>CP148265.1:0-1307500 GCA_045345765.1 Peptostreptococcaceae bacterium AGR-M142
ATTTATATATATTATATAAAATAGATGGGTAAACCCATCTATTTTATAATGTTATTTAATTTATTAAAATAATTAATCTTCAAAAACAGTTTGATCTTCAACTTCTGTTTCTAATGCTTTTAAAGCCTTTTTAACTAAGTTTCTTCTTATATTCTTTTCTTCCTCTAAAGATACTGCTGGATCTCCTAAAGGATATGGTATTGCAACTGTAGGAACTATTCTATTAGCTCCAACCGTAAGAGATATTGGAACAACAGTACACATATGTACTACAGGTATTCCAGTTCTTTCAATTTCTTTAACCATCGTTGCACCGCAACGAGTACAAGTACCTCACGTAGATGTTAATATAACTGCATCTACAGAAGCTTCAACTAATTCTTTTGCAAATTCAGTAGCATATGCTTTTGAACTTGCAACTGATGTACCATTTCCAACAGTAGTATAGAAATATTCAAATAATGAACCAATTTCATTTCCTTCCATTTCTCTAAGAACATCCACAGGAACAACTCTATTAGGGTCATCATTAGCACAAACTGGATCATATCCACCATGCGCAGTTTCATGTGTGTCTTTTGTTAAAGTATCAAATTCTTTTATGCTATATTTCCCATATTTTGATGCTGAAGAAGACTCTATTCTATCAGGATTTCCTTTTGGAACTATTCCTCCAGATGTAACCAAGGCAATCTTAGCTTTTTTAATATCTAATACAGCTTTACCTGGTTCTACTCTGTCAAAATTGGGCATTGGATATTCAGTTACAAAATCCTCTCCTTTTAATTTCTTAACAAGCATGTTAACAGAACGTTTTGAACCTCTATCCTCTGCAAAATAATTAACTCTCATTCCTCTTGGCATATAACCTTCTTCTTGAGGACTTTTAATTTCTTCGTTATTTCCTAATTTAACCAAGAATTTTGCAACTAAAGGAAGTGCTTTTCTCATACCAGCTGCTGAATCTTTAGTTTGTAATATATATACGTCTTTTTTAAACATATCTGCACCAGGATTTTCTTCATACATAGCTGTTAAAGCTTTTATTCCTAAAGTTTCTTCAACTTCCTTAGCTATTGTTCCACAAGCAACCCCATATCTTCCAGCATTAAATGCAGGACCTGCAACAAATAAGTCTGGCTTTAATTCTTTAATCATTTCTATTATCTTAGGCTTAGCAATATCTAAATTTTCATTAAAATATGAATCTCCACAAGCTATTGTTCCAACAACCTCATAATTAGGATCTTCTTTTCTAAGATTTTTTTGTAAATTTTGGCTTATTGGTGGTAACTCATCCATTTTAAATGGTTCTATATGAGCTTTTTCCTCTCCACCAATTCCTGAAAAAAACTGATTTACGTAATGAACTACTCTCATCAAAATCCCCCTTCCTAGTCTTCGAATTTACAACCTTCTTCTCTTATTTCAGTCATTTCTTCTATTATTTCATCAACTTCCATAACCATTTCCATCATACCCATTTGCTCTTCAAATATATCTGCATTAACAGCATCTTTAAATTGAGGTTCAAATACATGGTAAACTCTAAGACCTAATGATACATTAGCAAGAGGACCTGCAAAAGTAGGATCTCCCATAGTAACAGTCTCAGCTGCTAGACCAGCAGCTTCAGCTTCAGCGGCACCTAGAACAATCACAACATTTTCTGGAGAGTATTTATCACAAGCATCTTTTACTCTCTTTTGATTTTCTAAGTCCATAGCTCCAGCAGCCGTTCAGACAAAACACTCTGTAGATGAGAATATAACTTCTGTATTTAAATCTTTTAAACATTCTTCAATAGCTGGTGCAGGAATACCATCCCTATCACCTATTATTATCACTTTTTTATTATCGAAAACTGACATAATAGCCTCCTTTATTTTTTATAATTTTTGAATTTATTTATTAATAACCTTTTGAGCTTAAATGACCAAAACCAATTTCATTAGTAGCTCCCGTTATACCTTGAATTTCTATTTCAATGCTTCCATCTTCTTTTAATGATCCATCAAATCCTCCAGCTATTGTATCTGCAACTTCAATATATCCAATAACCTTATCCATCTTAGGAAGTTTTATAACTTGATTTGCATTACCATTAGTAACAACTGCATTTGCTCTTATATCTGCATCAGCTAAAGATTGAGATCCTCCATCTCTACCTGCATACTCATCAGTACTTATAACAGTTTTTATGTTTTTCATTTCAATTTTTTTACAGTTCATTATTAAATCTGTATCAGGATTACCAAATCCTTCTTGAGAAATAATAACTCCATCTAATCCCATGTATTCACATAATTTAGCAGACCAATTTGATGATCTTTCTTTATCAGCTAAATAAACGTTTTCATTTGTTATGATAACACCCATAAAATTAAAGTCTTTTCCATGTCTTTCATATAAATCTTCTATTATAGGATTATTTAAATGAACGTAAGTAGGATTTTTATCACAAGCAGAAACACAGTTACCACTTACAATTGCACCATCCATAATTTCTGTTGGATACATTATTGTTGGTACTATTTTCTTAGCATCAACACCATATACATATGTATCATGAAGTAACCCTTGTGTTTGTAACATATATACATAACCAACTTTAGGTAAATCCTTATATTCACTTGCTTGTTCAAATAATGGTTTAGTTTCATAAGTTTTTATAGAATCAGGTTCAACATCTCTTCCTGCTTCTGCTAAATACATAGCCGTTTTAAAACCAACCATTCTCATCGCATATTCGTGTTGATGTTGATTTAAACTTTCATCTCTTTCTGCTTTTACAACTAAATTATTTAATTTTGAAAAAGGTGTATATTTAGCGCCTTCTCCAGTCATGTCTATTATACCTTCTTGGAATCCTACTATTTTACCAGTAGTAACAACAGCCATACCCTTAAGTACATTTGTTTTTCCTTCTCCAACTGTGTCAACCTTATTCATTACACCTGGGAATATGCCCCCATTCCCATCAATTTTAACTCTTGGTTCTATAACATCTTTTACAGGTGTTATTCTAATACTATCACCAGGTTTAGCAATATAAAGTTCCACATCTGTTATATGATCTATTTCCATTAAAGTACTTATTAATTCTTCTTTGTTTACAAATAAAGTATTATTTTCTATCTTTGTTTCAGAAGAAAATTTAATATCTTTAATTTCTATATTTCTTAATTCTAATTTCATACAAGACCTCCTTTATTAAAGACTTTTTTCTATCATTTCTTTGATATTCTCTATTGTTGCATCATCTTTAGTAACTTCTTCTATCTTTTCTCCATCTTTGTAAAGACTTATTGTTGGTAATCCTAAAACTTTTTGTTTTATTGCAAGTCTTCTAGCTTTAGCTGCATCTAATTTGCAGAATTTAACTTTGCCTTCGAATTCTTTTTCTAATTTTTCTACATAAGGCATTAAAGCTTTACAAGGCTCACACCCTTCACTCCAATAATCCACTAAAACCAAACCACTCGCTTCTAAAACTTCTGGTTCAAACGTTTTCTTGTCAACTGCTAACATCTTTATACCTCCTTACAAAATTAAAGTTTGCAATATTTATTTTAATTTTTAATCAAAACAAATATTAGGTTAATAATATTATATTATTAACAATAAAATTTTAACAAAATAGAATAAAGCTTTTTTTTGAATATTCGTTATTTTATAGATAAAAATTCATATACATATAACGTCATTTCAAATATTTATATTAAAGTGTTTTAAAGTAAATATCTTTTTTACTTTAAAACACTTTATTAACTATTTAGTTTTAAGCTTCAAACTTAGCATCTACATATTTTTCAGCCATTATTGCAGCAATAGCACCATCAGAAGTTGCTGTAACAACTTGTCTTATTTTCTTAGATCTACAATCTCCAGCAACAAATACACCTTCTATATTTGTTTTCATATCTTCATCACCAATTATATATCCAGAATCATCCATATTTAATTTACCTTTAAATATGTCTGTTTGAGGTATATATCCAACAAACACGAAAAGCCCCATTGTTCCATCTTCTTCATCTGCAACTTTTTCAAAAAGTTCATTTGTTTGTGTATTTTTAAATACTATTGACTCTAAAATCCCATCACCTTTGACTTCTTCTACAACAGTATTAAACATAAATTCTATTTTTTCATTTCTAAAAGCTCTTTCTTTGATAGACTTCGCAGCTCTTAAGAATTCTTCACCTTTTCTATATGCTATATAAACTTTTCTAGCAAATTTAGTTAAAAACATAGCTTCTTCTATAGCAGTATCTCCACCACCTATTACAACAATCTCCATATCCTCAAAGAATGCTCCATCACAAGTAGCACAGTATGAAACACCTTTTCCTGTAAGTTCTTTTTCACCAGGTGCATTTAATTTTCTTGGAGAAGCTCCCGTTGCAACTAAAACTGACTTTGCTCTATAAGTATTTTCTTTTGAATTTAATATCTTAATATCCGAATCTAAATCCATAGAAATTATCTCATCAGATTCTATTTTAGCTCCAAATTCTTTACATTGTTCTACCATTCTAGCAACTAAAGTAGGTCCAGTTGCATTTTCTATAGAACCAGGGTAATTAGCAACTTCATCAGTTATAACTATCTGTCCCCCAGTTTTTGCCTTTTCTAATATTAAAACATCCATACTAGCTCTTGCTGCATAAAGTCCAGCTGCAAGGCCTCCTGGACCAGCTCCTATAACAACTAAATCATATACCTTATCCATTGTAGCCCACTCCTTTTGTTTATTTTATTAAAGCATTTTTGATAAGATCTAAATCAATTACCCTAAAATCATCTAAAATCTTTTCGTTCCAATTTGGTGTACTTTTCATTTCAAAAAACTTATCAAAAGTTGATATAGCCTTTTCTATAATATCCAATGAATCTAAACAAAGATTTCCACCTTTTTTTACTGCAATTGACTTAAAAGGTGTTTCATTTGGTTTAACACTTCCTGAAAGAGGGTGAGTAAGCAAAACATAATTATTATGAACATAGTCCCTAGCTTTTTTTAATATGTATCTATAATTTTCATTAACATATAACACTTCGATTCCATCAGCATTTAAATTTTCTTTAACTAATAAATTATTTGTAATTACTAAAATTTAAACCCCCCCCTTTTTAAACAATTAAAATAGGGAAATCAATATCCCTATTGATTTCCCTGTTCATCCAGAGCACCGTCCAAATATAATCCTTTTGCCTGAGAATTTCATCATATTTTGGGAAATACGACTTGTCCCTTCGGCCACTTAATAACAAGTTGTCTCTTATATTCTTCTTCCAGTTAATTATTAAATTATTTTCTTAAGCTAATCTTGATTTCATTATAGATAAAATTTAAGATTTAATCAATAGATTTTTTTTAAAAAATTTTTTTTTAAATTTCTTCTAATTTATTTTTTTTTTTGAAATTAAGCTATATGAATATATTCATAATATTAACATATTATAATTTTCGAAATATTTAATTATTTTTAATTAATTTTATATTAAATAAACTTTTATTTATCGTTATAAGAATAAGTTTTTTAAATACCTCTCATTAATTTTTTCTATATCGAAATCTCATTTTTAAAACTAATAATCATTAAATATTTCCAAGATATTATTTACAAATATTTTAAATGTATATAAAAAAATAAAATCTTAAAAAGATTTTATTTTTTTATATACATTAAAGCAACTATACCTGGACCTGAATGAGTCCCTATTGTTGCACCAACTGTCCCTTTTATTATATTTTTAGGTTGCATTTTCAAAATAAGTCTTTCTTTTAATATAGACTCTTTATCTCCTGCATCTCCACTGAAAATAGCAATATCATCATCACAAGGATTATCATTAATCATTATTTCAATTAATTTGTCTATAGACTTTTTACTTCCTCTAGCTTGATCTATTTGTTTTACTTGCCCGTCTTCTATTTTAAGAATAGGCTTTATATTTAATATCGTTCCAATTGCAGCTTTTGTAGAAGACAATCTTCCACCCTTTTTTAAATATTCTAATGTCTCAACACTAAATATACATTCTACTTTATCTACTAAAGCATTTATTTTTTCTCTTATTTCTTCTATATTTTTATCCTTCATAAACTTTGCAATTTCAAATAAAATAAAACCATAACCAAAGGATAATTGTTGACTATCAAAAACTTCTATCTTATCAGAATTTAAATTTTCCTTAGCTGATAATGCTGATTTATACGTTCCTGTTACTTTAGAAGAACCAGATATATAAATAACTTTATCATATTCTTCTAAATACTTTTCAAAAACAAGCTTAAATTCAATTGGTGTTATTTGAGAAGTTTTTGGCAAAATTTTAGATTCCTTTAATTTTTTATAAAATTCATCATTTGTTAAATCTATTCCATCTTTATATTCTTTATCATCAAAAATTATAGTAAGAGGAATTATTTCTATATCATATTTTTCTTTTATCTCTTTTGGTATATCACAAAGACTATCCCCAATTAATTTAATCTTCAAAATTATTCCTCCTCCACATAATACAGTGCTACTGCACTAAGACCAGAATAAGCTGCAACTGTACAACCTACATTTGATTCTATTATTTCCTTAGGTTTATACTCTTTTAAGATGGCCTGTTTTAAATCATTAAAGTAATCAATATCATTTGCATGATTTATTCCAATTTCTTTTCCATCAAGAGAAATATTTGATTTTTTTATATTATTAATAATAGTTTTAATAGCTTTTTTTCTGCCTCTTACTTTTTCTTTTACAACCATTTGACCATCTTTCATCGTTATTATAGGTTTTATATTAAATAAATTTCCTAGTAAATATTCACTCTTTTTAATCCTTCCACCTCTATAAGCATATTCTAATGTATCAAATACTATATTATATTTTAAATTATCTCTCATTTTTTCCACTTCTATTTTTATTGTTTTTAAATCAGCACCTGATTTTGCAAGTCTCGCAGCCTTTATAACAAGCATTCCAAATCCCAAAGTAATTCCCTTAGAATCTATAATTTCAATATTTAAATCATCTAAATTTTCTTTTGCCTGGCAAGCACTGTTATAAGTACCACTAAGCGCACTTGATAAAGTTATACAAAGTATATCCTTAGTTTTATTTGATATCTCTTTAAAAATATTTTCAAATTCCAAAATATTTATTTGCGATGTTGATAGCTTTATACTATTATTTTTTTCTAACATAGCAAACATCTTGTTAGTGTCTAAATCTACACCATCTTGATATTCTCTCCCATCAACCATAACTTTCAATGGTATCACTTCTATACCATATTCTTCTATAAATTGTTTTGGCAAATCACTAACGCTATCAGTAACAATCTTTATCATATTATCACCTCAAATCACTATAACCAATTTGTCTTAATGCTTCATAAGTAACTATAGCTACTGTATTTGATAAATTTAATGATCTTGCATATTCTAAATTTTTCATAGGCACTCTAAATGATTTATCCATATTTTGAAAAATCAAGTCTTCATCAAGCCCTTTACTTTCTTTTCCAAACAAAATAAAATCTCCATCTTTAAAATCAACATCACTATGATTTTTATCTGCCTTTGTAGTTGCTAAATAAAAACTACAACCTTTGTTTATTTGAAAAAATTCATCTAAACAATCATATATTTTTATATCTGCCATATCTACATAATCCATACCAGCTCTTTTTAAGGATTTTTCATTTAGTGAAAATCCAAGAGGTCTTATCAGATGCAAATTAGCTCCTGTTACTACACATGTTCTTATTATATTCCCCGTATTTTGAGGAATTTCTGGTTCTACTAGCACTATATTTATAGCCATTTAAACACCTCTTTATATCTTTATTTAATAAATTTAGATAAGAATGATTTCTTTATACCTATCGCTTTTATAGGACATAATTCATGACAACAAAAACATCTTATACAATTATCTAAATTTATTTTTATTTTTTCATTTTCATAATCTATTGTTTTTGTTGGACAAACCTTTATACACTCTTTACATTTTACACATTTTTCTCTAATAATAAAAGGCTTTGGCTTTAAAAAATTAGAAATAAATTCATTAAGAAATTTAGGAATATAATTCTCAAAGAAATCAAAGCTTCTAATTTCTGCTTGTTTAAAATCTAAAATTCTTATATTTTCTAATTTTTCACCTATAAGTTCTATTTCTTCTAAATTCTTATCCAATAGACCTCTTTCCAATGCTCTTTTTATTGTTGGTACCTTAAAAGGATTTATGTTGACTATTTCACAAGCCTTCACATCTAAAGAATGTCCGCATGAAGATACTAATATTAAATTAACATCTTTTTTATTTCCAGCTGAAGGCCCTTCCCCTTCCATAGCCTCAATTCCATCCATTATAATAAGCGATGGACTTATTGTTTCATAAATATCTATAAGTAGATTTGTAAAGTCTTTTATCTTTGGCATTTTAAAATGATATTCAGCTTTCAAAAGACCTGGAATTACTCCAAACATATTCTTAACTCCACCAGTAAAAACAGCCATAGCATGAGTTTTTAATTTGCATAAAGATATTACATAATCAACATCTTTACAAGGATATATGCATTCTATACTATTTACTAATTTTGAATTTCTTGCTTCTTTTTTAAAACTTCTTATATCATAATTCAAATTTACAAAATCAAATTTATCAACTACGTCCTTTACTCCACATATTTCATATAATTCCTTTAAGATTTTTTCATTATAAATACCACCAGGACTATCTGCAACAATAACATCACAATTTAAGTCTTCTAATTTCAAAAGCAAAGCTTCTAAAACAGCCGGATTTGTTGTTGTAACCTCATTAGGCTTTCTTTTCATAAGAAGATTCATTTTAATTAAAATTTTTGAATCTCTTTTGATATAATTTGTTATTTTATTTTTTTCATCAAAAATCATATCAAATGTTTTTTTTAATTCTTTTATATCATATGAATAACATTTTTTAGCATATACCTTCTTCATCTAGTATCTCCTTTAAAGCGTACGCTACTCCATCTTCATCGTTATTTAATGTTACAAAATCAACTTTTTGTTTTATGTATTCATCAGCATTTCCCATTCCAACTGATAAACCCGCAATATTTAACATAGATAAATCATTTTCATTATCACCTAGTGCAATTACTTCATTTAATTTTATATTTAATTTTTCGCATAATAATTCCAACGCATTTCCTTTTGACACATTCTTCTTCATTACTTCTAAATTAGTTTTTAAAGAACTACTTATTTCTATATCCGAAATATTTTCTAATTTTTTTCTTAATTCTTTTAATTTACTAACATCTTCATCTATTATAAGTATTTTTAATATTTCTTTTCTTTCTTCTATTAATATTTTCTTAATATTTTTATCTACTAAAATATTAAGCTTATCATCTTCATCTTTATCTTTATTCCAATCTAAATTAAATTTAGTGCTATATTTTTCTTCCTTTGAATAAAAAATTTCGTCATCATAACAATGATAATAAATATTCATATCATCACATATATCTAATACTTTTTTTAATTTATTTATTTCAATGAAATTTTTATAAAGCACTTCTTTAGTTATAGGATTTTTAACTATACCTCCATTACACGCAATTATAGGCAAATTCAAATCTAATACTTTAGCAAAATACTTTGCCGAATCATACATTCTACCAGTTGCTATAGCAACATTATATCCTTTATCCATAATACACTTTATAGTTTCTTTATTTCTTTTACTTATAGTTTTATTCGAACTAAGTAAAGTCCCATCCATATCTGTAACAATTAATTTATATTTCATAAAAACACCTCTATTATAAATGATTTATATCATTTAATTTTTCTAAAACACTAAAATTATTTTCTATGTTTATCTTTGTAATACTACAATTGTCTATCTTAAAATTCCAATGATATATGTGACTTTTGCTTATCAAATGAGATATTATACATCTTATAACACCAGCATGAGCACATATACAGATATCACCTTTTTTATTTTCTAAAATATTTTCTAAACTATTTATAACTCTATTGTGAAAACCAATTATATTTTCACCTTTAATAAAATTATATTCAAATTGTTCTTCAATCATCTTTTTAAATTCTTCATTATGATTTTTTTTTATTTCTTTTATTGTTAAATTTTCAAATATCCCAAAATCCATTTCTCTAAAATCCAAAACATATTTTAATTCTTTTTTTGAATTTAGCCTCTTCCCTATAAAATAAGATCTTTTTAGAGGGCTTGTATATATATATTCGAATTCTTTATTTTTTAATAATTCTATTGTTTTAAAACTCTGTTCCAATCCTTTATCGCTAAGTACAGAATCTGTAATACCACTAAATCTATTTTTTATATTATCTAAAGTTTGTCCATGTCTTATTAAATATAGTGAAATAATTTTAATCCCCCCCAAAAATAAAATAAATAAAAAAGTTCACTAAGTTCACAAATACAACCAAGTATATCCCCTGTTATTCCATCTATTATACCATATACATATATCTTTATTAATTTAACAAATAAAAATAATAAAACTAAAAAAGATAAATTGATTAATAAAAAACAATAATCATAACTGTTTAAAATGAATATTATATTTAAAAATATAAAAATAAAAACATTAATGACTAATGTAAAATTACTAACTTTACCTATAAAAATATTTCCCATGCCATCTTTTCTTGGACTTTTAGCCTTATATGCAGCAATAACTATTGATAATCTACCTAAAATCGGCATAAAAAATATCGGAATTAAAATTTTGTTTTCAAAAAATAATTCAAATAAATTTATTTTTAATAATAAATATATAAAAATAGCTAAAAGACCATTAGTCCCAACTCTAGAATCTTTCATTATTTCTAATATTTTTTCCTTTGACCTATAACTATATAGTCCATCAAACGAATCTGCTAATCCATCTAAATGCAAACCACCAGTCAATAAAATAACTATAGCCATAAGTATAATACTTGATAATTTTACTTCTAATACTTTAAGCAATAAAAAAGAAAGGGTTATATAACCCCCTCCAAGAACCACTCCTATTAGAGTAAAAAATTTCATTCCTTTATGAAAATCTTTATCAAAACCAATATCTGCTTTAATTGGTATTCTTGTCAAAAACATTAACATTCCTAAAAAACGTTTCATAATTTACCCCTTTATTTTATTTGGTATCCCACTAATAACAAAATATACCTCATCGCTATTTTTTGCTATATATTGATTTATACGACCTACAATATCTCTATAAATCCTTGATAATTTATTTTCTGGAACTATTCCAAGTCCTATTTCATTTGTGACAAAAACAAAATCAATTTCTGATTTTTTTATAATTTTTATCATATTTTCAAACTCATTTTTAACCTTAGATTCTAATATATCAATTTCTTCATATGTAATACTTTCAAAATCTAAATTTTCATAAAAAATTATATTATTTACAAGCACAGTTATACAATCTAACAATACAACATCTGATACATTTATAATTTTATCTAATTCTTTATATATATCCATTTTTATTTCAAAAGTATTCCAATTTTTCGATCTCTGTTGTTTGTGTTTCTTTATTCTATCTTTCATTCCATCATCAAAAGGAATTGCTGTTGCTATATACGATATTTTTTTGGATTTTACTTCACAAATATTTTCTGCAAAAAAACTTTTTCCAGATCTTGCTCCACCTGTAACAAGAGTAATTTTAGACATTTTCTTTACTCTCTTCATTTTCTTTATTTTTTTGATTTCTATATTCATCAGAAATATCTTGCCATAAATTTCTTGCCATCTTTACAATATGAACTTGTTTATAGCTTTCTGGATCATTTACTGATTTTTCAAGCCATTTTATAGCAAGTCTATAATCCTTGAATTTGAAATTCAAAACTCCCAAAATATATGCTAATACAGGTGGATTCATCCCCGTTATCGGAAATTTTTCATTAGAAAATGCATTTGTATATAACTCAAGTGCATGCTTTGTAAATTCCATTTCTTTTTTTTCAATTCCTTTATATCTATAAAACCAAGCGAGTTTCAATGCTAAATTAGCAAGATAAGAAGACTCATAATTTAATATTTTTCCTTGATACAGTGCTAATTTATAAATACTTATAGCATCATCCAACTCTCTTTTTCCACCATAATTCCTTTGAAACCACAAAGAAGTTATTTTTTCTCTTATAATTACAACTTTTTCTTTTTTTAATTTCAAAAACCTGCCTTCAGTAGCAGCATAACCACAGAAAGGGCAAATCCAAATTCCATAAAAATAAGGATTTTCCCCTTTATAATGATTACAAAAATCCAAGTCTCTTTTTACAACCATACTCGAAGATTTTCTCATTATTTTAGTCATAAAATTTTGCTTGCACGCAGGACAAGTAATTTCCCTATCAAAAAGAGAATCAACTTTTCTTATCAAAGCTTAAACACCCCGTATCTAAAATCTTATATTTTTAATTATTTTTCACACCAATCTTTACAATTTGTGTCTTTGGAGGATAATATGATTTAGATAGAAATTCTGTAGATAGTACTTTTCCATCTTTCATATATTGTCTAAAGCTTGTCACTTTATAACCTTTCCTTCCTTTTTTTTCTATAATTTTCTTTCCTAATTCCAAATTTAAATCTTCTATAGTTTTTATCGGCATAGGTATAACTTTATTTATAACCGAATAAGTCCTAATATCTTTTCTATCACTAGCTTCACCATAAACTCTTGCAATCATTTTTCCATTTTGTGGTTTTACAAACAAATAAATTGCATTATTATTATTATTTTTAAATTTAAAATCTACATAATTCTGTACTACAGTAGCATCAAGACCTATTTTTATATAAGAAGACGGTATTGTATGGTTTTTTCTTTCAACTATCTCAAGCCCTGAATTCAAAACTGCATTATAAAGAGTCGATGATACTTGACAAATACCTCCACCAATAGAATCCTTTAATTCTCCTTCTATTATAACTGGAGCTAATTTGTATCCGCCACTAATTCCTCTTTGTCCTGTAACAGTATTGAATGAAAAAACATCTCCTGATTTTAGAATCATTCCATCCATCTTACTAGAAGCTAATTCTATATTCTTTGTTCTTCCCCATACATTTGGATTAAACTTAGTTTCGTATTCTCCTAATAATGTATTTATGTGGTTAATATCATCAATTTTTATATTAGGCTCTTTTTCTATTACTGCTACTTCTATTATATCATTTTTACAACCTGTTATATAAGATATTATTAATTTTTTTGTCTTTTCTTCGTCTACATAAACTCCATTAATATCATTAAAAAACTTAATATCTTTTCCCTCAAAATACAAATATGCATCTTTTGGCTCTTTATTTATTTGTGACGAGATTTCTTTTATAATTTTTTCTATTTTGACATCATCATACTCATATTCAAATTTAATCTTTTCACTCTGTCCTTTTTTTAAGTCTATAATCTTTAAAATTCTATCTATATAAGATCCTTGTCTTCCAATAGAATAAGCCTTATCAACTGTCGATTTTACATCTAATTTTAAACCAAAATCTTCTTTTTGATAATTAAATACAAAATCACCGTATTTTAATACATATTTTTTATTATAGCATAAGTTTTTTAAAGTATCTGTAGCTTCCTTTTTAGTCATAAGCGATACATTAATATCCTCTATATAAACATTGTCATATATTTGATTATTCAAAACCACATTTTGTGCAAAAACAAAGCTACTCGTAAGCATTGCAATTGTTATTAATATACACGATATACTTAGACCTAATTGATATTCTTTTTTCAATACAACCACCTCAATTTTCTTGAATATAATGATTACAATACTCTCTTATACTGCATCTATCACATTCTGGTTTCCTTGACTTACAAATATATCGGCCATGAAAGATTAAAACATGATGCATTTTAGACCATCTTGTTTTTTTTATTTTTTCTCTAAGCTCCATCTCCACCTTTAATGGTGTACTTCCTATTGCTATTCCTATTCTTTTAGATACCCTAAAAACATGTGTATCAACCGCAATTCCATCAACATTAAATGCATTACTCAAAACTACATTAGCGGTTTTTCTTCCTACACCAGGTAGTTTTATTAATTCTTCCATTTTATCAGGAACCATACCTTTATAATCATTCTTTAATTGTTTACATAGATTTATTATATTTTTAGATTTATTTTTATAAAGACCAATAGATTTTATATAAGATATCAATGTCTCTTGATCTAATTTTAAAAATTCTTCTAAATCCTTATAATCTTTAAATAATAATTTTGTAACTTCATTAACTTTTATATCAGTTGTTTGTGCTGACAATATTGTTGCTATTAATAGCTGAAATGGACTTTCATGATTTAATTCACATCTAGCATCTGGGTGCAATTCTTCTAAAGAATCTAATATTTTATCAATATTCTTAACTTCCATCTAAAAACCTCCTTTTATGATATTTTATACTTATTTATCAAAAATACTTAGTATTTTTGATAAATAAGTATAATTTTTAGACTATAGATTGTTTTTAATCAATTCTATATTTCTAAGTAATACTTTCTTACCTCTCCATGAAAAAGCCCTATCCTTATATATTTTTTTAAATTCTTTATTTGATAAATTTAAAAGTTCCTCTTTAGATAAATTCGTTTTTATACTTTCCTTAAATGCTCTTATATCAGTTTCTTTTATATTTTGATTATGGAAACATATATCTTGACATATATCACAGCCAAATATTTTTTTTGATTTATTTATTATATCTTTTTCGAAATCTTTTAAATAACCTTTCTTTTGAGTTAAATAGGATGCACATCTGTTATAGTCACTATCATTTTCCTCTTTCAACGCATTTCCAGGACAATATTTTATACATTTTTTACACTGAATACATTTCTTATCTAATGAAATATCTTCTTGTAAGTCTAAATCTGTGAGCATATAACCAATAAAAATATAAGAGCCATATTCATCATTTATTAGACTATTATTCAAACCAAAAAAACCAAGACCACTTTTATAACCTAAATATCTATCTATTAAAGGTCCATTATCTATAAACATTTTATAATCAAAATTATAATATTTCATTTCTATTTTTTTTACATAATCTAAAAATAAATCTTTTATAATATAATGATAATCTAACACTTTGCAATACTTTGACAAATTACCATTTTCCATTTCCTTACTATAGTAAGGAAATATTGCAACAATTATTGATTTACAATCCTTCATAGTGTAGAATGGATTAATTTTTTCTTCTATTTCTTTTTTTTCAAACTCATTTTCAAGACCCACGGCTTTTCTATATACAAGTATTTTTTCCAATTCTTTAAATATTCTTGGTTTTACAATACCAATTTCAAAACCCATTTTTTTTGCTATTTTTTTCAAATCATCCTTCATTTTAAAAACCTCTTCAAAAATAAAATAATAGCTTTATTATACTATATTTAAAATAAATATAACAAATAAAAAGAATTGTTTAAAAAAACAATTCTTTTTATTTGTTATATTTATTTTTTAATTTTATAAATATTCACTCAATTGAATATATATTAATCTACAATTTCTTTTTTAGTTTTATTCTTATTTTCCCAGAATTCAGCACCTTTTATTCCAAGCTTTGAAGGATTAAATTCAAAATTTGTAACACCCTTATTCTTTTGTTCTTCATAATCTTTTAATGCTATAAACGCAGGTTTTCTAAGAAGTATAATCGCTATTACATTAAGCCATGCCATTATTCCAACTCCTAAATCACCTAGTCCCCAAGCTAATTCAGCAGTTTTTATAGTTCCATAGAATGTAGCTCCTAATATCATAATTCTTAAAATATTTATTAATAGTTTACCATTTTTATTCTTCATAATATAAGCAACATTTGTTTCAGCTATATAATAATAAGCCATTATAGTTGTAAATGCAAAGAATAATAAAGATATTGCAACAAAATAATTACCAAACCCAGGCAAATTACTTTCCACTGCCATTTGTGTATACGCAGGTCCTATTTCAGCATTTATATTATTCACTATATAACCACCAGCACCATTTTCTACGTTATAAGTACCACTTATAAGAATCATAAACGCTGTTGCTGAACAAACAAATAAAGTATCTATATATACAGAAAATGCTTGTACTAACCCTTGCTTAGCTGGATGGTCAACTTCAGCAGCAGCTGCTGCTTGAGGTCCTGTACCCTGTCCTGCTTCATTTGAATATATACCTCTTTTAACACCCCACGATATTGCCATTCCTAATATACCAGCGAATGCAGGTTCTAAAGAAAATGCACTTTTGAAAATTAATGATATTACTGCTGGCAATTTACTAATATTCATTCCTATTATAACAACTGCAACAATTATATATGCTATCGCCATAAATGGAACTACAATTTCTGCAACCTTACCAATTCTTTTAACTCCACCAAAAACTATAAGTCCTAATAACGCTGTAAGTCCAATACCTGTATACATAGGATTCAATCCAAATGCATTTTCTAGTCCACTTGCAATACTGTTAGATTGAACTCCTGGTAAAAACATTCCCACTGCAAAAACTGTCGCTATTGCAAAAGTAAGTGAGTACCATTTCATATTAAGACCTTTTTCTATATAGTAAGCAGGTCCTCCTCTATATTCACCTTCTTGCTCTTCTTTATAAATTTGAGCTAAAACAGATTCTACATAAGCTGATCCAGCCCCTAAAAATGCAATCATCCACATCCAAAATATTGCACCAGGTCCACCAAGACCAATAGCCGTCGCAACACCTGCTATATTTCCAGTACCCACTCTACCTGAAACAGATATTGCTAATGCTTGGAAAGAAGAAACTCCTGCATCAGAATCTCCACCATCAACAAGAAGTTTGATCATATGCTTAAAATGTCTAACCTGCAAAAAACGCATAGAAAAAGAAAAATAAAGTCCTGCAATTAAACAAAGTCCTATAAGTGCTTTACTCCAAACAAAACCATTTAAGATGCCCACAATTTCCGACATATAAAAACCCCTTTCATCATTTTAAAATATTAAAGTATTAATTCGACATTAAATTCATTATATCATAAACAAAAGGCTTTGTATATCGTATTGTTCTTTTTATATACAATTATTTTTTTAAATAAAAAAAAAGATAAAATGAAATTTTATCTTTTTTTGAATTTATTTTTATTATTTATATTATATTTAATCCTTTAATAAATCTTTTAAACCATTTCTAGAAAGAAGATTTTTTTCATCATTTCTCATTAACACATATAGGTCATCTGGATCCTTGTTTATCATTTTTATATGATCTCTATTTACTATACACGCTCTATGAGTTTTATAAAATCTATCATCCAATTTAGCATCTACTTCTTTTAAACTACCATAGAATTCAAACTCACTATTTACTGTAGAAATCTTAACTTTATGATTTCTTCCTGCCATTTGAAAACTTATTATATCATCATATCTTATTATATATTCTTTAGATCCAATTTTTTGTCTAAATACATCATCAGTTGAACTTGAAAACGAGAAGTTTTCACAACAATACTCTAAGCATTTATGAAGTTTTTCTTTTATATTATCTAATTTGTCAATGAAATCTAGAACTTTTAGTTTATATTTAAATGTATACATAACCATAGTTGTATGACTAGTTAAAAATATTATCTCTCCTAGAGGGTCATTTCTTCTTATAATATTAGCCCCTTGTATCCCATTTTTTTCTTCTCCTAATTCAATATCTAGTATATATACATTATTCTTTGTTTTATTTTCTTTAGAAAACTCTACCGCAGCATCTAAATCATCATTGAAATTTATAATTTCATATTTTATCTTTTTCTTTTTCATAAAACTATTAACTAGCTTAAAAACTTTCTGAGACATTTCAAAATCATCTTCACAAATAATTATATTTATCATATGTATTCCTCCAACCCTTATAATTTAATTGTTTTTCTCTATTATAGCATATCTTTATTTTTTTGCTAAATCTAGTTTTTCTAAAAAAAAGTATATTTAACAACCTAAAACTCACTTTTTAATACTTATTTTTACTTATATAACTTTATACGTTCTATTTACAACTTTATGTTTAAAAACCCTTGATTTTTTTTATATATATTGTTAAATTTAAATTGTAAGACAATTCTGTATATATTGAATAATTTTTATATTCAAAATCAAAAAAATATTTTTAATTTTTTAGGAGGTTTTAGAGTTATGAGAAAGAATTACTATTCAAGAATATTATCATTTGCATTAGCATCTTCGCTAATGGCAGTACCAGTTGTATTTGCACAAGAAACAACTACAGAAGGTACATTAGAAACAATCACTATTGATACTAATTTAGAAGAAGATGTTATCCCATCACATGTTGATTTATTTGATTTAGAAACAAAAACTGGATTTATTTATTTTAATGATTTAAACCAAAAAGAAGTTAGTATGAATGGAGTTATAGAACTATTTGAAGAAAACAAAAATTTATTCAAAATAGAAAATCCTGCATTAGAACTTAAAGAATTAGAAAGTTTTACAGATGAACTTGGCTTTACTCATATTAAAGTTCAACAACAATTTAATGAAATCCCTTTACGTGGACATGAATATATAATTCACTTTAACGAAGAAAATGAAGTGTATGCTGTAAACGGTAACTTAGATGTATCTGTTTATGATAAAGCTGATAGAGGAATTTCTAGAGATACTAAAGTTGATTCAGACTTAGCATTAGCTGTAGCTAAAAAGCATATAATGGCTGATAGTTATGCTGATGATTATACTGTAGAAAGATTCTTATATGAAGATAATGGAGAATACAAAAATACA
This sequence comes from Peptostreptococcaceae bacterium AGR-M142, assembly GCA_045345765.1. Classification (GTDB taxonomy): domain Bacteria; phylum Bacillota; class Clostridia; order Peptostreptococcales; family Peptostreptococcaceae; genus JAOARY01. Next base: position 18,881 of record CP148265.1, read on the forward strand.
TTTGAAGTTAAAATTCCAACAGTTGAACCTATTGGAGATTGGACTGTTATAATCGATGCTACAAACGGTGAAGTATTAGAAGCTTCAGATAGATTAAACTTAGCACAAACTCAAGGTGCTGGTTATGGAATATTAAATGATTACAAAACTTTAAACACTGAACTTTACAATAACTTATATTATCTTTATGACAATTCTAGAAATGGTACTATAATAAAAACTTACGATGCTAAAAATACTAATTATCAATGGTCATTACCTGGAAGCTATGTAACAGATAGAGATAATATGTTTGATTCAGATAGACAAAAAGCTGCTGTAGATGCTCATAAATACGCTGGTTATGTTTATGATTTTTATAAGAATAAATTCGGAAGAAATAGTATAGATGGTAATGGTATGGATTTAGTTTCTTCTGTTCACTTTAAAAGAAATTATGTAAATGCATTCTGGTGGAATAACCAAATGACTTATGGTGATGGAGATGGACAAACTGCAATAGCACTTTCTGGAGCTTTAGATATAGTTGCTCACGAAATGACTCATGGTGTTACTCAATATACTGCTAATTTAGAATATCAAGACCAATCAGGTGCTTTAAATGAATCTATGTCAGATGTATTTGGTACTCTAGTTGAAATGGAATATCAACCTGAAAAAGCAGATTATCTTTGTGGTGAAGATGTTTGGACTCCTAACGTAGTAGGAGATGCTTTAAGAGATTTAGCTAATCCTGAAAGATTTAATCAACCTGCTCATATGAATGATTACAATCATACTACAGAAGATCATGGTGGAGTTCATAGCAATTCAGGTATTCCTAACAAAGCTGCTTATTTAGTAATTGACTCAGTTGGAAAAGATAAAGCTGCTCAAATATACTATAGAGCTCTTACAACTTATTTAACTTCCACTTCTGATTTCCGTGCTGCAAAACTTGCTTTAATGCAATCAGCTAAAGATTTATATGGTTCTGGAGCTGAATATTCAGCAGTTGAAAATGCATTTAATGCTGTTGGTATAAACTAATATAAATATTTTAAAATAAAAAAAGAACATCTTTTAAAAGATGTTCTTTTTTTATTTACAAATAAATTTTTATTGTATTTTTAATTTAATTTTTGTTTTTTTTAATATAATTTAAATATTCAAACTTAATCGACTATTTTTTCAACTTTAAAATCACACTTATTCTTTATGCGCTAATATATAAGCATTGTGTTTAAAATCTATTGATTTTTTTTTTATATATAATAAAATTTAAATTGTAAGACAATTCAATATATATTTAATTTTTTATATATTGTAAAAATAAAAACATATAAATATTAGGAGGTTTTAGACATGAAATATTATAACAAAGTATTATCTTTCGCATTAGCATCATCTTTAATGATAACTCCAATGAGTTTCGCTAACGAGGCTACAGAAACTAAGGAAGTTACAGAAGTAACAATTGATACATCTGCTGGATTTACAGTTTTCAACACAGAAGAAACAACTAATTTTGTTAAAATTAATGATACTGTAGTAAAAGAACCAACAATTGACGGTGTTAGAGAATTCTTTAATGAAAACAAAGCATTCTTCCAAATCCAAAACCCAGAATTAGAACTTACTGAAATAAGTACTTTTACAGATATGCAAGGAAATACACATGTTAAAGTGCAACAAAAATTCAATGAACTACCTGTATTAGGCAAAGAATACATAGTTCATTTTAATAAAAACAATGAAATCTATGCAGCAAATGGACATTTAGATCTTTCTGTTTATGATAAAGCTGACAAAGGAATTTCTAGAGATACTAAAATAGATGGAGATTTAGCAATATCAATAGCAAGAAAAGAAATAATGGCTGATTCTTACACTGATAATCAAGAGGCTACTATGTATCTATACCAAACTGAAGACAATTACCTTCCTATATACGAAGTGGAAATAGCAACTGTAGCTCCACTTGGAGAATGGAATGTAAAAGTAAATGCTCAAACAGGAGAAATATTATCTGCATCAAACAAGCTAGAAACTATTCAATACGAAGGTCATGGAGCAGGTGTTGACCACAAACTAAAAACTCTTAATTTAGATAAAAGAGAAGATGGTAAGTACTATCTTTATGATGATACAAGAAATGGTGTTGTAGTTAAAACTTTTGATATGAAACACAATAATGATGAGTATGCTCTACCAGGAGAACTTGTTTGGGATGAAGATTCTGTATTATATGGTGATGAAAAAAGAGCTGCTGTAGATGCTCATAAATACGCTGGTTTTGTTATTGATTACTATAAAGATACTTTCGGAAGAAATAGTATAAATAACGAAGGAATGGATATAGTATCTTCTGTTCATTTTGATAAAGATTATGTAAATGCATTCTGGTGGAATGATCAAATGACTTATGGTGATGGTGATGGCGTTACTGCTCTTGCTCTTTCTGGAGCTTTAGATATAGTAGGTCATGAAATGACTCATGGTGTTACAGAATACACAGCTAATTTAGTTTATGAAAACCAACCAGGTGCTTTAAACGAATCTATGTCTGATGTATTTGGTACATTTATAGAAATGGAATACCAACCAGAAAAAGCTGACTACCTTTGTGGAGAAGATGTTTGGACTCCAGCTGTAGAAGGAGATGCTTTAAGAGATTTAGCTAATCCTGAAAATTATAACCAACCAGCTCACATGGATGATTATAACTATTACCCAATTTATGTAGATCATGGTGGAGTTCACTCGAACTCAGGAATTCCTAATAAAGCTGCTGCTCTTATAACAAAAGAAATAGGATATGAAAAAGCTCAAGATATCTACTACACTGCTTTAACTTCTTATTTAGTATCTACTTCAGACTTTAAAGATGCTAAAATGTCTTTAATGCAAGCTGCAGAAGATATTTACGGAAATGGTTCAGCAGAATATAACTCAGTTAAAAATGCATATGATGCAGTTGGAGTTTATTAATAAATAGATAAAAGAATAAATAAAAAAGAGGCTTAAGCCTCTTTTTTATTTATATTAAATTACATCTTCCAAAACAAGTTCAAATTTATTTTTCATACCAAACTCTTCTAAAAATTCAATAGTCGCTATATGCTTATCTACAAATGAAACCAAATATGATTCCTTATATTTTGGGATGCCAATACATTTTGGCCACATATGCTTTACTATTATATCTTTTTCCTTATCATTTAAGTCAAAATATTTAATTGCATTTTCTAATGCTACTTTTGGATGATTAAGACCATGATTGTTTTTTATGCTAAACCTATTATTTTTTTTATGTTCTCTCCAATCATAAAGGAAAAAATCATGCAACAAAGCACCTCTTGCAACACTTTTATAATCTAAATTATATTTCTTTGCTATCTTATATGAATGGTATGAAACTGAAACTAAATGATCATACCTACTACCTTTGTGATGTGTCATATCTTTAAGTTTTAAAAATTCGTCATGAAAAAGAATATCTTCTATTAATTCAAAAAACTCGTTCAACTCACACTCTCCTTAATTGATTACTATTTTCAATAATAATATGATTTTATCATTTTTAATTATTATTTTCAAGTCATTCAATAAAGGTTTTTTTATTCTTTTTAAGCTAAAAATCACTTAACTAAACATTTATAGAACATTTAGTTCTTTTGAACTATTTTTTAGAACCTTAAATCTCTTTCTCCATTTTCAATTCTTTTTAAATATGATTTAGTAACTTCTTTAGCTTTTTCATTTGGTATATCGTTTAAGAATTCTTCTATTTTTTCTTCACCTAATTTTAAACATTCTTCATCTGAATAATCCATTAAATATTCTTTAAATGTCATTATAGCATTTGGTAGACATACATTATGAATCTGTCCATTTTTAGCTAAATCCATAAATCTTTCTCCTGTTCTACCTTCTCTATAACAAGCTGTACAATAACTAGGTATATAATCTTGTGAACATAAATCCTTTATTATCTCAAGAGGTGATCTATGATCTCCTACTTCAAATTGAGGTTTTTCATTAGAATTATTAGCTTCATTTACATACCCACCTACACCTGTACAAGATCCTGCACTTATTTGAGAAACTCCTACTTTCATAACTTCGTTTCTAAAATCAGGCTCTTCTCTAGTTGAAAGTATTATTCCTGTATAAGGTACTGCCATTCTTATTATTGCTACAATCTTTTTAAAATCTTTATCATCAACTAAATCATACTCATCATAAGAAACTCCTTCTGCTGGTCTTAATCTAGGAACAGATATAGTATGAGGGCCAACATTAAATCTATTTTCCAAATGTTCCTTATGCATCATCATAGCAATCGTTTCATATTTATAATCATAAAGACCATATAAAACACCTATACCTACATCATCAATACCAGCTTCCATAGCTCTATCCATCGCCTGTGTATGCCATTTATAGTCACTTTTTGGCCCACTTTTATGAACATTTTCATATGTGTTTTTATGATATGTTTCTTGGAATAATATATAAGTTCCTATTTCTGCATCTCTTAATTTTTTGTACTCATCAACTGTTGTAGCTGCAATATTCACATTAACTCTTCTAATACTTCCATTTTCGAATTTTATAGAATATATTGTTTTTAAACAATCTATAACATAATCAATAGGAGCATGTTTATTATGTTCTCCAACTTCTAATGCTAATCTCTTATGACCCATTGATTCTAAGATTTTAACTTCTTCTTTTAATTCATCTTGTGTTAATTTTTTTCTATCTATATTTGTATTAGTGCATTTATAACCACAGTAAGTACAATTATTAACACAGTGATTACTAACATATAAAGGTGCAAATAAAACAATTCTATTTCCATAAATTTTATTTTTAATATCACCTGCTATTTTATACATTTTATTTAAAATTTCTTCATCTTCAACATTTAATAAAATTGATACATCTTTATGTGTCAAACCTTTGTATGATGAAGCTCTTTTTAAAATATCTTCAATAACAGCTTTATCTTTTACTAAAGTTTTTGCTTCTTCCATAACTTCTAAAATCTTTTGATCGTTTATAAATTCTTCTGCTTTTAAATTCATAACATCCTCCTAGTTTTTAGTTAATGCAGCTTTTACAGATACGTTTTTTAATTTGCCTAACTTCCCAGTCATACTGTTAATATCATTTACTTGACCATCAACAATTAAAGATATTACAGACACTTTCTTTTCCTTATAAGGAATTCCCATTCTTCCAACTATAATATCACTATGCTCATGCAATATATAATTTACGTTCTGAACTGCATCTAAATTTTCTATAACAATTCCTATTACACCAATTCTATTTTGCATAAAAACCTCCGAATATATTTTTATATAATAAAATAGCTTAGCCTTTTTTAAAAGCTAAGCTAAAATTTCCAATAAATATTTTTTTAACAATGTATTTTATAAAAAACATTATAGAAATCAATATAACAAAAATAATAAAAATTTTTATAGAAACTCAATTAATATTAAAAATAAAAGCAAAATAATATATAAAATTAAAAAATTTTTTATATTTATTTTTTCAATTGATATATTATTTATCTATTTTTAATATATTTAGGTATTCATTTTTTAATAATTTTATATTTTTAATCATATTAAATACTTTATACATTGTTCTCAAAATAAAGATAAAATCTAATATTTTAAGATAATTATCGGACCTTTTTATTTAGAATAGCTCTTCATAATTAGGTTTCTATAGTTTTTATTTTAACAATTTTTTTTAATTTATTCAATAGCAATTGACAATATTTTTTTTTATTGATAATCTATTATCAATACTTTTCATTTTTAAAGAGTAATAACTTTTTTCAAGTGACAATTCTTTTTTCTAAAGAATGAGATTTTCTTATTTTTTAGAAGCTTTTAATTCATGGAAAGTCAAAATAATTAGATGGTGGTGTAAAATGAATACAAAAGCTTTGCTTTATAAACTTTATAGTGAAAATAATTTAGATTTTAACGAAACATTAGAATTATTAAATGATTTAGATAATAATTTAGATTTAAGAAATGAGTTATTTAAATATTCATTAGAAACAAAAGAAAAATACTATCAAAAAGATGTCTATATGAGAGGACTTATAGAATTTAGTAATTACTGCAAACAAAATTGTCTATATTGTGGAATACAAAGAAATAATAAAAATGTGAAAAGATATAGACTTAGTAAGGAAGATATTTTAGCCTGTTGTAAAGAAGGTTACTCTCTTGGATTTAGAACCTTTGTACTTCAAGGCGGAGAAGATAGTCACTACACCGATGAAATATTAGTAGATATTATAAAAAATATAAAAAATAATTTTAAAGACTGCGCTTTAACACTTTCTATAGGTGAAAAATCATATGATTCTTATTTAAAATATTTTAACGCTGGTGCAAGTAGATTTTTACTTCGACATGAAACAGCAGATATTAATTTATATAATTATTTTCATCCAGAAATGGATTTAGAAAATAGAAAGCAATGTTTATTTAATCTAAAAAAAATTGGCTATCAAGTTGGTGCTGGTTTTATGGTTGGTTTAAAAGGACAAACAAACTTACATCTTTCTAAAGATTTAATATTTTTAAAAGAACTTTCTCCTCACATGGTTGGAATTGGTCCTTATTTAAGTCATAAAGATACAATACTTAAAGATTGTAAAAATGGAGAATTAAATAAAACACTTATAATGCTCGCTTTAACAAGATTATTTTTACCAAAAGTTTTACTTCCATCTACAACAGCGCTTGGAACTTTAGATAAAACAGGTCGCGAAAAAGCTTTGAAAATAGGTTGTAATGTAGTTATGCCAAATTTGTCACCAACATCTCTTAGAGAAAATTATTCTCTTTATGATAATAAAATCTGTACTGGTGATGAAGCCGCTCATTGTCGAAAATGTATTCAAAAGAGAATTGAAGATTCAGGTTTTAAAATAAATATGGATAAAGGTGATCATATAGATTTTAAATAAATATAAACAAAAGTAATTATATAAATTATAAAAGCAATAAAAGGGTTATAAGTAAATATTTACCTATAACCCTTTTGTTTTTATATTTTTATTTATTAAAACCTTTTATTTTATCCTCATTATGCACTTAATGACTTATTATCTTTTTTATTAATAGTTTTCTTTATAAATAATATCAATAGTACTATTGCAAAAGCAATTCCTATAGCATTTGAAATTCCTCCAGCCATTTTAAAACCTTCTTTAGCCTGTAATATATATGACATTGTAACAGATGTCATAAAAGTTGCTGGTATAGTACAAATCCAATGATTTTTATTTTCTTTAACTAAATATGAAGCTGCCGCCCAAAGCATTATTGTTGCTAAAGTTTGATTAGACCAAGAAAAATATCTCCATATTATAGTAAAGTTTATTTGTGTTAATAAAATACCTACTGCAAATAATGGTATTGCTATTACAAATCTATTTTTTGTTTTTTCTTGTTTTAGATTTATAAAATCTGCAATAACAAGTCTAGCACTTCTAAATGCTGTATCTCCAGATGTTATTGGACATGCTACTACTCCAAGTAACGCTAATACTCCACCAACTTTACCTAAAAGACTATTTGATATTTCATTTACCACAACACCTGGACCACCATTAACAAGGACAGATGATAAACCATCAGTTCCACCAAAGAATGCAATAGCAGCTGCTGCCCATATAAGAGCTATTATTCCTTCAGCAATCATAGATCCATAAAATATTCTTCTCATTTCACTTTCTTTTCTTACACATCTAGCCATTAGAGGTGATTGGGTAGCATGGAATCCTGATATTGCCCCACAAGCAATTGTTATAAATAAATATGGGAAAATTGGTGTTTTTCCTGGATGCATATTAGCAAGTGTAATTTCAGGAATTGTATACCCTTTAAAAATTATCCCAAAACCTATCCCAAAAGCCATTATAAGTAATGATGCTCCAAATAAAGGATATATCTTTCCTATAAGTTTATCTACAGGTAAAACCGTAGCTAATAAATAATATGCTATTATTAATCCTATAAGTAAAGTTTTATTAAGTCCTGTTATATTGTTTAAAAGTCCAGCTGGCCCCATTACAAATACAACTCCGACTAAAATAAGTAATACAACTGTAAATACTGTCATTAATTTTTTAACTTTTTCACCTAAATATATTCCTACAATTTCTGATACACTACTACCTTTATGTCTTATTGATAATGCACCTGAAAAGAAATCATGTACAGCTCCTGCAAATATACAACCAAATACAATCCATAAAAATGCAACTGGTCCCCATAAAGCACCTGCAACAGCACCAAAAATAGGTCCTAATCCTGCAATATTTAAAAACTGTATTAAAAATATTCTTGGCCAACTCATCGGTATGTAGTCAACCCCATCTTCCATAGTAAGTGCTGGTGTTTTTATATTGTCATCTGTATTAAATATTTTTTCAACAAATGAACCATATATAAAATAACCTCCAATTAGTATTGCAATTGAAATTAAAAAAGTAAACATAAAAGACCTCCGTTTCCAATAAAAAATTTATTACAACTTCATTATATATATTTTTTATAGGAAAACATTTTTTTATGCATAAAAAGCAATAATTAATACATAATCTAATAAATTATCAACATAAAAAACATCATTTTATATTCATAAGTTCTTTAAATTTCTTAATATTATTTCTACTTACAGGAATCGTTTGTTCATAGTCTTTTATTTTTAAATTATAAGTACTATTAAACCAGGGTATTATTTCTATTATTTTATCAATATTAACTATATAAGATTTATGCGTTCTTATAAATTTATTTTGAGGTAATATATTTACAAATTCAGAAATTTTATAATTTCCCTTTAGAATATCATTTTTTATATAAACTGTAGTCCCTCTATCACAAGATTCACAATAATATATATCATTAAAATTTAGAACAATCATTTTATCATCTTTGTACAATGTTATTTTTTCATTTTTATATAAATCCAATTCAATATCATATTTTTTATTTTCTTTTTCAAATTCATTTTCAAGTTCATTTAATGTATTTATTATTCTTTCTTTAGAATAAGGTTTTAGTATATAATCAAAAGCCTTAACTTCAAAAGCCTCAACAGCATAATCTTTATATGCAGTTATAAATACTATTTTATAATCCATTTGCAAATTTGATATTATCTTTGAGAAGCTCATACCATCTAACTTTGGCATATTTATATCCAAAAAAATTATATCCACTTTATTTTCTTTTATAAATTCGTATGCATCTTTAGCATTTTCAAATTCCTCAATTATTTTTATTGCACTAAAATTATTTATAAAATATTTCAGTTCTTCTCTTGATGGGTATTCATCATCAACTACAATACAATTCAAAAAAACTCCTCCTTTATCTAACATAGAAGCTTATTTTAGTTCCTAAAATACCATCGTCCACACTCTCAATATTTAAGTTTTCATCATATAATAATTTAAGTCTTTTGCTGACATTAAAAAGACCTATATGCTTTTTATCTAATTTATTTGCCTTTATAAGATCTATTCTCTCTTTTGAAATTCCAACTCCATTATCAAATACTATTATTTCAAATTTATCATTTACTTTTTTTATTTTAATTTCTATATTTCCCTTATAATCTGATTTTAGTATTCCATGTTTAATAGCATTCTCTACAAGTGGTTGTATTATTAAACTTGGTATTTTTAAATCTATTTTCGAATCATAATTATATTCAACATTTATCTTGTCTCTAAATCTAGCTTTTTCAATATTTACATAAGCTTTAATTTGTTCTAACTCTTTTTTTATATCAACTAAATTATTTGTATTTTCAATATTATATCTTAAATAAGTTGATAAATCTATTATAAGTTCTCTTGCCTTTTCTGGTTCGATCCTTATAAAACTAACTATTGTATTTAATGCATTGAATAAAAAATGTGGATTTATTTGATTTTGTAACGCTTTGATTTCTGCTTCATTTGCTAAATCCTTTAAGTTTTGTATTTTTAGAAGTTGAATTTGAGTTGATATCAAATCTGATAGGCCTAGTGCTAAATACTTTTCTCTATAACCTAAACCATCTAATGATTTAAAATAAATTTTCAAACTACCTATGATTTCATCCCCATCTGTCAAAGGTACAATTATTCCTGATTTTGAAATCCCTTTTAGGTTCTCGCATTCAAATCCATTTTCATTTATTACTGTTTTTGGTTTTCCTGTTTTTAATACAAATTTTGTTTCCTTTGATTTTATTTTATTTCCTTTTAATCTTATTTTCTCACCTTCATTAGAGCTTGCTAAAATTTTATTCTTATCTGTTATAACAACTACATATGCATCTACTGACATTCTTATTATTTTACATACATTATAAAATGAATATTCATTAAAATCTCGAAATAAAGGTAGTGTTTTGTTTGCAATTTCTAATGCTAATTTTGCTTCTTTTCCTGCAATATTTTCTTTTTCTTCAAATAATTTTTCTATTATTAATATAACCATAAATATCCCAATTGCATTAACTAAAATCATAGGAATATATATAGTTTTTACAATTTCTAATGCTAATTTAAATGGTCTTGAATAAATAAGTATAAATCCCATACTGATATTCTCAACTAATATTCCCATTAAAAAACCATAAATTTTTCTATTTTTTGTATCCATTTTATTATATATAAACCCAGAAATAATTCCACCTAATATAGTTGCCATAGAACATGGTATCGAAGTTATTCCATTAACATCAATTGCAATTCTATGAACTGCAGCTATAATTCCTGATAATATCCCCACTATAGGACCACAAAGAATTCCCCCAACTATAACACCTATATTTCTAGTGTTTGCAATTGCTCCTTTTACATCAATACCAACATATGTTCCTATAACCCCCATAATACCAAAAATAAATCCAAGATAAAGAAAATCCTTTTTATCAAAATTATCTCTACCTATAATTTTTTTAAAACTCTTTAATCTTGAAATCAAAAAAGATATTACTATTAAATATCCCAAATTATTAATCAAATGCTTTAAAAGACTCATTTTAATCTCCTTTTAAAATAAAAAGACACTTTAAAAGTGTCTTTTACTCAATTGAAAACATATAATAATAAACTGGTTGTCCACCATAATAAAGTTCTATATCTAAATCTGGATATAGTTCTTCTAATTCATCTACCATTTTGTTAGCATCTTGTTCATTTACATCTTCACCATATAATAAAGTTATCATTTCGCTATCTTCATCTATAAGAGATTTTACAAGATTTATCGAAACTTGATTTATATCATTTCCACAAACTTTAATTTCTTTTTGTCCAATTCCTATTATATCATCTATATTTATATCTAAACCATTTATACTAGTTTTTCTAACAGCATATGTTACTTGACCAACCTTTGGACTATCTAAATCTTCATTTAATACATCCTCAATCTCTAGTATTTCTAGTTCTTCATTAAAATTCATAAGAGACACAAAATTTTGAAACACATTTTTAGTAGGTATAACTATTATATTTTTATCTGTTAAATCTTTAGTTTGATTTGCAGCCATTATTATATTACTGTTATTAGGATAAATTATTATATTTTGTGCTGGAATTTTATTTATAGCATCCATAAAATCATTTGTTGATGGGTTCATCGTTTGTCCACCAGATATTATATGATCAACATTAAAATCTTTTAGTATTTTATTGATTCCTTCACCCATAGAAACTGATATTATTCCATACTTCTTAGTTATTTCTACTTCTTTTTCTTCTTCCTCATCTATCTCTAATAAGGTATTTTCATGTTGGTCTTTCATATTCTCTATTTTTATGGTCTTTAACTCTCCATAAGTTGTTGCAATTTCTAAAGCTTTACCTGGATTATTTGTATGAATATGAACCTTTATAATATCTTCATCCCCAACTACAACTAAGCTATCTCCCATGTCTTCTATCTTCTCTTTAATTTCATTATATGTTATTTTAGTTGTTTGAAGTATAAATTCTGTACAGTATAAAAACTTAATATCTTTTAGATCTATATTCATAGTTTTTAATTCATTTTGATTTTCTTTATTTTCATCTTTATCTTTTAATTCTATTTTTTCTCCTATTAAAGCTTTATACATTCCTTCATAAAAAAGAAATAGTCCTTTACCTCCAGAATCAACAACATTTGCTTCCTTTAAAACTTTTAATAAATTTGGAGTATTATTTAATGACTCTAATGATTTGTTTAATATTTTTTCAAAAAATACTCTTATATCTTTTTCATCTTTATAATTTTCTATTGCATATTCTCCACTTTCTCTTACAACAGTCAGAATAGTACCTTCTATAGGCTTAATTACCGCTTTATATGCTGTATCTGAAGACTCTTTAAATACAATTGCTAAATCCTCTATATTTATATCATCTTTACCTTCTAGCCCCTTTGCTAGACCTCTTAATATCTGAGATAATATAACACCTGAATTTCCTCTTGCACCCATTAAAGAACCTTTTGAAACAGCCTTCGACAGATTTGCAACTGTCAAATCTGTCACTTTATCTAATTCTTTTAAAGCATAATTAATTGTCAAAGACATATTTGTACCAGTATCTCCATCTGGAACAGGAAATACATTTAATCTATCTACCAAATCTCTATGATTTGTTAAATTGTTACCTCCTGAAACAATCATATCTTTAAACAATTTAGCATTTATAATATTCAAAACAATATCCTCCTTATTTACTTACCCTTACACCTTGTATATTTATATCTATTTTCTTTACTTTAAGTCCTGTAAACTTTTCAACCATATATTTTACTCTATCTATCATAGAATTTGCAACTTCTGAAATTTTAGTCCCATATTGTACTACAACATATATAGTTATATATACATTTTCCTCTTCTACTATAACTTTTACACCTTTACTTTTATGTTCATTCATTAAAAGTTCGACAATACCTGTTGTTTTTGATTTTGATGCCATGCCAACAACTCCATAACATTCAGTAGCCGCTTGACTGGCTACTTTTGCTACTACATCATTTTCTATAACAATATTTCCATATTCATTATTTATTCTTCCAGTCATAAATAATCCTCCTATTTATTTTTTATATTAAATTAGATTCTTTATATCAAAATAAATAAAAACTACAAAATTTAATAAATTTATAGTTTCTTAATAGTATTATACCATAGACAAGGCACCAATATATTAATAAAAAACAATATATTGATATTACAAAGTTTCAAGCTTGTTTTATTATTATTATTATTAAATTCACTTGCCAAGATGTCTTATTTGTGATAATATAAATATGTTTTCAATGGCTATTTTGTAATAAAAGGAGGTGTAAGCAAAATGGCAAGAGTTTGTTCAGTTTGTAATAAAGGGATGGTTTCAGGACATAATGTCACTCACTCAAACCGTCATAATAAAAGAACATGGGCTCCTAACTTAAGAAGAGTTAAGGCTGTTATAAATGGTTCTGTTCAAAGAATTAATGTTTGTACAAGATGTTTACGTTCAGGTAAAGTAGAAAGAGCTATATAGTCTTTTTATAAATAAAAAAAGTTTCAAAATCTAATGATTTTGAAACTTTTTTTATTTGCTTTTTATACTGCTGATAAAATTTTTGTATAATCATTTATATAACTTCTTAATTTAAGTATTGGTATATCACTAAATGCTATTCCTATTACAAATTTCATTTTACTAAAATCATAATTAAAATCATATATTTCCAAATATGTTTTTATATTTAATTCCAAAAAATCTTCTAGCATATCCATCAATGTTAGTTCCATCAAATGCTTTAAATATACAGAAATTTGATCTAAATTAAAATTATCAATTGACACTATTTCTAATTCTTCCTCTTCTTCCATTTGCTCTATATCTTCTTCATCTAAATTATCTTTTATACTTAATATATCTTTTACTTTACAATCAAAAAACATTAGGCCATCTTTATTCTTGCTTGAAATATCATTTACAATTTCAACTTCTGATATCAAATTTATCTTCTCTTTTATAAAACTACTCTTTATAATATTTTTTTTACCCTCAATAATAATTTCTCTCATTTTTTATAAGCTTAAAAGCTATCTCCTTTCTAAGAATTATAAATTAATAAACTAGTTTATCAAGCGTTAAACTGGTCTGAAATTCATTTTGTAACCTTTTATACTCATTTAATATATCTTTATTCTTTTCTTTTGTCTTTATAGCTCTTATCATTAAATTTTTTGGCGTATCTAAAGGAGATATATATTCAAGTGCAGATACATCATATCCATAGCCTTCTAAAAATAATGTTCTTAAACCATCAGTCATTAAATCTGCAAATCTTTTTTTGAATATATTATGTTTAAATATTGACTTTAGATTATCATATTTATATTGGCTTAAAAACTCTTTATGGCAACAAGGAACTGAAATTATAGCTTTTGCATTGTTTCGTATACCAAGAGCTATTGCCATATCAGTAGCTGTATCACACGCATGTAAACTCATTAATATATCAATTTCTTCATCCATATTGTATGTCACTATATCTTCATTTATAAAATCCATATTATTATAAGATAAATTTTTAGCCATTTGTTTTGATTTTTCTATTACGGTTTTTGAATTATCTATACATATGAAATGACAATTTTTCTTTAATATTTCTTTTATATAGTAATTTAGTACAAAACTCAAATAAGACTTTCCGCAAGCACAATCGACAATAGTTATTTCATTTTTATTTATATTTTTTATATCATTTAAAACTTTATCTAATAACTCTACAAAATGATCTATTTGATTATATTTTCTTATCATATCATTTTTTAATTTTCCTTCTTTTGTAAGAATTCCAATTTCTTTTAATAATTCATTTGCTTGTCCTACTTTTACATAATATTTTCTATCATTTTCTACAATACTATTTTCATCCATTGTAGATACTATATCATTGTTGTCTACATATTTTATATTAACATTTTTATCGTCACCTTCTATTAAAATAGTAGTGCCTCTTTCTATATACTCTATTTTTATAGAATCATATTTCAAACATTCCCTTTTAATAGCTATTATCAAATCTGAGAAACTAAATTGCTCTACCTTCCCATCTAATTTAAATTCAAATAAATTATTCTTTAAATTTATTACAGATTTAAAAGTTTTTCTTCCAGATTTAAAGTATAAATTTATTAACTTAAAAAATTTTTCATTTTCTCTAACTCTATTCTCAAGACCACTAAGAAATAAATTTAATTTCTCTACATTTTGTTTTTTCATATTATTTATTACACCTTTCCTATCTAAATCTTATAGTAATTTTCAATTTTAATCTACATATATCATCTTAGTATATCATAACAAAAGATTAATAATAATGTAAATAATAATATCAGTTTACGCCTATAATGTTTTTATGATAATTGTAATACTTTTTTTAATTATCATATTTGTTATTTTTAAAAAAAAGCATTATAATATTATTGTATAATTTAATTTTAATAGAAAGGATTTAAAATGGAATTTCTTAAAAATTTACTTCAGGAAAAATACTTTATAACAGGTATTTGCGTAATAACTCTTGTATTTTTCATAATATGGGCAGGTTATAAAAATTCTCCTAAAAAGAGATTCTCGATGAGAAAAATAGACAGTATGGATGGTATTGCCTTTGAGGAATTTAATGCTTATTTACTAAGAAAACTTGGGTACAAAGCAGAGACTACTAAGGCCTCCAATGATCAAGGTATTGATATTGTTGCTAAAAAGGGTCTTAAAAAAATTGCGATTCAAACAAAACGATATAAAAATAAAGTCGGTAACAGCGCTGTTCAACAGGTTGTTGCTGGTAAAAGACATTATAATTGTAATAAGACATTAGTTATAACAAATAATTATTTTACAAGGTCTGCAATAGAATTAGCCAAATCTAATAATGTCGAACTATGGGATAGGGATATCTTAAAAGAAAAAATAAAAAAAGCTAGATTATAATATATAATAAAAAAAATGCTAAATAAAATTTATTAAATTTTATTTAGCATTTTTTAATAATCAAATTTAAATTTTTATAAAAATTTTAAGAATCTATTTTATAATAAACCTTGATGATAATTCTTTTAGATTCTTAGCTATATCTTCAAGTTCTTGTGATGATTTTGCTATTCCTTCCATAAATGATATTTGCGATTGTGATGAAGCTGAAGCTTCTTCTGTACTAGCAGCATTTTGTTGAGCTATATCTGAAAGATTTTGTAAAACTTCTAATATAGTATCTTTACCCATCTTCATATCTTCACTTAGTCTCTCTAAATCCTGAGATGCACTTTCTGATTCATTCATTGCAGACATTATATTTTCATATTTTTCTTTTGTTTCATCAACTTTAGTTGCCTGCTGTGCTATAATTTCATAAACTTTTTCTATATTTTGAACAGATGACGTTGAATTTTGTAAAAGTTCTTTAACCGTTTCATCAATAACATTTGTAAATTGAGTTGATTGTTCTGCTAACTTTCTAACTTCTTCAGCAACAACTGCAAAACCTTTACCCATTTCTCCAGCTCTAGCTGCCTCTATAGCTGCATTTAAAGCAAGTAAATTAGTTTGTTCTGCTATTGATGCTATTGTTTCACTAGCACTACCAATCTCTTTTGAACTTTCATTAGTTCTTATTATACCATCATAAACTTCTTTTATAGCCACATTTCCTTCTTTTGTTTTTTCTGCCAAATCATTCACTATAGTCATACCTTCTTCAACTGAATTAGCAACCATAGAAAATGAATCTGAAAGTTCATTCATCATTTCTTTTTCACTATCTATAACATGCCCCAGTTCATTTGACCTACTAAGACCTTCCTGAGTTGAAGCAGCTTGATCTGTAGCATTTTTAGCTATATCATCTACAGAATCTGAAATTTCTTCAAATGACTCAAGTGCTCGTTTTGATGATTTTGAAAATTCCATAGCTGATTCTAACATAATACCAGAAGAGTTTATTATATTTTCTATTAATTCTCTAAAATTACTTCTTAATGTTTTAAAATCCTTAGCAAGAGAACCCAGTTCATCTTCCCTATCAAGTAGTTTTTGATCTATAAAAACATTTAAATTTCCATCAGCTAAAATTCTTGTATATTCTGCTATTTTTAATATTGGTTTTGCAATTGATTTTCCGATAAAATAAATCGCTATTATAGAAACCACAAGTATTATTATTGCATATGTTATAAGGAAATACATAAGTCTTTTTATTGGAGCTTCATTTTCTTCCCTATACGAAGTTATCGCTATAGACCAAGAAGTACCCTCAATTGGAGCATAACCCATTTTTTTAGCACCATCAGTCCACATATAATCCCCATAACCACTTTCTTTATTAATCATTTTTTTTGTAAGTTCTGCCAAATCAGATAAAAAATCTTCACTCTTAGCTTTTTCAAGTAAATTATACTGATCTTTAACTAAAGATGGATCTTTATGACCAATTATAACACCTTCTTCATCTATTAAATAAGCATAACCAGTTTCACCATATCTTAAATCTTTTATTATATTACCTAAATTATTCCCATCTCTAGTTGCTGTAACTGCACCTATTATTTGATTATTTGAATTAATTATAGGTGCTGCAACTACCATAACAATAGAACCATCAACCTTACTTACAATAGGTTCTGATATATAAGATTTTCCTTGCATTGCTAGCTTAAAATAATCACGAGAAGATCCATCAAAAGTAGATCCTGTTGTTACATATCCATTTCCATCCTTATCTATATAATTCATCCTTAAATGACCATTTGCAACAGCTTCATTTTTAAGATATTCTAATTTTTCTTCCAAAGAATATTTATCCTCTGCAATAATAGGACTTCTTCCTAAAGTTTCTAACCCTTTTATTTGTACATCAGCAGCTTGTCTAACAATTCCAGCTGTTTGACTTGCCAAAAGTGCTATATCATTATTAATCGAATCTTCTAAAGAATTTGATGCTCTTCGTATAGATACTGTCCCCAACAGCAAAATCGTACCTACTACGATTATTGAAAAATAAATAATTAATCTATTTTTTATACTTTTATTCAAGAAAACCCCTCCTTTTTAGATTAATCAAATTTAAGCGAATAAATTCATCTATTTTATTTATATCCCATTAAATTGCTAAAAATCAAAAAAAACATCAAATAAAATTTTTTCAAAAATTTTATTTGATGTTTTTTAAAGAATTTTTTTTAATTTAAAATCTAAATAATCACATGATACTAAATGATACTCTATTCCATCAATATTTCCATTGATACCACATGAAAAAGATTCTTTGCCATGCAAATGTCCATATACAACTTTTTTCACATTATAATCCTTATATAATTTTATAAATTTTGACTCATCAAAATTATCATTAGTCGGTGGATAATGTGTCATTATTATAAACTTTTCAAAACCTTCTTTTTTTGCCTCTTTGATTGAGTTTTCTATTCTTATTATCTCTCTTAAATAAATTTTTTCATCTTTATCATCAAATTTATTATTATTTGGACAAATCCAACCTCTACTTCCACAAATAGCGTAATCCTCATACGAAAAATAATTATTTTGTATAAAATACATATTTTCATACATATTATTTAATTTTTTAATCGAAGCCCACCAATAATCATGATTTCCTTTTATTATTATTTTTTTTCCTGGAAGATTATTAATCTCATCTAAATCATATCTTGCTTCTTCCATATTCATTGCCCAAGAAGTATCACCTGCAATTAATACAGTATCGCTTATACAAACTTTTCTTTTCCAGTCTTCAAAAATTTTTTCTTTATGATTCATCCAATTTTCACCAAACACATCCATAGGCTTGTTACTTTTATTTGACATATGCAAATCACCAATTGCAAATAATGACATTTCTACACCTTCCATATTCCATCTTCATATATATTTTTTAAAGATGATATTATTTTATTCTTTACATCTTTGTTTTTTATTTCTATTTCTTTTATTAATTCTTTCATATCCTCTCTTTTAGTCTTCTTATTCAAAGGGCATTTAGATTCTACTATAGGTATTTTTTCTATTTCTTTTACCTTTATTATGCTTTGTTCATCAACATATATAAGCGGTCTTATTATAGATATATTATCTTTTTTATCTTTTAAATTTGGGGAAAATGCTCCTAATTTTCCAACTTGTAATAAATTTAAAAAAAATGTCTGTGCTACATCATCTTTATGATGTCCAAATGCTATTTTATTTATATTTTTTAATTTGCACACTCTCTTTATAGCACCTTTTCTCATTTTCGCACATTTATAACATGTACTTTTTTCCTCAAAATTTAATTCTTCTATTATATTTGTTTTTTCTATATAAAAATCAATTTCATTTTCCTTGCAAAATTTATCAATTTCAGAAAAATCCATTCGATTTCCATAATCTATATTAATACCAATAAGATTAAATCTATATTTTGAATACTTTCTAATCAAATTTAATGCATATAATAAAACCATTGAATCTTTTCCACCAGAAATACCAACAGCTATATAATCATTTTCTTTAATCATATTAAAATCATCTATGGCCTTTAAGATATCTTTTATAATTAAATTTTTTAAATATTTTTTCATATTTCACCTCAAATTAAAAAAGACTATTAAAGTCTTTTTAATTTCCTCTTTTATAATTATTAATTATATTTTCAATTTCTTCTTTGAATTCGTAAAGTTCTTCTGATCTTTCTACATTACTAATTTTGTTAAATTTTTCTTGAAATTCTATTGATTCTTTTATATAACCAAGTTCATTTAGTTTTTGAATATTATCTAAAATTTCTCTTATTGCTAGTGATTTTATTTCAAACATAACCTGAGCAGTCACAATAGTTTCTCTAATTTCACTCATTTCTTCGTCTAATTTAAAAGCCGCATCGGCTGCACTTCTTAATCTAGTTGAAATTTCTTTTGGAACATCATGGTCAAATTTATATTTCAAAGAATGCTCTATTGTTGCCCAAAAATTCATTGCTAATGTTCTTATTTGTATTTCTGCTAATATTTCTTTTTTACCCTTTGTGCTTTGAAATGGATATTTTACTATTATGTGATAACTTCTATAGCCACTATCTTTATAATTCTTAATATAATCTTTTTCATACATAACAGTCATATCTTCTCTATTTTTTATCATATTTACAACTGTATATATGTCTTCTACAAATTGACACATAATTCTTATTCCTGCAATATCTTCTATTCCATTTTCAATATTATCTAAAGATACATTAAGTCTCTTTGCTTTTGATAATATTGAAGAAACTTTCTTTACCCTTCCAGTAACAAATTCTATTGGTGAATAATCTCCATTTCTTCTAAGTTCTTTCCTTACATTTTTAAACTTGACTTTTAATTCTTCTACTGCATATTCATAAGGAGTTAGTATTGTTTTCCATTCTTGTAATTGCATATTAATCACCCTTTTAAAACATATTAAACTTTTTTAAAGTTTCACCTTATATATTTTATCATCTATTTTGATTTTTTTTAATACTTTTTATAATAATATATTTTTCCATTTTCTAATGAATAGTCTAAATAATCTATATCAATTAAATATGAAATTAAACTATTTACAGTTGTTGCTGAAAAATAATATTCCTTATAATTTAATTTAAGTTCATTAAGAATTATTATTTGACTTAATAAATCTTCTTTAGTAAGTGGTTCTTCTAATAATTCTTTGGCTAAATCTATGTATTTATATATATTTTTTTTATTTAATTCAATTAAATCTAATGCATCTTCTTTATTTAATATAAATTTTGAATGTCCTAAAACTAAGTATTCAAAATCTATATTTTTTATTATATCTAAAGTATTTAATTGTTCCTTTACTGAAAATAAATATGGTAAATTATATTTTTTTAATATATCTTCATCAAATAATGCATCTCCAATAAAAAACACCTTTTCCTCAGTTAAAATTCCTATTTGTCCATTTGAATGTCCCTTTAAACTCACTATTTCAAATTTATGATCATTTAATTTTATATTTTGCCCTAATTCCTCTATATCTTCTATTATAAAATTTCTATTTGAAAAAAATTTTTCAAATATCTTATTACTCTCTCCACCACATGTATAATGCATATATATATTCGGATCTTTTATTATTTTTTTACATTCTATAGATGAGTAAACTTTGCATCCACTAAATTCCTCAGTAATTCTCTTTGTCGCTCCATAATGGTCTGAATGCTCATGTGTTATTATTATACCCTTTGGTCTTATGTTATTATCTTTTAAAAATTTAATAATTCTGTTTCCTCTTGCATTTGATATTCCTGGATCAATTAAAACACAATACTTATCTTTGAATATATAAAGACCTGTATTAGTTCCTCCCTTTATATAATAATTTCTACTCTTTATTTTAATCATATCCATAAAATCATCTCCATTTATTAAAATTAAGTACAAATTATTATAACATATGAAAAAAATATTTTTTTAACAAATAATCACCTCTTTTTTCTGTTTATATCTAATTTTCAGCCTTAAAATTTTTTGATAATTTCAAAAACACAAAAAATTAAATGATGAAAATATGAAAACGATATATTGTCCAAAATATAACTATTGCTTGATTTTATGTTAAAATAAAAAATATTTTTTTCAAAAAAACTATTGACTTGTATACAATATTCTTAGATAATGTATACAAAAGATATAATAATAATTTCACAATTAATTATCAATTGTGAATTTTAATTAATTAACGTTTTAAAGAATTATGGGCTTTTGAAACTTTTTATAGAACTTTTTCAAAAAAAACTTTAAAAAAGTTCGTTTTTATTGTATATTTTATAAATAAGATTTTATTTTTTGGAGGTATGTCATGATAAAAAAACCTAGATTTGAATACGCTCAAGAGTGGAATGGCTTTGAAAATGGAAATTGGGCTAAGGAAGTTGATGTTAGAGACTTCATACAAAAAAATTATATTCCTTATGATGGAGATTCTTCATTTTTAGCAGATAAAACTGATTCTACTAATACTTTATGGAATGATGTTTTAGAACTAATGAAAGAAGAAAGAGAAAAGGGTATATTAGATTCTGATACAGATGTTATATCTACTATAACTTCTCATAAAGCTGGTTATATAAATAAAGATTTAGAAAAAATAGTAGGACTTCAAACTGATTCACCTTTAAAAAGAGCTATCATGCCATTTGGTGGTATTAGAATGGTTAAAACTTCTTTAGAAGCTTACGGAAGAAAATTAGCACCAGAAATATCAATGATATTTGACAATAATATAAGAAAAACTCATAATGAAGGGGTTTTTGACGCTTATACAAAAGATATAAGAAGTGCTAGATCTGCTGGTATAATAACTGGTTTACCTGATGCTTATGGTAGAGGTAGAATTATTGGTGATTATAGAAGAATCGCACTTTACGGAATTGATAAATTAATTGATTTTAAAACATATGAAAAAGATCTTACTGAAACAGATTTGATGATAAATGACAATATAAGACTTAGAGAAGAACTTTCAGAACAAATAAAAGCATTAAAAGAAATAAAACAAATGGCTTTAGAATATGGTTTTGATATTTCTAAACCAGCTAAAAATGCAAAAGAAGCTATCCAATGGACTTATTTAGGATATTTAGCAGCAGTAAAAGAACAAAATGGAGCTGCAATGTCTTTAGGTAGAGTTTCTACATTCTTAGATATATACATTGAAAGAGATATCAAAAATAATTTATTAACAGAAGAAGAAGCTCAAGAATTAATGGATCATTTTGTTATGAAATTAAGAATGGTTAGATTCTTAAGAACACCTGAATACGATGCTTTATTCTCAGGAGATCCAACTTGGATAACAGAAGTTATCGGTGGTATAGGATTAGATGGTAGACATTTAGTTACTAAAACAAGTTACCGTTTCTTAAATACATTATATACATTAGGACCTGCTCCAGAACCAAATCTAACAGTTTTATGGTCAAATAATTTACCTAAAAACTTTAAAAATTATTGTTCTAAAGTTTCTATTGATACATCATCAATTCAATATGAAAATGATGATTTAATGAGAATTGACTATGGAGATGATTATGGTATTGCTTGTTGTGTATCTGCAATGAGAATAGGTAAGCAAATGCAATTCTTTGGTGCTAGAGCCAATTTAGCTAAGACTTTATTATATGCTATTAATGGTGGTAGAGATGAAAAAAGCGGTAAGCAAATAGCTCCAATGTTTGAATCTATAAAAAGTGAATACTTAGATTATGATGAAGTTATGGCTAAATTCGATCAAATGATGGATTGGTTATGCAAAACATATGTTAATGCTCTTAATATAATTCACTTTATGCATGATAAATATTCTTATGAAAGAATCGAAATGGCTTTACACGATAGAGATATTTTAAGAACTTGCGCTGCTGGAATTGCTGGTTTATCAGTAGTTGCAGATTCACTTTCTGCTATAAAGCATGCAAAGGTTAAAGTAATTAGAAATGAAGATAATTTAGCTACGGATTTTGAAATCGAAGGAGATTATCCTAAATTTGGTAACAATGATGATTTAGTTGATGATATTGCAAACGAAATCGTTGAAATATTTATGAATAAATTAAGAAAAATTAAGACTTATAGAAATTCATTACCAACAATGTCTATATTAACAATAACTTCAAATGTTGTTTATGGTAAAAAGACTGGTTCTACTCCAGATGGTAGAAAAGCTGGTGAACCATTTGCTCCAGGCGCAAATCCAATGCATCAAAGAGATACATCTGGAGCTATCGCTTCTATGGCATCTGTTGCAAAATTACCATATGAACATTCAGCTGATGGTATATCTTACACATTCTCTATAATACCTAAAGCTCTAGGTAAAAATATAGATGAAAGAGTAAACAATTTAACAGCTTTATTAGATGGATATTTCTTCGATAAGGGACATCATATAAATGTTAATGTATTTGATAGAGAAACTCTATTAGATGCTATGGATCATCCAGAAAAATATCCACAATTAACAGTTAGAGTTTCTGGTTATGCTGTTAACTTTATAAAACTTACAAGAGAACAACAATTAGATGTTATAAATAGAACTTTCCATACAAAGAACTAATAAATATATCAAGTAAAAGTGTAAAGCAATGCTTTACGCTTTTACTATCTTATTTGTATTAAACTATTGAAAGGAAGATTAAAATGAGCATAAAAGGAAAAATACATTCATATGAATCTTGTGGTACTGTAGATGGCCCCGGTATTCGTTTTTTAGTTTTTACACAAGGTTGTCCACTTAGATGTCAATATTGTCATAATCCAGATACATGGAATTTAAATTCTGGAAAAGAAGTTACTTCTGATGAAGTTTTTAATGAGATAAGAAAATATAAATCATATATGAAATTTTCAAATGGTGGAGTTACTATAAGTGGTGGAGACCCTCTTTTACAAATCGATTTTGTAAAAGATATATTAAAAAAATGCAAAAACGAAAATATTCATACTGCAATTGATACATCTGGACATGCTCCTTTAGATAAAATTAAAGAAATTATTGATTATACCGATTTAGTGCTTTTAGATATCAAAGCTTTTGATAGAGATATTTTTAAAGAAATAACTGGTGTTTATAATGATAATACTTTAAAATTAGCTAAATATTTAAGTGATATTAATAAACCAGTTTGGATTAGATATGTTTTAGTTCCTGGTCTTAGTGATAATTTAGAAGATATAAATAATTTAGCATCATTTGTATCATCTTTATCTAATGTAGAAAAATTTGAAATACTTCCTTTTCATAAAATGGGTGAATTTAAATGGGAAGAACTTGGTTATGAATACAAATTAAAAAGTACTCCGTCCCCATCACAAAAGCTTTTAACTAAAGTTAAATCAGTATTTGAAAAACACAATGTTATTTGCAATAGTGATAAAAAAGTAATATAAAAGGATAAGCTAAAATGTTTTAAACATTTTAGCTTATCCTTTTTTTAATCTCTAGACTTAATTATAAGTACTAAACCTTCTTCTATCTCTATTTGCGCTTTTATATCATCAAATTCATTTGATATACAAATAGTACTATCTTGTTTTAGAATATAATCTTTTAATGGATATTTTAATCCTTTTAGAGTTATCTTTGAGCTTTCATTCAATGATATAAATGATATATATTTATAATCATCCTCATATTCAATTTCTATATCTTTATTAGTAATACTTATTTTATTATTATCATCAATAATATAAGCTTTTATATTATTGTCATTTATTTTTTTTAGTAAATTAATATTAGCTAAAGTGTGATCTAATCTTGTTCCTGTAAAACCAAACATATAAATTTCTTTTGGTTTTTTATCTATTGCTATATCAACACATAATTCACTATCTGTACTATTTTTGGCTTTTGGAAATTTTAAAAACTCTATATTATTTTCCTTAAAAAATTTTAAAGTATTTTCATCAATAGAATCTAAATCCCCTACTATCAAATTGGGATTTAAATTTATTTTTTTCAAATTATTTGCTCCACCATCTGCACATATTATATAATCCATAGTAGATAAAATAATTTTAAATTTTTTTAAATCATTAAAATTTCCACTTGCAATCAAAGCAATTTTTTTCATTATTTTAATTCATCTCTTAATTTTTTTACAGACTCATCTATATCACCATTAAATATAGCTGAACCTGCTACAAAAATATTCGCTCCAGCTTCCTTTACCTTTTTTATATTATTAGGTTTTATTCCACCATCAACCTGTATATCTATATCTAAACCTTTTTCATCTATAATTTGCTTTAATTTTTTTATTTTTTCTAGCATTGGCTCTATAAAAGATTGCCCTCCAAATCCAGGATTAACACTCATTATAAGAACCATATCCAATTCTTCTAAAACATAATAAATATTTTCAATAGGTGTTGCTGGATTTAAAGATACTCCAGCCTTTATTCCTTTTGATTTTATATTTTGTAAAGTTCTATGAAGATGTGTACAAGCTTCTTCATGCACAGTTATTAAATCTGCTCCACTTTTTACAAATTCATCTATATAATTATCTGGATTTTCAATCATTAAATGTACATCAAAAACCATATTTATATTTTCTTTTTTTAATGCATTAACAACCAAAGGTCCTATTGTAATATTAGGAACAAAATGTCCATCCATCACATCTATATGCAGATATTCACAACCTGCATTCTCCACTTTCTTTACATCCTCTAATAATCTAGCAAAATCTGCTGATAATATCGATGGTGCTAATTTCATTTTAATACCTCCTATTTTTGCTATTTCTTATTTCATTTAGTAAATATAGGTAACTTTCATATCTTCTATTTGATATATCACCTGTAGATAAAGCATCTTTAACTCCACATCCTGGTTCATTTTCATGAATACAACTATTTTTAAATTTACATTCGTATTTATCGAACTCTAAAAAATAGTATTTTAATTCACTTTCTTCTATAAAATCAATAGCCAATGAACTAAAACCTGGTGTATCTGCTACAAAAGTTTCTTCATCTATCTTTATAAGCTCTGCATGTCTAGTTGTATGCTTTCCTCTCCCTATTTTTTCGCTTACAATACCTGTTTTTAAATCAAGTCTATCATCAATTATATTCAATAAACTTGATTTTCCAACACCTGAAGGCCCTGCAAAAACATTTATATTTCCTTTTAATTCTTTTTTTATCTCATCTATATTTATATTTTTTTTAACACTTGTTGGTATTACCTTATAACCTGCCAAACTGTATTCCTCTACTATTTTTTTATATGTTTCTTCTTCATCTAATTCTATCTTATTTATACATATAACTATATCTAAATTAGATTCTTCTGCTAATACTATAAAACGGTCTAATAGCGAATAGTTTGGATTTGGATTTTTTATTGCAAAAACAATTATAGCTTTATTTATATTTGCAATTGATGGTCTAAAAAGCTCTGTTTCTCTTTTTTCAATTTTTTCTATTACAGCTTTATATTCATCCTTATCCACAATTTGAATTTCAACCTTATCCCCTACTAAAGGAGTTGTTTTCTTCTTTCTAAAAATTCCTCTAGCTTTGCATTCGTAAATTCCATAATCTGTATCCACATAATAAAATCCACCAATACCTTTTATTATTTTACCTTTAATCTTTATCACTCCCTTTAAAAAGTTATCACCGGATCAAAATATAAACTCTCATCTAAATATATCTCATATTTTTTAGTTTCTCCAGGTTTTCCTTTTACATTTATATATAATATATTTTCAACCTGTTTTGGATTTACTTTTTTATTATAAATAATTTTTTCTTTGTTATTTTTTATTTCTTTTATAAACACATGTATTTCTTCTTTATCTGTTGAAAGAGGTATTGTAAAACTCTTTTTAACTAAATCAGTTAAATCATTTTCATCATCAGATGTTAACAAAGAGTCTTCTTCTTGTAATTCTTCATACTTATTTACAATTATGTTTATTTTACTACCTTCTTCAGCACTACTATTCGAAGGTAATGATTGTTGTAATATCTTTCCTTCTTCTTTTTCTCTATCTTCCTTATATTCTATCTTACCTAAGTATATACCTTTTAATTCCATTTTAGCTTCATCTATTGTTTTTCCAATTAAATTTGGTACAGTAATTATTTTTATTTCTCTACCTTGACTTACAATAAAATTAACACTAGAACCCTCTTGTACTTTAGTAAATGCTTGTGGATTTTGAGATATTATAACACCTTCAGAAACAATATTACTATATTCATAATCAACTAAACCCTCTTCTAAATTACTTTCTTTTAGTATATTCGGAGCGTCAACTAATTTTTTACCTTTAAATGAGGGAACTTTAGTAAGAGGCATTCCTAAACTTGTAACAACAGCTATCTCATCTCCCTCTTTTATGATAGTACCAGGACTAGGTACTTGGCTTATTATATTATTCTTTATTACATCCTTATTGTATTCTTCTCTTCTCTTTACTAAGAATATATTCTTTTGAGTTAATATATCTTTAGCTTCCACAAAACTTAAATTGGTCATATCTGGTGTTTTATATTCTTTTTTCGTAACCATATTTTTTATAAATATAAAACCAAAAGCAAATAATATTGAAACAAAAAACGCTAAAACACCACCTAATATTGCTTGTTTCTTATTTTTTTTATTTTTAATTTTCTTTCCTCTATTATCTTTTGTAAGCACAGATTTCAAATCAATTTCTCCACTATTATTTTTTTTACTATCTTCTTTGTCTAATATTTTTTTAAAATCTATATCATCTATTTTTTTTGTATTAAAATCAGAAGGTTTTTTATTTGAAATTCTTCCTCCCTTTTTAATACTTTCTAAATCATTAACAACATCTTTTGCCTTATTATATCTTTTCATCCTATTTTTATTAGTCATTTTTGCAACAAACTCCTTAATCTCAAAAGAATAATTACCCAATTTATCTAAATCAAGTTCTTCATTAACATGTTTCAATGCTATATCCACCGGAGTATCTCCAGAAAAAGGTAATATACCAGTTAACATTTCATAAAGAATTATTCCAAGGGCATATATATCTGCACCTTCATCAACAATTTGACCTTTTACCTGTTCTGGCGATAAATAATATATAGAACCTATTATCTCTTTCTTATTTATAACAGTTGATTTTGTGATAGCTTTAGCAATCCCAAAATCCAATATCTTTACTAAATTTTCATTAGATATTAATATATTTTCAGGCTTTATATCTCTATGTATTATTGAACTTTTATGAGCTTTATCCAAAGCTAAAGCGATTTGTTTTATTATATCTAAAGCCTTTTCTAACTCTATCTTTCCTTCTTTTTTTATATATTCTTTTAATGTTACACCCTCAACATATTCCATAACAATAAAATGTATGTTATCTTCCTCACCTACATCATATATATTAACTATATTCGGATGTGATATACTAGCTGCCGACTTAGATTCATTTTTAAAATTCTTTAAAAACTCTTCATCTTCTAAAAATTCATCTTTTAATATTTTTATAGCAACATATCTATTTAATAATTTACATTTAGCCTTATATATTTTTGAAGTTCCACCTTCTCCGATTTTTTCTAAAATTTCATATCTGTTTTTTAAAGTTTTATTAATCAATTTTTAATCACCAACTTTCTACACTCAAAGCTTTACAGATACTATAGATATATTATCAGATCCACTTTTCAAATTAGACTCTTCAACTATTTTGCTACAAAAATTTTTAATATCCATATTTTGATTTAATATATTTTCGATTTCATTATCTTCAAGTGAATTTGTTACTCCATCCGTAGTTAAAATTATAATATCATCATCTTCTAAATCATATTCATACATATCTATAAGTAAATTTTCATCAATACCCACAGCTCTAGTTATTATATTTTTTTGAGGATGATCCTTTGCTTCTTCCTTTGTAATAAAACCTCTTTCAAGCAATTCTTCAACTAAAGAATTATCTATTGTAAGTTTTTTCAATTTATTATTT
The DNA here is from genome assembly GCA_045345765.1 of Peptostreptococcaceae bacterium AGR-M142. Classification (GTDB taxonomy): domain Bacteria; phylum Bacillota; class Clostridia; order Peptostreptococcales; family Peptostreptococcaceae; genus JAOARY01. The sequence goes on from CP148265.1 coordinate 48,475, forward strand.
CTAAAAATATAACATCTACTATCTCCTACATTTGCAATTATCAAAACATCATCATTTATTATAATTGTTGTTAAAGTTGTTCCCATCCCTTTATATTCAATTTCATCTTTTGCTTTCTTTAGTATTATATCATTTATATTTAAATATGCATTTTTCAACTCTTCTTTTATCAATTGTTTACCGTTTAATTCCAACAGTTTTGCTTTTAAACTATTTACTACACCTAAAACTGCATTTTGACTTGCAAACTCACCTTTTTTATGTCCACCCATTCCATCAGCAATTGAAAAAATTGCTTTTTTATCAGAAATTATTTCTCCAAAACAATAATCTTCATTTTTATCCCTTACTTTACCGATATCAGAAAGTAAACAATATTCCATACACATCAGCTCCTATGAATTACTCCTTCTTAATTGACCGCATGCACCATTTATATCTTTTCCCATTTCTCTTCTTACTGTAACTTCTATGTTTTTATCTATAAGAATATTTTTAAACTCTTCAATTCTTTTTTTATTTGGTCTTTTATAGTCATTTTCATCAACGTTATTAACAGGTATCAAATTTACATGAGATAACATATTTCTAAGAAGACCTGCGAGTTTTAAAGCATCTTCTTTATTATCATTTACATTTTCTATAAGAGCATATTCAAATGTTACTCTTCTATTTGTTATATTTATATAATTTTTACAAGCGTCTATAAGCTCTTTTATAGAATATTTTCTTGCTATTGGCATTATTTCTTTCCTATTTTCATCATAACACGAATGTAAAGATATAGCTAAATTTATAGGTAACCTCTCTTCTGCTAATCTATTTATTTCCTTTACAAGTCCACAAGTAGATAAAGTTATATGTCTATATCCAATATTCAGACCATTTTTATCATTTATTAATTTTAGGAATTTTAATACCTCATCATAGTTATCAAGAGGTTCTCCTGTTCCCATAAGAACTATATTAGAAACTCTTTTTCCTATATCCTCTTGTATTTTTAATACTTGATCTAGTATTTCAGAAGCTTTTAAATTTCTTTTTAGACCATCTAAGCCAGAAGCACAGAATTTACAACCCATTTTACATCCAACTTGAGTTGATAAACAAACTGAAACTCCATGTTTATATTCCATCATAACACTTTCTATTACATTTAAATCCTCTAATTCAAATAAATATTTTCTTGTTCCATCTATTTTTGATATTAATTTCTCTTTTATATTTAGATTTGTAAAAGTAAAATTTTCATTTAGTTTTATCTTCAAATCATTGGATATGTTTTTTATATCATCAATTGATTTTGCATATTTATATATCCAATCATATATCTGTTTTGCTCGAAATTTTTTTTCACCCATATTTACTATATATTCTTCTAACTGTTCTTTACTAATTCCTTTTAAATCAATTTTCATTTTTTACCTTCCTTAATTTAGCTATAAAAAATCCATCCATCATATGAACATTTGGATATATTTCTATATATCCTTTTTCTTGTTGTTCTAAATCTAAATTTATATTTGTTATTTTTTCTAATCTAAAATCGCTGTTATTTTCTAAAAATCTATTTATAACCTCTATATTTTCCTTTTTATTTATGGTACAAGTACTATATATTATTTCTCCATCATCTTTTATATACTTACTTGCATTTAAAAGGATTTTGTACTGTATATGAGGTAATTTTTCAATTTCATCTATGTTTTTATATTTTATTTCTGGCTTTCTTCTTACTATACCAAAACCAGAACATGGAACATCACATAATACTAAATCATATTTGTTAACTTCATCCTCATTAAATATAAGCGCATCTTCATTTCTTAACTCTATATTTTTTAGTCCAAGTCTATCTATAGAATTTTTTATAAGCTTTAATTTGTGGTCAAATATATCTTTTGAGATTATTTTACCATTTCCATTTAAACGTTCTGCAATATGAGTTGTTTTTCCACCAGGAGCTGCACAAATATCTAATATATTCATATCATCTTTTATATCAGGAACCTTACAAACTGTCATTGAACTTATATCTTGTATAGTAAAATATCCACTTTTAAAAAGTTCATTATTTTCTATATCTTTTATATTCTCAATAAGAATTGCTTCTTCTATTAAATTTACTTTAGTTGCCTTAATAGACATATCTTCTAATTTTTTTAATAATTCTTCTCTTTTTATCTTATTTAAATTTACTCTACCATAAAGTTTTGGTTTTTCATCAAAACTTTCAAGCATATCCTCTAAAAAATCTTGTTCAAACATTTCTAAAAATAACTTAATTAAATTTTCTTCATAAGAATATTTTACACTTAAATATTTTATAATATCGTCTTTTTCTATTTCTAAATTATTTTTATTTCTAATTGTATTTCTAAGTATTGCATTTATAAATCCAGATGATGATTTCGCATATATTTTAGAAAGTTTGACAGTTTCATTTACAGCCGCAAAATCCTTAACTCCATCCATGAACAACACTTGATAAATACCTATTTTTAATATAATTCTTACTTTTTTGCTTATTTTTTTGACTTTCGAAAATTTTTCTATAACAAAATCCAAATATCTATCTTTTTCTACAACACCATAAACTATTTGTGTAAAAAAACCTCTATCAACAGATTCTTTTATAGAATTTTCTTTTATATATTTATTTACAGCTAAATTAGAATATAATTTATTTTCATAAATATCTAATAAAGCATCAAATGCAATCTTCCTTATAATAGAAAACACTCCCTTACAAAAATTAAGTCCTAGATTATACTAGGACTTTATCTATCTTTAATTAAAAATTTTATAGAATTTTCTAGTTCATTTATGTCTATTTTAGTATTAAAACAAGGTCCGTTTGGTCTTTTATTTAATACTCCATATACAGGAATCTTTGAGATATCCTTTATTCCCTCTGATAAATCTCTTTCACAAGCAACTGCAATTATAACTTTTGGCCTTATCTCTTTTATTTTCTTTCTAGCTAATGTTCCACCAGTTGCTACATGAACTAAAATATTATATTTTAATTTTAACGCTAATATATCTTTTAAATCACATTTTCCACATTCTTTACAATTATCTATATTTGATGTGATTTTTAAGCTACAATCATCTAATTGCAAACAATGTGGTAACATTATTAAAATTTCTTCACCTTTTAGTTTTAAATTCATATTACAAACAATAATATTATTTAAATTTATTAAAATTCTTCTAATTGCATGCTTATCTTTTTTTAATAATACGATTAAAGCTTCCATTATTGGATATAATATTTTAAAAAATAAAAAGTTTAATTTCATAATAAAAAAATTATTTATTTTATTTTTAATAATAAGATTTGTAATAACAGCTAACAATAATATTTTCACAATAATCATAAATATTATCAAGTTAAAAATATTTACAATAAAGTATCTAAGATTTGAATTTAAAATCAATAAAAAAGATATCAAAAAAAACATTGTTAAAAAAATAAAGATTTTATTTAAATATTTTAAATCTTTATCCATTTTTTATTCTCCTAATTTTACAATCTCAATATCATTACCTTTTATATACTCTTTTACAGGCATCATTTTTTTATTAGGAAATTGAATTTCTTCTATCAAAAGTAGTTTATCTTTTGTATTCACATAAATACCTTCTTGTTCTACCTTTTCGATTAAACCTTCTTCTTTTTGCGAATTAATTTCAGTCATTTTTATTTTTTTAATTTTTACTTTTTCACCTTTATAAAGAGTATATGCACATGGCCACGGATTGACACCATTTATAAGATTTTTTATCTCTAAGCAAGTTTTGGACCAATCTATATTTCCTAAAGATTTATCCATTATAGGAGCATATGTCGCATCATCATCATTTTGTTTGATTCTTTTTACTTTTCCTGATTTTACAAGTTTCAAAGTATCTTTTAATATATTTTTAGATACATCTAACATCTTATCATGCAAAGTTCCTGCTGTTTCATATTCGTCAATTATAATCTCTTCTTTTAAAATCATATCTCCCGTATCTAAACCAACATCCATATACATAGTTGTTATACCTGTTTTTTTATGACCATTAATTATTGCAAAATTAATAGGTGCAGCACCTCTTAATTTTGGTAATAAAGAAGCATGTACATTTATACAACCTAATTTTGGTATATCCAAGATTTCTTTTGACAATATTTGTCCATAAGCTGTAACTATTATTATATCTGGATTTAAATCTTTTAATATCTTTACATATTTATCTTCTTTAACTTTTTGTGGTTGATATACTTCTATATCATATTCCAAAGCTTTTTCTTTTATTATAGGCATCGAAATCTTTTTTCCTCTACCTTTTTGTCTATCTGGTTGAGTAAAAACACCAACAACTTCAATATCTTTATCTTCTATAAGAGCTTCCAATGAAGGCACTGCAATTCCTGGTGTTCCCATAAATACTGCTTTCAAAAAATCACCTCTATTAGTCTACTATTTCTTCTTCTAATTTGTCTATAAATAATACTCCATCTAAATGATCAATTTCATGACATAGAGCTCTTGCAAAAAATTCTTCACCTTCTATTATAACTTCTTGTCCATCTCTATTTAAAGCTTTTACTTTTACATAATTTGGTCTTTTAACCGCACCATATTCATTTGGTACACTTAAACAACCTTCGTCACCTATTTGTTCCCCTTTTCTTTCTATTATCTGAGGGTTTATAATTTCAACAAGCCCCTCTCCAACATCTATAACTGCTATTCTCTTTAATATACCTATTTGAGGAGCAGCAAGACCTACACCATCTGCTTCTTTCATAGTTTCATACATATCATCCAATAAAGTTAATATCTTTTGATCTATTTTTTCAACAATCTTTGATTTTTTTCTTAAAACATCGTCTCCAACTTTTCTAATTTGTCTTGTAGCCACAATTTCCACTCTCCTTTATTTTCAAATCAAACTAGATGGATTTATATCAACTGAAATATTTACGCTCTTATCAAATAACTCTTCACTCTTATCTATACATATATATTTCACTAATTTTTTTAAATTTTCTAGTTTAATTTCTTCGTCTTTCATTATTATTTGCCATCTATATTTATTTTTTACCTTTGATATCAAACAGGGATTAGGTAAGAATATCCCCTCTACCTTATTATAACCTTTTTTATTTAAAATATAAAATATTGCATCATAAATTTTATTTGATGTTTTTATAACTAATTTTTCATTATCTCCAGAAACTAAAATCCTTATTATGTTATTGAAAGGTGCATATGAAAATAATCTTCTTATTTTTATCTCTTCATCATAAAAACCTAAAAAATCATGTTTTACAGCATGTTTTATTGAATAATGATCCTTATTAAAAGTCTGTAGTATTACATTTCCTTCTAGCAGGCCTCTTCCAGCTCTACCTGAAACCTGTGATATTAACTGAAATGTTCTTTCACTACTTTTATAATCTGGAAAATTAAGAGACATGTCTGCACAAATTATTCCTACCAAAGTTACATTACTAAAATCTAAACCTTTTGTAACCATTTGAGTCCCTATTAGTACATCTGCCTTTTTATTTTTAAAATCTTCTATTATCTGTTCTAATGAATTTTTTTTAGATACTGAACTTCTATCTAATCTTAATATTTTTATATCTTCTATTAAATCTTTTAATTTACTTTCTATTTGTTCAGTACCAACACCTATTTTGTCTATATTTTTAGTGTTACATTCTGGACAAATTTTAGGAATTTCTTTTTTATATCCACAATAATTACATTTTAATAAATTTTCTTTTTTATAATAAGTTAAACTAACATCACAATGTTCACATTTAAATACATGCCCACAATTTGAACAATTTATAAAATTACTATATCCTTTTCTATTTAAAAACAAAATTATTTGTTCTTTTTTCTTTATCTTTTCTTTAATCTGATCTATTAAATTATAACTAAAAAAAGATTTGTTACCTTTTTTTAATTCTTCTTTCATATCAACAATATCTATTTTTGGAAGCAAATTATTATTAGCTCTTTTTTCTAATTTTAATATATCTTTATTATTTTTAATAAAATCATAGTATAAATCTACAGATGGTGTTGCTGAACCAAATATCAAAAGTGAATCATTTAGCTTTGATAATTTTCTTGCTATATCAATAGAATCATATCTAGGATCTTTATCTGATTTATAAGAAGCTTCATGAAATTCATCCATTACAATAAGACCTAAATCACAAAAATCACAAAATAAAGCTGATCTAACTCCTATTATTATTTTAGCATCATTTTCTTTTACCCTTCTATATGCGTCATATCTTTCACCAGCTGATAATTTACTATGTATAAGAACTAAATCTTTTAAAAATTCATTTTTAAATTTAATCATAGTTTGGGGTGTAAGAGAAATCTCTGGAACAAGTATCAAAACTTGTTTTCCTTGTTTTATATATTCTTTAGCTATTTCTATATATACTTTAGTTTTTCCACTACCTGTAACACCAAAAATCATAACTTCCTTAAAAATATTTTCTTCTTTTATTTCTTTTAATCTGCCAATCACATTTATTTGTTCTTCATTTAATATAATTTCTTCTTTATAGGTTTTATAATTTTTTTGCCTATAAATTTCTTTTAATTTACTCTTTATTAGATTTTTTCTTTTAAGAGCTTCTATAGAACTATTTTCTACATTCAATATATCTTTTAAATCTCTTTTATACACTTCTTTATTATTTTTTAAAAATTTAATAATTTCAATCTGTCTAAAAGACCTTTTTTCTAATATTTTATTGTCAAAAAAGTATTCTAATGAATAATTCATATCTTCATTTAATGAAATTAGTTCATCTGTTAGTATATTTTTTTTACTTTTATAATCCCAAAAGATTTCTATACATTGTTTTTTTTCTAATTTTTTCAATAAATTTTCTTTAATTTCATAATATGTTATCAATTTGTTATATTCTATAAGCTTTATTTCATTAAAAAAATCTATAAACGATTTTTCTTCATCGTTTATAGTAATTTCTTTAGATATATTCTCATTTAATTTTACCATTTTATAATTTTTAAAATCTATTCCTTTTGGTATAAATAAATTTATCAAATTATAATATGTTGAAAAATATTTTTCTTTCATCCACTTTATTATGTCTAAAGTTTTTAAACTAAGTATAGGTTCTTTATCTAAAATTTCTTTTACTTTTTTTACCTTATAATCTGTTATTTCATCATAAAAAAGTTCAAAAACAAATGCTTGAATGGGTTTATTTCTAAATCCAAAGGGCACTAAAATTCTATGACCTATTTTTAATTTATCTTTTAATTCATTTGGTATTTCATAAGTAAAAAATCTATCTAAACTTCTTGTTTTTTCACTTATAATTACTTTTGCGTAGTATTTCAAGTAAAACACCTACATTTTTAAAATGGGGCTGAAGCATCAAAATAGATATTTTATATTATTTACTATAAATATAATATCTTTTATTTCTAATACTCCAGCACCATAATTTTATTTTTTAATTTCTAATATTCTATCTAATATCACATTTGCAATCTGTGATTTTTGTAATTTGGGATAATCTTTTATATCACCATTTTTATCTATTATTTTAACTATATTGGTATCAGCTTTAAAACCTGCACCTTTTAATGTTAAATCATTTGCAACAATAAAATCTAAGTTTTTCTTTTCTATCTTAGCTTTAGCATTTTCAATCAAATCATTGGTTTCAGCTGCAAAACCGACAAGTATTTTATCTTCTTTATTCATTCCAATTTCTTTTAAAATATCTGGATTTCTATCCATTTCTATAATCATTGGTTCATTATTTTTTTTGATTTTTTTATCTGCTATATTTTTAGGTTTATAATCTGCAACAGCTGCTGATTTTATAATAATATCATTATCTTTCAAATTGTTAATAACAGCTTTATACATATCCATAGCAGACTCTATTTTTATGAATTTTTTTAAATTAATCGGCTTATCTAAATTAACATCACCCGATATTAAAGTCACATTTGCGCCTCTTTTTACAGCTTCAGTTGCAATTGCATAACCCATCTTTCCAGAAGAATGGTTTGTAATATATCTTACTGGATCAATTTTTTCCTTTGTTGGTCCAGCCGTTATAAGTATATTCTTACCTTCCAAATCTCTTTTTTTAACTAATATAGAAATTATATTTTCAACTATATCAATTGGATCTGGAAATTTCCCTTTACCTATATCTTTACATGCCAAAAATCCTGTTGCTGGTTCCATAAAATCATAACCATATTCTTTTAATTTTAATATATTTGCCTGGTTTATCTTATTTTCATACATCTTAGTATTCATAGCTGGAACTATAAGAGTCTTAGCCTCACTAGCCATAACTGTTGTTGTAAGTAAATCATCACAAATTCCACTTGCAATCTTACCAATTATATTAGCTGTAGCTGGAGCTATTAAAAGTAAATCTGCCTTTTGAGCTAATGAAATATGCTCAATATCCCATTTTACTGGTTTTTCAAACATATCTAAATTAACAAGGTTTTGACTTAAAGTTTGAAATGTAAGTGGATTTACAAACTCTGTAGCTGCTTTAGTCATTATAACATCCACATTTGCATTTAATTTTTTAAGTCTACTAACTAAATCACAAGCTTTGTAAACTGCAATACCTCCTGTAACACCTAAAACTATATTTTTTCCACTAAGCATATTATCGCCTCTTTATTCTTCTTTTTTTATCATTAATCTGCCGTCATAAATTTCATCAGTAGCTAAAGAAACAGGTTTTTCTTTATATGCTTGTGATTCTTGTTCCTCTATAATTTCTCTTGCTCTTTTTGCAACAGCTATAACAAGCTCATATCTATTATCTACCTTCGTTAATAATTCGTTAATTGATGGATATAACATTAAAATTCCTCCTTGCTAAATTTATCTATAATATTTTTATTATATTTTTTTACACTATTTTGTTCCGCTAATATAATAGCGTTTAATTTTCTTGTAGCTTCCTCTAAATCATCATTTACAATAAAATAATCATATTTTTCAACTTGTAAAATTTCATCTTGTGCACAACCAAGTCTTTTTTCCATATCTTCTTTAGATTCAGTACCTCTATTTCTTATTCTATTTTCTAATTCTTTTAATGTTGGTGGTAATATAAAAACAAAAACACCTTTTGGGTATTTTTCTTTAACTTGCATAGCCCCCTGTATATCTATTTCAAGCAAAACGTCATGCCCTTTTTCTAGATTTTCTAAAACAGGACCTTTTGGAGTTCCATAACAATTATCATATACAGTTGCATATTCTAAAAATTCATCATTATCTATTTTATTTAAAAAATCCTCTTTTTCTAAAAAATAATAATTAACCCCGTTTATTTCACCTTCTCTTGGCTTTCTTGTTGTTGCAGATACAGATAATTTTATATCTTTATTTGTCTTTAAAAATTCCTTACAAATAGTTCCTTTGCCAACTGCTGATGGTCCACAAATAACTATTAAATTACCTTGTTTTTTTAACTCCATTTTTGACTCCTTTCAATTGATTTAAATATCTATATTAATATCTTTATCCTCTAATCTGTGTGCTACAGTTTCAGGTTGAACTGCCGAAAGTATTATATATTCACTATCAGTTATTATAACCGCTCTAGTTCTTCTTCCATAAGTTGCATCTACTAAATATCCTTTTTTTCTTGCCTCTTGAATCATTCTTTTAATTGGTGCTGATTCTGGAGAAACTATTGCAATTATTCTATTTATTGAAACTATATTTCCAAAACCTATGTTTACAAGCTTCAACTTTGTTCCTCCCTTACTCGATATTTTGTATTTGTTCTCTTATCTTTTCTAATTCACTCTTTAAATTAACAACTAAATTAGTTATATCTAAATTAGAAGATTTAGAGCCTACTGTATTTACTTCTCTATTCATTTCTTGTATTAAAAAATCTAATTTTCTACCAACAGCATCATCTTCATTTATAGTCTTTTGTAATTGTTGTATATGACTTTTAAATCTTACTATCTCTTCAGTAATATTGCTTCTATCTGCAAAGAACGCAACTTCATGAGCCATTTTATTCTCATCAATTTCAACACTACTATCTAAAATATCTTTTATTCTATTTTCTAATTTTTCTTTATAATCCAAAACAACAGTGTTACTTAGTTTTTCGATTTCTTCCATATAATTTTTAAGAATTTCACATCTTTGCTTTATATCATCTTCTAATTTTTTACCTTCTAAAGCTCTCATATCAAATAATTTTTTAATTGATTGCTTCGTAGCTTCTAGTATTGTATTCATTATTAAATCTTCATTTTCTTCTTTTTCCTTTAATTTTACAACTTCAGGAAATCTAGCCACATCCATAATTTTCACATCATCAGTTTTTAAATTTATTTCTTGTCCTAATTTTAAAAGAGATTTATGATATTTATCCGCTAAATCTAAATCTAACAAAATATCAAAATTTTCCTCTTTTAATTTTTCATAACTAACAAATAAATCTACTCTACCTCTTTTTATATAGTTCTTTACGATTTTTTTCATTTCTTCTTCCGCAAAAGAAAATTTCTTTGGCATTCTTATATTTATATCTAAATATCTGTGATTGACACTTTTACTTTCTATTAAAAAATTTATATCTTCGCTTAGCCCTTCTGCTCTTCCATAACCTGTCATACTGATAGCCAAATAAATCCCTCCCAATAAAATCTACTTATTAAGTATACCTAATTACAATCAAAAAAGATATAAAAACAGATATAATTGTTACAAAAATTTAATATTTAATAAATACTACTTACATTATGTTAAAATACCCTTATATCAAAAATATAATATCCATAGGAGGAATTTTAATGGCATTAGACGGAATAGTTATTAATAGTTTGGAATATGAACTTAATAATAAGTTAATAGATGGTAAAATAGACAAGGTTTATCAACCAGAAAAAGATGAAATACTTTTAAATATTCGAAAAGATAAAGTAAATTATAAATTACTTTTAAGTGCAAATTCATCTAATCCTAGAATCTATTTAACAAATGATTACGATAAAAAAAATCCTACATCTCCACCTATGTTTTGTATGCTTCTTAGAAAGCATATTCAAAGTGGAGTTATAAAAAAAGTAGAACAGTCTAATTTTGATAGAATATTAAATATTCATATTGAATCTTTAGATGAATTAAAAAAAAGAAGTACCAAAATAATTACAATTGAAATAATGGGTAAGCATAGTAATATTATTTTATATCACAAAGATAATAATAAAATAATAGATTCTATAAAAAGAATACCTTTTAGTATAAGCGGTATTCGTCAAATAATACCAGGCCATATATATCAAAATCCACCAAATCAAAAATTGAGCCCACTTGAAATCTCTAATTTTAAAGATTTTTTTCATCTAATAAAATCAAACAATTTTAAATTAGAAAAAGCTTTATTATCATTTAGTGGTGTTAGTCCTATAATAGCTAGGGAAATCTGTCATAGATCTAATATAAATCCTAATGAATTAGTTTTTGAACTTAAAGAATTTGAAATAGAAAGAGTTTATAATAGTTTCTTTAGACTTTTTTCTCAAATAAAAAACAAAATTTATTATCCTTGTATTGTAATTGATAAAAAAATAGATAAATTAATTGATTTTAGTTCTATTAAACTTACTTTATTTAGTGATTTATCTTATATCGAAAATATCAGTATAAGCTTTATACTTGATGAATACTATTATAAAAAAGATTTAAAGCAAAGAATAGAACAAAAGAGCTCACATCTAAAAAAATTAATAACTAAAAAATTAGAACGAGCTTATAACAAATTAAAAAAACAAAATGAAGAATTAAAAAGAGCAAATAAAGCCGATATTTATAAAATTAAAGGTGAACTTATAACTGCCCATATATATATGATAAAAAAAGGTATGGAATTTATCGAAGTAAATAATTATTATGATAATAATAATCTACTAAAAATAAATTTAGATATTAATCTAACACCTTCTTCAAATGCACAAAAATATTTTAAGAGATATAATAAATTAAAAAATGCGATAAAAGAGTTAAGTAAACAAATTAAACTCACTAAAATAGATGTGAATTATTTAGAAAATACTTTATATAGTATAAATAATAGTGAAAATTTGGTTGAACTTGAAGAGATTTTTTATGAACTACAAAATGAAAAATATATTAAAATAAATGAAAACAAAAAGAAAACTAAAGTAAAACAAGAAGAATCAAAACCAAAGAAATTTATATCTTCTGATAAAATAGAAATCTATGTTGGAAAGAATAATAAACAAAATGATTATCTTTCTTTAAAATTTGCAGATAAAATGGATTATTGGCTTCACACAAAAGATATCCCAGGAAGTCATGTTATTATAAAATACGATAAAGATGATCTACCAGAAAACACATTATATGAAGCTTCTTTATTAGCTGCTTATTATAGTAAAGCAAAACAATCATCAAATGTACCTGTTGATTACACTAGAGTTAAAAATCTAAAAAAACCTAATAAATCAAAACCAGGTATGGTTGTTTATGAAACAAATAAAACAATCTATGTTACTCCTAATGAAGAAGATATAGTAAAAATAAAAAATAATAAAATAGATTTAGAACTTGATGAATAAAGGAAAATTTAATTTTTCCTTTATTTTTAAATTCATATTTTGTATAATTAAATATGTGTTTTAATATGAATTTTATTTGGAGTGAAAAAAATGGCAAAAAGAATAGCGGTTTTAGGTGGACCAAGATGCGGAAAAACTACATTAATCCAACATCTATATGTAGAAATGAAAATCATAGGTATTGATGTCGATTACGCACTTGAATATTCCACAGAATATTTAAAAGAAAAAGGTATGATAGAATCAATATCTGAACAATATGGAATTTATCTAGGACAAAAAAAATTAGAAGATAATCTTGAAGATAATGAATATGCTTTAACTGATTATGCTACATTCCTACCTTATATATATGGTAGATTTATGTTGGGTAAAAAGAAAAGAACTAAAAAAGAAATTCAAATTTTAAAAGATTTATATTCTTTAGCAATTGAGGATATAAACAGATATGATTATATTCTTTATTTACCAAGAGAATTCGGTTATGAAAAAGACGGTGTTAGATGGCAAGATGAAGAAACTGCAAAACTAATAGATGAATCAATATTAAATTTCTTAGAATCTGAAAATGTTGATTTTAAAATTATAAGTGGTTCTACTAAAGAAAGAGCAAAAGAAATATTTAAATTATTAAATTTAGAATATAAAGAAACAAAAGAACTTGAAGCTTAATAAAAAAGTGTGTAATAAAAATTAATATTAATTTTTATTACACACTTTTTTATTGTTATGATATTATTTATAATCAAATTTACTAAATAAATAATTTAGTGATATTATTATCTATTTAGTACCTTATTTAATACTACTCCTAATAGTGATGCTAAACTAAGTCCACTAAGACTAATCTCCTTAGTTATTTGAATACCTATATTCATATTTAAATATTCTTTAATATTCGGTGCTATAAGTCCTACAAATATTATAACAAACATTATTATATATTTTTTATAATCATATTTATCCTTTGTATTTTTTAAGGTTTTAAATCCTACTAAAGAAATCATACTAAAAAGCATTAAACTAATTCCACCCATAACACATACAGGTATAGTTTGAATTAAAGAACCTAATTTACCTACAAAGCCTAAAATTATTGCAAATAAAGCAGCAATTCTAAGTATTTTAGGATCATAGTTTTTTGTAACTGCTAATACACCTGTATTTTCTCCATAAGTTGTATTTGCAGGTCCTCCTAAAAATCCAGCAATCATAGTTGCAACACCATCACCTAAAAGTGTTCTGTTCAAACCTGGATCTTTTAAGAAATTCTTAGAAACAACTGTTCCATTTGTAGTTATATCTCCTATATGTTCCATAAAAACAGCAAGTACAACTGGTGCAATCATTAGTATTGCTCCTAAATCAAATTTTGGAGCTCTAAAGCTTGGCATTATAAGAATATTTGATTCTTTTACCTCAGTTAAATCCACAAGTCCCATACTAAAAGCTATAAAATAACCTAAAAATATAGCTATAATAATTGATAATTGTTTTAAAAATCCGTTTGCAAATCTACTTATACAAACAGCTGTTATTAAAGTTATTGATGCTACTAAAAAGTTACTAGATGCCATATTAAATGCTACAGGAACTAAATTTAGTCCAATTACAATAATCATAGATCCAACTATATAATCTGGAAACAAACTCTTTATTTTCTCAACTCCAAATTTCTTTACAAGCAAAGACATTGATATATAGGCTAATCCTGAAACTATTATTCCACCTTGTGCATATGCTAAATCACCAAACTGTTCTCTTACAGCTATAATCACTGGAATAAAAGCAAATGAAGATCCTAAAAAAACCGGTACTTTATTTTTTGTTATAAAATGAAAACTTAAGGTTCCTATTCCTGCACAAACTAAAGCAACTGAAACATCAAAACCAGTTAAAATAGGTACTAATACTGTTGCTCCAAACATAGCAAGTAAATGTTGTATTGCCAATATAAAATACTTAAATTTAGTTAAAACATTCGAAAAATCAAATTCCTGCTTATTACTAATAATTCTTTCAGACATAAAAAAATCCTCCCTTAATTTCCTTTAAGGAAGAAGTTTAACTTCTCCCTTTTTCAGCTTCTCTGAACTGATTAAAAAGGTGCTTCTTATTAAATTTTTATTCACTAATAGAAACAACATCAATTTCATCAATTTCTTTTAATTTAACATTTATAATCTCTGATTTTGAAGTTGGTACGTTTTTACCAACGAAATCAGCTCTTATCGGTAACTCTCTATGGCCTCTATCAACTAATATTGCAAGTTGTATACATTTTGGCCTTCCTTTGTCCATAACCGCATCCATAGCAGCTCTTACAGTTCTTCCTGTATACAAAACATCATCTACCAGAACAACTATTTTATTATCCAATTCAAAATCTATATTTGTTTTATTCAAAACAGGATCTTGTTCTTTCTTACTTAAATCATCTCTATAAAGAGTAATGTCTAATTCTCCAACTTGAATCTTTTTTCCCTCTATCTTTTCTATTTTATCTTGAATTCTCTTTGCTAAAGGTACACCTCTTGTTTTAATTCCAACTAAAACAACATCCTTAACACCTTTATTCTTTTCTATTATTTCATGACTTATTCTTGTTATTGACCTTTGCATAGATTTATCATCTAATATAATTGCCTTTTTCATTGTCTTCCCCTCCTAATATCAGTATTTATATTTTTATAATAAAAAAATCTGGCAAAAAGCCAGATAGGATTGTTCACTAAAAAATATTATATGAATACAATACTTAAAAGATTCGCTTCCTTTCCAGTCTCTCTGTACTGAATTAAAAGTGGATTAAATTTTATCCTTTTTAGGATATCACAATAAAATTAATTAGTCAATTATAATATTTCTAAAAGTTTTTTAAAATACTCTGGTAATTCACTATCAAATTCTACAAATTCTAATTTTGTCGGATGCACAAAACCTAAAGTTTTTGCATGTAAAACTTGACCTTTTAATTTAAATTTAGAATTATTCCTTGAATAAACAGGATCTCCCAAAAGAGGATGGTTTATACTTTTCATATGAACTCTTATCTGATGAGTTCTTCCTGTTTCCAATGTAGCTTTTAAATATGTATAATTTAAAAAGCGTTTTAAAACCTTAAAATGAGTAATTGCATTCTTACCATCTTTTTCAATAGCCATTTGTAATCTATTTTTTTTATTTCTTCCTATTGGTTTATCAATACTAAATTCATCTTCTTTTACAACACCGTGAACAATAAGATGATATTCTCTTTTTATATCATGTGTTTTTAATTGTTCTGATAAAAAATTATGAGCATTATTGTTCTTCGCTATCATCAAAAGTCCAGATGTATCCTTATCTATTCTATGAACGATTCCAGGTCTTATTACTCCATTAATAGAAGATAAATTATCCTTACAATGATATAATAAAGCATTTACTAACGTTCCTTGATAATTCCCTGGTGCAGGATGAACTACCATTCCTTGTTTTTTATTTACAATTATCAAATCTTTATCTTCATATACTATCTCTATATCTATATCCTCAGGTATAACTTCTAATTCCTTAGGTTCTGGAATGTCAATAATTATCTTATCACCTAATACAATTTTGTAACTTGGTTTTTGTTTTTTTTCATTAACCATTACATTTCCATCTTTAATCAACGATTTTATATAAGATCTGCTTTCATTATCTAATTTTTGTGACAAAAAATAATCAAGTCTCTCATTCTTATGATTTTCGTCAACTAAAAAATCATATTTTTCCATCTAATTCCTCCAATTTTTTTTAAAAAAGTTCTTCTTTGAAAAATAAAACCATAATACAAAGAAGAGTTCCACCTATAACTACATTTATATCAGCCACATTAAATACAGGCCAAATTCTAAAATCAAAAAAATCTATTACATAATGTAATCTTATTCTATCAATCAAATTACCAATTGCTCCTGCTACTATTAGTGCTAATGATACTCTTGTTAGGGTTTTTAGATTACCATTATTATACATAATGTAAAGAATTCCGCCTAAAACAGCAGTTGTTATTATAATAAAGAAAAATCTTTTATTTTGTAATATCCCAAATGCTGCACCTCTGTTTTCAACATATGTCAAATGAAATATGTCCTTAATTATCGGATATGTATTTATAGTAGAAAGATGTTTAAATGCTAAATACTTTGTAAATTGGTCAACCATAATAAGTATTATTATCAAAAATATCATAATATTTATTGCAATATAAATTGCAACTATCCTCCCTTTTATTAAAACAAAAATAAAGTTCTCCAATTTAATTTAATAAAATCAAATCGAAAAGAACTCTTATTTTTATCTTATATATTTAAGTTTATTTCATATTAATTCATATTAGAAATCATATTTATTAGAAAATCTTTTGAATTTATAGCTGCCTTATGTACAAATTCATCATAAGTCATATCTGCACTACCATCAGCCTTATCTGATATTGCTCTTATAACAAGTACTTTAACATTATTTAAATTACAAACATGCATGATTGCAGCACTTTCCATTTCTACACAATCACCTTTAAATAAGTCTACTAATTTATCTTTTAATTCTTTATTTGCTAAGAATAAGTCCCCAGTCAAAACCCTTCCTTTTATTACTTTTATATCTGAAAGAACTTCTTTTGAAGATTCTAAAGCTAAACTCATAAGATCTTCATCTGATTTAAAAATAGAAGTTTCCATTCTAGGAATTACACTAAGTTCATATCCAAAATCAGTTGTATCAAAATCATGATACAAAGAATCTTCACATACAACTATATCTAATACATCTAAATCATCATTTAAAGTTCCTGCAACACCAGAGTTGATTACAGCATCTACCTTAAACTCACTTATTAAAATTTGTGCACACATTCCAGCATTTACTTTACCTATACCACATCTTACTAAAACAATATCCTTTTCATTTATCTTTCCACATGAAAATTCTAAGCCTGCTATATTTCTTACTTCCTCAATGTTCATATGTTCTTTAAATATATCTACCTCTTCATCCATTGCTCCTATAATACCTATTTTTCTCATTATTCTTCCTCCAAATCAAACATTTTGTCTATATCTTGTAATTGTGTATTTAAAAGAAATTTATATTTATCTTTGAAAGATACAAATTTCTTTTGAATTTCATCATACTCTCTATTTATAACACCAACTTCTTTATTTGCTTCTCTAATAATTTCTTTTGCTTCTAAATTAGCTTCTTCAATTATCACTTTTGCCTTTTTAGCTGCATTTGCACTAACTTCTTCAGCAGTATTTTGAGCTAATAACAAAGTGTTTTTTAGAGTTTCTTCTATATTTTTATATTTCTTCATATCTTCTTGTAATGCTATTATCTTGTCGTTTAATTCTTTATGTTCTTTGTAAATTTTTTCATAACTTAGTTTTATATTATCCAAAAAATCATCAACTTCATATTTTTTATAACCTAAAAATGAAGTTTTAAAATCTTTATCCTCTATATCTAAGGGTGTTATCATAGCTTCACCTCTATATAAATTTTTGTACAATCACTCGAGTTTTTCCTTTTCTTGTACTGCCTTCTATACTTTTTAATATAAAACGTCCGTAATTTCTTACAGATATTAAATTTTTTTCTTCTAAGGTACTACTATTATTACTTTCTACTTTAAAATCAATTTTTACATGTTCATTTTTTATAATATTTAATGATTTAGTTCTCGATATATTATACACTTTAGAAATTATTAAATCTAGTCTTAAGGATGATATTACAAGCATTTCTTCTTTAAAATCATATCCATTAAAAACTATTTTTTCACAAGATACTTCTTTTAAATTAACCTTATTTTGATTTACATTATTTAAATTATTCATTACATAGGATGCAATTTCTTTTTTTAAAATAACATACGCAAAGTCTTCATTTACTAAGATATCTCCAATTTTTTCTCTTTTTATTCCTAAAGACAATAATGAGCCTAGATAATCTCTATGACTTAATTTTTTAAATTTGAAATTTCCATTAACTTCTAAAATTTTAATCGGTTCTTCTAAATCCTTCTCATCAATATAATAAGGATAAATATATATTACTCCATAATATGAATCATTATATCCTTTATAAATTTTATAGCTTATATCCTCAAAACTATTAAGTACTGATGTTGCTTCTTTTAATTCATATATATTAAAAAAATCAGTTTCTTTTTCAATATGTTTTTTTAAAACTAAATTGGCCTTATCATAAACAGATTTTAATTTTGTCTTTAAATTTAAATCCTTAATTGATTCAATATACTCTAATACACTCATCAAATAGTCCTATTAAAAATATATTCTAAAAAGAATTCTAACTAAAAAATTTCTTACCATCGCCAATAGCATAAATAAAATTATCGGAGAAATATCAATCATTCCCAAATTAAAATATTTATTAATTATATTTCTTATCGGTGATAAAGCTGGTTCTGTTATTTGATATGTCCAAAAATATACTTTCTTAAGTTCTTGAAATTGAAAGAAACCTAATAAAATTCTTGCTATAACTAGTAATTCAAATATCTTTATAAAAAAATCGACAAACTTTACTATATAAAGCATAAAAAAACTCCTTTATTTTTATTTTTGCCATGGAAAAAGTACTTTATTTTCAAGTTCCTTCTTCATAGTTCCATCTATTTCAACATTATTAGGAGCTATAACAAATATCCCTTCTGAAATCTTATATATACTACCATCAAGTGCATATATTGCTCCATTTAAAAAATCAAATATAGTTTTAGCTAATTCTGTATTTTCTATATTTTCTAAATTAACTATAACAGCCTTTCTATTTTTTAGATTATTTACTATTTCTGGAGCTTCTTCATATTTAGTAGGTTCATAAACTACAACTTTCATCTGAGTATTAGAATGAATGTTTACCACTTTATTTGCACCGCCTTTTCCTGTTATATTATGTGTTTTTTCTAATGTACTATTTACTACTTCATCTTCTACCTCATCTTCTGCTTCATCTTCATACTCATCCTCATACTCGTCTTCATATTCATATTCTTCATCAAAACCCATAAATTTTTTCATTTTATTTACAAAATTATCACTCATTAACTAACCTCCTCATACTACAAAACTAATCTTAAAAGTTAATTATATATCCTTTTTCCAAAAATATTAGAACCAACTCTTACTAATGATGCACCTTCTTGTAATGCTATCTTATAATCATTACTCATACCCATAGAAAGATGTTTAATATCTACATTCTCTAAATTTTTAGCTTTTAAATCTTCAAATATATTTTTTAATTTTTTAAAATATATCCTAGATTCTTCTGGTTCTAAAACATAAGGAGCCATACCCATAAGTCCATTTATTTTGATATTTTTATAGTCTTCACTAACTTTTTTTATGAATTTAAATACCTCTTCTTCTTTTAATCCATGTTTATTTTCTTCAAGCGATATATTAATTTGAACTAAACAATTTACAATCTTATCTAAGGCTTTAGCTCTTTTATCTATTTCTTTAGCCAAAGAAATTCGGTCTAAAGAATGTATATAATCTACTTTATCTATTATATATTTTACTTTATTTGTTTGCAATGAGCCTATAAGATGAATTTTTATATCATCATATTGTTTAAAAAACTCATATTTTTCAAGAAGCTCCTGAACCTTATTTTCACCAACATCTTTAACTCCATATTCCAAAGCTTGCTTTATTCTTTCTTTTTCCACTGTTTTAGTTACACATATAAGCCTAGCATCATTTATTTTATTTGCCAAAATATTTTCTTCAACTTCTTTTATATTCTCTAATATACCCATTTTTATGCACCTACCTAACTTTTTGTCCATTTTTTATATTTAAAGGATTAACAACTAATTCATCATATAATTTTATACTTTTCCCATCCATCTTAGATTTTTTATAATCTATTATCAAAAACTCTTCATTCTCAAACAAAACATGTTTAAGCTCTATAAATTTTGCTAAACCATCTTCATCTAATGTAAAAACACCTCTATCACCATTGTATCTTGTCACTGTTTTTTTAGGTACTTTTATGCCTGAATGAAATTTAAATATTAAATCAAAATCAGTGTTTCTTTCTCTTTTAAAATTCCATTTTTCATCATATACCTTAAAAAAACCAATATTATAACCATTTTGCACTATAGTCTTTTCCTTTTTATAACTAGCATGAAATTTTTTATTGTCTTTTTTTAATTTTATATTTATATTTTTTTCAAAAAATAACTTTTCTTTATCTGTTAACAAAAAAGCTACATAAAAATTATGATTATTTACTATTTTACAAACAGCCTCACCTTTTTTTACATAATTCGCTTCTTTTAGCATATTTTCCTTATTGTCATTTAATATATCTTCCTTCGTTATAGAACTTAGATTTTCAAAACTGTATTTTGATTCGAGTCCATCACTAAAAAAACTTATAACACCAGCCATATTAGATTTTAAATAACTATTATTGTTAAATTTATTATTAGTAGTATTCATATCAAAACTGCTTTTTAATAAATCATCTATAAAATCTCTTTGATCCTTTATATCATAATTTTCTTGCATGGTCTTATTTTTTATATTAAAAGCCATATTTACAAAAATATTATCAATATTATTTTTATCAATATGGTATTTTTCTAATATATTTTTATCCAAAACTTTATAGTCATCTCTTTTTCTCAAAGTTGACTTATCAAGGTTATTCTCTATTATAGCTATTTTTTCATCTTTGGCTACTCTTTGCCCTTCATTAAAAAAGAAAAATATATCACCCGATTTATGACTTTTACAAATTTTTTCATCTCTAATTACAAGACCTTCTTTATTTATTTTTTCTTCTACAATCCCATAATTTACTTTTACAAATTCAATATTAATCCCTTGTATATAAATTATAAGATTATACGAACTATAAATCAAAAAACCAAATAAAAATAATATATTAATAGGTATTTTTACTTTTCTTTTCATAAAATCAAACCCATCTTTATAAATTTAAACCATCTTCTGTTTCATGTTTTTTTGGTCTCATCATCAAATCAATTACAGATTCTTTTACATCCTTATTTTCATATAATACATTATAAATTTCTTCTGTAATTGGCATAGATATATCATAAATCTTCGAAAGATTGTAAGCTACATTTGTAGCAACAATACCCTCAACAACCATATTTACTTCTTCTAAAGTTTGTTCTAGGCTATAACCTTTACCAATTAAATATCCTGCTTTTCTATTTCTACTGTGCTTGCTTGTACATGTAACGATTAAATCTCCAATTCCACTTAAGCCTGCAAAAGTTTCTACATTCGCACCCATTTTAACACCTAATCTTGTTATTTCTTTTATTCCTCTTGTCATTAAAGCTGCCTTTGTATTATCCCCATATCCAAGACCATCTATAATACCTACACCAAATGCAATTATATTCTTAAATGCACCACCTAATTCCACACCTATTAAATCTTCATTTGTATATACCCTTAGTTTTGGACTTGTAAAAATTTCTTGTATATATTCTCTTGTTATTTCATCCTCTCCTGCGCAGACTAAAGTAGTAGGTAAATCTTTAGCCACTTCTTCAGCATGAGATGGTCCTGAAAGTGCAATATATTTATTATTTGGTAGTATTTCTTTGAATACAGTAGATAATCTTTTGTTACTTTCCTTTTCAAGGCCTTTCGCTAAATCAACAAAAACTTGATCTTTTGTAGCTTTATCTTCTAATTTCATTAAAATATTTCTAACTTGTTGAGAAGGAACAGCAAGTACTATTACATCTGCATCTTTTATAGATTTTTCTATATCATTAAATAAATTTATAGAACTTGAAAACACTATACCTGGTAAATATTTTATATTTTCCTTTGTTCTTTGTATTTTTTCTTTTTGTTCTTTACTTCTCATCCAAAGATTTATATTGTAATTTTTTTTAGATAGATGTATTGCAATAGCACTTCCCCAGCTTCCTGCACCTAATATCGTTATGTTTTTCATATTTTGCCTCCTCTATACTATATATTTAAATATAAATTAATTTCAAATAAAAATAAACTAGACATTTTACAATGTCTAGTTTAGCATACTTTTTTATATTTGTCCTTTGATTAATCCTTTTTACTTCTAAATTCTAATTTTATTGGAGTTCCAGTAAAATCAAAATTATCTCTAATTTTATTTTCTAAATATCTAACATAAGAGAAATGTCTCAAATCCGGATTATTAACGAACAATGCAAATCTAGGTGGCTTAGATGCAACTTGAGTTGCATAATAAATCTTAAGTCTCTTACCTTTATCTGATGGAGGTTGATTCATCGCTACAGCTTCTCCAATCACATCATTTAATGCACCTGTTCCAACTTTTAATGAAGCATTATTATTAACTAGTTTTACAGTATCTAATACATTTTTAAGTCTTTGTTTTGTAAGTGCAGAAACAAAAATCATTGGTGCGTAAGGTAAAAATGGTAGTTTTTCTCTTGTTGTTTTTTGATATTCTGCCATTGTTTTATTATCTTTTTCAATAAGATCCCATTTATTTATAACTAATATTGCACATTTTCCAGCTTCCATAGCAAGTCCTGCTATTTTTGTATCTTGTTCTGTAACACCAACTGTTGCATCAATAACAATTAAAACAACATCAGATCTATCTATAGCAGTCATAGCTCTTAATATACTGTATTTTTCAACATTTTCATAAATTTTACTTTTCTTTCTAATACCTGCTGTATCTATAAGAACAAACTTATCATCGCCTTCTTCAAAATAAGTATCAATCGCATCTCTTGTTGTTCCTGCAATTGGACTTACTATAACTCTTTCTTCACCTAGTATTCTATTTATTATTGATGATTTCCCAGCATTAGGCTTTCCAACTATTGATACTTTTATTATATCTTCATCATATGAAGTGTCTAAATATTTTGGGAAATTCTTTACTATTTCATCAAGTAAGTCTCCCAATCCTAATGCTCCTGATGCAGATATTTCAATTGGATCATCAAAACCAAACTCATAAAAATCATAAAAATGTTCACTTTTAGCTCCACATCCATCAACCTTATTTAAAACAAGAATAATAGGCTTTTTAGTCTTTCTTAAAATACTTGCTATTTCTCTATCATGTGGATTTAATCCTAATTTTCCATCAGCAACAAATACAATTACATGTGCCATATCAATAGCAATTTCTGCTTGTTTTCTTATTTGAGATGGTATTAATTCATCTTTTTTAAATTCGATTCCACCTGTATCTATTAAAGTAAAATGATTATCTAACCATTCAACTTGTCCAAATATTCTATCTCTAGTAACACCTGGTGTATCTTCTACTATTGCTATTCTTTTTCCTGTTAATTTATTGAATAATGTAGATTTTCCTACATTTGGTCTTCCAACTATCGCTACTATTGGTTTTTCCATAATTAGCACCCTCTTTTTAATAATATTTTTTTCAGTAAATCCTTACCTTCATTCAAAACTGGTATTATCTTAACATTTAAAGCTTTACTTACTTCTTCCACTTTATAGTCATCTAAAAATATATCCTCATCGCTTTTAAGCATTGATTTTGTGATTAATAAACTATCTCCTAATTCCTTATCTTTTAATTGTTCTATCAAGTCAATTCCTGTTATAAGACCAGAAACAGTTATTGTATTTCCAAAGAAATTATTATCTATTTGATATACATTTATTTTTAAATTCTTTATATATTTACTTGTTACTTCTTTTAAATACATCATAAATTTATATGCTGATTTTCCAGTTGCAATTGATACTACTCTTTGTTCTTTATATTCAATTGGATAATATTTTATATATTTTAAATATTCATCTAATTGTCTTCTTATAAGTCCAATTCCATTTTCCAATTGTTTATACCCTTCATAATAAGAAGCATCTGGAACCTCTTTATCTGCCATAACATAAAATTCGTCTGATAAAAATACAAATCTTGTATTTAATTCTTCTAAGAACTTATCTTGCATAGCTTCAACTAACTCAATTACCTCTAATGAACTTTTTTTATCATATATTTCAACAGGGAACAAGCCTTCTCTATACTTTGTTATCCCAATAGGCACAACAGCTACTGTTTTTACATTTTCTAATTTTTTTAAATCATATAGAGATTTTTTTAATTCATCTTTATCATTTATATTTTTACAAAGAACTATTTGGCAATTCATTTGTATATTAGCTTGTGATAATCTTTTCATTATTGAATAAGCCTTGCTTGCATTTTTATTATTTAACATCTTTACTCTAAGTTCTTCATTTGTTGTGTGTATAGATACATTAATCGGACTTATTCTATATTTTATAATCTTGTCAATATCTTTATCACTCATATTAGTAAGTGTTATAAAATTTCCTTGTAAAAATGATAATCTTGAATCATCATCTTTAAAATAAAGAGTCTTTCTCATATTTTTCGGAAGTTGGTCTATGAAACAAAATATACATTTATTTCTACATGTTTTTGCCTTATCAATTATAGGATTTTGAAATTCTATTCCAAGTTCCTCATCGATTTCTTTTTCTATTTCATATATATATATTTCACCATCTTTTTTTTGAATCTTTACTTCCAAATATTCCTCTGATATCAAAAATTTATATTCAATTATATCTTCAACTAAGTTTTCATTTATATCTAAAAGTATATCTCCAATTTCAATACCAAGTTCTTTTGCAATTGAATCATCATATACTTTACTTATTATATTTCTAATTTTTTTAGTTTCATTTAATTCCAACTTTTATCACCACTTTACTATTTTTCACATCATATTATATTATCATATTAAGACTTTATAATCAATTTTATTTTTTTATAAATTTATACTTGTTTTATTGTTTAATCACTATTGATTTAACAACTCTTTAAATACAAAAAACTTTATTAAAATCCTAAGATTTTAATAAAGTTTCTTAATAATTCAAAGCTTTAATTTCACTCCAGGTAATATAACCTTGAATAAATTCCTACTGTCTACATTCAAAAATTTAATCTTATTCTTTTTGTCCTTAAAGCTTTCTTTTATTCTAAGAATGCCAAGTCCACTTTCTAAATATCTCTTTTTATCATCCATAATAAGTATCTTTTGATAAATCCAATTATTTCTTCTGCTGTTATTTTTTTCTTTAATTATTGTGTTTTTTGTATCCCCATTTATTAAAATCCCTGGATTTGATATCTCAACTTTAGTTTTACTTATATAAATAATTATTTCTCTATGTTTATCCAAATAATCTCTATGGACAATAGCATTTCTTAAAGCCTCTAATATTGCTCTTAATGGATATTTATTATATTTAAACAAATCCACTAAAAATTCTTCGCTCTTATCAAGCATAAAAATCAAATTTCCTTTAAATACTTTTATATATTTTTTATCATCATAATGTATTATAATTCTAATATTTGCATGATTTAGATATTTTTGAGGATAATCACTAAATAACAAAAGACCTCCTAATGTCAAACAGTAATCTGATTTACTTTGTTTTTTTAATATGCCCATTGATACAAGCAATTCATTTGTGATTTTATATTTTATATTTATTTTTTTTAGATATTCACTTAACAAGTCTAAATTTAAATCCTTAGTATTTGAATCATAAATAGGAATTAGTTCAGAATTTATAAATCCAGCTTCTTCAAACATACTTGCAACTTCAAATCTTCTAGCAACATCTGTAGTTGAACCTCTTCTTATATAAAAAGTTCCATTTTGTCTTAATTGATGTGGTTTTTGGATACTTCTAAAAATCGTTAACACTCCAATATACTTGTTTTTATAATATATATATTCTATTTTTATTGGTATAGGGGGATCTAATCTATTTGCTATAATTTGTTGTATTTTTTCTTCCAACAAATCATCTTTTTTTATGCCTATAATTTTTTTTGATTTATCTTCAACTCCAAAAATTATATATCCTCTACCACCACGACTATTTCCTATTGCTGATATATCTTTTGCAAGTTCTTTTTTATCTCCTGCTGTTTTTAAATTTAAATCTCTTTTAAAATCTAATTTTGCATATTCTCTTTTTCTAAGTAAAGTCTCTAATTTGCTGATATTCATATAAATTCCCCCATATTTATTTGAATTTTAGATTTGTATTTAGAAATTTAAAATTTACTCCATATAATTTATCAGTATTCCTATATTTTCTATATAAGATGTTATTTTATCTTTACTCTTTAAAAATTTGAATGGTTTAAAACCAAGCCCTACTCCACTTGGAGTTCCCGTTATTATTATATCTCCCTTTCTTAATTTCATACCCTTAGATAAGTCTGATATCACATAATCTAAATCAAAAATAAAATTTTTAGTATTTGAATTTTGTCTAAGTTCGTCATTTATAAAACATTTTATATCCAACTTCGGTGGGTATGAAATTACATCTTTGTAAGCTATATACGGTCCCATTGGACAAAATCCTTCAAGCGATTTTCCTCTAAACCATTGCATATGCTTTCTTTGTATATTTCTTGCTGATATATCATTTATTATCGTATATCCAAAAACATAATCTTTAGCATCTTCTTTATTTATATTTATACCATCTTTACCAATTATAACTGCCAATTCCACCTCGTAATCTATTTTATCTGTTATATCTTCATGCATTGGAATTTTATCTAAGTGACCAACTGCTGGATCTGCAATTTTCATAAAATAAATAGGAAATTTAGGTATTTCATCATCTCCACCAGAAAGTCCCTTTACTTCTTCTATATGATCTTTATAATTCTTGCCAAGACATATTATATTTCTTTTTGGGTATTTTATTGGAGGATTTATTTTAACCTCATCATATTTAATAGTCTTCATATTTTTTAAATTATAATTTTTTATGTAATCTATATCTTCATTAGTAAAATTATCTATTATAGAATTTATATCTTTAAATTCTTCATATTTTTGACCAAAATTTTTTAATTTATAGATTTCTCCGTCTAATTTAAATTTTATACCTAAAAAATTTTTATTTTGATAATTAAAGTCTAAAAAATACATAAAACCAACTCCTTATTATATTTTGATATACTAAAAAAATATAGATAAATCTTATAAGATTTATCTATATTTTTGCTAAGTCAACATAAACACAATCAAAATAAACAATTTCTAATTTATTTTGCTTTGATTTATCTAAAACTTCTTCATCAAACGCACCAGGTTGGAACCAAACATAATTTATATTACTTTTAACAATTTCATCTATAACTTTAATCGAAATTTTAGGCGAAACTACCATGCTAACACAATCAATATCATCATCTATTTCTAAAATAGATTTATAAATTTTTTCTCCATCAATTTCATCATATTTAGGGTTAACTCCATAAACAGTAAAACCTTTTGCTTTTAATCTTTTAAATATTTTATAGCCAAATTTATCTTGATCTTGTGTAACTCCTACTACAACCCATTTTTTCTTCTTTAGCATCTCAACTTTTACTTCATCTACTGATTTCATAAAATCACTCCTTGATAGAATTTACTTTTTGACATTAATTATATTAAACTCTATATATAAATATAATATACTTTAAGAAAATATAAGTTCACCATCCTTACACGATATATAAAACTCTTCATTTTCAATTATATCCACCTTTGCATTAGTTAAATCAATTAATTTACTTACAAGCGATTTAACTTCTTCTATTTCACAATATACAATTATACATACTTTATCTTCAAATATAGTATCATTTATATAATAATTTTCATTCATTAAAAAATTTTGAATTTTCCCCATATTCGTATAATCTATATTTATTTTTAATTCTTGAAACATTTTCTTTTGCACAATATTAGAAGCTTCTAATCCTATTTTTGCACCTTTTGTATATGCTCTTACAAGTCCGCCTGCACCTAACTTTATTCCTCCAAAATATCTTGTCACAACAACAACAACATCTCTTAAATCTTCTTTTTTTATAACTTCTAAAGTCGGAATACCCGCAGTTCCACTAGGTTCTCCATCATCTGAATATCTTTGTATATTCATATCCAAACCTATTGTATATGCCCAAACATTATGGGTTGCATCCTTATGTTTTGTTTTTATCTCATCTATAAAAGCTCTTGCCTCTTCTTCTGTCTTTACAGGTTTGCAGTAACCTATGAATCTTGATTTCTCTATTATTATCTCATCTTGTCCAAATTGATGTACTGTATTATATTTTAAAAGCTTCATTTTTTTCCTCCAAATTGATATTATTAAATTTATTTTATAATAAAATATAATTTGATAATATCATTATAACATTTATAAATCTATAAAAAAAACCATTCTATTTGCTTATTTTTTATAAAAAATAAGATTATGCCAAAATGAAAATAAATTTCAATTAACATAATCTTATATAAATTGATAGTATATTAAAAATTATTTTTCATTTGTTTCGTTTTTATCACCATCTTTAGAATTATCTTCATTTGTTTTTAGTTTTTCATTTTCACTATCTTCATCCTTTTCTTTATCTTTTTTTCTCATTTTTTCTATTTCTTCTATAACAAGTTTATCTACTTCTTTATAATCCATTCCTGTTAATATTTCAATACCTTCATTAACATGAGAAATTGCATATATATTAAAATTACCTTTTCTAACTTCTTCTATTACCTCATCTTTTAACATTAAATTTTTAACATTTTGTTTTGGTATTATAACACCTTGGTTATTTGTAAATCCTTTTATTTTGCATATGTCAAAAAATCCTTCTATTTTCTCATTAACACCACCAATAGGTTGAATCTCTCCTTTTTGAGATATAGAACCTGTAACTGCAATATCTTGTCTTATCGGTATACCTGCAATACTAGAAAGTATCAAATAAAGTTCCGTACTAGAAGCGCTATCTCCATCAATACCTGAATAATTTTGTTCAAATGTTATTGATGTTGATAATGACATAGGCTCTTCTTTTGCATATTTTTCTCCCAAATATCCACTTAAAATTAAAACCCCTTTATCATGTATACTACCACTATGTCTTACCTCTCTTTCTATATTTATAATTCCATTTTTTCCTTTGTAAGTTGATGCTGTTATTCTTGAAGGTTTTCCAAACATATAGTCCCCAGATCCCATAACAGCAAGTCCATTTATTTGACCTACTTTTTTTCCATCAACATCTATTATTAGCGTATTATCTTCATAAAGTTCATTTAATTTATCTTCATATTTGCTATTTCTGTATTTTTTGCTATCTATAGCCTTTTCAACATCTTCCCTTGTAATATAGGTATTATGTTCATTACTGTAGGCATCTGCCTCATATAATATTTCAACAATTTTATTAAATCTTGCACTTAATTTTTCCTTATTATCTGAAAGTCTTGCACTAAATTCTACAACCCTTTCAACAGCACTTTTATCAAAATGTTTAAGCCCAACTTCCTCACAATGTGATGCTATAAATCTAGCAATTTTTAATACATTTTCTTCATTTCTTCTTAATTCAACATCGAAATCTGCCATTATCTTAAATAACTTTTTAAACTCTTCATCATATGAATATAAAACACTATAAGTTCTGTAATCTCCAACTAATATAACTTTTAAATCTATATCTATTGGCTCAGGCTTTAAAGTAGAAGTTACTATATAACCATATTGTTTATTCAAACTCTCCATAGTAACCTTAGATGTTTTTAGCGCTCTTTTTAACGCTTCCCAAGCAAATGGATGAGAAAATAAATCTCTAACATTTAATATTAAAAATCCTCCATTAGCTTTATGCAAAGCTCCAGGCTTTAATTCTAAGAAATTTGTAGTTAAAACACCCATTTCATTTTTATATTCAATCATACCTGTTAGATTATAATATGTTGGATTTGTTTCATTTACAATACTAGCTCCTCTATTTTGACTATTATCTATAAATAAATTAACTTTATATCTATTAAAAAATTTCATAGGATCTTTAACAGCTAAACCAAGAGGATTTTTCTTTGGAGTTTTGTCTCCTCTAAACTTATTTATATTTTCAATCATATCCTCTTTCATATCGTTTAGATAACCCAAAATTTTTTCTGTTTGTGCGTATTTTTCAACAATATCTTCTAAATGAAAATTAACTATTCTTTCTCCAGTTTTTTTATCCAAATCTTTTACTCTATTTCTGAATTTTTCTTCTAAAGTTTTTAATCTATTTAAATATTCTGTTACATCTTTATTTAATTCTAAGGATTTTTCTCTAATACTTTCATATTCTTCTTCGCTAAGTTCCTTATATTCTTCATCACTAATTTGGCTACCATCTTCCTTTAAAGGTATACTAAAAAGACCTTGAGATGTTTGTTGGAACATAAAGCCCTTATCTTTTGTAAATTCATTTAATTCATCAAGTAAATTTTTACTTACGCTTTCATAACCTCTCATTATTTCTTCATTTCTAGATTCATATTCTCTTGATGAAAATATTTTTGGAACTTCTTCTATTAATTTTTCAAGCATTTCTTCTATATCTCTTTTAAATTCCTTACCTTTACAAGCTTCAAAACTTAAAGATATTGGTTCATCATATCTTTTAAAATTATAAACATATACATAATCTTTGTTAAAAGCCTTTTCTTTTGCAACTTTTTCGACCAAAGATTTTGTATAACTACCTCTTCCTGTTCCACTAATTCCAGCAACATATACATTATATCCCTTTTGTTTCATTTTTAATCCAAAACTAAGAGCATCTACAGCACGTTTTTGACCTATTATTCCTTTTAACGGCTTTAGATCTTTTGTTGTATTAAAATCAAATTCACTTAAATTACAATTACATTTCAATTCTTTATAATTAAGTTGATAATTTTTAGCACTCATAAGCTCCCCCCTATTAATCATATTTTTTATATTTATTTCCGTATATCATTTTTTAAAACAAAATTATAAAAAAAAGAGGTTATCTAAATATATTCAAATATATATTTAGATAACCTCTTTTTGAATTTATAAATATTTTTTATTAATCTATAACACTATCTCTTAAAATTAATTTGTATGGAAGTTCAACTCTTTTTTCATTAACTTCTTCTCCAGCTAATACTTTTACAAGCATTCTTATACAAACGGCTCCTATATCATATATAGGCTGTCTTACTGTTGTAAGTTTAGGTCTTGTTAAAGATGCAATTCTAGTATCATCATATCCTACCACCGATATATCTTTTGGAACATCAAGACCCTTATCTAATATTGCATTCATAACACCTATCGCAAGTTCATCATTTGTTGCAAAAACTGCCTCTGGAGTATATTTTTCTAAAACATTTTTCATTATTTCATATCCACAAGAACTTGTCATATCACCTTGTTTAACATAGTCTTTATCAACTTCAATATCATATTCTTGTAATGCCTTTTTATAACCCTTAAATCTTTCAGAATCTGCTATTGTATTTTCAATTGATGATCTTATAAATAATATTTTTCTAAGCCCTTTTTCAAGTAGATGTTTTGTTGTTTCATAAGATGCATCAAAATGATTTATTCCAACAGAATAAACATCAAAATCTTTTGCATTTTTACTAATATAAACAGCTTTTATATTAGATTCTTCAATAGCTTTTACTTGCTTTTCTGTCATATTCCATGAAACAAATACAAGCCCTGCAACTTGCTTTGATTTTAAGAGGTTTATATATCTAAATTCTTCTTCTTCAGTTCCATAACTATTACAAAGCAGTATATCATAATTATAAATTCTACCCACTTCTTCAATACCATTTATAAGCTCTCCTATAAATAGATTTGACATATCAGGAACTATAACACCTATCGTTTGACTTTTTTTAGTAACCAAACTTCTTGCTACTGGATTTGGAACATATCCAGTTCTTTTTATAACTTCTAAAACTTTTTGTCTAATTTCATTACTAACTGGTTTTGAATTATTTATAACTCTTGAAACTGTAGAAATCGAAACACCAGCTTCTCTTGCTACATCTTTTATAGTAACTGTCAATTTTATTCCCCCTTATACTTTTTTACTTACCAACTTATATATTTCATTACCCATATTTTTAAATTTATCTTCATATTCTGTTGTAATTATATCTTTTGATAAATCTTCATCTCTATGCAAATCTAAACTCACAGATTCTAAATTATAATTTTCATTGATTATAAATTCATTGATTGAAAATTCAAATAAATTTCTATTATCTGTTTTAAACTCTATATAAGATTCATCTTTCAAAAAGTTATAGTAAACATTTAATAATTTACTATGTGTTAATCTTCTTTTTTGATGTTTATTCTTTGGCCAAGGATCTGAAAAGTTAAGATAAATTTTTGAAACTTCACCTTTTTCAAAAATCTCTTCTAATTTATTTGCATCATAATTTAATATTTTTATGTTCTTAAGACCAAGCTCTTTTATCTTCTCTCCGCAAAGAGCAAGTATTACGTCTACTTTTTCTATTGCTATATAATTTTTATTTGGATTTCTTAAAGCATGTTCTATTATAAATTTACCCTTACCACAACCTATTTCAATCTCTAATTCATTATTATTAGAAAATACTTCTTTCCATTTTCCTTTATAATTTTGTGGTTCATCTATATAAGCATCATAATCCAACAAGTTTAAGTGACTATAGTGTGATCTTCTAAATCTCATATCATATACCTCTTTTCAATATTAATATAAAAAACTGTTACATAAACATGTAGTATACAATATTTAATGATTTTTTACAATAGAAAATTCCACCTATTTTTATTTATTATAAATAATAAAAAATAGATATTGCAATGATTTAATAATTATATTAAACTACAAATAGGTTTTATTTAAACTTTTTAAATTTTTATTTTTAGGAGGAATTTATCATGATTGAAACTATAAAAACAATAATTTCTGATCAAATGACAATTGATATGGATAATATTGATTTAAATAGTGATTTAAAGGGAGATTTGGAAATTGATTCTTTGGATGCTGTTGAAATTATGATGAGCATCGAGGATGAGTTTGATATTAAAATTGAAGATGAACAGATAATGCAATTTAAAAAAATAAAAGATATTATTGATTATATAGAAAACTATAATTAATAAATAAAAAAACAGCTTAAAGCTGTTTTTTATTTTTTTATTTTATTTATAGCATCTTTTATATCATCTGGTAATTCTACTTTAAGTTCTAAAACCTCCTTAGTTCTTGGTCTTAAAAATTTCAAATAATAAGCATGCAATGCTTGTCTTTTCATCAAATCATCATTTTTATTTCCATATAGCTCATCTCCTACTATCGGATTTCCTATATATGCTAAATGAACTCTAATTTGATGAGTTCTTCCAGTTTCTAATCCAAGTTCCAAAAGAGAATAACTATCATATTCTTCAATAACTTTTACATTAGTTATGCATCTTTGCCCTCTTTTATCAACAATTCTTTTTATACTATCTTCATCCTTATATATTGGTTTATCTATTTTAAATTGTTTTTCTTTTAAATTTCCATGTACTAGAGCATAGTATTTCTTTTCAACCTTATCTTCTTTCATATCCAAAGATAAAATATGTTGTGCGTAACTATTTTTTCCTATAATCAAAAGTCCTGATGTATTCATATCTAATCTATTTATAAACCTTATTTTGCATTTTTCCTTTTTATCATTATATAAATAATGACAAAGTCCATTTGCAATAGTTTCATTTTTATGCGATTTTGTTGGATGAACAACTATATAAGGAGATTTGTTTAATATCAATAAATCATAATCTTCATATACTATATCCAAATCCATTTTATCTTTATCATATTCATTTTTTTCTTCTTCTAATATAATTTCAACAATATCATTTTTTTTTATAATATCATCTAATTTTCTTTTTTTATTATTTACAAAAATTTTATTATTTTTCTTTAATTTATTTATGAGTCTTGAAGATAAATTAATTTCATCTTTTAATATGATTTTTAATTCTTTTTTATCTTTATTTTCATAAACTATTTTATTATATTTTTGAAGCTCTTCTCTTATCATTTTTTTATCCCTTCTTTAAAAATTGATATTTTTTACTCAAATCCATTATATATATCATTAAATCTTTACAAAAACTCTTATACTCATACTTTGAATCTCTTGTTGCATTTTCTAAAACAATAGTTTCTCTATTTTCATCCTTAATATTTAAATTCTCTTTAATTTTATATTCTAAAATATTTTCTACAATATCAAGTCTTTGTTCAAATAATTTTATTATTTGCTTATCAATTATATCTATTTCTTTTCTATATGAATCTATATTCAATTAAATCGTCCTTTCAAAATTACAAATACATTTAAATAAATTAGCATTTTACTAAATAATTTTACACTTATATTCATCATTATTCAACTTTTTATTAAAAAAACTTGTTAGTTATAATAAGCTTGTGTATTATAGTATATATAAGTTTATTACGGAGGAATAAAATGCAAAGGCTTATAAATATTTTAAGCAATAATAGCGAAAAATCTAAAATAGTTGAAAAAAATTTAATAAGTAAATTAAATTCTTTAGATTTTAAAATTCCAAAAGAATTTGATGACAATGCCCAACTTTCAATATGTATCGGTGGAGATGGTTCTTTTTTGAACGCTGTCAGGAACTATGATTTTCCACAAATGCCTTTTGTTGGTATAAACACTGGCCACCTTGGCTTTTTTCAAGAAGTTTATCCTTATAATATAGATACTTTTTTAGATTTATATCTAAAGAAAGAATATTATATACAAAAGATAAATCCTGTAGAAGCCTCGATCTGTACTCGTAGTCATTGTGTAAACGCTATAGGTATAAATGAAATTGTAATAAAAGGTGATAAATCAAGAACTATACACATGAATATATCAGTAAATGATAAAATGATTCAAAATTTTAGTGGAGATGGCATTATAATATCTACACCATCTGGTTCAACTGCTTATAATTACTCATCTGGAGGTAGTATCGTAGATCCATCTATAAAAGTATTACAAATAACACCTTTATCTCCTATAAACACAAATGCATATAGATCTTTTACATCCAGTGTAATTTTACCACATGATGCAACAATAAAGATTTATCCAGAATATAGGTTTGAAAATTCAATTTTAGTTAGCGCAGACGGAATAGAACATAAACATGAAGAAATAGTAAAAATAGAGATAACAACATCTCAAATGGATATAAATTTGCTTAGATTTAAAGATTATGATTTTTGGACAAAAGTGTCTGAGAAATTTTTATAGGAGGTTATTTATGAAAATTGGTGTTTTAAGTGATACACATGGAAGCTTTTTTTATGTTGAAAAAGCATTTGATGTTTTAAGTGATTGCGATTATATAATTCATGGTGGTGATATACTGTATCATGGACCTAGAAATCCTTTACCTAAAGGATATGATCCAAAAAGTGTTGCAAATAAAATAAATGATTTAGATAATTTATTTTTTACAAGAGGTAATTGCGATAGCGATGTTGATCAAATGGTTTTAAATCACCCAATTCAAAGTCCTTATGTATTTTTAAGCATAGAAGGAAAAAAAATATTTCTATGTCATGGATATAAGAAACCTTTAAATGAACTTATTACACAAGCTAAAAATTTAAATTGTGATATGTTTATATATGGCCATACTCATATAAAAGAATTAAGAAGAGATCAAGATTTGATTGTCTTAAATCCTGGAAGCACATCTTTACCTAAAGATAATAGTCATTCAGTAGCAATAATAGATGAAAAACATATCTCTCTTATTGATATAAATACAAAAACAGTCATTCAAGTTTTAGAATATTAATAAAAAAAAGATTAAAAACTTAGTTTTTAATCTTTTTTTCCTCTTCTTTTGATACACCAAATCCATAACACTCCAATACTGGCATTATAAACATAAATCCAATACCAGGATTTTTTATGCCATCTAATTCTTCCATTATTATTTCCTTAGCTTTTTCTAATTTTTCATCATCTCTTATAACACTCATTATAATTTTATTAAATGGTCTATCTCCATCTATTAATTTTCTTATACTCGAAAATAACGGTATTTCAACATCATGGTCTATAAGCATTTTACTCATTCCAACTCCATCAGCAACAGTTGCTCCAACCTTAATTTCAAATAATTTTTCCAAAATAATATCTAATTTATCAACATCATTTAATATAAGAAATAATGCATATTTATTATTCAAATAAATCACCCTCTTATAAAATTAATTTTTTGCTTCTCCAGATTTTAATATAACTGTTTTTGTAGCTATTGGTCCTATTATCTCTGTTATTATCGTTGTAGCAAGCAATATTGTAATTACCATACTACCAAGGTTTGTTCCAGCAAATTCCTTACTAACTATAATAGCAAGACCTACAGCAACTCCAACTTGAGATAATAATCCATAACCTATATATTTTTTTACATTCTCAGGAGATTTTGATAATTTTGCTCCAAAAGAAGCTCCAAATACTTTACCTATTATTCTAAATACTAAATAGAACACACCTATAGTTCCTATTTTTGGAAGCAAAGCTATATCTAATCTCGAACCTGCCATTACAAAGAATACTCCAATCACAGGTGGTGAAAACTTTTCAAGTCCATCAAATACAATTCTTGATTTATTTGAAACATTTGCAACTAAAATCCCTAATGACATTGCACATAAAAGTGGTGATAGTTTAAACTTTATTGCTACTCCAACACAAAGAATTATAAATCCAATACAAAAACTTAATATTTCACTGTTTTTCTTAGCTTTACTCATAAAGAATGATAGTAGTATTCCAAGTATTCCTCCTGAAACAATAGAAAAAACAATTTCTATTACAGGGTGAAACACTACTTTATATGCAGTTATATTTTCATTTAATATAAATACCTTTGCAATAGAAGATGCTAGTGCATATATAATAAGACAAATCCCATCATCAACTGCCACAACTCCAAGTAAAGTACTTGTTAAGTCTCCTTTTGATTTATATTCTTTTAATACCATAACCGTAGCAGCTGGAGCAGTAGCTGATGATACAGCTCCTAAAATTATTGCAATACCAACATCTCTTATTAAAAAATATGTAGATAAACTAACTAACAAAAAAGCCCCAAAAGCTTCAAATAAAGCAATTGTAAATATTGATTTTCCAAGTTTTTTAACCTTAGAAAACTTAAGTTCACTTCCTATATTAAATGCAACTATTCCAAGCGCAAAATCACTTATAAATGCTACCGTTTCTATCATATTATCATCGATAATTTTAAGTCCTGAAATACCTATTATAAGTCCTGCAATTATATACCCAGCTACAGCTGGTATTTTAAATTTATTAACCAATTGTCCAAATAATATTCCTACAATCAATGCTATCGATATACTCATAAATGGATTCATATAAATAGCTAAATTAAAACTAAACATAAAAAACACCTCTTTGCCTTATTAAAATTTCAACATATTCTATGATATTGCTATTAATAGAATATGTAAAATCCTATATAAGTCTAAACAAGGTGTTTTTAAGCTAAATTTTACGATTAAATTAATTTAGCATATAAATTTATAATATATTTAAATTTATATACTAAATACTATTGTTTGATTTTAAAAATCGTTTTCTTTTAAATATTTATATTATATTTTCTAAGTTTTGTTCTAAATCTATCTCATTTATACTAATCGTTAAGTCTATATTTCTTTTATTTTTTAACTCATTTGCCATATCTTCATACTTCATCTCTAAATCATTTATATCTATATTTTTACTGATTATTATAAATTCTTTTGAACCTATTCTAAATGAATAATCCAAATCTTTTCTGCTCCTCTTTTTTATACTTTTTGATATAGTTTTTAATATATCATCAGCATAATACACACCTTTTTCTTTGTTTAATTCTTTCAAATTTCTAACTTTTAAGTATGTTTTTATTATTTTATACTTAAAAGCTTTCGCTTTTAATAGTTCACTTTCAAGTTTTTCGTAAAAATATTTTCTGTTGTACAACATAGTAACTGGATCTACTATGCTTATATTTTGAAATATTTCTTTTTGCGTCTTTATAAACTTTTTTTGTTTTTTTAATATAAATTGTAATTTTTCTACTTCATCATTTAAAGACATCTCTTTCCTAAAACTGTTTGATAAGAAATCATCATTATCATAAATAGTTCTTTCATTTTGTTTGATATCAAAATTTAAAATATCATCATATGTAATTTTATGACCAAATAATTTTAAATTTTCCTCTTTTTTTAATAAGAATTTAAACATCTCTCCACTTTTTTTTAAAAAAATATTTTTATTTTTTTGCGTACACTCTGAATTTAAAAAATCTTTTAAATTAAAAAAGCTTTTAAATTCATCTAAATCTGCTTTAGATACCTTTTTTTTGCAAACAAATTCTAAATTCTTATTCCATTCAAAATACAAAAAATCTCCATCAAAATAATCTTTAAAAAACATTTACCCCACCTTCTTAAAAAAACATTAAACAAAAAATGATAAAAGCACAATTTGGATAAATATTAAACAAGGTATACCAATTTTAAATCTAGGTTTATTAGTCTTATGCCTAAAATAATTCATTGCAATATAAAACCCTAAACTTCCTCCAAAAGCTGCAACTAAGAATAATTTTTTCTCACTTATTCTAAATTTACTCTTTATCGCTTTTCTTTTATCACTTCCTACAACAACAAATGCTACCATATTGATAATAATAAAATAAAATTTAAAAAACATATTACACTCCCACTTTACACAAACATTTTATTTATACCTAAAATTCATTAATTTAAACCAAAAAGATATTATTAATATTTTAACATATAAAAATAGCAAAAAACCCTTAAAAATAAATACTAAAATTTATCTTTAAAGGTTTTTTGTTTTTTATTTATCTAGTTTTGAAACATTTTTAACTATATTAGTTATAACTTCTACTGTTTTTTCCATAGATTCAACTGGTATATATTCATATTTACCATGGAAATTATGACCACCTGTAAATATATTTGGAGTTGGAAGACCCATAAAGGAAAGTCTAGCTCCATCTGTTCCACCTCTTATAGGTTTTATATTTGGCTCTATTTTAGCGTCAATCATAGCCTCTCTAGCTATATCCACAATGTATTTAACTGGCTCTATTTTTTCTTTCATATTATAATACTGGTCTCTTAAATTTAAATCTATTTTGGCATTTTCATACTTTATTCCTA
This sequence comes from Peptostreptococcaceae bacterium AGR-M142, assembly GCA_045345765.1. Classification (GTDB taxonomy): domain Bacteria; phylum Bacillota; class Clostridia; order Peptostreptococcales; family Peptostreptococcaceae; genus JAOARY01. Next base: position 88,392 of record CP148265.1, read on the forward strand.
GATATTTAGTAACATCTTCTATTAATTCTTTTTTCTTATTGAATTTCTCCATACAATGATCTCTTATTATATATGTTAAATCTGTTTTTTCAACACTACCTTTAAAATCTATCAAATGATAAAATCCTTCATAATGCTGAGTATGTTCTGGTTTTTGAACATTTGGTAGCATAGAATTAAATTCCATAGCAAGTTCTATTGAATTTATCATTTTATCTTTAGCTGAACCTGGATGAACATTCCTTCCATTTATTACAATCTTACAAACAGCAGCATTAAAGTTTTCATATTCAAGTTCTCCAATTTCTCCACCGTCTATAGTGTATGCAAAATCTGCATTTAATTTTTCTACATTAAATTTATCTGCACCACGACCGATTTCTTCATCTGGTGTAAACGCTATTTTTATATCACCATGTTTTAAATCACTATTAATTATATTTTCAACAGCAGTAAGTATTTCACTTATCCCAGCCTTATCATCTGCACCAAGTAATGTATTTCCTCTTGTTGTTATTAAAGTTTTTCCTTTATAATTTTTAAGTTCTGGAAAATCTTTATTTGATAATATAATATTATTTTTCTCATTTAATATTATATCTTCTCCATTATAATTTTCTATTATTTGAGGATCAATGCATTTACCATCCATATCAGGAGCAGTATCCATATGAGCTATAAAAGCTACTTTAGGAACGTTTTTTAATTTCCCTTCTATATTTGCTATTATATAACCATTTTCATCTAATGATACATCTTTAATACCAATATTTTTTATCTCTTCAACTAAAAACTTTGCAAATTCCATTTGTCCATTTGAACTTGGACAGTTTAAATTTTCCTCATCCGATTTAGTATCCCATTTTATGTACTCTAAAAATCTTTCTTTAACATTCTTCTTCATATAATTACCCCCTAATTATAAAAGTTTTATATATCAAAAATATTTTACACAATTATTATAACATTTTTTTCTGATATTTCTATATTTTTTAATAATTCTTTACAAAATATAATTTTTTTATTTTTATTTTTACGAAATATGTTTAATTAATTTTTAGTATGTGGTATTATTATCTCATAACAATTTTTAAGGAGTTGAGAATTAAAAATGAAATTAAATTCTTTAAATATAGGCAATATATCTATAAAAATACCTATAATTCAAGGTGGTATGGGTATTGGTGTGTCAAAAAGTTCTTTAGCGAGTGCTGTATCTAATAAAGGCGGACTTGGTATTATATCTGCTGTACAAATAGGGTATGAAGAAGAAAATTTTGAAAAAGATAATGATAATGCTAATTTAACAGGTCTTATAAAAGAAATCAAAAAAGCAAAAGCACTTACAAAAAATCCAATTGGAATTAATATGCTTAGTGCTGCTAATAATTATAAAGAAATGGTTTTAGCTGCTGTTAAAGAAAAAGTAGACGTTATAATATCAGGTGCAGGCTTACCTTTAAGTTTACCTGGTTTAGTAAAAGGAAGTAATACTAAAATAATACCTATCGTTTCTTCTGGAAAAGCAGCTTCAACAATAACAAAGTCATGGAAAAGAAAATATGATTATTTACCTGATGCTCTTATAGTTGAAGGTCCTTTAGCTGGTGGACACTTAGGTTTTAGTGAAGAAACTTTAAAAAAAGCATCACTACCATCTTTAGAAGATTTAGTTACTGAAGTTTTGGATGCAATAAAGCCATTTCAAGAAAAATACAATGTAAAGATACCTGTAATTGCTGCTGGAGGAATTTTTGACGGTAAAGATATCGCTAAATTTTTAAAATTAGGTGCTAGTGGAGTTCAAATGGGTTCAAGATTTGTTGCAACAGATGAATGTGATGCTCATATTAATTTTAAAACAGCTTATGTAGATAGTTTAAAAGACAAGATAAAGGTAATAAAAAGCCCACTTGGAATGCCAGGTCGTGCTATAAAAAATAGTTTTATTGAAAAAATAGAACAGGAAAAAGAAAAAATAACAAAATGTTATAGATGTCTAAAGGGTTGCAATCCTAAAACAGCACCTTATTGTATATCTAAAGCTCTTATAAATTCAGTTAAAGGTGATATAGATAATGGACTATTATTTGCAGGTTCTAATACTTACAGAATTGATAAAATTGTATCTGTTAGTAATCTAATTGATAGTCTTTTAGAAGAAACTTTAGAAAATTTGCAATAAATCTATTAAAACTGTATACAAAATTCTTTTTTTATGATAAAATTAATATCTCAATAACCCCATATATTTATATATAAACCCCCAAAAAGGCATTTTAAAGACCCCCATCTTTAAAATGCCTTTTTACTTTGTAAAAAAATTTAACTCTTATTTAGAATACAATATCTATAATCAATGATATAATATAATTAAGTTTTATAAAGGAGATGATTATATGAAATTTAAAAAAATAATAAAAAATACAGTAATCTTTTTAGCTATATCATCTATGTTACTAGGGTGTAATAGTAGTAATTCTTCAACAAACGAAAATAGTTCTAATGAAGTTTCAAAACTTATTGAAAATGAAGAAGCTACAAATGAAGATAATAATCCTAAGACAGATTTAGTTAAAGAAGATAATATAAAAGAAAATATTAATACAAAAAAATATACGAATGAAGATTTAAAAAATGATAAAATAAACGAACTTGGAAAAATCATGGTTCTTATGTATCATTCAATTGGAGAAGAAGAATCGACGTGGACAAGAACTTATGATAATTTTAAAAAAGATTTAAATACTTTATATGAAAAAAAATACGAGGCTATATCCTTAAATGATTATGCTAGCGGGAATATAAACACAAAGTATGGTTTTACACCTGTTGTGTTTACTTTTGATGATGGAAACGAAAATAACTTTAGTGTGATTGAAGAAAATGGTGAAATTAAAATAGACCCTAATTGTGCAGTAGGAATAATGGACGAGTTTAAAAAAGCTCATCCTGATTTTAATATGACAGCTACATTTTTCTTGAATGCTAATCCATTTAATCAAGATAAATACTATGAATATAAATTAAATTATTTAATTGAAAACGGATATGATATTGGAAACCATACAATTGGACATAATAATTTATCAAAAATAAAAGATTCCAATAAAATTCAAGAAGTTATTGGAAAAGAAATTGAACTTGTAAATAATTATGTTTCAAATTATGATGTAAATACTTTAGCACTACCATTTGGTGGTTATCCAAAGGAAGATGATTTATATAAATTTATAGAAGAAGGTAAGTATAAAAATATAAATTATAAAAATAATGCTATATTATTAGTTGGATGGGATCCATATAAATCGCCATTCCACAAAGATTTTGATTCATCAAAAATTCGTCGTGTAAGAGCTAGTGAAATGAATGTTGATGATGTTGGTTTGTATGATTGGTTAAGAAGATTCGATGAAAATAAACAAATAAGATATATAAGTGATGGTAATCCAAATACAATTGTTATCCCAAATAATTTTGAAGAAGTTTTATCTGGTGCAAATATAAAAGATAAAGATATTATTAAATACTAAAAATAAAACTGTTATATTAAGAGAATTTTTATTTTTCCTCTTAATATGGCAGTTTTTTTATTTGTCTAATTTTTAAATAATAAAACATTCCTTAGAGCTCTTATTCTAATTACTTTTCTTGTAATGTTATCTTAATATCAAATTTGGGTATTATTTATTAGTAGAATTATTCTAGCAGAATTATTCAAACTAAAAGGAGGATTATTATGAAATTAGGTCTTATTGGTCTTGGCAAAATGGGAAAGAATCTCGCTTTAAATATTAAAGATAATGATTACGATATAGTCGTTTATAATAGAAGTTCCTCTAAAACTCAAGAATTAGTAGAGCTTGGCTTTGAAGGTGCTTTTACCTTAGATGAACTTTTAAAAAAATTAGATGATATAAAAGTTATCTGGTTTATGCTTCCTGCTGGTAATATTATTGATGATGTTTTAGAAAAAATACTACCAAAATTAAATGAAGGTGATGTAATAATAGATGGAGGTAATTCAAATTATAAAGATAGTATTAGAAGAGCCAATATGTTAAAAGAAAAAAATATTTATTTTTTAGATGTTGGAACAAGTGGTGGAACTTTGGGTGCTAGAAACGGTGCTTGTATGATGATTGGTGGCGAAAAAACAATATTTGAAGATTTAAAAAATTTATTTTCTGATATATGTAAAGAAAATGGATTTGTATATACTGGTGATTCTGGTTCTGGTCATTTTGTTAAAATGATTCATAATGGAATTGAATATGCGATAATGCAATCATTAGGTGAAGGTTTTGCTTTACTTGAAACTTCTGATTTTGATTTAAATTTAAAAGAAATTGCAAATGTTTGGAATAACGGTTCTATAATTGAAAGTTATTTATTAGAACAAATTGTTGATATATTAAATGAAAATCCAAAATTAGAAAATATAGAAGGAAAAATAGATTCTTCAGGTGAAGGTCTTTGGACAGTATTAGAAGCTCTAAACTTAAAATCTCCCGCATTTTTAATAACTCAAGCATTACTTATTAGGTATAATTCTAAGATTGATGAGAATTACTCTAATAAACTTATTTCTGCTATGAGAAATAAATTTGGTGGTCATAAAATCCATAAAAAACAGGAGAATTAAAATGTATAATGGCGTCTTTTTACTATTTGGTGCTACAGGTGATTTGGCTTTTAAAAAATTATTGCCTGCTTTTTATTTTTTAGATATCCAAAATAAATTAGAAAACTGCTTTTATATTGTCTGTATCGGAAGAAAAAAATATTCAAATGAAGAATATTGTAATTTAATAAAAAGCAAATTTGAAGAAGATAATGTAGATTTTTGTGACTCTGATTTTAACAGATTTAAAAATAGAATTTATTATTTTAATCTAAATTTTGAAAATATAAATGATTATTTTAAGCTTAAAAATTTTATAGAATCTTCTTCTTTAGATTTATGTACGCAAAACAATTTAATTTATTATCTAGCTACACCGCCTAAGTATTTTAAAGTCATACCTATATTATTAAAAAAAAGTAAATTAAATTCAATATCAAAAACAAAAAAAATTATAATAGAAAAACCATTTGGCAAAGATTTAAATTCAGCCAAAATGTATAATACTATAATAAATGAAGAGTTTAGCGAAAAAGAAATTTTTAGAATAGATCATTATCTAGGAAAACAAATGATTCAAAATATAATGATATTAAGATTTACTAATCCCATATTTGAAAATATCTTAAATTCAAAATTTGTAGATAATATTCAAATTCATGTAAGTGAATCTGTTGGTGTTTTAACTAGGGGCAATTATTATGAACATTCAGGAGCTTTAAAAGATATGGTTCAAAACCATATACTTCAAATCATCTCGCTTATATGCATGGATGAACCTCTAAGTTTATCTACAAAAGATATTCGAGATCAAAAACTAAAAATTTTACAAGATATAAAACTTTATAATGAAAATAATCCTTTAAAAAATATCGTAATTGGTCAATATGATGAATCTAAAAAACATATTTCATATGTGGATGAATATAATGTTGATAATAATTCTTTAACGGAAACGTTTGTATCTTTAAAACTAAAAGTACAGAATAAAAGATGGCAAAATACCCCTATATATATTCGAACTGGTAAAGGCTTAGATAAAAAATATGCAAATGTAATTATAGAATTAAAAAATAATAATAGACTTTATAATATTTCTAAATCCAATATATTTGTAATACAAATTCAACCTAAGGAAGGAATGTCTTTGGAATTCAATACAAAAATACCTTCTACTCAAATTAATATAGAAAAACAACATATGGAATTTTGTCAAAACTGCAATATAAAAGATAGATCTCCACAAGCTTATGAAAAATTACTCTTAGATGCATTAAATAATGATCAATCTTTGTATACAAGATGGGATGAAATTGAAAGTGAATGGAGTTTTATTGATAATATATCTAATTTACTTGATTTTGATTATAGAAAAAAATATTTACAAAAATATGAATTTGGCAGTTTAGGACCAGAAAAATCTTTTTTACTTATCGAAAATGATAATAAAAAGTGGTTATTTAAATAAAGGTGGTGAATTAAAATAAAAATTTATGATATATCCATGGAGATAAAAGAAGATATGATGGTTTATAAAAATAAAGAAGAAAAAAAACCTCAGATTATAAATTTAAAAAACTATTCAAATGCAAAAATGTATGAAAGTAAATTTGTATTTGAAGCACACACAGGCACTCATATGGATGCTCCTTTGCATGCTATTAAAGACGGTAAAACTATATTAGATATACCCTTAGAAAAATTTATAACTAAACAATGTAATGTTTTGGATTTTTCGAATTTAGATATAGAATGTATTGATACAAAAATATTAAAAACAAAAGATATCAAAAAAGATGATTTTTTATTATTCAAAACAAAAAATTCTTTTGATAAAGAATTTAATTTTAATTTCGTTTATCTCAATGAAGAAGCAAGTAATTATTTAAAATCAAAAGAAATATCAGGTGTTGGAATTGATGCTCTTGGAATTGAGAGAAATCAAAAAAATCATCAAACACATAAAATTCTTTTAAATCTTGATATTCCAATAATAGAAGGTCTTTGCCTTAAAGATATTAAAGAACAATATTATACATTAATAGCTCTCCCTCTAAAAATAAATGCAGAAGCCTCTTTAACAAGAGCTATATTAATTGAAGATTTCTAAATACTATATTTGTTATATGAATAATACATATTCATATATACTTTAATTTAAAATTTATTATAAAATATTTTATTAAAAAAGACTAAATGAAATTTATCATTTAGTCTTTTTTTATAATAAATTTTTATATAAAAAATTTATTAATTATAATTTTTCAACTTTCATTCCAGTATCATGTCCATTTAAATTATGCTTTTCTAATGTATCATCAGATACTTTTACTATTTCATCAGCTAATGTTTCTGATTTTATATATTCATTGTGAATACTTACAGCATTTGCTATATCATCATTAGAATCATAGCTTATTTTTATTCTATCCATCATTTCAAAATCATTTGCTTTTCTAAGTTGTTGAACTTTCGAAATAAACTCTCTTGCATATCCTTCGTTTACAAGTTCCTCATTTAAAGAAGTATCTAATATAACAAATAGATTATTTTCCATTCCAACATCAAAACCTTCTTTAGCTTGGATGTTTATAAGAACTTTTTCTTTATCAAATTCAAATTCTTCGCCTTGCAAATCTACTTTTATAGTATTTCCTGACTCTAAAGAAGGAACAGCTTTTGAAGCATCTAAAGAAGATAATTCTTTTGCAAAAGTTTTTATCTTAGAACCAAGTACTGAACCTAATACCTTAAAGTTTGGCTTTAAGCTAAAGTTCATAAATTCACCTAAATCTTTAGCAAATACAACTTCCTTAACATTTAATTCTTCTTTGATAAGTGGTACAACATCAGATATTAAATCTTCATATTTTCCATCTATCATAACCTTAGAAAGTGGTTGTCTAACTTTTATTCTAACCTTTTCTCTTGATGCTCTTCCTAAAGTAACAAGGTTCTTAACTAAGTCCATTTTTTCTTCTAATTTATTATCTATATAATCTTCATTACATTCTGGATAATAAGCTGTGTGAACTGTTTCTTTTCCAGTTAAATTAGTGTATATTTCTTCTGCTATAAATGGAGCAAAAGGAGCTATAAGTCTTGCAATACCTTCTAATATTTCAAATGTAGTATTGTAAACAGCTTTCTTATCTTCTGTTAAACTTGGCTCCCAGAATCTTCTTCTTGAACGTCTTATATACCAATTTGATAATTCAGAATCAACAAAGTTTTGTATCTTTCTAACAGCCTTTGTTAAATCAAATATTTCTATTTCTTCATTTACAGTCTTAGCTAAATTATTGAATTTAGATATAACCCATCTATCAAGCTCTGGTCTATCTTTAACTTCAACGTAGAACTCTTTTGGATCTATATTATCTGTATTTGCATAAAGAGTAAAGAAACTATATACATTTTTGTAAGTTCCAAAGAATTTACTTAATACTTCTTTAAGTCCATCTTCATCAAATCTAGTTGGTGTCCAAGCTGGTGATACATAAAGTAAATACCATCTAAGAGCATCTGCTCCATATTGATCAAATAATTTAAATGGACTAACCGTATTTCCTTTTGACTTAGACATTTTCTTTCCGTTTTTATCTAATATAAGATCATTAACTAAAACTCTCTTATATGGTGATTTTCCTGTTACAAATGTTGATATTGCAAGTAAAGAATAGAACCACCCTCTAGTTTGATCTATACCTTCACAGATAAAGTCAGCTGGGAAGAAATCATCAAAGAAATTATCTTTATTTTCAAATGGATAATGTCTTTGAGCAAATGGCATAGCACCTGAATCAAACCAAACATCTATAACATCATCTATTCTAGTCATAGTTCCGCCACATTTATCACATTTCAAGTGAATATTATCAACATGAGGTCTATGAAGTTCTACAGTCTCTGGATCAACATCTTCAATTGCTCTATTAGCAAGTTCTTGCTTTGATCCAACACTATCTTTATGTCCACATTCACATTTCCAAATATTAAACGGTGTTCCCCAATATCTACTTCTTGATATTGCCCAGTCATTTAGATTTTCTAACCAATTACCAAATCTCTTTTCTCCAACATAGTCAGGATACCATTCTACTGAGTTATTATTTTCTATTAATTTGTCTTTTAATTTTGTTATTTCTATATACCAACTTGGTCTAGCATAGTATAAAAGTGGTGTGTCGCATCTCCAACAATGTGGATAGTTGTGAGGCATTTTTTGCTTTTTAAATAATTTATTTTGTTCTTTTAACCATATAACTATATCTGTATCTGCATCCATAACAAATCTACCTTCCCAAGGTGTCATTGTAAACTTACCGTCATCTCCAACAGGGTTTAATACTGGAAGCTCATATTTTCTTCCTGTTTGATAATCATCTTCTCCAAACGCAGGAGCCGAATGAACTATACCTGTACCATCATCTGTTGTTACATAATCTGCACAAGTTACAAAGAATGCTTTTTTATCAGCTTTAACAAAAGGCATAAGTTGTTCATATTCCATATATTCTAAATCTTTACCTTTCATTTCTTCTAATATTTCATACTTATCTTCACCCATAACAGAATTAGCTAGATTTTTTTCCATATAATAAGTATTACCATCTTCATGTTTAGCTTTTATATATGTTTCATTAGGATTAACTGTTAAACATACATTTGAAGGTAGAGTCCAAGGTGTAGTTGTCCAAGCTAAGAAATATGCATCTTCATCAACTTTTTTAAATTTCGCAATTACAGTTTCTGATTTTATTTCCTTATATCCTTGTGCAACCTCATGTGACGCTAGTCCAGTTCCACATCTTGAACAGTAAGGAAGTATCTTATGTCCTTCATATATATAACCTTCCTTTTGGAACTTATCTAATATCCACCATACACTTTCAATATAGTTATTATCTAAAGTTATATATGGATCATCTAAATCAACTAGATATGCCATTCTTTCTGTCATATCTCTCCATTGTTTTTCATATTGGAAAACAGACTCTCTACATTTTTCATTAAATTCTGCAATTCCATACTTTTCTATTTCAGGCTTTGAAGATAAACCAAGTTGCTTTTCAACTTGTATTTCAACAGGTAAACCATGAGTATCCCAACCTGCTTTTCTTTTTACTTGATAACCCTTCATAGTTTTGAATCTACATATAGAATCTTTTAGAGTTCTTGCTATAACATGGTGTATCCCTGGATTTCCATTTGCAGTAGGTGGTCCTTCATAGAATATATAAGGTTCTTTACCTTCTCTTTCTTCAACAGATTTTTTTAATAAATCTATTTCTTCCCAATATTTCATAACTTTTTCTTCGCTAGTCTTAACTGAATTGTCTAAAGTTTTAAACTTTTCCATCTTCTTTTTTCCTCCTCTTTATATAAAAATTCACTTTTAATTAATCCATAAATAAAAACTTTTAAATATAATAAAAAATCCCAGAGCAATGCTCTGGGACGTATTTTTACGCGGTACCACCCAAATTATAGACTATACATCTATCACTTGAAAAATTTTAACCCAATAAGGGAATTATCTTACTTTATTTCAGATAATCAGCTCATAGGTGATTTTCATTATATAAAATGACGACGATTTTTCAGCAAACAATCATCTCTCTAAAGAAATTTTAATATAATTACTGTCCTACTCAAAGCTATTATTTATTAAATTATTTATTGTCAATGATAAACAATTTTTTTTAAATTGTCAAGAGTTTTATTTTTATTAATAAAACTTCTATAACCAATAATAATATATAATAGAGTTATTTTCAAGTATAAAATTATAAAATTATTTATATATTTATTTAAACTGCTTTTTTAAATTCACTATTAATACTATTTAATTCTTCATTTGATATATCATCTATTCTTGAACCAAATATTCTTAAAAGTCCATATATAGCTATAATTGATATTGGAAGTACCATAAATATATTCATACCTAATCCTATTGGAATATATCCAAATACTACAGATACTAAAGCTATACTAATCGCATAAACCATTTGTGTTTTAGTATGTTCAATATGATCACACGATGTACCCATCGAAGAAAGTATTGTTGTATCAGATATTGGAGAACAATGATCTCCAAATATAGCTCCTGCAAGTACTGCTCCAGCACTAGCTAATATAAAATTAGTATTAGCTCCACCAATTGAATTAGCAAGTGGAATTGCAAGAGGCATAAGTATACCCATAGTTCCATATGCAGTTCCCGTTGCAAATGAAATTATTGAAGCTAATATAAATATAATACTTGGAAGTAAAAATGCCGGTATCTTACTAGAAAGGATAGATACTAAAAACTTAGCTGTTCCAAGTTCTTTTATAACTGAACTTAAAGACCAAGCAAGTAAAAGAATCACACCTGTTATAACTAATTCTTTCATACCCTCTACAAATATTTCAATACCCTCAGATAATGTAAATAGCTTTTGGCTAATTCCCATTACAAGCGCTACTATTGCGGCTATTATTGCTGATTGGAATAATACTATACTTGCATCAGAAGCACCAAATGTTTCTCTTATAGCATAAAAGGATATTGGAGATTCTTGAATCTTTGTAATTACATCTACATTCTCTAAAAGTGCTGAGTATCCATTTAAATAAAATCCTATAAACGAAGTAATTATAAGTACAGCTATAGGTACTAATGCATTACAAACTCTAAGTTTAATTCCTTCTTTTGGCTTCAAATTATTTTCTTCATTCATCTGAATTTTCTTATTATTTGGCTTAACTTGACCTGTAAAATATGCTCTTCTTTGGCTCTTTAACATAGGTCCAAATTCTCTTAATGTTATTGCACTAATTACAATAAATGCAAGAACTAAGATATTATAAAATCTAAATGGTATTGATTCTAAAAATATTGAATAAGAATTTACTTCCATTCCAATTGATGAATATGCATCTTTTATAAGTCCAACTTCATATCCAACCCATGTAGAAACCATCGCAATACCTGCAATAGGCGCTGCTGTACCATCTACAATAAATGCTAATTTTTCTCTTGATAATTTCATTTTATCACTTATAGGTCTCATTATTGGTCCAACTATTAAAGAATTTGCATAATCATCAAAGAATACAAATAGACCTAAAACCCAAGTTATAAGTTGTGTACTTCTTAATGTTTTTGCTTTCTTAGAAAGTGCATTGGCTACTGCTAATGCTCCACCCATTTTTGAAATAAGTGCAATAAGTCCTCCAATTGCTAAACATTGAAGTATAATCCCTGCATTCCATTTATCTGCAAGTGAATCAAGTGTATTTAATATAACATCCAAAAATCCATTTATAAATGCCATAAAAAAATTCTCACTATAAAATCTAATTAAAAAAGTCCCTGATAATACACCTATAAATAATGAAAATACTACATTTTTTGTTATAAAAGCTAATATAATTGCAACTATTGGTGGTAATAATGTTAAAAATTTATATTTTTCTACCATTTCCAAATCATTTGCAAAAGATATGTCAAATGAAAATAATATTGCTAAAATTAAACTGAATAAAATATTTCTTCTTCTCATAAAAAAAATCCTCCTTTGTTTTATCAAAGGAGGACTATCAAATCAAAAAACCTTGAGTAATTACTCAAGGTCAAAATTCACAGAATATTACCTAGGATTCCTGCAAATAAAAACATTTGAATAATAGCCCTCCACATATTAAATGTGACAGTATCATAGATTTTATCTATAATCCCAGCAGTCAACCTTAAAGCTATCGGTCAAAAACTTCGGCAAAACTCCCTTTTTCTATTAATCTTAGTCGCTTAAACTCCTAATAGATACTCTTTAGTTTTGCACCTCTACTACCAAAACGGTATTCACTTTTTAATTACAACTTTAATAATATAAAAATATTTTTAATTTGTCAATAAATATTTTTATTATTTTGTATTTCTTTTATTTAAAACAGCTTGTCTATCATTAGATTCTTTTAACCAATTCTTCATCATATCATCTAATTTCTGAACTTTATCCTTAGCAGGCTTAGCTGGTCTTTCCTTTTCCTTAGCCTCTTTGATTGATAATGATACTTTTTTTGTCTTATCATCTATAGATAGTATCTTAACTTTTACTAAATCTCCTACTGAAAGAACCTCATTTATATCTTTTAAAAATCCATGAGTAACTTGTGAAATATGTACAAGTCCTTGAGTTTTTTCATCTAATTTCACAAATGCACCAAAAGGTTTTATACCTGTTACTGTTCCTTCAATAATTTGACCTACTCTTAAATTATTTTCCATCATAACACTCCTATTAAATTCTTATAAAAATAAAGCTTAAAACAAGTGCTTTAAACTTTATTTTCAATCTATAATATTATTACTTATTAATAATATCATATTTTATCAAATTAATATATAGATTAATAGGTAAAATTTTAATAAAATCTATTTTAATTCTGTCTTTTTTATTAAATTGCTTCAATTTTATCTGTTAAATTAAAGATTTCGATTAAACTTAGAGCAGATTCAAAGCCTTTATTACCTTTTTTAGTTCCAGCTCTTTCAATTGCTTGTTCTATATTATCAACTGTTAATACACTAAACATTATAGGCTTTTGTGATTCTAATGATACTGATGCAACTCCTTTTGTAACTTCTGCACAAACATAGTCATAATGATCTGTATCTCCTTTTATTACAGCTCCTATTGCTATTATTCCATCATATTTTTTTGTTAATTTTTTTGCTATAAGTGGAATTTCAAACGCTCCTGGAACATAAAAAATATCTATATTTTCTTCTTTTATTTCATGTCTTTTCAAACAATCAATTGCTCCTTCTAACAATTTTCTTGTTATAAACTCATTAAACCTAGAAACTATTATTCCAATATTTTTATTTGTTTTTACTAAATTTCCTTCATAAATTTTCATGATAAAACCTCCATTTATTTTTTAATTTAAATTAATATATCTTATTTTTTATAAAAATATAAATCTTTTTAACTAATATAACCCATATTTTCAAATAAGCAATTCTATATAAATTTTAAACATCTATACAATGTTTCATTTTTTTTACTTTTGTATCTATGTAAAATTTGTTTATATCATTTATTTCTCCCAAAATAGGAATTCTTTTTACAACTTCTATATTCCATTTTTTTAATTCGTTAATTTTTAATGGATTATTTGTAAGCAAATTAACTTTATTTATATTTAATTTTTTCAAAATATTTGCTGCCACGAAAAATTCTCTTTGTTCTTCTTTAAATCCTAATTCTATATTCGCTTGCACCGTATCAAATCCCTTTTCTTGCAAGTCATATGCTTTTATTTTATTAAAAAGACCAATGCCTCTGCCTTCTTGTCTTAAATAAATCAAAGCTCCATTTTTTTGTTTTGATATATGTATTAAAGATTTTTCTAATTGGCTTTTACAATCACATCTTTTTGAAAAAAATACATCTCCAGTTAAACATTCTGAATGTATTCTTAAATCAAATTCTAAATTTTTATTTTTAGAAATATCATTGTCAAATTTATTTTTAAAAATCACAAAATGTTCATCATTTGAAATTTCATCCTTTACACTAAATGCTTTAAAATCTCCATATTTAGTTTTAAAATCTATTGTATTAGTATAATTTAAATATTCATAATTTAATTTTTTATATTCTATTAAATCTTTTATACTTATTATTTTCAAATCATATTCTTTTGCGATATCAAAAATTTCTTCTCTATTTGCACTATAACCACTATCACTTAATATTTCACAAATTACAGCAGAAGGTTTAAATCCTGCTAATTTTGCTATATCCAAAGAAGCTTCTGTATGACCATTTCTTTTTAATACTCCATATTCTTTTGCTATTAGAGGAAATATATGTCCAGGTCTTGTAAAATCACTTGGTTTTGCATTTTCTTTTATCATTTCATTTATTGTTAATGCTCTTGATTTTGCGCTTATTCCTGTTCCACTATCTTTATGATCTATTGAAATTGTAAATGCTGTTTTATTTGGATCTGTATTATTATCATTCATATAATTTAGCTCCAATTTATTTGCTAATTTTTCATCTACACTCACACATAAAAGCCCTTTTCCCTTTGATATCATAAAATCTACATGTTTATAATCACAAATCTCCGATGGTATTACAAAATCGCCTTCATTTTCTCTATCATCATCATCTGTTATTATTATAATTTTTCCTTCTTTTAAATCTTTTATCGCATCTTTTATTTTACAAAACATATTAAAACCTCCTGTTATATTTTATTTTTATTAAAAAAAACCATTAGTTAGCAAAAAATTTTTATCTATATTTTTTTTCTCTTGTTTTATCTCTTTATTATTACTAAAGTCTATTAAATTTTCTATATATTTAGCTAATACATCAAATTCTAAATTTAAAAAATCTCCTTTCGATACATTCGATAAATTAGTGTTTTTAAAAGTATGAGGAATTATATTTACACTAAACATCCCTTCTGTAATATTATTTACAGTCAAACTCACTCCATTTAAAGTAACTGATCCTTTTTTTATTAAATATTTCTTATGATTTTTATTTTCATAAGATATTTTAAGTTCAATCGATAGACCATCCTCATTTATATATTCTAGTTTAGCCATCTTATCGACATGTCCTGTTACAATATGTCCACCAAATCTTTTATTTAAATTCATAGCTCGTTCTAAATTGACTTTCATTCCTGTATTTAAAAATTTTAAATTACTAGATTTTAAACTCTCATTCATAACATCGCAAATAAAAATATTTTTTTCTTTTTTATCTACTGTAAGACACACACCATTTACAGCTATACTATCACCTAAATTACAATCATTTAATATATTTTTACATTCTATATAAAGTCTCAATCCATCATTTGATTTTTTTATTTTTTTTACCATTCCAATTTCTTCGATAATTCCAGTAAACAACAAACCACCTTCTTTCTATAATATATTTATAGATATCAAATAAAAAATTATTTGTTATTCTAATTAATTTTAAAACAAATATTATTTTGTATATTCATATTTTTACTTAAACTTTTTTTATATTATTTTGTTATAAGCTTCTATAAATAAATCTCCATTTAAATTTGAAATCTTTTCAAAATCTAAGTTTAAAGCATTATCTACTTTTAAAAACCCACTACCTTCAACAAAAGTCTTAGAATCTTCCCCACCTATTATTTTTGGTGCTATAAAAAATAAATATTTATTAATTAAATTTTGTTCAATCAAATTCCAAATCAAGCTTCCTCCTGCTTCAACCATAATTGAATCTATTTTTAATTCTCCTAGCTTTTTTAAAACCTTATTTAAATCAAATTTATTATCTATCAATTCCATATTAATTATTTTAGTATTTTTAATATTATTAACTTTATTGTTAAATGGCTTAATTATAATATTTTTACCTTCTTTAAAAATATTGTAATCTTTATTAATTTCATCCTTTGGATCTAATATTATCTTTATAGGATTTCTTATTTTTTTAACATGCCTTACATTTAAATAAGGATTATCTATCTTTATAGTATTTGCAGTTGTTAATATCCCCATATATAAATTTCTATATTTATGAACTTTTTTTCTACTTAGTTCATTGCTAATCCACTTTGAATCATTTTTGTATGTTTGTATTTTTCCATCTACTGAAAATGCTGATTTTAATACTACAAAAGGTTTTTTATTTCTTATAAAATAATTATGTATTTCATTTAATTTTTTCCCCTCTTCTTCTAATATTCCTGTATGAACTTCTATATTATTTTCTTTTAAAAATTCTATTCCTCTTTTATTTACAAGTTCGTTTTGGTCAATATTACTTATATATACTTTTTTAATTTCATATTTTTTTATTAAATGAACACAAGGTGGTCTATTTCCAAAATGACTGCATGGTTCTAAATTTACATATATACTTGAATCTTTTATTTTTTTTTCATTCCCTCTTTTTATCGCATCTTTAATTGCATTCTCTTCTGCATGTTCCTTTTTGTATTCTTTATGATATCCTTTCCCAATCATTTCACCATCTTTAATCAAAATAGCTCCTACCAAAGGATTTGGATTTACTTTTCCAATACCTTTTTTCGCAAGAAGAAAAACTTCTTTCATTATATTTTCATGATTCAATAAATTCACCTCTTTTCTTAAAATTCAAAATTTTCAGTATATTTTCATTAACTAACTACCTATTTTTTTATTTAATATTTATTTTTGTTAAATAAAAAACAAAAGCCCTGCACAAAAACAGGGCTTTAAATTCTTAAAAGTAATTTATCAAAAGCTCAAAAATCCCCTAAAGTAAACACTTCAGGGGATAAAAAAACATCACAAATTACAGTATTACCTTCTTACATCCAGACTTTACTGTCGGTACTGGAATCTCACCAGTTCAGCTTTCGCTCGTGGACTTTAACCACCGGTCGGGAATTACACCCTGCCCTGAAGGATATTGAGTTATTTATTTGACAACTTAATAATACATAAAATATTTTATATTGTCAAGCTTATTTATAATTTTTTATTTTTTCCTCCATAGTTATTCCTCCAACTTTATAATCTATTTTGATTGAAGAAATAATTCTTTTAGCATTATTTTCGACACATATTTCTTGCGCTTTTTTAACAATATCCAATACTTCATCCATTTCACCTTCAACAGTTGTTTCCATTGGTGAAACAACATAATCAAGACCTGTATTTGCTATATAATCAATAACTTCATCAACCACTTGATATAATTTTTTTTCATCTTCTATTAAAGGAAGTATTTGTAGACTTAAATTAACCTTTGACATTTGCTTTCACCTCTTTAGATATTTTACTTTTGTAATTATTATAATAATAAATCAAAAATGCTGCTAATATAATTAATATATATCCTATAAAACTTAAAAAATCAGGAACTTGATTATAAATAAAATATCCTAATACTCCAGAAAATAAAACATTAGTATAATTAAGTATTGAAATTTCACCAGCTGGTGCATATCTATATGCAATTGTAAGAGTAAATTGACCAATTGCTGCAAAAGCTCCTGTTGCTACTAAATACACTATTTGTTCAAAACTCATCGCCTTATAATAATAAATCATAAAAGGCAAGGTTGCTAAACAAGAGAAAGCTGAAAAGAAAAATACTATTGTATAGAACTTTTCTTTTCCACCCAAAAATCTAACTGCTGTATATGCTCCTGCTGCAAAAATGGCACCAATTAAACCTATTAAAGCTGGTATTACACTCATATTAAATTCTGGTTTTATTATAAGTAAAGCCCCAGAAAAAGCCATTATAAGTGCTGGTATTTGAACCCTTGAAAGAGTTTCTTTTAAAACAAAAAATGCAAATATACTTACAAAAAACGGATTTAATTTATTTAACATTGAAGAATCTGATAATAATAATTTATCAATACTATAAAAATAACAAAGCATACCCAAAGTTCCAAAACTTGATCTTATTATCAAAATCTTTCGATTTTCTTTTTTACCAATAAAACTTTCTTTATTTTTTATTATCACCATAGCGGATATTATAGATGCAACTAAATTTCTAAAAAATGTTTTTTGAAATGTAGGTAAATCTCCTGATAATTTTACAAATGCGCCCATAAAAGAAAATGCTAATGCAGATATTAGCATATATACTATGGCTTTATTTTTTTTATTCAAATTTCACACTTCCTTTATTATTCTATATTGTATTTTTCTATCTTTTTATATAAACTTGTCCTACTTATACCTAAGGTCTTTGCAACCTTATTTTTATTTCCTTTAAATTCATTTAAATATTTGCTTATAAGCTTATATTCTATGTCTTCTATTATTTCTTTTAAATTTGTACTTGTTTTTCCATAAGTATTTGAAATATCTGAAGTTACAATTCTAGATGGTAAATGCTTTGGCTTTATTATAAGATCTGAATCAAGTAAATTAATGGCTCTTTCAATTATATTCTCTAATTCTCTAACATTTCCCGGCCAATTATAATTCATTAAATATTTTATAGCTTCCCTACTAATTCCTTCTACATATTTATTTAATGCTCTTGAAAGTTTCGATTTTAAAAAATCTGCTAATAAAGAAATATCTTCTTTTCTGCTTCTTAAAGGAGGTACATTTAATGTCATTACATTTAATCTATAGTATAGATCCTCTCTAAACAAGTTCTTCCTAACAAGTTCTTCTAAATTTTTATTTGTAGCTGCAATTATTCTTACATCTATCTTTTTTAGTTTATTTCCTCCAACTCTTTCGACTTCTCTTTCTTGAATAACTCTTAGCAGTTTAACCTGCATAGTTAAAGGCATATCTCCTATTTCATCCAAAAAAATAGTTCCTTTATCTGCAAGTTCAAATTTTCCTTTTTTCCCACCTTTTTTCGCACCCGTAAAAGCACCTTCCTCATAACCAAATAACTCACTTTCTAAAAGTTCTGAAGGTATTGCACCACAATTTATTTTTACAAAAGGCTCTAAAACTCTTTTACTCCTATTATGTATTGCATGTGCAAATAACTCTTTACCAGTACCACTTTCTCCCATTATTAAAACATTTGAATTAGTTTTACTAGCTTTTTCTCCCATGTATTTTACTTCTTTAATAATAGAACTACTTCCTATTATATGTTCAAAAGAATATTTTGCACTTTTTTCACTTTTTAAACTACCTTCATATTCCTTTAATTCTTCTTTTAATTTTCTTACTTTTTCACTTATTACATAAAAATCATTTAAATCTTTAAACATTACCTTTCCAATAGCTCCAACTACTTTACCTTCTTTTATTATAGGTATTCTCATAGAAACAACTTCTTGTCCTCTAATCTCTTGTATCTCTCCAATTTCCGTTATTCCACTATCAATAATCAAATGGAGTCTTGTATTATCTATAACTTCTCTTACATCTTTTCCTACAGGATTTTGAACACCCAAAAATTCCTTATAACCTTTGCTCATCATAGTTATTTTATAGTTTCTATCAACAACTACAGCCCAATCATAAGAAGTATCTAACAAAGTATTTAATGTATTTATATAACTTGTATCTTCATCTATCTTTTTATTTAATTTATTATACATTGTTATATCTTTAAATACAGCAATTGCACCTATTATTTTTCCATCATTTTTTAATAATTTTCTTGTAACAACAAAATTTTTTTTATTTTTATTCCATTTTTGATTTTCATGTTCATTTTTTGATTTTAAAATCTCAGGCATCAAACTCTCTTTTATAACATCTTTTATATATTTATTAATTGGATTTATATTGATATCTAATAGATTTATAGCACTATTATTTATATTCACTATTACGCTATTATTATCTACTATTATAACTCCATCGTCTATATTTTCACTCAAAAAAGACAATCCTTCAATGAATTTATCCATAAAACACCCCTATAATTAAAATAAAAAGTAGTACCCAAAAGATACTACCTTTTTAATATATTATATAATATATTTTTAATTATGTTAATAGCCTAACAAAACCTTTCCTTCATATGGATTTATATTAAAACATAATTTATTATTTTTTATATGATATATTTCATCACAATAATCATTTAATATGTTTTTATAATTATAACTTTTAGCATTACAAACTCTAAGTTCTACATATTCTTGTTTATCACTTCTATTTATCAATATTATCAAATCTTGTTTTTGAGATTTATTGTTATAAACATCAAAATCATCTATATATCTTTGATAAATATATATATTTTCTTTTGCATATAAAACTTTAAAAAATCCATTTGATAATGCCTTATATTTATTTCTTAAAAAAGTTATTTTTTTATACCAATTTAGTAGAATTTGATTTTCTTTTCCCCAAGGATAAGTTCTTCTATTATATGGATCACTGTAACCTTCAAGACCTGCTTCATCACCGTAATACAAACAAGGTACTCCATAAAAGGTCATTTGCATTAAACTTATTAATTTTACTCTTTTCATCCCTAATTCCAATTTATCAAAATCTAATCTATAACTTTCCTTATCCATATTACATAAATTATTTTCATGTGGACTTTCTCCTAAGATAGTAAGAATTCTAGGAATATCATGACTACTTACCATATTCATATTCGAATATAAATTCTTTAAAGGATAATTTTCCATATATTTCAAAAAAATTTTTGACATCTTATTTGCATCAATTATATACATCAAAAAATCTATTACTATATCTTTAAAAGGATAGTTCATAACACCATCTAATTCTCTTCCATAGAAGTATTTTCTTAATTCCCCATAAGCTTCTTTATTTGATGCATCTTCCCAAACCTCTCCTATTAATATGCTCTCTTTTTTATAATCTTTCATATGTTCTTTTAAAACTTCAATAAATTTATCAGGAAGTTCATCTGCAACATCAAGACGATAACCACTAACACCTTTTTTAAGCCAATGTTTTATAACACTATCCTCATCTCTAATAATATAATCTAAATAAGACTCTGTAAGCTCATTTATCTCAGGTAACGTTTTAACCCCCCACCAAGATTCATATTCATCTGGATAGTTCTTAAATTTATACCAGCTAAAATATTTAGATTCTTTAGATTCATACGCACCTATTTCATTATATTTACCTTTTCTATTAAAATAAATACTATCACTACCAGTATGACTAAATACACCATCTAAAATTATTTTTATATTTCTTTTATCACATTCTGATACTAATTTTTCAAAAACTTCTTCATTTCCAAACATTGAATCTACTTTTTTATAATCTGCTGTATCATATTTATGATTACTATGCGCTTCAAATATAGGATTAAAATAAATTATATTTATATTTAAAGATTTTAGATAATCTAATTTCTCTATAACACCTTCTAAATTCCCGCCAAAATAATCCCATTTTTTTATATCGCCTTTTTCATTCTTTAAATATGATGGATTATCATACCAATTTGCATATAATAGTATATCATCTTTTAATTTGATATTTTCACTTTCCACTTTATTAAATCTATCTACAAAAATTTGATACATTATACCATTTTGATACCAATACGGTATATCATAAATATCTTCATATACAGTTATTTGATATGAATTTGGATTTACTTCATATATACTTCCTTTCCCACCTAAATTTTCTTGATTATTTCCATAAAAAACTCTACAGTCTTCAAACTCAATTTCAAAATAATAAAATAACAACTGGGCTTCTTTTGGTGTTTTTAAATTTATTGAATATAAATTGTATAAGTCAACCACCTTTTTAAATTCCATAATCATTTTTTTATTTATATGATTTTTATCAATTAAATGTAAAAACACATTCTTAATATTTTTTGTATTACAAACTTCAATATTTATAATAAAAGAAGTATCTATCTTTATAGCTCCAAAAATAGATTTATATTTCAAATCTTGAGAGTCATATATAATATGATTATTATCCATAAAAAAACCTCCTACAAATAGCTTTTTTATATCTAATACCCCTTTTTAAGGTTAACAACATTTAATAATTCTTTTTGTTGCTTAAATTTTTTCAAATTTTTATAAATCAAATCAAATCTTCTTTCATTTCTAAGTTGTGAAATCCAAGAATTATGAAATGATATATATACATTATCCAAATCCCAAAGTTCACTATTTTTATCAAGTGGCTCTTTTTCAAACACATCTAAAGCTACTGCTTTAAACTTATCTTCTTTTAATAATTTTATTAAATCATTTTGATTTATTATATCTCCTCTTGAAATATTTATAAAAATCGAATTGTTTTTCATTAAAGATAGATTCGAATAATCTAGTATATGTTTTGTTTCACTTGTTGAAGGCAAACAAGATATAACAACATCTGATTGTTTTAAAAATTTTTCTAAATTGTTTATATTATATACTTTATCAAAATATTCTTTTTGTTTTCCAGATTTACTAAGTCCTATAATTTCACAATCAAAATTTTTAAGCCTTTTAGCAGCTTCATATGCTATTGTTCCTGTACCCAAAAATCCAATTTTTTTATCTGTTATTTCTTCTAATGAAGTATTCATTTTCCATATTTTCTCTTTCTTTTTTTCATAAAAATACTTTGAATCTTTATATATTTCAAGTATTTTACATACAATCCATTCTCCCATTGCAACACTATATCCACCCTTATTATTACAAACAAAAGTATCTTTATTAACTTTATTAATTGGTACTTGATCTATGCCAATTGATGATAATTGTATTAATTTTAGATTCTTCATTTTTGATATATCTAAATTATTAAAAGGATTATAACAAATTAAAATATCACTATTATCAATTTCTTCTTCATTAAATATTGTATTTTCATGTCTATAAACTATATCATAACCCAATTCTTTTATTTTATTTAATTTTTCATCATCATATTTATAAGTAAGTAAAATTTTCATCTTTGTACACTCTCCTTTATAATATATAGTGATAATAATATCTACAAACTCTATCGACTATTAGTTTGATTCCATTTTGCAAAAATATTTTACAAAACAAAATTATTAAGATTTTAATTTTATTATTAATTTTAACATTAAATATATAAAAAATTCATCAAGAATAAAAATAAAAAAAGATTTAAAGACAATTAAATCGTCTTTAAATCTTTTAAGAAACAATATATTAATATTAATTTACTTCTATTATATCTTCTTTATTTGCTACATCCCCATTTTTGATTGACTTTATAGAATCAAATTCAAATGTATTTGTAACAACAATTGGAGTTATTATAGATTTTGCTTTTTGTTTTACAAGTTCTAAGTCTACATTAAGTAATTTATCTCCAACTTCAACTCTATCACCTTGTTTTACAAAAGCTTCAAAACCTTCACCATTCATATTAACAGTATCTATACCAACATGAACTAAAACTTCTAATCCATCATCTGTTTTAAGTCCAACAGCATGGTTAGTTCTAAATAATTGTACTATTTCACCTGAAACTGGAGATGTTACAAGTCCATCAACTGGCTCTATAGCTATACCTTCTCCTAAAAGTTTATCTGCAAAAGTTTGATCTGGTACATCTTTTAAATCAACTAATTTACCTTTCATTGGAGATGATATTAATCTTTTAGCTTTTTTTATCTTTTCTTTAGTTTCTTCTTTAACTTCTTCTTTTTTAATATCAACAGATGAAGCCCCACCTGCTGCCATTACAGTTTTTATCTCATCCTTTAAGCCTTCTGCTGCTGGTCCAAATACAACTTGAACACTTCCGCCGCCTGCTTTCATAACACCTGAAGCACCTAAAGCTTTTAATCTCTTTTCATTAATTATACTATCATCATTAAGCTCTAATCTAAGTCTTGTTATACAAGCATCAATATGTTTGATATTTTTTGCATCTCCTAATGCTAATAATACTTCTACAGCTTTTTGAGATGCTGATATATCAGCTATTTCTTCTGATTCTTCTTCTCTACCTGGAGTTTTTAAATCAAATTTCTTTATAAAATAATAGAATGTTGCAAAATATGCTACAAATATTACAACTCCTACAGGGAATAACAGCATTGGATTACCTGCATTACCTGTTGCTATACTAACAAAATAATCTATTAAAGAAGATGTAAATGTTTCTGATAATCTAACACCAGCCATATTCATTAAAAGTCCACCAACAAAAGCAAGACCAACATGAGTTAAATATAAAATTGGTGCTACAAACATAAATGCAAATTCTATTGGTTCTGTTATACCTGTTATTATAGATGTTAATGAAGCTGTAAGCATAGCTCCTCCAACAGCTTTTTTGTTTTCTGGTTTAGCTGTTAAATATATAGCTAAAGCTGCTGCTGGTAGTCCAAATATCTTTAATGGATATTCTGCTGCTGTTATATTTCCAGCAGTAGGGTCTCCTGCAAAGAATCTAGCAACTTCACCTATGAATACTTCACCAGTTTGTGGGTGTATGTATTCACCAAATTGAACTGTAAATGGAGTTTTAAACACATGATGTAAACCAGTTGGTATTAGAGCTCTATTACCAAGTGCATATATAGCTCCACCTAGTCTAAATCCAAATATTTCTGCATCTATAGCTTGTTGGCCTAACCAGTTGATTCCATCTTGAATTGGTGGCCAAATAAAACCAAATACAATACCTAATGTACAAGCTATTGCAACCATTAAAATTGGTACTAATCTTTTACCTTGGAAAAATCCTAAAACTGGGTGTAATTTTGTTTTATAATATTTATTATACACATTTGCTGCTACTAAACCTATTATAATTCCACTAAAAATACCCATATTTATAGGAACTTCTAAACCTTGAACTTCACTCATAACTGACAATACTTTTGTTAATACAACATACCCAACAACAGACGCTAATCCTGCAACAGCCTCTCCTGCTGTAAAACCAATAGCAACACCTATAGCAAATATAATTGGTAGATTTTCAAATACAACAAGTCCACCTCTAAACATAATTAAAACTAAAGCATTTAATATTGGGTTTGCAGCTACAGTTTCAGCTCCAATTGAATTTTCTATTAATCTTGAGAACGCTACCATAAGACCAGCTGCTGGAAGAACTGATACTGGTAACATAAGTGACTTTCCTACTTTTTGCAATTTAGCAAAAATACCATTCTTACTCATAATACTCCTCCTAAAAGTTAATTTATCATCGGCCAATGATTTAAAATTTTATAAGTTAATGTTTTCCTAAAGCCGAAATCTTTTGACTATTTAAAACGCAAAAAAGACATGAGCTAAATAGATATCAAAAAACTTCGCACTTATAGCTTTAAACAAAGCAAACAAAATGCACCTAGTCATAAGACTAGTAAATTTCTCAAATCTAAGCTCATGCCTGATCGTATCAGTAACACGCAAAAATCTGATATTAACATATCAACTATTCAATTTCATAAGATGAATTGCAATATAACCAACTTCATCATCTGGAACTTTAAATCCTATTTGATTTTCGATTATCTTCGACATATCATAGGCTATCTTGTATTCTATTATATTTTTTTCTTTTATCTCTGTCAAGAGATTATTTTTTATAGATTTATTTCTCTTAACTCTATTTATAACACCTTTTAAATGCACTAAAAACCTGTTATAGTCAAATGATGATGGATTTATATCTAAATTAAGTTTCTCTTTTGCATACATTATTATTTTATTTAAAATTTTAGTATTTTCAAGAGCTTCCATTTTAGATGCTTCGTTTAATCCTCCACATATATGAAATGTCAAAAAACCTATTTCACTTTCTGGTATTTCAAGTTCTAATGCATCTGATAATATACTTACAGCTTCCTTAGCTACTTCATATTCCATAGGGTATAGTAATTTCGTCTCTTCTAAAAACGGATTTATTATTTTTACATTATCTTTTATTCTTTTTATACTAAACTGTATATGATCTATTAAACCTGCATTTATCCTTGGATGTAATTCTCTTTTTAATTTTTCTTTTGCCATTTCCAAAATATCATTAACAAGCTCTATAATTTTTGGATTTAATTCATCCATAAATTTATTGCTATCTTTTTCACTAAGACCCTCTAATGATATAAATTTTGATTCTATATTATCAAGATTTTCAAATATATCTCCTTTATTTCTATTAAATCCAATTCCTTTACCTAATAAAATATGATTTATATCTCTATGATTTACAAGAACAACATTATTACTCAAAATCTTGATAATTTTATAATCTTCCATAAATTCACCCCATCTAATATATATTACCCATTGATAAATTCCAACTCTTTAAGCACTAAAAAAATAAATAATTTCTATTCTTTAAATAATATCAGAATAAGAAAAAAAAATAAATAATTCTTATAATATATTTTTTTTCATTTAAACTTTCTATAATTTATACTCAATAATTATGTTACACTTAGTAGTATACTTGAGTTTTAATTTTACCAAAGAATAAATTAATTTTTTAGTAAAACTTAAATTCAAGTGAAATTATAATAGATTAATAAGAATTTATCAATTATAATTTCATTTTTTAACACTAAAAAATTTTTTAATTTTATAATATTATGATAATTATTATTTATAATTAATTTAATAACTTTAATTATTTCTAATAAAACGGAGGATTTTATGAATAAAAATACTAAATTAATTTTAGAAGCCAAAGATTTGGCACAAAAATATTATTCTACTAAGCAGTATATGTGTTCAGAAGCAGTCTTAGCTGCTATAAATGAAGTTTTAGAATACAATCTTCCCAAAGAATATATATCTCTAATGTCTGGTTTTCCTGTAGGTATAGGTGGTAGTGGTTGTACTTGTGGCGCTTTAAGTGGTGGAATTGCAGCTTTAGGACTAGCTTATGGTAGAAAAACTCCTGGTAAAAATAATTTCAAAGTTATGAAACTATCCAAACTACTTCATAATGAATTTAAAAATAAGTACAACACTACATGCTGTAGGGTTTTAACTAAAAATTTTAAATCTGGTTCAAAAGAACATTTCAATAATTGCATGATGCTTACAGGTGAAACTTGCGAAATGACCATGAAATTAATAATTGAAAAAAATAAAATTTTAAAATACCTAATAGGATAGTAAAAGAGAGTTGTTTTTGCATAAAAATACAAAACAACTCTCTTTTTTTACTTTTTATAAAATTAAATTTGTAACGCAACATTTATTTCAAGTGGTATTCCATCTGCCATCATTTCTATACATAAAACAGTCTCTGTATTCATCTTAGCTTCAAAACTCTCACCATACATTAAAGTAGGCGTGGATATATTTATATTTATTCCCATTTTTTCAAAATTAGTACTTGCATTAGCTGTAAGCATATTAGAAAGCTCCGATATTGCACTTTGTGCCATATCATTTAATTCTTCAACAGGCATACCCATCATCATCTTTGATGCAATTTTTTTAGCACTATCTAATTCCAAACCATAAATAACATTACCTTTAATATCTCCAACTATACCTAGCATAAGTGCTACACCAGAATACTGTATAGTATTATCTTCTCTAACTCTTACACTATTTCTCTTTACATCTTGAAAACCTAAAACAGGCATAACATTCAAAAAACCTTCTACAAAAGGATTTATATATTTTATATCCACTCGTCCTCACCTCTTTTAAATCCTATATTTATATATATTTCTCCAAAATCTCCATTTACAATTATATTATTTGTTTCTAATTTACTTTGTGAAATATTTAGGGATTCACCATGAAACATTGCAGGTGGTGCGACTCTAAGCCCATACATCTTATTTTTTTGATTAAGCATTGAACAAGCATTTCCGGATATAATATTTGCAAATTCGGCTATAACAACCATACTTTCTTTTTTATCCTTAGGTTCTCTTCTCAACATCGCTGCTGCTATTTTATCTCCAGTTTCTTTTGAAACATCCATTATCATCCTACCTGAATACTTACCTATTATTCCAATAACTGTAGATATACCCCTCGATGCGTGATTAAATGCAGTTTTTTCTGTTTCCGTACTTTCTGGTGTAAGCTTAAAAATTCTTTGAATATTAGATATTAAAGCCTCTTTAAAAGCATCTACATAAACATCTTCTAACTCTTCTAATAATTCTTCTCCCACCACCAATTGCTTAACCTTAGAAACCAATTGTTCTGGATCAACAGGCTTTTGTATAAAGGAAGATATATTACTCATCTTGGCTCTTTTTAACATTTCATCATCCATCATAGAACTTATCATTATAATTCTTATATGGGAATTCACTCTATGAATTTCTTGGCTACATTGAAAACCATCTCCACCTAAAATTGCCATATCCATAGTAACTAAATTAGGTTCTAAATCAATTGATTTTTGGACTGCTTCCTTAACACTTCCAGCTTCTCCCACGACCTCGAAGCCAGCTTTTTCTAAAATATCTTTTATATAAGTTCTATAAAATGAAGAATCATCAACAATTAATATTTTTGCCTCTTTCAAAATGGTCACCTTCTTTATCAATTTATTTTTTAATAAAATATAGTCTATA
Source organism: Peptostreptococcaceae bacterium AGR-M142 (assembly GCA_045345765.1). GTDB lineage: Bacteria > Bacillota > Clostridia > Peptostreptococcales > Peptostreptococcaceae > JAOARY01. The sequence continues at coordinate 117,018 of CP148265.1, forward strand.
GTATATAAATTCTTATACCCTTATATATATGACTAAATCAATTTAAAATAGAAAATATAGCAAAACTTATTTAATTTTTTTATGATTCTAAGCGCAAAAAAATGTCTATATAAATTATTTGTAATTTATATAGACATTTTTTAGAAATACTTATTGTTAAATTATAAATATTTAAATTTACTTAAAAATTCCAAATGGCTTTCCAATTGGTAAAAATTCTTTATTAAAATGCTTATTTAATACAACAGCTGCTGAATTATAAAAAGCTAACATTGAAATTATAATTTCTGAATATGCAGCTAAACTATGCATTGAATGCTCCATAATTCCAAAAGTCGAAAAAGCAAGTCCTATAAATAGAAAATCTATAAATAAAAATATTAAAAATAATACTTTATTAGTTTCCATAGCTCCAATAGTCATAAATGCAGAAAATATTAAATAACCCACAAATGCAAAACCTAATTGTCTTACATCTGCATTAGCTTTCATACCTTCTCCAAATACACCCAGATTAATCATCCAAGTCATAGCAACACCCATCCAGAAGAATGCATATCCTCCAAATGCTGTAGCTCCAAATATATTATCTTTTTTAGCATCATTAATACATGCAAATAATTGTGCAAAACTCCCTAAAAATATCGCCCATGGTATAATAAGTGAAACACCTGATGTTAAACCTAACTTTGCTGATGATGCTACTAAAGTAACCATTGCAAGACCAAATAAACCTAAAGCTGATGGGTCTGCAACTACAATCTTTCTTTCTTCCATAAAATCCTCCTTAAAAAATTACAAAAATTTCATAATAAAAATTAATAAATACTTACATAGTATATCAAAAAAATAATTTTAATTCAATATTTTATTTTTTTAATTTGATATTTAACGCCATATAGTCTAATATATTATTATAGTTATATTTGGTCATTAATTTCAATTACTATTAAAGAATACTAACATGGAGATGATGTAATACTATGAAAAAATGCTCTATTTGCAAAAAAAACATAGCAGTTATGTACAATATGAAAATTGAAAATGGTAATACCAAAATGGAGGGTATTTGCCTTGAATGTGCTGCTAAAATGGGAATTCCCGTTAAAGATCAACTTATGAAACAATTATCTTTAGATTCTGAAGATATGGAAAATATAAGCGAACAAATGAAAGATATGTTTGATGGGATGAATATGGATGACCTTTTAAATATGTCTAACTCTTTTGAAGAAACTGATTCTATTGAACAGATGAATGATGAAATAGAAATAGATGAAAATAAGGATAAGGAAGAAATATCTGAAAATGATTTTCAAGAATTTGATTTTAAAAACGATTCTCCTTTTAAAAAAATCTTTTCTAAAACTTCATCTAAAAAGAAGAGTAAAAAATTAAAAACATTATATAAATATGCGACTAATCTTACAAAAAAAGCTTTGGATAATGAAATTGATAATATAATAGGAAGAGAAGATGAAATACAAAGAGTTATTCAAATCTTAAATAGAAGAAATAAAAATAATCCAGTACTATTAGGAGAACCTGGTGTTGGTAAAACAGCTATAGCTGAAGGTCTAGCCCTTAAAATAGCTACTAAAGAAGTTCCAAGCAAATTATATGATAAAGAAGTATTTTTACTTGATTTAACCGCTATTGTTGCAGGAACACAATTTAGAGGACAGTTCGAAGGCAGAATGAAAGGGATAATAGAGGAAGTTAAACAAGCAAAAAATATTATTCTTATAATAGACGAAATTCATAATATCATGGGTGCTGGAGAAGTCCACGGTGGCGTTATGAATGCTGCTAATATTTTAAAACCAGCTCTTTCTAAAGGCGAAGTTCAAATACTCGGTGCTACAACTAAAGATGAGTATAGAAAGCATATAGAAAAAGATAAAGCATTGGAAAGAAGATTTCAACCTATAATTGTTGATGAACCAAATATTTCAGATTCTATAAAGATACTTTCTGGTATAAAAAATTATTATGAAAATCATCATAAAGTAAATATAGATGAAGACATAATAAACTCATCGGTAGTTCTTTCAAACAGATATATAACTGAAAGATATTTACCTGATAAAGCGATAGATCTTATAGATGAGGCTTCTTCTAAACTAAATCTGATGTTTTATAAAAAAGAAAATAATGATAAATATCTAGTTGAAAAAATAGACCAAATAAACGATCAAATAGAAAATTTATCTCTATCAAATGATTATGAAGAAATAGCTAAATTAAAAATGAAAAAATTAAAATTAGAAGAACAATTAGAAGAATTAAACGACAGAAGAAACTGGCCTAAGCTGACTAAAGATGATATAGCTCAAGTTATAGAAGATTGGACTAAGATACCAGTCAAAACTATTACAAAGGAAGAAGCTTCTAAACTTATACATTTAGAAGATAATCTTCATAAATCAATTATTGGACAAAATGAAGCTATAAAAAGTCTATCTCGAACAGTTAGAAGAAATAGAGCTGGCTTTAAAAATATAAAAAGACCTTCTTCATTTATTTTTTCTGGACCAACAGGAGTTGGTAAAACAGCAACTGTAAAAGCTCTAGCTAAAGAAGTTTTTGGAAGTGAAGAAAATTTAATAAGAGTAGATATGTCTGAATATATGGAAAAGCATTCAGTTTCTAAACTTATTGGTTCTCCTCCAGGATATGTTGGTTTTGATGATGCTGGACAATTAACTGAAAAAATAAGAAGAAATCCTTATAGTGTAGTTTTATTTGATGAAATTGAAAAAGCACATCCAGATGTTTTTAATATGTTACTTCAAATTTTAGATGATGGTATATTAACTGATAGTCAAGGAAAAAATATATCATTTAAAAATACTATTATTGTATTAACTTCAAACGCAGGAAGTAGTTCTAACACCTCTATAGGCTTTAACTCAAATGAATATGAAGCTTTAGAAGAAAAAACATCAACTGCATTAAAAGAATTATTTAGACCTGAATTTTTAAACAGAATAGATGAAATAATTACTTTTAGACCTCTTGAAAAAGATGAACTATTTAGTATTATTGATTTGATGTTAAAAGATGTCCAAGATGAAGCCTTAGATAAAAATATCAAAATTAGTTATACCGCTAATTTAAAGGAATTTATATTTAAAAAAGGATTCGATCAAAAATATGGTGCTAGACCTTTAAGACGTGCTATACAAAAATATATAGAAGATGAATTAGCTGAAGAATATTTAATTGGAAATATAAATGAAAATCAAGATATAAATATTGATTATATCAACGATAATGTAAAAATTACAGTAAAAAATTAAACTAAAAAAACCTAATGATAAGAATTAATTCTTATCATTAGGTTTTTTTTATTTATTAACAAATTATTAAGTTTATATAAAATATAATTAATAAATATTGTTTATGAACTAATATTCATATAAAATATAAATATAAAATGAATCAAAGTTCATAAAGGAGGACTTATGCCAAAAATAATAAAAGATTTAGAAGAAAAAATATATCGAAATGCCTTTTCATTATTTTGTGAAAAAGGATATAAAAAAACTAGTATGAAAGACATCAGCAAAAAAACGAATATCGCAGTAGGTACTTTGTACAATTACTATAATAGTAAAGAAAATTTATTCTTTGAAATACTAAAGGAAAGTTGGATTAATACATTTAAAACGTTAGATGTGATATTAGAAAATGAAGATATTATTGATAAAAAAATAAAAGAATTTTTTAAAACATTATTTTTAGAATTAAAAAATAGAAGAGGTCTTGGTAAAGAACTTTTTGAATTCAATGTAATCAAAAAAGAAGATATGGATAATTTAAATAAAAAAATAATAGATTTGACTCTTTTATTAATCGATAAAAAAGAAAAATGTAATTATAAATTTTTGCTCTTGGAGGAACAAAAATTATATTTTGTTAAAAGCATATTAATATCAGCACTGCATCTTTCGTTAGAAGAGGAAAATTTAGAAAATATATTAGATTATTTAGTTGATATATTTAACATTTCATTTAAGGAGGTTCTTTAATGATTAAAAAAGAAAAATTAGACTTGGGTAAAAATAATATAAATTCATTACTATTACAACTTTCTATTCCTGCTATAACTGCAATGCTTGTAAATGCAATCTATAATCTTGTTGACACATTATTTGTTGGAATGTTAAATAACACAAATGCCATGGGAGCAATATCTGTTGCATTTCCACTTTTTATATTAATTGCAGCTATCGGTCAGATGATAGGAATTGGTTCCTCATCATTGATTTCAAGATTTTTGGGTGAAAAAAATAATAAAAATGCAAATAACGTCGCTACACATTCACTAATTAGTGGTGCTTTAATCTCAATAATTTTCACATTTATTATAATGTTTAATTTAAACTCCATATTAAAATTATTTGGAGCTACAAGTAATATAGTACTATATGCTTATGACTATTCAAAAATACTTGTTCTTTTATCATTTTTTAATATCATGAATATGATTTTAAATAATATGATTAGAGCTGAAGGAAATTCCAAGTACAGCATGATAGGAATAATTTTAGGTGCATTACTTAATATAATATTAGATCCAATATTTATTTTCACACTTGATTATGGAATAAAAGGTGCAGCTTTAGCAACTGGAATTTCTCAAATAGTATCATTTTTATTTTTAATTTCTTATTACATGAAAAAGAAATCCATAGTAAAAATAAATATAAAAGATTTTAATATTGATAAAAATATACTATCTAATATTTTTAAAATTGGATCTGCAAGTTTTTGTAGACAAGGATTATCAAGTTTATCTTTAGGTCTTATAAATTACCAAGCTTCATTATATTCTGAGGCAGCTGTTGCTTCAATAGGTATTTGTTTAAGAGTTATATCAATAGCTTTATACGTGATACTTGGATTCAATCAAGGTTTTTCACCTATAGTAGGATTTAACTATGGTGCAAAAAAGTTTGAAAGAGTTAATGAAACTTTAAATCTTTCTATAAAATATACATCTATTTTTAGTATTTTCATGACAATAGTATTTTTTATTTTTTCCAAGCAAATAATATCACTATTTTCAAATGATTTAGAAGTTTTAAAAATAGGTGCAATAACATTAAAAACTTTTGGTTTATTATTTGCCTTTACTGGTTATCAACAAGTTTATTCTGTACTATTTCAAGCACTTAGTGAAAATAAAAAAGCTATGATTTTATCATTATCAAGACAAGGAATATTCTTATTACCTGCAATCTTAATACTACCAAAATACTTTGGATTATTTGGAGTTATATTTGCTCAACCAGTTGCTGATTTTTTAACTATAATATTAACTTATGTACTTTCTAAAGACTTTCATAAAAATTTTGATAAAAAAATAAAAGCCGCATAATGCGACTTTTATTTTTTTTTATTAAACTTCGTAAATCCAACCTTCAGGAGCTTTAACATCTCCAAATTGAATTCCATATAAAGTATCATATAATTTTTTAGTAACTGGTCCAACTTCAGTTTCACTATGGAAAACATGTAAGTTACCTTTATGCTCAATTCCTCCAATTGGAGTTATAACAGCAGCAGTACCACAAGCACCAGCTTCTTTAAATTCATCTAAATTATCTACTAAAACATCTCTTTCTAAAACTTCTAATTTTAAATACTCTTTAGCAATGTGCATTAAAGAATATTTAGTTATACTTGGTAATATAGACTCAGATAATGGAGTTATAAACTTATCATCCTTTGTTATACCAAAGAAATTCGCTGCTCCAACTTCTTCAATCTTAGTATGTGTTGCAGGATCTAAGTATATACAATCTGCAAAACCTTTCTTAACAGCCGCTTCATGCGGTCTTAAACTACCAGCGTAGTTTCCACCAACTTTAGCTTTACCTGTACCCATAGGTGCAGCTCTATCAAAATCAGTAGTTGTAAAGTTAACTGGTGCCATTCCGCCCTTGAAATAAGGTCCTACTGGTACACAGAATATTGCAAATATAAATTCTGGTGCAGGCTTAACTCCTAAATTATCTCCAACACCTATTACAAAAGGTCTTAAATATAAAGTAGCTCCAGAACCATATGGTGGTACAAAATGTTCATTTGCTTTTACAACTTGTTTACAAGCATCTATAAACTTTTCAACTGGTACTTCTGGCATCATAACTCTTTCACAACTTCTATTTAGTCTCTTACCATTTTCATCTGGTCTAAAAAGTTGTATTTTATTATCTTTAGTTCTATAAGCTTTTAATCCTTCAAAACATTGTTGTCCATAATGTAATGCAGTAGAAGCTTCACTTATATGAAGAACATTATCCTCTGTTAATTGTCCATCATCCCATTTTCCATCTTTCCATCTAGAAATATATCTAAAATCTGTTTTCATATACGAAAAACTTAAATTACTCCAATCAATATCTACTTTCTTTTCCATCCTATATACACCTCACTAATATGTATTTTATTTAAAACAAAGTTTGATTAGCCTTTACAATAATCAGTATATCATATTATAAAAATAATTTCTCATGTATATACTTACAAACATTCTTAATTTTCAGACTAATAACCTTATAAATCAATTATACTCACATTTTGATTTTTAGCAAGGCAGGTAAACATTTTCCTAAAAAAGAAATATATTTTTTAATTAAATATTTTAATAATTTAAACTTCTTCTTAATCTTTAATAAAATTATATATTAATATATAATTATTATATACTAAATAATAGGAGTGATTGTATGGATTACAGAGCATCTAATAATAAAATAGTACTAAGAATTGATAAAGGAGAAGAAATTGTAACCACTTTAAATAGTTTATGTAGCAAATTAAATATAAAAACTGCATTTATTTCAGGTATAGGAGCATGTGATAGAGGTACAATTGGCTTTTTAGATTTACAAACAAAAGAATATTTAAAATATGAATTTGAAGAAGAATTCGAAATAACTAGTTTAATTGGAAATATTACAAGAAAAGATGAAAAACCTTATATACATCTTCATATCAATTTATCTAATAAGGATATGCAAACATTTGGTGGGCATTTAAATAAAGCTTATATAAGTGCTACTTGCGAAATTTTAATAGATATAATAGATATTGATGTAGACAGACAAATAGATGAAGATTTAAATCTAAATATTTTTAAATTCTAAAAAAAGATGAGCCAAAGCTCATCTTTTTTTATTTAAATATCAAATTTAACTAAAATCTTTTTAAGTTCATCAGAAACTAATTTTAATTTTCTAGATTCTTCTGTTAAATTCTCAATTGTTGCTATTTGTTCTTCTGAATTAGCACTCATTTCTTCCATACTAGCAGAAGTTTGTTCAACTCCATCAGAAATACTTTCTATAAGAGATGTTAGATTTTCTTTATAATTGTTTAGCGATTCACCTAATTGTTTTGTATATTCTGTGATATTAAATAATTCCTGCAAATTATTATTAATATCTTTAAATATACTTTCAGTTTCTACAACCATAACTTCATTTTTCTTTGCAATTTCCTCTGAATTCTCAGTATATTCAACTGCAAATTTTGACTTTTCTTGTATATTTAATATCTTTTGTCTAATATCATCTGTTGCAGAACTTGTCTGTTCAGCTAATTTTCTTATTTCCTCTGCAACTACAGCAAATCCTTTACCCGCTTCTCCAGCTCTAGCTGCCTCTATCGAAGCATTAAGTGCTAGCAGATTTGTTTGTTCTGATATTGCATTTATCATATCAATTATACTTGTAATCTCAGATGTACTGTCATCCATCTCTCTTACAATATTTTTTATATTTTTTACAGACTCTTGATTTTCAAGAGATTTTTCGCTAAGCCCTTTAAGTGTTTTTGAACCTTTTTTAGATAGCCCAGATGATTCTTCTGTTATTTCATATATTTTTATAGTTGAATCAAATACCTTTTCTAAGTCAATCGAGAAGTTATGCATTTCTTTTACACTTTTTTGAGTATCAGAAGCTTGATTTGTTGCAGAATCAGCAATTTCAGATATTGCCTTTGTCATCTCTTCTAATGCCTGCATAGATTGTTCTGTTGCACTTACAAGTATTTGTGATGCTTCATTCATCTCATTTGAAGATAATTTTATATTTTCAAGCATAGAATTAACAAATTCTTTTACTTTATTAAAACTCTTCGAAATAAGACCCATTTCATCATTAGTTTCAACAGAAATATTTGCTTTTAAATTACCTTTTGAAAAACTTTCCATAGCATTTAATATTTTTGGAATAGGTTTTAAGCTTATTTGGACTAATAAATATAAAATTATTAATATTACCAAAGAAAACACTATAAATAATATTGTATTTATGAGTATAAAACTACTAAGTTCTTCTTGTGTTTCTTCAACATCTATTATAGTACCCACAGACCACATATTTGATTTTATTGGACTATATGCAATATATTTGTCTTTGCCTTCAAATTTATAACTATCAATATTACTACTTCCTTTTATCATCTCTCTTCCTATAATGCCTAACCCACCTTCAAATTCCGTAATATTACTGTCCATTATATACTCTTCTTTTGGATGATATACAGTTGTCCCAAGCTTTGTAACCAAAATTGAATAACCTTCTTTTCCAATTTTATAAGACTCTAAAACCTTTGACACATCATCAATAAGAAGGTCTATTGCTACAACACCAATTTCTTTTCCTCCATCGTAAATTGGCTTTACTATAGATATTACAAGTTTACCTGTAACTGCATCTACATAAGGTTCAGTAAATGTAGTATCTCCATTTGCCATAGTTTCTTTATACCAACCTTTACCCTTTATATCATAATCTGGCGACGAATCATAGTCAGGCATATCAGTTATAAGATCACTAGCATTAGAAAGACCCAGCCAAACTAAAGATAAATTTGAATCAGTATCTTTAATTTTCTTTAATTGATCTGTAACCCTATAATATATAGGATTGTCTCTTTTTAAATTTCTATCCTGTACTTCCCTTAAAATCTTTATAAAATCTTCATTTGTAGCCATTTGATTTACTAAAGTTTCATTTTTAGTAAAGAAAACGTTTAATTCATTAGATATACTCTGTGCATCTTTCAAAAGCTCTCTTTCTATTTGATTTTGTATAAACCCTTTAACTTTTGTATTCAAAGTAATTCCAAGTGTAGAAAATACAATAATAACAGTAAGCAATATAAATGCTATAATCTTCCTTGATATTTTTTTTCTAATCCATAAAATCATAACACTACCTCCTCACACAAACTCTCATGTATTTTATATCTACCCCAAAAAAATTATAGTAATAATTTTATTTATTTTTTACTAATTTTTTTAATTTATAATTTTTTTATAATTTTTTTATTTTTTTATTTATTTATTTATTTATTTGTTTATAATATATATATATGTATATCAATATAAAAAGGGTTTGATTTTACGGATTATTTTAAGGAGTGTTCTTTATGCTTTTTCCTTATCGTTTAAATTCACTTACTCCAGCACAGAGACTTTGCATTTTAGTTAAATTAAAAGAAGATATTGGAGGATTTGAAGTCAAAAAACACCTTATCGATATATCCAAGCAAGATGAACGTTATTTTGACATTATAGAGTTTGATTCTATTATAAATAAACATAATATTACTCTTGGTGATTGGCTTTATGGAAATGATAAATATATAGGTCATTATATGTCTAGATGTACCAATAATAAAGATGAGTGGCTAATCTACATACCTTTAAAAACACCTAAGGAAGCCAAAGATTTTTTACTTTCATCACTTAATATGCTCGTATATAAAGATATAATTAAAGATTATTATGTATATGATAATCAAAAAATAAAAAACAGCTAATAGCTGTTTTTTATTTTTATTATTCTTTTATTTCTTAACCCTTTAATACGTCCATATTAAGTCTTATATAATCAAATCCTGAATATGCTGTTAAAAATATTGATATATAAAATACATAAAAACCAAAAGGTATATTAAATAAAATCATTATTATACCTATAAGTTGACTAACTGTTTTTAATTTCCCATAATAGCTTGCAGCTATAACCTTTCCACTAGATGCAGCTATTGCTCTTATTATACTTATGCCTAATTCTCTTGTTATAACTATTAAAACCATCCAAGATGCGATTTTATTCATTTCTAAAAATACAAGCATTGCAGCCAACACTAAAATTTTATCTGCAAGTGGATCCATAAGCTTTCCAAAATTAGTAACCATATTATATTTTCTAGCTAAATAACCATCTAAAAAATCTGTTATTGATGCTATTATAAAAATTATTCCTGCATATAAAAAACCCTTATCCGAGTTTAATAATGCAAAATACATAAAAATAGGAACTAAAAAAATTCTAAGCATTGTAAGCTGGTTTGCTATATTCATCTAAATCTCTCCCATCAGATCATATTCTAAGGCATCTACTATATTTACTTTATAAAATTCTCCTATATTTAATTTTTTTTCTGTTTTTACAAAAATAGCATTATCAATATCACAAGAATCTTTTTTACTTCTTCCACAATATTCATTTTCTGCTACTTGTTCTTCTATAAGAATTTCTAAATCTTTGCCTATTAATTTTCTATTATTTTCTAAAGATATATATTTTTGATCTAACATTATTTGATTTTTTCTATCTTCCTTTATCTCTTCCTCCATATGACCTTCTAATTTATAGGCTGGTGTATCTTCTTCTTTGGAATATGCAAATACACCAAGTCTATCAAATTTAATATCATTTACAAACTGTTTTAATTCTTCAAATTCTTCATTCGTTTCAGAAGGAAATCCTACTATTAAAGACGTTCTTATTGTTGAATCCTCTAAGTTTTCTCTTATTAGATTTATCTTCTTTATTATGTCTTCCTTTGTAGTTCTTCTATTCATGAGCTTTAAAATTCTATCATTACAATGTTGAATAGGTATATCAAAATAATTTAATACCTTTTCTTCTTCCTTAAACACTTTTATTAATTCTTCATCTATCATTTCTGGATATAAATAATGAACTCTAATCCAATTTAATTCTTCTATCTTAGCTAATTCTTTTAGTAATTCTTTTAACTTTTTCTTTCCATATAAATCAAGACCATATCTACTCGTATCTTGAGCTATAACTATTAGTTCTTTTACTCCAGATTTAACAAGTTCCTTAGCTTCAGCTATTATTTCATCCATTTTTCTACTTCTATATTTACCTCTTAGTTTAGGAATTATACAGTAAGTACATTTATTATCACAACCTTCAGCAATTTTTAAATATGCCATATAAGTAGGTGTTGATGTTATTCTTGGAGAATTTTCATTAAAATCTTTATCTAAATCTTCTTTAAATATAAGTTTTTTATCTGATTTTTTTTCATATAATTCTTTTATTATATTTGCTATCTCATCATAGCTAGTTGTTCCTACATATGCATCAACTTCAGGAAGTTCATTATTCATAAGTTCTGCATATCTTTGTGCTAAACAACCTGTCATTATAAGAAATTCTAATTCTCCATATTCTTTATATTTAGCTAATTCCAAAGACGTATTTATAGATTCTTCTTTTGCTGATTCTATAAAACCACATGTATTTACTATAATAACATTTGCCTCTTTAAAATCCTCAGTAAGTTCAAAACCATTAGTTTCTAAAAGTCCTGCCATTATTTCTGCATCTACTAAATTTTTTGAACATCCTAAAGATTCTATTGCTACCTTTGCTCTCATTTAATTTCTCCTTTTCAATTCATCATATATATTAACTATTAAATTCACAACATTATCTATATCATCAGAGTTTAAAATATCAATATATTCATACTTATCTATAGAATACTTATAAAGAGGATCATAATATTCATCTATTAATATTTTTATCACTTCTTTATAATCATTATTTTTAACCAAATTAATTAAAAACTCCAATTTTTCATTACCTATTCTCTTTTTTAAATTTTTTAGTGAGTTTATTATAGTCTCTTCATCTTTAAAACTTGACTTTATATACATTTCATAAAGTGTTTCTACTCTAGAATCTAAACTCGATTCTACCAAATAATGCTTACCATTGGATATTTTATCAAATATATTATCTGGTATTATATTTCTTCCTATTCTTTTACTTTCACTTTCAACAACAATAAAGTCCTTAGAATCATAAAGGCTTTTGAATAATTTGCTTTCAAAATAACTCTGCGTTGGAGGTTTTAAATCAAATGATATATACCCAAAAACTGAACCACTATTTTTTGCAATACCTTCTAAATCTAATACATCAATATTTTTAGATTCTAATTTTTCTAAAATCTTTGTTTTTCCAACACCTGTATTACCGTGAAGAACTATAAATTCTTTATCTAAAGTTTCAAAATAATCTCTTAAAAACTTTCTATATCCTTTATATCCCAAATCTAATTTGAGACAATCTATCCCCATAGAGTTTAAAAAATCTTTTAAAGAATTACTTCTCATACCACCTCTATGACAATATAATATTATATTGTCATATTCTTCTTTTATATTCGATATTTTTTCATATATATTATCTAATTTTTTTGAAACACAATTAATTCCTAATTTTATAGCCTCTTTTTTTGATAATCTTTTGTATAAAGTCCCAACTTCTTTTCGTTCCTCATCATTTAAAATTGGTATATTTATAGCATTTACAATATGATCTTTTTCATATTCACTTTCACTTCTCACATCTATAAATATTTTGTTTTTTAATTTAAATGCATCTTCTATACTTATATTCTTATTCATATTATCAACTCTATTTTTATAATTTAAATTCATTGTGCAAAGCTTTAACAGCCTTTAACACATTTATTTTATCAACTAAACAAGAAATAGTCATATGAGAATCTGAAGTTTGATAAATAGTTATATTTTCATTTTTTAACGCTCTTACAACCTTAGCCATAACACCAGGTATTCCAGTTATTTTTTCTCCTATTATCGTTACTTTCTCTAAATCTTTTTTTAATTTAATTGATATATCTTTATTCTTTATAATCTTTTGCAAATCATATAAATTATCCTTATTTATTACAAATGCTTTTTTAAAGGTAAAAAAGTTTATCATATCTATACTTATATTATTTTCTTCTATTTCATTTAAAACATCCATAAATATATCTTCTTCACCTTCTAATATAATCTGTACCAAATCACTTTTGTTAGCAACTGCTCTTACTAATTTTTCATTAAAATAAGAATCAAGTTCCTTCTTTTCTTTTAAAATCATTGTTCCCGATTTTTCATTAGTTATATTTTTAATAACAATTTTAATATTATTATTTTTAGCAATTTCTACTGCTCTAGGATGTATTACTTTAGCACCTTGTTCTGCCATTTGAAAAACTTCATCATAATCTATATTTTCAATAATTTTAGCATTAGGCTCTATTTTAGGGTCAGCTGTCATTATTCCATTTACATCTGTATAAATACAAACATCTTTTATATCTACTGATTTTGCAAGAAGTATAGCAGTTGTATCACTACCACCCCTACCCAAAGTCGTAATATCATCATTTTCTTCATTATAACCTTGAAATCCTGTAACTATTATAACATCATAATCTTTTAATTCTTTTTTAATTCTTTTATTTTCAAGCTTTTTAATCTGTGCATTATTATAATTATCATTTGTAAAGATTCCAGCTTGCCTTCCAGTCAAAACAATTGATTTAATATCATATAATTTTAGATAATGATTTAAAACACATGCACTAATTATTTCTCCGCAAGACATTATAAGGTCTAATTCTCTTTTTGATAAATCTTTTGTTATATCTTTACAAAGATTGATGAGAGTATCAGTTGAATAACAATCCTCATTTCTACCCATAGCTGAAACTACTACAATTTGTTTTTTATCTATATCTTTTTTTATTATTGAAGAAACTCTTTTTAGTTTTTCATCACAGTTCAATGAAGTTCCTCCAAATTTCTTTATACTAATCTCCAAATTATTGCCTCCCAGAAAAATTTTTTTCCTATTTAATGATAGCATAAATTTAAATAAATTTTATATAATTTATTTGATATTAAATAAAAAATAAGCACTATTTAGCGCTTATTTAAAATTTCTATTTTTCTTTTTTCTCTATAAGAGCTTTCATCGAAAGATTAATTCTACCTTGCTTGTCGATTTCAGTAACTTTAACGTTAACTATATCTCCAACTTTAAGTGCATCTTCAACTTTATTAACTCTTTCATGCGATATATTAGATATATGCACTAAGCCTTCTTTACCTGGAAGTATTTCAACAAATGCACCAAATTGCATAAGTCTTGTTACTTTACCTTCATATGTTTCTCCAACTTCTGCTTCCTTTACTATCGCTTCAATCATAAGTCTAGCTTTTTCTCCGCCTTCCTTATCTGTTGATGCTACAAATACTGTTCCATCATTTTCAATATCTACTTTAACACCAGTTTCATCAATTATTTTATTTATAACTTTTCCACCAGGTCCGATTATATCTCTTATTTTATCTGGATTTACAGTCATTTTAAATATTCTAGGAGCATAAGTAGATAACTCATTTGGAGTTTTTATACTTTCTCTCATCTTATTTAAGATGTGAATTCTTCCTACTCTTGCTTGTTCTAAAGCTTGTTTTAAAATAGTTTTATCTATACCATCTATTTTAATATCCATTTGTATTGCAGTTATTCCTTTTTCTGTTCCTGCAACTTTAAAGTCCATATCTCCAAGGAAATCTTCTAGCCCTTGTATGTCCGAAAGTATGGCTAATTTATCATCTTCTTTTATAAGACCCATAGCTATTCCAGATACCATATCTTTTATCGGTACACCTGCATCTAAAAGTGCTAATGTACTACCACAAACACTCGCTTGTGATGAAGATCCATTTGAGCTTAATACTTCTGAAACAAGTCTTATTGCATATGGGAAATCTTCTTTTGATGGAATCATCGGTTCTAATGCTCTTTCTGCTAATGCTCCATGTCCAATTTCTCTTCTTCCTGGTCCTCTAAGTGGTCTAGTTTCACCAGTACTATATGGAGGAAAATTATAATGATGCATATATCTTTTTTCTTCCGCTTCATCAAGTCCATCTAATATTTGAACGTCACCTAATGCACCTAATGTAGCTATTGTAAGCGCCTGAGTTTGTCCTCTTGTAAATAGTCCTGAACCATGAGTTCTTGGTAGAAGTCCAACTTTTGTATATATCGGTCTAATCTCTTCTAATTTTCTATTATCAGGTCTTACGCCTTCATTTAAAATTCTTCCTCTAACAAATTCTTTTTTCATTTTATAAATAATTTCTTTTATATCATTTTTAAATTCTTCTTTATATTCTTCAAACTCATCCATAATAGCAGTTTCAACTGCACTTATGGCTTCTTGTCTTTCCATTTTATCTTCTTTGTATATAGCTTCTTTCATCTTATCGTATGCAAAATCTGTTATCTTTGCTTTTAATTCTTTATTTGGCTCAAATAATGAAATTTCTTTCTTTTCTTTTCCAGCTTCTTTTACTATATCCTCTATAAATGCCACTATTTTTTTGATTTCTTCATGAGCAAATAAAATAGCATCTAACATAACATCTTCTTTAATTTCTTTAGAACCTGCTTCAACCATCATTATTGCATCTTTAGTTCCCGAAACTATAAGATGTAAATCACTTTGATTTCTTTGTTCTAATGTTGGATTTGCTACAAATTCACTATTTACAAGTCCAACTAAAACAGATCCAGTTGGTCCATTAAAAGGAATATCTGATATAGAAAGTACTACTGAAGACGCTATCATAGCTGCTATTTCCGAACTTGCATCTTGATCTACAGATAGTACAGTTGTTACTACTTGCACATCATTTCTATATCCCTTTGGAAATAATGGTCTTATTGGTCTATCTATTAATCTTGATGTTAATATAGCCTTTTCACTAGGTCTTCCTTCTCTTTTAACAAATCCGCCTGGTATTTTACCTACTGAATATTGTTTTTCTTCGTAATCTACACTAAGTGGAAAAAAGTCTATTCCTGCTCTAGGTTCTTTCGATGAACAAGCTGAAGCTAATATAACTGTCTCACCATATGAAAGTAAACAACTTCCACTAGCAAGGCCAGCAACCTCACCTATCTCTACTTTTAAATTTTTTCCTGCAAATACTGTTTCAAATTTCTTAATTTCCAATTTGTTACCTCCTTTCAATCCTCATATTAATTATAAATCTAAATTCATAATTATGCTAATATTATTGCTAAATAATATTAGATTTAAAATCTAAAGGATTGTTTTTTTTAATTTATATCAAATTACAGAAAAAGAGCGGAAAAACCCGCTCTTTTTTAGAACTATTTTCTAAGTCCTAATCTCTTAATTAATTCTTGGTATTTCTTTAAATCTCTTTGCTTAACATATTTTAAAAGATTTCTTCTTTTACCAACCATTTTGAAAAGACCTCTTCTTGAGTGATGATCTTTCTTGTGAACTTTAAGATGCTCATTTAACTCATTTATTCTCTTAGTTAATATCGCAACTTGTACTTCTGCAGAACCAGTATCCTTTTCATTAGTTCTGAATTCTTGAATTATTGAAGTTTTTGCTTCTTTAGTTATCATTTAATACACCTCCAAAAAATTTATTCCATACTCCAAGTGAAGGTCGGTGTACTCCCAAACTTAGAATAGGAAAATCATACTTATCTAGTATAACATAGTTATTTAAATTATAAAAGATTTTTTTGAACTTTTCTTATATCTTCATCCATCTGCTTTTTTAACTCTTCTAAGGAATCAAATTTCTTTTCATCTCTTAATCTGTCTTTAAAATATAGATATATTTGTTCACCATATATTTCTTCATCAAAATCTAATACAAAAGTTTCAATACTAAATTTGTCACCTTCAATCGTAGGATTAAAACCTATATTAGTTGCAGATTTAAATATCTTATCATTAATTTTTGCATTAGTATAATATACCCCACTTTTAGGTATCAATATCTCTTTATCAACTTCTAAATTAAGTGTAGGGTAACCTAATTTTCTACCTAATTTCTTTCCATGAACTACTTTTCCTACAATTTCATAATCTCTTCCTAAAAATTTAGAAGCTTTTTTTACATGACCACAATCCAAAAGCTCTCTTATTAAGGTCGAACTAATTCTTTTTTCATCCATTATAACAGGATCAATTACATGCAAATTAAATCCAAACTCTTTAGAATACTTTCTTAAAAGTGTAATATCACCTTTTCTAGCTTTTCCAAATCTAAAATCGTGCCCAACAACAACTTCTTTGCCATTAAACGCTTCTATTATTATTTTCTTTACAAAATTAATAGGATTTAAATTGCATATTTCCTGTGTAAAATCTATGGATACAAATTTATCTATTCCAAAATATTTAGAAACTTCATATTTTCTTTCTACGGTCATCAGTCTTTTTAAATCTTTATTCATTATAAAATTAAGGGGATGATTTCTAAATGTTAAAAGTACACTTGTTAAATTCTTTTTTCTTGCAATTTCATTTGATTTATCAATTAAACTCTGATGTCCTATATGAAGTCCATCGAAATTTCCGATAGTCACAACACTACCTTTTAATTCTTTTAATTCTGATAAATTATCGTATATTTTCAAATTCACCAACTCCAAGTTTTGCAAATTAAATACAATAAGAAGTAAAATTTTTTACAAAATATTTTTTTAGTATAAGTTTATAATAGTAATTTTTCACATCTAATATTAAGTTCATCTACTATCTTTCCAAGACCTAAAAATTCATCTTCGTCAGTATAAACTCTAAAAATCTTCGTATCTAAATCTTTTAAATTTCCTATTATACCTTTATTATATACTACTCCACCATTAACAAAAGCCTTTTTTGCTAATGAATTTATCTTTATAAAATCGTATATATCAAGAGGATAATCAATATCCTTTATATGTGATTTTTTATCTTCATAACTCAATAATTCTAATTCTTCTAATGTAATCGCATCTTCTAAAGAAAATTTTCCGCTCTTTGTTCTCAGTAAAAAAGACATATATGATACTGTATTTAATTTTTCTCCTAAATCATTTGCAATACTTCTTATATACGTACCTTTTGAACATTCAACATCTATAATAACTTTATTTTCTTTAAAAGAAATTAATTTTATATCCTTTATAAATACTTCTCTTTTCTTTATATCCAAATTTACAGCTTTGTTTTCTCTTGCATATTCATATAATTTTTTACCATTTAGCTTCAGTGCAGAATAAATAGGTGGTGTTTGTTTTATATGACCTTTAAAATCTTTTAATGCATTTTCCACATCTTCTTTTTTTATCTCATTAATAGGTTTGGACTCTAGTATTTCCCCATAAGAATCATAAGTACTTGTTTTTATTCCAAAATAAACTTCACATCTATATTTTTTATCTTTATTTAATATATATTCTGAGATTTTTGTAGCTTTTCCTAAACATATTGGTAATACACCACTTGCATTAGGATCTAATGTCCCTGTATGACCAATTTTTTTCATATTGAAAATCCTTCTTAATCTTGATACTACATCATGAGAAGTCATTCCACTTGGTTTTAAAATATTTATTATACCTTTCAACAAATCCACCCTTTATTAAATTATTTTATTTTCCTTTAATTTATCAAAGAATATCTTTTTAGCATCATTTATGTTTTTATTTATAGTGCATCCTGCTGCTCTTACATGACCGCCACCAGAAAATAATTTCGCAATTTCATTTAAATTATATTTATCTGATTTTGACCTTAAACTTATTTTAGTTATGTTTTTTTCTTTTTCTTTAAATAAAACTCCTACATTAATATTCTCAATATCTCTTGCATAATTTACTATCCCATCAGTATCCTTATAGTCAACATTATTTTTCTCAAGCATATTTTGAGTCATTAATATACTAGCAAAATCCTTATTTATATCCAAAGTTCCTATAACATCTTTTATTAATGTTATTCTTCCTAGAGGATTACTTAAAAATACTGTATTTATAATAATAGATGTATCTACCCCTGTTTTTAAAAGGTCTCCAGCCATATAAAAAGATTCTTGTTTTGTATTTGAATACATGAAATTTCCTGTATCAGTAAGAAGCCCAGTATATAAACTCCTTGCTATTTTTTTGTCAATTATTTTTTCATCTTTATAGTTTTCATACTCTTTTAATATATCATATACAACTTCACATGTAGAAGATTTTTCTATATGAACAATATTTAAATCTCCAAAATGATTATTACTAGCATGATGATCTATATTTAAAAGCATTTCTTTATTTTCTATTAATTTAAAATCACAATTAATTCTTTTTATATCTCCACAATCTAAAGATATTATATTATATTTTTTTAAATCAACATCTTTACTTTTTAAAATTCTATAATCTATTAAAAAATTTAAATTTTGTGGTATTTCATCATCTATTATATGAATAACTTCTTTATTTAATTTTTTAAGCACATAGTAAAGACCGGAAGAGGATCCTATATTATCCCCGTCCGGACTTTCATGTGAAACAATTAAAAAGTTATCATTATCTATAAGAAATTTCACAAAATCCAAATGAGTATTATTACTCATTAGAATCCTCCTCTTTCTTATTTACTTCATTTATAAGTTTTGACATCTTGATACCCTTTTCTATTGAATCATCAATTTTAAATATCAATTCTGGTGTATGTCTTAATTTAACTCTTCTTCCAAGCTCTTTTCTTATATATCCTTTTGCTTTATTAAGTCCTTTTAAAGATTCATTTGCATTAGAACCAAAAACACTTATATAAATATATGCATAGCTTAGATCAGAAGTAACATCTACATTTGTTATACTCATAAGAGAATTTATTCTAGGATCTTTTATTTCACCTTTTGAAATCATTTGACCTAAGACTTTTTTCATCTCTTCTGATATTCTACTAGTTCTTGCATATCCCATATTAAACACCTCTATTTACGTCTTTTTACTTCTTCCATAACGTAGGCTTCAATAAAATCGCCTTCTTTTAAGTCATTGTAGTTTTCAAAGCCCATACCACATTCATATCCAGAAGCAACTTCTTTAACATCATCTTTAAATCTCTTTAATGATGATAATTTTCCTTCGTGAACTACAATTCCATCTCTAACTAATCTAGCCCCAGCATTTCTTGTTATCTTACCTTCAGTAACATAACAACCTGCAATAGTTCCAACACCTGAAACTTTAAATGTTGCACGAATTTGAGCTTTTCCTATTTCTACCTCTTCAAATTCAGGGTCTAGCATACCAGTCATTGCATCTTTTATATCTTCAATAGCCTTGTAGATTATTGTATACGTTCTAACATCAACAGATTCTCTTTCAGCTACATCTTTAACTCCTGAAACTGGACGAACATTAAATCCTATGATTATAGCATTTGATGCAGAAGCAAGCATTACATCTGACTCAGTTATAGCTCCAACTCCACCATGTATTACTTTTATAACAACTTCATCATTTGATAACTTTTCTAATGATTGTCTAACTGCTTGAACAGAACCTTGAACATCTGCCTTTATTATGATGTTTAATTCTTTTAATTCCCCTTGTTTCATTTGTTCAAATAACACATCAAGTGAAACTTTTTGAGTTGCTTTCATTTGAGCTTCTCTTATTTTTAATTTTCTTCTTTCACTTATGCTTCTAGCTATCTTTTCACTTCCAACAACAACAAATTGGTCTCCACCTTCTGGTACATCAGAAAGACCTAATATTTCAACTGGAGAAGATGGTCCTGCTTTTTTAACTCTTTTACCTTTATCATTTATCATAGCTCTTATCTTTCCACAAGAACTACCTACAACTATAGGATCGCCTACATTTAAAGTTCCGTTTTGCACAACAACAGTTGCAACTGGTCCTCTACCTTTATCTAATTCTGCTTCAACAACAGTTCCAACAGCTTTTCTATTTGGATTTGCTTTTAGTTCTTCCATTTCAGAAACTAATAATATCATTTCTAAAAGAGTGTCTATATTTTCACCTTTTAATGCTGAAACTGGTACAGATATTATTTCTCCACCCCAATCTTCAACTAAAAGACCTTGTTCTGATAATTCTTGCTTCACTTTATCCGGATTTGCAGAAGGTTTATCCATTTTGTTTATAGCTACTATTATTGGTACTTGTGCTGCTTTTGCATGGTTTATCGCTTCTATAGTTTGTGGCATAAGTCCATCATCAGCTGCAACAACTAATATTGCAATATCCGTCACCTGTGCTCCTCTTGCTCTCATAGATGTAAATGCCTCATGTCCAGGAGTATCTAAGAATACTATTTTCTTATCATTAATTCTAATAGTAGAAGCTCCTATATGTTGTGTTATACCCCCAGCTTCACTCTTTGTAACATTTGTACTTCTTATACTATCTAGTAATGTTGTTTTTCCGTGGTCAACATGTCCCATAACAGTAACAATTGGTGGTCTTAAAGATAAATCTTCTTCCTTATCTTCTTCTAATTGTTCTGGTAATATATCTAACTCTTCTTCTTCTTCTTTTAACACTATTCTTTTAGAATATTCTTTTGCTATATCATTTGCAGTTTCTAAATCTAATTCTTGGTTTATATTTGCCATAACTCCTGCTTTCATAAGAGCCATTATTATATCTGAAGATTTCTTATCTAAGGCATTTGACAAGTTTCCAACAGTTAATTTTCCATCTATTTCTACCGGTTCTAAAGATTCATCTACTTCTTCTACTTCAATTTCATTAAATAATTCCATTATAAGATCCGCTTCTTCCTCACTAATTGAACTCATATGGTTTGCTACCTGTATATCTAATTCTTCAAGCTTTTCTATTAATTTCTTACTTGAAATCCCTAATTCTTTTGCTAAATTATAAACTCTTGTCTTTGACAAAAGCTTCACCTCCTAATATGTCTTTTATTTTATTCGCCATTTTCTCATCAGTAATTCCTATTATGCCTCTAAAATTTTTTCCGATAGATTTTCCTAGCTCTTCTTTTGTTGCAACAAATACAAAATCAACATTTCTAAAACTACATTTATCTTTAACCTTCTTCTTCGAATTTGAAGATAAATCATTAGCTGCAATTACAAGTTTTACATTGCTTTTTTTTAATTCTTTTATTACTGTTTCTTCACCTGATATTAAGTTTCCACTTTTCATAACAAGTCCTAAAAAAGATAATAATTTATTTTCCATCTTTCATATCCTCTTTTATCTTATTTATAACTTCCTCTTTAATTTCAATCTTAAAAGCTCTTTGTAGCGCTCTTTTTTTAATTGCTTCTTCTAAACAATTTAAATCGCATACATAAGCACCTCTACCATTTGCTTTTCCTGTTTTATCTAAAAAAACCTCATTTTCTTTAGTTTTAACTATTCTTAATAGGGTTTTTTTCGTACTTTGTTCAAAGCAATTTATACATTTCCTAATTGGTACTTTCTTTTTTTTCAATTCAAATCACCTCTTTAATGATTATTCTTGAGACTGAGATTGACTCTCACTTTTTATATCTATTTTCCAACCAGTAAGTTTAGCTGCTAACCTAGCATTTTGACCTTCTTTACCAATCGCTAAAGAAAGCTGATAATCTGGTACAATAACTTTTGCACTTTTTTCTTCCTCGTCTATTTCAACAGAAACAACTTTTGATGGACTTAATGCACTTGCTATATATTCTTTTGGATCATCATTGTATTTTATAATATCAATTTTTTCTCCATTTATAGCTTCTACTATTCTAGAAACTCTATCTCCCTTATGACCAACACAAGCCCCTACAGAATCTACATTTTCATCCATAGAATGTACTGCTATTTTAGTTCTTGATCCAGCTTCTCTTGAAATAGATTTTATTAGTACAACACCATCATATATCTCTGGAACTTCAAGTTCAAATAATCTTTTAACAAAGCCTGGATGACTTCTTGAAAGAAGTATTTGAGGTCCTTTAGTAGTTTTTTTAACTTCCATTATATAAGCCTTGATTCTTTGTCCAAGTTCATAATGTTCATTTGGTATTTGTTCAGATAGTCCAATTAATCCTTCTGTCTTACCAAGAGATACATATACCCCACCCTTAGTCATTCTCGCAATAGTTCCTATCGCAATTTCACTTTCTCTATTTGAAAACTCTTCAAATATCACTTCTCTTTCAGACTCTCTTATTCTTTGAACTACAACTTGTTTTGCATTTTGAGCTGCAATTCTACCAAAATCTTTAGGTGTTACTTCTATTTCTATAATATCCCCATATTCATAATTTGGACCATATTCAGCTCTTGCATCCTCCAAAGATATTTCTAAGAAATTATCATAAACATCTTCTGAAACCAATCTTTGTGAAAATACTTTAACTTCACCAGTTTCTCTATTTATATCAATTCTTACATTCTGAGAAGAACCAAAGTTTTTCTTATACGCTGATACTAGTGCAGCATCAATAGTCTCTAATATAGACTCTTTAGAAACTCCTTTTTCTTTTTCAATTTCTTCTAAAGCCATCATAAAATCCGCGTTCATAATATCCCTCCTTAAAATTTAACAGCTAGTTTGACTATAGCTATATCTTTTCTATCAAATTCTAATATATTTCCTTCTTCATTTATTTTTACAACACTATCAAAAAGTCCTAGCAATTCACCTTGGAATTCTTTTCTTTTTTCTAATGCCTTATATAATTTTACATCAACATCTCTACCTTTAAATCTTTCAAAATCAGAATCCTTTTTTAAAGCTCTGTCAATACCTGGAGAAGATACTTCAAGATAATAAGCGTCTTTTATTGGATCTAATTCCTCTATTTTTAGATTTAATGCTTTACTAAATTCTTTACAATCTTCAATTCCGATACTACCTTCATATTTGTCTATATAAATTCTTAAAAATTTATCTTTTCCTTCTTTTACATACTCTATATCAACAAGTTCAAAATTCATACTCTTCGCAATTGGATTTGCAATATCTTCTATAGTTGTTTTTATACTCAATGCTTAATCCTCCTTTTTTTACTTCATATATATAATTTATTATAAAAATTTTAAATAATTATGCATTACAAAAATCTTAAATAATATTTAATAGTTCAAATAAATAAAACGAAAAGAGTGGGAAACACCCACTCTTTAATTTCACCTAATAATTAAACTTTTTCTAAATAAGTATATCATATAAAAATTTCCTTTGCAACTTCATTAAATTAAAGATAGCTGGTTTGTTTCTGGCATTCCTTCTAATGCCTTATGAATTTTTAAAGTTTCTATTACTGTTTTTGAAATTTTAGTTCTAAGTCTTAAATCCTCAATTGATAAAAATTCTCCATTTTTTCTTTCTTTTACTATATTCAATGCAGCATTTTCCCCCATACCTTGAAGACCTGTAAGCGGTGGCAATAACTTTCCATCAACTACCTTAAATTTCTTGGCTTCAGATTTATAAATATCAACTTTTAGTAGCTCTATATTTCTAAAGTTCATCTCGAGTGCGACTTCTAGTACTGTTAACATATTTTTTTCCTTTGTAGTAGCAGCGTTACCCAAATTAGAAATTTCTCTTATCTTATCTTTTATCGCTTCTTTCCCTTTTACTATAAGTTGTGCATCAAAATCATCAACTTTGGTTGTAAAATAAGTTGCATAAAAAGCTTGTGGATGGTGAACTTTACAGTATGCTATTCTAACAGACATCATAACATATGCAACAGCATGTGCTTTTGGGAACATGTATTTTATCTTTTTACAGGATTCTATATACCAAGTAGGCACTTCTTTTGCACGCATTTCTTCCTCATCTTCATCTGTAAGTCCTTTTCCTTTCCTTACTTTTTCCATTATTTTAAAAGCAAGTTTTGGCTTTAATCCTTTAAATATAAGATAATTCATAATATCATCTCTTGTAGAAATTACATCTTTTAATGTTACAACTCCATCTCTTACTAAATCTTGAGCATTATTAAGCCAAACATCCGTACCATGAGATAATCCAGATATTCTTACTAATTCACCAAAAGTAGATGGTTTTGTATCCAAAAGCATTTGCCTTACAAATTTAGTTCCAAATTCAGGAATTCCCAAACTTCCAATTTCACAATTTATATCTTCTTTTTTTACATTAAGTGCTTTTGTAGATGTAAAAAGACTCATAGTTTCCTTATCATCCAAAGGTATTTTTGTGGCATCAATACCTGTCATATCCTCAATCATTCTTATAATAGTCGGTACATCATGTCCTAATATATCAAGTTTTAATATCCTACCACTTATAGAATGATAATCAAAATGCGTTGTTATAACTCCACATTTTGTATCATTTGCAGGATATTGTATCGGTGTAAAGTCATGAACATGTTTGTAAGAAGGTATAACCATAATTCCACCTGGATGTTGTCCTGACGTTCTTTTTATACCTGTACAACCTTTTGCAAGTCTTTCTATTTCAACAGATGGAACTATTATTTCATTTTCTTCAATATATTTTTTAGAAAAACCATAAGCAGTTTTATCTGCAACTGTACCAATAGTTCCAGCTTTATATACCTTTCCTTTTCCAAATAAGACTTCTGTATATTTATGTGCATTCGCTTGATATTCTCCAGCAAAATTAAGATCAATATCTGGTTCCTTATCTCCTTCAAATCCTAAAAATACTTCAAAAGGAATATCATGACCATCTTTTATAAGTGGTATTTTACAATTTGGACAATCTTTATCTGGTAAATCTGCTCCTGATGTATAGCTTCCTGTTTCAAAAAACTCTGAATACAAGCATTTTTCGCATCTATAGTGTGCAGCCAGAGGATTAACTTCCGTAATATCGCTCATTGTTGCAGCAAGCGAAGATCCTACAGATCCTCTAGAACCTACTAAATATCCATCTTCTAAAGATTTAGTAACTAATTTTTGTGCAATTATATACATAACTGCATATCCATTTTTTATAATGGAGCTTAATTCTCTTTCAAGCCTAGATTCAACCTCTATTGGAAGATTTTGCCCATACATTCTTCTAGCTTTTTTATAACACATATCTCTAAGTTCTTCATCAGATCCTTCTATAACAGGAGGACAAGTTTCTTTTGGTATTGGCAGCACATCTTCAACCATGTTAGCTATTTTATTAGTATTTTCTATAACCACTTCATAAGATTCATTCTTTCCTAAATACTCAAATTCCAAAAGCATTTCATCTGTAGTTCTAAAATAAAGAGGTGTACTCTCATTTGAATCAGAAAAACCTTGAGAATATTTAAGTATTGTTCTGTAAATTTCATGATGAGGTTCAATAAAATGTACATCACCTGTAGCAACAACAATCTTATCATAAGTCTTTCCTATTTTATAAATCTTTTTATTTATATTTTTTAAATCATTAATACTTTTTACAATACCTTTTCTTACCATAAATGCATTATTATCATTTGGCATTATCTCTAAATAATCATAAAGACTAAGTATGTCTTCAAATCTTTCCTTAGAAAAATTCTTCATAAGTGCTGAATAAACTTCCCCCGCCTCACAGGCTGAACCTATTATAAGACCTTCTTTATGTTTTTTTAATAATGATTTTGGTATCCTCGGATTTTTATAAAAATAATCTATATGTGATTTTGAAACTAATTCATATAAATTTCTAAGACCTATATAATTTTTTACCAGCAAAGTTATATGATTCGTTCTTTTTTTTGTAAAATCTATCTTTTCTAATTTATCATTTATATCTCTTAAAGTTTTAACACCTTTGTCTTCTAGCATATCTAAAAATCTTAAAAATATTTTAGCAGTAGCTTTAGCATCATCAACAGCTCTATGATGATTCAATAGAGATATTCCTAATTTTTTAGCAATTGTATTTAATCTATATCTTTTCATCTCTTTTAGCAACAGATGTGCTAAATCTAATGTATCTATATCTTTATTTTTAAATTCTAAATTAAGCTTATTTGCCTTGCTTCTTATAAAACCCATATCAAAATCACTATTGTGAGCCACTAAATAAGATTCACCTATAAATTCAAAAAATTTTGGAAGCACAGTGTCTATTGTTTCTTTATCTTTAACCATGTCATTTGTTATGCCTGTTAATTCTTGTATTTT
The DNA here is from genome assembly GCA_045345765.1 of Peptostreptococcaceae bacterium AGR-M142. GTDB lineage: Bacteria > Bacillota > Clostridia > Peptostreptococcales > Peptostreptococcaceae > JAOARY01. The sequence goes on from CP148265.1 coordinate 144,130, forward strand.
ATAAGGTATATCCATTTGTGGGTTTATAAGATAATTAAACTCACCTACAATTTCTTTATTTTTTATCTTTACTGCTCCAATTTCAGTTATTTCATCCATTTCGTGATAAAGCCCAGTACTTTCTATATCAAAAACCACAAATTCTTGGTTCAAATCTAAGTCATTTGGTTCTTTTATTGTCGGCCTTTCGTCATCATACAAATAGCCTTCTAAACCATATATTATTTTTATATCATCAGTTTTTGTATTCATTGCTTCTGGAAAAGCCTGTACTATACCATGATCTGTAATAGCAATAGCTTTATGCCCCCATGAAATCGCCTTTTTTATAAGATCTTTAGTTGCACAAACAGCGTCCATAGAAGACATTTGAGTGTGAGCATGTAATTCAACTCTCTTTTCATTTGCCTTATCTTTTCTTTCTATCTTCTTTACCTCTTCCAAATCTCTTATATTTAAAACTAATTCCTTACTAAAATTATCAAAAGCAACCATACCATTTATCTTTGCATAAAGACCTTTTTTTAATCTATTTCTCGTTTTCAAAGCATTTTTTTCTTTTATAAATACTTTTGCATTTATAGATGATGTATTATCTGTAACTGACATTATAAATAAGCTATCTCCACTTTTTAATACTCTTTCATCTATATTAAATATTTCAGCTTTTATACATACGCTTCCAATATCTAAGTTTACATCTTTTAAATATGTTATTCTTTCATTAATTTCTTTACCTATTATGACATTACCTATTATTTCTTCCTCTATATCTGATTTTTCCTTGTTTATTTTGACTTCTTCTTTCTTAATTTGATATTCCATTATTCTATTTACAATCTTATCGCTTTCTTCTTTCTTCTCTTCTATATAGTCATTTAATGATTTATCATTTTTAACCATATAAAATTCAACTGTTTTATTTATAAAATAATTATTCAAGAAATTTGATATCGAATTTGACACTCTCTTTTCCAATAACCTTTTATATAACATTTCATTTCTTATTTCTAATATTAATTTTTCTTCATGCAATTTATATTCAATACTTTTTAGAAAAATTTCTGAAGAAGGAACAACGTCTTTTATTATATATAAAATATCATCAAATAAATCCTCTATATCAAAATTTTTATCATTATAAATCATATTTAATTTTAAATCATTAAATGTCTTTAATTTATTTTTCATCAAATTTTCTACTTCTTTTATTTCTTCTAATTTAATTATTTTATCTGATAATAAACTAAAATAAACTTTTTTATCTTCTTTAAAATATATAACTTTTTCAATTATTACATTATTTAAATTGACAAATTTAGATATATCTATTTTTATTTTTTTTAAATATGAAGAAAAATTCTCCAATATATTTCACCTATCCTTTTAGTAATTTTTTTAAATATTAAAATTTTTAATATCTTAATAAAAATAAAAAGCTATATCATTTTAAATTTTAAAAGGTATTATCCTTGAAAATTTTGTATAATATAGCTATCAATAACTAGTATAATTCAATTTCTTTTTTAAGTTCCTTTAATAAATCTTCTTCCTTAACTTTTCTTAAAACTTTTCCTTTTTTAAAAAGTAAACCTTCATTTACTCCACAAGCTATTCCAAGGTCTGCTTCTTTAGCTTCTCCTGGTCCATTTACCGCACAACCCATTATAGCAATTTTTAAATTTTTATTTATATCATATGCCTCTTTTTCAAACTCATTAACTATACTAACTAAATCAACTCTACATCTTCCACAAGTTGGACAAGAAGTTAATCTAATTCCTTCATCCAAAAGATCTAAACCCTTTAATATTTCCTTAGCTACAAAAATTTCTTCTACAGGGTCTCCCGTTAACGATACCCTTATAGTATCTCCTATTCCATTTAAAAGTAAACTACCTATTCCAATAGCCGATTTTATAGTTCCTGTTTTTACACTACCAGATTCAGTTACACCAACATGTAGTGGATAATTAGTCTCCTTTGATATTAATTCATAAGCCTGCACAGTTGTTCTTACATCACTTGACTTTAAAGATATAACAATATTATAAAAGCCTAGATCCTCAACTAATTTTACATTTCTAATGGCACTTTCAACTAAAGCTTTTGCTGTTGGTTTTTTGTATTTTTCTAATATATCTTTTTCCAAAGAACCTCCATTTACGCCCACTCTTATCTTTATATTCTTTTCTTTAGCCTTGTCTACTACTTTTTTTAACCTATCAAACGAACCAATATTCCCTGGATTAATTCTTATACCATCAACACCTTGATCTATAGATATTAGTGCCAACCTATAATCAAAATGTATATCTGCTATTAAAGGAATCTGTATTTGACTTTTTATTTTAGATAATTTATATGCAGATTCTTCATTTAAAACCGCCACTCTAGCAATCTGACAACCAGCTTTTTGCAATCTTTTTATTTGGTTTACAGTAGATTCCACATCTTTTGTATCTGTATTTGTCATCGACTGTATTATAATTTTACCTTCTTCACCTATTAAAACATTTCCACATGAAACAATCTTTTTTTTATTCATAATTCACCTACTTAAAAATAAGTCTTGATACATCTTTATATGTTATAAAGACCATAAACAATAAAAGTAAACCTAAAAATGCTGCGTGTATATATTCTTCTATATTCTTTCCTAATTTTTTTCCTCTTATTACTTCTAATATAATAAAAATAATTCTTCCACCATCAAGTGCAGGTATAGGTAATAAATTCATTAGCCCTAAGTTTACACTTATCGCTGCTGCTAAAAATAATAAAGGTAAAATACCATTTGCAGAAGTGTCTCCTACTATTTTTATTATACCAACAGGACCTACAACTGTTTCTTTAACCTTTCCTTGTACTGCTCTCCCTAAAAATTCTATCATTTGAGCTAGTAAAGAAAATGTTGTTTTTATTGAATGAGAAAAAGTTTTAAAAATATTTTTTTCATATTTTGGCACAACACCAATTAATTTTCTACCGTCTTCTTCCATAGGTTCAACTTTAAAATCTAGGATTTCTTCATCTCTTTTAATTTTTATATTTATATATTCACTATCTACAGTATTAATAATTTTAGGTATATCTGTCCAATTTTCAACACTTTGTCCATCTATATCAAGTATCTTATCTTCAACTTGTATTCCAACTTTACTCGCTGGACTGTTAGTTGTAAGTTCTCCAATAGTTGTTGATGGCAGTCCTGTTGAACTAAATATAATTGTATATAAAACTATAGCTAAAACAAAATTCATAACAGGTCCCATAACAATTATAAAAAATCTCTTTAATGGATTTTTTTTCGAAAAACTTCTTGGATGGTCTGATTCTTCGTTTTCTCCAACCATTTTTACATATCCTGCAATAGGAAATAGTCTTATTGCATATAAGGTTTCTTCTCCTTGTATTGAGAATAGTTTAGGTCCCATTCCTAAAGAAAATTCATCAACCTTTACCCCTGAAATCTTTGCCGCAACAAAATGTCCTAGTTCATGTATCATTATTATAATACCAAAAACAAGCAATGCTATTAATATTTTTGATATGCCAAAAGCGAATAAGCCTTGCATAATACCACCCTTCCTATCTACTTAAAATCTCTTTTTTTATAAAATCTCTAGCCCATAAATCTGCATTTAATATATCTTCAAGTTCTGGCTTTTCTATAGAATCATGATTATTTATTGTCTTTTCTATAAGATTTGGAATATCATAGAATTTAATTTTATCTTCTAAAAATAACCCTACTAATTCTTCATTTGCTGCATTTAAAACACATGCATATGTTCCACCTTTTTTTAAAACCTCATATGCTAATCTTAAACATGGAAAAGTATTTAAATCAGGTTTTTCAAATGTTAAATTATTAAATTTTAAAAAATCAAGTCTTTCAAAATCATTTTCTATCCTATTTGGATATGTAAGCGCATATTGTATTGGTACTCTCATATCTGGATTACCCATCTGTGCAATAGTTGATTTATCTTTAAATTCTACCATAGAATGCACTATACTTTGAGGATGTACTATAACTTCTATATCTTCTACATCTATATCAAATAGCCATTTAGCTTCAATTACTTCTAATCCTTTATTCATAAGAGTTGAGGAATCTATACTTATTTTATTTCCCATACTCCAATTTGGATGCTTTAAAGCTTCTCTTTTAGTTATATTTATAAGTTCTTCTTTCTTTTTACCTCTAAAAGGACCTCCCGATGCAGTTAATATTATTTTATTTATATCTTTTTTTCTTTCTCCATTTAAACACTGAAATATAGCACTGTGTTCACTATCAACTGGTATTATGCTAACATTATTTTCTTTAGCTTTTTGCATAACAAGTTCTCCAGCAGTAACTAGAGTTTCTTTATTAGCTAGACCAATTGTTTTTTTATATTCTATCGCTTTAAGAGTTGGTAATAATCCTATCATTCCAACAACAGCAGTTATTACAATATCAACCTCTTCATCTTTTACTAATTTAAGTAAACCATCCATTCCACAAAAAATTTCAACATCTTTTATCTTTGTTTTTAATTCTTTATATTTATGTTCATCGTAAACACAAACTTTTTTAGGTTTGAATTCTTCTATTTGTTTTATCAATACATCTATACTAGAATTCACAGCTAAAGAACTTACTTTAAATTTATCTTTATTCTTTCTAATAACATCTAATGTCTGTTCTCCTATAGAACCTGTTGAACCTAAAATACTTATATTTTTCATAAAATCATTTCCTTTCAACTCTTTTAATACACCTTTTCATTTTACCTTTATTATCTTTAAATTACAAACCCTTTTTATTTACAAATATAAAACAAATCAATTTTAATTTTTTATTAAAAATTGTTTTATATTTCCTACAATAAAATTTGGCGTTATTAAATATATTTATCAATTTAAATCTATTTAATAACGCCAAATGAAGAAATTTTTTTATTTAATTTTAAGCTATAAAAATTTTTATATAGTAATAAACAAATGGTGCTGTAAGTAAAATACTATCAAACCTATCTAATATTCCACCATGACCAGGTATTAAATTTCCATAATCTTTTATATCCATAAATCGTTTAATTGATGAAGCAAATAAATCTCCTAATTGTGCAACTAAACTGCCTAAACTACCTATAAAAAAACAATGTATAAGGCTTATACCAAAATAATTCCCATAAAACATTGATATCAATATACTCCCTAAAATTCCACCAATAGCTCCTTCGACAGTCTTTTTAGGGCTTATTCTTGGTATTAATTTATGTTTCCCAAAAAAGAATCCAGAAAAATAAGCAAAAGTATCCGTAGCCCAAGCGTTTATAAACACAAACCAAATATAATGCTTAAAACTACTATCTAATATAAATATGATATGGTTTAAAAAAAACGGAATATATATCAAACCGAATATAAATATACTATTTTCAAGTATATTATGCTTCTCCTTTATAGATAATACCACTATAATCAAAAATATTAAAAACAGAACACCAAATATCTTTTCACTATCAAATTTCATATAATTGAAATATAAAAATAAAATACACACAATATATGAAATTGGTCTAAAATATTTTATACTGTATTTCTTATTAAATATTTGATAAAATTCCTTGAGTGCTACTATTGATATTACAGAGGAAGCTAAATATAAAAATATTCCGCCTTTTATTATTATAAAGAATAAAAAAGGTAATAAAAAAAGGGCTGATAAAGTTCTTTTTAACAAAATTTCAACTCCCTTCTATTTTGTACTTCCAAATCTACGATTTCTATTATAAAAGCTATCCACAGCTTTTTTTAAATCACTTTTATTAAAATCAGGCCATAATACATCCGTAAAATAAAATTCACTATATGCACATTCAAATAACAAGAAATTACTAAGTCTTAACTCTCCACTAGTTCTAATTATAAGATCTGGGTCAGGTATTTTATATGTAGATAAATTTTTAGATATCATATTTTCATCTATATCTTTTAAATCAATTTTTCCCTCTTTTACCTGAGTTGAAATAGCTTTAACCGCATTTACAAAATCATTCCTTGCTCCATAATTTAAAGCTAATGAGAGTGTTATTGAACTATTTTCCTTAGTCTTTTCAATACCTTCTTCTAGTTTTGTTTTTACCTTTGTAGGTAAACCATCAATATCACCAACAACATTTAATCTAACATTGTTTTCATGAAGTATTTTTATCTCATTTTTTAAATAGTCTGCAAGCAAATTCATCAAAAAACTTACTTCATCATCAGATCTTTTCCAATTTTCTGTTGAAAAAGCATATACTGTTAAATATTTAATTCCCAATTTTTTTGATTCCATAAGTATTTCTCTTAATGTTTCTGCACCTTTCTTATGTCCAAAGGTTCTTGGCATAAATCTTTTTTGAGCCCATCTACCATTACCATCCATTATTATAGCTAAATGCTTCAATTTATTGTCTTTCATAATAAACACCTTTCACAAAATTAAAACTATTTAACAATATTCACAGGAAATCTTCAATAGATTCCCTGTAAATATTTATATATTTTTAGTATGAAAATAACTAATTGTAATAAAAACTGTATTTTCTTTTAAATTAATATTAACAACTCTTTCATCTTTTAATATATTTAAATCTTTTATTCCAACTGTCTTTATTATTTTATAATCCAAATTCATATTATCTAAAATATTTTTTGCTTCATCTAAATACAGTCCTAATAGTATATCTTTTAAATTATTTAATTCTATATTATTCATTATACTTCCATTATTTCTTTTTCTTTAACTTTGATAAGTTCATCAATTTTTTTAACATTTGAATCAGTCATTTTTTGAACTTCTTCTTGAGCTGATTTTAAATCATCCTCTGTAATTTCACTATTTTTTTGCATCTTCTTAAATCCCTCATTAGCATCTCTTCTTTCATTTCTAAGAGCTACTTTTGCATTTTCTGCAATCTTATGAACGTGCTTTATTAATTCTTTTCTTCTTTCTTCTGTAAGTTGAGGAACTGCTATCCTTATAACCTTTCCATCATTTGTTGGATTAAATCCTAAATCTGAAGAAGATATAGCTTTTTCTACAGACTCTAAAGCAGTAGCATCCCAAGGCTGAACCATAATAGTTCTTGGTTCTGGTGCTGAAACTGTAGCTAATTGCTTTAATGGTGTTGCTGATCCATAATAATCAACTATTATCTTATCTAACATTCTTGGATTTGCTCTACCAGCTCTTACTACTGATAATTCTTCCTTTAAAACTGATATTGTTTTATCCATCTTTTCTTCTAATATTCCATGTCCTTCTAATTTCATAATTAATCCTCCTCTACTATTGTTCCCATATTTTTACCTAATGCTGCATCAATTATATTATCAGGATTTTCTAATGAAAATACTGATATAGATATTTTATTATCCATACATAAAGATGTTGCCGTCGAATCCATTACTTTTAGATTTCTTTTTAAAACATCCATATGTGTTAATCTATCAAATTTTTTCGCATCTTTATTTGTTGCTGGATCACTATCGTAAACTCCATCAACTTTCTTTGCAAGTAATATAACATCTGCATCTATCTCAGCAGCTCTAAGTGCTGCTGCTGTATCAGTAGAGAAAAATGGATTTCCTGTTCCTGCTCCAAATATAACAACTCTACCTTTTTGTAAATGTCTTACCGCTTTTCTTTTTATATAAGGTTCTGCCATTTCTCTCATTTCTATAGCTGTTTGAACTCTTGTGCTAACGCCTTCATCTTCTAATGCAGATTGTAATGCAAGTGAATTCATAACAGTTGCTAGCATCCCTATATGATCTGCTGTACTTCTGTCCATTCCTTCACTAGTTCTTCCTCTCCAGAAGTTACCTCCACCAACGACTATCGCAATTTCAACATCCATTGCTTTTAATTTCTTTATTGATTTTGCAATTAGTCCTACTGTATCATTATTTATTCCAAAACCAGTTCCGCCAGAAAGAGCTTCTCCACTTACTTTTAATAATACTCTTTTGTATTTAGGTTCAATCAAAGAAAAGACCTCCTATAATCAAATTCCTCATTTATTTTATCACATTTTTCATAATTTTTTCTACTAGTTTTTTACCCATTTTCCCTTTAGACTAGCAAAAAGTAAATATTTTACCTTAAAAAAAGAGAACACCTTAGTGTGTTCTCTTTTATTCATATTTAAAACTTTTTATTAGTTTCCTAATTGCTTAGCAACTTCATCTGCAAAGTTTTCTTCTTTTTTCTCGATTCCTTCTCCAACTTCAAATCTAACTACAGATTTTACAGCTATTGAAGTTCCTTCGTTCTTAGCTACTTCAGCAACTAATTGAGATACAGTTAAATCTCCATTTTTAACGAAAGGTTGGTCTAATAAACAAACTTCTTTTAATAATTTATTTACTCTACCTACAACCATTTTTTCAACGATTGCTTCAGGCTTTCCTTCATTTAAAGCTTGTTGCTTTAATATTTCTCTTTCGTGATTTATGAATTCTTCATCAACATCATCTCTTGATACATACTTAGGGTTCATAGCAGCAACTTGCATTGCAACATCTTTACCTAGAGTAACTATAGCATCAGAAACAGATGAAGTTTCTAATTCAACTATAACACCTATTTTTCCAGCACCATGAATATACTCAACATATTTGCATCCTTCTTTTGAAAGAGTTTCAAATCTTCTTATATTCATGTTTTCTCCGATTTTAGCAATCTTGTTATTTAATTCATCTTGAACTTTTATATCTGAATTAAAATCAGTAGCCAATAATTCTTCTACTGTTTTTACATCACTATTTAAAGCAACTTTAGCAACATCCTTAACAAAAGTTTTGAATTCTTCATTCTTAGCAACAAAATCAGTTTCAGAGTTTACTTCAACTATAGAACATTTAGTTCTATCTTCTGTAGCTACTATATCAACAAGCCCTTCTGCTGCAACTCTATCAGCTTTCTTAGCAGCTTTAGCAAGACCTTTCTCTCTTAATAAATCTATTGCTTTTTCCATATCACCATTAGTTTCAGTTAATGCTTTTTTACAGTCCATCATTCCAGCACTTGTAATTTCTCTTAATTCTTTAACCATAGCAGCTGTAATTGCCACAAAAATCGCCTCCTACTAAAAATTAAATATTTTTAAAAAAGGTAAGGGATAAATCTCCCTCACCCAGTTATTTATTATTCTTGTATTTCTTCTGCTTCTTCTGGCATCTCTTGCTTCGCTTGAATTACAGCCTCTGCCATTGCTGATGTTATAAGTTTTACTGCTCTTATAGCATCATCATTTCCTGGTATTGGGTAATCTATTTCTTCAGGATCACAGTTAGTATCAACGATACCTACTACAGGAATACCTAATTTTTGAGCTTCTTTTATAGCTATTCTTTCTTTTCTTGGATCTACAATAAATATAGCTCCTGGCATTTCTGGCATATCTTTTATACCATCTAAGAATTTTTCTAATCTTTCTTTTTCAGCATTTAGCTTTATAACTTCTTTCTTAGGAAGAACTTCAAAAGTTCCATCTTCAGACATAGTTTCTAATTTTCTAAGTCTTTCAATTCTCTTAGACATAGTTTTGTGATTTGTTAACATTCCACCTAACCATCTTTCTTTAACGTAGAACATTTCGCATCTTTCAGCTTCACTCTTAATAGCATCTTGAGCTTGCTTCTTAGTTCCAACGAAAAGAATTGGCTTTCCAGTCTCTGCAACTTCCTTGATGAAAGAGTAAGCTTTTTCTACTCTCTTAACAGTTTGTTGTAAATCTATTATATAGATTCCATTTCTTTCTGTGAATATAAATTGTTTCATTTTTGGATTCCATCTTCTTGTTTGATGTCCAAAATGAACTCCAGCTTCTAATAATTGTTTCATACTTATAACGCCCATGTTATTTCCTCCTATATGGTTTATTCCTCCGCCTTACTCATTCCCATAAAAAAACTAATCATATTAAATGATTAGCACCATCTTTTTGGTATTGTAAAGCGTGTGTAATTTTTACTTTATTATTTTAGCACAAGAACTCTAAATTTACAAGAATTTTTATTATTTTTTTATTTATAAAAAATCAAAACATATCTTTCACAGTAAATATCTCATTATAAATAAAAAAATTTATAATGAGATATTTATTTTAAAAGTGAATTTATAATTTCTAAACTATTAGACCCTTTTTTAATATACTTAATACCCTTTGGAATTTTTCCATATACCTCTAAAAGCTCTAATGTATATTTAAATTTATTTTTATCATAGATTAAATTCTTTTCTTGTAACTTTTCTACTAGTTCTTCTACCGATTCACCTTTTTCAATTGTTATTTGCACAAAATCTTTCTCATCATAATTATCTGATTTAATTTCTTGTTTTGTTCTACTTAACGATTTGGCCATTTCATCTATCTTATTTTCATAGTTAGACATAATGTTATTATTTATAAGTATATTAAAAAAAGAAGAAATAATAATCCCCATAAATATACCCATAAATAAAATTAGTATACTTATCTTTTTCAACTCTTACCTCTTCCTTTCATTTTTAAAATTAAATCTACTTCTCTAATACTTTTTCCTGTTTTTTTACTTATTTCTTCTTTAGTTAAATTACCAAAATTTGAATCATCCATCTTAGAACTCAAAAATTCTATTGGAATATCTCGTTTTTGTTCATTTGAACGTTCCACATAATTCTCCAATTCAACCTTTTCTATATTCGTATTTTGCTCTAAATTTGAATTATTCTCTACATTTGTATTCATAAATTCAATAGAATTTAAATAAGATTTAATTTCTTCATTCTCTTTCTTTATATTAAATATCTGCTCATACAGTATATCTAAATTTTCTTCTGATGAAGATTCTTTTAAACCATCTATCTTCTTTATGTATTTCATTAAAAAAATAGATAAAAACACCAAACCCAAAATACTCACAACAATTATTATTTGATTAAAATATAAAAACATATAATCACCTACAAGCTTTTTATAGCTATATCTCCATCTTGAATTAAAAATTTACTAAATTTAATTTCATCTTTTACAAATTTAACATGAGAACCTATGACAATTTTTGTTCCAGGATGAACAACATTATGCACCTTCAAAAGTCCTTCATAACTATTTTCTAAGACTTCTCTTATAGCTTCTATCTCTTTTTCAACTAATACAAATTTTTCTTTATATTGGTTGTATAAATCTACACTCTTTATAAACAACTCTTTTTTAGAACCTTTAAGTAAGTTTCTTTGAACAAGTTCTTTAGATGCATTTATTTGATTTGAAAGCTCTTTTAAATTTTTTTCAATAGTTTTTTTCTCATCTAAATATGCATTTAATTTAACTTTCAATTTAGGATCATTTCCAACTTCTATATAAGTCTTGGTTCCCATAGGCGAACCAACCATATTGCTGTCAATTTCATACCTAACTTTTAATTCTCCACCTACTATATGACCCTTTCTACCAACTACCTTAACTCTATTTCCGCAAACAATATAGCTATGCGCTACAAAATCTGTAGTTATATCTCCATCACATAAAACTCTTGCATTTTCTATATATTTACATATAAGATTCCCTTGGCAATAAATTTCTTCCTTTACACTTCCTTGGATTCCACCCTTTACAATAAGATCACCTTTACATCTTATAGATGTAGCTTCTATAACACCTTTTACTTCTATGCTTCCTTCTGCTTCAACCAAAAATCCAGTTTTTACATCGCCATTTACTATAACATCACCATTGAATCTTATATTTCCAGTAGAGGCATCTACATGCTCCTTAACAGTCAAAACATTAGATACATTTATTGTACCAGCATTAAACTCAGGTCTACCACTTGTAGTACTATAAATCTTAAAACCTTCTTCATCTAATTCTGTATTTTTTCCTGCTTTTAATGGAGTATCTTTTCCTTTTTGAGCTTCTAATTCTTCTCCAATTACATTTTTACCAGGAACACCTTCTTTAGCATCTTCTTTTTCACCTAAAAGTTGTCCTTCCTCTATGTTTGAAAATAAATTTAACTCTTTGAAATCTATAGTACCTTTTTCATCCATTTTGGGTTTTGCTTTATTATCTTTATCAAAATAAAGTGTAATTTTAGCATCTTCTCCTTTAATAGGCTTTAAACCCTGTGCAACCTTAATCGATGAATTATAGGTTTTATTCTTTATAAGTAAATCTATTGTTTCTTCCTCTATTCCATAAATAATGTCATTTTCTTTTAACAAATTCATTATAGTATCTTTTTCTATTGTTATAGCTCTATCCTTTGTATTTATTGCAATATAAGCATTCATATAATCACCAGTAACATTTAACGTTATCTTATAATTATCAAATTCTTTTTCTACTTGTTTTGCTAAAAAAGGCATTTACATTCCTCCTTAGAATAAATCATTTTTTATTCTTATTATTGCTTTACTATGAATTTGAGATACCCTAGATTCCGAAATTTCTAATATATTTCCTATTTCCTTATATGTCAATTCTTCAAAATAATATAAGTTTATAATCATTTGTTCTCTTTCTTTTAATTTCTTAACAGATGTTTTTAATCTGTTTATCATATCTTTTTTCATTAAAGATGCTTCAGGATTCATTTCTTCTGCTTTGTCTTCTATTTGAATCTTCAAATTATCTGAAATTTCTTCTTCCAAAGACACTACATTATATATATTTACTTCTTCTAAAATTTTATTTACTTCTGGAATAGTTTTATTGAGTTCCTTAGATAATTGTTCAACTGTAGGTTCTTTTCCGTTTAAATTTTCATATTTTTTATAAACTTCTTTTACCATCTTCGATTTTTGTCTTATAGATCTAGGAATCCAATCCAAATTTCTAATTTCATCAATTATTGCACCTCTTATTCTAATCGATGCATATGTTTCAAATTTTATATTTTTACTCAAATCATATTTATCAATGGCATCAATAAGTCCAATAATACCATAACTAACTAAATCTTCATAATCTATATTAGAACCATAAAAATTATAAAGCCTTCCAGAAATAATCTTTACTAGATTGACATATTCTAATATTATTTCTTGTTTTAATTTTTCTTTTTTTTCTTTGTTTTTTTCTTCAAAATAAAGCTCCCAAAGAGAATATTTATTCATCAAAATACCTCCTCATATTATAAAATCTACTTAAAAATTTACTTCTTTAAATTCTTCATTTATTTCTTCATTCACTTCTGTATTTTCTATATTTTCTTTAAATTCTTCATCATCTTTTAATGTTTCTTCTAATTGAGCCTCTTTCAACATTTCACTCATTTCTTTATCATCTATTGGAGGTATACTTATATCTATGTTTGTCTTTTCTTCCACAGATATATTTTTTAATATAAATTTAATAAATATATAAGCTATTAAATTTAAAGAAACTATGCCTACCACAAACTTTATCATTGAATCTTGTGAATTATGCGTTTTTGTTATGATAGTAAACAAAATAAAAATCAGAGAAAAAAAATAGTTGATTAAACTAAAAATTATTACATTTTTCATAATTAACATCCTTTTTACAATATCTGTTTTCCTTTTCCTATACTTTTTATAAGAAGTTCACCTGTATCACAGTTAAATTCTATTGTTCTACCGTGATTCCCTAAAGTGTCTTCTGCAATTATAGAAATTCTTAAGTCAGATAGTTTTTCTTTTACAGATATAACATTTCTTCTTCCTATGTTTAGAGTATCGCTTTTTGATGCTATATTAAACATCTGCGCTCCTCCTGCAATTTTTGATGTTAACCTTGTTTTTGAGACACCTTCTGCTATCAATTCCTTTAACATTTCATCAATAGCAGTATCTGCAAATTTAGCTTTATTGGAATTATTTTTTATTTCCTTGCTAGAAGGTAACATTATATGTGCCATACCTGCAATCTTCTTAACTTTATCATACAATATTATCCCCACACAAGAACCCAAACCCAAAGTTACTAAAATATCCTCCTTTTTACCTATCTTATAATCAGCCATTCCAACTTTTATATTAGCCATCTATATTCACTCCAAGGCTTTCTAATAATTTCTCGTAAGATTCCATATCTGGCAATACAAATATTTTACCTACAATTTCATTATTACCTTCTTTTAGTTTGTTTTCAATCAAAATCATTTGATCACTTATTTGACTATATTCTATAGCTGGCACACTAAGTATAGACCCGGCCATATCAACAGTTACAGAAGGCACAGATATATTTATGTTTAAATTCGATAAGGAGGAAATCGAATTTATATAAGAACTAGCCAATATATTCCCTATTTCCTGCATAGCTGAAAATTCCATTTCATTATAAATTTCATATTCATCATATTTTTTATTTAGTCCAAATAGCATATTTATAAGATTATCAGCAGAATCTTTATTTAATATAAATAAAATAGTTCCATTTATATCTTCAAAAAAACCTACATAAATACCTACTACTATAAGTTCTTCTCCACCTAATATTGCTACAATTTCCTCTGTTGGTATTATTTCGACATGAGGTACTTCCATATCTATTTTTTTATTTATCATTTTCGAAAGTGCTGTAGCAGCATTACCAGCACCTATATTTCCGACTTCTTTCAATATATCTGCATAAAACGCTTGAAACTTCTCAATATTAAACTCCATACATGCTACTCAAGCCAGAAAAGGCCTAAGATTCCCCCCCCTCTAACTCTTGCTTTATATCATGATTTAGATTCAGTATTTTATCTATATCAACTAATATTATTACTTTATTTTCATGCTTTGCTATTCCTTTAACAAAGCCTTCTTGGAAACTTTCATCAACAATATTATAATTTACGTTTTCTTGGCTTATATTTTTAACTTCTGATGCTGAATCGACTATAAAACCAATTAACATATCATCTATCTTATTCACAATAATTCTTGCTTCTGAATCATAACCAGAGCTTCCTAAATTAAATCTCTCTTTAACGTCTATAACAGGGACTATTTCCCCCCTTAAATTTATAACTCCTTTTATATAGTTATTTGTTTTTGGCACCCTAGTTATTTCCATTATTTTTTCTATTGTTTCTACATATTTTATTTCTATTCCGTAGGATTCACCATTTAGTCTAAAAATAACATATTGCATTTCAGTAGAAGCCATTTATAATCCACCTCCTAGAATAATGAATTTGTATCTATTATTAATGCTACACTACCATTACCTAATATAGTAGCTCCTGCTATAAAACTTAAGCCACTTAAATATTTTCCTAAAGATTTTATAACAATTTCTTGCTGTCCTATAAGGCTATTTACAACTATTCCTAAATCTTTTTCGCCTTTTTTAACTATAACAACAACAAGTTCTTCTATATCTTCTTCTTCCCCCTGAACATCTAATACATTAGCTAATGATATTAGTGGAAGAGTTTCACCTCTATATAATACTATTTCTTTACCTTCAACCAATCTTATATCGGCCTTATTTATATTTGTTATTTCTTTTATATTGTTAAGAGGTATTGCATATTTTTCTTCCTTAGTCATTACAAGTAATGCTTGGATTATAGCTAAAGTAAGCGGTAATCTAATTATAAACTTACTGCCCTTACCTTTTTCTGTTTCGATTTCAACATTTCCTCCAAGAGATTCTATCTTAGTCTTAACAACATCAAGACCTACTCCTCTACCTGAAACATTTGAAATTTTATTAGCAGTACTAAAACCAGGTGCAAATATTAGTTCTTTAGCATCTTTATCATCCATAGTTTTTGATTTTTCTTCGGATATTACTCCTCTTTCAACCGCTTTTTTCTTTATTATTTCTATGTTAAGACCAGAACCATCATCACAAACCTCAATAACAACATTATTTCCATCTGGATATGCTAAAAGTTTAACTTCTCCATATTCAGGTTTTCCAAGAGAAACTCTTTTTTCAGGAGTTTCAATACCATGGTCTATAGAATTTCTAAGTAGATGTATTAAAGGTTCTCCAATCTCATCAATTACAGTTCTATCAACCTCAGTTTCTTCACCTGACATAAAAAGATTTATTTCTTTTTTAAGATCCTTAGATAAATCTCTTACCATTCTAGGGAATCTATTAAATACTCTTTCAATTGGAACCATTCTAACTTTTGTAACAGCATCATGAAGACTTGTTGTTATTCTTTCTAAATATTCTATAGCTTCATTCATATTATGATCTTTAGTTTTTACATCAATGTCTTCTAATCTTGTTTTTACAATTATAAGCTCACTTACCAAGTTCATCAAATTGTCTAATCTATCAATATCAACTCTAACAGTTCTACCAACTCTATTTTTCTTTTGTTTCGTATCTGGAGCTTCCTTTTTACTTTCTTTCTTGTCAGCTTTAACTTGAACCTCTTTATTTGTATTTTCTTCTTCAATCACTATTTCTTCTTTTATCTCTTCTTCTACATCTTGTGGACCTTCATCTTCTTCTACATTGTAAACTTCTATTAAGACATCTTTTATCTCAGAAACTGATAATATCGTATTTTTTAACTCGTCTAAGTCTAACTCATTTACTGTTATAAGAGAAAAACTATCATCAAATTTTTCATCTTCTATATCATCAACACTTGGATTTGAATATATAATTTCTCCATGTTCTTCTATGCTCTTAAAAACCAGATAAGATCTTGCTGATTTTAACATACATTTTTCATCTAATATTACTTTTAATTTATATGCATTCATACTATTATCTTTTGCTGTTTGTACAACAGAATTTATATATTCTAAGCTTTCTTTATTCTCTATAATTTGACCTATTCCACTACTAGGAACGTTTTTCTTTTCTTCCTTAACTTCAACCTCAACACTCTTTGCTTGTATTACTTCACCTGAATTTATATTCTTAAGATTTTCAATAAGTTCCTCTACATTAACATCTCCTTCAGATCCATCTGACTCAACATTTTTAACAAATTCTTCAAGAAAATCCAATCCTTCAAATAATAAATCAACTATTCTCGTATTTATATTTAATTTATCTCCTCGTACATCATCTAGTATATTTTCCATTTTATGTGTTAGGTTGGCCATTTTTTCAAAGCCCATAGTAGATGACATACCTTTTAATGTATGTGCTATTCTGAAAATTTCATTTACTATTTCTTTGTTTTCAGGATCGTTTTCTAAATCCAATAATTTTTGATTTAAATTTTCAAGATTATCCTTTGCTTCATCTAGGAACATATCTAAATATTGATCTAATTCAAACATCAACTACACCTCCATCAATTTATTAATTTCATTTGCTATTTTTTGCACAGGCAGAACTTTATCTACTACATTTAAATTTATAGCTGACTTGGGCATACCAAAAACAATACATGTTGATTCATCTTCTGCAATAGTATACACATTATCTTGTTCTTTTAAAAGTTCCATTCCCTTTGCTCCATCCGAACCCATACCAGTCATTATAACTGATATTCTTCTATATTTATTTAATTCGCTAAGAGAATAAAACATCTTATCAACAGAAGGTTTATGACCAGTTACATTTGCACCATTGTCTAAATGTATTTTTAGCTTTGCACCTTCTTTTCTAAGTGTTAAATGTCTATCTCCTGGAGCAATATAAGCAAAACCTTTTTGTAAAACATCACCTTCCTCAGCTTCTTTTACATTTATTTGTGATAAACTATCTAGTCTTTCAGCTAGTGACTTAGTAAATCCTGGAGGCATATGCTGAACTACTAAAACAGGCGCTTTTATATCAAATTTTAAATTTGGTATCACTTCCTGTAAAGCTCTCGGTCCACCTGTAGATGTACCTATTGAAACAATAGTATCAAAACCACCGCTTGAATCTCTAGATATTCTATTTTCTTTTAAACTCTTTTTTATGCTACTTTCTATCTTCTTATGCGGCTTTATTCTTTCATTTTTAGATATTCTTACTCTAGAAGCTATTTTCACTTTGTTTATTATATCTTTTCCAACTTCGTCTTGGCTTATTTTAAATATATTGCTCGGCTTTGTGATAAAATCAACAGCACCCAGATCAAGCGCTTTTATAGTAAGATCTGCACCTTCTTTGGTTAAACTACTTATCATAACAACTGGAGTAGGCTTAGTTTGCATTAGTTCTTCAAGTGTCTCTATTCCATTTTTGACTGGCATCTCAACATCTAAAGTTACAACGTCAACTTCATTTTTATATATATAATCAAGCGCTTCTTTCCCATTTTTAACTTTAGCTACAACTTCTATAGAGTCCTCTTTTTTTAAAATATCTTCAACTATTTTTCTTATAAATGCAGAATCATCAACTATTAAAACTTTTATTTTTTTCATATCATATCAATCCCTTTTGTCTTAATATTCGTTGTTCCCTAAAAATATACCTTACAATATAATTTCTATCATCATTTTTTATTTCTAAAAATTCTATAGAGGTATCATATTTCTCCAATTCCTCATCTGATAGTTCAGATCTTATTACATTTCCTTTTAAATAAAAATCTTGATTAGCTAATTTAAATTTGCACAAAAGAGCTTTTCCTAAAGAAAATGATTCTTCACATATAAATCTAAGTCCACCACCACTGATATCTTTCGTATAACCACTGAGTAAATACTCATTATTTTCATCAAATACATCAATCTCTATTGATTTTTCTAATCTGTAATACTCTCTTCTTTGTATCTTTCTTGTTTCTCTAGTTTGTTTGATTACTAAATGTGGTATAGGCTCTTTTTTCCTTTTGATTATCTTCGCTTCAAAATAAAAAACGCCTAACTCCCCCGCACTATAAAAAACATATAATTTTACATTCAACGGTATTGCAACCAAATTCCCTTGGTATATTGGATTTGCTATTATATATACATTTTTACTTTCATTCATTTCTAAAAGCTGACTTATAAGTATTTTTTCATTTCTATAATCATCATCTATAACTTCAAGTTCTAATCTTTGTCCTATTTGAAAATCATTTTTATAAATCATACTAATTGCTTACCCCTTTCTACCAAGAAATATATTTGAAAGCTTTTTCATAAAACCATCAAATTTTGGTTCTTCAATTAAATTTTCATTATATTTTAATACTTTCTTTGAAATATCTATTATATTTTTAGTAGCTGTTGTTTTTGGATATTTAATAAAAAATGGTTGTTGACTCTTTACAGACAACTGCACACTCCTGTCATTTAATATATACCCTAAATAATTGATTTGTAAATTTAAAAATTTTTCACCTACTAATTTAAGTCTTTTAAACGTCCCGTTAGCTTCTTCACTATTTTCCGCTCTATTTACTATTAAATTTATATCTTTATCTTTTGACTCCATACTAATTCTTTTAATCATAGCATATGCATCTGCTATTGATGTAGGTTCTGGATTAGTAACAACAATAATTTCTTGAGAGGCTTTTATAAAAGTAAATATTGAATCTGATATTCCTGCACCTGTATCTATTAATATATAATCAGCTTTATCTTTTAATTCATATATACCATTTAAAATTTTATTTATTCCGCTTAATGATATATTTGCAAGTTCTGCAATACCAGAACCACCCGATATTATTTTTATTCCAGAAGGTCCATTTGAGACAATATCCTCTATATCTACTTCTTCCTTTATCAAATCTAATAGACCATATCTAGGCTTTATCCCTAATAAAATTTCTATATTAGCAAGGCCTAAATCTGCATCTATTATAACTACTTTTTTATCATTCTCTCTAAGCGCTAATGCTAAATTCAAAGTAAAATTTGTTTTTCCAACGCCACCTTTTCCACTTGTAACGCAAATCACTCTTGTTAAAGATTCACTATCATTAAAAGACCTCTCAAAGTCACTCTTTTTAATAACAGCACTTCTTAGTTTAGAAGCTTGATCCATTTAACCATCTACTCCTTTAATAAAATCTTATTTAAGACTTCTTCCAAATCAAATTCTTCTATATCATCAGGAACATTCTGCCCATGAGTAATATAACTAATATTATTTTCTTTTAATATATTTAATATTCCACCTAATCGGTCGGTTTCATCAATCTTAGTTATTATTATATTATAATTTTCTAAAAAACTATATTTTTCTATAATTTTATCAACATCATAATTTGTTTGATTTGCACTTAAAACAAGAAAAACATTCTTTTTTATATCTTTTATTTGAGTCATAAAATCTTTAAGTTCCTTCATATGTTTTTCATTATTATGACTTCTTCCAGCTGTGTCTATGAAAACAAAATCCCTATTTTCAAGTCTTTTGATTGCATCATAAACATCTAAATCATCATAAGCAACTTCAATTGGTGAATTTAATATTTCAGCGTAAGTTCTCAGTTGATCTACAGCAGCAATTCTATAGGTATCTAATGTTAAAAAACCAACCCTCTTATCTTTTTCCAAAACTATTTTCGAAGCAATTTTTGCCAAAGTAGTCGTTTTTCCAACACCAGTAGTTCCTATAAATATGTTTATCTTTTCATCTAAATCAAAGTTTTTAACATAACTCTTAAAATATTCATATAATTTTTTATAAAAATCTTTTTCATCATGAATCTTCTCATCTAAGCTTTCTATAAATTCTATTATATTCTTTTCTTTTAACCCGCTTTCTTTTAATTTGAAAAAGTATTCTTTATAATCATTTTGAATATCTACATTTTCTTCAAATCTAATTTTAATCTTCTTATTCATCTGACTTACTAATTCTTTTAATTCTTTTATATCTTCATTCATTTTTTCATTTTCAATATTTTTTTGATGTTCAATTTTTTTAAAAACAGTATTATCTTTAATTTTATCATATCTTTGCTCTTCTTTTTCATTAAAATTCGAAAAGTTTGATTTAACAGGAGAATCAATTTGATAGTTTTCCGTTTTATTTGAAAAATTATCCTTAAACAAATCCTTTTCAAAAGAATTATTTTGGTTTTCCATTTTTCTGTTCAAATTTTTTTCAAAATTATACTTTTCATAATTTTTTTGATTTGGTAATGGTTTTACTTCATTAGAAATATTTTTTTCGAATTTTTTAATTGGTTTTTTAGCTGGAGAACTATCCATTGCAGCTAAAATTTCTATTTTTTCCTTTTTAAAAAAACCTAAAATTCCATTTGATTTTACTTTCTTAGTTTTTAATATTACTGCATTCTCTCCAAATTCCTTTTTCACATTTTCCATGGCTTCTATTACATTATTTCCTATAAACTTTTTTATTTGCATCTTTAAATGCTCACCATCCCTATAGATTGTATTTTTACATTAGGGTCAACCTCATTATATGATAACACTGTAATTTCACTACTTATTTGCTCTACTAATCTTTTTAAATATATTCTAACAATAGGTGCTGTTATTATTATTGGTTGTTCCCCGATAGATAACACTTTTTCTACTTCCTTTGTTATATTACCAAGTATATTCTGTGAAATTTCTGGATCTATTGATAAATACGTTCCGGTCTCTGTTGATTGCAATGAATCCATTATTATTTTTTCTATATTAGGATCTACTGTTATAACTTTTGCTTTGTTCCCATGTATAAATTGTCTCGTTATAAATCTATAAAGTCCTTGTCTTACATATTCTGTAAGCATATCAGCATCTTTAGTTACATTTCCATAATCAGCCATTATCTCCATTATGCTCGAAAAATTTCTTATAGATACGCCTTCTCTAAGTAAATTAGATAGTACTTTTTGTATTTCACCTAAATTAAACATACTTGGTACAATTTCATCTACCAATGTTTGATTACTTTCTTTAAGATTATCTACAAGCATTTTTACTTCTTGTCTTCCAAGCAATTCATGAGCATGACGTTTTATTATTTCTGTAAGATGTGTTGATATTATAGATGGAGGATCAACAACAGTATAACCAAGTATTTCAGCTCTTTCTCTTTCTTTTTCATCTATCCATTTTGCTGGAAGACCAAAAGCAGGTTCTACTGTATCAATACCCTTTATATCTCCTTCTACACTACCAGGATTCATTGCTAGATAATGGTCAAATAAAATTTCACCATGAGCAACATCTACACCCTTTATCTTTATAATATACTGATTTGCTTCTATTTGTATATTATCTCTTAATCTTATCATCGGAACAACTACACCTAGTTCAAGTGCACATTGTCTTCTTATCATAACTAATCTATCAAATAAATCTCCACCTTGAGTTTTGTCAGCTAATGGTATTATTCCATATCCAAATTCAAGCTCTATAGGATCTACTTGTAATAGTGGCAATACATTTTCAGGTTTTCTAATTTCATCAACATCTAATTCTTCTTCTTTTTCTGTAATATCTAATTCTTCTTCTTTTTCCATACTTACAATTCTTCTCATATTTAAACCTAAGAATAAAAATGATAATGATAAAAATAAAAATGGTATAGTAGGAAGAGGTGTTATTGCTAAGAATAGTAAAACTCCAGATATTATAAACATTGATTTTGGTTGTTTTAATAATTGGTTTAATATATCTGAACCAAGATCTGATTCTGATGCAGCTCTAGTAACTATTATACCCGTTGCTGTAGATATTAAAAGAGCTGGAATTTGAGATACTAAACCATCTCCAACTGTAAGAAGTGTATATCTAGCTATCGACTCTGCAAAAGTTAAATTCTGTACTAATACTCCTAAAATAAGACCTGCACCAATATTTATTAAAGCTATTAAAATACCTGCTATTGCATCTCCTTTAACAAACTTAGATGCCCCATCCATAGCTCCATAAAAATCTGCTTCTCTTTGGATTTTCTTTCTTCTATCTTTTGCTTGTACTTCATCAATAAGACCTGAATTTAAATCTGCATCAATAGACATTTGTTTACCAGGCATTGCATCTAATGTAAATCTTGCTGCAACTTCTGAAACTCTTTCAGAACCTTTTGTAATAACCATAAATTGTACAATTACTATAATTATAAATACAATAAAACCCACCAAGGGATTCCCAGCCATAACAAAATTTCCAAATGCATCTATAACATCCCCAGCTTTCCCTTCTCCTAATATATATCTTGTTGTACTTATATTAAGAGCCAATCTAAACAAAGTTGTTATAAGAAGCATAGATGGAAATACCGAAAATTCAAGAGCTTCTTTATTATAAATTGCTATAAGCAAAATCAACAACGCCAACGATATATTTAAACTTAACAAAACATCTAAAAGTCCTAGAGGAACTGGAATGATAATCATAAGTACTATACTTATGATTCCAAGCGCAACCAAAATATCTTTAGATTTCATAAATTTCCTCCTCAAATTACATTACTCTATCTTTTGAATATATATAGGCTAGTACTTCAGCAACTGCTTCATAAAGCTCTGGCGGAATTGCATCACCTATATCTAAAATTTTATATAACTTTCTAGCCAAAGGTTTATTTTCTACAATCGGAATTTCATTTTCCTTTGCACGTTCCCTTATTTTATGTGCTATAACATTCTTTCCTTTTGCTAATACATATGGTGCCTCATTAACTTCTGGATCATATTTTAATGCAATAGCATAATGCGTTGGATTTGTAATTACAACGTCCGCTTGCGGAACATCTTGCATCATTCTTTGCATAGCCATCATTCTTTGCTTTTCTTTTATCTTTGACTTAATCTGTGGATCCCCTTCCATTTGTTTATACTCTTCTTTGATTTCTTGTTTAGACATTTTTAGGTTCTTTTCATAATCAAATCTTTGATAATAAAAATCTATAATACCTAAAAACAGTAAAACAGATGAAAGTTTAAGACCCAAACCAATAACCAAATCTGATAAAACAAATGCTATTTGGACAGTACTTAGTTCTAAAGATTTCAAAACAATATCCATCTTACCTTCCAAATGATTATAAGCAACAATACCTATAATAAATAATTTCACACTTGATTTGGCTAATTCAAATAAAGATTTTAACGAAAATAATTTTTTTAATCCTGAAACAGGATTTAATTTTGTTATATCAGGTTTTAAAACCTCTACTGTAAATAAATATCCAACCTGTGCGTAATTACCTATTATACCAATCAAAAGATTTGTCAAAGCTATTATAAATGATCCTTTTAAAGTAAAGTAACATCCTATTAACAATGCTTTATATGCCTCTAAATTAGATATTACTTGTTTTTCCATATTATTTGTATAATACAAAATAGATTCATATATAGTTTCATATACAAAGCCACCAAATACTTTAATCGCTAAAAAGGAAAAAAACAAGCTAAAGGATGTTACGATTTCTTTACTCTTTAAAACTTGACCCTTTTTTCTTGCATCCTTTTTCTTTTTTGGCGTTGCTTTTTCTGTTTTTTCTCCAGAAAAAAGCTGTAAATTAATTTTTATCTCCAAAATATCACCTACACTGAATTTAAAAATGTAAAGACATATTTTATCATTTTAAAATAAATCTCTCTAAATATAGGTAAATAAAAAGGCATAGCTATAATTAAAATGGCCACACCTACTAATATTTTTAATGGCATACCCACAACAAACACATTCATCTGTGGTATAGTTCTTGCCATTACCCCTAATACCAAATTTGTAAGAAATAATGCTAATATTATTGGTATAGCAATTCTTATTGAAATATTCATTATAAAATCAAATAGTTCTATTACAAAATAAAAATAATTTGAATTCAATCTTATTAACCTATCTAGCGGAAAAACTCTAAAGCTATTTATAATAGCTTTTAATATTTCATAATGCCCGTTTATGGTTATGAAAACCAATAAAGATATTATATTAAAAAAATTACCTGTTATAGACACTCGCCCACCACTATTAGGATCTACAACTCTCGCCATAGCAAATCCAATTTGGACATCCATAAATGAGCCAGCAGTAAGAGCGACATTAAAAATTATATCCATAATCATGCCTATAAAAACTCCAATAAAAACTTCCTTTATTCCAATTATCAATAGCGCATCTTTTGAATAATTATATAAATTTTCAACTGATATAAATGGATATATTAAAAATGATATCGCTAGTGACAACCCTAATTTAAAAATATTCGGAAGGTTTTTCCTTCCGAATAATGGTGATACAGTTATTGCAGATGAAACCCTTAAGAAAATTAACATAAAAAAATACACATTTTCTGTTATGTATCTCATAAATTCATTCATATTTATCAGCTCTATCTTATAAATTCGTTCATACTTAAAAATAATTCTCTAGTGTAATCTACAGCTAGATTTATCAACCACGGTCCAAATATTGCAAAAGCCAGTAAAACAGCTACTATCTTTGGTATAAAAGATAAAGTTGCCTCTTGTATTTGTGTTGTAGCCTGAAATATACTAACAGCTAATCCTACCAATAATCCCAGTATTAACATCGGTGACGATAGCAAGAGAACCATCATAAGTGCACCTTGTCCTAATTCAACCACTTTTTCTATACTCAATTTACCACTTCCTACTAGTTAAATCCCGTAACAATTGACTTTATAACTAAAGTCCATCCATCTACCAAAATAAACAATAATAATTTGAATGGTAAAGATATCATAACTGGAGGCAACATCATCATCCCCATAGACATCAGTGTACTAGCAACTACCATATCTATTATTATAAATGGTATAAACAATATAACACCCATAATAAAGCCTGATTTTAATTCACTTATCAAAAATGCAGGAATCAAAACTCTATTAGGAATATTATCTTCTTTAATACTTTCATCTTTTGCAAGTTCAATAAACAAATCCAAATCACTTTTTCTTGTCTGTTTCATCATAAACTTTCTTAAAGGATCCATTCCTTTTTGTAATGCTTCTTCTTGTGTAATTTCTTCACTTAAATATGGTGTTAATGACGTTTCATATATTTCATTCCCTACAGGCGCCATTATAAAAAATGTCAAAAATAAAGAAAGTCCAATAAGAACTCTTCCAGACAAAGCTTGCTGTGCACCCATAGCTTGCTTCAAAAATGAAAGTATAATTAGAATCCTTGTGAAAGAAGTCATCATTATAATTATTGTTGGTAGTAACGATAAAATAGTAAAGAGCAATACCATTTCAATAGTATTACTCAAATTACTAGGATTTCCATCTCCACTTATATCTATTGATATATTTGGAAATGCATTTTCAGCAAAAGAAAGCCTAAAAAAGAATAAAGAAAAAAGTAATGATACAAACATAATCTTTTTTAAATTTTTAATATTACTCATTATTATCATCCTCATCTAAAATGGTATCAATTTTATAGAAATTATCACCATTTATTCCAAGTATATATTCTTTTTTATCTGCTTTCAATAAAATTATTTCTCTATTTTTTCCGACAAATAATCTTTCTTTTATCTCTAATTTTCTCTCAAAATTATTATTAAAAAAATTCTTCTTTAATATACCTGTATTTAGCTTTTGCTTATTCTTATATAGATATTTACAAGCAAAATAAGCCATTAGACAAACTAAAACGATAGAAAATATATAATATATAATCTTAGAAAAACTTATTTCATAAAGCATTTATTAACCTATTATTTTTTTAACAGCTTCTAAAATTCTGTCAGCTTGGAAAGGTTTAACTATAAAATCTTTAGCTCCAGATTGAATAGCTTCTATAACCATACTTTGTTGACCCATTGCTGAACACATTATAATTTTTGCATTTGGATCCATTCCTTTAATTTCTTTTACAGCTTGTATTCCATCTACTTCAGGCATAGTAATATCCATTATTACTAAATCAGGGCTAACCTCTTTGTACTTTTCTATAGCTTTAGCACCATTTTCAGCTTCACCTAAAATTTCATAACCATTCTTAGATAAAATATCCTTTATCATCATTCTCATAAAAGCTGCATCATCAACTAATAATATTCCTTTTCCCATCTTTAATCAAATCCTCCTCTATTATAAAAATTATATTGATTTTAATCTTTTTTCTGGTTTAACTATATCAGTTATTCTAACACCATAACTTTCATCAATAACAACAACTTCACCTTTTGCTATATTTTTTCCATTTACTAAAATATCTAAAGGTTCACCTACTAACTTATCTAATTCTATTATTGTTCCTGGTGCAAAGTCAAGAATTTCATCAATACTTCTTCTAGTTCTACCTAATTGTACTGTTACTTTTAAATTAACATCCCTTATAAGTTCAATGTTTTCTGACATATTTGCCATAATATTTGCTGTTGGATCAAAACTTTGGAACTCAACAGGTTGAACATTAACAGGCTGTTGCATTTGTGGCTGATAGTAATTTTGTTGCGGTTGTTGCATTTGTGGCTGCATTTGCGGTTGTTGCATTTGCGGCTGTTGCATTTGCGGTTGTGGTGGCATCTGCGGTTCTACCTCCTTTTGTGCTGCTGGTTGCGGTTCAACTTTTGTTTCTACAATCTCATCAGCAACATCAGATGAAGAACTTTCTGAACCTCCATATAACATATTATCAACTAAAGACTTCGCAAAGTCAATAGGCAGTAATTGCATAATATTACTATCTATTAAATCTTCAATAGTCATTTTAAATGAAATTCTTATAAGCTTGTCATCTGAATCTATTCCAGATAAATCTACATTCGAACCAGATAAGTTCATTTTAAAAACTTCTGGAGGGGATATATCTATTTTTTTAGTAAGCATTTCTGATAAAGATGTCGACGAACTACCTACCATTTGATTCATAGCTTCACTAATTGCACTTAAGTGAATTTCTTCTAATTCTCCTGGTAAATTTTCTCTACCATCTCCACCCATCATTAAAGAAGTGATTACTTTTACATCATCTTCTTTTAGTATTAATACATTAGTACCCGTTAATCCTTCACTGTAACCTACTTGTACAGCAACGAATGGAATTGGATATTGATCAGCCAGCTCATTTAGAGTAACTGAGTCAACAACAGGAGTTGTTATATTAACTTTTTTTCCTAATAAAGTAGATAATGTTGTTGCAGACGTGCCCATATTTATATTTCCTATTTCACCAAGGGCATCTTTCTCCATATCATTTAACATTTCATTTGTTTCTTCTGATTCATCAGAGCTTGAATCACCTGTTAATAAGGCATCTATCTCTTCTTGTGAAAGCATATCATTCATCATATTCTAAATCACCTTCTTCGATAACTTTTGTTATTTTCACAGCTAAATTATTTTTTATGCTACCAGGTTTACCATAAAACTTATTTTTATCATTTACCCTTATTTCAAAGTCATTTTCAATTGTGCTATTTAATGTTACTACATCACCACGTTGCAACATTAAAAATTCTTCTACAGTTATATTTGTTTCCCCAATAACACATGCTATGTCAAGATTTGCCTTTTTAACTCTATTCTTTAAATTTATCTTATCTTCTTCACTAATCTTTTTTGTAATATTAGTAGAAAACCAAAATTTAGTACTTAATTTAGTTAAAATAGGTTCTAAAACAATATGTGGTATACATATATTCATAAGCCCTTCAGCATCTCCTACTTTTACTTTCAAAGTAATTAAGGCTACTGTTTCATTTGGAGAAACTATCTGAGCAAATTGAGAATTAGTCTCTATTTTGTCCAAAACAGGGGATAATTCTATAACATTTTCCCATGGATCTATGAACAAATTAGCCACTTGCGATACAATCTTTTTTAGAATAGTTATTTCTATTTCTGTAAATGCCCTAATTTCTCCATCATATTTTCCATCTCCACCTAATATTCTATCTATCATAGAATAACAAAGTCTTGTTGATATATCGAAAATAATATCACCTGGAAGAGGCATGAAATTTATTATGGATAGCATAGCTGGATTAGAAATCGAGTTGCTAAATTCATAATAAGATAATTCTTCTACAGAAAGTACATCTATTTGAACAAAAGTTCTTAAATACCCTGAAAAGAAAGTATTTAACACTCTTGCAAAATTTTCATGCATCATATGAAGTGTTCTTAGCTGATCCTTTGCTAGTTTTTTAGGGCTTTTAAAATCGTATTTTTTAATTTTTTTCTCTTTTGACTCATCTTTTATGTCTGATACATCAACTTCCCCAGTCGTAAGAGCATCCAAAAGGGAGTCTATCTCATTTTGTGATAATATTTCGGACAAATTTTGCCACCTCATTTCATTGCACTACATAAATATTATTCTTAATTTATTTTTTAATTTTTCTTTAAGCTTTCTAAAAGAGAGTCTATTTCATCTTGAGATAAAGTTTCTGACAATTTAATCACCTCACTTTTATTGTATTACATAATCCGAAAAATATATTTGTAAAATACTATCAGTTTCAAATTTTTCATTTAATTTATTTACTATATCTTTTTTCAACTTATCCATACCTTCTTTTGAAACTATTTCTTTAGGATCTTGGCTTATAAGAATTCCTATTATAGAATCTCTAACCAAAACATTTTCTTCTGTTAATTTTTCTGGCATCTTTTTATCAGTTGTTTCAATAGTAATTTTTCCTTTGAAAAAGTTTCTTGTTCCGCCAATATTAGTAGCGAATTCTCCAGCCTCATATGTATATGTTTTTATATTCTTTTTAGCTGAATCATCTCCATTACCTTTGAAGACTGAAAAATAAAGTGTTCCGCCAAATATTAAGATTGCTATTAAAAGCCCAACAACGGAAACCATCATAACTTTTTTAACATCCATGTTTTAACCTCCAGTGTGCTACTGTTTTTATATCTTAATCTTCTAAATCAATATTTTCATTTTCTAAAGTCTTTTTGACAATTAAAATGTCTACTCTTCTATTTTTAGCCTTATTTTCAACAGAATCATTCGGAGCAACCGGATGGTATTCACTATATCCTGCTGCTGAAAATCTTGTCGGCTTAAGACCATTTTGTTCTATAAAAAATCTAACTACATTACTAGCTCTTGAAACAGATAGTTCCCAGTTTGTCTCATATCTAGAACCTCTTACAATCTGATCATTATCAGTGTGACCTTCAACTCTTATATTTTTATCAGAAAACTCTTCTTTTTTCAAGAGTTCTGCTATATAGCTAAGTGTTTTTCTAGATGGTTCCTTTATAATAGCTCTACCAGAATCAAATAATGCATTATCACTAAATCTTAAAAGTAAACCGGAATTATTATTTGTAACCTCAACATCATCTATAATACCTTCTTCTTCCAAATAATCTTCTATTTGTTCTTCAAGCTCTTGAAAATCTTCAGCTTCTTGTAATTGTTTTTTTATATCATCATCATTTAAACCTTTACTCATAAGTTCTGAATCATCTATTGTCTTTCCTGCTGTTAAAACCCCTAAAGAACCTTGAAAAGCCTCTATAACAGACTTGAATTTTTTAGCATCTACAGTCGACATGGAAAATAGTAAAACGAAAAAGCATAAAAGTAAAGTAACCATATCTCCATATGTAACCATCCAATCTGGAGCGCCTTGCTTTGCTTCTTCCTCTTTTTTTCTCACTCTATTCTCCTCCTTCGCTAACCTTTTCATCTCTTCTCATAGAAGGTGGTAAAAATGCTTTTAATTTTTCTTCTATAATTCTTGGGTTTTCTCCAGCTTGTATTGAAAGTAATCCTTCAACCATAATTTCTTTTTCTAATGTTTCCTCTCTACTCTTAATCTTTAACTTATTAGCAATTGGTAGGAATATAAGATTCGCCAAGAAACTTCCATACATTGTTGTAAGTAGTGCAACTGCCATAGATGGTCCTATACTAGATGGATCATCTAAGTTCTTAAGCATGTTAACAAGTCCAATAAGTGTTCCTATCATACCAAATGCAGGGGAATATGCTCCCATTGTTTCAAATAATCCTTGTCCCAATTTATGTCTTTCATCAATGAACGCAAGTTCTGTTTCTAATAAAGTCCTTACAAGTTCAGGATCTGTACCATCAACAACAAGCATTATACCTTTTTTTAAGAATTGATCATCCATATTGGAACTACTTTCTTCTAACGCTAATAAACCTTCTTTTCTGGCTTTATTGGCAAGTTCTATAATATCAGATATTACATCGTTTGGGTTATTATCTTTTTCTCTTAAAGCTTTTTTTGTAACTTTTGTAATCTCTTTAAATCTAGCAAGAGGGTAGGCGACAAGAGTTGACGCCACCGTACCTCCTCCTACTATAAAAATAGATGGTATATCTATAAAAGTTGTAATACTTCCACCCAATAATATCCCTATAACTATTAGAACTATACCTCCAATAACACCAATAATAGTACTTAAGTCCAAATACTACACCTCTTTTCCTAAAGCTATAATTTTTTTAGTATATCTTTTTTGAATTCTTTTATTTGTTGTATTAAATCAACAATCTTTTCCTTTACTATATATTTATTCCCATTTGTAAGAGTTATAACCGTATCTGGTGTTTCTTCTATAGTTTCTATCAAATTTTCATTTATAGCAAAAGATTCTCCATTAAGTCTTTTGACCATTATCATAAAATCACCTTATTATCTCTTTAAGTTAACTAATTCTTCAAGCATTTGGTCAGTTGTTGTTATAACTCTTGAGTTAGCTTGGAAACCTCTTTGAGTTGTTATCATACTTGTAAATTCTTGAGCTATATCAACATTAGATCTTTCTAAAAATCCTGTTTTTAATGTACCATAACCATTTGTTCCTGGAGCAGCAATTTGAGGAATACCTGAGTTTCTAGTTTCATCATATAAATTACCATTCGATTTTTGTAAACCTTCTGGATTTGAGAACTTAGCCAAAGCAACTTGTCCTAAAACTCTCTTTTGATCGTTATCAAATTCTCCAACAACTTCACCAGTTTCACTTATTGAATATCCCTTTAATGAACCTTGTGGATATCCTTTTACTTCATCTGCATTTACATTTGATTTTTCTGCAAATTGATTTAAATCTTTAAATGATATATTTACATTTTCAAGTGCAGATGCACCATTAGTCATAGCTGTACCAAGTCTTAATTTCATAACTCCACCATTTGTAGATAACGCACTATCAATTTGACCATCTTCATTGAATACTAATGTAAATCCATCATCATTATTTATATCATTTGGTATTGAACCCGAATCTGTAATATATCCAAAACCATCAGTACTATAATTTGGTTCAGGAGCAGCACCTGATCTATCTACACCATCAGCACCATTTGGAAGCATATTACCATCATCATCCATATAAAATGCATGTACTTTCCAAGTACTGTTTGGTATAGTCTGATCTACCTTGTCTTTATAGAATACCATTTTTATAGTATGCTCGTTACCAAAATCATCATAAATCTTAAAATCTTTTGATTGAGAAACACAAGAACTTGCATCTCCTTGTTCATTTGGAACATAAGTTAATTTATCTGTAGCACTTGTAGTTGATTGTTTCTTATAAATATACGTATTACCTGCATTATTTCCTATAAAACCACCAGTCACAACAGGATTTCCTGCTGAATCTAGAATTTTATCCTTTGGTGTTGTTGTTGCATCTAAGTTCCCTGCCCAAGAAACAACTACTTCTTGAGGGTTATCATCTGAAGGCTTAGTTGCTTGTGGTGGATAAACTATTGATTTATCTACTACTATTCCACCTAATGTAGAACCTACATTACCATTTTCATCAGCTTGATATCCCATTACTCTCATACCTTCTCTAGTAACTAAGTTTCCAGCTGCATCTAAAGCCATATTACCTGCTCTAGTATAGAATTTATTTCTATTATTAGGGTCATTTGATACTACAAAGAATCCATCTCCATTTATTAAAACATCACTAGGATTTCCTGTTGCTTCTGGAGCACCACTTGTCATAACTGTTCCTATACTTCCAACATCAGCACCAAAACCTATTTGAACTGGGTTTGTACCCCCTCTTCCATCTCCAGGACCACTAGCACCTTGTATAACTTGACTAAATGATTCTTTAAAAGTTACATTTGATTTTTTAAATCCAACAGTATTTACATTAGCTATATTATTACCAATAACATCCATTTTAGTTTGATGGGCACTTAAACTCGCAACTGCCGCATTCATAGATCTCATCATAAAGCATTCCTCCTATAATTTCCTAAACTTCACTAGTTTCTTCTGTTTCTTCAGTACTTTCTGATTCATCTGTTTCACCAGATTCTTCAGTTTCCTCAGTTTCATCTGTACCTTTTGCTAATATATCTTTTAATTCTTTTAATTCTTCTACTATATCTTCTATTTTAGCATTTAAATTGTTATTTGTAAGTTGAACTGACGCAATTAGGTCTTCCATACCAGTATTCATATTCTGCATTTGCTCCAAAGAACTAAATTGAGCCATTTGAGATATGAATTGTTTATCATCCATAGGATTTAATGGATCTTGGTATTTTAGCTGAGTCATAAGAAGATTTAGAAATTGATCTTTTCCTAACATCTCATTATCAGAATAAATAGTTTTCCCATCTGCATCTTTTGCTTCAGCTGACGAAAGATTTATCGTTTTTTTGTTACCAGTTTTGTCCATACCATAACTATATTCTACATTTGTATTTCTAGTATTTGAAAAATTTGCATTTATACTACTCATAATCTCACTCCCTATTAAGCAAATTCATTAAATTCATCATCATTTAAATAAGGGTTTTTGATGTCTTCAATAGATAATTCTTCTTCATCAAATAAAGTAAAATTATTCTTTGAATTACTCTTATTTAAAGACATTGCTCTTAATATATCTCTATGTCTTCTAAATTCACTATCATCATTAACAGAAACCTCTAAATTATCAACACTCAAACCTTGTTCTTCTAAAACAGATTTTAATTCTTCTATATTATTTTCTAAAGTCTCTTTAACTTTATCATCTTCTGCTAAAACCTTTATATTTAAAACCCCTTTTTCTAAGGCAATTCTCAAAGTTACCTTACCTAAAGTTTCTGGTTCTAATTTCATTTCTAAAGTTGAAATATCTTTTTTAACATTTAATTTTATTTCCTCTGTAACTTGTTTTAATACCATATTTTCAAAAGTTGGATTAACTTTAGCTGTTCCAGTCTTTGAAATATTTGAACTAAATTTTATAGAAGATGCCATATTAGTATTAGAATCTTCCTTAGAATCACCTTGTTCAAAATCTAAATCATCAAATTCAATTTGACCATTTTGCGCAGTTTCTTTCATCAAATTGCCTATATTATTTAAATTTGTATTAACATCTTTATTTGTAACTGCAATTTCTTCTACATTTTCTTTTACAACAAACTCTTTACCTTCTACATTTGTTTGTTCATTTTTTAATTGTTCTTTTAAATTTTTAATTATTGTTTTTAATTCTTCTAATTCACTTCCATCATCTAAATTTTTCAAATCTTCTATTTCCAGATTCAAATCTTCATTTGATGTATTTGAGTTATTTAAAGGGTCCATACTCATAAACATTTTAGGATTTATTATATCTTCTATTTTATTAGTTAAATCAGCATCAATCCCTAAATTCTGCAAATCCACACCTATCTCTTTTAAAGAATCTACTAAAACCATTAACTGTGTTTTATCTACATCTTCATCAAGATTTATAAGCTGATCCACAACTGAAGCTAATTCTTGCAAATCTTCTTCTTCTAAATTTAATTCTTCTAATGATAAATCCTCTATTTTAACAATATTTTCATTATCTATTTTTAAAATTTCTTTACCTTCAATATTAATTGCCTTATCTGAAATTTCTTCTTCATTAATATTTGAATTCTTTTTTACATCTTTTCTATCAATATTTTTTTTACTATCATCAACTTTATTATTTTCTTTTTCATATGATGTTTTATCTTTTTTGCTATCTAATTTATCAACATCTTTATCATGATTTTTGCTTTCATATTTATCTTCATCAACTCGTTTTCTTGAAGATTTTAATTTATCTTCAAAACTATTTTTAAATACATCTGTATTTTCTTTATTATCAACTCTAGGCTTCGAATTTGAAGTTCTAGAAGAAAATAATTCTGAAATAGAACCTAGTAGCGAAAATCCTGTATTCATTGTAAACCTCCTTTTACAGCTCAGTGTCTATTGGTAATCCTAATTTTTTAGAAAGTTCTGTTTTCATTTCTAATTGCATTGTATTTAGAATTTCTGATACAAATTTAGGTTTTAATCTTCTTAAAACATCTAACATTTGCTCTTCTTGACTTTTCTTGTATACAGATTCATTATTTTCTAATATTGCTGAATCTATAACCTCTTCTAGTACTTTACCAATTTCTTGTGCAGACATTTTTTGATATATAGAAACTAAATCTAAAAGATTCTTATTATAATCTTCAAAATAATTTATAGCTTCTATTATATTTATCCTATTTCTATTCATAGATCTATTTGTTCTTATATTTTCATAATCAGCCATTAAATTTAGAATATCATTTTTGTATTCATTATCTTTAAATCCAGCTAATATTTCACCAGCTTTATAATAAGGCATATCTTCAAATATAAAAACTAATTCTTCTACCTTAAAATTTTCTTGATTTTCTAACATAGATGTTGCTTTTTGTGCTTCCATATTAGAATATAAATAGCTTTTTTGATTCAAAGCAAATAATTGATTCTTATAATCATTTATTGCCTTTTCAATTTGAAGTCTTTTTTCTTTACCAAAACCATCCATTAATATTAAATAAAAATTATTCAAATTTGAAACTTCGTTTAAACTACTATCATCTTGACTTAAATAATATAAAATTTGTGCCACTCTATCCATCTTTATACCATTCAAAGTCTTTCTGAATTTATCCAAATACTCTATGTCATCATCCTCAAGTGTATCTAGATAAAATGAAATTTCTTCTTCACCTTCCCCCCCTATTTTATCTAATCCTTTTAATTTAATTTCATCCCTCATTCTATTTATCGTCTGTGAAAGGCTTAATTTTGAATAATATTTAGCATCTTGTGATATATTTTCTTCATTTTCTTTTTCTATTGCATCAACTTCTCTTTGTAAGAAATCTCTTACAAGTTCGTATTCCCTTATTTCTTCTTCTAATTTTGAAGTTTTATTATAGTCAAAACTTCTCATTTTTCTAAGTATTTCAGAATAAACTTTTGAATCTTCATTTTTAAGTAATAATAGCTTGTCCAAAGCTCTTTCTTTACTCAATTCTAAGTAATAATTTGCAACTTTTTCTTTTTGCTGCTCAACTTCCCTATCTGTCGGTTTTGATTTTATTTGTTCTCCTATAAACGGTGTTTTTAGAAGAAATTTATTGATTGTGTTTTGTACGTTTTTATTAGCAAAATACATAATACCCACAAAAAGTAAAATAGCAAGGACTAATGATAAAATAATTGCAATTTTATTACTTTTTTTCTTATTCTCATCTTTCGTTGTTTCCGACATAATATCCTCCTAAGCTATTTTTTAGCGGCTTTAAAACTAACAATTTCGTCTATAGTTTTGGCCTCTTCAATTTTTTCTTGTTCTTTAAATTCATCAAACTCTTTTTCTTTTAAGTTCTCAAATGATTTTCTATCTTTCATTAAAGAAAGATATTCTTCTTTTATCTTTTCTAATTCATTATTTTTAATTTCAATTAATTTTAAATAATGATTTTTTTTATCATCCATAATTTTAAAATAATTATTCATTCTCTTTGCACTGTTTATATCCATACCTGTTTCAAGTTCTCTTTGGTATTTTATTTTAAGTTCATCTTTTTCTTTATCTAATAGTTCGACACTTTCTTTAATTGCTTCAATTTCTTGTATTTTTTTTGCAAATTCATTCTTTTTTGCGTCTTCCATTCTTTCCTTTGCTTCTAATATTTTTTGGAATTTAAACTTAAATTTCAATGCAATCACCTAATCTTTAAATATATCATTTAGTATTTGTACAACATCTTCATATTCAAATTTCTCATATATTCCTTGTGTTAAAAATTCATTTATTAATTCTATTTTTTCTATAGAATAATCTATTTTTTTATTTGATCCTTTTACATATACACCTATATTTATAAGATCCTCTGCTTCTCGATAAGTTGCTACAACATCTTTTAATTTATTAGCTAAATCTGTATGATTCGAGTCCACTATAGAGTTCATAACTCTTGAGATACTTGCTAGTATGTCAATAGCTGGATAGTGATTCTTATTTGCTATATTACGAGACAATACTATATGTCCATCTAATATACCTCTAACAGCATCTGCAATTGGTTCATTCATATCATCCCCATCAACAAGCACTGTATATAGACCTGTAATCGAACCTTTATCAGAATTTCCTGCTCTTTCTAATAATCTTGGTAACACCGCAAATACTGAAGGTGTATAACCTTTTGTAACTGGTGGTTCTCCTACAGCTAGACCTACTTCTCTTTGAGCCATAGAAAATCTAGTTAGTGAATCCATCATAAGCATTACATTCTTACCAGAATCTCTAAAATATTCTGCTATAGATGTTGCCAGTAATGCACCTTTCATTCTAACAAGAGGAGGCTGGTCTGATGTTGCAACAACAACAACTGATCTTTTTAACCCTTCTTCTTTAAGGTCATTTTCTATAAATTCCTTAACCTCTCTACCTCTTTCTCCAACAAGTGCTATTACATTTATATCAGCTTTCGTATTTCTAGCTATCATACCTAATAAAGTTGATTTTCCAACTCCAGAACCAGCAAATATACCTACCCTTTGACCTCTTCCACATGTGAGTATTCCATCAATTGCTTTAACCCCTAAAGGTAGCACTTGATCTATTCTATCTCTATCCAGTGGATTTGGCGGAGTATTATTAACAGGATATGCTTTTTTTAGTTCAATATCATCTAAATTATCTATAGGATTACCAAGTCCATCTAATACTCTGCCTAATAATTCTTCTCCCACTTTTACTTCTAGCGAATTTCCTGTTGCTACAACTTTACTTCCAGGTCCTACACCTTCCATATCTCCAAGTGGCATCAAAAGAACTTTTTCCCCTTTAAATCCAACTACTTCTGATAGTATTGGGGAATTTGACTTTAGCGGATATATAAGGCAAGTTTCTCCTAATTTCACTCCTGGTCCCTTTGATTCTATAGTAAGACCAATCACTTGAGAAACCCTTCCTATGTATTTTATTAAATTTATATCTTCTAATTTTCTTATATATTTTTCTATGTTTATATTATCCATATAATCACTCACTTTGAAGTAGTTTATAAAATTCTTCTTTTAATATCCCTAATTGTACTGTTAAACTAGGATTTATCGTTCCTGAACTTGTATCTATAAGAAGCTCATTTTTCTTTAAAGATTTATCTACTTTAAGTTCTAATTCATCTATATGATCAGACAGAGCTAATATTCTATTCTTATTCATTTCCAAAATTTCATAATCTTCTTCATTTACTCTTATTATAAGTTTTTCAGTAAAGGCAAATTTATCCAAACCTTCCTTTAATAAATTCATAACTAAATTATCATCTTCTTCTAATTTAATTCCTATTATTTTTTCTACACTGTTAATAAGTAAATCAACCAAACTCTTCTCTAATGAAGATATTTGTTCTTTTTTCCAAGTAATAACTTCGTTTTTAGTCTCTAATGCTTCATCAATTATATAATTATATTCTTTAATCGTATCATTATAAGCTTGACTGTAAGCTTCTTTATATGCTTTTTCTTTTTCTGTTATTTTCAACTCTTCAATTTCTTCATATGCACTCTCTATTATTTTTTTTGCTTCTTCTTCTTTATTTTGAAGTTCAAATTTAATAATTTCCTGTGTTTTTTGAAGTTCTTTTTCTAAGTCTTCTTTTTTTCTAATCAAGTTATAGTATTCTTCTAAATTTCTTTTTTCATCTTCTTTTTCTATATTTTTAACTATTTCTTTAGAATCTGATTCAGAAGATTTTTCTTCTGAATCAGATTTTATTATATTTTCATCTTTTTTTGATATCTTTTCTACCTTTAACTCTTCTTTAAAGAAATCAAAATTTATATCTACTTGATATTTTTCTTCATCAAGATTTACCCTACTTGATTTTATCACTCTAGACAATAAGTTCATCTCCTCCACCTCTAGAGATTATAATTTCTCCTGCTTCTTCTAGTTTTCTTATAACATTAACTACTTTTTGCTGTGCTTCTTCAACATCTCTTAGTCTAACTGGACCCATAAATTCCATATCTTCTGAAATCATCTCAGCCATACGTTTTGACATGTTAGAAAGTATAACTTCTTTAACTTCATCAGTCGCACCTTTAAGCGCAATTGCAAGATCATTATTTTCAATATCACGTATAAATCTTTGTATTGCAGTACTGTCAAGTGAAATAATATCTTCGAATACAAACATTCTCTTTTTAATTTCTTCTGCCAATTCAGGATCTGACATTTCAAGATTTTCCATGATATGTTTTTCAGTTCCTCTATCTACTGCATTTAATATTTCAACAACAGATTGAACCCCACCAGCTTTTGTGTAATCTTGTGTAACAAGATTTGATAGTTTCTTTTCCAAAACTAATTCCACCTCTTTTATAACCTCTGGATAAGTTCTATCCATTGTAGCAATCCTCTTTGCAACTTCTGATTGCTTTTCCGGATTTAGAGACGAAACTACTTGTGCTGATTTTTGAGGATCTAAATATGAAAGTATTAAAGCTATTGTTTGAGGATGTTCATTTTGTATAAAGTTTACCAATTGTGCTGGATCTGCTTTCCTAGCAAAATCAAATGGTCTTACTTGTAATGATGCTGTAAGTCTATTTATAACATCAACAGCCTTATCATTACCTAATGCTTTTTCTAATATTTCTCTAGCGTAACCTATACCACCTTCAGAGATATATTCTTGAGCTAAACAAACTTCATAAAACTCTTCCAAAACTTGTTCCTTAACATCTGGATTAACCCTTTTCATATTTGCTATTTCTAATGTAATTTCTTCTATTTCATCTTCTGCCAAATGTTTAAATATCATAGCAGAATATTCTGGACCTAAAGTTATAAGCAATATAGCTGCTTTTTGTTTTCCTGTTAAACTATTCTTCGACATACAATCACCCTACTCTTCATCTAACCAACTTTTTAATAGTTGCGATGTTATCTCTGGATTCTTTTCTATTAGATTTTCAATACTCTTTTTATATCCAGATTCTTTCATTTCTAATTCTAAATCTTCTAGTTCTTCTTCTTCTATTTCTAATTCTTCTTCTTCCTCTTTCTTTCTGTTTAAGAACATATAAATTCCAAACAGAACTAATGGAAGAACAAATAATGAACCTATTACAATCCAAATCCAAAGTGGTAACCCTTCTTTGATTGTAGTCGTTTGAACATCATCTAAGGCTACACTATTGAATGTTTGAGCGTAAACTTCAACACTTGTATTAAATCCTGAAGCTGTTGCTACAATCTTCTTTATTTGACTCTTTTGGTCATCAGTAAGTTCTTGACCTTCCAAAGAATCTCTATTAACTATCACTGCTACACTAATATCTTCAATTTGACCTTTTGCTTTTTCTAATTTATTAAAAGTTTCATTAAGTTCATAATTAATTCTCTTACTTTGAGAAGCTGAAACTGAACTACTTGAATCTTCTTCTAAATATTGTTGTATTTCTTCTGTATTTGTATCAGTTCCTGGTATTCCACCATTCGCATTTGTACTGTTTTTAGTTGCTGTTTCGTCTGAAGATCTTATAAGACCGTTTTCTTCACCTTCTATTGGTGTATCAAAAGTTTTACTTTCTGTATAATTTGTATCAAAATTTAATTTTACAGTGGCCATAACTGATATATTTTCATATCCATATACAGGGCCTAAGAATTTAACAAGACTTTCTTGCAACTTATCTTTAACTTCATTTTGAAGTTCTAATTGATTAGATGACATAAATGCATCTGATTCATCTTCTAATGAAGTTAATAATATTCCATTTTCATTGAAAACTTTTACATTTGATTCTTCTAATCTTTCTGTAGCATTTGCTATATAAGATGCTATTCCTTTTACCATTTCATTTTTTACTTTCTTATCTTCTGATAAAAGTTCTTCATCAAAGCTAACCCAAACCGAAGCCTTAGAAACCTTAACATCATCAGATAATATAAACGGATCATCTTTTGGTATTGTAAGTCTTACTCTAGCTTCTTTTATACCAGCCATCGCTTCTATATCCATAGTAAGAACATTTTCTAAAGCCATTTTATACATATTTTCTTTTTCTTCTTTACTCATAAACATACTACTACTATTTCTATAATCTTCATAATCAAACTTTGATGTAGGAAGACCTTTCATAGAAAGGTTTATTCTAGTTTTACTTGCATCTTCTTTTTTTACTAATATAGTAGTGCCTTCATTTTCTAATTTGTAACCAATGCCAAGTTCATCCAAAGAACCTATAGCCTTTCCAGACTCTTCAAGGTTTAAGTCCTTGTATAAAACCACATATTCTGGTCTTGTCATATATATAATAGAACCTGTTGTTATAGCTAATAAAAGTATAACACCTACAGCAAGCCCAATCCTCTGCTTTTTGCTGTATTTTGACATAAAATCATTTAAACTTTTCTTAATATTTTCCAATAATTCCGACATCCATACACCTCATTTCAAGCTGTGTACACTACTATGTATATTAAACTTGAATTCTCATTATTTCATTGTAAGCATCCATAACCTTATTTCTAACTTGCATTAAAGCTTGAATACCTATTTCAGCTTCCTGTGTTGCTACCGTAAGTTCATGTAAGTTATCTAATTCACCTAAAGCGAATTTTCTTTCTAATTCTTCTTGTTTGAATTCTAAATTACTTACAGAATGTATAGCATCCTTTAAAAAACCGAAAAAATCAACTTTTTCATTATTAATATTTTGTACACTATTTTTATTATTTAATACATTAATATTACTGTTAATATTATTATCAATTCTTTGAATATTCAATATTAACCCTCCCACATATTACTTTATTTTATTTCTAAAGCTTTGTTAAGCATGGCTTTAGAAGCATTTATCATTGTTACATTTGCTTCATATGAACGTGTCGCTGATATCATATTAACCATCTCAGTAACTACATTAACATTAGGCATTAAGACATATCCTTTTTCATTTGCATCTGGATGACCTGGGTCATATACTTCTTTAAAAGGATTTGTCATATCTTCTTTTACCGCCGATATTTCTACACCGTTATTTGAACTCGATTTTGACTTTCCACTAAGAACATCTGAAAAGCTTGGTCCGTTTACCTCTTTAAAAACTACAGACTGTCTTCTATATGGCATACCATTTGCAGTTCTAGTTGTATTTGCATTAGCAATGTTTTTTGATATTATATCCATTCTAAATCTTTGAGCTGTAAGACCTGATGCACCTGTATTTATTGAACTAAATATACTCACTACTATTTGCCTCCTCTTATAACATTTTTTAATCTATTCATATACAAAAGAGTTTGTTGCGCTGTTGTATTATAGTTTATTACATTTTTTGATAAGTGCGCCATTTCAACATCAACATCAACATTATTTTCATCTAATCTACTTCTTGTATTTTCTAAAATTTTTACATTCCCTTTTATATCATTTATATCTAAACTACTTTTTCCTATATCCATATGCTTTTCATTTGTTTTATAACCATCAAAAGATCTTGTATTTAATTTTTCTCTTAATTTTTCTTCAAATACATAAACCTTTCTCTTGTAATTGGGTGTATCTGCATTAGCTATATTATTACTTATAACTTTTTGTCTTTCCCAGTATGCATCTAATGAACCTTTTAGCATATTAACTTTATTAGTATTAATCATAAATTTCAGGCTAAGCCTGTCCCTCCTTTCAAAAT
The DNA here is from genome assembly GCA_045345765.1 of Peptostreptococcaceae bacterium AGR-M142. GTDB lineage: Bacteria > Bacillota > Clostridia > Peptostreptococcales > Peptostreptococcaceae > JAOARY01. Next base: position 186,899 of record CP148265.1, read on the forward strand.
CTTTTTATAATTTATAAATTTTTTTAATTTCTATTTAATATTTTGTAAATATTTTGTCGAAAAATATTACTTTCTTTATTGAACCTAATTAAAAGTATACCAAAATTTTTCGCACATTTAAATGATACAATTAGGCTATTTAGCAAAATAATAATATATACCTAGTTTATCTAAAATTTCTTTAAAATTTAGTTAAAATAACGGCTTTTTTGTTAACTTTTCGCCTTTTTTTAGTACCATGGTACTACGAACTTTTAATTATATAGTACCCTAATAATATATTATACAATAATATTTTTTCATAATTTTATATTATACTTAATAATATACCATAAAAAAATAGAAACCTTAATAAGACTATTATCACGATTTCTATTAATCCATTTATCCTATATTTATTTTTTTATCAATTTTCTCTTGATATTTTTAATTTATTTAGATTTAATTTCTGTCCATATTCTATCATATTCTCTTGTAAATTCTCCTAAATCTATGAAAACCTCTCCATTTTTCATAATATCACCCTTTGGATAAGCAATATTATTTTCTCTAATTTCTTCTGGTAATAATTTTATTGCTTCAACATTAGGAGTTGAATACATAACATATTCACTACATTTTTTTGCTACATCAGGTCTTAACATATAATTTATAAATAGCTGTGCTTCTTCTTTTCTTTTGCTCGTTTTTGGAATTGCCATAGAATCAAACCATAAATTTGTACCTTCTTTAGGTATTATATATTCTAAATCTGGATTATTTTCAATTAATAACATTGCATCCCCAGACCAAGCCAAACTCATCGCAGCTTCATTAGCAATCATCATTTTTTTATAATTATCAACTTCATATGCCTTAACTAAAGGTTTTTGTTCTATAAGAGCGTTTTTAGCTTCATTTAACTCTTTTTCATTTCTAGTATTAAGCGAATATCCTAACTTCTTTAAAGTAATCCCTATAGTATCTCTTGGACTATCTATCATTATAATATCATCTTTATATCTTTCATCCCAAAGATCATCCCAAGAATCTATCTTTGTATCAACTTTATTTTTATTATAAATTATACCCATAGTTCCCCAAAAATAAGGAACTGAATATTTATTATTAGGATCATATTCTAAATTTTTAAATTCATCACCAATATTTTTAAATTGGTCTAATTTAGAATGATCTAATTCTAAAAGTAAATCTTCTCTTATCATCGCTTCTATCATGTATTCAGATGGGAAAATAACATCATAGTCTGTTCCACCCATTTTTATCTTAGCAAGCATTTCTTCGTTTGTTGTAAATGTTTCATAAATAACTTTTATTCCATATTCGTTTTTAAAATCATCTAATACAGATTCGTCTATATAGTCACCCCAATTGTAAACATATAGATTTTTAGAATAACCATCTTTCGTCTTTGCCTCTTCTTTTGAACAACCAATAAAAGATATTAAAACTAAAAGAACCATCATCATTGAAAATATTTTTTTCATAAAAAAATCCTCCTTTTTTTATTAAATAAAAATACATTTATCTTAAACTTTTTGAATCTCTTCTTTGAAGAATTAAAAGCAATACCAAAACACCTAAAAACATAACTGTAGATAAAGCATTTATTTTCGGAGTAATCCCCCTCTTTGTCATAGAATATATTTTTATAGATAAGGTATTTACACCAGAACCTGTTGTAAAAAAACTTACCATAAAATCGTCTAAAGACAACGTAAACGATAATAATGCACCAGTTAATATCCCAGGCATAATTTCTGGTAACACCACTTTAAAAAAGGCTTGTAATGGTGTTGCGCCTAAATCCATCGCGGCTTCTGCTAAATTCGAATCTAATTGTTTTAGCTTAGGCAAAACTGCCAAAACAACATAAGGAGTGTTAAATGTTATATGAGATATTAAAAGAGTTAAAAATCCAAGTCTCATCTTCATACCTACAAATAATGCTAACATTGATATACCTATAACTATATCTGGACTCATAACAGGTAAATATACTGTATTCATATAAATATTTTTATATTTTTTACTCATAGAATCTATTGCTATTGCAGTTATCGTTCCCAAAACTGTGGCTACCAAGGCACCTATAATAGCAATCATAAAAGTATAATAAACAGCATCCATTATACTACTATCTCTAAGCAATTCTTTATACCATTTTAATGTAAACCCTTCCCAAGAACCTTTGTATTTTGAATCATTAAAAGAAAATATAATAAGAAGCACAATTGGTAAATATAAAAATAAATATATTAAAGATGTATAAGTATTCTTTAGAACTTTTTTTACCATAGATTTCCGCCTCCTTCTTCATCTTGATATTTAGATGTTAATTTTATTGAAAGGAGTATTAAAATTATCATTATCATCGATATACTAGAACCAAATTGCCAATTTCTAGCCATCAAAAATTGATTTTGAATAAGATTTCCAAGTAAAACAGTCTGTCCTCCACCTAAAAGATCTGATATAACAAAAGTACTAACCGCAGGCATAAAAACCATAAGTATACCAGAAACAACTCCAGGTATGCTTAGGGGAAATATTATTTTTATAAATGTCTGAAAATCTGTAGCACCTAAATCTTTTGCAGCTTCAATTAATTTATCATCTATTTTTATAAGAACTGAATATATAGGTAAAACCATAAATGGTAGGAAATTATACACCATCCCAAGTAATACCGCACCTGTTGTATAAAGCATTTTAATTGGTTTGTCTATTATATTTAATGATATTAAAATATTATTTATTATTCCACCCTCTCTTAATATACCCATCCAAGAATATGTTCTTAATAAAAAATTTGTCCAAAGAGGTAAAACAAATAACATAACCATTAAATTTCTTCTATTTTTATTTGCTCTTGATATTATATAAGCCATTGGATATCCAAGTGCTATACATAAAATCGTACTGATAAATGCTAATAACAATGATTTTTTTAGAACATTCAAATAAATTGGTTCTAAAAATAATTTGTAGTTATCCAAAGTAAATTTATATATTATATCACCATAAGTCCCTGTAGAACAAAAACTATATACTAATATCACTACTAATGGGACTATTGTAAAGAAAAATCCCCATAAGCCATAAGGAATTGCTAATAATTTTTTTTTCATATCTAGCTCTCCTTTTTCATAACATGTATTGCATCTTCTACTATTTTTAATTTTACTTTATCATCTTTATTCCAATGATGTATTGTATGAATCATCCAATAAATATTTTCATCATCTTTTACTATAATTTCATAATGAACACCTTTAAATAAAACTGATTCAACAACACCTTCTATAAGACCTTCTTCTTTTGATATTTCTATATCTTCTGGTCTAATACAAATATCCACCTTTTCATTTTGTAAAAAACCTGTATCTAAACATTTGAATTTTTTATTTTCGATAGATACCAAATAATCCTCTAACATTACACCTTCTAATATATTACTTTCTCCTATGAATTTAGCTACAAATTTATTTATAGGCTCGTTATATATGTCCTCTGGCGTTCCTATTTGCTCTATATTTCCATCATTCATTATAACTATTCTATCTGACATAGTAAGTGCTTCTTCTTGATCATGAGTTACATATATAAATGTAATTCCAAGTTCCTTTTGCATAGTTTTAAGCTCTAATTGCATTTCTTGTCTTAATTTTAAATCTAATGCTCCAAGTGGTTCATCTAACAATAATACTTTTGGTTCACAAACCAAAGCTCTAGCTATTGCAATTCTCTGCTGTTGTCCACCACTTAATGAATTTATATCTCTTTTTTCAAAACCTTGCAGATTAACTAACTTAAGCATTTTATTAATCTTTTCATCTATTATTTTTTTATCCATTTTTTTTATTTTAAGTCCAAATGCTATATTTTCATAAACATTAAGATGTGGAAACAATGCGTATTTTTGAAAAACTGTATTTATTTGTCTTTTATGTGCCGGAATTTTTGATATTTCTTCATCTTCAAAATAAAGATTTCCATCGTCTAAAATTTCAAAACCCGCAATAACTCTTAAAGTTGTAGTTTTTCCACAACCACTAGGTCCTAGAATTGTCATAAATTCTTTTTGTTTTATTTCTAAATTTATATTATCTATAACTTTTTTATCATCAAAGCTTTTATTTATATCCTTTAGAACTATTATATTTTTTGAAGTTTTTACATCACTCAAAATGACACCCTCTTTCATATAAAAATCTATATTTAAAATACTTTATTTTTAGTAAACTTTAAGTTTCATTTAGTTAAACTCAATTTAATATTTTAAGTTTTCATAAGCCTTTTGTCAATATGTTTTAAACATTTTTTTTATTAATTTATAAAGCTTAAAGAAATAAATATTTAAAGATGAAATATTTTTTGTATAATAAAAAAAATTATAAAATTCTTTTTATATAAAAAAATATCTAAAAACACAATGTTTTTAGATATTTTTTATTAAAATATTTATTTATAAAGACTGTATTTATTTGCTGCATTCCAAAGCATATATTCTTCTATACCTAAATCATTTAGAGCCTTTATCTGAGCCTTTACTTCTTCCTTTCCATATCTTATATGCCCTTTAACCCAAGAAGCCGTAAAATCTTGTATCCAAGGTCTTATAATAGCAGGAGTTTCTAAGTTCTCATTTCTTTTTATAGAATCATAAGTTGACTTATAAACAGTTTCATATGGTTTTGCATCTGGTGTTTTTAAATTATATACACCACTTCCATAATGACTTGGGTACATCATTGGACAAATTATATCTGAAGCGTTACTCATAGCTTCCCAATGCTGACCAATTCCCATATGATCTGTTACTGAACCAACTAGACCAAAAACATCTGAACCTATATAAACATTACTATCTTTCAATTCTTCTCTAGCATATTTCAAATATTTTTGTATAGTTTCTGGTTTACTTTCATTTAACGGATTTCTATAATCTAGTGATGCATCTAATTTACCACCATTTGAAGCTGGAAATCTAACATAATCAAACTGTATTTCGTTAAATCCTGCTTTAGCCGCTTCTTTAGCAACACCTATATTATAATTCCATAAATCTCTATCATGAGGAGAAGCCCATCTTAGTCCATCAGAACTTTTAAACGGTATATTAGTCCCTTTTTTCATTATAGCTTTATCTAAATGTGCATTTGTATATAAAGGATCTTTAAAAGATACTATTCTTGCTATTGTATAAACATTTTTTTCTTTTAACTTTGTCATCAATGCATTTATATCTTTTGTTATAGCCTTTTTATTTGCTATTGGATTATATTTTGCTGCTGCCTTAGTTTCAAAAAGCATAGCACCATAATCATCTTTAACATCAATAACAAATGTATTTATCTCTGTTTTTTCTACAAGTTCCAATAAATAATCTAAATTTTTGCCAACAGCAGAATTTCTAGTAACATAAACACCTTTTACCTTTATTCTTTCATTTCCTTCTATGTTTAAGTTCTTTTCAATTGGATCTAAATCGATATTTTTTAAATCTGCACTCAATATTTCTTTTAAATCAGTAACAGTATATTTTGCGAAAATCCAACCAGTTTTATCAGGTTCGTATTCAACTTTATACCATAAATTACCTTCTTCATCTGTTTTTTCTTCTAATATATCTACTTTTTTTCCCTTTAATATATCTCCTACAACTTTTGATGTAGTCGTTATATCTTCTCTGACTCTTAGTTTACTTGCACTTATGTAAACTACATTAATGTCTTTAGAACTCTTTGTCTTTTCATTTTTTTCTTCATGTTTTTCATTAGCCGTTTCTTTTTCTTCTTTTTCTACTACATTTGTCTCTTTCTTTTCTTCATTTTTTTCTTGAACAACTTTTGTTTCTTTATTAACTTCTGCACTGTTATTACTACAAGCTACAGACGAAATTATAAGAAACATACTCATTAAGAATACTAAAATTTTCTTCTTCATTAAATTCCCTCCACAAAAAATTCCAATTTCTATTATAGTATAATCTACTTATTTAGTTTTTACAATAGCTTTAAATAATTTGTAACCATAAAAAAGAGAAATAGTAAATACTATTTCTCTTCATATATCTTATATTCTTTCCACACACTTTCAAGTTCATCAAAATATCTTTTTATTTTATCTTTTTCTCTCATACCAATGGCAACTATAAGCGCATTAACTAAACTAAGTGGAGCAACTAATGAATCAACAAAAGAAGCCATGTTACTCTTTATTATAAGTGTTCTACTAGACAAACTTGCAATAGGTGCTAAATGACTATCTGTTAAAGAAACCACTTTTGCTCCTTTTTTGCTAGCAAAGTCTAAAAGTTCATGTGTTTTAGTCGAATATCTAGGAAAACTAATACCTATAACCAAATCATCTTTAGTAACCTTTACTATCTGTTCAAAAACATCACTAATACCATAGCTTACAACCACAACATTATCAAGTATCAAGTTTAGATAAAATCCTAAATACTCTGCTATTGCTGTAGAACTTCTAAGACCAACTATGTATATCCTCTTAGCGGTTTTTATATCATCAATTACTTCTTCAAAAACTTTTGGGTTTAGATCTTCTAATGTTCCCTTTATATTTTCTATATCTGATTTTAAAACCTTATTAAGTATATTAAAATCATCTGAGTAATCTGTAGCCATCTCTACTCTTTGAACTGTTGTAAGCTTTGTTTTAATAAGTTCTTGCAAAGATTTTTGTAATCTTGGATAACCATCAAAACCAAGCGCATTTGCAAATCTGACAACCGTCGACTCACTAACACCAACCATTCTACCTAATTTTGCAGCTGTCATAAAAGCAGCTTTATCATAATTTGATAGAATAAACTGTGCTATTAATTTTTGTCCTTTACTAAGTTTAGGAAAACTTTGCTTTATTAAAACAATTAAATCTTTATTTTCATTATCCATTAGCAACGCCTCTTTCAAGTTATTTTCTAACTAGTAGCGCTCCTTCTTCTAGTGCTCTTGCATTTAAATCTTCCGTCCCAGCAGGAACTCTGTTTAAAACAGCCTCTTTTAAAGCTTCTTGGCTAACTACATTAGTTATTTCTCTTATAGCTCCTAGAGCAACTATATTAGCAACCATGGAACGCCCTATTTTTTCTGCAGCCGTCTTTAATATAGGTACAGAATAAATATTCTTTGTAACTACATTATCACCTATATTTACACTAGAGTCAACCATTAAAATGGCATCATCTGCTAAATCTATTGAATATTTATCAAATGACTTTTGAGTTAAACAAAGTAAAAATGCAGGTTTTCTAACTTTTGGGAAATGTATTTCTTCATCACTTATGATAACTTCTGCCTTACTAGCTCCGCCTCTTGCCTCAGGTCCATAAGATTGACTTTGTACAGCATTCATATTCGAATTTATTGCTGCTTCTGCTAATATTATACCACCTAAGATAAGTCCTTGTCCGCCTGAACCACTTAATCTTAATTCTTTTTTCATATCGTTCTCTCCTTCCTATTTTTGGAGTTTATTTTTTCAATCTATCTATTATCTTTTGGTATTCATCAGTATATTCTGGTAAAACAGTTTCTTTAAATTCACCCATAAACATCTTACCTTCTAATTTCTCAGCTGGTAATTTATCTTTTAGTTTTACATCAATAAAAGTATCCTTTAAAGAAGTTAATATATCAACAGAAGTTCCTTTTTTGTTTTTTCTACCATAATAAGTAGGACAAGAACTTATCCCTTCTACAAAAGAAAATCCTTTGTGTGATAATCCTTTTTTAACATAATTAATCATTTGATTAGCATGATAAGCTGTAGCTCTTGCAACATAAGTTGCTCCAGCGGCAGAAGCTAATTCACACATATCAAAAGGTCTATCTATATTTCCATATGGTGCAGTAGTCCCTTTATCTCCATTTGGAGTTGTTGGAGAATATTGTCCACCTGTCATTCCATATATATTATTATTAAATATAATTGCAGTTATATCTATGTTTCTTCTACATGCATGTATTAAATGGTTTCCACCTATTGCAGACGCATCTCCATCTCCACTTATAACAATAACATGTAAATCAGGATTCGCTAATTTAACACCTGTAGCAAAAGCTAAAGCTCTACCATGAGTTGTGTGTAATGTATTAAAATCCATATAACCTGCTGCTCTAGAAGAACATCCGATTCCTGAAACTATACAAACTTTATCTTTATCTAGTCCTAAATCTTCAATCGCAACTGTAATAGCTCTCATAAGTATTCCATGACCACATCCTGGACACCAAATATGTGGAAGTTTATCTATTCTAAAATTATTTTTTATTAATTGACTAGGCATTTATTCCACCTCCAAATTTAGCTAAAATCTCATCTGGTGTTATCATTTCACCATTTGCTTTATTAATACCTTCTAGTTCACATTCTCCTTGTGAAACTTTTTTAACTTCTTCTAATACTTGGCCTAAATTCATTTCAACAACATATAATTTATTCATTTTCTTAGCTAAATCTTCTATCTGTTTCTCTGGGAAAGGCCAAATAGTCTTTAATGTAAACAAACCAACTTTAACACCTTTTTCTCTTAAAGCAACTACTACTTCTTTTGAAGTTCTAGCCATCGATCCAAAAGAAACAAATGCAAATTCAGCATCTTCTAACATAAATTCTTCATATATTAATATATCATCTAAATTATTTTCAATTTTAGCCATAAGTCTACCTAATTGCTTTTCTGCAACTTCCGTACTATTTACAGGGAATCCAACTTCATCGTGGAATAAACCAGTAATATTATACTTATATCCAGTTCCAAAGTCAGCCATAGCTGGTACTAAGTCATTCGTATAACCATAAGGTTGATATTCACTTGGATCACAATTTGGTCTTTTTCTATCTATAACTTCAAGTTCTCCTTCTTCTGGGATAACTATTTTTTCTCTTAAATGTCCTATACCTTCATCTAATAAGAAGATTACAGGAGTTCTGTATTTTTCAGCAAAATTAAATGCCTTTACAGTTAATTCAAAACACTCTTTTACTGATGTTGGTGATATTGCTATTACTGGGTGATCTCCATGAGTTCCCCATTTAGCTTGCATAACATCTCCTTGAGATGGTGATGTAGGAAGTCCAGTACTTGGTCCACATCTTTGAACATTTGCAATAACACATGGTATTTCTGCAATTGCAGCATAACCTATATTTTCTTGTTTTAATGAAAATCCTGGTCCACTAGTTGCTGTTAAAGCTTTTTTACCAGCTATAGCTCCACCTATTGTTGCAGCCATTCCTGCAATTTCATCTTCCATTTGTATGAATTTCCCGCCTACTTTAGGTAATTCAACAGATGAAACTTCTGCTATTTCAGTAGAAGGAGTTATTGGATATCCTGCAAAAAATCTCATACCTGCATATATCGCTCCATGAACACAAGCTTCATTTCCTTGAAGTAACTTTACATTTTTAGCCATTTAAACTGCCTCCCCTATTATTTATTTTCTAAGTAAATAGCAAAATCTGGACATCTTAATTCACATTGCCCACAGTATATACATTCATCATAATTTGTAACTTGCACTTTTTCATCTTTTATTTCTAATATCTTTTTAGGACAAAATGCTACACATATCCCACAGCCCTTGCACCAATCTTTTTCAACTACAAGTTTTTTACTCATTATTCTTTCCCTCCTTAATCAAATGGTATTAACTTTTTAAATCTCTCAAAACCATAGATTAATAATAAATTTAAAATATGCCTTACTTATCAAACTTCTTTTATTTGTTTATGTATTGAAATAAGTCTTTATTTGTTTTAAAAATAACACACTTTCAAAATTTAATTTGATTGTATCAAAAAATTTTCAAAAATGCAATTTAAATTTCATTTTTCATTTTAAACATGTTTTTTTGAAATAAAAAATTCATCACAGAGTTTAATCTAGCTATATCAGAGGCATAATTTTATATTTGTATTTATTGTGAAAACAAAAAAAATAAGAATCCAAAAAAACATTCCATTTTTTTGAATCCATATCTTTCTTTTGCATGTATACACATACTCTTATTCAATTGTTAAACCTTTTCCCATCAAAAAGTTTTCTAAAATTTTAACATTCTTTGAATCGTTAAAATCATACTTTATAGGAGTTATTGTCATGTATCCCTTTTTTATATAATATAAATCACTACCTTCTATATTTTCATCTAAAGGCTCTCCATACATCCAATAATAATTATTTCCTCTAGGATCTTTTCTCTTAACAAAAGCATTTTCATACTTTCTATCTCCTAAAAAGCATGATTTAAAACCTTTAAATTCCTGTTCTTTTAAATCTGGAATATTAATATTTAAAACTATATTACTAAACTTGTCCATGTCTTCTTCATATATTTTCATAAATTCTTTTATATGCTCTCTAGCTTCTAAATACATCTGTGGATCGTATTCATGAGAATTATAAGAAAATGCAATTGAAGGAATTCCTATAATAGAAGCTTCTATTGCAGCTGAAACTGTACCAGAATAAATAACATCAGTTCCTAAATTAGGTCCAATATTTATTCCACTTAAAACCAAATCTACATCTATATCCTTTAAAATCTCCTCATAGCCTATCTTTACACAATCAGCAGGTGTACCCGAGACTGAATAAGAATGAGGAAAATTTTCTATTTTAACTTTTTTGACCATTATAGGATTGTTAATACTTATGCCATGACTGATAGCACTTTTTTGTGAATCAGGTGCAATAATATATACATTTCCAAAATTTGATGCGATTTTTGCAAGTTCTAAAATTCCTTTTGCAAAAATTCCATCATCATTAGTTACCAAAATATTCATCATCTACCTCCTTTTTTATTTCTAAAAAAAAATATTTTTATATATTTTTATTTCTTTTCTATTAAAAACAATATTGGCGGACTATTTTTCTTATTTAAAAAGTCAAATTTTATAATATTATATTCAAGATAATTTAATTTTTCCAAAAAATCAATTAAAGAATTTTTTTCATCCAAACCACCTTTATGCCCATAATATGACATTATACACATTACACCTTTTTTCTTTAATAATTTTAAAGATTCTTTTATCGCTTTTATTGTAGTTTCTTTTTTAGTTATTATATTTTTATCTCCCTTAGGTAAATACCCTAAATTAAATATTATAAAATCTATATTCTCATTTATATAATTATTAATATTTTCATGTCCATCATTAATTAAATGAACATTATTATATAATTTAGCTTCTTCTAGTTTTATTTTTGTATTTAATAATGCTTGTTTTTGAATATCAAAAGCATATACTTTTCCGTCTATACCACTACATGTTTTTAAAAATAATGTATCATTTCCATTACCCATAGTGGCATCTACACAAATATCATTTTTTTTTATTTTACTTTTCAATATAAACTTACAAAATTCATTAAAATCATCAAATAATCTATTTAAATTCATATTAACAATTTCCTTTGCAACAATTACAAGAAGAACTAAAGAATTCAACTGCATTTATGTAACTATATTTATTAAATTCATTTATCTCATATAAATTATTTACCTGAAGATCTTTAAATTTTAAATTCTTTATAATTTCTTCATTATTATCTTTTTCAATTATTAAAGTTAAAACACCTTTTAAATCTATATAATTTATCATCGATTTTATAAGACCATCTTTTAATAAATAATCATCATCCTTAGTTTTTATGTTTTTTACCATATAATACAAATTATTTTTTTCAAATTCTAAATATCCAACAATATTATTATTTTCTAATATAAACATTGTATTTTCTAAATCATAGTTTTTATTAAATAAATCATTTTTACTTAATAATTCATCATCTTTTAAAACTTTTATTTCTAGCATAAAAAAACCTCCAAAATATAAATTATAAACTATATAAATATTTAATTTCTTCCTTATTTAATGGTCTATATTTTCCTTCAATCAAATTGTTTAATTTGATATTTCCAATACTCACCCTCTTTAATTTTATCACAGGATGATTTATTTTATCACACATTTTTCTTACCTGTCTGTTCTTACCTTCGTGTATTGTTATACTTACTATCGAGTTTTTTCCTTTTATATTAACAATATCAAATTTAGCTTTACTTGTTGTATAATCTTCTATTTTTAATCCTTTTTCAAAAGAAGAAATTTCTTCTTTTGTCGGTACACCTTCTATATATGCTTCATATGTTTTCTTTATATTATGCTTAGGGTGTGTTATTTTATATGTCAAATCTCCATCATTTGTAAGCAAAAGAAGTCCTGATGTATCATAATCCAATCTCCCTATCGGATAAATTCTTTCTTTTACATCTTTTAATAAATCTATTACTGTTTTCCTTCCTCTTTCATCTTTCGCACTGCTTATATATCCTACAGGTTTATTAAGAAGATAATAAACAAGTTTTTCTTTAATAGATATTATTTTTCCATTTACTTTTACAATATCATTTTTTTCATCGACTTTAAAAGCTAATTCTGTAACTAAAATATCATTTACACATACTTTATTATTTATGATAAGTTCTTCAGCCTTACGTCTCGAACAAAGTCCAGATTTGGCAATATATTTGTTAATTCTCATAAAATTTCTCCTTTTTTCTTGATTTCACTTGACTTTTTTTTATTATTGGTTATATTAATAATATGAAAGAAAAAATTTCATATATTAATATTTGATATTTTTATAATTTATTGGAGTGGTAAGTTTGCAAATTGGAGCAAAATTAAAGAGGTTAAGAATATTAAATGGCTTAACCCAAGAAGAAATAGCATCAAGATGCGATTTAACAAAAGGTTTTATCTCAAAGATAGAAAGGGATTTAACATCTCCTTCTATAGCAACTTTGATGGATATATTAGAAGCATTAGGAACTGACTTAAAATCCTTTTTTAATGAATCTGAAGATGAAAAAGTAGTATATAAAAAAGATGATATTTATGAATCTATAAATTCAGAACTAAATCACAAAATTCATTGGTTGATTCCAAACTCACAAAAAAATGAGATGGAACCAATTTTGATGGAATTAAAACCATTTGGTAAAACTGATTTGGATTTACCTCATAATGGTGAGGAATTTGGTTATGTAATAAAAGGTTCTATTACTTTATATGTTGGTAACAAAAAATATAAAGTAAAAAAAGGTGAAAGTTTTTACTTTAAACCTGATAGAGAACATAAAATTGAAAACAATTCTAACAAAGAAACTATTTTAATTTGGGTTTCTACACCACCATCTTTTTAATATATTAAAAGAAATTAATTCAATTAATTTCTTTTTTTATTTTTTATTTTTTTCAAATAAACTCTGTTGAACTTCATCTTCAATATCTAAATTAGGCAAATCCTTTATACTTTCAAAACTAAAAATCCTCAAAAACTCATCTGTTGTTTTATATATTATTGGGTTTCCTATCTTCTTTAGTCTACCTGCATCAAAAATCAGATTATTTTCAATCAAAGTAGTTATTGATTTATCACATTTTACACCTCTAATCTCCTCGATTTCAACTTTCGTAACTGGTTGTTTGTATGCAACAATTGCTAAAGTTTCTAAAGATGCTTGTGTTAAATTTTTTTTCTTTTGCGGATTTAATAATAATTTTAAATATTTATAATTATTTTCATTCGTAACAAATTGATATTTTTTGTTTAATTTAATTATATTAATCCCCTTATTTTCATAATCCTTTATTAATTCATCCAAACTTTCTTTTATATCCTCTATTTGCAAGTTCTCATCTATTATAGTTTTTATTTCTTTTATAGATATTGGTTCTGAATGAACATATAATATAGATTCTATTATTGATTTTATTTTTATTTTATCCATAATCAGACCTGCACTTTCATTATTTTTATATTTGAAAATAAATCATCTTGAATAACCGTTACTTCTCTTGCTTTAACTAATTCTAAAATAGAAATAAAAGTTGCTATTATCTCTTCTTTTAAATCTTCCTTTATTAACTCTTTAAAAGATATTATATTTTCCATATGCAAAATCTCTTTAACTTGTTCCATTTTTTCTTCTATAGATATAAATCTAGTCTTATATATTATCTCTAATTTTTCTTCATTTCGCTTTTTATTTTTTGATACATTTTCTTTTTCAAGAATATATTTTATCATATTTTCTATCTTTATAGATTCTAAATCCAAAACAGTTTCAAAAAATATTTCTTCTTTTTTCTTTGTCAAAGGTATTTTTTGTGCAACTATTTTTTCTTTAAATTTATTTGCAATATTTTTATATTTTTTATAATCCAATATCTTATCAAAAAACTCTTTAGTTATTTCTTCTTCCTCTTCACTATCTTTTTTAAGAAGATATTTAGATTTGAGTTCTAATAATTTACTTGCAAAAAATACAAATTCACCTGCTAAATCCAAATCTATTTCATTTAAATTATTTATATAATTTAAAAACTGATTTATAATCTCAATTAAAGATACTTCATATATATCTATTTTTTTCTTTATAACCATGTCATAAAGTATATCAAGTGGACCCTCGTAATTATCCAAAGCTATTTTATAAATCAATTTTTTGCCTCCTCTAAATCAAAATTTTAAATATTAAAGTTTGAAAAAAAGCAACCAAAGGGTTTAATATTTTTGAAATTCCACCTGTAATAAGAAGTGCTATTAATATCAAATTTAAATATTTTTCATTATCCATAATTTTAAAACCTAAATCCCTTGGTAAAATTGAATATAGAATTTTTGAGCCATCCAACGGTGGAAGTGGAATTAAATTAAATACACCAAGTCCAATATTAAAAAAGAATAAATATGCTACAAATGTATTTATAATATAATTATCAATATTAAAATTTATCAAATAAAATTTATAAATAAAACCAATTACTATAGCTGTTATAAAATTAAATAATGGTCCACAAAGGGAAACTAAAAAAAGTCCAAGTCTTTTATTTTTAAAATTATTAGGATTTATAGGGACTGGTTTTGCCCAACCGAATTTAACAACTAAAAGCATTAAAAAACCTACAGGATCAATGTGCTTTAGCGGATTTAAACTAAGTCGATTTTGATCTTTTGCAGTAGTATCTCCAAATAAAAAAGCTGTTAATGCATGTCCATATTCGTGTACTGTTAAAGCTATTAAAATCGCTGGTATACTTATTAACATATCAAAAATATCCATTATTAATCTCCTTTTTGTAATGATATTTTATAAAAAACCATTCTCTTTAACTATTTTCAAAGCTATTTAAATAATTAAATTAAAATTTAAAAAGCTTTTAGCATAAGATTATACTAAAAGCTAAATTTATTAAACTTCCATTATTATTGGTAAAATCATAGGATTTCTCTTAGTTCTTTCATATAAGAAAGATTTTAAATCTTCTTTTATTGTATTCTTTAAATAAGCCCATTCTCTTATATTCTTAGTCATACAATCATCTAAAGATTTCTTAACCAATTTCTTAGCACTAGACATTAAATCTTCTGATTCCCTCACATATACAAAACCTCTTGAGATGATATCAGGTCCCGCAAGAACCATTCCGTCTTCTTTATTGATTGTTACAACAACAACCATAAGACCATCTTCACTCAAATGTTTTCTGTCTCTTAAAACTATATTTCCAACATCTCCAACACCAAGTCCATCTACCAATATATTTCCACTTGGTATTGTGCCAGTTATACTTCCACCATCTCTATCTATTTCAAAAACAGATCCATTAGAAAGTATATTAACTCTATCTTCACTCATCCCCAGATTAATAGCTAACTCTTTATGCTGTTTTAAATGTCTATATTCACCATGAACAGGTATAAAATACTTTGGTTTTATAAGTCTATGAAGTAATTTAAGCTCATCTTTACAAGCATGACCAGAAACGTGAACATCTTCGTATATAACATCTGCTCCTCTTTCAAATAATTGATTTATAACTCTTGATACTAATTTTTCATTACCAGGAATTGGATGTGCAGATATTACTACTAAATCGCCTTCTCTTATATCTAATTTTCTGTGTTCATTAGTTGCCATTCTTGAAAGTGCTGACATTGGTTCTCCTTGAGAACCAGTAGTTATTATAACCACTTCTTCTTTTTTATAATCATCTATCTCATTTATATCTATTACAGTATCTTCTTTAACAGTTAAATAACCAAGACCACTTGCAACACCAAATACATTAACCATAGACCTTCCTGAAACAGAAACTTTTCTATTATATTTTTCTGCTGAATTTATAATTTGCTGAATTCTATGAACATTCGATGCAAATGAGGCTACTATTATTCTTCCTTTTGCTGTTGAAAAAATTTCATCAAGAGTATTTCCAACACTCTTTTCTGACATAGTGCTACCTTCTCTTTCAACATTCGTACTTTCAGCAAACATAAGTAAAACACCTTTTTTACCAATTTCCGCAATTCTTTGTAAATCCATTATATCAGAATCAATTGGTGTGTAATCAACTTTAAAATCACCAGAATGGAACAATGCTCCTAATTCAGTATGAATAGCAAGTGCACAAGCATCTGGTATACTGTGATTTACCCTAATGAATTCAACCTTCATATTCCCAGCATTAATTATATCTCTAGGCTTTACTACATTTAATTTAATATTCTTTATTCTATGCTCATTTAATTTAAATTCTAATAATCCTAAAGTTAATTTAGTCCCATAAATAGGTACATTTATTCTCTTTAAAACATATGGTAATGCCCCTATATGATCTTCATGACCATGAGTTAGAAATATCCCTTTAACCTTTTCTTTATTTTTTAAAACATAGGAAATATCAGGTATAACAATATCTACCCCCAACATTTCTTCTTCAGGAAAGCTAAGACCACAATCAATAATAATAATCTCGTCTTTGTATTCAATCAAAGTCATATTCTTTCCTATTTCATTCATCCCTCCCAGAGGCATGACTTTTATTTTTGTATTCTTCTTTTGCAAAAAACTCAACTCCTTCTCTCTATATATATGCACGATTTTTCCCAATACTTCTAAGTACAAAAAAACATTAAAGATAAATCCGCTCTAATAAATATTTTTAAATAGTAACAGCTTCTCTCCGACCAACTATTACTTAATACCTTTTCATTTTAACACATATTATGGCTTTATACAAAACAAAATAGCGCTTTAAACCTTTATATAAGCTATATTAATATATTTAAAGTCTCAATTATTCAAACTTAAAATTAAAAATTTAAATATATTAATATAGTATTACCATGAGAACCAAAAGTACTCAAGGTAATACTATGTAATATATAGACTATTTACAATTTTTACATCTACCAAATATCTTTACATCATGATTTAATATTTCAAAATCAAACTCATTTTCTATCTTATCCTCTAATTCATCAAGTAAATCATCTTCAACCTCTATAACTTTACCACATTCTTTACATATAAGATGATGATGCGAATGACTATCTTGGTCTAGATTTATTTCATATCTACAACAACCGTCATCCAAATTAAGCTTTGATACTATTTTTACTTCATCTAATAATTGTAATGTTCTATAAACTGTTGCTAATCCAATTTCTGGACAAGGTATTTTTACTATATTATAAACTTCTTCACTGCTAAGGTGCTCTCCTTTAGAATTCATCATTGCATCTATTATACATCTTCTTTGAGGAGTTAGTTTAAAACCCTTAGCCTTCAATTTTTCTTTTATTTCTTCTATTCTATCACTCACTATACCACCTACAACTTTTCAATTAATAATTCTTTTCAATTAAATTTTAATCTAACTATTTTTCTTTGTCAAGTTTATTATCACAATTTTTATTTAATTTGCATTTTTTACAACTACCTTTACAACTAAAATCTCTTATCAAAGAATTACATCTTACACATCTTATATTATTTTCATCATTTGGCATATTACAATTTTGACATTTTATTTTCAAAATTTCCTCCTAAATAAAAACCATTAAATTTGATAATATAGCTCCTACTACAAAAGATATAATAAAGCTTCCAAACCATATTATAGCTGATTCTTTTATACTTCTTTCTTTAAATATAACTAAAATAGCTGCTATACAAGGAACAAATAAAGTTATTATAACTAAAGAAATCATAATTTGCGCAGAATCTAAAAGTCCTTGATTTGCTAAATCATTAAGCCCAGCTGCCCCAAAATCTCTTCTTATTATACCCATTATAAATGTTTGAGTTGTTTTTGGATGTAACTTCAAAACACCCTGTGTAAATGGTTCAAAATAAGCAATTATAGCATCTAGTGAACCTGTATAATCAAGTATAGTTATTATTATTCCACCAAGAACAAATAACGGTCCTGCTTCTAGCATGAACTGCCATGTTTTTTGATAAGTTTTCTTAAATACATTACTAAGTTTTGGCAATCTAAGTGGCGGTAAATCTATTAATAAATCTGTTGACTTTCCTGGTAAAAATTTATTTAATAAAACACCAGTAAGTCCAAATACTAAAATCATAGTAATTACGTATATAAATATATATTTGAATTCTAATCTAGCAATAAGACCTGCAATTACTCCAAGTTGGGCAGAACATGGAATTGAAAGACCAAGTAACAATGTTGCTATAAATCTTTCTCTTTTTGAGCCAAGTAATCTAGTTGTTATAGTTGCCATAGTAACACAGCCAAATCCTAATATCATAGGGATTATAGCCCTACCATTAAGACCTATATACATAAGTGATCTATCAACCAATGCTGCAATTCTTGGTAAATAACCAGAATCTTCAAGTATTGATAGTATAAAATAAAAACCTATAACTAATGGTGTTAAAAGACCAAGTAAATATACTGGTGCCATTGTTAAAACACCAAATTCACCAAATAACAGTATTCCTATGAAACTATTTGAATCAAATTTATAACCAAGCACTCCCATTATAAAATTATGATAATATGTCCCCATCAAAATTTCTTCTGTATATCCTACCACTGTTTGTGCTATAAAAACTCCAATTAACTGATACACTATATAAAGAACAAATAGTAATATTGGTATTCCTGTGATAGGTCTTAACATCATACGTCCTAATTTAGTTTTAAAATCAATACCATCATTGGATTCTTTTATAACTTCCTCAATTATATTATCTATATGAACTCGTCTTTCCTTATATATTTCTTCTCTATAATCATCATTGTTATCATAGTTTGTTCTTTTTCTTATATTTTCATCTTCTTCTAAAATCATCAACCTATTTGAATCCATATCTGAATAAGATTTTACTTTTTCAATCAGATTCTTAACTATATCTAATCTATTACCTACTTTTGCATCTTTTAATCTATTTTCTACTTCTAATAGACCTTCTTTTTTTATAGCTGTAGTTGGTACAATTGGAACTCCAAGTCTTTCCTCTAATTTTTTTATATCTATATCTATTCCATTTCTCTTTATATCATCCATCATATTAAGTGCTATTATAACAGGTTTGTTCATATCTATTATTTGTTGTGTCAAAAATAAATCTCTTTCTAAATGAAGAGCATCGACAACATTTAGTATTATATCTGCTTCAAGTATTACATCTCTTGCAACTCTTTCTTCATCATTAAAAGAAGATACACCATAAACTCCAGGCGTATCCATCACTATATAGTCCTTATACTTTCCTTGACTTATATCAACTGTTGTTCCTGGAAAATTAGAAACATCCACATATATTCCTGTTAAATGATTGAAAAAAACAGATTTTCCCACATTAGGATTTCCAACCAAAACCAATTTATTTTTTTTAGATTTATCATTAGCTGTCATTACTTTTCTTCCTCCTAAACTGCCTCTATCACTATACTATTTGCTAAATTTCTACCTATTGCTATTTCTTGAAATCTATTTTTTAATATAACTGGACCTGAAGGAATTTTTTCAAAACATACTAATTTAGCTCCTTCATAAAGGCCAATTCTTATAGCTTGTACTCTTATATTTTCATCTGGTATCGACATTATTTTTACTGATTCACCTTTTTTTATACTAGATAATTTCATGGCAATTTCTCCTTAAAATATATTTAAAATCATTCTCAACTACAATAAGATTATATTCCAATTGATAATAAAAGTCAATATTTTTATTTCTTTAGACCTATTCGAAATATTTTATTAAATAAAATTATATTATTTTCAATTGATATTTGAAACCTTAGATTATATTATCAATTAAAAATTTTTTTATTCCATTATATTTTTATATAAATAATTTTTAAATTCTATCTTAAAAATAAAAAGCAGCATAAGAATATCATCACTCTTATACTGCTTTTTTTAATACAAAATATACCAATACATTCTGTTTTATCATCAGCTAAATATCAAAAATTTTATTAATACTATATAAATATAATATTAATTTTCTTTCATTATCTCTTCATATTCTTTTAATACAGCTTCATACTCTTCATCAGTTTCAATAGGCATAAGTTTTGGATCCTCTTCTTCACCTTCAATTCTAAATATATAAGCTTGTTCATCATCCTCTTCTTCAATAGGAAGTAGTATTGCATAATCCCTATCATTTGCAGTTAAAGTCATAACTACTTCAAATCTAGTTTCTTCTCCATTTTCATCTACTAATGCTACTATATTTTCATTTTCATTCATAAAAACACCTTCTTCTTATAATTTATTTTCATATAAAATTATCTTTAAAACATATTCTTAAGTCTATCAAGATATCCTTGTAAAATCAAACTTGCTGCTAACATATCTACTACTTTTTTTCTTTTTTTTCTGCTAACATCACCTTCAATGAGTGATTTTGTAGCTGCTACAGTGGTAAGTCTTTCATCCCAAAATTCAATTTTTATACCATCTATTTTATTTGAAACCTTTTTTGAAAAAGCTATCACCTTTTCACCTTGAGGACCTACTGTTCCATTCATATTTTTAGGAAGACCAAATACAATTGTATCAACATCTTTTTCCTCAACTAATTTTTTTAACTCTTCAATATCTTTTTTATTGCTTTCTCTTATAAGAGTTTTATAACCTTGAGCTGTAATCTTCATAAGATCACTAAATGCTATACCAATCGTTCTATCTCCTACATCAAGACCCATTATTCTTTTCATAAATCCTCCTAAATTATCTTTATACAAAAATCTTCACATTCTTTCATACAATAACCACATAAAACACATTTATTCATATCAACTTTAGCTTTATTATCTTCTATATAAAGCGCATTTTGTTTACATCTTCTAATACATTTTTGACAACCTGTACACCAAGAAGCAATATTTAATCTTCTTTCACTCTTTGTTAATTTGTTTTTTAAATCCATACTTATTTTTAAATTATTAAATTTTAAAATATTCATCTCTAATTCTAAACTATTTTGCATACCAATAGCAATAGAATCTAACTCTTTAATTTTTAGAACAAAATCAAGAGCCTTTTCATAATCATTTATATGTCTTCCTCCCCCAAGAGGTTTCATAGCATATATACCAAAGTTTTTTTCTTTTGCTAATTTTATAGCATCTAACATTTGATTTATATTACCATCATTAATCCCTATTCCAGATATATTAACAATCGGATGTATTATATCCAATATATCGCTGTATTTTATAGCTCCTTTTACACCTTCTATAAAATGTGTTGATATTCCTAGAGATTTTATATATCCTTTTTCTTTCATTTTAAACAAATATTCTAGAGCCTCATAATGACCTCTTATTGTATATTCACTTTCTTGTTCATGAAGCAAAAAACCATCAATATAGTCAGTATCTAGTTCTTTTAGAGCCTTTTCTAAACTCAATTTTGCTGTTTTTTTATCATAACAATAATCTTTTGTTATTATATGAAATTTTTCTCTCTTTATAGATTTTAAAGCCTCTTTAATATGAGGATAATTTTCATATAAATTCGCAGTATCAAGTATATTAATACCCTTTTCATATGCTTCCACTATTAATTTTGAACCTTGATCAACTGATATATTCCTTTGAAGAGGGCTAATAGTAAGACTTCCAAATGATAATTTCGACACCTTAAACTTTGATTTTCCAAGTATATTATATTTCAATTTACTCACCACTAATTATTCTAAATTTTTAAAATCAAAAAATATTATTAAAAAAGGAACAATAATATAACACATACTAGTTGCCGCCGCAACTACTCCAGAATCATTTACAAAAAAGCCAACAAAACTCCCAACAACTATACTTTCAAACCCAAAATAAATATTTTTATTTTGAATTTTTAATTCTTTTAAAAATTTAGATGGCTTAAAGAAATAATAACCAAAGATAGCCATTGCACACATAAATACTTTACTCCAAACAGAAACTTTTATCAAATGTATATTCATTGATATTTTTCTTGTAATTATTTGAACTATACTAACCATTCCATTATTTTTTATTTCCAAAACAGCTTTTCCTAAATGCGATTTACTCTCTAATATAAATATATCTATGCAGGCAAATACAAATACAACCAAAATAACACTAAACCCTATATATATTATCTTTTTCAAATCTATTTTTATTCTAAACATTCTAAGTGATAAAAATATAAATGCACAAATTGCAGTTATTGTTCCTCCAACATTTGCACCCATCTTAGGAAAACCTAAAATAAGAATTGAAACACCTAAATATATTGTCATAAGCAATTTATTTATTTTATTTTCTTTAAAAATCATAGAAATAAAAAGTATTGTAGAACCTATTAAAATTCCCATATATTCATTTCCTACACCATAATATCTCGCTCCTATCATAGCATCATAACCAAGTATTGATCTTTTTATTAAATACTGACCAAATAAAGTATCTACTAAAATAGATATAGACATTATAAAACTTAATATTTTTATTATTTTAATATTATCTGAAGTTAAGAATCTTAGCACAATCAAAATAATAAAAGATATTATAATCGAAGTTGATATAAGTGCTACATCTGTTTTAAACTTAATAAGAGGTAAAAATAATAAAGATATAGGCATTACTAAAGTCAATATTAATGAAAATGAAATTGCATTTTTTATAATTTTATTTTTTTTCTTTAATTTAAAAAATAAAATCAATGAAAATACCCAAATAAACATTTCTAAGAATGCATAATTATAAAGTATTGCACTTCTTGATTTATATACAGTAGCAATTTGAAGATATTCATCTTTTAAAAATTTATAGTTATTTTCATACTCTATAAAATCAAATTTTCTACCATAAAGTTTTTCTTTTGATATATCAAAATAATCAAGTATACCTTCACTGATATCAATATTTGCTATTATACCATTTCTTCTTGTTGTGCTTGTTTTTATAAGACCTTTCTTATCATCTTTAAATACAGATAAAAAAGATAATCTATAAAAATTTCTATAATCTTCAATCTTCGGGTAAGGACTTATAATCATTATTTGAGTATTACCTTCAAACTCTTTAAATATTTCCTGCAAAAAAACTGATAGATCTTTATCTATTTGCTCTTTTAATTCTTCGTATTTCACATCACTTAAATTTTCCTTATATCTTTCTAGTCTATATGTGTCACCTAAAACAATATAAGATAAATCTTTTTGATCTTCTTTTAAATCTTTTAATATAAATTCATAATTATCTTTAATTGAATACGGTTTATTTTTATCCATTAAATTTATATTATCTATATAACCATCTTCAATTTGACCATTTTCATCCATTAAAAAAAGATGAGCTAATTTATTTTCCTCATCTGTATTTTCATTTCCATAAACTCTAAACTCTATATTATTAGATTTTAAAGTTTCGGCTAAATACCCAATTTGATAAGAATATTCACTTCTTTTCATCTCTTTTTTTAATGCTTCTATTTTTAAATTATTAATCTTTTTTCCTTCTATTCCTGTTCTTCTTAAGTAGATATATTTATTTTTATCAGTTATTGTTTGTATATCTACATTGTCTTCATTTACATAAACTCTTCCACCATAGGACATAGATGCATAATTCCTCATATCCGAAGTCCCAAGAGAACCTCTTATATTCATTAATGCTATATATCCTTTTTCCTTTAACTTTTCTTTCAAAAAAGAATTTTGATAAAAATCATCAAAAGAAAATCTATTTAAGGATATTACTATCATTTTTTTATCATTATTCTCTAAAGCATATGTATTAAATGTAAAATTGAACAAGAAAAGAAAGGAAAATAGAACTAAAAAGCCTATCTTCCTTTTCATTTTAATCACTACTTTCCTTTTAAATATTCTTTTAGTATTTCTTCTAAAAGCTCATCTCTTTCAACTTTTGTTATTATAGCTCTAGCATTATTATGACTTGTTATATAAGTTGGATCACCAGATAAAAAATACCCTATAAATTGGTTTATTGGATTATATCCTTTTTCCTTTAATGCATCATATACCTTTTGTAATACTTCTGAAGCTGTAATTTTTTCATCAACCATAGTTTCAAACTTCATAGTATAATTAAGATTTTTATCCATAGTATCACCTCTTCTTTAAAGGATAATTATATAATATCTACCCTTTTATTTGAGCTTTTAAAACCTCTTTACCTTTATTTATAGCTTCCTTTACTTTACTAGCATCTTTTCCACCAGCTTGAGCCATATCCGGTCTTCCACCGCCGCCTCCGCCAGCTACTTTTGCAATTTCTCTTATCATGTTACCTGCATGAACATTCTTAGAAAGTGCATCCTTTGTTACACTAACTATAAAATTAACTTTATCATTAGAAACATTTGCAAGCACTATAACTGAATTAGAAACCTTATCTTTTAATTTATCACATAAATTTCTTAGACTGTCCATATCCATATTATTTAGTACTTCAGATATAAAATAAACACCTTCGATTTCTTCTTTTTTATTTAGTATATCATCTAATGAAGATGATGCAAGTTCATTTTTTAAAGAAGTTAATTCTTTAGTTAAATCCTTATTTTCTTTTAATAAATTTTCTACTCTATTTATTAAAACATCTTCTTTAGTTTTTAAAAGAGTCATAACTTCATTTAATAAATCTTCTTTTTCATTAATATACTCATATATATTAAGACCTGTTATAGCTTCTATTCTTCTAACTCCAGATGCTATTCCTGATTCAGACACGATTTTAAACATACCAATTTCACTAGTATTATTTATATGTGTTCCTCCACAAAGTTCAACAGAATAATCACCCATCATCACAACTCTTACTTCATTTGAATATTTTTCTCCAAATAAAGCAGTAGCACCTATTTTTTTAGCTTCATCCATAGACATAGTATTTTTTACTACTTCTAAAGAATTTGAAATTTGTTCATTTACTAATTTCTCAACCTTTTTTAATTCGTCTTTTGTTATAGCTTCAAAATGAGTAAAGTCAAATCTAAGTCTATTATTATTTACTAAAGAACCTGATTGTTTAACATGAGTTCCTAATACTTCTTGTAATGCTTTATGAAGTAAATGCGTTGCTGAGTGATTTTTCATGCAAGCTCTTCTTCTATTTTCATCAACAAAAGCTCTAACTTCAGAATTCAACTTAAAACTACCTCTTATTACTTCAACTGTTAATACAATTTTATCATTAGTTCCTTTTTTGGTATCTAAAACCTTAGCCTTATTATCATCATTTATTAAAAGACCTTGATCTCCAATTTGACCGCCACCTTCTGGATAGAATGGTGATTTATCTAAAACAACAAAGGCTTTATCACCCATAGAAATCTCATTTGTAATTTCGTTATCTTTAGCCATTGCAAGTATGTTTGAAGATGAATAATAATTATTATATCCAACAAATTCAGATTTTATAGATTTGTCTAAAGAAGCAAATACATCTTCTTTCCAACCTTCGCCTTCCATACCTTTTCTTGCATTTCTAGCTCTATTTCTTTGTTCTTCCATTTGGTTGTTAAATTCTTCTTCATCCAAAGTAAGACTTTCTTCTTCTAAAATTTCTTTAGTTAAATCAACAGGAAAACCATAAGTATCGTATAATTTAAATGCATCAGATCCATCTAATACTTTTTTATTATTTTCTTTTAAATCTTTTATAGCATTATTTAAAATTTCAATACCTTGGTCTATTGTTTCTTGGAATCTTTCTTCTTCTAATCTAAGTATCTTTTTAATATAATCTTTTCTTTCTACAAGCTCTTTGTAAGAATCTTTATTTATTTCAAATACTAAATTAGAAAGCTCCGCTAGGAAATCACCTTTTATACCAAGTAATTTACCATGTCTTAAAGCTCTTCTTAAAAGTCTTCTTAGAACATATCCTCTACCTTCATTTGATGGTAAAACTCCATCTGATATTAAAAATACACCAGCTCTTATATGATCTGTTATGATTCTTATAGATATATCTTCTTTATCATTTTTTCCATATTCTTTATTAGATATTTTAAGTACTCCATCTAATATATACTTTATAGTATCTATTTCAAATATAGTATCTACACCTTGCATTATACATGCAAGTCTTTCAAGACCCATTCCTGTATCTATATTTGGCTTTGGAAGTGGATTATAATTTCCTTCTTCGTCTTTATCATATTGAGTAAATACGTGATTCCAAAACTCAACATATCTATCACATTCGCATCCTGGTTTACAATCAGGTGAACCACAGCTGTATTTTTCTCCTCTATCATAATAAAGTTCTGAACAAGGACCACAAGGACCAGTTCCAATCTCCCAGAAATTATCCTCTTTTCCCAGTCTAACCATTCTATCTTCTCTTATTCCAATTTCTTTAGTCCATATATCATATGATTCATCATCATTTTCATATACAGAAACCCAAACTTTATCAATTGGCATATTAAGTACTTCTGTTACAAATTCATATCCCCAAGCTATAGATTCTCTTTTAAAATAATCTCCAAATGAGAAATTTCCAAGCATTTCAAAAAATGTTGCATGTCTTGCTGTTATACCAACATTTTCGATATCACCAGTTCTTATACATTTTTGACATGTTGTCATTCTTTTACTTGGTGGTTCTTCTTTTCCCATAAAATATGGTTTTAGTGGTGCCATACCAGCATTTATAAGTAATAAACTCTTATCATTTTGAGGTACTAAAGGAAAACTTTCATGTTTTAAATGTTTTTTTGATTCAAAAAAATCAAGAAATAAATCTCTTAATTCATTAAGACTTCTGCTTTGCATATATATCCTCCTCTTACAAATAAAAATCCTTACACCCTCAGGTTTAACCCCAAGGGCGAAGGATTTTTTCTTCTATTTTATATTAGTTTTAACTGCCCTAATTTAATTAATTACTAATTAAATTTTATAAAAAAGAAAATCCTATGTCAATTGTTTATATTATATATTATAAAGCCTTTATTATTATTCCGCCACCTAAAACATAGTTTTGCTTATATAATACTAAAGATTGACCTGGTGTTATAGCTCTTTGTTCTTCGTCAAATACCACTTTTAATATATTATTTTCTAAATTATAAACTCTTGCTTTTTCTGGTTTACCATTGTATCTGATTTTCGCCATAACTTCCATACCATCTTCTAATTTTTCTTTATATATATAATTTAAATCTTTTGCTATAAGTTCTTTTTTAAATAAATCTTTATTATCGCCTATAACAACTTTATTATTATTTGCATCTATATTAACAACATATGCAGGTCTTCCAAGAGCAAGTCCAAGCCCCTTCCTTTGACCTATTGTATAATTTACAATACCACTATGTTTTCCTATTTTATTTTCCTCTTTATCTACAAAATCACCTGATTTTATTTTTTTCTTTGTATAATTTTCTATAAACTCAAAATACTTTCCATCTTCAACAAAACAAATTTCTTGACTATCTGGTTTATTTGCAGTTATAAGATTTTGTTCTTCTGCAATTTTTCTAATCTCATCTTTTTCATATTCACCAAGAGGTAATAAAGTATGCTTTAATTGCTCTTGTGTTAGATTATAAAGTGCATAAGTTTGATCTTTTTTATCTGTTTTTGACTTTAATAACCTATATCTATTAGATTCTTCATCAAACTCGATTTTCGCATAATGTCCTGTAGCTACATAGTCACATTCTAACATCAATGCCTTTTTTAAAAGTTCATCAAATTTTATATATTTATTACAAGCTATACATGGATTTGGTGTTTTTCCTTGTAAATATTCCTCTACAAAATAATCAACAACCTTGTTTTTAAAGCTCTTTTTGAAATTTAGCACATAAAATGGTATTCCAATCTTATTTGCAACTAGTCTAGCATCTTCTGCTGCTGATAAAGAACAACAAGCTTTTTCTACTTCTTTGTCTTCATCACCTTCCCAAAGCTTCATAAAAACTCCTATAACATCATAACCTTGTTTTTTTAATAAATATGCTGCAACGGATGAATCCACGCCACCACTCATACCTATCATTACTTTTTTCTTTTTCATATAATCACCTTTCTTTTTTCGTGCAAAAGCGTTAAAGGCACTTTCTTGAATTTAATCAAGCACATCTTAATACAGAATTTTTTAATAAAAACTCTAAACTTTATTCTAACATAAAATAAAAAACATATAAATTATTAATTTTATTTTTAATAATTATTATTTTTTTATTTTGAAAATAAAAAAGGCAATCTTTAACATATATAAAATATGCTAAGATGCCCCTTTTAAAATTTATTTTCTAACTAATAAACATATATTTTCTTGTTATAAAATTCTATGCTTATTAAAACCTATTCTTCGTGACATGATATTTCATCATGGTGATGATCATCATCTATTTCTAGACCTTTTAATTCTTCTATTTCTAAA
Source organism: Peptostreptococcaceae bacterium AGR-M142 (assembly GCA_045345765.1). Lineage (GTDB taxonomy): Bacteria > Bacillota > Clostridia > Peptostreptococcales > Peptostreptococcaceae > JAOARY01. Next base: position 215,680 of record CP148265.1, read on the forward strand.
TTATTTTTAGTTGCATAATCTAAAAGAGCTGATTTTATAGCTTGTTCTGCTAAAACTGAACAATGCATCTTAACTGGAGGTAATCCATCTAATGCTTCTGCAACAGCTTTATTTGTAAGTTCTAAAGCTTCTTTAATACTCTTTCCTTTTATAAGTTCTGTTGCCATACTCGAACTTGCTATTGCTGAACCACAACCAAATGTTTTAAATTTTACATCCTTTATTATTTGGTTCTCATCTATATCAAGATAAATTTTCATTATATCTCCACATTTAGCGTTACCTACTTCTCCAACTCCGCTAGGATTATCTATTTCTCCAACATTTCTTGGATTCATGAAATGTTCCATAACCTTATCACTGTATTGCATTATAATTCCTCCCTATTTAACATTCTCGTATAATGGTGACATACTTCTTAATTTCTCTATTATTGGTGGTAATTTTTCTATAACAAAATCTATATCTTCTTCTTTTGTCATATCTCCAATTGTAAGTCTTAATGAACCATGCGCTTTTTCATGTGGTAAACCAATTGCCATAAGTACATGTGATGGATCTAAAGATCCTGATGTACATGCTGAACCACTAGAAGCTGCAACTTTTATATGGTCTAATAATAAAAGTATTCCTTCACCTTCTATAAATTCAAACGATATATTAACATTGTTTGGAAGTCTTTTTGTTTTATGACCATTAAGTTTTGAATATGGTATATTCTCAAGTATTCCATTCATTAGCTTATTTCTTAATCTTGTAAGTCTTTCCTTACTTTCAGATAAATCTTTCATTGCTAATTCACAAGCTTTTGCAAAACCAACTATACCAACTATATTTTCTGTTCCTGCTCTTCGTCTTTTTTCTTGAGCTCCACCATGAATTAAATTATGAAGTTTAATTCCTTGTCTTATATATAAAGCTCCAATTCCTTTAGGACCATAAAGCTTATGAGCTGTTATACTCATTAAATCTATATTCATTTTTTTAACATCTATTTCTAAATGTCCTAATGCTTGAACAGCGTCAGTGTGAAATAATATATCCTTTTCTTTTGCAATCTTACCTATTTCTTCAATTGGTTCAATTGTACCAATTTCATTATTAGCAAACATTATACTTATAAGTATTGTTTCTTTCTTTATAGCTTTTTTTAACTCATCTAAGCTAATCATTCCATCTTCATCAACATCTAAATAAGTAACTTCAAAACCATGGAATTTTTCTAAATACTCACAAGTGTGAAGTACAGCATGATGTTCTATTTTAGAAGTTATTATATGATTACCTTTTTTTCTATTTGAAAATGCAACACCTTTTATCGCCCAGTTATCAGCTTCTGAACCGCCACCAGTAAAATAAATTTCTTTTTGTGATGCATTTATAGCACTTGCTATTATTTCTCTTGATTCATCTATAACTTTTTTAGTGTCTCTACCAAAACTATGGAAGCTAGAAGGATTTCCAAACCCACCTTCTAAAAATGGCATCATAGCTTCTAATACTTCTTTTTTCATTGGAGTTGTTGCAGCATAATCCATATATATACCATCATTAATTTGCATCTTCTTCATCTCCTTTTAATATTAGTTTGATTGTTTTATCAGACATCTTATTTTCATAATCTTTAACCATATCATCTAAAGATATTGAATCTATAACATCTTCTATACTTTTCTTTATCTTCTCCCATATGACCTTTGTCACACAAGTATTCATTAAATCACAATCCAAATCGGAATATAAAACGCATTCAGATGGTGCAATCGGACCTTCTAATACTCTTAGAATATCTCCTACAGTTATATCTTTGGCAGCCTTTGATAAAAGATATCCGCCATGAGCTCCTCTTACACTCTTAACTAAATTTGCTTTTCTTAAATTCAAAAAAAGCTGTTCTAAATATTGATCTGAAATATTTTGTCTAAGCCCTATTTTCTTAAGAGGTATAGGACCTTTCCCTTCATTTAGGGCTAATTCAAACATAGCTTTAAGGCCATATCTACCTTTAGTGGAAAGCTTCAAAACATCACCTCTTTTTTTATAATTTAATCCCTAGTAAGTTGATAGGGATTAAATTTTCTAAACTTAGTATATTATACCCAAGTGTTTTTGTCAAGATTAGAAATACCGTTTTATTCTAACATTTTTTTTTGCAAAAAAATAGCTGTTTGATAAATTTTTAATTAGATATAATTAAACAACAATGAAATCATTTTTTAATAAAAAAACTTCTCTTCTAATATAAATTTTCATTTACATCAGAAAAGAAGTTTTATATTTATTTATACGATTATTTTAAAGCTATTAATAATTGATTATCTGAAACCATGTCATTTTCCTTAACATGAACCTCATCTATCATACCATTAGTCCTTGATACAATTGTAGTTTCCATTTTCATTGCTTCTACTATAACTAAAGGTTGATTTTCTTTTACTTCTTCACCTTGTTTAACTAGTACTTTAACTATCTTTCCTGGTATACTAGCTCCAACTTGCATCTTGTCTTTTAAATCTGCCTTTAATATGTGGTCTTTTGTACTCTTTGAATTCTTATCTTCTATTTTTATTTCTCTTCTTATTCCATTAAGTTCAAATACTAAAGTCTTATAACCTTCATCATCTGTATCATAAATATCCGCTAATTTAATATTTAATACTTTACCATCTTCAATCTCAACTTCACATTCTTCTCCTTCTTTTAATCCATAGAAGAATACATCACTTTCAAGTCTCGATATATCTGTATAATCATTTAAGAAATGGTCTAAATAATCTTGATATACTTTTTCATATAAACAATAGCTAAGTATATTTCTCTTATTAGCATTTAAATTGTACTTTTCATCAAGAATTTTTTTAATTTCATCAAAATCAACATCTTCCATTAATTCACCTGGTCTTTTTGTTATAGGTGTTTCTCCCTTTAATACATTCTCTTGTAATGTTTTTGGGAAACCTCCTAAAGGTTGACCAATCATTCCTTTGAAATAATCTTTAACTGAATCAGGGAAAGATAATTCTTTTGATTTTTTATCTATATTCTCTTTATTCAAGTCATTTTTGACCATAAATATAGCTAAATCTCCAACAACTTTAGACGATGGTGTAACTTTAACAATATCACCTAGTATGTTATTGGCTTCTTTATATTTATCCTTAACTTCCTTGAATCTATCCTTAAGTCCTAAGCTTTCAACCTGTGGTTTTAAATTAGAATATTGTCCACCTGGTATTTCATATTTATAAATTTCAGCAGACGAAGTTTTTAAATCACTTTCAAATTTAGAATATCTAGTTCTTAATGTTCTATAATAATCATTTATTCCTTGTATCTTATCTAAATCAATCTTTGTATCTCTTTCATCTCCTTTTAGCATTTCTACAAGCGAGTTTAATGATGGTTGAGATGTAAGTCCCGACATTGATTCAATTGCTGTATCAACAATATCAACGCCAGCCTTTGATGCCATCATTAAAGTTGATAATCCATTTCCACTCGTATCATGTGTATGAAGATGTATTGGCATTTTAACTTCTTCTTTTAATGTCTTTATAAATTCATATGCTGCAAATGGTTTTAAAAGCCCTGCCATATCTTTTATTGCTAATATATGAACACCCATAGATTCTAACTCTTTAGCCATCTTAACATAGTAATTTAAATCATATTTTGTTTTTGTTTTATCTGAAATATCTCCAGTATAACACATAGTACCTTCAACTAATTTACCTGTTTTTAAAGCTTCTTCAATAGGCATTTTCATATTTTCTGTCCAGTTTAAACTGTCAAATATTCTAAATATATCAATACCTTTATTTGCTGATTCTTTTATAAATTCTTTTATAACATTATCTGGATAATTGCTATATCCAACACCATTAGATGCTCTTAAAAGCATTTGGAATAATACATTTGGTATCTTTGCTCTTAATGTTTCTAGTCTCCTCCATGGAGATTCTTTTAAGAATCTATAAGCAACATCAAAAGTAGCCCCTCCCCACATTTCAAAAGAAAACATATCAGACATATTTACACTTTTAGCTTTTGATATTTTATAAAAATCATTTGTTCTAAATCTAGTAGCCATAAGTGATTGATGTGCATCTCTCATTGTAGTATCTGTTATAAGAAGCTTCTTTTCATTTTTAATAAAATCTAATACACCTTCTACACCCTTTTCATCTAATAAATTTTTTGTACCATAAGGTCTTTTTAAACCTCTTGTATCAGGTATTATTATCTCTTCAAAATCAGGCTTTTGTTGATTAGATTCATTTACAACAACATTTCCTATGAATTTTAATATCTTTGTAGCTCTATCTTTACCTTCCTCAATTTCAAATAATTCCTTAGTTTCATCTACAAATTTAGTATGTGCTTTTCCACTTAAAAATAATTCATTACTTAAAACATTTACTAAAAATCCTATATTAGTTTTTACCCCTCTAATTCTTATCTCTTTTATTGCTCTTAATGCTTTTTTAGCTGCTTTATCAAAAGTTCTATCCCAAGAAATATTTTTAACAAGCAAACTATCATAATATGGTGTAATATTTGAACCTGTAAACCCATTTCCTCCATCTAATCTTATTCCACAACCAGAACCAGTTCTATAAACATCTATTTTTCCGTTATCAGGCATAAAATTATTATTTGGATCTTCAGTTGTAACTCTACATTGAATTGAAAAACCATTCACTTTTACATTTTCTTGTTTTATATCAATTTCTTCATCTTCTAATTTATAACCTTGCGCCACGAGAATCTGACTTTGAACTATATCTATACCAGTTATTGCTTCAGTTATAGTGTGTTCTACTTGTATTCTAGGATTCATCTCTATAAAATAGTAATTACCTTTTGCATCAACCAAAAATTCCATAGTTCCTGCATTATTATAATTAACATGTTTAGCTAATTTAACTGCACAATTACAGATATCTTCTCTTAATTTTTTATCCAAAGAAAACGCTGGAGCATATTCAATTATCTTTTGATGTCTTCTTTGTACAGAACAATCCCTTTCATAAAGATGAACTATATTACCATGGTTATCTCCTAATATTTGTACCTCTATATGTTTTGGACTTTCTAAGTACTTTTCAACAAATATACATGCACTACCAAAAGCTTTTTTGGATTCACTTACAGCTCTTTCAAATTCATTTTTTAAATTTTCTTCTTTATAAATAACTCTCATACCTCTTCCGCCGCCACCATTTGAAGCTTTAAGCATTATAGGATACCCTACTTCTTTTGCTACTTTTTTAGCTTCTTCATAATCCTTCATGGCATATTCCACACCAGGAATTGTAGGAACATCTACTTCATTAGCTACTTTCTTAGAACTAATTTTATCCCCCATCTTCTCCATTATATTATATGAAGGTCCTATAAATATTATTCCAGCTTCTTCACATTTCCTTGCAAATTCAGGGTTTTCAGACAAAAATCCATAACCAGGATGTATAGCATCAACCTTTTTCTTCTTTGCAAGTCTTATGATTCCATCTATATCTAAATACGCTTCTATTGGTCCTTTATTTTCACCAATCATATAAGATTCATCCGCTTTTGTTCTAAAAAGTGAATATTTATCCTCTTTTGAATATATACATACGGTTCTTATTCCTAATTCTGCACATGCTCTAAACACTCTAATTGCAATTTCTCCTCTGTTTGCAACTAGAACTTTTTTAATCTTTTTTTCCACACTCATCACCTCTAAAGTTCAGTTTTTTTTAGTTTTCACTACATTTATTTTATATTTTGTAGTAAAAACTTTATTTTTTTTGTATTTTTCTTATTCAAACTACATAAAACGTATATTTTTCATGTTTTATTTTGATTTCGTTTGTTTTTTTAAATTTATTTAACATTTTAACAGATTTTTTCACTTAAATCAATGACTTTTTAACTTTCTTACAATAATAAAAAAACTGTATTTTATAATAAAAATACAGTTTTACTTTATCTTATTTAAATAATCAATCATATTTTTTTCAAATTTATTATTCGAACCTTCATAATATTTACTACCCAAAATTTCATTAGGCAAATACTGTTGTTTAATATAATTATCTTTATAATCATGTGGATACTTATAACTAACCCCTCTTTTTAAACTACTAGCACCACTATAGTGGGCATCTTTTAAATGAAGTGGTATATCTACTATAGATTTTTGACTTGCATCATCTAATGCTCTTTGTATTGCTTTATATGAAGAATTTGATTTAGGCGAACCAGCTAGAAGTATAGTAGCTTGGGAAAGTGGTATTTTAGCTTCAGGAAAACCTAACATCAAAGCAGAATCAACACATGACTTTACTATTGATATAGCATTTGGATAAGCAAGACCTATATCTTCGCTAGCAATAACTAAAAGTCTTCTGCATATAATATTTAAATCACCACCTTGAATTAATCTAGCTAGATAATAAAGCGATGCATCAATATCACTACCTCTTATTGATTTTTGAAATGCACTCAAAAGATCATAATAATAATCTCCACCTCGATCAAAATCATTATATTTAAAAATATCATATTCTTTTAATATTTTTTTTTCTAATATAATCTGCCCATCTTTATTTTGAGGTTTTGAATATATTAAAAGCTCTAAAATATTTAAAGCTCTTCTTAAATCTCCATTACAAATAATTGCTATTTCATCTATAATTTCATCCTTTAATATTATATCAAAGGTAGATTCATCATCGTTTATCTTTTTTATTATATTCAAAATTCCTTCTTTTATATCATCTTTAGTTAATTTTTTAAATTCAAATATATTAGATCTACTTAAAAGTGCCTTATATATATAATGATATGGGTTTTCTGTAGTACTAGCAATCATTATAATAGAACCATTTTCAATAAATTCAAGCATAATTTGTTGTTGCTTTTTATTAAAACTTTGAAGTTCATCTATATAAAGAATTATTCCCTTTTGGTTATTTAAAGTATTTAAATTATCTATTATTTCTTTTATCTCTTTCGTAGAAGAATTGCTAGCATTTATTTTATAAAAACTTTTATCAGTTGTTTTTGCCAAAATATTTGCTAATGTTGTCTTTCCCACACCACTAGGGCCAAAAAATATCATATTACTTAAATAGTTTGCTTTTACCATTCTGGTGATTATTTTATTTTTTCCTACAATATGACTTTGACCAATAAATTCTTCTAAATTAGATGGTCTGTATTTATCCGCTAAAGGTTTCATTTTAAGTCCCCCAATACAAAATAGGCATAAGTATATACACTTATGCCTATTAATTCTATATTTAAATATAATTAAATTACTTTTTTAATTTTTTAAGTTCTAACATAAGTTTCTCATTTAATATTCTTATATGAGTCCCTTTCATCCCTAATGATCTTGATTCGATAACACCAGCACTTTCAAACTTTCTTAAAGCATTTACTATAACTGATCTTGTTATACCAACTCTATCAGCTATTTTACTAGCAACTAATAGACCTTCTTCTCTTCCATCAAGTTCATTAAATATATGTTCAACTGCTTCTAATTCAGAATATGAAAGTGTTCCAATTGCCATTTGAACAACTGCTTTCTTTCTCATTTCTTCTTCTAATTCTTCTGATTTAGCTCTTAATATTTCAAGACCAACAACTGTTGCACTATACTCAGTTAATACTAAATCATCATCTGTAAATTCATTTTCATATCTTGAAAGTATTAAAGTTCCAAGTCTTTTCCCACTACCTATTATAGGTACTACAGTAACATATTTATTATAACTTTCAACATCATATTTAAAGATTTCTAAAAGTTTATCTTCAGTAATATTAGCTAAAGTTTCGTTAATTCTTGTTATATTATCATTATATTCTTCAGGTAATTTTTCTTCACCAGTTTCTTCATCAACGATTGTAGGACTATCTGCCACATGTGTTAAATCTAAACCTAAAACCTTACCCTTTGCACTTATTATATATACATTCGAATTTAAAACTTCACTTAAAATCTTGCAAAGTTCTGAAAACGAAACAGGATTATTCCCTGAATTTTGTAATATTTTATTTAGTTTTCTTGTTTTATTTAATAGCTCTCTTGCCATTTGTATCCTCCTCAAAGATTATTATACTCAAATTTTTTCAAATAACTTAACAAAAATTTATTTTCTTTTCCCTTTTTAATATAACATATTTTTTTTAAAGTTTTCTGCTTTTTTTTGAATTTTTTAAATATTTTATACCATATACAATGCACAAATGACATGATAACATATAAAACTCATTTTAGTCAATATGATTTGTGTTAAATTTATTCTACTTCTCTTTCGTATTTACATTCTTTATTTGAACAAACTATTTTATTGCCTTTTTTAAGATTTTTTTCGACTAAAAACGAATCGCAATCAGGACATTTTTCGCCTGTTGGTTTTCCCCATGATATAAATTTACATTTAGGAAATTCCGAACAACCATAAAAAAGTCTACCCTTTTTACTTCGTCTTGCAATTACATCTCCATCTTCGCAAAGAGGACAAGAAACTCCTATTTTATTTAAAATAGGTTTTGTAGTCTTACAATCAGGATAATTTTTACAAGCCATAAACTTTCCATAACGCCCATATTTTATAACCATATTTTCGCCACAATTTTCACAAATTTCGTCTGTTTCTTCTTCAATATTAATCTTTTCTAATTTTTCTTCTGCAATTTCTAAGTCTTTTTTAAGTGGTTCATAAAATTTTGCAACTATGTTTTTCCACTCTACACTACCTTCTTCAACCTCATCAAGTAAATGTTCCATATTTGCAGTAAATTTAACATCAACAAATTGTGAAAAATTTTCTTCCATTATTTCGTTTATTATTTCTCCAAGTTCAGTTGGAAGTAAAGAGCTTTTTTCTCTTTTTACATAATCTCTTGCTATTATAGTTGAGATTGTTGGAGAATAGGTACTTGGTCTTCCTATTTCTAATTCCTCTAATTTTTTTACTAAAGAAGCTTCTGTATATCTCGCTGGTGGTTGCGTAAAATGTTGTTTTGGGTCAATCTTTTTAACTTTTAGATTTTCATTTTCACTAACATCGGGTAATATAGTATCTTCATTTTTAGTAAAACTATAAATTTTTAAATAACCATCAAATTTAAGTTTTGAACCACTAGCTCTAAAATATTCATCATTTGAATATGCTGTAATAGTTAAATTTTCATAAACAGCTTCTTTCATCATACAAGATATAAATCTTTCCCATATTAATTTATATAATTTCATCTGATCTTTAGATAAATATTTTTCTAATTCTTCTGGGGTTTTATCTATTAAAGATGGTCTTATTGCCTCATGTGCATCTTGAATTTTTTTCGATTTTTTAGAAGATTTAACTACATAAGCCTTATAATAATTTGGACCTATATTCTCCTCTATAAATTCTCTTCCTTTATTCAAGGCTTCATCAGAAAGTCTTACTGAATCAGTTCTTATATATGTTATTAAACCTACAGAACCACCTTTCCCAATATCTATACCTTCATAAAGTTGTTGGGCTACCATCATTGTTTTCTTTGTTGAGAATCTAAGTTTATTTGAAGCCTCTTGTTGTAATGAACTCGTTGTAAAAGGTTTTTTTGGTGATTTTTTTCTTTCCTTAGTTTCTATTTTTTCTATTACAAAATTCTTCTTATCAATGTTTTTTAATATTTCATTTACTTGTTTTTCATCTTTTATTTCTACAGTCTTATTGTTTTTTCCTATATATTTAAAGGCTATTTTTTTCTTATCCTTATTTTCTGCTGTTAAATCAATTGTCCAATATTCTTGTGGGTCAAATTCTTTTATTTCCTTTTCTCTATCACAAATTATTTTAGTTGCAACAGATTGAACTCTACCTGCACTAAGACCAGTTCTTACTTTTCTCCAAAGTAATGGACTTATGCTATAACCAACCAGTCTATCCAAAACTCTTCTTGCTTGCTGTGCATCTACTAAACTTTTATCTATTTGTCTAGGAGTCTTTATAGCTTTTTTAATGGCATCCTTTGTAATTTCATTAAATTCTATTCTATGAGCACCATCTTCTTCTAATTTTAATATTGTAGATAAATGCCAAGAAATAGCTTCACCTTCTCTATCGGGGTCAGTCGCCAAAAATATTTTATCAGCTTTTTTAGCTGCTTTTTTTATATCATTTATAACTGGACCTTTTCCTCTTATTGTAATATATTGTGGTTCAAAATTATCTTCTATATCCACACCCAATTTACTCTTTGGTAAATCTCTAACATGCCCAACCGATGCCTCGACCTTGTAATTTTTTCCCAAAAATTTCCCTATAGTCTTTGCTTTTGCTGGAGATTCTACTATAACTAAATTCTTTGCCATTTTTTCACCTCCATAATCTTAAATGGCATTTTGTTTTATAAATTTAAAGAATATATTTTATTCCTCAATTCCAATACTATACCTTTAATCTCTAAAATATTCAATACCCCAATTACATCTTTTATTGGAATATTAGATTTTAAGGATAGCATTTCAATATCAATTTCTCCACTATTTTCAATAATTTCAACCAAACGTTTTTCTATTTTTGATAAATCATTAAAATTATTTTTTTCTTCATTATTATATATACCATGTTTTTTTAAAATGTCAAATTCCATTTCAAAATCTTGCAATATATCATCTATGTTCGAAACCAGTTTTGCACCTTGTTTTATCAAGTTATTAGTCCCTATACCCATCTTTGAATATATACTTGAAGGAATAGCATATACATTTCTACCTTGTTCTAAAGCAAAATCTGCTGTTATTAAAGATCCGCTTCTTTTTGAAGCTTCAACAACCAAAACACCTCTTGAAATACCACTTATTATTCTATTTCTCATTGGAAAATTACCCTTCACTGGAGGTGTATACAAAGGATATTCTGATATTACAAGTCCGTCATTTTTAATTATTTCATCAAAAAGTATTTTATTTTGCTTCGGATATATATAATCAAGTGCTGAACCTAATACTGCAATTGTCCTTCCACATTCATTATATGAATTTCTATGACTTACTGAATCTATACCTAGTGCTAAACCACTTATTACAGTAATTTCTTTTTCCGAAAGTTCTTTTGCAAATTTCTTAGCACATTCAAATCCATAGTTACTTGCTTTTCTGGAACCAACAATGGCTATCGAAAAATTATTTAAAAGATTTGCATTTCCTCTATAAGTAAGAACATATGGTTTATTATATATTTCTTTTAAATACTTTGGATACAAAGCACTAGATATAGTTATTATTTTAATACTATTTTTATCATATTCTTCATACAAATCATCCATATATAATTTAGAATTTTTTATCTTTTTTAATTCATCATAAGCCTTCTTACTTTTTATTAATTTTTTTAATTGTTCATCATCTATATCTTTAAAATATTCAATGTCTCCATTCAAATACCTATCTATATTAGATATAGTTTTATTTCCTATTCCAGAAATTGACCATAAAAAAATATAAGCATCTTCCTTTGTCATATTTTTATCTCCTTTTATAAAATAATTTACAAAAGGTTTATAGCCATTATAGTTAGGTTCTAAACTCTAGTATCTAAACTTCTCTATAAGAAACTCTTACACTAAGCATATAAAAAACAACTATATATAGTAGTAGAAAAAATATATTTTTAAATAAAATTTTATCAAAAACCGCTATATTTCTAAGAGCCTGAGTAGTAAAACTAAGTGGCAAAAAAGATATTATATGCTTTATAACAATCGGCATTTTATCTAAAGAAAAAAAAGTACCACATAAGAAACTCATCGGCGTTATTACAAAACTAGTGAACCTATTCATCTCATAATGGGACTCTATTACCATAGCAGCAAAATACCCAAGAGCTGAAAATAAAAAACTATTTAAAAATACTATAACCCAAAAATATATATTTACATTTAAATTTTGTTTAAATACTAAAGTAACAATATATATTAAAATACTTGCGTAAAAACCTCTTAAAGCACCTGCTAAAATTTGACCTAATGTTAATAAATACAAATTAATCGGTGCAGTTAAATAGTACTCAAAACTTTTTTCAGTAAATCTTGAAACAGTTATTCTAATAGATACAGCATTAAAACTAGTCCTCATACTACTTAATGCTATAATACCTGGAATCAAAAAAGAAATATATGAATATCCTTCTATTTTTATATTTCCTTCTAACCCCCAACCAAAAGCTATTAAATATAATATAGGTGTTATTATTGTTGCTGTTGTTATTTTTAGAGCACGTTTTTTAAAAAATATAAGCTCTCTCCATAAAATTGTAAAAACTTCCATCAAAAAACCTTCCTATTTGTAAAATTATAAAATACATCTTCTAAATGTGTTTTTCTTATTGAATATTCATTATTTAAACTTAAACTATAATTTTTAGCTTCCTCAATTGTTTTAAAATGCTTATATTTAGTCTTATTATCTAAAAAATATTCAACTGTATATTCTCCTAAATTATTTCTCAAATTATTTGGAGTATCAACATTAAATACCTTTCCCTTGTCCATAAGACCTATGTTATCACAAAGATATTCTGCTTCTTCTATATAATGAGTAGTAAGTATTATCGTTTTGTCTTTCATCGATTTTAATATATCCCAAATCTTTCTTCTCGAATTTAAGTCTATTCCAACAGTTGGTTCATCTAAAAATAATACCTTTGGATCATTTATAAGACCTTTTGCAATCATTAATTTTCTTTTCATTCCACCAGATAATCCTCTAGCTTTTTTATCCTTATGTTCCATCAAATCAACCTTAGTTAAAAGTTCTTCTATCCTCTTATCTCTTATATTTTTATCTATTTTATAAAGTCTTGATACAAACTCCATATTTTCATAAACAGTTAATTCTCTATCCAAATTAGCATTTTGACTTACTACATTTAATATAGATTTTAACTTCATATTATTTCTGTGCATAAGTTCTCCATCTATATATACTTCCCCCAAATCTGGTTTTATAAGACCTGTCAGTATTTTTATTAAAGTTGTTTTTCCTGCACCATTTGGACCTAAAAGACCAAAAAAACTATTATTTTTTATTTCTAAATTAAGTTCACTTAATGCCTTTGTTTTTTTATATGATTTTGATACATTTTTAATTTTTATTTTATAATCCATAAAATCATCCTTAATATTATTCTTTGTATAAAAGTTCTTTTATATATTCAATACCTTCTATATATCTAAATGTAGGTCTTGAAATTATAGCTTCATCTATTATATATACATCTTTATTTTTTATTGCTTTAATATTTTTAAACTCTTCTCTATTTAATACATCTTCTTTTTTTATAGCTGGATTCATTTTTCCTTTTTGACATAGATAATAATCTATTTTATCTCCACGAGAAACTAACTGTTCAACATCAATAATAGCAATTGTACTTCCTTGCTTAACAGGCTTTGCATCTGAAGCTATATTTACTCCTCCTGCTAATTCAATTGCCTTAGAAGCCATAGAATCTTTAGTTACAGTCTTATAATTCTTTTTAGAAGCTTCAAAATATATTGATTTTTTATCATCTTGTGATATATTATTACTAAATTCTTTGAATTCATCTAATTTTTTATGAAAATTTTCTAATAGTTCTTTTGATTTTTCCTCTTTAAAAGTTATTTTACCTAATTTCTCTATATATGAATCAAATTCATTAAAATCATTTGGGTAAAGTGATACAACATTTATATTCGCATCCTTTAATATTTTAACAAATTCTGGTTTTGTTCTATTTATAAAAGGTCTTATCAAAACCAAATCTGGATTTTTTGCAATTATATCTTCTGGATCTGATTTATAACTAAATTTTTCTTTATCTAATATATCCTTTGGGAATTCATCATTTGTAGATATCCCAACTATATTATCCTTAAGTCCTAAATCATATAAATTTTGAGTATGCGCTGAATACAAAGAGATTATTCTTTTTGGCTCTTCTTTAATAATAATTTCTTCTTCCATATCATCTATTATTGTTATTTCTTCTATATTCATTTCTTTTTTTTGCTGACAACCAAATAATACAAAACTATTTAATAAAACTAATATTATAAGTAATTTTTTCATATTTATAACTCCTTTTAAAATTCAAATAAGGACAGTAAAAACCATCCTTATTATTTAATATAATATTTAATTAATTATTTACTTTCTTCTTCTTTTGAGCTTGCTATATCAGCTTTCATCTTAGCAACATCTTCTTCTTCATTTACTAAAGCTTCTTTAGCATGAGAAACAAATATTTTTTGAATCATTTCATTTTCACCAAGACCATGTAAATATATTTCAACTTCAAAACCTTCTTTTTCTAACATAGACTTCCAAGAATCCTCTTCATCTGAAGCCATATCATTTTTCGCATGATCTCCTGCAACTAACATAAATGGCATTAATGTTACTTTCTTTTTACCATCTTCTTTTAATTTTTTTACAATATCATCAAGTTCAGGATAACCTTCAACAGTTCCTAAATAAACATTTTTCATTCCCATATCAGAAAATATATAATTCATCATAGCATAAGCTGAATTTCCTGGGTGATGAGTTCCATGACCCATAAGTACAACTGCTTCATCTTCTTTTAATTCTTTATTTATTTGACTATTTATAGCTTTTGCTGTTTCCTTATAGTCATTTGGCATTGTAAGTAAAGATGAACCTAATTTTAAAGTTTCAAAATCATCTTTAAACGCAGATATTTCTTCTTCTAAATATTCTGCTTCCAAACCATTTATTATATGTGTAGGCTGAACAACAACATGCTTAAATCCATCTTCTTTTAACTTAGTTAAAGCCTCACTAGGATTTAATACAACTATATTATCTCTGTTTTTTAATATCTTCATTATCATTCTTGAAGTATAAGCCTTTCTAACTTCAAACCCTTCAAATTCATTCTTTAAAATATCCATCATTGCATCAATTGTTACCTTTGTAGTATCCTTATGTGTAGTTCCAAAACTAACAAGTAAAACTGCTTTTTTTCCTTCTAAAACCATTGGTTTTACTTCCTCCTTTTCATTTGCAAAAGAAACGCTTGTAAACAGCATTAAAAATGCGATAAGTAAAGATAATTTCTTCATTAAAATCCTCTCCTTTTATGTATTTAATTTATATAAAAATATAAAATTTTTATCAATTTAGAAAAAAGCCTTTATCTTCATAAAAATTTAAATTAGTATTAAAAACATAATTTATATTTTCTTCATTCATAATATTTTTAGTATCTCCAAATTTATAAATTTGCCCATCTTTCATTAATAAAATTTCATCACTATATTTATAAGCAAAATTAATATCATGCATAATAGAAATGACACTAAGATCTTCTTCTTTTATAAGTTTTTTAAGTAATTTAAAACATTTTATCTTATACGATATATCCATGGCAGAAAAAGATTCATCTAAAAATAAAATCTTAGTTCTTTGAACCAAACTTCTTGCAAATAAAACCCTTTGATATTCTCCACCACTAAGATTAGTTATCAATCTATCGCAAAATTCATAACAATCAGTCATTTGCATATATTTTTTACAAATCTCAAAATCCTCTTTTGAATAAGATTCAAATAATGTTTTATGTGGAGTTCTTCCCATAAGCACAAGTTCTAAAGCAGTATACGGAAATTTTATATTATTCTTTTGCCCTATATATGATGTTATCTTTGAAAATTCTTTGACTGTATATTTTTTTATATTTTTTTTAAAATAAAATATATCGCCTTTATAATCCTTAATATTATTTGTTAATATCTTTATCAAAGTTGATTTTCCTGAACCATTTGGTCCAATTATAGATATGAATTTCTTATGATTTATATCTATATTCAAATTATTTATAAATTCATTTCCATCATAAGAAAACGAAATATCATTAAGTCTTAACATAATACCACCAATTACTTTCTCATAAAAATATAGATAAAAAATGGACCTCCAAGTAGAGTTGTTATAACTCCAACAGGTATTTCACTAGCAAACAACACTCTTGTAAATGTATCTGCACATAAAAGTAATATACCACCCATTATTGCACTAAGCGGAATTACATATTTATTATTAGAAGTAATGCTAAATCTAATCATATGAGGTACAACAAGACCAATAAAACCAATTATTCCACTTACTGAAACACATGCTGCTGTTATTACAGATCCAATTATCAAAAACTTTTTTCTTGTATTTTTAGGACAAACTCCTAAAGACAAACTATCTTCCTCACCTAACGAAATTATATTTAATTCATTAGAAAAAAACATAGTAATTATTATTCCAATCGATACTACTGGTACACATAAATACACATAAGACCATGACTTAGCACTAAAACTCCCCATAAGCCAATAAACTATAACCGAAACCTCTTCTCCTGCTATATTCTTTATAAAGCTAATTGCAGAAGATAATATAGAACTTACAATTATTCCTGCAATAACTAAATTAGAAGAAGAAAAATCTCCTTTTTTATTAGCTATGGCACATACTATTACCAGGGTAATAAGTCCAAATACTATAGATAAAAACATTATATGTATATTAATTTCAAACACCATATTAATAAATAATGACAATACTGCACCAAATGCACATCCAGTAGAAACTCCTATTGTATATGAGTCTGCCAATGGATTTGATAATATGGACTGAAATATAACTCCACTTACACAAAGCCCCATTCCTACAAATATACTTATTATTATTCTAGGAAATCTTATATTAAACATTATTACTTCTTTTGATAATAAACTATCATCAAGTCTTTCTATTAAGTTTAATTTATATAAAATTATAGTCCTAATATCCACTAAGCTAATCTTAACTTTACCCATTGAAGCAAATAAAAAAAATAATATTATTAATAGCAGAGTAAAAAACATCAAAAATAATTTAATTTTTCTTTCTTTTAATATATGATTTAAAAATAAATCTTTTTTATAATTCATAAAAACCTCTTATAATTTTATTAGTGAAAAAACGAGAAAACGCTTTATAAAGGAGAGTATTTATTACAATAAAAAAGGACTCTAAAGAGTCCTTTTATCGCTTAATTAAATAAATATCTAAAGAATATACTTTAAATTAATATAAAAAAGCTTTAAAATCTCCCTCCGAAATTTATAGCATATTTAAATAGGCAGGTATCCTGACTTGATTTCTTCCTACTAATCCAAACCTTCCCGTTTAAAACAGTGGCAATAGGATTTTCGTCAATCTTACAGTAGCGGGGGCTGTTTGGGATTCTCACCCAATTCCCTTTATCTTCTAAAAGACCTATATAAAATAATATTCACTTACTAAAGTTATTGTAGCAAATTAAAATCATTTTAGCAAAAGTTTTTTCTATTTTTATAAAAATAAAGCTCTATCTCCCTTATAAGACTCTGCATTTATTATTATATCTTGCAATGATGGTATATTTAATAATTTATCTATTATAGTTTTATCTATATTGTCATTATATATTTCTATATAAGATATTGTATCTAATTCATTTAGTTTGTCATAATTAGTTATTTTATCATTCTTTATTCTAAGCATTTGAGGAGATTTTATATTTTCTAAAAATGACAAATCACTTAATTTTATATTTTTTATATGAATTAATTCAACAGCTGGTTTTGAATTTATTTTATTGTTTATAGATTCAAGTTCTTTACAATTAACTATTTTTAATTCATCAACACCGTAAATATTCATATTCAATTCTTTTAAATTCTTCATATTTAATATATCTAAACTATTCAAACTCATATATCTATTATCTAAATTTAATCTTTCCAAATCCATATTATCTAAAGTTAAAGAATAAAGGTCATTAAAATTATTAATTACATCTAAATTCTTTACATTAGTATTTTCTATAGTTAAATAATCACATTCAAATTTAGAATCCAAATCTGAAAAATCAATATCTTTCATATTAGAAAAATCTAAAGCAATCTCAGAATTATATGAGTTTAAGAAAGATAAATTTTCTAAATTAACATTATCAAAATGATAACCAACACTATCATTCAAAAAACTTTCATCATCTGATAATTTCTTTTCTATATTTTCAACTTTTATATTTTTTAAATCATTCAAATCATTAAAGTGTAAACTATGAGAATAATCATTTAATACTATAGTATTTAAATCCATCAAATTTGTAAATATTATATATTCCAAATTAACCATTTTTGATAAATCAATATTTTTATTAGACTTGATATTTTCTAATTCTAAACTAGTTAAGCTTTCATTTATATATAAATTATCATTTAATACTGAGATATCTGTATTATTTAAGTTTCTTATCTTTAATGAATCCAAAATCTCTAAACTCTTTAGAAACTCCAAATCTTTTAAATTATTTAGATTTGATATTTCTATATCTGAAAGATTTATTCCATTTTTTAATCCGTCTAAAGATGATATATTATTTAAATTAAAAAGTGTTATTCCATCTATGTTTTCATTTACTTTTAAACTATTTATAGATAAATCATCCAAATCAAGTTGATACAAATTAGTATTATCTACAAAAGATAATTCATCTAAAGTATGTATATTTTTTATATCTACATATTTTAAAGCTTTACAATTTTTTAGACTATCTAAATTTTCAAATTGACAATCTTCTAAATAAATAGTATCCAAAGCTGTATTACTTAAATTTGGTAAGTTCTTTATTTTCATATTAGTAAGTGCTAATCCATTTAAATTATTCATATTTTCTAAAAAATCTACATTCTCTATATCTACATTCTCAAAACTTAAAATTTCAAGATTTTTTAAATCTTTTAAATTTTTTAGATTTTCTATTTTACAATCTTTTAAATATAACTTTTTTAGATTTTTTAACTCAAAATCTTTTATAATAACATTCTCTAATTTAAGTTCCTGCAAATTATTTAATTCATATATCAAATTTACATCTTCTATTTGTACATTCTTTAAATTTAATTTTTTTAGATTTTTAGAATTTTTTAAAAAACTTAAATCTTTAATTTTCATATTGCTATCTGTTAACATAAAACATTCTAAATTCATATTAGAAAATACATCTAAATCATTTATATTTGTATTAAATTCATATAATCTAACTGATTTAATCGTCTTACAATTTTTTAGAAAATCAAAATTTTTAAAATTCATAGCATTAAAAGTTACTTCTTTAAGATTCTTAAACTCAGTTAAATCTGGCATTATAAAATCTTCATAGCTACTCATCAAATGAATTTCTTCTATATTTTTAAAATGTCTTATTACCTTAAAATCTATTGGTGAATCAAAACTTGGATTTTCTTTTACATATTCTTTTGTTTCAAGCTCTTCAATAGAACCATCCTCTATAAAATCATTCTTTGATTTTAAAAGACTCGATAAGAACCCATAGTTATACATTCTAAACTTCTTAACATCCAAAATAGTCGGTACTTCCTCAGATTCTTCAACATCTCCTCTTAGTTCATCTAAATAAATATCACCAAAACCTATACTTTTTTGCATAGACGTTGGTAATTGTTCTAATTCTTTTTCCATTTCTTCCATCTCGTTAGCATATGTACTAAAAGGTATAAAAATTAATAAAGATAAAATAATAAATAATGCTTTTTGTAATTTCAAAAAATCACTTCCTTCGTATTTAATTGTTTTTTATTCTAAAAATATCAAAAACCTTTTAATATAATATCAAATTATTCTTTTTTTGGCTATAATATTTTTTATTAATTTTATTAGAATTCAATGGAATTAATATATCCTTTTTTATCAATACCAACTACAACATCATAGTGAGGTGATGAAAAGTAATATACTTTTTCATTTGGCATTTCATCAACTATTTTATCTTCTTCTTTTGACTCTGTAAAAATCAAACAAAATAAATTTTCAGGAAAACATCTATATGTACTTCTATATGTATCTCCTTTATCCATTTCATAATGCTTATTCATATATGCCATCAAATCTTCCCTTTCTATCTGTGGAATTCTTTTGATACCAAATTCTTTAGAACCATCTATTTCTATATTCTTAACTTCTCCAAATTGATCAAATAATATAGAAACATCTCCATTTATTGATTTGAAATTCAATCTTTTATTTACTAATTCTTCATCTATAATTACATCATATTCTGATGGTTTATATGTTATCATAAAACAATTCTTATAACTCAAATCATTATTAGAATTTCTGCTTATCAAATCAATATTCTCAAATATTTCATCAACACTTATATAAGACATATTTCCACTCCTTTTAAGATAAAATATTGCCATTAACTTTTTTTCCTTCTATATAGATTTCTTTTATATAACCCTTTAACAATCTTTTATAGTTTTTTAAATTTAATTTTTTTATATTTTTTAAATCAAAATTTCTTATAATTTTATTTTCTAAATTAAGTATCTCTTTTTTCCCTAATTCCGACATTTTTTATATCCTTTCTTCTAAAAATAACTATTCTAAACTTAATAATATTAAGTTTATTAATTTTAATTAAATTAGTATACTTTCAATATAACCTTTAGAATCAAAGCTAATTTCTACATCACCTTCTGGAGATTTAAATGTATATAATTTTCCCTTAAAATTTCTATTTACCATTTTATTTCCTTTTGATTCTGTAAAAATTAACTCCAAATAACTTTCAGGAAAACATAAATGTGTACTTTTATAATCACTCTTTTCATTTTTCATTACATAATGATTCTTCATGTATATCATCAAATCTACTCTATTTATATGTGGAATTTTTGTAATTCCTGTTTTTTCACAACCATCTATTTCTATATATTTAACTAAACCAAATTTATCAAATAAAATAGAAACATCACCATTCATAGATTTAAAATTTAACCTCTTATTAATCCTTTTTTCTGACCATATTTTATTTATTCTTAAATTCTCGTATACCACCCTAAAACTATTTTTACAACTCAAATCATTTTTACTTATAATATTTATATTTTTAACAATTTCATCAACACGTATATAAGACATATTTTCACCCCTTTTAATAATACCATATGTTTACCATTTTTGATTTTATATATAAAAAATGTTTGTATATATTCAATAATTTTATCTATAAATAAAATAAAGGTAGTATGAAAATGAATTATTTTCATACTACCTTCAAAAATTATATTATATTAAATTCTTATGCAGCTTTTTTTGAATCACTTAATGCTTTTAATTCATCAACAGTCTTTATCTTGAAGTTCTTAAATACTATTGATCCTACAAAACCAGCTGTAGCTCCTGCTAAAGCACAAAGTATAGCAGCTATTGTAGTTGTCTTAAAATCATTAAATCCGTACATAACCATAAGTCCAGCTATAGGTGTAGCAGTTCCTGGAGCATTATTAGTAAGATTAAATAATGCAACTATAATACCAGCAAGTCCTCCTCCAACAAAGTTAGTACAGTAAACTGGAATTGGATTAGCTGAAATAACATCAGCCTGAGTTAATGGCTCTATTGCAACTGATATTGTTGTACTTCTATCTCCAAACTTCATTCTATCAAAGAATACAAAGTTCATAAATGAAGAACCCATTACAGAAAGTGCTCCTATTGCCATTGGTAAACCAGTAAGTCCAAGCATTGCAGTTAATGCCATTGAACTAAGTGGTGCCGTAGCAACAACAGTTATAACTCCACCTAATATGAATCCCATAAGTATTGGACTCTTATCAGCAGCTATAGTTATAATTCCACCAATATTAAGTAATGTTGCATCAACAACTGGAGAAGCTAAATTACCTATAAGTCTTGCAAGTGGTGCTGCAAACATTATACAAACAATAAGATCTAAACCATCTGGAACATGCTTTTCAATCTTAGGTATTATAAACGAAAGTACATAACCAGCTATAAATCCTGGTAATATTCCTAAACCTGCACATGCACAACCTATTAATACAGCGTATACAGGAGTTACTCCTAATGCTAATGGAACTAAAGTAGCCGCAGCAGCTCCACCCATTCCACCTGAAGCTAAACCAACTTCTTTTAATAGAGGAATATTTAATATATCTCCACCAACATAACTTTGGAACGCTTCAACTAAGAAACTTGCAACAGCAGCATCTGCTAATGCTCCCATAGCCTTCATTCCTTTTGGAGCTTTTAAACTAAATACAGTAAAACAAGATAAACATAATAATAACAGTAAAACACCTTTTATTAAAACCATTTTTGCCTCCTAAATTTCATTTCAATTTATTTTTTTAAGTTTTTTTAGAAATAATTATAAAGTTTCTTTCTTTCCAAAAACTTTTTCTTCTAATAATTTTCCAGCCTTAGTTATTGCAACTCCACCTAAAGCAGTTTCTCTAAGTGCACATGGTAAACTTTTTCCAACTTCAAACATAGCTTCAACTGTATCATCAAAAGGTATGTGACTTTTTACTCCAGCCATAACTAAATCAGCTGTTGTAAGTGCTGAAACTGTACCAGCCATATTTCTCTTTGCACAAGGAATTTCAACAAGTCCCGCAACTGGATCACATACTAATCCTAATACATTTTTGATAACAATAGCCGCACCATCTAATGCTTGCTCCACACTACCGCCCATCATTTCAACAACTGCTGCACAAGCCATAGCAGCCGCAGAACCACATTCTGCTTGACATCCACCTTCTGCACCAGAAACAGTTGCATTTGTAGAAATTATATTTCCAATAGTAGATGCACTTAAAAGCGCTCTTACCATATCATCTTCGCTTTTATTTAACTTTTCAGCAGCAGAAATTATAACAGCAGGCATAATCCCACAAGAACCAGCTGTTGGAGCAGCTACAATCTTACCCATAGCTGCATTAACTTCAGATGAAGATAATGCTCTTGCCATAGCTTTATTCATAAAAGAACCAGTTAAACTTTCTTTTTTAGAATATTCATTTACCTTATACGCATCTCCACCAATTAAAGAACTAACTGATATAACTTCTTCATCTAATCCTTTTTGTGCTGAAGCTTTCATAACTTCTAAAACTTCTTTCATTCTATTAAATACTTCTTCTTCACTAATTTTTGACTTTTTTGCTTCTGCTTTTAAAGTATATTCCCAAATTGAAATACCTTCGTTTAAACATATATCTTTTAATTCTTGACCGTTATTTGCAACCATATTAACCTCTCCTTACATAGGATTTACAACCATAATATTTTCTATCGCATCTATTTGTTTTAATTTTTCTACAAAATCAGCAGTTAAACTAGCTTCTATTTCTATAAACATATTTGCCTTTTGTCCTTTTTCTTTTTGAACAACCTTCATATTAGCAATATTTATATTTTCACTAGATATAAGTTTAGTAATTTCAAATATAACTCCAGGAACATCCTTATGACTTGTTATTATATTTGTCTTATCTAAAGAAAGTTCTATTTCATTACCATCAATACTTAGTATCTCTATATTACCTCCACCAATTGATGATCCTATAACTTCTTTTTGATTTCCTGATACAGTTAAAACTTCGAATTTAACTGTATTTGGATGTACATCTCCTAAAGAAGTTTCTATAAACTCATAATCTAAATTACTTTCTTTTGCATATGTAAACGCATCTCTTAATCTTTCATCATCAGGTTCAAAACCTAATATTCCAGCTATTAATGCTCTATCCGTTCCATGTCCTTTATATGTTTGTGCAAAGGAACCATGTAAGTAAAACTTTACCGATTTAATTTCTTCATCACATAAAATTCTAGTAACCTTAGCCATTCTAGCCGCTCCAGCCGTATGAGAACTTGAAGGTCCAACCATTATCGGCCCAATTACATCAAATATACTATATTTACTCAAAACTTCACATCCTTTTAATTCATAAAACTGAATATTCATTTTTATGATTATTTTTATAAAAAAAATTATCTTTAATTTATTATTTTTGCCTTAAAAGTATAATTTGCATCATTTTTCTTTATGAAAATGATTTTTTGTTCATTTTTATGACTTTTTGATTATATATAAAAAATTAACGAATGTCTACGCATGCACATAATGTATACAATATACTTTATGTGCAACAATAATGAAATCTTATATTTACATTGCAATTACTGATTTTAAATTAAATATGTTAATTTGATTATTTTTTTAAGAATAAAAAAATCACTATTCTTTTTATTCATTTCAAATAGTGATTTTTCTGAAAATATTAAATTTTATATTTTTATTCAGTATTATATATATCCTTTACATAATAGTATTTCTCCAAAATTTAAAATATGCTTTTCTATAGGAAAAGGCTTCACTTATATGATTCAATCTTATATTTTCTTCCTCTTCTATATCAGCTATTGTTCTTGCTGTTTTTAATATTTTAAAATAAGTTCTTGTTGAAAGATTGTATTTATCATATATAAGTTTTAAAAAATCCAATGATTCTTTATCTAATTTACAATATAAATTAATATCCTTTTGGTTCATAACTGTATTTAATTTATTATTTTTATACCTTTTCTTTTGATACGCCCTTCCTTTTAACACATTTTGTTTTATCTGTGTGGATGATTTTATACCAATTCCTTTTTCTATTTTTTCAAAATCTATTGGATTAATCTCTATAAACATATCAAATCTATCTAACATAGGTCCTGAAATTTTATTTAAATATTTATCAATTTGCGATTTTGTACATATACAGTCTATATCCGTCATATAATTTCCACATTTACACGGGTTTGCTGAAGCAATTAATAAAAAATCACAAGGATAGGTTATTTTTTCCTTAACCCTAGATATATTTATATATTTATCTTCAATAGGGTTTCTAAGAGAATCTAACACCCTCTTATTAAATTCTAATATTTCATCTAAAAACAACACACCTTTATGGGATAATACAATCTCTCCAGGTTTTATTTCTTTACCTCCACCTATTAGTGATGTAACTGTTGAATTATAATGAGGCATTCTAAATGGTCTATTTTTTATAATACCTTCATCGTCTTTTAAATAACCGTTTGCTGAGTATATCTTTGTTATTTGTAATATTTCTTCTTCATTTAAATTTGGTATTATAGTATTTATTCTTTTAGCAAGCATAGTCTTTCCTGAACCAGGAGGTCCAATCATAAATATATTATGTCCTCCACAAGCAGCTATTTCAAAAGCTCTTTTTGCAAATTCATTTCCTATTATATCTTTAAAATCCAAATCAAAATTTTCATCTAATTTAATAGCTTTAGTTTTTAATTTATTTATTTTTTTATCTTTTTTTATAAAATCAATAAGTTCTTTGAAATTTTTTATTGGATAAATATCTATACCTTTTATAAACGAGGCTTCCAATGAATTTTCGTAAGGTATAAAAACTCTTTTCATATTTAAATTCTTGGCATTTGATATTATTGATATTATTCCATTTACTCTTTTTATCCCTCCATTTAAAGATAATTCTCCAACAAATACTGATTTAGAAAAATCATAATCAATTTCATTTTTATATAAACTTATTCCAAGAGCTATTGCTAAATCAAAATAAACTCCTTCTTTTTTTATACTTGCAGGAGATAGATTAATTACAATCCTTTTGTTTGGAAAATTAAAGCCACTATTATTAATTGCTGATTTTACTCTTTCTTTTGATTCTTTTATAGCAGTATCAGCAAGTCCAACCAAATTAAAAGATGGTATTCCTTTAGATATATCTATTTCAACATCTGTAAGAACACCATCTATTCCTCTTAAAAAACTACTTTTTATTATCTTAAACATCATAAACCTCCTATACATTAGAATGTATTACCAAAATTTATAATGTTAAACAAATCAAAAAGCATCTTTTATAAAATTTATTTTTTTATCTTTTATATATACTTCAGCAATATAAAACGATATATCATAATCATTCATATCATATTGTTTTATATAAACCATAGCACCTTTTCTTATTTTATCTTGTTTTTTCTTATCTACAGCCTCACTTGGGTATCCATAATTTAAATTAGTTCTTGCCTTTACTTCTATAAAATATAATCGATTTTCTTTTTTACATATTATATCTATTTCACAAAATTTAGTTCTATAATTTCTATATATAATTTCTAAATTTCTTTTCTTTAAAAAATTAGCAATAACTTCTTCCCCATAATCTCCTTTTTGTTTGTTGTTCATCTAATAATTATCCACATCTATATTAGATATAAATAATAAAATCTGTGCAACTGCTTCGTATAATTCCCTTGGTATTTCTTGATTTAGCTCCAATCTATCCAGTTGTTTTGCTAATTTTTCATCTTCATAAACAGGAATTTCATGTTCTTTTGCTTTATCTATTATTCGTGTTGCCATATGGTCATGCCCTTTAGCAAGTACAACTGGTGCATTATCATTTTCTATATCATATTTCAAGGCAGAAGCAATTTTCTTTTTACTTTTATTCTCTTTATTTATTTTCATAAAATCACACCCAAACATCAAAAGTAGAATAATTAGAATTTTCATCTTCATATCTAATTCTTTTTAATAAACTTTCATCTAAATTTTCATCTACTGAATAATAAGTATTTACAGATTCAAAATTTAAATTGTTTAAAAAAGATTTTATAATAGAATCTTTACTCTCAAAAATTCTTTTTATTTTTTGATTTTTAAATTTAAAAGCTACAGATAATGAATTCTTATAATAACTTATCAAAGAATCCACTCTATCCAAATTCTTTGTATCTATCGAAACCATTATATTTATGCTTCTTTTTGTACCAAATCTAGTTCTTTCTTCAACCTTTTCTCTTATCATTATCTCAGCTAAATTCTTATATGTTTGATTTACAAAAGGAATTTGAAAATACATATAATCTTTATTAACCTGAGATAATATTTCTAATTTAGATGATAAATTTTTTATGTCCTTTGAATCTATATTATCATTTAATATTTCCTGAATTGATTTTTTTAATTCTAATAAATTTTCTCTAAATTCATTTATATCCCAATTCTTATCTATAAACACGTTCTTAACAAGATTTTTTATCGTTTTTTGTATACTATCTAAGGCATTATCTTCCTTATTTAAAATTTCAGAAACTTTTTGTTCTATATTTTCACCTTCAAAAAACTTGATAATTTTGTTATCTAAAGCTTGTGAGTCAAATGCAGTTAATTTTGCTTTTAAAGTATTTAATTTTTCATTATCTATTTCACCATTAACATTTAAAAGCTCTTTCACATCAACATTTATATCTAAATGAGATTTTAAATTATTAATTTCATAATTACTGCTTAATACATCAAATTTCATTTTACTTGAAAGAATTGTTTCATTTGATTTTTCAGACATAGTAAGTAAATTATCTTCCTTATACAATAAATCATTAAATGCTTTTAGATTTTCAAAATTTATTTTTACATTATTTTTAACTAAAAATATAATATCACTTTTATCCAATTTAAAATTTTTGATTTCACTTAAAATAGATTCTAAATTCTTTCCTTGATTTTTTCCAAAGAAATTCTTTATTATATTTTTTAATTCCATATCTTCAATACTCTCTAAATCAGATGTAATACCCGAAAGATCCATTTCTGATAGACTCTTTATAGCATTAAATGCTGTAATTTCTTCTCTTACCTTTATAAACTTTTCTGAAGTTATAGGTATATTTTGTCTAATCATATCAAGAAGTATCTCTCTATTTTCTTTATTATCTAAAACTCCTATTTTTCCAAGAAGACTTTCTAATTTATAATTCGTTTCAAGTTGTGAAGCTAAGCCTTCTATTTTAGGTCTTAAAATCAACCCTTCAGATGTATTTATAAGTAAAAAAGTAAGATCTAATCCTTGAAAATTTTCTAACGGAATATTACTAGTAGCACTAACTTCACTACCATCAGGTAATCTTATAACTATATTATTCTTTGAAACATTAAGGATTTTCCCCTTTAACTCCATTTTATTTCTTATAAATTCATTCGTGGCATTCTTTTTTCTTACATATTTTATTATATTCTCCGACTGACCAATTACTCTCATGTTATCACCACTACCTTTATAATAATATCTCTCTTTATAATTTCGATATAAAATTATAAAAACTTAAATTTTTTATAAATTTTTTAGAAAACTAAGTCTGTGGATGTCTGTAATTCCGTGTTCTTTAATCGCATCATAATGATATTTAGTTCCATAGCCCTTATGTGATAAAAAATTATATTCTTCATATTTTTCATGATATTCTTTCATTATCCTATCTCTTGTTACCTTAGCAATTATACTAGCCGCTGCTATAGATAGTGATTTTGCATCACCTTGGAATATTGATTTTTGAAACAATTTAGTTTTTGGTAATCTAACCGCATCTAATAAAAGTGCATCTGGCTTTTTACTCATCGAATCTAGTGCGTTTAACATTGATTCATATGTAGCGTTTAATATATTAATCTCATCAATTCTTTTATTGTCTACAATTCCAATTCCAACAGATATAGCCCTATCCATAATTATATCGTAAAGCTCTTCTCTTCTTTTTTCACTTAACTTTTTTGAATCATTTACAAATCTAATCTTATCATCTTTTTTTAGTATAACAACACTAGAAACCACAGGTCCTGCAAGCGGCCCTCTTCCAGCTTCATCTATTCCTCCAATTAATTCATACCCATTTTCATATAATTCTCTTTCGAATTCTAACATCATTTCAAGTCTTTCATCTTCAATTCTTATTTTATCTAATTCTTTAGCTAATTTTGTAGCTATATCCTTAACTGATTTTCTATTATCTTCTTTTAATATTTCTATATATTTCATATATTCACTATGATCTATTGTAGTTATAAAATCTTTTACATCTTTTACCTTCATTTGTTCAAACATAAAATTATTCCTCTCCATAAAAAATTAAAAGCCAAAGCAAAGCTTTGACTTTTATTATATCATATAATATTTTTAATTTTTATATAGCTTAATTCTCTTCTTGTTCTAATTCTTCATTTGTTTCTTCATCATCTTTAATATCTGATGGCCATTCTAAACTTATTTTACCTAGAAGTCCACCTCTAAATTCATTTAATACTATATTTGCAATTCTTGTGTAATCAAAATCATTACCTCTTATTTTACAACCTCTTTTAACACCTATTTCTTCCATAAGTTCTAAGGCTGTTTCAAACTCTCTATCTACATCTATTTTATATCTAGTTAATATATTTTCTTTGTATTCAAACATAGTTTTTTCCAAGAATCTTAAAGCCAATGTTTCAACATCTAATATCTCATCTTTAATTGCACCAGTAAAAGCTAGTTTTAGGGCAACTTCTTGGTCTTCAAACTTAGGCCACAATATTCCTGGTGTATCTAAAAGTTCTAAATTACCTTTTAGTTTAACCCATTGCTTTGACTTTGTAACACCTGGTCTATCTCCAACTTTTGCACTTTTTTTACCAGAAAGTTTATTTATAAGTGAAGATTTCCCAACATTAGGTATGCCTATAATCATCATTCTTATAGGTCTTTCTTTTCTTCCTTTATTTTTTAAACTCTCTAATTTTTCTTTCATAGCTTCTCTTGCTACTTCTTGAATTTTATTTGTGTTAAATCCATTTAATGAATTTATTCTAAGCGTCTGTACACCCAGTTCATCATAGTATTTTTGCCACGCCGATATATTTCTTTCATCAGCTAAATCACTTTTATTAAAAAGTACTATCTTAGGCTTATTTGTAATTATATTATCTATATCAGGATTTTTACTACTTAAAGGAATTCTACTATCTAAAAGTTCCACAACTAAATCTACAAGTTTTAAATTAGATTGTAAAAGCTCCTTTGTTTTTTTCATATGTCCTGGATACCAGTTTATATTCATAACTATCACTCCGAACGAATTTATTTATATAATATAAAAGGGACTGATAACAGTCCCTTTTTTGGTAATCTTAGTATCTTTTAGCAGGCTTAACTTTAGCAGCTTTACCAACTCTATCACGTAGGTAGTTAATCTTAGCTCTTCTAACTCTACCTCTTTTAACAACTTCGATTTTTTCTATTCTTGGAGAATGTACTGGAAGTATCTTTTCAACTCCAACACCAAAAGATATTTTTCTAACAGTGAAAGTTTCTCTTATTCCTCCACCTTGTCTTTTGATTACTACTCCTTCAAACATTTGAACTCTTTCTCTTTTTCCTTCTTTGATTTTGATGTGTACTTTCACAGTATCTCCAGCACCAAACTCAGGAACATCATTTCTTAATTGCTTTTGCTCAATATCTCTTATAACTTGTAACATATTTCTTCCTCCTATATCGACATGTTCTTGAAATAAAATTTCAGAGGACCATTCGTATTTTCATAACCTATAATATTATACTATCATCTAAATTATTTTTCAAGTTCTTTTTCTAATTCTCTTAATATTTTTAATTCTTTTTTATCTAATTTTTTTCTATCTATAAGATCTGGTCTTTTTAATAAAGTATTTTTTATAGAATTTTTAAATTTCCATTCTTCTATTAATTTATGATTTCCACTAAGCAAAACTTGCGGAACTTCTTTACCTTCAAAAACTCTCGGTCTTGTATATTGATCATGCTCAAGTAAGTTATTCGAAAAAGATTCATCCATAAAAGATTCTTCTTTTCCTAAAACACCTTTTATAAGTCTTGATATGCTATCTATCATAATCAGTGCTGGAAGCTCTCCACCTGTAAGTACAAAATCACCTACAGATATCTCATCTGTTACAATCTCATCTATTACCCTTTGGTCTATTCCTTCATATCTACCACATAAAAAAACTATATCTTCTTCTTTAGCAAATTCCTTTGCCATATTTTGATTAAATACTCTACCTCGTGGTGTAAGATAAACGACCTTTGGATTTTTTGTCTTTATTTTTGATTTGATATCATAAAAACAATCCATAATAGGTTGTGGTGTCATAAGCATTCCAACCCCTCCACCAAATGGATAATCATCAACTTTTTTATGTTTATTATTAGAATAATCTCTAATATTATAAGTATTTAAAGATATATAATTATTTTCTATAGCATTTTTCATTATACTTTCTGACATATAAGAATTAAATATACTTTCAAATAAAGTCATAACATGAAATTTCAATTTATAACATCCCTTCTATTGGTGTTATTACTATTTTATCATTATCTATATCTATAATTTTTACAAATTGTTTAACAACAGGTATCATATATTCTTTGTCATTTTCTTTATCTTCTATTATATAAACATCATTTGCACCTGTTTCTAATACATCTTTAATCTGACCTATCTTTTGATCATTTTCAAGGTATACACTAGTTCCTATAAGATCTGAAATAAAATGAGTGTCCTCATCCAAATCTCTTTTTACTTTTTTTATAAAGATAGTCTTGCCTTTAAATTTTTCAATATCATTTATATGATTATAATTTTTGAATTTTATTATTACTAAATTCTTTTTATATCTAACTTTTTCAATAAAAAATTCTTCATCATTCTTCTCCATAAAAATACTATCAAACTCTTCAAATCTTTCTTTATAATCTGCATATGAATATACTCTCATCTCGCCTCTAAGACCTTGAGTATTAACTATTTTACCTATTTTAATAAGATCTTTCATACAATCCTCCTATGAAATATTTCATAAAACAAAAGGATTAGGCATAAGCCCAATCCTTATTTTATCTATTGCATTATCTCAACTATTACTTTTTTATTCTCCTTAGTAGCTGCCGCCTTTACAAGAGTTCTTATAGCTTTAGCTATCCTTCCTTGCTTACCGATAACTTTACCCATATCATTCGAATCTACTTTCAGTTCTATAACCAAAGAGTTTCTATTTTCTACTTCATTAACCTCAACAAGTTCAGGACTATCTACTAAAGATTTAGCTATTAACTTAACTAATTCTCCCAAAAGATTGCACCTCCTAAAAAATTTCTAGTTTTCTATAACACCATTTTTCTTTAATAAGTACTTAACAGTTTCAGTTGGTTGAGCTCCATCACCTAACCATTTTTTCGCTCTATCTTCTTTAATCTTAACGATTTTTGGCTCTACAACTGGATTGTAGTATCCTATTTCTTCTATAAATCTTCCATCTCTTGGTGCTCTAGCATCCGCAACTACTATTCTGTAAAAAGGCTTCTTGTTAGCACCCATTCTTTTTAATCTAATCTTAACCATTTTGTTACCTCCTAAATATTCTTTTCATTATTTTTTATATTTAAATTCACAGGAAAAATATCATTTTTATATGTTTCCTACATTAAATTTATCCAACACTTTATCCAAAGAAAGGAAATTTCATCTTAGAACCTTTTTTACCCATACCTTTTTGCATGTCAGTAAATTGTTTCATCATTTTCTTCGTTTGTTCAAACTGCTTAAGAAGTCTATTTAATTGAGCAACAGTAGTTCCACTACCTTTTGCTATTCTTCTCTTTCTTGAAGCATTTAATATCGAAGGTTTTCTTCTTTCCTCTTTTGTCATCGACTGTATAATAGCTTGAATTCTAACTA
This sequence comes from Peptostreptococcaceae bacterium AGR-M142, assembly GCA_045345765.1. GTDB lineage: Bacteria > Bacillota > Clostridia > Peptostreptococcales > Peptostreptococcaceae > JAOARY01. The sequence continues at coordinate 248,189 of CP148265.1, forward strand.
TTTCCTTATCATCAAAATTAATATCTTTCATCTGTTTCATACCAGAAATACCTGGAATCATCTCCATAATTTTATTTAAAGGACCTAATTTTTTTATTTGTTCAAGCTGTGATAAGAAATCTTCAAAAGAAAATTCTTGATTTCTAATTCTTTCTTCCATTTCTTTTGCTTGTTTTTCATCAATCGCATCCTGAGCTTTTTCTATAAGGCTTAATACATCACCCATTCCCAAGATTCTTGATGCCATTCTATCTGGATGGAATGCTTCTAAATCATCTAATTTCTCACCCATACCCAAGAACTTAATAGGTTTGTTGGTAACAGCTCTTACAGAAAGTGCTGCCCCACCTCTAGTATCACCATCTAATTTGGTAAGAATTACACCATCTATTCCAAGTGCTTCATTAAAACTACTTGAAACATTTACAGCATCCTGACCTGTCATAGAATCTATAACTAGAAGTATTTCATTAGGTCTTACATTAGATTTTATATTCTTAAGTTCATCCATCAGATTTTCATCTATATGAAGTCTACCAGCAGTATCTATAATAACTAAATCATTATTATTTTCTTTTGCAAAATCAAGTGATTCTTTTGCTATATCTACTGGATTTTCTTTATCACCTTTAGTAAAAACAGGTATATTAAGACTCTTTCCTACAACTTGAAGTTGTTTTATAGCTGCTGGTCTATAAATATCACAAGCAACTAAAAGAGGCTTTTTTGAATATTGTTTTCTTATATAATTAGCTAATTTCCCAGCAGTTGTTGTCTTACCTGCTCCTTGCAAACCAACTAACATTATAACTGTAGGACTTTTTTTAGAGAAACTTATTTTACTTTGAACATCACCCATTAAAGCTGTAAGTTCTTCTTTTACAATCTTTATAACATGTTGTCCTGGAGTTAAACTCTCCATTACTTCCTGCCCTATAGATCTTTCTTTGACTTTATTTACAAAGTCTTTAACTACTTTAAAGTTAACATCAGCTTCTAATAAAGCTAATTTAACTTCTCTCATAGCATCTTTAACATCTTTTTCAGTAAGTTTTCCTTTTCCTTTTAACTTGCTCATAGTATTTTGAAGCTTTTCAGCTAAACCTTCAAAAATCATTTTAACAGCTCCTTACAAACATCCTTAAGGTTTTCCAATTCATCAAGAGCGTTACCTTTATCTTTTTGAATACTATTTTGGACTTTTTCAATCCCTTCAAATATTCTTCTAATATATTTATCTCTTGATTCAAATTTCTCTATCAAATTTAGTTTTTCTTCATAAGATATTAAAATCTTTTCGGCTCTTTTTACTGTGTCATAAACTGCTTGTCTTGATATTTTTAGTAATTCACTTATTTCACCAAGAGAATAATCTTCATCATAATAAAGAGATACTACTTTTTTTTGTTTTACAGTCAGAAGTTCTCCGTAAAAATCAAATAATATCCCTATCTTTACAACCTTTTCGATATCATTCATATAAACACATCCTATATATCGACTCTGTAAAGGTTAAAAACTTTACAGACCTATTTTATATTAGGAGCTATGTTTTGTCAATAGTTTTATTTTTATTCTTCGAATAATGCTTTTGCAAATTCAGCCGAGTTAAAATCCTGTAAATCTTCCATTTGTTCCCCTACACCTATAAGCTTAACTGGAACATTAAGTTGTGATTTTACAGATAATATAACCCCACCTTTTGCTGTCCCATCTAATTTAGTAAGTGCAATACCCGTTATATCACAAGCTTCACTAAACACTTTAGCTTGTTGAACTGCATTTTGACCAGTTGTTGCATCAACAACTAAAAGAGTTTCTCTATTTGCATTAGGAAATTCTCTTTCTACTATTTTAAATATCTTACCAAGCTCATTCATAAGATTCTTTTTATTATGAAGTCTTCCTGCTGTATCACATATTAAAATGTCAGTCTTTCTTGATTTTGCAGCTTGGATTGAATCAAATATAACTGCACCTGGGTCTGAATTTTCTTTATGTTTTATAATATCAACACCAACTCTATCTGCCCATATCTCTAATTGATCTATAGCCGCTGCTCTAAATGTATCTCCTGCTGCTAATAAAACCTTCTTACCTTCATTTTTAAACCTATGTGCCATCTTACCTATAGTAGTAGTCTTTCCTACACCATTAACTCCCACAACCAACACTATAGTTGGAGACTGCGTAACATTAAGACCTTCCTCTTCTGAACTTAAAATCTCAGTTATTATAATTTTTAATTCATCTCTAACTAACTTTGGATCTTCTATATTCTTTTTCTTTATAGCATTTCTTAAATTCTCTATTATAAACATTGTAGTTTCTACACCAACATCAGAAGTTATTAATACTTCTTCTAATTCTTCTAATAAATCTTCATCTACAGTTTTGTACATAGATAAAACATCATCAATTCTTGAAGTAATACCTTCTTTAGTTTTCTTTAATCCTTGTTTTAATCTTTTAAATAAATTAAAACCTTCTACCTTTTCTTCTTCATTATCTATATTTGTTTCTTCTTTTATTTCTTCCTTAACCTCTTCTTTTTCTTCTGTTATTTCTTGATTTGTTACTTCAATCTCTTCTTTAATTTCTAATTCTTCTTCATTTTGTTCTTTTGATATAATTTCTTCTTCATTCTCATTAATATCTAAAGTTTCTTCTTTAATATCTTCATCAATAGTTTCTTTAACTACCTCTTCATTATTAAGCTCTTCATTAACAACTTCATTGTTCACCTCTTTTTGAGCTTCTTCCTTATTCTCAACTTCTTCTTTGTTTAAATCATTTTTTACTTCATCGTTTGTTTCATCACTCTTTTTTATAAATTTGTCTATAAATTTTTTAAACATATTACCCCTCCATTTATTTAATCTGTATACTCTTTTGCTTCTTCTAGTCTAAGACCTATAACTTTAGATATCCCTTTTTCTTCCATGGTTATTCCATATATAAAATCTGATACTTCCATCGTACCTCTTCTATGTGTTATTGCTATAAATTGAGTTTCTTTTGATAACTCTTTTAAGAACTTTCCAAATCTATATATATTAGCATCATCTAGTGGCGCTTCAATTTCATCTAATATACAAAACGGTGTATCTTTTGATAATAGTATAGAAAATAATATAGATATGGCAGTAAGCGCCTTTTCTCCACCAGACATCAAACTAATATTTTTAAGTTTTTTTCCTGGAGGTTGTGCAATTATTTTTATATCACTTTCTAATATATCATTTTCGTCAACTATTTGAAGTTCTCCATATCCTCCCCCAAATAATTTTACAAATACATCCTTAAAATTATTATTGATTTCTTCAAATTTTAATTTAAATTCTTTTTTCATGCTACTTTCCATACTTCTTATAATGCTCTCTAATTCCTTTATTGATTTTTCCAAATCTTCTTTTTGTTCACTATAAAAAATATGTCTTTCATTAACTTCTTTAAATTGTTCTATAGAATCTAAATTAACATTTCCTAAATTATTTATTTTTACTTTAAGTTCGTCTATATCTTTCTTTTTTATATCCAACTCTTCATTGTAAAATTCATAACAATCTTCATATTCCAAATCATATTCTTCTTTTATATATGTTTTTATATATACTATTCTTTCTTGATTTTTTTCAAGTGATGCTTCATTTTTATATGTTTTTTCTTTTAAAGATATATATTGTTGTTCAATATCTTTTTCATCTTTTATATTAGCCTCATTATCTTCTTTAATTTTTAAAATCAAAGAATTTAGATTTTCTTCTTCTTTATTTAATTCTTCAAAATTAATATTTTCTGATTCTAATTTTATATCTAATTCTTTTTTAACTTCAATTGATCTTTCTATATTAAATTTATTTACCTGTATTTTCTTTTTAATTTCTTCTATTTTTAAATCATTTTTAGTTTTTGATAATAAAATATTTTCAATTTCTTTATTTAATCCTATTAATTTTTCATTTACCACAGAATAATTAATATTCAAATTAGAAATTTCTTTAGTTATAACATCTATTTTTTCTTTTTTATTTTCTACTTTTTTTGTCACTTCATTTATTATATTATCAATTTCATAACTTTTTTCATCATAATTACTTAAATCTAATTCTATCGCTTTTATATCTGCTTGATAAATCTCTATAGTTTTTTTATAGTCTATTACATCTTTTTCTTTTTTATCTAAATAGGTTTTTATTTCATCAAACTTAGTTTTTAAAATTTCTTCTTTGTTTTTAAGCTCGTTTATACTAGTTTTTAGGTCTTCTATTTTATTTTCTAAGGATAGAATTTCTTCTTTTTTTAATACTATTTTTTCTTTAAACTCATCTTTTTTTATTAAAGAATCATTTATTTTTGCATTTATATTTTCTAAATCAGTATTTAAGTCATTTATTATTCTCTTTCTTGAAAGTATATTTCTTTCATTCTTGTAATGACCACCTGTAATGGCTCCACCTGCATTAAATACTTCTGCATCTAATGTAACTAATTTATATTTATAATTCAAATCTTTACTGATTTTTATAGCCTTATCAATATTTTCAACAATTATAATTCTTCCAAGTAAGTACTCTACTATATTTTTATACTTATCATCATAAGTAATCAAATCACTTGCAATTCCTATAACTCCATCAATTTTTGATAAATCCAAATTAAGTTTTCTACCTTTTATTATGTTAAGAGGTAAGAATGTAACTTTCCCAAGAGAATTTCTTTTTAGATAAGATATTGCTTCCTTTGCACAGATTTCATCTTTAACTATTATATTTTGTATAGTAGATGCCAAACTCGATTCTATTGCTTTTTCATATCTTTTGTTTGTATTTATAATATCCAAAACAGTCCCTTCAATTCCTTTTAAAGACTTGTTTTTCATTATATTTTTTACACCTTTATTAAATCCTTCATAATCATCTTGCATATGTTTATAAACATTTAATTTCGATTTTATATTCTCTCTTTTTATATTATCTTTATTAATTTCTTCTTCAAGATTATATAGCTTTTCCTTATTTTCTTTTAAATCTTTATTTTTATTTTCTAAAGATAAATCATCTTGTATTTTTAGAGTAATTGAATTTTTTAATTTTTCATCAATAAGTTGACTTTGATTTATAACATCATCAAGTTCTGTTTTCTTGACTTTTATTTCATCTTCCAAAATATTTTTGGAATTATTTAAATTACTAGCTCTTTCAATTATAGTTGATTTATTTACATTTTTTTTATTTTTTTCATTTATTAATTTAATTATCTGTTCCTTATTATCTTCTAAATCTCTTTGCAATTTATCCAATATATTTAGATAATTTTCTTTTAATTCTTCCTTTTTTACTAACTCTACTTTTAATTTTTCTAGTTCAGAATTTAACATTTGCACCTGGAAACTTAATTTTTTTGTATTTTCATTACTATCATTATTTAAATTTTTTATACCCAAAAGTTCTTTTTCATTTTCTTCTTGCTTTTGACTTTCATTCTTTCGTTCTATTTTTAAAATTTCTATTTTATTTTTTATATTATCAATTTCTTCTTTTTTAAAAAGTATTGATTTATTTAGTTCATCTTTTTTAAGCTGTATATCATTTAATTTCTGTTCATATTCTAATTTGAACTTAGATAAATTTTCTCTTTTTTCATTTATATTATCCAAATTTTTAATTAGATTATTTTTTATTTCATCTAATTTCTTATAATCTTCTTCAAATTTCTTATAATCTTTTATTTGTTTATTTAGATCAATTTCTTTTAACTGTTCTTTCAATTCTATAAATTTTTGAGCCTTTTGTTTTTGTTCTTGTAAAGGTTTTAACTGTCCTTTAATTTCTTCATATACATCATTTATTCTTTCTAAATTTTCGAATGTATTTTTTAATTTCTTTTGGCTCTCTTCTTTTTTGTATCTATATTTTGAAATACCAGCAGCCTCTTCAAATATCTTTCGTCTATTTCCTACACTACCACTTAGTATCTCATCAATTTTTCCTTGTTCTATAATAGAATAACCTTCTTTTCCTATACCTGTATCCAAAAATAATTCTTTAACATCTTTTAGTCTACATGGTTTATTGTTTATAAAAAACTGACTTTCTCCAGATCTATAAACTCTTCTTTTGATATTTACTTCACTATAGTCAATGTCAATTATTCTATCTTCATTTTCAATTGTTAAAGAAGCTTCACAATAAGAAAGAGGTTTTTTATTACTTGTCCCTGCAAATATAACATCTTCAAGCTTATCCCCTCTTAAACTCTTTATACTCTGTTCTCCAAGTAACCATCTTACAGAATCAGATATATTACTCTTCCCACTACCATTTGGTCCAACAACAGAAGTTATACCTTCTTTAAAATCTATTATTGTCTTATTATAAAAAGATTTAAATCCTTTTAATTCAAGTCTTTTAAGATACATTTGTACCTCCTATAAATGTAATTCTTCTTTAATAGTTTTTAATATATCTTTTTCACTAAATTCATATTTCTTTTCTTCAATTATTATATTTATTTGATTTATATCTAAATTCGATTCTATAACCTTTAGTATTATATTCTTTTTACTAAAATACTCTTTATTTGATTTTTTATTTCCTATTATCTTAGACATATTTTTTTTATTACTTTCTATCATCAATAAATCTTTGATATTAAATTTTTTGATTATAATATCTAAAAACTCTCTAAAAACTCTATTTTCAACCAATTCTCCTAATGCAGCATGATACGGACCTGCAACAACATCTCTATCCAAACTTATATTTTCACTAGGCTGTAAACCAAGTCTTATTATATTTATGTCATTTAATTTAAACAATACAAATAAAGTCTTACATACATCAATTGTATTCTCTAAATTAAATGGCTCATATGATTTTTTTATATATTCATTTTCAAGTCCAGTATTTTTAACTACTAACGTTGGATAAACTCTTACAAAATCAGGATTTATTTTTATAAACTCCTTACAAGTATATATTGATTTTTCCTTTGTATCATTAGGAAGTCCAACCATCATTTGAAGTCCTAATTTAAAATCATAAGTTCTTATTAATTTACTAGCATCTAATACATCTTTAACACTATGCCCTCTTAAACTAGCATCTAATACATCCTTAACCATAGACTGAACTCCAAGTTCAATTATAGTAACTTTATAATCCTTTAATAAATCTAATCTGTATTTATCAATAGCATCTGGTCTAGTAGAAAGTCTTATATCTTTTACAATTCCTTTATTTACATATTCACATGCAACAGATAACAATTCTCTTTGTACGTCAAAATCAATAGCAGTAAAACTCCCACCAAAAAAAGCAATTTCTATATCATGTTTTTTAGGGTCTAATGTTTGCAAACATTCTTTTATTATATTTCTAACAATATCCTTAGTTATATTAGTACTCACTCCAGTTATCTTCTTTTGATTACAAAATATACAATCATGAGGGCAACCACTATGTGGTACAAATATAGGTATAATTTTTTTAATCAACTTTGTTTAATGCCTCCTTAGCAGCCATCTGTTCCGCTTCTTTTTTTGTTCTTCCTTTTCCAAATCCTAAACTTTCTTCATCTAATAATACTTCAACCAAAAACTTTTTATTGTGATCTGGTCCAACTTCTTCTACTAATCTATAATTTATTTTTCCAGTTTTTTGACTTTGTAAAACTTCTTGTAAATGAGTTTTATAATCTCTAAAAATCTTACCTTCCATACTGTTTTTGATTATTTGTTTCATATATTTAAGCACAAATTTCTTTGCCTTTAAAAAACCACCATCTAAATAAATAGATGCTATAACAGCTTCCATTGCATCTGCTAATATAGAAGTTCTTTCTCTACCCCCAGTAGCTTCTTCACCTTTTCCTAAAAATAAATACTCTCCAAGGTTTATTTCATCAGCTACTTCACTTAATGATTCTTCACAAACTATCATCGCTCTTAACTTAGTTAGTTCACCTTCTTTAACATTTTTCTTCTTTTCAAATAAATAATGACTTATTATTATTCCAAGAACAGAATCTCCTAAGAACTCTAATCTTTCATTATAATTGACCTTACATCTTTTGTTTTCATTTACATATGAACTATGAGTAAGAGCTTCTCTTAAATAATTTTCATTTTTAAATTCATAATTTATCTTTTCTTGAAAATCTTTCATAGGTTTTGGTTTCATAATTTTCACCTCTTTATATATTATAAATTAAATTGTTAATAAAATAAATCTCAACTCCAATAATTATAGCCCCTTTGAAAAGAAATTTAAAGGGGCTATTACAAAATAATGTTCAATTTTCCTTCGTAAGTATAAAAAAGCACTTGAAAATTTTAAAAAAAGCTTATAAACTAATCAATTCATTAGTTTTTTATTCTATATCCAACCCCCCAAAGCGTTTCTATATATTTTGGTTCAGAAGGATTACTTTCTATTTTTTCTCTTATTTTTCTTATATGAACTGTTACTGTAGATATATCTCCAAGAGAATCTACACTCCATACTTTTTCAAATATTTCTTCCTTACTAAATACTTTATTTAAATTTCTTGCCATCAAAAGAAGTATTTCATATTCTTTTGACGCTAAATTAATTTCCTCATCATCAACAAAAACAGTCTTACTATAATCATCAATCTTAAGTCCTCTTATATCTATTACATCCTTTGCTTTTACTCCAGATTCCTTATTATTAGTAAGTCTATTAAATCTTTTAATATGAGATTTGACCCTTGCAACTAACTCACTTGGGCTAAATGGCTTAGTTATATAATCATCAGCTCCAAGTCCAAGACCTCTTATCTTATCTATATTGTCACCTTTTGCAGATACCATCAAAATTGGTATATCAATCTTATCTCTTATCTCCTTACAGATTTTAAACCCATCCAAATCAGGAAGCATCAAATCAAGTATTATCAAATCAAAATCTTCTTCCAATGCTCTTTGTTTTCCTTTAAGTCCATTCTTTTGTATCTCAACTTCAAATCCATCTATCTCTAAATAATCTTTTTCAAGTTCTGCAATACTAAGATCATCTTCTATTATAAGTATTTTTTCCATGCTACATCTCCTCTTTTTTTAACGTAAAACTCACCTTTGTTCCTTTATTTAATTCACTTTCTATATATATTTTACCATCATGTGAATTTATTATATTCTTACAAATAGAAAGCCCAAGACCATGACCTTTTATCTCACAATTTCTTGATTCATCTGCTCTATAGAATCTATCCATAACATTTTTTAGATTCTCTTTACTAATTCCAATACCATTATCCTTAATTTCAATTTCCACAAAATCACTATAATCTTTTAATTTTATATTTATAAACAAATTTCTATTTAAATCTCTATATTTAATAGAATTGCTTGCAATATTTATTATAGCTCTTTTTAATTTTTGGATATCTGCCTTTACAAAAATATCTTTATTTATTATGTCTTTGTTAATATCCAAATTAATTTTTCCATTTATTTTTTCTACATCAAAACTCAATTCTTCAACACTATATTTTAAGAACTCTATTATATTTATTTTAGAAAAATTAAATTTTTCTCTTTTTAAATCTAACCTTGAAAATAAAAATAACTCTTCAATCATAAATTCCATATCTTTAGCTTTTTCATATATAGTATTTATATATTTTTCTTTCTTTTCTTTTGAATTTGCTATCCCATCTTTAAGCCCTTCCACATAACCTTTTATAGACATTATAGGAGTTCTTAAATCATGTGATATATTGGATATTAATTTCTTTCTATTTTCTTCATATTTCTTTTGAAGATCAAAAGATTTTTTTAATTTAACTCTCATTTCTTCTAAAGTATCACTTACTTTTCCTATTTCATCATCATTTATTTTTTCTATTTTGTAATTTAAATTCCCCTTTTTAATCTGATTAATTCCCTCTTCTAATTTATTTAATGGTCTTCTTATACTTCTATAAGTTATATAAGTAAGTATTATACTTACAAATAATAAAATAAGAAGATGTATAATCATAATTTTGTTTTGCATTGCATTTATAACTTCTTTAGAACCCTTTATATCAACTATAAAATATGCACTATAATAATCTTTATCTATTATAAAATCATCTTGTAATGATAATCCATAATCATCATTTGAATTACTCATGAATTTATAATCTAAGGAACTAAAGACTGGTAATTTATCATATTTAAAATCATCAAATTGCTTTGGTTTATATATATATTTATCATTCTTTTTTATAGCCAATCCCATATGCATATTATTCATATTTTTGTCTACATCTTTTACTATATATTCTTTATACTCACCCTCAATAAACATTTTATTTATTTTTCTTGCTGCAAGCCTCTGTTCTTCCAACGCATTATGCATATATTCCCAAGGATTTATATCATTTATAACATTATCAGGGCCAAACACTTCTACATATCTAAATAGATAATTCATTCCTAAAATTAAAAAACTTGGAATCAATATCATTCCTATATAAGAAATCAAAAGCCTTTGTTTTATAGATATATTCTTTTTCATTAAATCACCATCCCAATTATATATTTCTATCTTACAATAATAAGCTTAAGTTTTTTTAAAGTCTTAATTAATTTTTTCTTAATAAAATTGCTAATATTAGTTTTTTAATAAGAAAAAATACCAATACTCATTTATATTCTATATTGTACAAGATTAATTTTAAAGTCTTTGAAATCAAAAACTTAAAAAAATAAAACATTTTTCCAATTTATTTTATTTTTCCTCTTGCTTTTTTTTAAATAAGATGATATTATTTAATCATTGATAATGATATTCATTATCTAAGCCCAATCCCGTTTTATTTTGTATCTTAAAAATTTATTACACAATTAGGAGGCGCTAATAATGAAAACACTTAATATTATCTATTGGAGTGGAACAGGAAACACAGAAATGATGGCAGAAGGAATCAAAAAAGGTGCAGAAACTAAGGATGTTAAAGTCAACTTAGTTAGAGCAGAAGAAGCAGAACTTAATCATGTTATCGAAGCTGATTTAGTTGCTTTTGGTTGCCCATCAATGGGTGCTGAAGTACTTGAAGAAGCAGCAATGGAACCATTTATAGATTCTTTAAATGGAAATAATATCAATAAACCTACAGTATTATTTGGTTCATATGACTGGGGTGATGGTGAGTGGATGCGTAATTGGGAAGAAAGAATGAGTGAATACGGATCTAATATAATAGGCGAACCATTAATTCTTCAAAATACTCCAGATGATGACGGTTTATCTGAGTGTGAAGCATTAGGTGCTAAATTAGCATCTTGTTAGTATTTTTTTAATAATAGCTACATAAATTTTTAAGACTTATTTTATTTTTAAAGTTTAATACCCTCCAGATATTAAACAAAGCCACGTTAAAAATTTTAACGTGGCTAATTTTTTAGTTATTTATTTTTATTTATCCATTCAATAGTTTTAATCATATCGTAGATAATTTCATTAGTAGATACATCTACATTGTGTTTCTTTCCTAGATTACAAACAACTTTAGCAAACATCTCAACTTCAGTATCCCTTTTTGCCAAAATATCTTGCATCATAGAAGTCATTCCTTTATCTGACATTTTATTTAATGTTTCATACCAAAGGTCTATATCTTCATTCGTTAAATTAGCTCCTTCATATTTAGAAAGTTCTATAACTTCCATCATAGCCTTATATACTAAATTCTTTAGATTTTCACAATTTTTAAATGCCTTATAATTAGCCTTTAATATTGCTGATAATTGGTTAGAACCTACATTCATCATAAATTTTAACCACATTTTATTTAATATATTTTCTGGTATTATATATGGTATTTTCGATTCTTCAAAAATATTTTTGACTTCAAGTAATTCTTTTGACTGCTTGTTATCTTTATTTCCAAATACAATATGACCTTCGTTTGTATAATTTATTTTGTTATTTACTCTAACAGCGTCAATACCAACGATAAATGAGTATAATATGTTTTTTGTTTTTAGTTTATCCATAATTATATCTTCACTATTGATTCCATTTAATAATGACATTATAATAGTATTCTCATCTATATAATTCTTTAAAAGCATTAGTGCATCCTCTAAATAATTATATTTAAGTGCAATTATAACCAAATCAGCCTTAAAATCAACCTTATCTTCAGCTGTAATATAAGAAAAATCATACATCTTATCATTTACATAGAACTTGTCCTTCTCATATCTTTTCTTTCTATTTGCATCACATAAAACCTTAATATTAAAATTAGCATCCTCTAATTTAGCTGAACAATAAGCTCCAATAGCACCATTACCAAGTACAATTACATTTTTCATCAAATCACCCCATAATTTTTTAAACTTCGTAAGTTGATTCCTTTTCTGCCACTTCACCATAATTTAAATTATTAGAATAAGTAATATTTCCACACATTTTTTCAGCTTGCTTCATAACTACAACCAAAGCTTTCTTTTGATGTTCTGGTGGATACTTATATTTTTTAAGCAGACGTTTTATAATTTTTCTCATACCAGCCTGAGCACTTTTTCTTATACTCCAATCTATTGTTACATTATTTTGTATTGCTGCTGTTAGTTCTTGAGCTATTTTCTTTAATATTTCATCTTCATAAAAAGCTTTAACAGCTTCATCATCTGATAAAGCATCATAAAATGCAATTTCATCTTCAGTTAAGCCAAGATTAGCTTCTTGCTCTTTAACCTGTTTTATTTCATTTGCCATCCTAATTAATTCCTCAATAACCTCTGCATTTGTAATAGCTTGATTTCTATATTTATTAAGAGCTTTTTTAAGCTTTTGCGAGAATCTTTCAGACTTAACTAAGTTTCTCTTTTCCATCGACTTAATATTGCCTTCCAAAAGCTTTCTTAACATTTCAACCGCTAAGTTTTTATGTTTCATTTCTTTTACTTCTTCTAAGAAATCCTCCGATAAAATAGATACTTCAGGACGCTTTATACCCATAGCATCAAATACATCAATCACTTCTTCCGAAATAATCGAACGCTCTAACATCTGATTTACCCTTGCTTCGATTTCTTGTTTCGATTTATTTATCGCACCTCTTACTCTAAGTTTTGATAAGCTAGCTTTAACAGCTTTAAAATAACTTACTTCAAGCGCTTTTGATTTACCTTCAATAGTTGCAGAACAAAGAGAATGTGCTTTAGCCAATTCAATAGTAATTTGCTTAAATTCTTTTTGATTTTCTTCGCTTTTACCAAGAACAAAGTCCATACCACCAGTTATTGCTCTTATACGTTCCACTTGAGAATCTCCCATGTAGTTTGAATAATCATAGCCATGCATCATATCTTGAAGAATCTCTAGTTTCTCGCACATAATACCAATAGCTACAGATGTGTCAATACCAGTATTTTTTCTATCACCTGCTGTATATTGTCTTAAAGCATATTTTAGACTTTCTAAAATACCAATATAATCAACTACAACACCACCTGATTTTTCTTTAAATACACGATTAACCCTAGCAATTGCCTGCATTAAGTTGTGACCTTTCATAGGTTTATCAATATACATAGTATGCATAGATGGTACATCAAAACCTGTTAACCACATATCACGCACTAAAACAATTTTAAGTTCATCGTTATTATCCTTCATACGCTTTGAAAGTGTATCTCTACGTTGTTTTCCCCCAATATGTTTTTGAAGTTTCTCTTTATCACCTGCACTACCAGTCATTACAACTTTGATTTTACCTTTATTAACATCATCATCATGCCAATTTGGTCTAAGTGCTACAATCTCATCATATAGTTCAACACAAATACGTCTACTCATACAAACAATCATTGCCTTACCATCAATAGTCTTTGATTTTTCTTCAAAGTGATCTACAATATCTTGTGCTAACTTTTTAATCCTATTAGGTGAACCTACGATGGCTTCAATCCTTGACCACTTCGCCTTGTTCTTTTCACGCTCTATATCCTCTTGAGCTTCTGTCAAATCTTCAAATTCATCATCAATCTTTATTAACTCTTCTTCATTTGCTTCTAATTTGATAATTCTATTTTCATAATAGATTTTTACTGTAGCTTCATCTTCTACAGCTCTTGTCATATCATATGTATCTATACAATGACCAAATACAGCAGTAGTTGACCTGTCTTCTAAATCTATTGGTGTTCCTGTAAATCCAATAAACGAAGCATTTGGTAATGCGTCACGTAAATACTTTGCATAGCCATATTTTACTTCCCCTGTTTTGGCATCAACTTTAGCATCCAAACCATATTGTGACCTATGCGCCTCATCAGCAATAATAATAACATTCTTTCTGTCAGTTAATACTGGCATTTCTCCTTCTTCAGGCTTAAACTTCTGAATAGTTGTAAATATAATTCCACCTGATTGACGGTCATTTAAAAGGTCATAAAGTCCGTTAACTTCAGTTGAATTGTCTTTAGTGGTATTTGTTTTTAACTTTCTTACATTCGCTTGCTTTGGTGTTTGTCTAAGAATATCTTTTGACTTTGTAAATGTTGTAAATAATTGGTCATCTAAATCATTTCTATCTGTAATCACAACAATGGTTGGATTGTTTAGTTCTCTTACCAAACCTGCCGTATAAAACACCATAGAAAAACTTTTACCAGAACCTTGAGTATGCCAAATAACACCTACTTTTCTATCACCATTTTCTTTAGTAGCATATTGTGTCTTTGAAATTGCCTTTTTGACTGCAAAGTATTGATGATAGGCTGCCAAAATCTTAATAATAGATTTCTTATCCCCTAGTCTTTTGCCATTTTCATCTCTTTCTTCTTCGCTTGATTCTTGAAAAAGAATAAAATTGCTAATTATATCTAATATTCTTTCTTGACCTAACATTCCTGTAAGCAATACTTCATATTGAGGTACTGATAATGGTTCTATATTCTGCCCATCAACAGTACGCCAATTCATAAAGCGCTCTTCATTAGATGTAATAGTACCAGCCTTAGCATTAATTCCGTCTGATAAAATACAAAAGGCATTGTAATTAAACAAAGAAGGGATATCTCGCTTATATGTTTGAATTTGATTATAAGCTTGTTCTATCCCTACATTTTCATCACTTGCAGACTTTAGCTCAATGACAACAAGAGGTAAACCATTGATAAATATAATCAAATCAGGTCTACGTTCCTCATTCTCAATAATGGTAAATTGATTAACTACTAAGAACTCATTGTTCTTGGGATTCTTAAAATCAACAATATAAGCTCTTTTGGTACGGATGTTATCATCTTCCTTAAAACTCACTTCAATACCTTCTACTAATAGTTTATGAAAACTACGATTATTCTCTTCAAGCATAGGACTGTTAAAAGTAATAATTTGTCTATAAGCTTCTTCCAAAGCAACACTTGGTAAATCTTTATTTATCTTAAATAAAGCATCTTGTATTCTTTGTTCCAAGATTACTTCTCTATAATCTTTTCTTTCAGGATACTGCCCATCAACAGAGATATCAGGCGCAAAAACATGCTCATAACCTAATCCCTGTAATATCTCTATTGTAGCTTCTTCTAACAAATCTTCTGTAAAATTCTCTAATAAGCTCAAACCCCATCCCCCTTTTATTAATTATTATCTAACGGTACTCTTATTTCCCCTGACATTAGTTTTGGTAAAAGTGTATCACGTAGTTTAATTAATTTTCTTGATTCCTTATTATTTTTCTGTATACTCTCTTCAATTGAATGTTCAATATCTAAATATCTTCCCATTTTCTCAGCTTCTGGATAACATATACTTAGATTCCTAAAGTCAGTTTTATTAAATTTCAATTGTGCCGAACCACTTGTTATTGTACCTAGAAGATGTTGACCTTCTCTAGATTTGAATAATCTGTAGTAAAAATAATTCAACTTTGAATCGGTATTCGATTTTAACATAATAACATTATTCCCCAATGTCATAGGTCTAGCTAAATCAGGACATAAATAAACACTTCCAACATCTGCAACATTTGAAATTATTACTTCATTCCCAAATAGTACTGATTTTGATAGAAATTCATATGAATGCTTGTCTGTAAACTTCATTGATTTAAACCCATTTTTTAAATCAGTATTTCTCATGAACACTGCATAATTTTCTTCTTCATACAAGTTCACATTCTCTTTAAGTGATTTAAAACTCCCATTTGCAACATAATCAGATGTATAAAGATTTAATTCTTTTATTCTTTTAACTTCCCATCCCTCAGGAATCATTCCAAGTTCACTTTCAACCATTTGACCACCACTTGATTTATAAGGTTCTCCATCTTCATTTGGAAATTCAAAGTCTACAAACCATTGTTTAAATATTGCTTGTGCCATGTTTTCTAATATATTATTGATTTGATTATTGTTTTCTATTTTCTTATCAATATCTATAAACACTTTAGATATATTAGCTTGTTCATTTAATTCAGGTAAAATAAGCTCGTATTCCATAATATGTTTTTTATCACCACGAGGCATTTTTGTACCTTTTGATCCTGACATAACATACTCAAAAAAATGATCATTAGCTAAAGAATAGTATAGAAAGTCAGGGTGTATTCTATTTGTTGGTGAGAATATAAGAACATCATTTGATGCGCCCCCAGTATCACTTGCTTGCCATATCTTCTTAAAATATGGTCGAATATTCGAAACAAGAATATCTTTATTTACGTATTTATTTACTTTTAAAACATTTGGTAATCCACTTGAAACTTCTTTTCCACCAAA
The DNA here is from genome assembly GCA_045345765.1 of Peptostreptococcaceae bacterium AGR-M142. GTDB lineage: Bacteria > Bacillota > Clostridia > Peptostreptococcales > Peptostreptococcaceae > JAOARY01. The sequence continues at coordinate 264,939 of CP148265.1, forward strand.
ATTCGGTAATAAATTTTCGGTTGAAACATAATTTTTTTCATTTAAATCAGCAAGTTGAATTTTCTCTTTGGAATATAAAGAAACATCTTTCAGTTTTACAATCGTCTTAAAACTCATAACCAATCCCTCCAAGATTCTTTCTTATTTCATCTTCAAGGTGACGTGATTTGGCAAACAGTTCTGCTAATTCAGCTGTCATATTATCCATCTTTTCTTCAAAAGGAATGCCATCATCTTCCACTTCTTGTATACCAACATATCTTCCTGGAGTTAATACATATTCATGTTCTTTAATTTCTTCAATCTTTGCTGACTTACAAAATCCCTTAACATCTTCATATTCTCCATTTATATTTCTCCAATTATGATAAGTATCCGCAATCTTTGTAATATCATCTGTTCTTAATTCTCTATGTCGACGATCAACCATCTCACCCAAATGTCTTGCATCAATAAACAACACTTCATTCTCACGACTTCTTAATTTCGGATTATCTTTTTTGTTTCTATTTAATATCCACAGAGAAACAGGTATACCTGTTGAATAGAACAACTTATCAGGCATTGCAACAATTGCATCCACCAAATCTGCTTGAAGTAAATTCTTTCTTATCTCACCTTCATTAGAAGTATTTGAACTTAATGAACCATTAGCAAGCACAATCCCTGCACATCCATTTTGATTCAAATGATATACCATATGTTGTAACCAAGCGTAGTTTGCATTACCTGCTGGTGGAGTACCATATTTCCATCTCACATCATCTGTTAATTGATTCCCACCCCAATCACTAATATTAAATGGAGGATTCGCTAGTATATAGTCAGCTTTTAGAGTTTTGTGCATATCATTATGGAATGTATCATCATGATGCTTTCCTAAATTAGCATCAAGACCTCTTATTGCTAGATTCATCTTACATAGTTTCCAAGTTGTCGAGTTCATTTCTTGACCATAAATAGAAAGGTTCTCAACTCTTCCTTGATGATCCTTAACAAATTTTTCACTTTGAACAAACATACCACCAGAACCACAGCAAGGGTCATATACACGACCAGAAAATGGCTCAATCATCTCTACCAAAGTTTTAACAACACTTGTTGGTGTGTAGAACTCTCCACCACCTTTACCTTCCGCACTAGCAAACTGTCCTAAGAAGTATTCATATACACGACCTAATAAGTCTTTCTCATCATTATTATGTAATTTAATTGTCGAAATCAAATCTATTAACTCACCCAAACGTCTTTTATCAATTTCTGGTCTAGCATATCTTTTATCAAGTACTCCTTTTAGCGAAGGATTTTCCTTTTCAATAAGAATCATCGCATCATCAATGAATTGACCAATCTTAGAATCCTTAGCATTGTCTTTAATAAATCCCCAACGTGATTCTTTAGGTACCCAAAAGATATTCTCTGATTCATATTCATCACTATCTTCTTCAAAGCCTTCGCCTTCTTCTAATAGTTCATTATATTTTGTTTCAAATTTATCCGAAATATATTTTAGGAATATAAGACCTAGCACTACATGTTTATATTCTCCTGAATCCATACTTCCTCTTAATTTATCCGCTGCTTTCCAAAGTGTTTCTTCAAATCCAATATTCGCTGTTGCCATTTTATTTCCTCCCTATTTTCTAAAAATTATTATCATCAAAGACTTCAAATATTTCACCCTCAAATTCTTCTTGTTCTGGCTCACTTACTACCCAATCAGGTAATACTTCAAGGTAATGACTTAATGCTTCAATGGTCTTGTGCAAAAGTGGTTCATGTAGGGCTTTTTCCATAAGTTCTACAATCAATTTATAGGTATCCATATGAGGATTATTATCTACTATATCAAGCACCTGCTTAAATCTTAAGACCAATTTTGCTTTTTGAATATCACGTTCTATTGTATTAACTTCTTCCCTATCATAAATAGGAATATCTATAATATGATTTGTTTTTCCTATCATGAATTGTTGTTCATATTTCTTTACAACTGGTGTTAAGTCCCGTTTAAGTTTTTCTTTTTGTATTTCAAGTTTATCTATTTCCGTAAGTTCTTTGCTAAAATATTCTTTTTCAATACCGAATAACTCTTCAAGGAATGGCAGATATTTCTTCGGAATATTTTGCTTTCTTTTAACCCACATATTGATGTTTTGTTTCTTTATACCAAGCTTATCTGCTAACTCTACATGTTGTAAGTTAAATAACCCTAGGATATATTCTAACCCAATCAAATATCCCACCTCCTCAAAATATTGACTAAGTCAATACTCTTTTATTTTAAATCAAATTATTGTCTTAGTCAATATTTCTTTCATTTATAAAAATCTATATTTAAAATACTTAATTTATTTTTATAAATTCATTATTATAAAACGAATAAATATAAGACTCTTTTACTTGTTTATTTGTAAGCCTTTCTAACGCTTCCCTATAAAGATATATCTGTTCCTTATACAAAGAAGCAAATGCAGATAAATTATCTAATCTATCATTTTTGTAATCTATCAAAACAATATAATCATCCTCATAAAAATATAAATCAATTATACCTTGAATAAGTATAAAATCATCATCCACATCTCTTTTTAAATTAAAAGGTGCTTCTTTTTTTATGAATTTAGAATTTCTTATTCTTTTTATCATATTTGAATTAAAGAAATTAATTATATTATTTTTGTTGATATAAGGTATTTCTTCTTCCTTTATGAAATCTTTTATAAGCAACTGCTCTATATATTTATCCAAGATATTTTCGTCTATATCTTCATAAAAATCTATATTTTGCATCAGCAAATGATTTATAGTACCAATTCTAGCACCACTTATACTAAGATTATCAAATTCTAATTCTTTTTTTATCTTAGAACTATTATAGATATTTTTGATATCCTTATTTTTTATTTCTTTTAACTTTGTAACTGTTGTCTTTATAGGAATATTTATATTGTTTTTATATTCCCAATTTATATTTGTTCTTACCATATCAAAGAACTTCTCATCATCATAATTTGAGTTTAATATCTTATCTTTTAATTCCTCTTCCTTTTGACTTTCCAAATCAATATCTTTATAGATTTCTTCTTTGGAATATAAATTTATCTTCCATTTTGATTCATCCTTTAATAGATTTATTTCTTTTTCTTTTAACAAAGATTCTATATCTTCATCCTTCAACAAAGGAAACATAAGAAAATCCAAGAAAGTCTTTGAATTTTTTAAATAATAGTCATTTACTCCATTTTGCCATTTTTTTATACTTTCAGTTAAATTCCTATTAAGTCCTATTAATAGCATTTTATCTTTAGCTCTAGTCATTGCAACATAAAGTATTCTCATTTCTTCTGCTAAATTTTCCATTTTGATTTTATTTTTTATAATTTTTTTGAACAAGGTATCTCTATAAGACCTACTTTGTAAGTTAACATACTTAACTCCAATTCCAAAATCCTTATGCATCAAAATATCATCTTTTAAATCCATATTATTAAATTGCTTTCCTATATTAGAAAGTATAACAACAGGAAATTCTAAGCCCTTACTCTTGTGTATTGACATTATCCTTACCAAATTATCCTCTTCATTTAATACTTTGGCTGGCCCAATATCACTTCTTGATTTGTTGATTCTTTCTACAAATTTGATAAAATCAAATAAACCCTTATTAAAATTCTCCTTATATTCCTTTGCATAATTTAATAATTTGTCTAAATTAGCTTGTCTTAACTTACCACCTTTTAATATGCCCATATAATTATAGTAATTAGTCTCATTAAACAAATGCCATATGAATTCATCTAAATTCATAGTTCTTGAAAGGAACTCAAATTCATCTAATTTATCAAAGAAAATTTTTATTTTATTGCTAAGCTCATCATTTTTTTTGTCCTTATAAATTTCTAACAATTCATAGAAACTATATTTTTTATCTTTTAGAGTTTCTTTTGATTCTTCTTGCAAATCACTTTCCAAAATATCAAAATCAATAATTTCTTTAGAATTATTATCTTCTTTTAACTCATCTTCAAATATTCTAATTAATGCTATCTCTTCTAAAGAAAAATCAAATATATTGGATTTTAGTACTGATATAAGAGGAATATCTTGATTTTTATTATCTATTAATCTTAATAAATTCAAAAATATTTTAATTTCGATATTTTCAAAATAACCTTCATTTATATCTGCAAAAACATCAATTCCTTCTTTGTATAACACTTCTACATAATCATCAATATTATTTTTGATACTTCTCATAAGTATTACTATATCTCTTTGTTCTATATATCTATAATCTTCAATTTTATCATCATAGATTTTTTCTTTTAATAAGTTCTTTATTTTTTTTGCAACCAAATTAGCTTCAATCTTTATATCTTCAATATTAATTTCACTTTCGCTTTCTTCTTCATTTTTGGATTTTGATTTTTCTATAAGATTTATTTCTATATCTTCGCTTTCAATCTCTTTAAATTCTCTACCTTCATACAAATAACTATCTTCATCGTAAGCAAAACCACAAAATTCTTCTTTCATTATATGTTTAAAAATATAATTAGTTGATTTTAATATATTTTTTCTACTTCTAAAATTATTACTCAAATCAATATTTAAATTTTCATTATCTGTTTTATAATTTAAATATCTTTGTACGAAAATACTTGGATCTGCAAGTCTAAATTTATATATACTTTGTTTGACATCCCCAACCATAAACAGATTATCTTCTCTTTTTATAAAGTCAATTAAAGTCTCTTGAACCAAATTGCTATCTTGATATTCATCTACGAATATATAATTAAATTTGTCCTTATAATATATAGATGGTGCTTCTTGACTTAATATCTCTATTGCCAAATGTTCTAAATCATTAAAATCCAATATATTTTTGTCTAGTTTTTTTTCTTTATACAAATTATTAAATTCTACTATCAAATCATTTAGATAAAACATATCATCTTTTATAAGATTGATATCTTTGATATACAAATCAATATCCTTTAAAAAATAATTTTCATATGTCTTTTTTATTATATCTTTGGCATCATCTCTAAGTGATTTAATCTCTTCTTTCAAATTCTCATCTGCTTCTTTTGATACTCTTTTAAGTCTTTTGAAAGTATTATTTTCTATATCTAATTTTAATTTCTTAAAATCATTTAAATTAGATATATATGAATTTATTAACTCCTCATCATCAATCAAATTCTCTTTATATGCCATAAATTCATCATCACAAGCTAATGACTTAGCTTTTTTGATAAAATAAAGAGCATTTTGCAGATTTGATTTTATTTCATTTTCTAAGACTTCATAGAACTTACTTTCTAAGAACGTATTATAATCTAATTTATAATAATTTAAAGCCTCTTTAAGCCATTTAAAAGGATATGGTTTACTTTGAATAAATAGATACATATTAAGAATCAAATCCTTCAAATCTTCATCTGTCTTATTAGAAGAAAACATCTCAATCAGATTATAAAAATACTCATTTTCTTTTTCATATTCAATCTCAAACAAATCATCTAAAGCTTCTTTCTTTAATAAATTACATTCTAATATATCACCTATTTTAAATGATGGGTCAATATCTAAAAGATGAAAATTCTTTCTTATAACATTTATACAAAATGAATGTATAGTACTTATTTGAGCCTTAGATACCAAAGTTAATTGTTTCTTTAAAAATTTAAATAACTCTTCATCCTCTGTACTTTCTAATTCTTTTAAAATTCTATTTTGTATCCTTTCTCTCATTTCACCAGCTGCTGCATTAGTAAATGTTACTATCAAAAAACTTGTTATATCTATTTTTTTATCTATAATCAAATTTACTATTCTTTCAACCAAAACAGCAGTTTTTCCCGAACCTGCTGCTGCTGAAATCAATAAATTTTTATCCCTTGTTTTTATAGCTTCCTCTTGTTTATTCGTCCATTTAACCATTATTATCACCTTTTTTATCTTCTTTTAAGATATCTATTATTTCTTGATTTGATTTTTTATTTATTGATTTAAATTTATTATTTTCAAATTCTTCATCAAACAAACATATACTTTTGTAATCACAATAATCACAAGAAGTTTGATTTTGGAGTTTTTTTGGTTCTATATCTATATTTCCATCTGTGATTTTGTCCCCTATATCTCTTATCAAATTCTTACAATGATCTATTAATATATTAAATTCATATTCACTTAAAACATTTGAAGTTTTTGATATAGTATTATCCTTTTTAAGTGTTACAGGAATTATATTTGAATATCTATTTATATTCTTATCCATTGCTTTTATTAGATTTATATCATTTAAGACAATACCTTTCATCTTTAATTTTTTATTTATCTCATCTTCAATAAAATCTTTAATATCATTATCACTAGATATTAAAGGATCATCTATTTTAAAATAAAAAATTCCCCCAGCCTTATTTTTTTCATTTGATTTAAGTATTGCATCTAAATATATAAGTAATTGCAATTGCAAGCCTTCATATACTTTATATAATTCGATATCTTTTGAAGATGATTTATAATCTATTATCTTTATAAATTCATTTTCTAAATCAGTAAATGAATCTAATCTATCAATCTTTCCTTGTATATAAATCTTTTGTCCATCGCTTAATTCAACCTCTATTTGAGGATATTTTGAGTTTTCATATCCAAATGAAATCTCACTTCCAAGTATCTTAAATTCAGAACTATTAACATGCATAACCAAAGTTTTTATAGCTCTTTTTGTAACTCTTTTTAATCTCTTTACCAAATATTCATTTTTCTTATTACTTTTAAACACACCCATTTTATAAGATTCTATAAGTTCATTTACCGCCTGATTTGTTATATCTTCTATATTTTGATCATTTATATCTTTTAAGTTCAAATTCTTCTTATATATTTCTTTTGTAAATGAATTTATACTACTGTGAAAGAACTCACCCATCTCTAACGCTCTAATTTCAAATTCTTCTTTTTTCTTAGGTTTTACACCATATTTTATAAAATGGGCAAATGGGCAATTACTAAATAGTTCAAGTCTTGATACACTTGTGTTTATTGGAATTTTGTATAATCTCGAACTTATATTTTTACTAAGTGCATTATATTTATTAGTATAATCAAGTCCATCTTTTAGGAATTTGATATCATAATTTTTATTTAAATAATCATATAATTTAATCCATTTTTCATCTAATTGTCCATTTTTGATTCCATTTGCTAAAGCTTTTACTAAATAAGCTATTGATGTTTTTTTGTTTGCCAAAATAGATTCATCAAATTCTAAATCCTTTGCTTCTTCAACTTCCTTTATATCCATAAGTTTTTTGATTCTATTTACATATATTGATGGTCTTAATGAATTAGAATCTTTATCTGACATACTATAACTAAAATCAATAAATTCTTTTGAAAAAGACATCATTTTATAAAAATTAAACATTTCAACTTCTGATTTTATTTCTTCTAATGTATTTAATTTCATATTCAAATTCTCTAAGCTCTTTTTATCTTCTTCTAATAAGATTTTCTCATTTGAAAAATTTGAAGGCAAAATCATATCATTTAGACCTATTACAAAAATTCCTTTTATCTTATCTATTTTGGTATTATTAAGATTTCCAATCAATACTTCATCAATTCTTGTTGGTATTATCTTTAATTCATATACAAAAAAACCTGATGAAAGTATTTTTATAAATTCATCTAAAGATACCCTATCATCTTTTAATATCTCCATCAATTGCTTTAGATTCTCAAGCACTATATTCCAAATCATTTTATTTTCTTCTAAATACTCAAACATATTTTTGTCTTCTAATATATTTAATTTATTTTCTAATTTTTGATATATATTTTCGGCTTCCAAAAATTCATATAGAGATTTTACCATATTAATTATAGAATTTTTCTTAGATACTTTCTTTTTTAGAACATAAATATTTTCAAATAATTTAGCTTTAATCTCGTTAAAAACTTCATCTTCAAATGTATTTTCGTATTTCTTGCCCTTAATTCCTCTTTTTATAATAAAATTCTCAAAATACTCGCCCTCTTCTTTTGTAAGGTTAGTATATCCTGTTTTTATGAATCTAAGTACATCATCATAATTAAAATTCTTATTTATTATATTCAATGAAGATATTATATATAATATCAACGGATTTGACATTATATCTCTTTTTTCATCTAAAAAGTACGGAATATCATATTTATAAAATACTCGTCTTATAAAAGATGAATACAGATTTATATCATTTGATATAATAGCAAAATCCTTGTATTTATAATTTTTATTTCTAATAAGATAATTTATTTTCTTTGCTATTTTTTCAATCTCTCCAATAGGTTTATTGGCTTTATATAAAGATATATTATCAACTTTTTTATTATATTTTGTTTTTTTGTAAGAATAAAATTCTTCCTTTAAAAATTCTATATCTTTATTCTTAAAATTATCTTTAACAAATTCATATTCTATATCATAAGAATTATTAGCTGCTAATTTTAAGAATTTATTATATAATATCCTTTCAGATTTAAGAAATTCAAATTCATCTGGATATCTTTGTTTTGACCTTAAATTTATAGAAATATTAACTGTCTTTGATTTTTGAATCAAAATATCAATCATATCAATCATTTGGTTTGTAAAGTTATTGAATTTGTAAATATATACTAATTTTTCTTTAAAAAACTCACTTTCTAAAAGTTTTTCATTTAATATATTTATTAAATCATCAGAATTTACATATGATTTTTCTATTTGTTTTTCAAATTCTTCATATATCTTAGATATATCTTTTAATTTTTCTCTTAATATCAAATCATCTATATTATCAATTTCCAAAAGCAAATTCTCATATTTGATATTTTGAGTCTTAAATTCTTTTATGACATTATTTATATCTTTTAAAAATCCTTGTTTTGATGAAGCTTTTTCATAAAGGGTTAATTCTTTTGAAATCTGTGATATAACTTTTTTTAATATCATTATCTTCCCCTCATCTTTGATAAGAGGCTTATTAATCCCACCTTCAAGGCTTAACACTCTATTTGCTAAACTCTTTGGACTAAGTACTTCTATATTTAGTAACCCTTTTAGATTAGCCCTATTAACTATATTTCGTTCAGCCAAAACTGTATATTGTTCTGGCACAATAAATATTATATCTTTATCCATATTATTTTTAATATCATCTATCATAAAATCTAACTTTTGGTCTTCATCCAGACCAAATATAAATCTCAAACTCATATTTACCACCTTCATATATTTTTTTGTAAAAAAAAATTGCTATATATATTATAGCAATTTTTATTATTTATAAATATTAAATCATACCTTCAAAATAAAAATAATCTTCGTCAATTATATTAAGTCTTTTGAATTCCTTTTTTGAACAAATTCTTAAAAGTTCTTCATCCTTAAGTTCATTCTTATTTATTTTTTTTCTGGGACTTTCATGTGCTATTATGAATTTTCCATCTTTATTAAGATGTTGTTTGGCATTATCAAAAACACAATCCAAATCATTAAAATGGTCAATATTATGATATATGCATATGTAGTCAAATTTTTCATTCAAATTAATTTTCTTATTAAAATCCAAATGCAAACAAGTATTGTTTTCTAAATCAATATCCTTATCTTCATTGTCATTAGACGATGTATCAATTGCAATATATTTCTTTAGTTTTTTGTCTTTTAATTCATCATATAATGCATTACTAGAAATATTTACATCCAAGAATTTCTTATCTTCCTTAATATTCATTCTGTAAACTACTTGCTTAGTCTTTCTAAATTCCTTTTTTAAATCGCAATAATTCTTATTACCATTTAAAACACTGCTCATTTTTAGCCCCTCCAAAAATAAAACACAAAATTTTTAAATTTCCTCTTACAGTGTACCAAAAAAAACTCTTATTTTAAAGCAAAATAATATTAAATTTTTATAACTTTTTGTTTAAAAAAATATATCTTTTGGCATTTCTACTTGTAAAATATTAAGCATTTATTTTTTTACAAAATAAAGGTAGCATAAAAATGAATTTTTTTCATTTTCATACTACCTTTAAAAATTACATTATTTTCTTTCTAAAAAACTTTACCAAAACATATTTGATAAGTAAAAAATAATGAGCAATATATATTAATACTATTATTCTTGTATTTTTTTAGCTTTCTTTTTATTTCTTATAACTGATTTAATCTTAGATATTACTATGTCTATTGCAACCATATTAAGTCCACCTTCAGGAATAATTATATCTGAATATCTCTTAAATGGTTCTATAAATTGCATATGTGCTGGTCTTACTGTAGTTAAATATTGACTTATCACACTTTCTACAGTTCTACCTCTTTCATCTATATCTCTTTGCATTCTTCTAAGTATTCTTATATCAGCATCTGTATCAACATAGATTTTAATATCCATTAAATCTCTAAGTCTTTCATCTTCAAATAACATTATACCTTCTAATATTATTATATCTTTTGGTTGTACTGTTATAGTTTTTGTATTATCTCTTGTATGGTTTGCAAAATCATATACAGGCTTTTCAATTGTTTTTCCATTCATAACATCTGATATATGTTTTATAAGTAAATCTGTATCAAAAGCAAGCGGATGGTCATAATTTGTTTTTAGTCTTTCTTCAAACGGCATATGTCCTTGATCTTTGTAATATGCATCTTGTTCTATTATTGAGATGCTTTCTTCTGGTATAGTTTCTATAATGCTCTTTACAACAGTACTCTTTCCTGAGCCAGTACCTCCCGTTATACCAATTATTACAGGTCTATTTTCCATCTTTTTGCTCCCTTCTTAATATATAATCTTTTTTTATTTTTTTATCAAGCTTAACTTTAACAAGTCTCTTTGGTTGAGGAACATCATCCAAAGCTTCACCTGATTTATAATCATATATTTCTAATACCTTAGTCATTATAAGTTCATCACTATCATAAGGCATTACTTCTAATTCTTCGCCTTTAAAGAATTTATTTCTTTGTTCTAATAAAACATAATCATCTTCTAATTCTTCTTTACAAAGTGAGATAAAGTCATAACCTCTTAAATAAGAACTAGAACCATAATGATGTGCTGAATCATCTGGTTTTTGATAATAAAAACCTTTTGTAAAATCTCTATGACTTACTTTTTTTAATTCTTTTAAATGATTTTCATCAAATTTATAATTTGTAGGATCATTTAAATAACTGTCAATTGCCATTCTATACGCTCTTATTACAGTAGCCACATAATAAGCAGATTTCATTCTACCTTCTATTTTAAGACTTGTAATTCCAGCATCTAAAAGTGCAGGAATTTCATCTATCATACATAAATCTTTTGAATTAAAGAAAAAAGTTCCTCTTTCATCTTCGTATACAGGATAATATTCGCCTGGTCTTTGTTCTTCAACCAAATAATATTTCCATCTACAAGGATGTTTGCATTCTCCTTGATTTGCATTTTTTCCTGTCATGTAATTACTTATTAAGCATCTACCTGAATAAGACATGCACATAGCACCATGAACAAATGCTTCTATTTCTGTTTCTTCTTTTATATTATCTTTAATTTGTCTAATTTCTCTTAAAGATAGTTCTCTTGCTACAACTATTCTTTTTACACCTTGTTTTTCCCAGAATTTTGCTGATCTATAATTTGTATTGTTTGCTTGAGTACTTAAATGTATTTCCATATTTGGAGTAACTTCTTTTACAACATCTAATACTCCTGGATCTGATAATATAAATGCATCTACATTTACAGATTCTAATTCTTTTAAATATTCTTCAAATCCTACAAAATCATCATTGTGAGGAATCATATTTATTGTTACAAATACTCTCTTTCCTCTTTCATGCGCAAATTTTACACCCTCTTTAATCTGTTCTATTGTAAAATTCTTTGCAGCAGCTCTAAGACCAAATCTTTCTCCTCCAAGGTATACTGCATCAGCACCATAAATTATGGCCATTTTTAATTTTTCCAAATCTCCTGCTGGCGCTAATAATTCCACCTTATTATTCATTTAATTCACCTCTTATAATTTATAACTAATAGCAAAACCATCACTAACTGGTAATAATGATGTTTGTAACTTATCATTTTGACATAAGAAATCCAAATACTTTCTCATATACTTAACTATTGTCTTTTGTCTTCTAATAACATAGTCATCACTTGCAACCATTCCTTTATGTAATATATTATCTGAAAGTATTAATCCACCTTTTTTTAAATAAGGTTCTGTAAGTTCATAAAATTCCATATACTTACTTTTAGCAGCATCTAAAAATAATAAATCAAATTCAGTATCTATCATTTTTAAATTTTCTATTGCATCACCTTCTATAACTTCTATATAATCACTAAGACCAGCTCTTTTGATATTTTCTTTTGCGATTTTAGCCATTTTAGGATTTCTTTCAAAAGTTTTAATTTTAGCTTCTTTATTACTAGCTAAACACATAAGTATAGATGAATACCCAATTGCTGTTCCTACTTCTATTATCTGCTTTGGTTTATTCATCTTTATAAGAACTTCTATAAGTGAAGCAATATCTTTTTTTATTATAGGTACATCATTTTTATATCCATAATCTTCAATTTCCTTTAATATACCTTCATTATCTTTTAATGTATTAATTATATAATCATTAACCTTAGGATTTGTTATATTATCCAACAAATTTCATCCTTTCCATAGAAATAGGTGGCTAAGCCACCCTATTTTATCTGTTTAAATTTTTTCTCTTTGCATTATTATGCGCTCTTAAAGTCTTTGTAAAAGTATGAGAACCATCCTTTTTTGCAACAAAGAATAAATAATCAACATCACTTGGATAAAGTGCTGCATTTATTGATTTTTCTCCTGGACAGCTAATTGGTCCTGGAGGTAGACCTTTGTATTTATAAGTATTATATGGAGATTCTATCTCTAAATCCTTATTTAAAAGTCTTGGTTTTATTTCTGGAAGTAAGTATTGCACAGTTGCACAAGATTGTAATTTCATATTTATATCTAATCTATTGTAAAAAACAGCTGAAATAAGAGGTCTTTCTTCATCTTTTTTTGCTTCTCTTTCAACGATAGAAGCCATTGTAACAAGCTCATTTATAGAAATTTTTCTTTCCTTTAACACTTGATAATATTCTTCCTTAAAAACATTATTAAATCTATTTAGCATAATTTTGATTATTATCTCTTCATCTTCCTCAAGAGGAAATTCATAAGTGTCTGGAAATAAAAAACCTTCAAGTGAATTTATATTTTTTTCATTTAAAAATTTATAATCTTTATTAAATGAAGAAATATCATTTGCTTTTTTTATAAATTCATCCTCATCAACAATATTTGACTCAGAAAGTTTTTTTGCAATCTGCTTTAAATTATATCCTTCTGGTATTGTCACTTTCTTTTGCTTTATATAAACCTTTCCTTCATTTAATATATTTAATATTTCCTTTACATCCATACTTCTATATAATCTATATTTACCAGCTTTAATATCCATAAGTTTTTCATTTTTGGCAAATATCTTAAAAGTAAAAGCGTTCTTTATTACATCTTTTTGTTCTAATTCTCTTGCAGCTTCATTAAAGGATGATCCCATCTTTATATCAATCAGATATTCAGCTAAGTCATTTTCATCAATTGGCTTTAAAGAATTATTATAATAATTAAATAGTAAAAAAGAAGATATAAAAATCACAGCACAAAGCAATAAAAGGATTTTTTTCATATATTTCAACTCTCTTTATAAAAATTTTTGTTTATCTCTATAATTATATATATTTCTTTTGAATTTTACAAGAAAAAATAAAACATCTTATAAAATAAACAATTTTATAAGATGTTTTATAATTAAAATTATAAAGTAATTAATTCTTATTATTATAAGTAAAATTACTATTAATTAAATTTTTTGATTCCGTTCTTATCAACTATACCATAGATAAGTTTTCTTTCTTCTGGTTTAATATCTGATACTTTATATGCATTTAATACTCTATCATATGCACTATCTTTTTTAGATTCATCATTTAAATAAAGTCTAGCTATAACATCACCTTCATTTACTTTTTCTCCTACTTTTTTAAGTAGTTTAAGTCCTGCTGATAAATCAATTTCACTTTCCTTTGTTTCTCTTCCTGCACCTAATATAAGTGCTCCTATACCAATTTCTTCTGCATCTATTTTATTAATAAATCCAGCCTTCGTAGCTTTAACATCAACTTCTAAATTAGCTTTTGGAAGTAATTCATAATTATCTACAACCAAAGGATTTCCACCTTGAGCTTCTATAAATACTTTTAATTTTTCTAATGCTTTTTTAGAATTTATAGCGTCTTCTAACATAGCTCTAGCTTCATCAAAATCTTTTGCAACTTTCGATAATACTAACATATAAGAACCTAAAGTTAAGCAAAGTTCTGTAAAGTCTTTTGGTCCATTACCTTTTAATGTTTCTATCGCTTCTATAACTTCTAAACTATTACCAACTGCACAACCTAAAGGTTGATCCATATCTGTTATAACACCAATCGTTTCTCTGTCCATACCATTTCCGATATCAACCATAGCTTTTGCTAAAGCAAAAGAATCATCTTGCGTCTTCATAAAAGCACCACTACCAGTTTTAACATCTAAAACTATAGCATCTGCACCAGAAGCTAATTTTTTACTCATTATAGAACTTGCAATTAAAGATAAATTATCAACTGTAGCTGTAACATCTCTTAATGCATATAATTTTTTATCTGCTGGTACTATTGAAGCTGTTTGTCCGCAAACTGCAACTTTATGTGTATTTACATTGTTTATAAATTTTTCGTCTTCTAAATTGATAGAAAATCCAGGAATTGCTTCTAATTTATCTAATGTTCCTCCTGTATGACCAAGACCTCTTCCAGACATTTTTGCAACTGGAGCATTACAAGCTGCAACAAGTGGTGCTAATGCAATCGTTGTCTTATCACCAACTCCTCCAGTTGAATGCTTATCTACTTTAATACCTTCTATCTTTGATAAATCTACTACATCACCTGAATGCATCATTTCTCTAGTTAGATTTACAGTCTCTTCATTAGTCATTTTTTGAAAATAAATTGCCATCATTAATGCTGACACTTGATAATCAGGTATTTCACCTTTTACATAACCATCTACAAAAAACTTTATTTCTTCTTTAGTAAGTTCTTTACCATCTCTTTTTTTCTTAATTAAATCATACATTCTCATAATCTATCTTCTCCTTATTCATTCTTCCCGTGTTTTTATTTTTATTTATATTTTTTATTTATATTCTTTTAACTATTTCTTTTACAAGTCTTATAAACTTAGGTCTTGATTTTTCTGCCATAGCCATAACTTCTTCATGCGTTGTTTCAAAATCTTTTTCTTCTCCAACAGCCATATCAGTTATACATGAAATTCCAAGAACATTCATAGAAGCATGGTTTGCAACTATAACCTCTGGAACTGTTGACATTCCTATAACATCAGCACCTAATCTTTTTAGCATCACAAGTTCACTATTTGAAAAATAATAAGGTCCTGTAACACTAGCATATATACCTTCTTTTACATCTATATCCAAATCCTTAGCTACATCTTTAGCTAAAGCTCTTAAATCTTTTTTATAAGCCTCTGACATATCAGGGAATCTTACTCCAAATTCACTCATATTAGGCCCCATTAAAGGATTATCACCAGTAAAATTAATATGGTCTTTTATTAGCATTAAAGCACCTGGATAAAGCATGTCTTTATTCATTCCACCACAAGCATTTGTAACTATTATAGTTTCTATTCCTAATAGTTTCATAACTCTTACAGGCATAGTAACTTCTTTCATAGTATAACCTTCATAATAATGGAATCTTCCTTGCATTATCATTACTTGCTTTCCATTCAAATCTCCTATAACAAATCTTCCAGCATGACCCTCTACTGTTGATACAGGAAAATTAGGTATATCTTTATAATCTATATATAATGGATTTTGTATTTCATCTGCTAACACACCTAAGCCTGAACCTAGAATCATTCCTATTTCTAAATCTTTTGTCAATTTAGATTTTATATATTCACAAGCTTTTTTAATTTTTTCCATGAATAATCCCCCAATCTATTTTTATTAAAAACAATTATAGATTCTTAAATAATAATATTTAAGAATCTATAACAATCATTTTTAGATATATTTTTTATTAAAATATATAAGAATTTATAAAACTACATTTTCTTTAATGTATTTTTAACAAGATTTATAAAATCTTTTTTAACTCTTTGAGTAGTTTCTATAACTTCTTCATGATTTAATGGTTGCTCTAATATTCCAGCAGCCATATTAGTTATACAAGATATTCCTAAAACTCTCATTCCACCATGAACAGCAGCAGTAACTTCTGGTACAGTCGACATACCAACAGCATCAGCGCCTAACATTCTAGCCATGTTTACTTCAGCTGGAGTTTCATAAGTAGGTCCACTCATGAATATATAAACGCCCTCTTTAACATTAAGATTCATTTCTTTAGCAGTTTCTTTAGCTAAAGCCATGTATTCTCTATCATATGCAGTAGACATATCTGGGAATCTTACTCCAAGATCACTATCATTTGGTCCCATTAAAGGATTGTTAAATGCAAAGTTTATATGATCATTTATTATCATTAAATCTCCTGGTACATACTCTTTATTAACTCCACCAGCTGCATTTGTAACCATTACACTATTTATTCCAAGTTCCTTCATAACTCTTACTGGGAATGTTACTTCTTTCATCTTGTAACCTTCGTAGTAGTGGAATCTTCCTTGCATAGCTACAACTTTTTTACCTTCTAAATCTCCTATTACTAATCTACCAGCATGACCTTCAACTGTAGATACAGGGAAATTAGGTATTTCTTTATAATCTATAAATATTGGGTTTTGAATTTCTTCTCCTAAAACACCAAGTCCTGAACCTAATATCATTCCTATTTCTGGTTGTATATCTATTTTCCCTTTGATATACTCTGCTGCTTCTTTAATCATTTTTTTGTAATCCATCTTTGTACCTCCCAAGAATATTTTTGAATTTGATTCTATCTTTTATATATAAAATAAGCAGATAAAACAATTAAGCTTTATTATTTATATTTTTTATATTACTTAATAAAAATATTTATTTACTTATTTCATTATCATAGATTTAAAGCTTTCACCGTATTTTGGTGCTTTTACATCTAATATATCAGCAACTGTAGCACCTATATCTGAAAATGTTTTTCTTATTCCTAGGTTAACACCAGGCTTAACATTCTTTCCATAAACCAATATTGGTATATATTCTCTTGTATGATCTGTTCCAACATGAGTTGGATCATTTCCATGATCAGCAGTAAGAATTAATATATCATCATCATTTAGATTTTCTATAATTTCTGGAATTCTAGCATCGAATTCTTCAATCGCTTGTTTGTAACCTTCTACATTTCTTCTATGACCATACATAGCATCAAAATCAACTAGATTAGTAAATATCAAACCATTATTCTCTTCTTTAAGATATTTAATAGTTTGGTCAACACCATCCATATTACTCTTTGTATGAATAGCTTCTGTTACACCTTTTTGATTATATATATCTTCAATCTTACCAACTGCAATCATATCAAGACCAGCAGCTTTAATATTATCTAATACTGTATCTTCAAAAGGATCTAATGAATAATCCCTTCTATTTGGAGTTCTTTTGAAGTTTCCTTCTTCACCTACAAAAGGTCTTGCAATAATTCTAGCTACTGCATTTTCCCCTTGCATAATATCTCTTGCAATTTGACACATTTCGTATAATTTTTCAAGAGGTATTACTTCTTCGTGTGCCGCTATTTGGAATACGCTATCAGCAGATGTATAAACTATTGGATTTTTAGTTTCCATATGCTCTTTTCCAAGCTCATCTAATATAGCTGTACCAGAAGCTGGTTTATTTCCTAAAACTTTTGTATTTGTTTTCTTTTCAAATTCTTCTATTATTTCTTTTGTAAATCCATTTGGAAAAGTCTTAAAAGGTTCATCAACTCTTATTCCTGCAATTTCCCAATGACCAGTTGTCGTATCTTTACCTTGAGAAACTTCATCTGATTTACCATATGCACCTATAGGGCTTTTTACACCTTCAATTGCATCAAAACCATCTATATTCCCTACACCTAGGTTTAATAAATTAGGGATTTTTATATCTTTTGTATTTTTTATTATATTCCCAAAAGTATTAGTGCCTTCATCATTAAATTTCTTTGCATCTGGAAGTTGCCCAACTCCTAAACTATCCATAACTACAAGAACTACTCTTTTACTCATAAGAATTCTCCTCTCATCTTAAGATTATAGCTATCAAAACCTTTTCTTTTTATATAATCAAAATAAAAATGAAATTCCAGATACAACTAGAACTTCATCACAATTCAATTAAAAAAGATTTTGATTTTAATAATCGATATCTTAAACTCAAATATTATAAACATCAATATTTTATTAGGATTTTATTAATTAATCATATGCTTATATTTTTTTTCATTTATATTTTTTTTATTAGGATATTAAAGATTTTACCACTAAACGCGATTGTTTTCAATGGTATTCGTTTTAAATATTTATTTTAATTACTTTAATCTCTTATTCCTGCCTTCTTAAATTCTTCTCTAATACTTTTTTTAGAATGTTGTAAATATGTTTGTATGCTTGAAATATTTAAATTTCCTAGTATTTCACTTATTATTTTTAAATCTGCACCTCTCGATAACATATGTATTGCAAATGAATGTCTTAATAATCTTGGTGTTACATTTTTATCTAAATCTAATTGATTCGTATATTTTTTTATTATTTTCCAAAGTCCTTGTCTTGTGAATTTTTCACCTTTTTGATTTAAAAATAAATAATCTACTTCACCTTTTTTTAATAAAAATTTTCTACTTTCATGAATATAAAGATTTAAAAATTCTTTATTTTTATTATTTAAAGGTATCGCTCTTTTATGCTTTTGATCACCTAAATTTATAAATTCATATTCAAATTTAACATCACTAAGTTTTAGTTCTACAAGCTCTGTTACTCTCATTCCTGTGCCATATAAAACTTCTAGTATAGCCTTATCCCTCTTTCCTTTTACCGTAGTCAAATCAGGTGCAGAAAGCAAAAGTTCTATTTCTTCTTCTGTTAATATTTCAATATCCATCTTTTCAAGTTTTGGTTTTTTTATATTTGAAGTCGGATTTTTATCACATATTTTTTTTAGTAGCAAATATTCATGAAATGATTTAATTGAAGAAATATTTCTTGATATACTTGATTGCGAATTATTATTAGTCTCCAAATAAATTATAAAAGTAAATATATCATTTTCATTCATATCTTCTATATTTTTATCTATGCTTCTTATATAGGTATCATATTTTTTTAAATCTCTTTCATACGATAAAATTGTATTATTAGATAAATTTTTTATATCTTTTATATATTCAATATATCCATCTATAAGTCTTTCTAACATTAAATGCTCCCCACTTATTTTCCTAAAATTTCATCTTTAACCATCATAAGGCCAAGTATAGTTTTTCCATCTTCTATCTTGTTTTCTTTTACCATTTCATATACATCTTCTATTTTATATTTGTATGATTCCAAAAACTCACCTTCATCCAAATTAACCGTTCCCTTTTTTAAATCTTTTGCTAAATAAATGTATAATTTCTCATTTGAAAATCCCGGTGAAGTATAAAAACTAGTTACAAGCTCTATATTTTCTGTTTTATACCCAGTTTCTTCTTCTAACTCCCTTTTTGCACATTCTAATGGATCTTCCTTAGCCTCCAATTTTCCTGCTGGAAGTTCTAATAACACATCTTCAATGGCTTTTCTAAATTGTTTTACCATCAAAATATTTTTTTGGTCATCCAAAGCTATAATAGCCACTCCACCATTATGTTCAATTATTTCTCTTTTTCCATATTTCATATCTGGAAGTTCAACTGTATCTATTCTAAGATTCAAAACCCTACCATTATAAATTCTTTCCGTACTCATAGTTTCTTCTTTCATAACCATAAAAATTCTCTCCTTATCTTGAAATGTAGTAAGCACAACCTCCACAAGATTTAAAAAACTCTTCATCATCGAAGTAATTTCTCCCCATAGATTTAACTTTCATCTCATAATAATCTAAAGCTTCTTTTGTTATATCATCTTTAAGATATATAAATTCATGTTTACTATCTAATTTATTTTCTTTTATTTGTTTTTTTACATAATTAAGCCTATTTTCATCCTGTATGTTTACAGGTATATAGGCCTTTGTAAAGGTTAAATCCTTAAGAATAGTAAGCATATGATGACTAAAACCATAATGTCTCTTTCTTTTATCTGCAAAACTAACTCTAGGAATCATAATAGCTTTTCCTTTAAATAAATTTACACAATCTATTATATTCGCCTGGTCTACTCCTGAAAATCCATATTTAGTTCCAGTTCCTGTTATTCCAGGACCCATAGAAATAAATACTACATCTGCATTTAAATATTCCTTTGCAAAAATAACAGCTGTTTTATAATTTATAGCCTCATAATCACCACCAAATGCATTCCCACAAGTAATAACACTATCTATTATACCCTTTTTCTTTAATAATTTTATATTATTACTTAAAAAAGCAGGTAATGCACCTTCGTCAGTCATAATATAAATAATTTTTTTATCTTTATTTAGATATTTATAAGAACAAGCAAATGGAACCAACATACTGTGCAATAAACCTGTTACAACAGGTAAATTATTTAAGGTTTTAAAAGCTTCTATTTTATTTTTATATTCTTCAAATTCTTCTATTGATTTTACCTTAATTTGCATAGGCGTATATCTAAGTTTCATTATATGACCATCTTTTGATTGCTCTTTTAATTTATTATCTAAATTAGAAATAACAAAATGATATCCACCTGTGCCAAGACTAAGTTCAACTGCTGTTGTATTTATAAGAACTTGGTTTCCAACCTTAGCCCTATTAGACATATTCAAATAATTATAAGCCTTTTGTTTTTTATCTTCTACTAATACTAATAACTCCTGAATATTTTGATCTTCCTTTAATACTTCTATCACTTTTGCTTCTTTTACACTCAGCATATCTTATTATACCCCAATTCTTTTATTAAATTAAACGTTAATTTCTTCCAAGCATATCTATATAATTTAAAACTTTATTATTCTTTATAATTTTACTAAAAGAATATTTCTCACTTATAATATGTAATATTATTAACAAAGTCAAACAAATTAACTTTGAATTAAAATCCAAATAAAAGACAGCCAAAAATCCAATAGTCATACCTAATGGGTTTGCACCTGAATCTCCAAGCATCGAAAGTGCTTTTAAATCATCCTTGAAATAAGCAAAAACACAAGGAAGTACTATTATAAAAATATTTATAGATTCTATATTTATAAAAGCTATTAAAAATCCTAAAAATAAAAAAGTTTTAATAGCTCTTCCTGGTCTTAAATCGGTTAAGTTAACAAAATTCGTGAATAAAGCCATTAATATTGTATTTATTAAAACTAAAGTCCAATTAGAACTCACATAGTAAGAAATTATAAATGATATCAAAAATCCAAAAATAGCTTTAAAACCACCAGTAGTCAAATTCAATTTAAACAACTCTTTGATATGACCTTTAAGTCCCTTATGTTCACTACCCATAATATCATCCATAAATCCAATTAAAGTCATTGATATAAAACACATAAAAAATAAAAATACATTTATATTTTTAAAATACATATAATGTATTATTAAATTGACCATAGTAAAAGGAATTAAGGAAATTCCCATCGAAACAGGTATTTCCTTATTAAGATAATTTTCTCCCTTTATATTATTTTCAATTAATAATTTATTAAACATAGGAATTATAAATTTACTACCTATATATCCAACAAAAAACAACAATAAATATACAAAGTTTAACATTTATTACACCCTTTATCTTTCTTAAAATAATATGCTATTAATATTCTTAGAATATGATAAAACTGTCTACCTCTATGTATGAACCCTTTTAAATTTCTTTTAGTTTCTCTATGAGTCATATTAACGGGAATTTCTTTAATTTCATATCCCATATTTAGTATATCAATAGTCATTCCGACTTCCATCGAATAACCCGATGGAATTTTTAAAAATTTATCTATAACTTCTCTTTTAAACGCTCTTTGACCAGATAATACAGAAGTTAGCTCTTTATCAGTAAAATACTTAACTCCATTTTTAGCTAATTTTTTTACAAAACCAAAACCACCTTTAGTTTTAGCCTTTGGAAACTGTGCAATCGTAACATCTGCTTGTTTTTCAATTATTGGTATTATTAATTTATAAGCATCCTTTGAGGTTTCTTTAAGATCTGCATCTAAAAACACTATAATTTCACTTTCTGAAGAAATATTTTTAATCCCTACATTCACAGCGTTTCCCTTACCCTTGTTTACATCAAGCTTTATAGCTTTTACTTTATTTAAGTCTTTCACCTTTAAATACGTATCATCACTAGAACCATCATCAATAACAATAATTTCATCTATTTGTTTTATCTCATCTAAATATTTGATAGTATCTAATATTCTGCTACCTTCATTAAATGCTGGCATTATTATAGAAACAAACATTATTTCACCTCTGGTATATAAGATTGTGCAGTTTTTTTCGTTCCATAATGTCCCTTATTTCCTAAAATAGCTTTTAAAGCAGAGTATTTACCTATATATTCGTCTATATTATCAACTGTAGAAATTTTATTTTTCTTAAAGAAATCTATATAAGAATAATCCACTATAGACTTTTGCACACCAACTATATTTATTTTTTTATCCTTAAAATAATCTAAAAATATTTTATCAAATTCTTCTAAACCATTTTTATTAGCCTCTAAAGAACCTCCACATACAAATAAACCATCTAAATTTTCATATTCACTTAAAGTATTTAAAGACAAAATATTTGATTCTTTTAATTTTTGAACTATCTCTTCATTCTTGGTTACAAATATATTATCAAAAATAAATTTATAAAAATCATTTTTATTTTGCATTTTATTTTCATCTACTAAATTAAACATAGTATTTAATGCTTCTAAATCAATATTTTTAAGTTCCTCTTTTAATGTTATATCAAAAGCAATATTCCCATTAGAACTACCTATTAATTCTTCAACTTCATTATAAAAATAATCTTCATTTAATCTTAGTATTCCAATATTTTTTTCTAAAAGTTCTTCCTCAACTAATTTATTAAAAGTTGACTCTATATACTTATTCAAATTTTCTTTATCATGAGTTAATTTATCAACTGTAGATTCAAAAATTTCTTTTTCAGATTTTAACGACACAATCTTTCTTTCTAAATCACTTATTATATTCATCTGTTCTTTTTTAAATACATCCTTATTATTTAAATTAAAACCAATTAATATTCCTATTCCCAAAGCTATGAATATAGAACTTATGGTTATAATATAGTATTTTATATTAATATTCATAAAATCCTCCTCTTATTAAAAATCCATTAGTAATTTCATTTTTATTTTTACAATTTTTATAAGTTGTTGTATTGGTGGGGATAAAGACGCTACTATCACAACTGGAAATAATGCCGCAATTATAAGACCTATTATATGTTTAATCTTTACATTACTATGATATAACTGACTAACTCCTTTTGCATCCACCAATTTATCTCCTATTTTTAATCTCACTAAAAAAGTAGAAGCCATACCCTTTCTTCCCTTTTCTAAAAAGTCTATCATATGAGAATGCGTTCCCAAAGCCACTATTAATTTTGCACCCTTTTCATATGCAACAAGCATAGCGATATCTTCGCTTGTTCCAGGAGAAGGATATACCTTACAATTAAGATTTAAATCCTCAACTCTTTTAAGCCCAGGTGCTTTACCATTTGGATATGCATGAACCATTATTTCTTTTGATTTTTTTAAAGCTTCATCACTAACACTATCCATATCTCCAACAATCAAATCTGGTGTAAGACCAAATTCTAAAAGAGCATCGGCACCACCATCTACACCTATAAGTACTGGATTTACTTCACTTATGTACGAAACTATAGTACTTAAATCTTCCTTATAATTTTGTCCTCTTACAACAACCAATGCTTGTCTATTTTTAAAATCAATATTCAAGTCTGGTATATTTGCATCACTTAAAATAAAATCTTTTTCTTTTCTTGCATAATCTAATGTATTATCTATAAAATTATCAAGTTCGTTGGATAAATTCTCCTTACATTCTTTCTTTTTTATCTTTAAAATCTGCTTATCTAATATATTTCCCTTTGCTATAAGAGTGTCTCCCTTATATATACTCTCTCCTTTAATTTCTATAGAATCAAAATCTTCTATAGAATCAAAAGCATTTTTGTCGACTTCGTCTAATATAAATATTCCATTATCCAGAAGAACTTTTGGCCCTTTATTTGGATATTTTCCACTCATAGAACTATCTATATTTATAATTCCAGCAATTTTAGCATTAACTAAAGAATATGCCGCGACCTCATCTATATCTTTATGATTAATTAGTGCAACCTCACCTTGCCTTATTCTCTTTGCCAAATCCTTAGTCTTTTTATCTTTTTGTATAATATATTTCATAATTTCCTCCTTTAAAAGGACTATTAAAACTTAACATAAACATTGATATTATATCATATTTTCATCTCATTTAAAGTTTACAATGAATTTTAAATATTTGATAAATTGTAACAAACACCCCTAAAATCAAGTAGCAATCAAAATATTAAATATCATTATAGTTTACATAATTATATTTTTATAGCGAAAATAAATCAAAAAATAAAGCCTTAAACATATATTCTAAATAAAAAGCCAAATATATGCTTAAAGCCTTATTCTTATTTAAATCAATATATAGTGACATATCTAAGTATTATTTTTATATTGATATATCAAAACATTATTTTTGTTTATTTAATAATCTATCATCAAATCTAAGTTTTTCAGATATGACAGCTACAAATTCACTATTAGTTGGTTTACTTTTCTTTCCTACAAGAATTTTTCCAAAGAAATGGTTTAAAGTTTTTTTATCACTTCTTTCAAAAGTAACCTCAATTGCATGTCTTATAGCTCTTTCTACTCTACTTGGAGTAGTTTCAAATTCCTTAGCAACAAGTGGATATAATCTTTTTGTCACTTTATTTATCATATCTTTATCTTCTATATTCATTTCTATTGCTCTTCTTAAATATACAAAACCTTTAATATGAGGAGGAACACCAATTCTTGCTAAAATCTGAGTTACATCCTTTTCTATTTTCCAAAGTTTTGTTACTTCTTCATTTTCCAAATTACTTTTTTCTAAAGAAGAAAGTTCGTTTAATGTAAACAAATCCAGTGTAAATATATCTTCTATCCTCTTTGAAAAAATATCAAAATCAAAAGGTTTTATTATATAATAATCAGCACCTTCATTTATAGCTCTTTGTGTTATCTTATCTTGACCTACGGCTGAAAGTATAACAACTCTAGTCGCAGGTGATATATCTTCTTCATTTCTTCTTTCCAAAACACCTATTCCATCTAAATGAGGCATTATAATATCCAATACTAATAAATCAGGTTCATGTTCTTTTAAGAGCTTTAGTGTCTCTATCCCATCATTTGCTACTCCAACAACTTCTATATTTGACCTTGTAGCAAAATACTCTTTCATTATGTTACAAAAATCAATATTATCATCAGCAATTACAGTTCTTATTTTATCCATTTTTATCCCCCTGCTAATTATTATTACTAGAAATCTCTATAATCTCCTTTGCATTTTCAAGTGTCTTTTCAGTAATATTTAGACCACTCATAAGCCTAGCTACTTCTTTTACCTTATCATCTATTGAAAGCTTTTGAATCTTAGTATGTGTAGAATCTTTTGATTCATACTTTTCAATAAGATAATGAGTATCTGAAACAACTGCTATTTGAGGAAGATGTGTTATACATATTATTTGCTTTTCTTTTGAGATTTCTTTCATTTTTTGACCTACTATTTGTGCAGTAATCCCACTTATACCTGTATCAATTTCATCAAATACCAAAGTCTTTATATCGTCTAATTTGGCAATAATATTTTTAAACGCCAACATAAATCTAGAAAGTTCTCCACCAGAAGCAATTTTTGAAAGTTCTTTTAAATCTTCACCTTTATTAAAAGATGCTCTAAATTCAATTTTATTAAGTCCATCTTTTAATGGTTTTTCCACTCTTGTAAAAACTATATCAAAACTAGCACTTTTAATATTTAAATCCTTCAACTCTTTAATTACTAACTTTTTTAATTCATCAGAAGCTTTTTTTCTTGCATTTTCTAGTAAAATTCCTTTTTCGTTCAATTCTTCTTCTAACTCTATTTTCTTTAAATTTAACGCTTCTATGAATTTATCTTTATTTAATATTTCTTCTAACCTAGTTTCTATTTTCTTTTTATACTCAAATATTTCATCTATAGTTTTGCCATATTTTCTTTTCATTTTGTTTATAGTATCAATTCTTAATTCTATTGAATCTATAGAGTTTTGTTCAAAATCCATATTATTTATATATAGATTTATATCTTTTGATACATCATCAAGTTCATAAAATAAATTATTTAATTTTTGATAAATATTTTCAAGATTTTCATTTATAGATGATATATATGAAATATCTCTTAATGCACTATTTAATAAATCAATTGAATTAATTGATCCACTATTTAATTTTTCATAAGCATTATCCAAACTTTTAAATATCTTTTCTTTATTCCTATAAAAATCTTTTTCTTCTTCAAGACTTTCTATCTCTCCTTGAATCAAATTCGCTTCTTCAATTTCATAAATTTGAAATTTTATAAGATCAATTTCTCTTTCGATTTCAGTTTGATCTTTATTATCCAAAAGAGAATTTATTTTCTTTATCAAATTACTATATTCATAAAAAACTTTTTTATAATTCCTAACACTTTCTTCTATGTATTTAGAACCATATAGATCTAAATAACTCATATGATTTTCTTTATTCATAATACTTTGAGTATCGTGTTGTGAATGTATATCTATTAAAAATTTTGATATTTCTTTTAAAAAACTTAATCTTACACTTCTACCATTTACTCTAGATATACTCTTTCCATCTACAAAAATTTCCCTTGTTATAACTAAATTTTCTCCAAATTGAAAGTCAATTCCCATATCTAAAAGTAAACTCACTATACTCTTATTATCAACAAAATATGTTGCTTCAATTATAGCTTTTTCTTTATTTTTTCTTATAAATGCTTTGTCTGACCTTGCTCCAAGAGTTTGATTTAGAGCATCTATTATAATGGATTTTCCTGATCCAGTTTCTCCAGTTATTATATTTAAACCATCTTTAAACACTACGTTTTCTTCATCAATTAGAGCAAAATTCTTAATATATAATTCTAAAAGCATCTTTTAAGCCTCCAACTCCTACAAAAGCTTTCTAAATCTTTCCAATATTTTTTGTACATCTTCTTCATATCTTACAAGTACAAAAACTGTGTCAAGTCCACCAACTGAACCAACTATTTCTTTTAGTTCTAATGAATCTATTGCGCGAGATACAATTTGAGCCGAACCTTCAACTGTTCTTAAGCAAATAGTATTTCCCGCATAATCCATAGATAGCAAAACATCTTTAGTAAATCTTATTAATTTATCTGGAGAAGTCTTGTCTTCCTTTTCAAAATAAGTATATTTGTATTTACCAGTAGGGCTAAGTACCTTAACTAATTTCAACTCTTTTATATCTCTTGAAACTGTTGCTTGAGTAACATTTATGCCCAAACTTCTAAGTTCCTTCGATAAGTCCTCTTGAGTTTCTACTTCCTTCTCGTTTATTAATTCTAAAATCTTAGTGTGCCTCGTTATTTTCAAAAAAAACCCCTCCCACAAAAATAAATTATAAAGTATTATGTGATCTATCGACCACGTCTTCTATCTTTCCATAATCAAAATCTAGATGTTTTTCTATGTCTTTTTTTATATATATAAGGTATTCTATATTTCCATTTGGACCCTTTATTGGAGAATAATCCAGGCCCAAAATTTCAAACTCTTCTTCTATTACAAAATCCACGATTGTTTTTATTACATCTTTGTGTACATTTATATCTCTAACAACACCTTTTTTTCCAACTTTTTCTCTACCAGCTTCAAATTGAGGTTTGATAAGAGCAACACATTCTCCATTAACTCTTAAGAACTCTTTTAATTTTGGTATTATAAGTCTTAAAGATATGAAAGATACATCAATAGATGCAAAATCAATTTCCTCTAATACTTTTTCTTGTTCTAAATGTCTAAAATTTGTTCTTTCTAAACAAACAACTCTTTCATCTTGTCTTAATTTCCACGCAAATTGACCATAACCAACATCAATTGAATATACTTTCTTTGCATTATTTTGTAACATACAATCTGTAAAACCACCTGTAGAAGCACCTATGTCCATACAAACATAATCATCTAATTTTATATCAAATGATTTCATTGCTTTTTCTAGCTTAAAACCACCCCTACTAACATATGGATTTTGTACACCTTTTATTCTAATTTCTGCATCTTCATCTACTTTAGTTCCTGCCTTATCGACTCTTTGATTATCGACAAGTACAAGACCTGCCATAATAGTTCTTTTTGCTTTCTCTCTTGAGTCTATAAACCCTTGTTCAACAAGAATAGTATCTATTCTTTTTTTCATTATATAACCTCTCTTACTTCTTCTATTTCATCTAATATATATTTAAGTATAGAATCTTCATCTAAATTTATAGATTTTTCTAATAAACCAACATCACCATGCTCAATAAATTCATCATCTATACCAAAAGCTTTTAATTTACCTGTATAATTTAATTCTTCTAATTTCATTCCTATATAAGAACCAAATCCACCTATAATTACATTATCTTCTATAGTATATATCAAATTTGAATTATTTGTTATATATTTTAATAAATCTTGATCATGAGGCTTTAAAAATCTAGCATTTATTATCATAGCATCTATTCCAAATTGTTTCAATTTAATCCCTATATTTAAAGCTTTTATAGCTCCTTTTCCAAGACCTAAAAGTACAATTTGTTTACCTTCTTTTAATACTTCCCATTTCCCAAATTCAAAAGTTCTATTCTCTTTTTTGTATTCAAATATAACTCCACGAGGATATCTGATTGAACATGGTCCATTTAAATCCTTTGATAGTCTTAACATATTTATAAGATCAAACTTATCCATAGGTGACATAACGCACATATTAGGAATCATCGACAAATAGCTAAGATCAAATACACCATGATGAGTTTCTCCATCATTACCGACAAGACCAGCTCTATCAAGCAAAAATTTCACTGGAAGATTTTGAATCCCAACATCATGCAAAATCTGATCAAAACCTCTTTGTAAGAATGTTGAATATACTGGAAAATATGGTTTTAAACCATTTGTTGCAAGACCAGCACAAAATGTTACTCCATGACCTTCTGCAATTCCTACATCAAAAAAACGCTCTTTAAATTCTTCTTTGAAATTACAAAGTCCACAACCATCTGGCATAGCTGCTGTTATTGCTACAATATCTTTATCTACCTTTGCTAAATCACAAAGAGTTTTTCCAACAACTGATGAATAAGTTTCTTTATTACTTGATTTTAGCCCTTCTTTTGTATTGAACTTCGAAACACCATGGTATTTTTCAGGTCTATCTTCTGAGAATTTATAACCTTTACCTTTTTTTGTTATTACATGAATCAAAACTGGACCATCTATATTTTTCTTTACTTTATCCAATATATAAATAAGACTTTTTAAATCATGACCATCAATTGGCCCTATATAATTAACACCCATATCTTCAAACATATTATTTTCAAATACAAAATTTTTAACACTACCTTTAACTTTAGTAGCTGTTTTATACATATTCTTTCCGATTTTTGGTATCATATTGAATATATGTTCTACCTCTTCTTTTAATTTCTTATATGTCTTTGTCACTCTAAGAGATGATAAATAATTAGACATCCCCCCGACATTCTTAGAAATCGACATTTCATTGTCATTTAATAATACTATCATCTTTGTCTTGTCATGACCAAGATGATTTAATGCCTCAAGAGCCATACCACCTGTTAATGCTCCATCTCCAATTAATGATAATACATTAAAATCTTCATTCTTTACATCTCTAGCTTTAGCAATTCCAAGACCTGCCGAAATTGAAGTAGAACTGTGACCCGTTTCAAATATATCATGTTCACTTTCTTTTTTCTTTGGAAAACCGCTAAGTCCATCAAATTGTCTTAATGTATCAAACTGTTCTTTTCTACCAGTCAAAATTTTATGAACATAAGATTGATGACCAACATCAAATATAAATTTATCTTTTGGACTATCAAAAACATAATGCATTGCCAGCGTAAGTTCTACAACACCTAAATTCGAAGCTAAATGACCTCCAGTTTTTGAAACTTTTTCTATCAAAAACTCTCTGATATCTTTTGATAATATATTTAATTCATCTATATTTAATTTTTTAATATCCTTTTGAGAATTTATTTGTTCTAACATCTTTTCACCCTCTTTTTCTTGCTATTTAATTTCAAAAGTTTAAAACCAAGTAAATTCTCTATCTTAAAAAGAATGATACCAAGCTTATATACAATTTTTTTAGAATTATTTATAGCAATTTCTTTACCCAAGGCTTTTCCACCAATAGTTATGGCTGCAATCAATGCACTACTTAATATGCTAAGCACCGAAACAGTTGAAAAACCATAAATCTGCACAATTTTAATAACAATGGTAGCAGAAGCTGCTCCACTTATAACTCCACAAATATCACCAACTACATCACTACAAACACTTGATACGACACTTGCATTTCTTACCAATCTAATTGCTGTTTTGGCTTCTATAATTCCACATGAAGCCATTGAATGAAAACTTTTTTCTTCACATGATGTTGCCGCTATACCAAGCGCATCAAAAATAATACCAATTAAAACAATTATAGAAAGTATTATAAACGCAATTATTATATTTGATTTTCTAAGTAGTAAATCCGAACCAATACTTATTACTATTCCTAGAAAAAAACTTATTATCGTAACTGATATAACCCATTTAATATTTGAATTTTTCCTGTCCAAATAACCACCTCATTTAATTTATATGAAAAAAATCTTTTTAAAAAAATTATTTTCATATAAATTAAATATATAAGATTAGGTGATGGCAAGATAGATAAATTCTGCGGCTTTAGGTCCAGTAGGATTTCCCAAAAGATTACTTTAATGTCGCCAAAAAAGCAGTTTCCTTTTAAAATCTTTTTTATACTGTTGCCAAATATAAGACTGGACTACCACTTAGACCACACTTCAATCCCTACCTTACTTTCAGTCTAGAAGTTTTCCTTAACATTTTTTTTATTCCCTAGCCTCTTTTGCAGAAGAAGTTTTTGAAAGCAATAATTTGATTTTTTAGCGCCAAAAAAATCAAATCTGATCTTTCTTTCCCCAACTTCCACCTCAAGGCAGGCTACTCTAAGCATTTCATAAATCGTCGTATGGCTCCTTTATAATATGATCAATTTATAAAAGCGGCTTAGGTTTCTCTAGTTATATTACAAACTAGTCTCCACGAAACGAGGGTCATCGCCCGCATGCCGTTGCAGATCGCCCCCTATTTCTTTACTCCCTGAAAAGACCCATAACTGGGCGTCACAAGCCTCAACAAGAAACTTCATCGATATGCCCTTCGACGGATTTTTAGCCCCGCCTTCAAGAATAAAAAATTTGACTAGAATACTGTATCACCTAATAATTAAATTATAACATACGCTATAATTGTTTTTAATATTAATTTAAAGCATTATATTAGAAACTATTATTCCAAGTAATGCCCCAAAAAATACCTCAACAGGAGTATGTCCCACTAATTCTTTTAAACGTTTTTCATTAAATACATTAGGTTTATGCTCTTGCAAATCTTCAACCATTTGATTTATTATCTTTGCTTGTTTTCCAACAGCCCTTCTTACACCAGCTGCATCATACATAACAATAAGAGCAAAAATCAAACACATTGCAAAAATTGGAGAATCATACCCCTTTATAATTCCCATTCCAGTTGCTAAACTTGTTACAAAAGAAGAATGAGAACTAGGCATACCTCCAGAACCAACAAATCTGGATAAATCTAAAGTCTTTTTAAAGAAAAAAGTCAAAATGACCTTTATTAATTGTGCCAAAAACCAAGCTAAAACACAAGTCCAAAAAAGCTCATTTTGTTGTAATTTTGAAAAAAACAGCACTAGTATTCCTCCCTAATAATCTCTATTCACTATATAATCAGCAAGGTTTAGCAAAAACTCATCATCTTTATTTAGTTCTTTCAAACTAAGTTTCGCGTCTTTTATAAGTTCATATGCTATCTCTTTTGATTTTTCCAAACCAAATAAACTAGGATAAGTTGCTTTATTATTTTCTTCATCACTACCAATATTTTTGCCTAATTTATCTTGGTCTCCTACTATATCTAATATATCATCCATAACTTGAAATGCTTGACCTATATTTTTTGCATAAGTTTTTACATTATCAATTTCCTTTTCACTTGCTCCTGCAAGCACTGCACCAGCAAGCATTGGTTTTAATATAAGTTTTCCTGTTTTATTTTCATGTATATATTTTAATATATCTATGTTTATATCCTTATTTTCACTTTCTAAATCTACAACCTGACCTGCAATCATACCTTTAGTTCCACTACCCTCACAAATATGATTCATTGCCTCTAATGCACTTTGCTTATCTTTTAATTTAAGCGATGCCTTTATCATGACCTCAAAAGCTTCATTTAAAAGTCCATCCCCAGCAAGTACAGCTATTCCCTCTCCATAAACTTTATGATTGGTCGGTTTTCCTCTTCTTAAATCATCATCATCCATAGAAGGTAAATCATCATGTATAAGTGAATATGTATGTATCATTTCTATTGCAGCCGCAAAAGGTATTATACTTTCTTCATCTTCACCACCAAATAATTTATATGTTTCTAAAAGAAGTATTGGTCTTAGTCTTTTTCCACCAGCTTTTAAACTATAATTCATTGATTCATATAAAGTTTTACAAAGCCCCTCTTCATTTGGCATAAAATTTTTTAAACTTTGTTCAAATAATAATTTTCTCTCTTTCAAACTCTTTTTAAAATCCATCTTAAAATCCCCTCATCTAAAATTTAAATTCCTCTAAAGATTCATCTTCATTAACCTTATTAATTCTTATCTTCGCATCATTTAAATATTCATTACATATCCTATAAAGAGAAATCCCTTCTTCATATAATTTTAAAGATTCATTTAAGTCCTTCACATCTTGTTCTAAAAGTTCACTAACTTCTTCAAGCCTTTTATAAGCTTGCTCAAATGTAATTTTTTCTTCCAAAAAAATCGCCTCTTTTATTTATTAATATC
This sequence comes from Peptostreptococcaceae bacterium AGR-M142, assembly GCA_045345765.1. GTDB lineage: Bacteria > Bacillota > Clostridia > Peptostreptococcales > Peptostreptococcaceae > JAOARY01. Next base: position 298,575 of record CP148265.1, read on the forward strand.
TATAACATTAAGTTTTGCACTACCATTTTTTAATACCAAATCTATTTTATCATCTTTTTTTATATTATTTATATCACTAATTATTTTACCATCTTTTTTGATAATAGAGTATCCCTTATTCATAACGGAGAACGGATTCGTATTATTTAAGACAATTGATATTTTTGCCAAATCATTTTCTTTCTTCTTTAAATTTTTATCCATACTAATATTTAATTTATCATATATAGCATCTATTTCTAAAGCTTTATAATTTAAATTAAGCACATCTTTTGTAAATAACTTAGCCTTGAACTTTTCCATAGAAGAAGACGCTTTATCAACTTTATTATTAATAGAACTATTAAGTCTATTTTTCATATCCAAAATATCATATTCAATATCCAAAAAATCTTCGACACAAAGTTCTCCAGCAACAGAAGGTGTTGCAGCTCTTAAATCAGCCACAAAATCAGCTATTGTAAAGTCAGTTTCATGTCCAACAGCAGATATTATAGGAATTTTGGACTCATAAATCTTATATGCAAGTTCTTCACTATTAAATGCCCATAATTCTTCTATAGAACCTCCACCTCTTCCAAGGATTATCGTGTCTACTTTATTTTTATTATTAAAATATGTTATCCCATCTATAAGACCGCGGTACGCCCTATCACCTTGAACTAAAGAAGGATATAATATAAGTTGTGCAAATTTATATCTTCTTGATATTACATTTATAATATCTTTAATTGCAGCACCTGTATCTGAAGTTATAATCCCAATTTTTTTTGGTCTTCTATTTATTTTTTTCTTTGTTGATTTATCAAAATAACCTTTAAGTTCCAAAGAATTTTTGATTCTTAAATATTCCTTGTATAAATCACCCATTCCAATTTTAGTTATCTTATCAGTATAGACTTGATAACTTCCTTCTTTTTCATAAATCGAAACATTTCCACTTATTAATACCTTGTCTCCATCTTTTAAATCCTTTATTACATCTTGATTTAAACTCGCCTTATCCTTAAACATTATACAATTAATCTTGGATTTTTCATCTTTTAAAGAAAAGTATATATTATTACTAGAATGGATTTTGAAATTCGATATTTCCCCTTCTATATTAATATTATATAAAATAGGATCATTTAATATTATTCTTTTGATATATGAATTAACTTTACTTACACTAAGTGCTTTTAATTTCAATAGATTCACCCCAAATACTTATCCAAACCTATAAGTGCACAACCAAGAGCATTATCACTTGAGAATTCTTGCTTTGCAAAATATAAATTTATATTTGAATCAAGCTTAATTTCATTTCTTAAAAATGTACTACTAGAAACGCCACCAACAATTAAAAAATCATTTAGTTTTTCTTTTTTATAAGATTTATAAATAAGTTTGGATAAAGATTCTTTAATATAATACATGACTTTTGCTGCTATATAATCTTTGTCTTTACACTCATCATACTCTTTTTTTAATTTTGTTTCAATTCCTGATAAATTAATCCCAGTATCTTTTATAGATATTTTTTCTTTACTATTCATTATTTTCTTTTTATTATCTGAATCTAAAAAATAATTACAAGCTAAATTATCAAGGTATTTTCCACTAGGAAAATCAAATCCCATCAAAACACCTAATCTATCAATAAACTGACCATAACTTATATCTAATGTCTTTGTACTAATAGATATATCCTCGTCCACCCTAAGAATTTCTAATGTTCCTCCAGAAATTTGAATAGCCATATACGGTTCTTTAAGTTCCTTATTATTATAAATTCCTGCCCTTATATGGTTTTGTTGATGAGAACAATAATATAATTTGACATCTCTAAATAAAGCTATTGATTTAGCAAAGATTTTTGAGACATTAAAAACAGGCATATAAGAATCCTTTATATCCCTGGGGCTTTTAGATCCACAAATAGCTACTATTTCATATTTATTTGAATCTATTTTGTCTATTAATTTTTCGATATTCATAAGATGCATAAATACAGCCTGCGATTGTCTTAAGCCTTTTTTTGATTTTTGCACATCGAGCATTATTCTTTCATCAAGAATAATATCTCCTTTTAAATTTATAGCTGCTATCGAAGTTGTATAGCAGCTTGTATCTAAACCTATTATTATCTTTTGCAAATTAAAGTACACTTCCTAATACACCATTTATAAATGCAAATGATTTTTCGTCACAGAATTTCTTAGCAAGTTCTACCGCTTCATTTATCGCAACCTTATTAGGAACATCATCTATATAAGTAATTTCCGTTATAGCAAGTCTTAATATACTTAAATCAACCTTAGCTAATCTTGATATATTCCACTTGATATTTTCATCAATTTTTTTGTCTATTTCTTCTTTGTTGTTTAAAAAGTTATTAGCAACATTTATAAAGTAATCATCACTAATATTATTTTCTTCCATGAATGAATTTAATTTGTCTGTATTGAATTCATCCATAAATTCCATTTGATAAAATAAAGTCATCAAATTTTCTCTTTTTTGCTTTCTTGACATAAAAAAACTTCCTCCTAAAATCGTTTTTGGACAAAAGGAAACCTCTGAAAAGAATCAGAGGGTTTTATTCTTCTTCCTTTTGAAATGTAATTCCTTCAATGTGAACATTTACTTGTTCAACATTAAGCCCAGTCATGTTCTCAACCGTACTCTTTACGTTCTCTTGTATCTTCCAAGATACATCTGGTATTACAACACCATAATCTATAAATAGATATAAATCTATAGTTACTTTTTCTTCTTCAAGTTCTACTCTAACACCTTTTGTAAAACTCTTCTTACCTAGCATCTCTGTTATGTTTCCAGTAAGTCCTCCATGCATTTGAGAAACTCCTGTAATTTCTAAAGCTGCAAGGTTAGCAATTGTACCTATAACATCCTCAGAAATTTTAATTTGACCATAATCTTTTTCTTCCATAAAAGCACCTCCAAAGATAGCTTATAATTTTTAATTATATCAGATAATAACTATCTAAACAAGATTTTAAAGCAATATAGTTTGTTAGTTTTTTACTAAATAATAATCCTATCAAATCTATCCTTTATTAGAATTTACTCATTAAATAAATATAATTTCACCTAATTTTTATCTTCTTTAATTTCTTTTTGAACCTTCTTCGTTAAAGATTTAAATACCAACTCATAAGAAATATTTATTAATCTTATTATTTCTTCATCAGGAACATCCTTATCAAATATTATGGTATTCCAATGTTTCTTATTCATATGATAACCAGGAATTATTCCTTCATATTGATGCCTTAATGCTAAACTCAAATCAACATCACATTTTAAATTTAAGCCTATTTCATCATTTCTATCATACACAAGACCAAACATCTTATTTCCGACCTTAAATACTAGTGTTTCTTCGTCAAAAGGATAAGTTTCTTTTGCACCCTTCTTATTAAGACAATATTTTATAGCTTCCTCTATTTTCAATATGTACCCCTCCACAATCTATATATTATCATTATTTTTTAATACATAAAAATTTAATCTTCATAGCTATTATATATACCCTTTTCTCTTTTTTTACTTGCATTTTTGCTAAAATAAGAACCTTCAATTATATTTTTATAGCCCTTTTTTAATACCAAATTCTTTATATATTCTGCATGTGGACATCTATCGTAATGGTGATTATCCGTTGTCATACAAGATGCTAAATGTACTACTACTTCATCTTTTAATATATTATTTATTTTTTTATTCTTTTTAGAAAAATGTTCTAATTTGGCAGCTATTCCTTTTCCACAACAACCTCCACAAGTAAATGATATATATTTTACATCATCCTTATAATTTTTAAATGTATCTTCTTTTTCATAAAAAGATTGTGTACATGCAAAGCCACTACATCTTCTATGTGCTATTTCACACTGAATTATAATTACATACTTAGTTTCCATCAAAAACCCCCTCAAATTCTTTTATGCTAACCTAACAATTTATTAGTTCTATATAAATCATTATATACAAAAAAGAACCTGCATAAAGCAAGTTCTTTTGTATTTAATAGTATTTATTTTATTAGTCTTCAAATCTTTTGAATGCTAATGTTCCATTATGACCACCAAAACCTAAAGAGTTTGAAAGTGCATATCTTATAGATTTTTCTTCGTAGCCATTTGTAACATAATTTAAGTCTAATTCTGGGTCTATATTCTCTACATTAGCAGTTGGTGGTATAAAGTTATTCTTTATAGCTAAAGCACATATTAATGCTTCAACGCCACCAGCAGCACCTAGTAAATGTCCTGTCATAGACTTTGTTGAAGATACAGCTAAATTCTTTGCGTGATCTTTGAACACAGATTTTATAGCCATAGTTTCAAACTTATCATTGTATGGAGTACTTGTTCCATGAGCATTTATATAATCAACTTCTTCAAGAGGAATATTTCCATCTTCAATAGCCATCTTAATAGCTCTAGCTCCACCTTCTCCACCTTCCGCTGGAGCTGTTATATGGTAAGCATCAGCCGTTGCTCCATATCCAACTATTTCAGCATATATAGTGGCATTTCTCTTTTTAGCATGTTCTAATTCTTCTATTAAAAGCATACCAGAACCCTCACCCATTATAAACCCATCTCTATCCTTATCAAAAGGTCTTGATGCAGTCTTAGGATCATCATTTCTAGTAGACATAGCTTTCATAGTACAAAAACCTGCTACTGCAAGTGGTGTTATAGGAGCTTCTGTTCCTCCTGTTAACATTAAATCCGCATCTCCTCTTTGGATTGCTTTAAAAGCATCTCCAATTGCATGAGTTGATGAAGCACAAGCAGTTACAACTGTTGTATTAATTCCTTTAGCTCCAAAAGCTATAGAAACTTGTCCAGATGCCATATTAGCAATCATCATAGGTATTAAAAATGGACTAACTCTTCTTGGACCTTTGTCCATAAGTTTTTTATGTTGTTCTTCTAATGTCTCCATTCCACCTATACCAGATCCTAATATAACTCCGAATCTATTATTATCTATATTATCTAAATCTATTTTAGAATCTTCAACCGCTAGTTTTGAAGCAGCAATTGCATATTGAACGAATTTATCCATTCTTTTAGCTTCTTTTTTAGATATAAAGTCTTCAACATTGAAGTCTTTAAGTTCTGCTGCTATTTGAGTGTTCATTTGCGACGCATCAAATCTGGTTATTTTATCAATTCCACATACTTGTTCTTTTAATGACTTTTCTACTTCGTCTTTACCTGTTCCTATTGGAGTTACACAGCCAAGACCTGTAATTACGACTCTTTTTTTCATACTAAATACCTCCAAAGGCTTTTTGCCTACTTCTTAGCTTCTATAAATTTAACTATATCACCAATGTTTTGGAACTTTTCAGCTTCTTCATCTGGAACTTCTATATCAAATTCATCTTCAACAGCCATCATTATTTCAACAGCATCTAGTGAATCTGCTTCTAAATCATTTATTAAAGAAGTTGTTGGTGTAACTTCATCTCCATTATCTAATCCTAATTGATCTACTATTATATCTCTTACCTTTTCAAACATATTTGTATCCTCCTTAAAATTCTTTAAATTAATTTATTTTTGTAATATTTTTTAGATTAACTCTAAAATTTATGTAAGTCAAGAATATTCTTCTTAACTTTTTAAAATCAAATACTAATTGATTTCTAAAACCATTTTATTGCATTACAAATCCCCCGTCAACATTAATAACTTGTCCAGTTATATAATTTGACATATCAGATGCTAAGAATGCTACTAAATTAGCCACATCCTGCGCTTGTCCCATTTTATTCATAGGAATATTGCTTAATATACTTTCTTTCACATCATCTTTTAAAACATCTGTCATATCAGTATCTATAAATCCAGGTGCAACAACATTAACACATATGTTTCTTGTTGCTAATTCTCTTGCTACTGATTTAGAAAAACCAATAAGTCCAGCTTTAGAAGCTGCATAATTTGCTTGTCCTGCATTACCAGTAAGTCCAACTACAGATGACATATTTATAATCTTTCCAGCTTTTTGTTTCATCATAGGTCTAGTAACTGCTTTAGTACAGTTAAATGCACCTGTTAAGTTAATTTCTAAAACTCTCGAAAAATCTTCTTCTTTCATTCTCATAAGAAGTGTATCTCTTGTTATACCTGCATTATTTATAAGTACATCAACACTTCCTAATTCTTTTATAGTTTCTTTTACCATTGCCTCTGCTTCTTCCATTTTAGAAACATCTGCTTTTAATGTAATTGCTTTTACATCGTTTTTTTCTACTTCTTCTTTAACTTCTAAAGCTTTTGCTTCATTTGAAGTATAGTTTATCGCTATATTTGCACCTAATTTGGCTAATACTAAAGCTATAGCTTTACCTATACCTCTTGATGCACCAGTTATTAGGATGTTTTTCCCTTTTAATTCCATTATTTCTCCTCCTTTAGTTTTCTAAAAAATCATTCATAGTTTTTACATCATTTATGTTTATGATTTCAACTTTCATACCCATAGTTTTAGCTTTTCTATTTATAAATGATTTTAGAGTTTTTCCAGGACCTACTTCAACAAAAGTAGTAACACCTTGATTAAGCATAAATTCTACTGAATCTTCCCACATAACAGAAGAACTTACTTGTTTGATTAAAGAATCTTTAATTTGATCTTTAGTAACCACTTTAGCATTTACATTTGCTATTATATCTATATTAGTATCTTCAAACACTATATTTTCTAATTCTTTGGATAAGTCTTGCCCAGCTTTATTAAGCATTGAACAATGGAAAGGTGCACTCACATTAAGTATAACTGCTTTTTTTGCTCCTTTTTCTTTACAAAGTTCTACTGCTTCTTCTATTGCTTTTACTTCTCCTGATATAACTATCTGACCAGGACTATTAAAGTTTGCAAACTCAGCTATTCCAGAAACCTTATCTAAGGCCTCTTTTATAACTTCTCTTTCTAATCCTAATATAGCAGCCATAGTTCCTCTACCCATAGGAACTGCATCTTGCATATATTGACCTCTTTTTTGAACTAATCTTAAAGCATCTTCAAATTTAATAGTTTTACTTGCAACTAAAGATGCATATTCTCCTAAAGATAAACCCGCTGTATATGTAAATTCCATATCTTTTTTAGATTTTAATACTTCAAGAGCTGCTATACAATGTGTTAATATCGCAGGTTGAGTATTTCTTGTTTTTTTAAGTTCCTCATCTGGCCCATTAAACATTATATCTTTTATATCAACATCTTCTAATGTTTTGCTAGCTAAATCTATTATATTTTTTGCTTCTTCATAGTTTTCATATAAATCTTTTGCCATTCCTACATACTGAGCTCCCTGTCCAGGAAATACTAATGCTATTTTAGACATAATTGCCTCCCTTAAAATTTCAAATTACTAATAACTTCTTTTGTTTTATTTATCATATCATTTATTATTTCTTCACATGTTTTTATATCGTTTATCATTCCTGCTACTTGACCAGACATAATAGAACCATCTTTTATATCTCCTTCAATAACAGCTTTTCTTAATGAGCCTACTCCTAATTCTTCTATCTTTTTAGGATCTTCATTTTCTTTTTCTAATTTCATCATGTCTTTTGCTAATTTATTTTTAAGAAGTCTTACAGGATGTCCTGTTGATCTTCCTGTTACTATTGCATCTCTATCTTTTGCATTTATTATAGCTTCTTTATAATTATCATGAGCAATAGATTCTGTTGAGCATACAAATCTAGTACCTATTTGAACAGCTTGTGCTCCAAGTGCAAAACTTGCTGCCATTCCTCTACCATCAACTATTCCACCTGCTGCTACTACTGGAATATCTACAACATCGCATATTTGTGGAACTAATACCATAGTACTTAATTCGCCTATATGTCCACCAGCTTCTGTTCCTTCAACTATAATCGCATCAGCTCCATTTTTTTGCATTCTTTTTGCTAATGCTACTGATGGTACTACCGGTATTACTTTTATATCCTTTTCTTTTAACATAGGCATATATTTTCCGGGATTTCCAGCTCCAGTTGTTATTACTTTTATATCATGTTTTATTATAAGTTCCATAATATCATCAACAAAAGGAGATATAAGCATTACATTAACTCCAAAAGGTTTATTTGTAAGTTCTTTTGCTTTTATTATTTCCTTTTCAACTATATCTGCTGGGGCATTTCCTGCTCCGATTATTCCAAGTCCACCTGCATTTGATACAGCCGCTGCAAGCTCCGCTGTTGCAATCCAAGCCATACCACCTTGTATTATTGGATATTTTATATCTAGTATCTCACATAATCTATTCATATTTCATCCTCCAAAACTCAAGAAAGATAAACTAAATTGACCATTTAATATAGCTAGCTCCCCAAGTTAATCCAGCACCAAAGCCAACTAGGACAATTTTATCCTTCTTTTTTATTTTCCCTTTTTTGTACGCTTCATCTAATGCCACTGGAATCGATGCTGCTGACATATTCCCATACTCATGTAAATTTATATGCATTTTATCTAAACTCACTTTAAGTCTCTTTGCTGCACCCTCTATAATTCTTATATTTGCTTGATGCGGTATAATCATATCTATATCTTCTACATTAATATTTGCTTCTTCTAATACTTTCTTAGTTTCAGCAGCCATTTTTCTAACTGCAAATTTAAAGACTTCAGAACCATCCATCTTTAGATAATTCATTCTATTTTCTAATGCTTCATGTGTTACAGGCATTCTACTTCCGCCAGCTGGTTTGTTTAATACACTTCCACCACTACCATCAGAACCTAATGTAACATTTTTGATTCCTTCATCATCTTCTACAGTTGATACTACAACCGCACCTGCTCCATCTCCAAATAATACACATGTGTTTCTATCTTTCCAATCAAGTATCTTAGTCATTGTTTCAGCTCCAATAACAAGTATATTTTTATATACTCCAGCTTCAACAAATTGCTTAGCTATTGATATTCCATATATAAAGCCAGAACAAGCTGCTGTTAAATCAAATGCTCCTGCATTTTTAGCACCTAATTTATCTTGTACTATACAAGCCGTTGACGGAAATGACATATCAGGTGTAATAGTAGCTACTATTACAAGATCTAAATCCTCTGCTTTAATATTCGCACTTTCTAAAGCTCTTTTTGAAGCTTCTAATGATAAATCCGAAGTAGCTTCTTTTTCTGTTGCTATTCTTCTTTTTTCGATACCTGTTCTAGTTCTTATCCATTCGTCATTTGTATCTACTATTTGTTCTAAATCCTTATTTGTCATTATCTTTTCTGGCAAATAACTTCCGATCCCTATAATTCCTGCGCTTTTAAGTTCCATAATTTCACTCCTTAAAATGTTTAGGTAAACATCATATATAATAAAAATCTATCTATATTTAATATCACAATTAATTCATAAAAATAAACCAGTCTTAGTACCTGGTACTAAAACTAGTATATATTATAAGCTTATATAAATCAAGATTTATTTTTATTATATTTTTAAAGAGTAATTATAAATATTCGCATTATAAATATGATTTAATATCTTCTATTATGTTTTCTTTACTACATTCCATAGCTTGTTTTATTGCATTTTTTATCGCTTTTGAATCTGAACTGCCGTGAGCCTTTATAAGATTTCCATTAACTCCAACTAAAGGGGCTCCACCATATTCTGCGTAATCTAAATTTGCTTTTAAATTTTTCAAATCCTCTTTTATCAAAAGTGCAGACATTTTTGTTTTTAAATTCTTCTTATATACATCCTTTAACATATCAAATATAGTCATAGCTACACCTTCCATAAGCTTTAATACCACATTACCTGTAAAACCATCAGCTACTATTACATTAACATCTCCTTCATTAATATATCTAGCTTCTATATTTCCAATGAAGTTTATATCTTGTTCTTTTAATAATTCATATGAAGCTTTAGTAAGTTCATTTCCTTTACCTTCTTCCGAACCTACATTTACAATTCCAACTTTAGGATTATTGATTTTAAGAATTTTTTTAGCATATATATATCCCATTATCCCAAATTGCTCTAGATTTTTACTTTTGCATTCTGCATTAGCTCCAGCATCCAATAATATTGATATTCCTTTTTTAGTAGGTATAAATGTACATAGTGCAGGCCTATCAATTCCTTTTATTCTTTTTAATATAAATAAACCACTAGCCAAAAGTGCTCCTGTGTTTCCAGCAGAAACAATAGCATCAGCTTTTTTTTCTGCTACTAATGTAGTTGCCACGACCATGGAAGAATCTTTTTTCTTTCTTATAGCCATGGACGGTTTATCTTCATTTTCTATTACTTGAGTTGTATGTATTACTTCAATTTTTTCTTCATTATAATTATATTTTTTTAATTCTTCATTTATTATAGTTTCATCACCAACAAGAATTATATTCGCCTCATATTCATTTACCGCATCTATAGCACCTTTTATTATTTCGTTTGGAGCATTGTCTCCACCCATTGCATCTATTGCAATTTTCATCTATATCTCCCCTTTTTCTATCTCATTAAATATAAATTTTCCTCTAAAAACTTCTTCATGTTGTTTATCATAAACTTTTACATGAACATAATGTTTTTTATTTCTTATTCTAACGACCTCAGCCTTAGCTATAAGCCTTTCTTTTAATTTTATAGGTTTTATATTCTTTATATTAGCAACAGCCATTATAACAAGTGGTGCATCAACTACTGCCATAGCTAAAGATTCTGCTTGAGAAAATACAAAATGACCTTTTACTATATTTGTTTTTTTATAAGCCATTTCCGTTGTTGTTTCTAATATAGAAATTCCTATTTTTCCAACATCCAAATCAATTACTTCCCCAATAATTTCTTTTCCTGATATTGTTTTTACCTTAGTAACATTTTTTTCCGCCATAAATTTCATTCTCTGTCTTAATTCTGGTATATTAAGTGCCAATCTATCCAAACGTATAGTTTGTATACTAACACTAAAATATTCAGCTAATTCATCATCTGTATAAAAAGGGTCTTTTTCAAGCATTTCCTTAAGTTCAGTTTGCCTTTGTTTTTTATTCCTCTTCATCACAATTCCTCCCTTTACAAAACAAGCTTTATTTCATTTATTTTTCTTTTTATTTATATAATAAAAATCAGACAAATCGGTTTTATTCCAATAATAAAAGTATATAATATATTGCTTATCTTAATCAAATATTTTTAAAAAATTGCATAAAAAAACCACTTGTTATTAAACAAGTGGATTTTTTTAATTACTTAGCTACAACTTCTTTTCCGTTGTAGTGTCCGCAATCAGGACAAACTCTGTGAGCTAATTTAGGCTCATTACAATTAGGGCACTTAACAAATCCAGCAAAAGCTACTTTATTGTTAGCTGCTCTTCTTGAACGACTTGCACTTTTAGCTGTTCTACGCTTAGGTACTGCCATTTCTATTCCTCCTTTTATTTAAAAAAATCTTTCAATTTAGATAATCGGGGATCTATGTTTAATTCATCTATTTCATCTGGATTGCATTTGCAACCTTCTTCATTTAGATTATTTCCACAGTTTGGACAAATACCTTTGCAATCATCTTTACAAACAATCTTAGAAGGTAAATTTAATAGGACAGCTGTTTTTAAAACTTCATCCATATTAACTTCATCCCCGTCATAAATAAATGAATCTTCCAATTCATCTACAGACTCTTTATAGTCATCTGTTAAAAATCCTTGTAAATCTGTATCTATATTTATGATAACATCTTTTAGACACCTACCACAAGACTCCTTAACAGCAGTCTTCACATTCAATTCTAAATAAATTTTATCTTTAATAGAATTTATTTCACCTTGAATTAATATTTCTTCACAAAAATGAATTCTTCCTTCACTTGTGTCTATGTAATCCAAAGTCTCTTTCATATTGACTCTAAACCTTGAAACTTCTTTTCTTAAAATTCTGCCAATATCTAATTTCATAAAATCACCTTGACCTTCACCTTGTTTATTATACAAAGGGGTAAATCTTTTGTCAAGTATTTTTACTTGATAGTTAAAATATAATAAATCTATAGTAAAAAAACTATAGATTTATTATATCAATTGTATTAAACTAAGAATTTATTATTTAACTAATTCAACAGTATCTCTAGCAATCATAAGTTCTTCATTTGTTGGTATAACAAATATCTTAACTTTAGAACCATCTTTACTTACTAAAGTTTCTTTGCCTCTTACTTTATTCTTTTCAAAATCCATTTCGATTCCTAATCCTTCTAAACCTCTACAGATATCTTCTCTTGTTTCGATTCCATTTTCTCCAAGACCAGCAGTAAATACTATAGCATCTGCGCCGTTCATCTCTGCCATGTAAGCACCGATGTATTTTTTAACTCTGTTAGCATATCCTTTTAATGCTATTAAAGCTCTTTCATTTCCTTCTTTAGCAGCATCTTCAACATCTCTAAAATCAGAACTTACACCTGAAACTCCATAAACTCCTGATTGTTTGTTTAATACATTGTTTATTTCTTCTAATGATAAGTTTTCTTTTTCCATTATAAATGTAACTATAGCTGGATCTAAATCTCCAGATCTAGTTCCCATCATAAGTCCTTCAAGAGGAGTGAATCCCATAGAAGTATCTATTGATTTTCCATTTTCAACAGCAGCTATACTAGCTCCATTTCCTAAGTGACAAGTAACTATTTTGATATCTTTTAAATCTTTACCCATCATGTGAGCTACTCTATCAGATACGTATCTGTGAGAAGTTCCGTGGAAACCATATTTTCTTACTCCATACTTTTCATATAATTCATATGGTAGTGCATATAAATAATTTTCCTTTGGCATAGTTTGATGGAATGCAGTATCAAATACTCCTACCATTGGTACATCCTTTAATAATTCTTCACAAGCTTTTATTCCTAATATATTAGCTGGGTTGTGAAGTGGTGCTAATTCTATACACTCATTTAAAGCATCCATTACTTTTTCATCTATTATAACTGAACCTGCAAACTTTTCTCCACCATGAACAACTCTATGTCCTACTGCATCTATTTCATCCATAGATTTTATAGCACCATATTCTTCATTAACTAAAGTTTCTAATACAAGTCTTATTGCATCATTATGATCTTTCATTGGCTCTTCTATTACAACTTTATCTTTTCCATCTACTTCATGCTTTATTCTAGCACCTTCAATTCCTATTCTTTCGCAAAGACCTACAGCCATTGCTCTTTCTGTTTCCATATCAATAAGTTGGTACTTAAGTGAAGAACTTCCACAATTAATAACTAAAACTTTCATTTAAAATGCTCCCTTCTTAATTTACTTAAAACTTTTTGTTTTAAAACTTATATATGTAATCACGATTTCCATTAATTATCTGAATAAATTAAAAATCAATGATTAAAAACATTTACTATTATACATTTTTTATTTATTCTTGTATACAATATATTTTAAAATCAATTCAAACTCATCATATTCAATAGAAAAAGAAAAAAAAATTAACATACTATTTAGAATTATAACACAATATCAAAGCATATAAAAGAACGTTTGCAATAAAAAATAATCATGATTATTTTTTATTATATACCATTATATCTAAATTTTTAATAAATATTTATTTTTAATAAAAAAACAGCTATGACTAAAGTCATAGCTGTTAATATCAAATTTGGCGGGAATGTGTGAGAATCGAACTCACCCAAGAGGCTCTTAACCCCTCACGCTGGTTTTGAAGACCAGAGGGCACACCAGCACCCATCCACTCCCATATAAGAGTTCCGCCTCGTTACTTTTAATATATTATCATAGACTTTTATAATTCGCAATATAAATTTAAATATAATTTAAAATATACGTATATTTATATTTTTTTTACAACTAAGATAATTGCAATTTCTATTGTATAAAGTTTTTTTATACATCCTATTTTGTTTTCTTATTTAAAGTAAAAAATAAAATATAATAACTCTTATACCCTTATTTTTTTAATTAAAAATAAAAATACTTCGCTTATAATAATCGATTCTTATTTTATAATCGATTTACTATAAGCAAAGTGTCTGTAATAAATATTTAATAAATTTCTTGAAACATAAGTTTTCAATTATTTATTGATTTTTTACTTCTATTAATTCTTTATTTAATTTAAATGATTTACTCAAATCTATATGTTTATAATATTCTTTTTTCTCACCTTCAACTTCAAAAATAACCTCTTCTATTGAATCTGATGAACAAAGAGTATTAACAATAGAGTATATAGTCATCATCTCACCTGTATTGCCACCATTATGATTATCTACAAACTCTTTACTAAAATTAATAGTGACTATTTTATTATTTTGTTTATAGCCAAGAATTTTAGTTCCACTAGGAATTAGATTTTTGTCATTATTATTTGATACTTCTATTAATTTTTCTAACACCTTAAAACCTAAAGGTTCTCCACTTTTGATTTTAATACTTTCTTTTTTAGTTGTTAATTTTGTATACTCTTCATTTGGAATATAAATTTCTATTATCAATTCTTTTTCTTCGCTTAAATCAAATTTAACCAAATTTTCATATGCAATACCTTTTGAAGATATTACTTTTTTACCTTCAACGGTAAGCTTAACTTCATTTATTTCTTCAAATTGAGTAAGCGTATTTGTAAGTGTGACAATTGCATTTATTTCATTTAAATTATTTCCAAATTTTATAAAATCTTTAGACAAATCCACTATAATTTTTTCATTATCTCTTTTTATTAAATTTATCTTTGTCTTTTCGTTTATCGCCCTTGACATATCAAGAGAGTAAGGTCCATTTATAAGTGTATTTAAAGCTATATCGTATTTTTCATCTTCTTCAATATAATCAATCGGTCTAGTCATCCATAAAATCCTCGTTCCATCATTATTGGGATAAAATAATTTTATTTCTTTGGTTTTCATTTGCTTTTCTTGATTCATATTGCAGGATGTTAAAATAAAAATGCTTAATACTAACATTATAAGTAATCTTAATTTTTTCATACCAAACGCCTCCCTTATATAAGAGCTTTTGGAAGCTTTATATATATGGATGTCCCAAAATTCTCTTTACTCTTTACAATTATATCACCTTGATGCAACTCTATGATTTGTTTAGCTATACAAAGACCAAGTCCACTGCCCCCAGTTTCTCTTGATCTTGCTTTATCCACTCTATAAAATCTTTCGAATATTCTTTGTATATCATTTTCTCTTATTCCAATTCCCCTATCTTTAACCTTTACAACAGCAAAATCATTTTCATAATATATATATATATCTATAGTTGAATTTTCTTCACTATATTTAATAGCATTATCTAGTATATTAGTTATAACTCTATCTATTTTTATTTGATCTAAGTTCATCTGCACTTTATTGTATTCATGATATCTTATTTTTATATTTTTCTCTTCCCATTTAAACTTTAATCTATCTATTATCTTTTCAATAATGTAATTTAAATAAGTCATTTCAAAATTTAATTTCAACTTATCTTCATCAATATCAACAAGTACCTTCAAATCATCTATTATCATATTTAGTCTGTCAATTTCTCCATCTATATCAATAAGAAATTCTTTTTGTATGGATTTATCAAAATCTGAATAAATAAGACTTCCAATAAGCACTTTTATAGAACTTAAAGGTGTTTTTAGTTCATGACAAACATTTGATACAAACTCTTTTCTTTGAGTTTCTATTTGAGTTATTTTAGTATTCATTATATTAAATGACTTACAAAGACTAGAAAGTTCATCATTTGCTTCTATTTTTATTTTTTCATAAAAATCCCCTCTTGACAGAGATTTAAAGCCTTGTTCTAATTTTTCTATAGGATAAGTCATATTTTTTGCTATTATTATACTAAAAAAAGATACTAGTATCAAATCTAATAATGATATGTAAAACATAGTTTTTTGTATTCGGTTTATCTTCTCTTCAACCTCATCTAAATTTCTTTCTACATATACATAACCAACTAGTCCATCACTTTTTTCTATTTTAAAAAGCAATCTAATTTTATAATTTTTGATATGATAAAAACAATCTTGGTTATCCTTTGATATTCGTTGAAATTCTTCTATATTGAATTTAACTTTTGTCCTTATGGGAAATTTGACCATAGCTTCATGTATCAAAAAACCTACATCATCCAATAAAAGTACTCTTGAATTATCATATCTTTTTTTGTACTCGTCGACATAATGTTTTACATTTTTATGATTAACCTTATGAAATATCTTTATATTTCTAATAAGATTAACTCCATCTGATATCATTATATCTGTTCTTTCTTGTTTAAAATCATCTTTTATATTTTCTATTACAAAAACACCTATAAATAGAAATGAAAATAATGATAATATTAAATAAAAAAGGACTATTTTATGTTTAATCTTTCTTAAAATAATAACCAACTCCCCATTTAGTTATTATATAAGATGGTCTTGATGAATCCTTTTCTATTTTTTCTCTTAATCTTCTGATATGAACATCTACAGTTCTTAAATCTCCATAATTTTCATAATCCCAAATCTTTTTAAATAATTCTTCTCTGGAAAAAACCGTATTTTCATTCGTAGCTAAATATACAAATAAATCGAATTCTTTTCCTGTAAGATTAATATTTTTATTCTTATATTTTATTTTTCTACCCAAAGTATTTATTGTAAAATCGCAAATAGTTATTTCATTAATCTCTTTTTCATCATTTTTTACTCTTCTTAAAATAGCCTTTATTCTAGCTTTTAGTTCCAAAACATTAAAAGGCTTTGTCATATAATCATCTGCACCATATTCAAGCCCCATAATCTTACTTACATCCTCACCTTTAGCAGTAAGCATTATTATTGGAACAGTTGAAAATTCACGAATTTCTTTACAAACTTCAAAACCATCTTTCTTTGGTAGCATTAAATCCAATATTATTATGTCATAATTATTATTTGAAGCCATTAAAACAGCTGATTCTCCATCATATGCTTCATCTATTTCATAATCATCTTGTTCCAAAGTATACTTCATTCCTTTTATCAGAAGCTTTTCATCATCTACAATAAGTATTTTGTATTTCATTTTTTATCCCCCTAAAAAATAACTCTAGTATTATCCTCTAACCTTCTAGTCACTTTTACTTTATCCAAATGTTCTAAAAGAAGTATTGCATATTTCCTACTAAATCCTATCAAATCTCTAAACCCTGCAAGTCCAATCGGTTCATTTGTTTTTTCTAAATGTGATTTTAGTTTATTTATAATATCAATATATACATCTTTATGATAATATATATCTTCAGAAATTCTTACTAAATCTAGTTCATTCATATAATTTAACAAATCTTTATTTATGTTATTTTTTTCAATTATATCCCATACTGGTTTTGGTGTTAGACCATCTTTTTTAAGCTCTTTTAATAATTTTGACTTTAATTCCTCTTGTTTTTTGTTAAGCATAACCTCAAAACCTTTTACTTTTACAATATTATTAGACATCTCTATTAAATTTTCTTCTTTTATTATTTCTAAAAGTATATCAAATTCTTTTGTCTTTAAGGCTTTTATTATCTTATTTCTAAGTTCCTCTTTTAATATCCCTTCTTTTAATTTATTTTTTCTATGATATTCGTTTAATTCATTAATCATATTTTCTTTAAGTTCTTCAAACTTACAATCAGAAATATATATTGAATTTATATTATAAACTCGACTTTCTTCTTCAAGCCTTAACATTTTATCCCTAATCACATCTTCTTTTTCTGATAATGCCTTACATATTTCTTTTATCCCCATGTAATTATCTTTTGATTTTTTTATTGTTTGCATTATTATATCTTCTAAAGAACCTTTTTCTTTCATTTCAAATTCTTTTATAATTTTTTCGTCAGTTTTTTTATGTTTTTTTGGATTAGAATCTATAACAACACCACCAGCTATCGTTTCCATTGGAGAGTAAAATCTTATAACAAACTTGTCACCATTTTTTATAACAATGGGTTCTTCTAATCTAAATTGAACAAAACCTTCTTCATTTTCATTTAATTCATCTTTACCTATAAGAACAGTTCTTCCTATTGTCTCCTTTGATCCATGATAAAATTTTATTCTTTCCCAATACTTTATCGATCTACTTAAGTTACCTACCGTATTAATTTTACAATCAATCATCATAGTTGGTATCAAAGAATCTTTTAGAGAAATTATATCACCTCTATTTATATCTTCAACTTTTATATTTGATAAATTAATAGCAGTTCTTTGACCAGCATAAGCAACATCCATATTTTGTCCATGAACTTGAATAGATCTTATCTTTGTTTCTTTTTTAGATGGATAAATTACTACTTCTTCTCCTACTTCTAATTTACCTTCTATTAAAGTTCCTGTTACAACTGTACCAAAACCCTTTACAGAAAAAACTCTATCTACATATAATCTTGGATTTGTATTTATCTGTCTTGTTTCAACATCATCTAATAATATATCTATTTCTTCTTTTAATGTATCAATCCCTATATTCTCAACAGAATCAACTTCTATTATTTTAGAATCTTTTAAGAATGTATTTGAAAGTTTTTCTCTTATATCATCCTTTACAAGTTCTTTTAAATCATCATCTGCAAGTCCTGATTTTGTAAGCACAATCAATCCTTTTTTAAGACCTATAAAATTTAATATATTCATATGTTCTATAGTTTGAGGCATAACACCTTCATCTGCTGCTATAACTAATAAGACCATATCCATTCCACTTACACCAGCAAGCATATTTTTTATAAATTTCTCATGTCCTGGTACATCTATTATTCCTGCTTGTTTTTCATCATTTATTTTAAAATGTGTAAATCCTAAATCAATTGAAATTCCACGTTTTTGTTCTTCTTTTAATCTATCTGTATTACTTCCTGTTAAAGCCTTTATTAATGTTGTTTTTCCATGGTCTATATGCCCTGCTGTTCCTATAATAAAATTCTTCATACTTTCCTCCATTAAACCTATAAATATAAATTTTAATTAAATATATTTGTTATTTCTTTTGCTACTATTTCAAATTCATTTTCGAATATTGTTCTTACATCTAATATATATTTATCATCATATACTCTTCCTATTATATGTGATTTTGATAATCTTAATTTTTCTTCTAATTTATTTATACTAATCTCACTAGGCTTTATATTTATAACTTTACTATCTATATATTCAAGAGGTAATGCTCCACCACCAACTTGAGACGAACCTTTTTCTATACTAAATTCTACATTAGAAAGATTCAAATTATTTAATATCTTTAGTAATTTATTCGCCTTAGTTTCAAGTTCTTCCTCTCTCATAGTTATCATTTTAAGTCCTGGTATATTTTCTATTGCCTTTTGTTCATCTAAATAAAGTCTTAAAGTAGCCTCTAATGTTGCTATAGTTAATTTATCAACTCTTAACGCTCTTGTAAGTTGGTTTTCCTTCATCATTTTGATGTATTTACTTTTACCTATTATAATTCCAGCTTGGGGCCCACCAAGAATTTTATCTCCACTAAATGTTACTATATCAACACCTTTATCTATAGAGTTTTTAACTGTAGGTTCATATTTTAAATTGTATTTAGAAAAATCTATAAATACCCCACTACCCAAATCCTCTATTAATGGTAATTCTACTTCATCAGCTAAAACTCTTAATTCTTCTAAACTAACTTCTTTTGTAAAACCCATGATTTTGTAATTACTTGTGTGAACTTTCATAAGTGCAGCTGTTTGTTCATTTATAGCATTTTTATAATCTTTTAAATGTGTTTTATTTGTAGTTCCAACTTCTACAAGTTTTGCTCCACCTTGTTCCATAACATCTGGAACTCTAAAAGAACCACCAATTTCAACAAGTTCCCCTCTTGATACTATGACTTCTTTTTCTTTTGCTAATGTACTTAAAACCAATAATACTGCTGCTGCATTATTATTAACAACTAAAACATCTTCTGCTCCAGTTAATTTTTTTATTATATTTTCTAAATGGTCATATCGAAGTCCTCTTTTTCCTTTTTGGATATCGTATTCCAAATTACAATAACCACCTATTCTATTCCATATATCTTCCTTTATAGATTCTGATATTGGGGCTCTACCTAAATTTGTATGTATTATTACTCCTGTTCCATTTATAACTTTTGTAAGATGTAATTCATATTCATCTTTAACTTCTTCTATTATGTTTTTTATTATAATATCTATATTAAGTTCAAAACTCAAAAGCTCTTCATTTGTAGAACTTACTATTATTTTTCTAAAATTATCTATTACGGATCTTATTTTTTCAACTATTAAATCTCTTGGATAGTCTTTGATTATTCCTTTTAATTCTTCATTATTCAAAACTTCCTCAACTGATGGAAGTAAAGAAAAATATTCACGCTTTGACATATATACACTCCTTGATTTATATTTTTATTTTTTTATATTTAAAACACTAATTGATTAATTCTAATTATACCATAATCTTTTAAAAAACTTAATTTGATTAGTAATAAGATTAATAAGCGAATCTTATTAATTTGTATTTTAAAAATAAAAATAGCATAAAAATGAATTTTTTTCATCTTTATGCCACTTAAAAATATTACATTAATTTACTTACTAAAATTCTTAATGAATAAACTCTAAAAAATTTTCTTCAAAATATTTCTTTTATAATAATAACTTTGTTATTTTACAACTATTGTTTTTTCTAAATTAGATTTTACTCTACCAATTACAAAACTATCTAAACCTTTATTTTCTTTTATACATTCTATTAACTTATTAGCATATTCTTCTTTCAATGATATCAAAAGCCCTCCTGAAGTTTGTGGATCATATAATATATCCTTCATAACTTCATCTTCAACCTCAAACTTAACATCTTCTTCTATATATGCTTCATTTTCATACATTCCAGCAGGTATAATTCCCATAGCTGCAAATTCTTTAGCTTTCTTTATATAAGGAATTTGATCTTTATATATTTCCATACATAAATTCGACCCTTTTGCCATTTCCATAGCATGTCCTAAAAGCCCAAAACCAGTTATATCGGTAACGGAATGAACTTCAATTTCTTTAAATGCCATAGCTGCATATTTATTTAAATGTGCCATAATATCTATAACTTCTCTTGTTTCTTCCTTAGTTGTAAGTTCTGCTTTTATTGCTGTATTCATGATTCCAAGACCTAATGGTTTTGTAAGAACTAATACATCGTTTTCTTTTGCACTACAATTACTTAATACCTTATTTGGATGAACTATTCCAGAAACAGAAAGACCATACTTTGGTTCTTTATCATCAACTGTATGTCCTCCAACTAAAATAGCACCAGCTTCTTTTACCTTATCCGCTCCACCTCTTAATATTTCACCTAAAGTTCTCATATCTTCACAAGACGGAAAACCCACTATATTCATAGCTACAGTAGGTTCTCCACCCATGGCATATACATCTGAAAGTGCATTAGCCGCTGCAATTTGACCAAAATCATATGGGTCATTTGCAATAGGGGTGAAGAAATCTAAAGTTTGTATAAGTGCCATCTCATCATTTAATTTATAAACAGCAGCATCATCTGACTTGTCAAATCCAACTAATAATTTATCACTTTTTATACTTTCTAAATTTGAAAGAGCTATAGCCAAATCCTTTGGCCCTATTTTAGCAGCTCAACCAGATGCAGCTGTAAGATCCATCAACTTTCTATTTATTGCCATAAGAACACCTCTATATACTTATTATTATATCTTCATTCTATTTTAACACCCCTTTTTTAAATTGTCGACTTATGCTTATTTTTATAATATTTTTCCTTAATAATTGTAATTTTTTTTATTAATTGCAAGTTATTAAAGCTTTTATCTTTTCTAATTTTTTTTCTCCTATTCCATCAACCATCAATAAATCATTTATATTATTAAATTTATTATTTGATCTAAAATCAATAATTTTGCCTGCTGTTACTTCACCTATTCCTGGTAATTCAATAAGTTCTTGTTTTGATGCATTATTTATATTTATTAAATTAGATTTGCTCTTATTATTTGTATTTATATTATTTTTAGACTTATTTATTATCGTTTTATTATCTTGATTTGTACTAAGTTCACCGATTTTAGGTATTATATAATGTCCTTCATCTTCTAGTTTCATAGCAAGATTAATATTTTTTTTATCTGCATTTTGCAAAAATCCACCCACTTCATCAATTGCATCTTTTAATCGCTTATTTTCCTCAATTTCAACTACTCCTGGATTTTTAACTTCTCCACTTATATATATGATTATTTTTTTTATCTCTTTACTTTCTACTATAATTTCATCTATATTGTAATTATTATTATCTTTATTTTTTTCTTTATTTATAATATTATTTTCATTAGAGTCATCTAAAAGTAAATATTCTCTGTTATTTATTCTTAGATATAAACCTAAAATAAATACAAATAGTATGAAAAAAAATACTATAATTTTCTTTGAATCTATATTAAATTCAACCTTCATAGCACCAACTCCCTAATTTTTATCTTACCCAAAACTATGATATACTAAAAATGATTTTAAGAAGGAGGACAATATGAAACGCAAATTAATCACAGTAATAATTACATTAAACATCCTATTCCTATACACATTCCAATCATTTGCTTCAAATGATTTTTTGGATTTAAAAGGTGAAGCTGCCATACTTATGGATTATGAAACTGGAAAAATACTATACTCTAAAAACCCCTACAAAAAAATGTATCCAGCCTCTACAACTAAAATCATGACAGCTCTTTTAGCTTATCAAAATTTAGATATCAATAAAAAAATAACATTGGATTATGATTTGGGATTCGTCGATGGAAGTAGTATGTATCTTTTGGAAGGTGAAAGCTTTAGCGTCGACCAGTACATGCATGCTTTTTTGATAAAATCTTGCAATGATATCGCTGTATTATTTGCAAATGCAATTTCAGGTTCTGTGCAAGAATTTGCAAAATTGATGAATCAAAAAGCCAATGAATTAGGTGCACAAAATACTCATTTTACAAACCCAAACGGTCTTCATGATGATGAACACTATACTTGTGTATATGATATGGCCTTATTTTCAAAAGAACTTATGAAATATGAATATCTAAGAAACGTTGTAAAAACTGTTAATTACACTCTAGATGAGACAGCGCAAACCCCAGAAAAAAGATATTATAGAAATACCAATAGGTTCTTGTGGTCAACAAGAGATATTGATTACAAAGGAAAAGCTGTAGATATAAAATACGATTTAATTGATGGTATAAAAACCGGCTATACGAGCAAAGCAAGAAATTGTCTTAGCTCATCTGGTGAACAAGATAAATTAAGGCTTATTGCTGTTGTTTTTAAATCAGAAGGCTTTGAAATCTATACAGATTCAAGAAAACTTATTGATTATGGTTTTGAAAATTTCAAAAGATTTATTATACAAAATAAGAACAATAAAATTGGAAGCAAAGAATTTAAATTTTCCAAAGAAAATACTCTAAATTATGGTATAAAAAATGATTTTACTTTGGTAGAAAAAAAAGATTTTCTTCCATCTACTTTAACTAAAAAAATTGAACTAAAAAAAGATTTTTCCTACCCTATAAAAAAGGGCGATGTTATTGGAAATATTAATTATTATAGCAACGATGAGCTTATAACCAAAAGGGAATTAATTGCATTAAATGATATTAATTTTCTAATAACAATACAAGATATTTTAGCTGTAATAATGACAATTTTAAAATATTTATTAATTATTATTTTTACTTTATTTTTTATATGTTTAATCATTAGATTTATAAACTTAAGAAGACGAAAAAAAAATCGAATTAAAAGAAAAAGAAAAAAAATCTCCTAGTTTAGTTTAACCTCTATTATCATGGGCATATATATTATTAATATTAATGGTAATATATTTTTAGCGGAATGGAGCTTTCACTTTAAGAATTTTGTTTGATTTGTATTCTTAATATGATTGCACCAAGCCCATAATAATTTAAGGAGGTAATTACAATGATAAAGTTCCTTTTAGATAAGCCAGGTACAGGAAAAACAAAAAAAATGATTGAAATGGCAAATAATGATGCATTAAAAGTTGATGGACAAGTGGTTTATGTTGATTTAGATAATAGACATATGTATGATCTACATACTAATATTAGGTTAATTTCAGTTAGGGACTTTGAGCTTCAAAACTTTGAGAGCTTTTATGGCTTTTTATGTGGATTATTAGGTGAAAATTATGATATACAAAAAATCTATGTTGACGGTTTAAAGAAAATCATACCAAATTTAGACAAAAGTCTGGATGAAGTTGATAATGTTATAAATGATTTATCTCACCGTTTTGGCATAGATATTATTATGTCTGCTAATATAGAAAACGATACCCCAATTGATTTTGAAAAGAAACTCCTTATGGAAGCGTAGTTACTATTAATTAAATTTGTTTTCAATGTACTTTTATATAAAAAAAAAGAGGGTTTATAAACCCTCTTTTTTGATTTTTAAAAAATTTTTAAATATTATAAAAATTTAAGTTATAATTTAAAATCATATTAAGAAAATATTCTCTTAGTTATCTGACAACCTGTTTTTGTACAGGCAACTCCACCAAGAGCTGTTTCTCTAAGTTCATAAGGAAGACCTCTTCCTACTTTATACATAGCTGCAACTACTTCATCAAAAGGTATAATACTTAAAACTCCTGCTAGCACCATTTCAGCACTTATAAGTGCATTTGATACCCCAATTGCATTTCTCTTTTGACAAGGAGCTTCAACAAGTCCTGCTATAGGATCACATACAAGACCCATTATATTTTTAAAAGTTATAGCCGCTGCATCTAATGCTTGTTTTGGACTACCACCCATAAGTTCAACTATAGCTGCACTACTCATAGCAGATGCTGTTCCTGTTTCAGCCTGACATCCACCTTCTGCTCCTGCTACTGTAGCATTTTTGGTAACAATTAAACCAATTGCAGATGCTGTAAATAACGCATTTATTATCTGTTCATCACTAAAATCAAATTCCTCTTTTATTGTAATCAAACTAGCTGGAAGTATCCCGCAGGAACCAGCAGTCGGTGCTGCAACAACAAGACCCATAGTTGCATTAATCTCCATAACCCCCATAGCTGAAGCTATTGCCTTTGACATTAAAGTTCCACATACAGACTTAGTAGTTTTACTTCTTTCCAGAATCTTTTTACCTTCTCCACCTATAAGTCCACCTAGAGATTTTTTGTCATTATTAAGCCCTGCTTTAACAGAGTCTTTCATTATATTAAAACTAACTTCCATTTTTTTAATAACTTCATCTTTAGTTAAATTTGACTTAAAACATTCACGTTCTATACATATTTCATATATTTTTTTATTATTATTTTCGCAAAGTTCTAAAAGTTCTTTACCGTCTTTAAATTCCATAAAATCACCTTCTTATTCATATACAATTTATAATTCAACAATAAAACAATCTTCTATAAGTTCTTTATTTGACTTAATATCATCAATAACTTTAGTCGGAATTTTATCATCCGCTTCTACAACAGTGAATGCAATTTTCCCTTTTTCATTTCTAAAAATACTCATAAAAGCAATATTAATCTTATTATCAGCAATAGAATTTGTTATATGAGCTGCCGCACCTGGTAAATCTCTTTGTTTTACGATAATTGTTGGATAAAAACCACTAAATTCTACTTTAAGTCCATTTATTTCTACAACCTTTACATTTCCGCCTCCAATTGATGAACCAACTATACTTATTACTTTATTAGAAACCGTCTTTAAAACAATCTTAACTGTATTTGAATGATAATCTGAACCCAGATCCACTTTTTCAAAATCAAATTTAATACCTTTTTCTTTTGCAATATCAAAAGAAGTTCTTATTCTTTTATCATCTGGCATAAAACCAAGTATTCCACCAACTAAAGCTTTGTCTGTACCATGACCTTTATATGTTTCTTTAAATGAACCATGTAAATAAAATATAACTTCATTGATTTCATCTTTAGCTAATTTATGAGCTATCATTCCAATTCTACAAGCTCCTGCTGTATGTGAACTTGATGGCCCAATCATATTTGGTCCTACAACATCAAAAATACTATAATCAGACATACTACACTTCCTTTCTATAAATCTATGAAAACGTTTTTTTATGGGAAATATTTAAAAACCAGGCATAAGCCTGGTTTTATTATTATAATATATATTATCCTAAGTAAGCAATAACTTCGATTTCAACTTTAACATCTTTAGGTAATCTTGCAACCTCAACACAAGCTCTAGCTGGCTTGTTGTCAACAAAGTACTCTGCATAAACTTCGTTTATTTTACCAAAGTCATTCATATCTTTTATAAATACTCCTGCTTTAACAACATCATTAAAGCTAGCTCCAGCAGCTTCTAATATTGCCTTTACATTTTCTAATGATTGTCTAGTTTGTGCTTGTACATCTTCTGAAACTAATTCCATAGTTTCTGGTACAAAAGGTATTTGTCCCGATACAAATAACATATCTCCAGCTTTTATAGCTTGTGAATATGGTCCTAATGCAGCAGGTGCTTTTTGAGTTGATATAACTTCATGTTTCATAATTAACGCCTCCTAAGTCATTTATACATTACTTTTTTATTATAGTATATTCATAAAAACCTTACAAGTTTTATAAACAAAATATTGTTATAAAGCTAATTAGATAAATTTTTTATTATTTTTTAATTTTCAAATTAATCAATTATCCAATAGATACTTCATATCCATGATTTTTTAATTCTTGTACAATTTCATCCATATGATCTTGTCCAAAACTTTCTAATACAAGTTCTACACTTTGGTATCCTAAGTGAACTTCAGCTCTTAAATTCGTTTGATTAATCGAGAATATATTAGCTTTTAATTTTGATATTACATCTATTAACTTAACTAATTCTCCTGATTTATCTGGTATTATTGTATTTAAGTAGAATCTTCTACCTTCTTTCATTAAGGCTTTGTCTATTATTCTATCCATTAGATTAACATCTATATTTCCACCAGATACTACAGAAACAATATTCTTACCTTCTTCTTTTATCTTATTATTTAATAATGCTGCAACACAAACTGCTCCTGCACCTTCTGCTATAACTTTATCTTTTTCAATCAAGAATAGTATTGCTTGTGCTATTTCTTCTTCTTCAACTGTAACTATTTCATCAACGTATTTTTCAACACATTTGTATGTGAAATCTCCTACTTTTCTAACTCCTATACCATCTGCTATAGTTGGCTTTGAATCTATAAGTAAAGATCCTTTATTTTCTACTGCTTTTTTCATAGATGGAGCACTAGCAGCTTCCACACCTATTACTTTAACACTTGGCTTAATTTCTTTTAATGCACATGCTATACCAGAGATTATACCTCCACCACCAATTGGTACAAGTACAACATCAACATCTTCTAAATCTTCTAATATTTCTAAACCTATTGTTCCTTGTCCTGCTGCAACATATACATCATCAAACGGATGTAAGAAAGTTGCTCCAGTTTCCTTTTGTATTTCAACTGCTTTTGCATAAGCATCATCATAAACATTTCCATGCAATACAACATTTGCACCATAAGATTTTGTAGCCTTAACTTTTGCAAGCGGTGCATTAGCTGGCATTACTATAGTAGCATCTATTCCTTGAGCTTTTGCTCCTAATGCAACTCCTTGTGCATGATTTCCAGCGCTTGATGCTATAACTCCACATTTCTTTTCTTCTTCTGTTAAATGACATATCTTATTGTATGCCCCTCTTATTTTAAATGAACCAGTCTTTTGTAAGTTTTCTAATTTTAAAAACACTCTATTCTTAGATATTTCACTAAGTCCACTACATTCTAATAATTGAGTTCTTTTTGCAACTCCCTTTATATTTTCTTTTGCATCTTTTATATGTTGTAAAGTTAATTCTTGCATAATACACCTCTTTTTCTTATTTTAGTATATGTAAATTATATGTAAAAAACTAATACACAGAAAAACATTTTCAAGTAGTTTTTCTATTAACAAACTTATGATTACATTGTATCTCATAGAAAAACATTTTTCAATAGAAAACATTTTCCTTTTTTCGTCCTCTATATAAAGACAATTGTTCCTTTGTTTAAATTTAAATGCTTTTAATATGTAATTTAAGTATAAAAAATCAAAATTTATTTTTATTTTTTTTATATAGCTTATATTTAATAAACATAATAAATTTATATAAATAAAAAAAGAAGAAATATTTCAAATCTTATATAAAATTTGAAATATTTCTTCTTTTAGTTTTAGTTATTTTCTACATATTCCTTTATAAAACAATCCACTATATTTTCTAATGATATTAAACCCACAAGCTCATCATCATTATTAATAATAGGAACTGCTGTTATATTTTCCTTTCTTAAAAGCTTCGATGCTTCTAATAAGCTCATATTTTCATTTAAACTATGAACTTCCTTTGACATTATAAGTTCTACTGGATATTCTGGATAATGCCCTAAATCTCTTAAAAATCTATATATATCCGATTTTACAACAAATCCAACAACCTTATCTTCTTCACTCACTATAGGAACACCATTAATATTTTCCTCTTCCATTATACGTAATATTTCAAAAACATGTGCTTTTCCATCAAAATGCACGACATCTTTTTTCATTATATCGAGTATTTTTATATCAGCTATTTTTTTCAAGAAAATCCCTCCAAAAATAAATATATTATAATCCTTAGTTAACCCTTAATTCACATATAATATATATACTCTTTGAGTTATTTTTTAAACTTTTTTTTATAAATCAAAAAATTTAGCTACATTAGAAATAGCAACTTCCTTATATTTACTATCTATTGCACATGTAATTCTTATTTCAGATGTTGTTATCATTTTTATTTCTATATTATTTTCTCTAAAAATTTCAAACAATCTTGCTGCAATTCCACTACTATCTTTCATTCCCATTCCTACAACTGAAAATTTTGTTATATTTTCATCTACTTTTACATTATCAAATGATATAAATGATTTTAATAGTTTTAATATATCATTAGTGTCTGATTTTGGTACTGTAAATGATATATTTATCTTATTATTAAAAGGCATAGTCTGACTTATCATATCAACATTGATATTTGCTTTTGCGATATTTGTAAATATCTTAGCAATTAAATTTATATCGTAATCTATATTTTCTATATTAACAGCAATATCATCATCACTTACAGCAATTCCACTAACAGCTCTTTTTTCCATATCTAATCCCTCCGTAATATAAGTCCCCTTGGTATTTGAACAACTAAGTCCAACATATATTTCCTTATTATATTTTTGACCAAGCTCCACAGCTCTAGCATGCATAACACCTGCTCCTAAACTAGCTAATTCAAGCATTTCTTCATAAGATATTTCATCTAATTTTTTTGCTTCCTTATATAGTCTTGGATCAACTCCATATATACCATCAACATCCGTATATATTTCACATTTAGCATTTAATTTAACACTTAATGCAACAGCACTCGTATCCGATCCACCTCTACCTAATGTCGTTATTTCATTATCATCTGATATACCTTGAAAGCCTGCAATTATAACAATTTTTCCTTTATTAAGTTGAGAATTTATTATATCTTCATCTATATCACTAATGCTTGATTTTCCATAAATTCCATTTGTCTTTAAATTTATTTGAAATGCATTAAAGGATATTGCATCAAATCCTAAATCTTTTAATTTGATTGCCAATAATGATGATGATACCATCTCTCCAGTTGCTATAAGTGCATCTAACTCTCGTTTATCTGGTTTTTTAGAAACTTCTAAAGAAAGTTTTATAAGTTCATTTGTTGTATTTCCCATTGCTGATACAACTACAACCATATTATGACCTTGTTTCTTTTTTTCTATTATGGACTTAGCTACTTTTTCTATTTTTTTTGTTGTTGAAACTGAACTACCACCATATTTTTGTACAATTGTTTGCAAAAAAAATCCCTCCTAAAATATTTAGGAGAGCTTTTAAAAAAAGTTATAGATTAGAAAACTATATAAGAATATATAGTAATATGTACTAAAAAAATCTATATACCTTTTAGCTCTCCATTAAATTTAATATTCAATGACAGCCATATACATATTATATATATAGCCAGGAAAGTATTTTGCCAAATATTTTCCTTCGGCTTTTATCCCTTTTTCTATGTTTTTACGTCTGCCGACTAATCATAGATACTGATAATAAAAGCACCTCTAAAAAGTTTTTCAAATTATTAAATTTTTATTAGTTTAACATAACCTAAATAAAAAAATCAATAGTTTTTTCGTTTTTTATTTAATTATTAAAATGTAAACGTTTTTTAATTTTACATCTATAGACAAAGTTTCGATTTATCCGTAAAATATATTTTGTTATAAGAATTATATAAATAGAAGGGAGTTTTTTAATGTCTGCACTTGGCATAAGAAAAGCTATTATTCACATAATAGATACTAATTTAGATATACCAGTACTTTCAAACAATGTTCTTCCATTAAATGCAGAAGTAGAAGAATTTATATTTAAACATATAGAAAAAACTATATTTGATGATGCTTTAAAAAAAGCTAGTTTTAGAGATTTTTCATCTAATATCCCTGCAAAAATATCTTGTTTGATTGATGATCCAGATTTATTTGTAGCTTTAACTAAAGAAATATCTACTAAATTCTTTGAATTTCTAAAGAAAAATCCTATAATAGATGCTTGTGATTTACTTTTTAGCATTTATGCTTTTGAAGATAAAAATTATTTTGCAATCTTTAAAATGACTTATAAAGATTCTTTTATCCACTATGTTGATGGTCAAACAAATTCAATAGTAAAGCAAAAAACCACCCTGCCTATGCCTTCTCAAAAAATTGATGAAGCTGTTATTATTGATATTGATGAACTTAGTATAGATATATTAGAAAAAAAAGTTGAAGTAAATGGCGAAAAAGTATTTTATCTTTCTGAATATATTATGGAAGCTGACACTAATTTATCTGTTAAGGATAAGGTAAAAATATTTGAAAAAACAAGCAAGAAATTTAAAAAAGAATTTATGAATGAAGGAATTGAAGATGATTTTAAGATAAAAGATGTGGTATCAAAATCTATTGAAGAAAAAGGTGAAATAGATATTGATTATGTTGCAGATAATTTATTTGAAGAGAATTCTCAG
The DNA here is from genome assembly GCA_045345765.1 of Peptostreptococcaceae bacterium AGR-M142. Lineage (GTDB taxonomy): Bacteria > Bacillota > Clostridia > Peptostreptococcales > Peptostreptococcaceae > JAOARY01. The sequence goes on from CP148265.1 coordinate 329,875, forward strand.
GTAAAGGATATATTCATAGACTCATTTAAAGATAGTGGTATTGAAGAAAATAAAGTCCCTGTTAGTGAAAAAATTGCCAACAAAACTTATTTTAAACAAAAGATTAAAACAGACAATGGTATAGATATATCTTTACCTACAAATTATTGTACAAATAAGGATTTGGTTGAATTTGTAAATAATTCTGATGGAAGTGTATCTATAATTATTAAAAATGTAAAATTAAAATAAATATTATGATTCTTTTTAAATAATATTATGTATTTTACTAAAAATAAAAATTATACAAACAATATTATAAAGGGGTCGTTACATAAAAAATTATATTTATGTAATGACCCCTTTTATATTTCCATTTTATAATCTATACAAAAGAATTTGCCTTAATATAAAAAATCCTTTATATTTAAAATATTATAAAACTCTTTATTTAGCAACTATATTTACAAGTTTCTTAGGAACAGCTATTACTTTTATTATATTTTTGCCTTCAATAAAAGACTTAACTTTTTCATTATTCTTAGCTAATTCTTCCATTTCTTCTTTGCTTGCATTTGCTGGTATACTCATCTTATCTCTTAATTTTCCATTAACTTGGATAACTACTTCTACTTCATCTTTTACTAATGCTTTTTCATCATAAGTTGGCCATATTTGTTCATGAACACTATCTTCATTTCCAAGCATTTCCCACATTTCTTCTGTAACATGAGGTATAAATGGAGCAAGCATAACAACTAATTTATTTCCTGCATCAACTAAAAGATTTGATTTAGCAGTATCTAATTCTTTATACTTATACATTTGATTAACTAATTCCATAACAGAAGATATTGCAGTATTAAAATTAAATCTTCCTGATACATCATCAGTCACTTTCTTAATAGTGTGATTAAGTGCAAATAAGAACTCTTTATCATTTTTATCAAAATCATTTGAAGACTTATTTTCCATAGTCTTTAATTCTTCAACAAGTCTATAAACTCTTCCTATGAATCTATATGATCCTTCAACTCCATTATCTGACCACTCTAAATCTCTTTCTGGTGGAGCTGCAAATAACATAAATAATCTAGCAGTATCTGCACCATATTCATCTATAATCTCAATAGGACTTACTACATTTCCTTTTGACTTAGACATCTTAGCTCCATCTTTTAATACCATTCCTTGAGTTAAAAGATTTTTAAAAGGCTCATCTATATTACACATACCTAAATCTCTCATAACTTTTACAAAGAATCTTGAATATAATAAATGTAATATAGCATGCTCTACTCCACCTATATATTGATCTACATCCATCCATTTTTCCGCTTGTTCTTTCGAGAATGGTTGATTTTCATTCTTAGGATCTGTATATCTTAAGAAATACCATGATGAATCTATAAATGTATCCATTGTATCTGTTTCTCTTCTCGCTTGTTTATTACATTTTGGACAAGCTGTATATTTAAATTCTTCAGATGTAGTTAATGGAGACTCACCTTTACCCAAAAATTCTATATCAGTTGGAAGTGTAACAGGAAGATTTTGATGCTCAACTGGAACTATTCCACAGTCATCACAATAAACAACAGGTATTGGACAACCCCAATATCTTTGTCTTGATATTAACCAGTCTCTTAATCTGTAATTAACTGTTCTCTTTCCTATTTCTTCTTTTTCTAATTTGTCCATAATCTTATTGAAGCCATCATCTTTGTTAAGACCGTCAAATTCAGCAGAATTTATCATTATATCATCTTCATTTATAACTTCAATGATTTCTATATCATATTTTTTGGCAAAATCATTATCTCTTTCATCATGTGCAGGAACTGCCATAACCGCACCAGTACCATAATCAGCTAATACATAATTAGCTATATATATTGGTACTCTTTTATTATTTAAAGGATTTATAGCATACTTACCAGTAAATACTCCTTCTTTTTCTGTATCAGTTGAAGTTCTTTCTATTTCAGATAAATGTTGCATTTTCTTTTTAAATGCATTTACTTTCTCTTCATATTCAGTTCCTTTTACTAACTGCGATACAAATTCATGTTCTGGAGCCATAACCATATAAGTTACTCCATATAATGTATCTGGTCTTGTAGTGAATACTCTCATTTTTTTATCGAAGTTTTCTATAGGAAAATCTACTTCAGCTCCAACACTCTTTCCAATCCAATTCTTCTGCATTGTTTTTACTTTATCTGGCCATCCATCTAATTTATCTATATCTTGTAATAATTCTTCTGCATAATCTGTTATTTTTAAATACCATTGTTCTAAGTCTTTTTTAATAACTTCACTATCACATCTTTCACACTTAGCATCTACAACTTGTTCATTTGCAAGAACAGTTTCACAAGATGTACACCAGTTAACATATGATTTTTTCTTATATGCTAATCCTTTTTCAAAGAATTTTAAAAATATCTCCTGAGTCCATCTATAATAATCTGGTTGGCAAGTTGCAACTTCTCTTTCCCAATCATAACTAAGACCTAATAAAGATAATTGTTCTTTCATCTCTTCTATATTTTTTAAAGTCCATTCGTTTGGATGAACATTATGTTTTATAGCTGCATTTTCAGCTGGTAATCCAAATGAATCCCATCCCATAGGATGTAATACATTAAATCCTTGCATTTTTTTAAATCTTGCTACTACATCACCTATTGAGTAGTTTCTAACATGTCCCATATGAATTTTACCAGATGGATAAGGAAACATCTCAAGTACATAGTATTTTTCTTTATCGTTGTCCTCATTTGTTCTAAATGCATTTGTTTCTTTCCATTTATTTTGCCACTTTTTTTCTATTAGGCTGTAATTATAAGCCATAATACACCTCCAAAATGTAATATATACTAAAAATTTTTGCAATAAAAAAATCTTCTACATCCCCTAATAGGGACGAGAAGATTATACTCGCGGTACCACCCTAATTGACTTAAATACATTAAGACCACTTAGATGATTATTAAAGGAATCAACCTAAAACCACTTATATTGGCAAGTTCAGGTTATACAATTGCTAAGTTCCAGCATATCTTAGCTCTCTATAAATTGCTATAATTCCTTACTACTCCAAAGGTTTTTTATTATTATAAAATTCTTTTATCAATTGTTATTTATTATAATAAATTTCTTTTATTTTTTCAAGTTATTTTTATATTTTTTTAAGACATTTTTTGCAGTTCATCTAAATTTATAGTTGGTGCATCTTTCCATATATTTTCTAAATTATAATGAATTCTTTGTTCTTTTGAAAATATATGAACCATTAGATCTCCATAATCTAATACATACCAACCAGATTCATCTCTTCCTTCTTTACCATGAGGCTCTAAATCAAATTCTTCTTTAATATTGTCTTCAATATTATCAGTAAGTGCATTTAATTGTCTTTTAGAAGACGCACTAGCTATAAGAAAATATCCTGTTAAAGATGATACTTTTCCTATTTCTAATACCTTTACATCCTCTCCTAATTTGTCCAATGCACTATCTACTGCTACCTTTAATAAGTCCATAACTTTATAGTCCATATTTCCCCCCTAATTGTATGCTACTGTATTATTATAGTTTTTCAAAGATATAAAAGCTCCTCTTATATCTTCTATATAATTTTTATCAACTATATAATAATATATCCCATTTATCATCTTTGATTCACCTTTTAGAGTATATTTTTGAATTTCACTAGGATTTACATCTTTAGCCTTCATAGCCAAACCAAGCATATCTCCTATTTGTAAATCAGTTTCAACATACATGTGTAAAGTATTTATATAATCTGGTATTTTTGTTATTGATGCAGGTGATAATACTTTTTTTATTAAAGAATCTAAAAATTGTTGTTGCGCCTGAATTCTTCCTAAATCTTGATTACTATAGCCTTTTCTAAATCTTAAAAACTCCATTGCCTTTTGACCATTCAATACTTGTTTTCCTTTTTTAAGATCTATATGCAGTGGAGGATCTGCATAAGGATCATGATAGTACATATTCATAGGAACATTCACTTCTACTCCACCAACATCGTCTACAGTCTTAAATAATGCATTGTAATCAACCTTAACATAATGATGTATTGGTATTCCAAGCAGACTCTTAACTGCATATATTGAACCACCAACACCATCATAAGCATGTGCATGATTTATCTTATCTTCTCCAGCTCTACCTCTTATTTTCACCCTTGAATCCCTTGGTATTGATACTATTGAAGCTTTATTTTGAGTTGTATCTAAACTAAGAACCATCATAGTATCTGTTCTTGAATTATGAGTATTTTTTCCTTTTAAGCTATCTACCCCTAAAAGTAAAATATTTATAATATCTTCATCTTGATCTTTTTGTTCATCTTTTGTGCTATCAAGATTATGTTTTAATCTTGTTATTTCAACAATTTCTTGTTCTTTTGTCATTTGGCTATTCACATAAAAACCTAGGCCTGTGAATATTGTAGCAAATATAACAAAGAACACCAAAAAAGTTCTAAAAAAAGCTTTCATATTTTAATTTCACCTCATTAATATTTTAATTCTTTTAGAATTTGATTTCTAGCTTCTATAGTATTTTTATGTATAAGTACAGATTTTTTTAATAAAAAATTTATACTATTATTAAATGATTCTAATAAAGCCTGATTCAAATCAATTTCATATGCTAATTTTCTTAAATTATCAACACCATCATAATTTCTATTTTCTTCAATATAGTCAGCTAAATAAATTATTTTTTCTAATTTAGTCATATTTTTTCTTCCCGTTGTATGGTATTCTATTGAATTTAACACATCTAAATCTTTTATATTATATTCATTTTCAGCTATGAATTTAGCTACTTTTCCATGTATTATAGAGTAATCTAATTTTTCAATTTCATCCAATGCTATATTATATTTTTCTACATATGAGTGTAATTCTTCATCTGTCATATATTTAGCAAAATCATGAAATAATGATGATAATATTACTTTATCAATTGATTCTTCATAAATTTCTGCTAATTTTACAGCAGATTTTTCTACACCTATAGTATGTTTATATCTGCTATCTTTTAAATTTTTCTTTAATATATCTCTTATTTCATCAATTCTTATTTCACTATTCATAACAAACTCACCTTTTTTCTTTGATATTCAAATTTAATTATCATATAAATTATGTTTTATAATATATCTTTCAACATTTTCTGGTATCAAATATTTAATAGATTTTCTTTCTAAAATATTCTTTCTTATACCTGTTGATGAAATGTCTAAGGACGGCACATGAATTGTAAATACATCCTTATCATAATTATCTTTTATATATTTTAAAGCTTCTTTAAATTTTTTCATATCAATTCCAGGTCTTGTAGCTCCTATAAAATTTGCCAAAGAAAATAGTTCATCTGCTTTATACCAGTCTTTCATATCACAAAATGCATCTGCACCTGTTATAAAATATAATTCATCATCTTTATGTATTTGTTTTATTCTCTTTAGAGTATCTACTGTGTAAGAATATCCATCTCTTTCAAGTTCAATTGTTGAAACTCTAAAATTATCATTACTTATGGTTGCTAATATAGTCATATTGTATCTATGATATTTTTTTGTTATCTTTCTCATCTTATGTGGTGGATTCCCTGTTGGTACAAACAATATATAATCTAAACCAAATTTAATTCTTACTGTTTCTGCTGTTGATAAATGCCCATAATGTATGGGATCAAAAGTGCCACCCATTATCCCTATTTTTTTACTCATTCAAACACATCCCAATATAATTTTTATATCTAGACTAAAGAAATTATACATTATCACTAAAAAAAATTAAAGTTACAACACTTTACAATCTTTTAAGAAAAGCTACCCATCTTAAACGGGTAGCCTAGTCTTATCTTTTAGAAATATATCCTGTTTTGAGTTTTCTACTATTAAAAACCATTCGTTGCATGTCTTACATCTAAAATAAATTTTTAAGACTTCTTCATTTTCTATTATCTTAATATTTTTATCCTCAGCGGAATTTATCTGTGTAACTGTGTTGCATCCATCACAATAAAAAATCATAAGAACTCACCTCAAATAAAGCATATTCTTAATTATACATTATAAATGAATATATCTCTTTTTTCTAGACTTATTTTGGAAGTCTTATAGTTCTATACTCTTTATCCGAAGCCATTCTATATAATGTAAACTTAGAGCCTATTGATTGAACAAACTCAGCACCTAATTTTTCACACACTTCGTTAGCTGTATCCTTTGCATCAAGACCACTATTTTCTAAAATAGTAACCTTAACTATTTCTTTTCTTTCTAACATTGCATCTAATTGATTTATAAATCCTTCATTAACTCCATCTTTACCAATTTGTATTATTGGCTTTAATGGGTTAGCTAATTTTTTTAAATAAGATCTTTGTTTTCCTTTAAGCATATTATACCATCCTTTATTTTATTCGTAATATTCAAATTCTAAATCATATATCTTAACTAAATCTCCGTCGTTAGCACCAAGCTCTCTAAGCTTTTTAAATACACCTTTTTTCTCCATTATAGTTTGGAAGAATCTTAGCGATTCCATGTATTCAAAATCAACAGAATATAGTATTCTTTCTAATTCTTTACCTTCTACTATATATACTCCATTTTCAATTTTAACGATGATTTCTTCTCCATCATTATCCTCAAAATCATATTCTTTAATCATTTCATCTTCTTCGAATAATTCGAAGTCTTCAACTTCTTTAAGTAGTTTTGAAGCTTCTCTTATAACCTCATCCACACCATCTTTAGTTGCAGCAGACATTTTAAATACTTTATATCCAAGTTCCTCTACTTTTGCTTTAAACTCGTCGTATTTTTCTTCTTCAAATAATATATCCATCTTATTTGCTACTACAATCTGTGGTCTTTTAGAAAGTTTTTCATTATATTTTTGAAGTTCATTATTAATTTTCATGAAATCGTCAAATGGATCTCTACCTTCTATACCTGATATATCAACTATGTGTACTAAAACCTTAGTTCTTTCAACATGTCTTAAGAAGTCATGACCAAGCCCTACTCCCTCATGTGCGCCTTCTATAAGACCTGGAATATCAGCTATTACAAAACTTTGATTAGTATCTAATTTAACTACTCCTAAATTAGGTTTTAATGTTGTAAAATGATAATTAGCAATCTTTGGTTTTGCCTTTGAAACAATTGATAAGAATGTTGATTTCCCAACATTCGGGAACCCTAAAAGTCCAACATCAGCCATCATCTTAAGCTCTAATATTATATCTCTTTCTTGCCCTTCTTTTCCTGGTTTTGCAAATCTAGGTGCTTGTCTTATTGATGATTTAAATCTAGAATTACCTTTACCACCAATACCACCTCTTACAAGAACAAATTCTTGACCATCTTCATTTAAATCAACTATAACTAAATTACTTTGTGCATCTCTTATTATAGTTCCTTGTGGTACTTTTAATATTAAATCTTCACCATTAGCACCATGTTTATTTTTATTCTTTCCATCTTCACCATGCTCCGCTGTATATTTTGTTTTGTACTTAAAATCCATAAGAGTTCTTAAACTTCTATCTGCTCTTACAATAATACTTCCACCGTCTCCACCATCTCCACCAGATGGTCCTCCAGCAGGTACATAAATTTCTCTTCTAAATGCAACTGCACCATTTCCACCTTTGCCTGCTCTAACAAATATCTTGGCTTTATCTACAAACATTTAATTTCTCCTTTATCCATTACTAAAATATCGATAAACAATCTACCTTCAATAATTTCAACATCTAAATTTTTATTTTCTTTAAATATCGAATTAATATTCTTTTTTAAATAATCTAAAATATCATAATCGCTCTTTATTATAATATTTATTTCTTCTTTACTGATTTCTAAATCAAATATAAATCTATTATCTTTATATAATTTAAAAGCAACTTCAAATATATCATATAAAGCTAAAAAATCAAAGTTTAAATTTATATTATTTTCTAAGTCCAAAGAAGAATAAACTTCAAAGTCAAAATTCAAATTAAGAATACATATTTTATTTATTATTTTTTCAAATAAAAAATATAAATTCTTAATTTGAATTTTCTCCAGTTTTTTTTCTAATTTTATTCTTCTTATCATATTCTCTATTTTTTCTAAGCATTCATCTTTCTTATCTAATTTTAAATAACCATGAATAACTTGTACATCATTTGCTATATCGTGTCTTAATTTCTTCTTTAAATCTTTATATATTCTAAATTCTTTAAAATCCATAAAAAACACCCCAGCTTCATAGTAGAATATTTAAACCCAAATATAATTTCTTTAGGATAATAAAAAAGAGTGCCAAAGACACTCTCTTTTTTATTATTCAGCAGCGTATACACTAACTTGTTTTCTTTTTTTGTCTTTTCTTTCGAACTTAACATGACCATCAACAGTAGCAAAAAGTGTGTCATCTCCACCTCTTTTAACATTGTTTCCAGCATGAATTTTAGTTCCTCTTTGTCTAACTATGATACTTCCAGCTGTAACTAGCTGTCCGTCACCAGTCTTAACTCCAAGTCTCTTAGAAATTGAATCTCTACCATTTTTAGAAGATCCAACCCCCTTCTTACTTGCGAATAACTGAAGATTCATCTTTAACATCGTACTACACCTCCTCAATTTTTATCTTAATATGAGAAGAATAGCTTTCTTCTATATTTAAAAGTCCCAAATACATGGTTTCTAATATAGAATCAGCAATTAGTCTCTTCTTTGAATCCAACTCTTTTGGTATTTCACATAACAAAAATCCGTCTTCATCTTTTATTTCGTACTCAATATCTATCTTCGCATACTCAACAAGGCCAAGCAAAGCTGTTTGAGATAATACTGAAACAGCTGCACAAACTATATCTTCCCCATGGTCAGCATAGTTTGCATGGCCTAAAAATTCAAACCTATAAATACTACCATTATTCCTTTTTATATCGGCAACAATCATAATATTAAGCGTTTATCTTTTCTATTTGAATCTTAGTGAATGGTTGACGATGTCCTTGCTTTCTTCTATAGTCTTTCTTAGCCTTATATTTGAAAACTATAACTTTTTTAGCTTTTCCTTGTGCTAAAACTTTAGCTTCAACCTTAGCTCCCTCAACAACAGGGTTTCCAACTACTAAGTTTCCATCTTTAGAAACTACTAATACATTGTCTAATGATACCATTTCACCTTCAGAAGCATTTAGTTTTTCAACAAAAAGAACATCTCCTTCTTGAACTCTATATTGCTTTCCACCAGTTTCTAGTACAGCGTACATTGCTACACCTCCTCAAAACATTACTCACCAAATTAAGGCACCCTATTAAAATAATAAAGATTTCAAAGCCCAATCTGCGTGGCTCTTACGAAGTAAAATAATATCAAAGATTTGATGCTTTGTCAAGATTATTTGAACTATTTTAATTTTTTTATTTCTAATAAAGCTTTGTCCTTATCATGTTCAAAACTGATTTTGATATTATATTTTAATTCAAACTCCTCTATCATAATATCATTTATAAGATGCATAAGTCTATCTTCTAAATAAAAAATTATTTCTTTTATTTTATTAGTTTTTATTAATTCAATTTCTCTTTTTATTCTAAATTCCAAATAGTTTCCATTTACATTTCTATTTTCTTTTTTATTTTGAATAAAATATTCTCTTAAGCTCTTCTTTTCTCTTTGTCTTGATATCTCGAATAAATTAAGTCTTGTAAAACCATATGCATTTGCATTTTGATTTTTAAGACCTTCTTTCAATATATTTTCTATCTCTTTTTTTTCACTTTTATCCTTTGTATCTATAAAATCTATAATTATCATTCCTGATAAATTTCTAAGTTTTATTTGTTTTATAATTTCTTTAGCTGCTTTTATATTAATATCATGTACTATTTTTTTTAGATTTCCTCCTTGAGTTTTTTTTCCAGTATTTATATCTATAACATTTAAGGCTTCTAATTCATCTATTATAAGCGAACCTTCATCATTTAGACTCACTTCATTCGATAATAATTCATCAATATTTTTATATACATCATATTTTTCAAAATAATTTTCATCATATTCTAATTTTATAATCTTTGAATCAAAATCCTTATAAAATTTATTTAATTCTATTATCTCCTCATATATTTCTTTATCATCCAAGATTATATTTTTTATGTTATTTTTATTATCTTTTATAAAAGATATTATTTTTTCATTTTTATTGAAAAGAAGTTTTGGAGCTATATTATTCTTTGATTTTTTTATCAAATCATCCATAATACTTTTAAGATATTCATAATCTTTTTTGATATCATCCTTGCTTTGCAACTCTCCATTTGTTCTTATTAATATTCCATATTCACTATCTTTAATTATCTCTTTTGCAATTTTTCTTAATCTCTTTCTTTCTTCCTCATTCACAATTTTATTAGAAATCTTTATTGAATTACTATCTGTAAGTAAAACCATAAATCTTCCTGATAATGATATTCTTTGTGTTACCCTTGGACCCTTATTTGTCTTTCCTTCTTTTAGCACCTGCACTAAAAATTCATTATTTTTATCATCTTGTTTATCTTTAAATTTCATAAAAGCATTTTTTTCATATCCAATATCTATAAAATAACATTGCATAGAGTCTAATCTTCTTTTAATTTTAGCTAAATATATTTCCTTTGCTTTTGGTTTATCTATTTCATCAATAATTATATCTTCTATATTGTTATCTTCATCAACTAAAACCGCAATTTTAAAATTCCAAAAATTCTTAATTAAAATTTTCATCCTACACCTCATTAAAAGCTTTGTATTTTCATAATTTTTAAACAATTTATATATAATATTTTTAATATATAAACTATTTTTTATAAATTGACATATTAATATAAACTAAATTATAATTCTCTTGTGATATTATAGCAAATAATTCTAATTTAAAGGGCTTTTTAGCCTTTTTTTGTTTGAATTAAACTTTAATAATTTAAAGGAGGAAATAATGGAATCAAATTCAAGAGACGGTTTTTCTAGTAAAATAGGGGTTATAGCTGCCGCAGCAGGCTCAGCAATAGGTTTAGGTAATATTTGGCGTTTTCCTTACATAATTGGAGATAATGGAGGCGGAGCATTTTTAATAGTTTATCTATTATGCGTATTGACTCTAGGGATTCCTATAATGATTGGAGAATTTGCTTTAGGTAGAATATCTAGGGTAAATGCAATTGCAACATTTCGAAAGTTAGCACCTAAATCAATATTTTCAATTGTAGGTTATATTGGTTTGTTATCAGCATTTTGTATACTTTCATTTTATGGAGTTGTTGCAGGATGGTGTTTTAGTTATATTTTAAAAAGTTTATCTGGAGCATTTAATAATTTAACACCTGATAAAGCGGATTTAATATTTAATAATCTTATATCAGGTGGATTTGAACCTATATTTTGGCAAGTAGCCTTTATGTTCTTAACAGGTTTTATTGTATTATTTGGTATCAAAAATGGTATAGAAAAATATTCAAAAATATTAATGCCTTTATTATTTATAATTATAATAATTCTTGATATAAGAGCTCTTACTTTAGCTAATGCAAATGATGGACTTGCATTTTTATTTAAATTTGATTTTTCAAAAATCACTTTAAATACTATATTCATGGCACTTGGACAGGCATTTTTCTCTCTTAGTGTTGGAATGGGTACAATGATTACTTATGGTTCTTATATTTCTAAAAAAGAAAATCTATTAACTACATCATTAAATGTAGCTTTTGCAGATACTTTAGTTGCAGTATTAGCTGGTATTGCAATATTCCCTGCTGTATTCACATTTGGAATAGATCCTTCAAGTGGTGCTGGACTTGCTTTTATAAGTTTACCAATGGTGTTTTCTAAAATGTTTATGGGAAATATTTTTGCATGCTTATTCTTTGTTTTACTATTGGTTGCTGGACTTACATCTTCCATATCAATATTAGAAGTAATTGTTGCTTTTATATGTGAAGATTTTAATATTTCAAGAAAAAAAGTTACGATATTAACAACAATAATAGTTTCTTTATCTGGAGTTATTTGTTCATTATCAAATGGTTTTATGAAAATAAATTTATTTAATCAATCTTATATGGATTTTTTAAATTATTTATCATCTAATTTCTTATTACCGCTTGGCGCAATACTTATCTCTGTATTTATAGGATATTATTTCGATAAAAAACTATTTTTAAAAGAACTTACTAATGATAATGAAATAAAACTACCCTTTAAACCCATTTTATTCTTCTTATTTAAGTTCTTTATACCATTTATAATAAGTATTATATTCTTACAGAATCTAAACATTATCAAATTATAAAAAAAGCTTTAAAATAGCATTAAATGCTATTTTAAAGCTTTTTTATAAACTATAAGACTATTATTTATATATTATATTAATATACCTGCAACTGTAGCTGTCATAAATGCAGCTATAGTTCCACCTATTAATGCTTTAACTCCTAATGTAGCAACTTCTGCTCTCTTTTCAGGAACTAATCCACCAATACCACCAACTAAAACACCTATTGATGCTATATTAGCAAATCCACAAAGAGCATATGTTAATATAGTCTGAGCTCTTAAACTTAACATACCTTCACCTACAAATGAACTTAGAGTTGTATAGGCAAAGAATTCATTTATTAAAGTTTTTTGAGCTAATAATGTTCCTGCATTAACTATATCTGCAGAAGGTATCCCCATTAAAAATGCTATTGGAGCAAACATTCTTCCAAGTATCCATTCTAATGATAGATAATCCATTCCAACAACAGAACCCATACCAGATACTATTCCATTTAATAATGCCATTAAAGCAGTAAATGAAAGTAACATTGCCGCAACGTTCATCGCAAGACCCAAACCTTCTGATGTACCTCTTGATATCGCATCAACTGCATTAGTATCTATATTTTCCATTACAACATCAACTCTACCCATAGTTTTAGGTGTTTGTGTTTCAGGTACCATTATCTTAGCTATAAGTAAACTTGCTGGTGCAGACATTATACTTGCAGATATAAGATGACCTGCATCAACACCTAAAGATATATACCCAGCTAAAACTCCACCAGATACACTCGCCATTCCTCCAACCATTACAGTTAAAAGTTCTGATCTTGTCATATCTTTTAAGTATGGCTTTATTATAAGAGGTGCTTCTGTTTGTCCAACAAATATATTAGCTGCTGCTGAAAGTGATTCAGCACCACTTGTTCCTAATAATTTAAGCATAACTTTCGCCAATATCGCTACTATTTTTTCCATTATTCCTAAATAATACAAAAGCGCCATAAGTCCAGAGAAAAATATAATTGTAGGTAATATTTGTAACGCAAATACAAACCCAACATTATTAACATCCATAAGTCCACCAAATAAAAATTCTGAACCATATTTAGTATATCCTAATACAATCGTAATTTTATCACTTAACCATCTAAAAGCAGCTTGTCCTGCACTCCACTTTAATATGATTATACCAAAAACCATTTGCATTAAAGTTCCAACCATAACAAGTCTCCACTTTATCGCCTTTTTATTTTCTGATAATAGATATGCTATACCAATCAGAACTAATAATCCTGCAAAACTGATTAACTTTTCCATTTCTTGCTCCTTTCAATTCAACCCTATTATTTCTTTTTTTACAATGAATTTGAAAACATCTTCCCAAATCAAGTTTGATTATATCAGAATTTTCGACATATCAAAGTTTTTTGTTTATTGTGAATTTTTTAAATTTTCTTTTTAGGCATCTTTTTTATCAAATAGTGTAACATTAATACTTTGAAAACTTTTTCTTTGATATTAATGCATCATTTTGAAAACTTTTTCTTCATTTTTTTTGGTTTTTTTTAAACATTTTTTGTACAATCTTATATAATTTTTTGATTTAAAATTCACATTTATAAATTTTATTTTATTTTTGCTTTTATTCATATTTTTCATGAAAAGGCTTTTATGTAACTTCTGTTGCAAATAAAAAAAAACAATCTTTTCAAGATTGTTTTTTTTCATCCTAATATATCGCAATTTTAGATTTTTTAATTTTTATTATAAATATTTTAAATTAATCCCTATAATTCTATTATTTTGCCTTTTGAGCATTAACATCTTGTTTTTTAATATCTTTAATATCTTTTATTTTTGTATCTTTAGCAGACATTCTACTACATCTACCATTAAACATAGCACCTTCTTCAACAGATATTACATTATATTCAATATCTCCATTAATCTTAGATGTTGAATCTAAACGAAGGTTTTCTGTAATTCTTACATCACCAGTTACCGTTCCTCTTATTATTGCATCTACAGATATTAAATCGCCTTCTATCATTCCGCTTTCTTCAATCGTCGCTAAGCCTTTTACTTCTAAGTTTCCTTTTACTTTTCCTAATATAGTAATATCTGCACCTTCCTTTATATTACCTTCAAAAACACAAGATTCTCCTAATATAGTTGCTTCAGATTTACTAACTATCTTTTGAGTATTTTTATTACTACTTCCCTTAAACATACTTTCACCTCACTAATAATTTATGTAGAAAAAAATATTATAATATTACTATTTATTTTACCATAATTATTTATAGATTTGATTACATATATATTAAATAAGCAATTTTAACTATTTATATGTTTAAATAGTTAAAATTTGATTCTATTAAATTGTTAAAAATATTAAACTTGTACTATTATTAGTTTTATGTTATCTTATAGAAGTCGTTAGTGTTTCCTTGGTACCCACTATAAAAAACAAGGGAGTGTGATTAATATGATTAGGTATAATATAATCTCTACAAAAAATGCAAGAGAGATTGTTCTGTTAAAATCACGTCCCTGCAAGTGGGGGCGTTGTTTTTTTTGCGATTATATTCATGATAATAGTACAAATTTGGATGAAATAATCGAATTTAACAAAAAAATATTAAAAAATGTGACAGGAGAAAAAAAAGTTTTAGAAGTTATTAACTCTGGTAGTGCTTTTGAACTACCGGAAGAAACACTAAAGGACATCAAAGAAATAATTTTAAAAAAGGGTATCAAGAGATTAATCTTAGAAAGTCATTATATGTACAAAAATAGGCTTGATGAATTAAAAGACTTTTTTGGAATAGAATTGACTTTTAAATGTGGTGTTGAAACTTTTGATGATAATTTTAGAAATAATTATCTAAAAAAGGGTATGGTGTATTCTTCTATAGAAGAAGTTGCTTCTTATTTTGATTCTGTTTGCTTGATGGTCGGTATTAAAGGACAAACAAAAGAAATGATTAAAAGAGATATTGAAATCATAAAAAAATCATTTAAATATGCATGTATCAATATATATGTTCCTAATACTACTCCAGTACAAAGAGATTTAGAGCTTATTAAATGGTTTAAAGAAGAATATTCTTATTTAGAAGACTATGATAATATTGAAATCCTTTGGGATAATACTGATTTTGGTGTAGGAGGTAATTAAATATGTTTGATACTAAAAGACTTACTAGAGCAGGTTTAGTCGCTGCTATTTACGTTGTTTTGACTTTAAATTTCCCATGGATGGGATATGGACCTATTCAGTTTAGAATATCTGAGGTAATGGTTTTATTAGCATTTTTCGATCCTATTTATATAGGTTCTTTAACATTAGGCTGTGCAATAGCAAATTTAGCTAGTCCGTTTGGAATTGCTGATGTTATATTTGGTAGTTTTGCAAGTTTCATAAGTCTTTATATGATTAATAAATCTAAAAATATTTATATAGCTAGTATTTGGCCAGCTGTATTTAGTTTTATAATAGGACTTGAAATATATTTCCTATCTAGTGAACCTGTTAATTTCTTTCTAGTAACATCCCAAATAATGTTATCAGAAATAGTAATAGTTTCATTTATAGGTGTTCCTATATTTAAAATGCTTACAAAAAATTCATACTTCCTTAATTTAATAAAAGGTAATACGACTAATATAAATCAAAATATATAAAAAAATAGGATGAAGATTAATCTTCATCCTATTTTTTTATATATTTTATTATTCATATTTATTTAAACTGGATACAAATCATATTCTTTGTTTAATAAAGCTTTGTCCAATTTATACATCTGTGCTTGTCTATATTCAAAATATTCTTTGGCAACTTGTGGAAATAGCGCATATGATAAAACATCTTCATCTTGTTCTATAAATTCACTAATTTCCTTTTTATATTTTTCAAGTTGTGGTTCTATTAAATCTGCTGGTCTGCAAGTTATAACTTCTTCATCTTGTATAATCTTTTTTATAATATCTTCTTTTATAGGAACTGTTGGCTTTCCATACATTCCTTTTACATAAGCCTTTACTTCTTTTGGAACCATCTTATATCTTTCACCTGTTATAACATTTAATACAGCTTGAGTTCCAACAATTTGACTTGTAGGTGTAACTAAAGAAGGATAGCCTAAATCTTCTCTAACTCTAGGAACTTCCTTTAATACATCTTCAAATTTATCTAATGCATTTTGCATCTTAAGCTGAGATACTAGGTTTGAAAGCATACCACCCGGTACTTGGTATACCAAAGTATTTATATTAACACCTAAAATTTTTGGATTTAAAAGCCCTGATTCTAAACTCTTTTCTCTTATAGGTTTAAAATAATCTGCTACTTCATTTAATTTATTTAAATCCAAATTAGTATCTCTTATACTATCTTTTAATGTAGCAACCATTGATTCTGTTGGAGGTTGTGATGTTGCTCCTGAAAATGGTGATATTGCAGTATCTATTATATCAACTCCAGCTTCTATTGCTTTTAAATATGTCATTGAAGCTAGCCCACTTGTACAATGTGAATGTAATTCAAGAGGAATATTTATATTTTCTTTTATAGAACTTACAAGTTCATGTGCATAATAAGGAGTTAAAAGACCTGACATATCCTTTATGCAAATAGAGTCAGCTCCCATACTTTCTAATTCTTTTGCTAAATCAACAAAAGTTTTTGTTGTATGAACTGGACTTGTTGTATATGCAATCGCTGCTTGAGCATGTGCTTTTTCTTTCTTTGTAGTTTCAAGTGCAACTCTTATATTTCTTGTATCATTTAATGCATCAAATATTCTTATTATATCTATACCATTAGCTATAGCTTTCTTTACAAATTCTATTACAACATCATCTGCATAATGTTTATAACCTAATATATTTTGACCTCTTAAAAGCATTTGAAGTTTAGTATTCTTAACATACTTCCTCATCTTTCTAAGTCTTTCCCACGGATCTTCATTTAAAAATCTTAAAGAAGCATCAAAAGTAGCTCCTCCCCACATTTCAAGCGCATGATATCCCACTTTATCCATTTGTTCCAATATAGGCAACATTTGTTCCGTTGTCATTCTTGTTGCTATTAACGACTGATGTCCATCTCTTAAAACTGTTTCCGTTATTTTTACTCTATTATTTAAAGACATATTATCATCTCCTAACGCCTTACTTAAAATTTACACCCATAAATTTAGTTGTGTACACTACATAAAATTGTAGTTTGTCGTATTTACTACTACATTATATATCTTTTTTGTTGTATACACAATATCAAAATATACTTTTTAATCATTTATTATCTTTGTACCTCAAAAAGCTTTAAATTTAAGGGTTTTAGGCTATAAAAAATATTTATAAACAATAAAAAACTATGGATTTTTTTAATCCATAGTTAAATCAAATATCTCCATAGTTTTTATATGATCTTTTAAATTTTCATAAACTCTTTTTTTATCTCTTTCAAACATGCTCATAAGAAGTATATTGCATAATTCCATCGTACAAACATGAGAATTAAAAAATGTAGAATTTTCTATTTTTACTGTATAGCTTATGTCACTTACCATTGCTATATTATTAAATTCCTTGTCTGTAAAAGTTATAACCTTCGCACCTTTGTTCTTTGCTAATAATAAACTTTGATATGTCGTCTTTGTATATCTTGGAAAACTAGAAACAAAATACAAATCATTTTCAGTCATAGGAGCCATCTTTTCTATATTTAAATTTCCCCCTTCAGATATAACTTCAACATTAAATTTCATTCTTCTCATATGAAGAGCTAAAAAATCTACTACACTAGCACTAGATTCTAATCCGCAAAAATAAATCTTTTTAGCTTTATAAATACAGTCTACAATCTTTTCTATTTTCTTATAATCTAAATTCATCAGTAATTCTTCTAAATTTTTAAGGTCTGATTTTGTAACATTCATTAACATACTTTCTTTTTTCTCAAGTTTTTCCCAATTTTTAAGAAGTCTTATGTCAGGAGTATTCATAGTCTTTATATTTTCTCTTAATTTATTTTTAAATTCACTAAAACCTTTAAACCCTAGAATTCTTGCAAATCTTATTATAGTTGCATCACTTAGTCCCACTCTATCTCCTAATTCTAATGCAGATAAAAACCCTATCTCGCTATAGTTTTCAACTATATATATCCCTAGTTTTTTTTGACTTTCAGTTAATTTATCATGGTTTTCTTTTAGAAATTCTACTATTTCTTTTTTCTTCAAATTTACTACCTCCAGATAATTTATTTATTACTTTCCCCAATTACAATTTATTAATCAAACTAATATCTTTATTATAATTTATTAATCAAACTAATATCTTTATTATAATTTATTAATCAAAAATCATTTCCTTTCATTATCATATTTTATTTGGTAGAATATATTAGTACTATTTAAGAAAGGATGTAGTTTAATGAGCCAATTTAGCCATCATAAATTTACCCATCATAAACATAAAAATAAAATTGACACCAAATTAAATATAAGTTTTCATACATTTAAAGGTAACCATGTATCATTTAAAATTGATTTCTTTTTAATTATATTAATTTTGGTAATATTAATAAGTGCTTCATCAAGTTATATATATTTATATTATAAACTTGAGAAAAATTATGTAAACCTAAAAATTAATTATGAAAAAGAAAAAAAAGATAAAAAAGCTCAAGAAGAAATAAACAAAAATTTAAAATTAGAAATAAATTCATTAAATGAACAATTCATTTCAACCAAAGAAGAACTTGACTCTATATTAGAATATAAAAAAGAATTAGAAAAAAATTCGTTTATAAGAAGATTATCACAATAAAATATTCTAATAAAAAAGCTGTTAACAAATGATTTATCACTTGTAACAGCTTTTTATTATTTATCTTTTTGCTTTTTTATAATTCTTTTCCATAGTTTTTGCAAGTTTTGTAGCCCACGCAGGATCTGATGCATAAACTTCACCTATCTTTTGAGCTGTTCTTCTATTTCTCTTATCAAAATAGTTTCTCTTTATCATTTTTGCAAAATATAATATACAATCTTCTTTTGTTTCAAAAGTTTTAGCATATTTGTATGGATCTCTATCATATGCACCAATACCAAATAAATTATTTTTATCTCTAGCTATTTTTGAATTACCATTTCCAGATTCATGTTGTGCTAAAGAAATTATAAAAAGTGCATTAACATTATAAAGATGCTCTGCAATTAAACAGGCCTCTCCAATTCCTCTTAAATTTGTACTGCTTACTATTTTATTAAGCTCTGATTTTGTTAAATTTGACTTTGAATCAAGTCTTAATGTTAAGTAATTTGTTCTAGAATTAATACCTCTTGAAACAGCACTTGCTTTATAGTTTCTATTTACACCAAGAGAAATCTTTTGCATACTATCTTTAAGTTCCAAACTTTCTTTTGCTAAACTTAAAGACTCTTCTTTCATTATTCTTATTGATTCATTTACCTTCTCATCTTCAACCTTTTTTGTCTCTACGTCCTTATTTTCTATTATTGCTAAATTTCTTTTTAGATTAGTTTCATTATAAAATATAATTCCAGATATCATGCTTACTGAAAGGACCAGAGGTAACAAAAATCTTATAATTCTGTTCATATAATCGTCCTCCTAAATATTTATCGTGTTTATACCCGATTTCTATAAATTAAAAATTTCTTAAATTTGTCGTTTTTATTTTGTCTGTCAAAATTAAAAAAAGAATAAAATCAATTGAAACATTGAATTTATCCTCTTTTTTAACCTTTGTTGATTGTATCACCTATAAAAAAGTTTGTAAAGTTTTTTTCGACATTTTTTTTGTTCTAAGCTCACATACGCTTAATTACAGTAAGTGAGGCAATATTACATTCTCATTACAAAAATTTTAAATTTTTATGAAAATTCAGATTTTTATTTTTTTAAAATTTATTTTTATTTTTAATTATAAATCATTAAAAAAGAATCAATAATTTTAAATTATTATTGATTCTTTTTTTTAATTTTATTTAAAACAGTTTTTATTTATTAATCTAAAATCGGCATAATTTTTCCATCTTCATTTTTATACAGATCGATTCTATTAACATCCATTTTATATTCTTCATTTAATTTTAAATATTCAACCATATTAGATACAAATATACTAGGTTTTAAATTACCTTCAGAACTACATTGTAATATAGTATTTAATACTACTGTATCATCTTTAACATCCACTATATCAATTGAATGTATTCTTGTTTTTATATCAATTTCTTTTGGCTTACCTTTTTTAGTCTTTTTAATTATTATTATTTCATCTTGTTTCATATATTTATCTATTTTTGATTTGATATCTTTTGTATCTATATTTTTTATTTCTATTATATATCTTGAATGAGAAACAATAGACATAAGCGATTTTGTTTTTTCTTTGAATTTCTTAGCTTTTATAAATACCAATCCCATTGGCATTTGTTCATTTAATTTATTTATAAATTCTTCTTCATCCAAATCATCTTCGACTTCAACATCCATATATTCTCCATAACTTTCCAGTCCCAAAGAAAGTGCTTGAGCAAATGCCATTTTAGGATGAGGGTTGAAACCTTGAGTAAAACTCAAATTAATATTTGCTCTTCTTAATGCTCTTTCTATTGTCTTCATAGTTTCTAAATGTGATATATAACATATATCATCAATTTTTTTGAATTTACATCTTAAAAGTATCATTAACAAAGCCCCTTTCCTAAATCTATATTAACTCCACAACCACTACATTTTTCTCTACAATTAGGAGTGACTTTTGCTTGTTTTGCATTTTCATTTTCTCTTATTAAAAATTCTTTAGTAACACCAACATCAAATATATCCCAAGGGAATATTTCATCATATTCTCTTTTTCTATTTGCATAGAATTCCATAGATATATTTTGTTCTTCAAAAGCTTCTTTCCAAATTTCAAAATTGAAATGTTCTTCCCAACCATCAAATTTAGCACCTTTTTTAAATGCAGTATATATAACTTTTCCAAGTCTTCTATCTCCTCTAGCCATTACAGCCTCTAAGAAACTTGTAAATCTATCATGATACATATATCTTATGCTTCTATTGTTTTTAAATCTCACTATAAGATGATGTTGTTTTTCTCTTAATTCTTCAATCGTATCTTGTGGATGCCATTGGAATGGCGTAAATGGTTTTGGTACAAATGATGAAGTACTTACATTTATCCCAAATTTATTATCTAATTTGCCATTAACTTCTTTATATATATCAACTGTTTTCTCTGCTAATTTAACTATTCCATCTAAATCTTCATATGTTTCAGTTGGAAGACCCATCATAAAATAATATTTAAGTCTCTTCCATCCATTTTCAAATGCTTGTCTGCATGCATTTTCTAAATGTTCTTCTTCTATACCTTTATTTATAACATCTCTAAGTCTTTGAGAACCTGCTTCTGGAGCAAATGTAAGTCCTGTTTTTCTTACCTTTTGAACTCTATTTGCTAAATCTAATGAGAAATTATCAAGTCTTAATGATGGAAGTGATAATGAAACCTTCTTAGTTTCCCCAAATTCTTTGATTATATAATCAGCAAGAGTATCAAGTCCACTATAATCAGATGTTGATAAAGAAGAAAGTGATATTTCTTCATACCCTGTATTTTCTAATAATTTTTTTGCTTTTTCTTTCATAAATTCCGGATCTCTTTCTCTAACTGGTCTATAAAT
The DNA here is from genome assembly GCA_045345765.1 of Peptostreptococcaceae bacterium AGR-M142. Lineage (GTDB taxonomy): Bacteria > Bacillota > Clostridia > Peptostreptococcales > Peptostreptococcaceae > JAOARY01. Next base: position 351,947 of record CP148265.1, read on the forward strand.
CATTCCAGCTTGGCAGAATCTACATCCTCTTATGCATCCTCTAAATACTTCTAACATAACTCTATTATGAACTACATCTATAAAAGGAACTATTATTTTTTCAGGAAAATATGCATTTGACATATCCTTTATAATTCTTTTTTTAATCTTCTTTGGTATATCTTCTTTAAGTGGTACTATTTCTTTTATAGTTCCATCTTCTTTATATCTAAAATCATATAGTGAAGGTATATAAATTCCTTCAACATCTCTAGCTAATTCATATAAGAAATCTTCTCTTGATTTATCTGTTTTTTTCCACTCTTTGTATTTGTTTATAACTTCTATTAATACTTCTTCACCTTCACCTAAAGATACTATATCTACAAAATCAGAAATAGGTTCTACGTTATATGCACAAGGTCCTCCAACTAATACAAATGGCTCATCCTTTGTTCTATCTTTAGCAAAAATACTTATATTCCCCATATCTAAAATATTTAATATATTAGTATAAGAAAGTTCATATTGCAAAGTAAAAGCTAAAAAATCCATATTAGAAATTGGTTCTCTTGATTCTAATGCAAACATAGGTATATTTCTTTCTCTCATCTTTTCTTCCATATCAACCCATGGAGAAAAAATTCTTTCACAAAATACATCTTCTTGTTCATTTAATATATTATACAAGATTTGAAGCCCCATATAACTCATTCCAACTTCATACGAATCAGGAAAAGAAAATCCAAATCTAACAAGGTCTTTGTTAGATGTATCTTTATGATAGGTATTTAGCTCATTTCCTAAATATCTAGCAGGTCTTTCTATATCAAGCAAAATATCTTTTATATTTACTTTATTATTCATTTATTTTAAACCTCCAATTATTACAAAACCAATAAATTATTTAACATCACTAAATTATTATAAAAGATAATTCCTCACTTGCCAAGGAAATTAAAATCTATACAACTAAAAAATTATTTTAAATTAATAAATAAGGGTATAATGTTTTATTAAAGAATTTTGTTCTAAAAGGAGGTCAAAATGAAAAAAATAGTACTTGCAGGTGGTTGTTTTTGGGGTGTTGAAGCCTATTTCAAAAAAATTAATGGTGTTATAAATACAAAAGTAGGTTATAGCAATGGACATACTAAAGATCCTACTTATAAAGAAGTTTGTACTTCTATAACAGGTTACGCAGAAGCTTGTTATATTGAATATGATGAAAATATAATAAGCCTTAAAGATTTATTAAAAAAATTCTTTAGAATAATAGATCCAACTATAATAAATAGACAAGGACCTGATATAGGTAGTCAGTATAGAACAGGTATTTATTATTATGAGGATAATGATTTAAATATTATAAATTCATTTATAAAAGAAATCCAAAAGAATTATGATGAACAAATTGTAACAGAAATTGATAAGGTTAATAATTTTTATGATGCAGAAGAATATCATCAAAATTATTTGGACAAAAATCCAAATGGCTATTGTCATATAGATTTAAATAATATTTAAATTTATAGATTCAAAATATTTTATATTAATATATACTAAACTAAGTAAATTACCACAAAGATAAACAAGCGTAGTTTCCTTGTCATAATTTTTATGAAAATATTAAAAATAAAAAAACTGATTGAAAAATAATATTTTTCAATCAGTTTTTGATTTTTAATCTCAATTCTTATAATAAATGATTTTGCTACTCAAATAATATTTATATAATTAGTCTTCTTTGATAGAAAAGTCTACATTATATATATCTTTGTAGCCATAAATATCTTTACTAAAATATCTTTCACTTCTATCTGGAAGTATAGTAACTATATTTACTATCTTGTCTTCATTTTCAAATTTCTTAGCATATTTTATAGCCGCTGCTAAATTTGCTCCCGAAGAAGATGCTACTAATAAACCTGAGTTAACCGCTATGTCTTTTACCATAGAATATGCTTCATCATCATTTACATATATAGAATCATCAACTAAAGACATATCCATAGTATTAGGAATAAAATCATTTCCGATTCCTTCTATTTTATATGGTGAATATGCTCCTCCACCATATACAGAACCTTCAGGTTCTGCAAGTATGCCTTTTATATCATTATTTTGTTCCTTTAGATATTTTATAACTCCACAATATCCACCACCAGTACCTGCACCAGCAATAAATACGTCTATATTTCCATCTAAATCTTCATATAGTTCCGGACCTGTCATATAATAATGTGCATCCGGATTAGTTTGGTTTTCAAATTGATCTAGTACAAATACGTTCTCAATTCCTTTTGTAACTTCTTTTAGCTTCTCATAAGCTTCATCCATTCCACCTTTAGTGCTTGTTTGATAAACATTTGCACCTAATGCCCTCATTATTATTTGCTTTTCGATAGAGAATTTTCCAGGTACAGCCAAATGAACATCATATCCCTTTTGCTTACCTAGTAAAGCTAATGCTATACCAGTATTTCCTGCTGTTGCTTCAACTATAGTATCACCTTTTTTTATCTTACCTTCTTTTTCTGCCTTTTCAATCATATATAAAACAGTTCTATCCTTTATTCCTCCACCAGGATTTAAATGTTCTAATTTAGCAAAAATATTAACATTCTTTGGTATACCGTATTTTTCATTATTGAATCTATACATAGGAGTATTTCCTATTAATTTAACAACATCCTCTATATATCTCATGCTAACACCCCGTAAATATTATTTATTTTTAAAACCGTCTATAACCATTTTACAATATTCTTTTGCAGCAAATAAAGAATGATCTTTATAATTACCACATTGAACTGCATTTAATGCAGGAACTTCTTCTTCTTTAGTAGCTATTATTTTTTCTAAAGCCTTAACTAAAGCATTTTGTATAACATCAATATCTGTTTCACCAAATTTAATCATATAAAAACCAGTTCTACAGCCCATTGGAGAAACATCTATTATATTTTCTATATTTTCTCTTAAATATCCTGCTAATAAATGCTCTATTGTATGAATAGCTCCAGTTGGTAATGCATCTACGTTTGGTTGAATGAATCTTAAATCATATTTTTGTACTATATCTCCCTTTTCACCTATTATCTTACCTGCTTTTCTAACATAAGGTGCTTTAACTTTCGTATGGTCTAATTCAAAACTTTCCACTTTGATTGGCATATCTTACCTCCTAAAATTATTTATCATCTATATTTTATTTTACTTTTTATAAGGGGTAAAATCAAGTGACAAAGCATTTACTAATTAGAGCATTTGCTTTTTGTTTCCTTTATTTAATATATTATCATAGTCAATATATTCATATATATCTTCTTCTATCAAATTATTTATATCTTGTAGTTCATTTATATTAATTTCTTCTATAGCTTTATTTTCTTTTTCACATAATATTATGATTTTTCCAACTATTTCATGTGCATCTCTAAAAGCTACACCTTTAGCCACTAAATAATCAGCTACTTCTGTAGCGTTTAAAAAACCCTTTTTGATTCCTTTTTTAGCTTCTTCTTTATTGAATTTTAAAGTTTTTATAACTTCTTTAGATATATACAAACAAGATTTTATAGTATCTAGTGAATCAAAATAAATTTCCTTATCCTCTTGCATATCTTTATTGTAAGCCAAAGGAAGTCCTTTCATAACCGTTAATAAAGCCATTAGATTTCCATAAACTCTACCACATTTACCTCTTACTAATTCCATCGAATCTGGATTCTTTTTATGTGGCATAATGCTACTTCCCGTACAATAACCATCATCTATTTGTACAAATTTAAATTCCTGACTTGAAAATATAATAATTTCTTCACTAAGTCTTGAAAGATGCATCATTATTATACTAAAATTATTTAGCATCTCAATTACAAAATCTCTATTAGATACAGCATCTAAAAAATTAGCTGTTGGCTTTTTAAATCCAAGTTCTTTACTTGTAAACTCCATATCTATATTGTGAGTAGTTCCTGCAAGTGCTCCACTTCCAAGAGGCGATTCATCCATCAAATCTATTGTGTTTTTAATTCTTTTTATATCTCTTTTAAACATATTTACATATGCTTTAAGATAGTATTTAAATGTAGTTATTTGTGCTCTTTGCAAATGTGTATATGCTGGCATCATATGAGGATTATCATCAGCTTTTTTTACAAGTATCTCTATAAAATCTTTTATCAAATTTATAATATCTATTGAATCATTTTTAATCTTTAAATTAAAATCTAGTGCAACTTGGTCATTTCTACTTCTTGCTGTATGAATCTTCTTGCCTATTTGACCGATTTCATTAATCAAATTCATTTCAATAAATGAATGAATATCTTCATAATCTCCATCTAATTTCAACTTTCCTAAATCAATTTTATTTTTAATAATTTCTAAACCATCTTCTATTAATTTATACTCTATATTAGTTATTATATTTTGTTTATTTAACATCTTTGCATGAATCAAAGAACCTTTTATATCTTCCTTATAAAATCTTTTATCAATTTCAAATGAAGAATTAAAATCATTCATCGCCTTTGATTCTTCTTTTAAAAATCTTCCACCCCAAAGCTTCATAATCTCCTCCTATATGACTTTTTTATCCTCAATCTTTTTATTATTTAATTTCGATTCTATTTTTAATGGCAAACTATATATTTTTATAAATCCATTTGCATCAAAATGGTCATACATATCACTATGTCCAAATGAAGATATTTCATCATCATATAATGCCTTATGTGAACTCATTGAAGCAACAATCATATTTCCTTTGTATAATTTTAATTTAATATCTCCAGATACATTTTCTTGAGTTTCGTCTATGAATTTATCCAAAGATTTTTTTAATTTGCTATCCCAAAGACCATCATAAACTAAAGAGGCATATTTTAAAGAAAGCATTTGTTTATATTGATATGTCATCTTATCCAAAGTAAGTTTTTCTAAATTATCATGAGCTTCTAATAATATTGTTACTCCAGGTGTTTCATAAATTCCTCTTGATTTCATTCCAACTAAACGATTTTCTAATATATCAACAACACCTATCCCATGTTTTTTTCCAAGTTCATTTAATTGCTTGATAATCTCTACTTCAGATAATTTTTGACCATTTAATTCTTTTGCTTCACCTTTATAAAAATGTATATCTATATACTCTGGCTTATCACTAGCTTCTTCTAATGGATTTGTCATCAAATAAAGTTCTTTTGCATCATGTTCATTTAATAAATTTTCAATAGGGCCACCTTCATGACTAACATGCATTATATTTTTATCTCTTGAATATATTTTTTCTTTGGTAACAGGGACTTCAATTCCCTTTTTATTTGCATAATCAATGGCATCTTCTCTTGATTTAATATCCCAAATTCTCCAAGGTGCAATTATCTCTATAGATGAATCCAAATAAGCTATTGATGTTTCAAATCTCACTTGATCATTTCCTTTCCCTGTACAACCGTGTGCTATGTATTTAGCATTTTCCTTATGTGCTATTTCCACAAGCTTTTTGGCTATTAGTGGTCTAGCAAGTGCAGTTCCTAGTGGATATTTGTTTTCATACACTGCATTTGCTTTAATTCCCTTATATACATAGTCTTTTACAAATTCATCCACAACGTCCTCTATATAAATCTTTTTTGCACCAGATTCAATTGCTTTTTTCTTTACATATTCCTTATCCTCTTCTTGTCCAACATCAACACATACAGCAATTATATCCAAATCGTAATTTTCCTTTATCCAAGGTATAATAATAGATGTATCTAATCCCCCCGAATATGCTAATACTACTTTATCTTTCATTTTAATTCCTCCTATTTATTTTAAATTTAATTATTTATCAAATATCTTAGTTAATTAATAACTATCAAATCCCTATAGAGTTATAAATATTAATATACTTATTCTCCTTCTATACTGTAATTTGCAACAAATTCATATATCTTTCCTTCTGATTTTAATTTCTTTAAAGCTTCGTTTAATACTTCTTTTAAATCATCATTATTTAAATTTATTGCTATTGCAGAACCATTATCATCTGAATTTATTTTTAAATCTGTAAATACAAGCTCATTATTGTTACTTGCATATGCTTTTGCAACTGGAGTTTCAAATATAAGCGCATCTATTTTTTTGCTCTTTAGTTGTAATACCACATCCGCTGCTTTAGCAAGACCTTTAATATCTTCTTCATTTGTTATCTCTTTTGCAATTTGCTCTTGTATTGTCCCTTTTTGAACACCTATTTTGCTATTTTTTAAATCATCTAATGATTTAAATTTACCTATATCATCTTTATGAATAACTATACTTTGAGTTGCGGTATAATAAACATCTGAAAAATCAACAGTTTGCTTTCTTTCTTCAGTCGGAGTCATTCCAGCTATTATAATATCAATCTTATTTGTAGTTAAAGCAGCTATAAGTCCATCAAATTTCATATCCTTTATAGTTAATTTAACACCAAGCTCTTTTGCTAATTCTTTTGCTATATCAATATCAAATCCCACAATCTCATCCTTACCATCCACTTCTTTATGAAATTCATAAGGTGGATATGAAGCACTTGTGCCTATAACTAATTCACCTTTTTGTTTTATTTTTTCCAAAGTGGTCAAATCTTCTTTCTTTGAACAACCAAAGCTAAATACCAAAACCATAATTCCTAATAAAATACCTATTAATTTTTTCATAATAATCTCTCCTTTATTTTTCATATTTTAAAAATATTTGAATTAAAAAATCAAAAAAATCCACATAAAAATCTAATATTATTAAAATGATTTTTCTAAGCTTTTTTTAAATTTTTGTATAAAAAAAACCACAGTCTCTATATTATATATAAAGAGACGATGGTTTCGCGGTGCCACTCTTTTTAAAACTGGATTTTTTAAGAAAATTAAAAACATTAAAAATATTTTTAATTTTTACTAGAGTTTGTTTTGATAAAAATTTTATAATTACCCTAATCCTAATTCATATGGTTTTTGGTAATAAAAAAACTTCCATCTCAACAAGAGACGAAAGTATCGCGGTACCACTCTATTTAAAAAACCTAAGTTTTCACTCTACATTGATAACGGTAATGAACCGAATTTCCATACTATTATTTCAAGAAATTTCTTCATGGACTCTCTTCATCGAAATATTATTTGCCAAACTCACACCAAACTTTGACTCGCTTTAAATAATTAAATTCAACTACTCTTCCAATCACAAGATGTTTATGTTTTGATTGTTGATACTTATTCTATAAAAAATAAATTCATTCGTCAATTGTTTTTTTTAATTTTTTTATAAAAAATAATTTATATTTAGTCATTTCAAATTATTAAAACTAAAAATTATATTTATATGAATAATACTTATTAAAAATAATTAAAATATTTTTAACCTCATTTTTAATTTAAAATAAAAAAATCTGTTTCGATTTTCGAAACAGATTTTTATTGTTATTATTAATTTTTAATTAATTTAAAACTTCCGAATTTAAATTAACATCTATTAACTTTCTATCTACAATATCATTAACTGCAAAACTTGCAACATCATCAGCATATTTTCCTGGTCCAAAACCAGCATCATACCCTAATTCCTTAGCTAATTCATGACTTATTCTTGCTCCACCACAAACAAGTACAACCTTATCTCTTATTCCTTCTGCTTCCATAAGTTCAACTAAATTAGTAAGGTTTTTGATATGAATATCCTTTTGAGTTACCGTTTGTGATACCAATAAAACATCTGCATTTAATTCTATTGCTTTCTTTATAAATTCTTCATTCTCAACTTGACTTCCAAGGTTATATGCATCTATCATATCATATCTTTCAAGTCCATAATGACCAGCATAACCTTTCATATTCATAACTGCATCTATACCAACTGTATGAGCATCTGTACCAGTACTAGCTCCTACAATAACTATTTTTCTTTTTATATTTTCTTTTATAAAATCATCTACTTCATGCATATCCATAGTGTCAACATCTACTGTTTCAACATGGATTTTTGTATAATCTATATCATGAGATAAGTTCCCATATACAACGTAGAATGTAAAATTCTTATCTAGTGGCATATGATCAACAACTGAAACATTGTTAAGCCCCATCTTAACACCTAGTTGTTTAGCCGCTTCTATTGATTTTTCATTATCTTCAAGTGGCAAAGTAAAACTAAGTTGCACCTTACCATCATTCATCGTATCTCCATATGGCTTAATTTTCGTCAAATCAAGCGTTTTATCAAAATCTTTACACTCTGTAGAATATAATCCTCCGCTCATCTTAGTCCCCCCTTATATCTAATTATTTATTAAATCTTTTTTTATATTTTTGTCTAACATAAGTTCTATAAATGGATTGAAATAAGCATTTTCTTTTTCAAATACACCATCTAATCCTTTTCCGCCATCTATTGGTCTTTTAACTCCACCAAATGCACCTTTTTCAAGAGTCTTAAATAAACCATCAGCTTCTATTTCTTCAAGTAATTTTGTAGCTTCATCTAATACAAGATTAGCTCTTTTTTGAACCTTACCATCTTTTTTGTATTCTATTTCATCACCTAAATCTTTCATAGTTCTAAATATATATTGAGCATTTTCAATAGCTAAAGCTCTATCTGACATAAAAGGTGTATGAATAGCTTCTGTTAACATACCAAGTAGATGTACCTTTTGATTAGTGATTGCAGTAATTGCATTAAATAGTGCATCTTGAACATGTCCTCTAAATATATTACCAGTCATAAATTTAGTTGGTGGCATATATTTAAGTGGGGCTTTAGGGAATATCTCTCTTGCCATTTGTGCTTGTGCAAGTTCGTAAACAAATCCATTTTCAAGTTCAGGGTTCATTTCAAATGCATGTCCAAGCCCCATTTGTTCTTCTGGAAGACCTGCAAATAAAGCAAATTGTTCGTTTATAAATTGTGATGCTAAAACAGTATGTGCTTCTTCATAAGCATCAGCTGTAGTTAAATAATTATCTTCCCCAGTATTAATTATAACTCCAGCAAAACCATTTATAACTCTTGAGAAGAACTGGTCAATCATAGTTCTTTTCATATTTATATCTCTAAATAATATTCCATAAAGTGCATCATTAAGCATCATATCAAGTCTTTCAATCGCACCAAGTGCTGCTATTTCAGGCATACAAAGACCAGAACAGTAATTACAAAGTCTTATATATCTTCCTAAATCCTCTCCAACTTCATCTAATGCTTTTCTCATAAGTCTAAAGTTTTCTTGTGTTGCATATGTTCCACCAAATCCTTCAGTTGTTGCACCATAAGGAACATAATCTAATAAACTCTGTCCAGTTGTTCTTATAACTGCAATAACATCTGCTCCTTGTTTTGCAGCTGCAACCGCTTGAGTTATATCTTCATATATATTTCCTGTTGCAACTATAACGTATAGATAAGGTCCTTGTTTATCTCCAAATTCAGATAGATAATTTTCTCTTTTTTGTCTATTTGCTTTGATTTTTTCAACCATTTCTTTAGCCAATTTATCTATAGTCATTTTGATTTCAAAATCATCTGCCATTTCTAATTTTGCAATATCTAATTCTTTTTTAGATATTTTCTCACCAATTTCTTGAGGTGATAATTTAGTTTGTATCATGGCATTACCTATGTATTTACAAACTCCTATTCCCAGTACATTATTTTCCTTTAGATGGTCTACAACTATATTTGGTATTGGAACTTCCATCTCATCTACACCATCTATTCCAAGTAATCTACAAATTGTTCTTTCAACTGAAACAGTAGTATGTCTATCTATAAAATCTTGAGTATCTTTTGCTATTTTTTGTGCAGAATTTCTACTTTTGCTAACAAGATCCCAATTTAAATTCACCTTGCTCTTCATTAATCTCACCTTCTTTATAATATTTTAATGCCCCATTTAAAATCTCATCTTCAAGACCCAAAAGTTTGCATATATTAAATGCATCTTTTGGAACATTTTTTCCTTCGTCCATTTTTAAAAGTCTATAATCCATATGCTTTTGTATTATTTCAACAGAATATTTTTTATCAAATTTAATAAGTTCTTTTAAGTCTTCAAAATTAACATTTTTAAGACCTACAACTTGATAATGATTCATCCAATTTTCACAAACATTATCATAATGTGTTGTTAATAAACTTATTGTATTTTTATCTTTTAAATAATTTAATAGTCCTTTTAATAAACTTCTTCCTTCTTTTGGATTTGTTCCTCTTGCAAATTCATCCATTATAACAAGACCTTTTTTACTATTTATATCTTCTATAATGGCTTTTAGATTCATAATTTCTGCCCCAAAAGTGGAAAGACCTCGAGAAATTGATTGCATATCATCAGATACAAAGGATAAAAAATCAAGTAAACAAATCTCTATTTCATCACAAAATGAATAAAAACCCGATATAGCCATATAATAATTTAATGCTATTGTCTTTAAACTAATACTTTTTCCCCCCATATTGGCACCAGTTATAAGACTAACACCTCTGTTTAATTCTATAGATATTTTAGTAAATTCTTTATTGCTCTTTTTTAAAATATCCTTAACTTCTGGGTTAAATGCATTTTTTATTTTTATAGACATCGAATCTGTCACTTTTGGTTTTATTGCATTGTATTTAACTGCAAGCTCTGCTTTTGCAATTAAAAAATCCAAATACGAAATACTTTTTATATTAAGTAAAAACAAATCCACAAATTTAATAATTTGATTTGATATATTTTTTCTTATTTCATATTCTTCCTTTTCTTCTTCTAATACAATTTCTAATCTTTTTTCCATTAAAATTTCTCTTTTTTCTTGGCTATCTTCTTTTAATATTTCTCTTTCTATTTCTTTTTTATTATCTCTTATTATTTTCAATTTTTTTGAATACGCTTCATATATAAAAAACGATGGCATTTTTTTATCTTCTGGATCTAATATTTTTATCAAATCAGATAAAGAATTCAATTTAATATTTTTGATATCTAAGTTCAAAACAAAATAGCTTCTTCTTAAATCTTCAAAAGACATTGCAAAACTCTTTATTTCAAATAATTCAACTTCATCTAAAATCATATTATTTTTACATCTTAATAATGAATTTTTTATATCTTTTAATTTTCTTAGATATCTTTTTATCTCCACTAAATCTTTATTCTTATATGCTTTTATCATTTTTTCTATATTCAAAAATTCTTCTTCTAACTTATCTTTATCATCAAAAAACTTCAAATTCTTCTTTAAATCTTTTGAAAATGGAGTTTGTAATTGCAAATTATTAAGTATATAAGAAATTCCTACACCGTCCAAATCTAAATTATTATGCATTTTTATCACATCCTAAAACATCATAAATAGGTAAACTAAGCTTAGTCTTTAATTTTTTTAAAAATTCTTCTGATTTAAAATTATAACCATATGGCGAATACGGATTTATAGTTACACCTATTAAATTAATTTTATTTAATGACATTATTCTGCCACCACTTTTTTTGAATTTATTTTTAGTCATCTGTGTTAAAAATAACTTAGTTCCATCTTCAATCAAAATTATACATTCTTTTATTTTATTTGTTTTTTTCATTATACTTTCTAAAACACGATCCGTTATAATCCCCCTAATGGCCATATATTTTGCACCATTTTCAATCTCCGTTACAATCTCATCCATTGCCATTAAATTCGTTTTTTTGTCTATATATTTGACCCCCATCTCATTTATAGACACCGCACAATTTTCTTTAAATGAATCAAAAACAATATTTTTTATATTATTATCTTCTATGCTATCTATTGATAAATTACAAACCGCCAAAGATGTTTTATTGACAACATCCAAAATATCTTTAGATAAAGATGCTCCAGTAGCTAATACTGAAGCATCTGTTATATATGGTGACGCTGATGTTTTTCTACTTAGCGCCCCATCTAAAAATATATGATCACAATCAAAATCTATTAATATTTGAAAGACCTCTTTTAATTGTGCATTAATGGAAGGGCCTGCAATTTCAACAAAACCATCACTCAAGGCTCTAACTATGACAATTTTCCCCATAGGTGTGTTTATATTTGTTGTTCTTAAAATTTCCTTAGTTATATCACTTTTAAAAATACAGTCCTTAGCTGTTGCTATTATCGTATTTTTATTTACATATATTTTAGGTTTTTTCGTTGCAGTTACTAAATCTTCTGATTCTCCATCTCTACCTATAGATGTTATTCCTATGATTTTATTTCTATCCATATTTCTCAATATAAAATTTAATGTTGTTGTTTTTCCAACATTTTTTTCCATACCAATCAATGAAATAGTTTTATAATTTTTTATTTCTTCCATTATGCTTTTCATCAAATCTTTCCTTTATTCATTCTTTGTTTATTAATGTAAAACCTTGTGAGCATCTTCACTTCTTTGTTTTCTTTCAAGACCTTCTGGCTCTAACGTCATTTGTTGATTATTTAAAAGTCCTGCTACTCCAACCTTATGAACTTCTTCTTCACCTCTGCAAACTGGACAATTACATCCAACTTCATAAGAATGTGGTTCTTGATAAGTTGTTATAACACCTTCAAAGTTTCTAAGTATAACTTTATCATGACTTTGAGATATTACATAGTTTGGCATTACTGGAGTTTTTCCTCCACCACCAGGTGCATCTACAACAAATGTTGGAACACAGTAACCCGAAGTATGTCCTCTTAATCCTTCTATTATTTCAATACCTTTAGCTACAGGAGTTCTAAAATGTTCAATTCCCATAGATAAATCACATTGATAGATATAATATGGTCTAACTCTTATCATAGCTAAATCATTTACAAGTCTTTTCATAACATGAACACAATCATTAACGCCTCTTAAAAGTACCGTTTGATTTCCTAGTGGAACTCCTGCATTAGCTAATTTTTCACATGCTAATTTTGATTCTTCAGTAATTTCATTAGAATGATTAAAATGAGTATTTAACCAAATTGGATGATATTTTTTAAGCATATTTACTAAATCATCAGTAATTCTTTGAGGTAATACAACTGGAACTCTTGAACCTATTCTAACTATTTCAACATGTTCAATAGCTCTTAATCTTTTTATGATGTATTCTAATTTTTCATCAGAAATTAAAAGTGCATCTCCACCAGAAAGTAATACATCTCTTATTACTGGAGTTTTTGCTATATAATCTATCGCTGCATCTATTTGAGCCATTGGAAGTGCAGTATCATTTTGTCCTGCAAATCTTCTTCTAGTGCAATGTCTACAATACATTGAACATTGATCTGTTATTAAAAGTAACGCTCTATCAGGATATCTATGAGTCAATCCTGGAACTGGTGAATCTCCATCTTCATGAAGTGGATCTAATAAATCCGCATCTGATTTATGAATTTCATTTATTAGTGGTATTGCTTGCTTTCTAACTGGATCATGTAAATCATCTGGATCTATAATCGAAAGATAGTAAGGTGTTATAGACATTCTAAGTGTTTCTAGACATTTTCTAGCACCATCTTCTTCTTCTTTTGTAAGTGGTATATATTTTTTTAGCTCATCAACTGTTTCTATTCTGTTTTTTAATTGCCATTTCCAATCGTTCCAATCCTCATTGCTCACATTTGGAAATAATTCTTTTCTTCTGTATACCTTCATATTTAAAACCCCCCATATAAGATAAAAAATCTGCCCCCAATTAAACTAACTGATTTTGAACATAAGTTTGTTCAAATATATCTCTTATAACCTTAGATTCTCTAAGTTCTTCTAAAGTTATTTGTGCATGTCCTTTTGTATATCCATTACCAATAATCATATTTACATCTTTCCCAACACCTTCTGCTCCAAGCGCTGCTTTTGTAAAGCTTGTCGCCATAGAAAAGAAATAAACAGTTCCATCATCTCTTACAGGTAATATAGTTGACATTTCTGTATTTTCAACATTAACACAGTTTATAGATATATCATATTCATTACCATTATTAGCTTCTAATGATTTTTCTAATACTAATGCTGGTTCTTTAGCATTTGCAACTATAACTTCATGGTATAAACCTGCATCTAATAGTTTTTTCTTATCTTCTTCAAATACTACAAGTCCAACAACTTTACCTGTAGGACCTACTCTTTTTTTAGCTTCATATCCACAAAGCATTCCTGATTTTCCAGCTGCTCCAAGGATTAATACACTATCTCCTGGTTTTGCCAACTTGGCTGTTTGAGCTGGAGCTCCTGCAACATCTAATGCTGCTAAAGCTAGATTTTCATCCATATCTTCTGGTAATTTTGCATATATTCCACTTTCAAATAATATAGCTTTTCCTTCTATTTCAACTCTATCAATTTCTTTGTGTATATTTTTTATCTTATCTATTTTTAAAGGTGTTAATGATAATGATACTAAAGTAGCTATTTTATCGCCTACTTTCAAATCAGTTTTACCTTCCATTTTTGGTCCAATTTCCTCTACTGTTCCTATTAACATTCCCCCAGAACCTGTAACAGGATTTTGCATCTTTCCTTTTTCATTAACTATTTCTAAAATTCTATTTTTTATAGCTTCTTCATTTCCATTTTGTTCTTCTTCTATTTGAGTAAAACTTGCTGAATCTATATTTAATGCTTGTACATCAATTCTTATTTCATTATCAAATAGAGTCATATCATTTGAAATTTTTGTTGCTGGTTGTGGTAACACACCCTTTGGTTCTATAACTCTATGAGTTCCATATTTACATCCTTTTTGCATATTCTTTCCCCCCCAAATTAAATTTCCATTTTTTTAAGATTTTCATCTATTATTAATTCTGCCTCTGTAAGAATTTTTATTTCTTCGACAGATATTTGTGGATGTATTTCTTTTAATACTAACCCCTCATTTGTAACTTCCATAACCCCAAGTTCACTAACAATCATATCTACAACATTACAAGCAGTAAAAGGAAGTTTACATTTTTTAAGTATTTTAGGACTACCCTTAGCAGTATGAACAGTTGCAACTATAACTTTTTTAGCTCCTGTAACTAAATCCATAGCTCCCCCCATACCTGGAACTAATTTACCTGGAATTATCCAATTTGATAAATTACCTTCACCATCTACTTCTAATGCACCAAGTACTGTAGCATCAACATGTCCACCTCTTATAAGTGAAAATGACATTGCACTATCAAAGAATGCACCACTTGGTAATACGCTTACATGTTGTCCTCCAGCATTAGTTATATCTTCATCTAATTCATCTTCACTAGGTGCTGGTCCCATACCAACCATTCCATTTTCTGATTGGAATACAACATTTATATCTTCTGGTATATAATTTGCAACCATTGTAGGAAGTCCTATTCCTAGATTAACAAGTTGACCATCTTTTAACTCTTTAGCAATTCTTTTTGCTATTATTTTTTTTGCTTCCTTAGAATCTATATTAAGTCTTTCCATTATAGCTTGAGCACTCATCTTACTCACCATCCTTAACTATATAATCAACTAAAACACCTGGAGTAACTACATTATTAGGATCAATCTCTCCTGTTTTTACTATTTGTTTAGCTCCAACAATAACTTTTTTAGCTGCCATTGCCATAAGCGGATTGAAATTTCTTGTAGTTCCTTTATATATAGTATTTCCAAACTCATCACTTATATTTCCACCTATAAGTGCTACATCTGCTCTTAATGGTTTTTCAAGTAAGTATTTTTCCCCATCAATTTCTATAATATCTTTATTTTCTGCAACTATAGTTCCTAAACCAGTTTTTGTTAAAATTCCACCAAGACCACATCCACCTGCTCTAATTCTTTCAGCTAATGTTCCTTGTGGTGAAAGTTCAACATCCATAGTTTTTTCAACCATTCTTTTTCCTGTTTCTTTATTAGTTCCAATATGAGATGCTATTACTTTCTTACATTGTCCATTTGCAACTAATCTTCCTATTCCTCTATCAATAAAACTAGTATCATTTGCTATTATAGTTAAGTCTTTGATATTCATATCGACTAAAATATCTATAATTTTTTCAGGAGTTCCAACTCCTAAAAATCCACCAATCATTAAAGTCATTCCATCTTTAAATTCTTTTTTGATTTCATCAATAGAAACAACTTTATTCATTTAAATCACCTTCTAAATTTAATATTTTTCTAGCTTCAGCTGGAGTTGCTATTTCTCTACCAATTTCATTTGCCATTTTTACAACTCTTTTTACAAAATCAGCATTTGAACTAGCTGGTACTCCCTTAGACATATATACATTATCTTCAAATCCAACTCTTACATGTCCTCCACTTGAAATTGCCATTGCCGCCATATTAAATTGATGTCTTCCTATTCCTGAAACTGTAAAAGTAGCATCAGTAGGAATACTTGACTGCATAAATGCTAAATCTCTTAAAGAAGCATTTATACCTCCATTAACTCCCATAACGAAGTTAAAATGCATTGGATTTTTTATAAATCCTTTTTTATTAAGTCTTAATGCCATATCTATCATACCTTTATCAAAAACTTCAATTTCTGGTTTGATATTAAGTTCAATCATTTGCTTTCCAAAATTCTTGATAGTATTTTCTGTATTTACAAATATGTCATCTCCACCAAAATTACAAGTTCCACAGTCTAATGTAGCCATTTCAGGATTTAAATAAACTGGTTGTAATCTTTCTTCATCAGTCATACCTACTGCCCCACCAGTAGATGGCTGAATTATAACATCTTCACATTTTTCTTTTATTGCATCTATACATGCTTTGAATCTATCCTTGCTTTGTGTTGGAGTTCCATCATCTTCTCTAACATGAAGATGTATTATACTTGCACCTGCTTTATAAGCTTCATAAGCTTCATTTGCTATTTCAGATACTGTATATGGAACACTTGGATTATGCTCCTTTGTAACCTCCGCTCCACAAATAGCTGCTGTTATAATTAGTTTTTCCATAGCAAAAGTCCCCCCATATATTTATATTTTATAATTATAAACTCTTTACATTTCTTTGTTTATCTTTTGGTACAACACATGTTCCACTAGCTTTACATACAACTATTGGCTCATCTAAAACATCTGCTGCTGAATCATTTAAATCAGTTCTTGGAACTATAACTTTTCTAGCTTCAAATTCCATCTTTCTTGAAGAATTTCCTGTTTCAATAATTCTACCAACTGCTTCTATGTAATCTCCTGCATATACTGGTGCTAAAAATTCAACCTTATCGTAAGCTCTAAAAAGACCTTCATCTCCATCATTTAATATTAATAATTCAGTCGCAACGTCCCCAAATAATTGCAACATTCTTGCACCATCAACTAAATTTCCTCCATAATGTGCATCATGTGAACTCATTCTCATTCTTATCATTGATTCCATTTTTATAGCCCCCTTTTAATTTTCGTAAAATTTTTAATATTTTGAATTTATTTTTGAATACAATCACATTTTACAACTTTAATAATTTAAAAATTGTATTAAATAAATCCAATAAAAAAAGCATTGAATAATCAATGCTAAAAATCTATAAAAGCTTATGGAACTTTTAGCATCATATGCCAAAAATAGCGCTCCATAAAAATATGGCAGTAGCTGAAAATTTACTCTCAACTCCCAAGAATAACTTAAAAGAACTAAATTATTCTTTCGGCAATCTCTCCCTTCAAAATTAACATCGGAAGTTCTTTTCCTTATCATTTAATCTCTACCCGAAAAATTGCACCTCTATCTTTTTGTTATTTAATTATCTTATCTAACTCTAATTATATAACTTTTTAAAAATTCGTCAACTAATTTTTCATGTTTTTTTTCTAAACTTTCATTTTTGCGCATAAAAAAACATTTTCCGACGTTTTTCGATGCAATTTTTTTTGCATTCTGAAATACAAAAGATTTTTTCGTCATTTTTCGATAGTTATATTTTTATCATCTTATTATAAAAATAATAAACAAAGTCCAATTATAATTCCTGAATATATTAAATTTATAACACAATATCCCATTATATCTTTTGCATTTAAACCCGCTATTGACAAAGCTGGAAGAGCCCAAAATGGTTGAATCATATTAGTCCATGAATCTCCCCAAGCAATAGACATAGCTGTTTTTGCACTACTAACTCCAAGTTCTACACCAGCAGGCATCATAATAGGTGCTTGAACAGCCCATTGACCTCCTCCAGATGGTACAAAAAAATTAACTATTCCTGCACTTAAAAAAGTAAACAACGGAAAAGTACTCACTGAAGATATATTTACAAAAAAATCTGATATACTAGATGCTAAAGAAACACCAGAAGCATTAACACCAGTCATCATCCCCATAATCCCTGCATAAAAAGGAAATTGAAGTATTATTCCACTTGTTCCCTTACAAGCATTTGAAAATGCAGCTAAAAAAGCTTTTGGAGTTTTATGAAGTATAATACCTGTAAATAAAAATATAGCATTTACAATATTTAAATTTAATTTTGCTCCATTTAATTTAAAATAATTTATTATATAGATAAACCCTATTAAAGAAATTAAAATTGATATTAAAATAGAATTTTCTAATTTATCTGCAAAAGTCTTTATATTATTATCTAAATTAATCTTTTCATCTTCAATTAAACTCTTATCAATTTCAAATATATTTTCTTTTGGATGCATATACGCATTTAAAATAGGCATTGTAATTAAAATTATCAAAAATGGAACTAAACCATAGAACGAAAAAATCGTTTCACTCACTGGAATAGCCTCCAAAACTGCACCTTTAGTAACTTTAGCTAAATCATCTCCACCACTTGCTAATTTAAGTGGAATAGACCCAGATATACCTGCATGCCAAACTAAAAAACCCGAATAACTTGATGCTATAAGAAGTCTATAATCAACTTTTTTTATAACTTTAGCAATCTCTTTTGCATATAAAGCTCCTACAACTAACCCAAATCCCCAATTTATATAACTTGAAATTGTAGCAACCAAAGTTACTGCAATAATTGCTTGAAAGGCGTTTTTAGGTATACTGGCTAATTTTTCAAGATTTTTCTTTACTAAATTAGTATTTGCAAGAGTATGACCAGTAACAAGTACCAACGCCATTTGCATAGAAAAACCAAGAAGTGCCCACATTTGATTTCCAAAATGATTAGTCATTTGTGTTACTGATTGTTTAGTTATCAAAATTCCCATAACAAGAACTATTAGAGTAAGTATTGATGCAAATAAAAATGGATCTGGTAAATAATTTTGAACTAAATTAACACATAGATTTGTAAATTTTAAAAATAAATTTTCTTTTTTCCTCTCTTCTTTTAAAATTACATTTGAATTTTTCATAAAATCCCCCTATATTTTAAGATATTTATAAATAACCCCATATTTATAAATTCATAATTATAAAATCAAATAATTATATTTTTGTCAAATACAAATCTTCTTTTTATAAGCTAATTATCTTAAAATAACTTTATAAACCTTTGCAATACTTAAAATATCATATATAAATGCTTATATTTGATTTTTGATTTTTAAGTCTTTAAAAACATCAAATATTTTCATGAGTAAATTTATAACAAATCAAAAGAAAAAACTGTGAATATTAATACATCATAAAAAGAATCAAAAACAATAAAAAATGTTAATTTAAATTGTTTTATAATTTAAATTAACATTTTTTTATTTTTTAATATATTATTTTTTAAATATAGCTCTCCAGTTCAAATCTCCTCTTTCAATTGCCTTTATAAAAAGTTCTGCTGAAGCTAGATTAGTAGCTATTGGTACATGATGTACATCGCAAAGTCTTATAAGTGCTTGTATATCTGGCTCATGTGGTTGTGCAGCCATTGGATCTCTTAAAAAGATTACTAAATCCATATTATTCTCTGCTATTTTTGCACCTATTTGCTGGTCTCCACCATATGGACCTGACTGAAATCTATGTATATCTAATTTAGTTTGTTCCATTATTTTTAGTCCAGTTGTTCCCGTTGCAAATAATTTATGATTTTTTAAGATATATTCATATGCAACACAAAAATTAACAAGTAAATCTTTCTTCTCATCATGTGCAATTAAAGATATATTCATATTTCCACTCCCTAAAAATTAATCTTCCTTCTTCTCATCGATACATTTAAAACTAATCCTAATGCCATAAAACTTGTAACCATAGAACTCCCACCATAACTTACAAAAGGTAAAGTTACTCCAGTTATCGGCATAAGGCCTATTGTCATTCCTATATTTTGTACTATTTGATATAAGAACATAAAAAGAACCCCAGTACAAACAAGACTTCCATAGAAATCTTTTGATATTGCAGCAATCCGAAGTATTCTAATTAAAAATAACAAAAATAACAAACATAAAACAGAAGCTCCTAAAAGCCCTGTTTCTTCAACCAATACAGCAAATATAAAATCTGATTCTTGAACAGGTAAAAAATTATATCTATTTTGAGTCCCTTGATAAAGCCCTTTTCCAAACACTTTACCAGAACCAATCGCTATTATTGATTGGTTTAATTGATAATTATCAAAAAATTCATCAATTCTTTGTTTTTGATGATTTTCTAAATTAGGATATATAATAGGTATTGATATAAGAAGTATTAATATCAAATTCCTAATTAATTTTAAATCCATATCACAGACAAATAACATTCCAGCTATTATAGATATAAATACTATTGTAGTTCCTAAATCAGGCTGTTTTAATAACATCAAAAGAACAGGTGAACAATAAAGACCTATAGGTATTAAATCCTTAAACTTATTTATTTCACCCTTTTTGTCTTCCATATAACTTGCAAAACCAAGTATAAAACTAATTTTTACAAGTTCAGAAGTCTGAAAATATAAAACTTTTAAATTTATCCAAGACCTAGCTCCTGCAATTTGAACTCCTAATCCTGGTATATATACTAATAATAATAAAAATATATTAAGTACATAAAGATACCTTCTATACTCTTTAAATTTATTGTAATCTATAAATATAAATACGGACATAGCACAAAGCCCCACACAAAACGCTAGGGCTTGTACTATAATCATCTTCTTGCTGCCACCATCAAGTATATGTACAGCACTGCTTATAGTTATAAGACCTATTATAAATATAAGAAATACACTAAGCAAAAGAATCCAATCTATAGACTTTACCATCTTTAAAATCATTACTTTGCCAACTTTCTTTATTTTGAATTCTTCAGATTTTTAATAGGAATGTTTGCAACAAGAGCAGAAACAACTTTACCATCATTTCTTGTTTTAGTAACTTTGACCTCTAAATTATCCTCATCCACTTCAATATAATTTGATATCACATTTATGATTTCGCCCTTTATATTGCCCAAAAATTCAGATGAACAATTAGCTCTGTCATGTACTAAAACTAATTTTAGTCTTTCCTTTGCAATATTCTTGCTCAATTTTGACTCATTAGAAAATACTTTTAACATATCTAACATTTCATTCACCTCTACTTTTTCAAACCAAAAAGCTTTTTAATTTTATCTACAAATTTTTCTTGCACTTCTAAATCAATAAATTCAACAGCTTCACCCAAAACTCTTTTAGCTATATTTCTATATGCTTGAGCTGACATTGATGAATCTACACTTACAACTGGCTCTCCTCTATTTGTTGATGTTATTATAAGCTCATCATCAGGAATAACTCCAATCAAATCTATTGCTAATATATCTATTATATCATCAATATTCATCATGTCACCACGCTTAACCATATCTACTCTTAATCTATTTATGATAAGCTTAGGATTTTCAAGTTCATTAGCTTCTAAAAGCCCAATTATTCTATCTGCATCTCTTACAGCCGAAACTTCTGGTGTTGTAACTACAAAAGATAACTCTGCTCCAGCTATCGCATTTTTAAATCCTTGTTCTATACCAGCAGGACAATCTATTAATATATAATCAAAAGATTTTTTTAATTCCCCACAAAGTTTCTTCATTTGATCTTCTGAAACAGCTGTTTTATCCCTAGTTTGAGCTGCTGGAAGTAGATATAAGCCTTCAAATCTCTTATCTTTTATAAGTGCTTGATTTAATCTACAATTTTTTTCAACAACATCTACAATATCATAAACTATCCTGTTTTCTAAACCCATAACCACATCTAGATTTCTAAGTCCAATATCCGCATCTACAACTACTGTCTTTTTTTTTAACATGGCAAGTGCAGTTCCTAAATTGGCTGTAGTTGTAGTTTTACCTACACCACCTTTACCTGATGTTATAACAATAACTTTTCCCATTTAAAAATCCTCCTAGCTCTAATTAAATAATGTATTTTTTGTATAGGATTCAATTACTATATTATCATTCTTTATAAAAGCAACTTCTGGTATATCTGGCTTATCTTGATTTTCTGGTGGAATTGCAATTTTTTCTGCGATTCTAAGCTGTGTAGGATCTAAATTATTAGCAGATACAAATGCTTCTTCATTTCCATTAGCCCCAGCATGAACCATTCCTCTTAAAGAACCGGTTATTATCACATTTCCATATGCAATAACTTGCGCTCCAGGGTTTACATCCCCAATTAAAACAACATTTCCTTTAAAAAATATCTTTGCACCAGATCTAAGTGTCGATTTTAAAAATTTAGTATTTCCTTGTCTTATTCCATCAAATACTTCATCTACAATTTCATCTTTAACAAATTTAAGTTTATATTCTTTTTCTAAATAATTTTCTAAAACTAAAATATCAACATCATCCAATAAATCACTTTTTATAGTATCTATCATTGCACCTTTGAAAAAATCTTCATTTTTAGATATTTTTTGACCTATTATATCCTTGATTTCCTCTAAATTTTCATAGCCTTTAATGCTTATATATATACCTTTTTTAGAACCTTTAAATTCTATAATTTTTTCTCCATTCATTTTGTCCTCCATTAAAAATCCTCATCAAAAATGCAATTGCATTTAAAGTTATATAATAAGAATAATTTTAATTATTCTTATTATATAATATTTTCAAACTCTTTTATACTATTTTCTATTATATATATATCTATTATATAAAGTTTTTAATCAAAATTATAACTTACGGTAATAATCTATGGTTTAAAATAAGCTCTTTTTGATTTTGAGTTTCTTCATTAATTCCCATATACTCACCAATTATATCTCTTGCGACTACACCACTATAGCTACCATGACCTCCATTGAAAAGTAATACAACAACAGCTATTTGGGGATCTTCATAAGGTGCAAAACATGAAAACCACGCAAAGTTATCATATTTTTCTTTGTATGCATTTAAATCATTTATCGTCAAATTCGGTTTTAATTCAAATATGGCTTTTTTGATATAATAAACTTCAGAATTTTTATTATCATCTTTTTTAGCCATTTCAGTCGCTAATTTTAATACATCATCTTCGTTAAGACCGTAGTATTTTAAATGAGATAAATAATATTGTTTTTCATCAATTTTTGGAATCCATCCACTCTTTTGAGCTGTACCAGTCTTCCCTGCAATTCTAACTGGGAACTTACTAAATAAACTCTTCGCTGTACCTTCTTCAGAAACTTTTAGCATTCCTTCTCTTATATATTTCAACTTATCTCTATGCGTTAAATCTAAAGCTGTTTTTTCATTATTATTTACAAAAACTTCTCCTGTTGATGAATCTTTAGCTTTTCCTACCAAGGTAACATCATTAACATATCCATCATTCGCAAGTATTGATATATATCTGGCTATTTGTAATGGTGTATATGAATTTTCACCCTGTCCTATCGCTAAGTTAAATTTATCTCCAGTCTTCCATTTAGCTCTATTAAAATAACTGTATTTTATTAAATCAGTTACCTCAGTTACCTTTTCATCTTTTATATTTAAACTAGATAATCTTTTTATAATTTCTCCTCTTGAAGGATTTTCTTCCGTCCAAGAAACTATAAGTTCAATTCTCTCTTTATATTTTTCGCTCTTATAATTTATATCTTTAAAATATTCTTTTAACTTTTCATTTAACATGTATTTCAAACTTCTTTTTGTAATTCTTAATTTACTCTCTTCATCTGGAACCTCACCTATTGATTCTTCTATTTCAATTCCTGTTTTTTCATTAAGGCCAAATAATTTAGCCATATCAATGACATTAGCAATAGAAACATCAACTGGAAGTTTCTTATCTTTTGCATAATCATAACCATCACTTATACAATAGAAATAATAGTTACACGAATCCTCAATAGCTTCTATCAAGTTTTCACTTCCATGAAAAGCTCGTCTATCATTCCAAAGCCAACATCCAAATGATCTACTTCCTAACTCTATATAACCTTTATCTTGTATTTCATAAAATGGACTAAGACCAGCTTCCATTGCAGCTGCTCCTGTAATCATTTTAAAAACAGAACCCGGCTGTACATGTGTCATCGTAGCTATATTATAAAGTGGTCTAGGTGCTAATGGATCATTCATATTTTTGGGAAGTAAATTTTTCATATCTTCATTTGATATATCATTTACAAAAATATTCGGATCATAATCTGGATAACTCGCAAGAGCTAATACTTCTCCAGTTTTTATATCCAATGCAACTGCTGCTCCAGAAGTAGCATTTTTAAATATTCTTCTTGAATCCCTAAGTCTAACATCACCATAGGGACTTTTATATACCTGTCCTTTTTGCAAAGTCTTTAAAACATTCTCTAAAGATTCTTCAGTCACTTTTTGTAAATCCATATCTATAGTCAGATAAATCGTATCTCCAGATACTGGACTTTTTCTTTCAATCTCTTTTATAAGCCTCCCTGAAGCATCTACTTGTACCTTTTTATATCCTTTTATACCATGTAATCTATCTTCAAAAGATTTTTCTATACCTGTTTTTCCAATATAATCGCTTAAATCATATTTATCCTTATAATCTTCATTTCTTGTATATTTTTCAATCTCATAATCTCTTGATATCTTTCCTATTTGACCAATTACATGTGCAGCTAAATTTGAATTTGGATAATATCTAATTGGATCAATCCTTATTTCTACTCCTGATAAGTCAAGCATATGCTCAGATATTTGCGCTACCGTTTTTTTAGATACATCAGTTGCTACTTTTATAGGTTGGTATTGCAAATACCCTGTGAGTCTTAATCTATCTCTTACAATAAGAATCTTATTTATATCTTCATATTCTAGATTTTTATCTATTTTAAAATAATCTAATATTTTTAAATATACTTCATCTGGCTTTGTATCAATCTCTTTTATTCCATACTTACCAAGCCATTCGTTTTTTTTCCTTGCCTCAATAAACTCCCAATATTTAGCGCTGATTGGTGGATAGTATCCTACTTGATTTACCTTCTTTTGTAATACATATTTATCTTCTAATAAATCATTTTCTGTTATTAAACCTTCTTCTACTAATCTATTTGCTAAATAATAAAAACTATCTTCTGCATTTAAATTTTTTGGTATTTCAAATTCAGTTTTCCAATCTTGAATTTTTTTATCAAATGTAAAATAAAATTTATTATTTTCTTTTTTAAGAGGAAATTCATCTATATACTTTTCTCCATTATCTATCAGTATATTCATGAGTTTTAAAGAAACTTCATTTTCTTTACCTCTTTTTATTTGGTTCTTTGATATAGTAACACTAAAACTTGATCTATTTCCTGCAAGCAATCTACCATATCTATCTCTTATTTCACCTCTTGGTGCTTCTATAGATATATTTCTATAAACTTTATTTTGCGCTTCCTTTAAATATTTATCACCTTTTACTATCGTTAAATAAGATAGCCTAAAGAATATAACCAAAAAAATACTTAGAAACATCCAATATATAAATAAATACCTATTTTCTATCTTTTTCTTCATTTATCTCATCCTTTTACTAAAAGGTTTAGTTTGTTTTCTAATTCTCTTTATATTTAAAATACTTGCAAAAACTATATTAAATATAATTAATAAAGCTAAATTGATACCTTCTTGCAATATATTTCTTTGATATTCATTTAAAAATACTAAATACATAAATTCTTGAAACAATGTTGAAAATGTTATTATAAAAATTATGGAAATTTCGCTATCTTTAAATATTCTATCTTTTAATTTATATATGATGTACGATATAAAAAACCATATAAAAGAAGTTATTCCAAAATAGTTTTCCACAGATATATCTTTTAAAAATCCAAAAAATATTGCTAATACAATATTTTCGTAAGACTCTGAATAAATAGATATATAAACCATATAACAAAGTAATAAATCTATATTCACAGGAGTATAGTTTATTATTGAGTTTTGAAATATAATAAGTAATATAGCTATTAAAATATTTATTAAAATCCTCATAAAAAGCTCCTTAATCTATATTTCTACCATTTATAATCATAACTTTATCCAAGTTTTTAAGATTTGAATAACTTTTTACCTTTATATATTTTACCAAATTATTCTTATCCTCTTTTATTTCCTTAATCTCTCCAATATGTATCCCTTTTGGATAAATCCCTAGACCCGAAGTTATAAGTATATCACCAGGAACAACATCATATTTCATATCAAATAAATATCCTTTTAAGTATCCCTCTTCAACTTCGATATCATTTATTATTGGGTCTTGGTTTATAACACCAACATAATCACTATTTCTAAGAATTTGAAAACTAACCGAAGATTTATAATCTAATAAAGATATCGCTTTTGAATAATTATTTGAAATCTCAAAGACTCTTCCTACAAGACCTTTTCCTGATACAACTACAGAATTTTCTTTTACTCCTTGTTTTTTTCCTGCTGAAACAGTAAATGAAGTATAATATTTCCCATCATTTTTCGCTACAACAGATGCAGATATATAATCTCTATTTAAATCTTCTTCAACATATTTTAAACTTTCTTTTAAATCTCTTAGTTCATAAATTTCTTCTTTTGTTAATTTTTCTTTAACATAATCTTTTTTTAATTTTGATAATTCACTTTCCAATTCTTCTATCTTTTTCATCTGTTTTCTATAATTAAACATAGCATCTATATTATTTCTAATAAAATCATATGGTTTTTTTACCACAGATTCTCCAAATGACATTATATCAACACCTGCTGATAATAATATATTATTATTTGATTTTAAAGATGCACCACTAACTAAAAGTAGAGTGATAGCAATACTAAATATCACTATCACTTCTTTATTTTTTTTGCTAAATAATTTTTTTCTCATATCAAACACCACTCTTCTATAGTTTTCTAGTTGATATTAAAACTTCTTTTAGTACTTCTATAGAATCTATAACCTTACCAGTTCCCATAGCAACACAATCTAAAGGATTTTTTGCTATATGAACAGGCATATTTGTCTCTTTGTTTATAAGTATATCCAAACCTTTTAACATAGCTCCTCCACCAGTAAGAACAATTCCATTTTCAATTATATCTGATGCTAATTCTGGTGGTGTTTTTTCTAATGTAGATTTTATCGCTTCTAATATATCTCTAACTGGTTCTTGTAATGCATCTCTTATTTCGTCAGCAGTTATTTCAATTGTCTTTGGAAGACCTTGAATCATATCTCTACCTCTTATTTCCATCGACGGCATAACATTCGCTTCTTTGCAAGCAGAGCCAACATTTATCTTTATATTTTCAGCTGTTCTTTCTCCAATCATAAGGTTATATTCTTTTTTGATATAAGAAGATATTGATTCATCAAGTTCATCTCCACCAATTCTTATTGACTTAGCTGTTACTATTCCACCTAATGAAATCACAGCTATTTCAGTAGTTCCTCCACCGATATCTACAACCATATTACCAGTAGGTTCTTCTACTTTAAGCCCTGCTCCAATAGCCGCTGCCATAGGTTCTTCTACCAAATAAGCCTCTCTAGCTCCTGCTTGTAATGCAGCCTCTTCTATTGCTCTTTTTTCAACCTCAGTAACACCAAATGGCACACATATTACAATTCTAGGACTTACTAAGAATTTTCTTGGATATGCCTTTTTAATAAAATATTTAATCATACTTTGAGTAACATCAAAATCTGCAATAACACCATCTTTCATTGGTCTTATTGCTTTTATGTCCCCTGGAGTTCTCCCTATCATATTCTTCGCTTCTTCTCCAACTGCTAATACTGTCTTTTTTTCTTCATTTATCGCAACAACAGAGGGTTCTCTTACTATAATCCCTCTATTTTTAACATATACCAAAGTATTTGCCGTTCCCAAATCTATACCCATATCTTTTGAGAAAAAAGTAAATAGACCTTTTTCTGAAGATTTTTTTTCTTTTCTTTTTTTTCTTTTTACTTCAACTTCTTTATTCATTTCTTTTTTTATAATATCATTATTCGTTTCTCTAGTATCTAATTGTTCCTCATTTATTTCTTTGCTTAATTCTGACATAAAATGCACCTTCCTCAAATAAGAAAATTTTCTTTAAAACTGTAATATTTGTTATTTCCTATAATAATATGATCTAAAATACTTATACCTATTATATTTCCAGCTTCAATTAGCCTATTTGTAATTTTTTTATCTTCTTCACTCGGATTTACATTTCCAGAAGGATGGTTATGCACTAGCATTATACAATTTGCACTTCTTCTTATAGCTTCTAAAAAAACTTCTCTTGGATGGACTATCGATGAATTCAAAGAACCCACTGATATATCAATATCTTTAATTACTTCATTTTTGGTGTTTAGAAGAAGTATTTTAAAAACCTCTTTTTTAAGGAAACTCATATCTATTGAATAATAGTTAAATATATCTTTTGGAGATTTTATCTTAACTTTATTTTCTATGTTTCCTTTAAATATTCTCTTCCCAAGTTCAATACATGCTAATATTTCGCAAGCTTTAGCCATTCCTATACCATTAAACTCTGTAAGTTCTTCAAATGTTATATTAAAAAATCTGTAAATACCTTCTTTGTCGCTGTTTATAATATAATCTGCAAGTTGTAAAGCTGACATATTTTTATTTCCTGTTCTTAGAAGTATTGCTAAAAGCTCAGCATTACTTAGATAAGAAACTCCATATCTGATAATCTTCTCTCTTGGTCTTTCTTCGAATGGCCTTTCCTTAATTAGAATTTTTTCCATAAAAACCTCCTAATTAAACAAGCAACCTAATCCAAGTATTATTTTGTATTTAATAATGATATATCAAAATATTTTAATAGATAAGAATATAATTTGTTTAAAGGAAGTCCCATAACATTATAATAGTCTCCTTCTATACTTTCAACAAATATACTACCTAACCCCTGAATACCATATGCTCCTGCTTTATCCATAGGTTCACCTGTTTTTATATACTCTTCAATTTCATTCTTATCCAATTTTTTCATTTTTACTCTAGTTGTTTCATAATCTAATATTTTTATATTGCCTTCCTTCTTCATTATACAAATACCCGTTATAACCTTATGATAATTATTAGAAAGTTTTTCAAGCATAGATTTTGCTTCTTCTTCTGATTTTGGCTTTCCTAATACTTCATTGTCATAAACAACTATTGTATCCGCAGAAATAATTATTTCATCATCTTCACATCTATTTAAAACATCAGCACCTTTTTCAAATGCCAACTTCATAACTAAAGAATTAACATCATTGTATGTAGTCATGTCTTCTTCTATATCACTTAATTGAACTTTAAAATCTTTTATAAATTTCATAAGTAATTCTTTTCTTCTTGGAGATCCTGATGCTAATACTATATTCACTTTATCACCTCTTAAATCTAATTAATTATACCTATTAAGTTTACCACTTGTAATTAAAAAAAACAATAAGGCGTAGTTACTACCACGCCTTATTTTAGTTACAAAGTATTTACAATTTTAATTCAGTTTTAAAATATTATTATTTTTCTTCTTTATTTTCCGCTTGTGCTGCCATTTTTTGTGCCTCTTCTTTTTTCTTAGCTGCTTCTCTAGCTTTTTTTGCCTCTTGTGCTTTTTTGATTTTTTCTATCTTTTCAGGATTTCCAGATATTGCTCCTGTAGGACATTTAACAACACATTTGTAGCATTGCTTACATTTGTCATAATCGATTTTTGCTATTTTATTTTCAAATATAATAGCATCAAATGGACATTCTTTAACGCACATTCCACATCCTATACAACCAACCGAACATTTATCCTTAACTGCTTTACCAAAATCTAAAGAATTACATTCAACTACAACTTCTTTAGAATAAGGTACCATATCAATTACATTTTTCGGACAAACATCTAAACATTTTCCACAAGATACACATTTATCTTTATCTATTACTGCTACTCCATCAACTATATCTATTGCTCCAAATGCACACGCACTAACACAAGTTCCTAAACCTAAGCAACCATATGTACATGATTTAGATCCTGATGCTACTAACATTGCAGCTTTACAATCTTTAATTCCAACATACTCTGCTTTTTCTTTAGCTGATGAGCAGGTTCCATTACAAATTACTCTTGCTACTTTCTTTTCTCCAGCATCTGCTTCAACACCCATAATCGAAGCTATTTGCGATGCACAATCAGAACCACCAACAGGACAAGCATTTACTGGTGCTTTTCCTTCAGCTATAGCTTGAGCTAATGCAGAACAACCTGGTAGTCCACAACCACCACAATTTGCTCCTGGTAGAGCATTATTTATTGCTTCTACCTTTGGGTCAACTTCTACTGCAAATTTTTGAGATGCAAAAGCTAGTCCTGCTCCAAATATTAGACCCATACCACTAAGTACTGCTACCGAATTTACTATTAAAGACAATTATTCCACCTCCTATACTAATCCTGCGAATCCAAGGAACGCAATTGACATTAAACCTGCTGTTATAAGAGCTATTGGGAATCCTTTAAAAGCTTCTGGTATATCTGCAATTTCTAATTTTTCTCTTATTCCTGCAAATAATACTATTGCTAAAGTAAATCCTATTGCCGCTCCAACACCGTTTATTATAGTTTCAATTAAATTGTATTTTTCTTGGATGTTTATAACTGCAACCCCAAGCACTGCACAGTTTGTAGTTATAAGTGGAAGAAACACACCAAGTGATTGATATAGAGTTGGTGACATCTTTTGTATAACCATTTCAACAAATTGAACTAATGATGCTATTACTAATATGAATGCTAATGTTTGTAAATATTCTATTCCAGCCATTACTAATAATTTCTGAACAAAATAAGTTATAGTAGACGCTATTGCCATAACGAAGGTAACTGCCATACCCATACCTATTGAAGTTTCTACTTTTTTAGAAACTCCAAGGAAAGGACAGATACCTAGGAATCTTGACATAACGAAGTTATTTACAAGTATTGAACTTAAAAGAATTATAAAAATCCCCATCATTTCTCCTCCTAAGTGTATTATCTAAAATACATAATTTATTAAGCTGCTTTCTTATCTTCTTTACCTTTTGTAAGCTTATTGAATGCTACAAGTAAAAATCCTAATGCCAAGAATGCTCCTGGAGGTAGAATCATTATTAAAGCAGGTTTATATGCTGCTCCAAATACTGCATAACCAAATATAGTTCCTCCACCTAATATTTCTCTTGTAACACCTAATAAAGTAAGCGCAACTGTAAAACCAAGACCCATACCGATTCCATCAAATATTGATGCTACTGGGTTATTTTTTGAAGCAAAACTTTCTGCTCTACCTAATATAAGACAGTTAACAACTATAAGTGGAATAAATAGTCCAAGCTGTTGATCTAAAGCAGGCATATACGCCTTTAAAGCCATCCCAACAATTGTAACGAATGTCGCTATTACAACTATAAATGCTGGTATTCTTATCTTTGAAGGTATAAATTTTCTAAGACAAGATATTGCTATATTCGAACATATTAAAACTGCAGTAGTTGCCATACCCATACCAAATCCATTTATACCCGATGTAGTAACACCTAGAGTTGGACACATACCTAAAGCTTGAGCAAATACTGGGTTTTCATCTATAATACCGTTTTTGATTAATTTTAAATAATTCAAAACCGACACCTCCTATTTACTTAATGAATTATTATATAATTCAATAGCTGCATTAACTCCTCTAGTAACAGCATCTGAAGTTATAGTTGCTCCTGAAATTGCTACTATTTGATTATCTTGTGGAGTTCCATTTTTGATTACTTCTAAATTTTTGCTTACAGATTTTCCATCATATTGATCATTAAACGAATCATCCTTAGCTATTGCTCCAAGACCTGGTGTTTCTGTATGATTTCCAATACTTACAGCAGTAATTTTACCATCTGTACTTATACCAACCATAACTTCAACTTCTCCACCATATCCACTTGGTGCAGTTTTTATAGTATATCCTACTACTTCACCATCTTTTAAACCTTTGTATACTTCTCTTACTAATGGTGCATTAAAATCTTCTTTTATTTCTTCAAATTTATTTGCATCTGCTAATAATTCTTTTCTCATGTTTGTACTTGAAAGTGCTGCTTGTTCTGCTATTGCACCCGCTGTCATTTGATTTGTAAAACCAAGTGCAAATGCTGCAACTGCACATATAACAGTTAGAATAGCACCTAATTTAATAATCTCTTTCATTATTTAGACACCTCCCCAAATACTCTTGGACTAGTGTATTTTTCTATAAGTGGTGTTGCAACATTCATAAATAAAATTGAATAAGAAACCCCTTCAGGATATCCTCCCCAAACTCTTATTGCAACTGTCATAAGTCCACAACCTATAGCATAAATAATTTGTCCTTTTTTAGTTACAGGAGAAGAAGCATAATCTGTAGCCATAAAGAATGCACCTATCATAAGTCCACCTGCAACTGTGTGGAATATCATGTATTTAAAATCAAATCCACCAACTAAAAGTGTTAAAGCTGCTACTGTTCCAATATAATAAGTTGGTATAGTATAAGTTATAACTTTTCTATAAATAAGGTATAATCCACCTAATATTAAAAGTCCTGCTGAAGTTTCTCCTATACATCCACCTACATTACCTATTAATAAATCCATTATATTTAAATCAAGTGCTGCATCTTTACCTTGTTCCATTAAAACTCCAAGCGGTGTTGCTGTTGCCACTGCGTCAGCTCCTGGAGTAACCCATTTAGTCATTTCAACAGGCCATGAAGCTAAAAGCATAGCTCTTGCTGCTAATGCTGGATTCATAAAATTATGTCCAAGTCCTCCAAATAATTGTTTTACTACAACTATTGCAAATATCGAACCTACAAATGGTAACCATATTGGCGCTGATGCTGGTATATTAAAAGCTAATAAAAGTCCTGTTAAAACAGCTGACCAATCATTTATAGTTACTTCTTTTTTAAGAATCTTTTGCATTGCAAATTCAGAAAGTACCGCACCTATAACGGCAGATAATATTACCTTTAATGCTCCCATTCTAAAGTAATATAAAGATGCTATTGTAGCTGGAAGCAAAGCAATTACTACATCTCTCATTACTGTTGATATATCTTCTTTCGCTCTTAAATGAGGAGAAGATGATATTAATAGTTTTGTACTCATTTATTTTCCCTCCTTGCTACTTACTTTCTTTTCTTCTTTTTGCTATTATTTCTCTCTTTGCTACTCTTATTGATTGTAATAACGGTCTCTTTGATGGACATATAAATGAACACGATCCACATTCTATACAATCTAGAGCTCTAAATTCTTCAGTTTTTTCAAAATCATTCTTTAAAGAATAGGCACTTAAATAAACTGGTTGTAAATTAGCTGGACAAATATCAACACATTTACCACATTTAATACAGTTTTGAGGTTGCTTTAAAGTTGCTTCTTCTTTGTTTAGACATAGAATTCCTGAACTTCCCTTAACAACAGGTATATCTGTTGCATATTGAGCAAATCCCATCATAGGTCCACCCATGATTATTTTTCCTGGTTCTTCTTTAAATCCACCACATTCTTCGATTATATCATCTACTAGAGTTCCCACTTTTATAAGTAAGTTTCCTGGTTCCTTAATAGCACTACCAGTTACTGTAGTAATTCTTTCTATTAAAGGTAATCCTGTTTTTATAGTTTTAGAAAGTTGTGCTGCTGTTCCAACATTATTTACAACAACTCCAACATCCATTGGAAGTCCACCTGAAGGAACTTCTTTTCCTATGCATGCATATATAAGTTGTTTTTCTGCACCTTGTGGATACTTAGTTTCTAAAGCTACAACTTCAATTCCTTCATGCCCTTGACAGGCTTCTTCCATGGCCTTTATTGCATCCATTTTATTATTTTCAATACCTATGTAACCTTTTTTTACATTAACAGATTTCATAAGAGCCTTAAGTCCATATACTACATCTTCTGGTTCTTCTAACATTAATCTGTGGTCAGCTGTAAGATAAGGCTCACACTCTGCACCATTTAATATAATATATTCTATTTTCTTTTCTTTTGGAGGAGATAATTTAACGTATGCTGGGAATGTTGCTCCACCCATACCTACTATACCTGCATTCTTTACAATTTGCACAATTTCTTCTCCACTTAATTCTTCAACTGGCTTAAAAGGCTTTATGTCCTCATGAATTTCATTTTTCATATCATTTTCAATAATTACACAAAGTCCTGTTCCATTAGTAACATTCACCTGTGCCACCTTTTTAACAACACCAGAAACTGATGAATGAATTGGCGCACATACAAACCCTTGCATTTCACCTATAAGTTGACCAACTTTTACTTGATCTCCTGGCTTAACAAGCGCTTTAGCTGGAGCACCTATATGTTGTTGTAATGGTATATATACCATTTTAGGCTCATTAGCTCTCCTCACAGCTAGCTTTTCAGTTGCTTTTTTTCTGTGTGGAGGATGTACTCCGCCTTTGAAAGTTGAAAACTTCATATTCTTCCCTCCTAAAACATTATAGTTTAAGCAATATTTCCTCATTAAAAAAGGAAAACATTTTCTAATAAAAAACAAAAAAAATTATGCTTATTCTAGTATTATATCTAATAGATTTATAGTGACTTTATGCAAATTAAACTTCTTAACCCTTTTAAATTAAATACTTTAAATCAAAGTTTAAATCTACAATATATACGACACCATAATAATCCATTTAATAAAAATTTAGTTACTAATCAATTATATCACATATAATAAAGCTTTAAATATATATTATTTAAAAGACTTTTTCCTACATAATTATACATAAATATAATCAAATATTAGTTATCTTTTTATTATAAATTTGAATTATGAATCTATACAGTTCACAATCTACATTAACATTATATTAGTATTTCAACATTTTTTCAAGTGTATACAATAAACCATTTTACCCAAAAATATAATTTTTGTCGAATAGAATAAATTTTTGTGTATTTTTATTAATAATTTAACAAAGATTATATTCCTTTTCCCAAAAATTCAGACTAATTAATCACGATTGACTTTTTGTAGAATTCGCCTAATACTAATTCATTTTCAACTTCACTAAAGTTATTGAAACTTATTCGCATTTGACATAATGATATATTTTATATTTTTTAATAAAAAAAACACTATCAAAATAAAGTTGATAATGTTTTTAAATATTTTTTTAACTATTAAATTTTATTATTTGATTCTTCTTGCCCATTTATAAACCCTCTTATAAAAACCTGTACTCAAATCAGATATGGTAACTGATTTAGCAGATCCTGATGACTCATGTATGAACTTTCCTTGACCTAAATATATTCCAACATGATTTACTCTTCCTTTTTTACTTGTATCAAAAAACACAAGATCTCCAGGCTGTAAATTTTCTTTGGATATCTTAGTTCCTGTTTTACTTTGTTCTAAAGAAGTTCTAGGTATATTAACATTTAATGCTTTTTTAAACACATATTTTGTATAAGATGAACAATCATAAGAATTTGGACCATTTGCTCCATATACATATGGAACTCCAATTTTACTTTTTGCAACAGATATTATCTTTGAAGAATCATTTCTAAATTCTCCTCTTGTAGCTACAGCACTACCTACAATATATGTTTTATCTAATGAAACCAGTTCACTAAATATATAAGCTTTAGTATCCTTATACTTTATTTTATAAAAATCGCCTTCTTTTTCATATATATATACTTTATCAGACATATTAGCTTTATATAATACCTCTGATTTTAAATTAGCTTCTTTTCTTATATTACAATTATTGTCTATAACTACACCATAAAAACCATCATTTAAGTCACTTGTATATTCTGCACTTATGTATGCTTTTTTATCTTTTTCAAAATTAATTTCATACCACTTAAGTTCATTTTCTTCAATTTCATTAATAACACATATTTCTTTTGAATTTTCAATCTTCCCTATTATATCTGCTTCTATACTAGTTCCTGATCTGACATTCAAAACATCAGCAGAAACCTTTACAGTCTTGTAATCCGCAGCATATGAAGCAGAAGAAGCAAATAAACAAATACCAAGTAAACATATCGACAATTTTTTTATCATAACAAATCTCCCTTTAATCAAATTTCTTATTGAATTTTATTATATCATAAATTTTTTTTATTATTGTGATTTCTTTGATATTTTTTTAATTTAATTCTATATTCCTATTTTAAAATAAATTTTATTCTACTCTAAATTCTGCTACAGTTTCATTTGTTTTTGATGATTGTATAACCACATTTCCCTTAAAATTTTTCTTTGCATAATCTATTGCCTTTTGTTTTCCTGTAAGTGCAACTTTTTGTTGTCCATCAACTATTATTCTATATATAGTCTTTGATTCATCTTCACTTTGACTAGTTGTTTGAGTGTTAGTATTAGTTGTGTTCGTGTTATCTACATTTGTATTAGTGTTAGTATTTGCAGAAGTATTATTATTTGAAGAGTTTGAGTTATTTTGACTATCTAAATTACTATCTTCAACATTTGTATTGTTAACATTATTAGAATTAGTCAAGTTTGTATCTTTATTCTCCATAACTTTTTTAATATCTATTTTTTTCGAATTTTCCTGTGTATAGTCTGATTTATATCTGTTTCCTAAATAAGCACCAAAGAAAAAAGAAATCACTATTATGGCTATTATAACACCAATCCATATTGCAGCTTTCTTCAATTTAAACGCCTCCTATTTTAAGTCTATATTCTCTATTCCATTATATATATTAAATGAATTTGGACTTAGACTTCCTTTTATATTATTATCAATTATAAGGCTATTACTCTTTATCAACAATCCCACATTAAATAAATTTTCAACCATATTTTTTTGTAATATTTTATAATCATTTAAATAACTATCTTTACTAGAATTCAAAAAATTATTAAAAGCTAACATAAGTATATTATTTTTTATATTAAAATTATTTTGTAAATAATAATAATTTATAATTTGCGGATAAACGGGCATCTTCCAAGTCATTAGAGCTAATTCATAGTTTTTCTTTTCTATTTTTTTTAAAAACTCTTCTTTTTCTAATTCTATAACATTTAAATTTACTTTTAAATCCATAAAATCTTTTTTTAATTTATATGCAATAGAAATTTTATTTTCATCATCTTTTGATACTAAAAGATTTAAATCCAAATAAGAGTTTGAATCTTTTTTTAGCTTTTTTTCCTCTGCATATTTTTCTATATAAGAAAAAGCTTGCTCTTTATTGTAATCTTCAAACAAATCTTTATTGTAATATTGGCTATTTTTATAAAGAGGTAAAGCATTTACCTCTCCTTTATCTACATATATTTCTTTTAATATAGCCTTTCTATCTATTGATTTCATCAGAAATTTATTTATATTTTCATCCTCTAATTTTTTATTCTCATCATTTAATCTTAGGAATATAAACTCCCTTGAACTATAATCTAAAACATTAAAATCATTATTTGAATATTTTCTAGCATCTATTGTTCCTACATTAGTTATGTCACTTTCTCTTGACTCAAGCATATAAACTCTTGTTTCAAATGAAGGTACTATTTTACATTTTATATTTTTAATATTTGGCTTTTTTAAATAATAATTTTCATTTGAAATTAAATCGATTTCTTTATTATTTATATTATATATTTTATAAATACCACTACCAATTATATTTGAAGCTTTTAACTTCGATTTTTTTTCATTCAAAAAATTATATGCATTTTTCGGTATTATAGGAAAAATCATTTTTTTATCACAAAAAGGATCTTTATTTTTTAAATATATACTTAGATTTTTATTTCCCTTTAAAACTACCTTATCTATATTGCTAACTAACGGATAATAAGAACTTTGATAATTATTCTTTATATATTCTATTGTAAATTTAATATCATCAGAATTTATTTGGGTTCCATCATGCCATTTAATATCTGATCTTAACCCAATATCTATTTGTTTTAGATTATTTGATATATTAATACTACTTGCTAATTTATACTCTAAATTATAACTATCATCTATTTCAAATAATGAATCGTATACAAGTTTCAAAAAATAATCAACAGACTCTTCTTTATTTAATATTGGATTTAATGTTGTAAAATTACTCATAGTTATATTTAAATCATATTTATCCATTTCCTTTTTTGTAAATTCTGTTAACGCTTGTACACTAGTAGAATTCAATAAAAATATAAAAATTAATATCCATAATTTTATTTTTTTATTCATAAAGTTTTTTATACTTTTCATAGGATTTCTTCACCTTTTTCAAATAAAATTTTGTTTCAATATAAGGTATTTTATATTCTTTATCTTTTACTACATAATTCTTATTCATCCAAGACTTTAAATTTCCAGATCCACAATTGTAAGCAATAATTGCAAAATCTTCATTTTTAAACTCTTTTAATAATTTTGATAAATACCATGTACCTATTTGAATATTTGTTTTTGGATCATATATATTCGAATTTTCTATATTAAGCTCTTTAAATGCCCAATCTTCGGTTATATTTGATATTTGCATAAGACCTTTTGCATCTTTTTTCGACCTAGCATAAGGGAAAAATTTACTTTCTTCCCTTATTATCGAAAATACTAACATAGGATCTATTCCATACTCATTTGAATATTTATATACATATTCCTTATACTTAGTTGGATAAGAAAATTCCAAAACCATATTTCTTATAAAAAATATTCCCCATACAGAAATACTAAGCATAATAACAGCTTTTAATTTATTATTAAATTTCAAAACTCTCCTCCAAAAATATCATAAATCTATTTATTTTTTCTTCCAAAGAACTGTAATCAAAAGAATTATCTATATAGTAATCGGCTAAAACTTTCTTTTCTTTTTGTGACATCTGTCTTTTTATTATATTTTTTATTAGAACCTCATCTATATTATCTCTTTTTTTAATCCTTTGAATCTGAATTTTTTCCTCACATGTTATAACTAAATTAAAATCACAATACTCATTTAATTTAGTTTCAAAAAGCAGTGGTGCATCTAATATTACTACCTTTTTACCTTTCTTTTGATAGGCATTTTTTTGATTCAATATCTCATCAATTATAAGTGGATGCATTATTGAATTTAGCTTTAATCTTTGATTTTCATTTTTAAATACAATATTTTTAAGTTTTTTTCTATCTATTGATTTATCATTTGCTAATATTTCTATACCAAATTCATCTATTAATGCTTTATATCCAAGCTCATCTATATCTAATAATTTTTTAGCTATAAAATCAGCATCTATTATATCTATATTTTTTTCTTTAAATATCTTTGAAACTGTACTTTTTCCTGTTCCAATTGAACCTGTAAGACCTAAAAATAACATAAAAACACCTACTTTGCTTCGTACCAAGAATTTCCTTCACTCAAATCAACTGTAAGTGGTACATTTAATTTTATTGCATTTTCCATTTCTTGCTTTAATATTTCTTTTACAAATTCAACCTCTTCTGCTATAGCTTCTATTATAAGTTCATCATGTACCTGTAAAATTAATCTTGATTTTAAATTTTCTTTTTTTAACCTATTATAAACATTAACCATTGCAATTTTTATAATATCAGCAGCTCCACCTTGTATTGGAGTATTCATTGCAAGTCTTTTTCCTAAATTCTTCATAATGAAATTAGTAGAATTAATTTCAGGTATATATCTTCTTCTATTCAATATAGTTGTTACATATCCATCATCTTTTGCTTTATCTACTATATCATCCATATATTTTTTGATATTTGGATATTTTTCTAAATAATTATCTATATATTCCTTAGCTAATTTAACTGGTATATTAAGATTTTTGGATAATCCAAAGTCACTAATTCCATAAACTATACCAAAATTAACTGCCTTAGCTTGTCCTCTTAAATAAGAATCCACCTCTTCTAATGGCTTATTAAATACTTTAGAAGCTGTCATAGCATGTATATCTTCTTCTTTTACAAAAGCTTCTTTCATATGTTCATCATCACTAATATGAGCCAATAATCTTAATTCTATTTGAGAATAATCCGCATCAACTAATTTATGATTTTCTTTTGCTATAAACACCTTTCTTATTTCTCTTCCAAGCTTCATTCTTACAGGTATATTTTGAAGATTTGGTTCTGTCGAAGATATCCTTCCTGTAGTTGTTATAGTTTGATTAAATGATGAATGTATTCTATTTGTTTTTGGATTAATTATCTTACTAAGTCCATCAACATAAGTTGATTTTAATTTTGTTATATGTCTATAATCTATTATATTCTTTATTATTGGATGATCATTTAATAATTTTTCTAATACTTCTATACTTGTAGAATATCCTGTTTTCGTTTTTTTAATAACTTTTAATCCTAATTCTTCAAATAATATAACACCCAACTGTTTTGGTGAATTTATATTGAATTCCTCTTTAGTATAAGAGTATATTTCCTTTGTCAACTCATCTATTTCCTTTGAAAACACCATATCTAATTCTTTTAGTTTGAATATATCCACATAAAAACCTTCATATTCCATAGAAGCTAATACTTCACAAAGAGGCATTTCAATATCATAAAACAAATTATCCATTTCTAATTTCTTTATCTTATCTTTCATAATATCTTTGACTAAAATTACAGTCATCAAAATATCAGCAAAATAAGAATCTAACGAATCTTTTTCAACCTCTAAATAAGTTATGGCTTTTTTACCTTTACCAAGTAAATCTTCTTTAGATTTTATAGTCTTATCAAAATAACTTAGAGCAATATCTGATGGTTCAAAATTAGAACTTGTAGTATCTATCAGGTATTGTGCTATTGATATGTCAAACTCCATACCATTTAACTGTATACCATATGATTTTAATAATTTATATTCTTTCTTTAAATAAGAACCTATTTTTTTTATACCTTTATCTTCAAATATTTCTTTTAATTTATCTATATCCTCTTCATTTAATCTATAGATATCTTTTTTATTTGTTGATAAATACATATATATTATATTTTTATCAACTATATTTTCTTCTTTACTTGCTGATTTTATATATATTTCTTTATTTTTTTTAATTTCTTTTATAAGTTCTTCTAATTTGTATTCTTTAATTATATTATAAGTAAAATCAACATTTGTATTAGTTTCATCTTTAGTTGCATCTACTACTTCCATATCTAATTTCTTTATCAGATTCTTAAATCCATACTCTTTAAATAATTCAAGAACTTTATCATCATAATTTTCTTCAAATTTTAATTCTTCTAAATCTATATCAAAAGGAATATCTCTTACAATAGTTGCTAACCTCTTACTCAAGACTGCCATTGATGCATTTTCTATTACTTTTTCCTTTTGCTTTCCTTTTAACTGGTCTGTATTTTCTATTAAATTTTCAACACTATCAAACTGCTTTATTAATTTTAACCCTGTTTTTTCACCAATCCCAGGTATTCCAGGTATATTATCTGATTTATCTCCCATAAGACCTTTTAAATCTATTAATTTAGTCGGTGTTATACCATATTTTTTTAAAACAGCATCAAAATCATAAATTTCAAGCTCTGATATACCTTTTTTAGTAAATAATATCTTTGTTGTTTTTGAAGCTAATTGTAGTGCATCCTTATCTCCAGTAACTATAAGGACTTCAAACTCCTCATCTTCTCCTAATTTAGATATCGTTCCTATTATGTCATCAGCTTCAAACCCTTCCATTTCAAGCCTATTTATCTTAAATGCATCTATAAGATCTTTAAGTGGTTTTACCTGTTCTCTTAATTCATCAGACATCTTTGATCTTGTACCTTTATATTCTTTATATTCTAGATGTCTAAATGTAGGCTTTTTAAGGTCAAATGCAACACTCATATGTGTTGGTTTATAATCATTTATTATTTTAAATAGCATTGTAGTAAAACCATATATAGCATTTGTGTGCAATCCATTTTTATTCTTTAATGGTGGTAAAGCGTAAAAAGCTCTATTCATCAAACTATTTCCATCTATTAGTATAAGTCTGTTTTTCATCGAAACAACTCCTCTTAACATTTTTAATTACTTATATGATTATATAACATTTCAAAAAAAATTAAAAATAAAAAACCTCCTACTTTCTATTACCCTTTTTTGAGTTTAGAAAATAGGAAGCTTGTATTTATTTTATCTATTATTAATACTTATATTCAACATCAATAGTTGCATCTATTTCGTATTCACCAGAAGATATATCTAAAACACTTGAGTTTGAATCTTCTAAGGCATATGATTTTCTATATAAATATGTTGGATAAGTCGAATTTTCGCTAACCTTATTAACCGATTTTATTGATACATTCATAGCTGAAGATAATGCATCAGCCTTAGATTTTGCATCTTTATAAGCTAATTTTAATGCTTCATTATAATGCTCTTTTTTATTTAAAACATCAAACTGTATATTTGATATAGAACTAATATTTTCTTTACTAGCTTTATCTATTATTTTAGCTAATAAATCAACATCATAAGTTGTAACTTCGATTGTATTTCTTACAACATACTCTTTGAACTTTCTTACTTTTTCCACTTCATCATAGTATTTTTCTTCATATAATTTATAGTACAATGTTCTTATATCCTCTTCTTTAACACCCATATCTAATAAATCTTTTTTTAATTTATTTGATATCTTACTATTTTGTTCTTGTATAGTCTTAGTTTCTTTACCTCT
This sequence comes from Peptostreptococcaceae bacterium AGR-M142, assembly GCA_045345765.1. GTDB lineage: Bacteria > Bacillota > Clostridia > Peptostreptococcales > Peptostreptococcaceae > JAOARY01. The sequence goes on from CP148265.1 coordinate 395,024, forward strand.
ATTTTCTACAGATAATTCTATTTTAAATACATCTGGTTTTACATATATGCTACCTTTACCAGAAACATTTATAGTATTTGTTGAATCTGCAAATGAAATATTTGTAAATAACATCATCAAAATTCCTAATATTAAAAATCTTTTTGTCATAAATTTGAATCCATTCATTTAAACTAACTCCCTTCAGTTTTTAAGTTTATTTTTTAATAAATTTTCTTATAAATATATAATAAATTAAATATACAAAAGCAATAAATGGTATTGCTTCTATTAATTTTATCAAATTAGTTAAAGTATTATATAAAACATGTTTAAATCGTTCACCAATATCTTTAAATAAAGTATTTTGTTTTTGTTCTACTCTGATATTTAAAAGTGAATAGTCTACTCTTTCATCTATATTATTCATATTATTTATATAAATTTCTTTTTGACTGACTATTCTATTTAATTCTTTTTCTAAATTTATTAAATCTTCAATCTTAGAAGCTCTTTCTATTAATGACTTGATTTTTTCTTCTTGTCTTATTAGATTATCTAATCTAGTTTTTGTATCTGTATAATTTTTAGTCATATCTATAGTAGATATATTTTTGTTCATCACTATACCAGTAGATTCTACATCTTTTATCGCCTCATCTAAATTCGATGATATTACTCTTGCTCTTATATTTGAATACAAATCCTTCGTATTCATATTTGAATTCTCTATATATCCCTTTTTACTTTCTATATTTTCTTTAATCTGTCTAACTGCATCTTCTAAATTTTCAACTTCTAAATCAATATATACTTCTTTTACAATTTTCTTTTCTTCTACTACATTTGCCTTTAAAACTCCAGCATCCATATTTGCCATATTAGTTTGAACAATATTTCTACTCATCTTAGGAGATGTATCCATAACGCTCTCGCTAACTGATTCTTCATACATCATATCTTGATTTGCTCTAAAAGGCATAAAATCTCCAGCCAAAAATCCTCCAAAGAATATCAAAACAGATGCTGCTATAAAAGCAAATTTATTAATAGATTTAAAATCAAATCTCTTCCTTATATTTAATTTATTAATATTTGTATTATTATTTGTACTCTTAGTATCTTCATAATATTTTTCATTCTTAAATTCAATTATATTACTTTGAGCCTTGCTTTGTTCTTCATCAAATTCTTTTAATCTATCCATAAGTTCTAGATGAAATTCATCAGGAAGTTCTACCATATCAATATCATTTAATTCATCTAACATATTTTTAAAATTCTCATAATCAACTTTACAAGAATCACAAGATTTTAAATGTTGTTCAAACTCTAATTTTAAATCTTCATCTAAAATATCATCATAATAATCACTCATAAGCATATTAAATTCATCATGATTCATCATACTTTAACCCCCTTCCTTTTAAGTATTTTTTGTAATTCTTTTCTTCCTCTATTAATCCTTGATTTAACCGTACCCAAGGATTCATTTGTTATATTCGATATTTCTTCATAACTAAGTCCATTTAAATCTCTTAAAACAATCATTGTTTTATAATTTAATTTAAGTTCATTTATAGATTCTCTTAAAACTTCATTTAATTCCTTTTTTTCTAATTCTTTTTCAACATGATTTTCATTTAATTTAACTTCATAATCTATATTTTCTTCATAATTTAAATTTTCTTTATTCTTTCTTACAAAATCCAATGCTGTGTTTGTTACAATCCTATAAAACCAAGTAGAAAATTTTGAATTTCCTTTAAATTTATCAAAATTTTTATATGCTTTAATAAAAGCATCTTGGGTTATATCCTTTGCATCTTCAATATTATTACATATTCTAAAAGCTATATTAAACGCATATTTTTCATATTCAAGTACAAGACCTTCAAATTTATCTAAATCCAAAACTAAACCTCCTTTCTTATCTTTTTATGATTGTTTATACTACTTAGACGTAATTAAATACTTAAAAGTTCCATAATATTAATACCCTAAAATCAAAAACTATATTATATCAATAAAAATTTAAAAATAAAATGAAATTTTATATTTTTAAATTTTTATTGATATAATTTCTTTTCTATGCTATACTAATTTTGTTGGTTAATACTATAATTTGCAGATATGGCGGAACTGGTAGACGCGCTTGACTCAAAATCAGGTATGTTCGCATGTGTGGGTTCGAATCCCACTATCTGTACCAAAAACATAAAAAACATCTTACTTTTGTAAGATGTTTTTTTGTATTTAATTGTTTTTTGGTAATCTAACACTAAACTCAGTTCCTTTTCCAAGCTTACTATTTACTTTTATATCTCCACCAATAGAAAGAACTATATGCTTTACAATAGCAAGACCAAGACCTGTTCCTCCGATTTTTTTACTTCGAGCTTTATCAACCCTGTAAAAGCGTTCAAAGACCCTATTTAAATCGTCCTTTGCTATTCCTATTCCGCTATCTTCTATTTTTATATTCAAAAAATTCTTTTCGTCTATAATAGATATATAAATACTTCCATTATCTATATTATATTTAATTGCATTATCTATTAAATTCAATATTATCTGTTTTAAATAATCCCTGTTTATATTTATAGACAATTCTTCATAATCTTTTTTTATATTTATATTTTTATCTTTTACTTTATCTGCAACCAAATATAATATTTCCTCTATTATACTACTTAAATTTACAATTTCCTTTGTCTTTATCTTATCATCACTTTCTATAAAAGAAAGCATCAATATATCATCTATAAGTCTCTTTAGTCTAATAGTTTCACTATCAATTATACCCAAAAATCTATTTCTAGTATCAAAGTCAATCTCTTCATTTCCTCTTAAAGTTTCTACAAAACCACTAATAGAAGTAAGGGGAGTTTTTAATTCATGTGTAACATTAGCAACAAAATCAGATCTTATTTTTTCTAAGTTTTTCTTATCTGTTATATCTTCTATATTTATTAATGAACCAATTATTATATTATTCTTTTTTGCCATCTTTATTGTATCTACTTTTATATTAAAATACCTGCTATTATCTTCAATCAATATATTTTTTTTATCTTTAAAAGACATCAAATAGTCTATTTTTTCGAGTATAGCTTTATTTTTCACAATATCTTCTATAGGTCTCTTTTCAAAATCCTCATATTCATACTCAAAAATTTTTTTTGCTCTTTCATTCATAAGAAGTATGTTTCTTTCATTATCAACAGCAAGAATGCCACTTGATATACTCTTTAAGATAGCTTGAAGTTTAGAATTCTTATCTTCAAGTTCCCATATATTATTTTTTATAGTCTCTAACATATAATTGAAATTCTTAGTTAAATCTCCTAAATCCCCAGTTAAATTTTGTTTTAATTTCACAGAAAAATCACCTTCGCTTACCTTTGTTGAAGCAAAAATAATTTCTCTTACATACTTTTTAAGCACTCTTAAATACTGAAATAATAATATTATTATTATAAAAAAAAGTATAGCAAATAAAACAAAATCATTGTAATGAATAATTGTAAAAAACCTCCCTTTATTTAAACTTATAACCTACACCTCTTACAGTCTCTATATAATTATGACTTTTATCATCTGTCTCTATTTTTTTTCTTAGATGTCTTATGTGGACATCTACAGTTCTAGTTTCTCCAAAATATTCATATCCCCAAATCTTATCTAATAAAAGATTTCTTGAAAGTACTCGACCTCTATTACTTGCTAATAATTTTAATATCTCAAACTCTTTTAATGTAAGTTCAATTTTTATATCATCTTTAAAAACTTCATAATTAGACAAATCAATTTTTAAATGTTCATCTATATTTATAATTTCTTCATCTTTAAAATCATATCTTCTTAACACTGCTTTAACTCTCGCTATAACTTCCTTAACACTAAATGGTTTCGTTATATAATCATCAGCACCAAGTTCTAAACCCATAATCTTATCTGACTCTACATTCTTTGCAGTAAGCATTATTATAGGTATATTGCTTATATCTTTTTGTTCTCTTATCTTTTTACAAACTTCCATTCCATCAAGCGTAGGAAGCATCAAATCCAAAAGTATTATATTTGGCTTTTCTTCTTTTGCTTTTAAAAAACCCTCCAAACCATCATAAGCATAAGAAACCTCATACCCATTAGCTTCTAAATTAAATTTTAAAAGTTCTACTATATGTTCCTCATCATCAACAATCAATACTCTATTCGCCAACTTAAAAACTCCTTTACACTTTTATATATTAATTATAAATTAAAATCAATAAAAATTTGTAAAAATTAAGTTAAATTTATATATGACTAAAACTTTTTATTCTTTATCTTGTTTTTTCTTTTCTAATAACATTTTTTCAAGTTCGTCAAAAAATGTATCGACATCTTTAAATTCTCTATAAACAGATGCAAATCTAACATAAGCCACTTCATCTAAATCTTTTAATCTTTCCATAACAAGATCCCCAATTTTTTTAGAATCTATTTCCTTTATCATATTTTTATTAAGTTCATTTTCTATTTCCTGCGCAATACTTTCTATCTTTTCCAAAGAAACAGGTCTTTTTTCACATGATCTTATTATTCCTCTTTTTAATTTATTTATATCAAAACTCTCTCTTAATTTATCTTTTTTTATAACCATAATAGATATATTTTCTATTCTTTCATATGTTGTAAATCTACCTTTACAATCTTCACACTCTCTTCTTCTTCTTATAACCTTATTTTCTTCAATAGGTCTTGAATCTATAACTTTAGTTCTTATGCTTTCACATTTAGGACATTTCATCAATAATTCCTCCAATTTGTTTTATAATTATAATTAAAATTTATCATATATTTTTTATAATGTAAAACAAAAATAAAAAAACCACTGCACCGCAGTAGTTTTTATTATTAATTTCTTCTTAAAAAAGTTGGAATATCAAGACCTAAATTATTAGTATCATCCTTTTCTTCTTGGGCTTCCTCTTCTTCTTTTTCAGTTTCAGTTTCTTCTTCTATATTTTCTTTCTTTTCATTTTTAATATTTATCGGTTTATTATTTGCATCAAAACCAGTAGCTATAACCGTTATTCTAATTTCATCACCAAGTGATTCATCTATAACAGCTCCAAATATTATATTAGCTTCATCATCTGTAGATTCTTCCACTAATTCAGCAGCTTCATTAACTTCAAATAGACCTAAATCAGATCCTCCTGTTATATTAAGAAGTACCCCTTTAGCCCCTCTTATAGAAGTTTCTAATAGCGGACTTTGAATCGCTTGTTTAACTGCATTTACAGCTCTATTTTCTCCAGATGCCTGTCCAATACCCATATGAGCAAGACCTTGTCCTTTCATTATAGTTTGAACATCTGCAAAATCAAGATTTATAAGTCCTGGTTCAGCAATAAGAGCTGAAATACCTTGAACCCCTTGTTTTAAAACTTCATCAGCTTTTTTAAAAGCTTCTAACATAGAAGTTCTTTTCTCGACTATTTGAAGTAGTCTATCATTTGGTATTGTAATTAACGTATCAACTCTTTGCTTTAAATTTTCAATTCCTTTTTCAGCATTAGCCATTCTTTTTCTACCTTCAAATACAAAAGGCTTAGTTACAACACCAACTGTAAGTATTCCCATTTCTTTAGCTATTTCTGCAACAATAGGAGCTGCTCCTGTACCAGTACCGCCTCCCATACCAGCAGTTACAAAAACCATATCTGCACCAGATAAAGCTTTTTGTATTTCATCTCTTGTTTCTTGGGCAGCTTTAGCTCCAACTTCTGGATTAGCACCAGCACCAAGACCTCTTGTTAATTTTTCACCTATTTGAATCTTTATTTCAGCTTGTGAACTTATTAAAGCTTGCTTATCCGTATTGATTGCTATAAAATCAACTCCACCAAGCTTCTCTAATATCATTCGGTTAACAGCATTTCCACCGCCACCACCGACTCCAATAACTTTAATTTTTGCAAACTCTTCCATTTCAACATCGAATTGTAGCATAGAGCAACCTCCTTAATGCCTAGTTTTTCTATTTGTTCTTAATATACTTTGCCAATATCATATTTCTTATATAAGAAAAATTGTTAAATAATCTTCCTCCAAATACTACTATAGGAGCATAATAAAGCGGAACAGCTAATTTATCACCTAAGTACGCTATACAAGCTGCTAGCACTGCATTTGATATGAGTCCACTAAAAAAATGAACTCTATCAAATCTATTTTCAAGCATAGCCCTAGTACCACCTAAAATAGAGTCCATCGAAGCTAATATTCCTATAGATATATATAAAGAATAACTTTCAGGATATGTTATAGGTATATAATACCCAACAACAACACCTAAAACCAAACCAATTAATGCAATAATCAATTTTTTTCACCTTCTTTAATATAATCAAAGTTTAAATCCTCTAGATATGAATTTATCCTCATCTCTTCTACAACATAAGAATCTACATTTATTCCATATACATTCTTTAAATACTCAAAATAAGAATCTGTAGACAAAACTGCTGAGCTAAGTAAATTAATATCACCTATAGCTCTTATTACAAATGGTTGTCCATAAGTTTTATTATTAACTGTAATCGTTGCACCAGCACATTTTATTTCTGAATTAGACACAAGTCTTTGACCGTTAATAGATATTGCTTCTGCTCCTGCAATTTTTAATTCATTTATACACTTAATTATATCATTATCATGTATTACTAAAGAATTTACAATATCTTCAGAATTCAAACCTAAAAACTGTTCAACAGGAATATCACTGTCTTTTAATTTTATAATAATACCAGGCCCCTTTACATCCTTTAGTCCTGCTATCAACTCTAAGTCTTCGCGTTCATTAACTATCAAATCTGTTAATGAACCATTTTCACTAAGTTCTAATTCATATCTCTCTAATACATATTGTTTTTCTTCTATCAATGTCCTTAAATTTTTTATCTTTATTTTTTCATTTTCAAGCTTATTTTCCATTTGTTTAACACTATTTAAATTTACAAAAGTGTAACCTGGATTTAAACCCTTAAACATCATAACTATTAAAATCCCTGTTATAAATGAAAATATTATTATCATAAGTTCTCTTTTTTTCTTTGCCATAATAAAACCCACCTTTTACTCTATAGGTTTTGCATATTTAAATTCTATTTTTTCATTATACCTAGGAATTTCTATTTCATCACTTTGGTCAACTTTTGATTCAATACCTAAATATTCTTTCATATGATCTAATATACCAAACCTCATATTAAGAGCTGCATCCAAAGTCTTTGGATTTCCTATAGCCTTTATTTTTATAGGAATTTCTATAGGTTTATTATTTATAAGCATTTTTGTAGTATTAGCTTCCTGTGTTAAATGTATTTCAGAACTAAAAACAATTCTTTCATCATTTACACAAACAGCTTCTGCTCCAGATGCATATAATTTATTTATAATATATAGTATATACTCATAATTATATATTATTTTTTCTCTTGAATCACTATAACCTTCTATAGAAGCATCTATATTCTCATCTATAAATATAGATAATTCTATTCCACTACCTTTAACAGAGGTATACCCACTTAGTACATTATACTTATTTATATCTTTTTTAAGATTGTTTACAATATCATATTCCTTAGAATCTGAAAGTTTATAATCTTCTATTCTAGTATCTAACCTTTGCAGTTCTTTTAAAAGTTCTTCTTTCCTGTCCTTTAAATTTGATAATTCACTAGAAAGTTGTTTAGCTTTTAAAGACGATACTATTCCACCTGTTGAATTTGAAACACTTTTTAGTTGTATTGTTAGTACTATACCAATTATAAGACATAATATAAGCATAAGTATTTCATTTTTTCTCTCCAAGTATTTCACTTCCTAACTGTGTATTGTAGGGCTTATAAATAGGATTTCCCTCATATGAAAAATCTATTATCCCATCTTTTATACCCTTACTATATAAGTCTACCAAAATTTTTTGAATAAATCTAATTTTATAATCAATAGAAGTACAATTACCTAGATAAATCTTCATATTATATATAGTGTATAATATAAATTCATCATTAGAATCTAAATTTATCTCAGAAATACTTTCAAGAAGTTTAGTATTTTTAAGAACATTTAATAAAGATATTAATTTATAAAAAAAGTTCTCATCTTTTTTTATTTTTATCCTTTGTCCCAAAGACATATCTTCTAATGTTATCCCTGTTATTATAGGTTTATCTAGTTTAGTAAAATCATCTTCTACATTAAGTGCAACTCCTTCTTCATCTATTATTATATATGAACCCATATAAGGAATAGCTGCCATTTGAGTTCTTTCTTCAATTTCAATATCAATGGTATTTAATAATCGTTGTCTTAATTTAACATTCTTTATATAAGGTTCTTTTAATAATTCTTCTTTTGATTTTCTCAAATTTATAAATATTAAATTATCATCTTTTGTTATTCCACTTTGACTAATCAAATAATCACTTTTTAATCGTATACAACCACTTATATTTATAGTTTTTACTGATACAATATTTGTATATCCAAATATATAATATCCTATAAAAAAAGATATTATACTAAGAAGAAAAGCTTTAAACAAATTATTCAAAAATATCAACCCTTTTAAATACTTTTTAAAGCATTATATATTTTATCTATAGCATCAATCTGTGAAATTTTTCCCATATTATTTTTAATATTTTCTATTTTACTATTATCCTCTAAAAATTCTTTTATAACTTCAAAAAGTTTATTATCATTTAATTCTTTTTCAAGTATACATATTCCCGCATTTTCCTTTTCTAATGCTCTTGCATTATGTTCTTGATGATTTTCAGCTGTATATGCCTTTGGAATTATTATAGGTGCTACTTTTTTTGCACTTACTTCAGCTAAAAATATTGCTCCACCACTAGAAATGACAAGATCACTAGCAGTCAAATATGTAACTATATCATTAAGATATGATACTATATTTTGATTCTCTTTAAAAGTTACATTCTCAAACTCATTTATATAATCATTATAAAATCTTTCACCTGTTACATGCATAAATTTTATATTATTTTCCAAAAAATATTTAATAGGTTCTTTCATCGCATTATTTATTGATAATGAACCTCCACTACCTCCAACACATAGTACAAATTTTTCATCGTCTTTAAGATTTAATTTTTTTCTCATATCTTCACGTTTTGCATCTATTATATCTTGTCTTATTGGATTACCTGTAAGTACTACTTTATTTTTATGTTTAAAATACTTTTTTGCATCTAAAAAACTTATCATAACCTTATTACAAAATCTTGCTGCAATTTTATTTGTAATCCCTGGATAAGAATTTTGTTCATGTATAGCTGTTTTTATATTTAGTAATTTACCTGCTAATATAACTGGTCCACTTACATATCCACCAGTCCCAATTATTAAATCTGGTTTGAATTTTTTTAAAATCTTTATAGCATCTAATGTAGCTTTTAATGATTTAAAAACCCTTTTTATATTGTCAAAATTTATTTTCCTTCTAAGATATGTTACTTCTATTGTTTTAAAATCAAATTCTTTGGGAACAACTTTTGACTCTAGCCCATCCTTTGTTCCAATATATAAAATTTGTGCATTATCTTCTTTTTTGAATTTATTGGCTATGGCTATTGCAGGATATATATGTCCACCTGTTCCACCACCAGATACTACTACTTTCACCTAAATCAATCCCTTTCAACTGTTCTTGATATATTTAATATAATTCCCATACAACTTAGAATTATAACTAAAGAACTTCCTCCATAACTTATAAAAGGTAGGGCTATTCCTGTGTTAGGAATAGATGAAGTTGCAACACCTATATTAATAAGTGTTTGAATAGCTATTTGAGCAATTATACCCAAAACTAAATAACTTGCATAAGAATCTTTTACGTTTATCGCTACTTTTATACATCTAAAAATTAAAAATAAATATATAAATATTATTGTAATACAGCCAATATAACCAAGTTCCTCTCCAATTATTGCAAATATAAAATCATTTTGAGGTTCTGGTAAATGGAAGTATTTTTGAACACTTCTACCTAGACCACTTCCAAATACTCCACCTGTTCCAAATGCATAAAGTGATTGAACAACTTGCATTCCATCTCCCGTTGGATCTTTAAATGGATCTAAAAAAGTCATAAATCTATCCATCCTATATGGTGCTACCCATATAAGACCTGCAATTCCTACAACACCTGATATAATAGCCATAAATACATATCTATATTGCATTCCTGCTACAAAAAGCATTACAAATGCAGTCATCAAAATACTCGCACTTGTAGATAGATCTGGTTGTTTTATTATAAAAACAAAGAAATACAAAGTCACTATCAAAACAGGAATAATACCTTGAATACCTTTTCTAATTTCATCCTTTTTCATATCCAAAATTTTTGCAACCAAAAATATATTTACAAATTTCGCTATTTCCGAAGGCATCAAAGTAAATTTATTAATTTTAATCCATCTATACGAACCATATATATCCTGCCCTAATGGTGTAAACACTAATATTAACAATATACTAGTTGTAACAAGAAAAAACATACTAAAATTTCTTAATATCCTATAATTAATTCTTGAGAAAATTAACATACAAACGATACCCAAAATAGCATAAACAACAGATCTTTTTAAGAAAAAATAAGGATCTGAAAATTTATATCCAGCTTGAACAAAACTAGCACTAAAAACCATAACTATACCTATGAAAACAAGCAATAAAACACAAAGTAAAATATAATAATCAAAGGGTAAGAGTTTATTATTTTTCTTTCTTTTGTCTCTTTCCTTTGCAACTTTAGTATCTGATTTCTTAAAAAGCTTAAAACCTTTCTTTTTAGAACTTCTGCTTTCTTTTCTCATAGCTCTAGGGCTTAATTTTTCTTTTGTTTTTTTTGAATTAGTTTTTCTTCTCCTGTCTGTATTGCTATCTTTTAATTTTCTCATATATACCACCTTTAACTAAGGTTATAAACACATTCTTTGAAATGATTTCCTCTAACTTCATAACTCTCATACATATCCCAACTAGCACATGCAGGAGATAATAATACAATATCATTTTCTTTTGCTATTTCATAAGATTTTGATACAGCTTCTTCCATTGTATTTACATATTCAAATCCATAAAAATTATGTTTTTTAAGCGATGAAGCTATAATTTCTTTTGTTTCACCTATCAAAAATGCATATTTCACTTTATCTTCAAATAAGGATGTAAATTCATCAAAATCACTATTTTTATCCATTCCACCAGCAATTAAAATTATATTTTCATATGAATTTAATGCCTTTATTGATGAATCGGGATTAGTTCCTTTAGAATCATTTATATATTTTACCTCATTTATTTCCTTTACAAACTCTAATCTATGTTCCACACCTTTAAATTCTACTAAAGTTTTTCTTATAATATCCTTATCAATTCCATACAAATATGAAATCAAGGTTGCTGCAAGCGCATTTTCAAGATTATGAGGACCTCTTATAAAAATTTCATCAATATTTATTATATCATCCTCTTTATCATTTAATCTTACAACTATCTTATTATTTTTTACAAATGCACCTTCTTTTAAAACTTCTTTTCTACTAAAATATATCGAATTTAAAGATTTTATATTCTTTGTTATATCATTATCATAATTAAGTATTAGATAATCACTTTCTAATTGCTTTTTAAAAACATTTGATTTTGCATCTATGTAATTTTGCATAGTCTTGTGTCTATTTAAATGATCCTCTGTCACATTCAAAATAGTAGCTATCTTTGGTCTAAATTCAAAAACAGATTCTAATTGAAAACTACTAAGTTCGGTAACAAAAACAGATTCTTTTGTTGATTTATCAACATAATCAATAACTGGATTTCCTATATTTCCAACAATATAGCTATCCTTATTTGCATTTTTAAATATTTCTCCTACCAAGGATGTAGTTGTTGTCTTTCCATTAGTTCCTGTTATTCCAATAAAATCAGCCTCTGTATTTAGATAAGCTAATTCTATTTCACTTATAATCTTTATTCCATTATTCTTATATTCTTTTAAAAATTCTAAATTAAGTGGTACTCCAGGGGAAACCACTACCAAATCTACATCTTCATAAAATTTTGGATTTTGACCGATTATAAACTTTGCATCTATATCTTTTAAGTCTATTAATATATCTTTTAATTGTTCTTCACTCTTAGAATCTGCTATTATCAAATCTACATTCTGCTTTGCAAAATACTTACATACACTTACCCCAGTTCTTGCAAGACCAACAACCAAAACCTTATTCATATTAACACCCCATATTAAATACTATAATATCCTACAAACGACATTACTAAAGTAATTATATAAAATAATAAAACAACTTTTGTTTCCTTCCATCCACAAAGTTCAAAATGGTGGTGAATAGGAGACATTTTAAATATTCTCTTTTTAAATAATTTAAAAGAAGAAACCTGTAATATAACAGATATCGACTCTAAAAAGTATATAAAACCAACTATTGGTATTAAAAACGGCATATTTATTCTTATTGCCATAGCTGCAAAAGCTCCACCTAAAGCTAATGAACCTGTATCACCCATAAATACCTTCGCAGGATATTTATTATAATATAAAAATCCTAAACAACCTCCACATATAATCAATCCTATTAAAGAAATATCCACAAATCCAAGCTTCATAGCTATTAAAGAAAGTGACATAGTTGCTATTATTGTAACACCTGAAGCAAGCCCATCAAGACCATCTGTTAAATTCACACTATTAGTTGAAGCAATAAATACAATTAATAAAAATGGCATATATAAAAACGCCATATTAAAATTGTTCTCCATAAAAGGCATATTAATATATGTTCCTAGTTGTGATGTCTTTGTATGATATACACTTAAAGCTATCGCCACTATAAATTGTAATATTATCTTTTCATAAGCTCTTAATCCCAATGACCTTTTTAATACAATTTTTTTAAAATCATCTATAAAACCAATGATTCCAAAACCAAATAATGCTGATATTACAAATACTGCATTTGAACTAAATCTCCTACTTATTAAAAAACTCACAAGTATCGCTATTAGAAACATAACACCACCCATTGTAGGTGTTCCTGTTTTTATATAATGGCTTTTTGGCCCTTCTTCTCTTATTGTTTGACCAAATTTTAATTTTTTTAAATACGGAATTAAAACTGGACCTAATGAAACAGATATTGCCAAACTCAGTACAAAATACATAAAATACGAAATATTAAAACCCATTTATTACACCTCTAACTTTTTTAAGTGATTTATAATTTCTTCTAATTTAAGACCTCTTGAAGCCTTAAATAAAATCACATCATCTTTCTTTGTTAATTCATTTATAAATATTTTTGCCTCATTATTGTTTGAAAAATGATAGTGCTTGCTTTCACCTGACTTTTTAGACTCACCTATAAGCTTCGAATCATTACCAACTGTTATAAGTATGTCTATTTTAGCATCAATATGTTTCCCTATTTCCTTATGAACAAAAGAAGAGTATTCTCCCATTTCAAGCATATCTCCTAAAACAGCTATCTTTCTTCCTTCAAATTCTTTTAATACTTGTAACGCTCCAATCATAGAATCTGGACTTGCATTATAACAATCATTTATAACCTTAAAATCTTTAATTTTTTCTATCTTCAGTCTCATATCACTAGATATGTAATTATCAAAACCTATTTGAATTTCTTCAACACTCAAATTCATCTTCATTCCAACTAATATAGCACTCATAGCATTATAAATATTGTGTTTGCCCTTTGTTTTTATAAAAAACTCCATGCCTTCACCATTCATAATAACTTTAAATTTCATACCATCATCTTTATTTTCATAAGATTTACAGTAAAGATGATTATCTTCTCTAAATCCAAAGCTAAGTATTTCATAACTAGTCTTTTGAACTTTTAATTCAGATAAATACTCATCATCACCATTTACTATAAGAGTATTCTCATCATTAAATCTATCAATTATTTCCATCTTCGCTTTGTAGATATTTCTTTTAGAACCCAAATTACCTATATGAGAATATCCAATATTTGATATAACTGAAATTTGAGGTTCAACTACATTAGCAAGTCTTTCTATTTCATTTGCATATGACATACCCATTTCAATAACACAAGCTTCATGATTTTTATTTAAATTAAATAAGGTAAGCGGAACCCCTATTTTATTATTTAAATTCCCCTCATTTTTTAATGTATCATATTTGCTATTTAGTACTGCTTGAATCATATCCTTAGTTGTAGTTTTACCAGTACTTCCTGTAACTGCAACATATTTAATTTTGAATTTAAGCTTATAATATTTAGATATATCAAGTAGAGCTTTTGTTGTATCCTCAACCTTTATAATATTTGCATCAGATTTTTCAAAACTATGATTTTGATCAATCAAAAAATCTCTACAACCATTATTATAAGCATCTTCCAAAAAAGAATGTCCATCAAATCTTTCTCCTATTATAGGTATATATAATTCATTTTCTTTTACTTTTCTTGAATCTATAATAATATTTTTAATATATTTATCATCATTATTGCTTAAAAGTATCTCTCCTTGAGTCGCCTCTAGGAGTTCTTTTAAAGATATAGGTTCCATTTTCTGCCTCCTTAAGTAGTTCTTCTACAACTTCTTTATCGCTAAAGTGAATTTTTTTGTCTTTTATTATCTGGTAGTCTTCATGACCTTTTCCTGCAATTAATATAACATCATCTTTATCTACTATCTCCAAGGCTTTTTTTATAGCCTCTTTCCTATCATATACAACACAAACATTGCTTAAATCCTCTATACCTTCTATAATATCATCTATTATATCTTTTGATAATTCAAATCTTGGATTATCCTCAGTTATTATAACTTTAGTAGAATATTTCTTTGCTACAAAACCCATCTTTGGTCGTTTACTTTTATCTCTGTTCCCACCACAACCAAAAACAGTTATTATATTTTTAGGCTTAAATTCATTTATACTCTTTAATACCTTTTCTAGCGCATCCTGTGTATGTGCGTAATCTATAATAACACTAAAATCTTCATTTGGTGTTATATTTTCTATTCTTCCTGGAACAGTTTTTAAGTTTTTAAGTATTGGTTTTATATCATCTATATCAAAACCATAAGAAACAAGAGTTGCTATTGCAGCTAGTGAATTATAAACACTAAACCTCGCAGGTATACCTACTTGCACTTTTCTTTCTAATTTTAGATTATTAAAATCTATTTTTAAATCATAAATAACTCTATCTATTTTGAACTCAATATTACTCGCCCTAAAATTAGATTCTTCATCAATAGAATATGTTATTAATTTACTATTTAACTCTTTTATGTCCTCAATTATTTTTTTGCCCCAAATATCGTCCTTGTTTATTATATTAAAAACTTTGGATTTATAAAATAATTTTTTTTTGCTTTCCATATAATTTTTCATATTTTTATGAAAATCAAGATGTTCATTTGTTAAATTTGTAAAAACACAAGAATAAAATTCCACATCTTCAACTCTATAAAGATCAAGAGAATGTGAGGATACTTCCATCGGACAAAATTCAATATTTTCATCTATCATTGTTCTTAAATATTTTTGAACATCAATACTTTCAGGTGTAGTTCTAACAGATTTTATGATTTCTTTTCCATTATCAATTTCTACAGTTCCTATCATACCTGATTTTTTGTTTAATTCATTTAATATATTTTTTATAAAATATGTAGTAGAAGTCTTTCCATTAGTTCCTGTTACACCAAAAACTTTAAGTTTTGAACTTGGATTATTATAAAATATATTCGCAAATAAAGACATAAATTTTCTTATATCTTTGACTTTCAAAAAAGATATTCCATCTTCCAAATCTAACTTTCTTTGACTTACTATAAGCTGTGCACCATTATTTATTGCATCATCATAATATTTATTACCATCATCCCAAAAACCTTCTACACAAAAAAACGCAAAATTTTTCTTAGAATTTCTAGAATCATAACAAAGTCCTTCTATATTTAAATTTTTATCACCTTTAAAAAACTCATAATCTAATTTATCTAAAATATCTTTTAAAATCACAATATATCCTCCTAAATTTTTTAATCTTTATAAAAAAGTAGGAAGATGGAATTATTTATTAAAAATCTTATCCAGAATAAATCTTATCCTTTTTATTAATGACATAACTCCATTTTCACAAATTTTATATCAATTAGTATATTCGAATTTAAAAAATATAACATCGCCCTCTTTTACCATAGTTCCCGCCTGAGGCGTTTGTTCATAACAAACTCCATTACCTTCTTGTTTCATCCTAAGATTAAAACCTTTTAAGATATTTGCAGTCTCCATTATAGTCTTACCAGTAAAATCAGGTAAAATTATATCGCTATATATATTTTCTTCATTCTTCAAATAAAGTATAATATCAGATTCCTTTGGCATCAAAGAATTTCCCTTTGGAAACATATCAATAACCAAAGATTCATCATTTGCTGTAATATCCGAACCTAATTTATAATTAAAATTATTTGTTTTTAGAGCTTCTTTAGCTTCTAAAAAATTCATTCCAACAACATTAGGAACTTTATTTTTCGAAAAATTATTTATATAAATATCTTCACTTATTTTATCTGATTTTATGTCCAAATATCTAAGTGAATCATATAATACTTCCCTTGCTACTGGAGCTGCAAGTGTACTACCATAATAATTTTTATTATCAGGATTTGGTTCATCTACAACTATAAGTATAGTTAATTTAGGATCATTACAAGGTGCAACTCCAACAAACGAAGATACATATTTACCATCCTCATATTTTCCATTTATAACTTTTTGAGCTGTACCAGTCTTTCCTCCAACTTTGTAACCTTCTATATATGCATTCTTTCCTCCACCATTAGAAACTTCAGATTCAAGCATATCCTTCATTAACTTTGCAGTATTTTTGGATATAACCTGCCTTACCATTTCAGGCTCAAATTTATTTATAATTTCCTTATTTGAATTAACATACTCTTTTACAAGTCTAGGTTTCATAAGCGCTCCATCATTAGCAATAGCAGAAATTGCAGTAATAAGCTGTATAGGAGTTGTCGAGTTTGCTTGCCCAAAAGATATTGTAGCAAGTTCAACTGGTCCAACATCTTTTCTTTTATAATAAATTCCTGTAGTTTCTCCAGGTAAATCAATACCTGTTTTTGAAAACAATCCAAACGCATCTATATAATCATAAAATTTGTCAACTCCAAGCCTTTGTGCTAATTCAACAAAGGCAGCATTATATGAATTCTCAACAGATTCTTTTAATGTCTTTAGACCCTTATTTCCTTTTCTCCAGTCCCAGTCTTTTATTCTAACCCCAGCTACATCCACATAACCCTTAAGATCAAACTGTTCATCAATATATGTTAAATTTTCTTCTAATGCTGCACACGCTGTTATAGGTTTAAATGTTGAACCTGGCTCATATGCATCATTAACAAGCGGATTTCTCCACATATCAAACCAAGCCTTAGACTTATTATCCAAATTGGAATTAAACACTTGTTCAAAATATGGATTAATAGGAGTTGTCGGTCTATTTGGGTCATAATCAGGCAAAGCTGCCATAGCAAGTATATCACCAGTATTAGGATCCATAACTATTCCAGAAACCCTTTTAGCCTTGTTTATTTCTAAACTCTTTGAAAGTGCATTTTCCAAATAATTTTGTATAACTTCATCAATAGTAAGTACAATACCTTTACCTTCAACAGGCTTTGTATACCTTCCATTCGAAAAAGGAAGTTCTTTTCCTGAACTATCAGTAACTGTTATAGTCCTACCTGGAAGACCTTCAAGTACTTCATTATACTCAAGTTCTATACCATAAGCACCTTTAGAATCAGAATTAACATGTCCTAATATATATGAAGCAAAATCATCATAAGGATATATCCTTTGCATATCAGGTGAAGTCCATACAAATTGCTTTTTCTTTATTTCTTTTGCCTTAACAGCTTTTTTAAATTCTTCATATTCTTCATCGCTAATCCATCTTTTAATAGATACTATTCCACCATTTTGTTTCTTATCAAATTTTTCTCTTAGAACCTTAGCATCTAAAGAAAATATCTCACTAAGTTTATTTATATTTTCATTTTGTTCTTTTAACTCCATCTTAGATGGGGTTGCCCAAACTCTTCTTTTTTCAACACTTATTGCAAGTTCTCTTCCTGTTCTATCATAGATACTACCTCTTTTAGCATCTATTTTTATATCTCTTGTTTGAAAACTAAGAGCCTTATTTCTATACCATTCATTTTCTAATACCTGTATATATCCTAATCTTGCAATAAGAGCAAAAAAAGCTAGGCAAAGAAAAATAAATGCCACCTTAATTCTCTTCTTATTAAAATCATCTATATTAGCCAAAATAAAGCCTCCCTGCCATATTAAAAACTAATCAACTTTTATATAATAAATATCTTCATCATTAGGATAAACCATATTCAAATCTTCTTTTGCCTTTTTTTCTATTATTCTTATATTCTTTTTACTCTCTAATTGTATTTCCAGTTTTCTATTTGATTTTTTTAATTCTTCTAATTCACTCTTTTTCTTATAATACTCATAATTCAAATTAGAAACCTTCGAATACCTATACATAACAAATAAAAGACATAATATCAAAGTAAAAATAAAAATAAATTTAAAATCCTTTAAAAATTTACTCTTCTTTCTTTTTTTCTTTGATTGTCTAAGATTATCAAAATACTTACTTTCATCAAAATCAGAATCATCTTTTTTCTTTTTAAAATCATCTAAATTTGTAATCTTAGCCATATAATCAATCCTTATAATAATATTATAATTTCTTTGCTATTCTTAATTTTGCACTTCTCGAACGAGGATTTTCCTCTATTTCAATATCAGATGGTAAAATAGGCTTTCTTGTAATTATCTTTACTTCCTTTTCCTTGTCACACTGACAAATAGGAAGTTCTTTAGGACAAACACAACCAAGCGCTAATTCCTTAAACACATTCTTTACAATTCTATCTTCCAACGAATGGAATGTTATAGCACAAAGCCTTCCACCCTTATTCATTATAGAACATGCATCTACAAGAGCCTTATCAATAACATCTAATTCTTCATTAACTTCAATTCTTATAGCCTGGAAAGTTCTTTTAGCTGGATGAGGACCATCTATTCTAGCCTTTTTAGGTATTGCTTTTTTTATAATATCAACAAGCTCTAAAGTCGTTTCAATTTCCTTTTGCTCTCTAGCTTCAACTATAAAAGTCGCAATTCTTTTAGCCCATCTTTCTTCACCATAAAGCTTTATTATTCTATCTAATTCTTCTAAAGAATATTCATTTATAATATTTTTGGCACTAAATGAATTTCTATTATCCATTCTCATATCTAATGGTGCATCTTGCATATAAGAAAATCCTCTTTCTCTTTCATCTAATTGATGCGAAGATACTCCTAAATCCACTAAAAAACCATCAATCTTTTCTATACCAAGGTTTAATACCTCTCTTTTAATATTAACAAAATTACTGTGAACAAATATAACCTTATCTAAATAATCCTTAAGTCTTTCTTTTCCAGCATTAATAGCATTTATATCTTGGTCAAAGCATATAAGCTTTCCATCTTTAAGTTTCTTTACTATCTCAATAGAATGTCCGCCTCCACCAAGAGTCCCATCTACATAAATACCATTTTCTTTTATATCTAAACCTTCAATACATTCATCCAAAAGTACACTAACATGTTTAAATTCCATCAAAAAATCTCCTTAATCTATATACAAATTATTTTTTATTTTTTTTGCTAAATCTCATGTGTAATATTATACCTACAAATATAATCACTAAACTTATAACCTGTGCCATTCTTAAAGGTCCAAGCATTAGACTGTCTGTTCTTAGCCCTTCTACGAAAAATCTCCCTACAGAATACAAACAAGCATAATATATGAGAATTTGTCCGTCGTATTTTTTAGTTTTTGAAAGTCTTAACAAAAATAAAAACAAACAAAAATCCCATACTGATTCATATAAAAAAGTAGGATGAACCTTAACTCCATCAACCATTATTCCCCAAGGAAGATTAGTAGGTCCTCCATGAGCCTCTTGATTGATAAAATTACCCCATCTTCCAATAGCTTGTCCTAAAGGAATTACAGGAGTTATAATATCAGCTAATTTATAAAAATTGATTTTTTTATATCTACAATATAAATATCCTGACAAAAATCCACCGATAAGTCCACCGTGGATTGCCATTCCACCAAGTCTTGTATTTACCATCTTAAAAAAATCACCTTGATAATAAGACCAATTAAATATTACATAATATATCCTTGCACCAATAATCGCACAAGGTATTACGATTATAAATAAATTTATAATATCATCTTCTTTGTAGCCTTTTTTTAAAGCCCATTTCAAAGAAAAATGCATCCCCAGAAATATTCCTGTTGCTATTAATATTCCATACCATCTTATATCTATACCAAATAGATTAAATGCTACTGGATTCAAATAAATCATCTCCTAATAAATATTTTATCACAATTTATCAAATTTTTTTTGATTTGATATTTTAAAAAACTATTTTTTTTAATAAAATTTGAATTTTAAAACTCAAATAAAAAAATAAAAGTTAGGCATAAACAGTCTAAATTGTTTAATAGCCCAACTTTTATTATAAAACAATATTTAAAATACATAAAGAAATTATTTTCTCAAATGAGATAAAAATATTTTTTATTCTACTCTTTTGGATTGACTATAGATATTACACTATTATCCTTAGTAAAATGCTCTACAAATCTATTTTGGATATCGTCTATTGTGATTTCCTTTACAACATCAATGTAATCCAATAAATTAATATCTTTAAAATGATATGAAATAAAATTATTTGCTATAAAATCAAGAGAATCGAAATATTTTAAATATCCGCCTAAATATCTCTTTTTGATAGTTTCAAATTGTTCCTCTTTAAAACCATCTTCCTTTATCTTTTCTATATAATCAAATAATCTTGACTTAACTTCATAAGGGTCTTTTGATTCTCCACCAATTAAAGTATATCCATGATCATATCTTCCTGTATAATCTCCTGAAAAAGAATCATTAACCAAATTAGCATTATATAATTCTTTATAAAATTCACTACCTTTTTTGAATAACATATCAATTATAAGATCCGTTGTAATCTCTCTTTTTAGAAGTTCTTTGCCACTAAGTCCTATTTGTAAGTCCTTAAACCCTATATTAAATAAAGGCAAAGATACATCAAGAGTCTCTACAATTTCCTTCATATTAACTCCATCTGGCTCAACAGGATAGAATCTTTCTATATTTTCAATAACAGGTATATCTGTTCTTAAATTATTAATAACAGTTTCCTTAATCTTGTCAAAATCCAAATCCCCAACTACAAATATAGACATATTATAAGGATTATAAAAAGTATTATAACAATCATATAATTCCTCTTTTGTAATCTTATAAATACTTTCTACTGTACCTGCAATATCAATATTTATTGGATGCTTTATATACATTGCCTTTAAAGTATTAAAATAAACCTTCCAATCAGGGTTATCATCATACATTTTTATTTCCTGGGCAATTATTCCCTTTTCCTTTTCAACATTCTCATCAGTAAAATGAGGATGTTGTACATAATCAACTAGATGCGCTAAACTATCGTAAAAATTGTCTGTAGAAGAAAATAAATAAGATGTAGTTGTAAAATTAGTATATGCATTTGCACTAGCTCCATATTTAGAAAACTTATCAAAAGCATTAGTCCCATCAGGTTGTTCAAACACTTTATGCTCTAAAAAATGTGCAATACCTTCATTAACTCTTATTCTTTCCTTTTGCCCAACAGGTATAAATTCTAAATCATTCGAACCATATCTAGTTGAAAAAACTGCATATTGCTTACTAAATCCCTTTTTAGGCATATAAAAAAGCTCTAGTCCATTTTCTAATTTATCATAATAAAGTTCTTCCTTTAATAAGTCATGAACGATTTTTTTCATTATATTCACCTCTTAACTGTATTTGCTATATTAATCTCTTAAGAAATATACTGTATCTAATTTGATTTTATTTGCTATATTTATTATATCTGCCTTGGTTACATTATCAATTAAATCAATAATCTCATCTGGAGTCTTTAAAGTATTTCTTGAACACTGAGCAAAAGCAAAATTACTAAGAGTTCTTATGCTATCTTTCATAGATTTAATTCCATTTATAAGAGCTTTTTTTGAATTATCAAATTCATCATCAGAAATAACACCATTTTTGATATCATCCATTTCCTTCAATATAAGCTCCTTACATCTATCATAATCCTTTATTTCTATTCCACAAGAAACAGTAAGCAAAGACTTGTACTTGTCTACAGAAGAATAGATATAATAACACAAACTTTCCTTTTCTCTTACATTCACAAATAATTTCGAATGAGCTCCACCACCCAATACATTCGAATACATTATAAGCTTATAATAATCTTCATCCTTATAATAAATATTATTTCTAAACCCTAAACAAAGCTTACCTTGAACAACATTCATATTATCAATAGGATATTTTACTGATTCTACTTCCTTTTTGTATTCTTCTTCTAATAACGGAAGTACATTCCCTCTTTCAATTTTGAAATTATTCTTAATAGCGTCAATAACTCTTTGCTTGTCAAATTCACCAGCAACAACAACATATATCTTTGATGTAGCTAAAAACTCTTTATAAAATTCATATAAATTAGCTTCATCTATAATCTCCATATCTTCTTCATAACCATGGTCATATATGCTATATATTTCATCCTTACACATTTCTTCAATAAGTCTTTCACTTGCATATCTAGCCTTGTCATTGATTCTTGATCTTATAGACTCTATTTGCTTTTCTTTTTCTACACTAACTACATTCGAATCAAATTTCGAATTTTGTACTAGTGGATTTAATATAATTTCCTTTAGAAATTCCACGCCTTGTTCAAAAATAGCTTCATCTAAATATAAATCATTTACTAAAGTCATCTTAAAAGATGTAATATGTCTTTCTCCTGATTTTGTTACTCCACAACCAAAAGAAGCACCGTAAAGTTCATCTAATCTATTTGATATCTGCACTTGATCTTTATATTTATTTGACCCAGCATTTAAAACATACGGTAATAGTGCATTTTTTGTAACCTCTTTTCTATCCAAAGGTCTTGCCATATATACACTTATATAATTTGTCTTAAATTTATTAGTTGGTAAAATAATAAGATCAAAATCTTTATCAATTTCTATTTTTTCATAAATCATAAAAAATTCTAGCCTCCTTAAATGTTTCTTCTACTTCTATATTTTATGCTAAAAAATTATAATATTTTTGAACCTAATATTAATTATAACCCATTATAACGTAATTAAAAAACATTATCAAAGAAAGTCGAAGTTAAAAAAAAATTATTTAAAAATTTAATTATATTACTTTGATAAATTGCAATTATAAGGTATAATTTATTTTGTATGTTTAATCGTAATTTTAAAGTTTTTAAGTTGAAAGGAAGATAGATTATGAAATTAGGTATAGTTGGATTACCTAACGTTGGTAAAAGTACATTATTTAACGCAATAACACAAGCAGGTGCAGAATCTGCTAACTATCCGTTTTGTACAATAGATCCTAATGTTGGAGTAGTTGCAGTTCCAGATAAAAGATTAGAAGTTTTAGCTGATATTAGTAAAACTCAAAAGATAATTCCTACAGCAATAGAGTTTTGTGATATAGCAGGACTTGTTAGAGGTGCTAGTAAAGGTGAAGGATTAGGAAACCAATTCTTATCACATATTAGAGCTGTTGATTCAATAGTTCACGTTGTTAGATGTTTTGATGACCCTAATGTTGTTCATGTTGATGGTAGTGTTGATTCTATAAGAGATATAGAAACTATTAATTTAGAATTAATATTCTCTGATTTAGATATGGTAGAAAAAAGACTATTAAGACTTAAAAAGAGCCTTAAGGGAGATAAGTCTTTACAAAAGGAACATGATTTAATCGAAAAAATTAAAGCTGTATTAGAAGAAAATATGCCAGCAAGAAGCATGGATTTTTCTGATGATGATAGAGAATTATTAAAACAAATAGATTTACTTACTAATAAGCCAGTAATTTATGCTGCAAATGTTAGTGAAGATGATCTTATAACTGATGGTAATGATAACCCTAATGTTGCAAAGGTTAGAGAGTTTGCAGCAGCTGAAAATGCAGAGGTTGTTGTTGTTTCTGCTCAGATTGAAGCTGAGATATCAGAACTTGAGCAAGACGAAAAGAAGGAATTTTTAAATGATTTAGGTCTTGAAGAGTCTGGTCTTGATAAATTAATAAGAGCTGGATATAGCTTACTTGGTCTTATAAGTTTCTTAACTACAGGTGTCAAAGAAACTAGAGCTTGGACAGTAAAAAAAGGTTCTAGTGCTCCTCAAGCAGCAGGAAGAATACATTCTGATTTTGAAAGAGGATTCATAAGAGCAGAGGTTGTTGCTTATAATGACCTTGTTGAGTCAGGAAGTATGGCAGCAGCTAAGGAAAAGGGTCTAGTAAGAATTGAAGGTAAGGATTACATCGTTAGTGATGGGGATGTAATGTTATTTAGATTTAATGTATAGATAAAATAAATTTTAATAAAAAACAATCTTCAAAAACTTATGTTATTTTAAGTAGTGGAGATTGTTTTTTTTATTTAATTTCCCTTAAATACATTCTACATTATTCCAAATTCTTTACAAATATCTCTTGTTAATTTTGAAAGTGGTCTTTTATCTAAATCCTCACCATCTAAACAACTTCCAAATATAAGATTTTTAATTTCATTTTCGTCCTTAAATAATCCTTCTATATTTTTTAACTCTATTGTATTTGTTTTATTATATACGTTTGCCTTAAAAATAATTTCTCTTATATAATTTTTATGAGCTGAATATAATTCCCTTAATTTGAATGTTTCTATCGAGTTCTTTATTTTAGATTCATAATTCTTATCATTGATAATAATATCTGTATCAAATTCACTTGATTCTCCTAATAAATAATTAATATCTATTTTATCTTCTCCAGTCTTAAATTTTGTCTCAAATATCATATTATCACTATGATATTTTTGGTCAAAAGGGTATATATGTTCATTTTTATAGAAATCTTTTTTATTCTTAAATCTTGAATTACAAATTGAACAACTTGGTATGAAATTATACAAAGATAATGCTAAATATGGATAATTTGTTTTACAATAAAAATGATCTAAATCAGCAGTAGTCTTTTGAGTCTTATTATTATAATTAGAAATATATTGCCTATTACAATATGGACATACCTCTATTCCCATCATATATATTATTTTATGCCTATCCCAATCCCCATCCTTACTAAAACTATCATAATTAAAAATATCATTTAGTAATTCTTCTAACGTTTTTGTTGTAAACATTTTTTTAAGGCTTTTTATTTTTTCTTTAATTTTGCTTTTATTCGAGAAAGCTTCTTCATTATCAGCAAATATATCTAAGTTTAAATTTTTACTAGATACACTTTTAATATTTTCAAGCAATACTATCCATTCTTCATATCTTTGTTTCTTATTACATCTTGTCTTATCTTCCTCTATACTTTTTTTATACTTATCTATTATTCCTTCAATTTCTTTACATTCATTTTCATCTATCATTCTAATTTCTTTTTTTTCATTATAACTTTTATTAATCTGATTAATAACTTCATCTAGATTACTTAAATTTCCTATACATATACGTTTCCAATTTTCATTTGTAAAAAAATCAAAAAACCGCTTTATATCTTTATTAATACAATACTTTTGAATTTCATTAAATTTTTTCTTTACTACAGTATCAAAATATTTTACATGCTTATCTTTTATCTCTTTTTCATTATTCATTGATATTTTAATCAATCTAATTCACCCAACTCCTTTTTTAATTTCTCAATTCTTTCATCTAATAAATCTAAAATGTAATTTACATTTTTGATATCTTGTTTTTTTATTTGTTCTTTAAATTTACTTTTTTCTAACTTTATTTTTTCTAATTCATACTTTAACTTCTCTTTATCGGCATTGTTGAATTTTTTTTCATACATTTGTTCCAATTTTTTCTTAATTATTGGTTCTCCTATTATATTTATAGTTTTTCTTATTTCATTTTTTCTATCTTCCTCTATATCATTATTTTCATCATTTAATACTTTTACCACCTGTTCTATTTTCTTCTTAGCAAATTCACCTATTGTAGAATCCATAAAGAAGCTCTCTTTTAATAACATATGTATATTCGATGCAAATGTATCGTTAATATCCATATTTTCTTTATTAAAAAATACTATATTTGATTTAGGCATATCCGATATTAAAAACGGTGAATTTGATGTAAAAATAATTTGTATCTGATGTTTTTCAAACAATTTTATCCAACTATTTGTTAGTATTTCAATAAATCTTCTTTCCCATTCTGGATGAAAGTATGTTTCTCCTTCATCAATTAAAATCATTATATTTTTAGTTAATTGTTTCTTACTTACTTCGTAAAATCTTGAAAACATCTCAAGCATTGCATATTCACCAGAACTAATACCTCTCCATTGAAATAGTAAAAAATCTTCTTTTGTATGCAGATTAAAGTATAACTGTAAAAATTCTTTTACTACATTCAATCCACCTCTATCTATTTTAATACTGATAAATCCAATTTTTTCAACCCTAGCAGATTGTGCACCAGATTTATTAGTGTATCGCATTACTTGTTCAATATGAAATTTTAATATTTTTTCTGTAAAAAACACTTCAATAAATTCTATAAATTTAAAATAAGTATCACATAGTTTTTCAAACTCACTAAAGAAAAATTTTTCCAATTCACTTGTTTGTGTTTTATTATCTTCTAATTTTTTTATTTCATTCTTTTCTCTCAAAACAATTTCTTTAAAGCATTTTAATAACTCTACAATATTTAAACTTTCATAATATCCACTTATTTTATTTATTTCCTGAATCAAAAATTCCGTAGTCTCTTTAGATAAAAATTTATCCACATCAGAAAAAAAAGCGTCTATTAACCTTAAAAAAAAATGTCTTCTAACAATATATCCATCATTTTCACATGATGATTTTTTTTCAAAATCATCCAGTATATTATATATTCTTTTTTCAATTTTAGATTTTTTAATATCTTTATTTTCATACCTAAGTAAGTTATTTTTGTTTTCCATATTAAATGAATCAAAATCTATGCTTCTTTCATAAACATCTGTTTTTATATATAGTTTTTCAGGCAAATTAAATGGTATATTTTTTCTATCTATTTTATCTTTACTTAAAAAATCAATTTCCGCCATTAGTCTCTTAAGTTTAAAATGTTTAATTATACCAAAATCAAATCTCTTTTCATTAGACTGCATATGATACGATTCTCCCAGTAATAATAGTTGACTTTCCTCTTTTTTGTCAAATTTAAACATTAAGTTATTAATTGATATATCATAATAAGATTCTCTATCCTTCATATAATTCAAATTTATTGTGCCATCAAATATATTTGAATAATGAATACAAGTAATCTCTTTTATCACATTTGTATGTTTTACCAATTTTATATCATTTCTCTTTTCTACATTTTCTAAATTATTTTGATTTCCGTAAGGAATTATCTCTAAATTATATTTTTTTAAATCCGTTATCTCATAACTATCTTCTTTTGCTTCTTTTTCAAAAATCAAATCATTTTCATAAATTATAGTATTAATTAAACCTTGATAGAAAAATATTTTTACTGTATGTTCATTCTTTATTACTAATATTCTTTCATAATACATATATTTTTCGTCAACCTTTTTTGCAAATATTCCACCATCATATAATAGTCCTTTTATTGCTGATAATAAATTAGTTTTTCCTGATCCATTCTTTCCTATTATCCCCGTTATATTTACAATATTGTTTTTATCTGTAGTATTAAAAAAATTTCTTATGTAATTTTTATTCTTTTCTATTTTTAACTTTTTTAATTTTTCATCATACTTAAATATATATTCTCCTCCAAAATTATAACCAGACTTTTTTATACTTTTAAAATTATCTATCCAATAATATAGAATTTCCAATTAAACCCCACCTTAATTATTTTTTAATCTTTATATAATATAAAATATCTATATTCTTAAAATCAGTATACTACTAAAAATCATTGATTCCAATCTTTTGTAATTATTTAATTTTAAATATATATTTTATGTTTAAAATATATATTATAAGGGTAACATAATATCCGAGAATTTAAATAGAAAGGAGTTTTTTATAGTGATTTACTATGTAAATAAGAATGCTCAAAATACAGGCGAACATGAAGTTCATAAAGAAACTTGTTCATATCTACCATCATCAGATAATAGAATTCATTTGGGTGATTTTAACAACTGCAAAGATGCTCTAAATGAAGCATCTAAACATTATAACAATGTAGATGGATGCTATTATTGTAGTAATGAATGTCATACTAAGTAACAATTTCAGTTATCAAAAGGTGCCGATAAATTGTATTCTAATTAATTTACCGGCACCACCATGTTAATCTTTTTTAATTTCCTTAAAAATAAGATTTTTATTTATATAATCAAACTCATATTCAATAAATCTAATATTATTCCAAACTTTTTCAATAAAAGGTCTTCTTCCAATCGTATAATTTCTTAAAGCATAATTATTTTTATATTCTAAAGCATCTTCTTTTATCTTATGTCCTACTAAAAATGCCTCTATCATTGAATAATCTTTATTCGCATACTCATTATTAATCCAATCTACATATTTCATTAGTTGTTGTACTGAGTTTTTATCTATAATATCTTTCTTTATTTCCACAACCAAGTATTTTGATATTATTTTATAACCTTCTAAATACTTATAACCAAATAAATCTATCTTATCCATATAATCAATAGCTTTAAAAGGAGATGCTATTACTTGGTGCGATATATAATCCCAATTTCCTAATAAATTAATTTCATTTTTATTTATCAAATTGACTAATGCAGCCTCTAATGCCATTTCATGTTTTACATAATTACCATCAGAACAATAGTCTATTATATTTCTATAATTGAACTCATAATCTCTTGTTATTTTATCAGTTATTTTATTATGCGTTTTATCACTAAATTCAAAAACACTATCAAAATCTTTACTATCTATAAACTCTTCATTTTTTCTTAAAATAATACTTTTAAGTTCAAAATTCTCTATTTCATCTACTTTTAT
This sequence comes from Peptostreptococcaceae bacterium AGR-M142, assembly GCA_045345765.1. GTDB lineage: Bacteria > Bacillota > Clostridia > Peptostreptococcales > Peptostreptococcaceae > JAOARY01. Next base: position 424,425 of record CP148265.1, read on the forward strand.
AAAAGATAATTTCCAAAAAGCTCTTAATATTTTTATATTTTTCCCACCTAACTCTAAAATATCATCCATATCAATTCCATTTCTAAAAAAATTAGGCTTAGGTTTAAACGTACAAATAAGTCTATTATTTAAATTTTCTTCACTATCTCCCCATAATAATTCTTCTCTCTTTTTTTCAAAATTATAATTATAAGGTTTATCTGCATTTATATAATTTAAAAATTTACAATCATAATCAATATTAACAAGTTCCCCTATTCCATAGATTTTTCTTTTAATAAAAAAATAAACATTATCTCCTTCTTTCATTCCTAAATAATCTGCCATAGTTCCCTCATGATGAGTTCTCCAAAGACCTTCCTTATTCAATTTTTTTAGATTAGTACTATACACACCATTTTTTATACATTCATATAATGCATTTTCATTATCTAAACTAAAAATATATCCAGCCAAAAAAATCTCCCCTTTCATATTTAGACATAATTATGTTATCACAATTTACATAAAAAAAAGAACAAAAGTTCTTTTTTTAATAAGTCTTATATGATATAATCTTATTAAAATATTAATAAAACTAAAAAAATTATTTATGTATTTTATTTTATGAAATTGGCTTTTTGCTGATTTTCTAATTACATTCTAATATTTTCAAAAATCATAATTTATATTCTTTCTTAGAATATAAATTTTTTATTGTAAGAAAAGATTTTTGGAATAAAAATGGAGGAAATATTATGAAAAAAACTGTAGCAGAATTATTTGCTGGAGTTGGTGGCTTTAGATTGGGTCTTTCAAATTCTTGTGACTCATGGGATTTTGTTTGGGCTAACCAATGGGAACCTAGTAGAAAGGCACAAGATGCATTTGATTGTTACATCCATCATTTTGGAGATTACAATCACCATGTCAATGAAAATATATCAATAGTTCCTAAAACTGATATACCAGATCACAACCTATTAGTTGGTGGGTTTCCTTGCCAAGATTATAGCGTTGCATCTACAGGAGCAAAAGGGATTCAAGGTAAAAAGGGAGTTTTATGGTGGGATATACATGACACCTTAAAATCAAAAAAACCAAAATTCTTACTTTTAGAAAATGTTGATAGATTATTAAAATCTCCTTCAACACAAAGGGGTAGGGATTTTGGAATAATTTTATCTTGTTTAAACGAACTAGGCTATAATGCAGAATGGCGTGTAATTAATGCTGCTGATTATGGATTTGCTCAAAGAAGAAGAAGAGTATTTATTTTTGCTTATCTTAATGACACTAACTATTTTAAAGAAACTAAAACTATGGAAGGCTTTGATTGTATCCATCAAAAAGGTTTCTTTTCATCTATATTCCCAGTATCAAAAGATATAATATTATCTAATAAATTAAATTTAGAGTATAAAGATTTAGTTGATGTTTCAAATAACTTTAAATTTGAATTTCAAAATTCAGGTGCAATGCTTTTAGGTACTATTTATACATCAAAAACTACAGCATCTTATAATGGTTCATACAAATTATTAAAAGATGTACTAGAAGAAAATGTTGACTCTAAATATTATCTAAATTCTGATTTTGACAAATGGGAATATATGAAAGGTGCAAAAAAGATAGAGCGAACAAGCAAAACAGGACATAAATATACTTTTTCAGAAGGACCAATTGCATTTCCAGATCCCATTGATAGACCAGCTAGAACTATGCTAACTTCAGAAGCTTCAAAAAATAGGAGTACTCATATAATTGAAGATCCTTTGACTAAAAAACTAAGAAAATTAACACCTTTAGAGTGTGAACGTTTAAACGGTTTTGAGGATAATTGGACTCAAACTGGAATGTCTGAAAGATTTAGATATTTCTGTATGGGTAATGCCTTAGTTGTAGGTTTAGTAAAAAAAATGGGCGATAAACTTAATGAAATATTTGAAAAAGAAAAATAGAGGTTTTAACCTCTATTTTTTATTTGCTCATATATATAATTTTTATTCAACCAAAAAGATTGTTTTGTAAATTCATCTCCATTAGGAAGTACATCCGTATCTTTACTATCTCTTCCATGTGGTCTTACGTGTGCAACTCTATTTTCAGTTGACTTAGGTAAATTATTACGTCTTATTGTATCTTTTTTTCTTTGTACAACTTCTACTTGTATACCTTCTTTTATAATTTTCTTTGTTCTTAACCACATTTCCTTTACATCATTTTCAATATCTTCTATAGGCATATTCCAAAACATACAAGTTTCTAATCTTTCTACCCCATTATCATCCTCATTAAATATAACAAATAAAAACCTACTCTCTGATAATATATTTCTAAAATCACTATCTTCCCATTTAGACTTTGCCACTTCTTTAAATTTAAATGTTCTAAATGACATACTTTCTTTTGGCTTTCCATTCTTTAATTTTATTGTTTTTATTTCTATGTTTGCTTTTTCAAATTCCTTTGCTTTTTTACCTTTAACACCTAGTATTTTCAGTATTAAATTTGCATTTTTATTTTTAGCTCTTGTAGAAATATCAAATTCTTCACATAATTTTAATACTTCTTTACCTTTATATTCTTCAACTTTATTTTTAATGTAATCCTCAAATGTATTATTTTTAAGAACTTCTAAATTTTTTATAATACTTTCACTATCGTTATTATATGTTTTTTTGCCTTTTATAAAATAATTTCTCAAAATATGAGTCATATAAGACTGCTTTAGTGAAAACGCTCTTTGCTTTGCTTTAATATCACAAAAAGGCTGTTTTCTTAAATCTTTATTTCCACCTGCACCTTTTGTACACGCTCCAAGATACAATGTATCACCTTCTGAAAGTTCATGTGCTTTTCCATCTTTGATTTTATTTATAATCTTTACCCAATCATCTTTAATTATTTTTATATCTTCCTTTGGAAATTCAAAAAGTTGTGCAAACTTTATTATATAATCCAACTTATTTTTTATTTCATTATCATAAAGATAATATATAAGTAATAAAAGCTTATTTTTTTCTATTAAGGAACTCGTTTCAAACTGTTCTTCTATTACATCCATATAGTTTATTATACTTAGCACTAATCTTTCTTTAGCTGAATATGTTTTATTTTTATTTTGCTTAAAACAAGATACCTTAAGTTCAACCCCAGCTTCTTTAAAATCTGCTTCCTTATCACTATTTAAATCATATCCAAAATGGTATTTCTCTATAAATTGCCCCAAATTACCTTTTCCCTTATAGTTTTTAAACTCATCTGGTAATACATCATTAAAACTCATATTAATTAATCTCTTTGCATGTTCTTCTATTGAAATCGGATTACTTTTGTCATATTCTAAACTCAACACAAATCCCCCTAAAATGATATAATTTTTAATTTAAATTATATCATTTTAAATTAAAAAAATAAAATTAATCTAAAAAGGACTATTGAAAAAAATAATAATTTTTCTCAACAGTCCTTTAATATCACTTAATTTATCTCAACATATATTCTTTTATTTATCTTTCCCTTACTCTTATGATCCACAATCTTCATTGTGCCTACTTCCTTAGTATTTGCTACATGTGTTCCACCATCAGCTTGAAGATCTAGCCCTTTAATCTCTATTGTTCTAACTTCCTCAATACCTTCTGGTAATAAGTTAATCTTAGTTCTTATAAGATTAGGTATCGAAAAGGCTTCCTCTCTTGAAAGAATCTTAGCCTCAACATCCCTTTCATTTTCAATCTCGTTATTGACCTTAAGTTCAATCTCCTCAATCAAACCCTTATCAAAATTCTCAAACTCAAAATCCATTCTTCCTTTTAGCACATCCATATTTCCACCCGTTACCTGTGCCTTATAATCTCTAAATACAACCCCACAAAGAATATGCATAGCTGTGTGTGTTCTCATAAGTTTATATCTTCTATCCCAATCTATTATGCCCTTGCATTTTTCTTCAATCTTTGGCAATTCACCTTCAATATAATGATATACTTTATTAGATTTTTTCTTAACTGACTTAACAATATATTCAGACTCGCCCTTTAATACTCCTATATCACAAGGTTGTCCCCCACCCGATGGATAAAATGCTGTTTGGTCTAATACTACTGCATTTTCTTCCTTATCAACCTCAATAATTTGACATTCAAACTCCTTAAGATAACTATCTAATTGGTATAATAATTTACTCATAATATCATCCTTTCTTATTAAACTCCTCAAACTCTTCCTCACTAAAATCAAAAAATTCCTTTCTGACTTCATCCATATATAATTCAAATTCTTTAAGTTCTTCTTCATTTAATCTAAGCGCTAATTTATTGACCATCAAATCATGTGCAATATAATCTTCACTCATATCTATAAATCCGCTATCTTTAGTCCATGTTACTTGACTTTGTTCGCCTTTTGAGATTATTCCTGATATAGAATCCTTTCTATCAACTACAACAGTCATATATCTTTCTTCCTTCTCCGCCAAATATCTTTCTATTCTTCTATGTGTCATCACACTCTTAAATGGATTATTCTTTCCAAAATATATACCCTTAACATCAACACCTCTATCTATTGCTTCCTTTAGACCATCTTTAAGTCCTTCAATTTCCTCTTCCCAAATAGATACAGTAATTCGCTTCTTGGCTGATTTTACTATCACATTTATAAAATCAATTATATTTTTTCTACCTTTAATAACTACTAATTTATTATTTTCTTTTTCTTTGTTATAAAGCTCATTTGCATAAGTTTCAACATTTTCTATTATATTTTCAAAATCATATCTTAATTTATTTAATAACAATTTTGGTTCTAATGGATAATAAACTGTTGATTTTTCATTTGTTTCTTCAAATACCATTTGTTTATTTTTTAGATTTTCTAATATCTCATATATTCTCGATCTAGGAATCCCTGAATTTTTACTAAGAGCATAACCATTTAACGGATATTCTTCTAATAGCTTTAAATAAGCTTTTATTTCATATTCACTAAGTCCTAGTTTTTTCATATCCTCAATAATGTTTAACCCATCCTTCATATAATCATCTCCAACTACTAATTTGGTTCGATTAAATTATACATACACTCAAAAACGAAACAACTATCGAACCTATTACTGGTATTATTATACCACCTTTGTAGTAGGCATATAACAGCGCAAATAACGCACCTGTAATTGAAGCTAATATCGAATTTGGTATTGCATTAAATACTCCAGGAATTACAAGAGCTCCAAGTGCTGTATATGGTATAAATTTTAGGAACAAATCCAGTTTTTTATTTACTTTTTTATCTGTAACCAAATAAAAAGGTATTAGCCTTGGAATATATGTTACAAGCATCATTCCAAATATTATAAATTTTAAATTATTCATATTGTTCATTCCTTTCAAATAAATATACTCCAAGCATCGAAACCAAAATTATAGATAAAACTATAGACCAACCACTTTGTAATCCTACTATTGATTTTAATAAAAAATTACTAAGCCCTGATAACAATGCTAATACAAGTGGAACATTTGATTTTTTTACTTCTGGAACTAATATAGCTATAAACATAGCATACAAAGATATTCCCATTGCATTTGTAAGGCTTACTGGAAGTATTCCACCTAACAAAAATCCTAAAAAAGTTCCTGCTACCCAAGCAAAATAAGCCAAATATTCTAATGTTATTATATATTCCTTACTTAATTCACCTTCTTTAAATGACATTATAGAAAAACTCTCATCTGTAACTCCAAATGCTATTATTGGACTTATTTTCTTTAATGATTTGTCTAATCTATTAGATAGTGATGCAGACATAAGAAAATGTCTAAAATTAACTAATAAAGTCGTTATTATTATTTCACCAGCAGAACAACCAACTAACAAAAGATTTAAGGCTATAAATTGACTAGCACCAGCAAATACTAATGAAGAAAATAAAACAGTAGTAAACATATCTATTCCATCATTTTTTGCTAGTACTCCAAAAGTCATAGCTATTGGTATGAATCCTATCATCATTGGTAACGCATCATAAAACCCTTCTTTTACATCATATTTTAATTCATTATATGCAATCATTTTTTATTCCTCCTTACAAAACAAAATAGTAGTTACTAAGTTAATCACTATTTAGTAATTATTATAGTAACCACTATAATCTTTGTCAATATATTTTTGCAAAAAAAAAATTAAGATTCAATCAAATCTTAATTTTTAGAATATTTAAATTGTAGATATATAGTTATTTATATATATTTATTTAGATAATTTCTTTTTATAATAATTCATATAATAAGTTTTAGTATTCTCTTTTCTTTATAGGTATCCATATATATGATTTATAGTCTTTTGACTGAGGATCACCATCAAAATATGATTCAAATTCTGGTGCATTAGCATGTTTGTATGGACTATTTGGTAACCATTCTTTGAATATATACTGCCATGTATTTTGTATTGAATCTGGTATTGGCCCTACACTTTCAAATACAGCCCATGTTGCAGAAGGGATTTTTACAGTCTGAATATTGTCCATATTTTCTAATTTATTACCTTCAACAGCAATCATATAGTCAAACTCTAATCTATCTTCATTATAATTCATACATATTCCTAACATACCAAGGTCTTTTTGTTTTGAATGTAATTTATTAAAATTTCCACTTTTCATAAGGTTTTGCCACATCTTTGGTACTTGTTCAAAATTTTGACCATCTTTTGCATTTATATTCTCACATATACCAACCACTTCAAATTCTTCTTTCTTAACAATCTTAAAATCCACAAAATCAACTCCTTCTAATAAAGAATCTTCCCTATTATTATTCTCATTTTTTATTAAAATCTAACATTATATTTTAGGTAAATACATCTATTGTATTTTATGTAAGTAAGACTTTATTATCATATAGTAGTAAATATTACCTATTTATCTTTTATTTTTTAAATATTATCATATTCTTGTACTTTGTATAATATTACATAAAAATTTAATATTAATTTAAGTATTTAATTATGCATATTAAGTCTGTTTTTTATAAAAAAGGAGAGATTATATTGGGAATTTTACTAGGAATTTTAACATCTATATTAACAGTCTGCATATTAGTTGCATTAGAAGTATATGCAAACTTCGATCTTTTTTCTTTAGCATTTTTTGTTATAGCTCCAGTTGGTGGTGTAATAATTGGAATGGGTTCAACTTACGGCTTTAGATTTACAAAAAATACAAAACTTAGATATTTATTATGTCTTATATTTTCAGCACTATCTATAATATCTGCTAAATACATAATTTATAGATTGGTATGCTTAGATCCCCAAACAGGAACGACTTATATTGCTTATAATGATCCTAATAACATTTCATCTTATATCGGATTTAAAGAATATTATCAATTTATAATAGAAAATTCAACTCAAACAATAAGATTTAAGGGTTCTCATGGAACTTCATTTAGTAATACTACATTTAATTATATTTCTGAAGTTGTGTCATTCTTAGGAGTATTATTCGGTGGATTGACTTCAGCTACTGAAGGATCTTTAAAAAATAAAGATAATACACAAAATAATATTGAAGATAGTATTCAAGAAAATCAAATTGTTTAAAAAATAAATTTATAAAAAATTATTTATAATATGCATACAAAAAAACAAAAAGGATTATCTATACATTTTAGAGTTTAGATAATCCTTTTATTTATATACTATTACATTCTTATATTAGTAATTCTAGGTGGTTGTATTTCACCATTTGGTTTTTCCCATATTTCTATCATTGATGCTTCGTTAGGTGCATCAGGTCTAACTATTTGAGAATTACAGAAAAATCTGTAGTTAGTTCCTTCTACAACTTCAGTAGCTACAGCTATAGGTTCATAATTAACACCCATTATACCATCCATAGCTCTACTAAACACCTTTTTGTCACTATCACTTAAATTAGTTCTAAACTTTGTCCAAGCACCAACCATAACTCTACTATTCAATTTAATTCCTCCTTTGAAAATTTTTTGTTTCCAGAATTATTATTCCCTTTTTTTTATTTTTATAACATATATTTAATGATTTTTCATATATTTTTTTATTTTTATTTTAAATTTTTGTTATAGCAAGCTTCTATCAAATATACACAAGTAAATCTATTTAAGATAAAAAAAGAATGGATAATTGAGATTTTCTAACTCAATTATCCATTCTTCTTTAACAAACTTTACCTGGATTTAAAATATCTTTAGGATCAAATGCAAGCTTTATATTTTTGTATAAATTCATTCCTATCTCACCTTGAGCTTCCATTAAATAAGGTCTTTTTGCATAACCTATACCATGTTCCCCAGATACCTTTCCTCCTAATTCTCTTGATTTTTGATACATCACATCAAAAACCTCTTTTAATTTTTTATTCCAAGCTTCATCATCTAAATCATCCTTAAGAATATATATATGCAAATTCCCATCTCCAGCATGTCCAAATCCTTTTATTCTTATATCGAATCTTTCTTGAAGCGAGTCAGCAAAAGTAACAAACTGAGCAATCTTATTTCTAGGTACAACAACATCACATTCATCCATATCTGTAGTGGTTGCCTTTATAGCTTCCAAAAAAGCACCTCTAGCTTTCCAAATAGATTCTTGTCTTTCTTGTGTATCTGAAATAAGCACATCAAAAGCACCTGATTCTAAACATATATTTGCTACATTTTCATAAGTCTTTTCTATTTCTTCCTTTGTATTTCCATCAAAAGTTAAAAGCAAATATGCATCTGCTGATGAATCAGGAAATTTCATTCCTAAAAACTCTTCTGATGCTACAATAACATCTTTAACCATATATTCTATTGCTGTTGGTATTGTTTTTGATTTTATTATCTTTGGTACTGTATCTATTGCCATCTTTAGATTTTCAAATGGAATTAATAAACTTATAGTCTTTTTTGGTAATGGAAGTAATTTCAATATTGCCTTTGTTACAATACCTAAAGTACCTTCTGACCCAACCATCAAATCTTTTAAGCTATATCCAGAACTATTTTTGACTACCTTTCCTCCAACATTTATTATATCTCCATTTGCTAATACAACTTCTAATCCTCTTACATAATCTCTTGTAACACCATATTTTACAGCTCTCATACCACCTGCATTAGTATTTATATTTCCACCAATAGTTGCACTTTTTTCTCCTGGATCTGGTGGATAAAACAAATCATTTTCTTCTACATATTTAGATATTTCCATAAGTAATACACCTGGTTCCAATGTGAGCGTTAGATTTTCTTCATCTAATTCTAATATCTTATTCATCTTGCTTAAATTTATCATTATTCCACCGTGTATAGCAACTGCTGCACCTACAAGTCCTGTTCCTTGACCTCTTGGTGTTACTGGTATATTATTTTCATAAGCATATTTCATAATCTTACTAACTTCATTTGTTGTTAATACTTCAACTAAAACTTCTGGATAACTACTTATTCCACCAAGTTCATCATGTGAAAAATCCTCATTAATATCATCCCCAAAATACACACGTTCTTCTCCACATAAATCTATCAAAAAATCCAAATCGTTTTTATCTAATTTTTTATAACTCATGGTAACCCTCCTATTTAGCTTCTTTTAAATTATTAATAAAATTTTTATTTGCTTTTATATTTTGGATTAATTTAGGTATTATATTGTATATATCACCTTTTAGAATATAATGTGCTGTATTAAATATCTGTGCATTCTCATCTTCATCTATAGATATTATACAATCAGAATTATTCATCCCTGCCACAAATTGAATCGCACCAGAAACTCCACATGTTATTATAAGCTTTGGCTTTACAGTTCTTCCACTTAGTCCTATTTGCTTTTTAGGATCTATCCATCCTGACTCAATAAGAGGTCTAGTTCCTGCAACTTGAGCTTTTAAAATATCTGCAAGTTCATAAATCATAGCCAAATCTTCTTCCTTTTTTATGGCTCTACCTGCAACTATTATAATTTCTGCATCTTCTATAGTTTCTACTTTTTCCTTTTGCTTGATTTCCAATACTTCTATATTGGATTTTAATCCTTTTATTTGACATTCTATAATCTTACCTTCAGGGTTTGATATTTTCTTTGGAGCATCAAAAATTTTATATCTAACTGTTGCAAATTGTGGTCTATGATTTGGAGTATGAATATGAGCCATTATATTTCCACCAAAAGCAGGTCTTATTTGATCTAAATCTGTATTTTCTTGCATATCCAATATCGTACAATCCGCAGTAAGTCCTGTTTTAAATCTTGCAGCAACTCTAGGAGCTAAAGAACGACCTATAGTAGTTCCACCTACTAATATAGTTCCTGGTTTTTTATTTTTGATAAAATCTTCAAAGACCTTTGTATAAGGCTCTATTCTAAAATGCTTTAAGTCCTTATCATCATAAATATAAACTTCATCTACACCATATTCCAAAATTTCATTTGCTTTATTCTTTATATTTTCACCCATAAATAAAGCATATACCTTTTGATTTATTTTCTTAGCCATTTCTAAAGCTTTTCCAATCAATTCAAATGTAACTGGATGTATATCTGAATTAACATGATCTACATATACACATATTCCATTCCAATTTTCTTTATCTATTTTAATTATCTTATCTTCTACAAATTCAAAGGCACCACTAGGTCCTTTTTTGACACATATCTTACACATCTTACATGCAGCATTTATTTCTACTGTATTACCATTTTCTTCTATCGCACCAAAAGGACATAGTTTGATTACAGAATTTATATCATTTATTTTTTCTTGATTAATTACAATTTTAGCCATTCTAATCCCTCCTATAAAAACTTAAGTTCAGCTAATTTATCATATAATTGTTCTGCCAAAGAATCATCATCACCATCAAATACTTCATTTTTATTATTTGATTCTGGTGGAAAAATTCTTTTAACTTGAGTTGGTGAACCATTAAGACCATAATTATTTTCATCTTGATCTGAAAAATCTTTAAGTCCATATTCCTTTATAATCTTATCTTTAGTTTCTATCTTTAGTTTAAAAGAAGGTAATCTCGGCTGAAAAATTCCTTTTTCTACAGTTATAAGACATGGATATTTAATTCTTGCAATTTCTAAAGTATCTGGCATATCCATTTCAACAATCATATCTTTTTCATTTATCTCAATTATTCTTGTTACATTTGCAATATGAGGGATATCTAAAAATTCCGCCATTTCAGGCCCTACTTGAGCAGTATCTCCATCAGTAGTCATCTTCCCACAAATTATTAAATCAACCTCATTTATTTTTTTTATTCCTTGAGCTAAAGTATAAGCAGTTGCTAAAACATCCGCTCCTGCAAATTTTCTATCACTAATAAGTATGGCTTCATCTGCCCCCATCATATAAGCTTCTTTTAATATCTCTTTAGCTTGAGGTGGACCCATAGTTATTGCATTTATAGTTGCATTATTCTCTTCCTTTATTCTAATTGCGCTTTCTAAGGCATATAAATCATATGGATTCATCTTAGAATCTATACCATCTCTTTTTAGAACACCTGTAACACTATCAACTTCAACATTTGTTGTTCCTGGAACTTGTTTTATACATACAGCTATATTCAAATTAATTCCTCCTTCGAATTAAATATTTCTCTAATTGGTCATACCAGTTAAATCAAAAAAATATTCATACCATTTTTTACAAAACAAAGTTTATAAAATTTGAACCTACGAAAACTAAAAAACCTAAAAATAAAACATATATTATACAAAACTGTATTGTTCTATTAAATATTTTGCCTTCAAAACCAATTAATCCTGTTGCTGAAGTTGCTACAGCTATACTCTGAGGTGAAATCATTTTCCCAGCAGTCGCACCAGATGTATTTGCCGCAGCCAACCAATAGGGGTTTATATTTATTGAATTTGCCACTTCATATTGTAATGAACCAAATAAAATATTTGAAGATGTATCACTACCTGTTAAGAATGTTCCAAGCGCTCCTATCATTGGTGAAATTATAGGAAAATAACTTCCTGTAACTTTGACTAATATTAATGCTATTGATGTAACCATCCCACTATAACCCATCAATTTTGCCATAGATACTATTGATACTACTGTTATTATTGATTTTGATAATTGTTTTATAGTTGATATAAACACCTTTATTATTTGATTTAATTTTGCACCTTGTATCAACCCACCTATAAAAGTTGCAATTATTATAAGAGAACCTGGAGTTGATATCCATTTAAATGATATTTCTTTTGCTCCAATACCAGTATATATTTGTATGCTTGTTTTAAAATGAGATAAAAATTCATTTACTGGTTTAAATAAAGGGCTTGATCCTATTATAAATATAAAAATAAGTATATAAGGTAACCATGCTAAAATACAATCTTTGAAACTAAGATTTACAACTTCACCTTTATAAGCTACACTTTCATTCCTTACTCCCAAAGTTTTGCTGTTATAATTTTTTAAGTTAGTTTCAGACTCATTTTTATTATGGAAAACCTTTGCCAAAGTTATAGTTGTAGCCATACTACATATACTACCGATAAGTGCAGGAAGTTGAGCTCCTAAATATTTTGCAACTAATACTTGTGGTACTGCAAAAGAAATACCAGACATTAAAGTTATAAAAAATACTCCTTTTAAACCCTTTATGCTTTGTTTTGTCATTATAACTAATGTAAAAGGAACTATTATTATAAATAATACTAATTGAATTGAAACTGCATAACTTAAATCAAAAATATTTAAGTCTAAAATTTGAGCTAAAGTTATTACAGGTATTCCAACTGCACCAAATGCTGTTGGTACAGTATTAGCAATAAGACATATAACAGCTGCGAATAAAGGATTAAATCCTAATGATGCTAATATACTTGCAGGTATTGCCACAGCAGTTCCATACCCTGCAACAGCTTCTAAAAACCCACCAAACCCCCAAGCTAAGATTAATACTTGTATTCTTTGGTCTGATGTAATACTAGAAAGCATCATCTTTATCTTGTCCATACTCTTTGTTTCTAATGATAAATTATAAGTAAATATTGCTGCTATTATAACTATCATTATTGGCCATAAAGCAATCAAACTCCCTTCTAACACTGCTGTTAATGCATCTAACATATTCATTTTAAATAAAAATATTGATAATAAAAATGTTATTAAAAGTGTAGTACTACATGCTTTATGTGCTGGTACTTTTAATGTTCCTAATGAAATTATTAAAAATATTATAGGAACTATAGCAAAACAAAATAAAAAATATTCATTCATATTTCCACCACCTTCAAAAGTGGTATGACCAGTATGTCTTTATATTAATTTATTTTTCTGAATATTTCAATATTAATTTTTTATTTAACAAAAAAAAACTATCATATGTTTTAGTATGATAGTTCTTCCATAGCACTATTTATAGACTCTAAATGTTCTTTCATTGCTTTAATAGCTTTTTTTTCATCTGACTCTATAATCGCATCAACTATATCTTCATGTTGTTTTATTAACAAAGGTTTGTTCTTTTCTTCTTTCAAGATTAACTTTCTTGAATCTTTGATAAATGAATCCATTAGTGATTCTATCGTATCTAATAAAGTTATCATAAGATAATTATTTGATATCTTGGCTATTTTATAATGCAATTTTTTATCTATTTTTGAACTTTCTAATTCATCTTTTGAATTCTTTAATTCATCAATATATTTTTTTAATTCTTCTAAATCATCTCTTGTAGCTCTTTTGCTAGCTAATTTTACAGCCTCTATTTCTATACTCATCCTTATTTCTAATATATCACTTGCTTTCCCATTGTTTAGCATAAACATAATTGATAAAGGCTCAAATAATGTATCTTTTAGATTACCTCTTATAAAATTACCTTCTCCTTGTCTACTTTCTACAAGTCCAATAATCTCTAATCCCCTTAAAGCTTCCCTTATAGAGGCCCTACTCACTTTTAATTGTTCTACCAAAGTCCTTTCAGATGGAAGCTTATCCCCTTTTTTTAATTCTCCTTTTAAAATCATATATTGTATTTGTTCTATAACTTGTTGATATACTTTTTTATTTTTTATAGGCTTAAACATTTTTAATACTCCCTTATATATTATTACTACTATTATATCCTAAACATATTCATATATTTAAACAATTAAAAAAACATATATAAATTTATTATTTTATAAATAAAAAATGAGATTCGCTATAATACGAATCTCATTTTTTGATATAATTTGGCTAAAATTACACTTTATAAAATATTAAATTTATTTGTTAATTTACAAAATCTAATATACTTATTTTTAATCTATTATATATAGTTACAGCAAGTGGTACAGATATTATAGTTTTTACTATATCGCCAATTATATAAGGCACTACGCCTACCATAAATGCTTTAGAAAGCTCCATGCCCGTAACTTTCGAAAGCCAATAAAAACCTATTAAATAAACAATTCCAGCTCCAAATAAAAAAGTCTTAATATAAAGCGATATTGATATTTTTAACTTTCCTTTTAGCATTGATAATAATGTTGTTCCTATTAGATATCCTAATAAATATCCTCCTGTTGGTCCAACTATTACAGAAAGTCCTGCACTTCCACCTGCAAAAACAGGAAGCCCAATTGCACCAAGTAATAAATACGTAAAAAATGCTAAAAATGCAGATACAGGATCTAATATAAGACCTGTTAACATTACTCCTATACCTTGTCCCGTTATAGGTACTGGTGAAAATGGTAGTGGAATAGATATATAACTCATAACAACTAAGATTGCTGTAAACATAGATGCTCTAACTAAATTTTTCGAACTAATATTATTCATAAAAACACCTCTTGTTAACTTATTTTTTTTATTAGTTAACATTATTTTAATAAATATTTTTTTCTTTGTCAACATCTTTTAAGTTTAAGTTAACTAAATTGAGGTATATATTTTTTCTAATGTATATTTAATATCACCTTTATTAATGTTTCAAATTTTTTATTATCTTCTTTACTTAAAGTCTTTAACCAAAAATCTAATTGATTTTTATCTTTTGGATATATAAGTCCTTTTATATCATTTATTTTATTTTTTAGATTTTGTTTTTTATTTTGATCATATAAAAATATACTTACAAAACCTTCTGAATCAATGGTTAGTATTTTATTATTATATTTTTTATCATATACTTGTATTTTGCTATTCAATCTTCTTTTTATAAGTTTTTGGTCATGTTTGCTCTTTTTTATAAGCTTCAAAATCAGTTTCATATAAAAACTTTCATCTTCGTCTAATTTAATACTTGATTCATCAAAAAATTCTTTTTTTGTCATCTTAAGGTTCTTAATTTTATCTTTTTTACCCTCTATATATCTAATTTTATAAACCTCTTCAACTAAATTTTGATTATCTATATAATTTTTAATTTCCATAAAATCAATTATAATATTTTTTAATTCTTCGTTTACTGCATTTAATTTCATCTGCAATTCATTGTTAAAATAATCCGTAACATATAATACTTTTATTCTTTTTAATTCTAAATTTTCCTTTAGATATTCCTTGTAATTATTTATATCTATTTTGAACTTCTTTTCTATATTATTTCTTATATCTATATCTTCATCAATAAAATCTATTATATTTTCTATATTTGATTTTATAAGAGTTGTATATTCAAATATCTGTCCTATATTTTCTCTTATAGTTCTTGTATCTTTTAATAATTTCGTTTCTACTATCAAAATTTCAGCTTTTTTGTTTATATAACAAAGATCTAATTTGTATATTTTATCATCTGAATATAATTTAAATTCTTCACCCAAAAAAACTAAATCCTCTTTAAAAATTTCTTCTAATATATTTTTACACTCTAATTTTAAAATTTTTTCTTTTTCAAATTCTTTTTTATTTAATATCTTATATTCTTCATTGTTTTTAATAATTATTTTATCCACATGATCACATCCTAGCTGATAATTATTTATTTTAAAGGGAATAATATGAATAGTCATATTATATTATGTAGCTACTACGTCAATTTAAATTACAACTATATACTATGTTTACTTTTAATTTATAAAACAATATCTTAACATAACAACTAATCCTAACACTTATTCTTAAATATATACCTTATTTTATAAATATTATTAAAATTTTTTTTATTTTGATTTTACATATAAAACTATGAATATTTATAAAAAATACTTATAATTATAATAACATCATATTACAAAGGGAGGTTTTTACTTTGAAAAAAATAGCTATAATGAATCAAAAGGGTGGAGTAGGTAAATCCACTTTAACTTATAATATTGCACATGGACTTTCTTTAAGAAATAAAAAAATACTTTTAATTGATTTGGATGGTCAAAATGATAGTTCTTTATTCTTAGGATACTCTAGTGAAGATAGTGAAGATAATAATAAAACATTCTTTCATCTAATTGATAAAAGATATCCTGCAAAATTACATGAATGCATAAAGAAAGCTAGACATAATTTAGATTTAATTCCAAACTCAAATATCTCACAAATAGAAGCAGAATTTAATAGAGAAGCTAGAATAGATTTGCTTTTACATGAAGTTTTAAAAGATTTAAATAATATGGATTATGATTATGTATTTTTTGATTCTGGTCCTCAAAGAACAAAAATAAACGATGCTATTCTTTGTTATGTTGATAGTATAATAATGCCAGTTCAAGTTGAGGCTGCCAGCGTTAGAGCTACAGGTAATATGTATGACTATCTATCTGACTTGAGACTAGATGGGGATAAGATAAAAATGATAATTCCAAATATGATGGATAAAAGAAATAATGATGCTAAAGAAAATTTGGATATCTTAAAAATGACACATGAAGACAGTATAAAAATAACTTCACCTATTTATAGAAGAGTTAAAATAACTGAAGCTGGTAAAAACGGACAATCAGTATTTGAATATGATAAAGAATCAGAGAAGATGTTTATCGAAGTTGTAAAAACTATAGAAGAGGAGATTTAACATGGCTTATAGCAAAAATGTAGAGCGTATGATTGAAGAAATAAAAAGAAAAAAACAAAAGGCTCTTTCTAATAGCAACTTAAAAAAACAAACAGTCTCTAATGACGATTCTAAAGAAGTATTAAATCAAACTCAAGATATAAATAAAAAAAATATAGATACAAAGATAAAAACTCAAGATAAAGATATCAATACAAATTCAAAAATAGAAGAAAAAACTTTATTAAATATTAATAAAGAAAAAGCTTCTGAAGCTAGCAATAATAATAATAATAATAATAATAATAATAATAATAATAATAATAATAGTTTTATTATTATACATGACTATGAGATTATAAATATGGATTCTAATTTTTATCAAAATGCAAATTATTTAGTCTTAGATGATATAAAAAAAATAAATCTAGTAAATTATATATTAATTAAAGAAAATTGTACTCCAACAAAAGCATGTAAGAATTTGGGTACTACCTTAAATAATTTCAAAAAAATAATGGAAAAAAATAATTATGAAAAATACGAAAAAGCACTAACAAATCCTATGAAAGATATATTAAAAGCTAATAATATTAAACCTTCTAAAATATATCGTATTGCAAAAATAGATGCAGATAAAGATTATCTAAATCACTTGTATTCATTGACTAAAGATGGTTTTAATGAAGACTTGTATTTTGCAATCAGTAAAAAAGGAAAATCATCTAGTAAAATTAATAAAACTAAGTCAACAGTAATAGAACAATCTTCAACTACAAAAACTAATACTTCAACAAAACCAACTAATCTAAATATTGATAGTAATTTGCTAAATGTATTAACTCAAATAGCCTCACTTAAAGATGATCTAAAAGAAATCGCAGATTACAAAAAAGATATTATTTCTTTAGTCAAAAAAGGAAGCAAAAAAGAAGACAGTATATTAAAAGATATATCCTCAAATAAAAGTATGGATATACGACAAAGAATAACAAGTCAAGATTTCATAGATTTTAGCAAAAATACTTTAAACAGTATTAAATTTATCTACAAAGACAGTAACAGTATTAAAATAAAAGTATTTATATCTCATCTTGCTTCTAATTTATATATAGCAAATTATGATTTATCTTATGAAAGAATCTCTAATCTATTTACTGAACTTTGCTCTTATATGGACTTTGAATTCGAAGATGGTAGGGATAGTATTGATTTTGTACCAATAAAGAATTACGATGGGAATATATTTAACAAAGTTTTTATAAAATTAAGAGGTGAATAAAATGAATAAATTTAGTGACATTGAACAAAGCGATTGTGCCAAGATAGCAGAATCTTTTAGACATGGGTCTATGCCCATTTCTTTTTATAAAAAGCTTTGTATTGGTAGAACAAGTGAAATTGCTTATTTTAATAAAATTTTAAATAAGATAAATGATAAGAGCTATTCTTATGTAAAATTTTTAAAAGGCGAATATGGAAGCGGAAAAACTTTTTTACTTAATATTGTAAAAGAACTTGGACTTGAAAAGAATTTTGTCGTAGCTAAAATAGATTTAAATGGAAATGAAATTTTTTCAAAAATAGAAGATGTTTATTATCTTGTTGTTAATAATCTTGAATCTATTTATGGTAAGGGACTTTATTCTATATTGGAAAATAAATTAAATAATGATAATATTGATATTGTTACAGATAATTTACTAAAAATAAATCCTTTGTTTTCAATGATATTAAATAAATATTATCAAAATAAAGACAATATGGATATAAAAACAACAGCAATAAGTTATTTAACCGGAAACCATGAAAATATGTATATTGATTATCTTCATAACACTTTAGGACTTAAGTCAAAAATAAAAAATCAAAATGCATTATTATATTTAAACAGCCTATCTGAATTATTTAAAACACTTGGATTTAGTGGTTTTATAATCTTAGTTGATGAAATCGAAGCTATAAAATCTGCACATAATAGAAATTTAAGAGATAAAGCCTTATTTAATATAAGAACTTTATTTGATAAAGCAAACGAAAAATCAATTAATTCAACACTTTGGATATTTTCAGGGACAAATGATTTTTTTGTAGATAGCAAAAAAGGAATCAAATCTTATAATGCACTTTCAGATAGACTCTATCTTGAAGAATACAAATCTATGGATAATCCTATTATTAATTTAGATAAATTATCATTAGAAGATATAACAAGCCTTAGTTTTAATATATATGATATCTATAGAAATGCCTATAGATGGCCGTTAAATAACCATTATGATGAGGGACAAAAACTTATACCTAATTATATACAGTTTAAGTATGATACCAATAAAACTTTTAATCACAGAATGAGAACTAGAGATATATTAAAAGATTTTATAAAAGACCTAGATAAATGCAAGGAAAATTCTACAATGGAATATCTAAATTCTATTTCAAATAAAAACGCAGAAAGTATAAAAAGAGCATTAAATGATTTTATTTTTTAAAATCATTTATGCTCTTTTTTATTTTTATAATAAGAATACTCTTAAAACAAACTTATTTTAAACTTGTTTTAAGAGTATATTACTTAAGATTACTAAGCAATATCTTTTCTTTTATTTTTAAGTGTTTTATTTTCATAAGAAGCATATAATAAGAATGCTACTATTGTAAAGAATATTGGTCCTCCAACCATCCATAAAGCATCAACATATCTACCTTTAAGGCATGGTGATAATACTGTAAATAAATTAGCTCCACCAACAACTAAAGTTACTACTATAGCTGCAATTTTACTAAATGATTTACTCTTATATACTTCAAAAGGTTTATGAATATTATTGTTATTTTTAAATTTAATAAATGCACTAGCTAAGAACATATAAGGTATTGTCATAGCAACATTAGTCATAAGTATAATCTTAGCAAAGAATGCTGATGCGTTATCTCCACCCATAGATATACCAAGAACCATTAAAACAACTATTGCACATTGCATATACATTGCATTAACTGGCATACCATCTTTTAATGTTGTAATCTTTTTACCCCAAATTTCTTTTGGTGTTCCTTCTATTAATTGCTTAAGTGGTGAATAAGTTAATGTGAAGAATGCACCTATTAGAGATATAAACATAGAAAGCGCAACGAATCTTGACATCCAAAGTCCCATTTGAACGCTTATCGCCTCATTTAACCCAAAACTACTTCCAAGAACATAACCTAAATGTTGTACTGCAACATAAGTTATATTACCCATATGAACATCTTTACCAGAAAGCATTGTATTCCAATTTAAGAAGAATCCACATAAGAATATTGTAAATGCATAACCAATTGAAATTATAACAGCAGAAATAGCAATTCCTTTAGGGAAAGTTTTTTCAGCATTTTCAGTTTGATCAACCAGACCACCAACAGCTTCTAATCCCCCATAACCAAAGATTGCAAATACCATAAATGATATCGCTCCTACAGATGATTGATAATCTGGGTTTGGTGAGAATGTAAATCCAGCAGCAGTTATAGGCTCTGCAACCTGACCTTTATTCAATATAAGTACTATAAAAGAACCAACTATGAATACAACATTTAAAAGAGCAACAGCTGTTCCTCCAACAGATGTTATCTTTGATATATTTTTAAGACCTTTAGATCCTACTATCGTTACAACTGTCATCATTATACATCCTAATATCCCTAATGTTTGAGTAGACCCAAGACCAAATAATGACCATGTAGAAGTTAAATCTTTACCAAATATTGCAGTTGAGAATGTAATCCATATAGATGATACGATACTAACCATCCAAACAACATAAGATGCATACCACATAAAAGTTCCTATAAATGCAAATTTAGGTCCTACTGATTTTTCCATCCATGAATAAATTCCACCTTTTTCATCTTTGAAAGCTGCACCATACTCAGCCATCATAAATGCATAAGGTATAAAGAATAGTACTGCTGCAACTAAGAACCATACTATTGCACCATATCCCATAAGATAGAATGATCTTGGTACATTACCAAATCCAAATACAGATGTGAATATCATTAGAATTAAGGATGTGAGTGTTAATTTTTTATTATTGTCTGACATGCTTTTTCCTCCTTTAATGGAAAGTTTGTTTATAAAATATCATAATTATCTTTCTATATAAAATTATATTCTTACATAAAAAAAAATCAATACGTAATTCTATATTTATAAAATTCTATATTATTTATTTTTTTAGAATATTGTAATTGTTTCTCATTCATATTTATAAATACTAGCTTTTAGCATTATTGTATTTATAAATATTAAAAAAATATAATTTTTTAGATAATTTATAATATTCAAAGTTTTATCTATTTCCAATTTTTTATTTTGATTATATTCATAATTCATATTTATTTTTTATTTTGACTTAAAAATGTTATAATATAATGGCTAATTAGTATTTGTATACAATGAATAAAATCTAAAGGAGAATTAAAATGGATATTAAAAGATATGAAACGAAAAAAAGAATGAGTAGAGCTGTTATACATAACAATACTGCATATTTATGTGGACAAGTTGCCAAAGAATACGTAGATGATATTAAAGAACAAACTAAAACTACTTTAGAAAAAATAGATGAAATTCTTAGTGATTTAGGAACTAACAAGGATAATATATTATCAGCAACAATTTATATAAAAGATATGAGTCTTTTTGCTGATATGAATGAAATCTGGGATAATTGGGTTAACGAAGGATTTGCACCAGCAAGAGCATGTGTTGAAGCTAAGATGGCTAGAGAAGAAATATTAGTAGAAGTTTCTGTTATAGCTGCTGTTTAATAAATATAAAAAAAGGATTTCAATTCTTACAATCGAAATCCTTTTTTTGTATTATATTTTAATAATATATTTTAAAATAAATCATCATTACTAAATTCAATTAATATATCAATTTTAATCTCTTAATTTTTCTATAATCTCTTGTAATTTTTCTTCCCATTCATCATTAGATACTTGGCAAGTTCCAGCATTTTTATGGCCACCGCCACCATATTCTAATAGAATTTCTCCTATATTTTTATCACTACTCTTATTAAATATAGATTTCCCAACAGTAAAAACTGTATTTTGCTTTTTAAGACCCCAAATTACTTGTATTGATATATTACATTCTTCAAATAATGCATATTTTATGAACCTATTTCCCGGATATATAGTTTCTTCATCTTTTAAATTAACTATTAATATATTATCTACAACTTTGGAATTTTTCTTTATCTGTTCTTTAAATTTCTCACTATATTTATTATAAAGTTCAACTCTTTCCTTAACATCATCAAGTTCTAATATTTCATCTATCGAGTGACCCTTGCAATAATCTATAAGATCCATCATCAAATTATAATTTGATATTCTAAACTCTCTAAAACGACCTAGACCTGTTCTTGCATCCATTAAAAAATTAAGCAGATTCCATCCATTTGGTTCTAATACTTCATTTTTATTAAAATTAGCAGAATCACCTTTATCCACAGCTTCAATCATATCATAAGATATATTTTTGAACTTATCTTTTCCTCCATAATAGTCATATAACACTCTAGCAGCCGAAGGAGCATGTTTATCTATTATATGATTATCTTTCTTCCCCTTTACCCTTATAGTCTCACTAAAATGGTGATCAAACGCCAAATGAACACCATCAACATAAGGTAAATTTGTTGTTATATCTTTATTGTTAACTTCAACAAGCCCATCTTGCATATCTTTTGGATGTACAAATTTTATATCATCAATCATATCAAGGTCCTTTAACAATACGGCACAAACAAGTCCATCAAAATCACTTCTTGTTATTAATCTATATTTTTCATTCAAAATAATCACTCCCTAAAATATATATTTTATTACATAAAATCTAATACCAGTCCATCTATATTCTTTATACCTTAAATTATTTATTTTAAAAATTTTTAATTATTTATTTTTAACTCTAAAACCTATTTTCTTAATAAAAGCTAATCCATATTATTCTTTAAATAATATAAATTTGTATTTTTGCATCAATTTATTCATTCATAAAACTAAATGCAATTTAACTTGCATTTTAATCATAAATCTGATACCTTATAATTAAAAATAATCAGGAATACGTTTTGTTTGTTAATTTTTTAATTTTTTTTTAGTTTTTTTGCTAAAATCGATTGCATAATTATAAAAAATTTGTTATATTATATTTGATTTTTGATATTTTTATTCACTTTTCCCGTAATTTTATTAGATTGTTTAATTATTAACTATTTATTAGAATTTTAAGCTAAAAATTATTTATTATATATTCACAAACGATGGTAAAATATTATTATATAGTTTTCGATTGATAATAAAATATATATTTTTTAATAATTGAAAATAATTTTACCAATTTTAATCAAAATAAAAATAATTTTTAGGAGGTTTTATAAAATGAATAAAATTGATATCAAAATTTGTGTGGGCAGTCGTTGTACTATGATGGGTGCGATGAATATACTTGATTCTGTAGAAAGTTTAAAAGAAGAGAATCCAAACTTCGATGTAAATATTTCTACAATTAAATGCCTAAAAGATTGCAAAAATAAAGAAAAAAATCTGGCTCCAGTTGTAATAATCAATGGAGAAAAAGTATGTAATGCTACTAGCGCTACTATTATGGAAAGGATGATGGATGTGATGAGAGAATGAAAGGAATTTATACGCCTCTAACAAAAATAAGAAGACAGGTTTTTTCAGAACTTGCTAGATTAGCTTTTGAAGATCTTAGTTTGGAAACAGAATTAAATAAATCAGTATTTAAAATAATCCCTGGAGAATTACCAAAGTTTAGAGATTCTATTTTTAAAGAAAGAGCAATCGTATCAGAAAGATTAAGATTAGCTTTAGGGCTTCCTCTTAGAAAATTAAACGAACATAGAGGAATGGAGTCTGATTTAGATTTTGTAAATATAGACAAAAGAGCTTATAGCGCACCTTTGGTTAATGTTATTCCTTTTGCTTGTGATGCATGTCCTGAAAAAACTTATCTTGTTACTAACAACTGTAGAAAATGCATTGCACATCCTTGTAAAAAAGTATGTCCAGTAAATGCCATTGAACTTAAAGATAATGGAGCTTTTATAGATAGTAATAAATGTATAAAATGTGGAAAATGTAAACAAGCTTGTCCTTATAGTGCTATTGTTCAATTCGATAGACCTTGTGCATCTGTTTGTGGTGTTAATGCTATAGAAAGTGACGAACTTGGAAGAGCTAAGATAAATAAAGATAAATGTGTATCTTGTGGTATGTGTATGATTAATTGTCCATTTGGTGCAATAGCTGATAAATCTCAAATTTTCCAGCTATCAAAATCTTTAGTGAAAAAAGAAAATAAAATATGCGCTATGATTGCACCTTCTTTTGTTGGTCAATTTGGACCACTAGCTTCTCCTTCTCAAATACTTGAAGGACTAAAACAATTAGGCTTTGATGATGTTTTTGAAGTTAGTTTGGGTGCTGATATTGTAACAATTGATGAAGCTAAAGAATTTATGGAACATGTTCCAAATGACAAACCATTTTTAGGAACATCTTGTTGTCCAACATGGGCTATGGCAGCAAAGAAAAATTTCCCTGAATTCCAAAACTATATTTCTTCATCAAGTACACCAATGGGTGTTACTGCAAGAATAATAAAAAAGAAATATCCTAATTCAAAAATAGTTTTTATAGGCCCTTGTATTGCTAAAAAACTAGAAGCCTTAAATGAAGATTTTAGTCCATATGTTGACTTTGTAATAACTTACGAAGAACTTATGGGAATGTTTATAGGTAAGGATATTGAACTATCAGAACTTGAAAATAATGAAGAAATTAATCAATCTTCTTATTATGGAAGAGAGTTTGCAAGCGCTGGTGGTGTTGCTAATGCTGTTAGTCAATTAATTAAGAAAGATCATCCTGATATGGATTTAAAAATAGATTCAGCAAGTGGTTTAAGCGAATGTATTAAGATGCTAAAGATCGCTAAGGCTGGTAAGAGAGATGGATATTTATTAGAAGGTATGGGTTGTCCTGGAGGCTGTGTTGGAGGTCCTGGAACTATGCTTCAAATAAATAAAGGAAAATTCCAAGTAACTAAGTTTGCTAAGGAATCTCCTTATAAGAATCCAGATGAAAATCCTTTAGCTATTGGATATTTTAAGGAAGATGATTTATCTGATTTCAAAATTGTTAAATAATTGATAAATTTAAATAATTTATTTTATAATTATAGAATTTTTAACAATAAAAAAACTCCAATGATTAATTCATTGGAGTTTTCTGTTCATATTTTTAATATTCTTTTATAATATTGGTACACAAATTTCACAATAATGATTATCTATCATCTGTGCTTCATAGCGTTCAATAATAGGTCTTCTCTTATCAAGCTCATAATTTCTTTTTGATAACTCTAAAAATATCGTTGTCCATGCTTTTTGCATAGCATCTACCGTATGATTTATTTTGAATACACAATATTTTCCACTAATGGTTTTTCCGAAATTAATATACTTATTATCAATCTTAATTTCATCTGAAATAACTAAGCATGTATCATAACGACAATCTTTAGGTTCTGTAAATTGAGGGTTATCTTGAGCTATTCCTAATATAATTGAATTTTTATTAAATAAATTTTTTTCTTTAGCCCAACTTTTTAACTCTTCCATTATTTGCATATTTTCAGAACCGTAAGAACCTGTTCTCCTTATATAAGCAATTTTATATGACGGTATCATTTCAATACTAACATTCATAACTTAACCATTCCTTTTAATAGAGTACATCGATGCCTATATTCATCATATAATGCTTTAAAATGTATTTCAACTTATTTTTTAAATTTAATAGTAGATTTACGAACAGTTCAATAGAAGGAATAAATAATAAAATAAAGGTAGCATAAAAATGAGTTTTTTTATTTTTATACTGCTAAAATATCCTATTATTATCTTATTTCTAAATTTTCTTTTATAAATTCTCCATTTAAATCAAAATACATAATATATTTACCAATAGGTAATTCATCATACTCCATATATATAGCTATAATTATATTCATCTCATCAAAATCTAGACTGTCAAAACATTTTACACTTGCATAACGAATCCATGGATAAAGTTGATTCCAGTCAAATTCTTCTACAATCTCTTCCATAAAAATAGGGTACTTAGGATCATTTTTTTTATAATTTTTTATATATTCTCCAAATACCTTGTACAATCTATTCATAGCTCTTTCTTCTAAATTATATCTATTTATTAATTCTTTCATTTTTTTAACTAATATATTACTCACTCCTTTTCATTAGAAAAAATCTATAATATCATCTTCGACTACTCCATCTAAACCAAATTCTATATCATATACGCCTATATGCACATCCTTATAAAACATATACATTTCTATTATAATATTTACATGCTCATATTCTGGACTTTCCCAACATTTTAATGCAATACTATTTATATTTACATCAAATTTATCTGGATTATAGTTTTTTGTAACCTCTTTTATATCATCTGGATATTCTTCTCTATAACTATCAAAATTATAATAGCAACTCTCTACTGCTTCTTCAAATAAATTGTATTTTTCAATTATCTTTTTTATTTCCGTATTAAACATAAATTCTCCTTACTTTCTTAATTTTTAATCTTCATCACAACTTATAATAATTTACAAATTTTGTAGCCCAAAAAAATAAAAAAACAGTATAAAAATAATTTCACTTATCTTTATACTGTCTTAAACCTAAAATTTTTCTTTTTCTAAATTATATCATATTCGTTATCAAGTAACAATTTTTCAATCATCTTTTTAAATACTTCCTCATATTCTTTTTCATTATGAAAAATAATATGAAATGGTGTTTTTTCTTTGGGATAGTCACTATAAGATATACCTTCAACCCATTCTTTTGATGCTGTTTTTAATATTCTTATTAGAACTTTAAAGTTATCATATTCATATTTCAAAATATTATGAGCATCTTTTATTAAGATTGTATAATTATCACTAGGTAACCAATCTAAATCATTTATACAATCTTCAAGAGCTTCCCAATTATGACCAAAATAATCTGGAAATTTAAATACTTTGCAAAATTCTAATAAAAGACCTTCACTTTCTAAGCATTCGTTTCCATCTATTGTTATTAAAAATAATTTGTTATTATTTTGTAGATCCTCTTTTAACTCATACCAATTCTTAAATGTTAAATGTATAAATGGTTCTTCCAAGTTAAAAATTATATCACGCTTCATTTTGTTAACTCCTTAATATACTTTGTTGAGTATTTTACAATATAACTTTTCATACAAAAATCACTTATTTTCATACTGCTAAAATATCCTATTATTATCTTATTTCTAAATTTTCTTTTATAAATTCTCCATTTAAATCAAAATACATACTATATCTACCCATTGGAAATTCATCATACTCCATATCTATATCTAAAATTATATTCATATCATCAAAATCTGGACTACCAAAACATTTTACACTTGCATAACGAACCCATGGATAGAGTTGATCCCAGTCAAATTCTTCTACAATATCTTCCATAAAAATAGGGTACTTAGGATCATTTTCTTTATAATTTTTTATATATTCTTCAAATACTTTGTAAAACCTATTCATAGTTCTCTCTTCTAAATTATATCTATTTATTAATTCTTTCATTTTTTCAACTAATATACTTCTCACTCCTTTTCATTAGAAAAAATCTATAATATCATCTTCAACTATTCCATCTAATCTAAATTCTATATCATATACGCCTATATGTATATCCTTATAAAACATATACATTTCTATTATAATATTTACATGATTATATTTTGGACTTTCACAACATTTTAATGCAATACTATTTATACTTACATCAAATTTATCTGGATTATAGTTTTTTGTAACCTCTTTTATATCATCTGGATATTCTTCTTTATAGTAGTTGAAATTTTTATAGCAACTCTCTACTGCTTTTTCAAATAAATTGTATTTTTCAATTATCTTTTTTATTTCCGTATTAAACATAAATTCTCCTTACTTTCTTAATTTTTAATCGTCATCACAACTCATAATAATTTACAAATTTTATAACCAAAAAAATAAAAAAACAACACAAAAATAATTTCACTTATCTTCATACTGTCTTAAACCTAAAATTTTTCTTTTTCTAAATTATATCATATTCGTTATCAAATAACAATTTTTCAATCCTCTTTTTAAATACTTCCTCATATTCTTTTTCATTATGAAAAATAATATTAAATATATTAGCTTCACCTTCTAAAGCTCCATAATTTCCAATTTCAGCAATTATATCTTTTTTATAATAAACAACTCTCTAATATGGTCTTATTCAATTCAATTAAAAAATAGCAGTATAAAAATAATCACTTATTTTCATACTGCTAAAATATCCTATTATTATCTTATTTCTAAATTTTCTTTTATAAATTCTCCATTTAAATCAAAATACATACTATATCTACCCATACAAAATTCATCATAACCTATATCTATATCTATAATTATATTCATATCATCAAAATCTGGACTACCAAAACATTTTACACTTGCATAACGAACCCATGACTCAACTAGATTCCAGTCAAATTCTTCTACAATCTCTTCCATAAAAACAGGGTACTTAGGATCATTTTCTTTATAATTTTTTATATATTCTCCAAATATTTCACAAAACCTATTCATAGCTCTTTCTTCTAAATTATATCTATTTATTAATTCTTTCATTTTTTCAACTAATATATTACTCACTCCTTTTCATTAGAAAAAATCTATAATATCATCTTCAACTATTCCATCTAATCCAAATTCTATATCATATACGCCTATATGCACATCCTTGTAAAACATATACATTTCTATTATAATATTTACATGATCATATTTTGGACTTTCACAACATTTTAATGCAATACTATTTATACTTACATCAAATTTATCTGGATTATAGTTTTTTGTAACCTCTTTTATATCATCTGGATATCTTTCTCTATAACTATCAAAATTATAATAGCAACTCTCTACTGCTTCTTCAAATAAATTGTATTTTTCAATTATCTTTTTTATTTCCGTATTAAACATAATTTCTCCTTTCAAAATTAATGTTTCCAAAATTTATCAAATACAATAACACCTTTAGAATTTTTATTTCCATAAATTCGAATATCACCTACTTTAGAATTATTAACTCTGCCATCTATTTTTATCTCATAATCGTAATCTTTACCATTAACATCTTTCTTATTCAGTTTCTTTATTCCTTGTTCTCCTTTATCTCCAACTAAACCTTTTTCAGCTGTTTTTTCAATTTTTTCACGAAGACCTTTTATTCCTTTTTTCTTAACGTCTTTCCAAACCTTTTCACTTATTTCATAATCAACATCCCCTATTTTTTTATTATTTTCTTTTTTCTCTTTAACCTTTTTAATATCTTTTTTTATTGTTAAATGTGAGCCTACTCCTAACTCATATATACAATCTCTTTGAAATTTTTTTGCAATAGCAATTCCAATAGCAGTTTTTGCTGCAATTTCAGCACTAAAGGCAATTGATACAAGTCCTCCAACTTCACTTAAACCTAATGCTACGCTATTTCTAGATTTTCTTTTTTCTTCCTTCTTTGGCCATTCACTTTCTATTTCAGTCCAAAGTTCATTTAGATATTCCTCTCTAGTAAATTCTACAGCATATATATAGCACTCCATTCTGTACATATCACATTCTAAAAATTTCATAAGTGGAGTCTTATACATTTCTTGTTTTCTAGCTAAGGATAACATTAATATCTTTGCGCCTATCTTCCCTACATAATATGCATATGAATTATCATCATAACTATTATCAAAACAAGCTTCCCATAAATCGCCTAAAACTACTAATCTCCACAAATTCACATCTATACAAGCTTGTACAACACCTTTAGAAATATCATCCTCATACTGTTCATAAAATTCACTATCCATATTTAAACTATCTACAAATAACTTTCTTTGATGCTTTGAAATTGCAGTTTGCATAGCTTCTTCAATCGCAGTACTATTTAAAGTATATACATTCCAATTATTGTCACCTCTGGAATTTCTTTTTAAATTATTTTCTACGAAAGAAATTAACCATTTTACATATTTTGAATCTATGACTTTATTAATAAAATTTCCAGACTTATTCATAAATTTTGCTATAATATCATCATCATTTAGTAATAATAGTATACTATTATTTGTATAATTAATCGTTTTACTTTTTGCATCTATGTCCATATTTATAAAGTACATAGTCGCTACTTGATTATCATTGTCTTTATCTGTATATTTTATATTTAATTTTATTCCAGATTCAATAGGTATTTGACATCCATCTTCTATATTATAACTTATTTTATAATACTCATCATCATTATAATCATGACTTTTGTCTCCCTCTATGCATATATAATATAATCCCCTTTTTAAATCTATGGTACAATCTTCATCTTTACCTTCCCCAGCACCATCAACTTCTTCTATTGTTCTTATACGACTTCCTACCCTTTGCTTTACTTTGAAGATATAATCAGAATCACTAGCAACATCATCTAATTTTATATTTACTTTTGCATCTTTATTTAATTCAAATTTAAAATAATCACTATCTTTATATTTTATCAAACCTTTTATTTCTTTTCCTTCTGGCAAAAATGTAGCATAGTCTTTATCATCATTGAATTCATTTTGATCATCTATTTTTGATTTATCAACAATTTTACAAGTAAATTCATACTCCTCTTGGCTATGACCTTCTGATGAATAAACATTAAAATAATATTTACCTTTCTTTAATATTCCTTCAGCAGACTCTTCTCCTCCACTGTTCATAACTTGGTTTTTTCTACTATCATACATTGCAAAACGATAATCACAACCATTTTGAACATTTTCTAATGATAATTTAACACCTGCATCTTGCATCAAATTAAATTCATAATAATCTTCTTCACGCTCATGATGAATATTTGCATTTATAGTTTTTCTACTACCTATTCTCATATTATTAAATAAATTCTTAGTTGCTGAATCTATATCTCCATTTTTATCAATAACTCTATAAGTAGTTGAATTTGTTCCACCCTCATATTTATCACCAGTAATAGTAGTAACACCATCATATAAATTAGTTTTTAATGTATATGTATCATCAGAATCATAATTTCTACTATCTCCTTCAATATGAATATAATAAGTTTCTCCTCTTCTAACTTTATAGCCTCTCGCTAAAGCAAAATATTTTCCTGAACTTTTATTATATATATAATGCCACTCTATATCATCAGTTTTATTATCATCTTCATATACTGTAAGTTGATATTTTTCACCTCTAGGCATATTCCCTACCCAAAAATTTGCA
This sequence comes from Peptostreptococcaceae bacterium AGR-M142, assembly GCA_045345765.1. Taxonomy (GTDB): domain Bacteria; phylum Bacillota; class Clostridia; order Peptostreptococcales; family Peptostreptococcaceae; genus JAOARY01. The sequence continues at coordinate 455,862 of CP148265.1, forward strand.
TACCCATCATCATTAAATCTTACTTCAAAAAAATCATCATCTCTTTTGTCTGATATATATCCTTTAATTTCTCTATTCAATCTTATTATATTCGCTTCATCAAAATCATCATTTGGTTCTATCTCAAAATTAGTAACTCTTTTTTGTCTTCCTCTTGAATTTCTTAATGATTTTGCTTGTTTTTTTTCTGCATCATCATTAAAATAATAAGTTATAGTAAGATTTCTATCAATATTATTTCTACTAATCGCTTCTTGTTCTACTGCCTCTTCTTGCTCTACTACTTTTTCTTGTTCTACTGCTTCTTGTTGCTCTACTACTTCTTCTTGTTCTACTGCTTCTTCTTGCTCTACTACTTCTTCTTGTTCTACTGCTTCTTCTTGCTCTACTACTTTTTCTTGTTCTACTACTTCTTCTTGTTCTACTGCTTCTTCTTGCTCTACTACTTTTTCTTGTTCTACTACTTCTTCTTGTTCTACTGCTTCTTCTTGTTCTGCTACTTCTTCTTGTTCTACTACTTCTTCTTGCTCTAATACTTCTTCTTGCTCTAATACTTCTTCTTGCTCTACTACTTCTTCTTGTTCTTCTACTACTTCTTCTTGCTCTAATACTTCTTCTAGTTCTACTACTTCTTCTTGTTCTACTACTTCTTCTTGCTCTAATACTTCTTCTTGTTCTACTACTTCTTCTTGTTCTACTACTTCTTCTAGTTCTACTACTTCTTCTTGTTCTGCTACTTCTTCTTGTTCTACTACTTCTTCTTGTTCTACTACTTCTTCTTGCTCTAATACTTCTTCTTGTTCTAATTTCCTTGTCAAATCAAAAACAATTCTTTCAACAGAATCACTATAAATATTTTGATTGTATGCAACATTAGATATTTTATTACTTATTCTATTACCATTTTTATTTACTAATTGAATATAGTCTCCCATATATATATCAAATATATTAGCTTCATCTTCTAAAGTTCCATAATCTCCAATTTCAGCAATTACATCTTTTTTATAAGAAACAGTTAAAATAAATTGATATAATTTATTTTTCTCTAAAAATGTTAAATCTACATTTTCTGAAATAAGATTATTATAAATTTCATTTTCATTATCTAATATTTTTAATTCAATTGAAGAATTTTCACAATCAAAAATTTCTAAATATGTTTTTATAGATTCATCCAAAACAGTAGAAACAAACTGAAAAGGTAAAATTTTATTTTCATTTCCATCTAACTCTCTTTTAGAATTTTTAATATCTATAGCTTCTATATCTTCTTCAAATTCTAAATCTACACTATTTTCATCAATATCATTAATTTCTATATCTTCATCTTCAAGTTCATAAGATATTGTACCTTCTAAATCTTGTAACGATCTTGTCTTTCTTAATAAATCAATTATAATTCCCTTATCTAAATCTGAATTTCCAGATTCTATATCAATATAATCTTCTAATTCTGGGAATTCAATATTCAAATCTTTTAAAGAATCTAAATCAATATTTTCAAAATTAATTTCATCCTCAAAATTATTATTTGTGTTTTTTTCTGCTAACTCATATGCATATACTACATTTTGAGAAACCATAAGAAAAATCACTAAAAAACTTAATAATTTTTTAATCACTCTTACTTTTTTCATTTTCTATCTCCCTTTTTATTATTTTTCATCCTTAAATAGATATATTAGGCACTTTTATGTGAATAAAATATCACTTAAAGAATTCTCTTCCAAGTTTATCATAATAAAGTAAAAGTACAATAGTTTTTAAACAGAAAGCATATTTTAGCACTTTAAAGCATTTTTTGATTAAATATCTTTACTCCAAATGCATATTTTACAACTTTAAAATTTTTAATTTCTAATCAATTCTTATTTCTAAATTTATTTTTTACCATAAATTTAATTTGATTCAAATTAATACATAGTAGTTAATTATTTTTTTTGATATACTGTTATAGAGATTTTAACTCATTTTAAGTTTGATAGTTTGAGCTTAATAATGAGTATTTGATTAAATAAAAAGGATGGTGGGGAAATGAAAAAAATAACAAATAGCTTTATATTTATCTTAATATTTTGTTTAGGATTTAGTAATAGTTTTGCTAAAGAAGATTTGCAACTTAGTGAAGAAGAAATACATGAAATATATTTACAAAATCTAAATAGCATAACAGAAGACAAAGCTTCAAGAAGTTTGAATTATTTAGATTTGAATTTTGATGGTTATCCATTAACCAAAGAAGATAGAGGAGAATTAAATTATGATCCAATTTTAGCAGATGAACTTTCTTTCGATTCTGGTATTGAAGGAATTATAACGAAAGAAGATATGGATTACAGTACAGTAAACATTCAATCTTATGGAAAATTAAAACTATATCTTATCTGTGATAATGTCAATGAAGTTAATTTATTATTACAAAATTACAAAAAAGAGTCATTGAATCAATCTTCTATTGTAAATTCTAATTTAGGACAAATAAGATATATCGAATATAATATTGAAAAGCTTGAAGAATTATATCCTCTTGTTTTGAGTACAGATTTTACAACTGAACTAAATTATAAAATAATATGTGAATTTGAAGAAATGACTGAAATTACAGATATAGACTTCGAAGATGAAATATATATTAATTTAAATGATAGTCATATAATAAATTATGAGCTAAAACCATCTAATGATACCTATCATGAAATTGAATATATAGTAGAAGATCCCTCAATAATAGAAATTATAAATAATAAAATAATCCCACTAAAAACTGGTTCTACAAAAGTAAAGGGATATTGTACACCAGGTATTTGCAAAGATGAATTTGTAGTTTATGTAAGTACAGAAACTAAACCTACTGACTTTGATTTTGAAAAACAAAATTACAAATTAGATATTAATGATGAATTTGAACCTACAATATTATTTACACCTTCTAATTCAGTTGTTTCTGATATTGAGTATTCGTCATCCAATACAGGCATATTAAATATAGAAGATGGTAAATTTCAATTGTTAGCACCAGGAAAAGTTAGCATAACAGGTAAAAGTCCTTCTTTAGGAATTGAAAAAACTGTAGATGTATATATCTCTATAAACACTAATATTCCAAGAAGACGCACGCTTATAATAGCTAATTATGATTATCCAAAAAATAAAGATTTGGATGGACCAAAGTATGATGCTTATGCTATGAGAAAAACTTTAAACAATAGCTTCAATGATGATTATGGATTTGAAACCATAAATACGGCCGAAAATATAGGTGTCGATGAAGTAGAAAATCTTATATCTGAAAATTTTAATGATGCTACTGATAATGATGTTTCTTATATATATTATTCTGGTCATGGTTCTTATAATTCTCAATCAGAAGAATCTGCTCTTGAACTTGTTGACGAACCTCTGTATGCATCAGAATTAAAATCTTATCTTGATAAAATAAAAGGTAAAAAAGTAATTATAATTGATGCTTGTGAATCTGGAGGTTTTGTTTCAAGAGATATGAATGATTCTAATGATAATTTTTCAGTAGGTTTTCTAAAAGCCTTTAAAGAAACACCTTCACAAATAGGTTCTTTAGTTGATTTTAGAGATTATCCTTATAAGGTTATAACAGCTGCATCAAAGACTGAATTATCTTATGAATATTCTAACCATAAACCACTTGAAAATGGTATGTGGTATTATGGATTATTTACAAGACATTTAACTGAAGGTAGTGGTTTTTATGAATATAATTATCCTGCCGATTTAAATAATGATGATGCTGTTTCACTTGAAGAGTTGTATGAATTTACCTACAACAATGTTATGAAAAAAGCTATGGAATCAGAAGACCCTCAAACAGTATGTGTATATCCTCCAAATGATAGTTTTGTTGTATTTGGAAAAAGTAGTGGTATATCTGGCAAACATGTAGAAGATATTACATGTGAGCAAAATTCATTATTTTTAGATCTTGGTGAAGAATTTGAACTAGATGCCAATATTCTACCTAACGATGCACAAATAAAAACATTATTATATTATAGCGATGATTCAAATATTGCGAAAGTTGATCCAAATGGAAAAATCAAAGCTAATTCTATTGGACAAACTAAAATACATGCTTTATCTTTAGATGGATTTAAGGAAGTAGTTATTGATATTAATGTTAAAAATCTAAATAATATATCTAAATGGTCTACACTTGCTTCTAAAGACGAGAACAAAATATGGCAAATTACATTTAACAAAAATCTAGATATTGACAATTTAGAAAATATAATAGCTATTTATGACTTTGATGATAATAAATTAGATACAACAATAAATATATCTGCTACCAAAGAAAATACAATTGAAATAAGATTAAATAATACATCTTATCAAAATGGTAAAATGTATTATATGTTAATTGACAAAAATCTAAAATCAATAGATCAAGAAAATCTAAGTAAAGATATTTTTGTTCCTTTTTCAATTAAATAATAATAATAATAAAATAGGGCTGTCTCACTAAGAAATCCCATCTCAATATACTGTGTTATAAATTAAAAGCAAACACAATATGTTTTTGGACTTTTTCTTAGTACAACAACCCTGTTTTTAATTTCATCTTTAATAATTAATTATATTAAAGTTCATAAAAAATACTTATATCATTAAATTCTTCTTTTTCAAAATCATATATCTTACTAAAATCTATATCAAATAATATTTCCTTTAGATATGTGTTCAGTTTATTTTTGAATTTCTCCCTATAAGTTATTCTTCCTTTTAAGGTAGATATTTCTCTATTTTTATCCAATATCAATTTTCTATTTTCTTTTACAAACCTTAGCATTTCTTTTTTTAATTTTTTATCAACTTGACTTGTTAAACTCTCCTTTTGATAATATTTATCTAAATTAAAACTCCCCCCATTATACATTTTTAATGCTATTTCTAATTCATCAAAAAATAATGAGCTACAAAAATCATAGGATGATTTTTCTTTTAATAATATTAAAAATGCTAAAAGAACTTCTACTTTATTATTAAAATCCATATCTGTTAATATATTTGTACTCTTTGCTAATCTTTTAATTATCTTATTAAAAAATACTCTATTTAAATCTTCTAAATTTAAATTTCCTTTTTCTAGTGAATTAAATCCAATGAATGACATATTAAAATCAGGAACTGCTACTTCATTTTTGAATATTTTACAAACCAAGGCATATACATCTTCTTTTATATCTTCATAAACGCTTTCAAGTATTATATACGCATATTCTTCTAATGTAAAATTATTTTTTTCATTTTCATATTTTTCTTTTATTTCTTTCTTTACTTCCTTATCCCTAAATAATATATTTATTATTTTTTCCTTTATAAAATCTTCATCTACATCTAAAAATTCTAATAAATTTTCATAAGCATTATGTTTTAAAACACTTGAAAAAATATCTATACCAAATTCTTTTTTAAATATATTTTCATAAATTTTTTTTACACCATAAAAAATAAATTCTTGTTCATAAATATCTAACATCTTTGAATAAGAATATTTTTTACCATTTATATCATAGGCTATCTCACTTTTATTTATCGCATTTTCTATTATATCTTCTAATATCTGTGATTTTTTATATTCTGATTTGTATCCTAATTTAGAAAGTTCCATTTGTAATACTTTTTGGACTTTATTTATAACAATATTATATTTATTATCTATGTTCAGTTTTAATTCTTTCTCATTCCTCTGCGTGTCTTCTATTATTATCCTTTTCATATACTCCTCCGATTTTTTTACTTAGCTTAATTATGTATTAATATTCTCTATTATGTATTAATATTCTCTATATTTACTTAATTTTATCAAAATAAAAAGACATATGTCAATCAAACAAAGATTTAGTAGTTTCTTTGCGCTTTGTTTAATTAAAGTACATTTCCTTACATGTCTATATTTTCTTAAACATTCAAAACACTACTTCAAAATTCATACCCAAAAAAGAAAAAATATAATCTTTAAAGATTATATTTTTTCTTTTTTGGGTATAAAGTACTATCTTTAATTTTCTAATAATGCTATCATTGATTTTATTGCTATCTTAGAGGAATTTAATATAGGTTTAATCTTTTTTGTTTTCCCTGATTTATCTATATAATGACCTGTTTTTTCAAAGAATGACTTTGATTCTATTGATAAATTACTAATATCATATATTTCATCCTCTATAACACCCTGATATGTTATGAAATCAATATTTTTTATTAATGCAATTAATTTTTCATTAACTTTTAAATAGTCATTTATTATATATGCAAATTCAAATTCTTTATCTTTTATCTTTTTGATTATATTTTCTTTATGCATAGAGTTATTTTCTTTATACAAAGATTCTAAGAATTTTAAACTTCTTATATTTGGAGAATTATTTATATTTACTATTTTCATATTCAATATATCTAATAATTCCTTTATATCTTTGCTTTTCATCAAAAATTTTATGAATTCCTCGTAGTTTGAATCATATAATAATACCTTTTGTTTTGATTTATCTATCAGTTCTTTGATTTCTATTAATTCTTTTGAATATTCTTCTTTATTGTTTTTATTTGATTGTAAAATATCTAAAAGGAATTTAAGTCTTTCTTTTAAATATTTACTGTCTCCCTCTATATAGATATCGGATTTATAAAATAAATCCGAAAATGCCTCTTCAAATGCTATAATTTTATCATCTTTTAATATATTTGACCTTATAAAACCATTTAGTTTGTTGGTTTTTTCATATATATTTCCTAAAAAAACATAAAGATCACTTTCTTTTAAAAATTTGAGTTCATCTACATCATTAAAAAACATGTCTTCATTATTTAATTCGTTTAATGATATTATATTTTTTACATTATATTTATTCTTAAATAAATTAATTACAAGTCCATTTTCCTCATACGAGCATGCCGAGGATATTATTATTAATATATTGTCCTTAGAAACGGTTTTAAGCTTATTTTTTAGTATATTTATCGCCATAGGTAACTCTATTTGCTTTTTTGAATAAGTATTTTTTAATCTATTCTTATTTTTTAAATAATCTAGTTGAAATTTTCCAATATTACAAAGAAGTCCTTTATTTAAATCATATTTAGATTTATTTGTATGTTTCACCTTAATTATATGATTAGATTTTGTATAAACAGTTAGTTTACAATTAATATCACAAAATGGACATATTGTTTCTCTTTTATCCAATTCCCACAATCTGTATTTTTCTTCTGATTTTTCAAATAACGCTCCAACCGGACATATATTTATGCAATTTCCACAATTTATACATTCTGATTCATTTATATTTTTATTTAACGGAGGTGATATCTTTATACTATATCCTTTCCCTATAAAATCAATTGCATTTTGTTTTTGAAGAAATTTGCACACATAAACACATTTTCCGCATTTTATACATTTGTTATAATCTTTATAATAATACGGTGATGTTTTATCTATATTTGTCTCAAAAATTTTAATATCAGAAAAATTAACATCATAAATATAACAATATTCTTGCAATTTACATTCACTAGCTTTTTGACAGTTCATACAATCATTTGGATGGTTTTTTAACATTAGTTTTAATATATTCCTTCTAACATTTGTAATTTCATCACTTTTTGTTGTTATTTGCATATTTTTTTTGACTATAGTAGAACAAGCAGGCATCAAATTATCATATCCTCGTATTTTGACACTACAAATTCTACAAATACCAGACGCTTGCACTCTTTCATCATAGCAAAAATTGGGTACAAATATATTATTTCTTTTGCAAACATCCATTACAGTTTCATTTTTATTAGCTATATATTTTTCATTATCTATAAATATATCAAACATAAAATCACCTTATTCTTTTATAATTGCATCAAAAGGACATATATTTATACATCTATCACATTTTATACATTTATTTTGGTCTATTTGGTGTAATGATTCAATTTCACCACTTATTGCACCTGTTGGGCATATGCTTATACATTTTGTACAACCTACACAGTATGCTTTTATTTTATACTCTATTAAATCTTTGCAATATAATGCACTACATTTTTTATTTTCAACATGAAATTCATATTCATGTCTAAAATTTTTGAGTGAAGATAATATTGGATTTGACATGGATTTACCAAGACCACAAAGTGAAGTTAATCTCATCGTATTTGCTAAATCATATAATTCTTCAATATCTTCTTTTTTTCCTTTTCCAACAACAATATTTTCTAATATTTCTAACGCTCTCATTCCACCAATTGTACATGGTATGCATTTGCCACAACTTTCTTCTACTGCAAATTTTAATAAGAATCTAGTCATATCCACTATACATTTACTATCATCTAAAACAACTATACTACCCGAACCAATTATTGCTTCTTCTTCCTTTAGGCTATTGTAATCTAATTTCAAATCTATTTTTTCATATGGAATAAAACCTCCAAGTGGTCCCCCTACTTGAAGTGCCTTAATTTTAACATCGTCTTCTTTTTGTCCAATTTCTTCTACTATGGTTCTTAATTTTGTCCCAAATGGAACTTCTATTAGCCCTGGATTTTTTACTGTTCCACTTAATGTTATTATTTTCGTTCCAGAACTTTGTGAATCCGAAATTTGTAAAAAATCTTTTAATTCATTTTTTATTATAAACGGTATATTTGCAAGTGTTTCTGCATTATTAACAATAGTAGGGTTTTCAAATAAGCCTTTTTTTACAGGATAATATGGTTTTTGATTTGGTATAGCTCTTTTTCCTTCTAATATCTTTATAAGTGCAGTTTCTTCACCACATATAAAAGAGCTTGGCCCTGTAACTACTTTAATATCAAAAGAAAAATCTGTATTTAATATCTTTTCGCCCAAGTAATTATTAAGTTTTGCATCTTTTATCGCTTTTATAACTCTTTTATAAGCTAGTGAATAATCTTTTTTCATATATATATATCCTATTTCTGCACCAACTATATTCGCAACTATAGTTATTGCCTCTATTATGCAATGTGGATTTCCCTCTAATATTGTTCTATCTATAAAAGCCCCTGGATCACCTTCATTTCCATTACAAATAACATATTTATTTTCTTTTTTTTCATTATATATTTTTTGTATTTTTAGACCAGTTAAATAACCAGCTCCACCTCTACCCTTTAATTTCGATTCTTTAATTTTTTCTATTAATTTATTTTTATCTTTTTCCTCTATTGCCTTTTGCAAAGCTTTGTAACCATCTCTTTTTAAATAATCATATATTGTATTTGCATCTATAAGACCACAATTATTTAAAACTAATCTATTTTGTTTTGCAAAAAAATTTAATTCTTCAAAAGGAGTTATTTCATTTAATTTCTTATTTTCATCTTTGTATATTAAATTTTTTACTATATTATTTTTTATTATATGGCTTTGTACTATGGACTTTACGTCATCAACCGTAACTTTTTTATAAAGCGCACCTTCAGGATATATAAGTACTAATGGACCTTTTGAGCATAAACCAAAACAACCGGTCTGTTTGATTATTACATTTTTTTCAAGTTTATTTTTCATTATAAGCTCTTTAAATTTTATGTATATTGCTTTACTTCTAGATGATTCACACCCTGATCCTGTGCATATTAATATTTCATTTTTTATATACAAAATAACACCTACCTAAAATCAATATGAAAAAGGCAGCTAAAAAAGCTGCTCTTTTACATATATTTTTCTAATATTTGATTTACATCTTCTAAGTCTACTTTTCCATAAACTTCATCGTTTATTGTCATAACAGGTGCAAGTCCACAAGCACCAACACATCTGGTAGCATTTAACGAGAATTTATTATCCTTTGTTGTTTCTCCAACTTTTATATTTAATGTATTTTCGATTTTATCTATTATATCTTGACTTCCCTTTACGTAACAAGCTGTACCAAGACAAATTCCTATATTATATTCTCCCATAGCTTCTTCATTTAGCGTTGTATAATACGTTAATACTCCATTTATTTCTGCAAGTGGAATATTTAATCCTTTTGATATCTCCATTTGAATTTCTTCATCTAGTACTTCAAAAATATCTTTTGCTTTTGTCAAAACTTCTAATAATATTCCCTCTTTGTTCCTATTTTCTTTTAATATCATCCTTAATTTCTTAAGCTTTTTATCACGCTCTAATTTAGCACTACTCATCATTAATCGCCCCTTTTACGTGGAATTTCAATATTTCCTTGAATTTTATTTATTTAATTTTTATTAAAAAAACACTTATAGATAGTTAAATATTTCTCGATTTGATTATAACAAAGGGGCGCTATATTAACAACTCAAAATTTATTTATAATTATCTATCTATTAATCTACTCATAAGTCTTTCGTTAAAATCTTTTGCTGCATTATATCCCATTGATTTTTGTCTATGATTTCTAGCTGCAACTTCTAATATCATAGCTAAATTTCTACCTGGCTTTACTGGTATAGTTAATTTTTCAATATCTACATCTAATATAGTCGTAAATTCTTGATCTATTCCTAATCTATCATAATATTTGCCTTCGCTCCAATTTTCAAGCTCTATAACCAAATCTATTATTTTCTTTCCTTTTACAGCACCCGTTCCATACAAGCTCTTGACGTCTAATATTCCAATTCCTCTTATTTCCATAAAATATCTTAACATTTCAGGCGCTTGTGCTAATAATAAATTATCTTCTACCTTGCTTATTTCAACAGCATCATCTGCAACTAATCTATGTCCTCTTTTTATTAGTTCTAATGCTGTTTCGGATTTACCTACTCCAGATTCTCCTGTTATAAGCATACCTATTCCATATACATCTATTAATACTCCATGTATAGTTTGTGTTGGTGCTAATAAATCACTTAAATAATTAGAAGCTTTACTCATAAATTTTGTAGTTGCTTGATTTGTTTTTAGAACTATTCTCTTATACTTTTTTGCCATTTCTAAAGACTCTGGTCTAGGTTCTAATCCTCTAGTTACAACTACTGCTGGTATTTCATGTTTGTATATATCTTCAAATCTTTGTCTTTTTATATCACTGTCCATTTTTTCTAAATAACTGTATTCACTTTTTCCTACAACTTGAAGTCTTTCAAATGCAAAGTGATCAAAATATCCAGCAAATTGAAGCCCTGGTCTATTTATATCTGATGATGTTATATCATAATCTACATCTTCTGGCATATATGCAATCTCTAAATTTAAATCTTTTATCATTTGCTTTACTGACACTTTCTTATTACTATCCAAAATTAAAACCTCCAATTATCTTGTTTTTAATTTATATTTAAAATTTTTTAATTTTTATTAAAAAATTCATAAACATTCTTCGCTATTTTTTGATTCATTCCCTCAACTTTTTTTAATTCTTCTATCGTTGCTTTTGAAATATTTTCAATACTTTTAAATTCTATTAATAAGTTTATCTTTCTTTTTTGGCCAATACCTTCTATTTCATCTAATTTAGATTTTTTTATCTTATTATTTCTTAAACTTCTATGATAATCTATTGCAAATCTATGCACTTCTTCTTGTATTGATGCTATAAATTTATAAAGAGCTGTTTTTTTATCCAAATCAATTCTTATATCACAACCTACTAAACCTTTTGTCTTATGTTTATCATCTTTATACATACCAAAAACAGGTATATTGATATTCATATCCAAAAGCAATTTATTTATTATATTAAAATGAGCTTGTCCTCCATCTAATAATATCAAATCTGGCAATTGTAATTTCGTATTATTAAATCTTCTTTCTATAATTTCACTCATACTAAGATAATCATCTATACCATCATGTGATTTTATTTTATATCTTCTATATTCTTTTTTTGATTTTTTTCCGTTTTCATATACAACCATAGAACCAACAGAGTCAATTCCCTGTATATGTGATATATCATAGGCTTCAATTCTATTTGGTACAGTTTTTAAATTTAGAATTTCTTTGAAACCAATAAGCATATCCTGTTTAGCTTTCTTTTTTAAATCTTTTATTGAAATATGATTTTGCAAAGATTCTTTTGCATTTTTTTTGACCAAATTTAATAATTCTTTTTTTCTACCTTTGATATAAGTATTTATATTTACTTTATTCCCTTTCAAACTAAATAAAAATTCTTCTATTAATTCTTTATTCTCTATTTCAAACGGTAAAATTATTTCTTTTGGAATTATTTTTTTATAATTGTAATATTGGTTCATAAAAGATATTAGTATTTCTTTTTCTTCTTCAAACTCTATATTTTCTATTATGTGATTTTCTCTTTTTATTATTTTACCTTCTCTTACAAAAAAAATTTCAATACTTGCAAGATTATTTTTTACATAGATATTAATTATATCTTCATCTATTATTTTATTCATAACCATATTTTGTTTTTCATTAATCTGTTTTAAACTCTCTATTTTTATTTTAAAATCATTAGCTTTTTCAAATTCTAAATTTTTAGAAGCTTCATACATTTTATCTTCTAATTCTTTTATTAATTCCTTTGTATTTCCGTTTAAGATATCTATAATTTCTTTTATAGCTCTATCGTATTTACTCTTATCTAAATCAATTCTACAAGGACCTATACACTTTCCTATATAATAATTTAAACAAGGTCTTTCTTTATTTTTTCTCATTTTATCTATATTTTTTTTACAAGTCCTTAATTTATATATTTTATTTATAAGTTCTATTACATTCTTTATCATATATTCACTTGTATAAGGACCGAAATATTTATTTTTATCATTTATGATCTTTCTTACTTTCATTATTCTTGGATAATCTTCTTTTGTTGTAATCTTTATATACGGATAAGTTTTACCATCTTTAAATAATATATTATATTTTGGATAATATTCTTTAATCAAAGTACATTCAAGTATCAATGATTCTACTTCTGTAGTCGTTATTATATATTCAAATTCTTTTATATTTGATACTAATGTTCTTGTTTTTAAATTTTCATGGTTTTTATTAAAATAACTATTAACTCTATTTTTAAGATTTTTTGCTTTACCTACATATATGACATTATTATCTTTATCTTTCATAAGATAAACCCCAGGCAATTTAGGTAATCTTTTTAATTCTTTGTTTATATCAAACATAAAAAAACCTCCATAGATTTATTATATTTAATTTTGATGAAATTTTCAAAAAATATTATAAAAAATTTTTTAAACTATCAAAATTTTTATCAGCATCTCTCTAATTCAAATATTTATATACATTATAAGCTAAACTATAAAAAAAAATAAAATTTATTATATATAATTTAAAATTTCTACCGATATATTTTTTAATCATATTAATGTTTAAACTACAAAATATTGTGATATAATTAATAGGAAGAATATATTTTAAGGAGTGTGATTTTACACTATGAATAGTGGTGACAGGCATGACACCCCTGGGCGAGTCCGAGATTTATCTGCTTGCTTAATATTGATGTTATTTATGTACTTAGCATCAACTATTTTTATTGGATTAATTTAGTCTAATAAATAAACCCTGCTTTGCAGGGTCTATTTGTTAGGCTATTTTTGTTTTAATACTTTTTTTAGAAACTGACCTGTATATGAAGTTTTATGTTTTGCTATTTCTTCAGGTGTTCCTATAGCTACTACTTGACCACCCTTATCTCCACCATCTGGACCTAAATCAATTATATAATCTGCTGTTTTTATCATATCTAAATTATGTTCAATAACAACAATTGTATTTCCCTTGTCAACTAAAGTCTGTAACACCTTTATAAGCTTATTAACATCATCCATATGAAGACCAGTTGTTGGTTCATCTAATATATAAATAGTTTTGCCAGTCGAACGCTTACTTAATTCACTTGCTAATTTAATTCTTTGAGCTTCTCCACCTGAAAGCTGTGTTGAAGGTTGTCCTAATTTAATATATCCCAGCCCAACATCGTATAAAGTCTGTAATTTTCTTTGTATCTTTGGAATATTTTCAAAAAACGAAAGAGCTTCTTCAACATTCATATCTAATATCTGCGATATATTTTTATTCTTATATTTAACTTGTAAAGTATCTCTATTATATCTATCTCCCTTACAAATCTCACAAGGTACATATACATCTGGTAAGAAGTGCATTTCTATTTTTATTATTCCATCTCCCTTACAAGCTTCACATCTCCCACCTTTTACATTAAAACTAAATCTACCTTTTTTATAACCTCTTATTTTAGATTCATTCGTCTGGGCAAAGACATCTCTTATATGATCAAATACTCCTGTATATGTTGCTGGATTAGACCTTGGTGTTCTTCCAATAGGTGATTGGTCTATATCTATAACCTTATCAACTAAATCATAATTAGTTATTTCATCATGCTTTCCTGGTATAGTCTTTACTCTTTGGATTTTTGATGCCAAACCTTTATATAATATTTCATTTATAAGAGATGATTTTCCCGAGCCAGAAACTCCAGTTATACAATTAAAAACTCCTATTGGTATTTTTACATCCAAATTCTTTAGATTATTTTGTCTTGCATTTTTTATTTCTATAAAATCTTTTGATATTTTTCTTCTTTCTTTAGGTATCTCAATTTTTTGCTTACCTGTTAAATACATAGCTGTAATAGAATCTTTATTATTTTTAATTTCTTCTAATGTTCCACTTGCTATTATTTGACCACCATGTATTCCAGCTTTAGGACCTATATCCACTATATGATCTGCTTCTTTTATAGTATCTTCATCATGTTCTACAACTATAAGAGTGTTCCCTAAATCTGTTAATCTTCTTAATGTCTTTAATAACCTTTCATTATCCTTTTGATGAAGTCCAATACTTGGCTCATCAAGTACATATAATACTCCAACTAATGATGATCCTATTTGTGTTGCAAGTCTTATTCTTTGAGACTCTCCACCAGAGAGAGTTCCTGCTTTTCTTGATAATGTAAGGTATTCAAGTCCTACATCTTTTAAGAATGTCAATCTTTCTTTTATTTCCTTTAATATTTCACTACCTATTATTTGTTCTCTATTTGTAAGCTTTAGATTATTTATAAATTCAAATAAATCTTTTACTGCCATATCTGTTATTTCACTAATATTTTTTTCATTTACATAAACAGATAAACTTTCTTTTTTTAATCTTCCTCCAGCACATGATTTACATGGATTTTCACTCATATATTCTTCTATTTTTTCTCTCATAAAATCAGAATTTGTCTCTTTATATCTTCTTTCTAAATTGTTTATAACACCTTCAAATTCAGCTTCATATTCTCTATATCCACCGTATTTGCTTTCATATTCAAATTTTATCTTGTCCTTACTTCCATATAATACTTTATCTATAAATTCTTTGTCCAAATTCTTTATAGGTTCATCCATAGAAACATTATATACTTTAGCTAAACTCTCAACCATTTGATAATAATAAGTCCCTTGAGCATTAGACCCTTTTGTATACCAAGGATCAATAGCACCTTGTGATATTGAAAGTTCTTTATTTGGTAATACCAAATCCTCATCAACTCTTTTTAGATTTCCAAGTCCATTACAATCTGGACAAGCTCCAAAAGGACTATTAAATGAAAACATTCTTGGTGATAATTCTTCTATAGCTATTCCATGTTCTACACATGCAAATTTAGTCGAAAACATCTTTTCTTCTTTATCTATAATATCAACGATTAAAAGTCCATCTGAAAATTTTAATGCAGTTTCAATAGAATCAGAAAGTCTCGCTTCTATATTATCTTTTATAACTATTCTATCTACTACTATTTCTATATTATGCTTCTTTGTTTTGCTAAGATTTATTTCTTCACTTATATCTTTAATTTCACCATTTACTCTAATTCTTACAAAACCCTCTTTTTTAATATAATCCAAAGTCTTTTTATGAGTTCCTTTTTGACCTCTTACGATTGGGGACAATAATTGTATTTTTGTTCTTTCTTCCAATAACATTATCTTATCTACAATTTCTTGTATTGTCATCGAACTTATTTCTTTATTACATATATGGCAATGTGGTTTACCAATTCTTGCATATAATAATCTTAGATAATCATAAATTTCTGTTACTGTACCAACTGTTGACCTTGGATTTCTTGAAGTTGTCTTTTGATCTATTGATATTGCAGGAGATAATCCTTCTATATACTCAACATTTGGTTTTTCCATCTGTCCTAAAAACTGTCTTGCATAAGAAGATAGGCTCTCTACATATCTTCTTTGTCCTTCTGCATAAATTGTGTCAAATGCCAATGATGATTTGCCTGATCCAGAAAGACCTGTAAAAACTATAAGTTTATCTCTAGGTATTTCTAAATCTACATTTTTTAGATTATGTTCTTTCGCACCTTTTACTATAATTTTATTTTCCCTCATTATATTCCTCCACTAATTCTTAGCTGTTTTTAGCCTCTAATTCTTTTAGTAAATCTCTTAAATGTGCTGCTTTTTCAAAATCTAGTTTTTCTGCTGCCTCATACATTTGCTTTGTAAGTTTTGCTATTGCTTTATTTATATCTTTATCAATTTTTATATCATAAGACTGAGCTTCTTCACTTATTTTACTTATTGATATTTTATCCATAACTTTTTTACTTATTGTTTTTGGTATTATATTATTTTCTTGATTGTATTTTTCTTGTATTGCTCTTCTTCTATTTGTCTCACTTATCGCCTTTTGCATTGCATCTGTCATCTTGTCTGCATACATTATAACTTGACCATTAGCATTTCTTGCTGCTCTACCAATGGTTTGTATAAGTGATGTTTCTGATCTTAAAAATCCTTGTTTATCAGCATCTAATATAGTCACTAAAGAAACTTCTGGGATATCAAGACCCTCTCTTAATAAATTGATTCCAACAAGTACATCAAATTCTTTAAGTCTTAAATCTCTTATAATTTCTACTCTTTCTAATGTATCTATATCAGAATGCAAATATCTTACTTTTATTTCCATAGAAGCTAGGTAATCAGTAAGATCTTCTGCCATTTTCTTTGTAAGTGTAGTTATCAAAACTCTTTCATCTTTTTTAATTCTTTTTTGTATTTCTTTATATATGTCATCCATCTGATTATTAGTAGGTTTTACGCTGATAAGAGGATCTAATAATCCAGTTGGTCTTATTATTTGCTCTGCTATACATTTTGAATGTTCTTTTTCGTACTGACTCGGAGTTGCTGAAACATAAAGAATCTTATCTTTTATATTTTCAAATTCCAAGAAATTAAGTGGTCTATTATCTAAAGCACTAGGCAATCTAAATCCATGTTCAACTAACGATGATTTTCTTGCTCTATCACCTGCATACATCCCTCTAACTTGAGGTAAAGTAACATGTGATTCATCTATTATTATAAGAAAATCATCTGGAAAAAAGTCAATAAGAGTAAAAGGTCTATCCCCTTCTTCTCTTCCTGTAAGATGTCTTGAATAGTTTTCTATTCCTTTGCAAGTTCCTATTTCTTTTAACATTTCTATATCATACATAGTTCTTTGTTTTATTCTTTGAAGTTCTAATAAATTATCATTTTCCTTGTAATACTCTATCCTTTCATATAATTCATTTTCAATTTTTTCTATTGCTACTTTTAATTTTTCATCATTTGTAATATGATGAGTTGCTGGAAATATACTTATATGCTTTCTTTCACCTAGTATCTCCCCTGTTAAATAATTAATCTCTACAATTCTATCTATTTCGTCTCCAAAAAATTCTACTCTTACTGCCTTTTCATCAGTATTGGCAGGGAATATTTCAACTATATCCCCTCTTACCCTAAAAGTTCCTCTTATGAAATTTATATCATTTCTTTCATATTGAATCTTTACTAACTCTTTTAATATCTGATCTCTATCCTTTAACATTCCAGGTCTTAAAGAAACCATCATCTCCTTATAGTCTTTTGGATCTCCAAGACCATATATGCAAGATACCGAAGATATTATTATTACGTCTTTTCGTTCCAAAAGAGAAGCTGTTGCTGAATGTCTTAATTTATCTATTTCATCATTTATTGATGAATCTTTTTCTATATAAGTGTCCGTTTGTACCACATAAGCTTCTGGTTGATAATAATCATAATAACTTACAAAATACTCAACAGCATTATTAGGAAAGAATTCTTTGAATTCACTATATAATTGTGCTGCCAAAGTTTTGTTATGTGCTATTATCAAAGTTGGTTTTTGAATTTCCTGTATTATATTTGCCATTGTAAAAGTTTTTCCCGATCCAGTTACTCCAACCAAAGTAGCTTCTTTTTTATTTTCTTTAAATGCCTTTGCAATTTTTTTTATCGCCTGTGGTTGATCTCCCGTTGGCTTATATTCTGACTCTATTTTAAAATCCATAACATCACCTTTCCTCGAACTTATGTTCTTATATAGATTATACATTTTAGATTTATATAAATCAATAAATAAAAAAAACTGAGCAAAAATATAATTTAAATTATATTCTACCCAGTTTTATTTTGCTTAATTAAACTCTAACAACTTCCTTAACTTCCGGAATATCTTCTTTTAATACTTTTTCTATAAGCATTTTTAAAGTCATTGTAGCTCCAGGACAATTTCCACAAGCTCCTTGTAATCTAACTTTAACAACACCATCAAAAAAACTTACAAACTCAACATCGCCACCATCTCTTTGTAGAATTGGACGTACCTTATCAATTGTTGCTTGAATTTTAGTTTCCATCAAAACCTCTCCTTGCTTAATAAAAAAATTTTCATTCTTATATTATCAAATACAAAAATTATTTTCAAGAAATTATAAACAAATTCTATAATGCAATTTCAAATGATTCTTTAAATTTTTTGCTTCTTATATATTTATTAAACCATATATAAATTATAATTCCTTTGAATACGCTTGTCATACTTATTGTCCACCAAACACCATCAAGACCAAGAGATGTATATTTTGATAGTATTATAGCAATAGGAATTCTTGCCCCTGTAAAAATAATACTCACATACGCAGGTATTTTTGTTTTACCCAGTCCATTAAATGCACCTGAAAGTGTTATTTCAACACACATAAAGAATTGAGACAAACCTAAAATCTGTAGATATCTTATTCCAATATTCAATGCTTCTTCTTCCCTTAAAAATATATAAAAAATTGGCTTTGCACCTAAAATTAATACCAAAGAAGCTATTACACCAACAACAAATACTATTTTTATAGCTGTTTTATAACCATCTTTTATCCTATTTAATTGTTTTGCACCATAATTTTGACCAACAAATGCACCAAGTGCTGTTGCAAATCCTGTTGAAGTCATCCATGAAATTGACTCTATTTGAGAACCAACCTTTTGTACTGCAATTGCAACTGCTCCAAATGAACCTATTATACTTGCAATAGCCATCGAAAATCCGCAGAACATAGACATATTTAGTGATACTGGAATACCTATTTTTAATATATTCCTTGCATAATCTTTATTAAATTTTTCTCTTATTGATTCTTTGTCTATTAAATCTTCATTCTTTGCTACATTATATATAAATAATACACATACTATTAATTGTGCAATCCCTGTTGCTAATGCAGCTCCCTTTACTCCCATCTTAGGAAAAAAACCGATTCCTAATATAAGTGTTGGATCTAATATCATGTTGACAAAAAGTCCAACAACATTGATTTTAAATGGTGTTTTGCTATCTCCATAACCATTTAATATTCCTGTTAATAACGGATTTAAAAAATAAAATGGCATAAAGAAACATATTATTTTTAGATAGTCAGAAGCCATTATCAAAACATCTTTATCTTCTATATTAAATATCGAAACTAAAAAATCTCTAGCAAAAAATACTATCAAGGTATATAATATTCCGATTAAAATATTTAATTTAAAACCTGTTTGAACATAAGATTTAACACCTTTATAATCTTTTGCTCCATATGATTGTGATACATTAATCTCACAACCTGATTTTGTAAGTGCTATGATACCCATAGCAAGCCATGTATAAAAACCAGCAGTACCAACAGCTGCTGTTGATTTACTTCCATTTATACCAATCCAAATCATATCAGTCAAATTATAAGCCATTTGAACAAAGGATGTGGCCATTATAGGCAATGCCATACTTATTAAAGCTGTTCTGATATCTCCTCTTGTAAGATTTACTCTTTTTTTCATAAAACATCACCTTCTTTTAAAAATTTTAAAAATACAATCTATTATACACTTTTTTTTGTTTTTTTAAAACTATTTTAGGGTATTATTATGCTGATGTTTTAACCATTTATTCTTTTTAAAAAATTAAAATAGTTGAAATTGTTTAAAAATTATGCTAATATGTTTTTAAAGATGGTTGTGCAATCGCTTGCACAATTACTATTCTTTCAAAGGGTGATTAAAATCAAAAAGAAAAATGTAACAATAAAAACGGTTGCTAAAGAAGCTGGAGTTTCTCCATCAACTGTATCCCGAGTTATTTCAAATAGTCCTCGGATAAGCCTTAAGACTAAGGAAAAGGTTTTTAAGATTATGAATGAGCTTGGCTATCATCCAAATGCCATAGCCAGAAGTTTGGCTATAAACGAAACTAAAACAATTGGACTTGTTATACCTTGTTCTTCAGAAGATTTTTATATGAATTCTTTCTTTCAAGAAAGTTTAAGGGGTATTGCTCACATAGCTAATACAAAAGGATATGATTTATTAATCTCTTCATCAAATGAAAATGAAATAGATGTTGTAAAGAGATTTATAAATAGCAAAAAGGTAGATGGAATAATACTTATGAGGTCTAACTTGAAAGATGAGAGTATACGATATTTAAGAAAAAGAGAATTTCCATTTGTTTTGATTGGAACTTGCATGGAATACAATGATGTTTATGAAGTTGATACTGACAACTTTCTAGCATCTTATGATCTTACCAAACATTTGATTCAAAGAAATTGCAAAAAAATTGCCTTTATCGGAGGAGAACATAATTCTATAGTTACGATAAAAAGACTTGACGGTTATAAAAAAGCAATGGAAAATTTTAATCTTAAATTATATGATGAGTTCATAATTACTGATAAGTTTAGCGAAGAAAAAGGTTATAACTCAATGCAAAAACTATTAGATTTAAGCATTATCCCTGATGGAATTATAATAACTGACGATTTGATGTGTGCAGGTGCTATAAAAAAATTACAAGAAGCTAATTTAAAAATTCCTAAAGATGTATTGATTGCAGCCTTTAATGATGGAATCTTTACCAAATATTCAAATCCATCTATAACATCTATAAAGATTCATTCTTCTAAATTAGGAGAAAAAGCTTGCGAAGTATTATTTGATATTATGAATGATAAGATTGTTGAAAAGAGAAATATTATTAATTATGAACTAATTATGCGAGATTCTACCAATAAATAACCTTTATAAAAAAATAAAAATAATATGATATTATTTTTTTAGCCATTTGCGCAAACGTTTGTACAATTTTTATACTTAATAATTCTATAATTTAATTTTTTGAAATTTAAAATTAAATGTTAAAAAATCTAAATTTGGGATATATAATGAATGGTTTTTAAGGATTTTTTTTAAATTTAAATTCCTAAAAATATATAGCTTAATAATAATGGGAGGGAACAAAATGAAATTAAAAAAATTAACATCTCTTTTTTTAACTGGACTACTTAGTATATCACTACTTGCAGGTTGTAATTCTTCAACTAATACAACAGATTCAAATGATTCAACTACTGATACTAATCCAACTGTAGTTGATATATTCCAATTCAAAGTGGAATTCAAAGATCAATTTGAAGCATTAGCTAAAGAATATGAAAAAGAGCATGAAGGTGTAAAAATCAATATAACTACTGTAGGTGGAGGAGACGATTATGGTGCAGCATTAAGATCTAAATTTGCATCTGGAAATGAGCCTGCAATATTTAATGTTGGTGGACCTCAAGACGTTAAAGATTGGCAAAGTAAATTAACAGATTTAAGTGATACTAATGCTTCTACAGCAGCTTTACCTGGTACTTTAAAATCAGTAACAAGAGATGGTAAAGTTTTAGGATTACCATTTAATCAAGAAGGTTATGGTTTTATATACAACAAATCAGTATTTGAAAAGGCTGGAATAGATCCTAAATCACTTGATTCTTATGCTAAATTTGAAGAAGCTGTAAAAACATTAGATTCTAAAAAAGAAGAGCTAGGTCTAAAATCAGTATTTGCCTTTGCTGGTAAAGAAACTTGGGTTACAGGACTTCATTTATCTAATTTATTTATATCCCCAGAATTTGATGAAGATATAAATAAAACTTTTGAAGCCAAAACTTTAGAATTCAAACATGATAAGGCTATGAAAAAAATAGTTGATTTACAAAATAAATATTCAGTTCAACCTACTATAAGTTTAGATTACTCTCAACAAGTAGAAGAACTATTCTCTATGGGTAAAGTTGCTATGATTAAACAAGGTAACTGGGTTTATGGAAGTATTGCTGATATAGATACAGAGTTTGCGAATAACAATATAGGTATAATTCCTGTTCCTGTTGATGGTTACAAATCAGATAGTATAGCTGTTGGTATTCCAATGTATTGGGCTGTTAATAATACTAAAGATGAAGCAGTTATAAAAGCTTCTAAAGATTTTATTGATTGGATGTATACATCTGAAACTGGAAAAGAATATGTTTTAACTAAATTTAAATTCATACCTGCATATGATGGTTATGATACTTCTAAATTATCAGATCCTCTATCTAAAGAAATATACGAATATACTTCTAATGGAAAAACTATTGGTTGGGTATTCATGGGATATCCATCTGGTTGGGGAATGAATAATTTAGGTGCTAATTTACAAAAATACTTAGGTGGAAATGCTTCATGGGAAGAAGTAATAGATACTGCTAAAAAAGCTTGGGCTGAAGAAAGAGCAGAATAATTATTTAAATAAAGGGTTTTTAAGGGAGGATTTCCTCCCTTACAAAAATCCTCTGCTTTAAAATTTTAACAAATATATTTAAGATTTTAAAGCAGAGGACTTTTTTATAACATCAAAGGGGAATATATGGTAATAAAAGGAGGAAGTATTATGAAAAAATCAAAGCATGATTTATCTTTTTGGCTATTTTTAGCACCAGTTTTAATAGGGCTTTTTATGGTTGTTGTAGTACCACTATTTTATGGAATTTATTATTCATTCACATCTTGGAATGGTATAGATGCTCCAAATTTTGTAGGTTTTAAAAATTACATAAAGCTTTTAGGAGATGAAGGTTTTAGAAATTCACTTAAATTCACATCATTATTTGCAATAGTATCAATCATATTTATTAATTTCTTTGGGTTATCATTAGCATTAATTGTAACTCAAAATATTAAAACAAATAAGATATTAAGAACAGTATTTTTTATGCCAAATCTAATTGGAGGATTAATTCTAGGTTTTATATGGCAATTTATATTTACTAAAGCATTTGCATCTGCTGGGGAACTTCTTGGTATAGAAATGTTAAAAGGATGGTTATCAACTACAACTACGGGATTTTTAGGACTTGTAATACTTATGTCTTGGCAAATGGCTGGTTATGTAATGGTTATTTATATAGCTCATCTTGAAGGAATTCCTCAATCACTATTAGAAGCAGCTGAAATAGATGGTGCTAATCCATTCCAGAAATTTAGACATATTGTATTTCCACTTATAGCACCAGCATTTACAGTTAGTATGTTTTTAACTTTATCAAATTCATTTAAATTATATGACCAAAACTTGTCATTAACAGGAGGCGCACCATATAATTCAACACAAATGGTTGCTATGAATATATTTAACACTGCTTTTACAGAAAATAAAATGGCTTATGCCCAAGGTAAAGCACTTGTATTTTTCTTAATAGTAGCAGTAATATCATTAACTCAAGTTTATTATAACAAGAAGAAAGAGGTGGAAATGTAATGAAGCATAGAAAAAGAAAATTATATATAGTCGAAATATTAGGTATTTTACTGGGATTAATTTGGCTTTCACCTTTTTATTTAATGCTTGTAAATGCATTCAAAACTAAAAGAGAAATATTTGCAGGTACTTTAAAAATGCCTCAAAATCCAACTTTTGATAATTTCTTTACAGCAGCAGAAAAATTAGATTTCTTGCAAACTTTTTTTAATTCTCTACTTATAACAGTATTAAGCGTTATTGTAGTAGTTATATTTTCATCAATGGCAGCATATGCACTTGCTAGAACAAAGACAAAATTAAGTTCTATAATATTTTTTGTATTTGTAGCAGCTATGCTTATACCATTTCAATCTGTTATGATACCACTTGTATCTTTTATGGGTAAATTAAATCTATTAAATAGAGGCGGTCTAATATTTATGTATTTAGGTTTTGGATCAAGTTTATCAATATTTTTATATCATGGAACTATAAAGTCCATTCCAGTTTCATTAGATGAAGCTGCAATAATAGATGGTTGTAATAGATTTCAAGTGTTTTGGTATATCATTCTTCCAATGTTAAAGCCTATAACAGTTACAGTTGGTATATTAAATACTATTTGGATATGGAATGACTATCTACTTCCTGCACTTGTAATCAATAAACCAGGAATACAAACTATACCACTTAGAATGTTCTTCTTCTTTGGAGAATATACAAAGCAATGGCATTTAGCACTTGCTGGTTTAACACTTGCTATAATACCAGTTATAATAGTTTATTTTATCGCTCAAAAGCATATTATAAAAGGAATTACACAAGGTTCTATAAAATAAAAATATATAATAGAAGCTTTATAAGGGAGGATTAAGATGTTTCAAAAGGATATTTTTAAGATAGATGAATGGAAAATCATTCAAAATAAATTTTCAAAAGATGATATGAGATTTTGCGAAAGTATAACTTCTTTAGGTAATGGTTATATGGGACTTAGAGGTAATTTTGAAGAGTCTTATAGTAATGATTTTCATAAAGGAACTTATATAGCTGGAGTTTGGTATCCAGATAAAACTAAAGTAGGTTGGTGGAAAAACGGTTATCCTGAGTATTTTGGAAAAGTTATAAATGCAACCGATTTTATAGGAATTAAGGTATTTATAGATGACAAAGAGTTAGATTTAGCTAAAGCTAATATCAAAGACTTTCATAAAGAATTGGATATGAAAAACGGTATATTAAAGAGAAGTTTCGTTCTTGTAGATGATAATAAAGAAACAAAAATAGAAGTAATTAGATTCTTAAGTATAGATATAAAAGAAATATGTGCAATTAGATATAGTGTAAAACCTCTAAATCACAATTGTAAAATAAAATTTATACCTTATTTAGATGGTAATATTTCTAATGAAGATTCTAATTATGAAGAAAAGTTCTGGTTTGAAATAGACAAAAAAATCTCTGATGAAAATGGTTCTTTGACTATGAAAACAATCAAAAATCCATTTTCAATTGAACAATTTAGTGTTTGTACTTCTATGAAGACTAAATTAAATAAAGAATTTGATATAAATACTAATGAATGCAAATCTTATGTAGAACAAAATATAACGCTAGAAGCTAATGAAGGCGAAGAAATATATTTAGATAAGATAATATCTGTTACAACAAGCAGAGATTATAGTGAAAATGAATTATTCAATAAATCATTAGATATATTAAATAATGCTTTTGACTTAGGCTTTGACTTACTTAAACAAAAACACGAAGAACTTTGGAACAAGCGTTGGGAACTTGCTGATGTTGAAATAAAAGGTTCTATAGAAGCCCAGCAAGGTATTAGATTTAATATATTCCACCTGTTCTCAACTTATTATGGTGAAGATAAAAGATTAAATATCGGCCCTAAAGGTTTTACGGGTGAGAAATACGGTGGAGCAACTTATTGGGATACTGAAGCATATGCAATTCCAATGTATTTATCAATTGCTGATAGTAATGTTAGTAAGAATTTACTTCTTTATAGATATAATCAATTAGATAACGCCTTTGTAAATGCTAAGAAACAAGGTTTAGAAGGTGCACTTTATCCAATGGTAACATTTACAGGAATAGAATGTCATAATGAATGGGAAATAACTTTTGAAGAAATCCATAGAAACGGTGCTATGGCTCATGCTATTTATAATTATGTTAATTATACTGGCGATAAAGAATATCTAAAAGAATTTGGTATAGATGTATTAATTTCCTTATCGAGATTCTGGGTATCTAGGGTTCATTATAATAATAGAAAAAATCAATATATGATTCACGGTGTTACAGGTCCTAATGAATACGAAAATAATATCAACAACAACTGGTATACTAATAAAATTGCTACATGGACACTTAAATACACATTAGAAGTTATAGATTATCTTAAAAAAGAAAATTTAGCTGACAAAATAGATAAGTTAAATATAAAAGATAACGAATTAGATAAGTTCAAAGACATTATAAATAATATGTATTATCCATATGACAAAGAATTAGATATATTCGTTCAACATGATACATTCTTAGATAAAGAACTAATAAAAGTTAAAGATTTGGATTCTAAACATTTACCACTTAATCAAAAATGGTCTTGGGATAAAATACTTCGTTCTTGTTTTATAAAACAAGCAGATGTTTTACAAGGTTTTTATTTCTTTAATGAAGAGTTCTCGTATGAACAAAAGAAGAAAAACTTTGAATTCTATGAACCTATGACTGTTCATGAATCAAGTTTATCGCCTTGTGTTCACTCTATTTTAGCTGCTGAACTTAAGATGGAAGAAAAAGCTCTTGAAATGTATCATAGAACAGCTAGATTGGATTTAGATAATTATAATAATGATACAGAAGATGGGCTTCATATCACATCTATGACAGGAAGCTGGTTAGCAATAGTTCACGGATTTGCTGGAATGAGAACTTATAATGAAGAACTTAAATTTGCACCATTTATGCCAAAAGAATGGGATAGTTATTCATTTAAAATTAATTACAGAAATAGATTATTAAAAATATCTATAGATAAAGAAAATATATTAATTAAATTAGAAAAAGGTGAAAAACTAAAACTTAAAATATATGATGAAAGTTTTGAGCTAGATAATGAAATAAAAACTAAATTACAATAAAGAAGAAACATAAGTAATAAATAATGAGTATTAAATATTAGGTATAAAATATATTAATCAAACTAAGGAATTTTGGGAGGTCTTTTAGATGCAAGATTGGTGGAAAAAATCAGTAGTATATCAAGTCTATCCTAGAAGTTTTTACGATAGCAATAATGATGGTATGGGAGATATAAAGGGAATAACTTTGAAATTAGATTATCTTAAGGAATTAGGGATTGATGTTATTTGGTTATCACCTGTTTTTGATTCTCCTCAAGATGATAATGGTTACGATATATCTGATTATAAACGTATATATCATGAGTTTGGAAGCAATGAAGATATGTACGAACTTATAGAAGAAGCTCACAAAAGAGATATCAAAATCCTTATGGATTTAGTTGTTAATCATACAAGTGATGAACATAAATGGTTTGTTGAAAGTAAAAAATCCAAAGATAATCCTTATAGGGATTATTATATTTGGAAAGATCCAAAAGACGGCAAAGAACCTAATAATTACGGTTCATACTTTAGTGGTTCAGCTTGGGAATATGACGAAAATACCAAACAATATTATTTACATCTTTTCTCTAAAAAACAGCCTGATTTGAATTGGGAAAATGAAAAAGTTAGAGATGAAGTTTGGGATTTGATGAAATTTTGGATGGACAAAGGTGTTGATGGCTGGAGATTAGATGTTATAAGTAGTATATCCAAATTTCAAGATTTTAAGGACTATGAAGTAACTAATCCTAACCAAAAATACTATATCGGTGATTATCATACAAATGGACCTAGATTACATGAATTTTTAAAAGAAATGAATACAAAGGTTCTTAGTAAATATGATTGTATGACAGTTGGTGAAGCTCCTGGTTCTACCCCAGAGGAAGCCAAATTATTTACAGATCCAGATAGAAACGAATTGAATATGATATTTACATTTGAACATATGGACTTGGATACTAAACAAGGAAGTATAAATGGTAAATGGGAACTTAAAGAGCTTAATTTATTAGAACTAAAAAAAGTGCTTAGTAAATGGCAAGTGCAATTAGGTGATAAAGGTTGGAACAGTCTTTATTTTGCTAATCACGACCAACCAAGAATAGTTTCAAGATGGGGTAATGATACAGTTTACAGAAAAGAATGTGCTAAAATGTTTGCTACTTTACTTCATATGCAAAAAGGTACACCTTATATATACCAAGGCGAAGAAATAGGTATGGTAAACTGTAAATTTGATATAGAAGATTATAATGATTTAGAAATATTAAATGCTTATAAACACCTTGTTAAAGAAGAAAAAACTATATCAAAAGAAGATTTCCTAAAAGCTGTTCATATAAAAGGTAGAGATAATGCAAGAACTCCAATGCATTGGGATGATTCAAAATATGCAGGTTTTTCTAAAGAAGAGCCTTGGCTTAAAGTCAATTCAAGATACAAAGAAATCAATGTGAAAAATGATTTAAATAGTGAAGATTCAATATTTAAATACTATCAAAAACTTATAAAACTTAGAAAAGAAAATGATATCATCGTTTATGGTGATTATAAACTTATATTAGAAAAAGATGAAAATATCTATGCTTATTTAAGAACTTATAAAGATGAAACCTTATTAGTTATTTGTAATTTCAACGAAAAAGAAAATACATTCAAACTAGATACTAATTTAGAATATAGTGAATCTAAAGTATTAATAAGCAATTACAATGATTCTCCTACCGAATTTGATGAAATTAAGCTTAGACCTTTTGAAAGTATAGTTTATAAACTAAAAAAATAAATCTAAATAAATGATAATGAGATTAATTGTAAAATTTTCATAAGAATCATAGAGTTTATGCGTTTTTAGAAAGGATATTTTATGATTGAATTAAAAAATGATATTTTAAAAGTTAATATAAGCAAGGATAAGGGAAGTCAATTATCTAATATTATTAAAAATAATAAAGAATATATTTGGCAAAAAGATGCATATTATTTTGATGCATCTTCTCCTTTGCTTTTTCCAATAATCGGACGATTAAAAGACAATAAATATATATATGATAATAAAGAATATAGTTTAAATATTCATGGATTTTGCAATAGTGGTCTAAAAAACCTAGATTTGATAGAACATACATCTTCTAAAGCTGTATTTGAACTTATGTATAATGAATTTACTTTAAATTTATATCCTTTTAAATTTAAACTACATGTTATTTATGAACTTATTAAAAATAAAGTTCAAATAACATATAAAGTTTATAATTTGGATGATAAGAAAATATATTTTCAAATAGGTGCTCATACTGCATTTAATTGTCCTTTAGATAATAATAAATTTGATGATTATTATTTAGAGTTCGAAAAAGAAGAACATCTAAATACATTTAGATTAAATGAAAAAGGTTTGATTTTAGATGATAAAGAATTTATTAAAAATGGTAAAAAAATAAATTTAGATTACAGTTTATTTGATAAAGATGCTCTTATATTTACTAATTTAAATAGTTCCTATGTATGTCTAAAATCAAAGAAAAACAATAGTCAAATAAAATGTAATTTTTCTAATTTTCCTTATTTAGCATTTTGGACACAACGAGAAGATAATAAAAAAGGAAAATTCATATGCATTGAACCCTGGTCTGGTATAGCAGATTATCATGATAGCAATTATATATTAAAAAATAAAAAAACCATAAATACATTAGATATTGATAAAGTTTATGAAAACAGTTATTCATTAGAATTTATTGATTAAAATTGATTTAATAAAAGGACTGATTTTATGATAAAAGGTATTATATTTGATTTGGACGGTGTTATAACAGATACAGCTCATTATCATTTTATTGCATGGCAAAATTTAGCCAAAGAAATTGGTATAGAATTTGATGAAGTGTTTAATGAAACTCTAAAAGGTGTATCGAGAATGGAATCCTTAGAAAGAATATTAAAATTAAAAAATCTTAATGATAAATATACAATAGAAGAAAAAGAAGCTTTAGCTCATAAAAAAAATGAAGCTTATAAAAAACTTATTGATAATATAACAAGCAAAGATCTTCTTCCTGGAATCAAAACTCTTTTGGATGATTTAAAAGCTAATAATATTAAAATAGCATTAGCTTCAGCATCCAAAAATGCACTAAGTATATTAAACCACCTTAATATAACATCTTATTTTGATTATATTGTAGATGCATCAAAGATAGCTAATTCAAAGCCAGCACCAGATACTTTCTTAGATGCCTTAAATGGTCTTAATCTAAAGGCAGATGAAGTTATTGGTGTTGAAGATGCTAAAGCTGGTATAGAATCAATAAAAGCTTGTAATATCAAATCCATCGGTATTAATGTCAAAGGAGATATTAGTCTAAGTAGCACAAAAGAGCTTACTTTTGATTTACTTAAAACAATTTAATAATATTTAATCCAAGATGCTTTAATTTTTTATATTCACTAATATATAAAAAATTAGAGCATCTTTAAATTCTTTTATATCTAAATTAATTCCTTCTTTTATTCTGTCTAATCTATAGTTCAATGTATTTCTATGTATATACATTTGTTTAGCTGTTTTTGAAATATTTAAGCTATTATCTATAAATTTGATTCCAGTTTCTATAAGTTCTTCATGTAATGAATTATTTATATCTTCATCAAAAAAATAATTTATCTTATCTTTAAAATCATTCACATCCAAAAAATTAAATATCTCTGATTTAAATAAATCTCCTAAATCCAAAAAGTTTTTATTGCTCAAAAATATATATTCCTTTAATTTTTTTAAATTCTTTATTGTAAGATTCAAATCTTTTATCTCATTTAGATAAAGAATTTTAGAACTTATATAAAACTCTGTTGATAAAAAATCATATAATTCTTTAGAAAAATCCAAATCTTTATTATCATCTTTAAATGATATTATTATAAAATCATCCTTTAAATAAACCTGTGAATCACTATATAAATCCTTTAAATACTTTATTATTGATTTATCAAAATCTTTATTCTTTATAAAAATAATATAATTATTTTTTATATTATTTATAACATCCTCCTTAACCTTTATATAAAAAATTTTATCTCCAATATTAACTTTATCAAAATCAGATAAAAAGTCATAATTTTGACCCTTATCTTCATACATTTCAACATCTTTTAATAAATTTTTCTTCAAAAATTCATTTAAATCCACAAAAACCCCCACCTTAAAATACTATTATTTGATTAAGAAAGAAGCTGTCGCACTAAGGTAAAATGATACAGCATAATGTGTTTATTTTTAATTTATAACACAGTATATTGTAGCTAAATTTCTTAATGTGACAGCTTCATTATTATATAAGTATATTTACCTGCGTTTCTTTATCAAATACGTGCAATTTATTAAAATCCATCGCTAATTTTAGCTTATCTCCAACTTCTATACTCATTCTATTATTAAGCCTTGCGATTAGCTTTTGTTCTTTTAAATTCAAATACGCATAGATTTCAGAACCCATAAGTTCTCTTATATCTACAACTGATTCAAATACAGTTTCTTTTGAAACATCAAAGAATATATTTTCATCTCTTATATCTTCTGGTCTTATTCCAAGTATAACTTCTTTATTAAAATAGCCTTTTTCTCTTATAATCTTTGCTTTTGCCTCTGGAATCATTAAAGATAAATCATCAAAATTTGCATATAAATCATTACCCTTTTCAACTATAGTAGCATCTAAGAAATTCATCTGCGGCGAACCTATGAAGCTTGCAACAAATTTATTAACAGGCTTTTCATAAAGTTTTTGTGGATTATCAATTTGTTGTACTATACCATCTTTCATAACAACAATTCTATCTCCCATAGTCATCGCTTCAACTTGATCATGCGTTACATAAACAAAAGTAACTCCTAATGTTTTGTGTAATTTTGTTATTTCAGTTCTCATCTGTGTTCTTAATTTTGCATCTAAGTTTGATAATGGTTCATCCATTAAAAACACCTTTGGATTTCTAACTATAGCTCTACCAAGTGCAACCCTTTGTCTTTGTCCTCCAGATAATGCCTTTGGTTTTCTATTAAGAAGATGTTCCAAATCAAGAATTTTTGCAGCTTCTGTTACTTTTTTTCTTATTTCATCTTTTGGCATTTTTCTTAATTTAAGTCCAAAAGCCATATTATCATATACACTCATATGTGGATATAACGCGTAGTTTTGGAAAACCATCGCTATATCTCTGTCTTTTGGTGGTACATCATTAACTAAAGTATCACCTATATAAAGTTCCCCTGAACTTATATCTTCAAGACCTGCAATCATTCTAAGAGTTGTAGATTTACCACAACCAGAAGGACCTACTAATACTATAAACTCTTTATCTTCTATTTCAAAATTCGCATCTTTAACAGCATGGAATCCATTTTCGTATTTTTTATTTAAATCTTTAATTTTAAGACCTGCCATAATATCGCCCCTTAGCTATTATTTTTTAACACATATTTATTTTATCATCCAATATAAATTAATATAAGCTCAATAAGTACAAATTGATTTGTGCATTTTGTACTAAAAGCAAAATAATAAGAGTTTTTTTAGGAATAATTCATTAAGTTTAACTTTATATCATCAATTTTAATACTTGTCTTGACATAAATCTTCAATTAATTTAAAATTAATTGAAGGTTTAAAAACTCTCAAAGAATGCACCTTTGCAAAAGCAAGGGTGTATTTCTTTTTTATATAAATAAATAGAAATTAAAATAAAATTTTACTAAATTTAACTTTGTAATATATTCAAATAGGAGGCAAGAAATGAAAACTTATATTTTTGGGCATAAAAACACAGATACAGATTCAATGACTTCGTCGATCGCCCTATCGTACTTAAAGAACCAATTAGGTGAAAACACGGTTCCTTGCACATTAGATAAAATAAATAAGGAATCTCAATTTATATTAGACTATTTCAATCTAAAAACACCTATGGTACTTGATAATGTAAAAACTCAAGTAAAAGATTCTAATTATAACAAATTTGAAGGACTTAATCCAAATTCATCAATATTAGAAGCTTTTAATACTATGATTAAAAATAATTTTAGAATATTACCAATTGTAGATGATACTAATGTATTAAAAGGTCTTATTACAATGAAAGATATCGCAATGTCTTTAACTGATGAAAAATTATATTCTAAATTAAATACATCTTTAGAAAATATAAAAAATACTTTAGATGGTGAAATACTAATAGATGGAAACAAACCTTCTAATGGCGAAATCGTAATTGGTGCTTTTTATAAAGATACTTTAGAAAAAGCAGATAAATTAAATAACGATACTATACTAATAGTTGGAGATAGATATGATATTATAGAATTAGCAATAGCTAATAAAGTAAATACAATAGTAGTAACTGGAGGATTAACTCCACCTAAAGATTTACTTGAGGATGCGAGTAAAAATAATATCAATGTTGTAAGAACACCTAAAGATACTTATACAACATCTCAATTAGTTAAACAAAGTAATTTTATCTCCTCAATAATGAAAGTAGATGAAATTATCTCATTTAGAGAATACTCTTATTTAGAAGATGTTAAAGAAATGATGAAAAACCAAAAACATTCTAATTATCCTGTTGTAGATAAAGATAATAGATATTTAGGTTTTATAAATAGAAGCAATATCTTAAACCCAGATAAGAAAAAAGTTATATTAGTTGACCACAATGAATACAAACAAAGTGTTGAAGGTCTTGAAGATGCTGATATACTTGAAATTATAGATCATCATAAATTAGGTGATATATCAACTTCTAAACCAATAAGCTTTAGAAATGTTCCTGTCGGTAGTACATGTACAATAGTATATGGTCTTTATAGAGAATACGGAATTGAAATACCAAAGGAAATCGCAGGAGTTTTAATATCTGGTATATTATCAGATACATTAGTATTAAAATCGCCTACAGCAACTAAGGTTGATGAAGTTGCTATAAAGGAATTAAGCAAAATACTTGATTTGGATTATGAAAAATATGCTCTTGAAATGTTCAAGGCTGGAACTTCTATTGAAGGAGATTCTATATCTTCTATAGTATTTAGAGATTTTAAAGAATTTTCTATATTAGATAATAAGGTTGGTATCGGACAAATATTCACATTGGATATTGACTCAGTTGAAAAGAGAAAAGATGAAATGATTAAATATATAGAAAATGTATGTGAGGAACAAGAATTTAAAATGATTTTAGTTGTTGTTACTGATATATTAAAGAACGGTTCTTATATATATTTTAATGAATCTGCCACACCTTATATCAAAGCTGCTTACGGACAAGATGCTAAACTAGGTACTTTTATAGAAGACGCTGTATCAAGAAAGAAACAATTTGTTCCAAATGTAACTGATGCATTTGAAGCATTAGAAAAATAAAACAAAAAAAATCGTAGATTATATCTACGATTTTTTTTATTTATTTAAAACTTAGTATTTTATTAATTCTACCATAGTTCCGTTAGCAACACCTGAAGCATTACCTTCTTCTAAATCAACATGCATTTCTAATGCAAATGAAGGAGATACTCTAACTAATACATTTTCAAATATTAGTCCTCTTTGTCCTTCTGTTTTTATCTTAACTCTTTCTTTGTCTTCTACACCAAACTTAGCAGCATCATCAGTGTGCATGTGTATATGTCTAGCTGCAACAATAACACCTTTTTCTAATTCTACTTCACCTTTAGGTCCTATTATTTTAACTCCTGGAGTACCATCTATATCACCAGAATCTCTTATTGGTGCTTTTATTCCTAAAGCTCTTGCATCTGCTAAAGATACTTCTATTTGAGTTACACCTCTAGCTGGTCCTAAAACTCTAACTCTTTTTAAAGTTCCCTTTGGACCTTCTATATCTACAACTTCTTCACATGCATATTGTCCAGGTTGAGATAAATCTTTCTTTACTGTTAATTCATAGTTTGCTCCAAATAGAGTTTCTATATCTGCCTTGCTTAAATGTAAATGCTTATTTGATAAAGCTATTGGTAATTTCATTTAAAAACCTCCTAAAAATTTCTCGATAAAACTATTATACTACTTTTCAATTAAAAATCAAATAAACTAGATAATTTTATTTAATTTATATAATTTTTAATTTTCTATAATTTTTAACATATTCTTTAAAGAATCGTTTATCATATTAAAATCAACCATATTTTCATCTGTGTTATCATAATAAAACGATGATATTAATTTTGTATTTATCGCTCTAAAGAAAAAATCCATCGGGATTTGAAGTCCTAAAAACTGAGTTTTGTAGGACTTCGAACCACCCACAGCATACAAAAAACCGTTTCTTTTTTTATCTCTATCTATAAGAGATTTATTGTGTATATATTTACTAGAATATATTGCTTGTAATCTATCTATTATGAGTTTTAATTTGGCTGGGACACTATCAAAATAAACAGGTGATATAACTATACAACCATTTGACTCATCAAATTCTTTATACAGATTTTTTAAATCATCATCCTTTACACAGCCTAATTTATACTTACAATAACCACAATCATCGCAAAATTCTAATTTCATATCTCTTATATTATATAATTTATATTCTATATTATTATTTTTTAATAAATTTATTATTTCATCTCTTATAAAGTCGCAGTTCTTATCTTTCCTGGGACTTGAATTCATAATCATATACATCATTAACACCTATTTCGTAATTTCCATTCTTTTTTAGAAGCATCAATATAAAATCATCTTCTAAGTTTTCTCTTCCAGTAAAGTCTACAATCTCTCTTTTAAATTTTTCATAAATAATATCACTACTTAGATGAAAGCTCTCAAGTAAAAACATCTTTAGTCTTTCAATGCCATATTGTTCTGCAAATTCATTTTCTGCTTCTATTATTCCATCTGTATAAAACGCTACAATTTCATATTCATCAAGTTCATATTCATGTTCTTCATATTCTGTTGTTTCAAATATACCAATAGGCATACCCTCTTCTACATCTAACTCTTCTATTATATAATCATTATTTATTTTTTTAATCCCAATAGGAAAATGATGACCTGCATTAGCCGATATTATTTTATTTTTAATTGTATCAACAATAGCAATTCTTGAGGTTGCAAATATATTTACATTATCAAAATCACTAAATAACACTTTATTCATCTGAGTTAGAACCGCAGAACAAGAATTTCCTTGTATCAAAAGTGTCTTTAGTACACCTTTTATCATAGCTGAAAAATAATTTGAAAGTATACCATGACCCATTACATCTGTTAGGAATATCGCTACCTTAGTCGGAGACAGTTTCATTATCTTACAAAAATCTCCACCAATATGTTTTGACGGTCTATGATAAAAACTTATTTCTCCTAAATTCTCTAAATATATTTTATTATCACTCATTATAAGTTTTTGTTGTTTTGATGCTATTTCTAATTCTTTTTGCATAAGTTTATGTTCTAATATATCCTGGGAATTTATATACATTTGCAAAGCTATAACTATTTGATTTGCAAATATATTTAATATCGTAAGATCTTCATTTATATATTTCTTACCATTTGCAGCCATTATATAACCTATGACTTGATCATTTTTTTTAAGCTTATAATATATAAACGACTCTATAAATTCATCATTTTCAATATTATTATCTTCTATAAATGCTTTTGTTTCTTTGTAATTATAATAATTTCCTTCATCATCAAGGTTTATCTTTATACTTTCTAACACAAATTCAAAAACATTTAACATATCCATTTCTTTACCATATTGGCTAAATCTTTGTGTTTTTAATTTTTCATCTTTTAATAATACTATCGCACTTTCACTATTTGTTATCTTACAAAGCTGGCTACTAACTAAATCTAAGAAACTATCAATTCCTTTATTTTTGTATAATTCTATAGTAGCTTCATTTATATATGATACAGAAGATCTTAATCTGTCTATAATTTTATTAGTATGATTATTATTATTTGTTATCTCTAAAGAAAAACCTATTATAAATGATATAGTATTAATAAAATCAATATCTTCCTTATCCAATGTATCTCCATCATCTAAATAGCATGTTATAAAACCTAAAACATCATTATTTATCATAAATGGAACAATTAAAGAACCTTTATAGCCTAAACACTTAGCCATAAATCTATCTTTCTTTGCTCTTTCATCTGTATATACATCTTCTATAAATACAATTTTCTTTTCATTAATTGCATCATGAATATATTCAGGATATTTCGAAAATTCAATCTTATATATGTCTTTTTGATACTTACTTATATCTGGAATTTTTTTTACTGTAGATTCAAAGATTTTTCCAAGGGTTTTTGTGCAAATAAGGTATGATGTATTTCGGTTATTTTTAGATATAATATTTATGCAAGCTTTATTGGGGTGTACAATTGAAAGCATCTTGTCCAAAATCTTATCTTTTACAAGAAAAAAATTCTTAGATTTTGTTACCAAATCTATAATTTCTAAAATTATCTTAAATTTGTCAGAACGACAGTATTTACTCATTTTTTTACCTCCTGGAAAAATTACATCTGTTCTTATTATTTATATTAGTAAAAATTTAAGCAAATTAAATCTTAATATTTGTAATAATACAATATAATCTATATCTCCATTTTAGCATTTTTATCTACTCTTAACAAGAAATTTGAATTTTATTTAATATATATTTGTTGTAAACACTCTATTATGAATAAATTATTATATAGTAATTTATAATGTAATGATAATTTAGAAAAATACACCAAATATATTGCAAAAAGTTAAAATAATATAAATAAAATTTGATTTATAATTATGTATAAATTATTTTAAAACCATAAGTAAATCTAATTGATTCTAATTATCAAAATAATTTTTATTAATAAAAAAGGTATCTATATGTATTAATATACATATAGATACCTTTAATTTATTATTTTACGCTTCTACTAAGCTTATATATGGTAAATTTCTATATTTTTCTTTACAATCAATTCCATACCCAACTATAAATTTGTCTGGTACTTCAAATCCAACAAAATCTGCTTTTACTTCACATTTTCTTTTTTGAGGTTTGTCTAATAAAGTACATATCTTTAAAGATTTTGGCTTTCTTGATAATAAGTTTTGTGATAAATAATGAAGAGTAAGACCTGTATCTATTATATCTTCTACGATTAATATATTCTTATTTTCTATTTCCATATCTAAATCTTTAAGAATTTTTACAGTCCCCGAACTTTGTGTAGACATTCCATAACTAGAAACAGCCATAAAATCTAGGTACACATCCCCTTTTATATTTTTAAGTAAATCCGATGCAAACATAAAAGCACCTTTTAAGACTACTATCATTATAAATTCTTCGCCATCATAAACTTTATCAATTTCTAAAGCTATTTCTTTTACTTTATCTTCTAATTGTTTTTCATCAATCAATTTATTTTCGATATTCAAAACAATAACCTCCTTGATTTTCTGTTATATTACTAAAAACTATATTAAGGATTATAACATAAGATTATATAAAATGCGAATATTTTTTTATTTTTTATGTTTATTTTTCGTATTTTTCGTATTTTTAGTTTTTTGATAATATTTTTTATTAATATATTAAATTCATTTATTATTTTTATTTTTAATAAAAAATAGTATAATCTATATGTATTAAAATTATAATATATAGTATAATTGATACCAAAAATATTATATTTTAATAAGTATAATAATATCGGGAGGTAAAAAAATTGAACAATCACGGTGCAAATATTTATGAACTATCTAAAAATCTAAATGTTACAAAATCTCAAATTAAAGACTTTAGTTCTAATGTAAATCCACTTGGTATTAGTAAAAAAGCCCTTAATAATCTAAAAAATAATATAGATATGATTAGTATGTATCCAGATCCTAATTATATAAATTTAAAAAAAGCGATTTCAACATATAATAATTGTTCTTTTGATAATATAATACTTGGAAATGGAGCTACTGAATTAATCTCTGCATTTATAAAATCTTTTAATTTTAAAAACTCTGCATTAATTTATCCATGCTATTCTGAGTATGAAAAAGAGTTAAATAAACAAAACATACATATAAATAAGTACATTTTAAATGAAAATAATGATTTTGAATTAGATTTAAATGAATTTGATAATTTTATAAAATCTAATAACAGTGATTTAGTTATTATTTGTAATCCAAATAATCCAACAGGTTCTTTTTTAACTGATAAAGATATTGAATATCTTATAAAAAATAATCCAAATTCTTTATTTATGATAGATGAAACTTATATAGAATTTTCACTTAAAAAAACTAGCGGATATC
Source organism: Peptostreptococcaceae bacterium AGR-M142 (assembly GCA_045345765.1). GTDB lineage: Bacteria > Bacillota > Clostridia > Peptostreptococcales > Peptostreptococcaceae > JAOARY01. The sequence goes on from CP148265.1 coordinate 495,324, forward strand.
TTACTGATTCATATTCAAATATTTTTGTCATTAAAGGAAGTTCTAAATTTTTTTCTGCTCCTGGAATAAGACTTGGATATGGGATTTTTTCTAACAAGGAGGGTATAAATAAAATAAATAAACATATATATCCTTGGAATATAAATATATTTGCACAATTACTAGGTGAAATCATGTTTTTAGACGAAGAATATATAGATAGTACTAAATTATATATTCAAAAAGAAAAAGATAAGTTGTTAAAATTCCTTAAATCAAAAAAAGAACTAAAAATATATGATAGTTCTTCTAATTTTATACTTATAAAAATTTTAAAAGAAGATATGAACTCTTCATCCTTATACAATAGATTAATAAAAGACTATATTGCTATAAGAGATTGTTCTTCTTTTGAACCTTTAGATAATAGTTATTTTAGAATATGTGTCTTGGATAATGATAGCAATGATTTGTTAATAACTAAATTAGATAATATATTTAATTAATCTTTATTTATGTTTTTAAATTCATCATTATTTGATTCATCATTATTTGGTTCATCTGATTCATATTCATTAATATCTGCTTTATTAGTATCTACTTTATAATCTGTAATATCTATAACTTTATTTTCTTTAATATTTTTATTTTTAAAAATTTCATAATTAGCAATAATTTCATTCATACTTAAAAGTAAAAAGGCAAATACAGTTAAATCATCTAAAAAACCAAAACCAAGTACTATTTCAGGTATTAAATCAATTGGTGATATAAAATATATAAATGATATTACTATAAAAACCAAAGCTTTTAATCTCTCTTTTAATATATATGTATTATCATTTAAAAGAGAGATTAATACATTCATTTTTTTCAACACTTGTATCATTTTTTTTATATTATTCAAAATAACTTCACCCTTTCTCTTTTTAATCAACCTTAGGAGGTCTATAATGATTAATAAAATAAACAAATTATTTAAAGATTTTAATAATTATATACATGGACATGAAAAAATGTTTGTATCTTCAGTATTAGTTCCACTTATACAAAAAGATGATGAATTATACCTATTATTTCAAAGACGTTCCTATAGTATGGATGCTCAACCAGGAGAAATATCCTTTCCTGGAGGGAAAAATGAAGAATTTGATAAAAACCATGAAGAAACTGCAATTAGAGAAACTTGTGAAGAATTAGGTGTCAAAAGCGAGAATATAAATATAATCTGTCCTTTAGATATATTTGTAGCTCCTTTTAATTTAATTATCAATCCTTATTTAGGTTATATAAGTGATATAGGTGATATTGATAAATTAAATATAAACAAAGATGAAGTTGACCATTTATTTTTGGTTCCAATTAAATATTTTTTAGAAAATGAACCAACGTTATATCAAACCAAAATTGAAATTATACCAGATAAATCATTTCCTTATCATCTTACCCCAAATAAAGAAAATTATAAATTTAAAAGCGGAAAATATGATGTTTATTTCTATGAATATAATGGTTATGTAATTTGGGGGATAACTGCAAAAATAATTAAAAATTTTATAGATATTTATAAGAATTTTTTGGATGATAAAACTAAATAAAAATAATTTTTTTAGTTTGCTTTATTTTTATATTAATTTAAAATTTATATTTATAAAAAAACTGTCAAAAATGATTTTTGGGTTATTTTTGACAGTTTTTTTTTGTATTATTTTAAGAATTCAAATTCAATGATTTATTTTTTATTAAATTTCTTCTTAAAAAATCTAATGCTAGTGCAACACTAACAGTTCTTATTCTTCTTCTTCCACCAAATAAATTAAGTTCTTTTACATATGTTACTCCATCTATATAAAGTCCCACATATACAAGACCTACTGGTTTTTGCTTAGTTCCTCCTTGCGGACCTGCTATTCCAGTTGTTGATATTCCTATATTTGTATTGTTTTTAAGAGCTATATTTTTTGCCATCTCTATTGCAGTTTCTTTACTTACCGCTCCATGTTCTTTTAATACTTTTTCCGCTACTAAATTATTATTAATCTTACTTTCATTAGAATATGAAACTATTGATTCTATCAAACAAGAAGATATACCAGAAACATTGATAAGATTTGCTGATAATAACCCACCTGTACATGATTCTGCAATTGATATTGTTTTATTACTTTCTTTTAACAATTTATACACACATTCTTCTAAAGTCTCTTCATTAACACCGTAAACATTATCTTTTAATATTTCTCTTAATTTATTTTCCATTTCATCTATTAATTCTTTCGCATTTTTTTCATTTGAAGATGAAGCAGAAATCCTAAGTTCTGTCTTTCCTTCTTTTGCATATGGTGCTACTGTAGGATTTTTTGAATCCAAAAAACTACTGACCATATCAGAAGCCATGCTCTCTCCAATACCAGATATATTTAGAGTTTTTGAAAGTATTGTTTTTTCTTTATATTGTTCTAAATAAGGTTCTATTTGATCTACAAACATAGGTTCCATTTCAACAGGTGGTCCTGGAAGTATTATAATCTTTCTACTTTCTTCTTCTATTATAATTCCTGGAGCTGTACCTGTTTTGTTATACAAAACTAATGAGTCTTTTGGAACATATGCTTGCTTTTTCATACCTTCTGACATAGTTCTATTTCTCTTATCTAGATAATCTTTTAATTCTTTATATAAACGATTATCCAAAACCAATTCTCTATTAAAAAATTCACTTATAGTTTCTTTTGATAAATCATCTTTTGTAGGACCAAGACCTCCTGTTGTAATAACTAAATCAGCTCTTTTAAAAGCAATATCTAATGCTTCTTTGATTCTTTTTGGATTATCTCCAACAACAGTATGGTTATATACCTCTATTCCAAGTTCTGCAAGTCTTCTACTTAAAAATCTAGCATTTGTATTTACTATATCTCCAAGCAAAAGCTCAGTTCCAATTGCTAATATTTCAGCTACCAAAGACGTCACCCCTTCAATCTTAATAATTTTTTTATAAAATTTTTATATTGCTCTACTATAAAAATTTTATAATCCTATTATATAAGTATACCTTTTTTTTATTTTTTTAGGCAGTTTTTATAATATTTTTTTTAAATTATCTAAAGATTTTTTAGCCATCTCTCTTGGTCTTACTTCTATTATATATAGTAAATTTTTATCCAAATCATTCATTTCTCTTTTAAAATCAATATATCCCGTACCTATTATCTTATGATCTTTATCTTTATAATCGTGTAAATGTAGGGTTTTTATTCTCGATATATTTTTCTTAAAAAATTCTTTTTCATTGTATTTGTTTAAATAAGCATGACCTATATCATATGTCAAATATAAATCATATCCTTCATTTATAATTTCTTGCACAACCTCTTGTATTATTATTTCACTAAAATAACCTGAATTTTCTATACATAATTTCACTTTACCATCTTTATTATAATTAAGTAAATTTAATATATTTTTTCTAAGAAGCAATCTAGCTTCCTCTTTATATTGTTCTTGTACATAATAATTCTTATCTATTCCTGTAAAATATGGTGTTGAACCTGTATGAATTGTTATTGAATACACATCTAATTTATTTGCAAAATCTATAATTTCTTTTAATCTTTTTATCCCCGCATCATTTACTATTTTATGAAAGTTAATAAGACTTATGTCTTCAGGGGCATGAAAACTTATCGTCATATTATTAGCTTCCTTAAATTCAATTATTTCTTCAATATTTTTATTGTTTTGAGGAAAAAAACAAATCATATTCATATTTAATTCAACACTATTAAATCCATTTTCTTTTGCATATTCTAAACTATCTAGTATACTAGTTTCAAAAACAGATGCTGCATAACCTATTTTCATTTTAAAGCTCCTTCATTTTTTAAATTTAAATCATAATTCTTTATAATTTTTGCTTTTTGTAATTTATTTTTCATTAACAGTTCTTTATTCAATATATTATTAACTTCAAACCCAAATAACCCACATCTAACTTGAGTACAAACATTTTGTCCAACTCTTATTTGTGCTTCTTTTGTTGACGCTCCCATGTGAGGTGTTACTAATACATTATCATATTCAAATAAAGGATTGTCTAAACAAGGTTCTACTTCAAATACATCAAGCCCCGCACCTTTGATTCTTTTTTTCTTTAATGCATTTAATAAAGCTTTCTCGTCTATTATTCCCCCTCTTGCTACATTTATTATAATACTATCTTCTTTCATAATCTTAAATTCATCAAAAGATATCATATTTAAGGTTTCCTTCGTTTTTGGAGTATGCAAAGTTATAATATCCGCCTTTTTTAATAAGTCATTTAAATTATCTATCTTCTTTACATTTAAATTATCAAATTTCTCATCCTTTATATATGGGTCATATGCTATAACATCCATTCCAAAAGCTTGCATTCTAGTTGCTACTAAAGATCCTATTCTTCCAAGACCTATTATTCCAAGAGTCTTTTTATATAATTCATTTCCAATAAACAAATTCCTTCTAAAATTACCTGCTTTTAAATCAGTATTCGCTAATGATACATTCCTATTAAGATTAATCATCATTGCTATAGTAAGTTCACAAGCTGATATAGTATTACTCGTTGGTGTATTACAAACTATAATTCCTCTTTTAGAACATTCTTCTATATCTATATTATCTACACCATTTCCAGCTCTTCCTATAATCTTTAAATTAGTCGCTCTATTTAAAAGTTCTTTGTTTACTTTTGTAATACTCCTTATTATAAGACCATCATAGTCTTTTATCATTTCGTATAACTCTTCTTTTTCTAAATCATATCTAATATCTACCAAAAAATCTTTCTTTAAACCTTCTATCGCATTTTCATCTATTCTTTCAACTATAAGTATCTTTTGCATCTTATCCACCTTCTTTTTTAATATTTTGAATTTTCAAACTTTAACTTCTACACAAATCCTTATTTAACTATTTTTATTATTCTATACCTTGAAATTTTTATTTATTTTTTTATACATAATAATTTTTTAAGCCTTATTTATTCTTATTATAATCATCAATTGCTTTTAATGTTCTATCTATCATATCTTTATTTACATTACCCATATGTCCAATTCTTATAATTTTGTTCTTTAAATCTTGCTGTCCTGTTGCTATATATATATTATGTTTTTTCTTTATATAATCTTGTATCTCAACTGCATTTTGCTCTTTTATCTTTATAGCTGTTAAAGTGTTTGAATAAAAATCTTTATGAGTATAAAATTCATAATCCCTTTTTGTTAGTTCTTCTCTCATATATTTAGCTAAATTATCATGTCTTTTAAATGTGTTTTCTAAACCTTCTTCTTTAATCATATTTAAAGATTCTAAACAACATGCTATTAATTGTACTGGGGGTGTATATGGATTTTTGGGATAATCTCCTTTTAAATACTCTAATGCACTTATATAATCAAAATAATATGTTTTTCTTTTGTTCTTCTTACATATCTCTATAGCTTTATCACTAAGTCCAACAAAACACATTCCAGCAGGTGACATTAGTGATTTTTGAGAACCTGTTATAAGAACATCTATATCCCATTCATCCATTTTGATATCAATAGCTCCAAGGGAACTTACTGCGTCTACTATAAGAAGTCTGTCTTCTTTTTTTACTAATTTTGATAAATTTTTTATATCATTAGTCACTGCTGTTGATGTTTCATTATGAGTTACAATTACAGCTTTATGCTCTTTTTTTAATACTTTTTTTACTTCATCTAAATAAAAACCTCTCCCCCTTTTTATATTTAAAAAATCAATATCAAGATTATTTAGTTCGCCCATCTGTTTAAATCTATCCCCAAATACTCCAACAGATATAAAAAGGACTTTGTCATTTTCATTTAATAAATTTAATATACTAGATTCCAAACCACCTGTTCCTGATGAAGGCAAAGTTATTACTTCGTTTTTTGTTTGAAATACATATTTTAGATTCTCATTAAATTTTTTGTACATCAAACTATATTCTTTTGATCTATGATGAACGCTAAAAGCCTCTAACATTTTATTTATTGCTCTTATCGGTATATTTGTTGGACCTGGTGTCATAAGTAATTGACTCATTTTTTTACCTCTTTTCAAATAATTTTTTGTATTAAAAAAACCTCGCCCCCTGTATAAGGGCGAGGTAAATCGCGGTACCACCTTATTTATAATATATTAATATATAAAAACATCTAGAATTATCCTATACATTAATATCATAAACTAACCATAATAATAATATCTGAAAAATACTATTAAATATAGTTATTAAACTCCTAATTTTAACGGTTAACCCGGCATAAGTTGTTACCCTCATGCAGCTCAAGGGTGGATTCAATAAATTTTAATAGGAATTCGCACCAACCATTCCCTCTCTGAGATTAAAAAAATTATTTACTACTCCCTAGTCAAAGCTTTTGTTTTTGAATTTGTATTTGAGACTAATTGTAATCAGATTATATTTTTTTGTCAAGCATTTAAATTTATTTTTATATTTAAACTTTATTTTTAAGTCTGTTTTCAATTTCCTCTATAGCCTTAAAAAAACTATCTTTCACGTATTCTTTTTCGTTTTTATTTGAAATTAAATTTTTTATTTTTTTTATGCTATTTTCATCTCCAATATCCATAAGTCCTCTTGCAGCATATTGTCTTACTTGGGGTTTTTTGTCTATTAAACCCCTATAAAAAAACTCCAAACTTTTTTTATTTTTTATTTTTCTCATGGCAGAATAAGACATTCTCCTTATATTACCATGAAAATGAGCTGTAAATTCATGAATTATATCCAAAAATTTATCATCTCTTAATTCTCCACAAATCCATATATATATAATTACATCATCTAAATTTTTATCTGTTTTTAATTTTTTATATAATTCTTTTTTAAATTCTAAGACTTTAGTTTCATCTTCTTGTTTTAAATTTTCTAATAATTTTATTCTTTTTTCCTTATCTAAAAGAATAAGTTCTTCTAACAATGACTTTTTTGTTTTTTTAATATCTTTTTTTTCTTTTTGATTTGCTTTTCCCTTTATTATATGCTCTTGAATTTGCGTTTTTTTTAAATTTCTTATTTTAGAAATAATATCTATATTTTTTCCTTCTTTATATAATAAATAAGTAATTTCATAATCCTCTAACTCATCTATATCGTTCCAAGTTTTTATTTTAATCACCTACCATATATCTAAAACAAAAAGATAAAGCATGGACTTAAATCCATATCTTTATCTTTTTTATTTTATAATTAAAATTATACTAAAAATATACTACTATAATCTAATCATTACATATATATTCTTTATATCTTCCAAAATCAGCAGTATCTAATAATGCTCTTAAATAAATACCATTTTCTTTGTATTCAAATTCATCAACATTAGTTTTTTCTTTTATAGTATTAAATATATGACCTTTATCATATGGTATTAACATTTCCACATCTTTTAAATTATTATATATTTTAGATTGAATTTTATCTATTAATACATCCATATTATAACCAGTTTTGCATGATATAAACACCGTATCCATATCAGAACTTGCATCAACTTCATAATCTAATCTGTCAGCTTTATTATAAACTGTTATCATATCCTTATCTAAAGAATCTAAATCCTCTAATACTGATAATGTTGTTTTCATCTGAAAATCATAGTTTTCATTAGAAGCATCTATTACATGAACAATTAAATCTGCATAAGAAACTTCTTCTAATGTAGCTTTGAATGCATCAATCAAATCATGTGGTAATTTACTTACAAATCCAACTGTGTCTGTTACTAAATATTCTTTATTATTTGGAAGCAATGCTTTTCTTAAACTTACATCTAGTGTTGCAAAAAGCATATCTTTTGAAAACACAAATTTATCTTCGTCAAAAGCTTTATGTGTTTTTATAAGTTCATTTAATAAAGTGGATTTACCTGCATTTGTATATCCTACTAATGCAATTATAGGTAAATTTGATTTTATTCTTTGATTTCTTTGAGTTTCTCTATTTTTTTTCACATTCTTAAGTTCTCTTCTTATTTCGTCTATTCTTCTTAATATATGTCTTTTATCAGTTTCTAATTTTTTCTCACCAGGACCTCTTGTTCCTATTCCTGCACCAGTTTTTGAAAACCCAGAATTCATAGCTCCAATTCTTGCAAGTCTGTACTTTAATTGTGCAAGTTCAACTTGTAATTTACCTTCTTTTGATAATGCTCTTTTTGCAAATATATCAAGTATTAGATTAGTTCTATCTATTACTTGTTTTTCTATTACTTCTTCTAAATTTCTAATATGAGAACCTGAAAGTTCATCATTAAATACAATAAGATCTGCTTCTAATGTATTTGCATAATCTCTAATCTCATCTACTTTACCTTTACCAATATAAAATGCTGCATCTCTTGTATCTTTATTTTGAATTATTTCTCCTACTACTTCTCCACCTGCTGCTTCTACTAATTCTTTTAATTCTTTCATAGATACTTCTATATTAGTATCATCTTTTCTTCTTACATCACTTTTTATATGAAGACCAATAGTTATAACTTTTGGTTTTTTAGTTTCTGACATAGTAACACCACCTAACAAATTTCTTAAAATATATCATATACATATTATCATCTATTTTTGAATATTTCACAAGCAAAATATAAACTTAAAACTCTTAATACTTTACAGTTTTGTTTCAATTTTAGTCTTATTATTAATATTTTTTTTATCTATGATATAATTATCTAAGAATAAGGAGGGTACATTATGCGAAAAAAAGAACCAAACAATATAGTCTCGCAAGATGAAACTAATGATGAAATTAAAAATAATAAAACCAAAAATAAATCTGGTAATATGTTTTTAAGAATTTTAAAATATGTGTTTATAACATTTACTATCTTAGGGATTATAGGTGCTTCACTTGCAGCAGGTTTGATATATGGAGTTGTTAAAGATTTAAAGCCTGTTAATTACAATAATATATATGAATTACTTGATCAAAGTTCTTATATATATGATGAAGAAGGTCAATTAATAGTCAAACTTCATTATCAAGAAAATAGAGATATTATAAGCATTGAAAATATACCTAAAGATATTCAAAATGCGTTTGTTGCTATAGAAGACGAGAGATATTATTCTCACAATGGAGTAGATATAAGAAGATTATTTGGTGCTTTAGTTCATGATATTAAAACAATGAGTAAAGCACAAGGTGCTAGTACCATAACTATGCAGCTTGCAAAAAATCTTTATACTTCAAATGACAGAAGCTTTACAAGAAAAATAAAAGATTTATATTATGCACTTCAAATGGAAGATGTTCTTAGCAAAGATAAAATATTAGAAGCTTATTTAAACACAGCAGCATTAGGTAGAGGTACTCACGGAGTACAAGCTGCTTCACAAAAATATTTTTCTAAAGATGTTAATGAACTTAGCATTGCTGAATCAGCAATGATTGCAGGTGTAACAAAATGGCCAACTAAATACAGTATTTATAAAACTAGTAAATTAGATGGTACTGAAGATTTTTCAGATATACACAGACTTAAAAACAATTTGATATTTATGGGAAAATCAGCAAACACACCACCTCTAACACAGGTTGAAATCAATGCCATAAATAAATTAAAAGAACACAATATAATTGATGCAAGTCAACATAAAAGACTTATGGAACAAAAGGATCTTATTAGAAAAGCAGTATTAAATCCTGAATCTAAAAAAAGACAAGAAACTGTACTTTTTAAAATGCATCAATTAGGTTATATTACTGATAGTGAATATCAAGAAGCAAAAAATGAAAAAATCATAGTTAATAAAGGAAAAGAAATGGCAGAAGATATATCTTCTTATTTTGTTGATATAGTTAAAAATGAAGTTATAGATGAACTTGTCTTAAATGGATTTTCAAAATCAGAAGCCTCAGACCTTCTATATGAAGGCGGTCTTAGAATTTATTCGACTATGAGCTTAGATATACAAAATATATTAGAAAAAGAATATGAAGACAGCAAAAATTTCCCTGGTACTTTTACAGATGATAATGGAAACTTACAACCTCAATCATCAATGGTTGTAATGGATAATCAAACAGGTCAAGTAAAAGCTCTAATTGGTGGTAGAAACTTTAAAGGTAGTATGCTTTATAATAGAGCTACAAACCCAAGACAACCAGGTTCTGCTATAAAACCATTAGCCGTATATCTACCAGCAATAAAAAGTGGGTTTTCACCATCTACAATTGTAGATGATCTGCCTATGTATAATAGAAGTGGTCAACTTTGGCCAAAAAACTGGGATAATAGATATAAAGGTCTTACTACAGTTAGAGAACTACTTAGAAATTCTTCAAACTCAGGAACAGTTGAACTTGCTAAAATGCTTGGAGATAACCATCCTCAGTCTATTTCTATAATGCTTTCTACTCTAGAAGATTTAGGTTTTTCAACAATAGTAAGAGCCAAAGATAATAAAAGAGTAAATGATGAAAACTTCTCTTTAACGCTTGGTGGTATGTCTAAAGGAGTTACTCCATTAGAACTTACAGCTGCATATAGTGCAATTGCAAGTGAAGGAGTTTATACAAAACCAATATTCTTCACAAGAGTAGAAAACTCAAATGGAGATGTAATATTACAATCAGAAAAAAACCAAAAAGAAATTGCTAGTAAACAAGAAGCATATGTAATAACTAATTTATTAGAGGATGTTGTGAACAACGGAACCGGTAGAAGAGCTAAGTTGAAAAATATGGCTACAGCTGGTAAAACAGGTACTACATCTGCTAAAAAAGATGCATGGTTTGTAGGATATTCACCATATTATACAGCTGCAACATGGATTGGAGTTGATTCTCCAAAACCACTTCGTGAAGGTAGTAAAATATCTGCAATGCTTTGGAAAAAAGTAATGGATCAAATACATTCTAATTTAGAATCCAAATCTTTCGTTCAACCTACTGGTATAGTTAGATCTACTATATGCACTGAATCAGGTAAACTTGTTACAGATATATGTAAAACAGACCCTAGACATACAGTTAGAAGCGAAATCTTTATAAGAGGTACACAACCAAAAGATTATTGTACAACTCATGTTGTTAAAGAAGTAAATTCAGATAATGGTTTACTTGCAAATGAATTTACACCAATAGATAAAAGAGTATTTAAAACATTTATTCAAAGAACTGTACCTTTCATTCCAACACAAGGAAGAAAAGTTCCTGAAGATTTAATATATCAGGTACCTACTGTATCAGATTCTTTAGAAATGCAAATACAACAATCTCCTGATGGAGTCGTACCTAGTACTAATCCAGAAGAAAATAATCAAACAGAAAATCAAATAATGGATGAAGATAATCCAGCAGTAGACCCATGGCTTATGGGTAATTAAAAGAAAAAAAAAATTGCTAATTTAATTAGCAATTTTTTTTTCTTGTGTTGATAAAGTTTCAACCATAAAATTATAAAATTCTTCATAAAATTCTTCATAAACTTCTTTTTTACATATGAAGTTAAACTCTCTAAAAATACTTATTCCATCAATACGTCTAAATACAAGATTTTCTGATTTTAACTCATCTTTTATAACTTCATAGGACATCACACTATAACCTATATTCTTTTTTATGAGCTTCTTGATTGCATTTATACTTCCAATCTCCATAATCGATTTTATATTTTCTCTTTTGTATCCATTCTTTATTATCTCTCTTTCAAAAACATCTCTTGTTCCAGAACCTTCTTCTCTTAAAATCAAATCACCAGATAATAAATCTTCCATTGTTATTTTATGTAATTTATTCAAACTGCAATCTTTATGCATTACAATACCAAGCTCATCTTTTTTTATCAACTTACTTTCAAATTTATTCCTATTAAATAGACCTTCAACTAATGCAAAATCAATATTTTCTTTTAATATGTTCTTTATTATATACTCTGTATTTTCAACAACTAAATTAAGTTTTATATCTTTATTTATTTTTGTATAAGATGATAATACATCTGGTAAAACATAGTCACCAATGGTCCTTGTTGCTCCTACTCTATATGTCTTTTTTAAACTTGTTATATTTTGCATACTTTTATATGCACATTTAGATATTTGATTCACTTTTTTAGCATATTCTAAAAAAATCTTACCTTCGTCTGTAATTAATAAATCTCTACCTTTTTTTTCAAATAACTTAACACCATAAATTTCTTCTAAATATTTTATGTGTTGAGATACCGCCGGTTGAGTCAGATTTAATAATTGTGCTGTTTTTGTGAAATTCCTTATCTTTGCTAAATGCAAAAACGTTTCAATTTTACTATCAATCATAGTACTGCCCCTTTATAATACATAATTAAATTTTTTACAACATTTAATCCAAATATATTTTAATAAGTTTATATCCTCATAACTGATATTATACTATTGAAGTAAAATAAAATATATTAATTTATCTACTTTTTTTGCGAATAACCTTGATTTAGTCCTCATTTCCTACGTTTTTCGTTTTTTAATAAAGTACAAAAGACCTTATTTCTCTTTTTTATCATAGAATATAAATAAATCACAAAATTTTATAATCTTAAGTTTTTAAAATAGTTTTAAAATAGTAATTTAGTCATAGTTTCAAAAAAGATAGTTCATTTCCATTTTTTTAAATACTACTAATTGTAAGTTTTTTAGCCGTTTTTAAATAACAAAATTTGAGTAATTTTTTTAATTTTAGAAGTATTTTTGTTATGATTTAACTTAGAAAGTATGGTAAACTTAGATTAAGACTTAGCAGCACTCTTAATTTTTTTAAATTTATAACGATATATAGTAATAGATTGAACAATTTATGTCAAGGATGACTTGAAAGGTTGTAAAGGAGGACAGTTTGGTATGGAACAAATTTTTGAAAATAGCTATATCCGCCTTTATTTTAAAGAAGATAAAGTATTTATAGAAGTTTTTTCTATAGGTTTTGACCTAATAAAATTTAACCTTATCCTTAAGGATTTCCCTAACATTGCTTTAACTAATTTTATGGGTCTAAAAAAAGCATTAGAAGATGCGGATGGAGTAATAATTGAAATTGGTACAATTAAACCTAATATGGAAGTATCTGTTTCAAAAAGCAAAATGGAAGTAAAATTAAAAGTCAACATGCCACAAAATCAAATAGAACAAGATTCTAATTTAAAAGATAAAATAATATCTCTTTTAAATGAAAAAAACATCACTTATGGTATTAATGAGGATATTCTTAATGAGCATATCATACAAAGTAAAGAATATATAATTGCTGAAGGTAAATCTGCTATTCATGGAAAGGACGCTATAATAGTTTATAAAGATAAACCTGATTTAAAACCTACTATTAAAGAAGATGGTCAAACAGATTATTATGATATGCATCTTATTGAACAAATCGAAAAAGGCGATTGGCTTGGAGAAAAAATTCCTTTAACTGATGGTGAAGATGGATATAATGTATATGGTGAAGTTTTACCTGCCAAACCTGGAAAAAATAAAATATTAAGTTATGATAGAAAAAGTGTTATAAAAACACGAGAAAATGATAAAATTGTTCTAAGAGCTAGAATCAATGGTGCTTTATCATTTTCAGGTGGAAAGATAGGTGTTATAAACCATCTACATATCAATGGAGATGTTGGAGTTGAAACAGGTAATATAGACTTTGATGGACATGTTACTGTAAGCGGTACAGTTCATGATGGTTTTAGTATTAAAGCTACTAAAGATATCTCAATAAATAGCACAATTGGTCTTGGTGCTGTAAATCAATTAACATCTACTGAAGGTAGCATTTTTATAAAAGGTGGTATCTCTGGTAAACAAAAAACTAAAATATATGCTCATCAAGATGTTTTTACTAAATATGTTAATTCATGTACTGTTGAAGCTGGTGAAAGTATAAATATTGGTTTTTATGCTTTAGATAGTGAACTTACATCAAAACGAATTATTGTAAATTCTAAAGATGGAAAGATTATAGGTGGAACTATTAACGCAGAATCACAAGTTATAGTAACAACTATAGGAAACCAAATGGAAAAAAGAACAGTTATCAATGTAAAGGGTTTCAATCGAAATGAAATGAAAAAACAATTAGATGAAATACTTATAAAGTATAAATATTATCTGAATGAAATGGAAAAAAACGCAAAAGAGTTGAAGACTTATGAATCAATCTTAGATCAAGATGATAATTTTAATGACTTAGAAGAATATGAACATATAATGAAGATAAATGAAAACTTAATGAAAGAACTTTCTAAATTAGATTTAAAAAGACAATCAGTTATGAAATGTCTTGAATCTAAAGGTGAGGGTGAAATATCAATAATGCAAAAAGCATTCCCTCAAACATTTATAGAAATCAAAAATCTTCAAAAAAGAATTGAATCTATAACTATTGGCACATTCTACGCTGATGGAAATAAACTTCACTTTGAATAAAATATAAAAAAAACATTAAAATTGCTTTCAATTTTAATGTTTTTTTTATATCTCATTTATATTTTTTTTACATTATGTTTGTATGCATATATTGCTGCTTGAGTTCTATCAGAAATTTCTAATTTTCTCAATATACTTGACACATGATTTTTAACTGTCTTTTCACTTATTATAAGCTTTTGAGAAATTTCTTTATTGCTAAGTCCATCTGCTATCAAAGATAATACTTCATATTCTCTTTTAGTTAAACTTTCTAAACCTTTTTTAGCTTTTTCTCCATTTCCAGTCTTACTAATTTCCCTAACTAACTCTCCAGCTAAATTTGGATGTACATATGAACCACCTTGATTAACAGCCTTTATAGCTTCAACAAGGCTTGAAGAATCTGAATCCTTTAGCATATAACCATTTGCTCCTAAATTAAGACTCTCAACTAAGTACTCTCTACCATCATGAACAGTAAGTATTATAACCTTTGCAGAAGAATCCATATCTCTTATTTTTCTTAGAGTTTCTATTCCATTCATATTAGGCATATTAATATCTAATAATACAACATCAATATCCATTTTTTTATAAAGTTCTATAGCTTCAAGACCATCCTTAGCCGTACCAACTACAGTTATATCATCCTCAAACTCTAAAATTCTTGATAATCCCTCTCTCATAAGCGAATGATCGTCTGCAATTGCAATTTTTATATTACTCATACCTTACCTCCTCATTTGGGAATGTAAATACTATAGAAGTACCAACATTCTTTGTTGAATCTATTTTTAACTCACCATTTAAAAGATTTACTCTTTCTTTCATTGAGCTAAGTCCAAAGGATTCTTTCTTTTCCTTTATTCTACTTGGGTCAAAACCGATACCAAAATCTTGTACAACACCATTTACTCTGAATTTATTTATGTCTAATTTTATTTTAATCTCTTTAGTTTGAGAATGTTTGCATGCATTAGTAATTGCCTCTTGAAATATTCTATAAACAGTAAGCCTTAAAAGCGGACTATAGACCTCTTCATTATTTAATATTACTAAGTTAATATCAATGCCCTTTTCATACCTTACATCTGTTATTAGGCGGTTTAAAGTAGCAACTAATCCTAAATCATCTATAGACATTGGTCTAAGGTCATACATAATTCTTCTAATTTCCTTTAATGTAGCCTTTAAGATTTCTCTCATATTATCTACTTCTTCTTTAGCCATCGATACATCTTGTTCCATTATTTTTGTCATAACCTGACTTCTTATGACTAAAGTTGCTAAAGATTGAGCTGGACCATCGTGTATATCTCTTGCAATTCTTCTTCTTTCTTCTTCTTGAGCTTTTATTATCTTCATTCCAATTTGACTCTTATCCTCAAGATCTGACAATGTTTGATTTACCTTTTCCAAATCTCCAATTAAAAAATCTACAGCAGAACTCATTTTAGAAATAAAACCTTCTGTTTTATTTACCATATCTTTGTTCTTCCTATATCTAATTTCTAAATCATTTCTTCTTTTTATAAGATTTTTTTCTTCTTCTCTTTTTAATATTAATTGTATTTGTATATCTCTAGCTTCTTCATAAGCTCTTTTTATATCATTTTCAGAATATTTATCAAAATTTTTACTAACCATAAATAATCTTTTTCTACTTGCTTTTTCTTTTATTTCAAGTTCATCTACTTGTTTTATAATCTTTTGAGACTTAAGTTTTATCCCTTCCATCTCAACTTTAAGACCAGTGCTTTCTTGTCTTATATTCTCCGTTATTGAGAATAATTCATTTTGACCTTCTTTTATTGATTCTAAAACTTTGGACAAAACCTTATTTACATCATCGTTTTTTACAATCTTGTTGTCCATAATACCTCCAAAACAATAAAAACACATATTTAAAATTTTATTAAAAGTATCTCGTTAAATATTTTATTTTTATTGAATCTAAAAATTGATTTTAACATTTGAAAACACTTTTACTATAACATAAAATCGTTAATTAATATTATTTTTAATTAAAAATAATCTATAAGTATTAGTTTTTTTTAAAACATTACGAAAAACATATGTTTTTTTCTAATTATTTGAAATTTTTTTAATAAAATTATAAA
Organism: Peptostreptococcaceae bacterium AGR-M142; assembly: GCA_045345765.1. GTDB lineage: Bacteria > Bacillota > Clostridia > Peptostreptococcales > Peptostreptococcaceae > JAOARY01. Next base: position 511,886 of record CP148265.1, read on the forward strand.
TAAAATAAAATTAAATTTTTAGATATTTTTCATCTAAATTTAAAGAATAAAAGAAAAAACATAGGACTTCCTATGCTCTTTCCATATTTTTTTCTTCTAATTCTCCAATTTGTTCCACTTCTTCTCTTGTAAGAACTTTATCCAAATCTAAAATTATTATCATTTTATCTTTTGTTTTTCCAATACCTTGGATATATTGTCTATCTATACCCATTATTACTTCTGGTGTCTCTTCTATATCTTCTGAATCTATACTTATAACTTGAGAAGCTTCATCAACTAAAAAACCAATAACCTTGTCTTCAACATTAGAAATTATAATTCTAGCACTTTCATCAAATTTATCAGCTGTTAAATTAAATCTTTTCTTCAAACTAACTATTGGTGTAACTTCTCCTCTTAGGTTTATTATTCCATCAATAAAGTCTGGAGTGTTAGGAACATTAACTCTCTTTTTAACTTCACTAACTTCTCTAACCTTCATTATATTTACACCATACTCTTCTTCATCCAATCTAAATATTACATATTTTTCCTCAGCCATAATACACCTCCAAAATATTATACTATCTTTATTCTATCTAAATGTGATTTAACATTTCTTCTAAAGTCAGCTATATATTTTGCTCTAAGCTCCTTTTGTTCTTTCTTCTCCGCCTCAGTAAGACCCTCAGCCTTTGCTTTTCTCGCTAATTCATTAATTCTTTTTACTTCTTTTTCACTTGCCAAAATAAATCCTCCTTAAAACGTTTAAAACTAATATAAAAATTTTTCATTTTTAAAATCATTCTTATACTTATAATCAATAAAAAAATCATCCAATGATTTTCTTATAATATCCATACCTATTTCTATTTGTTCTAAATTAGTGCTGGCTATATTTAATCTAAAAAACCTATTTTCAATTGGATTTTCGAAGAATATCTCCCCTTCTAAAATACCTACACCTCTTTTTAATAAAAAGTGCTTTAAATCAGTAGATGAATATCCTTTTGGTAATCTTAGAAAAAAATTAATACCACCACAAGAAATATAATATTCAAGTTCCTTATCAAATTTATTTTCTATTATATTTTTCATCTTGTCAAATCTTTTCCTATATATATTTTCGACTACAAAGAGATTCTTCTTCCAATTAGAATTTTTAATATAGTAATACAACGCTCTTTGAATCAAACTGGATGTTGATATATCTGTATAATATTTGGCTTCACATAATTTATCTTTAAGATTATAAGGCATGTCTAGTAGACCAATTCTAAGACCAGGCATAAGTATTTTAGAAAAACTCTTAACATATATAACTCTTGATGAATTATCATAAGCCCTTATTGTGCTATTGTTTTGTGAGTAAAATTTAAAATCACTTAAAAAATCATCTTCCAAGATATAAAAATCATATTCATTTGCAAGTTCTATTAATTTTTTCTTTTTATATTCAGAGTACGATATTCCAGTTGGATTTTGATAATTACTCATCACATATATTAATTTCGGCTTAATTTTTTCTAATTTTAGTTTTAATATTCCTATATCTATACCATCATTTAGCATCGGAATTTGTATAATCTTTGCTCCCTTATTCGAAAAAATATCAATAGCACCATTGTAAGTAGGTTCTTCAGTAAATATTATATCACCATAATTAACTAAAGTCTTACAAACTATATCAATTCCTTGTTGTGCACCTGAAATTATTTGAATCCTATCTTCTGCTGTATTTATATTCTTTGACTTTAGATATTTTTTTAATTCTAATCTTAGTTCATAAAAACCAAGACCATCATCATATTCGAATACTGATGCACCATCTTCTTTTAATGCCATATCTATTGCTTTTTTAAAATCGTCTATAGGAAATATATCACTAGAAGGATTACCTATATGAAATGGTATTATATCGTTCTTTAAATCTGTAATATTCTCTTTTAGTTTTTTTTTCTTTTCATTTATATACGTACCACTTCCAACTATTTTAAAAACAAAATTTTCTTTTTCCAAAAGTTCATAAGCCTTGACAATAGTAGAATTATTAACCTCTAAAAATTTCGCAAAGTTTCTTATAGTTGGAAGTTTTTCATTGCTTTTTAATTCTTTATTATCTATCATATTTTTTATTTTTACATATATTTGAATGTACTTTGGTTTTTGTCCATCAAATTCTAATTTAAACTTGTCCATAATATCACCTTTTATATTGTATCATTTTAGTGAAACAATGCAATTTACTTTTGCATATTAGAATGAATACAAACTTTATTCCTACCTGTTTTTTTAGCATTATACATAGCTTCATCGGCTCTATCTATTGAATCATTTATTGTAGTATCGTTTTCATATACTTTAGACACACCTAAACTCAATGTTATTTCCCTTAGTTTCTCAGAAGTATTTTCTTCTACTATTGTTCTTATTTTTTGTGCCACACCTAATGCATTTTCTTCATTTGTATGGCTTAAAAATATAACAAATTCTTCTCCACCCCATCTGGCAAAAACATCAGTTTGTCTAATATTTTTTTCAACAAGCATAGTAAGTTCCCTAAGAACTTGGTCTCCCCATTCATGACCATAAGTATCATTTATTTTCTTAAAAAAATCTATATCCATCAAAATAACAGCACAATCATGTTTATATCTCTTAAGTTTTTTTAACTCTCTTTCTACTATTTCCACAAACTTATGCCTATTATAAATTTTAGTTAAATGATCATATTGTGATGCCATTTTTAATCTATATTGATACGATGCTAAAATAAGTCCAAATATTATAATAAAAAATGCTAATATAGTTATTAAAAATATCTGTTGATACAAATCTTTATATATATTTATATATTCATCATTTTTAGATACAGATATTAAATAAGCAACTGGTATTTTTTTTATATTTTCTATTTTTAAAAATTTCACCATAAAATTTTTTCCTTTATAGTCAACCGGAATAGCGAAATTTTCCCAATTTTTTATATCTTCTTCATGATTTTCAATCACTTTTGAAAAAAATATTTTTTCATCCTTTGGTATTGTATTTTTATATCCTTTACTTATTTCTTCAACTTCTTTATCTACTAAAAATTTATCTGAAATATTTGACTCTAAATAATTAGCTAATTGATCAGCAAAAAGCTTTTCACTAACTACTTTTTTATCCATTATAAAAATAAAATCTTTATTTGGGTATAATTTTGATAATACCTCAACTATTGATGCACTAGATATTGAAACTTCAACAGTCCCTATATGCGTATTTTTATAATTTAATGGATATACAAATCGAAATCCGTTATATATACGACCTTCCTCAAATCCTGTTGTATATACTTCATTTTTATTTGCAAGTCTCACACTTTCTCTTACACTCGATAAAATATCTCCATATTTATTAGGTCTATGCATTCTTAAAAAACTCTCTGTATTAGGAAGATGAAAATGTAATTGTCTAAAATAATAATTTTGCATATTCAAATAACTACTTTCCAACAATTCATATAAATCCGTTCTTAATTTATCTTTATTTTCTTTTGAAGCAAAATTTGCTTGATACATTATTTCTGATATTTCTTTACTTCCATTAATTTCTTGATACAAAAAATTTGAAAATTCTTCATACGTTTTTAAGGTTGAATAAACTTCTCCTTCAAATGATCTTAATTCCGAATCCCAAAAACTCTCTTCTTTTTTATTATGACTTGTAAATGTTAATATAGTTATAACTCCCCAAATCATTACTATAACTATTGATAAAATAATCCACAAAGTGTACTCTTTGTTCCAAAAATATTTATTCATAAAATTCCCCCAAATTTTATCTCAATTTTTATATTTTCTTTTTATAAAAAACTACTTATTGTATTAAAACGCTTATTTAATTAATACCAAAATATTTATTATAAAATCAATATTGCCACTAAAAATAAATTAAGATTCAAATTTGAAAATCATTTCTTCTAAATATACGATTTAATATGTAATTCTAATTTAAGCAACAAAAAACCGTCATTCAAATTCTAGTCAATTTAAATAACGGCCCTAAATAAAATTTTTCATATTATTAACCTTCTTGTATAAAACTTCTTTCATAAAAATCACAATGATCATTTTGACATTTGTTATTTAAGCAATGCATACATGAAATTACTCTGCAATTCTTATTAAAATTCTTAAGTACTTCATTATTTTTTGCCATGCTATCCTTCATGTCTTTTTTTAATTTATTTTCCATATTCATCCCTCCATTTATATAATCAAAAATAATTAAATTCATTCTTATTTACAAGTTAATTATATCAATCTTGCATTTCTATGTCAATTGAATTTTATAGACTTTTTTCTTTCATTTAATTTCATCCTTCAAGATAACTTTTAATTTTCAGAATTTTTCGTAAAAACCAACTGTTTTTTCTCCATTTTTCTAGTTTTTCAAGTCTATTTTTTTATAATTTATAATTTCATTTATTCTTTTTATTCTTTTATTTTAGTTTTTATAAAAAAACAACAAAAAACTTTTTCAAAAAATTTATTCAAAAATGAAATTTTATTTTTTTGTATATTCATTTTTAAATCTATAATAAATAGTATTTTTCGTTAATTTAAGTATGATTTTTTTAAGATTTTTCTAAATCTTATGTTATAATAAACTCAAATAAATATAGTTTATCGGAGGTTTTAGATGTTTATAGATTATCATATCCATAGTAGTTTTTCTGGTGATTGTAATACACCAATTGAAGATATTATAAAAAAAGCAATAGAATTAAATCTACAAGAAATCGCCATTACAGATCATATAGACTATGATTATAAAAATATACGAACTGATTTTTCCATAGATTTGAATAAATATTTTAAAACTTTAAAATATTATAAAAAATTTTATAAAGATAGCCTTAGTATAAAAATTGGCGTTGAAATAGGTTTATTTAAAGAAGTTTTAAATAAATACGAAAAAGACATTCAAGAAAATGAATTTGACTTTATTATAGGCTCTATTCACAGTATGAGTAATATGGACGATTTGTATGATGGTAGTTATTTTGAAGGTAAGACTCAAAAACAAGCCTATATTAAATACTATGAACATGTTCTTGATATTATAAATACTTATGATAATTTTAGTGTTCTTGGACATTTAGATATTATTAGACGTTACGGAGGCTATAATGCTCCTCTTAGCAATATTGACTTTAAAAATATCATAGAAGAGATATTAAAAACCCTTATTTCAAAAGATAAAGGTATTGAACTTAATACTTCTGGTTATAGATATAATTTGGGTGATTTTTCTCCTTGCAAAAATATTTTTAAAATGTATAAGGATTTAAATGGTAAGATTATAACTTTGGGTTCTGATAGCCACGTTCCAAATCAGCTGTCTTATGAATTTAAATCTTCAATTGATTATCTTAAATCAATTGGATTTAATGAACTAACTAAATTCGAAAAATTAAAACCTATATTTTATAAAATATAAATAAATATTTTTATTTATATAATATATTTATTTTATGTTTTTGATAATAAAATTTATAAAAAAAAGATAAGAGCAATGATATTAATCACTACTTTTATCTTTTTTATTTTTAATAATTGTTTAGATATTAATTTTGACTTTCTAATACTTTTCTTCCTATTTCTAATAAGTCTAATTCATCTATAACTCCATCTTCCACTATATCAGTGTTATAACCTGATAACTCTGGAGAATTAGGGTCTTTATTAAAACCTCTTCCCTCTATGCCTAAATCAACTAATGTAAATCTATTATTTCCATCTACATCCATCTTTTTTTCTTTTATTTTAATTCTTACTTTACCACATTGACCCTCTTCTAATTCTTTTTCTAATTCTATACCATCTGTGACTCTTCCTTTACTTACCTTTATTAACGCATCCCCTTTATCTATTCCTTTAAATCTTAATTTTAATAATATTTCTCTATCATTAATTATATTAGCTTCACCTTTACTTGATAATACAACTCTTATTTCATTACCGTTCTTTATAGATTTTACTAATTTAATTCCCTCAACTTCTTTATATCCTAGAAACTCTAATTTACTTGAACTATATTTTATTCTTATATCTTCTGCTGTTATTTTTTTTACATTATCTACAATTAAATTTGTTGTTATTTCATCGTCTATCTTTATTTTTTCTCTATCTAAATCTATATCTAATACTTTATCCATTTGATATACAGACCAATCTCTATTAGTAGTTTCAAATCCTGCAATTTTGTAACTATACATACCACCCCATTTTTCCCCAATATCATCTAGTGGCGTAATTGTTACCTTGTGTATTTTATTTTCTAAATTCATTTTTTCGTAAGCTAATCCATATCTTCTGTAATCTATATCTCCATCAGTATTTTTTATTTCAAATTCTTCTATAATATCATCATCTATTTTTATCCTATATGTGTTGTGTTGAGTATGATGTGTAGATAAAATTCTAAATCCAGTTCCTTCAAATGTGAATTCTATCTTAGATTCTGGGTCAAAATTTTTAAATATTTCATTTCCATCCTCATCTTTTTTTACAAAACCTGTTATTTCAGCACCTACAAAACCACCCATTATATGTCCTGATATCCAACCACCAGTTATATCTATAGAATGCATATGTTCATTTAACTCAATATATTTAGCATCGTCAATAAACAAAGATCTAGACCAACCTTCTTGTGCTTTATTTCCTACCATTTCTCCAATACTAACTTCATATTCTAATTCGACATCAATATCATCATTATCATCATTATTCTGATCATCTTTAGATAATAATTCACCATCTATATCTATTCCCTTTAAATACAAAGAAGAATACGTACTTGCTTTTGTTTCTGGATAATTAAGTGGTATTATTGTAACTTCATGCTCCTTATTCTCCAAATCATTAATTTCAAAAAGAACAGGCATCCCCTTTGGAAATTCTTCAATTTCCACAAAAAATATTTCATCAATATCATCATCTATCATTATTCTATATTTGGCATAATAAGGTTTTTTATTTGGACCCAAAACTCTAAGTGCAGTTCCTTTAAATTTAAATTCTATTTTTGAGTTTTCATCAAAATTCTTATAATACCTATTCCCATTTTCATCAGTACCTAAAACAATAGACATAGAAACTCCACCAGATAGCGAACTACTCCAATCACCTGAAATATCAACAATACTCGAAGAAAAATAATGTCTAAACCATCCTTGTTCTGGATCTTGAAGAACATTACCATCAAATGCATATGAATTTATTTGTATATTAACAAATGTAAATATTATAAATACAAATGTCATTAATAACTTTAATTTATTTTTTATAAACATAAAAACCCTCCTTTCCATATTTCATATAAAGAATCTGTTAATTCTTATTTTAATATCATTTAATTGCAAAAAACAATAATTCTTAAATTACTCCTTTTTATTTTGATATAAATTAATAATTCTCTGGATTATAACTTCTATTCTTCTATTATAATCCTTCCAAATCCAAAATCACTAAGGTTTAATAATTCTTCCGATTTTATTCCATCTGTCACTCTCACTCTTACTACATTGACAAGAGCTTTTCCTGATGCCTTTGCTCTAAATCTTAATTTTAGTAATATCTTTTTATCGTTAACTACATTTTCTTCACCTTTACAAACTAATATTGCTCTTATCTTATTATTTTCTTGTGAATCGGCTGCGAGCTGTGTTCCTTCCACCTCTTCACATCCTAAATACTCCAATTTATTTATATCATACTCTAGTCTTATGTCTTCTGCTGCTACTTCTTTTATATTATCTATTATTAAATCTACAACTACATCTTCATCTATTTTTATTTTTTCTTTTTTTGGTTGCGCATCAATTATCCATTTTTTTTGATTATTTATATCAAAGAATTCAAGACCAGATTTTGTTTCTACATAGTTAAGCTTAAAATTATAATACTTAATATCTGAAATATATTTTACAGGCTTTATTGTCACATTATGTTTTCTATCTTCTAAATCCATTTTTTTGAATACTACTGGATAGCCTTCTCCCATAGTGTTTATTTTATCAACAATAAACGTTTCATCTACTACATCATCTATTATTATTCTGTATTCCGATACACCTGTTTTTAAACTATCCCCTAAAATTCTTATTTCTTTTCCTTCAAATGCAAATTTTATTTCAGAGTCTAAATCAAATCCAATTTTATTACCCCAATTAGACCCTTTTATATGAACACCTGGATATTTTTTTTCCCAATCACCTGTATATTTTATAAATTTTGATTTACCTAAATCATCACGAGTCCAGCCTTCATCTGGTAATTTACCTACAATATCATAATCATATATTGGGTCATCTTCGTCTAAAGATACTAATCCATTCCTTGTCTCTACTGCTCTAACAACATACTCATATCCATGTCTTCTCTCTAAAATATTTACAGGCCTTATTTTAACAGTATGTTTTTTATCTTCTAATCCTGTTTTTTGAAAAATAATTGGAAAACCTCTGGTTCCCAAACCAATTTTTCTCGCTATAAATTTTTCGTCTACTACATCATCTATTATCACTCTATAAAGCGCATCATGATGTGTTAAATTCTCTCCTAAAACTCTTAATTCAGTTCCTTCAAATGCAAATTTTATCTCAGAATTCAAATCCAAATCCACTTGAATTCTATTTCCATCGGAGTCTGTTCTCATATCTCCTTCTATTTCCAATCCATGATATCCTTTTTTCCAATTACCTGTATACCTTATCAAATCTGATTCGTCTAAGTCATCACGAATCCAGCCTGGTTCAGGATCAGAACCAACTGTGTCAAAAGATATAGTCGGTTCTTTTTCCTCAACATCATCTAGTGATACTAATTCTCCTTTAATATCAATACCTGCCATTTGAAAAATATATGTGGGATTATCTTCATCCACCTTTGAATCATCATCTAGTGGTCTAATTTTTACTCTATGAATTTTATCTTCTAAATTCTCAATTTCATATACCACTCTATTTTTGCCATCAGTAGATTCACGATTTTCTACATAAAAATCCTCCACAATATCATCATTTATTATTATTCTATACTCTGCATCTTGTATATCACTTGTAGCTAATACCCTCAAAGAAGTTCCTTTAAATGCAAATCTTATTTTGGTACTTTCATTCACTCCTTCAAGTATACTATAACTCCAATTTTCTTTTAATCGTCTCCCTCTCATAACTGCACCATAAACATTTGTATCAGAAACTTGCCCTAACTCCCAATTCCCTATATATTCTATAAAATTAGAACTTTCTTCATCAAAATAATATCTATCCCAGCCACTTTGAGGTTCACCTAATAATAACCTTGAATAAGCCTGTGAATTTATTGATGTTCCAATAAATATGCATAATACAAATAAAAAAATATTTAATATTTTTAATTTATTTTTGTTAAACATAAAAACCTCCTTTGTAATTTTTTATCTGTTTGATTTTCATCATATTTTTAAGCTAATAATTATTTGGAGTATAGTTTTCATTCTTTAACATCAATTCACCTATCTCTAGTAAGTCTATATCATCGATAACTCCATCCTTAACTACATCAATATTGTATATTTCTAATTCTTGTGAATTTGGATCTTTGTTTAAATGTCTTGCATTTATCCCCAAATCCAATACTGTAAATCCACCACTATTATCTACATCTATAAGTACTTCTTCTTCATTCACTACTTCTTCTTCATTCACCACTTCTTCTTCGTTTACTATTTCTTCTTCATTCACTATTTCTTCTTCATTCACTATTTCTTCTTCATTCACTATTTCTTCTTCATTCACTTCTTCTTCATTCACTACTTCTTCTTCATTCACTATTTCTTCTTCATTCACTACTTCTTCTTCATTCACTATTTCTTCTTCATTCACTTCTTCTTCATTCACTATTTCTTCTTCATTCACTTCTTCTTCTTCATTCACTATTTCTTCTTCATTCACTATTTCTTCTTCATTCACTATTTCTTCTTCATTCACTTCTTCTTCTTCATTCACTATTTCTTCTTCATTCACTTCTTCTTCATTCACTATTTCTTCTTCATTCACTACTTCTTCTTCATTCACTATTTCTTCTTCATTCACTTCTTCTTCATTCACTATTTCTTCTTCATTCACTTCTTCTTCTTCATTCACTATTTCTTCTTCATTCACTATTTCTTCTTCATTCACTATTTCTTCTTCATTCACTATTTCTTCTTCATTCACTTCTTCTTCTTCATTCACTATTTCTTCTTCATTCACTTCTTCTTCATTCACTATTTCTTCTTCATTCACTTCTTCTTCTTCATAAAGTTCATCACCTACAACTGCATATGTATTTACTGATGATGAAATAAACAAACATATTGCAAATATGAACTTTTTTAATAAATTCTTTTTAAACATAAAAACCCCCTTTTAAAATTTAACTTTTATTAACTTATTTATATTTGTTTAAATTTTATACCACTTTATAATTACATTTTTATCGATTTATTCAAATAAAACTAAATAACTACAATTTATACCAAAACATCAATATAAACTTAAGTTTAATTTATTAATCAGCTTAAATTTTACCATATTTTTAATTTTATTTGTTCCTTTTTTTTCAAGATAAACCTATAGAACCATAAATCTAATAGTACTTTATAATACCTAATATTTAAGTTCTTTAATATTTTTTTATAATTAAAATATAAATATTAATCGTTCATTTTAAAATCATATTAAAAAGGCTATAAAAATATTTTAATAATTTTTATAGCCTTTTAATTTATTATTTATTAATAATTATTTGGTATATAATTTCCATTTTGAAGCATTTGATTACCTATTTCTAATAAATCTGCATCATCTATAGCTCCATCTTCAACTACATCTGTATTGTAAATCTCTAATTCTTGCGAACTTGGATCTTTACCAAAATGTCTTGCATCTATTCCTAAATCTAATAATGTGAATTCTCCACTATTATTTACATCTATAAATATTTCTGCTTCTTCTATTAAGATAGCACCTCTTCCACAATCACTATCTTCTAAATCTCTTTCCATTTCTATACCATCTGTTACTCTACCTTTTATTACTTTTACTAACGCTTTTCCTGTCATTGTTCCTCTAAATTTTAATTTTAATAATACTTTCTTATCATTAATTATATTAGCTTCTCCTTGGCTTGCTAATATAACTCTTAATTCATCATGATTTTGGATATCTTTTATTAATTTTATTCCCTCTACTTCTTCATATCCTAAATATTCTAATCTAGCTGAATCAAATTTAATTCTTATGTCTTCTGCTGCTATTTTTTCTATATTGTCTATTGTTAAATCAGCTACTACCTCTTCATCTAATCCTATCTTTTCTTCTTGTGGTTCTACGTCTAATACTACATTTTCACCTGGATTTATAACTCCAAACTGTGGTGCTTCATCTACAGGTATGAAATTACCTTTAGCATATGCACTACTTATAACATATGTATATTGTTCTGCATATTTTCCACCAAATTTTTCACCAAAATATCTTACTGGTGTTATCCTTACTCTATGTTTTGTGTTTTCTAAGCCTTCTACTTTAAATAACTCTTGATTTCCTGCATATCCTTCTGATTCAATTTCAAATGATTCATCTACTACATCATCTATCATTATTCTATATTCAGCAGCCTGACCCCACCAGCTAGCTCCTATTAATTTGAATCCAGTTCCTTCAAATCCAATCTCTATTGTAGATTCTGGATCAAATCCTTCATAAACCTTTCTTCCATTTTCATCTTCTATTATATTTCCTTGTATATAAACTTTTGTTCCACTTGCTTTCCAACTTCCTGTTGTCTCTATTGAATCACCTAATCTCATTATTTCATGACCAACCCATGTTTCTGCTGCATACGAATTCATTGCTAAACCTGTAAACATTAAAAATGTAAATACAAACATAGTTAATGATTTTAAGACATTTTTTCTAAACATAATTTTTCTCCCTCTCTTTTAATTATTATTTATAAATTCATTTCAAATTTTATCATACTTTTAATTATATATCTGTATTTTTTTCTAAAATAAAACTTTAGAATCATACTTAAACATCTGTTTATAAGACTTATTATTTATTTTTTAACATTGAAACGAATAACAAAACAATATTTTCTTAATATTATCTATTAATAATTGTTTGGAGTATAGTTTCCGTTTTCTAACATCAACTTTCCTATTTCTAACAAGTCCATATCATTTATACTTCCATCTTCTATTATATCTGTATTGTATTCTGATAATTCTACTGCATTTGGATCTTTATTTAGATGTCTTGCGTCTATTCCTAAATCTAATAATGTGAATTCTCCACTATTATTTACATCTATAAATCCTTCTTGTTCTTCTATTAAAATTATTCCTTTTCCACATTCACTATCTTCTAAATCTTTTTCCATTTCTATTCCATCTGTTACTCTTCCTTTTTTTACATCTACTATAGCCTCTCCTGAAGCTATTCCTCTAAACTTCAATCTAAGTAATACTTCTTTAGCATTTATTATATTTGCTTCTCCTTGACTTGCTAATATTACTCTTATTTCATCATTATTTTGAATATCTTTTATCAATTTTATTCCTTCTACTTCTTCATATCCCAAGTATTCTAATTTACTTGAATCATATTTGATTCTTATATCTTCTGCTGCTATTTCATTTATATTATTTATTGTTAAGTCTGCTACTACTTCTTCATCTATCTTTATCTTTTCTTTTTGTGGTTCTACATCTAATACTACATTTTCATCTTCATTAACTGTTCCACTTCCATTATTATAGTTAGGAGCTAATTCTCCATCTATATCTATTGCTGCTAATTTATAATTGTATTTTGGTCTATATGGATATCTTTCTCCTGTGTATTCTATAGGTATTATAGTTACCTTATGTTTTTTATTATCCATATGCATTTTTTCAAACAATACTTCATTTTGATCAATCGGATCTACAGTACTTACATGAAACATTTCATCTACATCATCATCTATTGTTATTTTATATTTAGCTCCTTGCCATCCATCTTTGCTACTTAAAACTCTTATTGCAGTACCTGTAAAAGTAAATTCAATTTTGGAATTTGGATCAAAACCTACAAATATTTCATTTCCATAAACATCTTTCTTTATATCTCCACTTATATGCAATTCTGAACTATATATGTCCCAACTTCCTGTATATTTTACTAAATCAGATTTCCCTAAAGGATGCCTAATCCAGCCTTCTGCTGGCTCTCTTAACCATTCTCCTACATATGCATGTACATTTATTGATGAACCAATAAATATACATAGTACAAACACAAACATTGTTAATGATTTTAATACATTTTTTCTAAACATAAAATCTCTCCCTTTTTGATATTATTCATAAATTCATTATAAATAATATCATAATATGAGTTTTATTTGTTCCTTTTTTTACAAAATAAAACTATAGAACCATATTCAAATAACATATTATAATACTTATTATTCATATTTTTTCATAACTAAAGTTCAGCATAAAAAATATAATTCTTTAGCTATTATTTTTATATTATTTCAAAATAAAAAACAATGATTTTTACATCATTGCTTTTTATGTAGTTAAGTATTAATAATTATTTGGAGTATAGTTTCCGTTTTCTAGCATTAATTTTCCTATTTCTAATAAGTCCATATCATTTATACTTCCATCTTCTATTATATCTGTGTTGTATTCTGATAATTCTACTGAATTTGGATCTTTATTTAGATGTCTTGCATCTATCCCTAAATCCAATAATGTGAATTCTCCGCTATTGTTTACATCTATAAATCCTTCTTGTTCTTCTATTAGAATTATTCCTTTTCCACATTCACTATCTTCCAAATCTTTTTCCATTTCTATTCCATCTGTTACTCTTCCTTTTGTTACATCTACAATAGCTTGCCCTGAAGCTATTCCTCTAAACTTTAATCTAAGTAATACTTCTTTAGCATTTATTATATTTGCTTCTCCTTGACTTGCTAATATTACTCTTATTTCATCATCATTTTGGATATCTTTTATTAATTTTATGCCTTCTACTTCTTCATATCCTAAGTATTCTAATTTACTTGAATCATATTTTATTCTTATATCTTCTGCTGTTATTTTTTCTATATTATTTATTGTTAAGTCTGCTATTACTTCTTCATCTATTTGTATCTTTTCTTTTTGTGGTTCTATATCTAGTATTATATTCTCCTCAATTACTTCTCCTATATATATATCTACTGCATACAATCTATGACTTCCAGACTTTCCACCTTCATAATAACTAACTGGTGTTATCGTTACTGTATGCTCTTTATCTTCTAGATTTAACTTTTGGAATACAATAGGGCTAGCATTTACCCTTCTTCCATCATTTTCATAAGTCACAATTTCATCCACTATATCATCTATTTTTATTCTGTATTTAGAATTTTGTCTTACTACATCATATCCTAAAAGTCTAAATGCAGTTCCTTCAAATGTAAACTCTATTTTAGACTCAGCATCAAAACCATCATCTTTTTCATAAATATAAAGACCGTTAAAACCTGATTCTATTCTCCAATCATTTGTATAATTAACCATCTCTGAATTTCCTAAACGATTTCGTACCCAATCATCTTCTATTTGTATAGGTGCCGTTTCTCCTTCAAAAGCATATGAACTTACTGATAAGCTCATACACATACATAGTACAAATACAAACATTGTTAATGTTTTTAATACATTTTTTCTAAACATAAAATCTCTCCCTTTTTAATATTATTTACAATTTCTTTTAAATTTTATCATACTTCAAATTTCATTTGTTACTTTTTTTACAAAATAAAGCCATAGAACTAGATAAAATTAACCTTCTGTACTAAAAAATATTTATTTATACTTCTTTTTTAACTTTTCGCTTAAATACGTTTTATCAACTTCAACAAAAAAAGAAATCCTCATTATTTAATGATAATTTCTTTTTTATATTTCTATATATTTTTTTGACAATTCTTTTTGCAGAAATTACTCTTTTTTATACATATAATTTCATTTGATTCACAATTTGGGCATAACAAATTTTTATTTTCATACTTTTTCTCAAACTCAAACCCACATGTATTACAAACATATTTACATATATTAAGTGTGTAATTTCCACCCTCTATTTTTATTGCATTACCATTGATAAGAGCTTGTGCTACTTTCATTCTTGCTTGATCTATTATATTTTGGAAGGTTTGTCTTGATACATTCATTCTTTTAGCACAATCCTCTTGTGATAATTTTTCTATATCTTTAAGCCTCATGGCTTCCAATTCTTCTAATTTCAAATCCATTTCAATTATCTCACATTTTCTTTTTCCTACTGGATAAAAATATGTGTTTGTTGGTACAAATTCTATACGCCTAGGTTTTATTGGTCTTGCCATTAAATTCCTCCTCTTTACTTTCACACTGTTCACAAATTCCAATCATATTCAAAGATATATCTTTTATTTTAATATTTTTTTGCTCTTCATAAAAGTTTTTCTTTTTTAATATGAAAAAACTAAGCTCATCATCATAAAAATCCATTATTTCATCACATTTTTCACATTTCATATGAATCTTTATAGATTTTTTTGAAAATAATTTCATCTCAAAATATCTTTCCTTACCATAATTTATCTCTGTTATTATACCCAATAATTTTAATTTTTCTAAATTTCTATAAACAGTTGCAAGACCAACTCCATAATCTTTAAGATAATTATATATTTCTTCAGCCTTAACATGTCTTTTTTCATTCATCAAAAAATTTATTATTTCTATTCTTTGATTTGTTATTTTTACATTATTCTTTTTAAGAATCGTCTTTATTCTTTCTAAGTGATTATGATTTAAGCTCTTTTGTTCCAAAACAAAACCTCCTTACTATTTTTGATAAAAAAAAACTGTATTAAACTGCATATTATGCAATATAATACAGTTTTTTATTGTATTATTAATGGTTACAGCCTTTTCCTTCTCCTTGGTGTGCATGTTCTTCACAAACTACATCAGTAGATTTTAAATTATTATCTAAATACTCATTTAATGCTGTTTTTATTTCTCCGTTTACTCCTACAATTACATTTATTCCATTTTCATTGAATAAATCTTGAGCCATTTTTCCCATCCCACCAGCAATTATAACATTAACATTTCTCTCTGCTAAAAATACTGGCAAAAATCCTGGTCTATGTCCTGGGTTTTCAATAAATTCATTATTTATTATTTCTTTACCTTCAACTTCAAATACTTCAAATCCTTCACAATGTCCAAAATGCATTGCTACCTTTTCACTTTCTTTTGCAAATGCTATTCTCATAACAAACCTCCACTAAATTATATTTTTTAAATTATCTATTATATTTATAAAAGAATCTTTTGACTTAAATTCTTTAGTTAAAACACTTTTAAAATCATTATTTAATATTTTAACCATCTCTTTATCAAATGGTATTTGACCAAGAACATCTACATTCTTCTCTTTACAATAAAGTTTTATTTCATTTGTTTTTTCTTCATTTAAATCACATTTATTTATAACAACAAAATTTTTATTATCGAAATTTTGTAAAAGCTTTAGAAGTCTTTTAAAATCATCAATTGAAGACATAGTTGGCTCTAACACAATTATAGAATAATTAGTATCTGTTATTGATGCAATTACTGAACAACCAATTCCTGGTGAACCATCTATAATCATATATTTTTCATCTTTAGTTTCCTTATCTGCTACTTCTTTAACCTTAGAAACTAATTTACCTGAACCTTCTGCTCCAACTTCTAACTTTGCTCCAACAAATCTTGAATCAAAATCATTATAATATTTTACTTGTCCTGTAACTACCGCTTTTAAACTTATTGCATTTTTAGGACACTTTATAACACAGGCTTTACAGCCTTCACAAGATAAATCATCAATTATAATTTTGTTATTTTCTTCTTTTATAGCACCAAATCTACAATAGTCTTTGCATAATTTACAATTAATACATTGATCATAGTTTATTGTTGCTATTTTAGCTCCATAAAAATCTTCTTCATAAATTTTATTAGCATTAAATACCAAGTTCAGATTAGGTGCGTCAACATCACAATCTGCCTTTATAGAATCTTTAAGAAAAATAGATAAAAATGAGGCTAAAGTAGTTTTACCAGTTCCACCTTTTCCACTTAATACAACTATCTTTTTCATTTTATCTCCTTTAATATATTATTTTTTATGTTTTCAAAATGAATTTTTAATTCCTCATCTTCTATCAAAAGCTTTGCGTTTGAATATATCTTTGCAGCTTTTTTAGAAAAAGGAATTTTACCAAGTATTTTTATATTATTTTTCTTAGCATAATCTTCTATCATATAATCATCTTCATTCGATCTATTTATTATAATCCCTGATTTGATATTATATTTTTTAGTCAAATTATATGCCATATCCATATCATGAAGACCAAATGCACTTGGTTCTGTTACCAAAACTGCATAATCTGTTTCACCTAATGTTTCTACAACATTACACGATGTTCCTGGAGGTGAATCCAAAAGTACATTCTCTTCTTTTAATGCTAATTCTTTTAGTTTTTTTATAATAGCAATTCCCATAGGTTCGTTTACATTAATTCTTCCTTCATAAACACTGTTGCCCTTAAAATCACCCTTTTTTATATGTCCAATTTCTCTATCTATCTCTTTTATTGCATCAAATTCACATACCAACGAACAGGTTCCACAAGAATGACATAATTTATCAAATAACATTATACTATCTTTAAGTCCTGCAAGCGCATTAAATTGACACTGCGTTACACAAGCTTTGCAAAGAATACATTTTTCCTTGTCTATTAGAGGATTTAAAACACTAACAGGCATAGTATTTTGAATATTTGGTTTTAGGAATAAAAACCCGTTGGGTTCTTCTACATCACAATCCATATAAGTAAAATTCATCAATATTGATAAATTAGTCGAAATAGTAGTTTTTCCTGTTCCACCTTTTCCACTAAGTACTGATATTATCATCTAATGACCCTTCTTTGTTGCATTTTTTAGCATAGTTAAATTTCCATTTTCTAACTCTTTTATATTTTCCATAAGAGATTTTTCTTCACCTTTGTAACATTCTATTTCATTATCAAGTAATATATTTATTGCATTTGGTCCTAAATTTCCTGTTATAACTTTCTTAACTCCTTTTTCCACAACAAAGTTAGATGCCGCAATCCCAGCTCCATGATTACTTGTTACTCCTGGATTTTCATAAAATTCATAAGAATCATTCTCAGTATCAAATATAAAAAAGTAATTGCATCTTCCAAAAGTTTGATTTAATACTCCATTTTCATCTTTATTTGCTGCTGATAAACATATTTTCATTTTAATCCTCCTATTTTTAGTTAAAAGGAAACGCCTAAAATTATCATTTCCTTTTAACAATTTGCTCTTTAATACAATTTATTGATAAACATTATATTTGTTTTAATATTTTTCCTAGTTAATTTGATATAGCGTTTTCACCTTAAAACTTTTATAGACTTTTTAATATCTCGTTCATTTTTGCTTCTAATGAGAAATTAATATCTGGATATAATTCTACTTTTCCATCATCACAAAGACTTGCAAACTCTGGATCAATAGGAAGTCTCCCAAGAAGTTTTATACCTTTTTCGTTTAGATATTCTTCTTTTACTCCATTACCAAATATTTTTATCTCTTTATCGCAATCTGGACATTTTAAATAAGATAAATTCTCTAATACACCTAATATATTTATATTCATTGATTTAGCCATGTTTATTGATTTTTGAACTATTAAATTAACTACTTCTTGAGGTGAAGTAACTACTACAAGCCCTTTTAAATTAAACGATTGCATTGCAGTAAGTGGTACATCTCCTGTTCCTGGAGGTAAATCTATAAGTAAATAATCAAGGTCTTCCCATATTACATCTGTATAAAACTGTTTCATTGTATTTGAAAGTATTGGACCTCTCCAAACAACTGGTGCATCTTCTTGATCTAATAAAAGATTTATAGACATAACTTTAATACCTTTACTTGTTTGTACAGGATGTATTCCATTTTCACTAGCAAATGCTTTTTTATCAAGACCAAAAACTTTTGGTATAGATGGTCCTGTTATATCTGCATCCAAAACTCCTACTTTAAATCCTTGTTTTTGTAAGTATACTGCTAAAAGTGAAGTTACACTTGATTTTCCAACTCCGCCTTTACCACTCATTACTGCTATTACATTTTTAACATTTGAAAAAGAATTAAATTTTTCTTTTGGTATAATTGGTTTCATAAAAATCTCTCCTTATTGTCATATGCCATTTACTAATCTGATTATATTCCTAAAAATAGTTTTTGTCAAATGCCAATAATATTTTTTATAAAAAATATTATTCATCTTATACTAAAGTCCTTTAAAATCGAGTATTTATAAATAATTTTAAAAATTATATTTATAAATAAAAAAGGTAGTATAAAAATGAATAAATCATTTTTATACTACCTTTTACAGTTTTATTGTTCTTATAAATTAAAAGGACCCCCAAAAGGGTCCAACCGAAGTGCCGTTGTTCTAGTATATTCATACCCGAGTAACTCCCAGGTGGGCAACCTGCTCATAGTCTCTGTAGTCCCCTCTCATTCAAGGCTTTACATAACACTAAAAGACTCCGATTTCCCGATATTCATGCGTCGGTTGAATATCAAAGAAATTACCCCGAACACCTTAGTTATATTTATATTATATACTAATTTTACAAAAAATTAAATAGTTTTATTAATTTTATTTTTATTTATTTTATTTTATTAATTAATAAGTGTTTTAAACTCGCTTGCTCAAATTATAAGATTAAATAAATTAATAATCTAATTGCTATTTATCTACCTTCGCTTCTTAATATAGTTTCTACATTGTTAAGAGCTTTTGCAATCTTACTTCTTTCAAATGGTTTTACTATAAAATCTACAGCTCCACTTTGAACTGCTTCTAATACAAAATTCTTCTGACCCATAGCAGAACACATTATTATCTTGACTTTATCGTTTATTTTTTTTATTTCCTTCAATGCTTCTATTCCATCCATATCTGGCATAGTTATATCCATTGTTATAATCTCTGGATTTAAAGTCTGAACTTTTTCTAACGCTTCCCTTCCATTTGATGCAGTTCCAACAACATCATATTCCATCTCTTCTAATATATTTTTAAGCATATTTTGCATAAACAAAGCATCATCAACAACCATTATTTTTCTTTTTCCCATTTGGCCCTCCTAAAATATTTTGAATGTATTTTTTATCATACTTTAAAATATAATTATATAATATATTCTATAATTTTGTATATATACTTTTTAATTTTGTATTAATTTTGTAAAATTTTTTTAATAAAAACTATATAAAACCAATTTAAGAGCATTAAATCAATTTAAAATTTGTAAATAAATATTCCCTATATATAAAATTTAAATGTTACAATTATATTATAACAATTCTAATAGGGGTGATTAATTTGAATAAGAATAGCCTTCATTATTTCAATGATTTTAGAGAAATTATAAGCAATTTTTTAGAATTAAAATATGAATATCCTAAAAAAAATATATTAACAACATTACAAAAGTTAAATATGTTTTATTCATTTGAAGATATTCTAAAAAAGAAAAATTTCAGCTGTAAAAATATATATGAAAATTTTAAACCTTTCTTTAAAGTTTTTTATAAAGAAGATTTGCCTAATAATTTTTTAAACTATGTATATAATTTTACCCTAAAAAAATCATTTAAAAACTCAATCGAAGTTGATTTAAATAGTAATTTAGATTTAATTTCATCTTTGTATTTAGAAATACTACGATTTTTTTGTAATTATCAAAAATATTCAAATGATAATACTTGGTTTAGTAAATATCCAATTGAATTTTTAACTGATGATGAAATAGATAATTTAGAAAATAAAGATGAATATTTAAATTTCAAAAAAGCTTTTAACAATGAATATATTTATGAAATGATGATATTAAATCAAGAAATAATGGGTTACAATACATTAGAACATATATGTGGAGTTAATTATATTGCTCTAAAAATTGCAAGACAATTAAAAAAAGCATCTATTCCAGTAGATTTAGGACGTATTTCAGGAGCTGCAATTGGTCATGATATAGGTAAATTCGGATGTAAATCAAACGAATCAAGAAGAGTACCTTATCTTCATTATTATTATAGTGATTATTGGTTTAATAAACATAATCTCGTTTATATGGGTCATATTGCTGTAAATCATTCTGTTTGGGATTTGGAACTTGATAATCTTCCTATTGAATCTTTAATTTTAATATATGCTGACTTTAGAGTAAAAAATCATAATAATATTATGACATTCTTCTCTTTAGATGATTCTTTTAATGTAATTTTAGATAAATTAGATAATTTAGATGATAAAAAGAAAAAAAGATATCAAAGAGTTTATAAAAAGTTGAAAGATTTTGAGGATTTTATGAAATCTTTAAATATTAAAGTTTGTGTTGATGAGGAAATTAACTATGATGATATAATAACAAGCACTAAGGAACATTATGCACTTATGAAAGGTCCTGATGTAATTAAAAATCTAAAATATCTTTCATTTAAACAAAATATTTCATTAATGCACAAATTAAGAGATGAACATTCTTTAAATAAAATATTAGAAGAAGCTAGAATAGAAAGAGATTCTAATAGTTTACGATTATACCTTGATGTATTTGAAAAAAACTCTATATACTTAACTCAAAAGCAAAAGATAATAACTTTAAAATTTTTATATGATTTATTATCTAGACCTCAAGAAGATATTAGAAGACAATCATCTGAACTCATCGGATATTTGATTGCTAATTTTGATGAAATTTATAGAAAAGAAGTTCCAAGTGATGTTAAACTTGCTAAACAAGTTCCTAATTCACATACAATTTTAAAAGAATATTTTAATAAATTTTTATTTCCTGATCATAAAATGATTAAACTTCATAGAAATTGGATTAGACATAGTTTATCAAGAATGATTTCTTCATTCTTTAGTAATTGTGATAAAAGCAGTATAAAAGACTATTTAAAAGTTATATTTATGTATTTAGACAATGAATCTAATCTATCTACAGAAGTTAAATTTACGTTATTAGAAGCTATAAAATATATACCTATAGTAAACATACAAATAGACCAAAATCCTATTTATGATTTTGTATTAAAAGTTATAAATAATGATGATTTGAATTTAAGAATATCAGGTCTTGAAGTTATAGAAAATAAAATTTCTAATTATAAATTAGATGATATATTTTTGGATGCTTTTTCTGATTATTTTTCTAAAAATATAATAAAATCAGATTATTATTCAGAGAATTATTTAAAATATAGAGTTGTAAACAAATTAAATTTAAAAGATGATGTAAAAAAACTATATCAAGATTTTAATGATGAAAATATAAAAAATATATCAACTATATTCCTTAGCAATTTAAAAAGTTCTACATCATTTACAGTAAAACGAATTCATATAGATATGTTGCTTTCTTATACTTTTAATCATTTAAAAGAAAACGGACTTTATACAGCCATGCATTTTTGCAATATATTAAAGGTTTCAAACATTGAAAATGTTAGAAATCATGCTGGAAAGGCATTATTAAAATTATATCCAAAATTGCCTTTCGAACAAAAAAATGATGTTGCAATAGAATTATTAAGATCCTTAGAAATAGAAGGTCAACAATTTAGTAAATATATACCTAGATATTTAGGTAAACTACTTTTATATCTACAAAGAGAAGATTTAGATGAGATAATCGATGATTTAGTTGAAAAAATAAAAAATTCAAATCCTCAAACTATAATACTTCTTCTTACTACTGTTGGTATTACTCTATCTAAATATACCAAAAGTACTCTTTATTATGAAATGGACAAAGCTGATTTTTTAAATAGAAAGAAAAGACTCCTTAGTATTCTTTTAAATGGTCTTGTTCACTATGAACAAAAAGTTCGTCAAAGCGCATTTAATGTAATTGGTTCTATATTTGCATTTGATAATGTTAGTTTAGATGAAAAAAATGAAGTATTTTCTTTGATGGCTAAAAAAATACTTACATTGATGGATTATTACAAAGAAAATAATTTAGATTTTCTTACAAATGCACATGTTTTAAATAATATATATAAATTTATATCTGATTACACATTCTTTATTGGAGATATTTGCATCGAAAGAAATGAAAAAATAGCATTTTTTCCAGGAAGTTTTGACCCATTTTCTTTAGGTCATAAAAATATAACTACTGCAATTAGAGACCTAGGCTATGAAGTCTATTTAGCTGTTGATGAATTTTCTTGGTCAAAAAGAACTCAGCCTAATTTGATAAGAAGAAATATTATAAATATGTCTATTGCTGATGAACTTGATATATATTTATTCCCTGAAGATATTACAATCAATATAGCAAATGATGATGATTTAAAATATCTAAAAAATACATTTAATACAAAGGAAGTTTTTTTGGTTATGGGTAGTGATGTTTTGATGAACGCATCTGCTTATAAAAAAGAAAGTTTTATTCAAAGTTTTCCACATGTAATATTTACCAGAAATCTAAACTCTAATACAGATGTTACTTTTAATGAAAAATATTCTAAACTTCATAACAAAAGTATTATATTAAATTTAGAAAAAGAATATGAAGATATAAGTTCTAGTCAAATAAGAAGTTATATTGATACTAATAGGGATATCTCTAATTTAGTAGATCCTCTTGCTCAAAAATATATATACGAAAGAGGACTTTACAGAAGAGAACCTCAGTTTAAATCTGTTATCCAAACAATTTCATTAGATATTGAAATTGTTGAAAATATAACTTATTCAATAATGGAAAAATTAGCACTTAGCTTCCACAGTGATTATAAAACAGCACTTAAAAATTTAGATGAACTTAGTCAGAAAAAAGAAGCCAAAATTATAGTTATAAAAGATTTGAATGATAGAAATAAAATAATAGGCTATTCTTCTTATCATTATGTTCCATCATCAAATATATTCTGTGAATTTAAAAATCAGGAAATCTCAGAATTTATAAGAAATAATTATAGTGGAAGAATAATTTGCATAAATGGTATCTATGCTAAAAAAAATGATTATTTTGAGAGTCTAAAACAAATATTATTAACTCAAACACTTGCAACTTCAATAGAAAAGGATTATAGTTATTGTATTTATCATGATAGAATTGAATATAAAAATACAGGTAGCATATATAAGACTTTAAAATTACAAGGATTTAAAGAATTAGAAAATGAAAATCTTAAAAGTAGACTTTTTAGTGTTAATATGGTTAGACCTTGTACTTTATATTTAGACGTTGAAACAACCATAAAAGAACCATTTAAACAAAATATCCATGTTAAAAAAGCCATATTAAAAGCTAGAAAAAGACTTCAACATGTTATTACAAAATTTTATCCAGGAAATTTAGTTTTATCATTCCATAGAAAAATACTTGATGAAACTATAATGAAAAAAGTCTGTAGAATAAATTCTGTTCCAACTAAAGAATTTGAAGTTCGAAAATTAGGTTCTTATGCCTGTGTACCTTATGGAAATATATTAAACAGAGTTATAATACCAAATACAGTTACAAAATCACTTCATACAGAAAAAGTATTTGAAAAAGATTTATCTAATTTTAAAATAAATGAATTCCCTAATTATTTAAATTTAGATAATCAAACTAAAATGATAATGTCTTTAAATAGAGATATTATACTAATTGATGATCTTTTAAATAAAGGATATAGAATGAAATCCTTAAAACCTCTATTTAAAAAATATGATGTTAATATCAAAAAAATAGTAGTTGGAATGCTTTCAGGTCGAGGTAAAGAAATTATGGATATGGATGGAATGGATATTGATTGTGCTTATTTTATACCAAAACTTAAATACTGGTTTACTGAACAATTATTATATCCATTTATAGGTGGTGATTCACTAAATATCAACAAAGATTCAAAGAAAAATATAATACCATCTATAAACTTAATACTACCTTATACAGCACCTAAATTTATAAGAAATGTAAATAAAGACTTAATATACGAATTTTCTTTAATCTGTTTAGAAAATGCTCTTGATATAATAAGCACTTTGGAAGAAGAGTATGAAATTCTAAATGAAAGAAAATTAACTTTAGAAATGCTTTCAGATGTATTTATTTATCCTAGAATCGTTGCTTATAGTAATAATTTAGATTATGACTATACAAAAAGTCCTTCTGATTATCTAAAAGAAGATTTGATACTTCTTAAAAGACTTAAGGATTCTTTAACAAATAATAAATAAATATAAAATTAATTCAATATATTTAATGAAGAAATAATATATTATTTCTTCATTAATATATTTTATACAAAAATATTTAAATCACAATGATAGGAGGGCTTTTAATGTATTATTACAAATATAATAATAAATATTTATTTTCAAAATTAAAATATGATAAATTTACACAAATAACTAAAAATGAATTTATTAAAGGTGATTTTTATTATTATCTTATTAAAAAAGATATTGATAAAATTAAAAGAAGCTACATACCAAACTCTTCTTTTATGATGGATTTAAAAGAAGAAGGGATTTATCTTCTTAATAAAAATTTATTTGATAAAAATATAGACTTCGATGATTATTTAAAAGAAAAAATAAATAATGAAAAAATAAAAATTATAAATACAAATCATAAAAATTTTATAGAATCTATAGATAAGGATGTTAAAAAAGAAAAATATGAAATAACAATATTAGGACTTGGTGATGTTGGTGGAACATTACTTAGTGGTCTTATGTTACTTGCACCTTCTTTATTTAACAAAATCAAACTATATGATTTGAATTTAAATAACGCTAAAAGATGGTATTATGAAGCATCTCAAATTTATGATGCATTTAATGATTTGGATTATCCACAAATTGAAATTATTAAAGAAGATGAAATATTTAATAGTGATGTTGTTATATTTTGTATATCCGCTTATATCCCTAAGGTTGGAGAAAAAGTTGATGATGTTAGAATGGCTCAATTTAAAAAGAATTCATCTATAATAAATCATTTTGGAAAATTAGCAAGACAAACAAATTACAAGAACTTATTTTGTGTTGTTTCTGATCCAATTGAACCTCTTTGCAAAAGTTTATATCTAGCTTCAAACACAAATTCAAACGATGAATTTGATTATAATGGAGTACCTAGCGAAAATATAATGGGCTTTGGTCTTGGTGTTATGAATGCTAGAGCCAATTTTTATAGCAAAAACTATAAAGAATCTTTAAATTACAATAAAGAAGGTCGAGCATTTGGTTCTCACGGAAAAGAATTAGTTATTGCAAATAGTATTACTAATTATAATAATGATATATCAATAAAACTTACGCAAGATGCTATAAAGGCAAATTTAGTTGTTCGAGATGTTGGTTTTAAACCTTTTATTGCTCCAGCTTTATCTTCAGGTGCAATTAGTATCATAAATACATTGAAGGGAAAATGGAATTATTCAGCTATTTATTTTAAAGATAGTTTTTATGGATGTAAGAATAAAAGAATTAAAAATACTAATAAAATAGAATCTCTTAATTTAGATGATCAATTATATAGTAGAATAAAAACTTCTTATGAAAATATATCAAAAATAATATAATAGGTGGTGTAACTTTTGAAAAAACTATCTATAATCTCTAGTGACGAAATACTTAATAAATCGATAATAAAAAATAAAATATTGAATAATATTGATTATGAAAAAATTAATTTAGATAGTTTAGATATAAATACTTTAAAAAATAAAAGAATTTTATTTTTAGTTAAATTAAATGAAATAGGTTATGATGAATATATTTTAAACTTTTTATTAAAAATAAAAAATTTAAATATGGACTTTGAAAACAGTATTGGTAGTATAATAATAATGAGCAATTCAAGCTTGTATACAAAATCATTTGCATCAAATTTAATCTTTTTAGCAAACTCGTTAAAATGCTCATTTATAGGTCATCCTATGATTGAAAAAACTAAGGATTATAAGAACTTTTTAACATGGCAAAAAAGATTAGATATACCTCTTGAAGATATTTTCATAGATTTTTGTAAAAAACTAATTCAAAGACTTATTAGCTATAATTATGTTAAAAAATATGACAAAAATATCTGTGTGCTTCATTCTAGTTCTAAAAAAACATCTAATACCTTGGGCTTTTGGAACAAAATAAAATCTAATTTAGATGATAGAATAAATATAAAAGAATTGCATGTTGAAAATGGAACAGTTTTAGATTGTATTGGATGTAGTTATACAATGTGTATGCATTATAGCAAACAAAAGAGTTGTTATTATGGTGGATTTATGATTAAAGAAATATTTCCTGAAATAGAAAAGGCAAATTCAATAATATTTTTATGCCCTAATTATAATGATTCCATTTCTGCAAATTTAATGGCTGTTATAAATAGACTTACAGCACTTTATAGGAATATAAATTTTTATAATAAAGCTCTTTATTCGATAATTGTATCTGGTAACTCAGGATCTGATTCTTTAGCAAAACAACTAATAGACTCACTTTGTATAAATAAGGGGTTTTTCCTTCCCGCAAATTTTTGTACTCATGAGATAGCATATGAACCAAATTCAATTTACAAAGTTTTTGATATAGATAAAAAATCTAAAATATTTGCAAGAAATATCGAAAAATATCTTATTTAAATAAATTTAATTAAAAACTATATTCCAGATAAAAAAAGGTTATAAGAAAAACAATATCATATTATTTTTCTTATAACCTTTTGGTTAAATCAATCTCTTTTAAATAATTCATTTAATACTTTTTTTATAACACTATATTCAAAACCTTTATAGGATAAGAATCTAGCAACTTTTTCATATGCCTTTGGATCATCTTTTACTTTTTTATATTTTTTAACACCATTATAATAAGCATTTTCATATTCCTTCTCATCAGCAATTTCATCCTCAACGATTTCCTTTGCCAAATTTCTTTCTATCCCTTTATTTTGCAAATACTGTTTTATTTTATTTTTTCCATATCTATTTAATTTTGATTTATCTCTAGTCATTCGTCTTCCTAGATTATCATCATTTAATAATTTATATTCTAAAAGAAATTTTATGACTTCGTCTACTATATCTTCTTCATATTCTTTGGTCTTTAATTTATCTTTCATCTGTTTCTTTGTATAATCTCTAAAATTAAGAATATAAAGAGCATAGTTTTTTGCCTTATTAAAACTCTTTTTTTTGTCCTCCAAGAAAAAAATCTCCTTTTTAAATCATATCTATTACATTTATATTTCTATATTCTTTATTATTTAAATTTAAAATTTCATTCGTATTTTTTATTCTTATATATGGCTTATATATACCTTCTTCTGGAACAAAAACAACTTCTCCAACTCGTCCATCCGAAAGTTTTACTTCACTACCCACAAAAGATGAGCCTATTCTGTGCAAAAAATTATACAGTATCTTTATGTCTAATTTTTCAACATATTCTGTTTCCAATATTTTTATTGCATCAAATGGAGTATTTTTCTTCCTATACGAAGTTTCTGATGTCAATGTATCATAAACCATTGCAATTGCTATAACTCTAGCATATAAAGGTATATCATCACCACTTAATATCCCAGGGTAACCACTACCATCATATCTTTCATTATGATATAGTACAGCATCTTTGACATCTTTTGATATAAAATTCATATCCTGTATTAATTCATAACTATATTTTGGATATTTAGTCATAAGCTCTCTTTGTTTTTCTTCATTATAACCTATATTTTCTATAAGTTCTTCTAAAACTTTATATCTTCCTATATCTGAAAGTAATGCACTTAATGTCAATTCCTCAAGTTGATGTTTATCTAAATTAATCCATTTTCCTATTGTATAGCTTATTAATGCTAAATTTGTAGAATGTGCGTAAACTGAAAAATTCTCATTTTTTATTTTGGAAATAAATTGCAAAATACTAAAGGCTTTGTTGTCATAATCCCAAGCTATTTTAGTTCTTTCTTGAAGTTTTTCCTTTTCAATATCTTTTCCGTCAATTATATCTTGAAAATCTGTTTTTAAATGATCTACAACATTTTCAAAGCTCTCTTTAAAAGAAGTTACTTCAAGTTCTCTTTGAATTTTTAACAAATCTTCTTTTGATATATTTTCATTTTTATCAATTTTAGTCTTGATTTTATTTGCAATTCTTATTTTTTCGCTATCTTCTGATTTTATTTCAATTTCTTTAATATCATGATTTAAAAGTAATTTTTTTAAAAGCATTTCATTTTCTATTACATAACCTTTATAAAGAAGCATAGTACCATTGATACCTAATACATCTTTGTTTATTACCATACCCTCTTTAATTTTATCTATAGGAACTCTTTTCATAATAAACACCTCTTAATTTCCTCTAATATAATACTTGTGCAACTCAATTTGAGATTTAAATTAATTATATGAAACGATTATATCATTTTATATAATTAATTTAAATCCAACCATAATCCTATATAAATAAAATTTATTAATATATTTTAAAAAAAGGACTATCTAACAAAGTTAGATAATCCTTTTTAACCCTTTAATTATCTAAATAAAACGAATGTAACTTCTAATCATTCGATAAATGAGATCCTTGCATCAAGAAATTTAAAACAGCTTTTTTCTCTTCATTATCTTCAACTTCAACAATTACATTTTCAGGATTTTCATTTATTATATACATAGCTCCAATTATAGATTTCGCATTAACCTTATATTCACCTGATTTTAAATATACTTTACCCTTTAATTTTGATACAAAATCAACAAATCCATTTATATCTTCTACCTTTATAAAATTCGCTCTCAATTTTCTTCCCTCTTTCTTTGTATATATTTAGAATATTTTTTAAACATTCTAAATTCATTATACTAATAAATTTATTAAATTAATAGGATTTACTTATAGTTGTCTTGTTAGGGATTTTACATTCCATATTCCAGTTGCATATTCATATATAGTTCTATCACTTGAAAATACTCCTGATTTAGCTATATTTATAAGGCATTTTTCGTTCCAGCTATCTAAATTTCTATACATTGAATCAACTTTTTTATGAGCTTCTATATACGACTCAAAATCTTTTAATACGAAATATTCATCATTATATTTCAATAAAGAATCATATATACTCATAAATTCTTCTGCTGTATCTCCTAAAAATCCATTTATAAGTTGATCTAATACTCTTTTTATTCTAGGATCATTATTATAAAATTCTCTTGAATGATAAGATCCATTTCTGTAATATTCCAACACCTCTTTTTCATTCATTCCAAATATTACAATATTATCGTCTTTTACCTTATCGTTAATCTCTATATTTGCACCATCTAAAGTACCTAAAGTTATCGCTCCATTCATCATAAACTTCATATTTCCAGTTCCAGAAGCTTCCTTCGTAGCAGTTGATATTTGTTCACTAATATTTGCTGAAGGTATAATTTTTTCAGCTAATGTTACATTATAGTTTTCTAAAAATACTACTTTGATTCTATCTTTAATTCTCTTATCATTATTTATTTTATCTCCAACTGTGTTTATAAGTTTTATAGTTTGTTTAGCAATATGATAAGAAGGTGCTGCTTTAGCTCCAAATAAGAAAGTTCTTGGAACAATATCCATATTAGGATTTTCTAAAAGTTCATTATATAAATGAAGTATATGAAGTATATTTAGTACCTGTCTTTTATATTCATGAAGTCTTTTTACCTGAATATCAAATATAGAATTTGGATCTATCTTTATATTATATTTATCCTTTATTTTATTTGCTAAAAGTTTTTTATTATCTTGTTTTATATTATAAATCTCATCTCTTAAAGATTTATCATTATGTTTTAATAAATTTTCTAAATTAGTCGGATATCTAACCCATCCCATACCAATTGTTTCACTGATTAAATTAGCAAGCTTCGGATTAGCATTTAATAACCATCTTCTATGAGTTATTCCATTTGTTTTATTATTAAATTTAAATGGATAAAGATTATAAAAATCTCTAAGTTCTTGTTTTTTAAGAATTTCTGTATGAATTTTGGCAACTCCATTTACACTATGACTTGCAGCTATTGCAAGATGAGCCATTTTAACAGAACCATCTTCTATTATAGACATTCTTCTAACCATATCTTCATTTCTTGGATATTTAAGTCTAATTTCATCACAGAATCTTAAATTTATCTCTTCTATTATCATAAATATTCTAGGAAGCAAATGTCTAAACATATCTATTGGCCATTTTTCAAGAGCTTCAGCCATAATTGTATGATTTGTATAAGATATAACATTAGTAGTTATTCTTCTTGCCTCTTCCCAAGATAAGCCTTCTTCATCTAATAATATTCTCATAAGTTCTGGTACAGCAAGTGCTGGATGTGTGTCATTTATATGAATAGCTATATATTCATCCAAATCATCTATGCTCTTGCCTCTTTTTTTATAAGTTCTTATTATACTTTGAAGACCAGCTGAAACTAAAAAATATTCCTGCTTAAGTCTTAAATATCTACCTTCTTCAATTGAATCATCTGGATATAAAACTTGAGAAATAGATTCTGCCAAATATTTATTTTCAAAAGCTTTAACATAATCCCCTCTACTAAAAGAAGAAAAATCAAAATCACCTTCACAAGGTTCTGCACTCCAAAGTCTAAGTGTATTTACTGTTGTATTTTTGTATCCAATTATAGGAGTATCATAAGGAACTGCATTTATAACTTCGTAGTCCTTATGTTCAAATTCTAATCTTTTATTTACTTCTTTATACTCTATTCTTCCACCAAATTTAACCTTAACCATTTTATCTGGTCTTTTTGTTTCCCAAACATTTTCTGTTTGAAGCCAAGTTTCAGGAAATTCTACTTGATAACCATCTACTATTTTTTGTTCAAATAGACCTTTTTTATATCTAATCCCACAACCATGACCAGGTATCAAAGTCGCTGCCATAGAATCTAAAAAACAAGCTGCAAGTCTTCCAAGACCTCCATTTCCAAGTCCTGGATCTTTTTCAACCTCTATTAAATCTTCAATATCTATGTCTAATTCCATAAGTGCTTCTTTACAAACACCTTTTATACCTAGATTCATCAAATTATTAGATAATAATTTTCCAAGCAAAAATTCTATAGAAAAATAATAAACTTGTTTTTCATCATGTTCTATATAATTTTTATTAGTCATTATCCAATTTTCACTTACATATTCTTTTAATACACTTCCAAGTGAATAATATTTTTCAAATGTTGTACTGTCTTCTAAGTCTTTTGTATATAAAGTTCTAAGCTTTCTTAAAAAATCAATTTTTACCTGTTCCTTAGTTATCCTCATCAAAAAACCTCCAATGAATTAAAACACTAAAATAAAGACTCATAAACATTTTTATATTCCAAAGCTGATTGTTTCCAGCTAAAATCGCAATCCATAGCGTTTTTAACCATTCTTTTAAATTCTTTTTTGTCATTATATAAATTAATTGCATCTTTTATCTTATAAAGCATATCATGTGCATTATAATTTGAAAAACTAAAACCATTTCCCTCCTTAGTATATTCGTTATAAGGAGTTATTGTATCTTTTAACCCCCCAGTTTCTCTTACAATTGGTAGTGAACCATATTTTAAAGCTATAAGTTGAGTAAGACCACAAGGCTCAAATTTAGAAGGCATCAAACAAAAATCACCACTTGCATATATTCTATGAGCTAAAGTATTATTAAATTCTATAATACCTCTAAATTTAGCTTTGTACTTTTCTTCCATTCTTCTAAAAAAGTCCTCATAATAATAATCCCCAGTTCCAATCAATATAAACTGTAAATTTAAATCCATTATTTCCTCAAAAACATGCATTATAAGGTCTACTCCCTTTTGTTCAACAAGTCTAGATATAAAAAATAATATTGGAATATCTTTATTAACTTCAAGCCCCATATCTTTTTGAAATTCCATTTTATTTTTAACTTTGTTTTTTAAATTTCTAGAATCATATTTATGATATAATTTATCATCTGTTTTTGGATCAAATATATGATAGTCCACACCATTTAATACCCCTTGTAATTTGTATGATTTTTCTCTTAATATTCCATCCAAACCTTCTCCATAAAATTCATATTTAATCTCGTCTGCATAAGTTTTACTGACTGTTGTTACAAGGTCAGATTCAACAATAGCACCTTTTGTAAAGTTGGCAGTATTATAAAATTCCAACTTATCTTTTGTATAATAATCATAAGGTAAATTAAATAAATCTTTTAGAATATCTAATCCATATCTTCCTTGATATCTTAAATTATGAATTGTATATATTGTCTTTATATCTTTGTATTCATCAAATTTCTTATAATCAGCATTTAATAGCACTGATGCCATTGATGTTTGCCAATCGTTTAGATGAAGTACATTTGGTATAAAATCAATATATTTTACCGCTTCTATTATTGCTCTTGAAAAAAATGCAAATCTTTCAGCATCATCATAATATCCATATGCTCCAGGTCTTTTAAAGTAATATTCATTGTCTACAAAATAAAATGGAATTCCATGATGCTCTAAATATTCAATTCCACAGTATTGTTCTCTCCAACCTACGTTAACCTTAAACTTTGCTATTTTTTTTAATTTCTTCTTATATTGTTCTGGAATTTCTTTATACTTAGGCATTATCACCCTTATATCAGTATCCATCTTTCTAAGTGCATTTGGAAGACCAAATGACACATCTCCAAGACCTCCACTTTTAAAAAATGGGTATGCTTCAGATGTAGCAAATAAAACTTTCATTTTAAATACTCCTTTATATTGTTTTATTTTTCTTTATGACAAGTGGATTTTTTACTCCACCGATAAGTTCTTTACCTTTTGTAACTAAAACATTCTTATCCAGTATCACATTTTCTAAATAAACATCATCTTCAATCTCACATTTTTGCATCAAAATAGAATTCTTTATAGTACAATTTTTACCTATTTTAACTCTCCTTGAAACTATAGAATTTTCTATTTCCCCTTCTATTACACAACCATTTGCAATCAATGAATTCTTAGCTTTTGAATTTTTACCATATTTAACAGGTGGCTCATCTTTGATTTTTGTATATATAGGTCCATTTTTGAAAAATAATTCTCTAGCTATATTCATGTCTAATAAATCCATACTTGATTTATAGTAATTTTCTATATTATTTATACAAGATAAATAACCTTCAAATTTATAAGCATTAAATTTATAGTTTTTTACCCTTTCATGCAGCCCCTCCCTTAAATATTCATTTCTACCAGTAGCAATCATTTCTTCTAAAATTGATATTAATAAATCTTTTTTCAAAATATAAATTTCCATTGATATATCTAATTTATCCTTTGTGCATTTATTTTTACCAAAACTTAAAATATTGTTATTTGAATCAATATTTAAAACATCACAATTTATAAATCTATCCAAATCTTTGTTTACTGATTTATACATAATTGTTATATCAACATTGCTCTCTTTATGGAATTCATAAAATTCTCTTAAATCAACATTACAAAGCATATAACTTGATGATAATATTACATAATTTTGTTTACTTCTTTTAAAATAATCCATAGTCATTTTAAAATTATGAATATCACCTCTATAATGAACTGGACCGTATTCATCCATTATGGGATTAAACATAAAAAGCCCATCATTTTTTCTATCCAAATCCCAATGTTTTCCGTTACTAATATGGTCTTGTAATGATCTATATTTATCATTAGTAAAAATCGACACATTTGAAATATCTGCATTTACAAAATTAGATAAGGCAAAATCTATTATTCTATATCTACCACCAAAAGGTATAGCAGATATTGGTCTAACTATTGTCAATTCTTGTATATCTCTATTATTTTCACTTAAATTTAATACTCCCATTACATCATTCATGATAAGCCCCCTCTAATACGCTGCTAAATATATCTCTTTTGAGTTTTGATTTCCTATTTTGCTATCCTTTTTAACTACATAGTCAGATGCTACTATTGCTTTTTCAACAATTGCACCTTCTTCAATTACTGCATTAGGCATTATAACAGAAGATTTTACAACTGCATTTTTACCAACATGCACTCCTGGGAATAACACACTTTCATAAACTTCCCCTTCTACAATACACCCTTCATTTAATAATGAATTTTTGACAATTCCCGTATTAGTTATATAATTAGGTGGATTCATAGAGTTTACAGAATAAATTTTCCAAGATGCATCATGTAAGTCAAGTTCATTTTCATTGTCTAACAAATCCATATTAGCTTGCCATAAACTATCTATAGTACCAACATCTTTCCAATAACTGTCAAATGAATAAGCATACATTCTAACATTATTTTTTAACATTTTTGGTATTATATCTTTTCCAAAGTCGTTACTAGACTGATCATCTTTATCATCTTCTTCTAAATATTTCTTTAATACTTCCCAATCAAACACATAAATACCCATAGAAGCCAAATCATTTTTAGGTTCTTTTGGTTTTTCTTCAAATTCATAAATTGATAAATCTTCTTTCGTATTCATTATTCCAAATCTCGAGGCTTCTTCTAAATCAACTTTTATTACACCAATAGTTGCTTGTGAATTTTTTTGTTTATGATATTTAATAACCTTCGAATAATCCATTTTATAAATATGATCTCCTGATAAAATAAGTACATATTTAGGATTATATGTTTTTATAAAATCTATATTTTCATAAATTGCATTAGCTGTTCCTCTATACCATCTACCACCTTCATTACTGACATAAGGAGGCAAAATTCTAACTCCACCATTCATTCTGTCCAAATCCCAAGGGCTTCCAATACCTATATATGTATTTAATACAAGAGGTTGATATTGTGTTAAAACTCCAACATTATATATGCCTGAATTAGAACAATTGCTAAGAGGAAAATCTATTATTCTATACTTACCTCCAAAATTAACAGCAGGTTTTGCTAAATTTTTTGTAAGCTTACCAAGACGACTTCCTTGTCCTCCTGCAAGTATCATTGCTATAGTTTCTGTCTTCTTTTTTCCCATACAATCACCTTCTTAAGTCTTTTTATTTTTGATTTATTCTATATAGATTTGAATCTATATCTTTTAACTTTATAAATGTAGCACTTAGCGGCGCTATTTTCACTTGTATATGTTGATTATAACCATTCCACTCTTCTTTTATTGCACATATATCTGCTTCATTGGTATTATTCAAACCACAAAAACACTCATAATCTGTATTTAGAATTTCTTTATATATTCCCATCTTTGGTACACCAATTTTATAATAATCGTGAGTTACTGGTGTAAAATTAAAAATACATATTAAAAAATCATCTTCAATTTTTGATTTTCTTAAAAAAGCTATGATGCTTTGTTTATAGTTTCCTCCATCAATCCATGAAAAACCTTCACTCTCTAAATCCAATTCATAAAGAGGTTTTTGATCTAAATAGAATTTATTTAATACTTTCATAAAGTTTTTAAAATTATCATGAATTGGATAATCTAACATAAACCACTCTAATGAATTGCTATAATCCCATTCTCTAAATTGTGCAAATTCACACCCCATAAATAATAATTTTTTGCCTGGATGTGCAATCATAAAAGCCATCAAAAGCCTTAAACTACTAAATTTCTGTTCATAACTTCCATACATTTTATCTATAAGCGATTTTTTACCATGTACAACTTCATCATGGGATAAACTAAGAACATAATTCTCTGAAAAAGTATATTCAAATGAAAATGTCAAAAGTCCATGATGCCATTTTCTAAAAATAGAATCCATCTCCATGTATTTTAAAATATCATTCATCCATCCCATATTCCATTTAAAATTAAAACCCAATCCACCTATATAAGTCGGTGCTGTAACAAGTGGCCAATCAGTTGATTCTTCTGCCATCATGAGTGGATTTTTAAAATATCTAAATACAGCTTCATGTAATTTTTTTAAAAACCTTATGGATTCTAGATTTTCTGTTCCACCATATTTATTCTTTCTTAATTCACCATCTTCTTTTCCAAAATTTAGGTATAACATATTAGCAACCGCATCAATTCTCATGCCATCAATATGAAATTTATCAAAAAAATACACTGCATTAGAAATCAAAAAACTACAAACTTCCGGGCGTCCATGGTCAAAGTTTGAAGTCCCCCAGCCTAAATTTTCTCTTCTATCTTCATCTTCATATCCAAATAAATGTGTTCCATCAAATTCATAAAGACCATGTTCGTCTTTACAAAAATGACCTGGAACCCAGTCAAGTATCACGCCAATTCCTTCTTCATGCATTTTATTTACAAAATACATAAAATCCTTAGGCTCTCCATATCTACTAGTTACTGAATAGTATCCCGTTCCTTGATATCCCCAAGAACCATCAAAAGGATGTTCTATTATAGGCATTAACTCTATATGTGTATAATTCATATCTTTTAAATATGTACTTAACATATCTGCCATTTCCCTATAAGTGTAAAATTCTCCGTCTTGTTTTTGCTTCCATGAACCCAAGTGAACCTCATATATATTCATAGGTTCTTGTAAATAATTTTTATTTTCTCTATCTTTCATCCATTTCTTATCTGACCATATAAAATCATTAATATTATAAATAACCGATGCTGTATTTGGCCTTAATTCACTATGAAAAGCATATGGGTCTGATTTTAATTTAACTTTATTATTTTTAGATTTTATATGGTATTTATAAATATCATATTCATTTAAATTATCAATGAATATCGACCATATATTACAATCTTTATTTTTTATCATCGGATTTTTTGATTCATCCCAATTATTAAAATCACCAACAATGCTAATATAAGAAGCATTTGGTGCCCATAAATTAAATAATACTCCTTGTTTTCCATCTCTACTTATTATATGCGAACCCAAAAAATTATAACTATGAAAGTGATTGCCCTGATGAAATAAATAAATATCATCTTTTGAAAAATTAATTAGTTCCATATCAATTATTGCTCCCCCCTTACTCTCTTTACCTGTAGATATTTACCCATTATTATTTGAAATAAATAAAAAAAATATATTTTAACAAAACTTTTTCATAAAAAAATAAAGAGGAGAATATATAAAATTATAATTAAAATAATTTTATATATTTTCCTCTTGTAAAATTTAAATTAAAATCTATATTTATTTATAAAAATCATTCTTATCTTGAAGTTTTATTGTAAGTTCTTTCCTTTGATTTTTTCTAACTATAACAATATCAACTTTGTCACCTACTTCTTTTTTAGCTATTTGCGAAGTTAAATCTTTCATATCCATTATCTTCTCATTATCAAATTCAATTATTATGTCCCCCTTTTGAATTCCACTACTATAAGCTGGACTATTTTGACTTACTGATCTTATCAAAACTCCTATCGGTAAATCATAAACTTGTGATAAATCTTCACTAATGTCTTGTCCAACTATTCCCAAGAAAGGTCTTGAAACATAGCCTTTTTTAAGAAGTTCTTCTACTATTGGTTTTACTTTGTTAATTGGAATTGCAAAACCTATACCTTCGACTTGTTTATCAGCAATTTTCACAGTATTTATACCTATAAGCTCTCCATTGATATTTGTTAATGCACCACCACTATTTCCTGGGTTTATCGCTGCATCAGTTTGGATTACTTCTAACGATTTATCTGGCAAACTTATTTTTCTATTTACTGCACTTACAACACCTACTGTTACTGTGTTTGAATATCCAAGTGGATTTCCTATTGCTATTGCCGTTTCACCTATTTGTAAATTGTCTGAATCCCCAAACTTCATAGGTTTTAATGTACTTGCTACATCATTTGGAATATTCTTTTTATCTAAGGATATTACAGCCAAATCACTTTCCTTATCTCCACCAACAAATTCTGCTTCATAATTTTTTTCTTTTAAGGAAACTGCTAATTTCTTAGAATCTTCAACAACATGATAATTAGTTAATATAAATATTTTTTCATCAGATATATTAAATATTACACCTGAACCAAGCTCAGTACTTAAATATTGATTATCAAAAAAATCATAAGATATGCTATTATTAGTTATAGAAACTACTGATGATTCGGCTTCTTTTGCAACTTTAACTATAGGACTTTTATAATCCGTTGTGGATATATTTTCAAAATCAATATCATTAGAGTTAGAACTTGATTCCAAATATACATTATAATCATCTCTTGAATTAAAATAATACTTAAATCCTTCCATTCCAATTCCCATAGATGAACCAAATACCATCGCGCCAATAATCACTAAAGCTAATGTTTTTCTAAATTTATTATCTTTTTTATTTTTTTTATCATCATTTAAATTACCATTAAAATTATTTTTATTTACATCTTCATTTTCAATAATATTTTCATTTTGATTACTTGAAGTCTTATCCAAATATTCATTTTCATTTACTTCGTAAATTATATCTTCTTCTAAATTATTATTTATTTCATCCTTTAAAATATCACTACTTATTTCATTGTTTTTGTTTTCGTTCATATTTACCCCTCCTATAATCTTCTTACAAAAATTATATACAATAAATATTTCAAAAGTATGAACAAAGTGTGAACTTTTATTTTAAATCTAATGTAAAAGTAAATATTATCTTTTCTTTTTCTCTATCTAATTTTACAAATATCTCTTCTTCATGTTTTTTTATTATCTCATAAACTATACATAGACCAAGACCAAAACCTTTTTTTTCTTCACCTCTTGATAAGTCTTGTTTATAAAAACGTTCAAAAATTTTATTTAAATCTATATCTGCATTAATATCTACTTTATTTTCAATTGATATATATAGCTTATTTTTATTTTCTTTGGTAATTATATTTATAAAACCATTCATACTATTAAATTTTATAGCATTATCCAAAAGATTTGATATAACTCTATTTATATATTCTTCATCTGCAAATACATTATTTCTATTTTCAAAATCCAAATTAATATCTAATTTTTTTAATTCTATTCTTTGTTCCAATTTATCAAGTTCATTTAAAATCAGACTATCCAAATGGATAATATGTTTATTTAGCTTTTGCATATCTTCTATCTTATTTAAATTAAGAATAGACTGCGTTAATTTGGATAATCTTTGACTTTCTTTTAATGCTATTTTTAAATATTTTTCTTCATCCTCTTTTTTTATTTTTCCATCCAAAATTGCAGTCAAAAAACCTTTTATAGATGTTAACGGGCTTTTAAAATCATGAGATATATTTGATATAAATTCTTTTCTCCCTTTTTCTATTAAATATAATTTATCAGCCATTTTATTAAAATTCTTTGCTAATTCTCCTATTTCATCATCTCTGTTTATCTTTAATCTTTTAGAAAAATTTCCTTTTGATATATATTCCATACCATCTATTAATTTTTTTATATCATAAATAAGTCTTTTAGATATCATAGTATTTACCAAAAAACCAATTATAGATATAAAAATCAAAGCTAAAATTGTAATCTTTTGAATTTCACCTATTTCATCTTGAACTTCTTTAATTGAAGCATGAAGAAGTATTCCCGCTACTACTTTATCCTTGTAAAATACTGGATATCCAACAGATATGACTTTTTCGTCAAAATATTTAAGTTGCCATCTATTTTTAATTATATTTCCATCAAATATGTTTTTAAGCTCATTTATAACCAGATCTTTATCTTCTATTTTTATATCCTTATCCTTTGATATTACATATAACTCTCCATAATTATTTATCATCCACACAGTAGCATTTGTATATCTATTTACTACCTCTAATTCAAACTTAATCTTATCAAAATCAATAATTCCATTCTCATACGCTTTTTCATATTCATTCTTTATAGCTTTTCCTTGTTCCAATAGTATATTTTCCTTTTGTAAAAGGAAGTAATCTTCTATACTATTTGATAGCTTAATACTTACAATTAAAAAACCAAAAAAAACTATAATCATATAATTTATAAAAATTTTTTTAGATATTGATTTCATCATACTCACCTAAATTTCTAATTTATATCCTATTTTCCAAACTGTTTTTATTTTCCATGAATTTTCTCCGTCTAACTTTTCTCTAATTCTCTTTATATGAACATCTACAGTTCTACTCTCTCCAATGTAATCATATCCCCAAATTTTATCAAGTAATTCTTCTCTTGAAAAAACTCTATTCAAATTAGACATCAGAAGTCTTAAAAGCTCAAATTCTTTATGTGGCATTTGCAGTAGATTTCCGTTATAGTACACCTCTCTATTATTCAAATCCATAACCAAATTAGGTAATATTATCTTTTGTTCCTCATTATCCTCTTTATTATAATATCTTCTTAAAACTGCTTTAACTCTAGCTACTAACTCTTTACCTTCGAAAGGTTTGACTAAATAATCATCTCCTCCTAATTCAAGTCCTAAAACCTTGTCAATTGTTTGAGATTTAGCTGTTAAAAATATTATCGGTATATTACTTGTCTTTCTAATTTCCTTACATAAATCAAAACCAGTTATTTTTGGTAGCATTATATCTAAAATAATTAAATTAGGAGGGTTTTTAAAAAACAAGCTTAAAGCCTCATCTCCATCATAAGCCTTACTTGTTGCATATCCCTCTTCTTTTAAATATATTTCTATTAAATTTGCTATATTTTTATCATCATCAACAATCAATATATTTTTTTGCATATTGATAAAGATGCTTAAAAAGCATCTTTATTTACACCTCCGTACTATATATTAAGGCAGTTTAATCGTTTGACCTACCTTTATTTTCGTTTCATCTTGTATATTATTTAATTTCTTTATCTCATCTATCTTTTTGCTACTATCATAAAATTTCAAACTAATTCTATAAAGATTATCACCTTTTTGAATAGTGTAAGTACTTGGCTTTGAATTATTATTAGTACTATTTGTATTTGTATTATTATTAGTAGTATTATTATTTGTGTTAGTGTTAGTATTATTAACATTTGTATTGTTATTTGTTGTTGTATTATTATTTAAATTATTATCGTTATTTACATTTGTATTTGTTTGATTATCTGTGCTTATATCATTATTTGTTTGATTATCTTGCTTTTCTACATCAACAACTTGTGTATCTGAATTACTCGCAACTTCTTTTTTATTACCAAAAATACTCTTTAATCCAAATATCAAACCAAATAATATCACTATTGTAAGAAGAGAAGCTACTGCAAGCCTTTTATTAAAAGCATTTGCATTTTTCGATTTCTTTTCGATTCTTTTTTTAGGCTTTACATCTTTTAAAACCTCTTGAATTTCTAAAACCAAATAAAGATAATCATTATTTGCTAAATCAAGCTTTTCTTCGCCTTCTTTATAAATTTCATTTACATCTAATGATTCTTTTTCTAAAAGTTCATCATAAAAAGAATCAGTTAAATAATTTTCATTATTTATTATAATAAAATCATTTTGATTTAATTTAAAATCACAAACAATTATATTTCCATCCATATTATAGTCTGGAACTACAATTTCATTCTCCCTTACCATTATAAGTTCAAATGCTTGATCTGCAAAAAATATAGCTTT
The DNA here is from genome assembly GCA_045345765.1 of Peptostreptococcaceae bacterium AGR-M142. Taxonomy (GTDB): domain Bacteria; phylum Bacillota; class Clostridia; order Peptostreptococcales; family Peptostreptococcaceae; genus JAOARY01. The sequence goes on from CP148265.1 coordinate 554,684, forward strand.
ATTTTTACTAAGATAAAAGAAAAATATATCCTCTTCTATCTTACTTTTAATTTCTTTATATGCTTTTTTTAATACATCTTTTTTATTCTGATCCTTCAATGCTTTTTCTAAATAAAAAAACTGTTCTTGAAATGTTCCTTCATGTTCTTTTGCATTTTTTTTCATACCAAAAAACATAAAATACTCTTCTTTTGAATCTACAAAATACTCGCTTTTATAGCCTTTTTCAAAAAATCTTCTATATTTACTCGAATAAATTATTCCATTTTCATTTTTATTCTTTATAGAGACAATTCCTTTTAATTTAACACTCAAAATATCAGCTCCCAAAATTTCATATTATTTTTTATATATTTATTATATCAACTTTGAAATTTATAGAACAGTATTTATAGTAAAAAGCATAGTTTACAATATCCTTACAAAGATTAATTAATTTATTAATTGTTTTGTTTTTAAAAACTCTCTAGCAACATCTACTTCGTTTCTATTTTCTTTTTCTACTTTGTAATTCATATTAATCATTTCTCTTTCACTTATAACATAATTTAATTTTTTTAAAATATATTCTAATTCTGGATATTTTTCTAATGTTTCATTCCTTATAACTGTTCCACAATGATATGGTGAAAAATAATATTTATCATCTTTCAATACCTTTATATCATCATCTTTCAAATTTGAATCTGTCGTAAAAACATCTATAACCTGTGATTTATCATCTCTTAAACTATCATATTTATCCTTTATATCCATAGCTATTTGTTCTTTAAAATTAAAATTGTAAAGCTCTTTTAATTTATCAAAACCATCATCTCTATCATAAAAATCGTGTTCAGCTCCAAATATAAGCTTATCACTTTTCAAAGCTAAATCAGAATAGGTATTAATACTTAAATTATCTGCTAAAGATCTTTTCATTGCAAGTGAATATGAATTATTAAACCCATAAAGGCCTAACCATTTTGCATCAAATTTTTCTTCATACATATCTCTAACATTATTATATATTTCATCTGCATTTTTTATGGGCTCTTTTTTTAATATAAAAATCCAAGCTGTGGATGTATATTCTGGATATATATCTATTTTTCCTTCCACTAATTCTTGATGTATAACAATAGTATCCCTTATATCCCCTTTTTTTAATTTAACATTCAAATCTGTATTTTCCTCTATTAAAATTTTTAATATTTCTCCTATTATATATTGTTCTGTAAAGGGTTTAGTTGCTATAACTAAATCTTCTTTTGATTCAATCTCTTTTTTTGTACATGAAATTATTAAAAGAATTATAATAGCATATAAAACAAGCATTTTTTTTCTATTCTTCATATTAACAACTCCTAAACTATAGATTATTTTATTTATATCCTAAATACTAAGAATTTCACATTATATATTAAATTTAATTGTTTTTTAATAAAAAAATACCTATAAATTAAACACTTTTTATTGTCTAATTCATAGGTACTATTTAAATAATCATATAAATTTTATATTTCTACTTATTTATTTTCTAAAACTCCTAATTTTTTAGCAACTAATTTAGTTGTACTAGCTTGAATTCCCAGTGTTATAAGTATTGCCATAAAAACAACTGAAGAAAGTATATCACTGTTTTTTAACCCCATACTAACAATCATACCAGATAGTGCTGCTGGTATAACACCTGTTTCTCTTACCCACATCATAAAAAGAATCTCTTTTAATGTCCATTTTGTCTTTCTATCAAATAATAAACAAATAACAACAGATATTGGTCTTGATATGAATACAAGGACTAATACCACTAAAAATGACTTAAATCCATATTTAGACAATGCAATAAAATTAACATGTGTTCCTAAAAGTACAAATATAGATATTCTCATTGTAAACGCCAGAGTTTCTCTAACATGAGTTTGCACTTCAAAGTCTTTACTTGGAACCCACAGATTAAATGTCTTTTTATTTCCACATATAAGTCCTGTTATAAATGTTGCCATATATCCGCTACCATGAAAATATTCGGCTAAAACATATGCAAGCATAACTCCAGCAACAGAAACTAATGGTGCAAATTCATGAAACAATCCAAGTTTTCCATCAGATATAGTTCTTGAAAATAAATAACCAACAGCTAAACCAGATACAATTCCAACAACTATCATCTGTACTAATTCTTCTAAATTATGCATTATTGATATATGCCCCGAAGATATTATCGTTATTATAGAAAGTACTAATATCGCTCCAAATGCATCATTAAATGCTGATTCACTTATTACTGTTTGTTTTAATCTTTTTATAATTGAAATTTCTTTAAATACAGGTACTAAAGTTGCTGGATCTGTTGAAGCTATAACAGCTCCTATTAAAAGTGCATATATAAAATCTATTTTAAAAATATAAAAACAAGTAACAGCCATAACTAAAGCTGATATTATAACACCTAAACTAGCTAAACTAAATACTGAATATTTTACTTCATTTAGTACTTTTAATTTAACCTCTCTACCACCATCATATAAAATATAAGCCGAACCAAATGTAAGTATCAGTTGGTTTGCAAATGGGTAGTCTTCAATACTTACAAGATTTAAAATATTAGGACCTATAATTATTCCTGCTATCAAAAATAATACCACATCTGGTATTTTTACAAATTTACTTATCTTTGAAAATATCATTCCTGTCATTATTACGATAAGTGTAAAAAGCATAGTTTCATTAACTGCTATATTTATAGCATTTTCCATAATAATCACCTCAATTTTAAATTTATAAGTCATTATATACTATTTACTACCCCTATTAAAGACTTTTTCATTAAGTTTAAATATTAAAAAATATTACAATATTTAAATCTATAAATATATTTATAATTTTAATTTTTAAACAAAAACCTATTAAGCCACTTTATTTTACAAACCTGTACGCTATTTAAGCTTTATTTTTATTTTTTTATAATCAAGAAAACGTATATAAAATTTTATTTTTTTCTTATTTTCTCAATCGTATTCAGAAAATTCACTATAAGTAATTATTATTTTATTAATTTGTTTTTTTCCAAAATAAACTATATCTCTCTATAAGATTCATCAATATATATTTTTTAAATATAGAAATTTACTATTTTTAAGAAGTAAAATTTTATGTTATATTCTTAGTTAAGTTTGAATTTCAAACAAAATAAAAAGAATGGAGTGTTATTTATGATAAAAGAAATAAGTATAAAAAAGGTAAAACAAGATGCTATGGATTCATTTAGAAGAGGGGATTTTTATTGTTCTGAAGCTATTGTTGCATCAATAAAATCTAATTTTGAAATTGATATGCCTGATGAAATGATTGCTATGGCTTCAGGATTTCCCGTTGGAATAGGTAAATCAAAATGTGTATGTGGCGCTGTTTCTGGTGGAGTTTTATGTATAGGTTATTTCTTTGGTAGAACAAAAGGACAAGATCCTAAAGTACAAAACACATTAAAGTTAGCTAATGAACTACAAGAAAGTTTTAGAAAAAATCATGGATGTCTATGTTGTCATGTACATACAAAAGGAATGGATATGGGTAGTGGAGAACATAAAGAACAATGTATTTCGTTTACAGGTGAAATTGCAGAAAAAGCCGCACAAATAATAACAAGAGAATTAGATATTAAAAATGTTGATAATTAGGAGTGCTAAAATGAAAAATTCAATAAAAAAAATCCCAACACCAATTTGTGGATTAATGTTAGCTTTAGGTTCTTTAGGAAATTTGCTTTCTAATTATTCTCTTTTAATAAAAAATATTTGTTTTTTACTATCTATAATAATATTTATTTTTATGGCCTTTAAAATATTATTTTTTATTAATGATATTAAAAATGAATTTAATAATCCTGTAATAGCTAGTGTAATGCCTACTTTTTCAATGGGGCTTATGATAATTTCGACATTTTTAAAACCCTTAAATTATCATATTGCATTTTTATTTTTTATATTTGGATATTTGATTCATATTGGTTTTATATTAATGTTTAGCAAAAAGTATTTATTTAATTTTGATATAAATAAAGTCTTTCCATCTTATTTCGTTGTATATGTTGGAATAGCAGTATGTTCATTAACATCAAAATTATTCAACTTAGATGAACTTGGTAAATATAGTTTCTATTTTGCACTTTTTAGCTATATATTACTTCTACCGTTAGTCATTTATAGAGTCTTTTCTGTTAAGAATATAAAACCACCAGTAATGCCAACTTTGACTATATTTGCAGCACCAGCAAGTCTTTTACTTGCAGGATATATTACTGCATTTGATAGCAAAAATACTATTATTATAAATTTACTTGCTTTTATATCTATAATTACTTTTATTTTAGTAATACTTTATATTCCTAAAATGATGAAAGCTGGCTTTTTTCCAAGCTTTAGTGCTTTTACCTTCCCAATCGTTATAAGTACTATTGCTAGTAAAAAACTAAATTTTTATCTAAATACTAAAGATGTTAATATAGAAGGATTAAAATATTTAATAAGTTTTCAAGAAATATTATCTACATTCTTTGTTTTTTATGTTTTATATCTATATATAAAAAACATATCAAAAACAATAAAAGAAAGTTCTATAGCGTAACAATCATTTTTTATTTTGTAAATAAAAAAACGTATTGAATTTTTTCAATACGTTTTTTCTCCTAATTGGTGGAGGTGAGGGGAATCGAACCCCTGTCCGAAAGTCTTTTCCTAAAAGCTTCTACGAGTGTATTTGATGTTTTTTATCTTATCTTTAAAAACTCCCACCAACAGGATTTTTTAAAGACCAGCCTTATAAAGTCTTATTTTCTACAAAGGCAGTAGAAAATAGTTGCCCACGAATATTAGTTTGACACGGATAATGCTTTGTATGCGGGTCTTAAAAGCAATCCATGAGCCGCAATTATTATGCAGCTAATGCGTAATTATCGTTTCCGATTATAATTGTTTATCCCCTTTTAACGTGATTGGAATAAGCACGACTCGCTACTAAAAGTTCCAAACCCCCGTCGAAACCTGTACACCCCCTAATAATATTTATTAGAAAGCTCCCTTTGGATTCTTCTATTGGCATCTTTTTTGGCAAGGTCTTGTCTTTTATCATAAAGTTTCTTACCTTTTGCTAAACCGATTGAAACTTTAACCTTACCTCTTTTTAGGTACATACTAAGTGGTACAAGAGAATATCCTTGTTCCTTTATAAGACCTATTAATTTTCTTATCTCATACTTATGAAGTAATAATTTTCTTTTTCTTAGAGGATCTACATTGTAGATATTACCATGCTCGTATGGACTTATATGAACTTGTTTTAAAAAAGCTTCTCCATCATCTATAGAAGCATAACCTTCTTTTAAGTTGACTTTACCAGCTCTAATAGATTTAACTTCTGTCCCTTTTAATTCTATCCCAGCTTCATATGTTTCTATTATATGATAATCAAATCTAGCTTTTCTATTTTGAGCTAATGTATTATTACTCTTCTTAACTGCCATATTAATCCCCTCTTCTAATTTACTTCGCAAGATAAATTTTAACAGCATATATCAATAAAGTCAAGCAATTATAATGGCTTGTAATCAAATTTTAATATAATTTATATATATTAAAATTTGATTACAAAATTTTATCAAGCTTAATCTTTTATTTATATAATTTATTAATCTCTAACCATTGAAAATTCTATTTCTCTTAAATATAAATTAACTGAATCAACTTTAACTTTTACAACATCACCTATTGAATAGATTTTTTTTGTATGTTCTCCAATTAATATATAATTTTCGCTATCATAAATATAATAATCATCATCTAGGGAGTTCATACTCACTCTACCTTCTATTGTATTTTCAAGTTCTACAAAAATACCAAACGATGTAACACTTGAAATAACTCCTTCATAGACTTGTCCAATTCTATGAGACATATACTCTGCCTTTTTAAGGTCATCAACTTGTCTTTCTGCATCTTCAGCTTCCCTTTCTTTTGTAGAAGCTTCAACTGAAGATATTTCAACTATTTTTCTAAGCGCTGTTATTCTTTTAGCATCTAATTTTTTATTTATATGCTCTTTTATTATTCTATGAATTTGTAAATCTGGATATCTTCTTATTGGTGATGTAAAGTGACAATAGAATTTTGCTGAAAGTCCAAAATGTCCATCACAATGAGGAGAATATTTAGCTTGTTTTAAAGATCTTAACATTAAAGTACTTATAACAAGCTCTTCTTTTTTCCCTTTTATCTCTTGTATTAATTTTTTAAATTCTTTAGCATGAACTTCTTCCAAATTCCCTTTAATATTATATCCAAATATAGATAAAAATTTATTAAATTCTGCAATTCTATTGCTATCTGGGTTTTCATGAATTCTATATACAAAAGGTAAATCTAACCAAAAATACTCTTCTGCAACTGTTTCATTACAAACAAGCATAAATTCTTCAATTATTCTATTTGCTATTCTTCTTTCGTATTTTTTAACATCTATAGGTTTACCTTCTTCATCTAATATAATTTTAGCTTCTGGAAAATCAAAATCAATAGCTCCTCTTTTATCTCTTCTTTTCATAAGAATTTTGGCTAATTCATTCATTAATTTTATTTCTTTTCTTATATGTTCATATTTTTTTGTAAGTTCCTCATCATTATTTTCAATAATATCAGAAACATCTTCATAAACAAGTCTTTCTTTAGAATTTATAACAGTTTCTCTTATTTCACTTTTTAAAACTTTCCCTTTAGAATCTATTTCCATGAATACAGATAGTGCAAGTCTATCAACATTAGGATGTAAACTACAAACTCCATTTGAAAGTTTTTTTGGTAACATTGGTATAACTCTATCAGTTAAATATACTGATGTCCCTCTTTTTAATGCTTCTTGATCTAATTTAGAACCCTCTGTAACATAATTAGTTACATCTGCAATATGAACACCTAATTTATAATTATTGTTATCTAATTTTTCTATTGATATTGCATCATCTAAATCTTTTGCATCTGCTCCATCTATTGTAAATATCATTTTATCTCTTAAATCTAATCTTCTTGCAATTTCTGATTTATCTATTTCATCAGGAATTTTATCGGCTTCAGCCATAACCTTTTTAGAAAATTCACTTCTTAAATTATGTTCTCTAATTATAGATAATATGTCTACACCAACATCATCTTTTTGCCCAAGAATTTCTATTATTTCACCTTCTGGATTACGTCCTTCCTTTGGCCATTTTGTTATTTTTACAATTACCTTATCAAACTTTCTTGCATTTAACGTCTTTTTCTTTGGTATATATATATCTTTATTAAATCTTTTGTTATCAGCTATAACAAATCCAAAATTTCTACTAGGTTCAAATACACCAACAACTTCATCATTAGCTCTTTTTAATACCTTTATAACTTCCCCTTCCATCTTCTTGTTATCTGTAGAGGCTTTTAGTATTCTTGCTACAACTAAATCCTTATGCAAAGCTCCATTCATAGCTGAACCAGGTATAAATAAATCTTGTTCAAATTTTTCTGACATAACAAAACCAAAACCTTTTTGATGTACTGAAATCTCACCTACAAATAAATTCAATTTTTCAGGAGGTGCGTATTTACCTTTTGAAGTCTTAAATAAAAGTCCTTCTTTTTCCATTTCGCTTAATATATTTTCAAGCATTTTTATTTCACTTTTTTTAACTTCGAACACATATGCTAATTCCCTAGCTGTCATAGGATTTATGGCTTCTTCATTTATAAATTCCAATAGTATACTTTTAAATTTTTTGTTCATATTACCATCTCCCTAATTTATATGAATTATAAACTCATATAATTTATATTATAATATCATTTTACCATAGTACGCTCTAATATAAACTATATAAATAAAAAGAACCTAAAAAGGTTCTTTTTATCTAGGAAACTCATTTATCATCCAATAATCATATACTATTTTTAGTATTTCCAAAAACTCATTATAATCTATTGGCTTTTCTATATAACCAGATATTCCATTTTTATAGCAATTTAATTTATCTTCATCTTCTTTAGACGTTGTCATAATAACAACTGGTATTATAGAAAGTTTTTCGTCTTTTTTTATTATTTTTAGAAACTCTACACCACTTAATTTTGGCATATTCAAATCTAGTATTATAACCTGAGGATATTCTTCCATATCATTTAACATTTCAAGGGCTTTTTCACCATCTTCAGCTATAGTAAGTTCATTTTCAACTTTTATATCTCTAAAAGCCCTTTTTATTGTAAGTGCATCAACATAATCATCCTCAATCAACATTATTTTTTTGTTTTTATTCATAATTATCTCCTTTCAACCAAATATTTTTTTGGAATATTTAAAATAAATTCTGTTCCTTTCGTTATTTGTGAATTAACTTCAATAAAACCACCATAGATATCTATAATTTTTTTAACAATTGTAAGTCCAACTCCAGTACTTTCTATTTCATCTCTTCTGTTTAGAGTTTGAAACATTTTAAAAATTTTATCAAAATGTCTTTCATCTATTCCAGGCCCATTATCTTTTATAGATATTGCTATATATTCTTCTTTAATCTTGTATTTAATTATTATAAACCCATCTTCCTTGTCCATATATTTTATTGAATTCCCTATTAAATTCTGAAAAATTTGAGTTATTTTTGTTGGCTCAAACTTTATCTTTGGCAAATCATTATTAACTATTATTTTTATATTTGCTGGTATTATTAAAATTGACTTTACATCTTTTACAACTTGATTCAAATCAATAGTTTTCATATTATCTTTAAGCCTTGATACTCTTGAATAATCCAATATCCCATCTATTAAATTTTTCATTCTATCAGCTCTAGAAATTAATAAATCAAGCATTGATTTACCTTGTTCATCTAAAATATCTTTATAATCTTGTTTAACCCAATTGGCAATTGTTGCAATTCCTCTAAGTGGTGCTTTTAAATCATGTGATACTATATATGCAAAATCTTTAAGCTCTTTATTAACCTGTTCTATTTCTTCAAATAATTTATGTTCATTTTCTTTTGCTTTTCTTTCTTCTGTTATATCTCTACCTGCTCCATAAGTTATTTTATTTAATCTATCTATAGATAAATTCCAAGAAAACCATTTGTATTTACCATCTTTCGTTCTTATTCTATTTTCAAATTTCCCCAAAAAATCATTTTCGTACATTGCTTTATCTATAAGTTTAGAATAATAATAATCTTCTTCATGAACTAAATCTTTATAATGTTTACCTATAATTTCATCTTCATTCCAGCCAAGAATTCTATACCATGAAGAATTAACCTCTTTAAAATATCCTTTTTTATCAAATATACAAAGTAAATCATAGGATAAATTGAAATAATTGGATTTTTCTTTTATTTTTTTATCTAACTGTGCTTTTAATTCTATAAGTTCTTCTAAATTAGAATGTATTCCAATTAGCCCCTTTACTTTATTATCTTCACCTACATAAGAATTAGCTCTTAAATATACTTTTACAATTTTTCCATCTTTTCTTCTTAGATCAACCTCTCCACGCCAATTATTTCCTGATTTTAGATTTGTAAATATATCTAAAGATACTTCCTCCTTATATAAAACTTCTGGTCCACCCATAGCATTTAATTCTTCCTTGCTATAACCTGTTAGTATTTCAAATGCTCTATTTACATAGATAACAATTTCATTTTCATCTGCAATTCCTATAGCATCTGTTGAATCTTCAATAGCTAAATTAATCTTTCTATTTTCATCAATAATCTTATCTATATCTCTTTTTTCTATCAATAAATCACCTACTTTATATTTCCTTTTTAAATCTTATAAAGTACAAAAACAAGTTATTATTACTTATACCTAAATGTATATTTTTTAAATATTTATTTTTCTTTTATATTAAAAAATACCCAAAGCATAGATTCAAAATATCTATACTTTGAGTATTCATTTAAATTAATATTTTATTATTTACTTAACATATTTATAAGTATTCCACCATACTCAAGAAATACTGGTGCAAATACAAGTGAAACTATAGTCATAAGTTTGATTAATATATTTATAGACGGTCCAGATGTATCTTTAAATGGATCTCCAACTGTGTCTCCAACTACTGCTGCTTTGTGTGATTCAGAACCTTTTCCACCATGGTGTCCTTCTTCTATATACTTCTTGGCATTATCCCAAGCTCCACCAGCATTTGCCATCATTATAGCCATCAATACTCCAGATACTAACGCTCCTGCAAGAAGTCCTCCAAGAGCTTCTGAACCTAATAAAAGACCTGTTAATACTGGTGTTAAAACCGCTAAAAGACCTGGGATTATCATTTCTTTTAATGCTGCTGCTGTTGATATATCAACACATTTAGCATATTCTGGTGTAGCTTTTCCTTCCATTATACCATCAATTTCTCTAAACTGTCTTCTAACTTCTTCTATCATTTCAAATGCTGATTTTCCAACAGCTTCCATAGTTATTGCAGAGAATAAGAATGGTAACATCCCACCGATAAACATTCCTGATATAACATATGGATTTGTTAAATCTATTCCAGATAAATTAGATGCTTTTACATAAGATGAGAATAATGCAAGCGCTGTAAGAGCAGCTGAACCTATTGCAAATCCTTTACCTATTGCAGCTGTAGTATTACCAACTGAATCTAATTTATCAGTTATATTTCTAACTCCACTTGGAAGTTCACACATTTCTGCAATACCACCAGCATTATCTGCTATTGGTCCATATGCATCAACAGCAACTGTCATACCAGCTGTAGCTAGCATACCTACTGCTGAAAGTGCTATACCATATAAACCTGCTACTAAATAAGACCCTATTATACCAATAACAATCATTATTATTGGCCAAGCTGTTGAAACCATACCAACAGCAAGTCCTGATATTATTGTTGTTGCAGGACCAGTTTCGCATTGCTTTGCAATCTTTTTAACTGAATTATAATCACCAGATGTATATATTTCTGTAATCTGACCAATTGCAAGACCAACTAAAAGACCTAATACTATAGCATAAAAACCACTCAAATTCCCTAGATACATTTTGGATAGGAAAAATCCAACTACTACAGTTATAATTCCAGATACATATGTACCCATTTTTAAAGCTTTGTGAGGATCACTTTTTTCGTCTCCCTTAACGAAAAATGTCCCGATAATTGAAGCTACTATTCCAGTTCCAGCTAATAAAAGAGGGAATAATGCTCCATTTAAACCATATGAAATTAAACCAAGTGTTATTGCTGATATTATAGATCCTACATAGGATTCAAATAAGTCAGCACCCATACCAGCTACATCCCCAACATTATCCCCAACATTATCAGCTATAACTGCTGGATTTCTAGGGTCATCTTCTGGTATTCCAGCTTCAACCTTCCCAACTAAGTCTGCTCCAACATCTGCTGCCTTTGTATATATACCTCCACCAACACGACCAAATAAGGCAAGTGATGATGCTCCAAGCCCAAAACCAGTTAAAATTCTAGCTGCTTCTGAAGCTTCTTTATTCATATAACCTGTCAAAACATAATATAATATACTAATTCCAAATAAACCAAGTCCAACAACAGACATCCCCATTACAGCTCCACCTGAAAAAGCGATACTTAATGCTTTATTCATACCACTTTCTTTTGCTGCATTAGCTGTTCTTACATTCGCCTTTGTCGCAACTTTCATACCAAAGAAACCTGCTAAAGCTGAAAATAATGCTCCAACTAAAAAAGCTACCCCTGTCATCAAATTAATTCCAAAAACAAGTATTAAAAATAATATAACTACAAATGGAATAAGAGCTTTATACTCTCTTGTTAAAAAGGCCATTGCCCCTTCGTGAATATAATTCGATATTTCCTTCATTCTGTCTGTTCCTACATCAACCTTATTGATTTTACTTGCTAAAGTATAAGCAAATACTAGTGCCAAAAGACCGATGATTGGTGTAATTATTATTGCATTTTCCATTTACCTTACCTCCCTTTGTTACTTTTATATATTTTTGAATAACAATTTGTTAAAAATTGTAAATTCCTAAAAAGTAAAAATATTTATATTTTTTATTTATTTTTTGTTTAAAATATAAACATTATGGATAATATAAAATTGAATACAAAAATTATTACAGTAGATTATGGTTTTTTTTTATAATTTAATTATATCTTTTCTTTTTTTGAAGTATTTTCCTCGTAAGGTTAAAATAAATACAGGCTAAGCCTGTTTTTTTATTTTTTGATTATATTTTCTACTTAAATACTACTTAAGCTATTAACCTTGTATTACTAAAAGTCCAACAGCGCAAATTATAAATAATATAGCACATCCAGAAGTAATCTTAGCAAATACTGAATCTAGACCTCTTCCTTTAGTTCCCATCATTTGTTCTGCTCCACCAGCTATTGATCCTGAAAGACCAGCACTTTTACCTGATTGTAAAAGAACACTTCCTATTAAAACTATTGATGTTACTATTTGCATTATAACTAAAAAAGTTTTCATAAAAACTCCTCCTAATTCAAAACTAATAACCTTTAAAATCAAAGGTATTTTCGCATAATTTGTAAATTTATATAACAATATAATTTTAACATAGAGCTTTTGATAAATCAATAAAAAAGCATTAAAATCAATCAATAATTTATAATAAAATTAATCTTTTAAGGAAATTCTATTATAAGTTTTATAAATTTTGGTTCTTACATATTTAAATTTAAAAGTATATTTAAATTCTAAAAAAATTTTGATATAAAAATAATTTTAATAGTAAATATTAATTTTAAAATTTTTAAAATCAAATATTTAAAAGGCTGGTTAAAACCAGCCTTTTTGAAGAATTTTATTTTTATTTTATTTTATTTTTTAAGGTTTATATTTATTATTTTACGTTGTAGAAAGTATCTTTTCCTGGATACTCTGAAACTTCACCAATCATTTCTTCAATTCTTAATAATTGGTTGTACTTAGCAACTCTATCAGTTCTTGATGGAGCACCAGTTTTTATTTGTCCAGCATTTGTTGCAACTGCTAAATCAGCAATTGTAGAATCTTCAGTTTCTCCAGATCTATGAGAAATAACAGCTGTATATCCAGCTCTCTTAGCCATTTCAATAGCATCTAAAGTTTCTGTTATAGTTCCTATTTGGTTTAATTTTATTAATATAGAGTTTGAAGTGTCATTATCTATACCTTTTTTAAGTCTCTGCGTATTAGTAACGAATAAATCATCACCAACTAATTGAATTTTCTTTCCTAATTTTTCAGTTAGTAATTTCCATCCATCCCAATCTTCTTCATCTAAACCATCTTCAATTGAAACTATTGGATATTTATCAGCTAAATCAGCATAGAAATCAACCATTTGAGCAGCAGTTAATTTTCTGTCTTCTCCAGCTAAATAATATTCTTTTGTATCTTTGTTGTATATTTCAGTAGCAGCAACATCTAATGCTAATCCGATTTCTTCACCTGGCTTGTATCCAGCTTTCTTTATAGCTTCAACTATAACTTCTAATGCTTCTTCATTAGATTTTAAGTTTGGAGCGAATCCACCTTCATCGCCAACAGCAGTATTTAAACCTTTAGACTTTAATACAGCTTTTAGGTTATGGAAAGTTTCAGCACCCATTCTTAGAGCCTGCGCAAAACTCTTAGCTCCAACTGGCATAACCATGAATTCTTGAATATCAACATTGTTATCAGCATGCTCTCCACCATTTAATATATTCATCATAGGAACTGGTAAAGCTTTAGCATTTACTCCACCTAGGTATTGGAATAATGGTAATCCTACTTCTTCAGCAGCAGCTTTAGCAACAGCCATAGAAACTCCTAGTATTGCGTTAGCTCCTAATTTACCTTTATTATCAGTACCATCTAATTCGATCATAGTTCTATCTATTCCAACTTGATCAAATATGTTCATACCTTCTAATTCAGGCGCTATTATTTCATTAACATTTTTAACAGCATTTAAAACACCTTTACCCATATATCTATCTTTGTCGCCATCTCTTAATTCAACAGCTTCAAAAGCTCCTGTAGATGCTCCCGATGGAACAGCAGCTCTACCAATAGCTCCACTTTCTAATATAACTTCTACTTCTACAGTAGGGTTTCCTCTTGAATCTAAGATTTCTCTTGCAAAAATTTCGCTTATAAACATCTTATTTCCTCCTTATTTTAATGAGATAAATCTCATAATTCTTATTTATTTAACCTAATTAAAGATTTGCTAATATATTATTTTATTATTAAAGATTCTCCAGTCATTTCTTCTGGCTTTTTAACATCCATTATATCTAAAATAGTAGGTGCTAAATCACAAAGTCTACCATCTTCTCTTAATTTTATATCATCATTTGATACAAGCATACATGGAACTATATTAGTTGTATGTGCTGTAAATGGTTTTTGAGTTTCTAAATCTAACATTTGTTCTGAATTTCCATGATCTGCTGTTATTATAGCATGACCACCTATTTCAACTATCTTATCTACTATTTTTCCAACACATTCATCAACAGTTTCAACAGCTTTAACTGCTGCATCAAATATTCCTGTATGTCCTACCATATCCGGATTTGCAAAATTTAATATTATAACATCATAAGGATTGTTATCTAACTTATCCATAAGTTTTTGAGTAACTTCATAAGCAGACATTTCTGGTTTTAAATCATAAGTTGCAACCTTTGGAGAATCAACTAATATTCTTTCCTCTCCTTCATTTGGTTCTTCAACTCCACCATTAAAGAAGAATGTCACATGTGCATATTTCTCAGTTTCAGCTATTCTTAACTGTGTTTTACCGTTCTTCGCTAAGAACTCACCTAATGTATTATTTATAACCTGAGGCTTATATGCTATAAAAACATTTTCTATGGTAGCATCATATTGAGTCATCGTAACAAAACAAGTTTTAAAATATTCTCTTTCAAATCCTAAGAATTCTAAATCTACTATTGCTCTAGTAATCTGTCTTGCTCTATCTGGTCTGAAATTAAAGAATATTACGGAATCATCTTCTTTTATTTTAGCAACTTCTTTACCATCTTCTTTTATTATTGTTGGTAGTACAAATTCATCTACAACATCATTTTTATAAGAATTTTCTACTGCCTCTATTGCACAGTTAGCTTCTTCACCTTCTGATTTTACAAGAGCATTATAAGCAAGCTCTACTCTTTCCCATCTCTTATCTCTATCCATAGCATAATATCTTCCAGAAACTGTTGCTATTTTCCCAACTCCAATTTCTTTCATATATTTTTCTATTTCTTCTATATAAACAAGCGCACTCTTTGGAGGTGTATCTCTACCATCTAAAAATGCATGTAAATAAACATCTTTAAGATTATTTTCTTTAGCTAATTTTAAAAGTCCTTTTAAATGATTTATATGAGAATGTACTCCTCCATTTGATAAAAGACCCATAAAATGAAGTGCTGTATTTTTTGACTTTGCATTTTCAACAGCTTTTAATAATTCTTCATTCTTAAAAAAATCACCATCAGAAATAGCCTTTGTTATTCTTGTTAGTTCTTGATATACAATTCTACCTGAACCAATATTTAAATGTCCAACTTCTGAATTACCCATTTGTCCATCTGGAAGTCCAACATCTAATCCACTTGCTTTTATATAAGTAAGCGGATAATTTTTCTTAATTCTATCTAAATTTTTGGTATTAGCAGCTAAAACTGCATTACCTTGTTTTTCATTGCTATATCCATAACCATCCAATATCATTAAAGCTACTGGTTTTTTCAATATAATCAACTCCTAAAAATTAACTAGCGCACTAAAGCTTTCAACTTCTAAACTTGCTCCACCAACTAATGCACCATCAATATCAGATTGATTCATTATTTCTTCAACATTAGCAGGCTTAACACTTCCACCATATTGGATTCTAACTTCTTCAGCAAGTTCACTTGAATATAAATTCGTTACAACTTCTCTTATAAATGCTATAACTTCATTAGCTTCTTCACTAGTAGCAGTTTTTCCTGTTCCGATTGCCCATATTGGCTCATATGCTATTACTACTTTATTAAGATCTTCTTTTGATACATCTTTTAATGCTTTTGTAACTTGCTCTTTAACAACATCTTTAGTTATATCTTTTTCTCTTTCTTCTAAAGTTTCTCCAACACAAACTATTGGGTTTATAGCAACTTCTAAAGCTTTTAAAGTCTTTTTATTTACAGTTTCATCTGTTTCATTGTAATATTGTCTTCTTTCAGAGTGTCCAATTACTACATAGTCCATTTCAATTTCTTTTAACATTGCTGGAGCTATTTCCCCAGTAAAAGCACCTTTATCTTCAAAGTGCATATTTTGAGCACCTATCTTTATATTAGTTCCCTTTGATGCTTCCTTTAAATCTTTTAATAATGTAAATGGTGCACATATTAAAACTTCTACGTCACTTCCACTTACTTTCTCTTTTAAATTATTTATAAATTCAACGCCTTCTTTTATCGTTTTATGCATTTTCCAGTTTCCTGCGATTATTGGTTTTCTCATTTTAAAAGCCTCCTAATATAATTTATTTATTATTTAATGCTACTATTCCTGGAAGTTCTTTTCCTTCTAAGAATTCTAATGAAGCTCCACCACCTGTTGATATATGAGTCATTTTATCTCCAAATCCTAATATATTTACAGCAGCAGCACTATCTCCACCACCGATTATAGTTGTAGCATCAGATTCAGCTAAAGCTTTTGCAACTTCTATTGTCCCATTTGCAAAGTTTTCAAATTCAAAAACTCCCATTGGACCATTCCAAACAACTGTCTTAGCAGTCTTTACAGCATCTGCATATAATTTAGCAGTTTTATTTCCAATATCTAATCCCATATAAGCATCTTCTATATTTTGATCATCTGTCTTTATTGGAGTTGCGTCTTTAGAAAACTCAGCTGCAACAACATTATCTATTGGTAATAATAAATCAACTGATTTTTCTTTCGCTTTTTTTAGCATTTCTTTAGCATATTCTACTTTATCTTCTTCAACAAGTGATTTTCCTATGCTATAACCTTGTGCTTTTAAGAATGTATATGCCATTCCTCCACCAATTACTAATGTATCAACTTTTTCAAGTAAGTTATTTATAACATTTATTTTATCCGAAACCTTAGCTCCTCCTAATATTGATACAAAAGGTCTCTTTGGATTTTCAACTGCATCACCTAAGAATTTTAATTCTTTTTGTATTAAGTATCCACAAGCACTTTCTTCCACAAAATTTGTAACTCCAACTGTAGAACAGTGAGCTCTATGAGCTGTACCAAAAGCATCATTAACAAATACATCTGCTAAAGAAGCTAATTCTTTTGAATAATTTTCTTCATTTTTAGTTTCTTCTTTTCTAAATCTAGTATTTTCTATTAATACTATTTGACCGTTTTCCATAGTTGAAACAGCATTTTTAGCATTTTCTCCAACTACATTATCATCCGCAGCAAATTTAACATCTATATTTAAAAGTTCTGATAGTCTCTTAGCTACAGGCTCTAAAGATAATTCTTTTTTTGCTTCACCCTTTGGCTTTCCTAAATGTGAACAAAGTATAATCTTAGCATCATTTTCAACTAAGTATTTTATAGTTGGTAATGCACCTACTAATCTATTTTCGTCTGTAATTTTACCATTTTCTAAAGGTACATTAAAATCACATCTTACTAAAACTTTTCTTCCTTTTACATTAATATCTTCAACAGTTTTCTTATTTAACATAGACATTTAAATTTCCCCTTTCAATAATAAATTAAATATTTCATCATTAATTTATGAGAAAAACAAATTAATATATCTTATATATTTAATATATCACTAAATTATTAAATGTAAATTAATTTATTCTTCTCATAAATCAATAAAAGGTCAGGTCTTATAGTCTAATACCACAAGACCCAAACCTTTTATTTATTATTCATTTTAGACTATTTCCTAAAGTCCTTTTTCTACAACATAAGAGATTAGGTCTATTACTCTATTTGAATATCCCCACTCATTGTCATACCAAGAAACTATTTTAACCATGTTTCCATCAACCATAGTTGAAAGACCATCTATTATTGAAGATCTTGCATCTTTTTTGTAATCCATTGATACAAGAGGCTCATCAGAGAATCCTAAGATTCCGTTTAATTTACCTTCTGAAGCTTCTTTTAAAGCAGCATTTACTTCTTCAGCTGTAGTTGCTTTTCCAACTTCAAAAGTTATATCTACAACAGATACTGTTGGAGTTGGAACTCTCATTGCCATTCCGTTTAATTTACCTTTTAATTGAGGTAATACTAATGCAACTGCTTTAGCAGCTCCTGTAGTAGTTGGTATTATAGATTCAGCTCCAGCTCTAGCTCTTCTTAAGTCAGAGTGAGGTCCATCTAACATGTTTTGATCGTTAGTGTATGCATGCACAGTAGTCATAAGACCTTTTACTATACCAAATTTTTCGTCTATAACTTTAGCAAATGGTGCTAAACAGTTAGTAGTACAAGAAGCATTTGAAATTATGTTATGAGCTTTAGCATCATATTCTTCTTCATTTACTCCTAAAACTAAAGTCTTATCTTCATCTTTAGCAGGTGCAGATATTATAACTTTCTTAGCTCCAGCTTTTATATGCTTAGAAGCTTTTTCTTTATCTCTAAAGAAACCTGTTGATTCAACAACTATATCTACTGAAAGATCTTTCCAAGGTAAATTTTCAGGATCTCTTTCTGCGAAAACTTTGATTTCTTTTCCGTTTATTACAAGGTTTCCGTCTTTAACTTCTACAGTTCCCTCGAATTTTCCAAATAAAGTATCGTATTTAATTAAATGAGCTAATGTATTAGCATCAGTTAAATCATTAATCGCTACTATTTCCCAGTTTAAATTTTCTCTTTCCATTGCTATTTTGAAAGCATTTCTTCCTATTCTTCCAAATCCGTTAATTGCTACTTTAATCATTTGTATTCCTCCTTAAATAAATTAAAAGTTTTTTTGAATTTTTGATTAAAAAGTTTTAAAGTTTTTTGATTAAAAGTTTTATTTATATTAAATAATATTTATATCTATGCTTATAATATTATTTATTATCAAAGTAATTTATAACCTCATTAGCACAGCCTTCGTCTATAACCAAAGTTAAATTTGGATTTATCTTAGATATAGATATTATAGCTTTAAATTTTCTCTTTCCTCCAGCTATACCAAAGGCATGTTTCATCTTTTTAAACTGCTCTAAATTTATACCTATTGTACTGGCTTCATAAACAATTTTTCCATCTTGATTGAAAAAATGTCCAAAAGCCTCAGATACAGCTTGTTTTTCTTCTATAAATTCTACTTGCTTTTCTTCCATTCTTCTTCTTACAGCCATTTCATCAGCTCTTCCTATACCAAAGACAATTACATCTAAATTATCTATATACTCTAAAGACTTTTTTATATCTGGCTGAGTTTTTAACGTTTCTATTAAATTCTTATTTATATTATCAGGTAGATGTAATATTCTATATCCTCCACCTATCTTGTTTGCAATTATACTAGCTATGTTATTAGCTTGAATTTCTAATTTCTCTCCTAATCCTCCACGAGCTGGAACAACTACAGTATTTTCATACTTTTTTCTTTCTTGAAATTGTTTTGCAAATTCAAGCATAGTAGTTCCACCAGTAACACCAAGAGTCATATTATCCTCTAATATCTTTATAAGATCAACAGATGCTGCTTTTCCAAGTTCTTTTGTTATTGAAAAATCCTCATCACTATCACCTGGGACAATTATAACTTTCTTTATATTTAGTAATTTTTCAAGTCTATTTTCAACTTCTTTTATTCCTCGAATTTCATTTATAAAATCATTGAGGCTTGTAAGTATCTTTCTACCCTCTTGTGTTAGCTTCATTCCTGACGAACTGCTATCTATAAATGATGAATTCTTTAAAAATTCAACTTCACTTCTTATAATTCTCTCACTTATCCCTAATTTTGAAGATAATATTCTTCTTCCAACAGGTTCATTTAAAGATATTTCTCTTAGAACAATATATCTTTTTTCCATTACTTTAAGGATATCTGGAACTATTTTTTTTTGTATTTCTACTAAATTCTTCATCCAACTCTCTCCTTGGACTATTTAAGTCCATACATAACTTTTAAGTCCCACTGTATGTTTTAAAAAAGCGGGACTTTTTACGACCTTGTTATTATTTACGTCCCACTCATATATATTCTATCCTAATAGCTGTTTTTTTTCAAGGTATTATATTTATTTTTTTTAATAATTTATAGATATAAAATTAACTAACTAGTATATACTCCATTTTTTTAGCTGCTTTCACATGATATTTTAATAAAAATAAAATCTTTCCATTTCAAAATTACCCGTTTAAATAAGGCTCTAAACATTTTTAAAACAATATTAAACTTTTATTTAAAATAATATTTTTGTAATATATTTTAATTTGAAATAAAAGTAACTATATGCAAATCAACTATAAAATAAATACAAAAAATAAAAAAACAATATTAAAAAATAGAATATTCTATTTTTAATATTGTTATATTTGTTTTCTTTTTGAAGATGACAAAATCCCCATTTCATCTCTATATTTTGCAACAGTTCTTCTTGATATGTTTATATTTTTTTCCTTTAATATATCCACTAATTTCTGATCACTCAAAGGTTTTTTCTTATTTTCATTTTCAACTAATTCCTTTATAACATCTTTTATTCCTACAGAAGACATATCCTCATTTTTCGGAGAACTTCTAAAAAAATATTTAAGTTCATAAAGACCATAAGGTGTTAACATGTACTTCCCATTTACAGTTCTACTTATTGTTGATTCATGAAAATCTAATGTACTTGCTATTTCTTTCATAGTCATAGGTTTTAGATATCTTTTTCCAAACTCAAAAAATTCTCTTTGTTCTTTAACAATTTCTTTTGATACCTTTAATATAGTATTTTTTCTACTCTCTATATTCTTTATCAAATTAGATACCTTAGTCAATTTTTCCTTTATATATTCTTTAGCTTCTTTATCTTTCGTATTCAAAAGAATTGATTCATAAAATTTATTTATCTTTATCGTCGGAACACTTGTTTCGTTTATTCTAACTATAAACTGCCCATCTATTTTATCAACAAAAACATCTGGTGTTATGTATTTTGCTTTATTATTATTATATTTTCTGCCTGGTCTAGGTTCTAAAGTTTTAATTATTTTACAATAGTCTATTACCTTATCGCTCTTAACATTATATTTTTTTGCTATATCTCTATATGCTTTTCTAGCTATCATGTTCAAATCTTTTTTTATTATATTATATAATACATCATCATCTATATTCTTATCTTTTAATTGTATAATAAGCGTTTCTTCTAAGTTTCTAGCTCCAATACCAACTGGATCCATTGACTGAAGTATTTTTAATAATTTATTAAATTCTCTTGTATCTAAATTAAATTTTTCCTTTATTGTTTCATCTTCAATTTCTAAATATCCATTATCATTTAAAGAGTATATCATAAATTCTAAAATATCTTTTTCTTTTAAGTTTATACCTTTTACATAGCCTAATTGCTCCATTAAATGAGAATATAAATCTAATTCCTCTTTTATCATATTTTCATAATCAGATTTATTATTATCATCATCTCTATTATATGATATAGTTTCCTTTGTTGTAGTTTTAGAAAGATTGTTTAAATATTTCTCCCAATCTATTTCATCCTTTTTTTCTACTTCTAAAAGAGGGTTTTCTTGACTTTCTGTAACTATAATATCTTCTAGCTTAAACGTCGGCATTTGAAGTATTTCAAGTGATTGCCTCAATTCTTTTGTTAATATAAGTTTTTGTGATTGTTGCAAATTTAAATTAAAATTAATGTTCAATATTTTCCCTCCTTATATATGTATTTTGTTCAAGCAATTATTATACCTTTTTTTAATTTTAACATATTTTTTTCTTTTTTTCAAAAGATATAAGTATATAATCATATATATTTTTTTAATTAATAAAAATTTAAGGACTTTAAAGTCCTTAAATTCTTATTAATTGGTTTATTATATATTATGCTGCTGTTTTTATATTATCTAAATCTTCTTTTCTTATAGATTTAATATTCTTTGTTCTTCCATCTTCTGATGTAGGTATTAAAAGTTTACCTTCTTTTATAAGTTTATAAGCTTCTTCTTTTAATTTTTCATCTATATCAAAACCTATAAGTTCCCAGTTATTGTCAATAGCTGGCTTTATAACTCCATTTTTAACTTCCTTAACATATTTAACAATTAAAGATCTGATTCTCCCACTATCTTGCATAACTTCATATGAATCAAAATATTTATCTTCCGCTTTAACTAATTTTAAACTCATTAAAGTTCCAAATCTGTAGTTATTTATAGCTATTTTATATACTTTATCATTTTCAATATCTTTTCCATTGATTTTTAAATCAAATATTCTTTGACCATTCTCTTTTGATATATCTATTTTATAATCCACACCACTAAACATATCATAGTTATAACCTCTAACATCTTTATTAAAGCTTATAGTAAGGTCACCTTCATTAAATTTATTATAGTAATTAGCAGACCATTCCATATATTTCTTTAAATTTTCGCCTGTTATTTTAGTTCCTACTAATGTATTTGGATATTTGTATATATAAGCTACATCTTTTTTCTTAAAATCACCTTTTTTAAGATTTGATCCAAAATTAAAAAGTGCTGCTGAACTTATATCTGATTTTGCATAATACATTTGAACTTCATTTATAAGATCTATTACTGCACTATCTTGCAATTGTGCTGTTGGCATAGTTGTTATTTTATCTTCTCCAGTTATATAATCTGGTCTAGCTATAAAATCACTTTCTATTTTTCCAACTACTAAATTAGCATCTTTAACAGAACCTTCGTGTACAAATTTAAATTTCTCTAAGAAATCTTTATCCGCCTCGACTTCTTTAGTACTTATATTTGAAGCTTCTACTGATTTTACTTTATATTCATTATTTTCTTTTTCTACTATTATATCTGCCTTTGCAAGTGCTTGTCCGTATTTTCCTGGCTCTATAACTAAAGTATCATTTACTTTTTTATCTGAATATAAAGAATGTGCATGTCCACAGAATATTACATCAAATTCCGGTACTTGTTTTGCAATTTCTAATGTTCCAACACTACCATGTTCACCATCTGCTCCTATATGGAAAGTTCCAACTAATATATCATATTTCCCTTCTAATTCTTTTACTGCTTTTTTTGCTTCTTCTAAAGGATTTTCAAATTTAAGACCTTCAAAATGTGATGGGCTACTAGCTTCCCATTTAGGTACATGTGGCGCTATAAGACCAACTATAGCCACTCTAACACCATCTTTTTCTATTATTTCATATGGCTTAACAAATCTTGAACCATCATCTTTGTAGATATTTGCTGATAAAACAGCCTTATTAAATGATTTTATATTATTCTCTAAAAAACTTTTTTCATAATTAAATTCATGATTTCCAAGTACAAAAGCATCATATTCTAAAATATTTAAAGCTTCTATCATTGGATTTGGTTTTTTATCCATAAAAAGTTCTATACTATTATCTTGTATTAAATCTCCACAATCAACTAATATATTATTCCCATTCTTAGCTCTTTCTTGTTTTACCAAAGTAGCAATCTTAGCTAAACCAGCATCATCATCAACACTGTCAGTAGCATAATCATGAGGATAAATTCTTCCGTGAATATCTGATGTAGAAAGTATTGTAATCTTCTTTTCATTTGATTTTAAATTATTATCTTCATTAGCATAAACGCTTATATTAAATACACTCAAAATAAGTGTTAATGCTAATAATAAACTTATGTTTTTTTTCTTAAACATAGTTCTTCCCCCTTTATTTTTTATATTTTTGAAAACGTTACACTAAACATTATAAGTCTTAGTTCCTATATTCTCAAGTGAAAAATAAATAAGAGCAATATAAAAATAAAAAAATATTTTTACATTGCTCTTTTATATATAATTCTTAATCAAAAATTTTTATCGGAAATAAAATAATTCTCATTGTCAAAATTTGATAAAAATCAATAAATTATTATTTAGTTAAACATTTAGCAGAAATTTTGTCTAAAACCATTTTTAAATCTTCTATTATATCATCTGAATTTTCAAGACCAACTGAAAGTCTTACTAAACTATCAGATATTCCAGCTTCTTCTCTTTCTTCCTTAGTATAAGGAGAATGAGTCATTGATGCTGGATGTTGAATTAATGTTTCAGTATCTCCTAAACTAACAGCAAGAGTACAAAGATTTAAATTGTTCATTAAAAATCTTCCTTCTTCTAATCCACCTTTTATTTCAAAAGCAATCATCGCTCCTGGTAAAGACATTTGCTTCTTCGCTAATTCATATTGTGGATGAGATTTAAGACCTGGGTAATAAACTCTTTCTATTGCATCATGACCTTCTAAGAATTCTGCTACTTTCATTGCATTTTCACAATGTCTTTGCATTCTAACTTCTAAAGTTTTAAGACCTCTTATAACTAAGTATGAATCAAATGGACTTATAACAGCTCCTGTCATATCTTTTACTCCAAATAATCTTACATTAGTTAAAAATTCTGCTCCACCTACTACAAAACCAGCAACAACATCACCATGTCCATTTAGGTACTTAGTAGCAGAATGAACTACAACATCAGCTCCTAATTCTAATGGTCTTTGTAATAAAGGAGTACAGAAAGTATTGTCAACCATTACTAATATATCTTTTGATTTTTCATGCGCTATATCTGAAATAGCTTTTATATCCATTAATTTTAATGTTGGATTTGCAGGAGTTTCTAAATAAACTACTTTAGTATTATCTTTAATTGCATTTTTAACTTCATCTAAGTTAGCCGCATCTACAAAAGTAACTTCTACACCATATCTAGTAAGTCCATGATTTAAAAGTGCAAAAGTACAACCATAAAGAGTATCTGATGCAACTATATGATCTCCAGCTTTTAATGCAGTCCATAATGCAGATGATATAGCTCCAATTCCTGAAGCTGTAGCCATCGCTGCTTCTCCATTTTCAAGCATAGCAACTTTATCTTCTAATTGAGATTGAGTTGGATTTCCAAGTCTTGTATATATGTATCCACCTTCTTCTAATGCAAATCTTCTTCCACCTTGTTCTGCACTATCAAAAACAAATGTTGAAGTTTGGAATATTGGTGTTGATAAAGCTCCTGACACAGGATCTTTCTTATGTCCAGCATGTATTGTTTTAGTTCCAAAGCCCATATTTTTTAAGTTTTCCATTATCATTACCTCCAATTTATTTATGTAAATAAAATCTCATAAATAATTAAAGCAATTTATTCGCCAATTTTTATATAAATTCAATGTTATAATTCTATTTATCTTTATAAAATGCAAAATAATATAGATATTTCAATTTATTTAATCTATTCTTATATAATTATACTTCTAAATGTTTTAAAATTAATTAAAAAATAAAGAGATAACGGTAATATATTTTTCCATTATCTCTTCGTTTGTGGAATAATTTAATTCCACAGTTTTATTTTGTTTCCAAATTATATTTTTTTATTTTTTTAATAAGCGCAGTATGACTGATTTTAAACTCTCTTGCCATTTGTCTTATTGACTTATTTTCTTTTATCTTATCTTTAATCAGATTTTTTTCGTATTCTTGTACCGATTCTTTTAATGATTCATCTTTACTTATTATAATTTTTTTTGCATCTATAAAATTAGAATTAAGTATTATATGTTCTTTTTTCAATGTATCAAAATGACATAAATTCATAGCTCGTTCTATTATATTTTCTAATTCTCTTACATTTCCTGGCCAATTATATGAAAATAAATTTTCAAAAAAATCATCATCAAAATATTTCACATTCTTATTTAACTTTTTATTAAACTTATCAACAAATGTCTTACATATTAATATTATATCCTCTTTTCGGTCTCTTAATGGAGGTATATTTACTGGTATTACATTTATTCTATAATATAAATCTTCTCTAAATTCCTTATTTTTTATCATAGCCTCTAAATTTTTATTTGTTGCGCATATTATTCTTACATCAAGTTCAATTTCATTACTAGAACCAATTCTTCTTATTTTATTTTCTTGCAAAGCTCTTAAAAGCTTAGCTTGCATCATTAATGACAATTCGCCTATTTCATCTAAAAATAAAGTCCCTTTATTCGCCTTTTCAAACAAACCTTTTTTACCTTCATTTAAGGCTCCCGTAAAACTTCCTTTTTCATAACCAAAAAGCTCACTTTCCATAAGAGTTTCAGGAATTGCTGCACAATTTATAGGTATAAAATTATTTTTTGATCTATTACTTAAATTATGTATTGCTTTTGCAAAAAGTTCTTTTCCAGTTCCACTTTCACCTCTAATCATTATTGTTGATGAACTTTTGGATACCATTTTTATAAGTTCTTTTATCTGTTTTATTGGCTGACTTTTTCCTACGATTACATCTAATATATGCTCTTCTTTTACAGAAACAATATCTACAAGTTCTTTTACTTTATTTAAATCTTTAACTGATGCGACTGCCCCAATAATATTTCCCAAATCATCCTTTATAGATCTTCCCGAACTTATATAATGACTTATATTTCTCTTATTTACTAATTTAAATTCCTTATTGTCATAATCCTTAGCACCATTTATCAAATCCTTTATAGGTGCATTATGCGGAAGTAATTTATCAACAGACTCACCGAGAAGTTCTTCCTTTTTGTAATTAAATATTTTTTCACAAGAACTATTAAAAACCTCTATTTCTAAATCATTATTAATTGCCATAATACCTTGATCAACTGCATCAATAACTCCAAGTAATTTTTTTTCTTCTTTTTCTTTTGGAAGTATATTGACATCAAATACAGATTTAACTCCATTTATATTTAGTAAATTTTCTTTTAAATTTTCTATTTTTTTTAAATCCATCTCATCTACTTTTATATAAATTTTTTCGCTCATTACATCCATTGAATTTATACTTAGATTAAGATTATAAATTTTTTTTACTATATCAAGGGTTATACCGATTCTATCTTTAGTTTCTATTTTAAATCTATAAATCAAAATAACACCACCTTTATATAAACTCCTAAAAAACTATTTGACTACGCTTTTGTATTCAAATTTTTTATTAAAAAAATAAAGCATAGTTACCTATGCTTATTCTATGCTTTAACTCTCTTTAATATATCTTTTAAATCTTTTTCATCAAATGTATAACTTGTATTACAAAAATGACAAGTTAATTCTGCTTTTTTATCTACTTCTAATATCTCTTTTAAATCTTTTTCTCCAATTGCTATCAAAGCTTTTTCTAATCTATCTTTTGAACAGTCACATTTATAGTCAATTTCTTTTTTCTCAAAAATAATAGGTTCAAGTCCATCAAGCACCATATTTATTATATCTTCAGGTTCTTTTCCTATTGATATTAATTTTGAAATATTTGATACATTTCTTAAATTATTTTCTATGGTACTAAGTACTTCATCTTCTGCATTTGGCATAACTTGAAGTATAAATCCACCACTTGCCATTATAGAATAATCTCTATCAACTAAAACTCCAAGTGCAACAGCGGAAGGCTGTTGTTCTGAATACGTAAAATACGCAGTTAAATCCTCTGCAATTTCACCATTTACCAAATTACTCTTTCCTATATAAGGTTCTTTTAGATTTAAATCTTTGATAACTGTTAATTTTCCTTCTCCAACAGCTTTTGATACATCTAGCTTACCTTTTTCATTTAGAGGCAAGTCAACTGCTGGATTTGAAACATACCCTTTTGTTATACCTTTTGAGTTTGCAACTATAACAATTGAATTTATAGGTCCATCACCTTTTATTTGAAGTGTTAATTTATCTTTTTCGCCTTTTAACATAAGTCCCATAATCGCACCAGCTGTTAAACTTCTTCCTAAAGCAGCACTAGCTAGAGGTGTTGTATTGTGAATTTTTCTAGCTTTTTCAACCATATTTGTTGTTTTTGCAACAAAAATTCTAACATTAAGTCCTTTATCTGCACCTCTCAATACATAATTTTCCATCTTCTTCCTCCTAAAAACCTTTAAAAACTACTATTATTAATAAGTATACAATTATATAAACACTTTAAAATATTAAATTCTAAAGAATTCTTTAATATTATACCATAATAAATATATTTTCTAATTAAATAAAATTAATTTTTAATCTAAACTTATCTTATTTAATTAGAATTTGCATTTATTTTTTATGAATATTTTCCAATAAAATAAAGAACCTAACTTTATAAAGTTAGGTTCTTTTTAATTTTTCTAATACGTATATATTAATCTTATAAATTTATAAAATTAAAAGCTATTATATAGCAACAACGTTAGAAGCTTGAGGTCCCTTTTGTCCTTCAACTATTTCAAATTCTACAGGAGAACCTTCTTCTAAAGTTCTAAATCCATCCATAGATATTGCTGAGTAGTGAACAAAGATATCGCTTCCATCTTCCTTAGAAATAAATCCAAATCCCTTTTGTGCATTAAACCACTTAACTGTACCTCTTTCCATTACCAAATACCTCCTAAAATAAATACAAAATTCTTACAGACTTTTTATCTGCATATTTAGTATAACACCAAAAATAAACTTTAGCAATGAATTTAGATTATTTTTACAAAAGGCTATAGATTTGTAATTGTATTAAAATCTATCAATTCTTTGAAAATACTATCTTTAATAGTTTTTTACATTTTGGTAAAATATAATTTAATAAAATAATTTATTTTTATTTTTTTGCCACAAAAAATATTCTTTGTGAATCATTTGCATAATCAAAAGTAAAATCAGAATAAATATTAATGTCATTAAATTTTGATTGTTCAAGCAAATTCAGTATTTCCTCTTTTTTATAAGCTCTTTGTAAATGTTCCTCACTGAATTTTTTATAAAGTTCTCCTTCTTTTACAAAGAAATTTAAATTCATTTGTAATATCTGATCTTCTTCATCAAAATAATTTTCCCATATATAATCTATATTTTCTCTTTCTTCATAGAATGTATTATCTGCCAAAATATTTTTCAATTTATAATATGAACTTATATCAAATATAAATATTCCACCTTTTTTTAATTTAGAATATACATCATCAAATACTTTTGAAAGATTTTCTTTTTCCAATATATAATTAAATCCATCACAACAACAAAGAACACAATCTAAGTTATAAACATCAAAATCAAGCTCTACTATATCTTGATTTAAAAGCACCAAATCCAAATTCATATCCTTCGCCTTTTTTTTTGCAACACTAAGCATTGAAGTTGACATATCTATCCCTAAAATATCATATCCTTTTTTTAAAAGAGGTATTGTTATATTACCAGTTCCACAAGCTAATTCTAATATATTATTTACTTCAACTTCGTTTCTTTTAATAATTTCCTCTATATATAAAACCCATGATTTGTAATCAACATCATCCATAAGTTCATCATATATATATGAAAAATCTAAATACATAAATCCACTTCCTTAATAATTTTCTTTTTAAAAAACAATAAAATCAATATCCCCTTTGTCCTTCTTGTTATCAAATTGATTTCATAAGTAATATTGAAATACCAGTATATAATACCAAAGATATTAAAATAGGTAAATATATTATTATACTACTTTTTTCATATACTATATCATCTGTTAATAACGAGGTATTTCCTTTTAATAATTTCATTGCTCTTTTTAAAATTTTATAACATATAAGAACTATAATTCCACCTAAAATTCCCATTATAAAATTACTTATAAACACATCTTGATTTGAAATAACTGGTGTTTGACTATCTAAATTAACATTATTTGATAGATACCTAAATGCTAAAAATTGAATTGTAATGGCTATAAAATTATTAAAAAAATGAGCAATCATAGATGGTATTATAGAATTTGTATAAATTACTATATAACCCATTATTATTCCCAAAAAAAATATCCCAGGAAGATTAAAAATATTTAGATGAAATAAACTAAATAAAAATGCAGTGTATAAAACACTTTCTTTCACGCCCTTTATTTGAGCTGTTCTTAGAAATAACCCTCTAAATAAACTCTCTTCACAAATACCAGGTAACACACATATTAAAAAAATATTTAATATATATTTAGCTTCACTATCAACCAAAGGTATTGAATCCACAGCCATTACTTTCCCAAAAATAAGATATAAAAATATATTAAATATCGCATTTATATATACAGCTATTGGATATGCTAAAAATATTATACCAATTGATAATATTATCTTATTATAAGAAACTTTATTAAATCTTATAAATTTTTTAAAACTAGTATCCTTAACTAAAAAAATAAATAAAATTGTAGGTATTAAAATAACACCTAATTGTATTGCAAGTCCACTAAATACAAAACTTTGTTCCATAAGTAAATAACTTGCACCTATATAAATTATAAACAAAATTAGATAAATCCAATTCCCAAAAAAATTTCGCATCATTTAAAAAAGCACTCCCTTAGATTTTAATAATTTTATATATATTTTTATCCCATTTAATAATACTTCTTTATCAAAATCAAATTCTCTGTTGTGAAGACCCTTATCATATCCCTTTTCTTCATTCTTAGAACCAAGCATAAAAAACAAACCTTTTTTTATCTTTTGATAATAAGAAAAATCTTCTGAAATCATAAGAGGTTCCATTTTTATTAGTTCATCCTCAAATATTTTTTCAAATTCTAAATATAAATCCAAATCATTATTAACCGCTGGATAATCATCTTTTAATCTAATTTCTATATCACAATTAAATGAAATCTTAAATCCATCTATTATATCTCTTATTCTCTTTTTTATTTTTTCATAAACATCTTCTTTGTATGCCCTTATAGTACCTTCCAAAATAAACTCTTCACAAATTATATTTCTTCGGTCTCCACCATAAGCTTTCCCAACAGTTATAACACCCTCATCTAATGGTGATATATTTCTTGATATTATAGAGTTTAAAGAATTTATAAGATTTCCAGCTATTAAAATAGCATCTACACCTTCTTGTGGTATTGCACCATGAGAAGACTTTCCCTTAATTTTTATATCAAATTCTCCTACTTGAGCCATCAAATAATTTGATTTTGTACCAATGAAATTTTGCTCAATTCCAGGAAAAATATGAAGTCCATAAATCTCATCAATATCAAATTCATCAAATAACCCATTTTCAATCATAGGTTTTGCTCCACCTGGACTTTCTTCTCCTGGCTGAAATATAAACACTATATTATCATTTAAATTATCCTTATTTAAATTTATATAATTTATAAAACCTAAAAGTATAGACATATGTCCATCATGACCGCATAGGTGTTTTGCCCCATCTAAAAATGGTAGTGCATCCATATCAGCTCTAAATGCAATTGTTTTTTTAGGATTTTTACCTTTTATCATTCCTACTATATCATTTTTTATAAATGATTTATATTCTATTCCTAAACTATCAAGCTCCTTTTTAATATATGCCGAAGTATTTGATACTTCAAGTCCTAATTCAGGTATTTTTGATAAATCATCTTTATATTTAAAAGTCTTATTCTTTATAATATCCATATTTTCATTCATAAATAATCAAAATATATAAAAATTTTTTTATATATTTTTCTTCACCACCTTTTAATATTTATTTTTTTATTTATATTGACACCTTGTTTTTATTAGTGTAAGATAAACTACAAATAAAAACAACTTTTATCTTGTTAAAATTTCATAAAAGATAATAGAGGCGCGATTTTTATAAGTAAGTCTTTTGAGATAAGGATCTATGATTAAGATTGAAAGGAAAAATCGCCGAAGAAAATATTTAATACCTTTAAAAATATTTTCTGGGCTTAAAGTTAATAACTTTAAGACTGTCACATTATGTGGAGTGCTATTACCTAGGATATACATATGATTTATTTTAATACAATTTCTTTTTTACGAATATGTATTAAAAGTATTATTTGTAAAATTTTAGTCCTTAAGTATAGCTTGAGGACTTTTGTTTTATGTTTTCCTCACAAATACATATGTCTTTTTAATTATAATCAAGATAAAATAATAAAAAAAAGGTAATAATATAATAAAGATTTAACTTATTTAAATATAAGCAAATTAAAAAATATTCTTATTAACTGTGCTTATATTATTTTTTGTTAATAATAAATAAACTAAAAGGGGGATTAATTTTGAAAAAGATAAATTTAGCAATAGTAGGTGCTACTGGTCTAGTTGGTCAAACTTTTTTAAAAGTTTTGGAAGAAAGAAAATTTCCTATAAATAATTTGTATTTATTTGCATCAAAAAAATCTGCGGGCAAAGAAATTAATTTTTTAGGAAAAAATTATTTAGTTGAAGAATTAAATGAGGACTCATTTAAAAAAAATATTGATATCGCATTGTTTTCAGCAGGCGGAGATATAAGCAAAAAATTTAGTCCTATTGCAAAAGAAAATAATGTTATCGTTGTTGATAATTCAAGTGCATTTAGAATGGATGATGATGTTCCTCTTGTAGTTCCTGAGGTAAATCCTGAAGATGTAAAAAAACATAATGGGATTATTGCAAATCCAAATTGTTCTACAATTCAAGCAGTACTTCCACTTAAAGCCTTAGATGAACATTTTAAGATAAAAAGAATTGTTTATTCTACTTATCAAGCAGTTTCAGGTTCTGGACTAAACGGTATTAAAGATTTGGAAGATGGTTTAAATGGACTTAAAAATTCCTTTTATCCTCATCAAATTGCAGATAATGCACTTCCTCATATTGATGTCTTTTTAGATAATGGCTATACAAAAGAAGAAATTAAGATGATTGAAGAGACAAAAAAAATATTAAACAATCCTGATTTAAAAATAACTGCAACAGCTGTTAGAGTCCCTGTGAAATTTAGTCATAGTGAAAGCATAAATGTAGAGTTTTTTAATGATTTTAAATTAGAGCAAATATTTGATATATTAGATAATAAGGATGGTATAAAACTTATTGACAATCCAAAATCAAATTTATATCCTCTTGCTTCTAATGCAAAAGATACTGATTTGGTTTATGTAGGCAGAATAAGAAGGGATTATAGTTTAGATTTTGGGCTTAATATGTTTGTAGTTGCAGATAATATAAGAAAAGGCGCTGCTACAAATACAGTTCAAATAGCTGAATTATTGATAAAATATAATTTAGTTTAAACTTTTTAATAAAAAAAACTTATAAAGGGAGGCTTTTTAATGTTTTTAGGTTCTGGTGTTGCACTTATAACTCCATTTAAAAATGGATATATTGATTATGATAAAGTAGAGGAACTTATCAATTATCATATAAAAAATAATACAGATGCTCTTATAATCTGTGGTACTACTGGTGAATCGTCTACAATGAGTTTGGATGAAAAAATAGAGTTTATAGAGTTTTGTGTAAAAAAAGTAAATAAAAAAATTCCTGTAATCGCAGGAACTGGTTCAAATAATACTAAATCGTCTATTGATCTTAGTGTTAAAGCTCAAGATTTAGGAGTTGATGGTCTACTTGTAATAACTCCTTATTATAATAAATCAAATGATAAAGGTCTTTATAATCATTTTTATAAAATATCTAAAGCTGTTGATATTCCAATAATACTTTATAATGTTCCAGGAAGAACTGGTGTTAATTTAAAACCACAAACAGTTTATGAACTATCATTACTAAAAAATATTATAGGTATAAAAGAGGCTAGCGGAAATATCTCTTATGCTACTGAAATAAGAAGACTTTGCGGTAAAAATTTTAAAATATATTCAGGAAATGATGATATTATAATTCCTATATTATCAATTGGTGGTAGCGGTGTAATATCAGTAGTTGCAAATATAAAGCCAAAAGAAACTCATGATTTGGTTATGAATTTTTTAGATAAAAATATAGAAGAAGCTCTAAATTTACAACTTGATTTAAAACCTCTAATAGACTCTTTATTTATAGAAGTTAATCCAATTCCCGTAAAAACTGCTATGAATTTGATGAAACTTGATGTTGGTGATTTAAGAGAACCTCTTTATTCTATGGATGAATCAAATTTAGAGATATTAAAAAAAGAATTGAAAAATTCTAATCTAATATAAGGATTGATTATTATGAATATTTTTATAAACGGCATTCGTGGAAAAATGGGAAAAGTTTTAAAAAAAGTTGTATTAGAATCTGATAAATTTGAATTTTTAGGTGGATATTCATCTAAAAAAGATGAAGATAATTTGATATATGATGATTTTAATAATTTAAATAAAAAACCAGATGTTATAATAGATTTTTCAAATCCTAAAACTTTGGATGCAATGCTTGATTATGCATTAAAAAACAAAATACCTTTAGTTATAGCAACTACTGGATATAATGATTTAGAACTTGAAAAAATCAAAAAAGCTTCAAATGATATTCCAATATGCCAAAGCTATAATATGTCACTTGGAATAAATACTTTAATTGAAATATTAAATATAGCTTCAACTATGTTAAGTGATTTTGATATTGAAATTATAGAAAAACATCATAATAAAAAAATAGATTCGCCAAGCGGAACAGCAATTATGCTTGCTAATAAGATTACTGATTTACTTAATAATCGTTATATCACAAATAGAAAACATTCTAAGAATAATTTAAGAAATAAAGAAGAAATAGCAATACATGCTATTAGAGGCGGTTCTATCTTTGGTGAACATAATGTGCTATTTGCAGGTGATGATGAAGTAGTTGAAATAAAACACACAGCTTTATCTAAAGATATTTTCGCAAAGGGTTCTTTAAAGGCCTCATTATTTTTATTAAACAGAAATAATGGTTTTTATACAATGAAGGATATTTTAGGAGGAATATAAATGGAAATTTTAAACGATCCGTATGAAATAGCTAAATATATTAAAAATGTGGAGAAAAAAACACCAGTTAAAGTATATTTAAAAGGTGAAATTAAAAATACTAATGAAAATATTAAAATATTTGGGGATAACAACCTTACAATAATCATTGGAGATTATAAAGATGTTGAAATTTTAATTAATGAAAACAAAGCTACAATAGAATATTATCATTTAGAAAATGATAGAAAAAATTCAGCAATTCCAATGCTGGACAAATTAAATATAAAGGCAAGAATAGAACCAGGTGCAATAATTAGAGATATGGTTACTATAAAAGAAAATGCTGTTATAATGATGGGTGCTGTTATAAATATAGGTAGTCAAGTTGGTAAAAATACAATGATTGATATGAACGCAGTTTTAGGTGCTAGAGCAACTGTTGGTGATAATGTTCATGTAGGGGCTGGAACTGTTATCGCAGGAGTATTAGAACCACCTTCAAAAACACCTGTTATAGTTGAAGATGATGTCTTAATAGGAGCTAATTGTGTAATACTTGAAGGTGTTAGACTAAAAAAAGGTTGTGTTATTGCTGCTGGTAGTGTTGTAACTGAAGATGTTGAAGAAAATCAAGTAGTTGCTGGTTCTCCTGCTAAACTTATTAAAATGAAAGACCAAAAAACTATAGAAAAAACCGAAATCCTAGATGATTTAAGAGGATAAAAAAATAGGTTATTGTATTAAGAAATCATTTGTAATTATTATGTGAATTTAAAATTAGCATAATAATTACAAATAATTATTCCTATACAATAGCCTATTTTATTTATTTTTATATAAATGTTTATTCATTATAATGATTATTTTCTATCTTCATCTGTTACGCAAAATACGTATGGATAATTTCTATAATAATCTCCAAAGTTAAGACCATAACCAACAACAAATTTATCTTCAATAGTAAATCCAATATAATCAGCTACTATATCAACTTTTCTTCTGCTTGGCTTGTCTAAAAGTACACATGCTTTTACTGAATTCGCATTTTTCTTTGCTAAATGTTCCATAACAAATTTCATAGTTATTCCAGAATCTGTTATGTCATCAACAACAAGTACATCATATCCAGTTAAATCTTCTTTTATATCCGCAACCACTTTTACATTTCCAGTTGATTCTTCACCATGACCATAACTAGAAGTAGTCATAAAATCTATTTTCAAAGGAACAGAAACCTCTCTTACTAAGTCAGCAGCAAACACAAAACTACCTCTTAAAAGAGACACTACATATAAATTCTTATCCTTATAATCTTTTGATATTTGCTCTCCAAGTTCTATATTTCTTTTTTGAATATCTTCTTTAGAACAAAGTACTTCCCAAACTTTCTTTTCTATATCCATGTTAATCCTCCAAAATATTATTTTAATAAATAATAAAATCCTCAATTCAAATACGAGGATTTCATTATCTTTACTCTGTTTTATAGTATGCTTAATATTTTAATTTAAATATATCTTATTTGTCAATATATTTTAAAAATCAAGAAAAAATATAATCTAAATATTCTTAAATATTTAATATGTCTATTTCATATTCTTTTATCTTTCTATACAAACTCGCTCTTGAAATTTTCAATTTTTTACATATTATTTCTTTGTTATTTTTTATACCTCTAAACTGTTTTAAGGCCTTTATAATTTCTTGTTTTTCCAATTCTTTTATCGGTGTTATTTGTGGGTTTACTTCTTCAATTTTCAATATTTTCTTATTTAACAATCTACTTGGTAAATCATTTAACTTTATTATCGAATCATTGGTCATATTAAGACAATACTCCACTGTATTTTCTAATTCTCTTACATTCCCTGGCCAAGAATAATTTTTTAAAAAAATCTTAGATTCATCATCAAAACCTACTATGTTTTTATTTATAAATTCCGCATGCTTTTTTATAAAATGTTTAATAAGCAACATAATATCATCTTTTCTTTCTCTTAATGGTGGTATTAAAAGTGGTATTACGTTTAATCTATAATATAAGTCTTCCCTAAATTCATTTTTCAAAACCATTTCTTCTAAATTTTTATTCGTAGCACATATTATTCTTACGTTTATTTTTATCTTTTGATTTGAACCTATTTTTTCAATCTCTCTTTCTTGGATAACTCTCAAAAGCTTTACTTGAAGATGTAAATTCATATCTCCTATTTCATCTAAAAATATCGTTCCATTATTAGCTATTTCAAATTTACCAAGTTTCCCCGCCTTTTTAGCACCTGTAAACGCACCTTCTTCATATCCAAACAGTTCACTTTCGAGTAAGTTATCTGGTATAGCTCCACAATTTACAGTTATAAAAGCTTCATTTTTTCTATTTGATGCATTATGAATAGCTCTAGCAAATAACTCTTTTCCAGTTCCACTCTCTCCATTTATAAGTAATGTTGAATTTGACTTAGATGCTATTAAAGCTCTATTCTTTATTTGATTTAAACTATCGCTATTTCCTATTATATCTTCAAATTTTATATTTTGATCTGTAAGTGTAATTTCATTAAAGTCTTTTATTGCTGATGAGCTATCTATAAAATCAAATACAAAACCATATAAGACATTATTAAATACTAAAGGCCTTTTAGTATATATTCCATTTAAATAACCTTTATTTTTATTATAAAAGTATTTTCTTTGAATTTCTTTGTTGTTGATATTTTCTTTTTTTAAAAAACTTAAAATATCATATATATATTGTCCACATAAATTTCTTTTATCACTTATTTTAAACATTTTTACAAATTTATTATTGAATTTTTCTATTTTTCCATCATTATTTGTGGATATTACTGCCTTATCAATTGTATTTAAAAGTATTTCTAATTTATTTTTTTCTCTTTCTAATTCATCTGCTTGTTTTAAAGATTTTGTCTTTGATGATATTAATTCTCCCATTTTTTTTAGAAATACCATAAGTTCTTGTTTATTAGATATAAGTTCTTGTTTTTGTTTACTAGAAAGTGCTACAAGCCCTATTACACCCAAAATTTCTTCATCATAATATATTGGACTACAAACTTCAGCAAACTCCTTACAAAATGCTTTTGAACCACAATTTTGGCATATAGAATCAATTTTTGGATTTTCAATTATAAAACTCTTCTTTTCTTTTAATGAATATCCAAATGCAGATGATTTATCAACATTTTTTAAAAGGGATTCATTATATATACCTGTCCCAGCTATTCTTATTAAATTATAATCAACTATAGTTACATCTACTTTTAATGCCAATGCAATAGCCTCAGCAATATTTTGTATATCATCCTTAATACTTATTAAATCAAACATTTTTAACCTCTTAATTTATTATTCTTCAAATAATCTCTAATTTCAATTAATACAACATAAATTTTATTTAAGGTGTATTGTAAAGTAAAAAGTATTACAAAAAATATAGTAACAAAAAATATTTTAAAATCAATATTCAAAATATCACATCCTTAAATTATTATTTACTTTAGTTTAACATATAATAATAAGTAAAAAAAAACTTTAGATCAAAACCATAATAGTTTAATCTAAAGTAATTAACCAACTTTGCTACCTATATATATATATTTATCATTATTTACTTCTTCAAATTTCCCAACAAATCCGTTTGATGAAAAGAAATTCAATAGCTCCTGCGGTTTATAAAACTTACATGTATAACCTAATATTTTATTAGTTATTATTTTACATTTTGTTTGCAATTTATTTGGATTACTTTCTTCAATTATTATCTTTCCTTTATCCATCAATACTCTTTTTATTTCCTTAAAAACTCTATTTTCATCTTGAAAGCTATTAAAATGATTTAAGAATATCGCTTTACTAAAATAATCATCTTTAAAAGGCATAAACTCCAAAGAACCATCAACTATATTACAATTAACATTCTTAACTATAGCCGATTTTGAATAATCTTTTGTTTCCTCCAAAATAGTTACATCAGCACCTCTTTTTTTGAGATATTTTCCATATGAAGATATATCACCTATTAATAGTATTTTTTCTCCTACCTCTGGCTTTATAAGATCCATAAAATTCTTTATATTATCTTCATATTTGTTTGGACAGATACTTCCACTGATATCATTTAAAGATTCATATGAATCTTCTATAAAAGATATATTCATCACCAAACTCACCTTCTTACCTAAATAATCTTTTTAAAATATAATTTAAATCAAATATATTTTTTGTATTTTTTCATATTAACATAATTATGTTAATATTTCTATAGGATAATAGAATTTTTTTTGTTTAAATATCAAAAAATAAATTTCATTTAATTAAATTAAATATTATTAATTTTACCCTTAAAAAATTAAATAAATTGTGTTAAAATTAAATAGTATTTAATTTTATTAATTATTTTATATTTTATTTTGGTTTTTACTTAATTCGTTATTATGTACTTAAAACAACAATTTACAAATAAAAACCAAAATTCATAAGTCTCATTAAAAAGGAGTTAAAACTCCTTTATTTTTTTATATTTTTATAAATAAAAAAAGCCAATTGATATCAATTGGCTTTAATTTTTCAATAAATTTATGCAGCTTTTTCTTGATTTTTACTTGCAGCTTTAAACATAGTATAAGAAGTATAGAATATAACAGCTATAACTACCTTAGTAAGCATATTTATATCCATACCAGTTACAAATTTGACTGCAACAAAAACACCTATACAACCACCTATTGTTATACCCATAGAAGCTCTTCTATCATAAGCTCCCTCTTTAACAAATTTAACAGAAGCTGCTGGCATTAAGAATGCACAAGAACCCATCATTATTGGGAAAGCAACTTTTGGAGACATACCAAGTAAATAAACTAAAGCCATACAAGGTGCATAAAGTCCAATACCTGCAGTCATTAAAGCTCCAAGTATGAAGTTTGCAACTATAGCTATTATAAGCTTAGCGCCACTAAGACCTATCGCTTCTCCACCACCAGGCATTAAATCTAATTGACCCATTAACATAAGACCAGCTGTTACAAATAAAGCAATTGCCATAGCAAGCTGAACTTTCTTTTCTGGTAATCTTGAAACAAATCCAGCACCAACATAAGCACCAACAGTAGCAGCAGCTAACATAGCCCCTAAAGTTATTGGTTCAACTTCTACAACAGCTATAAATATAAATGCTTCTAATACAACTGGGATAGTATGTGATACGTTTAATGTTCCTGGTAAAAATTGATCCTTAACTTGTTTCATACCTCTTACTAAAGCAGTAGTAGGCGCAAAACTTCCTATTCCTAAAGTATCAAAGAAATCTGTTATAAAACCAATAAATAATACTTTTAACCAAGAATTATGATCTTCTAATTGATCTTTATGCTTAGCAAAATCAATAATAAAATAAATTCCAAAAACAACAGCAAATAGTCCTAAAATTCCTAAAAGAATTTGTGCAACACTTAAATTCATAAGTCCCATTCCTCCTCAAATTTCATCTTAAAGATGAATAATATATCTAAAATGAATAATCATTTTAAACAGTCCTCAAAATATTTTCAATTTGTAAAAATGTATTTAATCTTAATTATTTATATTTATTATATATATATATATATGTTTTTCTATTTTTAATATTTTTTTAAATATTATTTGATATTGCATTTTATTATATTGTTATAAATTTAATTTATCATTTTTTCGACAAAAAATCAAGATTTAAATTTATTTTTTAATTTATTTTAATATAAAACCATGCTTAAGTGGATCTTCTTCATCTATTACAAAATGGTTAAATCCAGTTATATAAGCAGATGCAGTTATTTCCGGAGTTACTGTTGTATACTCTTGTAATTTACCAGTTCCTAAAACTCTACCTTTGAATAATGTTCCTAATATACTTTCATATACAAAAAGTTCATTTTCCTTTAATTCACCTTTTGAATATAATGTAGCCATCTTAGCACTAGTTCCTGTTCCACAAGGAGATCTATCAACTTGTCCTTGTCCAAATACTACAACATTTTTATAAGTAGCATCTTTGTGAGTTGGTTCATCATAAATTTCAACTAAATCAACAGTTTTTATATGATCTAATGTAGGATGTTTTATTTCAACTTCAGCATTTATTTGATCTCTGATTTGTAATGCTATTTCAGTTAATTTCTGAGCATTTTTAGGCTCTACTTTCATTCCTAATTCTTTTGCATTTATAATTGCAAAGAAACTTCCACCAAATGATATATCAAATGATATTTCTCCAATACCTTCTACATTTATTTTAACATCTTCTTTGTAATGGAATGCTGGAACATTAACTATAGAAACTTCTCTAACCTTTTGATTTTCAACTCTTGCTTCTGCTGTAACTATACCTGCTGGAGTATCCATAACAACCTTAGTTACAGGCTCAACCATCTTTACCATCCCAGTTTCTATTGCAACTGTTATAGCACCAATTGAACCATGTCCACACATATTAAGGTATCCTCCACCATCCATGAAGATTATACCAAAATCAGCCTCATCATTAACTGGCGCTGTTATAATTGAACCAAACATATCATTATGACCTCTCGGCTCTAACATTACAGCAGTTCTTATGTAATCTAGGTTATTTTCAAGATAAGCTTTCTTTTCTGCCATAGTTTTTCCTGGAATATTAGGTATTCCACCTGTTATTATTCTAGTAGGCTCTCCCATAGTATGAGAATCTACTGCATGTATACTTGTTGAAAATTTCATTATTTAGCACCATCCTTTTTTCTCATTTTTAATTTCAAAAATGCCAATGCTTTTTTAGCATCAATTTCGTTAGGATTATTTTCTCCTACAACTTGAGTTTCTATACCTTCTTTTGATTTATTAAAATCTACAACTGTGTCCATATATCTATTTTTAACAACAAACTTAGCTTGTGTTCCAATAAAACTCATGCCCACAACAGGTATGTCTCTTTTACCTATTTCCTCAATAGTATTTGCAAAATCTACATGAGAATTTCCCCAACCATCTAAGGAAAATATTACACCATCAGCTCTCATACCTTCAATTAAAGCTGCACTTCTTTGTCCTACAAAATTCTTTTCTTCATTATCTTGTGGAGTGCCTACAACTATTATACCCAGTAAATCTATATCATTATCATTGGATACAACCTCTAATAAAGGATCTTTAAAATGATGAAGAGTTGTTTCTTTTGTAGATGGTCCTATACCCAATATAATCACATCCTTTAGTTTTTTTAAGTCATTGCTCTTATTGCACCATCTCTATATTCATTTGGTGATATAAAGGTTGGCATATTCATCAAATCGATTATAGACTTTCCTTTTACTGTCGATGAAGGCTCTTTTGGAAAAACCATATTATCATACATAGCACCTTGACCTGCAATTTGCTTTAATATTACAATTTTTTTCTTACCTGGCTTAGCTTTTTCCAAAAATTCATGACTTTCATTAAAATCTTTTCCATCCATATCTTTTAAGATATTTCTTATTGATTGAATAAATTTATCACACGCAAAATGAGCTGCTAAAGGAAGCTTTCTATCAAACGGGTAATCATTTTCCAGTACAACATCAAAATGTATTATATAATCATTGGAAGAAGGTGTTCCTGCTCTATTTAAATGAAGCTGTTTTGATAAAATTCCTTCTGACGAACCAAATTCAGCCATCTGAAATCCATCTTCTTTAGCTCCTGTAAGCATCACATATGCACCTGTTAATGTATGCGTTATTCCTTCTCCAAGCCTTCCTAATACCTTTGTTGATATTGGGATTATATCCATTATAGTATTTACAAAGATATCATGTTCTCTTGGTTTTATTATATTAATTCTTATATCTTTTATACGCTCATCATTTATAAGTTCGTTAGTTATTTGTTTATCAATCATAAGCGTAGAATTAGATATCTGGCTTTTTTCTGAAAATTTAACCGAGTTTATGTGATAACTTTTAATTACAAGTCTCTTTAAAATTTTTTC
Source organism: Peptostreptococcaceae bacterium AGR-M142 (assembly GCA_045345765.1). Classification (GTDB taxonomy): domain Bacteria; phylum Bacillota; class Clostridia; order Peptostreptococcales; family Peptostreptococcaceae; genus JAOARY01. The sequence continues at coordinate 597,659 of CP148265.1, forward strand.
ATTCATGAAAATCTCCTTTTGAAACTTTTTTATAGATTTTTACCCCCTTTGTTATAAAACAAAGGGGGATAAATATCTTAAACTTCAGCTATATACTCATATGGTAATGATATTATCTTACCAGCACTTGGTATTTCAACTAATTTTACTAAAGTATCTTTTAGTATAGCAGTTTGCATTTCTATATTATTTGGTTCCCCTGCATTAGCACCCATTGGTACTAGTGGAGCAACTGCTCTTGGAGATCCATTTTGTCTTACAACAGGAGGAAGGGCAGCTACTATTATAGTAGGTATTCCTATTTCCTCGATAGCTCTCTGCACGATCACGGCAGAACGGTGACAAGTACCTCAGCCAGCTGTTAAAACAACAGCGTCAACGCCTTCTTCTTTTAATTGTCTAGCTATTTCTGGACCTGTTTCATCAGTGAATTTTTGTTGGTCTCCACCACCACCCATGAATCCAAAGTGAGCTGGAGCAACTTCTTTAATAAATCCTTCTGCTGCTAACTCTCTTAATCTGTCTATAGGGAACATACAGTTTATGTCCTTATTAACATCTGCATTATCGTATCCACCATGTGATACCATCATATCACTTACTGGAGCATCTCCTGGTATTACTCTAAATGAGAAATCTCCTGCAAGGTTAAATCTAGCATCTGTTTTTAGATGTACACCAGCTGCTGTAGCTAATGCTATTTTCATATCTTTTAATTCTTTCGTAACCGGAGTCCACACAGGTTGTGGTGTTATTGGTACGAATATTTCTGACTGTAATCCTTTTACTACCGTCATACTCATTACTCATTACCTCCTTCTTTTTCTCTTCTTGCATTTTCTTCTATAATTTGCTTATACTTTTCGTTAACATCTGGGCTTAAAACTTCTGGATAACTCATTAAAAATCCGACTTCCATTCCAAGTTTCAAATCGTAATCACTAATCAACATTCTTTTAGGAACCTTTAATTGTCCTAATCTACCTTTTAAATCTATAGTAACACTGCCATCTGTGATTTTTATTAAAACCCCTTCATACATTCTTTCTGTAGAAGCATACTTTAATCTATCCATTATATAAACACCCTATCTTAGTTTTCTTCTTTTTCGTAAATAGCAGCTCTCTTCTTACTTTTTTCAAGAGTTTGTTCATTCTTAACTAACTCAAAAGATTTTGAAGTAGCTTTTTCTATTAATTCAACATTGTTTAATTTAACATTATTGTTCCACTTTCTTTCTGGAGCTTTAACATCTTCTCCAGCCATAACAGCCTTTAACATAGCTAATGCTCTAATAGCATCTTCTGGACAAAGAGTGTTGTTTGAAAGTATTTCATTTTCTATACCTTGCTTAGATTTGTTGTTATCTATCATGTACTTCATGTACTCATTACCAACAACTAACGCACCTTGAACAGCAGAGAAAGTACAACCTACAACAGCAACTCCTCTTTTTCCTATTTCTTCGTGGTGACTAGCAAAGTCTATATGGTTGTTTCCAAAACCTTCAGTAGTTATTATAGCTCCATCAACATCCATAGCTTCTATTGTCATACCTAATCTCTTAGATACATAGAATTTTTCAGAGTTAACTTGTGGAGATCCTACAAATAAAACTCCTGCTAAATCTATTTCTTCATCATTCATAGCTTCTATTACTAGAGGCTCTCTGTAATAATGTCTTGAGTTTTCTTTAGAAGCAGGTCCTATACAAGTAAGTGCATGGATTCCTCCATCTAAAACTTCGATTGGTGATAACATAACTGGAACATTTCCTAAGTCAACATTTGGCTTAGCTCCTAAAGTTCCAACAGGCTCCATAGGAAGGATTAAGTTATCATGCATAGCTCCTTGTCCCATTATTTCTTTTACTATTACAACTTTTTTCTTTCCAGGTCTTCTCTTTTGAACTAATTCTTCAGTATTTACAACTAAAGACTCATCAGCATTCTTAAGAGCTTCTCTTATTTCTTGAGTTATAACATCTGTAGCCATATGAGCAGCTAAAGGTCCTGGTCTTTCCATGTTAGTTCCTTTTTTGATCATAACTTCAGTCTTTATGAAGATTTCTCCAAAATCAGGAGCTCCAGGTCTTCCCCACATGATATTTTTGTCTAATTCACCTTCTGAAGAACCAAATTCACCTATTTGAACTTTATCTTCATCAGTTCCTGTAACCATTACTATAACACCGTCGATAACTCTTGTTATACCTGAACCTAATTCGCCTTCTTCTTTAACAGCGATTGGTTGTATATCCATTATAGTTTCACTATAAGTGTTATACTCATCTTTAGTTATTATATCTACTTTTAAATCTACTACTAAATCTTGAGAAGCTATAGCATCTTTACAAGCATCTTTTCTTATATATAATGTAGTTCCTTCGATTTTAGTTTCATCAGCTAATTCAACTTTTTCAATTTTGAAATGCTTCTTAACTAAAGATCTTAAAACCTTTTCTTCCTTAGCTTCTGCAACTGGTGCGAAAGCTTCTACAGCATTTGCTTGAGCAACTGGTGCCACACCCATAGCTGATGCTACATTTAAAGGTATTTCTAAATCTATATTTCTACCTTCACCAATGTGTATTTTAACAACACCTGCATTTGAAGTAACTGGAGCTACAGGAGCAACTGGTGCTACCATTTCTTCCTTAACTTCTTCTACAGTTTCTTCTTTAACTTCTTCTTTAGCATTTATTCCGTCTAAAACATCTGGAGTTAATGGTGTTAAAGCATCAACTGTTTTAGTTAATTTAGCACCAAGAACCTCACCTATTGTTAGTACATTTGATGGTATTTCTAATAATCCTGAATCTTCTAAATCTGCAAATATTGCTGGATCTTCAAGGTTTGAAGGCTCTATTACAGTTCCTGCTTCGAATCTACAACAACAAACTGCGTAGTCATTAGCATGAGCCTTAGCTGTTTCTACAGTAATTGACATTACTTTCCCTCCTTAAAATTTAAACTTTTATTTAGTATAATTTTTTAGATATCAAATTTATTTAAACTCTTTTTATAAGTTATAAGAGTTTTTTTGCTTAATATATAAAACCTTACAACATAAACTTTAAATGATAACACTTTAATTTTATCTTGTCAAGTTTTTTATTATTTTTTTCTTCTATATAGTCTGTGACCACCTGCTCTAAGCGTATGATCTGTACTATGATAAACCGAAACTCCTACCCTAGGAGCTACTTGCATCACTGTGTTAGTTCAATCTTCACAAGTTCCAACCACTACAGCTTTTGCTCCTTCTTTTTTAAGGTATAATACTTTTTCAGCTTGTCCTGGGCACATTCCTGGAAGTTCACATCTGTATCTACCTCTTCCATCATCAACCATTCTCTTACACATAGTTTCTGCTACTACTTTACCGCCCATTCCTTCAACTATTTCAGTCAATCTTTCTTTGCCTGCTCCACATTCACAAATAATTATACCAAATTCTCTTTCATCATTTGGAAACGGCATAGATACTATTGCTCCACCTGTTGTTTTTGTTATCGGTGATTCTTCACTACCTGATCTACCAGTAAATGGTCCACCTAATACAATCTCACCATGAGGTTCAATATATCCACCAGACATTTTTATATATTCTCCAACACTAAGACCAAGTGGTACATCCATATATACCTTACCTTGCATAGCATCTTTAACTCTTCCTGCAATTGTTATGTCTTTAGTTATAACAGGTTTTCTTTCTTCTATTGCTAAAACTACATTCTTAAGAGTCTCAACATTAGATACAACACAACCTGCTTCTAAAGGTAATTGTCCTGGCTTTAATTCAACTCCAACCAATTCTCTTATAACAACTCTTTCATCTCCTGCTGGATACATATCTGGAAGGAATTTAACTTCTACACCTTCTACATCCTTACATGCTTTACCTAATGCCATTATTGCTTTTTTGTGTTTAGGTTTCACTGCTATATAACCTTTTTTAGCATTAGTTATTTCCATAACATATTTAACACCTTTAACAACAAGCTCTGGATTATTTTCCATAAGCTCTACATTATGTGCTAATAACGGTTCACATTCTGCCGCATTTGCAAGAACATATCCACCTTTTAAATCTGCATTGAATTTAACATGTGCAGGAAAACCTGCTCCACCAGCACCAACAATACCAGCTTCTTTTATTGCTTCTAAATTTGAATCTGTATCTTTAATCTTTACAAACTCATCTAATTGCTCTTCATTACATGCAATTTCTATAACCTCATCAGTTATATTTGTTACTACACCATATACACTTGAATGTATATTCGCTCCAAGACCATCTGGAACTGCTATTAATTGTCCCTTTTTAACTTCTTGATCTTTTTCAACACATGGCTTACAAGGCGCACCAATATGTTGTCTTAGAGGTAATACAACCTTCATTTTTCCACCTCCGAAACATTTTGTTTGTTATATATCTTTCAATCTTTTATATAAGAATACAAAAGTTGAAAAATATCAAATCAAACGTTTATAATAAAATATTTTAAACAAAACTTTTTAAATATGTCTATTCGTATTGAAAAGTATTTTTCATATGCCATAGTATAGAGCATAGACCGTGCCAAAAATAAAACAAAGTATTTTTTTCGACAAAAGTATTGAAATCAGTTATTTATAATAATTATTTATAATTTTTATACAAGCTATAAAGTTTATCTATATATATTTTCACATAAAATTACGTCAGGTTTTTGAACATATTTTAGTATAATTTTTTGGTAAATATATTTTAAATTTAGTTTTTATAAAGCTTTTAATCCACAATATAAAAATCGTCAACTTTTTGAACAACGTTGAATTTTCGACACTTTTTATAAAAAAAATACAGAAGTGTTCGAATAATTTCACAAACCACTACTGTGTTTTTATACCCCAAAATGCTAATTTTAATTATTAAAAATATATATTTATATAATATTATTCATGATATATATTTTTTTTAATTATAATTTTATTTCAAATTATACAATTCCAATTTGTAATATAAGGTTCCTCTTGGAATATTTAAAATTTTTGCTGCTTTAGTCTTGTTGTTATTAGTCTTTTGCAAGACTTCTTTTATTGTTTTTATCTCAATATCTTTAATTACTTCATTTAAATCATAAGTATTAAATTCATTTGTGTTTTTTTTATTTTCACTATATTCAACTATATATCTAGGTATAACATCAGAAGTTATAATACTATCTTTTGATAATACAATAAGATGTTCAATTGTATTTTTCAACTCCCTTATATTCCCTTTCCATTTATAATTTTCAAGTATAGAAATAACCTCTTTATCTAGTTTTAATTTCTTCTTATTATTTGCTTCAGATATTGTATCTAAAAAATAATCTATAAGCAATCTAATATCAAGACCTCTTTCTCTAAGAGGTGGTAATTCTATTTCTACAACATTTAATCTATAATATAAATCTTCTCTAAATTTACCCGTTTCAATCATATTTGATAAATTTTTATTTGTTGCAGAAATAATTCTCACATCTACTTTTATACTCTTTTCTCCACCAACTCTTCTAACTTCTCTTTCTTGTAAAACTCTTAGTAATTTAACCTGCATAGAAAGCGGCATATCTCCTATTTCATCTAAAAATACAGTTCCCTTATTAGCAAGCTCAAATATACCCATTTTTCCTTTTTTATTAGCGCCAGTAAAAGCACCCGCTTCATAACCAAATAACTCACTTTCAAATAACTCCATAGGAATCGCACTACAGTTAACGGGTACAAACAGACCTTTCCTTTCACTATTATCATGTATAGCCCTTGAAAAAACTTCTTTACCAGTTCCACTTTCTCCAGTTATCAATATACTAGCCTGAGTTCTTGATACATGTTTTGCAATTTCCATTACTTTTATCATTTTATTGCTCTTTCCAACTATATTTGAAAAAGAATCATCATTATATTCTTGATATCTTTTTTCTAACATTTCAACTCTTTTTGTCGCTTTTTCTAATTTCTCAGATAGTTTTTTTACTTCTGTTATATCTCTATCTGTTGATACAACTCCCAAGAATTGATTTTCAACAAATATTGGCAGCGCACTTACAACAACATAAGTATTATCTCTTGGTGTATGATATTTATTTTCTATAGGTTTTTTATTTTCTAATACTTCTTCCACTAACGATTCTGGGAAGAAATCTTTCATTTTTTTACCAATTATATCTTCTGCCTTAACATTATATAATTTTTCAGCATTTTTATTCCAAATCATTACATAACCAGAATCGTCTATAACAGCAACAGCTTCATGAATACTATTTATTATTCTATTTAATTTAATTCCAATTTCTTCTAATTTCATGTAAAAATAATTTCGAATTTCTCTTTCTCTTATCGTACCTATCAATTCTCCATTTTTTATAACAGGAAGCCTACCTATGTTCTTTTTTATCATTATATCTCTACATGTAGATAAACTTTCTTCTTCATCTATGGTTATAATATTTGTATTCATATAATTTTCTAAAGTCAAATTTTCATTATAACCATTTAGTTTTATTGTAGACACATCTCTTAATGTTATCAGACCTATTATTTTTTTATCTTCTCTGGTAACAAATATTTCTTGTAAATTTAATCTTAACATCAATTCTATAGAATCTTTTAATATTTTGTTTTTATTTAAAATCAAAAAAGTTTTTGACATAACATCTTTAGCTAATGTTCTCTTTGTAAATGAAAGCATAAAACGCTCCTTTCAAATTGAAAAACTATATCATAGAAATTATTTTTAATATCTAAGATAAATTTTGTTTATATTTCTTATCTTTTTATATTATAATGATATAGAGTTATTATAACAATGTTTAACTTGGCTTTTTATTATTTTACTAATATAATAATAGTATAATTTAAATTGGAGGATGATTGCATGTTTGAAAAATCATCACAAGAATTAGCGGTTAATAAATTACTAATTCTTTATATTTTAAATAAAATGGAAATACCTCTTACTAATACCCAAATCACACAAATAATATTAGAAAATGAGGTTATGAATTATTTTGCACTTCAACAGTTTATTATAGAACTTCTTAACAAAAAGCTTATTGAAAGCTATGATGATAAAGAACAAAATAAAGTTTTTTATCAAATTAATCAAAATGGAATTAAAGCATTAGAATTATTCCATACGAGAATTCCAGATGATATAAGAGATAAATTTGATTCTTATTTACAATCTAGCAAAGAAGCAATCTTAAAAGATATGCAAATAAAAGCTAATTATATTAAGGTAAAAGAAAATGAATTCATCGTAAGCCTTAAAGTAATTGAAAATCAAACACCTCTTATAAATATTGATTTAAATGTAACATCAAAAGCACAAGCAAAATATATATGTGATAATTGGAAAGAAAATTCTTCTACATTATATGGAGATATTTTAAACATTCTTATTAAAGAATAATTTTTATAAAGTTATGTTAATACATAACTTTATTTTTTTATTTTCTTTTTCTTAATGATAATTATTTCTATAAAAATAACCTAGTTGACTTAAATTTATTCTTATACTATCATAGGGTATGTAATATTTTATTATTAGGAGGTATATATATTATGTACGTATTTAAAACTACAGGTGTTTGTGCTAAAGAAATTATATTTGATGTTAAAGAAAATAAAATAGAAAATGTTGAATTTAAAGGTGGATGTCCTGGAAATCTTTTAGGTATTTCTCAATTAGTTAAAGGAATGAATATTGATCATGTCATCGAAAAATTTGAAGGAGTTCCTTGTGGAAATAAATCAACTTCATGCCCAGATCAATTCGCTAAAGCCTTAAAAAAATTAAAAGAAAAATCAGTTGAATCTGCATAAGATAATATTTAATACAAAGACTGTTATACTATGATTATCTACTTAAATATAATACTTTTTGATTTCAAAATATTATATTCTAAATCTTAATATAACAGTCTTTTGTTATAATTCACTAAAATATATAATAACCAAGAATATTTCTTTTGATTTAAATATAAATTTTTATAAACTATATTATTTTAATATTTTTAAATCTTCTTTTAATATCGTTCTTGCATTACCCACTAAATACAATGATCCTGCTATTATAAGAATTTCATTTCCCCTTATATCATCTACTTCTTTTATAATAGCTGCCTTTATATCATCTATTGCTACCACTTCTTTATTTTCATCTATTTTTAATATTATATCTTTTAATTCATCTGCACTCAAAGCCCTATCGCTAAGTGGTTTTGTTGTTATTATCTCCTGTACTATCGGTAAAAATAAATTTATAACTTCTTTTACATCCTTATCTTTTAACATCCCTATTACGAGTTTTATTTTATAGTTTTTAAAATAATCATCTAATATCCCTTTTAACGCCTTTGCACCATGAAGATTATGAGCTCCATCTAATAGTATTTTTGAATTTATAAGTTCTGCCCTTCCAGCCCAAAACGCTTCTTTTAAACCTAACTTTATATTCTCCGTTTCAAATTTGAATTTGTAATTTTCTTTTAAAATATTAATACATTCAAATGCAAGTATCGAATTTCTTATTTGATGTTTTCCTAGCATTTTTATTTCTAAATTATTTTCTACTCCTAAATTATCCTTATATAAAAAACTCTGAGCTTTATTATTTAGTTTTTTTATATCTATATTTTTTTCATCAATTTCTATTAATTTATTATTTTTTTCATTACAAACATCTTTTATAACTTTGTATGCCTCCAACTCCTGAGGGTGTATTATTGTAATTCCATTTTCTTTTATTATTCCTGCTTTTTCGTAAGCTATTTTTGATAGATTATCTCCAAGTATCGCTACATGATCTATTCCAATTGGCGTAATTACTGATAATAAAGGTTTTTCTATAACATTTGTTGCATCAAATCTACCACCAAGACCAACTTCAAGTACTAAAAAATCAACCTTTTTCATATTATAATAGTAAAAAGCCATAGCTGTTACTATTTCAAATTCTGTTGGACTATTAAATCCTTCTTGCAACATTATATCTATTTTGGACTTTATTATCGTTATAATACTTGCAAGGTCTTCTTTTTTTATATTTTCATTATTAAGTCTTATTCTTTCTTCAAATTCTTCTAAATAAGGTGATGTATATAGACCCACATTATAATTGTTCTTTATAAGTACTGAATTTATAAAAGAACAAGTCGATCCCTTTCCATTTGTTCCAGCTACATGAATAATCTTTAAATTATCTTGGGGATTACCTAAAAGTTTTAATAAATACTTTATCCTATCCAAGCCCAAAACACTACCAAATCTATTTGAATCATCTATGTATTTTTTTGCTTCATTATAGTTCAACTTATTCCCTCCATTTATTTTATTTATAACCCTAAATATATTTTAATATAATAATAGAAAAAATCTAGTTAAATTATATTTTATCAATCAATATCTTTAAAAAACATAAATAAATTATATATAAAAAATAGTTTTTAATTAAATAAAAAGATTGCCCTAAATATTTAAGGCAATCTTTAATAATATTATTATATTTTATTACATTATTATATGATCATTGAATGTAATAGCTCTTTTACTCTCCATATATTCTTTTATAAATTCTTTTTCGTTATATAATTTCTCTATAGATTTTTTCTTTCTCTCTTTCTTTTTAAAAACAAACTCCATATCAAAAAAATATAATTTTAAACTTAAACTAAACATAGTGCTTCCTCCTTATAAACTAAGGACCGTCTTTTAGATCCTCTTTTCTAGTTTTATTTACCTTCTTAATTTTTATACAATTTTTTCTTGCCATAATAAAAACCTCCTTTTAATTTTTTTAAATTAACTTTTTAGAACTTTCTTGCCAAAAACTTTTTCATTTTAGTCTCCTTTCAATTATGATCTTACAAAAGCAAACAATTTCTTGTAAAATATTTATTTCTCTTATATAATACCACTTCTATATCAAAAAAATTAAGAAAATTCAAACTGTAATTACTATGTAATTATATTGTAATTTTTTTATTTAAATTCTAAATTATATATATGATATCAATAACAGATTTTTATAATAAAAAACACCACTATACTATATTGGTTTTCAAATCACAATATAGTATAGTGGTATCTTTAGTTGAGTCGATATATATTAACTTTATTTCATTTTTTTATTTAATTCCTCAATTCTTTCACTAACAGTTTTTAACATATCTTCATATTTTGCTAGTTTTTCTTTTTCTGAATCAATAAGACTTTGAGGTGCTTTCGATACAAACCCTTCATTTAATAATTTAGAAGAAGCTCTTTTTACTTCACCTTGTAATTTCTTTTCTTCTTTTTTAAGTCTTTGAATTTCTTTATCAAAATCAACTAATTCCTCTAAAGGCATGAATATTTCAATTCCATCAACAACAGTTGATACAGCATCATCAGCTATATTAGATTTATTATCTTCTATAAATACTTCACTTGCATAAGCTAAAGTCTTTAAGAAGTCTTTTGAGTAATTACAAACTTCTTTTTTATCTTCATTTGGAACTAATATAACTTTTGCTTTTTTAGAAGGTTTTACATCCATTTCACTTCTTATATTTCTTATATTTTTAATAGCATCCATTATAAGTTCCATCATCTCTTCTTCTTTTTTGAAATTAAATTCATCCTTAGCTTTTGGCCATACTGAAGTGATTATTTGTTCTTCTTTATTCGGAAGGAAGTTATTTATCTCTTCTGTTATAAATGGCATAAATGGATGAAGTAATTTAACTATTGAAGTAAGAACTTCATTTAATACGTAAAGTGCTGTTTGTTTTTGTACTGTATCTTCTGAATACAACCTTGGTTTTGCAAGTTCTATATACCAGTCACAGAAATTAGACCAAGTAAAATCATTAATCTTTTGTCCAGCTATACCAAGTTCAAATTTCTCTATATTATGATTAATTTCATCTATTACTGTATTTAATCTTGATAATATCCACTTATCTGCTAAATTCATATTAGAAATAGCTTCTTCTTTTGTTATATTTGAAAGTAAATCATTATCCATATTCATTAAAACAAATCTCGAGGCATTCCAAAGTTTATTAGCAAAGTTTCTTGAAGATTCAACTCTTTCCATATAGAATCTCATATCATTTCCTGGCGTATTACCTGTTATAAGCATGAATCTTAAAGCATCTGCTCCATATTCTTCTATAACTTCTAGTGGATCAACACCATTACCTAGAGATTTAGACATTTTTCTACCTTCACTATCTCTAACTAAACCATGAATAAGAACATGATCAAAAGGTATTTCTTCCATACAATACATTCCTGCAACAGCCATTCTAACAACCCAGAAGAATATAATATCATAACCAGTAACTAAAGTAGATGTTGGATAAAATTCTTTTAATGAAGCTGTTTCATTTGGCCAACCTAAAGTTGAAAATGGCCATAATGCAGATGAGAACCATGTATCTAATACATCTTCATCTTGAGCTATATTTGTAGAATTACATTTATTACATTTTAAAGCTTCATCTTTTTGTACCATTATATTATTACAATCTTTACAGTGGTAAGCTGGTATTCTATGTCCCCACCATAATTGTCTTGATATACACCAGTCTCTTATATTTTCTAACCAATGGAAGTATATTTTTTCATATCTTTGTGGTACAAATTGCATTTTTTTATTTTTAACTATTTCAATTGCAGGTTTTGCAAGTTCATCCATTTTAACAAACCATTGTTCTGAAAGTCTTGGCTCTATTATTGTATTACATCTATAACAATGTCCTACATTATGATTATGATCTTTTATCTTAACTAAAAATCCAGCTTCATCAAAATCTTTAACTAATTGTTTTCTACATTCATATCTATCCATACCTTCATACTTTAGAGCTTTCTCGTTCATAGTTCCATCTTCATTCATAACAACTATTTGCTCTAAATTATGTCTTTGTCCAATTTCAAAATCATTAGGGTCATGTGCTGGAGTTATTTTTACAGCTCCTGTACCAAAGTCCATTTCAACGTATTCATCTGCTACTATTTCTATTTCTCTATTTACTATAGGAAGTATTAATTTCTTACCTATTAAATGCTTATATCTATCATCTTCTGGATTTACAGCAACAGCAGTATCTCCTAGAATTGTTTCTGGTCTTGTAGTTGCTATTTCAACAAATTCATTCGAGTCCTTTATAAAATATTTAAAATGATAGAACTTTCCATCATGTTCTTCATGTTCAACTTCTGCATCTGATAATGAAGTTTTACAATCTGGACACCAGTTTATAATTCTATTTCCTCTATAAATATGTCCATCTTCATATAATTTTATAAAAAATTCAGTAACAGCTTCATTACAGCCTTCATCCATTGTAAATCTTTCTTTAGACCAATCACATGAATCTCCTAATTTTTTCATTTGATTTACTATAGTTCTACCGTATTCATCTCTCCAGTCCCAAGCTCTTTTTAAAAACTCATCTCTTCCTAAATCATATTTCGTAAGATTTTCTTCTTTTAATATCTTTTCTACAACCTTAACCTCTGTTGCTATTGATGCGTGGTCTGTTCCTGGTTGCCATAAAGTATTTTTTTGAAGCATTCTATTATATCTTATAAGAACATCTTGCAAAGTATGGTCAAGAGCGTGTCCCATATGAAGTTTACCTGTTATATTTGGTGGAGGTAACATTATTGAATAAGGTTTACCTTCTCCTTTTGGTTCAAATGATTTTTTTGCTTCCCAAGATTCATATATTCTTTGTTCAAAATCTTTAGGATTATACGTTTTTGCCATTTCATTACTCATAAAAAATCCTCCTTAATATTTTTCTAACTTATAAGTTAAAAGATTTATAATCTTTAATTTTTATAATAAAAAAAGCTTTCCATCCTTGTAAAAGGACGAAAAGCTCGCGGTACCACCTTAATTTTAATGATAAATCATTAACTCTTTAGAATATCTAACGCTATTACCCGCCTTATCTTACTAAAATTCAGATAAAGTACTACAAAGCTACATTCTATAAACCTTTTTTAAAAAAACCTTTCAGCCTTTGGGTTTTTATCTCTTTTAAAAGACTTTTATATACTCCTCTTTGTCATCGTATCAATATAAAATTCTAAACCTTACTAATTAAGTATATAGTTTTTTTTATTATTGTCAAGTCAATATAAATAAAATTTTAGATTTTTATTAAATATTCTTACTATTTCATTTTACTTACTAAACCAATATCTGCTTATTTTTTTATTTTCAAAACCTATTTTTCCATATAAACTTATAGCTCTTTTATTATCATCCATAACATCTAATGATACTTTTTTAAATTCTTTTTCTCTTACTCTTGTAAGCATATCTTTTAATACTCTTTTTCCATAACCCTTACCTTGTTCTTCTTTTTTTATAGCAAATGTATCTATATATAATTTATCTTCATCTTTTTTTAAATGCAAAAATCCAATTTGTCTATCATTATCTTTTACCATCTTAACTCTATTTTTTAAATCAATCGAATTTAATACCTCTTTATAGTCATTTGAATCATAAAAAGAAGCATTTTTTGAACCCTCAAAAGCTCTATTATTTATATTTATATATATTTCTTCATCACAAGCTTTTATATCCTCATATAAAAAGTCTTCTTTAAAATCCGTTATATTTTCTAAATCCAATTCCATCCTAATCATATTATAAGTATTTTTAAATCCATAACTTTCTAATAATTCTACATTTGAATTGTCAAATGCGCCAATCCTTATATCTACATCTTCTAAAATATCTTTAGTTGCCTTTTTATAAAGCATATCAAATAAAACGTCCTTATTGTCCAAATTATCTTCTATAAAAAATCTTGATATATAAGCTATATTATCTTTTTTTATTTCCTTTGTCACAACACCTAAAGTACTTAGGATAACATTTTCCTTGTATGCCACAAAAAAATCCTTACCATTTTTGAATAAACTACCTTCATAAAATTTAATCATATCTTCGTAACTTAATCTTTCGCCTGACTTTTCATTTAAAAATTTTAATAATAAGATTCTTAAATATAAAGACATATCACTTAAGCTATCTATTTTAAAATCATTCATAATAACACCCACTTTTGTTTTTTTATTTTTATATTCATATATAAATTTTTTAATTCCCATTTTAGTGTATCTACACAAATAAACTATATACCTAAAGCATAATCTAATACTTATAATATTTAGCTTATTATTAATATTTTATTTATAAAATATCTAAAAAAAGTTCTACATCGATAGTAACATCTTTGGTAATATAAGTCAATAAAAACCTTTTCATTGTTTATTAATTCTCAAAATTTTTATATTGCAAGATTTTTATATAAAAAATTCACTTTAAGTATTTACTTTATATTTTTTTAGCTTTAAAATAGGCTTTAATGAAATCGAATTAATTCAAACTTTCAAAAGGAGTGATTATTATGTCCACTAATTTTAATTTTTATTCTGATATTAATTTAAATTCTGATAAAAATTTTTTTAAAAATATTTTTCCATACAATAAAGTTCCTAAAATAATTTTTTTAGAAAACAAATTAAAATTAGATTTACAAAAAGATATATTTGTAACTGATACAACATTTAGAGACGGTCAACAATCCATGTCTTCTTTTAGTGTTAATGATATAGTTTCTATATTTGATAATTTACATAGATTAGATAATAACAATGGAATTATAAGATTTAGTGAATTCTTTTTATATACAAAAAAAGATAGGGACGCTATAAAAAAATGTTTGGATAGAAATTATAAATATCCAATAATAACTGCTTGGATTAGAGCTAATAAAAATGATTTAGCACTTGTTAAAGATTTAAAACTTAAAGAAACAGGAATACTTATGTCCTGTTCAGACTATCATATTTATGAAAAATTAAATTTAAATAGAAAAGAAGCTATGAAAAAATATATTTCCATTGCAAAAGAAGCCTTTGAATCTGGAATAACTCCTAGATGTCATTTAGAAGATATAACAAGAGCTGATATAAAAGGTTTTGTTATCCCACTTGTTCAAAAATTACAAGATGTAGCAAAATCATATGATAAAGATATAAAAATACGAGCATGCGATACATTAGGACTTGGACTTCCTTATAAGGATAGTACTTTACCTAGAAGTGTACCTAAAATAATCTCATATTTAAAAAATAAATGCAATTTAAAATCTAAAAATTTAGAATGGCATGGTCATAATGATTTTTATAAATCTGTAATAAATTCGACAACTGCTTGGCTTTATGGTGCTGGTGCTGTTAATACCACTTTATTTGGCATCGGTGAAAGAACAGGAAATACCCCTTTAGAAGCTATGTTGTTTGAATATTTGCAATTAAATGATAATATGGAATTTGATTTTTCTTATTTAAATAATATAAAAAATATATTTGAAAATAAACTAAATTATAAAATACCACCAAAAACACCTTTTGTAGGTTCTGAATTTAATCTTACAAAAGCAGGTATACATGCTGATGGAATACTTAAAAATGAAGAAATCTATAATTCTTTTGATACAAGAAAAATATTAAAAAAACCTCCTGTTGTAGCTATAAATGAATATTCTGGTCTTTCTGGTATTGCAGCTTGGATTAATAATTTCTTTTTATTAGAATCTAAAATTAATAAAAAAGATAAAAGATTGTTAAAAATCAAAGAGTTTATTGATACTGAATATAAAAATGGTAGAAAATCTTGTATATCTAATGAAGAATTAAAAAACTTAACAATTAATTTAAATATTATTGATAAAAACTTAGAAAATATAATATAAAGGAGCTTATTATGAAATTAAATTTATTTAAGAAAATATTAAAAAACAAACTTTATAATTCATCAATCTTAGATGATGAGATAAATATAAAAATAGATCAAACCTTAACACAAGATTCAACTGGAACCATGACTTATTTACAATTGGAAAAACTTAATCTAAAAGAAAGAAAAACAAAATTATCAGTTGCATATATAGATCATAATTTATTACAATCAGGGCCCGAAAATGCTGATGACCATTTATATATAAAATCTATTTGTAAAAAATACAATATATATTATTCAAAACCTGGAACAGGCATATGTCACCAAGTTCATTTAGAAAGATTTTCAAAACCAACTCAAACACTTTTAGGTTCTGATTCACATACTCCAACATCCGGTGCACTATCAATGATTGCAATAGGTGCTGGTGGTTTAGATATAGCATGTGCTATAGCTGGAAAAGCCTATACTATAAAAAATCCAAAAGTCATAAATGTAAAATTAAATGGGAAATTAAATAATAATGCAAGTGCTAAAGATATTATCTTAAAACTTTTAAAAGACTTAACTGTCAAAGGTGGAGTTAATAAAGTCTTTGAATATAGTGGGGAAGGTATAAAATCCCTAAGTATTCCTCAAAGAGCAACTATTTGTAATATGGGCGCAGAATTAGGAGCTACAACATCAATATTTCCTAGTGATGATATGACTTATGAATTTTTAAAGGCTCAAGGAAGAGAAGATGATTTTATAAGATTAAATGCTGATGAAAATTGTACTTATGATGATTATATTGAAATAAACCTAGGTGAACTAAATCCACTTGTAGCATGTCCACATTCTCCTGACAATATAAAAGAAGTTAAGGATTTAAATAATATAAAAATAGATCAAATATGTATCGGAAGTTGTACTAATTCTTCATTTAAGGATTTATCTATGGTAAGTCATATTTTAGAGGGTAAAAAAATTCATGACGATGTATCACTTACAATTTCACCAGGTTCTAAACAAGTATTATCAATGTTAGCTGAAAGTGGCGATTTAAAAATACTCATAGATGCAGGAGCTAGAATATTAGAATCTTCTTGTGGTCCATGTATAGGCATGGGACAATCTCCAAATACAAATTCTATATCTTTAAGAACTTTTAATAGAAATTTTAAGGGTAGATGCGGAACTACAGATGCTAGTGTTTACCTTGCTAGTCCTAAAATTTGTGCTATGGCTGCTATAAATGGAGTTTTAGATTCCTCATTACTTGATAAACTTGATAATTATGATTTTTCTAAAATAAAAGAACCAAAACACTACCATTTAAATGACAATACTATAATAAAACCTATTAACAATATTAAAAAAACAAATCAGGATATAAAAATTATAAAAGGCCCTAATATAAAAGACGTTCCTTTAGCCTCTAAAATAAAATCTAGCTTAAAAGGAAAAATATTAACTAAATTAGATGATGATATAACAACAGATCATATAATGCCTTCTAATTCTAAACTATTGCCTTATAGATCTAATATTCCTTATCTATCTAAATTTGTCTTAAAACCTAGTGATGATAAGTTTTATGATTTAGCTATAAAAGAAAATGGTGGATTTATATTAGCTGGAGAAAATTACGGACAAGGTTCTTCAAGAGAACACGCAGCACTTGCACCACTATATTTAAATATAAAAGCTGTTTTAGCAAAATCATTTGCTAGAATACATAAAAAAAATCTAATAAACAATGGCATAATTCCATTAGAATTTAAAAATAAAAATGATTATTTAGATATAGATATAAAAGATAATTTGATAATAAATAATTTAATTGAAAGCTTAAAATCAAAAAATACAATTGATATTATTAATGACGATAAAAATAAATCTTATACATTAGAAATCAATTTATCAAAATCCCAAAGAGAGCTAATATTAAAAGGGGGTCTATTAAACATGTTAGCAGGTGATTTAAATGCATAATATTAGTTTGATATATGGTGACGGAATCGGAAAAGAAGTTGTTTTAAGTGCTAAAGAAGTTATTGATAATTTTAATTTGGATATAAACTGGGAAGTAGTTAATATTGATTATAAAGAATTAGAAAAAAACAATAATCACATTCCTTTAAATGTAATTGAAAGTATTAAAAAAAATAAAATCGCTTTAAAAGGACCTACAACTACAAAAGTCGGTACTGGTCTTAAAAGTATAAATGTAGCAATAAGACAAGAACTGGATTTATTTGCTAATATAAGACCTGTTAAATCTTTTAAAGGTCTTAAAAATAGATATAGTGATATTGATATGATAATTGTTAGGGAAAACACTGAAGGTCTTTATTTGGGTCTTGAAAATATGATTACTAAAGATATTGCACAAAGCATTAGAATAATAAGCAAGGACAAAACAAGAGCAATTGCAGATTTTGCTGCAAGACTTTTAAAAAATAAAAATCGAAAAAAAATTACAATTGCACATAAAGCAAATATATTAAAATTAACTGATGGTTTGTTTTTAAATCAAAGTAAAGATGTTTTGTCTGGACATTCAAATATAATTGTTGAAGATAAAATAATAGATGCACTTTGTATGGATTTGGTATTAAATCCTTATAAGTATGATATCATCTTAGCACCTAATTTATATGGTGATATTCTTTCAGATTTGGCTTCTGGTTTAGTACTTGGTCTTGGCCTTGCACCAGGCGCTAATATAGGTTTAGAATATGCTGTATTTGAAGCTGTTCATGGAAGTGGCCCTGATATTGCAGGTAAAAATATTGCAAATCCAACAGCTCTAATATTATCTGCTGCAATGATGTTAGAACATATAGGCTATATAAAAGAAAAAGAAATTATAGAAAAAGCTTTAGAAGAAATATTTTTAGAAGGAAAATATTTAACAAAAGATTTAGGTGGTAATTTAGGTACTAAAGAATTTACTAAAAAACTAATAAATAAGATCAATACATTCAAATAAAAATTAAAATAAATACAATTAAATATATGTTTTTTAATAAGGTTATTGTTCTAAGAGTAAATACTTTAATATATTATACTAATTTTATATTTAGTAAAATATTATTATATATTTCACACTTAATACAATAGCCTTATTTTTTATTTTGTAAAAATTTAGTTTGTTTTTTAATCAAATTACAATTCAAATGATTTTAATAGTATAACTTTACTATATTTTTTCTTATAAAAATAATCTATATAAATATTTTTACTTATATTTAATCTAAAAAAAAATATATCTGATATAATTTTTATAATGTGTTTTTTATTTTTGATATAATATAAAAAGCTATTTTACATATGATTTATATTGTAATTTGTAGGTATATATAATATAAATATTAATAAACCTCAGAAGGTGTGATTTTATGGATAAAAAATTTTTCTCCATTAAATATAAAATAATTATATTAATATCTATATTACTTGTTATTAGTACTATTAGTATCAGTTTTTATAATTATAATCTTTCAAAAAACAAATTAGAAGAATCTGGAAAGATAATATTGATAAATGGAGTTAAGATGGTAAAAGAAGCTATAAAATTAAAAAATGAAGAAGTTTTAAAGGGATTAATTTCAATTGAGGATGCCAAAGAAGATATAAAACAATATATCTTAGGGAAAAGAGATATAACTGGACATAGACCTATAAATAAAAATATTGACTTGGGTGAAAATGGTTATTTTTTTATAATAAATACAAGTTCTATATGCCTTGCTCATCCAAGTCTAGAGGGAAAAGATTTGACAACACAAACAGGTTATAAAAATAAGGAAATTCTTATAACAAAAGAATTTATAGAAAAAGCATATGATGGCGGAGGTTTTACACGTTATTATTGGCCTCTTCCCTATTCAAAGAATCAAATAGCTTCAAAAATCGTATATTCTGAAATTGAAGATAATTGGAATTGGGTTATCTGTTCTTCTATTTATATGAGTGATTTTAATAAAGGTGCTAACGAAATACTTAAAAATAATCTTATAATACAATTTATAACTATCTTTATCGGAATTATAATTTCAATTTATTTTTCTAACCATATAATAGAACCTTTAAACAAAGTAATAAATTCTTTGGTGTTACTATCAAAAGGCTCTTTAAATCTTAAGAATTTGAATTTAAAATCAAATGATGAAACTAAAATACTTGCAGATGCATTTGATAAAATGAAAGAAAATTTAATTAAAGAAATTAATAATACTCAGTTAGCAAAGGAAAAATTAGCTGACTTAAATTCTAAATTAGAACAAAAAGTTCTAAAAAGAACAGAAATATTAAATTTAACTAATAAAAAATTAAAAAAATCTTTTATTGAAACAAAAAAAGCTAACGAACAATTGAAAACATCTATGATTGAACTCAAAAAAACTCAAAATCAATTGATTGAAGCTGAAAAAATGGCTTCTTTAGGAAATTTAGTTGCTGGTATTGCGCATGAAATTAATACACCATTGGGTGTTAGTGTTAGTACTATTTCTCATTTGGAAAATATATTTGAAATTAATTTTAAAAACCTACAAAACAATAAGATGACAAAAGAAAGTTTAAAAAATTATATGATTCAAAGTAATGAATCCATTGAAATTTTAAAGTTTAATATAAATAGAGCTGCTAACTTGATTGAAAATTTTAAAGAAGTTGCAGTTGACCAAAGTAATGAGAAAAAAATAGAATTTAATATGAAAGATTATATAAAAAAAATAGTTTTGAGTCTTAAACATGAATATAAAAATAAAAATTATAAAATCAATATCAACTGCGATGATGATTTAATCATAGATAGCTATCCAGGGGTATTATCTCATATAATAACAAATTTTATAATAAACTCTATAAAACATGGGTTTTATAATAGAGATGAAGGAATAATAGATATAAATGTAGAGCAAACAAAACTTGGATTTAAACTCATTTATAAGGATAATGGTATTGGAATTGAAGAAAAAAATATAAAACATATTTTTGAACCTTTCTTTACTACGAAAAAAAAATCAGGAGGAAGTGGCTTAGGACTTAATATAATCTATAACCTAGTAAATAAAAAGTTAAAAGGTACTATAAAATGTGAAAGTAAATTGAATAAAGGAACTACATTTATAATAGAAACAAATCTATTTTAAAAGGAGGAATTTACATGCTAGATTTTGAAGATAAATATTTTGATTTAGATTTTTTATCCGAAGACGAGAATGATAATAAAGAAAAAAGAGAATCTAAGTATTCATTATTAGTCGTTGATGATGACGATGAAGTTCATAAAATAACAGATTTAATTTTAGAATCATTTAATTTCGAAGGAGAAAAATTAAAGGTTTTTCATACTTATTCAGAAAGAGAAACTATAGAATTTTTAAAAAAAGAAAATGAAAATATATCTATAATATTATTAGATGTTGTTATGGAAAATGATCATTCTGGTCTTAATATTGTTGAATATATAAGAAATGATTTAAAAAATAATTTGGTAAGAATTATACTTAGAACAGGACAACCTGGTAAAGCACCTGAAGATGATGTTATTATGAATTACGATATAAATGATTATAAATCAAAAACAGAACTTACAGTTCAAAAATTATATACAGCTTTGTATTCATCACTTCGAGCTTATAGAGATCTTTTAAATATGAAAGAAAAATATCAAGATGTAAAGTGATAATTAAAGCTTTATAAATTATAAAAATATTTTTATGAAACCTATATAAAACTTGATTATTTTTAATTAAAAACTAACAAATAAGGCTGTAGCATCAAAAATTTAATATTATATTGTGTTCTAAACTAAAAACACAATATAATATTAAATTTTTTTAATGCTACAGCTATTTATTTTCATATCTTTTATATATTTATCTTTTTTGAAATTCTATACAACACCTTGCGACATCATAGCTATTGCTATTTTTTTAAATCCCGCTATATTTGCACCTGCTACATAATTACCACTCATACCATATTCATTTGCAGCCTCTTTTGCATCCTTAAATATCTTAATCATTATTTCTTTTAGTTTTTCATCCACTTCTTCAAAAGACCAAGACATTCTTATACTATTTTGTACCATTTCAAGTGCAGAAGTTGCAACCCCACCTGCATTAGCTGCTTTTGCAGGTGCTACTAAAACTTCATTCTCTAAAAAATAATCCAAAGCTTCATTTGTACAAGGCATATTTGCACCTTCTCCAATTGCAAAAACTTTATTTTCTACTAATAGTTTTGCTTCCTTTATTGTTATATCATTTTGAGTTGCACAAGGAAGAGCAATATCACATTTTAAAGACCATATATCCCTTTGATTATCAACATATTTAGTTTCTTTTTTATAATCCAAATATGTTTTTATTCTTGCTCTTTTTACTTCCTTTATCTCCTTTATTATATCAATATCTAATCCATTTTCATCAACTATATAGCCTGATGAATCACACATTGCTATAACTTTAGCTCCAAATTCACTAACTTTTTTTGCTGCATATATAGCAACATTTCCAGAACCTGATATTATAACTTTTTTATCTTTCAAATCATAATTATGCTCTTTTAACATCTCGTTAACAAAATATATAAGTCCAAAACCTGTGGCTTCTTTTCTTGCTAATGAACCTCCATAAGATATTCCTTTACCTGTTAACACACCTGGTTCATATGCATTTTTAATTCTTTTAAATTGTCCATATAAATACCCTATTTCCCTTGCTCCAACACCAATATCACCCGCTGGAATATCTACATCTTTTCCAATATGTCTATATAATTCATTCATAAAACTTTGGCAAAATTTCATTATTTCATTATCTGATTTTCCCTTAGGATTAAAATCTGAACCACCTTTTCCACCACCAATAGGAAGTCCTGTAAGCGAATTTTTTAAAATTTGTTCAAAACCTAAAAATTTAATTATTCCAAGATAAACTGATGGATGAAATCTAAGTCCACCTTTATAGGGACCTATTGCACTATTAAACTGTATTCTAAAACCTCTATTAACTCTTGATTTTCCATCATCATCAATCCATGGCACTCTAAACATAATCTGTCTTTCTGGTTCTAAAAATCTTTCTAACATACCTGAATTTATATATTCTGGATGTTTTCTAAGAACAGGTTTTAAAGACTTTAGCACTTCTTCAACAGCTTGATGAAATTCTTCTTCATGAGGATTTCTTTTCTTTACATCTTCTAATATTTTATCTAAAATTTCCATGTTAATCCCTCCATTATGTCTTTCTTATATTAATACCCTATATATAATTTATCTAAATCCATTTTATTTTGGTTTCTTTTTTATTTTGTAATGATTTTAATTTTATCATAGGAATAAAAAAAACACAATATTAATTGTGTTTTTATATTTTTATCAATTTATATCTACTTTTTCACCTTTATGAATATATATTATTCTCTCGCATATATTCGTTATATGATCCGCCATTCTTTCTAAATATCTTCCTACAAATAAAAGTTTCGTCCCTTGATTTATATAATTACTATCTTTATTTATAAGAATTAGTATATGATTGTACAAATCTTTATAAATCATATCAACATTTTCATCTAATTTTGCTATTTCGTAGGCTTTTTTGACATCCTTATTCATAAGACTTAATTTTAATTCGCTAAGCATATCAAGTATTATAACTTTCATCTTTGGAATATAATAAATCGGCTCAATATGTTCTTCTTGTCCAATATTTATAGTTTCTTTTGCTATATTAACAGCAAAATCCCCTATTCGTTCTAAATCTGTAACCATCTTAGATATTGCAAACAAAGCTCTTAAATCTTTTGCCATTGGTTGTTGTAAGGCTATTAATTCTACAACTTTTTCTTCAATATCATCCATATATGAGTCTATACAGTCATCCATCCCTTTTATTGATTTAGCTTTTTTATAATCATTTGTCATAAGATAATTTATAGATTTGTCAACTATATCGTAAACCTTATCCATCATAAATGAAACTTCTTCTTTTAAATCTTTTAAATCATTTCTAAATTCTTCTCTCAAAACAAATCCTCCTAACCAAATCTTCCAGTTATATAATCTTCCGTTCTTTTATTTTTAGGTTTTGTAAATATATCTTTAGTATTCCCAAACTCTATAAGCTCTCCCATTAGAAAGAAGGCTGTATTATCAGAAATTCTAGCCGCTTGTTGCATAGAATGTGTAACTATTGATATTGTATAATTTTTCTTTAATTCTTTTATTAAATCCTCAACTTTAGCTGTTGCAATAGGATCTAATGCAGATGTAGGTTCATCCATTAAAATAACATCTGGCTCCATTGCAATAGCTCTAGCTATACAAAGTCTTTGTTGTTGTCCTCCAGAAAGCCCTAGTGCTGATTTTTTTAATCTGTCCTTTACTTCGTCCCAAATAGCAGCTGCACTTAAACTCTTTTCTACAATTTCATCTAATATTTTTTTATCTTTGATTCCTTGTGCTTTTTTGCCGTATATAACATTTTCGTATATACTCATAGGAAATGGATTTGGCTTTTGAAATACCATACCAACCTTAGTTCTTAATTTCATAACATCTACATCGTCATATATATTTTTGCCATCTAATTTAACTTTTCCTTTAATCTTAACACCCTCAATTAAATCATTCATTCTATTTAAAGTTCTTAAAAATGTAGATTTCCCACAACCTGAAGGTCCTATAAAAGCTGTAACTTGTTTTTCTTTTATATCCATAGTTATATTTTCTAATGCTTGAAAATCACCATAAAAAAGATTTAAATTTTCTATTTCAAATTTATTTTTAAGCAAATGTTTTTCCTCCTTAAAAAAATAACTCTATATCAAAAGCTTAATTTTGTTTTAATTTATTACTAAATCTGTTTGCAAATAAATTTATACATAAAATTGTTAATATAAGTATACTTGCTGTTGCATAAGATTTCTCAAATGATATTCCTTCCTTTGCTAATATATAAAGATGTACTGAAAGTGTTCTTCCTGAATCCATTAAAGATCCCGGCACTCTAGGAACCATACCTGCTGTAAGATAAACTGCCGCTGTTTCTCCAACAATTCTTCCAATACTTAAAATAACTGCTGTAATTATTCCCGGCATTGCAGTTGGAAGTATAACTTTATATATCGTATGAATTTTAGAAACTCCAAGCCCTAAGCTACCTTCTTTATATTCTTTTGGAACAGATTTTAGTGATTCTTCAGTTGTTCTTATTATAGTTGGTAATACCATAATACTAAGAGTTATTGAACCTGAAATTAATGAAAATCCAAATTTAAGGACTGTTACAAAAAATATCATTCCAAAAAGTCCAAATATAATAGAAGGTATTCCTGCTAAACTCTCTGTTGTAAATCTTATAATTCTAACTAATTTATAATTCCTTGCATATTCAACTAAGTAAATTGCAGCACCTATTCCAATTGGTAAAGATATTATTAAAGAACAAAGTATTATATAAACTGTAGTTAAAATCATAGGCAAAATTCCTTCATCCTCAAAATTTTTTGATGTCGAAAGTATAAAATCTTTATTTATATGAGGTACTCCTCTTTTTAAAACATAATAAACTATCCACATAAGAACTAAAAATGTTATGATTGCAGATAAATTTATAAGAAATAATAAAATCTTATCTTTTATATTTTTAGTCAATTAATACTCACCTTCTTTTCTTGTTAAAAAATTAAGTAATAAATTTAGTAACATCATAAAAACAAATAGAATAACACCAGTTGCAAATAAAGCTTTTTGATGAAGTCCATATGCATAACCCATTTCTATTGCTATATTAGCCGTTAATGTTCTAACTCTATCTGTTATAGAATCTGGTATTAAAGGCGTATTTCCCGCTACTAATATAACCGCCATAGTTTCTCCTATAGCTCTTGCAATCCCCAAAACTATACTTGTAAGTATTCCTGATTTTGATGCTGGTATTACAACTTTAAATATAGTCTGTATTTTAGATGCTCCAAGAGCTAAAGAACCTTCTTCATACGATTTAGGAACAGCTTTTATCGCATCTTGTGATATTTTTATTATAGTAGGAAGTATCATTATAGATAAAACTATAATTGCACACAATAAACTATTTCCACCACCACCTAAATACTTATCAATCAATGGAACTATTACCATAAGTCCAAAAAAACCATAAACTACAGATGGTATACCTGCTAATAATTCTATCGCTGTATTTAATATCGGTGCTATATGTCTATTTGCAATCTTTGCTATATATATAGCTGTAAATATTCCAATAGGAACTCCTATTAAAATAGATCCAAAAGTTACATATAAAGATCCTACTATCATTGGAAATATTCCAAAAATATCACCAGATGGTTGCCATTTTTGACCAAAGATAAAATTAAATAAACCAATTTCAATTATAGCTGGTATTCCTTGTAAAAATATAAAAAAACTTATTATAAATATACTTATTATAGAAACGCTTGCACAGATTAAAAATATTTTTTCAAATATAATTTCTAATATTCTACTCTTTTTGTTTATTCCTAAATCAACTTTATTATCTAAAGAAATATTATCTTTTATACTATCTATTTTTATCATATAATTCACCCTCTTTACTTAAAAGGCTTTAGTATAACAAGCAAAACAATCATATACATTATTATAATTTGAAAATGATTTTAACTGTATTTTAATTTTTTACTTAATACAAAAGCCTTTTAAGGTTTTCATACTATTTATTTACTGGTATTAATTTCTTTTTAACAATTTCTTGCCCTTCATCTGAAAGTATAAACTCTAAATAAAACTTTGCTTCATCACTAGCTTCACTATTCGTTAGCATTAAAAATGGTCTTGATATCTTATAACTTCCATTCATTATATTTTCTGAACTTGGAGTTACTCCATCAACTTTAATACCTTTAACACTATCATCTAAATAAGATAATGATATATAACCAATAGAATCTTCTTTACTTGCAACATTTGCTTTTACAGCTCCATTTCCTTCTGCTATAAGCGAATCTTCTTTAACTACACTAACTTTTTTACCATTTTCATTTTTTTCCAAAAGACTATTTAATTCTTCAAAAGCTCCTCTTGTACCAGAACCTGCTTCTCTACTTATAACGATAATCTCTTTATCTTCTCCACCAAGTTCTTTCCAATTTGTTATTTCACCTTTGAATATTTTATTTATATCATCCTTTTTTAAATCCGAAACTGTATTTTTAGGATGTGCAACAACTGCAATTCCATCATATGCTATTACATGTTCATTTAAATTCCACTCTTTTTCACCTGATTTTAGATTTCTAGATGCCATTCCGATTTCTCCAACATTCTCATGAACTGCTTTTACCCCAGCTGTTGAACCTACACCTTGAACATCTATTCTAATATTTTCATTTTTGGCCTCAAATGCCTTTGCTAATTCTTGAGCTACAGGAGTTACAGAAGTTGAACCTATAACTGTGATTGTTTTTGATTCTTGTTTTTGTTCATTAGTCTCACTGCTGCTTGTACATCCACTAAATAATCCTATTGATAATAACGAAACAAGTGCAAAACTAATTAATTTATTTCTTTTTTTAATACTCATAATAAAAAAACCTCCAATGAAATATATTTGTTTGATTCTTTTTACCTACAAACAAATCTTAACATCAAATTTAACTCCCTTTGTTATACAACTGTTAAATCCATGTTAGTTTAATATTAATAATGTTAAGCAATTGTTAAGAAACTTATTTTATTTAACTTATATAAGAATAATTTAGCTATAAAAATAAAAAAACTGCTTTGATATTATTATCAAAACAGTTAAAAATATTATTTATTATTTATTATTAAATTTTAATGTTATTATTAAATTTTAATGTTTTAAATCTCCTTGTAATAAACCTTTTATAAATACAGTCTTATCTTCCATAAGATCTATATATCTATTTCTATTCCCTAGCATTTTACCATTTTTTTCAACTAAAATCTTGATTATCGGTCTATCTAAAACCTGATTATTTTGAGAATATACAATTCCCTTTGTACAATCTGATAAT
Source organism: Peptostreptococcaceae bacterium AGR-M142 (assembly GCA_045345765.1). Taxonomy (GTDB): domain Bacteria; phylum Bacillota; class Clostridia; order Peptostreptococcales; family Peptostreptococcaceae; genus JAOARY01. The sequence continues at coordinate 625,493 of CP148265.1, forward strand.
TCAACTAAAGAACCTTCTTTAAATTTTACTACTTTTGATAAAAATACCTTTACCATATATGGATCAAAATATTTGTCAGATAAACTATACATATATTCAGCTGCCTGATACGTAGGAATCGATTGTTTATATATTTTATTTCCTGTAAGTGCATCAAAAACATCTGCTATAGCACAAATTCTTGCCATTTTATATATTTTAGGACCCATAAGACCATTTGGATAACCCTTTCCATCCCATCTTTCATGGTGCTGAAGTATTACTTGTTTAGATGTCGAACTTATATTGTTTCCATGATTATCTGCAATAAGTCTATATCCTAATTCTGGATGTTTTTGCATTTCTTTCATTTCTTCATCATTTAATTTATCTGGCTTATCCAAAATTGAATTATCTATAAATATTTTACCTATATCATGAAGCATTCCACCTACACCTATATCCATTATATCTTTTTTATTATAATTCATAAGTACTGCCATATACATACATGAAATAGAAACATTAACACAATGTTCATATAAATAATCATCCATAGATCTTAAATTAGATATATTAAAACCAACATCTTTATTTGTAACCATTATGTCTAATAAATCCCCAACTGTATTATTTACCATATTCATTGCTCTATTAAAATCTTTTCCTTGTTTTACAGATTCAAATTGTGATTTTACATTATCTCTAGCTTCTCTTAACTCATCATGCCCTATAAGCTCATTAATTTCTATTCCTTCAGATAGTTCGTCTTTTACATATATATTATTTATATCTTTAGCTTTTAGTTGATCTATGAAACTTGTAGTCAATTTAACATCATTACGGAGTAACAAAGCTCCTGAGGAATATATAGGCTTAGCGACATAATATTCATGTTTTTCAACATCTATAAAATTAATGTTTACCAGCCTCAAATAAAAAACCTCCTATTATTAATCTTATTAAAATCTTATTAAAACTGCACCTTCACTTGTATATGTTCCTATTGTTGAACTCATTTTTGAAATAACAATTTCTTTTAAATCATATTTTTCCAAAAGCATCTCTTTTAAAATTTCTGCTTTTTCCAAAGCATTTGAATGTGCTATCCCAATTATAGAGTTCTTTAAATCGTCACTTTCAGTTTCAATCCTTTGCATAATTTTACTTAATATCTTTTTTTCACCTCTTGCTTTTTCAACAAATTTAACAATACCATCTTCCACTTTAACTATGAATTTAAAATTAAGAGCACTAGCTATAGCACCTTTCACAGCGCTCATTCTTCCTGCTTTAACTGCATTTTCTAAAGTATTTAAATATACATAAGTTTTTGAATTCTTTAAATCATTTTCTATGGAATCTACTATATTATTAAATTCACTTCCATTTTCAATCATTCTACACGCCTTTAATATACTTATACCCATACCAAGTGATCCTGAAAGAGAATCTATTACTTTTATTTTATTTTTTCCACCATCTTCTTCATACATCTTTTTCGCTATAAGCGCACTACTATGAGTTGATGATAATTTCGAAGATAAGCAAACTACAATTATATCCGATTCTTCTTTTTCAAACTCCTTTATAAACCTCTGAGGAGAAGGACTTGATGTTTTTGGTAATTCCTTGGAATTTTTCATCATAGAATAAAATTCATCTTCATCTATTTCCACTTTATCTATATAAGCCTTATCACCAAATATAACATTTAAGTGTGCTACACCGATATTATATTTATTGATTATAAAATCGGGTAAATCGCATGAACTGTCAGTTATGATTCTTATTTTTTTCAATATAATCCCACCTTTAATCTTTCTTATAAAGTCTATCTCTATAATATAATATATCCATATGTTTAATCAAATAATTATTAATAAAAAAATTATTATTTTTTATAAAAAAAAGACTCCATGTAAGGAGTCAAAGAAAAATAAGGGGACGAAGGGTTTTTTGGGGAAAGAAAATATATAAAAAACCCTGCCTTCAATAAAACGGGACAGGGATTAACATTCTAAGTTCTTAGTTTAGAAATCTCACAACCTGTCCTTCCCTCCGAAGGCTTTGGAAAACTCTATATAGGCAGGTCTCCTGACTTATAACTCATCCTACTAATCGCACCTTCCCAGACAAATCCAGTGGTGTAAAGCGATTTTCGTCATCATTTACAGTAGCGGGGGCTGTGTTGGAATTTCACCAAACTTCCCTTTTTAGCTTTTAAAGCACCTATAAGCGTATGAAGTTTTCTTAATAAATATAATAACATACAATTAACTTTTTATAAAGTTTTTTTACTAAATTAAATTAAGCTTTTCCATAACACTTATTAGTTTCTTTGTGTCTAAAGGCTTCGCTGCATATGCTTCACAGCCTTCATCAAATGCTTCCATAACATTTTCCGACTCATTTAAAGCAGTAGTCATTATAATTTTTACTCTTTCATCACCTATAATTCCTCTATCTCTTTCCATAAGTCTTATAGTTTTTAAAACTTTCATACCATCAATTTCAGGCATCATTATGTCTAAAAGTATAAGATCATAAGGGTTTTCATCCTCTAATGATATTATAAATGCTTCTATAGCTTCTTTCCCATTTACTGTAACATCACATTCTCCATAATCTTGCATAAACTTATATAAAAATTTTCTACTTACATACTCATCTTCAACAATTAATATTCTCATATATTCACCTACTTACCACTTCATTTATTATAAATTCAAATTCATTTAACAATTTTTCTATTTTACTAAGTGATTCCTTTCTACTAAACATAACAATATTAAAACAAATTTTAAAAAGATCTTTATTTTTATCCTTAAAATATTCTTTTAATTCTAATCCTATTTCTTCAACCATATTAAAATTAAAATCTGATAAATATATTTTTATATCTTTTAGTTTTAAATTTAGATAGTCCAAGTTTATATCATTATTTTTCTGGCTATTTCTTTGCATTACATTTTCTAATATTTTTTTAACAGAATCATCTTTTTGACTTTCTATTTTTGAAAATACTCTAATTAAATCTTCAAAATCAACAGGTTTAGGTATGTAATAATCCATACCTAAATTCAAAAATTTATTCTCATCTTTTCTTGTTGCATAAGCTGTAACTGCTATAATTTTAACTTTTTTATTATTTTGTCTTATTATTCTTGTCGCTTCTATTCCATCCATAAGAGGCATTTGTATATCCATTAAAATTATATCAAAATCTTCTTTTTTAGCTATATCAACAGCTTCTTCACCATTATTTGCAATCTTATAACTTAATCTTTGTTTCTTTAAAAATTTTTCCATCATAAATTGACTTATCAAATCATCTTCTACCAAAAGTACTTTTAAATTATATTTTTTATATAATTTAATCCTATTTCCATTTTTATCTTTTTCATATAAACTTTTAGATTTTTTTAAGGGTAATTTAAGTTCAAATCTACTTCCCTGTCCATATACACTAGAGACATATATATTCCCATTTAACATTTGTGCCAATTTTTTACTTATATAAAGCCCTAATCCCGTACCTTGATGTTTTTTAGTATATGATGAATCAACCTGAGAAAAAAACTTAAATAATTTATTTAAATCTTCTTCCTTTATTCCAATTCCACTATCTTCTACAAAACATCTTATATATTCTATATTCTCATCATTATCACCAAGTATATCCATTTCTTTTTCTATAGTAATTTTAACAAAACCACTATTTGTAAATTTTATAGCATTCGATATCAAATTATTAAATATTTGATTTAATTTATGATAGTCTCCAAATAAATTATCTTCTATACTTTCTTCTATACTTAATTCTAAATCTATTTTTTTATCATTTGCTATTGGTTCAAATATTTTGATAGTATTTTTCATTATTTTTCTCAATTTAAATTCCTTTTCTTCAATTTCCATCTTTCCAGCTTCTATCTTAGATAAATCAAGTATATTATTTATTATTTTTAATAATGTTTTGGAACTTGATTTAACTAGATTTAAATTTTCTCTTTGTTCCTTATTTAAATTCGTTTCCATTGTTAAGTTAGTCATTCCTATTATTCCATTCAATGGTGTTCTTATTTCATGAGACATATTTGCCAAAAATTCACTTTTAGCTTTACTTGCATTTATTGCTCTTTCTTTTTCTTTTTTTAATTCTTCTTCATAAATTATTCTACTAGTTATATCTCTACTTATAAAAAGGGCACCTTTTACATTATTACTTTCTAAATCTAAAATACTATTCATCTTTGTTTCAAAATAGAATTCTTCATCATTTTTGTTCATCTTAATAATTATAGTATTATCATCATTGTTTTTTATAAATTCAAAAAATTTATCTCTAGATATATTTTTGTATTTATCCTTGTATAATTCACTTATGTGAACCCCCTTATAAGCATATACTTCTTTATCTAAAAATTCGTTATAAGAAGGGCTCAAATAAGTTATATAACCAAATTCATCAGTTTGGCAGATTAAATCTTTTATATTTTTTGTAATTTGAAATAATATATTTTCCGTACTTTTAAATTTTGTAATATCATTAAAAAACATTATATAGAATTCTTTTAACTCATAAAATTCTTCATCTTCTATTTTTGTAATATCTGCGGATATATATATTTTTTTTTCATCGTTCAATTTTAATATTAAATTTTTCTTAAATGATTTTAAAACAGACAATCTAGCAAAAAAATCATCATCAACTTTATTATTTTTTGCATTTAAGACTCTTATATAATCACTTGCTTTTTTTTGTTCTATATCCTCTTTAATATTTAATATTTTATTTGCTTCTTGATTTAAATAAAGTATATTCATAGAAGAATCAAATATAAATACCCCAAAATTTAGATTATCGAGTATTTTAAAATAAAAAGATTTTAAATTTCGCATAAATAATACTCTCTTTCTTATTTATTATAATAATCTGTTATATGCTTCGAAATTTCTTCTATATCCAATTGCTTTTTGACTGCATTTATATCATGAGCAGCTTTTGGCATCCCATAAACAACACAGCTTTCTTTATTTTGACCAATTGTATAAGAACCATTTTTTTTCATTTCTAAAAGACCTTCAGCACCATCTTTGCCCATTCCTGTTAATATAACACCCATAGCATTTTTTCCTGCAAATTTTGCCACAGATTTAAATAAAACATCAACAGATGGTTTATGACCATTTACCTTTTCTTTATTATTTATCTTTATATAATAATCATCATTTCTCTTTCTTATTTCTATATGCTTTTCACCAGGTGCTATAAAAACATGACCAGGCTTTATAATATCTCCTTCCTCTGCTTCTTTAACATTTAAAAATGTTGTTTCATTAAGCCTTTCTGCATATATTTTTGTAAAACCTTTTGGCATATGTTGTACAATTACTATTCCTGGTATATTTTCATTTAGCTCTCTTAGTATCTTACTAGTAGCTTCTGTCCCACCAGTTGAAGCCCCAATAGCAATTAATTTTCCATTATAATTTCTAGTTTTGCTTGCACTAACAAATTCCATATGACTCTTTAACCTCTTAACATTAGCTGTTGAAGCTAATTTTACTTTTTTTATAACTTCTTTTACAAATTCCTCTTTTTTTATACCTAATCTAGTTTCTGGTTTTACTACAAAATCAACGGCACCAGCATCCAAAGCTTCAAAAACTTTTTTACTTACTGAACTTATCATAACAACTGGAATTGGATATTGAGGGATTAATTTTTTTAAAAATTCAATCCCATCCATTTTAGGCATTTGTATATCCAAACTTATTACATCTGGTCTTTCTTTAATTATCATATTTCTAGCTTCAAAAGGATTTTTTGCAGCACCTATAATTTCAATTTCTTCATCCTTAGACAATTCCTTTATAACTGATTCTCTAAAAAGCATAGAATCATCTACAACTAAAACTCTTATTTTTTTCATTTTTTCCTCCTTTTGATACAAAATCTGAATTTATCTTTTTAATTTAAATTTTTCAACCATTTCTTTTAATAAATCTGCTTGAGAAGAAAGCTGTTCACTAGCTGATGCACTTTCTTGAGATATAGCTGTATTATTTTGAACAACTTGTGAAACTTGATTTATTGCATCATTTATTTGTTCAATACCAACAGCTTGATTATTTGAAAAATCAGATATTTCACTTACTAAATTAGTTGTTTTATTTATACCCTCTACTATTTCATTTAATGATTTTGCCGTTCCTTGTGCTATATTTGTTCCTGTTTCTGCTTTTTCTATAGAATTCTCTATTAATAATGTTGTTTCTTTTGCTGCATTAGCACTTCTAGCTGCTAAATTTCTAACTTCTTCAGCAACAACAGCAAAACCTTTACCATGTTGTCCTGCTCTAGCTGCTTCTACTGCTGCATTTAATGCTAATATATTTGTTTGGAATGCAATTTCATCTATAACTTTTATAATCTTAGATATATTAGTTGAAGATTCACTAATATCCTTCATCGCAGTAAGCATTTCATTCATGCTCTTATCTCCCTCTAATGCTTTTTTAGAAACTCCATCAGAAAGTTCATTTGCCTTATTTGCATTTGACGCATTTCTCTTTGTTTGCTCTGCTACTTCTTCTATTGAAGCTGTTATTTCTTCTATAGCACTTGCTTGTTCAGTTGATGATTGTGATAAATTCTGAGAAGAAGATGCTATTTGATTTGAACCCGCAGAAACTTCATCTGAAGCAAGCAATAGTTCTGCTAATACACTATTAAATGAATCTATAATTAGATTTAATGATTTTTTAATTTCAACAAAATCACCTTTATATTCTCTATTTACTTCTATATCCAGATTACTATTTGAGATTTCTCTTAATACATGTGATATGTCTTTAATATACGTATTTACATTCTCAATTGTTTGATTAAGTGCATTTTTAATAAGAGCATGATCACCTTTATAATCTCCTACTACTTTAGTATCTAAATTACCTTCAGAAACCTGTTCTAAAACAGTTGCTGCTTCCTTAACAGGCATTATTACTGCATCTAAAGTCTTATTTATACCATTTATAATATCTCTAAATCCACCTTCTAAACCTTGTGTATTACCTCTATAATCTAACTTACCTTCAATAGCCTTATCAACTAAATCCCTAATTTCTGATTTTAATTTAGATAAAGCTCTTGCTATATCTGATAAACTATTCATTATAATATTAAAATCACCTTTATAATCTTCATCTATTTCATCTACATCCATTCCTTTAGCAAGTTTTATTATATAATCAGAAGAAAAATTAAGTGGTTTTGCAAAAGCCTCAATCAAATCATTTATATTCTCTATAATATCTTTCCATGCACCATCAAAGCTATGTGCATCTCCTCTTTTTGAAAAATCTCCATTTCTAACATCGTCTATTAAACTTAATACCGTTGTTTTTATTTCATTTATAGTTTCTGTCATCAAGTTTATTCCAATTGCTAAATTATCCTTATCTGATTTTTCTTCTACCTGTATATCTATATTCCCTTTTGCCAATTCTTTTATAGCTTCTGTTTTTTCATTTATATTATAAATCATATCTGAAAAACTCTTTTCTAAATTTGTAATCTCATCATTACCTTGTGGCTTAATATTATCACTCATATCCCCCTTAGCAATTTTATCAGATACCTTTACCAAATTATTTATAGGTTTTGAAATAGAATTTATTATAAAATATGCAAGTACTATAGCTATTATTACTGCTGCAATAATTATACTTGTTACAAAACTCATCAAATTACTTGCAATATCCATCCCCTCACTTGATAATCTATTCGCTTCCTTTACTTCCTGCGCATACACATCAAAAATAACTTGGTTTATGGCATTAGAAACTTCAAAACCAATTGTATTAAATTTTTCAAAAGCAACGTCACGGTCAACTCCAGCATCTATATCTGCCATAATTTCAAGTCTTATATCTCTATATTGAAGCAGTAATTCATAGATTTTTGAATAATTTTCTCTAACTCCCTCATCGGTAGAAGTCTCTCTTTTATCTAATATAGGATTCATATTATTTATATATTCATCTATTTTCGCAACATAATTTTCTACATTTTCTCTATTTTGATCAAAAATTATCTTTAATACATTGATTCTTATTCTTTGATAATTTATCGTTAAATCTCCAGCATCAGCAACAAATTGAATCTTTTCATTGACTTCTAGGCTTTTATTTGTAATTTTTTTCACTCCATTTACTGATATATATCCTATTGCTCCTATTAATATAACTAATATTAAAAACGCCATAAATAATTTAGTTCTAATCTTTATATTTCTTAAATTCTTCATATATGATTATCCTCCCTAATAAAAAAATTTATTTAACCACCTCATAAACTTTAATTTAACTACCCCATAATAAGTTTTTTACAATCTAATATTATCTTAGTTTCATCCTTTATCTGTCCTATTCCACTCACATAAGTATCCACTATATCTTTTTTAAATTCTGGCGGAACAGCTATTTCCGATTCAGATATCAAAAGAACTTCTTTTACTGTATCTACTATAAGTCCAACTGAAAAATCTTCAATATCGACAATTATAATACATGCTCTATCATCATATTCTACATCCGACTTATTAAATTTCTTCCTTACGTCCATAACAGGCTTTATTTGACCTCTTAAATTTACAACCCCTCTTATAAATTCTTCTTGATTTGGAACCTCTGTTATTGGTAACATTCCAACTATTTCAGATACGAAACCTATAAAAATAGCATAATCACTATTATCTATAGTAAAATTTAAATATTTATCCTTATTATCATCTTCGGTAACTACTTTTAAGCTTTGTTTTTTCTCTTCCTTTTTTTCTTCTTGTTTTTTTAGATAAGATTCTTTTGTGAAATCATCTAATTTTTTATCTAACTCCATAAAAACACATCCTCATCATCCTATAAATTCATCTGGGTCAACAACCAAACTGATTTTTCCATCCCCTAATAGAGCACATCCTGAAACACCTTGAACTTTTTTAAGGAATTTTGACATATTTTTTAGTACAACTTGTTGTTCTCCTTCTATGGAATCTGCAAATAAACAAATTTTATCGTTGTCATTTTCAACCATAATAACAATCCCATCTTCAAATTCTTTACATTTTGTATCTATATTATAGATTTCATGTAATCTTATAAGTCTGTGGCATTCTCCCCTTATAAGTATCATTTCTCTTTCATATTCATCTTCTATTATATTTTTTGCTTCTACGCTAAAGGATTCTTTTATAGATGTTATAGGTATTGTAAAGTGAGAATTTCCGACTTTTATAGTCATTCCATCTATAATAGCTAATGTTAGTGGTATCTTAAGTGCTATTTCTGTTCCCTTATCCTTTTGACTATCAACATGTATACTTCCACCAACTTCATCTATATTATTTTTAACAATATCCATCCCAACACCTCTACCAGATAAATCTGTTACTTTATCTTTCGTAGAAAGTCCTGAATTAAATATTAAAGAATACGCCTCTTTGTCCGTGTATTCATCAATTGGTTTTTCTAATATATTATTTTGCAAAGCCTTTTTTAGTATCTTCTCTTTATCAAGACCTTTTCCATCATCTTTTATTATTATCCACACATCACTACCAGAATTTTTAGCTTCTAAAACTATCGTGCCCGTCTTATTCTTACCTTTATCTTCTCTTTCTTTTGTACTTTCAATCCCATGATCAATTGAATTTCTAATTATATGAACTAACGGGTCAGAAATTCTTTCTATAATATTTTTATCAACCTCTGTATGTTCTCCTATTATTTTTAATTCTATTTCCTTATTTAATTTTTTACTTACATCTCTTACCAGTCTATTCATTTTATTAAAAGTCATAGAAAGTGGGACCATTCTTATAGACATCACTATATCTTGTAAATCTTTAATTATCTTTCTATGTTGCCTCACCGCTTTGTTGAAATTTTCCAAATCCAAATCTTTTACATCTGGATTTTGACTCACCATCGCTTCAGATACAACAAGTTCTCCCATAAAATCCATTAGTTTATCCAATTTCCCTACTGAAACACTTATGAATTTTGCTTTATTTGAAGGTTTTTTAGTCTTTTTATCTATCTTTTTATTTTCTACATCTTCTGAATTTTCCGCTAATTCCGCTTCCTTTTCTACAACTTCTTCTAATGTAAACCTCTCCACAAATGGTCTTGTATCAAAAAATAATTTCAAATCCTCTATTTTCTTATCACTTTCAAATCTAATCAAAAAACCTTCTGTCTTTAAAATTTTAATAGATTCTTCATTTTCTATAATATCACTAGGTTCATATGTTATATTTTCTGCCAAGTCTTTTAGATTATGTGCCACACCAAACGCTCTTACATTCTCCATTTCGCATTCTTCTTCGAAAAATAAAACAGTAGAATATTTTTTAAGATTTTCGTTCTTAACTGTATTTTCAACTTCTTTATCTGGTGCTATATAGAACTTAGAGCTGCCTTCTTCTACCTTTTTATCACTAGTTTCAGGATTTACAAATTTCAAAGAACCTAAAAAATCATCTATATCTGATTTTATATATTTAGACTCAGCATCTGCTTTTTCCCCAGCCTCTAATTTTTCCATTTCATTCTTTATAAAATCAACACTTTTTAAAACAATATCTATAATAGCATCAATATTATAATTTTTTGGCTTTTCCTCTCTTAAATAAAAAAACAAATCTTCAACTGAATGAGCTACTTCTGCTAAGTTTTCAAACAACATCATGTTTGAATTACCTTTTATTGTATGCATAATTCTAAATATTGCCTCCATGTACTCCTCTATAGAAGCTCCTTTTTCAATTTCTAATATCATTTCTTCTAATTCTGCAATCAATTTATTGCTTTCAAATAAGTACATCTCGAGCATAGGATCTTTATTTATATCATCTGACATAAAGCCACCTCCTAAATTACAATTTTAAATAATGTTTAATTTAAAATTTATTTTTACAATAGTATATATATCCATATATCTATATTTAAATAAAAAAAAATCTATAAAAATAAAAAAAAACCATTTATACGGTTTTTTCTTAGTCTTCATTTATCATATATTCACTTATAAGGACATCCATTTCTCTACTCAGCTCATGAATTTCTTTTTCAAATATTTGCGGATATTCTAAATATCTATTTAGTTCCATCCGCTTTTGTTCAATTAATTCCTTTTTTGAATTTAATATTTTCTTATTCAAAATTACCACCACTTTTCTTTTTTTATACACACAAAATTAAATCTAAAATATATATATATTTTAGATTTAATTTTACTATTTATAAATAGTTATTTTTTCCTATTTATAGATAAAATATTATCATCTCTAACTTTGACTGTCAAGAATTATAAACGATTTTTAACAGTTTACTCATTATCCTTGTGAGGTAATACCAAAACTGGCACTTTTGAATGATGAACAACATTATTAGTAACTGAACCGATTAAAAATCTCTTAAGACCACCCATACCATGAGTAGCCATTATAATAAGATCAACATCTTCTTCAATTGCTTTACTTATTATCTCTTCAGCTGGATGTCCAACAGAAGAAACTGTTCTTACTTTCAAATCTTTAGTTTTTTCCTTTGCTTTTTCTAAAATCTCCTTAGAATAGTCTCTAAAAATTTCATAATCTTTATTATAAACATATTCATAATTAGAATAAATCGATGTTCCTCTATAAACTTCTACAACATTTAACAAAAGAATTTCACAACCAAATTTAATCCCTAATTTGATTGCATATTCAAGAGATTTTTCGCTTTCCTTCGACCCATCAAGAGGTACTAAAACTCTATTTAATTCCATAAAAAAACCTCCTTTTATAAATTATATTTTATTTTTACCCACATATTTTTAATTAAAAACAAACTAACCATATAATTTTATTTTTATTAAAATAAATAAAAAACGCCTATAAAGAAGATAAACTTTTGCTTATCTAATTTACAAGCGCATTAATTATTTTTATTATTTTTAAAATAATTAAAAAATCTAATAATTATTTTTTATAATCTATTTTCTAATTCTTCTTTCAAATCTTCAAATCCAGGTTTTCCAAGTAATGCAAACATATTTTTCTTATATGCTTCCACTCCAGGTTGATTAAATGGATTAACCCCTAATAAATAACCACTAATTCCACAAGCTTTTTCAAAGAAATAAACAAGCTCCCCAAAATTAATTTCATCCATTTTTTCTATCTCTAATATCATATTCGGAACATTTCCATCTGTATGTGCAAGTAAAGTTCCTAAAAAAGCTTTTTGATTTACAAAATCAACAGTTCTTCCTTTTAGATAATTTAGATTATCTAAATTTGCATCATCTTCCTCTATTTTGATATCTTTTATTGGATTTTTAACTTTTAAAACAGTTTCAAATATATGTCTCTTTCCATCTTGAATATATTGACCCATAGAATGTAAATCCGCAGAAAAATTAACTGAAGAAGGGTAAATTCCTTTTAAATCTTTTCCTTCACTCTCTCCATATAATTGTTTCCACCATTCAGATATATATTGTAATTTCGGCTCATAGTTTACAAGTATTTCTATATCTTTTCCTTTTCTATGCAAAATATTTCTTATTACTGCATATAAATAGGCATCATTATCATTTAAATTTATTTTTGAATATTTTTCTCTTCCTAGATTTGCACCAGACATAACTGCATCTATATCAATATCAGCAGCAGCCATAGGCAGAAGTCCAACTGGTGTCAAAACAGAGAATCTTCCCCCAACATCATCTGGTATTACAAAAGTTTCATACCCTTCTTTTGTTGCTAATTCTTTTAATGCACCTTTTTGACTATCAGTTGTAGCAAATATTCTATCCTTAGCTCCACTTTTTCCATATTTATCTTCTAAAATCTTTTTAAATACTCTAAAAGCAATAGCAGGTTCCGTAGTAGTTCCTGATTTAGATATAACATTCACACTAAAATCTTTATCTTTTACTAATTCTATTAAATCCATTAAATATGTTGATGAGATACTATTTCCTGCAAAAAATACTTTGACTCCATCATCCATATAATTTTTAAATGAATGTGTAAGCATATCTATTGCAGCTTTTGCACCAAGATATGATCCTCCAATACCTATAACTATAAGTATTTTAGAATGGCTTTTTATTTTTTTTGCTGCTTGTTTTATTCTTTCAAATTCAGATTTATCATAATTTAAAGGTAAATCAACCCAACCTAAAAAATCATTTCCCAAACCAGTCTTATCATGCAACATATTATGGGCTACTTTTACATATTCACCCATTGCATTTATTTCTTCCTGCGATACAAAACTTCCAATTTTTGAATAATCCAATTTTAAGCTCATTAAAAAATTCCTCCTATTATAAATCTTTTTTTACAACATTGTATAAATCCAATCTCCTATGCTCTAAAAGCGGAAACTCTCTTCTTAACTCACTTAAATACTCCATATTTACACTACAAGTTTTTATACCCTCATTTTCATCAAGCTCACAAAGTATTTTACCATAAGGATCGACTATTTTGCTATGCCCATATACAATATATTTTTCATCTTTTTTTCTTGCAGGACTCACAGCCACTACAAATACTTGATTATCCATACTTCTAACTTTTATTAAATTATCCCAATGTTTTTTTCCTGTCTCTTCATTAAATGCAGATGGAACTATTATAATATCAGCTCCCATATCAGCCATAATTCTAAACATTTCAGGAAATCTTATATCATATGATATTAAAAGACCAATTTTCCCATACTTAGTATCAAAAACTGTTATATTTTGACCAGGAGAAAATACATCCGATTCTTTAATTTTCAATTTATTTTTTATATCCACATCATAAAGATGTATCTTTCTATGTTTTGCTATTGTATGTCCCTCTTCGTCAAAAACATATGATGTATTATAATATTTATCTCCTTCCTTTTCAGGTATTGACCCTGCAACAATATATACTTTATTTTCTTTTGCTAAATTACTAATTATATCTATTGTCTTACTATTTGATTCTTCTTCTGCAAAAATCCTAAATTTTGAAGTTCTATAAGGACAATTAAACATAGCTGGTAATACCACTATATTAGCGCCTTCCTTTGCTGATTTAACTATATATTTTTTAGCCTTTTGTAAATTTAAATCTTTATCATCTAATACTTCTAGCTGACATATACTTATATTTATATTTTTAAATTTCACACTAATCACCGCCTGTTTTATAAAAATAATAGAGCTAAATCTATTTTTAACATATATATTTATTTATACTCCAAACAAAATAAAAAAAATCGCATTAAATGCGATTTTTTTATTTTATTTAAGCCATCATCTTTTCTAGCTTTTTGTTTATAGATAATAATATTAAACCTAAAGTTATACAAGCAACACCTATTCCTGAGAATATTTGCATATGACCTAAAACTTCAACATATGAAGCTAAGTATCCTGCAATTATACTTGCAAAGAAACTACTCATCAACCAAACACCCATTAATAAAGATGCTAATTTAACTGGTGCTAATTTACTAACCATAGATAATCCAATTGGAGATAAACACATTTCTCCAACAGTATGGAAGAAATAAGTCATTATAAGCCACATCATATGTGCTTTTACAGTAGGATCTTCAGATCCTCCTCTTTGCATTACAGCTCCAACCATAAACATATAACCAAAACCAAGTATTATTATACCCATAGCCATTTTAGTTGGTATATTAAAATCACCTTTTTCTCTTTTAGCTAATTTTAACCATAAAGCTCCCATTATAGGCCCTAATATTACACAGAATATTGGATTTAATGATTGGAACCAACTTACTGGAATTATAAAGCTACCAGTATCTCTTTGTATATACTCACTTGTGTATATTGTAAATGAACTTCCTGCTTGTTCAAAACCAGCCCAGAAAAATACAACAAACGCCGTTAATATAAATATTACCACAGTTCTATCTTTTTCTTTTTTTGTTAAAGGTCTATTTTTATCTGCTTGTGAAACAGTATTTGTAGAATTATTAGTTGAAGAAGTTTCTATATTTCCTAAATATTTTTCATATAATAACATAAAACCAATTTGTCCAATAACCATAGCTATACCAGCAATTAAAAATCCATGTTTAAATCCATAGTAAGTTATTTCTGAGCCAGTTCTTTGTGCAAACATAACTTCGGTAGCATAACCTGTTAAAAGTGGTCCTATGAACGCTCCTAAATTTACAGACATATATAAAAGTGTATAAGCCGCATCTCTTCTTGGATCTTCTTTATCATATAAATCTCCAACTAGAGATGATACATTTGGTTTAAAGAAACCATTACCTAATATAAGTATAAATAGTCCGATGTAAAACATTGTTGTACTAGTTCCCATAAATATTAAAAATTGCGAAATTGCTATTAAAAATCCACCTATTATAATCGAATTCTTTTTACCTAAAAATTTATCAGCTAACCATCCACCTATAACTGGTGTAAAGTAAACAAAACCTGTAAAATAACCATAAATTAAAGAAGCTTGAGCTCTATCTATCCCAAGACCACCTCTTAAAAGTTCTGTAGTTAGATATAAAATTAAAAAAGCTCTCATTCCATAATAACTAAATCTTTCCCAAGCTTGTATAAAACAAATTAGCCACATACCTTTTGGATGCTTTTTTGCTATTTGTTTGTCTTGTTTTTTAACTGCAACAGACATATAAAACCCCCCAATATTTATTTGACAGAAAATTTTAAATAATTCCTGACAAGTAGATATTAGCATTTAAAAAAAACCTTTTCAATCTATATTTCATATAAATTTTTTAACTTTTTGTAACAATTAAATATTTTGTATTTATATGTTTATTAATTTAATAATATTTAATTTTATGAATAAAAAAAATCTTTTTTAAATATAATTGATTTTTTTTATTCATATTTTTTTGTATATTATTTATATTAAAAATATACAAAAAAATATATAAACTAAAGAAATTGTCTATAAAGCTTTTTTAATTTCATAAAACTTTTTTTATCTTTTAAAAAAGGATTATCTAAGCTTAGCTAAGCTTAGATAATCCTTTTATCTTAAATCATTATAAAGATTGCATATTTTGAACATCAATAACTGCTCTTGCAATATTTGATGCATGATCTCCTATTCTTTCTAAATTACTAAGTAAATCCAGATATAAGATTCCTGATTCTGTACTACATTGATTTTGATTTAATCTATATATATGATTCATTCTACATGATTTTTCCATATGATCTATTTGTTCTTCCATGCTTATAACTTTAAATGCTAAATCTTTATTTCCAAGTCTCATAGCCTTTAAAGATGAACTATATGCTTTTATTACTCTATCAATCATATCAATTAAATCTTGTTTTGCATCTTCTGACATTGATAATTTTCTTTCTATAAATACATTTGCAAGTTCTGCTATATTTTCAGCATGATCTGCAACTCTTTCTATATCATTTACAGTTGAAAATAATCCATCTATAAGTTCTCTATTGGATGCAGAAACTTCTCTTTTAGAAAGCTTAACTAAATAATCGACAATTTCTTTTTCCATAAGATTTATTTGCTTTTCTCTTTTAAATATTTCTTGAATATCTTTCTTTTCTAAATTTATAAAAGAGTCAAGTGACATTTTCAATGATATTTTTGTTTCTTTCCCCATATGAAGACATTCCTTTATAACACTTACTATTGCAATTGATGGTGTTTCAAGAATTCTTTCATCAAGGTATTTTGTATTTTTATGCTCTACCAATAATTCATCCTTAGTTTCAGGAATCAGCTTAAGTGCTAATTTAACAATAAAACCTGAAAGAGGTATTTGGATTATAACATTTAAAACATTAAATAATGTATGTGCATTTGCTATTTGTCTAGCTACATCATCTGGGTTCAACTGTAAAACTATATGTCTTATTGGTATATTTAAAACAAGCGCAAACATTAAAGTTCCTATTATATTAAATATAAGATGCATTGTTGCTGCTCTTTTTGCATTTTTCGTAGCACCTATACTTGAAAGTAATGCTGTTGTACATGTCCCTATATTTTCTCCATATAAGATAGGTAATGCTGCTTCAATAGTTATCATACCAGTTGATGCTAATGCCAACAATATACCCATAGAAGCACTACTACTTTGAACTGTAACTGTAAGACCAAATCCCATAAGTATTCCAAGTATCGGATTATGAGAAAAACTTGCTAACATATCTTTAAATGCTTCTATTTCTCTAAGAGGATGTACTGCATCCTTTAAAAAATCCATACCTATAAATAAGATACCAAAACCAATTAAAATTTCAGCCATCTGTTTATTCTTTTCTTTTGAATTAAATAAATAAATTATCATACCTATACCAACTGCTACAGGAGCAAAATCAGTGAGTTTAAAGGATACAAGCTGTGCTGTTATAGTAGTTCCTACATTAGCTCCCATTATAACACCTATAGCCTGACTAAGTTGCATTATTCCTGCATTAACAAAACCAACAACCATAACTGTTGTTGCACTACTACTTTGTATTATTGCTGTTACAAATGTTCCTACTAGAACACCCATGTATTTATTACTAGTTAATAATTCTATAATTTGTTTTAATTTCGAACCAGCCGATTTTTGAAGTCCACTTCCCATAAGATTCATTCCATATAAGAAAAGACCTAAACCACCTAATACTCCAAACGTAATTTCTAAAGCCATTATATCCTCCTTAAGCATTATTTTTTACGGCAATTAAAATTCTAACAAAAAAAATATATCTTTATGTTAAGTTAATGTTAAATTTATTAATATTCATTAAAAAACTTAATAATTAAAACTAATTTTAATTATTATCTTGATTTTATTTTAATCAATTGGTTTGTATTTAGATATTATTTTTTCTGCTATTTTAATTCCATCTATTGCAGATGATATTATCCCTCCAGAATATCCAGCTCCTTCCCCACAAGGATAGAAATTCTTAATATTAGTAGATTCTAAGCTTTCAGCAGATCTTTTTATTCTAATTGGAGAAGAACTTCTAGTTTCAACTCCTGTAAGTATAGCATCTTCTAATGCAAAACCTTTTAATTTAGTATCTAAATTTATAATACCTTCTTTTAAGGCTTCATAAACAAAATCTGGCAAACACTCTTTTAAATTTGTTAATGTATAATCTGGTGTTACTGTTGGTTTTATACTTCCTATTTTTTCTGATTTTACTCCATTTATAAAATCTTTAACTCTTTGAACCGGAACATTATAATTACTGCCCCCAAGTACAAATGCTTTTTTTTCAAATTCTTCTTGAAAATCAATTCCAGAAAGAGGATTTGTTGAACTAAAATCACTTGGTTTTATATTAACAAGTAATGCACTGTTTGCATTTTCTTTATCTCGTTTGTGTTCACTCATCCCATTTACAACTAATCTTTCTTTTGATGATGTTGAATTTATAACAACTCCACCTGGGCACATACAAAATGTATACACCGACCTTTTTTCATCTTTAGTTTTATAAGTTAGATGATATTCTGCAGATGATAAGTTTTTATTATCAAAATATTCTTTGTATTGAGATTTATTTATTAAAATTTGTGGATGTTCTATTCTAAGACCAATTGCAAAAGGTTTTTGAATTAACTCGAAATTTCTTTCATAAAGTTTTTTATAAATATCTCTGCAACTATGACCAGTTGCCAAAACTACTGTGTTAGTTTTTATAAATTCATCATTATAATAAACACCTTTTATTTTATTATCTTCTATTTTAAAATCCTTAACTTTGGAATTAAAAATTATTTGTCCACCATTATCTATTATTGTTTTTCTTATATTTTTTACAACATTTTTTAAAATATCCGTGCCTATATGAGGTTTTGCCTTGTATAAAATTTCCTTAGGCGCATTGCCTTTCACAAATTCTTGCAAAACTTTTAACACTCTTTTATCTTTTGATCTACTTGTTAATTTTCCATCTGAAAAAGTCCCTGCACCACCTTCTCCAAATTGAACATTTGAATATTCATTTAACTTACCTTCTTTTAAAAATTTTTCTACAGTTTTAGATCTATTATCAACATCTTCACCTTGTTCTAATACTATAGGTTTATATCCTCTATAAGAAAGCATCAGAGCACAAAATAAACCAGCAGGACCAAACCCAACAATTACAGGTCTATTTTCTAAATTTTCATTCCCAGCTTTAACATCTTCATATTCATATTTTAAAGACTCTTTAACATCTTTTATTTTTTTATTTGATAATATTTTCTTTTCATTTCTTAACTTTACATCTATTGTATATATAAAATTAATATCATTTTTTCTAGCATCAATGGATTCTTTATATATGCTATATTCTATAATCTCATCTTTTCTTATTTTTAATTTCTTTATTATCTTTTCTTCTAATGAAGATTTTTCTTCATTTATATTTAATTTTAAATTGCTTATTCTTAACATATAAATTTCCTTTCAATTTCTAAATTATGATATCTAAAGAATAGTCTTTATACTCATATAAAATTTCATCCTCTAAAAAACTTTCTATATCTTTTATTTTTGGCTCATGGTTTTCTTCTAATTCCTCACAAAAACAAGTTATTATAAAATCCTGTTTAATTCTTTGTCTAAACTCTTCTTTTACTTCATTTACAAGCACTTTTAAAATAAATTTTTCATTTTTTCCAAGGACAACATCATCACAAAAATCATAAACTCTAAAAATATGATAATTATTATATAAACTTATATCTTCAATTCCTTTGTAACTCATATTGCTCACACATCCTTACTCTTCTATATAATTTAAATCTTTTACATCTACAAGTTTTGGTATAATTATATTTGAACTTAATTTTATACTAACATCTAAGTCATACATATTTTTCAAATCACCAATAATCAAATTATTATAATTTATATATCTTGATAAATTCTTTCCACTACCTATTATTTTTATTTCATAAGGTTGTTCTACTGGTTTTGAATTTACATTTATATGACTTCCTGCTTTTACAATTTCAGAATATGGCCCTATCCTTAAATCATTTATAGATATAGCCTCCCCTCCATGTAATTTAGCTTGATTAATTAATTTTAATAACACTCCACGTTCTTCCATTATACTACTTATATTTTCATCTTTTTTTGAATCAATTTTCAAAATAATACCTTCACCTTGCATTTTTATATAGCTCAGGACTATTTTTAAATTGTTCGTTTGATTTCTTAATTCCTCTAATAATTCTCTATTTTTAACTGTATTATTTTCTTCTTGTTCCAATTCTCTTTTCTTTTCTTCTATTAATTTTTCTAAATTTTCATTTTCTTTTCTAAAATTTTTAACTTCAGATAAAAGTTCTTTATCTAAAAAATTTAACTCCATGCTTTGATTATAATTATATTTATCTTGAAGCATTATAAGCATAGAAACTATAAAAACCATAAAAAATATAATAAATTTATCTTTTTTCATAGGACCCCACCATCTAAAAATCTGAATTATTTATATACTCTTCCAATTCTTTTACCCTATTTTCCAAAAGCAATATTCTATGTTCTAAATCTTTATCTTTCGAAGGTTTTGTTCTTAAATACCTTATAAAAGCATATGATAAAATCACAGGTATTACAAGTATCAATATTGCTACTATTATATTAGAACTTTGTATAAACATATGAATCCCCGTCCTTTTTATAATTAATTTTTAAACCTAAATTTATTTTATCATTCAATTTTTTTTTATACAATAAATTCAAAAAAAGAATCTTAAAAAATTTTATTTTAAGATTCTTTAGTTAGATTTATAAAAAATCAATATATATTTAATAAATAACACTAATCATTTTCAATTTCATAGCCATGTTCATTAAATGATTTAACTATTTCTTCCCAAGTTTCTTCTATACCAGTCTTTTTTAAAGAAGATATAGGTATAATAACTTCGTCTTTTAAGTCCAATTTTGTTCTAATCATTTTAAAATGCTTTTGATATTTTCCTCTTGAAATCTTATCTGCTTTTGTAGCAATAATTACACATTTATAACCAAAATGCTTAATCCAGTCATACATGATTTTATCATCTTCTTTTGGTTCATGTCTTATATCTACAAGTAACATAATTGCACAAAGAGGATTTCTATTTTGCAAATATTTTTCCATTATACTTCCCCAAGATGCTCTTTCCTGTTTAGATACTTTTGCATATCCATAACCAGGTAAGTCAACTAAGAAAAATTCTTCATTTATTGTATAAAAATTTATAGTTCTAGTTTTCCCAGGATTTTGACTAACCCTTGCAAATTTCTTTCTATTCAATAATGAATTTATAAGTGAAGATTTTCCAACATTGGATCTACCAGCTAATGCAATTTCAGGTAATCCATCAACTGGATATTGACTTTCATTCACCGCACTTAAATCCATACTAAGCTTTCTTATTTTCATTTTCTTCCTCCTCAACAAGTGCATGCTTCAAAACTTCATCCATATGAGATACAGGCACAAGTTCTATATTCTTCTTAACAGAAGCAGGTATATCATCTATATCCTTTTCATTTTCTATAGGAAGAAGCACTTTTTTAATCCCAGCTCTATTTGCTGCTAATACCTTTTCTTTAAGTCCACCAATAGGAAGGACTCTTCCTCTAAGAGTTATTTCACCAGTCATTGCAACATCTCTTCTTACAGGTTTATTACAAAGAGCAGATATAAGTGCTGTTGCCATAGTAATACCAGCAGAAGGGCCATCTTTTGGTACTGCACCTTCAGGAATATGAATATGAATGTCTAAATTTTTATGAAAATCTTTATCAATTTCAAATTCATCAATTCTCGATCTTATATAAGATATTCCCGCTTTAGCTGATTCTTTCATTACATCACCTAATTTACCTGTTAACTGAATTTTTCCACTACCTTTCATCAAATTAACTTCTATAGATAATGTATCCCCTCCAACAGGAGTCCAAGCCAAACCTCTTACTATACCTATTTCTGCTTTTTCATTTATTTTTTCATATTTATAAATCTGCTTACCAAGATATTTTTCTACATTAGATTTCGTTATTCTTATAGAATTCAATTTGTCATTATCTACTAATTTTTTTGCAGCTTTTCTACAAATTTTCCCCATAACTCTTTCTAATTCTCTTACACCAGATTCTCTTGTATATTTATTTATAATATCTAAAAGAGTATTATCTGATATTTTTATAAAACCATCTAAAAGACCATTTTCTTTTTCTTGTTTCTTAAGTAAATATCTTTTAGAAATTTGAAGTTTTTCTATGTCTGTATAACCAGACACTTCTATGATTTCCATTCTATCTCTTAAAGGTCTTGGTATTGTTGATAAACTATTTGCAGTTGTTAAAAATAATACTTTTGATAAATCAAATTCAATTTCCATATAATGATCTAAAAATGTACTATTTTGCTCTGGATCTAAAACCTCTAACATAGCAGCTGCTGGATCTCCTTTAAAATCTGAGGCCATTTTATCTATTTCGTCAAATAATATAACTGGATTTTTTACCTTTGCTTGCTTTAGTGCATTTATTATTCTTCCAGGCATTGCTCCAACATACGTTCTTCTATGTCCCCTTATCTCAGATTCATCCCTTACTCCACCTAAAGATATTCTTACAAATTCCCTATTTAAAGATTTTGCGATTGACGAAGCTATAGAGGTCTTTCCTACACCAGGAGGTCCAACCAGACAAATAATAGGGCCTTTCATTGATTTTGAAAGTTTTTTAACTGCTAAATACTCTATTATTCTTTCTTTTACCTTATCTATTCCATAATGTTCTTCATCAAGTATTTTTTTAGTCTTCTTTACATCTATATTATCTTTACTTTCCTTATTCCATGGAAGCGAAAAGAAATTATCTATATAGTTTCTTATAACACCTGATTCTGATGTAGATGGATTTAATCTTGATAATCTATTTAACTCTTTATCTATTTTTTCTTTTATTGATTTCTTTATTTTTAATTTCTTTAATTTTTTTCTAAATTCATCAATTTCGCTGTTTTGGTCAAAATCCTCACCAAGTTCTTTTCTTATCGCTTTTAATTGTTCTCTTAAGTAATATTCCTTTTGAACCCTATTCATTTCTTTACGAATTCTTATACTTATTTTTCTTTCGATTTTTAATACTTCTATTTCCTCAAGTAACATCTTATATATAGATTCAAGTCTCTCTTTTGGATCTATAATTTCAAGATATTCTTGTTTAAAATGTCCTTTTAATTGTATTGATGGTATTAATAAATCACCAAAAACATTACAATCATCTATTTCTTCTAATGTTGTTATTATTTCAGGAGAAATTCTATTTCCCATATTAATATATTCAATAAATGCATCCATCGTTTTTCTAAGCAATGCCTTTTCTTCTAAATCAGCTTTATTATTTTCCTTATATATAACTTCTTCTATATTAGCTTCAAAATAAGAGTTCAAATCCTCAATAGACTCAAGCTTAGCTCTATTTACTCCTTCTAATAAAGCTCTTACACCTTCACCAGGCAATTTTACCATTTGATTTATTTTACAAACTGTTCCTACTTTATAAAAATCTTCTTCCGTAAGAATCTCTATATTTGAATCCTTTTGTGCCACAACAAGTATTTTTTGATCTTCCATCATCGCTTTTTCAAGCGCATTTATAGACTTTTCTTTTACTATATCAAAATTAAGTACCATGTGGGGAAATACAGGACCCCCCTTAGCAGCTATCATTGGGAGAGTGTACTTTTTAGTTTCAAATTCCATATTTTCATCTCCTTTATTGCTTAATATTATTTATATAAATCTAAAAAATGTATTCTAAATTTTTGTTTTTATCTGATAAAGAAACACTTATTTAATATATTATATAAAATTTCACCTATTGTTTAATATTTAATCAAAATAATTTATTAAATTGATTTTTACTAAATATCTATATTATTATATATTTAGATTGTTTTTTTTTCAACTTGATTATAATGAATATAATTATAATTGACTATTTCTTAATTAAAAAAGCAAAATAATATACTCGAGGTGATTCAATGCTTAAACTTTTTTTCATATTTTTAAAAATAGGTGCTTTTACATTTGGTGGTGGTTATGCAATGATACCACTTATAGAAAAAGAACTTATTGATAATGAACAAATCTTAAAAAAAGAAGAATTTTTAGATTATATATCTATAGCTCAAAGTTTTCCTGGTGCAATTGCAATTAATCTATCGTTATTAATTGGATATAAATTATATAAATTAAAAGGAAGTTTATTACTTGCATTTGCAGTCTTATTTCCTTCTTTCATATCTATAATTTTTATATCATTGCTCTACAACACTGATACACTAGGAGGTTATGTAAAAGATTTCCTATTTGGTGTTCGTCCTGTTGTTTGCGCTCTTTTATTATACAGTTCTTTTAATTTATTTAAAAGGATAGAAAAGAAAAAAGTAAATTATTTATATTTCTTATCTGCTTTTGTCTTAGTTTTCTTTTTTAAATTAAATCCTATTATATTACTTTTACTTGGGGGGATTTCATCGTTATGGATAGCATTTTAATACTTTTTAAACTTTTTATTTCATTTTTTAAAATTGGAATGTTTAGTATTGGTGGTGGTATGGCAATGCTTCCACTTATCGAAAAAGAACTTATTTTAAAAAATAAATTTATAGACTATAATCAATTTTTAGACTTACTTTCAATATCACAAAGTTCACCAGGACCAATAGCTATCAATTCTGCTACATTTATCGGCTTTAAAGTTAATTTAATATATGGAAGTATTATAGCTACTTTAGGTATTGTTTTACCTTCTGTAATATTTATAAATTTAATTTCTCCATATTTACAAAAATATTTTGATCATCCTAAAATGAAAAATTTATTCAAATCACTTAGACCAATAACTATTGGCTTTATATTATCTGCTGCTATTTTAGTATCGCAAAAAACAATAATAGACATTAAATCAATAATTATTATTTTATTCTCTTTTTATTCACTTTTAAAATTCAAAATTCATCCTATAAAATTAATTTTATTCTTTGGTATTTTTGAAATAATAGTAAAAAGACTGCCTTTTTAAAGACAGTCTCTTTTTTTAAGCACTTTCATCAGATGGTTCTTTTTCTTTATCAATTTCTATTTCATTATTTTTGTATATTATTATTGGTTCTGAATTATTTTCGATTACATCTTTTGTAATTCTTACCTTTTCTATATTCTCATTAGATGGAATCTCAAACATAACATCCATCATCGCTTTTTCTAATATACTTCTAAGACCTCTCGCCCCAGTCTTTCTCTCTATTGCCAATTTAGCAACATATAAAAATGCTTCTTTATCAAATTCTAATTCCACTTTATCAAGTTCAAATAATTTATGATATTGTTTTGCAATAGCATTTTTAGGTTCTGTTAAAATAGTTACTAATGCATCTTCATCTAATAAATCTAATGTAACTACAACTGGTACTCTACCTATAAATTCTGGTATAAGACCAAATTTCATCAAATCTTCTGGAGAAACATCATTTAGTATCTTTCCTAAATCAACTTCTGTCTTGCTCTCTATTTTAGCTCCAAAACCTATTGATTTTTCTCCAACTCTTTTTTGTATTATTTTTTCAATACCTGCAAAAGCTCCACCTACTATAAATAATATATTAGTAGTATCAATTTGTAAAAACTCTTGATGCGGATGTTTTCGCCCACCTTGAGGTGGCACATTAGCTGTTGTACCTTCTATAATTTTTAAAAGAGCCTGCTGAACACCTTCACCACTAACATCTCTTGTTATGGATGGATTTTCAGATTTTCTAGCAACCTTATCAATCTCATCTATATAGATTATTCCTTTTTGAGCTTTTTCGATATCATAATCCGCTGCTTGAATAAGCTTTAATAATATATTTTCGACATCTTCACCAACATAACCAGCTTCAGTAAGAGATGTTGCATCTGCTATCGCAAATGGAACATTTAATATCTTTGCTAAAGTTTGTGCTAATAAAGTCTTTCCTGAACCTGTTGGTCCAAGCATTAATATATTACTCTTTTGTAATTCAATATCCATATCTTTTGAATTACTTTGATTATATATTCTCTTATAATGGTTATATACAGCAACTGCTAAAGTTCTTTTAGCACTTTCTTGTCCTATAACATAATCATCTAAAATATCTTTTATTTCCTTTGGTTTAGGAAGACCTGTAACTTCATTTTCTATTAAATCTTCAAATTCTTCCTTTATAATTTCTTGACACAATGTAACACATTCATCACAAATATATACATTTGGACCTGCTACAAGTCTCTTTACTTGATCTTGACTCTTACCACAAAAAGAACATCTTAGATGCTTTTTATCATCAAATCTTGACATCACTACACCTCTTCCTAAAATAAAAGGAATACTCCTTATCTTTGCGTTACAATCTCGTCTATTAAGCCATATTCTTTAGCTTCCTGTGCTGACATAAAATTATCTCTTTCAGTATCTCTTTGTATTGTCTCTAATTCTTGGCCAGTATTTTCTGACATTATTTTATTTAGTTTTTCTTTCATTCTTATAATTCTTCTAGCATGAATTTCTATATCAGTTGCCTGACCTTGTGTTCCGCCTAATGGTTGATGTATCATTATTTCGCTGTTTGGTAATGCAAATCTTTTACCTTTAGCTCCTGAGTTTAATAAAAATGCTCCCATAGAAGCTGCCATCCCTATACATATAGTCGAAACATCTGGTTTTATATAATTCATAGTATCATATATCGCCATTCCAGCAGTAATGCTACCTCCTGGAGAATTTATATATAGATAAATATCTTTATCTGGGTCTTGAGATTCCAAAAATAACATTTGTGCAACAATTAAAGATGCAGTTGTATCATTTACTTGGTCACCTAAAAATATTATTCTATCCTTCAAAAGTCTTGAATATATATCGTAAGAACGCTCTCCTCTTCCAGTTTGTTCTACTACTACAGGTACTAATGCCATTATAAACCCTCCCTATATCCTTAATTATTATAAAGTATATTACTATTTTTAATTTTATCCTACACTATAGATTTTATACCACTTATCTTATAAATGAAACTGATTTATATTAAATTTAAATTACAATTTATTTATTTAAATTTAAATTTCAGTTCTATTAAAAAAAACAATTAAATATTATTTTTTCCAAAGCAATTATATTAATATTATAAAACATATTTTAAAAAAACTAAAGAAAATAATTATTTTTAATATAATTTCTAAATTTTTTATTTAAATATATATTATAATTTTAAAATTTCATTATATAATTTAAATAATATATATGTTTTTTTATATATTTTAACAGAAAAAAATTAAAAGTCAAATTTTACTCAATTATAATAAAAAAAATTAAAAGACCACAATATTCTTGTGGTCTTTTTTATATTATAATAAATTAATATTTATTAAGATAATTGTGCTGATTCAAATACTAAATCTATAGTTTTTCTTATAAGAAGACTATCTTTCATACCATCTTTATCAGTATCTTTTATAGTTTCTTTTAATTTATCTAATTCCATATTGTACATCTTAGACATCTCAACTAAATATTCTTCCATATCATTTTCGCTAACTTCTACATTTTCTTCTTTAGATATAGCTTCTAATACTAAATTAGTTTTTACTCTCTTTGATGCATCTTCGCTCATTTGCTCTTTTAACGCATCTATTGTTGAGTTTGTAAACTTTAAGTAATTATCTAAATCTAGACCTTGATATCTAAGTTGCATATCAAAATCTCTTAACATTCCATTTACTTCTGTCTCAACCATTTCTTTTGGTATTTCAACTTCAGCATTTTCGCAAACTAAATCTATAACTTTATTTTTATCTTCTTTTTCTTCAGCTTTTTTAGCATCTTCTTCTAATTTAGTTTTTATATCATTTTTTAATTCTTCTAATGAATCAAATTCGCTTACATCTTTAGCAAATTCATCATCTAATTCTGGCATTTCTTTGAATTTAATTTCATTTATCTTAACCTTAAATACAGCTTCTTTACCTTTTAAATTTTCTGCATGGTATTCTTCTGGGAAAGTTACATTAACTTCAACTTCTTCACCTGAATTTTTACCTATTAATTGTTCTTCAAATCCTGGTATAAAAGAGTTTGATCCTATTGTCAAATTATGATTTTCACCTTTTCCACCTTCAAAAGCCACACCATCAACAAATCCTTCAAAATCTATTACAGCTATATCATCAGTCTTTATAGCTCTATCTTCTACAGTTACCAATCTAGAAGATTGCTCTTGCATTTTTTGTAGTTCTGCATTTATTTGCTCTTCTTTTACTTCTACTTTTGTTTTTTCAACTTTTAAACCTTTGTATTCTCCTAGTTTAACATCAGGCTTTACAACTACAGATATAGTAAGTTCTATATCTTTACCTTCTTCTAAACCTTTTACATCTTCTATAGCTGGTTGAGCTACTGGATCTAAATTAAGAGCTTCTATAGACTTTTTATATACTGATGGGAATGATTCATTTATAGCTTCATCATAGAATATTTCTTTTCCATAATTAAGTTCTATTATTTTCTTAGGAGCCTTCCCTTTTCTAAATCCAGGAATATTTATTTTCTTTCTTAATTTTTTATATGCTTTATCTACTCCTGCTTTGAATTCTGCTTCTTCAATATTCATAGTAAATTTAGCTACATTATTTTCAACATTTATAAGTTTGCTCATTTTATATTTCCTCCCTACTTATTTCGTATACACTATTATACCATTTTAATTCGCAACATTTAAATTATAACATAGAATGTCAAGAATTAAATAAGTATTTATATCATTTTTTCTTTATAAGCTTACTTCTTTTTATATATCCACCTTTTAAATTTCTGATATCAGAGACTGTTGTAAATGCATTTTCATCAAAATCATTTATTAATTTATTTAATTTATAAAGTTCCTTCCTTGTTGATACTACTTTCAATATACTTATTTTTCCTTCTTTTCCTTCACCAGAAGTAGATGTAACTCCAAAATCATTATCTCTTAAATACATTGAAAATTTTCCTTCATCTTTTTTCGTTATTATTTGTGATAAAACACTTCCAATAGCCATTTTTTCTTCCAATATAACACCTAAATAATTCCCCGTTGCAAAACCAGCTGCATAAGCAATTACATTTCCTATATTATCTAAGTTAGATAATACCTTTCCTATAGCCATAACATATAGTATGATTTCAAAAAAACCAATGAACGCTGCTGTAAATTTCTTTCCTCTTACAATCATTATAGTTCTTATCGTTGCCATACTCATATCTAAACTTCTAGCTGTAAATATAAATAAGTATGAAAAAAACATACAGTCCCCCCCTTATAAAGATTCAATTTCTAATAATTTCAATATTCCACCATATTAATTTATTTAATCAACTATCATGTGTTCTATACTAATTTTTGATTCTAAAATTTCTATTATAGCAAAGGATTTTTTACTACCACCTCTTGGTAGCGATATACTACCAGGATTTAATATATAAACATTATCTTTCTTTTCCAAAAAAGGTATGTGACTGTGTCCAAATATCACTACATCACAATTTAAATATTTTGCTTTATTAAAAAGTTCCCCGACTCCATATTTAACCAAATATTTGTGACCATGTGTTAAAAAAATCTTTTTATCTTCTATTTCAAAGACTAAATCTTCTTCAACATTTTCAAAATCACAATTTCCCTTTACAGCAATAATGTCAATATTGTATTTTTCATTTATATATTTGCTATCCATAAAATTATCTCCAGTATGAAAGATTAAATCAATACCTTCATCTACGAGCTTTTGTAATGCCATATCTATATTTTTTTTATTTCTATGACTATCACCTAAAACACCTATTTTCATTATTTTTTTAACCTCTTTTTAAACTCTTCTCTCATTTTTTCTAAAGATTTTGATCTGTGACTAATTTTATTCTTTTCATCTGATGATAACTGAGCAAAAGTTTTGTCCATTCCATCAACTATAAAAAGTGGATCATAACCAAAACCATTACTACCTACTTTTTCATAGCCTATTTTCCCAAAACATTCTCCTCTTACACTAAACTCTTCACCATTTGGGAAAACAACACCTATAGCTGAGACAAATTTTGCCGTTCTATTTTTTCCCTTTACCATATCCATAAGCTTTAATAGTTTATTATTATTTTTTTCATCATTTGCATTTTCTCCACTAAATCTCGCAGAATAAATTCCTGGTGAACCTCCAAGAGCATCCACACAAAGACCTGAGTCATCAGCAATAGTTATTTTTCCTGTTCTTTTTGCAACTTCTCTCGCTTTTATAAATGCATTTTCTTCAAAAGTTTCTCCATCTTCTACTATTTCTAAATTTGAAAGTCCTACAGATTTCATAGAAAGTATCTTGACGTCAAAATCAGATAATATCTTTCCTATTTCAGATAATTTATGTGCATTTGATGTTGCCACTACAACTTCTGTTTTTGGTTTTAATATATCTAAAAGTTCTTTTAAAACTTCTTTTTGCTTGTTTATAAGCTCTAGATTTCCTTTTTGCCCCAAATCTATAAGTTCATTAAGTTCATGTCTTTTAAAAGGAAAACCTTCAGCTGTTCCTTGAAGTTCTACAAATTCCAATTTATCCGTCATTATTATATTCATATCAACTTGTGCTTTTGAATCTTCCTCATAACATAAATCAAGAATTTTTTGACCCTCATATATACCTACACTCGTTGCTGCTATAAATGATTTAATAGGCATTTTTTTTATTTTCTTTTGGTTATATAATGCTAAAACAGCATCTGCTAAAGCTATAAAAGCACCTGTTATAGCAGCTGTTCTAGTTCCTCCATCAGCTTGTATAACATCACAATCAATCCAAATAGTTCTTTCTCCTAATTTTTTAAGGTCTATAACTGATCTTAATGCTCTTCCTATAAGTCTTTGAATTTCTTGAGTTCTTCCTTCAATCTTCCCTCTTGAAGATTCTCTTATCTTTCTTGTTTGTGTCGCTCTTGGAAGCATAGAATATTCTGCTGTTATCCATCCGCTGCCTGTGTTTTTTAGAAATGGTGGTACTTTTTCCTCTATTGATGCATTACATAATACTTTTGTTTCCCCTACCTCTATTAAAACCGAACCTTCAGCATATTTAGTATAGTTTTTAGTTATTTTTATTTGTCTTAATTCATCACAAGCTCTGTTATCTATTCTGTTCAAAAAATCATCCCTTTCTATATAAAAATGAAGTATGTAAACATACTTCATTTAATTAGTTATTTCATATTCGATTATACACAATATATTAGTTAAATTAAAGCTATTATCTTGATTTTAAATATTTTTCTACACCACTTACCATAGCATTTACTAATTTTTGTTGATAAGACTCTGTTTTTACTTTGTTTAGTTCTGTTTCATTATCTAAAAATCCACATTCTACAAGCACCGCTGGCATAGAAACCTCCCTTGTTACTATAAGTTTTGGTCGTTCAACAATTCCTCTATTTTTAGCATTTGTAAATTTTATAAGCTCACTTTGCATAGTTTTTGCAAACTGTCTATTTCCTCTATTTGGTATACCAACTCTAAAGTTTTCATCTATATTTTCCATCTTATCAGAAGGATAAAATAAAGTTTCAATCCCTGAAATTTCACTTTTTTTCTTACCCATCGCATTATAGTGAATGCTTATAAATAAATCTGCCTTTTTTTCATTTACTCTATATGCTCTTTCATAAAGATCTACATAATAATCTTTATCTCTTAATAAATATACTTTATATCCCTTAGCTTTTAATGCTTTTTCTAATTTTAAAGTAGTTTTTAACGCCATTTCTTTTTCTTTTGTTCCATCTATTGGTGATATTGCTCCACTATCATAACCACCATGACCTGCATCTATAGCAATTATAATTTCTCCATCATCATCGTCTTTTGGACTTAAATTTATATCAATACCTTCTTCACTTTCTATAAATTCATATTTTGTATTATCCTTTAAATAAATATATATATATGCAAATTTAGCCGAATTATCAACCTCTAATCTATCTACAAAATTATCGTCAAGATCTAATTTTTCCTCTTTTAAGTCGATATATTTATTAGGTATTTTTAATTTTAATAATTTTTCATACTCATAATAATTTTTACTATAATCTTTATTTAAAGAAGATCCTATAATCTTAACTGTTGAATTTTTTCCATAATAATTATATAAAATTTTATCATTCTTTATGTTATTTTTTTGTTGATATATTACTAAATTTCCTTCACCCTGTTTAATTTTTACCCTCTCTCTAAATATATGATCTTTTAGTACCAATACCACTCTTGTTTTATCCTCTTTTTCATAATAATAGGATCTATAAGATTTTACAAATTCACTACCAGAAACCTCTTCTTCAATATAATTTACTACATCTAATTTAGCTCCTTTAAAATCAATTACCATTCTTTGAGGGTTAGATAAAAAAAATGATTTATAACTAAAATTAAGACCATTTTTTATTACAAACGATGATTTTTCATCTGTTTCATAATATATAAAACCAAGTAAAGAAGCATCTAAATTGTCTCCTAAAGATTTTAACTTACTTTTTGAATCTTTATTTTTATCTGATTCTATATATATATCTTCTTGATTTTCGTGATTTAAAGAACTATCACCATCAAATATATCAGCTGTACTATTATTTGAACTTTCATTTACTTCATTATTAGTGTCTTCTTGTTGATTTTCAGTTATATCACTGCCACTTAATTCTCCATCTTTAGAAAAATTAATATAAAGATTCTTATCAATCCACATAAATCTATATGAAACGTCGTCTTTTAAATCTATAACTATTCTAGATATTATCGGTGAATTTTCAAATTGAGAACCTCTTATTGTTTTTATATATCGTCCATTTACTTCATATTTATTTTTATCTAATCTAAAAACTGTATTATCTAAATCAACAACTAAACGTTTAGGATCTTTTAATAAAATATCCTTAAATCCAACAACTCTATCTAGTTTAATAACTAAATTATTCTTTTCAAGCTCCAACTTCGTTAGATTTGCTGCATTTGCTAATACTCTTTCTCTTGATTTTAAATTTATTGTTCTAGTATTCGAATCCCAGCTATAATCAATATCAAAATACTTAACAAATTGAACTGGTACCATTATCCTGTCATTTACAACAATCGGATACATATCATTTGAAAATTTAAGTTTTTCCCCATTTATATATGCATCTTTTGATTTATTTCTTATCCTAATTTCTTTAGAACCTGTATTTATAACTACATAATTAGTTTTTTCATCCCATGATATTTTATAATTTAATTCCTCGGATAAAAATCTAAGTGGAATCATAGATCTTTCCTTATATATAATACCAGGCACATCACCTTGTAATTTCTTCGAGTCTAAATTAACATCTATAACTGGCAGTCTAACTAATCTTTCTTCAAATATAAACTCTCTTGTTTCTACTTCATACGCAGATGAACTACTTATTAATCCAAATACAAATATAATTAAAATATTTAAAATATATAAATATTTTTTCATCTAATATTTCCTCCTTTTAGACAACTTTGTACAATTCATCACTACAAACTTCATCTATTTTTATTTTTTTATCTTCTTGCACAAAATAAAATCCTAAATCATCTATAACTTCTCCAATTACATACGTTTTTATATTAATTTCACTTAATTCTTCTTGATATTTTTTAATTTTTTCCTTAGATGCAATTACAAGCATAGAACCACTTGATATTAATTTTAATGGGTCTATATTATAGTATTTACAAAGTTTTTGTTTTAAATTTTCAATATGTATTTTATCTTTTGATACTAATAAACCTTTATTCAATGAATTTGAAGCTTCATATAAAGCCCCTAAAATACCACCTTCAGTTACATCGTGCATATATTTTATACCTAATTGTCCACCTATTAACCCTTCTTTTAATACAGATATTTCTTCAAGCAATTTCTTTCCTTGTTCAATCTCTTCCTGTCTAAATATATTTTTTAATTCATTTTCCTTTTCATTAAATATTATTCCACAACCTTCTATTGCGATTCCCTTTGTTATAAGTATTAAATCTCCAGTTTTTAATTCTTCCTTCTTATAATAAATATCTCTATTTTTTTTGCCAATGGCTGTTATATTAATAATAGGTTGATTTACAGCCTTTGTTATTTCTGTATGGCCACCTAATATATCTATACCTAATTTATCGCATTCTTCACTTAATGAATTTAATATATTTTTAAGTTCTTCTTCTAATATATTTTCTGGCAATAACAAAGTAACCATTACACCTATTGGTCTAACTCCATTTGAAGCTATATCATTTACATTTATATTTATAGCCAATTTCCCAATATCTTTACTCGCACCAGTTATCGGATCTGTACTCATCACACATAAATTATCCCCTAAATCTAATACAGAACAATCTTCCCCGACTTTAGGACCTAATATAACCTCTTTATTCTTTATATTTAATTTTGAAAAAATAAAATCATTTAATTGTTTAGCACTTAATTTACCTAATTGCATAGACTCCTCCGAAATTCGTATTTATTAAATTCTCTATAAACATTATTATAACAAAAGAATTAAAAAAAATTAGAAAATCGTAATAAATTTAAGATTATTTTTTCAAAAAATAAAAAGAGAGCTATAATGCAATAAGCATTCAAGCTCCCCCTTATATATTTAATTATTCTACATAAGCTTCATCGTAGAACCAAAAACCTAATATTGATCTTTTAATTCCTTTTATATTATCTTTAATCATTGCAGGTCTAGTGTAGTAGTATATAGGAAGCGTTATACAATCTTCCATCATAAGAGCTTCTGCTTTTAACATAGCTTCATATCTATTTTCTGCATCTACTGAATTTTTTGCTTCTTTTATAAGCTTATCAAACTCTGCATTCTTCCAATGAGCATTGTTATTTCCTGAGTTTGAAATCCACATATCTAAGAAAGTCATAGGATCTACATAATCTCCTAACCAACCATGTCTAGCTATAACAAAGTCTCCGCTATCTCTAGTTTCTTGGAATACTTTCCATTCTTGATTTTGTAAAGTTATTTCTACACCTAAATTTTGCTTCCACATTTCAACTATTGCTTCTGCAACTTTTTTATGATTTTCTGAAGTATTATAGATAAGTGTTACTTCTGGCCAATTTGCACCATCTTTGTATCCAGCTTCAGCTAAGAGTTTTTTAGCTTCTTCAATATTTGCTCTTTCTTCTATATAATAATCTCCACCAACATCTCTAAAATCTCTACCATCTGGCATTAAAATATTTGGAGGAACAAATCCAGTTGCAGGAGTTTGTTCAGCTTGAGTTACTATATCAACTAAAGCTCTTCTATCAACTGCTAAAGTAAGTGCTTTTCTAACTCTAACATCATCCATAGGCTTTTTATTTACATTAAATACATAAAAATATGTTCCAAGTTCTGGTAATATCTTAAATTCTTCTGTTTCTGCTTTTAATCTTTTTATTTCTGATACTGGTACATCTTCCAGTACATCAACACCATTAGTTTCAAAAGTAGTTAAAGATGTAGATTGTTCAGTAATAAAGAAAAATTCAACTCTATCTAATTTTACTCTATCTTTATCATAGTAATTTTCATTTTTAGTTAAAACCATTACATCATTGTGAGCCCACTTAGTAACCTTAAATGGTCCATTTGAAATATGAGTTTCTGGATTTAAAGCCCACTGATCTTTGTATTCATCAATTATATCTTTTCTAATTGGCATATAAGTTGGAAATGCCGTTAATTCTAAGAAATATGGTGTAGGTGCTTCTAATACAACTTCTAATGTATTTTCATCTACCGCCTTTACTCCAACTTCATCTTCGCTTACTTCATTCGCATTAAACCCTTCTCCATTTTTTATATAATAAAGCATGTAAGCATAATCCGCAGCTGTCTTTGGATTTAACGCTCTTTTCCAAGCATATTCAAAATCTTGAGCCTTAACTTTTTCACCATCAGACCATTTAGCATCTCTTAGATGGAATGTATATGTAAGCCCATCTTCTGATATTTCATATTCTTTTGCTATACCATATATCGCTTTATTGTTCTCATCTAATCTCATAAGACCTTCAAAAGTATTTTGAATTATAGTCCCTCCACCAACAGCAGCATTAAGTGCTGGATCTATTGTTTCTGGATCTGAATTAAGATTATGTCTTACAACTTGTTCTTTTACTTCATTAGCCCCTGAATCAGTTTGTTCTTCTTCAGTTTTAGAACCGCAACCAACTAAAGAAGCTGTTATTAAAAATACTGTCATTAATATTGCCAATAGCTTTTTCATTTTCAAAATAATTCCTCCTTATTTTAATTATGTTTTTATTAATAAATTTTAAGCAAATTAAAATAACTCTTGCTATAAAATTTTTACCCCATATAGATGTTTTTAATACATTAAATTTTATTTATTAAAAAATTTTTATTTATTAATTTTTTTTAACATTTAAAAATATTTTAATTTAAAAAATATAAAAAATCAATATATTTTTTAAATATTCCAAAAACTCTTTCTACCTATCAAAGACTTTTGTACGCAATTTAAAGTATTTTTACTTTAAATTGCGTATTTTTTAATTTTATTATAAATCTATTTGTTGAATAAATGGCATGCTGCAAAATGACCTTTTGATATTTCAAGTAATATTGGCTCAACTTCTGCACATTTTTTCATAGCATATTTACATCTTGTTCTAAATCTACATCCAGAAGGTGGATTTAGTGGACTAGGAACATCTCCCTCTAAAACCTCTCTATGTTCTAAAGAAGCTTTCGGATCAGGAACTGGTATTGATGATAATAAAGCCTTTGTATATGGATGTTGTGGTTTTTGATAAAGTTCATCGCATTCAGCAATTTCTACTAATTTACCTAAATACATAACACCAACTCTATTAGATATATGTCTAACCATAGACAAATCATGTGCTATAAATAAATAAGTAAGACCTAGTTCATTTTGTAAGTCTTCCATCATATTCACAACTTGAGCTTGAATAGAAACATCAAGTGCAGATATTGGCTCATCTGCTATTATAAATTCTGGCTCAACAGCTAAAGCTCTAGCTATACCTATTCTTTGTCTTTGCCCACCAGAAAATTCATGAGGGTATCTAGACGCATGACCTTGATTTAATCCAACTTTTTCAAGTAAATATTTGATTCTATCCATTCTTTCTTTTCCACTTGCTATATTATGAATATCTAACGGTTCTCCAATTATATCTCCTACTGTCATTCTTGAATTTAAAGATGCATATGGATCTTGAAAAATCATTTGAATTTTTTTTCTAAAAGGTGTCATATCTTTTTGACTAAGTCCACCTATTTCTGCATCTTTAAATATGATTTCTCCAGAAGTAGGTTCATAAAGTCTTATTATCGTTCTACCTGTTGTAGATTTTCCACAACCTGATTCTCCAACCAAACCTAAAGTTTCACCTTTTTTTATAAAAAAACTAACATCATCAACCGCTTTTACATGCTGAGTATTTCCACCAAAAAAACCTTTCTTAATGGGAAAATATTTTTTTAAATTTTTGACTTCTAATAAAATATCATCTTTTTTAGCCATTATTAATTTCCCCCTTTCCCATTTATCTCTTCTACAACTGGCGCATCTTCATGCAATAACCAACATAATGATCTTTGAGTCTTTGATATTTGAGTATATTTTGGCATTTTTTGAGTACATATTTTCATTGCATATTCACATCTAGCTGCAAAAGGACATCCAATTGGTGGTTTTAATAAATCTGGTGGTGAACCAGGAATAGGTATAAGTCTTTCCTTTTTCTTTTTATCTGTAAGTTTTGGAACTGATTTTAAAAGTCCTAATGTGTAAGGATGCTTTGGATTATAAAAAATTTCTTCTGAAGTTCCTTCTTCTAGTATTATTCCACCATACATAACAATAATTCTACTACAAACATCTGCAACAACTCCCAAATCATGAGTTATAAGTATAATTGATGTTTGTAATCTATCTTTTAAATCTTTCATAAGTTCAAGTATTTGAGCTTGAATTGTAACATCAAGAGCAGTTGTTGGCTCATCTGCTATTAAAAGCTGCGGCTCACAAGAAAGTGCCATTGCAATCATAGCTCTTTGTCTCATTCCGCCAGAAAATTCATGGGGATATTGATCAATTCTCTTTTCTGGTGAAGGTATACCAACTATTTTTAGCATTTCTATTGCCTTTTCTTTAGCTTTTGCTTTATCCAACTTTTGATGTTTTATTATCGCTTCCATTATCTGATTACCAATAGTATATACTGGATTTAGTGAAGTCATAGGATCTTGAAATATCATTGATATATCATTTCCTCTTATTTTTTGCATCTCTTTTTCATCTTTCTTAATGAGATTTTCCCCATTAAAAAAAATTTCTCCATCTACAATTTTTCCTGGTGATTGTAAAAGTCTCATAACAGACATCGATGTAACTGATTTTCCACTTCCAGACTCTCCAACAATACCAAGTGTCTCTCCTTTATCTAAATGAAAACTCACACCTCTTATAGCTTTTACTTCTCCCACATGTGTAAAGAAAGAGGTTCTAAGATTATCAACTTCTAATATTTTGTCAGCCATGTTTCTTCCTCCTTAAAATTATCTTATTTACGCATACGAGGATCTAATGCATCTCTTAGACCATCTCCTAAAAAGTTAAATGCAAGCATTGTTATAGATATTGCCATAGCAGGGAAGAATAATAAATATGGATAACTTCTAAGCGCACTAAGTGCATCATTTGCTAAGGTTCCCCAAGATGCCATCGGAGCAGAAACCCCTATACCTATAAATGATAAAAATGCTTCTGTAAAAATAGCTGATGGTATTGACATTGTAAGTGTAATTATAATCGGACCCATTGCATTTGGTATAAGATGTCTTAATAATATCCTAAAATCACTAGCACCCAAAGTCTTAGCAGCCAAAACATATTCTTGTTCTTTAAGTGTAAGCATCTGACCTCTAACAATCCTAGCCATAGGAATCCAATAAATTGAACCAATCGCAATCAAAATACTTTTTAGCCCACTCTCGCCAATAACCACCATTATAAGTATAACGTAAAGTGTAAGAGGAATAGTATATAAAATATCTATAATTCTCATCATTATATTATCAACCTTGCCACCAAGGTAACCTGAAACTCCACCATATAAAACTCCAACTAAAAGATTTATTGTAGAGGCTGCAAATCCTATTATTAAAGATATTCTTGCCCCATAAATAACTCTTATAAACAAATCTCTTCCTAAATCATCTGTTCCAAACCAATGATCTGAATTTGGAGGCTGTACAGCTTCCATAAGATTTTGATCTGAATATGAGTATTTAGATAAATATGGTCCAAAAACAGCAACTAAAGTTAAAAATATCAAAAATACAAGTCCACCCATAGCAATCTTGTTGCCTTTTAATCTTCTCCAAACATCTTGCCAATATGTCATTGACGGCCTTGCTATTGTTTCCAAATCTCTATTATCCTTATCTAAAGCTTCAAATAAAGATTTATCTATTTCACTATTATTTTTGCTCATCTTTATATTTTCCATACAACATCCCTCCTTAATCATGGAATTTTATTCTAGGATCTATAAATACATATAATATGTCAACTACAAGCATCATGCTTACTAAGAATATTGAATAAAATATTGTAACACCCATTATAACTGTATAATCTCTATTACTTATACTTTCAACAAAGAACCTACCTAAACCTGGAACTGCAAAAACTTTTTCTACAACAAATGAACCAGTCATTATTGCTGCTACCAAAGGTCCTACGTAAGTAACAACAGGTATAAGCGCATTTTTTAAAGCATGCTTAAATATTACAATTCCTTCACTAAGCCCTTTTGCTCTAGCCGTTCTTATATAATCTTGTGATATAACTTCTAACATTGATGATCTTGTAAGCCTTGCAACAAAAGCCATTGAATATGCTGCTAATGCTATACTTGGCATTATCATATGTTTATAAGTTCCCCATCTTGCAGTTGGCAACCATTGCAATTTAAGTCCAAATACATATATTAAAAGTGTTGCTATAACAAAACTCGGGACGGCAACTCCTACTATTGCAAAAAACATTACTGCTCCATCCATCCATGTTCCTTGTTTTAATGCTGATATAACACCAATCGGTACACCTATTGCAAGTATTAATAATGTTGCTATAAGTCCTAATTTAGCTGAAGCTGGAAATGAATTTTTTATTATATCATTGACACTTTGACCTTTCATTTTAAAGGAAGGTCCTAAATCCCATTTAGCAACTGACACTAAATAATCCGTATATTGCTTCCACAAAGGATCATCTAAGTGATATTTTTCCATAAGTGCTTGTTCTATTTCTTTTGGCAATTTCTTTTCCCCCGTAAAAGGTCCACCAGGAATAGAATGCATTAAGAAAAAAGTTATTGTTATAATTAAAAATAATGTAACTACCATAGAAAATAATCTTTTAAGTATAAAATTCCCCACATTTCTCACTCCTTTTTAGTTTTAACACAATAAAGTTTTTATTAAAATTTCAAAAAAATGAATTTCATTTTTTTTTTATTGCATCTTTTTTATATATAATATCCAAAAGGTATAGCTGTTTCAACATATTGGGATTTATTAACTTATTAAATTTTTTTAATATTTTTTAATTTTTTGTAACATCTAATTATAAAACCAGCCTATTCTAACAATAATAGAACTTTAACAGTTTTAACATTTAACCTAATAATTAAGATTTTATTATTTTATAAAATTTTTATAATTATCATTATATATATAGCTTTTTTTATATGTATAATCTGAATTTTGACATGTTTTTTTTTGTAGTTGCAATTTTCAAGATAGATGTTTTTTTAACAAAAAAATAATAGATTGCTATAAAAAATTCAAAAGCCAAAATAAATGTATTTTAAATTTTTACAATCTATTATTTTAATTGTTTTTATTTTTTTTATTTAACTATATTTGAAATTGACTTAAATTCATCAGCTTTTGAAGTTTGACAAAGTTCAAATAATAATGATTCCACAGTAGTTATTAAAGCTCCTTCTGCTATAGCTCTATAAATCGCCACTTCTTTATCATTTTTATTTCTTGAAGATACACAATCTTCAACTATTATAGGAATCAAACCAACTGATGCTACATCTACTACTGTTTGTAAAACACAAACATGAGATTCTATTCCTACAAGAATAATATTTGTCTTTTTAGATTCCTTTACATACTTTAATATTTCTTCATCATAAAGACAGCTAAAACTACTCTTTTCAAAATGAGGTACATCCTTTAACATAGTTTTAAATGGCTCTATTGTATCTTTTAACCCTTTTTTATATTGTTCTGTAACTATTATATCTACACCTAATTCTTTTATCCCCTTTACAAATTTAGTTAAATTTTCTTTTAATTTTTTATTCTTATATATATGTGGCATCAATTTTTCCTGTACATCAATAAATATAATCAGTGAATCTTCTTTTCTTATTCTCATAATAAAATCCTCCTAATAATTTACTCATATATTTTAAAATCATTTTTCCCCTTTGATTTTACCAAATACATCATATCATCTGCAATCCTAATAATTTCATCAATATCTTCACTATCATTTGGATATCTTGATACACCTATACTTATACCCACCTTACAATTTTTCTCTTCAATATCCATATTTTCACTTATGTTTTTTATTATTCTTAAACAAATTTTTTTTATATCTTCAATTTTAGTCTCAGTAATAAGTATCGTAAACTCGTCCCCACCCATTCTAGAAACAAAATCTTTATTTTTAACAGTATTAACCAATTTCTTCGAAACTATTTTTAAGACTTCATCCCCAATATGATGTCCAAAAGTATCATTTATAGCTTTAAAACCATCTAAATCCAAAAATAACAAAGAAAAAGATCTTTCTTCCTCTATTTTTTTTTCTATTTCTCTATTAAAATGTTCTCTATTTGGAATTTTTGTTAGTGTATCATATAAAGCTAAATCTTTTAATTTATTATTATATATTTTTCTTAACAAATACTCTTTTAATGCATAAAAAATCAATATAGAAACAATAAAAATTGTTATAACTACTGTCAGTATATAAAATTTACTTATGTCATATACTTTATCTTTAATCAATTCTTTTTTGTTGGTATAAAGTAAATATAAATTATAATCAAAATTTCTACTTCTTATCTTTTTATATACATACAAATCCCTATTTTGCGATATATATCTACCATTTCCACCATCAAATACAATTTTATCCCATAAACTTTTATTATTTTTTTCAAGATTTATATTATCCTTGTCTTCAAATAAGAATCCAAATTCATTTGATCTTTTTATTGAATATATGTAATTACCTTTTTTATCTAAGAACTCCATATATCCAAATTCATTTTGAGATTCTTTTGCAATTCTTCTTATTATTTCATTTAAATTATATGTTACAGATATAATTTCGTCTACATTTTGATCCTTATATACTTTTATATAAAATTTTATGATTGGTCTATATGGCATCTCAACCATTCTTTTTTCAACGCTCAAAGATATTTGTGATATATATAAATCATTTTTTGTATTTAAAAATTCTAAAAACCAACTTTCATTAGAAAAATCTCTTAAAGTCTCATCCACTATAATTTCAGGTCTACTATAATTATTGAGTTTAATCGTTTCTTTTCCTTTAGAGTCTATTACACTAAATTCATCATAATATATTCTATTATTTGCAAATTTTTTTGAAATAATCTCTAAATCGTCAAATTTTAAAGTTTTGTTATTTTTGTATTCTTCATATACGTCTCTTAAAAAATATATATCATTACTTACATAAGATAGTCTGTTTTCAGCAAATGAATTTATATTATTTAAACTAAGTAATTCTGCATTTGATATCTCATTATATACTTCATTTTCATTATATTTTACAATTGCATTAGATATTAATATAAATATAATTATAGCAATTGAAAATATTATAAGTTTTAATTTAAAAAAATTCGTTTTTTTCCCTTTATCCGAATTATCCATATAAATCGCCTCAATTAATTATATTCTTATTCCTTATAAATTCCCCTTTTATCTTTTTTTAAACTAAGCTTATTTCAATTCTCAAAATATAAAAATATTAATTTTTTTATTTAAAAAACAAAAAGGAACCTTAAAAAAGTTCCTTTTTGCGATATTTTTGTAATTTCATTTATAATATCTATATATTTTCAATTTTAAAATATCCTATTTTTATTTTAAAGACTATCTAATATTTCTTTTAATAATTTATTTACAATTTGAGGATTAGCTTTTCCTCTAGATGCTTTCATAACTTGTCCTACTAAGAAACCAAAAGCTCTATCCTTACCATTTTTATAATCATTTATAGAAGCTTCATTTTTGTCTAAAACAGCTTGAACCATTTGCTTGATTTCACTTTCATCACCGACTTGTAATAATCCATCTTCTTTTACTATATCCATTGGCTTTTTGCCTTCTTCAAACATTTTTCTAAATACTTTTTTACCAGCATTATTGTTAATTTTAGAGTCATTAATAAGTTTTAATAATTCTATAAAATCTTCTTTATTAAATTTAAGTTCATCTAAAGAAATCTCTTCATCTTTAGTTCTTCTTAAAAGTTCTGTCATAATCCAGTTACTAACCAGTTTTTTATTATCAATAGCCTTTGCAATATCTTCAAAATAAGACGAAACTTCCTTTGAAGATGTTAATACCTTAGCATCATATTCTGGTATTTGATAATCTTTCATAAATCTTTGTCTCTTTTCATCTGGAAGTTCTTCTAAATTATTTTTTATATTAGATATATCTTCATCAGTTAAAGATATATCTACAATATCAGGTTCAGGGAAATATCTATAATCTTGAACATTTTCTTTACTTCTCATATGAATGGTTTCTTGTTTTTCTTCATCCCATCTTCTTGTTTCTTTTTTAGTATTTAATCCTTCATCTAATAATGATGCATGTCTTTTTTGTTCAAACTCTAAAGCTTTTACTGCATTTCTAAATGAATTAAGATTTTTAAGTTCTGATATATTAGTTTTTGTATTTTCATCTTTTTTCATATTGATATTAACATCACATCTTAATGAACCTTGTTCCATTTTAACATCTGATATTCCTAGGAATAATAATGTTTCTTTTAATTTTTCTAAGAACGCTTGCGCTTCATAAGGACTGCTTATATCAGGATGTGTAACAATCTCTATAAGAGGAAGTCCAGCTCTATTGTAATCAAGCAATGTATCTCCATTTG
This sequence comes from Peptostreptococcaceae bacterium AGR-M142, assembly GCA_045345765.1. GTDB lineage: Bacteria > Bacillota > Clostridia > Peptostreptococcales > Peptostreptococcaceae > JAOARY01. Next base: position 669,921 of record CP148265.1, read on the forward strand.
GGTCATGAAGCGATTTACCTGTATCTTCTTCTATATGAATTCTTTGAATTCTTATTTTTTTCTTTTCTTCTTTTTCATTTTCTATCTCTAAATACCCATCATAACAAAGAGGTATATCATATTGAGATATTTGATACCCTTTTGTTAAATCTGGATAAAAATAATTCTTTCTATCCATCTTACAATCTTTTGCTATCTTACAGTTAAAAGCAAGTCCTGCCATTATAGCATATTCTAAAGCTTTTTTATTTAAAACAGGTAAAGCTCCTGGCATACCAAGACAAACTGGGCATGTATTATTATTTACCTGTCCACCAAATTCATTTTTACAAGAACAAAACATTTTTGTATTAGTTGATAATTCTGCATGTATTTCTAATCCGACTATAGTTTCATAACTCAACTCATTCACCTCCACTTACAAAGAAGCTCTTTTCTTTGTGTATTCTGTAACTTTTTCGTATGCATTTGCTACTTTTAATATAGTTTTTTCATCAAATGCCTTACCTATTATTTGCATTCCTATTGGCATATTATTAGAATCAAATCCACATGGCGTTGATAGTGCTGGAAGCCCTGCAAGATTAACAGGTATTGTACACATATCTTCTAAATACATAGCAAGAGGATCATTTAATTTTTCTTTTAATTTAAATGCTGTATTTGGTGCAGTTGGACATATTATAACATCATATTTTGAAAATGCTTTTTCAAACTCTTCTTTTACTAAAGTTCTAACTTGTAGAGCCTTTTTATAATAAGCATCATAATAACCTGAAGAAAGTGCATAATTACCAATCATTATTCTTCTTTTAACTTCAGACCCAAAGTTTTCACTTCTTGTTTTAACATACATCTCTTCTAATGTTTCAAATTCATCTGCTCTTTTACCAAATCTAATTCCATCATATCTCGAAAGATTTGAACTTGCTTCACTTGGTGCTATTATATAATATGCAGATAATGAATATTTTAAATTAGGTAAATTAATTTCTTCAAATGTTGCACCTAAGTTTTGTAATTCTATTAAGGCATGAAGTACTGCATTTTTAACTTCTTCATCAATACCTTCTTCAAATAATTCTCTTGGTACTCCTATTTTAAGACCTTCTATACTAGAATCTATATCCTTTAAAAAATCATTTTTACATTCTAAACTCGTACTGTCCATTGAGTCTTTTTTAGAAAGTACATCTAATACAAAAGCAGCATCTTTTGAAGTTCTTGTAAATGTACCTATTTGGTCTAATGATGAACCAAATGCAACAAGACCATATCTTGAAATTCTACCATAAGTAGGCTTTAATCCAACAAGACCTGTAAATGAAGCTGGTTGTCTTACTGAACCACCTGTATCTGAACCAAGTGCATAAAAAGCTTGTCCAGCAGCTACACAAGCAGCAGAACCACCTGAAGAACCTCCTGGCACTCTATTTAAATCCCAAGGATTTTTAGTTGGTTTAAATGCTGAATTTTCAGTAGAACCACCCATTGCAAATTCATCCATATTCGTTTTTCCAACACATATAGCATTTATATTTTTAAGTTCTTTTGTTACAAAAGCATCATAAGGAGGAATAAAATCCTCAAGCATTTTAGATGCACAAGTAGTTTTTATACCTTTTGTACAAATATTATCCTTTATCGCCATTGGAATTCCAGAAAGCATATGTAAATCTTCTCCATTTGCAATCTTTTGATCAACAATTTTGGCTTCTTCTAATGCTTCTTCTTTTGTAATAGTTATAAAAGAATCAACATCTTTTTCTACTTCATCTATTCTTTTAAAAACTTCTTTTGTAAGTTCTACGCAAGAAATTTCTTTATTTCTTAATTTATTTGATATTTCTTCTAAACTTAAATCTAATAAATTCATAACTTCACCTTCTTTCATTAGTCATTTAGTACTTTAGGTACTTTAAAACATCCAACTTCTTTATCATTAGCATTTGAAAGTGCTAAATCTCTATCTAATGATTTTTTTATTTCATCCTCTCTAAATACATTCTTTGTATCATTTGGATTGTAAGTTATCTTTACATCTTTTGTATCTAATTTAGTTAACTCATCTATATGACCTAATATGCTAGATAATTTTTCTTTCATATCACTAAATTCATCTTCTTTAAATTCTAATTTAGATAAATTAGCAACATGTTTTATAGTTTCATCAGTTATCATAATAATGCTCCTTTCAAATTGTATTTTCATAATTGTTCTTTAATCTACCTTAAAATTATACATCTTTTACTATGATTTATCTAGGGTATACTGGATTTTAAAACTTTTATATCATTTTGATCAAATTCTAAAGACTCATATATAATACTATCTATATCCGATTTTAAATTACTATATTCTATTAAAAAATCTAAATTTGCCTTTTGTTCTACAAATCTTTTTTTGTTATAATCATAGCTTTTAAATAGATTTATAATTTCTTTGGTCTTTTTTGTAATTCTTTTTTTATCTTTATTCTCAATATCTAATATCGGTATTTTCTTTAAAGGTTCTTTATAGAGTTCTAAATATTCTCCTTTTTTCTTTCCCTTATGATATAGCCAAAAATAAATAATTTCACTATTTAAATACCCTAGTAGATAATTAATATCCTCTTTAATCTTTGTAATATAATATACATCTGCACTAGAATAAAAATCTTTATTTGAATAACAAAAATTATTTTTTTTAGCTCTTTGTGCTACTAAAAGTTTTTCCTCTTCAAATATACTTTGTTTTCTAGCCCAATGCAAGCTATACCAGGGAAGAAGATTTTTTTTACATTCTCTTTTACTTTCCAATATATTTTTATATTTTATCAAATGTTTATATACATTTGAGTCTTTATTAATTTCACTTTTTCGATTTAAATATATTATATTTAAATCTGTTATTTCATTTATGATATATTTATTTAAATTTGAATTTTTATAGAATTTTTTAATATATCTTTTTTCTATTTCTTTTTTACTTAATTCCTCATTTTTTAATACAAATATTCCATCCTTTAGCTTTATATTATTTATATTTAACATTTCTTCTTTTATATATTTTATATTTCGATTACTTATTTTATCAGCACCAGAAACAATACCTTGATTTATAATACTTATATCTTCTAATTTGTAATTTGATTTTATCTTTATTTTATCAACAAGTTTTTTGATATCATTTTTCATAAAACAAAAATAATCTTTTTTTTCTAACGCTTCTCTTAATTCCTTATTTGAACATTTCTTATATTTTATTTTGTCTTCGTCTAAATATTTAGCACCTCTTATAAGATCTTTTAATTTTGTCTTTTTTATTTTTTCTTCAATATGATTAAATTTATCATACTCAAAATCCAAAGTCTTTTTAAGATAAAATACCATATTATGTTGACCTGCTGCATTTTTAAATATTTTTTTATCCTTAAAATCAAGTATTCTTAAAAAAGATGTTTCATTTGATATCTTTTGTCTTAATAACTTTGCATTATCTGCACTTATCCAATAATTTGTGGTTATAAATGAAATAACACCCATGTCTTTTGCTAAATCTATTGATTTTTGAACAAAAAAATAAAAATAATCCATGTTTTTTTCATAATACTTTTTTCCAATTTCAAAATTTCTTATATCATCAAATATTTTTTTATTTCCCTTTTCACCTATATATGGTGGATTTCCTGATATAATATCAAATTTTTCTTTGAATTCGTATTTCAAAAAATCTAAATTGTAAATATTTTCATATTCGTAAATAGAATAATACTCAAGTCTTTGTTTTAATATATCACTAGCTTCATTATCTATTTCAAATGCATAGAGATTGTTTTTGACAATCATTCTTAGAATATTTATATCTGTTTCATCACAAAAAAGTTTTTTATAATACGGATATAAATTTCTTAAATACGAAAGATAAAATTCTCCACAACCACAAGAAGGTTCTAGTATTTTTAACTTAAATAAATCTTTTTTTTGGTAATCTTTTGTAAAATAGAATTCAAGACTTTTTTTAGCTATTAAATTTGCAATTTCTTTATTAGTATAAAAAATCCCCCTTTTATTTTTATACTCACTATTTAATGACTTTTCAAATAAATCTGAAATTTCCAAAGTTCTATCTTCACCATTTAAAAATTCTTCTATTCTGTTAATTTTAACCCCCACCTTATGTATTAATCCCACAGTTATTATTATACCAAATAAGATGAAATAAAAAAAATAATCAAAATAAATTATAATTCTTCCTAAAATTTCGGAATAATTATTTTTTTATTTTGATTATTTTTTATTATTATTCTATAATTTTATATAGCATATTAATAAATTCTAATCTACTTATTTCTCTTTTAGGATTAAATTTAAAATCCTGTTCGCCCTTTATTATATTATTTTCTATTACAAAATATACTGATTCAAGAGCATATGGTGATATCTTACCAATATCTATAATATCAAATTCTCTAGTCTTTTTGCCATTCATAAATCTTTTTATGACAACACTAAGCTCTTCTTTATTTATATATTCTTCAGGTTTTATAAAAACATTATTTCCAAGTATATATGATTTATTCTTACAATAATTCATATATTTATAATATTCTTCATCTTTATTTAAATCCATAAATTCAAATTCTATTAAATCATCTTTTAGATTTTGATTATATTTATCTAAATAATATAATGTCTTTGCTAATTCTTTTCTTTTTAATTTTTGATTTAATAAAAAATCACCATTATAATTATCAATTAAATTATTTGAATACATTATATTTATTTTCATTTTTAGTTTTTCATCTATATTAGATAAATCAAAATCATTAGTTTTTTCTTCTTTAAGATAATAATTTCCTTTGCCTTGGTATTTAAATGTTAATTTTGTATTTTTCAAATCAATAACTGTATTTAATTTCTTCTCATTATTCTTATCCTTAAAATAAACTTTCAAATCAAATGGATTTAATGCCTTTAATTTAGGATAATCTATATTAATAAAAATATTTTCATTTGAATCATCTTCTCCTGATATATTTATATAATAATCGAAATTATTTTTTTCCTCTATTTTTACAAATACATCTTCTTTAAATCTATAAGAAGGAATTAAAGCCTCTACTTCATCACCATTTATCAAAAGTGTAGTCCTGTTATTAAATTCATATCTTAAATCAACTTTGTCATCATTAAATTCTTTTAGTTTCTCCTCATCTACAAATTCATCTTCTATTTTAAAATTTTTAACTCTATTATCTATATTATTATCTTTAAAATACAAAAATTCACCATCTATTTTAGCTATATCTTTATCTCTTATAAGTTTTAAGTCTCCATCAACTATGTCAAATATATTATCTAAATCATTCCCTAAGTCTATTGTATATGCCCAAATAATTTCTAAATCATCTTCTAATTCAATAGAATCAGCTCCAATTTGAGGTCTTTTCCTATCAACAAAATAATTCCATCCGCTCTTTACACCATATTCTTTTTCATTGTCATTTGAAATACTTTTTACATATCCATTTTCATAATCAAATTCTATTTCTTCTTTTTCTAATATTCTTTCCATAAGCTCTAATAAATTATCATCTGTTCTATCAATATATACTTCATCATCAAAATAAATTATTTCATCATAGCCAATTATATAAAGTGCTATCTTTTGATCTTCATATTTATCATTTGTTTCAAAATCAAATTTATATTTTTTTGATTTAATATTTAGTATTCCATTAAGCTCTAAATCTTTTTTTAATTTTAGTTCTAAAGTATATCCTCCTTTAGAATCTGTTTTTAAATTATTTATATAATAATTTCTCTTATCATCATATATTCTTATATTAAATTCTTCATTTTTAGAAAAGTCCTTAAGTTCTATATAAGTTTTTACATAATCATCATCCTCATCCTGTACAAATACATCTATACCATTAGCATATGAAATATTTATATTTGATATTATAAAAAAACTTATCAAAAATATATTTAAAAGTTTTTTCATTTAATCCACCTCAAAACTAGTTAGATCCACTAAATTCTCCATATTCTTTAGTGAATCCACTAAAAATATCTTTATAAGAGAGCTATCTTTTGGTAAATAAAACCCTAATTCCATATATTTTTTTTCATCTTCTTTTAATTCTAAATAATTATATGAATAATAAATCATCTCTTCTTCATCTTCATCGTATAGACTAACTATCAATACACAGTCTAAATCTTTGTTTGATTCAATTTCAAATTCAAATTTCGCATCTTCCTCTTCATCTATATCATAATCTATTATTTCAAAGTCTAAATCTTTATCATCGTCATCTTTATCATCTTCTTCATCTAATAAATCTTTGTAATCTTCAAATAAATAATCATCGTAATAAATTTGAGCAAGTACTGTAAATGCTCTTTGAGTACATAATTTTTCTTCTTTTCCAAACTTAGTTTTGTAAACAAATTTCCCATCATCATAATATCTAAAAAGTATATCAATTAAATTATCCCCATCTTTTGAAAAATCCTTTGAATAAATGTCATAATCTATAGATATTAATGCTTGTATTATTTCAATTAAAGTGTATGGATTTTTATCTCCCATAAATAGAAATTCTCCATCATCTAATTGACTATCCTCAAAATATTCAACCGCATCTTCTATTGCATCCTTAACCTCATCTTCATCTTCAAACTTTGATAAAGCCTGTACTATTATAGCTGTTGTATCTAAATCGTCTTTTTTGTAAAAATTCCCATTGTTTAATTGCAAAGATAATAAATACCTAATGGCTTCATCTTCATCATAAGAATAATCAAACATATTAAGTAAAATCATAGCCCAAGCAGTATTAGCAGGATGTTCATCACCTTTTTTTAAATAAAAATATCCTTTTTTAGTTTGACTCTCACTTAATTCTTCCAATAAATCTTCTAAATCATCCTTATCTTTTCCAATTGCAAATTCATTTATAATATTATTTATTAAATCAGGTACATTCTCTCCATCCTTTTCTATAAGAGAATCCTTAAAATCATCCATATCTATATTAAAATCTTTCTTTAAAAATCTAAGTGCCAATGCAGGTCTAAAACCTAGATATTTTAAATCTTCTTGATACTCTATTAAATCTTTTAAATAATTTTTATAATTACTATCTTCATCATATGCATAAGTAAAATTCGTAAAAATTATACTCATAATTATAATCATATTAAGTATTTTTTTCATAAAAACCTCCTAAAATCAACAAATCCACTCTAAAATCATCGTATTCATTAGTGAAAAATACTAAATTACATCCCACTTTAGAAACGGTGAGTGTTAAAAAAGGTTGCTAAATAAATTATATATTAATATATATATTATTTGGCAACCTCTTAAAATTTTTAATCAAAACTATATTAACTAGCTATATTAAATTCAAGCTTTTGTTTTTGATCTAAACTTATATCATCAACCGACTGCAACCTATCTTCTATAATAAGATAATATTTTTTGCCTTCTTCATACATATTTTCATTAGAAACAGTAATTTTATCACCCAAAACATTTAATACTGGATTTATAATAATATTATTATCATCCACTATATATATGCTATCATTGTCTACTAAAGATTCATCAACATTTTTATTAAACGTTATTGTAAATTCCTTATCATTTTTCACTTCAATAGTTTTATAAGTCTTATAATCATCTAAATCACCTGTAAAAACTTCTTCTTCAAAAACAGTTAATACAAATGTAAGTCTTTTTATTTCTGGGTATCCATCTTCTAATTCCTTACTTACTTTTACTTCATACTCTTTTGCTTCTAAATCTATTTTTAATTCTCCATTTTCATCTGTTTGATATTCAACACCATCAATTATAACATTTCCATTCGAAACAGAACTTATAACTTCTATTGGATTCCACTCACTATCATATTCTGTAACTTTTTTTTCTAATTTCAAAATTCCATCTTCATAAGATAATATTGGTTGCCCAGTATTTTTATTTACATGTAACATTATCGCATTTAAATCTTTAGTAACTATTACATTAGATATCCCCATGCTTGAAGATTCAAATCCATTTCCCATATCTACTAAAAGCTCATAATAAGCTCCTGTATCATTATATGTTTCTCTTAATCCATTTATCTCTTCTACCATAAATCCAAAATCACTTCTTGATCCCTTTACATTATCCTCTCCAACTGCTCTTATAAGTAAATCTTCACAGCTTTCTTCCAGTATCTTTTCTACTGTATAAGATTCGCTACCTTCTCTTGTTTCAACAAATACTTCTATATTTTCATTTGCATATGTAAAATTAAATATATTAAATATAAATACAAACGAAAAAACAAATAGCCCTAAAAATAATTTTTTAAAAGTCTTCACAATAATCCCCCTTTAGTTTTTTATAAATAAATGCTTTGAACTATCTCTTAAATTATAAAATAATGAATAATTCTTTTTTATTGATAATTCAGCAAAAATTCCATGCCATGTTGCCATGTGATTTGATTTTTTCAGATTTTTAAGATGTTTATAAGTATTATCTTGTAACTTATACTCTTCTATGCTCTTTATTAAATCCTTGGATACCTGCATATCTAAAGCTCTTTTCGATATTATTTCCCAAGAAATACTTTCTACGCTTGGTCTAATATCTTTTACTTTATTAGCATAATTATACGCCTTCTTTACACATGGTGAATTTTTATCTTTTCCTAATATATTAAGCGCTATTACAGACATATAAGTCATATCTAAATTAGAATTATCTCCTTTAAAAATAGGAAATCCACCATCATCATTTTGCATTGATAATAAATAAGTAAATGCTTTATCTTTATTATAATCATCAAAATTCGCACAGTACAATGATATAATTCCAAAAATATGAGAATTTAACAAATCATCTCCGTCTTTGTTTGTGTAATCAGAAAATTTTCCATTTTCCATCTGACTATTTTTTATTTCATTTACTAATTTTATTATTTGATTATCGTATTTCTTTTCTTTATTTAATGCAATCAACCCCATTAAATAAGACTGTTTATCTGTATTTAATATAGACTCTTCTTTTTTTAATTCATCCTTTATATCTATATTTGAATAATTTAATACCATAATAGAAAAATCATCTTTTTTAAATTTATTTAGTGCATCTAAATATCTCTTTTGCAAAGTTTTTTCTATTACTATTTCTTGCTTTGCTATAACTACGTTTTTTTGTTTTTTTAAAGGTTCTTTATTAATTTCTTGTGCAAAAACAGTAAAATTACTTAAAAATAAAAATAATGATATTATAATACTAATTCTTTTCATAATAATCCTCCTTTTTAAAATCATATAAACTAAGTCTTGATTTGAACCTATTTAATATATTTATAAAATCCATTCCACAGATATATGCAAACAAAAAATTACCCAAAGAATGTGCAAAATCAAAGAAAAATGAAGTCATAAATACTGCAATCAATGTTTTTATATTATGAGGATATACAAAGAATAAAAAATGCCATATATTCATTATAAATCCGAATAAAAATCCCCAAGAAAAACAAAATACTGATAATGAAATTCTATTTTTCAAAAATGTTTTTAATATTCCACCAGTAAAACCACAAAGACCCCAAGCTAACATCTGCCACAAAGTCCATGAACCATGTCCCAAAAAAGAATTTGATACAATTGTTGAAATCGCACCTATTATAAAACCTTGCAAAGGGCCAAATACAATCCCACAGCATATAACCATAAATGTTGTGGGTTGAATATTTGGCAAGAATGCAAACGGAACTCTAAACACTCCACACAATGCTGATAACGTAGCTACCAAACATATTTCTATTATTGAAATTTTCTTTTTTTCATAATACATAAACATTATTGCAATAAATAATATTATTCCAACAAATGATATTAATTTATAATCCATAAAATCACCTAAATCCTAATATTAATCAATATTAAAATCCTTTATATTTATAATACTTCTATTAAAATTTCTAAATAATTTCTTTAAATCAGTTGAATAATGAAGACTTTCATCAAAAAATAGATGTTTTTCTTTTTTATCTATTATTTTTTTATTGCCCATAAGAGCTAATGTATCTAAATATCTGCTTGCAAATTCAACATCATGAGTCACAACTATTATCGTTTTATTCTCTTTTTTTAGTCTATCTATAATAACGCCTAAAGCCTCCTTAAGTAAATTATCAAGCCCTCTTGTAGGTTCATCCATAAGTATTATATCTGGATTAGAAACCAATATAGAAGCAATTGCAACTCTTTGCTTTTGTCCTCCTGATAAGTCTCTTGGATTTTTATCTTTAAGATTATATATATCTAAATCTTTTAATGTTTTTTCTATTATAGATTCATCCTCTATATTTTTATTCTTTAAAGTAAATAATAATTCTAAATAAACGCTATCATTAAAAAGATAGTCGTTTGGATTTTGAGAAAGATAAGCAATTTCTCCTTTAATCTCTTTAAATCCTTCACCTTTTAATAAATTAGCAATATTTTTTATCAAAGTAGATTTACCACTACCATTTTCACCAAGCAGACCAAAAGCTTCTCCTCTTTTTACTTCTAAATCTAAATCTTTTAATATATATTCGTTTTTATATTTAAAAGAATAATTTTTTAAGTCAATTATATTTTCTTCTTTTAAATCTATATTTTTATTTTCTATTAAATATTTTTCAATATCAATATTCTCTTCTTTTAATTTTTTTCTTCCTGATTTAATATCAAAAACATCAAAGATATTAAATTTTGAAAAAAACTCATTTATTGGTGGCATAAAAGAATTTTCTATTGCATAAGAAGATCTTAAAAATTCTTTTTTACAACCATTAAATTTAATCTTACCTTCATCCATATAAATAATTCTATCCGCAAAAGGAAATACTCTATCTAATCTTTGTTCTATCAAAATAATAGTATAGCCTAGATTTTCATTTAAATTTTTTACTATATTTAATATCTCATCTGCTGATTTTGGGTCTAATTGTGATGTAATTTCATCTAAGACCAAAAAATCATTTTTCATAGTAAGAACACTACCTATTGCAACTTTTTGTTTTTGCCCACCAGAAAGATTTGTTGTTCTTCTTTCTTTTAAATTACTTATATTTAAATATGATAAAGTCTCTATAACCGCTCTTATCATCTTCTCTCTTTTTATATTTAAATTCTCCATTCCAAAAGCCAAATCTCTTTCAACTCTATTCATAACAAGTTGTTTTTCTGGATCTTGAAATACCATAGAGGCCTTTTTTCCTTCTAATTTATCATAATCTATATTCCCACCATAAAATTTTGGAATTAAATTCGAAAAAATTCTACCAAAACTTGATTTTCCTGAACCTGATTTTCCTAAAACTAATATAAATTCACCTTCATATAAAGCAAATTCGTCTATATTTAAATCAATTCCTTTACTATCAGGATAAGAATATTTTAGATTTTTAATATTAAATATTTTCATATTGTTCCACCTTACTTTTTAACGATATTAAAAATAAATACTTCATTGATAAGGAAATAAATATATAAAAACCTAATAGAAAATCTTTATATTTCAATTTATTCATTCTTGGATAAAAATCATAAAATAAATTCCCTTTTATATGTGTTAATGCTATGCTTAGTGCTAGTATAATGGTTAAAATTAAAAATAAATAATCATTTTTTTCAAATTTCATTTCAGTATAATAGGATTTTTTATTAGAAGAATTATATTCTTTTGAATAAATCGCTTCTGAATAGTCTATAGAACCTTCTAATGAAGATATAATAAGTATCTTTGCTAAAAAATAAAAATTCTTTATTCTATCTTTTAGACTACCTTTTAAAAAATCTACACCTCTTAAAACCATTACATCTTTTATTCTTAAAATTTCATCTTTTAATCTAAACATAATATTATAAGTTATTGATATTGTTAATGATAGTTTTTTTAAGTATTTTGATAAAAAATCAAAAAATTGATCTTCCTCAATCAAATATTTATATGCTTTAAAAATTAAAAACATCGAAACTATCTTAAAAAACATTAAAATAGAATATAATAACTCTTCTAAATAAATATCTATTCTTCCTATTAACATAAGTCTTTTAGTTCTAAATATCAAAGTAGAACCATTACTTCCTATTATACAATTTATCAAAATTCCTATTAAAAAAAACATCAAACTAAATTTAATTATATTTATAAAACTTCTTAAACTATCTAATCTTATTACCAAAAATCCTAGATATAAAAATATAACTAAATTTATTATAGGATTTGTAAAAAATATTATAGATATTATTAAAAATAAAAAATCTATAATAATAACCGCTGGATTGAATTTCAAATAAAACACCTACTTAAATATTGGTAAATTATAATTTTTATCTCCTATAAACACTTGTGAATTTAAGTTAAATTCACCTTCTAATAAAAGTTTTACACTTTCTTTTATATTATTTTCATCTGTTCCTAAAACCATAAATATACCTGATTTAAATGGATATAATTTGTCACAAAAGGCTATAACAACTCCATCATCATATGAATTTATATTATTATAATCTACATCAAATAAATTAATTTTTTTGTCTTCATATAAAAAATACAAACCTTTTTTAGAATAATTACTTAATAAATCTTTTAGTTTTTTATCTTTTAAGGCTTCATCAAAAGTTGCTATTAATATAGTATTTTTTGTTTCATCAAGTATATTGATTTCTTTATCATTTAATTCAAATGATTTAATATCAAGATTACTAAATTGTTTTTCTATATTATTTTTTTGTTCTACAAATTCCTTTTGATAAATAATTTCATTAGGTATTTTTTCATCCATATAACCATTTTTAAAAGTATTTTCAAACGATGATATCAAACTATTGTTATATGATTTATCAGACCAAGGATGATAGTCAAAAACAATATGATCATTTTCTTTTGGAAGATAATCTGTGCTAGATATATCTGCCATATATCCATTTACATAATAAAACCAATCCCTTTTTTTATCTTTACTATCATCTTTAAAATTTGATTTATAAGAATTTATCGACTCAACAAAACTGCCACCGTAAGAAGTTTCAACTTCTGTATGTTCCTTTAATATATCCATTATGCTATAATCATTTTTTAAATCAACGTCTTCATTAAATATTATTTCATTAAAAAAATCCTTAGATACAGTAAGTCTTACGGTTCCTATTTTTTCTTCTTCACATGCATTAAATATTATAAAACTAATACATGTGATTATAATAAATATGTATTTTTTTAATCTATTCATAAAAAACCTCTCTTTATTTAATATTTCAAAACAAAAAAATAAAACCATTAAGGTTTTACATTAAAAAACAATAGATATAAACATATTGATTAAAACTAAAAAATAAAATTTATTTTAGTCTCCATAAATTCTCTTCTATTAAAACTTTCTTTCAATCAATTATATATTATTTTTAAAAATAAAACCTTTTCTTAAAGCCAAGAAAAAAGTTTTTGATTTTTTTAAAAATATTCTGACTTAGAACATATATATAAATTAACCTTCCAGGATAACTCCCGTGGTATACTAATTTATAAAGTTCATCACAGCTGGGGCTTCAGTAAAGGTCTTTCACCTTTTTCCTTTTAAAAAAATCTTATTAAGTTCTTATTTCATTATACTAAAATATATAAAAATTTACTAGCTTATAAAGCCTGTCATATTTTCTTCATGCATTAATCTAGGTTTTATGCATATATTTTTATTTATATAATCAATTTTTCTTATTATAAAAAAACATAAGCTATATATACTATTTTTTAGTTTTAATATAAATATTTAATTTGTTCATTCAAAATATTTTCTAATTCGCTCTTTGAATTAAACGATATTTCTAAATTTTTGTATAATGGATTTATATATTCTATTATTTCTTTTAAAGAATTATGTAAATACGGTAGATGTGGGTCTAAGCTCTTCATATGATTTATTAGCAGTTTATATCTTTTATAATTATCATCTTTTAAATTCATATAATCTTCATACAACATTTTATAGTCTTTATTAATATAATCATTAAAAGCAGTTCTATTTATATGTATTCCTTTAATATATTTTTTTATATTTTTAGTCTTTTCCTTTATATAACTACAAGCCTCATTTTCATTTTTTATTTCATGATTTGTAATTATTAAATGGGATAGGTCAAGCAAAAATCCTTTATTCTTATACTCTATACTCTCAATAAAATATAAGCTAAGTTCATCATCTAAAAATGTAAGCCCATTAGACCAAAGATTTTCAAATAAAATATCAATATCACAAAATGAAAGTTCTTTTAATACCTCATTTATAAATTCGATACTTCTATCTATTATGTATTTGTTATTATTTTTATAGTCCAACAAAACAGATTCTTTTGGATATACATTTGATATATGTATCACGACATATTTCGCATTTAGTTTTATTGCTTGTTTTATCTGTTTTATATATGTGTTTTTTAATATATTTTTATCAAGCGAACCATAATAATTTTTAATATTTTCTTTATTTCCTAAGTGTTTTTCTACCAAATTTATATTTCCATCATAAAAATCTATCCACATAGGCCAAAATATTAAATGTGCACCACTTACCATATCCTTTGGTATTTTTTTTATTATCTCATCATCAAACATCATTAACTCTAATTTATTTAATTTAAACTCTTTTAAAAAATTTTTTAATTTTATAAAATCATTTTCAAATAAATCTAAATTATGTTTTGTTGGAGAAAAACTTATACTATACATAAAACACCTTCTATAAAAAATTTAAGGGGGATTAACCCCCTCTTATTCTATTCTTTATTTTCTTTTAAATCAACTACTATCTTTTCGCATTTTAAACATTTATAAGAATTAATAACTGGCATAAAATTCTTATTAATACTTATCTTTTCTCCCCCAATACCGAGCCTTTCTTTTAAAAAATCCTCTGATTTTTCATGTTCATACCATTTTAATTCACCTTTTTGCCCAACAATAAGACCCTTTAACATTTCTTCTTTACAATAAGGACAAAGCATTATAAATCCCCCTTTATAATTTTTTATATAATCCCTTATATATATTTTAAGATAAATACTGTAAAAAATACAGTAAATACTAATTTTTATTTTAAATAACTTAAATTTAATTGAAGTTCTAAAAAAAACTGTTACAATTAATATAGGAAAAATTATAAATATTAAAAAAATAATTTTAAATGTACTGGGGGGAAATAATATGAAGGAACATTTAGCATTGGCATTGGTAATCTTTTTACTTACATATATCGCCATAGTTTCAGAAAAAATCAATCGAACGTCAATATCTTTATTTGGTGCAATATTGATGATTGTATTTGAAGTTATAAGTCAAGAACAGGCCTTTTTATTTATAGATTTTAATACAATAGGACTTCTTATTGGCATGATGATTATTGTGAATATACTAAAAAGAACAGGTATATTTCAATTTATAGCAATAAAAACAGCTAAAATAGCAAATGGAAATCCCACTAAAATTATGGTTCTATTTTGCATAATAACAGCTATTTCTTCGGCATTATTAGATAATGTTACTACAATACTCTTAATTGCACCTGTAACATTTGTAATAACTGAGACTTTAGATATTAATCCAATAAGTTTTTTAATTCCAGAAGTACTCGCTGCAAATATAGGTGGAGCAGCAACTTTAATTGGAGATCCACCAAATATAATGATTGCAGGGTCTTCTAATTTAAGCTTTATGGATTTTTTAATAAATCTAGGACCTGTAATAGCTATAATATTTATAATTTCTCTACTTATACTAAAAAAAATATATAAAAAATCATTAGTTGTAAAAAAAGAAAATGTAAAAAAATTATTAAACTTTGATGAAAAAAGATCTATTCAAGATAAAATACTTCTTAAAAAGAGTTTTTTTGTTTTAGCTCTGACAATGATAGGATTTACAACTCATGAAATTCTACATTTAGAATCTGCAACCGTTGCTTTATTTGGAGGTATATTCTTGCTACTTATAAGTAAATGTGAAGTTGAAGATATTTTAATAGAAATTGAATGGACAACAATATTTTTCTTTTGTGGATTATTCATATTAGTCGGAGCCTTAGAAGAAGTCGGTGTTATAAATTTTTTGGCAAAAAAAATGATTGCTATCACAAACGGAAATCTATCCTTGGCTAAAATAGTAATCCTTTGGTTATCTGCAATTGCATCTTCATTTTTAGATAATATTCCATTTGTAGCAACAATGATACCACTTATAAATAATATTGCTTCTATGAGCCACTCTAATATAGAACCATTATGGTGGTCATTATCACTTGGTGCATGCTTAGGTGGAAACGGCACAATAGTTGGTGCTTCTGCAAATGTTATAGTTTTTGGTATGCTAAAAAAGAAAGGGTTTAATATCAGTTTTTTAGATTTTATGAAAATTGGATTTCCTATAATGCTAATATCTATAATAATATCAAATGTTTATTTAGTCTTATTTTACGTATAAAAATAGTATCAGATAAAAATTCGTAAAAGGGGTGTAAAAATGTCTTATAGCCGAAAAATGATGGGTCTTGAAGCTAGTGAACATCAGATGAAATTAATTCAAATGGGGGCGTTGGTAAAACAATTAAATAGCACAATGTGTTATATAAAATTTCAATTGGATAAAATTGAAGTTTCTTATGTTTATAACATAAATAAAAAAGGCAAGTATTTTTTAGAAAGGATTAAACCTTATCCTCTTCCTATAAAAGAATTTCAACACGAAGATGATGTTATTGAAATAATAAAAATAGATATAACGCAATTTAAAAATGCTTGCAAGAGTAGAAATTTAAACAATTTTATAGATATCTCTTTGGATTTGAATAAAAGTATAAAAATGTATGAAGATTTATTTTTATATTATAATGTTCCAAAAGAAACTAATGAAGAAATTAAAAATCTTATAAAAATGATTCAACAAAAGATTATTAACACAAGAGATCATTCAAATAGGATTTATTTTGAAAAAGAACCTGATAATTTATAATTTTATTTTTTATTTTTTATGGAGGTGTTTTTATTGCCATTAGAAAAACAATTATTAAAATTTGAAACTAGCCATAATCATATGAGCTTAGTTCAATTAGGGGCTGATGTTGAAATTATTAATGGTAAAATGTGTTATGTTAAATTTTTAATAAATAATTTAGAACTTTCTTATATCTATCATATAAACAAAACAGGTAAGTATTTTTTAGAGAGAATTAAACCTTATCCTCTTCCTATAAAAGAATTTGAAAACGAAGATGATGTTTTAAAAATTATAAAAATAGACAAAAAACAATTTGAAAATGCTAGTAATAGTAGTAATATTGATAATTTTATAGCTATAAATAGAGCTTTAAATAAAACAATAAAGAAATTTGAAGATTTATTTTTATATTATAATGTTCCAGATTATGAAAATGAAATAATAATAAAAAAAATAAAAGAAATTCAAGATGAAATAGACAAAACAGCAAGTGATAGCGAACGTATATTTTTTGAAAAAGAACCATTAAATATATAAAAATTGTTAAGAATTTTTAACAATTCCGAACAATAATAAAAAAAGTATTGTAAATAAAAATTTATTTATAGTGCTTTTTTTATTATTATTTTTATAAAATTTATTTTATTTTTACAAAAAAAGAACCCTTGATTTTTTCAATCAAGGGTTTAAAAAAGGTTTTAGATAGAGTTTCAAAGAAATTTAAAAGTCTCTTTGAAATGAAAAATAATATAGCTTTAAATATCTTTCATAGTTAAGACGTATAAAATAATAAAAAGTTTCAAAAAAAATAAAAAAATTTTTTCTTTTTTTATTTTTTTAAGAATTAGATTATTTGTACTTAAAGTGCAAATAATGCTATAATAAATTTGTTATTTTTGATTTTATTTCAAGTAGTTTAAAATACTAAAGCTTGACATAATTTAATATGTTTTTTAAAATATTATTGAAGATAGGATTTTATTTGGAATAACAAGTTAATAATTTTTTTAATAAAAACTATATTTAAAAAAAATAAAAAATTGTACAGATTTTAGTTTTTATTATAAAATTATTATAAATATCATACCAAGTATTTGGAACATGATTTTTTATAAATACAAAAGAACGAGGGGTAGAATTTATGGCTAAAGTTACTGAAAGGGAAAAAATATTAACAAGAAAAGAAATTTTAAAAGCTAGTAAAGAAATTTTTATGAAAAAGGGTTATGACGCAACTTCTATGAAAGATATTGCTTCTAAAGCAGGTATTGGTATTAGTACTATTTATGGTTATTACCAATCAAAAGCTCATCTTTTCATGGGTACTTTCTTTAAATATTTTAAAGATACATTAGACTTTGAAATTATCTATGAAGTACTAGACAAAGACACTGTAAAAAATATAATATTAAAACTTGTAAATTCAAGAATCGAACATTTAGAAATCTTAGATAAAAATATATTAAAACAATTCTATCAAATGGCATTAAATAAAGGATTTTCGGATGAAATGGAAAAAATGTTTATAAATGACAGAAGAAATTTAAAAGAATTTCTTTTGAAATTATTAAGAGAATATGAACTTTTTAATGATTTTTCACTAGAATTTGATAAAGATAGTTTAAGTGAAATTATATTAGATATTTACAAAGCTCAAACAATGGAATTTATGATGTACAAAAGTAAATCTATTGATGAAGTAAAAACGCATGTTTATAATTCGCTTGATTTATTTTTTAATCTAATAAAATAACATATATAAATTTATTAAACAAAAATATAAAAAATAAATTTATAAAATAAAATTAAAAGCTGTTTTAAGATAATTTTTGTAATCATCTTAAAACAGCTTTTAATTTTTGTGTATTATTATTTTAAACTTAGTTCCAACATCCACTTCACTCTTAACTTCAATTTTTCCATTGTGAGAATTTATTATCCATTTTGCAATTGAAAGTCCAAGTCCAGTTCCACCTGTACTTTTAGTTCTAGATTCATCTGTTCTATAAAACCTATCAAATATTTTTCTTAAATCTTTTTTATCTATTCCCATACCTTGATCTTCTATTTCAATAAATATTCTAAGTTCATCCTCATATAAATTTAAACATATCTTCTTATCATCCTTCGTAAACTTGATACTATTATCTATAAATATTCTAATTGCTTGTTTTAATAATTTTACATCTCCAAAAAAATTTACATTAGAAGAAAAATTCTTTACAAATATATGTTTATCATCAATCATACAACTTTCCTTATAAATTTCATCCATAAGTTCTGTTAATGAAAATATCTTCTTATCTAGGGTCTGTGTTTTTTTATCTGCTCTTGCTAAAAATAATAATTTTTCTACAAGGTCTTTCATACTTAATGTTTCTTTTTTTATTGCATCTATTGACTCTTCTAATATCTTTTCATCTTTTTTCCCCCATCTGTTTAACATATTTATATATCCTTGTATAACAGAAATAGGAGTTCTAAGTTCATGAGATGCATCTGATACAAATCTATCCTTTTGTTCATAAGAATTCTCTAATCTCTGAAGCATTTCATTAAAAGTTATAGCAAGCGCTTTTAATTCATCTTGATAATCATTTACCTTTAATCTTTTTACCTTTCCTTCAAACGATATTGCCTTTGCCTTTTTGGTCATATCTTTTATTGGATATAATAAAGTTTCATTAACACGCTTTCCTGTTATTATAGTTATTATAAAACCCATTATAAATAGTATTAATAACATAAAAGCTATTATCATAAGATATTTATCATGATTTTGCACATCTTTTACTAAAAATAAAGTATATACATCATTATTTATAAATATATATTCAGTATAAGCTATATTACTATTTTTAAAATCATAATAAAAACCTCTTCGATTTTCTTTAAATAAAGTTTTTGATTCTTTTTTATAAGAATTACCCTTTTGATTAGTATATATTTTTTTATTAAAAGAATCATAGATATCCAATTTCAAACTAAAATCATCCAAATCAAAAGTTTTACTTCTATCTAAAAAATCCAATTTTTTTATCTTTTGTGAATATACTTTTATATCAGAATAATCTTTTCTAACTAATAAAAATTTAAAACTTCCTAGTATTGTTATAGAAAACATCAACATGATTAGTATAAATGTAGTTATATAAACAGATGTTATTTTAAATGATAATGAAAATTTAAAAGCCCTTACTAATTTTTTTATTCCTCTTTTTAAATATTTAAAAATTAAATTGAAGAATTTAAAAATCAATATGACGAAATAAAATAAATAATATAAAATCTTTTCAATTTTATCTTTCTTTTTCATTAATTTTCATCCTTTATTATATATCCAACACCTCTTACTGTGTGTATTATTTTTTCTTTATAAAAATCATCTAATTTTGATCTTAAATATCTTATATATACATCCACAATATTTGTATCTCCATAAAAATCATATCCCCAAACTTTTTGCAATATACTTTCTCTACTAACTACTATATTTTTATTATTAAGAAGATATTCAAGCAAATCAAATTCTTTTTTAGTAAGTTCTACTTCAGTATCTAAATATTTTACTATTCTTTTGTCCAGATCCATTTCTAATTTTCCTAAAGAAATTGAATTTGTAGTATTTTCTTTTTTAGTCTCTGTATTTTTCCTTAAAGTTGCTCTTATTCTTGCTAATAATTCTTCAATAGCAAAAGGTTTTGTCATATAATCATCCGCACCTAAATCTAATCCCATAACTTTATCTAGAGTATCATCTTTTGCTGTTAACATTATTATTGGGATTAAGCTTTCTTTTCTTATTCGTCTGCAAACTTCCATTCCATTTAATTTTGGAAGCATTATATCTAAAATTATAAGGTCTATATCCTCATTCAATGCTTTTTGTAAACCATCTCTGCCATCAAAAGCTTTTATTACATCATAGCCTTCATAATTAAGTTCTAATTCTAAAAATCTAGCAATAGCTTCTTCATCTTCAACTATTAAGATTTTCTTCTTCTCCATATCTTCACCACCCTTTTTCATCTTATACCCTTTATTATAAAGCAAAATAGCTTAAAAACTCATGCTTTTAAGCTATTTTAATATAATTCTAATTAAAATTTAATAAAAATTCCACAACTTAATTCTTTTGCCTTTTTATAAATTTCATAAGCTGCTAATAAGTCTAATATACCTGCTCCAACAGATTTAAAAAAAGTTATTTCATCCTTATTCTCTCTTTTTTTAGCCTTATTATTAATTAAATCACCAATTTCTCCAGTAACTATATTCTCATCAAACAATTTATCATTAAAAGGTATTATAAAGTCTCCAGCTTCATTTAAAACCCCTTCTTTAGTATCTACATAGACCAAAGAAGAGCTTAATATTAAATCACTCGACACTTCTCTCATATTAGGTAAATATGAACCCATAGAATTGATATGTGCTCCTTTTTTTACATATTCAAAATCAAATAAAGGTTTATTCGAACTTGTTATACAATTTATTATATCAGAATCTTTTATTGCTTCTTTTGAATCTTTTATTGGTATCAAATCACAATTTAAATCCAATTGCATTTTCATTCTTTTACAAAAAGAAACAGCATTAGAATAAGTTTTGCTACAAACTCTTATTTCTTTTAAATCCCTGACTGCAATCATTGCCTCTAATTGTTTTTTAGCTTGAGAACCAGTTCCAAATAATGTTGCTATTTTACTATCTTTATTTGAAAGCAAATCTATTGCAAGTCCAGCTAATGCACCTGTTCTTAATTTTGTAAGATAAGTTCCATCCATCAAAGAAATAACATCACCAGTTTTACCATCCATTAATAGCATCTTTGATGGTACAACTTCTTTATTTAATTCTTTATTATTAGGAAAAACACTTACAATTTTTAGACCTATACTATCTAATTTCTCAACATAAGAAGGCATAAATAAAGAAATTCCATTTTCTTTATCTACTTTTATACTTGATCTTAAAGGATTTATCGCTTCATTATTAGAATATATTGAAAGTGCATCTTTACAAGAATTTATAATATCTTTTATATTTACAACCTTATCTATATCTTCTTTTTTTAAAATAATCACAAAATCAACTCCTTTATTTTCTTTATTTATAAGCTTATCATCTATGTACATAATTTAAAAGTTTTTAGTACAAATATAAATATAATTTTATTTTAATTCAAATCAAATAAGGATTTATCCTTCTTAAATTAGTTACTATTAACTATTAAAATATTATTAATTAATGCGAATTAATCATTTCTTTTTTCTTTTTAATTTTATATCATAGTTTTATGCCAAAAAATAAATATAAGGAGTGTATTAAAAATATGTGTATTAAAAAAACAAAAAAAATTACCTCATTAGCACTTTTAACAACTTTATTTGCTTCTTGCATTAATTATTCACATGCAAATGAATTAATCTTAGGAGATATTAATGGTGATAATGTCGTAAATCAAACAGATCTTGATTATGCAAATGCAATGTCAAAAATGGATGTATATGAAAACGGCTGGGAGAGATTTGTAAGCAAAATTGATTTTGATTCTGATAATAAAATTACAGAATATGATATTGATGAAATTAAAAAAATAATAAACAAAAAAGAAATTATAAAAGAAGATAATAAAGCTAATTTAGAAACAGAAGATAAACTGGTTTCATCAAATGAAAATAACAATAGCAATAACTCTAATTTATCAAAAGAAGATAGTTCAACTAAGGAAAATATAAATAATGATTCTGTATCTTCTTATGATAGACTTATAAATGTTGATTATAGTATTGAATATACTGATTCTTATAGTGATTTTAATGATTATGAATACATTAAAATAATGATAGGTGATATTAATAATAATGGTCAAATAGAATCTAATGACTTAGATAGAGCTTATTCAATATATTATAAGCGTTTTTCTAATGATGATGATAAATTAAAAGTTAGAATAGATATGGATAAAGATGGTTCTTTAACTCAAAATGATTTAGATATATTACAAAATTATGTTATAGGTGGTCAAAATAATAATGAATATGTGTTAGAACCATATGGTCAATTAAACAATGAAAGAAGAGTATTGTTAGGAGATTTAGATAATAATAAAAGCATTGATGAAGGCGATTTAAATAGAGCTAAATATATGCTTAATAATGATAATTTAGGTATTATGAAACAATTCATAAATAGAGTTGATGTCGATTTAGATGGTTCTTTAACTCAAAATGATATTGATTTACTTAAAAATTATGTAGATGGCAAAATATCTTCATTTAATCAAAAATATGCAAGCCCAGATATAAAACTTTCTTTAGAAGAAAGAAATCATTATATAAATGAATCTATAAAAAATAAAAGAAGTGATGTTTATAAAGATGTTACAAGAGAAAATAGACATCTTGATATAGATCATAATAATATTATTAATTTTGATGATTTTTCAAAAATAAAAAATATTGTAAATTCAGATGAAGACGATAAACAAACCGCAGAATATAAAGCTCATTACAAAAGATATGAAGAAAAATCTGATCTTTATAATGATGGTATTATTGATGTTAAAGATTTTGAAATAATAAAGCTATATTTAGAAGATACGATAAAAAATCCAACAAAAGAAGATTTTGATGCTTATTATGAAAGTATTAAAACCAATCTGCCTTATTTGCAAAAGATAAAAAATGCAGTATTTAATCATGAAGATAAGGTTGATTTAAGTGAATATCAAAATTTAAATTATGAAAAAGGTACAGGTTCATTATATGAGCTTATGAGATATGAACCATTATTGCAATTATATCTATCTTGTAATAATGGGGCTTTTTATAATGAAGTTGATATAAATAATAATAGACAAGTTGTGTTTAATTATTATAATTCAGAAGAAGACACATTAGAAATTGTAAATGCAGTTGATCAAAAAATTGATGAAATTATAGAAAATATAATAACTGATGATATGTCTGATATAGATAAAGTATATGCTATAAGAGATTATATGGTTGAAAATGTTAAGTATGATCCCCAATTTGCAATAGACGGTGCTCCTGGACTTTCTCATTCTGCTTATAATGTACTTGTTGAAAATATAGGTGTTTGTGATGGTTTTTCTGGTGCTATGAAAATGATATTAGATAGGCTTGGAATAGAAAGCGAAATACTTTATGGTCATTCAATTGTAAGTGCTCATGCTTGGAATTTAATAACTATAGATGGTCTAACTTATCATATAGATATGACTTTAGAAATTAATTATCCAGATGAACCTTACAGATATATGTTTGTAAGTGATAAATCAATGGAATTAAACGGCTCTTATTGGAATAAAGATATTTATGGTATTCATGAAAATGTTATGCCTAGAAATTCTGTAAGACTTTTTAATAAAGAAGATGTTTTTGATAAAATTGAAACTGCTTTAGCTGATTCTAAAGACGAGTTAACTATCAATTATAAATCAAATGATTTAGATGCTTTTGAAATTCAAAAATATTTTGCTGATAAAGATTTATTTGAAGTAAATGTTTCCATTAATGAAAAATATGAAAATTATACATTTGAAAACGGTGTAGAAAATCCATGCTTTATATATATAACAAATTTAAATTCAAATCCATTAAAAAAAGTAAATTCAATGTCTGATTTAATATTAGAATTTGAAAGAAATATAAATGAAGGAAATACTGAATTTAAAATATTTTATAATAATGATGATATAGATTATACAAATCTACAAAAACTTATAATGGCTGAAAAAAATCAAAATCTAAAATTTGTGATAAACGAAGGAACTAATACAATTTGTAAAATGTTAAATGATAATACTCTAAGTAATTACGAAAATAATATGTTTATCAAATTTACAAATGTAGACACTAGTATAGAACCATTTTTTAATAAAGCTTATGTAATTAACTCTAAAGATGAACTTAGGGATGCTTTAAGAAATGGCTTTGAAAATAGTGATACACCTTTAATCTACTTAAAAAATTCCAATTTAAATAGAGCTTATGTTTATGATATATTACAAAATTTAAATAAAAGAAATAATTTTTATTTAAATCCAGCTGATTATATTTTTGGTGATGATAGTAAAAATAATGATATGATATTAGAAATAATAGAATAATTTAAATATAGATAAAAAACAACTATCTTAAAATGATAATCATTTTAAGATAGTTGTTTTTTATCTATATTTAAATTATATAAAAGTCCCATAAAAATAATCGAAATTCCTATAAGCTGTTTCATATTTATATTGATTCCTAAAAAATAATCGATAGTAAGTCCTGTAAGTAATTGTCCTATGAAAATAAATAATGTTACATATATTGAAGCCATATTTTTAACTAAGTGATTTCCTAAAATAACTACCATCACTCCAAGCATGCCTCCAAAATAAGCCCAAATCGGTACATTTAAAAAACTTTCTTTTTTAAAATTTAGAATCGAAGGATTTAAAATTATAAATGGTAGTAAAACCACCATTCCCGCTATAAAATTCATTCTACTACTTCTTAATAAATCTGTCTTAGATGAGTATTTTGAATTTAAGATAAAAGATATTATAGTTAAAAATCCTGATAAAAAAGCTATTAAATAAAACATTTGCCCCTCCTAAAAATTCATAATATAAATACCTATGAAAATCATAAAAATACCTATAAATTTTTCTTTTTTGAATAAATATTTTTTTACTCCAAAAATTCCAAAGTGATCAATCAATGATGATGCTATTATTTGACCGATCAAAACAAGTGCTATTAATGCAGATACCGTTATATGTTTTAGACATATTATATTAGAATATACAACTAAAAATCCTGCAACACCTCCAAAATAATAATAAATAGGTATACTCTTATCAATTTTTTTTATATTTAATTTTTTTTCCTTTATTATAAGAATTAAAGAAGAAAATAATATTCCAACCATATTAATTATAAGTATTGATTGAAAACCTTTAAGAAAATTTCCTAAATATCCATTACAAAATACCATTACAGCTATTATAAAGCCATTTATTAATCCTAATATTCCAAACATAAATTCCTCCTTTTTTTAATATATTATCATCTATAAAAATATAAAAAAATGACACATGTCATTTTTTTATATAAAATAAATAATAATTTTACTTATTATTTATTTTTAAATATTTGGGTAATAATCTAATAAAATGTATATACTCCGCAATAGAAAGGTAGTTGATTTATATGATGATAGATTATTTTGGATATTTTCTTCTTCTTATATTTTTCTTTACAGTTATGAGCAATCCAATTCCTTTTTATCAAAAATTCATAAATTTAGCTTTAGCATTCATGCTAATATATACTAGATATAATATGAAAAAGGAATATGACAAAAAATTAAAAGAAGAGCAAATTGATCCTATAACAAAAATACCAAATAGAAAAGGGTTTTTGGATATTATAGATAAAACAATAAAATCGAAAGAAGAATTTGCCTTTGTTTATATAGACATTAATGATTTCAAATCTATAAATGACTCTTATGGTGAAGAATTTGGAGACTATGTTCTTACAGAAATTGCTTTTCGATTAAAAAATCGATTGACTGAAAATGATTCCATAGGAAGAATGGATTCTGATGAGTTTGCAATAATATTATCTAAAAAAAATCCAGAAAACTCAAAAGAATTCATAATAGATTTTTTGGAGAGTATTGATATTAATTTAGAAATATACAAAAAAATATACTTAGCATGTGGTGTTAGTTATTATCCTTACGATGATAAAAAATGTGAAAAATTACTCTTAAAATCTCATATGGCAACCTATGAATCTAAAAAAATAACAAAGGAAAAAAATGTTGTAAATTTTTATAACGAACCTATGAGTAAAAACTATTTAGTTCCTGATATATTAAAAGAAGAATTAAAAAGTGCAATTCTTGGTGAAGAATTATTTTTGGTATATCAACCTGTTATGAATTTAAAAAGTAATGAATTAATCTCTTTAGAATCTCTTATTAGATGGAAAAAAGATGAAGAAATTATATATCCAGATAAATTCATCCCCTTTAGTGAAGAAAGTGATTTAATATTAAAAATAGATCAGATGGTTCTTAATTTAGTGTGTAGACAAATAAGAATGTGGTTAAATGAAGGTTATGATGTTAAACCCGTTTCTGTAAATGTTTCAGCTAAAACATTCTCCGAAGAAACACTTGTAAAAGATGTTTTAAAGAACTTAGAGATGTATGCTATAAATCCAAAATACATTGCATTAGAAATAACAGAATCAGCATTTTTAAAAAATAAAATTGGAGCAATTGAACAGATGAAAAAACTAAAAGAAATAGGATTAAAAATATATCTAGATGACTTTGGTAAGGGTTATTCTCAAATAACTAGTCTAAAAAACTATCCTGTTGATGTTTTAAAAATAGATAGAGATTTTATAAAAAATATTGGAGAAAACCATATAGATGAAGTTGTAATTAACTATACTATACAACTGGGCAAAACTCTTGATAAAATAATAGTTGCTGAAGGTGTCGAAACTGAGGAACAATTAAATTATTTAATAAAAAATAATTGTGATAGAGTTCAAGGCTATTATTATTCAAAACCTCTTACAACTGAAGACTTTGAAAAAAAATATTATAAAACATAAGAATAATTAAATTTTATTCTTTAAATTACTCTAATAAAAAAACTTTCTTTATATAAACTTTATATTCACAACAAAAGGCTATTTAAAAACTTATTTACTAAGCTATAGTATAAGATTAAAATCAAAATTTTCTGCTATATATTAGCATAAAAAGAATTTAATAGCCTTTTTAATATTTTATTATTCCAAAATCAACTCAATAGATTTTAGTTATTTTAAATTAATTCTATAAAAAGATTTTTTTCCTTTTTTGATAGTTATCATATCATCTTTAAAATCTTCTAATGTCACCATTTTATTTATATCAGTTACTTTTTCATCTTGAAGTGCAACTCCATTTTGTTTTATAAGTCTTCTTCCTTCACTCTTAGATGGGATTAATTTAACTTCTACCATTAAATCTAATATATTTATCCCCTCTTCAAAAACTGCTCTTTCATAATCTGATGAAGGTATTGATTTTGAATCCCCTGCATTTTCAAATAAAGCTCTCGCTGCATCTTGAGCCTTTTTAGCTTCTTCTTGCCCATGAACTAAAGTTGTTACTTCATAAGCTAATACTTCTTTAGCCTTATTTATTTTAGCCCCTTCTAAAGAAGCTAATTTTTCTACTTCATCCATTGGTAAGAATGTTAATAATGATAAACAGTTTCTAACATCCGCATCATCAACATTTCTCCAGTATTGGTAAAACTCGTATGGTGTTGTTTTTTCTTTGTCTAACCATAATGCACCCTTTTCAGTCTTACCCATTTTTTTACCTTCTGATGTTGTAAGTAAAGTAAATGTCATACCAAAAGCATCTTTACCTTCTACTCTTCTTATTAAATCAACTCCACCAAGAATATTAGACCATTGGTCATCTCCACCCATTTCCATCTTACAGTCAAATCTCTTATTAAGCTCTAAAAAATCGTAAGATTGCATTATCATATAATTAAATTCCAAAAAAGATAATCCTTTTTCCATTCTGCTCTTAAAACACTCCGCTCCAAGCATTCTATTTACAGAGAAATGTCTTCCTATACTTCTTAAGAAAGGTATATAGTCTAAATCCATAAGCCAATCAGCATTATTAACCATTATAGCTTTATCATCCGAGAAATCTAAGAATGATGATAATTGCTTTTTGAAACAATTTGCATTATGGTTTATAGTTTCATCGGTCATCATCTTTCTCATATCTGTTTTTCCTGTTGGATCTCCAACCATTGCAGTCCCTCCACCAATAAGTACAATTGGTCTATGACCTGCCATTTGAAGATGCTTCATAGCTATTGCTTGAAGAAAATGTCCAACATGTAAACTATCCGCTGTTGGATCAAAACCTATATAAAAAGTAACTTTTTCCTTTCCTAAAAGTTCTCTAATCTCATTTTCATGTGTTGTTTGTTTTATAAATCCACGTTCTTTTAAAATATCAAAAACATTTCTATTTTCCATGATTTTTAATCCTCCTCTATATAAATATATTAATTTTTTGTATAAAAAAAGACCTAGTACGTCCTAATAAGGACGAACTAAGTCGTGGTACCACCTTAATTTATCAATATAAATATTGACCTCTTTAGAATATAACGGTTCTAATCGCTTAGTAGTTAACTAAGTAGCTTAGATATGCAATTCATTTTTTATGTTCTAAATATCTTTCACCAACCGATATTCTCTCTTTATTTGTAACCATAAAAAACTAATATTATCTTCATCGCTATTATTAAATTTCTAATGAATAAAATCTTATCATAAAATAAATCAAAAAACAATATGTTTTTAAATATTCAATTTGTATAATTTTCTTTTTATGGCATTTGTCTTTTTTATAATTTTTATATAATTTTTAATTATAATTTTAATTTTAAAAAATAAAATTATATAAATATAACAATTTTTATTTTATTCGGATTACTTTTTCTATTTTTATATAAAAATTATTTTTTAAATTTCTTTCTGCCTATTTTCTTTGTTTTTTTTATAGTTCTTGGATACTATTTATGTAAATTTTAAGTATTAAGAATTTACTTATTTTTTTTATAGTGTAATATGTTTATTTGCAAAGGTTTAATTTTGCGAATAAAATTTTGGGAGGAATTTAATATGAGAAAAAGATCAATTATTAGTTTTATTTTAGTTTTATTTTTAGCAATCTCTCCTGTTTTAAATTCAAATTATTCTTACGCACAAGATAATGTTGAAAATAAAATAGAAGTTAGAGATTATTCATTAAGTGAACTTAATGATATGGATTATGATACACTTATAAACACATTGGTTGAAATTGAGTGGCATCAAATGGTTGGTATATCTGACTATGATAAATACACTATTGAATTTTATACTGATGAAGATAGAATGGATAGAATTTTACAAGAAATAAAAAGAAGAGGTTCTTTATTTACTAAAGATGATGATTTAGGACTTAGAACCCTTATAGTTGCTTATAGAATGGGGTATTTTTACGGTTCTAACAATGATGGTGAATTAAAAGATTTATATGGTAATTTTGATAAGAGAAAAGAATGTGACGATGCGATAAATGCAATAATATCAAATCCTAATTTCAAAGTAGGTACTAGAACGCAAGATATACTTATATCTGAAGTTGGTTCATTTTTAAATAACACTTATTCATCTGTTGATACTTTCAATAATTTAATACCTTTCTTTGAAGATTTTGCTGCTAATATGGATGAATATTCTAAAGACAGAGCAAAAAAATCAGCTGTTTATAAAATCTTAGATGGTAGTGAATACAGTTTAAAATCTTATGTTATGTATGATTTAAGACAACAACCTGAAGATAGTGTTTATTATAAAAAAATAGATAATTATTTAGACACTATATCTAATATTTTATATAGTGCTGAAATTAAAGAAGATATGGACGAAGATTTACAATTTATATTAAATCATATTTTTTATAAATTATCTTACTTAGGAAAATTCCATACTCAACAAAACTTTGGTAATGAAGCTTTAACTTATATTATGGATAATTATTCTTCTGATACTATGCAACATATTCAAGCAGCAGAAAGAATTAAATTTGATTACAAAGGTGTAAATGCAAGAGGCGAAAAGATAGATTATAATCTTTTAAAAGAAGATGCAAAAGACTATTATCTTCCTAATGAATATTATTTTGATAATGATTCTATAATAATAAAAACTGGTGATAAAGTTGAAAAAGAAAAAGTAAAAAGACTTTATTTTGCTGCAAAAGAAGTTAAGGCACAAGTTTTTAGATCTATAAAATCAGATCAAACAGTAGATAATGATAATAATGACGACCCATTAAATATTGTTATTTATAATAGTCCTAAAGAATATGATATGAATAGACTTATTTATGGAATGAATACAAGTAATGGAGGTCTTTATGTTGAACCTATTACTACATTCTTTACTTATGAAAGAACTGTAGACGAAAGTATTTATACTTTAGAAGAGTTATTTAGACATGAATATACTCATTATTTACAAGGAAGATATATAGTTCCTGGTTTATGGGGTAGAGGAGATTTTTATAGTGATGGTCAATTAAACTGGTATGATGAAGGTAGTGCTGAATTTTTTGCAGGCTCTACTAGATATGATGGTATAAAAGCTAGATCTTCTATGGTTTCTGGTTTTGCAAATAGACAGTCAAATTGGTACGACGCAAATAAAACAATGCATTCAAAATATGGAAGCTTTGAATTTTATAAATATTCTTTTGCAATGATTGATTATATGCATCAAAACTATAGTACTTTTGAATATTTAACTGATTGTATAAAAAGAAATGATTATAAATCTTATCATAATTATATCGAAAACTTAAGTAATGACGAGAGCTTTAATGAAGCTTATCAAAATCATATGAAAGAACTTGAAGAAA
Organism: Peptostreptococcaceae bacterium AGR-M142; assembly: GCA_045345765.1. Lineage (GTDB taxonomy): Bacteria > Bacillota > Clostridia > Peptostreptococcales > Peptostreptococcaceae > JAOARY01. The sequence continues at coordinate 701,490 of CP148265.1, forward strand.
AATATAATAATGATGAACTGCAAATTCCTCTTGTTGATGATGTTTATTTAGATACGCATGAATTTAAATCTATGCAAGAAGTTAAAAATAATATATTATCTTTAATAAATTTATCCAATGTCAAAATACAAAAATTGGAATCTGATTTCTTTAATACATTTGCACTAAAAGGTGAATTTAGATTAGATAATAATTTAAATTCTAGCGAAGAATATTATTTATTAAATGATAAAGTAAATGAAGTATTAAAAGCTCTTGATAAAAAAGACTGGGAAGGATATAAAACTGTAACTGCTTATTTTGCTAACCCAAGAGAAGTTGATGGCAAAAAAGTTTATGATATAGTATTCCATGGAATCCTTACAGATGAAGAATTTGTTGGTGACATAATTGAAAGTCCTTCAGATAATGATGATGATAACAATAATGAAGATAACAACAATAACACTCAAGATGAAAACAATACAAATAATGATAATAACAACGATAATACTCAAAATGATAATAATACAAATAATGATAATAATGATGCTGATTCATCAGTAGAAAGATTACCTATAGGTGTAGTTACTGATGAACTTTTCAATAATGAAAATCTTTCTTCAAATATAGCTTTAGAAAATGATAGAATGATTTATTCATTTGAAGTAGTAGATAAATCTAGTGTAAATATAGAAGTTCTAAACAATTCAAATAAAACTCTAAACTGGTTATTATATGGTGAGTCAGATTTTGAAAAATATATAACATTTGCTAAGAGAAATGAAAATAAATTAGAAGATAGTATTGATTTAGATACTGGAAAATATTATTTACTTTTATATACTCCAGATAGAAATGCTACTATAGATTTTGATATATTAGTTGATGGTATCAAAGAAAGAGAAGTAATAAAAGAAGATACAAATGAAACTAATGAAGAAAGTAAAGTTACAGAGGGTAGTGATTTTTCTAATGCAATAGATGTAGATGCTAATGAAATCGTTAAAATAGATTCAAATTTATTAGATAATAATAAAGCTGTATATAAATTAAACTTAGATGAAGCTAAGGATTTAAATATAGTTGTTCAAACAAATGATAAATTAAATTGGCTTTTATATAAAGAAAATGATACTACTAATTACGATGGTTTTGCAACAGATATAAAAGATTATTATATAGCTGGTAATTACAAAGCTTTAGAAGGAAGTTATTATTTGGTGATTTATAACTACGAAGGAACTGGCGGACGTTATAGACTTAATATAAGATAATAAAAATATATTATTATTATCTTAATCGTACAAAATAGAGCTGTCTTATTAAAAGAATTTTCAACAATATACTTTATTTTTTTAAACAAAGTATATTGTTGCTTAATCTCTTGATTTGACAGCTCTATTTTTTTATATAAAAATTATAATAAAAATACAAAAAATAATAGAATTTTAAATAAATTTAATATTTTCATTTTTAAAGTCTATTATTTTTATTTTTTTATTTTTATATATATTTCTTTATACTCTAAATCCAATTTTTTAGACTTTGAATGTTATTTTTTATTTTTTCATCTTTTTTACAATTACGTATATATGTTTATTTTTTTCGAATAAAGGGAAGTATTAGATTGTATTTGAAAATTTATATTCTAAGGAGGCTTTTTTAATGTTTTTGAAAAAAAGAAACAAATTTAATCTATTTTTTGCACTTTTAATCTCTTTTATGATGGTTTTTTCTACAAATAGCGCATTTGTCTATGCTAGCAATTTAGAAAATCCAAAAAATCCCATCATAGAAATTAGAGATTACAGTTTAGAAGAATTAAATGAAATGGATTTGGACACACTTATTGATACTCTTACAAAAATTGAGTGGAATAATGTAATTGGTCTTTCTGATTTTGACCAACATACAATAAATTTCTACTCTAATCAAGATAGAATGGATAGAATTTTAAACGAAATAAAAATACGCGCAAGTTTATTTACTCAAGATGATGATTTTGGTCTTCAAACTTTAATTGAAGTTTATAGATTAGTTTTTTATCATGCATTTTATCATAAAGATAGTGAAATAGGAATATATGATAATTTTGAGATGAAACAAAATTGTGATAATGCTATAAATTCGATTTTAAAAAATCCTAATTTTAAATTAGGCACAAAAACTCAAGATACAATAGTTAAAACAACAGGTCTTTTTATAAGTAACACATATTCTTCAGTTAGAAATTTAGAGCTTTTAGCTAATTTAATTGATGATTATGAATCAAATTTTGCAATTTATCAAAATGAAAGAGAAAAAAATGCTGCTATTTACAATATTCTTTCAGGTGTTGAATATAGTATAAAATCTTATGTTTATTATAATTTAAGACAAGAACCAAATGAAAGCATTTACTTTGGTAATTTTGATTCTTATTTAAACTCTGTTTCAAATATAGTTTTTAATCATGAACCAAATGAAAATATTGACTATATTATAAATAATGCTTTTTACGAATTATCTTATTTAGGTAAATTCCATTCAAATGAAAGCTTTGGAAATGAAGTTTTGACTTTCGTAATGGATAATTATAGCCCAAATTCAATGCAATATATTCAAGCTGCTGAAAGAATTTCTACTGATTATGATGGTATTGATTCTAATGGTCAAACAGTTGATTTTAACTTAATTAAGGAAAATGCTAAAGATTACTATCTTCCTAATGAATATTATTTTGACAACAATAGAATTACAATAAAAGCTGGAGGAGACGTTGCACAAGAAAAAATAAAAAGACTTTATTTTGCATCAAAAGAAGTATCTGCTCAAGTTTTTAGAGCTATAAAATCGGATAAATTATTGGATACAAATACAGATGAAGATATATTAAATATAGTTATCTATAATAATCCTGATGAATATGATATGAATAGATTATTATATGGCTATAGTACTGATAATGGTGGTATTTATATAGATCCTGATAATACATTCTTCACTTATGAAAGAACACCTCAAGAAAGTATTTATACTTTAGAAGAATTATTTAGACATGAATTTACTCATCATTTACAAGGAAAGTATATCGTTCCTGGTTTATGGGGACAAGGAGATTTTTATAGTAATGGCGGGCTAAATTGGTATGATGAAGGTAGTGCTGAATTTTTTGCTGGTTCCACTAGATATGAAGGCGTTAAACCAAGAGCATCTATGGTAAGTGGTTTTGCTTATAATGAATCTAATTGGTATGATGCAAATAAAACTATGCATTCTGTATATGGTAGTTTTGAGTTTTATAAATATGCTTTTTCTATGATAGATTATATGCATAAAAATTATACTACTTTTGAATATTTAACTGATAGTATTAAAAGAGATGATTTTAACGCTTACAATAATTATATAAACACATTAAGTAGTGATTATAACTTCAATGAAGGTTATAGATTGAATATGAAAAAATTATCAAACCAATACAAAAATGGAGAACTTGAAATACCTCTAGTTTCTGATATTTATCTTGAACAACATGATGAAAAACAAATAAATGAAATCAAAGCTGATATATTAAACTTAATAAATTTAAATAATATCAAAATAGAAAAAAATGTTTCTGATTATTTTGAAACTTTCACATTAAAAGGTGAATATACTTTATATGAAAATTTATCATCCGTAGATGAATTTAATAAAATGAATGAAATTTTAGATAATGCATTAATTCAATTAGATGAAAAATCATGGACTGGATATCAAACATTTACAGCTTATTTTGCTAATCCTAAAACTGTAAATAATCAAAGAATATACGATATAGTTTTTCATGGTATATTAAATGACCCTAATTTCGATTCTAATGTAGAAGAACCAGATGAAGATGAAAATACTCCAATTGGTAAAGTTACTAAAGAATTATTTAATAATCAATTAGAAAATTATACTTTGATCGAACCTAATTCAAAAGCTATTTATAAATTTGAAGTAGAAAATGATAATCAAGATGTTAGTATCGTTGTTGAAAAATTCTTAGATACAGATTTAAATTGGGTTTTATATGAAGGTTCTGATTTTAATAATTATGTGTCTTACGCTAAATTTGATAATAATAAATTATATAATGATATTAAATTAAATAAAGGTATTTATTATTTATCTGTTTATAAATATGATGATAATAGCGAATTAAATATCCAAACTCTAATAACAGGTATAAAAAACTCAAAAGATGACAATAATAACAATGAAGAAGAAAATAATGATGGTAGTAGTTTTGAACAAGCGTTAAATCTAAACTTAGATGAAACAAAATCAAATTCTATATCAACTAATAAAAAATTCATTTATGAATTAAATCTAAATGAAGAAAAAGAAATTTATATAGAAGTTAATTCTTCTAATAAATTAAATTGGTTAGTTTATAAGGAAGATAATTTAGATGCATATGATGGTTATGCTTCTAATGTTACAGATACTAAGGTATTTGGAAATTACAATGCTTTACCAGGTAAATACTATATTGTTGTTTATGAATTAGATGGTGAAAACTCTAACTTTGACATAAGTATAAATTAATATAGTTTTAATAATAAACAAAAATGATATATTCCTCTTATACATGCGATTTTAAAATAAAATCCTTGTATTTAGAGTGAATATATCATTTTATTTTTTATATCAATTTTATAAGCATTTTTGTCTACAAAAACATCCCACCCTTTACAACAGGTATCCTCACAAGAAGCTCCTATACACCTAAAATCTTTAAAATATGTAGGTACCAAAACATCCATAAAAAAATCCTCCTAAATTAATATTAGATAAAAAAGTTTTTCTGGCTATTTATTCACTATAATAATATTATTAAACATAATTCAATTTCCTTTACAATAAAAAACACCAAAATACAAAATAAATATTCCTTTTAAAATATTCGCATTTTGGTGTTTTATTTTTTATGCAGATTTTTTTAGTATTTTTAATCTTTCAAATTTTTTCATATTAATTTCTGAAATAATCATCCCAGAAAATATAAAAATACATCCTAAAATTTTATTAAAACTTAAAGTTTCCACATATATTAAATAAGAGAAAATTCCTGCAAATATTGGTTCTGCTGAATATATTAATGATGCATGTGTAGAAGATGTATAATTTTGAGCAATTGATTGTGCTAAATATGCAAATACTGTACAAAATAAACTCAAAAATATTATACTAGATATTGATTTTATATCTGTTGGCATATAATAACTTTCATATCTTAAATTAAATATAAGCGAATAAATAGCTACAAAGCCAATTTGCAAAATTCCAAATATCACAGCTTTTTCTTTTGATGTATATTTTTCAACTAATATCATATATATCGCAAATGCAATAGCGCTTATAAATGTATATATATCACCTATAAGAAGAATTTTATTCTCATTTAATCCAACCTCTGATAAAAGTATTATTCCATAAAAAGCTATTATTACGCTTATTATAATTTTAAATTTGGGAATTTCTTTTTTTATTATGGATGCAATTAAAGGTACTAGTACCACACTAAATCCTGTTATAAATGCTGATTTAGAAGCCGTCGTAGTTTTAAGACCTTCTGTTTGAAATAAAAAATGCAAAAACAACACAAAGCCTGTTATAAATGATTTTAATACTATATCTTTATCTATATATTTTATATGTTTATTAAATATAATTATTGATATTATAAAAGCTAAAATAAATCTTAAAAACAAAAAATTAAATATTTCTAAATTAGATATTGCTGTTTTTGTTGTTATAAATGAAAATCCCCAAAATACTGTGACTATAAGTAATATAATGTCAGCTTTTAATTTCTTATTCATTCTAATCACCTCAAAATAATTATATAAAAAATATATGTTTAAATATTTAAAAAAAATAAAAAAAAAATCAATTAATTTTGTAATTTTTACAAATCAACTGATTTTTCAATACTTCATATTATATTTTTTAATTTATAAATGTTGAATATCAATGATAGATCTATATTATCTATATTTATATGATTTAAAAAAAGTAATTCATTTATTTTTTTTATTCGATATCTTATTGTATTTTCATGTTGATATAGTAATTCTGCTGATTTTTTAAAATCTCTATTATTCAAATAATAAACTGCACCAGTTTTTACTAAATTAGAATTATTTTTGCTATCATATTCAATTATTATATTTATAATATCTTCATAATATTTATTTATCCAAATATTATCCAAAAGTGGTAGCAAAAATTTTTCTGGTCCAAGATTTTTAAATAATATGATATCATTTTTTTCATCACATAATTTTAATGCATTTATTGATTCTAATAATGCTATATTTAATTTGTTTAAATTAAAATATTCACAACTTATAGCTATATAATGACTTTCTTTTTTCACACCTATTAAATCTAATGTTAATAAAATATCTCTATATGATTTATTTAAACCTTTATATTCTTTAAAACTGTAAATAAAAAAATATATATCTTTAAAATATATTAAACTACAAACTCTTGAAATATCCCATTCTTTTGGTATATCAATAACTTTATATTTTTCATCTTTCGGTTTAATACTTGCGATTAAATAATTTGAATACAAATTCTTATTTATATTTAGTACAGTTTCTAAAATAAAATCAGAGCTTAAATTATCATTCATTAATTTTTTTATATTTAATGCTAAATTATTTTCAATTTCTTTTGTTTCTCTGGCCTTACTAAAATCATTCAATATATCTTCAAAAAATGAATCATAATAAAAAAATATAGGAAAATTATTTTTATTTGCATAATCTAATATATCCTTTGATAAGGCTTTTATATATATTGGCTTTATTGCTAGACCACTTGCTTTTATATCAATCAATGCTATTATTATTTCTTTTATTATTTCTTTATTTTCTTTTCCCATCAAAAAATTAGTTAAAACAAATTCACCCTCATAGAAATTTTTTCGAACTTCATCTCCAACTTCATAATCTAATATTCCTATTTTACTAACATTATTTATAATTCCTTTATTACCACAAAGAAGTTTAAAACTTTCAAATGTTCTTAATTTTAATAAATCTTTTATTTTTATCAACTTTTCACCCCTCTACATATATTATACAAAAAAATAATACCCTTCTACAGGTATTATTTTTTATATTAATTATTTAAAATAACAATCATATGAGCTAAATTTTTAGTATTTTTAGAATCCATCTCTTGTATAGCATTCATTATAAACTTAGGATTATGTTCTAAATTTCTTGATATTTTATATATAATCTCAACTAATTTATCATCACTAATATCTTCTCCAAAATATTTGGCTCTAGATATTAAATTAAATTTTAAAATTGCAAATTTCATAACCATAGCACAAAAATTATCGAATAAATTAGCATTAAAAATACTTGAATATGGAAATTTTGTATTGTACATTATAGTTACTATGTAGTTCTCTAAAATATATGACTTTTTATCCACAATATTTTTATAATATAATTCTTTATTTTCCTTATAATTTAATGTCATTTTCTCCATATTTTCTTCGTCATACTCTAATAACTCCAAAGATTCATTAAATAATTTATCATACGATTTATTCGATTTGTTACCTTTATACGGTAATTTTGATATTTCCTTCATTAAATTTAGCTGTTCTTCTGTTTTAATATCCAAACTTTTTACAACATCTTTAAATTCCATATTATCTATTGCATATTGATAATCAGATATTTTTTTCAAAACTTTATCATAATATTCTGATTTGAATAACGAATCTATATCATTTATTATAATTCCTAAAATCATCATTCTTTCATCTATTGTATAATTTCTATTTTGTATCAATCCTATAGAAAAATTCCTCAAATCCCAAAATATATTTTGTTCTTTAGTTTTAAATAAATTAAAATTAAAACCTGAAAATAAATTATTTTTAATATCAATATCAGTCAAATCAAATTCCATCTTTTCTTGATTTAATAATGCTAATCTACATACTTCTGGACACGATAATTCTAGTCCAGCTTCAATAAACACATTCATATCTGAATATATTCTAGGATAAACTTTACATGTATTCCCCATAAAATCTTCTCCACATTTTGTATATATAGAACAAAGTTTGTTTTCATCCAAAAAAACACATTCTTTTCCTTTTTCTATATCTATTATTGCGTAATCAGCTTCACAAAAATTATTTTTATTTCTTTTAATAACTTTATCAAATAATTTTTTTATTTCTTTATCATCCTTATATTTTTTATATTTTTTATAAGTTTTTTTATCTAAATATACTCTCCAATTTTGACAACATGTATCTTCACAATTGGATCCTATACATCTAAAATCTTTATAAAACTTAGGTATTAAAAATTCCAAAAAATCAGCTCCTATACTTTCTATATTAATTAATCAATTTATATTCTCTATACCCTTATATAAATAATTATTATAATGCTACTCTATATTTATCGACAAATTTCTTATTTTCTGTGATAAAATATTTTTAATATTTTATATACGATTTTAAATCTTTTTGTTATAATTAACATGTTATAAAACAACTGTATTTTAATAAGTATATTTAAAGGAGTTTTTTTATGGACTATAAACTTTATGATTTCCTTGATTTAAATAAATTAGAAAACCTTTTAAGCGAATTACCTGATTTTAATAAATTAAATGTAGAAAGTTTTGATGATGAAAAATTAAAAAAAACTATTAGCTTTTTACCTAAATTCGCAGAATTTATAACAGAACTAAATTATTTAAAAAACGAACAGATATCTTCATACAATGAGTCACATACAAATAAACATATGTTAAAACAAAATTATAAAGAGCTAAAAAATTCTAATAAATATTTAAATATAATTAAAACAAGATATGAATTAGCATTAGAAGGTTCCAATAATGCACTTTGGGATCTAGATTTGAAAAACAACAATCTTTTTATCTCTGATAAAATAAATTATATACTAAAAAAAGATACTCTAAAATTTAGAAGTATGAGAGATTTTTTTAATATTATAGATTTAAAACAACGAAAAAATGCTATGAAAAAATTCTATAATCATATAAAAACAAATGACAACCACTATAATGATATACTTAAAATAAATACACAAAAAGAAGATATTTGGGTTAAAATTTCAGGAAAAGTTAAAAAAGATGAATTTGGAAAACCTTTAAGAATGGCTGGTTCCATTTCAGATATAACAGCTTTAAAGAAAAATGAATTTGAAATCAAAAAATTAGTTAAACTAGATAGTCTAACTAATACATTAAACAGAAATAGCATAATAGAAGAAATTGAAAAAAGTTTAGAACAGGCAAGATTAAATGCTAATAAAAATTTAGCTGTATTATTTTTAGATTTAAACAAATTTAAAGACTTAAATTTAAATTATGGTCATAATCATGGTGATTTAATTCTAAAAAAAATCTCACAAAAAATTTTATCTACTTTAAATTCAAATGAATTGATTGGACGAATAGGCGGAGATGAATTTCTTATTATAAAAAGAAATTATAAAAATATTGAAGATGTAAATATAACTTGTAAAAAAATATTAGATATTATAAATAAAGATATAAAAAATAATAACTATAAAGATGCCTATAATATAAGCGCTAATATTGGAATTAGTATATATCCCCTTGATGGCAATAGCTGTGATGATTTAATAAAAGCCTCTGATAAAGCTATGTATGAATCTAGAAAGCTAGGCGAAAATACTTATATGTATTATTCCAAAATTTTCTCTTAGCACTTCTGCCTCTTTTGAAAGGATTGATTTTATGGACAAATTAACAATATTAAAAAAAATAGCTAAAACTTTAAATAAATTAAATATAACATGGGGCTTATCGAGTTCTTTAGTATTAAAAAATTATAATTTAGCAGATGATTTTAACGATATTGACATTATGGTATCAAAAGATGATTTATCTAAATTAGATATTGCTTTATCAAAATTAGGCAAAGTACTTTCAAAGTCGGATAATGAAATCGAAGGAATTTATCATACAAAACATTTTTATAGATATAATATAGATGGTACTTCTGTTGAAGTTATGGCTGATTTGGATATAGAAAATGATAGAGGAATATATAAGCCTGATTTTGATTCTAATACAATAGAAAATTTTATGTTGATAGATGATATAAAACTGCCACTTGTAGCTCTTGAACAATGGTTTATATTTTATTATTTAATACCACAAAAAAGATATAAATCAAAACTTATAAAAGATTATTTTAAGAAAAATAAATCTCAAAGAAAAGATTTATTAAAAAAAGCTTTAACTAAGGAAATACCAGATAATTTGAAAGAAGAAATAAATGATATTATAAAAAATTATTAAAAAATTTTAATTTTTTTATTGACATATATTTTTAATTTTAATATAATAACAATCAATAAATAATTTATAAAATAAAACTGTGATGGAGAAAAAACATTGAAACTGTAATTAAAGAGAGTTAGGAATGGTGAGATCCTAATATTATAAGACTTTGTATATATTCACTCCTAAGTTTTTATCCTTAAAGTTTTTTTACAAGTAGGGATAAAGGGTTGTCACCCTTATATGACAGAGGTTTGATTGAACCTTTAACAAAGATTCTTTTTTTAAAGAAACTAGAGTGGTACCGTGAAGCTTAAGCTTTGCCTCTAAATATAGAGGCAAAGCTTTTTTATTTGTCTAAAAACATGTTTTATATAAAAATTTTATGCGCATAAATAAAATTTTAATCTTGGAGGAAATTTAATGAAAGAAAGTTTACAAAAACGTGATAGTTGGAATTCAAAATTAGGATTTATATTAGCTACAGCAGGTTCTGCCATAGGACTTGGTAACCTATGGAAATTCCCTTATACCGTTGGAAAAAACGGTGGTGGTGCTTTTTTACTTGTTTATATGATATTTTTATTATTAATAGGATATCCACTTATGTTAGCAGCTATAACTTTAGGTCGTAAGACTAAATTATGCGCTGTTGGTGCTTACAAATCAATAAATAAAAACTGGGCTTTTGTTGGCTTTTTAGGTGTATTATGTGGTTTCTTCATCTTAGCATTTTATTCAACAGTTGGTGGTTGGGTTATATATTATTTAATAGAAGCTATAAAAGGAAATTTAAATACAACAAATTCAACCCTTTTAGCTAATATTTTTACACAATTTATATCATCGCCTCAAAAAAGTATATTATATCAAGCAATATTTTTGATTATAACTTATTTAATAGTTGTTAAAGGTATTAAAAATGGAATTGAAAAAGCTAGTAAAATTATGATGCCAGCCTTACTTATTATGATAATAATAATCGCATTTAGATCCCTTAGTCTTCCAAATGCGATTGAAGGAATTAAATTTTTATTTATACCTGATTTTTCAAAGGTCAATCTTAATGTTATAATGAACGCTCTTGGACAGGTATTTTTCTCTCTTAGTATTGGAATGGGTGTAATCGTTACTTATGGTAGTTATTTAGATAAAAAAGAAAATATAATTTTGGCATCTACTTATATCCCTTTATTAGATACATTTGTAGCATTAGTAGCAGGACTTGCAACTATTCCAGCTGTATTTTCTTTTAATTTTGAAATTACTCAAGGGCCTTCACTTATGTTTATTACTTTGCCAGCTGTATTTTCTAGTATGAGTTTTGGGTATTTGTTTTGTATTGCATTTTTTATATTAGTATTATTTGCTGCTTTAACATCTTCAATATCTATGTTAGAAGTTTGTGTTTCTTATTTTGTTGATGAAAAAAATAAAAAAAGATCCTCTAGTGCCTTATTAATAACTTTAGTAATTTTTTTAATAGGCATACCAGCAACTTTATCAATGGGAGTCTTAAAAGATTTTAAATTACTTGGAAGTCTTAATTTCTTTGATTTTTATGATAAATTAACATCAAATATATTCTTGCCACTTGGTGGATTTTTATTATCTATATTCATTGGATATGTATTAACTACAAAAGTAGCATTAGATGAGATATGTATTAATGGTGAGAAATTTATTTTAGCTTCTATATGGAGTTTTTTGATAAAATATATAGTTCCACCTTTAGTTTTTATCATACTTATAAACTCACTTAAAGAATTATTTACTTTAATAATAAATTAAAATAAATAATTAAATTTTAATAATTTCATATAGTATTTTTTATAATATAAAAAAACTATAGCATTGAAAAATTTTAGGGGCTGTCGCATTAAAAAATTTAACTACAATATAATATTCTTATATATTTAAAATAAGCATACTATAATGTCTTATACATTTAAAATAAGTACAATATATTTGTATTATATTAATTCGACAACCCCTTTTTATCTTAATCCAAACACACTAAAATATTATCTCATACGCTTTAACTTATAAAATAATATAATTTATAGTAATTTATTATTATATCACTTTATAAAATTTAAGCTTAAATCAAGTGATTTTATACTATGCGTTAGCGTTCCTAAAGATATTATATCTATATCAAGTACTTTTAAAGATTTTAGTCTTTCTAAATCAATACCTCCAGATACTTCTATAATAGCTTTTTTATCTATTATTTTAGTAGCTTCTTTTATCATTTCATTGTCCATATTGTCTAACATTATAATATCTACATTCGCTTCTATTGCCTCTTTAACTTCTTCTATACATGTAGTTTCAACTTCTATTTTATGAGCATGAGATAAATTATTTTTTATTATTTCTACTGCATTTTTTATTCCACCACTAGCTTTTATATGGTTATCTTTAATCATAACAAGGTCATACAATCCAAATCTATGATTTTTAGCACCACCAATTTTAACTGCATATTTTTCTAATATTCTCAAATTTGGTGTTGTTTTTCTTGTATCCACAAGCTTTATATTATCATTATTTAAAACATCTACATATTTTCTTGTTTTAGTTGCAATACCACTCATTCTTTGCAAGAAATTAAGTGCTACTCTTTCTGCTTTTAATATATCTTTGGCGCTTCCCTTTATTATAAGTACATCTTCCCCTTTTAATATTTTATCTCCATCTTCTTTTAATTTTTCAAATTCTAAATTGAAATTTAAATTTTTAAATGTCATAATTGCAATATCTATTCCACATAATATCCCCTCTTCTTTTGCTGTTATTTTTGCTATTTTTACAGTTTTTTCATCAATTAGATTATCTGTTGTTATATCTCCTGTGAAAATATCTTCATACAATGCATCTTCTATTATTTTTTTTACTCTATCTATATTCAATTTAATACCACCTTTTTTTCGTCATCTATATTAAACTTAAATCCGTATTTAAACTTATCATTCATTCCTTTATAATCACTTCTATAATGAGCGCCTCTACTTTCTTTTCTATACAATGCTGATTTTATAATTATTTTTGATAATAAAATCATATTTTTAAGTTCAAAATAATTAATATTTTTTTTATAAATTGATTCTAACTCTTTTTGAATATTTAAAATCAAAGAAAACGCATCTTTTAGACCTTTTTCATCTCTTATAATCCCTACTTTATCTTGCATTATCTGACGCAAACTTAATTTCAGCTCTGTTATTTTTTGATTATCCTTATAATCTATATTTTTATAATCTATTTTTATTAAATATTCTTCTATCAAATCATCTACATCTTCCTCAAATTCATTTTCTAAAGAATATCTATATAACTCTTCACTTGCTATTTTAGAAAAAACAGCTCCTTCAAGTAAAGAATTACTAGCCAACCTATTAGCTCCATGAACTTTTGAATTTGCACATTCTCCACAAGCATAAAGTCCATCTATATTAGTTTTACAATCTATATCTACCTTTATTCCTCCCATAAGGTAATGTGCCGATGGAGTTACACTTATATATTCTTTTGTAATATCTATTCCATACTTTAAGCATGTATTATAAACTCTTGGAAATCTATTTTTTATAAAATTTTTATCTCTAAAGCTTATATCCAAATATATTACTTTTTCTTTTGAGTTTTTCATTTCTTCATAAATGGCTCTCGATACAACATCTCTTTTTGCAAGTTCCATTTTTTTATCATATTTAATCATAAATCTTTCATTATTTTCATTTAAAAGTACCGCACCTTCTCCTCTTATGGCCTCTGATATCAAAAAATTTGGAGCACCTTTTATATTAAGTGTAGTTGGATGAAATTGTATAAATTCCATATCATCTACATAAGCTCCACTTCTATAAGCCATTGCAATTCCATCTCCAGTAGTAACATTTGGGTTTGATGTATATTTATATAGATTTCCACAACCACCAGTACAAAGGATAACACCTTTAGCCAAAAATACACTTAATTCTTTTTTAAAATTGTCTAGTGTATACACACCAAAAACCTTATTATCTTTTTTTATTAAATCTAGCGCAAATAGATTTGATTTATAATCTATATCAGAAATACTCTTTACCTTATTTAAAAGTGCTAACCTAATACTCTTACCTGTGTTATCTCCATTGGAATGAAGTACTCTATTTACGCTATGTGCACCTTCTTTTCCTAAAGATAATTCATCATCTTTATAATCAAAGCTAACTCCATTATAAATCAATTCATCAATAGCCTTTCTTCCATTTTGAATCATAAATCTAACATTTTTTTCATTGCAATAATTATCGCCAGCATTTAATGTATCTTTTATATGCAAATCTATAGAGTCCTCTTTTGAAATTGGTGCTGCAATTCCACCTTGTGCATGCTCTGTATTACATTCTTTATTATCACCTTTAGAAATCAAAAGAACTTTTCCATTTTGCGATAAATTTATAGCACTATTAAGTCCAGCAATCCCAGATCCTATAACAATATAATCATAATAATATCTATTCATACTTAACATCCCCTAATTTTTATTTAAATTAAGCATCGCATCTAAAGATGATTTTGCCCCAATAATAACTTCATCATCCAAATTAATTTCATTTTCCATATTTAAAAGTGCATTATATACATCTATAAGTTTTGTTTTTTTCATATTTTTACAAACTAGATTTTCATCAAGTAGATAAAAGTTTTTATCCTTATTATCCTTTTTTAGCTTATGTAATATCCCTTCTTCCGTACCAATAATAAATTCTTTATCCTCACTATCTTTAACATAATTTATTATAGCTGAAGTACTTCCTACAAAATCACTATGTTTTAATACTTCCTTTTTACATTCTGGATGAGTTAATATTTTTACATTTTTATGATTTTCCTTCATTTTAATTATTGAATCTTCACAAACTCTATGATGTGTAGGACAAAAACCTTCCCATAATATTATATTCTTATTTGTTTTTTCTTTTACATATGAACCTAAATTACAGTCTGGAACAAATAATATATTTTCAGATTCAATTGAATTTACAATATCTACGGCATTTGATGAAGTACAAGATATATCACTTATAGATTTTACTTTTGCACTCGAATTTACATAACAAACAATTTTTAAGTCTTTATATTTTTCTTTTTCTTCTTTTAAAGCTTCAAATGTAACCATATCAGCCATAGGACAAGTTGCATCTTTAACTGGAAGCAAAACCTTTTTATCTTTGGATAAAATTTTTGCACTTTCTGCCATAAAATGAACACCACAAAATACAATAACATCTTCTTTTACATTACAGGCTCTTTTGCTAAGTTCTAAGGAATCTCCAAGATAATCAGCAATATCTTGTATTTCTTTATTTTGATAATTATGTGCAAGTATTATGGCATTTCTTTCCTTTTTAAGTTCCATTATCTTTAATTTTAATTCCTCTATATTATAATTCATAACACACCTCTTTTTATAAGTA
The DNA here is from genome assembly GCA_045345765.1 of Peptostreptococcaceae bacterium AGR-M142. Taxonomy (GTDB): domain Bacteria; phylum Bacillota; class Clostridia; order Peptostreptococcales; family Peptostreptococcaceae; genus JAOARY01. The sequence continues at coordinate 717,281 of CP148265.1, forward strand.
ATCACTTCTGTCTTTACATTAGACTTTACGATATTTATAATAACATAAAAAAAGACCTTATTAAAATAAAAAATTTTAATAAAATCTTTTTTTATGTTACTTAATACCCACAAGTGAGTCTATAAGTTCTATTAAATGCCCTATCTCCGGCTTACTCATCTGTGCATCAGCCCCAACTGAATAACCTTTATGAAGTAAATCTCCCGTTATTAATGATGAGAATATTATAACAGGAAGTTTTTTCATGATTTTATCTTCTTTAATTGTTCTTGTCAAAGTATGCCCATCCATTAAAGGCATTTCTATATCTGTAACTAATAAATCTATTGCACTATACATATTATCTTCTAATTTTTCTTTTAAATCCTGTATATAATCTAACGCTTCTTTACCATCATTAAAAAATGTCATATTAGTATAACCAGCTTTAGTAAGCACATCTTTTAATAATTTTCTAATAAGAGGCGAATCATCTGATAATACAATTTTCTTAAGCGCTCTTTCAGGTTTACTATCTAATTTATCTATTCTTGCTTGTGATATACCTGTTTCTGGACTTATATCCATAACTATTTTTTCAAAATCTAATAAAAGCAATATTCTATTATTATAATTTATATTTCCTATTACAATAGTATTTTCAATTATTGAATCTGGTTTTTGAAGTTGCTCCCATTTTATTCTATGAATTCCCACAACTTCATCAACAGAAAATGCCACTTTTATTTTATTAAATTCACATAAAAGAGTCATTCTACCACCTTCTGGCATCTGTTGTTTTTCAAGCACATATTTCATATCTATAACACTTATAACTTCACCTCTTACAAGTGCTATTCCTGCTATCGCTGGGTTTGGATTTGGTATTTTATTAACATCTTCTATTCTTAAAATCTCTTTTACTTTCACAACATTTATAGCATATCTTTTGCCTTCAACTATAAATTCTAAGATTTCAACTTCACCAGTACCACTTTCAAGAAGTATACCTTTATAATCTTCCATTTCAAACTCCCCCTTCATATCCTTATGCTATCTTTATACCAAAAAACTTTGTGCTTAAATCAAATATTAATATATTTTTCAATTTAAAATATATTAATATTTAAAATTCTATATCTCTTTTAAATCAATATACCCTTTTCTCTATCCACTATATAATTATTTAGGGGACTCAAATAATCTATATACCCTTTTTTATTGTACCTAATCTCATACCTTTTATTCATTTCTTTATATGCTATTGATTTTCTTCCGCCATCTAATGAATTTCTATATATTTTTAATAAAACTTCTATAGGGAATAAATATAATTCTTTGTAGAATTTAAAATTTATTATCAAAAATGAAAATCCTCCTTGTATTTTAAAATTATTCATAAAATCTATTTGATGAGGATGTATATTCTTAAGGGGTAAACTCTTATTATTTGTTTCTTTTGCATCAAAAGCAATTGGATAACCTTGACATAATCCCATATAATCCACTATACTTTTTTCTTCAAAAAAAGCTTTCGTTATTATTTTCTTTTCTATTTCAATTACTTTTATTGGTACTGGCATTTTCTTTACTAAGGCTAGATTTGATTTTTCATATTGTTCATTTGCCTGATTTATAAGTTCCTCTGTATCATCCCCTCTATGCTTTGAATTCAAACTATTCCATCTAGTCATAAATTTCATTCCTTTCGCAAATTATATATTAATTTTAACACAAAGTTATTGCTTTTTTATTTGTATTAATTTATAATAGTGAGAATTAAATATATCAAGTAGAAAGGACATATTTTATATGTAGGTGATTATTTTGGAAAAATTAAAAAAAATTATAAATATTGCATCAAAAAAAGAAAAAGCTGATTTGGTATTAAAAAACGGAAATATAATCAATGTTTTTACAAATGAAATAATAATTGCAGATATAGCAATTTCAGATAGTAAAATCGCTGGGATTGGTGATTATAGTGGAAAAAAGGAAATCGATTGTTCTAATAAATATATTTCTCCATCTTTTATAGATTCTCATGTTCATATTGAATCCAGTATGGTTAGTCCAAAAGAATTTGCAAAAGCGGTATTAAAAAGAGGTACTACCTGCGTAATTGCAGATCCTCACGAAATTGCAAATGTATGTGGCCTTGATGGAATTAAATATATATTAGATTCCTTAAAAAATTCCTCATTTGATATTTATATGATGTTACCATCTTGTGTTCCAGCTACAAATTTTGAAAATAGTGGAGCTCATTTAGATGCAACAGAATTAGAAAAATTAATAAATCATGAAAATGTATTAGGTCTTGGAGAAGTTATGGATTATATGGCTGTTATAAATAAAGAAAATCATATAATCGATAAATTAAACCTCTTTAAAGATAAAATTATTGACGGTCACGGCCCAATATCTGATTTAAATCATCTAAATGCTTATATAGCAACAGGAATTAAAACAGATCATGAATGTTCTAAAATAGAGGAATTAATAAATAGAGTAAGACTTGGCATGTATGTTCAAATAAGAGAAGGTTCTGCTGCTAAAGACCTTAAAAACCTCATAAAAGCAGTTAATAAAAATAATCTATCGAGAATTTTATTCTGTACAGATGATAGACATCCAAATGATATTATAAACGAAGGTCATATAGATAATAATATTAAAATGGCAATAAAAGAAGGTATTGACCCTATAGATGCAATCAAAATGGCAAGTATTAACATTTGTAACTGTTATAATATAAAGAATAAAGGAGCTATAGCACCTTCATATAATGCTAATTTACTTATTATTGATAATCTAAGCGATTTTAATATTGAAAAAGTCATAAAAGATGGTAAATTAATTGTTGATAATATAAATAATATTTATAATTTTGATTTTTATGATATTGATGATAAAAAAGTTAGAAATAAAATAAATATAGATAATCTAAATTTAAATGATTTGAATTTAAAAACTAAAAATAATACTATAACAGGAATAGAAGTTACTCCCAATTCAATACTAACAAAAAAAGTTGATGTAAACATAGAAACTAAAGATGGTATTTATTTAAAAAGTAAAGACGAAGATGTATTAAAAATTGCAGTAATAGAAAGACATAGTGATAAAAAAAATATAGGAATTTCTTTAGTCAAAGGTTTTGGACTTAAAAATGGTGCGATTGCATCAACAATAGCACATGACTCTCATAACCTAATAGTCATAGGAGATAATGATAAAGATATGTTAAATTGTATAAACCATATAAAAAAAATTGGTGGTGGAATTTGCATAAGTAGCAATAATGAAATTAAAAAGTCTCTTACATTAGATATAGCAGGCTTAGTTTCTTCAAAATCACTTGAAGAAGTTGATTATATACTTGAAGATATGTTAAATTTTGCTTACAGTCTAGGAGTTTATAAAGATATTGAACCCTTTATGACCTTAGGATTTTTAGCATTACCTGTTATACCTGAAATTAGAATTACTGATATTGGCACATTCGATGTTCTAAATTATAAATTTATAAACCAATAATGTCATATAAATCCATCGTTTAATCATAATCCAAAATTAATAATCGAAAATAAAACTAATTAATACTTTTATATAATTAGTTTTATTTTTGAATAAAAAAAAACGAACTCATAAATTGAGTTCGTTTAATATTTTATTTATTTTTTTGAAATAGCAGTCTTACAAGCTTCAACTATCTTATCTGCTGTAAGTCCGTATTTTTCCATAAGTTCTTTAGGCTTTCCTGATTCTCCAAAAGTATCATTTATAGCAACAGGAACAACTGGAACTAAATTATTAGCTACTACAGTTTCACTAACTGCACTAAAAAGTCCACCTATAACACTGTGTTCTTCAGCAGTAACTATTGCATTAGTATCTTTTGCAGCTTCTACTATAGCATTTTTATCTAAAGGCTTTATAGTAGACATATTTATAACTTTTGCAGTTATACCTTGTTCTTCTAATATTCTTGAAGCTTCTAATGCTTTTTCAACCATTACACCACAAGCTATTATAGAAACATCGCTACCATCTTTTAGAGTCTTTGCTTTACCTATTTCAAATTTGTAATCTTCATCATTTATAATTGGAGTTGCAAGTCTACCAAGTCTTACATATACAGGTCCATTATACTTAGCAACTTCTAATATAGCTTGTCTTGCTTCTATTCCATCAGCAGGAACTATTACTGTCATATTTGGAAGAGTTCTCATTAAAGATATATCTTCTATTGATTGATGACTCGCACCATCTTCTCCAACAGTTATACCAGCATGAGTAGCACAAACTTTTACATTTAATTTTGGATAAGCTATTGAGTTTCTGATTATTTCAAAAGCTCTACCAGTTGCAAATACTGCAAAAGTACTAGCAAAAGGAATTTTACCAACAGTTGAAAGACCTGCTGCTGCTCCCATTAAATTTTGTTCTGCTATACCCATATTAAAAAATCTTTCTGGATACTTAGCTTTAAAATCAGCTGTTTTAGTAGATTTTGATAAATCTGCATCTAAAACTACAACATTTTGATTTAATTCTCCTACTTCTAAAAGCGCTTTACCATAGGCCTCTCTAGTTGCTATATTACTCATTATCTTCAACCTCCAATTCCTTCATAGCTAGTTCAAACTCTTCATTGTTTGGTGCTTTTCCATGCCATCCAGCATTGTTTTCCATAAAAGATACACCTTTACCCTTTATAGTTTTAGCTACTATCATTGTTGGTTTATTATCACTTGCTTTTGCTGAATCTAATGCAGCAAATATTTGATCAAAATCATGTCCATCTATTTCGATTACATTCCATCCGAATGATTTGAATTTATCAGCAACATTACCTAAATCCATAACATCTTCATTCTTACCATCTATTTGAAGTCCATTATAATCTAAAAATGCTACTAAGTTTCCTAAATTATAATGAGCACAAGACATTGCAGCTTCCCATATAAGTCCTTCTTGGATTTCTCCATCTCCTAAAAGAGTATATACTCTTGAAGATGAATTATCTAATTTTAATCCTAGAGCCATTCCAAATGCTGTTGAAAACCCTTGACCTAAAGAACCTGTTGACATATCTACTCCAGGAATATTCTTCATATCAGGATGTCCTTGAAGTAAAGCACCTGTTTGTCTTAAAGTATCTAATTCAACTTTATCAAAAAATCCTTTTTCTGCCAAAGTAGCATATAGTACTGGTGCAGCATGTCCTTTTGAAAGTACAAATCTATCTCTGTTTACCTTTTTAGGATCCTTAGCATCTACATTCATTTCATCAAAGAATAAAGCCGTTAATATATCCGCTGCTGATAATGACCCGCCTGGATGTCCTGATGCAGATTTGTGAAGCATTTGCACAATATTCTTTCTCACTTGTGTAGCTATTTTTTTTAGCTCTTTGTGATTCCTCATTTAAATAATACCTCCTACGTTGTTTCAATATTATTGATTTTCATCAATAAAAAATAAATTACCTATATATTAAATAAATAGTCTTATATAGTTTTAAATCCTTCGCCTAAAACTTCATGTATTCCAGCCACCATTACAAAAGCTTTTGGATCTACATCCTTTACAATCTCTTTAAGCTTTACTTCCTGTCCTCTATTTATAACAACAAGCATAACTTCTCTTTTAGAATCTGTATACATACCTCTACCATTAAGAGCTGTAACACCTCTACCTAAATCATTTATAATCTTATTTCCTATTTGATCTGGATAACTCGAAATAATAAAATAAGCTTTTGCATAGCCTAGACCCTCTATAATAAAATCTGCTACTCTTACTATTATATACAGTGCTATTGCAGAATACAAGGCAGTTTCTATATTTTTGTTTACAATACCTGAAAACACTACTATAAAAAAATCAAATATCATTGTTAATTTTGGTATACTTAGAGATTTAAAATACTTATTTAAAATAGAACCTATTAAATCAGTTCCTCCTGTTGAACCTCCACATCTAAAAACAATACCTAAACCGGTTCCCAAAACTAATCCACCATATACAGCAGATAATAAATGGTCATTAGTTACACTTAAATTAGAATAATATTTTGATAATATATCTAATATAAAAATCAAAGCAATTGTTCCATAAGCTGTTTTTGCTCCAAAGTTTTTACCAAGAACCAATATTCCTGCAATAAATAAAGGTATATTTATAACAAGTATAATTTTTGAAGTGGTAAACCCAGTTAATTTATTTATAAGTACTGCAAGTCCACTTATTCCTCCAGGCGCTATAGTATTTGGAACTAAAAAGAAATTAAGTGCTATTGCCAAAAGCAAACAACCTAATGTTATTCCAAGATACTCAAATATAACTTTATAAATACTTTTTTTAGCCAATTTTATCTCCCTTTCAAACTCTCTTACTTATTATTTTTTAAAACTTTTAATATAAAAAGAGGTAAAAGCATAATTCTTTTGATTCTAAATGGCTCTTTAATAACTCTATAAAGCCATTCTATGCATAATTTTTGATAAATTTTTGGTGCTCTTTTTACATTACCAGCATAAACATCAATACTACCACCAACACCAATAAATATATTAGCGCCAATTTCATCTTTAAATTCATTTATCCACTTTTCTTGTTTTGGTGCTCCAAAAGCTACAAATAAAATATCTGGTTTTTTCTCATTTATTTCTTTTAAAACAAGTTGTTCTTCAATATGATTTTTCATTCCTATATGAAATCCTTTAAAATATCCATGATAAGAACCTTTTACATCTATATTATTATACTTAAGTTTAATATTTTCACAGGCTTTTTTTGCTACACCTTCTTTAGCTCCAAGTATATATATTGATTTTTTTTCTTGATTTGCGTATTTAAGCATTTCTTCCATCAAATCAATACCTGTAACACGTTCTTGTAATTCTTTTTTTAAATATTTTGATGCTAAAACAAGACCGATTCCATCTGGAACTAAAAGATCTGCTTTATTTAATATATTTTTAAATTCTTCATCTTTATTTGCAACCATTACAATTTCACTATTTGGTGTAAATATAATCGATTTTTGTTTTTTTTCTATTGCTATTTTAACAAAATTCATAGCATCTTTCATATTTACTCTACAAATATTAAGTCCTAATATATCTATTTTTTCAAACACAATATTCACCTACTACCTATTTTTCAAAAGATTTAATAAAGCCTTATTATGAGCTTTTGCCTTATTTGAAAACTCATTCGTTTTTTCTAAAAGTAAATTCTTTTCTTCACAAGAATTTTCAATAATAAATTTTAAATCTTTTAATAATATTTTATTATCTATATTTTCCGTATCACAAGAAGATTTTTTATTTAAAGATTTCATAAAACTATCAATCTTTGGATCATATGAAATTGCTATTGATGGTATTTTCATTATCGAAGCAAATATTAAACTGTGTAATCTCATTCCAACAAAATAATCTAAATTTCCAACTATAGATAAATACTCATCTACATACATATAATCTTTTAGACAATATATATTTTCCTTAGTTTTTTCATCAAGCTTTTTTATAACCTCTTCAATAATACTCAAATCTGCATAATAATGATATGGTACAAAAACAATATTATAATCTAAATTCTTTTTAATTTCCACACAAAATTTAGAAATCTCTTCTATTATCAAATTATTATTCATCCATGGTCTTATTGATATACCTATAGATTCTTTATTTTTATCTATATTTAAATCTTCTAATATTTTTTTTCCAATTTGTAAATTTGGTTTTTTCATCTTAAAAACAGTATCGACTGTTACAAGTATATTTTTATCTACATTTAGGTCTTTTGATATAAACTCTTTTGACTTATCATCCCTTACATTAATAATATCTACCTTATTTAATAAAAAACTTAAAAGTTTTTTATTAAAATTTTTATTAACAGGTCCAATCCCTTGACTGTAAATCATAGTTTTTTTATTCATAAGTTTTGCTAAAAATATCAAACTCATATAATATATTATTGATCTTTTTGAAGTTACATCTTGTAATAATGATCCACCACCACTTATAAAAACATCTGTATCTAAAAGTTCTTTTATTATCTTAAAAATATTCATTCTATTTATTGCTTTTACTTTATGTTTTTTCATTGTAAAATTTGGATATTTGGATAATACTGTAATATTTATACTTTCATCTTCTTCCTTTATCCCATCTATAAGACCTTTTAATATAGCCTCATCTCCAATATTATTAAATCCATAATAACCACTTACTAATAATTTATGCACTTTTTAATCCTTTTTTATAAATCTTTAATATTATATGAAGTACAAAAATCAAAATAACACCCATTAAAAATCCTAATGTCATTTCACTTAAAGTTCTTACAAAAGACAGGTAAAATGGCGTTCTTAAATGTGAGAATGTATTTACAATATTACCTTGTCCTAAAGTTATTATTACAGCAGATGGGAATATAAAATACTTATAGTTTTTATACGCTAGATAAACAGCAATTACAAACATCGGATCTGCCATAAGCAGTGATTTTGTTCTTGGTCTTGCTGGCAAATAAATCTCAAGTAAATTTCTAAATAAAAGCTCTATAGATGATGGCTTTATATTTGTTTCATGGCCCATTCTAGCAATATATATAAGTCCAAAAACACCTATAATTCCTATAACAAGCACATAAGCTAATTTTATATTTTCATTTAATAGAATTTTTATTTCCTCTATATAAATACCTTCTTTTGTTTTCTTTCTTTTGTATCCATATATTTTAAAATAAGATAATACACAAAGCATAAAAGGCATTAATTGTGATATTTTTACACCTCTAAAAATATCTAATTCTAAAAGATATTTAATATGAGAAAGTAAAGATGTTTCTATTAATACTCCAACAAAACTTATTAAACAAGTTGTAATCATTATGTTTAAAGATGTTATTATTATCCCTGTAAAATTTTTATCTTCCATAAAAATCTTTATATCTTTTATTTTCTTCAAAAAATAATAAACCGCTATAGATGGTGCCATTATAACACCTAAAAGAGCAAATAATTTGTTTAATAAATCAACTTTCAAATCAAATCCATATAAAGCTAATATAAACACGCCTAAAGATAATAAACTTAAATATAGCTTTTCTTTTAATTCAAATATTAAATCTAAATATATTAAAGCTAATATAAACGATAGTAATGCTACAAAACCCATAAACATTCTTGAAGGTTTGTTGGCCTTCATAGGGTTTAAATCACCTATTACTATATTATGCTTATTTAGTCTAGCTTTTAATTCAACTAATCTATCTTTATGAACTTGCATATTAGTTACATAAGACTTATCCTTATACAAAAATGGTCTAAAGTATATAACTCTAATATTTCTTTCTGTTATCGCTCTATATAAAGCATTCATAACTTCTTGACCGTTCCTGTGAAGAGGTATTTCATAATCATATCTCTCTTGTATATAATTCCATAAGCTAAATCCTCTAACAGCATCATAATCAAGTCTTTTAACTAGCTCATCCATACCTTCTTGCTCTATATGTTCTCTTTGAAGTACATTTTCTATAAGTACTATCTTAATATCCCTTTTATCTAATTCTTCTGCCATATATTCTATATATTTCTTATTACCTAAAACTTCTTTTCCAGCAAATAATATAAATTTTTGTTCTATATTGTTTTTATCTATTACATCAAAAAAATAATCCACTGATTTTTTATCATCATATTTATCTATATTTATGGGTCTTAATGAAGGTTTTAGACCACTTAATTTTATAAGCTCTATATCTTCTTTTAAATATCCTAGTCCAATCTCTTCAATTAAACTTCCCTGCCCTGCTATTCTTTTTCCAACCCCTTCGCCTTTGTAATCCTTAACCGGAACTAAAGTCGATACAAATTCATCTTTATATCCTTTTATTCTAATATTATTATCTTCATCTAATACTCTTTTTTCATCTATTTTTCTTAAAAATCCATCTTTTATAAATTTCTTTAATTCTTCATTTTTAGTCTTTACAATTACATCATATTTATCAATTTCATAATTTAAATCAAATCTAAAATCATCATATAAGGATTTTAAAGTCACTTCATTTAATGCTACATAATTAATATCCATAGATTTGAATTCTTTTAAATAATATGATAAATCCTCTTCTCCTTCATTTGAAAGTTTCTTAGCTTCTTCAAAATCAAGTGCAAATTCAATATTTTTGTACTTTTTCTCTACATTTATTCTATTAAATATTAAAAAGGTAGAGGCAAGTATCCCTATTATTAAAAATACTGCTGTAATTTTTTTCTTCATGTCTTTTTAAATCTCCTTCCTAAGTAAAGGGGCTGTTTCAAAACATAAAAGAATTTGAAATGCCCCTTTTTATCAATAATTTATTTTTTATATTAAAATAATTTATAAGCCAATTGATATTTTCTTTAACAAAATAGCTTTCATATTTATTTTATCTCATAAGAACCTATTACTATAAAAATAGAGTCTTGCTCACAATAAGCTCCTCTATTATCACTTCTAGGTACCAAAAGCATGTGATTAGCAGGAACTTGCCAGTCTTTTCTTAAATCTTTACCTTGAGTTATATCAAGTATTCCACCTTCTTTGCTATCTATTATCTTAGCATTACCACCTCTTAATATAAACTGCGTAGACTGAGGAAATATGATGCTTTTTCCTTTAGAAACATTAACTATATTAAATTCATTATCTTTTTTTATAGAATTATTTATTTGTTCATCTATTTTTTGATTATCATCAGTATTAGTATTTATTTGATTTATTTTATTTTCTAAATACATATTATTATCTAAAATCAATTTATCAACATAGGATTTTGTAACAACTGGATCTTCTTTGGATCCAGGCTCAAATGAAGAAGCTCTAACCATAATTGAACTTGCAATTATAAAGGAGATTGTTATACAAAATATATCTTTTTTATTTTTTATAAAATTACTCACATTAATCCCTCCAATTATTATTCATAATAATTATAACATTTAATAAACTTATTAAATAGGTATTTAAAATTTACAAAAAAAACTTATGAGGAATGATTATTCCTCATAAGTTTTTAATTTTTTGAATTCATCATAATAAGTCCTAAGCTTATTTGTATTGACTCATCTACCTTATTCATCATATCGCCATCAAAATGACCGATTTTTTCTCTTAGTCTTTTTTTATCAATAGTTCTTATCTGTTCTAATAAAACTACTGAATCTTTACTTAATCCAAAATCATTTTGATTTATCTCTACATGTGTAGGCAGTTTTCCTTTGTTTATCTGAGAAGTTATAGCCGCAACAATTATAGTTGGACTATATTTATTTCCTATATTATTTTGTAAAACCAAAACAGGTCTAACACCACCCTGTTCTGAACCTACAACAGGGCTAAGATCAGCATAGAAAATATCTCCTCTTCTAACTTCTACTCTTTTTTTACTCACAATCAGCCATCTTCCCTTCATAATACTCTAAGGAAGACACATCTAAAGTAAAACCTAATTCTGATAAATGAATATTTATATTACCCATTTCAATATATCCTAAAATCATCTTTTTATTGTAATTACTAAGCTCGTCATTATTAAATTCTAGAGTTTTTAAAGGTAATAAATCAAAATTTGCTTTTGACATTTTTCTTTGAAGAACAAAAGGCCAATTTTTATTCAAGAAAATCCCTCCAGATTTTATTATCTTTTTATTTTATCAGATAATCTAGTTTATGTAAAATCTTTTTGTTTAGTATATAAAATCTAGGCACTCTTCTTGAAATCATACAAAGTATTTCATAATCAATTGTATTTAATATATTAGAAATTCTTCTTATACCAAAATCTTTACTATCATCAAATATAACAACTTCTTGACCAATTTTTATTTCATCATCCTCTAAATCAACCATACATTGATCCATGCATATATTTCCTACCTGATTATAAGACTTATCATTTATCTTTACATTAATTTTACCACTAAGCATCCTTGTAAATCCATCTGCATATCCAATAGACAGAGTCGCGATATTAGTATCTTTCTTTGCATGATATTTAAATCCATAACTAATACCTTGATCTTTTTTCACTCTTTTAAACATTGATACTGTAGTTTTAAGTGTCATGACAGGTCGAACATCTAAATCACATTTATTTACTTCATCTGATGGATAGTGACCATATAGTAAAATTCCTGGTCTAACCATATCTAAATGTAATTCTTTTAAATCCATCAAAGTTGCACTATTTGACACATGTTTTATTGGTATTTTAATATTTTCATTCTCTAATAAATCTATAATATTTTTATATCTCTTATATTGTTTTAAAGTTATATTCTTGTCTTTTTCATCTGCTTTAGGAAAATGTGTATATATACCCTCTAAATATATATTGTCCAAATCATTTATCATTTTAATATTTTTTATTAAATCATCATCTATTAAAAATCCTAATCTAGACATCCCAGTATCTATCTTTATATGTACTCTGGCTTTTTTATTCATTTTTTTTGCTAATCTATCTAATCTTATAGCAGATTTTAACTTATAAATTGTAAAACTTATATCATTTTTTATCGCTAGATTAAAAGACCATTCATTAATATAACCTAAACATAAAATTGGCTTTTTTATATTTTTACTTCTTAATTCCAAACCTTCTTGAAGTGTTGCTACAGCAAAATAATCAACACCCTGTTCTTCAAGTACTTTAGCAATTTGTACAGCTCCATGTCCATAAGCATCAGCTTTTAATACCGCACATACTTTAGTGTGTTCCTTTAGTATTTTTTTTACTTCATTAAAATTATTAATTAAATTATCCAAATTTATTTCAACCCAAGTTGACTTTAAATCATCATACAATATTTTCCCCTCCCATATTAATCTCTATAAAACCCCAATATACCATTGTTAATATGGACTTTATCCCCCCTTTTTAGTTTAATACAATACAATTTGCAACAGCATAATTTTTACTATGAGAAATACTAACCATTATATTTTGTACCCTAAAATGATTACAAATATTCTTTAAATTTTTATTAATTTTAATATAAGGCTTCCCAAGCTCATCCCTTAGAACAATTACATCGTTGAAATTAAATTCCCTTATGCCTGTACCAATAGCTTTTGAAAAAGCTTCTTTAGCAGCAAAATTACCTGCTATTGTTAATATATTATATTTTTTTTCTTCAAACATTTCTATTTCTTCTTCATGAAATACCCTAGTTAAAAAGTTTTTATTTTTTTCTATAGCTTTTTTTATTCTTTGAACTTCTACTATATCTATTCCTATTCCATATATATTCATCTTTAATCGATCCTTATTTTAAAAATTTTTTATCTAATTTCTCCATTTCTTCATAACCAACTAAACCATGTAAAAAAGAATACATACTATCAATCCTACTATCTAATTCTTCTCTTTTTTCTCTTAAATTATCTAATTCTATTCTAAGTTCTTCTATTTTTTTATTTGTATAATCTAAGTTTTTCTTGTCATTTGACAGATTATTATATATATATTTTATGATAATCTGAAGAAGAGATTCATTTAATTCACCTATTTTTAAAGGTAATTCATCCTTTGTAAGCTCAATATCTTTCATCTGCTCATTTATTTTTTCAATTTCTGCCTTCGTTTTATCTAATTCTACTTCTGCCTTAATATTTTCTTCTTCATTTAATTTTTGCGATAATAAAACAATTTTAGCCATAAGCTTTCTTTTTTCATCGTTTAAAGTATTTAATTTAAAATCTAATTTTGGTCCATTTTTTATAAGAACTTCTATTTCATTTGCTATATTCAACATTTCTTTATCCTTCGTTGCTTTTAAAATATCTTTAAATGGCTCATACTCTATTAATGTTGGTATTTTTTTTATTTTTAATATTTTCTTAGCTAATTTTATATGCTTATCATCCTTATTCCCTAAAAAAAACATATATATACCTCTTTCATTTATATTTTTCACTCTGTCAAAACCCAAAACAAATATATTCAAACAAATTTTATGTAATTTTTGTTTCACTAAGTTTATCGTTATAAATACCATAGTAATTAAGTTACAAATTATTTAATATAGTTAATGAAAATATATAATATCTTCTTATATGTTTACAAATTTATTAACAATAAAGTCCAAATCAATATTGATTTGGACTTTATAATTTATTTTTTATTTGCTATTTTTATTCTATTTTCAGCTTTTTGTGCTTCTTTTTTAGACTCTCTGTCATCATTAGCCAATGCTTTTTCCTTAGCTTTTTTTGCTCTATCTAAATCAATTTCTTCTGGCCATTCAGCAGCTTCTGTTATTATAGTTGCTTTATTATTAAAAAACTTTACAAATCCACCAGCAAGTGCAGCTTCTTTGAATCTGCCATCTTTTTTAATTTTTATAACACCTATATCTAGTGGCGATACGTAATTAACATGATCTGCCATCAGACCCACATCACCTTCAATAGTTTTAACAACAGCCATTTGCACATCATCATGAAAAAACTCTTTATCAGGAGAAATTACTTTTAAATTAAAAGTACTCATTATATCTACTCTCCCTTCTTAGCCTTTTCTACTGCCTCATCAATAGATCCAACATATAAGAATGCAGATTCAGGTAAACTATCATGCTTACCATCTATTATTTCTCTAAACCCTCTTATCGTTTCTTTAAGAGGTACATACTTACCAGCCATACCAGTAAATTGTTCCGCAACGTGGAATGGTTGAGATAGAAATCTTTCTATCTTTCTTGCTCTATCAACTATAAGCTTATCTTCATCAGATAATTCATCCATACCAAGTATTGCAATTATATCTTGTAATTCTTTATATCTTTGAAGTACAGATTGTACATCTCTTGCTACTTTATAATGTTCTGTTCCTAGAATCTTTGGATCTAGTATTCTTGAAGTAGAATCAAGTGGATCAACCGCAGGGTATATACCAAGTGATGCAATTCTTCTTGAAAGAACTGTTTTTGCATCTAAGTGAGCAAATGTTGTAGCAGGTGCAGGGTCAGTTAAGTCATCCGCAGGAACGTAAACAGCTTGAACTGATGTTATCGAACCTTTTTTCGTAGATGTAATTCTTTCTTGTAATGCACCCATCTCTGTAGCTAGTGTTGGTTGGTATCCAACCGCTGAAGGCATACGACCAAGTAAAGCCGAAACCTCTGAACCAGCTTGAGTAAAACGGAATATATTATCTATAAATAATAAAACATCTTGGTTCTTTTGATCTCTAAAATATTCAGCCATAGTAAGACCAGAAAGTCCAACTCTCATTCTCGCTCCTGGTGGTTCATTCATTTGACCATAAACAAGTACAGTCTTATCAATAACTCCAGACTCAATCATTTCGTTATAAAGGTCATTACCTTCTCTTGTTCTTTCTCCAACACCAGAGAATACTGATATACCACCATGTTGTTTAGCAACATTGTTTATAAGCTCCATTATAAGAACTGTCTTACCAACTCCAGCTCCACCAAATAGACCTATCTTACCACCCTTTAGATAAGGTGCAATAAGATCAACAACTTTTATTCCTGTTTCTAATATCTCAGTACCTGTTTCTTGCTCTTCATAAGAAGGAGCTTCTCTATGGATAGGAAGTCTTTCTATTTTTGAGTCAAATTCCTTTTGGTCAACAACTTCACCTAAAACATTAAATATTCTACCTAATGTTTCTTCTCCAACAGGAACCGTTATAGAATTTCCTGTATCAACTGCGTCTATACCTCTAACTAAACCATCAGTAGAACTCATAGCTATACATCTAACTGTATCATTACCTATATGTTGAGCTACTTCAACTACTAATTTTTTACCCTCATGCTCTATTTCAATCGCATTAAGAAGCTTAGGTAGGTTTTCCTTGTTAAATCTAATATCCAAAACTGGACCGATGATTTGAACAACTTTACCTAGATTCTTTTCTGGCATAATCAAACCTCCTCTTTCTAAAGTGCATCAGCACCAGCAACTATTTCTGTTAGTTCTTGTGTAATTGATGCTTGTCTTGCTCTATTATAGCTTAATTCAAGCTTATCTATCATCTCTTGTGCATTATCTGTTGCAGATTCCATAGCTACTCTTCTTGCTGCATGTTCTGATGCAGAAGCTTCAACTATCCCACCATAAATAATCGAAGAAATATAACTTGGAACTAATGAATTTAATACAGATTCTGGTGATGGTTCATATTTAGTTATTTCATCTGACTCTTCTAATTCTAGACCTTCCGGTACATCAAGTGGAAGTAATTTAATCACTTTTGGTTCCTGAACTAAAGTAGATTTAAAATAAGTATAAACTAAATGAACCTCATCAATGTCTTTATTCTTATACATATCCATAACTTTCATAGCTATATCTTTTCCATAAGAATAAACAGGGTTTTCTGAAGCCCCAGATATTGAAGTTATTATTTCATAATCCCTTTTAGTAAAAAATTCGATACTTCTTTTACCTACTGGTATTATTTTTTCTTTATTTCCATTCATATGCTTTATAGATTCTTTAAGTATTGATGAATTATATCCACCACAAAGTCCTCTATCACCAGCAACAACTATATAACATTTGTTTTTCACTTCTCTTTTATCCATGTATATTGATCTAACACCTTTTGAATTTAATATTATTTCATCCATGGATTCTTTAAAAGCATTAAAATAAGGTCTAGTGCTTACAACTTTTTCCTTAGATTTTCTAAGTTTAGAAGATGACACTAATTCCATAGCTTTAGTTATCTTCTTAGTCGAGTTAACACTTTTAATCCTTCTTTTTATATCTTTCATTCCTGCTCCAGCCAAATTTCCACCTCCTAACTAGAGGAATTTACTTTAACTATTAAAGATTTTTTTATATTCTGTTATAGCTTCAACTAATTTTTCTTCCATGTCTTTTTCAAGTTTACCAGAAGTTCTTATTGATTCTCCAATTTCACTTCTTTGTTCATTCATAAACTTAAATAAGCCCTTTTCAAATTCTTTAATATCAGCCACATCTATATCTTTTAAATGGTTATTAACAACCGCATAAATTATCATTACTTGGTTTTCAACTCTAATAGGATCACTTTCGCCTTGTTTTAAAACTTCAACGATTCTTTCCCCTTTTTCAAGTCTTTCTCTAGTATCTTTATCAAGATCTGAACCAAATTGTGCAAAAGCTTGAAGTTCTCTATATTGAGAATATTCTAGTTTTAATGAACCAGAAACCTTCTTCATAGCTTTTATTTGAGCACTACCTCCAACTCTTGATACTGATATACCAGGATTAACTGCTGGTCTAACTCCTGAATAGAATAATTCAGATTCCAAGAATATTTGTCCATCAGTTATTGATATAACATTTGTTGGGATATATGCAGATACATCTCCTGCTTGCGTTTCAATTATAGGTAGTGCCGTTATAGAACCTCCACCTAATTCATCAGAAAGTTTTGATGCTCTTTCTAATAGTCTTGAATGTAAGTAGAAAACATCCCCAGGATAAGCCTCACGACCTGGTGGTCTTCTAAGTAGTAGTGACATCGCACGATAAGCAACAGCATGTTTTGATAAATCATCATAAATTATAAGTACATGCTTACCTTGGTACATGAACTCCTCTCCCATTGCACAACCAGCATATGGTGCTATATATTGAAGTGGCGCAAGTTCAGAAGCAGTAGCCGAAACTACTATTGTATAGTCCATAGCTCCTTTTTCTTCAAGAGTCTTAACTATATTCGCAACTGTAGAACGCTTTTGTCCTATTGCAACATATATACATATAACATCTTGATCTTTTTGATTTATAATCGTATCTAGTGCAATCGTTGTTTTTCCAGTTTGTCTGTCTCCGATTATAAGCTCTCTTTGACCTCTACCAACTGGTATCATTGAATCTATTGATTTTATACCTGTTTGTAATGGTTCATGAACTGATTTTCTTGCAATTATACCATCAGCAACCTTTTCAACAGGTCTGTATTTATCTGTATTTAAAGGACCTTTCCCATCTATCGCTTGTCCTAATGAGTTTACAACTCTACCAAGTAACGCATCACCAACAGGAACTTGTATAATCTTTCCTGTTCTTTTAACTACGTCACCTTCTTTTATGTCTTTATCTGAACCAAGTAAAACCGCTCCTACAGAATCTTCTTCTAAGTTAAGAGCCATACCATAAGTATCTCCTGGGAATTCAAGAAGTTCACTTGCCATACAACTTTCCAGACCATGCACTCTTGCAATACCGTCTCCTACTTGTATAACAGTTCCAACATCTTGAACATCTATTTTTGATTCATAATTCTTAATCTGTTCTTTTATTATGGAACTTACTTCCTCAGGTCTTAAATTCATTGGATTTTCTGACCTCCTACGCTTTAATTTCCCTTAAATTTTCTTTTATTTCATTTAGGCGTTTTTTAAGGGTTCCATCTAATTCTTGTTCGCCTATTTTAATCAACATGCCACCAATAACATCTTCATCAACTTGATTTTCAAGTATTATAGTCTTATTAGTTATCTTACTAAGATTAACTTTTAATTTTTCTAATTTTTCATCACTAAGTTTTATAGCTGTAATAGCAATAGCTTCCGCTATATTTTCTGAATCATTATACAGTTTTTTAAACTCATTAAGTATTCCTGAAATATATGAAACTCTATTTTTATCAACTAAAACTCTTAAAAAATTATACATATAATCGCTAATTTTATCTTCGAATATATTTTTAATAAGCTCTTTCTTCTCTGAATTTGAAATCACTGGACTTTTATTAATTTCCATAAAAGATTTATTCTCTTCAAATAAAAAATTGATATGCTTTAATTCTTCCATCAATTCTTTTTTCTTATTACCTTCTACAGCTACATCAAATAAAGCCGTTGCGTATCTTGCTGAAACTAATTCTGCCATTTGACTTCCCCTACCTCTTGGATAAAGTCATCAATCAATCTTTCATGTTCAGCCATATCTAAACTCTTATCAATTACTTTTGAAGCTGCCATTAAAGCAATTTGAGAAACTTCATCTTTAAGATCATTTCTAGCTTTAGAAACTTCTAATTCTATTTCTTTATTAGCTTTTTTAAGAATCTTAGTAGCTTCATTTTTAGCCTCTTCTATAATCTCTAACGACTTAACTTCGCCTTTTTTTCTAGCTTCGTTGATGATTTGTTGACCTTCTTCTTTAGATTCTTCTATTTTCTTTAAATACTCTCTTTTGTAATCTTCAGCTTCCTTAACAGCTACGTCTGCCTTATTTAATTGATCTTCTATTCCTTTTTGTCTCTTTTGCATATATTCTGTAACTGGCTTAAAAAGAAGTTTTTTCATAAATGCAAATAATACTATAGTATTTAATATTTGAAGACCAAATGTAACTAAATTAGACTGCACTAAACTTTCGTTCAAAACAAATCCTCCTTTCAAAAAGGTTTATAATATTCTTTTTTGAAAATCCTAAAGCATTCCAACAAGAGGATTTGCGAATAATAATATTAAAGCTACGATAAGCCCATATATACCTGTTGTTTCTGCTACTGCTGCCCCTAAAAGCATTGTTCTTACTATATCAGCTTGAGCTTCTGGTTGTCTTCCAACACCTTCAGCACCTTTACCAGCTGCAAAACCTTGTCCTATTCCTGGTCCTATACCTGCTATCATAGCAAGTCCTGCTCCTATTGCTGAGCACGCTAAGATTAGAGCTTTTCCTGTAATTGGTTCCATAATATATTTCCTCCTTTAAAATTCAACTTAATAATTTATCAATTTTATCTTAAAATAACTATCTAACTATTTAATACTTATAAAGCATTGCCTTATAATAATTTTACTAAAGGATTAGCAAACATCAAAACAAGAGATATTATAAGTGCGTAAATACCAGTTGTTTGTGCTACAGCTTGTCCTAAAAGCATTGTTCTTACTATCATTGGTTGGTTTTTAGGTCTTTGACCTACAGCTTCAGTACCTTTCCCCGCTGCATAACCTTGTCCAACTCCTGGTCCTACACCTGCTATCATAGAAAGACCAGCTCCAATTGCTGATGCTGCAATTATTAATGCAGAACCTTCTAAATTGATTAATGGATTACCATATAGCATTATAAGTGCAACAACTAAAGATAATATACCTGAGGTTTCAGCAATCGCTGCACCTAAAAGCATTACCATAGTTGCTTGCTTAGAACTCTTTGGATTTATTCCAACAGCTTCAGCACCTTTACCCGCTGCAAAACCTTGTCCTATTCCTGGTCCTATTCCTGCTATCATAGTAAGTCCTATACCAATTGCTGATGCTGAAAGTATTAATGCCTTTCTATCAAAACTCATCAACCAGTTTAAAAACTTAATAATAAAATTTGCTTCTTCCACAAATTCACCCCCTTAGACTCTTGGGTTAATCCATAGCCATAGCTATAAATACCATTGTTAACATGGAAAATATAAATGATTGTAAAACACCTGAAAATACATCAAAATACATATGAAGCATTGCAGGTACCGGTATTACACTAAAAAAGCCTAATGCACCATATAATAGTTGCATTATAATAAGCCCTCCAACTATATTCCCAAAAAGACGGAAAGATAGCGATATTGGATTTGCTAATTCACCTATAATATTCAGTGGTAAAAGAGCTGGGATTGGCTCTAAAAACCCTTTTAAATATCCGCCTACACCATTTTTTTTAGCTCCAAAGTAATGAGTTAAAACAAATGTTATTATGGCAAGAGCAAATGTAGTATTTACATCAGCAGTTGGTGGTCTTACACCAAATAGTCCTGATAGATTTGCAAATATCAAAAATATCATCAAAGTCCCTATATAAGGAGCAAAAGCTCTTTTGTCTTCACCCATCGTTTGATCTACTAAGTTATAAATACCATCTACCAACATTTCGGCAATATTTTGTTTGCCATCTGGAACCTTTTTAAGACTTTTACCTAAGATATAAGATATTATTATTAAAATAAGCATTATACCCCAAGTATTAATTATTGTCTCTGTTATTGCATAATCAGTTCCAGGAATAAAAAATATCTGTTTAGGTCCTGAAATTCCACCCATTTATCATTTTACCTCCTTTCTGACACTATTTAATTCCACTTTTTTTCTATATCCAAACAAATTTGATAATAGTATGTAAAATTTAGGTATTATCAAACCTGATATAGCCCCATAAGGATTCATATTTGGCGATTTTATTGACATATAAATAACAATGCCTGTTAGCAGATATCTTATATAATATCTTGAACCTGCATACACCTGTGCTTTTGCGCTATCCATTCTAACCGCTTTGTTTAGTGTTGATGCTAACAGTACAAAATTAAGTATCGCAAAAATTGTTCCAAATAAAAGTCCTATAATCATTTTTTTATCTAATATACCTATAAAAAAATAAATAACAGCAACTGCTAAAGCCATAAAAATTGTACCTCTTACAACTTCATAAACTGTATCAATTAATTTCTTCAAAACAAAAACACATCCTTTAACTATCTTTGTCTTTCTTGTCAATACTCTTCATTGTAAGCTTAAATAAATTTAAAAACGCTGCTCCAATTCCTAAAAATAGAAATATAAAAAATAGCAAGTTTCCTGTTTTAAACTTCAAATCCATAATATAACCTAAATAAGCACCACCAACCATAGGTACAATCATAGAAAGTCCTAACTGTGTTACTAAAGCCAAGTTTTTTAAAGCATGAAACATCTTTTTATTTTCATTCATAATCCTAACTCCCTAGATACCTAATTCACTCGAAGAATTGATACCCCATTATATGTACATTTACTCAATTAAAAGATTATCATAATTCATTTTATTTTTTTTCTAAAAATTTCGACAATTATTTTTTACAATGATTATTTTATAAACAATTAATTTTTTTGCCTAATTTTCTAATTTATAATCATGATTATCAAATTTTAAAGTAAATTAAATATTTGCATTCCAATAGTTTAAATCCATAAATTAAATCTATAAAATGCAAATATTATTTTAATTATTTTTTAAATTGTTTTAAGTCCACATATAAATTATATATTATTCTTAACAATCTTTTCAACTATAATTTAATTTAAAATGATTTTTACGTATAAATAAAAATCATTTTTTTATCTTCATAAGCTTTGATTTGCCTCTAGGAAATCATTTTTTCCACTACCTATTATTCAGAATATTCTTTTTCTTGTTTATTCTGTTTTTTCTTATTTCTTTTTAAATCAATAAGACTTTAGAAATATATTTTTATAAATTTCTTTCTTTTAAAATTTGTGCTATTCTTTTACATGCTTTTCCATCACCATATGGATTTGTTGCATTTTTCATCTTATTGTATTCATCTTTATCATTTAATAACAATGATATATTTTCTTTTATATTTTTTTTATCAACACCTATAACTTTAACAGTTCCATATTCAACAGCTTCAGGTCTTTCTGTTTCAGTTCTTAAGACCAAAACAGGCTTTCCAAAAGCTGGTGCTTCTTCTTGTATTCCACCGGAATCTGTAAGTATCATATAAGATTTTTTTATTAAATTTGCAAAAGGTTCATAATCTAAAGGTTCTATTAATTTAATTCTCTTATTATCACCCATTATCTCTTTTGCTAATTTTCTTATATTTGGATTTAAATGCATTGGGAAAATTACAATAAAATCTTCATTAGATTCTACTTCCTCTTTTATAGCTGTAAATATATCTTCCATTGGTTTACCCCAATTTTCCCTTCTATGGCATGTTAATAATGCTACTTTTTTACCTTCAAAATCTATATCGTCAATTTCATTGTTAAATAAATAATTATTTTGCACTACATCCATAAGGGCATCTATAACTGTATTTCCTGTTACAAATATGTCCTCTTTTGAAATATTTTCTTTAAGAAGATTATTTTCATTCCCTTTCGTTGGCGAAAAGTGTAATTTTGCCATTCTTCCAGTTAACATTCTATTCATTTCTTCTGGATATGGCGAATATATATTTCCTGATCTAAGACCAGCTTCAACATGCCCAACAGGTATTTTTTGATAAAATGCAGCCAATGCTGATGCAAATGTAGTAGTTGTATCGCCATGAACTAACAATATATCTGGTTTATAATTAATAAGTATTTCTTCCATGCCTTTTATTATTTTATTGGTTATATCACTTATAGTCTGACCATGTTCCATTATATCAAGATCAAAATCAGGCTCTATTGAAAATAAATTTAAAACTTGATCTAACATCTCTCTATGCTGTGCAGTTACACAAACTTTAACTTCAAATTCATCATGTTTTTTTAACTCTTTAACAAGTGGTGCCATCTTTATAGCCTCTGGTCTAGTTCCAAAAACAACCATAATTTTCTTCATTCAACTCACCTCTGTTTGTTTATTTTTATACATTTTTTATTATATTTATAAATTTTCTTTCATTAAATATATATTAAGAATAAATTTGATTTTTTTTTAACTCTCAAAACTCTCATAAACAAATCAAAAACTAAAATAAAACTAAGTTTATTTAATTCATCTTTTTAGCAAATAGATAAAATAAACAAACTTAGTCTTAAAAATATTTTATTCATCCATAGATGATAATAATTTTAACCTCTTTATTCCATAAGTTATTATTATTAAGTTCAAAACTATCACCATAATACATTCGAATTTTGTTGCTTGAGTTAGTAAAACTGCACTAATTCCTAGAAAACAACTAATTGCATACATTATTAAAACAGTTTGTTTTTGAGATAATCCTTTATCTAAAAGTCTATGATGTAAATGCCCCTTGTCCGCTTGCATTATCGGTTTTTTATTTTTAGCTCTTCTTAATATTGCAAATGTTGTATCAAATATAGGCAGACCTAATGCCAACACAGGCACAAATATAGCTAGAGCTGCATATGATTTTATAACACCTTCAATAGAAACTACAGCAAGCACATAACCTAAAAACAACGCTCCTGTATCTCCCATAAAAATTTTAGCTGGATTAAAATTATATGGTAAAAATCCTAAAGCACCACCAGCTAAAGCAATCAAAAGTATCGCTGCATCATATTGCTTATTGTAAAATGCTATAAAAGTAAGTGTTATCGCAGAAATTGCTGATACTCCACCTGCAAGTCCATCTAAGCCATCTATTAGATTTACTGTATTTGTTATTCCAACAATCCATATAATCGTTATTGGTATACTTAAATAACCCAAAAACAAGTATTCTCCACCAGAAAATACAAAAGGATTTGTCACAAAATTAATCTTAATTCCAAATGCTATAACCGTAAGTGCTGCTGTTATCTGTCCTAAGAGCTTTATTTTAGCACTAATTTCTTTAATATCATCAATAATACCAAGTACTATTATTATACTAATACCTATTAAAAGTCCTATAAGTTTTGTAGAAATATCTAAAGATACAAGCATTGCAACGCTAAAACCCAAAAAAATTGCCACTCCACCAAGTCTTGGTATTGGTTTTTTATGTACTCTTCTATTATCCTTTGGGATATCTATTGCATTAATTTTATATGCTAATTTTTTTACAAAAGGCATCGAAAAATAAGATACCATAAATGCTATCAAAAATGCTATAATCAATCTATCCATATTAATTCTCCTTTTTTAATCTTAAAACCTCTATATTTGCTTCTGATATTAAGTCCATAGCCTTATCGTTTGCGTATTCACCTTCAAATATAATCTTTTTTATACCTGCATTTATTATAAGTTTGGCACATAATATACATGGCCTTACTGTTGTATATATTACACTTTCTTTTATACTAATACCGTTATATGCAGCTTGGACTATTGCATTTTGTTCTGCATGAACACCTCTACAAATTTCATGTCTTTCTCCTGATGGGATATTAAGTCTTTGTCTTTCACATCCTATTTTTAAACAATGTTCTAATCCTTTTGGTGCACCATTATAACCAGTGCTAAGAATTTGTCTTTCTCTTACAATTACTGCTCCAACATGCCTTCTTATGCATGTTGATCTTGTAGATACTAACTTTGCAATATCCATAAAATATTCATCCCAATTAGGTCTTTTATCCATAGTTTACTCCTTTAAATTATCTTTAACTTTAATTTTACTAGTAATTTATATATATAACAAGTATAATCGAAATTTTTTAATATTAAATATTTCTTAAACTCTTCTAAAAAAAACAATTATTACTTCTATATATTTTTTTCATAAAAAATTTCTAAAATATATTTTTCATATAAAAAAATAGCGTAATAAATACGCTATTTTTTTATATATTCTTTTTATTATATATATTTATATTTTATTATTTTGTTCCGTATAATCTATCTCCAGCATCACCCAAACCAGGAACTATATAACCATGGTCATTTAATTTTTCGTCAATTGATGCTACAAATATATCCACATCTGGATGTGCTGTTCTAACTGCTTCCACACCTTCAGGACAAGCTACTATATTAACCAATTTAATATTACTTGCTCCCCTTTTCTTTAATGAATTAATTGCTTCTATTGCAGATCCACCTGTTGCAAGCATAGGATCAACAACAATAAGTTCTCTTTCTTCAACATCTGCTGGTAATTTACAGTAATATTCCACTGGCTTTAAAGTTTCAGGATCTCTATAAAGTCCTACATGTCCAACTCTTGCAGCAGGAATAAGTTCTAATATTCCATCTACCATTCCAAGACCAGCTCTTAATATAGGTATTATACCTAATTTCTTACCTGATAATACTTTAGCAGTCATCTTAGATACTGGTGTTTCTATTTCAAAATCTTCTAAAGGCAAATCTCTTGTAACCTCATAAGCCATAAGCATAGCTATTTCCTTAGCCATTGCTCTAAAATCCTTTGAACCTGTATTTACATCTCTTAATAATGTTAATTTATGTTGAATTAGTGGATGATTCGTTATTATTACTCTTGACATAATGCCCTCCTAGTTTTTTATAAATATTTTTAAAGATTATTTTCTTCTATTTCAATTAATTTATCTACTCTTCTTTTATGTCTGTCACCTTCAAAATCCGTTGTCAAAAATGCACTAACAAGCTCTAATGCAAGTCCCTTTCCAACAACTCTTTCTCCTAAAGAAAGGATTTGACAATTATTATGCGCTCTACACATCTTCGCTGAAAAAACATCAGAAACTACAGCTGCTCTTATTCCTTTTACTTTATTCGCAGCTAATGATATACCAATACCTGTACCACATACTAATATACCTCTATCAAAATTATTATCTCTAACCTCTAAAGCCACTTTTTTCCCATAGTCTGGATAATCAACCGATTCATTATTGTATGTTCCAAAATCCTTATAATCATAGTTATTTTCTTCTAAAAATTTTTTTATCTCTTCTTTTAGGTTAATTCCACCATGATCACAACCTAATGCTATTTTCATAAAATACCTCCATTATAAATTATTCTTGATTTTTTGAAATAATTCAATTACAAGCTTCTCAATTTCATCTCTTGTAGATTTATAAACTTCAAATTCCTTTAAAAAAGGATCTTTTATATCTAAATCTTTTTTATTTAGATATTCTTTTAATGTATATATTTTATTTTTCAAACTCATATCAAAATTAATTAATTTTTCTTTATGAGCTATTGTCATAGTTAGTATTAAATCACTTTTTAATAAATCATCTTTAGTAACCATACTACTTGTATGCTCTTTTGCATCTATTTTTCTTTCCTTTAGAGCAAGCAACGAGTATTTAGATATTTCAAGACCATTAGCAGTTGCTAATCCTGCTGAACTTACACTTATCTTATCTTGTAAGCCTTCTTTTTTTACTAAATCCTTTAACAAAAATTCTGCAATAGGACTTCTACAAGTATTTCCTGTGCATAAAAATAAGATATTCATAAAAAATCTCCCTTTATAAATATTAAGATTCCAAAACTGTATAACCAGAAGCCTTTAAGAGTCTATTCATTATAGCTACTGATATTCCATCCCCTTCGAAATATGGACAATATGCTACATCAATATTATTATCATCTAATTTTTTTAGAGTATAAAACAAATTTTTTGCAACCTCATCTAAATTCTTACCCAAATTAAATACTAAAGAATTTAATTTTTGATATTTTTCAAGGTCATCTTCCATAGACATTATCGCTATTTTTTTATTTTCATCAACAATATTTAAGATTAAATTTTTTATTTTTTCTTCTATGGATTTATCCTTTTTTCTTATTATTATTATCTTTGCATTTGGTGAATAATGTGTATACTTCATACCAGGAGCCTTTGCTATTAAATTTTGTTCTTTTTTTAATATTGCTGGATCTATTATAACTTCTTTTAACACTGATTTTAAATCACTTAAAGTTATTTTTCCAGGTCTCAATATAGTAGGAATATCTAAAGTCATATCTATAACAGTAGATTCAAGTCCTACATCACAAATTTTTGACACTATTATTCCATCAACTCTTCCATTCATTTCACTTATCACATGTTCTGGTGTTGTTGGAGAAGGCCTTCCAGATATATTTGCAGAAGGTGCTGCAACAATAACATTTGATTCTCTTAAAAGTAAATTTGCAATATTATTTTTTGGCATCCTAATAGCAACTGTGTCTAGTCCTCCAGTTGTTATATTTGGAACATGTTCTTTTTTCTTTAGTATTATAGTAAGTGGTCCTGGCCAAAATTTGTCTATTAACACTTTTGATTTTTCATCGACCTCTCTTGCTATATCATAAACTTGATTTTTTCTTCCTATATGGCATATCAGTGGATTATCACTTGGTCTACCTTTTGCTTCATATATTTTTTTTGCACTTTCAATATCTAATGCATTTGCACCAATTCCATAAACAGTTTCTGTTGGAAATATAACAGTCCCTTTTTCTTTTAATATATTTGCAAATATTTTTATATCATCTATTTTTATAGAATCTTCATCCATATGCTTTATAATTGTATTTTTCATAAATCCACCTTCATTTAAAAATAAATATCAAAATATTCTTTATATCATAATTTTTCCTTAAATTTTTTCTAAGAAAAAAGGCCCTTTGGACCTTTTTTTATTTTATCTAAATTATTCTACCATCTTTAATTTTTCAGCTTGATCAGCAGTAGCTAGTGCATCTATAACTTCATTTAACTCCCCATCTAAAGCTTGGTCTAATTTATATAAAGTCAAAGATATTCTATGATCAGTAATTCTACCTTGAGGATAGTTATAAGTTCTTATTCTTTCTGATCTATCTCCAGTTCCTACTTGAGCTTTTCTTTCTTGTGCTATTTCTTTATTTTGTTCTGCTTGTGCTAAATCATATAATCTCGCCTTTAATATTTTCATAGCTTTGTCTTTATTCTTAAGCTGAGATTTTTCATCTTGACAAGATATAACTATACCACTTGGCATATGAGTAAGTCTTACAGCTGAATCTGTAGTATTTACAGACTGTCCACCATTACCAGATGATCTAAATACGTCTATTCTTATATCATTTTGGTTTACTTCTACTTCAACATCATCAACTTCTGGAAGTACCGCAACCGTTACTGTAGATGTGTGTATTCTTCCACCTGATTCAGTTGAAGGAATTCTTTGAACTCTATGAACACCTGATTCATACTTAAGTCTTGAATAAGCACCTTTTCCTTTTATCATAAATACAACTTCTTTAAATCCACCTACACCAGTAGCATTACTACTCATAAGTTCAACTTTCCATCTGTTTTTTTCTGCAAACATAGTATACATTCTGTATAAAGAACCAGCAAATAAACCGGCTTCATCTCCACCAGCACCAGCTCTTACTTCAACTATTACATTCTTTTCATCATTAGGATCTTTTGGTATTAGAAGAAGCTTCAAGTCATCTTCTATTTGAGGTTTTTCTGATTCTAATTCTGAAAGCTCCATTTTTGCAAGTTCTCTCATTTCTTCATCATCTTCAAGTTCTAATATTTCTTTAGATTCTTTTATTCCATCTATTACTCTTTTATATTCTCTATATTTATTAACAATAGGTTCTACTTCTGCATGTTCTTTTATTAGTTTTTGCCATTTTGCTTGATCTGCTATAATATCTGGATCAGCTATTTTTTCACTTAAATCTTTATATTTTTCTTCTATAAAATCAAGTTTTTCAAACATAGGTATATCCACCTTTCTCTTTTCTCAATTTTCCATTATATCAAATTTTCCTTGCCCAAACAAGCCTATCTTTTTTTGCTAAGTCTTTTTCTACTTTTATATCACAAAAATCTTCATTTTTTAAAATTTTCGAGACTGCATCAGCTTGATTATATCCAATTTCAAAAAATATATAACCATTTTCTTTTAATACGTTTTTTGCATTTTTGGCTATTTCTTTATAAAAATAAAGTCCATTCTCTTCACCTAATAACGCTAATTTAGGCTCATACAATAGTACATTATCTTCTAATGCCAAATATTCTTCTAATTCAATATAAGGAGGATTTGAAACTATTATATCAACCTCTTTTTCATTGAAATTATTTAAAATATCTGATTCTATAAATTTAATTTTTTTTCGTACATCATTTTTTATTGCATTTTGTCTTCCTATCTCCAACGCTTCTTTTGATATATCTAAAGAATATAAAAAAGCATCAAGATATTTTGCTAAAGATACAGATATCGCACCAGAACCACAACCTATATCTATAATTCTTAAATCTTTTTGATTTTTAAATTCCTTTATAACTCTATCGACCAAAATTTCAGTATCAGGTCTTGGTATTAACACATTTTCATCAACATAAAAAGATAAACCCATAAATTCTTTTTCATTTATAATATATGCTATTGGTTTATTTTTTTCTCTTTGTGAAATAAAATCTTCAAATTTTTTAAATTCCTCTATTTCTAACTCTTCATTTAAATTTATATGCAGATAAATTCTATTCTTCAATAAAATATTACAAAGCAAAATTTCTGCGTCCAAAGATGGAGTTTGCGATATATTATTTAATTTTTCTATTCCAAATTCTAAAGCATTTCTTATATTCAAAATATCTCTTCCTTTGTCTTCAACCTAAATATTATATATTTATAAAATCAATTATAATACAGCCTTTAAAGATTCTATTGCTACTTCTAATTGCTCATCATCAGGCTCTATTGTAGTTATCTTTTGCAACATCAACCCTGGAAATATAATCACTTTTAATATAGGATTTTTATCGTTTTTACCAGCTAATTTTATAACCTCATAAGAAATTCCTGCTATTATCGGTAACATTATTACTCTGAAAACAACTCTTGTTAAGGGATCTGGCCAACCAAATAAAGAAAATATAAACATTGATACCATAAGAACTATAAAAACAAAATTAGTTCCACATCTAGGATGTAGGGTTGTAAAGTTTCTTGCATTTTCTACAGTTAAATCCATATCACTTTCATAACAATAAATTGTTTTATGTTCCGCTCCATGATATTTAAATACCCTTTTTATATCTTCATTCTTAGATATTATTTTTATATACAAAACAAAAAATGATATTCTTATTAAACCTTCTGTAAAATTCAGTAAATATATATTGCTTATCATGCTTTTTAAAACCCCACCAATAAAGGTTGGTAAAACCATAAAGAGTGATACAGATAAAACTATCGCAATTAACATTGATATAAAAATTAAAACATCATCTGTTTTATCTTTAAATATTTTTTTCAAAAATTTATCAAATTTTGACTCTTCACTTGAACCTTCTTCAAAAAATGAGGCTGAAAAATTAAGCGCTTTTATTCCCTCTATCATCGTTTCGATTAACATTATACTTCCTCTTAAAAAAGGAATTTTGTGAATATTTAATTTTTTAGCAAAACTACTTACATCTTTTTTGTCAACTATTATTTCACCATCATTCTTCCTAACCGCTACAGCTAATTTGTCCTGATTTTTCATCATAACTCCTTCTATAACTGCTTGACCACCAACATTGCATTTAGGCATAAAATTTCTCCTTATATATAAATTTATCTCTCTTTATATTTATAATAACACGATGCACATAAAGATTCATATTCAACATTATTTTCCAAGTCGATAGCTATTTGTTCTCCTTCAAAAACAAATTTACCATCTATCTTTCTTGCATTTAATACAGCCTTTTTACCACATCTACATATTGTCTTTAATTCTTCTATACTATGTGCTAATAATAGTAATCTTTTACTTCCAGGAAAACCATTCATCAAAAAATCAGTTCTTAGACCATAACATATTACAGGTATATTATCTTTTACTGCTATTTCAAAGAGTTGGTCTATTTGTTCTTCTTTCATAAATTGAACCTCATCTACAAGTAAACAACTTATTTTTTTATCATTATGATTTAACTTTAGTTCAGTTCTTATATCCATATCCTTGCCTACTAAGATATTTACTTCTTCTTGTATCCCTAATCTCGATATAACATTATTATTTCCTTTAGTATCTATATCTGGCTTTATGATTAAAACATCCATGCCTCTTTCCTTATAATTAAATGCTACTTGCATCAAAGCTGTACTTTTTCCACAATTCATAGCACCATATCTAAAATACAATTTCGCCATAATATTCCTCCATAAGCCTAATTTTATTTATGTATTAAATTTTAATAGAAAAATAGGAGCTGGATAAATCCAACTCCTTTTTCGTCCAATATTATAAGTTATATTTCTTTTTGAACTTGTCGATTCTTCCACCTTTGTCAAGATTCTTTCTTTGACCAGTGTAGAATGGATGACATTTTGAACATATTTCTACTTTTATCTCATCACTAGTAGATCCACTTTCAAATGTTTCTCCACAAGCACAGTGAACAGTAATAGTTTTATATTCTGGATGTATATCTTTTCTCATATCTGTTTCACCTCTTTCATACTATTATTATAAAATATCATTAATAAATTTTCAACTCTTACATTTTATCATAGTCGTTTTTTATAATCAAGATATTTTTGTATGCAAAAATTTATTATAAATTTTAATGTGAATTAATCTTATAAAAATAATAAGATTAATCACGTATTATTTATTTCTATTTAAGTGTGCAACTACTTCTTCATTCTTTTTAGTTTTCTTTAATATATTTAAAAGTTTATCATTGATTTCCATAGGATTATTATTACCCATTGCTTTTCTAAGCTTCCAAATTGCTGATAATTCTTCTTTACTAAGAAGCAATTCTTCTTTTCTTGTTCCTGATTTATAAATATCAACAGCAGGGAATATTCTTTTTTCTGCCATTTTTCTATCTAAATGAATTTCCATATTTCCTGTACCTTTAAATTCTTCAAATATCACGTCATCCATTCTTGAACCAGTTTCTACAAGTGCAGTTGCTAATATCGTAAGCGAACCACCTTCTCTTATATTTCTTGCAGCTCCAAAGAATTTCTTAGGTCCATGTAAAGCTCCTGGATCTAATCCTCCTGAAAGAGTTCTTCCTGTTGGTGGTACTGTTAGATTATACGCTCTAGCAAGTCTTGTTATACTATCTAATAGTATTATTACATCCTTACCATGTTCAACAAGTCTTTTTGCTCTATTTAAAACCATCTCAGCCACTTTTATATGATGAGATGGAAGTTCATCAAATGTGGAATATATAACATCTCCATTTATAGATTCTTGCATATCTGTAACTTCTTCAGGTCTTTCATCTATCAATAAAACTATTAATTCTGCATTTTTATAATTAGTCGTTATGCTGTTTGCCACGGATTTTAAAAGAGTTGTTTTTCCTGCTTTTGGAGGTGCAACGATAAGACCTCTTTGACCCATACCAATTGGTGCTATCAAATCTAAAAGTCTCATTGAAAGTTGAGTTTTTTCAATTTCTAAGGAAATTTTTGAATCTGGATATATAGGTGTTAGTTTTTCAAACGGAATTCTTTTAGATGATGTTTCTGGATTTTCTCCATTTATAGTTTTTACATATAATAAAGCTCTAAATTTTTCATTACTCTTTGGTAGTCTAGTTATCCCTTTTATTTTATCCCCAGTTTTCATATTAAATCTTCTTATTTGAGATGGTGATATATATACATCCTTATCTGTTGATAAATAATTAGATCCTCTTAAAAAACCATATCCATCTGGCAATATTTCTAAAACACCTTCAGCGATATTAACTTCTTTATCTCCTTTTATTTCTTCTACTAATTTCTTAGGAATATTTATTTCTTCCTTTCTTTTATTATCCAATTCTTTAACATTATTCTTTTCTTCTTGTCCATCTTCATTTTTATCTTCTTTTTTTTCTTTATCAATCTTATTATCGATGTCGTTTTTCTCATCTATTTTATTATTTTTCTCTTTTGATTCATCTGATTTTTCCCTTGATTTTAATATAAGCTCCACAAGTTCACTTTTTTTATACTTGCTGATACCTTTTATATCTAAGGCTTTTGCAATTTCTCTTAGCTCTTTAATATTCTTTTTTTCTATTATTATCTTCTCATCAGTCACTATTTTACTACTATTTTTTACAAATAGTAGCGCCCACCACCTTTCATTTTTCTAATTTTATGTAAATTTTTATCCATTATGCATTTCTCCAATATGGTAAAACAAGGAATTTATTTGTATATTATTTTCATTTAATATATTTAAAAAGGTTTGTTACCTAAAAGGAATAAAATTTCAAGATAAGAATAAAGGAAAGTATCTATTCTAATAAATATAATTATATTAATTAATATAAATAAAAGAAGCAATCTGTTTGATTGCTTCTTTTATTTATTCCATATTATCACTTTATTTATATATTCGTCAAGAAAAATAGATTAGAAAATCTAATTTTTTTATAAATCTTTATATTTTTCCATAAGTTCTTCAATTATATCATTTTTATCAAGCCTATGAACTGCATCTACAAATCTTACTGTTTTTGTTTTATTTCTCATAACAACAGATTGAGTTTGCATCATGTTTTCCCCCTTATAACTTACACCTTTTAAAAATTCTCCACTTGTAACACCTGTTGCCGCAAAAAATAACTCTTCACCTTTTGCTAAATCTTCTAAAGTTAATTTCTTCTTTATATCTTCTTTTGAAAAATTCATCTCATAACATCTTTGATATTCTTCTTCGCTTAAAGGATGTATTCTAGCTTGCATATCTCCACCCATACATTTCAAAGCTGCTGCTGCTATAACACCTTCTGGCCCTCCACCAATTCCAAAAAGCATATCTACATCACTATCTGAAAAACAAGTAGCAAGACCAGCTGCAATATCTCCAACATCAAAGAATTTGATTCTAACACCAAGATTTCTAGCCTCTTTAACTATATCATCATGTCTTTTTCTATCTTGAATTATTATAGTCATATCTTTTAATCTTTTATCCATCGCATTTGCAACTCTTTTTATATTATTACTAACACTATCATCTATATCTATTAAACCTTTACCCTTTGGTCCAACCATTATCTTTTCCATATATGTATCTGGTGCTTTTAATAAAGAATTTTTAGCCCCCATAGCTATAACCGCTATTGCATTTGGCAGTGATTTAGCAATAAGACTTGTTCCATCAAGCGGATCTACTGCTATATCCACTTCTATATTACCACAACCTACTTTTTCACCTATGTATAGCATTGGTGCTTCATCTAATTCACCTTCACCTATAACAACTTCACCCTTTACATTAACTGACTCAAAAGCCTTTCTCATTCCTTCTACCGCAGCTCCATCTGCTCCGTTTTTGTCTCCTCTACCCATAAAAGCTGCTGATGCTAATGCTGCTGTTTCTGTAACTCTAACAAGTTCAAGTGCAAGATTTCTATCCAATTTAAAAGCCTCCTAATAATTTTTATTTAGTATAACATAATTAACTATTTATGCATCCTAATTATCTCAAAAAAATTACACCCAGTGAAATACTTGGATGTATTTTAAATAAAATAAACAGCATATAATCCTATAAAAGAGGAATAATTCTTGAGAAGCATAGATAATTAAATCAAATTCATTATTTATTATATCATTTTTTTTATTTATTGTACACTATTTGTATTATTTTTTTTATTTTTCATCTTATTATTGGGTATATATAAGTTTTTAAATAAAAAATAGGGCTATAGTATCAAGAAATCCACTTACAATATTATGTATTATAAATTTAAAATAAACACAATCTATTGTAATCTTTTTCTTAACACTATAACCCTACTTAATTTTTTATATTATTTTTTGAAAACTCCATCCCAATCACTTAAGAATTTTTCAATTCCTATATCAGTAAGTGGGTGATTTAACATTTGTTTAAACACCTTATATGGTATTGTTCCTATATGAGAACCTACTTGAGCAGCTTCCACAACATGTTGCGGATGTCTTATGCTTGCTGCTATAACTTCTGTTTTTATATTATAAATATCAAATATATCTACTATTTTGCTAACTAATTCCATTCCATAATGACCAATATCATCTAATCTACCTAAGAATGGACTTACAAAAGTTGCTCCAGCCTTAGCTGCTAAAAGAGCTTGATTTGGTGAAAATATAAGTGTTACATTTGTTTTTATCCCCTCTTTTGATAAAACACTTACAGCCTTTAACCCTTCTGCTGTCATCGGTATTTTTATAACTATGTTTTTATTTATCTTAGCTAATTCCAAAGCTTCTTTAATCATACCTTCACTTTCTAAAGATATTACTTCTGCCGAAATTGGTCCATCTACAATTTCAACAATTTCATTTAAAACTTCTTTAAAATCTCTACCCTCTTTTGCTATTAAAGACGGATTTGTAGTTACTCCATCTAAAATGCCCCAAGATGCTATTTCTCTAATTTCCTCTACATTTGCTGTGTCAATAAAAAATTTCATATTGCTCCTCCTTTGATTTCCCTCTTTGTACATTATATTTATTTTTATAAATAAAATTTATATAAATAGATTAAATCTATTTATTAAGCGTTATATGTACCTACAAAAGTTTTTAACTCTTGTAGATCAAATGGTTTTTCATATATATTTATTAATTTTGAATTTGATTTAATTTTTTCACTAACAGCTAATTCATCACCTGTTATTATTATAAAATTAATATTTTTATATTCTTTATTTATTTCTTCAAAAAATTGATTTCCATCTTTTTCATCAACATTTAAATCTAATATTATAAAATCTAATTCATTTGATTTTATAATATCATAAGCATTTTCAAAATTATTAGCCTCATAAAAAAAATAGTCTGATTCAAAAATAGTTTTTAAAAGAAATCTAATTCCAGCTTCATCATCTACAACTAATATTTTTTTCATATTCACACCTAATCTTCTTTTATTCTTATAATTTTTACAGCTTTTATATTTCCAATTGCATTTTCACCAATAATTGTTATTTCATCACCTTCATCTAAATCATCTTCATCTAAACTTGATGAATCCAAATCTTCCATATCAGTTTTTGAATCATATTTTATAATAAATTTTTTCGATGTATTTATATCTCTTAATTCTATTTCATTATCTTTTGTATCTATATCTGTTATTATTCCAGTTTTAGTTATTGTGCTAATTTCCTTATCACTTGTAATTTTTATAACTTTATCGTTTTCAATTTCTAATTCAACTTCATAACCAATTCTAAGTTCATAAAGTGATTTTTCTTCTTTATTTATTTCAACCTTAAAATTTGAATTTATATCATAAGTGACTTCATCATCCTTTGAATCCAATATAGTTATTTCTGAAGTTTCTGGCAAAAGTGCAATTTTCAATTCTTTTAAAACACCTTGTTTTTCAATAATAACACTTTCACTTTCAATTTTTTTAACTTCTCCATATTCCAAATTTAAACTAACTTCATCACCTTTATATAAATCATCTATATCTGCTTTTTTATCATTTTTATAAACCTTTACATCCGAATCAAATTCAAAAGATACTTTTTCATCTGCATTTTCTAACTTTATTTCTATTTCATCTTCATCATAAGATTCTATAATACCCTTTAAATTTATTTCTTTTGAATATCCATTACCTTCTTTAACTGTATGTTTATCTAGTTTTAATTTTAATTTATCACCTTTTTTTAAATCATAGATATCCTTTTTAAGGCCATCCACATAAAATTTTGAATTCGAATCCAACCTATATGTTTTTGTTTTAGAACCTACAAGCATTTCAACATATCTATTTAAACTATCAAATTTAACTGATGAAAAATATCCCAAAACACTATCATCGCTAGCCTTTCCATCTATAACTACTAATTCATCGCCTTTAATTCCTATTTTAGCATCTATATTTTTACTGATATATTCAAGAGCTACTTCATCTCCATTTATTTTTGTTTTCAAATCACTTGATTTTGAATAATATGTCTTCAAAACACCAGCATTAGTTTCAAATTTTATTGTAACAACATTTTCAACTTCATAAATTTCCTTTATTTGACCTTCAATATATCTAATCCCGTTTGTATCTTTATCATCTTCAACATCAACATTTGCAGATATATCTTTATCCTTCATATAATAATATGATACATACATCATCTTCGCCATCTCTGCTCTTAAAACATTTGCATTTGGATTAAAATCACCCTTATAATCACCTTTTTTATTCAAAACACCAATATCACCCATAAGTGCTATAAATGGAATTGCCTTTTTTTCAATTTTCGCAATATCATTATAAGATAATATATTTATTTCCTTTAATCTATCTTCAAGACCCATACCTCTTACCAAAAGTACTGGAATTTCATATCTATATGCGTATTGTTGTTTATCTCCATTCATTAAAGTTTTTAAATAATTTTCGCTAGTTATAATCTCTTCTTCTAAGCAAAATACAATCTCTTTATGAGCCCACGAAGGAATATTATTTTGTTTAAGTACATCTCTATATAAATTTTTATTTTTTTCATAAATTTCCTCAACATCTTCTTTGTTAAAAAGTCTTGATATAATAACAAGGGCTTCTAATCTAGAAACCTTGTTATTTGGCTTAAATGTGCCGTTTTCATAACCTGAAAATATTTTTTTATCAACCATATCTTCAATGTACTTCTTGCCCCAAAAATCACTCTTTACATCACTAAATTCATCCTGTGCAAAAGCAACCCTAACTAGAGCAGAACCTAACATCATAAATATGATTAAATAGGCAAATATCTTTTTCAAAAGCCTTTGTCTTTTTCTATTCATCTGTTAATCACCGCCTATAAATATTTATCTAGAAAAAATCATATAACCTTATTATAATTTAGCTTTTATAATAATTCAATCAAGCAAAAGTAACATTATTTTTTAATTTTAAATTTTAGCGTAAAATTTTATTTTAAATTTCACATTTAATAATAAAATTTATCCTCTAAATTTTATTCCCCTAAAAATATAATTTAATCTAAAAAATATAATAGCTAATATACTTATGTATACTTTCAACTATCTATTTTTTAAACATATTCATAATAAATTTATTGTTTAAAAAAACATATCTTATACATAAAAGAACTGTTTGAAATTATCTTTCAAACAGTTCTTTTATAACAACTATATTTATTTTTAATATTTTTTAGTTTATATTTCCTATTGTAACTGCCTTTTTATAATCTAATATAGCTATATTATAATTTAATATGGAATTAGATAAATTTAGTTCTGCTTTATATAAACTATTTCTAGCTTCCTTTACTTGTAGTAATGTTCCCATACCAGCTTCATAAGAAAGTTCTTTTAATCTAAGTGCTTCTTTTGCTTTTTCAACTGTACTTTTTGCAAGTTCAATCTTTCTATATTCACTATCAATTGCATCAAATTTATTCTTCACATCAAATTCAACACCTTTTTCTTTTGCATCAAATGCCTTTTCTGCTCTTAATGTGTTTCCTTGTGCAATTCTATATTTATAAGTATTTTCACCATATCTATCATCCAAAGTTTCTAAATCTTTTCTTGCAAGCTCCGCTGTATTTTTTGAATCTACATAATCAAGTCTAGTTTCATAAGATTTTTTTAAATCATTTTCTAAATCTCTTTCATTTTCAACCTTTTGAAATTCACTAGTCAAATTAAGTTGTGTATCTAAATCATAGTCTAATACCATATTTAAAGATCTAAAAGCTTTTTCCTTATTTGTTTTAGCTGTTTCTAAATTAGCTTTCGCCTCATCAACTTCTATTTGTGCAAATAATAAATCTGATTTTGAAGCAACTCCAAGTTCATATTTTTTATTTACAATCTCTTCATTTCTCTTTGTATTTTCTAAATTATTCTTTGCTATATCTAAGTTTTTACTTGCAATCAAAGACATATAATATGCTTTTGTTATATTCATTTTTAAGTCTTCTATATTATATTCATTTTTTAGTTTTTCTCTTTCTAAACTAACTTCTGCCTGTTCGCTAAGCATATTATTACTTAAATATATTCCTTCATCACTACCTTCTAATTCTAACCTTATCCCAAAGTCATTTGCCATATCAACAGCATCATCATATTTTCTTTCTTGCGAGATTGCTTGTCTTCTCTTTACCTCTTCTACTTCTATTGCATATTTTTGTATTTCTATCAAATCTGAATTTTTTATCCCATCCTCAATAGCTTTTTCTATTGATAAATCTAGTACCTCACTATTATTCTCTTCATTTGCAAAAACATTTACAAAAAATAGATTAGTTAAAAGAATTGAAACAACTAATAAACTACTTATTTTCTTCACCTTAAACACCTCTTTAATAAAAATTATTTTGATTAAATCTAACAAAAGCATCCTAAAGCAAATTTATTGTTATAAATTCACTTTAGGATATAAATTTATGAAAAACTATTTTATTTTAGAAATCTCTTTTTAAATTTTAACACTAAATCGTCAAATATGCTATAGACAACTGGAATAAATGCTAATGTTAATAGTGTAGATAGTAGTAGACCACCTATAACAACAGTCGCCATTGGTGCTTGCGTTGCAGCTCCATCTCCTATTCCAAGTGCTAAAGGAAGTAATCCAAGTATTGTAGTCATTGTAGTCATTAAAATCGGTCTAAATCTTGTAAATCCGGCCTTTATTATAGCTTCTTTTCTTTCATAACCTCTTTCCCTAAGCTTGTTTATATAGTCTACTAAAACAATAGCATTATTAACAACTATACCACTAAGCATTATAACTCCTATAAACGCAGGAACCGAAAGAGATCTACCAGTTATAAATAATGCTATAAACCCACCAGATAGTGCAAATGGTACACTAAGCATTACTGTAAATGGATGTATTAACGATTCGAACTGAGAAGCTAATATCATATATACAATTATTATTGATAGCACTAAGGCTATTAATAAACTAGAAAAAGCTTCTGCCATATCCTCTTGGCTTCCTGAGAATTTATAACTATATCCATTTGGAATATTATAATTTTCTAATTTTTCCTCAATATCTTGTGTTACTGATCTTAAATCCCTATTAGAAAGCTGCGAACTTATAGTAACAACCCTAGTTTGATTTATTCTTGCTATTTGAGTAGGTGAATTCCCATATTCAATAGTTGCTATTTGTGATACAGGTATTTTTTCGCCTTTTGTTGTAGTTATAAGTATTTGCTTTATACTTTCTATTGAGTCTTTAACCTTATCATTTATAGATAAATTTACATCTATTTCATCACCATCTGTTTTAAATGTTGTAATATTTTTTCCCTCTATAGAAGTTTCTATTGTACTTGCTAACATAGATGCAGTAACACCATAATAAGATGCTGAATTTCTATTTAAAACAATTCTAGCTTCTGGATCTCCATCTTCCGTATCTGATTTAACTTCAGATGTACCCTCTACAGATTTTACAATTTCAACAAAATCATAACTAATTTTCTTTAGAGTATCTAAATCATCGCCCTTTAATTCTATTTCTATATCAGCAGAAGCTGGGCCTCCACCACCCATAGAAGATGATGCAGCTACACTTATTTTTGCTCCAGGTATTTTTTCTAACTCTGGTCTTAATTCATTTACAATTTCTTTTGTTCCTCTTTTTCTGTCTTTTAAATCTACAAGCATTACATCAATTTGAGATTTATTTCCTGCACTTCTTGAAAAACCAGAAGAAGACCCTACATTTGTAAATACTTTTTCTTTTTCTTCTATTTTATCTACAATAGCTTCAACCTTTTTAGCTACTTCATTTGAATCTTCTAAAGATGTACCAAAAGGCATTTCTACAGTTATGGATAGTTGTCCTTCATCTTCACTTGGGAAGAATTCTCCACCAACCATACCAACTGAAACAATTGAAACTACAAATATTAATAACGCTATGAAAACCGTTGTCTTTCTTTTTCTTAAAACAAAATTCAATATCTTTTCATATTTTCTATCTAAAAATTTAATAAAAACATCAAATAAATCTAATAATTTTCCTATACCAAATCCACTGTGACTTCTCTTTTTAACTTCACCCACTTTTAATATTTTAAAAGAAAGCATCGGAACTATAGTTATTGCTACAACTAATGATGCTAATAGTGAGAATACTACTGCAAAAGATAATTGTTTAAATATAATAGCAGTAAAACCCTCAACAAATACAATTGGTAAAAAGACTGCTACAGTAGTCATAGTCGATGCAAAAACTGCCATAGTAACTTCTGAAGCCCCCTCTATTGAAGCTTCTTTTGCATCATAACCTTCTTCTCTAAACCTATATATGTTTTCCAAAACAACTATGGAGTTATCTACAAGCATCCCTATTCCTAAAGCCAAACCACCTAGAGATATTAAATTTATTGATAACCCTCCAAAATACATAAGCGCAAATGTAGCTATTATAGAGACTGGTATTGCTATTCCAACAATTAAAGTAGATCTTATATTTCTTAAAAATAAATATAAAACTACCACTGCTAAAATACCACCCATTAACGCTGTATTTGAAACGTTTTCTATTGATTTATTTATAAATTCTGCTTGGTCTAGACCAATAGTTATTTCTAAATTATTATAATCTCTTTTTATCTGCTCCACTTCTTTTAATACATTTTCAGAAACTTTAACAGTATTTGCAATTGATTGTTTTGTTATATTTATAGCTATACTATTTTTATTGTTAAGTCTTGAAATTGTATCTTTTTCTTTGAATCCTAAACTAACTTCTCCCAAATCAGAAAGTCTAATTATATTAGAATCTCTTAATGCAATTGGTAAATTTTTTATTTCATCTATGTTCTCAAACTCTCCAATAGCTCTTACTAAAACTTCTTTTTCACCTTTTTTTACATTACCTCCAGGTAAATTAAGATTTTCGGACCTAATTGCAGACATAAGTTCATTTAGCGATAGATTATAACCATTTAATTTTTCTTGGTCTATCTCTATCTTCACTTCTTGTTGTTCTCCACCACTTATATCAACTGATGCTACACCTTCAATTCTTTCAAGTCTTGATTGTAATTCATCCTCTATGATTTGTTGCAATTCATAAATCTCCAAATCTGAAGAAACCCCTAATTTAATTATAGGCTGAGCATTTGGATCAATTTTTAAAACCAACGGCGACGAAGCATCATCTGGCAATAACCCCTTTACCAAATCTACTTTTTCTCTCATCTCAAGTGCTGCAAAATCCATATCTGTTCCATATTCAAATTCAACTACTACTATAGAATTTCCTTCTCTAGAGTATGAAGTTACAGCCTTCAAATCACTGACACTGGATACCGATTTTTCTATTGGTTTAGTTATTAATGTTTCTATTTCCTCAGGTCCAGCTCCTGAATAATTTGTAGAAACCAAAGCTACTGGCACTTCTATATCTGGATATAGATTTATTGGAAGTAAATTAAGTGAAACAAATCCTATAAGAAGTGCGATTAGCATAAACATAAATGTCGTTACAGGTCTATTTACAGACACCTTAGAAATCTTCATATTAACACCTCTTATTATTTATTTTCTACTTGTTTTTCTTCACCACTAAGCTTATCTTCAGTCAAAACTTCTACTTTAGAATTATCATCTAAATAATTTTGCCCGCTAGTTACTACTAAATCATTTTTATCCAGTCCGTTTATTATTTCTACAAAACTACCATTATCTAAACCTA
This sequence comes from Peptostreptococcaceae bacterium AGR-M142, assembly GCA_045345765.1. Taxonomy (GTDB): domain Bacteria; phylum Bacillota; class Clostridia; order Peptostreptococcales; family Peptostreptococcaceae; genus JAOARY01. The sequence continues at coordinate 760,345 of CP148265.1, forward strand.
TTTCTACTATTTTTTTTACAGCTTTATTTTCTTTTATAACAAATGTATAAACTTCATTATTTTTTACAATAATATTATCTGATTTTATAGATAAAACATTCTTTTTCTCTTCTGTTTTTAATTTTATCTCTGCAAACATTCCAGGTTTTATAAGCTGATTTTTATTCTTTATTCTTATTTTTGCTGGATAAGTAAAACTATCCCTTGTAGTGGCTGGAGAAAGTGCATATATTTTTCCTTTGAAATTTTTATCTCCAAGTGAGTTTATTGAAACATCAACATCATCCATAACCTTTACTTTATTTATTATATTTTCTGTTAACTCTATTTGAACTTCTACTTCATCAAAATTAGCAACTGTTATAACACCATTCATCGCATTTATATTTTCGCCTTTATTTATATCAATACTAGTTATAACACCTTCTATAGGTGCTTTTATATTTGTATCTTCAAGCCTCTTCTTTGAATTTTCTAAACTAACATTCGATTGATTTAACTGAGCTTGCATAAGTTCTAAATTTGTATCCGATGCACCAAGTTCGTAATTTTCAAACTCTTGTTTAGAAATAGCACCTTCTTCATATAATGATTTCATTCTTTCATAATTAGTATTTGCAACATCATAATTTTCTAAAGCTTTATTATAATTTGCTAAAGCAACATCATAAGCAGCCTTTGCCACGTCATATTCTTTTTTTATATCTTCTTTATCTATGGTAAATAAAATTTGATTTTGTTTTACTCTATCTCCTATTTCGACATTTATATTTTCTACTTTTCCAGAAACTTTTGAAACCACTTTAACTTCATCTATAGGATTCATTTTACCAGAAAAAGTTGTAAACACATTTATATCTCTAACCTCTGGCTTTTGAACTTCAACCCTAGTTAACTTTTCTTCTTGTTTCGTTTCTTCTTTTTTAGAACAACCCGTTACAAGAGTTATTATAAGTATTAGAAACAAAACCAATTTAAAGTATTTATTTCTCATTTTAAAGCCTCCCTTTAATTTACTTTTACTATCTGTATTTCATTCTATTACTAAATAAATTCGTCGTCAATAAATTAAAAATTAAAATTTTATTAAGATTTTATATATTTTTTTATAAAATTTTAATTTTAATTCAAAAAATTTTCAAATAAAATTTATTTATAATTTTATTTTTCTCATCTAAAATATCTACTCAATCTATATTTACCACATTTCAAATTTTTTATTTAATAAAATTTTAAAAAATTAGGTTAATATTAAGAAATCATAAAATTAGAAAAACATTAAAATTAATAATTTATCAAACAAAAAAATACCCATAGATAACATATTTTTAAATGTCAAATCTATAAGTATTTTCCTATTATTTTTCCTATTATTTATTTTCCTCTATTTTCTTTTTCATAAAATCTATTAAATCAGATTTAAATTCGTCTCTTTTTAATGCAAAATCAATAGTAGCTTCTAAATATCCCATTTTATTTCCTACATCATATCTTTTTCCATCAAATATATAAGAATACATATTTTCTTTTTTAGCTAATTCCTTTAAAGCATCTGTTAATTGTATTTCTCCACCTTTTCCAGGTTTCGTAGTTTCTAATATATCGAAAATTTGAGGGGTTATTATATATCTTCCTAGTATAGCAACATTAGATGGTGCATCTTTTGGATTTGGTTTTTCTACCAAATCATTCACTTTACGAATCTTTTGACCGTCCTTTTCTCCATCAACTATTCCATATTTGCTTGTCTCTTCTTTTTTTACTTCTTGAACACCTAATACTGTTCCTTGTTTATCCTCATACACATCCATAAGTTGTTTTATGCAAGGTACTTTTGAATCTACAACATCATCACCTAGTAAAACCGCAAACGGTTCATTACCTATAAAAGGTTTCCCACATAAAATTGCATGACCAAGACCCTTTGCCTCTTTTTGTCTTATATAATGTATTCTAACCATATCAGATATGTCTCTAACCATTTTTAAAAGCTCATCTTTTCCTGATTTTTCTAAAGATAATTCTAGTTCTATAGATTTATCAAAATGATCTTCTATTGATCTTTTATGTCTTCCTGTAACTATTAAAATATCTTCTATTCCAGCTTCTATAGCTTCTTCTACAATATATTGTAATGTTGGTTTATCAACTATTGGTATCATCTCTTTTGGTGAAGCCTTTGTTGCTGGTAAAAATCTAGTACCAAAACCAGCCGCTGGTATTATCGCCTTTTTTACTTTCATATAATTCACCCCTATATAGATTTAATATGCTGTTCAATTTATTTATTTTATATAACAACTTATATTATACCCATATAATATCGTTTTATTTTATTAGAACTTAATTAAAAATACAAAAATATTTTAATTATAATCATATTCATCTATAAACTTTTTATCTTTAGCATCTATTATATTATTGTCAAACTCTACTTTATAATGTACTCTATCTAGAGAATTATTATAAAATATCACATGATTATAATTTTTCTCTAAATAATCTTTTATCATATTAAGTGCTTCTTTATTAGATATATTATAATCTAATACTTCTACATTTTGATTATCTCTATCTCTTTCAATTATATAATCACTTATTTCTTCTAAGTATTTTCCTGAATATGAGAATTCTATATACGAATTTAATATATCTTTCCCATCTATATTTTCATAGAATATAATTTTAGGTTCTTTTGTCTTTTTAAGAACCGCATTTAAATTTATATTCTCTAAATTTGGCTTTATTTCTTTTAATAGATTAATTGCATTACTATATATATTTTTGTAATTTATATCTTCATCAGTATAAGAATAAATTCCTGGAGAATAAGAAATATCAAAATAATCTACTTTTCCATATTTATCAATATCTATATAAGCACTATAATCAGTTTTTGAATTATCTTCTATTTGCATTTCATAAATTTCTAAATCTTCATCATATGTTATATCATCTATATAACAACCTTTTGATAAATATTTTTTTGCAATATTTAATCCAGCAATTTTAGCTTCCTCTTCAGTTATTATTTTATCATTTAATATAGCTTTTGATTTTAATTTACTTTCTATATCTTTATCTAATTCAATTCTTATGAAATCTGAAATTAAATTAAAATCCCCCAATTCTCTTATATAAACCTTATTATCCTGCAAATCTACATATCTATCTAAATAATTTATATCAAAATAACAAGGTATTAGATTAACTCTATTAAACTTTTTATTTTCCTCGCATAAATATCCTTTTTTTAAATCAATTGAATCCACAACTTTTTTTATAACTTCTTTTTTAGTAAGTTCTTTTAATTCACCCAAATCCAAATCAAACTCTTCAACTTCGTAGACATCACTAATATCAGAAAAATCTATTAAATTAAGATTGTCATCAATATTTAATTTTATATATTTATCTTCAACCATTATATTATCTTTGTAAATATGATAATAAATCGATATACAATCCTTATAATCACTAATCTCATAAGTATATTTATTTACATCGAATAAATTTAAACAATCTTTTCTATATGTATTTAAATAGTTCAAAAATATTTCATCTGATGCTTTTTTATATTTATTAAAATTTTCTTGTTTAGATTCTACTTTTTTTTCATTTTCACTATCTAAATAACAATCAAACATATAAACACGAATAGTTCCATCTATATCTCCTATTTCAAAATCATATAATTCTTCCTCATCTTTTTTTAATGTTATTTCTACAAATGACATACAATTATATTCATTATAGTAATCAATAGAAATATCATATTTTTCTTCTTCATATTCTAAATTTGCTAATTTCAAAAAATCCTTTATGCTTGATTTGACTTTTTCATCTCGGTCTTCCTGCGCAAAAGAAATATTAAAACTAAAAATACAAATAATCAAACTTATTATTATACTTATTTTTTTCATCTAAAAACCTCTTTCCTCTTTAATAATTTTATGTAATATAAAAACTCTTAGAACCCAAGGTATATTCTACCTTTATATTCTAAGAGTTTCAACTTATTCTATATTACTGTTTAATTACAATTTTATTTCAATCATTTTTTATTTATTATTTCCCCGTATTTTTTTATTAAGTCAAATACAATTCCATCACTTGCAAATTCTCTCCAATAAAGATCTGTCACATTCTTTAGGGCTTCTGATTTTGAAGGATATGGATATACAATTTGTGATAAACTACCTACTTTCTTTTTGTTTTTCATAGCATAAACAATTGGTTGCAAAACACTTGACGCATCTTCTAGTAAACCATGTGCACCTAATATATATCCATTTTTATCACAAATAATTCTTATAATCCCATTTGTATTATCTTCAGCGACAAATCTATCAACTTCTTCTAATGAAAGTTCATAAACTTTTACACCCTTATATTCTTTTAACGCCTCTATTTCTGTCAGCCCTAGATGAAAAATTTCTGGATCACAATATGTTGCATACGGAATATCCTTATAATACCTTTTTTGATTTAATTTGTACATAGAATTGAAAAATGCAAGTCTAGCTTCATAAGAGGCTACATGAGTAAATTGCATACCTCCTATAACATCACCTATTGCATATATATTTTTCTTTGTTGTTCTTAAATTTAAATCAACCACAATATAGCCCTTATTTGTTTTCACCCCTATATTTTCCAGACCTAAATTTTCTATATTACCCTGTCTTCCTGTTGCAATTAAAATCTTTTCCGCCTGAATAATAATTTCCTTTTTATCTATATTTCCAATTAATAAAACTTGTTTAGCTTCTTGTTTTATCTCTTTTTGTTTAAAATGTTCTATAAATTCTATTCCTTCATCTTCTAATATATTTTTTAATTTATTAGAAATAATTTTCTCTTCTTTTTTTAATATTCTACTTCCTCTTAGTACGACTTTTACATCCACTCCAAATCTATTTAATATTTGCGCAAATTCAATTCCGATTGGTCCTGAACCCAAAATTATAATAGACTTTGGAAGTTCTTTTAATTTTAATAACTCTATATTTGTTAAATAATCTATATCCAAAAGACCTTTTAAATTTGGAACTTTAGGTGATGAGCCTGTTGCAATAATAAATTTTTTTGAATTTATTATTCTTTTTTCATTCTTCATTTGAACTTCTAATTTATTCTCATCCAAAAACTTTACTTCTCCTATTATTACATCCACACCTAACGAGTTAAATCTTTGAATCGAATCATTTATCGCAATCTTTTCTTGTGCCTTTATCATCCTTTCTCTTGCATCTTTAAAATTAAAAACCCAAGAAGCTTCTAAATCCTTAGTGTATTTATTTATATTATGAATAATTTTTGATGAACTAACAAGAGATTTTGTAGGGACACAACCATTCCAAAGACAATCTCCACCTAATTTATCTTTTTCAATCAATAAAACTTTAAAACCAAAATTCGCACCATAAGATGCTATACTAAGTCCAGCAGAACCTCCTCCAATTACAACAATATCATACAAATATATCTACTCCTTTATCTTTATAAACCTCAAAAAGCTATCTTTATAAATAAAGATAGCTTTTTTATTTAAATTTTATTCATATTAAGGTTCTAATATCCCATAATTTCCATCATTTCTTTTGTAAAGTACATTTGTTTCTTCACTAACAGAATTTATGAATACAAAGAAATCATGACCCAATAATTCCATTTGAAGTATTGCTTCTTCTTCACTCATTGGCTTAAACCCAAAAGTTTTTCTTCTTACAATCTTATCTTTAAGTTCATCTGATTCATCATCAAAACTTGTTATATTTTCAAATCTTATTGTAGAATGACCTTTTCTTTTTAATTTCGTCTTATGTTTTCTTAATTGTTTAGATAATTTTTCAACAACCTTATCTATAGCATTGTAAAGATCTTGTTCCGAATCTTCAGCTCTTATAAGGCCTCCATTAATAGGTATAGATACCTCTATTCTCTGTAAATTCTTTTCAGTACTTAAAACAATTTTAAATTCAGTCTCTTTAACAAAGAATTTTTCAAGTCTCGAAAGTTTCTCCTCCACAGAAGCTCTTAATCCGTCAGTTACCTTAATGTTTTTACCACTAACTATCATTTTCATACAATTTCCTCCTTTGAAAACAGCTGCTTTTTTGTGAAAGCTTCTTGTTAATATAATATACCCACAAAAGCTTTAAGAAAACTTTTTATTTTTAACAGAATCTTAAGATTTTTAGCTATTATTGTTTCTATTTCTCCTTTAAATAAATTCTTATTTATGCTATAAATATATTTGGTAATAAAAATATTTTTATAATTTGTATAATCACTTATTTTTATAAAATCTAAAAACTATAATATTCTTCTAAAAAAATATATTCTAAGTTAAAAATAAACTATTAATTTTATTACTTAACTTTAGATTTAACTCTTTTTAATCTAAAAAAATCTTCTCTTTCTTTTTCTTCCAAAAATTCTCTTATTGTTTTATAACCATCTTTATATTTTGGTATTATTATATTGTCAAGAGCATTAGCACGCTTTTGAGTCTTTCTAATTTCTATAGCTAATTTATAAATACTAGTTTCTAACTGTGCATATACATATACTAAATATTTTACTTTCCTAAAATGCATAACAACATTATCAAAGGCCGCATTCGTTCTATAAAAACCATAAGAAGGTGTAAATTCAATCTCCTTATAATCTATTATCGGTATTTCAACCCCCATAACAGATTTATATAATATATTAAAATTTTCTGTTTTAGATATTGATTTTGCAACTTCTTCAACACTATTAATTCCCATAGTTAAGTTTACTGTTTGCAAAGCTTTGTAACCCTTTTCAAGCTCTGTATAAATATTTTTTTGCACTTTTTCTGCATCTGAAACCATAGACATAAGTTCTCTTATTAAAATATTTCTTTTCTTATCTAAAAGTTCAAATCCATTTTCACAAAATTCTAATGAAGATTTTATTTTCAGTAGATTTGCTTTGGTTGGTGCAAATTCATTATTCATACAAATCACCCATATATTTTTCAATATATTTGCTATCTAATCTATCAAGTTCAGATTTAGGAAGTACTTTTAACATATCCCAAGCTAAATCCAAGGATGTAAAAATACTTCTATTTTCATCAAATTCCTGTTTTAAAAATTCAGCTTCAAATCTTCTCCCAAAATTCATATAAGATTTGTCGACCTTAGATAAATCTTCCTCACCTATAATTTGAGCCAATGCCCTTACCTCTTTAACCCTTGAATATGATGCAAATAATTGACTAGACACATCTTCATGATCATCTCTTGTAAAACCTTCTCCTATACCATCTTTCATTAGTCTTGATAAGGATGGTTGTATATCAACAGGTGGATATATATCCTTTTGAAATAAATCTCTTGAAAGAACCACTTGTCCTTCTGTTATATAACCTGTTAAATCTGGTATAGGATGAGTTATATCATCATTTGGCATTGTTAGTATTGGAAGCAATGTAACAGATCCTTCTTTTCCTTTTATAATCCCAGCTCTTTCATATAAACTCGCTAAATCACTATATAAATAACCTGGATACCCTTTTCTTGATGGAACTTCTTCTCTAGCAGAGGATATCTCTCTTAATGCCTCACAATAACTTGTCATATCTGATATTATAACTAAAACATGCATATTCTCTTCAAATGCTAAATATTCAGCAGCACTAAGAGCACATCTTGGGGCACTAATTCTTTCTACAACAGGGTCATCAGCCAAATTAACATACATACAAACTCTTTCTAATGCACCAGATTCTTCAAATACCTTCTTAAAAAAACTATAATCATCATGTTTTATCCCCATTGCAGCAAATACTATACAAAAATTATTTGATTTTACATTTTGTAATTTTGCCTGTTTTATTATCTGTGCTGCAATTTCATTGTGAGATAAACCATTAGCAGAAAAAATAGGTAACTTTTGACCCCTTATCAAAGTAGCCAAAACATCTATAGATGAAATACCCGTTTGAATAAAATCTTTTGGATAAATTCTACAAAATGGATTTATCGCATGACCATTTATATCGTATTTTTTATTAGAATATATATCACCATAATTATCTATAGGTTTACCCACTCCATTAAAAGTTCTACCCAATATACTTTTATTAAGAGCTAATGTTAATGGTTTGCTAGTAAATTTAACTTTAACATTATCTGTGCTAATTCCAAAGGTTCCTTCAAAAACCTGAGCTACAATCTTATCTTCGTCTATTAATATAACTTTACCTTTTCTCTTTGTTTTATCTTCCATTTCAATTTCTATTATTTCCCCATAAAAAGCATCTTTTACTTTTTCCAAAACTATAAGGGGACCTTCTATTTCTTTTATTTTTAAATATTGCAGTTTCAAATCAATTCCCCCTTAATGTAAAATCTTATTATATTCTTTCTTAAGATTTTGATAATATTCATCAATTTCTCTTATGAGAGCCAAGAATTTATTATCTTCATTATTTTTAATTTCATACTTCATTCTAAGTACTCTTAAAAATATTTCTTCATCTTTAACCTGAGAAAGCGCAACTCCTTTTTTAACCAACTCTACTGATTTTTCATAAAGTTCTATTATAACTCTTAACATAAGTTCTTGCTTTTTAAGAGGTACATACGTATCTTCACTGTGTAGGGCATTTTGTTGTAAATATCCCTTTCTTATAATTTTAGCAATTTCTAATATAAGCCTTTCCTTATCTGGAAGTACATCTTCACCAACTAATTTTACTATTTCCATTAATTTTTCCTCTTCATGAAGTATAGATAGAGCCTTTTTTCTAAAAGCTAATATATCTTCATCAAAATTCTCCTCGTAAAAATCCGTTAATAAATTTATATAAGAACTATAGCTTTGCAAAAAATTTATAGCTGGATAATGTCTTGAATATGCTAAATTCCTATCCAATGCTAAAAATGCATTAACAAATCTTTTGGTAGCACTTGTAACAGGTTCTGAAAAATCTCCACCTGGAGGAGATACCGCTCCTATAACAGTTACAGAACCTTCTCTATCTCCAATAGTGTTTACATATCCTGCTCTTTCATAAAAAACAGCAAGCCTAGAAGATAAATACGCTGGATACCCTTCTTCTCCTGGCATTTCTTCAAGTCTTCCTGATATTTCTCTAAGTGCTTCAGCCCATCTCGATGTAGAATCTGCCATTATAGCAACATGATATCCCATATCTCTATAATATTCAGCTAATGTTATTCCAGTATATATACTAGCTTCTCTAGCAGCTACAGGCATATTAGATGTATTTGCTATAAGTATAGTTCTTTCCATAAGTGGTTTATTTGACTTTGGATCTATAAGTTCTGGAAAATCATTAAGAACCTGTGTCATTTCATTTCCTCTTTCACCGCAACCAATATATATTATGATATCTGCATCAGACCACTTTGCAAGTTGATGTTGAGTCATAGTTTTTCCCGTACCAAAGCCTCCAGGAAGCGCAACTGTACCACCTTTTCCAATTGGAAAAAAAACATCCAAAACTCTTTGACCCGTAACTAATAATTTATTAACTCCAAGCCTTTCCTTTATAGGTCTTGGTATTCTTACTGGCCAGTATTGGTGCATATATAAAGGTGTTTCATTTCCTTTTGTATCTTTAACTTTTAAGACTACATCATCTATATTTAATTCCTTACTTTCATTTATAAAAAATACTTCTCCTTCAATACCCTTAGGAACCATCAATTTATGTTCTATGAGACTTGACTCTTGAACCTTAGCATAAATATCACCTTCTTTTATATATTTGCCTATACTCGTTGTGATATCTACATTCCAAAGTCTAGCTTCATTTAATGATAATAGACCTATACCTTCTTTTATAAAACCTCCGCCTGATACTTCTTCTATTCTTTTTAATGGTCTTTGAATACCATCAAATATGTTTCCAATAAGTCCAGGACCTAATTTTAAGGATAAAGGCTTATTTGTACTTTTTACTATTTCATTAAATTTAAGACCTTGAGTTTCTTCATAAACTTGAACTATTGCTTCATCTTTTTCTATTGATATGATTTCTCCTATTAATTTTTTATTTCCAACCATAACCATATCCCTAATCTTAAAGGATGACGCATTATTAATTTTTACAACAGGACCATTTACAGAAACTATTCTTGAATCATTCATCCAAATCACCTACTAACACTGTATCCATTATATATGCTCCAATTTCATCTTTTAAATTTTCTATCATATCATCAATAGATATATCAATCATATATAAATTATCAAAAGAATAAATAAAGCAACCTCCAAGAATCTCATCTTTTGAAATTCTAATTTCTATTTCAATTCCCTCTTCTTTTAATTCTTTTATAAATTGATTTACTATATCTTTATCACGACTTGAACATTCTATTATGAATTTAGAACAATTTTCAATCAGGGCAATACCTTCTTTTATTTTTTTAAATAAAAAATCCGCATACTCTTCATTTTTACAAAAATCTTCTATATGAATTTTTATTTCTTCAGTAATATCTTTTATAAATCTCTCTCTTAATTTAAATAAATCTCTTTTTCTTTCTATTCTAGCCTTTGAAATAAGTGCATTTCTTTCTTGTTCACCCTTCCTTTTCATTTTATTTATTTCTTTTAATTGTTCTCTTTTAAACTCCTTTTCTTTTTGCACCAAAACATTTTGTTCTTCTTCCTTTAATTTATTCATCTCTTCTTGAAATTCAGTATTCAGGTTTTCATTTATCACTCTATCAAAAAAATCTATTTTATTTTCTATTGAAGGCATAAAATCCCTCCTTAAATTTTTATTCCAACAGAATCTCTTATATATTTTGTTATATTTCCTTCAGCCCTTTTGCTTCCATGTCTATCTGGAATTTCTATTATTAGTGGTTTTCTCCTATTTCTTTTTACATACTCCACTTCACTCTTTATCTTATCCATAATAATTTCTGTAAGAATTATAATACCTATATCTTCATCTTCCAATAGTTTATTAAAAAGTCTCTTTATTTCACTTTCTTCATGAACTATAGAATTATTAATTCCTGCTAATCTAAATGCTAAAGCAGTATCTCTATTATCACTAATAAGATAACTTTTCATATTAAATCCTTCCTAATATAAGTATTGATATGATTAGCCCATAAATAGCAATACCTTCGGCTAAACCCACAAATATTAATGTTTTACCTAAGATTTTAGGATCTTCAGATACTGCACCTAATGCTGCTGATGCAACTGCTCCAACAGCATAACCTGCACCAATTGTTGCAAAACCAGTTGAAAGTCCAGCTGCAATAAGCCCTAAACCATTCGTTGATGTAACTCCTTCATTTGTAGATGCATAAATGAAATCAGGTACCAATATCATAACAGCCATCAAAAGGAGTGGCGCTGTTATAAATCCATTTAATTTTAATAATTTCAATAAATTATCCTTTTTTGATTCATATGCTAATTTATTAAATATAACACCTAATATTAATGTTACTAATATCGTACTCATTGATAAGAATAATATAATTTTCATAAATATTTCCCAAGAAATATAATTTTCTTGGATATTCACCTGCCTTTTTTATATATTTTTTAATACTCTAATTTAAAAGGTTTGTATTCAACACCATCACCTTTAAAATATTTACTAAAAAGTTCATAGTATTCAAGTCTTAAACCTTGAATAAATACAATAAGCCCTTCCAATGTAATTATTACTATATTTCCTATAATTAAAATCAATATACTAAATGGTCCATTATTTATAAGTTCAGCCATAGTTAAAAAAGCTAAAAACAAACCAACATGATTAAGTGCAAACGCACCTATTCTTATAAATGATATGGTATTACTCATAAAACCCATTAAGGTTTCTATCATCTCAAATATACTTTCTGTAAAATAGGCCTTTATTCCACCATCATAATCTTCTTTTTCTTTTAAAACTACATTTAATATTGGTACTTTTAAAATCATCATTAATATAAAAACACTCATCAAAGAAAAAGCTAATTTTATATCAATAATTTTTATTCCTATAAAATGAGCTATTATAAGAAGCAATGATGAATATAATAAAAACCCACTAATTCCATTCTTAGAAAAAATCACCTCTTTAAATTCTCTTTGTTTCATTAAATTTACAAAGCTTAAAATAAAACTTAAAAAAATTAAAATTACACCAAACAAAACAGATATGGATAGTACATAATTGATGTTTTCAATAGGTCTTATAAATAATGGGAGTATTAAATCCTCAAATCCAAATATACTTCCATATAAAAATCCAAATACTATGGAACTACAACCAAGAGACATTAATATCTTTCCATAAGGCTTAAACTCATCTTTTTTATTCAAAAATATACCAAAAACTAAAAATACAGCACCTTGACCAACATCTCCAAACATAGCACCAAAGAAAAGTAAATATGTTATCGCTAAAAAATTAGTAGGATCTACTTCTTTATATGCTGGAATTCCATATAATTTGACCAGTATTTCAAAATTCTTTGAAATGAAATTATTTTTTAATTTAGTTGGTGGTGTTACAGAAATTTCGTCTTTATTTTCCTTATAAAAAAATATAATTTGTTTTTTTAAGTTATCAAATATTTTATCAAGATCTTTTACACATGATTTTGGTACCCATCCTGCAACATACATGAATTGGTCACCAAATGCCATTTTATTTTTTAATTCAAATATCTTTTTTTTAAGCATTAAAAGTGAATAAGCTTCCTTTAAATCATTTTTCTTTTCTTCTTTGTATTTTTTTAACTGTAGTTTAAGTTCCAATAACTCAGCTTCTTCTTCTCTTATTTTCTTTTCAATATTATCTATGGTTTTTTTAACATCACCTTCTACCATATTCTCATCTAATAAAAGAGGGCTAAAATTAAGTGATTTTAGTAAGTTTTCTCTTTCCTCAACCATATCTTTTGTACATGCAAATAAATACATAGATTCATAATTACCTTCACCAATATTAAAAATTAAAGAAGAAATATTTTCATAATTCTTTTTAATTTTTAGTACTCTTTCTTTAGGTATATATCCCATTTTAAAATCCAAATACTTTGAATTAAAAATATCATAAAGAGGTAGTTTTTTATTCTCTATAAAATTTAGATTTATTTGCATTTTCATCAATTTTTCAATTTCGGTTTCTTCATCTTCTATCATTTTTCTAAGAGGTTCCATAAGTGCATAATTTGTATTTATCATATTTTCATAGCGCTTACATGTTTCATCTTCTAATATAATAGAATAATTTTTACTAATAAAATTTCTATCTATTTTTCTTTCTATATTAAAATCATCCATAAGTATTTCTAATTTATTTTGTAATTTTTCACAATCCCATCCACCTTCAAATCTCTTTATCTTTAATAAATCTTTATGTGTTTTATAATCATCTGAGTTTTCTTCTATCAAAAAATTTCTCTTCTTAATCTCCACATAAGAATCTACTATGTGTATTTTTTCAGAAAATATTATATTTGCTAAAATTTCATTTGAATAGTTTTTAGGAGCTATAATGTTTAAATATTCCATTTTTTCAACAGCCATTTAATCACCTCTTTTCTTAATTAAATTTTTTTTATTATAAATTCCTTTAACTCATTTTTATCTATTTCATACCTGACACCTTCTATTATTGATATAATATCTCTTACCTCAAACTCTAAAAGATGTACAAATTCTATTATTTGAGCTATTGTAAATGGATTTTTTCTCGAAATTTTAACCAAAAACATCTCCAAAAAACTAAGTTGATTTATCTCTATTTTTAAATCATCATCTTTAAATATATAATTATATTTAGAATCTTTTATCTCTCTAAAAAACTCCGAAACAGTTTTTATATATACTAATTTTTTAAGCTTATTTATTCTCATATATTTTCCCAGTGGGATTGTATAATTTAATATTTCTTCTGGTGTTATTTTATAATATTTTATTGCTCTATATATAAATTGTAAATTTATAAGATCTACGTTTACACCAATCATATCAAGAATAATATTTTGATCTTTTTTGCTCAAAAACTTAGTTTTATCTACTAATTCTCTAAAATAAAGAGTCTCTAAATTCATTTCCATATGAAATTCCATTCTATTTTCATCTTCATCTTCTAAATTTCTTAAATATGGATAATATGGTTTGTGCTTAAGTTTTGAAACTAAACTTTGTATATTATTACTACTAAGTAAGTCATTATAATCCAAACTATAATAACTTATTTTGAGCAAATTTTTTTCTACCAAATTGATATCTTCATTTCTATTAACTGCTCTTAATATAATTTTTAGATCTTCAACCTCATATCTTAAAAATAAAGCTTTATAAAATTTCTTTTCTTTAAAAGACATAAATTTCATCATTTTTTTTATCTCATATAAATAGCCTTTTTTTAGATAAAACTCAAAATCACCTCTATGGACTTCTTCCTTTGTAAAATCTTTTAATACTTCTTTATATAAACTATTTTTTTTCAAAAAATTTAATATATCAACAATATTATCTTTAGCTATTATTTCATGATAATCACTTATTTTTAACATCTTTCTTTTTATAGCACTAATTTTACCTTTTAGCGCACTGTATTTTGATAATCCAGACATATTAATCACCTTTTATTATTTGTTTGAAATATCTATTAACAATATCCCTTCTTATCTTATTGAATCTATTTTCTATTTCTTCTAAATCTTTTTTTGTCTTTTTTTCTATTTTTTCTTTATTACTATAACCTTCTTCAACTAATCTGTGATATTCCATATTCCCCAAAAGTTTTGCTTCTTTTTTGTACTCATTTTCTTTTGTCCTTAAATCTGTTTGAAAATTCTTAACTTCTTCCATCAATTTTAGCTGTTGCTCCATTTTTTTACTATCAGCTGTTTTATCTATTTCTATAAGCTTTTTAACAAAAGCCTCCAATTAATTCCCCTCCTTAAAATTTAAATTCACTTTTTATTTTTAAATAAAAAAAATTGATAAATATATTTAAAATTTATCAATCCCTTAATACTCTTTTTTATACCCATATATAAATTTTATAATAAAAAAAACTGACCTCTTTAAATCGAAACCAGCTTTCATAATTATACATAAAAAAAATTATTTATTTATATTTAGTTTTCTCTACAAATAATTAAGCAATAATACAAATTATTTTACATTATATTTTAATTATTATTAATTATATTTTTAATTTTTTCATCTATGTTAAACGACTTATCTTTTATATATTTTTCATATACTTCTTTTATATCCATGTATTTTGTTCCTTCTATATGTGCACCTTTGTATGAAGAGTTTATAAATTCAATATGTTTATTTTCTCTAATAATATTTTCTATAAACAATTTCATACTTTTATAACCTTTATTAGTATAAATATAATCACCAAACACATTTTTTATCTTGTCATATTTATAATTTGTATTTAATTTATTATTAAAATCATATCCATCATATATAACAGCCTTACTATGCTGACATCCTTCATAAAATCCTAAATCTTGTCCTACAAATATAATAGGACTACATCCCATTTTTATTAACATTGATAAAACACCTGTTGAAACACTACTTTTAACCTTTATCGCATTTTTATCTTTCTTCTCTTCTTCATTATAAAAATAAAATCTTGTTCCTTTATATGATTTTACCGTCTCATTGCATGCACTAATCAAATAATAAAAAGGTATATTTGAGTTTTCATATCCTTTTATATGGGTTTTTGTTATAGGATTTGGATCTACAATCATAAACATATCTGGATCAAATTCCAAATCAGTAAATGCTCTTAAAGATCTTCCAACAGAAAATAAAACTGATTTATTTTTAAAATTTTTCAATTCTTTTATAGAATAATCTAGGGAAGGACCTGCTGATATAACTATTCCAGGTATATTTTTAAATTCACCAAAAAACATAGACGCTTTTTTATCATTTAATTTTTTATTTAATTCTATATTTGTCTCTATATTTTTTAATTGAACTTTATCTACTTTTATTTTTTTTAATACCTTTAATTCATCTAATATTTCTTTAAATTTTATATTTTTTTCCTCTATTGCATTTATAGATGGCTCATGAGAAAAAAACTCAGAACTTTTTTTTAAATCTATTTTCTGAAATTCTAAAATCAAATCTTGATAATTGTCTTTTACTATTAGTTTTACTCTTTTATCATTTAATATATCTTCTAAATCTAATTTACTTTTAGCAAATTCAAATATATCTTTTCTAAGCTCTAATATATATAATTTTTGATTTTCTTTTAAGATTTTTAAAACTTCCTTTATATGATAACCCAAACCAAATCCATATATAATATTAATATCCTTTGATTTTTCTAAAAAATTATTTGAAAATCTTTTAGCTTCTTTGTATACATCATATTTACTATGGAGATAAAAAATTTTATCTAAATTTTTTATCTCCATAGTAATATTTCCTTTTTTATCTTCTTTAATTTGCATTATTTTCAACTACTTCAATTAGGATTTCTTGCCAATTAAGTAATTTTTCTTTTATTTCATATTCAAGTAAATCAGATATCAATATAGTATCATCGTTAGATATCGCTTCTAATAAATCTGAATAAATTTCATTTAATTCTTCATAATCTATATCATGATATTGTTTTGTTGCTTTTAATACTTGTGAAATCCAAATAAGACCTTCTGCCAAATCAGGTAGCATTTGTTTTGCTTTTACCCCACCTTCAGATACAAAATCTTCTACAATTTCTTCTATCCCTCTTTCAACATTATTTATATAATTTATCGCTGTATTTAATGATTCAAATTCTAAAGTTGTCATTTGCTATCATCCTTCCTGTATAGATTCTTTTATCTTTTTTAATATTATGTTATTACAAAACTTTATAAAAAGCTATCTTAATAAACTATTAAGATAGCTTTTTTATTTAACCTTTTATATCAATTTTTGAACCCACATTTGGATTCACTGACATTTCCATATCCTTCATAAGTTGTAGCATTTGTTCGTCCTTACTTGGTCCTGCTGATGATTTGCCCATCGCTATTTTCATAACAGAAACTCCAACATCATTTTTTAGTTTTGCTTGACTCAAAACTACTGATAGTGCTGCTATATCCATAATATCACACCTTTATCTAATAGATTATTTCTTATTATCAATAAACACACCAGAAATCTGACTATGCGTATTTGAATATGGACTAGTTCTTGCTTTATAAGCCCCTGTAATTCTTTTATTTCTATTAAATGTTTTCATATTACTTTTTAATTCTTCAAAATCTTTTTTTAAATCTACTTTATTTGATTCATGTTCCTTTTTTATACCTTTTAATATATCCATAATATCTTTTATAGTTTTTTGTAATATCAAAACATTTGGATATAATTTAGGATTTATTTTTTCAAAAGAATCTATCTTTAATTCTTTTTTCAAATCCTTTAATATAGAATAAAATCGTAAATCCAATGAATCAATTTTTTTTTGAATATCATTTTTATTATTTATATCATTCAATAACAATTCAATATTAGAGCTTCTTATATGGATTTTTTCTGAGTTAGTAAACTTACTGTATTTAAGTAGGAGCGAATGTTTTTCTTTAGATATTACTATAAGTTCATCTAGTCCTTTATTAACATCCATATTATCCTCCCATATTAGCTTTTTTCATTGCTTCCTTCCATGTATCTCTTAAATCTGTTATTAATTCCTTAACGTCTTCTAATAGTTTTTTATCTTTTTTTATATTTGCATCAATCAATGTCCTGTGCATAAAATCATATTGAAGTTCTAAATCTTTAGAGACTTCATAGTCCATATCTAAAGATATCATAAGTTCAAATACAATATTTTGTGCCTTTATAATATTATTATTTGCCATCTCTAAATTCTTATCTTCAATACCTATTATAGCTCTGTTTATGAATTTTATACAACCATCATAAAGCATTAAAACAAGTTCTTGAGGTGTTGCTGTATTAATTGCATTTTGTTTATAATTCGAATAAGGATTATTAACTGCCATATATTACACTCCTAATCATTTTTATTACATACCCATTTGTTGGCCTATCCAACCACTCTGTTGATTCATATCATTTATAGCTTTTTCCATTGCACCAAATTTAGCCCAATATCTACTTTCAACATCTTGTAGTCTAGAATTTTCTTCATTTATTGTTTTATTAATATTTAATAATTGTTTTCCTATCATAGATTGAGAACCTGATGTTACGAAAGAAACTAATATATCAGCTTTAACTTTTCTATATAGACTATCATTTCCTGAAGTCCCTGATTTTTCAATCATACCTTGCATTCCAGTTGCAAATTCATCATAAATTCTACCAAATATACCTGTATTATTTCTTTTGTCAGTTATCTCTGCATTTGTCATATCTGATTCTTTTTTAGTAGATTCTGATGATTTAAACAATAAATCCATAACAGCTGTAGGATCATCTTGTAATGCTTCTCTTAATTTATCTTCATCAACTTCTAATTTCCCATTATCTTTATAGTTTTTAGTTGTTGTTATCCCAATTTCTGCTGCTTGATTATAATTCGAACTTACACCTTCAACTTCTGCATAAATCCAAGAACGAGTTCTACTAAGCATCGAATCTAAATAATTATCATTTTTTAAAAGACCTGATTTAGCTTTTTCTTCCCAAAGCTTAATATCATCCTCTTTCATAGCTTCTTTTTGTTCTGCACTCAAAGGTTGATAATCTCTATATTTTTTCTCTGATAACTTACCATTTACTACGTCTATAAATGCATTATAATTTTCCACAAACTCTTTAACTTTATCAATAACTGCGTCTGTATCAGTTCCTGTTGTTGCAGTTACAATACCCGTTGTTTTTGCATTTATTGTTAGTCCATTTATTGTCATTTCATTTTTATCATTACTCATAGCAATACCGTTAAATTCAAGCTCTAAGTCAAGACCATTAACTGCAGTATCTTTAACCATATCAGCAGTAGTTCCAGCAACAGTAGAACTCATGTGAAGTAAGCTTCCTGCTCCAAAGAAAACTCCGTCAACTTCTGCATCTCCACCAATAGTTATGTTTTTTGATGAACCAGTCCCCTTTGTAGTTAAGAAGAATTTTTCATTAGCTGAATCATAAGATGCATTTAATTCATCTTTTAAATTGTCATTATTATTTATTGCTGATACTAAATCTGCAATAGTTGCATCTCCATCTAAAGATAAATTTTCTCCATTTATTGTTACTGTAACAGTTTCTCCAGCAGCTTTAGTTGCAAATAAATCTGTATCTGATGCTATTGTATTTTTACTTCCTGTAAAAACACCTGAAGCTAATTGAGTTATATTTATACTATTAGTTCCATCTGCTGCATCTGTAGCAGATGTAACATCTGCAATAGTAGAATTTGATGAAGTTGTGTTTTTTACCCAATCCATACTTCTTACAGATGATGGTGTTATATTACCAAAATAATCGACATCTATACCAAAACTCTTTCTAGATTCAATTACAAATGATGCTGTTGCTTTATTCATATCTGCATAAGCTGATGTTTTCCACTCAAATAAAGTTTTTTCCTGTTCATATTTGTCTACTTTATATCTTTCCGCTTTCATAAGCTCTTTGACCATACTCTCAGTATCCATACCAGAAGCAAGTCCGCTCATTCTCATAGTTGACATAATACACCTCCATGTTATTATTTAAACTTTTCTAACCTCTTCTATCAACAAATAAACCAAATCTCTCAATAATATCAGCAACCATATCTAATATTTTTTCAGATGGTATTTCTTTTATAATTTCATTTGTTTCATCATCTACAATCTTAATCATTATAGTCTTAGTTTCTTCATGTATAGAAAACTTAAGATGACTATTTTCCATTTTAACATCTGGATTAGACTTTTCTATAGCCTCTATAAGTTTTTGTTCTCCTGGCAAACTAGACTGATTTTCTTTAGCTTTTTTCTCTTTTACACCATCTGCTTTTTCACTAGAAGCTTTTTGCATAGTTGCTAATTCATTTTTTTGAGATAACATCTCACTGCTTACAATGTTTGAATCTATTCTCATAAAAAAACCTCCTTGTTTAATATATCCCTCTTATAATTTTTCGTCATTATAAAAAAATAATTTAGATTCGCCCAAAAACAAGTTGTAAAATATATATAACAAAAAATCATCACTAAAAATATATCTTAACCATATATATATATATCGAAAAAAATAGCAATTAATTTAATAAACTAATTACTATTTTAATAAAATATCAACTATATTTCTCGCACCATAATGAGACATTACAGCCATCTGTTTTTTTCTTCCAGATATTATATTTTCAATCTCAGCATTATAATTCTTTAAAATTTTGTATAATTTATCAAAGTCTATAGTTTCTTTGTTTCCGATATACGAACCTATATTTTTATTTTTTAAATAATTTATTATATATTTTTGATTATTTGCATAAGAAAAATATACAATATGAGTTCCACAAGCCATAAGTTCATAAATAGTACTGCCAGCAGAACTTATAGCTAAATCTGAGTTTAACATAAGCTTGTCCATATAATCTATATCTTCATATATAAAAAAATTTTTCTTTTTATTTAATTTTTCTCTTATTTTAATTTTATTCTTTTCTTCAAAAGATTTTCCAATGATAATATTTATTTTTATATCTTCATTAAAATTATTTTCTAATATAAAATCTATAAAATTAATCATCAAATTATTTGGATCTGCTCCACCTGTAGTTATCAAAATTTCTTTTAATTTACTATTGAATTTTCTTTTTAAATTTACATATTTTTTATTTATCAAATTATAATTAGAACCCAATAATAGTTTTGTATCTTTATAAAATTTCTTATATCCTAAATCATTCGCATATATATTTCCATTTATCAAAATATCCACAGGATATGTTTCATTATTTAAATCATCTATATAAACAACTTTTTTAAATAATTTTTTTAGTTCTAAAAAATAAAATTCATTTACAAAATAAGAATCCACTATTATAGTATCAAATTTTTTAAATGCTTTTAATTTTTTTATTTGTTCTAATTCTAATTTTATATAATTATTTAATGATTCCTCATTAAAATTATCTTGAGTCCTTAACTCTACATCTAAATTTTCCATTTTTAAACAATTAACATTATTTCTTTTTAAAAAATCTATACCATCTTGAAATCTAGTCAAATAACAAAATTCTATATTTTTATTTTTTAATTCATTAGCTATAGACATCGTTCTATTCATATGTCCAAATCCTATATTTTTTCCAGCATCAACTCGAAAAAGTATTTTCATAATAAGCTCCCTTTACTTTTCTACCATATTCCAATTCAAAGGTTCTTCTTTTGAAATATCTCCACTTGCTCTTTTTCCTATTATATCTTCATAATATTTAGGTTCTATACCATAAGATGGTCGTATTATCTTTATATTATTTTCAGTAAATAATTCACCCTTTTTAATATCCTTAGTAATAAAAATAGATCTTCTAAAATTAAGACTTGCTTTTTCATTATCTGTTGGACCATATTTAATTTCACCCAATGCATTTTTTACATCCTTTATTTTATCTATCATACATTTTAATTCTTTTGGCTCCATAGAAAAAGATGAATCAGGTGTTATTATATCTCTACTTAAACAGAAATGTTTTTCTATTATGCTAGCACCCAAAGAAGTTGCTACTATCGCTGACAAATCTCCTAATGTATGGTCTGATAAGCCTACTAATTTTCCAAATCTACTTTTCAAATCTGGTATACAACTTAAATTCATATCTTTTGATATTGATGGGTATGAACTTGAACACTTTAGTATTGCATAATTTTTATTGTTCATAGATTCTATTGCATCAATTGCTTCTTTTATTTCTTCTATTGTTGACATTCCAGTTGACATTATTATAGGTTTTTGTTTTGATGCAATATATTTTATAAGCGGTATATCTGTTATTTCAAACGAAGCTATTTTATAAAATTCTACATCTAAACCTTCTAAAAAATCTACAGAAGTTCTATCAAAAGGAGTTGATAAAAAATCCAAACCAACTTTTTCACACTCTTTTTTTAATTCTTCTTGCCATTCCCAAGGCATATGAGCTTTTTCATACAAATTATATAGATTTTCGCCCTTCCACGTTCCTCTTTTTATTTTAAAATAATCTTTATTAGAATTTAATGTCATAGTTTCAGGTTTATATGTTTGTAATTTCAAGCAATCAGCCCCTGATTCTTTTGCTGCATGTATTATTTCTTTAGCTAAATCTATATCGTGATTATGATTAGCTGACATTTCTGCAATTATATAAGGCATCGTGTCATCTGAAATTATATTATTTTTTAATCTTATCTCCATAAAAACGACCCCTCCTTTTATTAGAATTTAATATCATTCCTATTTTCATTTATTTTAACTAAATCTTTATTTTTTTTCATAAATTTAATTATATCTTTCCAATCAAAATCTATTCCTGATTTTTTTATTAAATTTTCTAATAATATTTTACTAAGTTCAAAATCTTCTTCATAATCAACAGTTAATCTAAAATTAGATAAATTTTTATCTAATTTTGATTCTTTAGCTCTAAAAATATCTTTATTTTTTAAGATATAGGATGTAACATGTTCTTTTTCAATATCTAAAACAGCTTCATTATATGCTTTTTTTAAAGCTTCAAATGAAAATATCTCAACATCAAGTCCATGAGGCCACGTTCTTTCTACAACTCTATTTGAAATATAATCATAATCAAAATTCAAAAATTCTAAGATTAGCATATCTATTATCTTTGGGTCTACAAATGGACAATCTGAAGTTACTCTTATTATTGTATTTAAATTATTTTCTTTGGCCGCTTCATAATATCTTCTTAAAACATTATGTTCATCACCAACATAGGATATTATATTATTTTCATCACACCATAATTTTATTTTATCATCATCATCACTATTACTTATTGCAACTATAACTTTATCTGCATATTTTGATAAAGAAGATCTTTTTACACTGTAATACAATAAAGGTTTATCCAGTATATTCTTTAAAACCTTCCCTTTAAGGCGTGTTGAATTATATCTTGCTTGTATTATAACACCTATAAAGTTTAGTTCTTTAATATATCTATAACAATTTTTTTCCTCATCAAAGTATTCTTTATAATCATTTTTTAAAAATACTTGTTTTGAACTTTCATTGTTAATCTTTACTTCTCCAATTAATTTCAGGACATCTAAATTATCTTCTTTTATAATTTTTTCTATATTTTTTATTATTATTTTTCCAAAACCTTTTCCTCTATACTCTTTGTCTATACTGTAACTTATAATTCCATTTTTATTTTCTATATCTATTCTAATTTGACCAATAGGTTGATTATCATTCATAAGAATATACATATGTGTATTCTTATTTTTCATCTTATTATTAAACCACTGAATATGATTTTCATATTTTATTTCATTTTGATTAAATGCATTTAATCTAACATCTTTATCATTAGACCAATTAAATAATATATCTATATCACTATAATTTACCTTTCGCAAATATATGTTGTTCATATTAACATCCCTTACTTTTTATAATAATTAATTACTTTTTTAACAGCTTCAATTACTTTTTTAATTTCTACATCATTCATTTTTGGATATAATGGTAATGTTATTATTGAATTATATATCTTTTCAGTATTTTCACAAAGATTTTTTTCATAACCCAAATTTTGATAATAAGGATGATGATATACTGGTATATAATGTACATTAACACCAATATTCTCGGCTTGCAATGCTTTAAAAATTTCATCTCTATCAACTTTTAATTTATCTAATTTCAATCTTATTATATAAAGATGATATGATGATTTTGAATATTCTTCTTCGTAAGGTGTTATTATTTCATCTATAGAAGATAATTCACTATTATAAATATCAACTATATCTCTTCGTCTTTGAACAAATTTATCAATTTTACTTAATTGACTTATTCCTAAAGCACATTGAATATCAGTCATTCTATAATTATATCCTAATTCTATCTGTTCATAATAATATGATGGCTTATCTTTATTATTTAAAAATTCTTTATCTCTTGTTATACCATGTGTTCTAAATAACTTAAGTTTTTCATATAAATCCTTGTCATTGGTAGTTATTATTCCACCTTCTCCTGTTGTTATATGTTTTACAGGATGGAAGCTAAATTCTGTCATATGTGCTTTTTGCCCAATTTTTTGCCCTTTATACTCTGAACCAAGTGCATGCGCTGCATCTTCAATAACAATTAAATTATTTTCATCTGCAATTTTCATAATTTTATCTATATCAACAGCTTGACCTGCAAAATCCACAGGTATTATAACTTTTGTTTTATCTGTTATTTTCTTTTTTATATCATTTATATCTATATTGTAATTATTAAGATCTACATCTGCAAAAACAGGTTTTGCACCCATATAAAGAGCACAATTAGCTGAAGCTGCAAATGTAAGTGGTGATGTTATAACTTCATCACATTCTTTCACTCCTGCTGCAAAACAAGCTGCATGCAAAGCAGCAGTACCATTAGAAAATGCTACTGCATACTTTGCTCCAACATAGTTAGCTACCTTTTTTTCAAATTCTAAAACCTTTGGCCCCGTTGTTAAATAATCACTTTTAAGAACCTTTATAACTTCATTTATATCTTCATCATCAATCCATTGTTTCCCATATGGAATATATTCTTCACTCGATTTTTTTCCACCATACAAAGCTATCTCCATATAAATCGCCCCTTTAATCTAAATGTAATTCTTCCAATTCTTTTTTAAGTTGACCTTTTTCTAACCATTCTTTATTATTTCCAGAATTATATTCAAATCCATCTTCTATTAATACTCCACCTTCTGTGAAATAGTCTTTTTTGTTCCACCAAGAAAAGTGAGGATATATTATATAATGTTTTTCATATTCATAAGTATGTCTTGAGTCATCTTTTGTCACCATAACTTCATGAATTTTTTCACCTTCTCTTATCCCCACTTCTTTCAATTTACAACCATCTAACATAACTTCTGCTAAATCAGTTATTTTAAACGAAGGAATTTTAGAAATATAAGTTTCTCCACCTTTTGACTCTTCCAGTGCTTTAAAAACTAAATTTACACCTTCTTCTAAAGTAATCCAAAATCTAGTCATTCTAAAATCAGTTATCGGAAGTTCTTTTTTACCTTCTTCTATCAATCTTTTAAAAAACGGAATAACCGAACCTCTACTACCTGCAACATTTCCATACCTTACAACAGAAAAAACAGTATCTTTTTCGCCTACATATGCATTTGCAGATATGAATAATTTATCTGAAACCAATTTAGTTCCACCATATAGATTAATAGGATTAACTGCTTTATCAGTCGATAGAGCTACAACTTTTTTAACACCTCTATCAATTGCTGCATCAATTATATTTTGAGCCCCATGTATATTTGTTTTTATAGCTTCAAAAGGATTATATTCACAAGCTGGAACTTGTTTCATTGCTGCTGCATGAATTACATAATCAACTCCATCAAAAGCTCTATAAAGTCTATCTTTATCTCTTACATCACCTATGAAAAACCTAAGTTTTTCACTATATTCACTAAATTTTTGTTTTACTAACATTTGCTTATACTCATCTCTAGAATATATAATTATCCTTTTAGGATTATATTCTTTTAATATTTTTTCTATGAATTTTTTTCCAAACGAACCAGTTCCACCTGTTATAAGTATTGATTTATTATCTAACATATTTGCCTCCATCTATATTTTTGGTAAATAATATTTTTCATTATTTAATATAAACTCTATTTCTTTTTCCATTTTATCAAAATTTATTTCATCCATTTCAAGCTCTTTTAAATTAACTTTCTTTGTAATTTCTTTTAAACCCAAATAAGTTACCCTTAATGTTTTTCGAATATATTTTACAAGCGTTTCCAATAATATTTTTTGTATTTCTATATTTTTTGTAAGAATTTCTTGATTATATTCTTTAGCTTTCAATTGACTTATTCTATTTGCCGCTCCACTAATTAGAAATGCACAAACTAAATGTATATACGGATCATTCATTATAGGTCTTAATATTTCATCATCTACACTAAATACAATATCATAAATCCAATCTAATTGTTCTTCTGTAAAATTTTCATCTAAAATATTTAATGATTTTTTTAAGTTCTTTATGCAAATCTTTATTTTATCATTCATATCTAATAATAATTTGTATTTATCCAAAATATAACTTACTAAAGTTCTTTTTATTTCAATCGATTTTTTATTCTTATAATTCAAATCAACAAACAGATTGTGTAGAGGTTCAATATCTTCTTTGCAGTATAACTCTAATACCTCTTTTAGTGGCTTTACTTCGGTTCCCTTTATATACGCTCCACCTTCTGTTGCATCTATAACTTTACAATCAAATTTTCTGATAGCCTCTTCATATAACTCCTTAAATTGTACCCATACACTTGTACTCCCTAAACTATTACCATAATAATCTTTTACATAACAATCATATCCATCTTCTTTATATTCAATTACAGAAACTCCATTTGCATGAGATGCTCCATCTTTTGAATATGCTAAATCCTGTCCTATTAGTACAATAGGATTACAACCCATCTTCTGTGCAAAACCAAATAATAAATGAGCAACTGAAGCTCCACAAAAAAACGAGCCCTTATCATCCATACTATCAAATATATTTCCATGCATATCTTTTTTGTAAAAACTTATAAATCTATCTTTAAAAATATCAATTATTTCCGTTCTTACAACTGCAGGAGATAGCATTATAAGATCCTCATCAAAATTTTCTTCTTCACCTTTATAAAAAGCCTCATATGTTTTTATTATTCTTTCGATAGTTCCTATTGCATGAGCCTTTATCCCTTCCATTTTAAGTCTTTTATACGAACCATCACATGCAAGTATCAGTATCTTATCTTGATATTCTTTTAAATACTTAATATTTTTTTCTAAAGAAGGTCCCGAAGCAACAACTACCGCTGGTTTATTTTTATATACATCTCCATACTTTTCCAACAACTCATTAACACCTGGTTTATCTATAAAATCAACTATATTATTCAATCTATTTCTAAGACCTAATAATGTATCATCTGGACAGTTTCCCAGTACAAATGAATATTTCACTTTAGATTTCCCTATAAACTCGATATTCTTCTTGAAAAATTCTATATCTTCATCAACCGTGCTTGTTATATCTGTTATAAACACTTTAGATGTATAATGCAAATTATTATATAAATTATTTTGTAAATCTTCTAAGTAAAATTCATCCTCAAACTCTCCAGCTGAAAAAAATATTCTTTTTGTCTTTAACATTTCAGAAAAATCTTGTTTTTTCAAATTTAATTTTAATAATTCCAAATCCTTCTCTACAACTATTATTCTCATTTTATCCCAATTTTTTTTAAATACTTCTTTTAATTTGTAACCCCATTCCAAACCCATCACTATATATAAACCAGAGTTCACCTCAAAATCCATGCCCTCAATTGCTTTTTTTGCATCTCTTTTAGGATTGTATTTACTTATCAACCTATCTTTACTTCCTTTAATTTCTATTACACTTTCATCATTTCTATTAATATATATATTATATTTTTGTGTTTCTTTACATTCTACTAATTTATTAACTAAGTCAGGTTGAATCCCCTTTAATAATTCTATATTTTTTTCAAAAAAATTCTCATACAAAATAAAAACCTCCTAAATAAAATAACACAATTTCTATATGTTTATCGTCATAATATCAATTATTATTAAAAATATTATTAAAAAAAATATTTTTAAATTAAAATATTTTATATATGAATGTGTATACGATAAATGAAATCCTTCATCTTATGGAAGTTTTCATATAAATTTATATAAGAATTTTATATTATAGGCAATGTATATTTTTTATCATTTAATATAAAGTCTATATCTCTTTCCATTTTAGAAAAATTAATTTCTATATTCAATTCATCTAAATCTATTTCTTTTACTACATCATTAAGCCCAATATAAGTCACCCTCAACATCTTCCTTATATAAATAGACAATTCTTTTAAAAGCATTTTTTGTATATTTATATTTTTTATCAATATATCTTTATCATATTCCTTAGCACCCAAAGAACTTATCGCTCTAGCTGCATTACTAATCAAATAAGCAACAACTAAGTGAGTATAATTATCTTTCATAATAGCTTTTATAATTTCTTCATCAACACCAAAAACAACATCAAAAATCCAATCTAATTGTTTAGAAGTCAGATGTTTATTTAAAAGATTTAAAGCTTTTTTAAGGTCCTTTGTATAAGAATTTATTTTTTTATTCATATCCAATAAGAAATCATATTTTTCTAATATAAAATTTATTAGATTCTTCTTTGTATCCTTAGAGTTTTCATTCTTGTAATCTAATTCTTTATATATTTCATATAAAGGTTTTATATCCTCATTACAATATTCTTTCAATGTTTCTTTTAAAGTTTTTACCTTCGTCCCTTCTATATATGCTCCACCTTCTGTAGCATCTATGACCTCTGCTTTTACCTGTCTTATTGCCTCTTCATAGATTTCCTTAAACATTTTCCAAACATTTGTGCTTCCTAGTTCATTTCCTTCATAATCTTTTAGATATAATTCATAATCCTTTTCTTCCTTGTATTCTATAACAGAAACACCTTTCGCATGAGATACTCCATCCTTAGAATATGCCAAATCTTGACCTATTAAAACAATTGGGTCACAACCCATCTTTACTGCAAAACCAAACAAGGAATGCGCAACAGAAGCACCACAAAAAAACGCACCTTTTTTATCAATAGATTCAAAAATCCCACCATGCATATCATGTTTATAAAAACTTATAAATCTATCTTTAAATATATTCATAATCTCACTTCTTACAACACAAGGTGATAACATCATAAGATCTTCATCAAAATTTTCTTCTTCCCCTTTATAAAATACTTCATAGGTCTTAATTATCCTTTCTATACTCCCTATTGCATGGGCTTTTATCCCTTCCATTTTAAGTCTTTTATATGATCCATCACATGCAAGTATCAAAATTTTATCTTGGTATTCCTTTAAATATTCTATATTTTTTTCCAAAGAAGGCCCTGAAGCCACAATTACAGCTGGCTTATCCTTATATATCTTTGGAAATTTTTCTTTTATTTGATTCACTCCAGGTTTTTCTATGAATTTAACAATATTTTCAAATCTATTTCTAAGACCTATCAAAGTATCATCTGGTGAATTTCCTAATTTAAAAGAATAAACCTCTTTTGTTTTATTTATAAATTCTGCATTTTTTCTAAAAAAAATAATATCTTCATCAATATTACTAGTTGGTTTTGTTGAATACAAAATCGTCGTAGAATGCAAACACTTATATAATACAGATTGCAATCTCCCTATATAATTATCATCTTCAAATTCTCCTACTGAAAAAAATAAAGTTTTTGTTTTTAATACTTCACTATAATCATAATTCATCAAATTTATCTTTAATAATTCCAAATCTCTTTCTATAACTACTATAACCATCTTATTCCAATGATTCTTTAAAAGTTCTCTTAATTTATACCCTAGCTCCATACCCATTACAACATATAATCCTGAATTATATTCATATTTCAAATCTTCTAAAGCTTTTTTTGCATCTCTAGAAGGATTATACTTGCTTATTAATCTTTTTTTAGAATTTTTTAATTCTATTATATCTTCACCATTTTTATTTTTAGATAATATATATTTATCTTTAAAATCTATTTCATCAAGTAAATCAACTAAATATTTCTGCGTTTCTTTTAATGCCTCTATATTTTTTTTTAAAATATTATTCTCCAAAACAACAACCTCCAAAATTTTATTTACAACTATCCTTATATATTATAATATTATCCCAAAATATTATATGTAAATACTTTTTATAAAAAAAAACCCAAAATCCAAGAGAATTTTGGGCTTAGAATAAAAATTAAACTTAAATAATTAAACTAAACTTTTTTAAACTAATAACTAATTAAACTTTAAACTATCTTAATAATTGTAATACATTTTGTGGTTGTTGATTTGCTTGAGCTAACATTGATTGTGATGCTTGACTTAATATATTAAGCTTAGTCATCTTCATCATTTCTTTAGCCATATCAACATCTCTTATTCTAGATTCTGCTGATTGTAAGTTTTCTGCTGAGTTATCTAAATTCTTAATAGTATGCTCTAATCTATTTTGGAATGCACCTAGAGCAGATCTTTGCGTAGATACAGTTGTTATTGCATCATTTATAGTTTCTATTGCAGTTTCTGCACCAGCTTGAGTTGTAACAACTAATGCTGCTGCAAGTATCCCAGTACCCATAGAAGTCGCTATCTGTACAGTCATAACCTGAGAAGAATTTGCTCCTACGTGAAGTGTTGCTGTTAAAGTCCCATCTAATAATTTTTGAGTATTGAACTCAGTTGTAGATGCTATTCTTTTTATTTCACTTGTCAATGAAGTTATCTCTGCATCAATAGCTTCTCTATCAGCCGTAACATTTGTATCATTTGCTGCCTGTACTGCAAGCTCTCTCATTCTTTGAAGTATTGAATGTGTTTCATCTAAAGCACCTTCTGCTGTTTGTATTAACGATATACCATCTTGTGCATTTCTTGATGCTTGATTAAGCCCTCTTATTTGCGCTCTCATCTTTTCTGAAATCGATAGACCTGCTGCGTCATCTCCAGCTCTATTTATTCTCATACCTGATGATAATTTTTCAATCGATTTCGATTGATCTCTCGTTGTTATACCCATTCTTCTATGCGCATTAATTGCATTCATATTGTGATTAATAATCATAAACTTTCCCTCCTTGAAATTTTAATTTGACATCCTTGTCAAACAATTAAATTTAAATAATTAAACCATTTTTATTACTAAATAGTTAAACTAATAAACTATCTCAATAATTGTAATACATTTTGTGGTTGTTGATTTGCTTGAGCTAACATTGATTGTGATGCTTGACTTAATATATTAAGCTTTGTCATCTTCATCATTTCTTTAGCCATATCAACATCTCTTATTCTAGATTCTGCTGATTGTAAGTTTTCTGCTGAGTTATCTAAATTCTTAATAGTATGCTCTAATCTATTTTGGAATGCACCTAAATTAGATCTTTCTTCAGAAACTATTGTTATCGCATTATTTATAGCAGCAATAGCATCCTCAGCTGTAGATTGAGCTG
This sequence comes from Peptostreptococcaceae bacterium AGR-M142, assembly GCA_045345765.1. Classification (GTDB taxonomy): domain Bacteria; phylum Bacillota; class Clostridia; order Peptostreptococcales; family Peptostreptococcaceae; genus JAOARY01. Next base: position 791,665 of record CP148265.1, read on the forward strand.
CAACACTAATGTTTGTAAGGGCACTAAAAATAGCTGTTGCCTTCATATTATTTATTGAAACAGATATAACCTGTGATGAATTTGCTCCCACGTGGAATTTAGCAGACAATCCGCCTGTTAATAATCCCTGTGTGTTAAATTCTGTATTTTCTGCTATTCTTGTTATCTCACTAGCTAACTGGTCTATCTCTGATTGTATAGCAGTTCTATCTTCTGTAACATTTGTATCATTTGCAGATTGCACTGCAAGCTCTCTCATTCTTTGTAGTATTGCATGAGTTTCATCAAGTGCACCTTCTGCCGTTTGTATTAAAGATATACCATCTTGCGCATTTCTCGATGCTTGATTAAGCCCTCTTATTTGTGCTCTCATCTTTTCTGAGATTGATAGACCTGCTGCGTCATCTCCAGCTCTATTTATTCTCATACCTGATGATAATTTTTCAATCGACTTCGATTGATCTCTTGTTGTTATACCCATTCTTCTATGAGCATTAATTGCATTCATATTGTGATTAATAATCATAATTTTCCCTCCTTGAAATTACCTTAGGCTTCCTTGCCAATAAATCAACTAATTTTTCTAACAATTAAACTTAAATAATTAAACTAAACTTTTTTAAACTAATAACTAATTAAACTTTAAACTATCTTAATAACTGTAATACATTTTGTGGCTGTTGATTTGCTTGAGCTAACATAGACTGTGATGCTTGACTTAATATATTAAGTTTTGTCATCCTCATCATTTCTTTAGCCATATCAACATCTCTTATTCTAGATTCTGCTGATTGTAAGTTTTCTGCTGAATTGTCTAAATTTTTAATAGTATGCTCTAATCTGTTTTGGAATGCACCTAATTTAGATCTTTGAGTTGATACTGTTGTTATAGCATTGTTCACAGTTTCTATTGCTGCTTCAGCATCAGCTTGAGTTGTAACTACAACTGTGTTCGTACTAAGAATTACAGAAGCTTGCATATTATTTATTGAAACAGACATAACTTGTGAAGAATTTGCTCCTACGTGGAATTTAGCCGATAATCCACCAGTTAATAATCCTTGTGTATTAAATTCTGTATTATCTGCTATTCTTGTTATCTCTTTAAATAATTGATTCACTTCTGCTTTTATAGCCTCTCTATCAGCTGTAACATTCGTATCATTTGCTGCTTGTACTGCAAGCTCTCTCATTCTTTGTAGTATTGCATGAGTCTCATCAAGTGCACCTTCTGCTGTTTGTATTAACGATATACCATCTTGCGCATTTCTCGATGCCTGATTAAGCCCTCTTATTTGAGCTCTCATCTTTTCTGAGATTGATAGACCTGCTGCGTCATCTCCAGCTCTATTTATTCTCATACCTGATGATAATTTTTCAATAGATTTTGATTGATCTCTTGTTGTTATACCCATTCTCCTATGAGCATTAATTGCATTCATATTGTGATTAATAATCATAATTTTCCCTCCTTGACATTTTAATAGCATCCTTGCTAAAACTATTTTATAACAACAAAATAAAATTAAATCAAAATAAACATTTTATTTATATAGTTCTTTACGACTATATGATATAGTTTTTTTGACTTATCTTACTCAAGTAATTTATCGTTCTATACCCATGCATTCTTTAGGACTTTTTTATTATTTTTTTATATTTTTTATAAAACTTTAGTTTTTTCAACGTTTTGGTATATAAACTTTTTTTATTTTTTTGTAGTTTTTATAAGTTTTTTTTATAGTTTTTTCTTTATATAGTATTTTTGCACAATAAAAAAGAGTCCATACGGACTCTTTTTATTAGTTTAATTATTTAAATTTAATTATATATTTTTATTTTTAATTATCTTAATAATTGTAAGATATTTTGTGGTTGTTGATTAGCTTGAGATAACATAGCTTGAGCTGATTGTTGTAATATGTTTAATCTAGTCATATTCATCATTTCTTTAGCCATATCAGTATCTCTTATTCTTGATTCTGCAGCTTGAAGATTTTCAGCTGTATTATCTATACTCTTAATTGTATGCTCTAATCTATTTTGCGTAGCACCAAATTTAGCTCTTTGCTCAGCAACTTGTGATATTCCTGCTTCAACTACTTCAAGTGTACTTGCAGAACCAGTTCTTGTTCCAACTGACATTGAACTTATACTTAAACCTGTAATACTCATATCTCCAAACGTTACTGCTAAATCTTGGTATCTATTAGCTCCAACTTGAAGTATAATTGGTGTTTTTGCTGCATCTGAATCTAATAAAGTTTTACTATTAAATTTAGTATCTCTTGATATTTTATTTATAGCATCTTTTAATTCTGCAACTTCTAATTGAAGAGACTTTCTTTCTCCTGTAGCATTAGTATCATTAGCAGCTTGTACTGCTAATTCTTTAATTCTTGTAAGCATAGCACTTGTTTCATCTAAAGCTCCTTCAGCTGTTTGTATCATTGATATACCATCTTGAGCATTTCTTGATGCTTGGTGCATACCTCTTATTTGAGCTCTCATTTTTTCAGATATTGCAAGACCAGCTGCGTCATCTCCAGCTCTGTTTATTCTCATACCTGAAGATAGTTTTTCTATAGCCTTAGATTGTCCTGTAACTGTATTACTCATTCTTCTGTGCGCGTTTAACGCATTCATATTGTGATTGATTATCATTATAATTCCCTCCTTGAATTTGCTTTGGCATCCTTGCCAAAAACCTTATAAATATTTATAAAGTATAAACTAATAATTTAAATATGACGTCAGTATTTAATTTTTATAAGTTTAACTTTGTTACAAATAATTTATCGAGAGAATATTAATATAGTTTATAGTTTTTCTTATAAATGAATCCTATTGACTATAAGTTTCTATTTTTAATAGGTCTAAGGTTTTTATCTTGTGAATTTATATAGTTTTTTTGACCTATTTTAAAATCCTGTTATATATATTTTTAAATGATTTTTTATATAAAAATATATATAGTATTTTATATTCCTTGTATTTATTCTTTATAATTTACACTATAAATATAAATTATAATTAGAATTTTTTATATTTTATTCTATATATTCAATCTATTTTTATAGATATGTTATTTTAAACTTAATTTAATCTCAAATCACCTTCAAATTTTATATGAAAAAAAGATATTATTATGCAAATACATCACATAATAATATCTTTAACTAAAAAACACCAAAGCATTAATTTATTTTTAATAAATATTTTTAAATTATAATAAACAAAACCATAGTTTTTATTCATTACATCTTATTTTACTACTTATTTCTTCATAATTCCTTTTAAATCTTCTAATTTCGCCTTATTAAACATAGCTGTTTTATTTTCAGCTTCTATAGCTTCCTTTACTTCTTTTCTTACAATCTGTATGCGTTTAGGCGCTTCTATGCCTATTTTAACCCTACCATTAGATATCTCCACTATACTTATCTCAATATCATTGCCTATAAGTATACTTTCTTTTTCTTTTCTAGATAGAACCAACATTATTTATCACCAAACTTTTCATAGAATTCATATCTCATTGGATATTCATCTGATAGAATTATTTGTTTAGCTAATTTTTTTTCTTTATTTATTATTATAGGTCCTTGCAAATTTGTTCTAATTTTTTTGATATCTTCTGGTATAACAACAACTGTATAGACTATAACATCATCAGGCTTTTCTATTTGTAATTCTTTTGCTACATCTTCAGGCAAGTCAAATTGATAATCCGATTTGATTGTAAATGGATCTATTATTGGAAATGTCACATCATCCTCAACGCATTGCAACCAATCTATTATCATTTCTCCCTCTGATAAAAGTATAAATTTCTTTAAATTCTCAAATCCAAGCATACCATCTTCAAATTTAATAATACCATTTTCATCTACATCTATTTCTCCAAAATATTTAGTTTCAAATTTCATTTGTAACACCTCTTTTTATTAAAATTTATATTATTTTATAAACTTATTATATCTATATCCAAAAGAAGTACTTTTATAGAATATAAGATTTAAAAACAACAAATAAAATATTCATTTTATAAATTGATAAATAATATAACTATATAGTTATATTATTTATTTTATTTTTAATTATATCATTTCCTTCGTTATAAATTCCAAAATAAATATTTTTTATCAAATTTATTTTATAATTTTAATTTTCTATTCATATATTTTTTAACTTACTATATTAACTATATATAATAAAAAAAGTCCTAAAAGGACTTTTTATTATCTTAAGAAATCAACTAATGTTGGTTGTACAATTCTAGTTCCAACCATCATAGATGATCTATAAATAGATTCAGCTACACTCATTTCTGTATATACTTTTGCAATATCTGCATCTTCTGTGTCCGAAAGAACAGACTTAACATTAACATTAAGCTTTTCAAGTCTATCTCTTGTTACTTCTACAGATTTCATTCTAGCTCCAACCTTACCTCTTATTTCAGTTACATTATCTGCATGAACACCAATTTCATCAATCATATCTGATACCTTTGAATGTTCTCCATTTTCAAGGTTTGCAATCAAATCATCTATACTTTGAATCAAAGTCTTATCACCCATACCATCATCATCTGTATCATAAGTTGGACCAAAAACTTCATATCCTAATATATTTACAGTTTGGTTTAACGAAACTCCAAGTTGATATTCTTTAGTTTCTGTTGGTTTTGCAATCGAAAAATTAGTAAGTCCAATTTCAGTTAAATCAAATCTATTCGCTACTGAAGAATCTGATTTAATGGCAAATCCTTTTGTATCATCTATTACATGATTTTTAATACTCATCATTCCATCATTTACTTCAACAGTAAAATCTTTATTTTCAAGAGTTATTATTTCATTTGAATGTAAATCATCAAAATCAATCTCTGACCCTGCATTTATTTGGAATTTAGGATTAAAACTACCCGCTGGAACTGGATCCTCAACAGGATTAACAACTCCACTTAAATCAAGTGCACTATCTGATTTAAACGCCGCTGCACTTAAATCACTCTTTATAGCAACTATAACCGTTTTGTTATTATCCAATTTATTAACAGTTATATCATTAACACCTACACCCATTTGTCCCGCTATTGCAGTTCTTAAATCTTCATTTGTATCCTTTAACTCTCTATCAAATTTTAGAGTTATTTGATCTCCTGATTGTAAATCAGATGTAGTTGTATCAGTTTTTAGAACCTCAACAGGATAATAATCAGCTGCTGTATTATAATTTATTGGTGAATTAAGTGATTTTTCTATTTCCTTCGCAATATCTTCAGCTGTTGTATATGTTCCTGGTGCAATAGTCACTTGTTGTTTTCCTGTATATTTTTCACCATTAACTCCAGAAAGTCCTGATACATCAAATTCAAAAGTATCATTAACACCTGCAACAATATCTATATTTCTTCTTGATAAATCAATAAAGCTTGTTTTTATTTCTTTAGATATATTTAAAGCAGGAGAACCATCTTCTCTTAAATATTCCTTATCCGTTTGGAATCCAGAAAATATATAATTACCTAAATAAGTTCCGTTACCTGATTTTATTAAATGCTCCTTAAGTTCCTTAACTTCCATGGCTTTCTTTTCCATATCTTCTTTAGTTAAAGTACCATTTGCACCTTCTGTTGCAAGTTCTCTTATCCTAGAAAGAACCGAAGTCATTTCTTTTAAAGATATATCCATATTATCTAAATAAGAATATGCTGAATTTGCATTTGTATGAAACATTTCATTCTTAGATATAGTTGTACTAAGTTGCATTGATCTTGTTACTCTTATTGGATCATCTGATGGCCTATGAATATCTTTACCATCAGCTGCTTTTTCTCTTAATGAATCTAAGAAATTTAAATTTCTGTTCAAATCTCCCATCATTCTATTTACCATCATTGAATTAGTAATTCTCATATTAGTCCTCCTTCCTACCTAGTTTTATAATCCTACTCTACCCATTCTATTTACTATTACATCTAACATTTCATCCATAGTTGTAATCATTCTTGCATTAGCTGAATAAGCATGTTGGAATTTAATCATATTCCCCATCTCTTCATCTATAGAAACACCTGAAATAGATTGTCTTTGCATATCTGTATGTTGTAATGTAACCTCTTTATTTTTTACTGAACGTATAGCTTCTTGTCTATCAACACCTAGATTTGATACAAGTGATTTTACAAACTCTTCTGGAGTTCCCCATTCAAACATATCATCTTTTTCTCTAAATGCAAATAATTTAGACATATTCTTTCCATCATTTTCTTTTGCTATTGGTTCACCAAATTCATTTGTTATATATTCACTAGCTGCTGCTATATTATCAACATCATTTAATATTTCATCAGATATAGATATATTTTGAGCAGTTATCTTTGTAGTTTCCATCCAATTACCACTTTCATCTTGGTAAAGAGTAAAACCATCATTTAATTCTTCCCATTTTCTTATAACATCTTCTTCGCTAATACCATTAGCTTTAGCATCTGCCATAAGACCTTTTATACTATTTTCAGATAATGGACCTACAATCTCACTAAATTCATCTGCAACAAGTTGTGGATCTTTTATTTCTACTCCAGCAGCACCAAAAACACCATCTTCATAGATTTCAAAACTAGTTCCATTAGCTTCAAAGAAATTAATTCCTGTAGAATTATAATCAAGACCATAACCTTGTCTATGTTGAATATTTACTTCTGTAGCAAATTTCTTTACAAACTCATCTAATTTTTGAGAATAAAAACATAGACCCTTAACTTCATCATTCTCTCCATTATCTCTTAATTCTATCTTCGAACCTAATATTCCACCTAAACCTTTTGTATCAAAATAACTTCCATTTGCATAAGTAATTTGAGCAACTTCCATTTCTGGTAATGAATCATGCATAACTTTTTTACTTGTAGAAAGTTCTTCATAATCATTTCCATAAACTAAAGTCTGTCCATTAATATTTATATTTAACTTTTCAGATATTATTCCATTACCAGAATCTTCTTTAATGATATTAACATCTATATTTGCATACTGAGATAAATCATCAATTAATACATTTCTTTTATCTCTTAAATCATTTGCTTTACCAGTGTTTGCACCTTCGTAATCTCTTATTTCTTCATTAACAGCTGCAATATCTCTTGCAAATGTATTTATTGTAGTTATAGTATCTGCAATTTCATAATCCAAATCTTTAACCTGTTCTCTTACTTTTGATGATATATTATTTATAACATCTGTAAATGCTATTGTTTTTTCTCTTAATGTTGTTCTTACTGTAAGATCATCTGGATTTTTTGCAACTTCATCAAAGTTTTTAAATAATTCATCCATTGCATTTCTTATACTATTTTTAGAAGGCTCATTAAACATAGCCTCAACTTGACTCAAAGAAAGGTTTCTTGAAGCCCAATAACTAAGCTCTGTATTTTCTCTTCTAAATGTTATATCTAAAAACTCATCTCTAATTTGAGTTACTTCATCCATCATAACGCCAGTACCTTGAAGTCCTGAACCTAAATCTACTGGGAAACTACTTGATTGTTCTAATCTTTGTCTTGTATAACCTCTAGTATTTGCATTTGAAACATTATGACTTATAATCTCTAATGATCTTTGAGATGCAAATAGACCAGATGTCGATATACCTAATCCAAAAAATGACACGTCTAACACCGCCTTTAATATTTACTATCGAAAATGCTACCATCTCCACCATTTTCATAAGCTTTTTTGCCATAAGTCTTTGGTTCATTCGAAACCATAGACTTAAAAATATTCACATTCAAATCTATATAATCCAAAGATATTTTTACAAGCTCATTATTTAAATCATTTTGTACTTTTAATTTATCTAAGACTGTTCTTAATCTAGTACTTATATCAATTATTTTGTCTGCTCTATCTTTAGAAACTTTCTTAACTACTTCTTTTACATTTGTAATTGCCTTTTTTATACCCAAATCTCTTTGAATATTTTCAACTGAAATAGCCCTGTTCTTTTCTAAAAAAATAATTTCTTTTACTATATTTTGTTCTTCTAATACAATGCCGTTTAGTCTTGCTACATCATTCGCCTTTATTACATCTTGTTTTTCAAAAGCAAGATTTAACAGCTTCTCATTTAATAGAAGCTGTTTATTTAGTATCTCTATAAAACTATCAATACCATCTGTTTTCATCTACTCTCACCTACATAGTTTTAGAAATCATAGCTTCTGCAAGTTTATCAAAATCAATTTTATAACTTCCATTATCTATAGCTTCTTTGATTTTAGATACTTTTTCATCTCTTACTTCTGGTAATTTTTTAAGTTCCTTTAATGCTATTTGATATTCCTTACCAAATTCTGATATTAATACTTCATCTTTTTTCATATAAGATTTTTCATTTTTTTTAGATCTTGTTACTTCATAAGTTTTCATAACACTACCTATTTTGCCGATTGAATTTATTCTCATATAAAAAACACCTCCCTAGCTGTTTGTTCTACACTTAATATCGTCAGCAAAGGAGGTATTCTTTATATGTTTTTGATTATTAATTTACATTATTTAAAAATAACTTTTGTTACTTTTTCTTAAAATGGTATCTTGGACCTTTCGGTTCTATCTTTTCATGAGTTTTATTTTGTAAATCATGAACAGCTGATCTTAATTCTCTATCTATTTCATGTTTACATTTGTCACAAAACTTACCTGTCTTAATTGATACATTACAGCGTTGACATGTAAGGAGTGCATTTTCATCTTCCATAATTTCAATTCTTTCATCTCTTAAGAACTTTATTATTATTTTCTTTTCAATACCTGTTTTATCATGAACTTCTTCAACTGAGGCTCCCGGATTAGCATATAGATAATCCCTTACAACCTTAAATAATTCATCCATTTGTACAGTTCTGCATTTTTTACAATATTCTTCTCCATCAACACTTCCAAATGTTCTTCCACATTTTTTACAGTTTTTAAGTTCCATACAAAAACCTCCTATTACATATTATTTCCTGTAGCAAAAGTTACACAGAATATAAATTTTAAATCAAATGATTTACGCAAAATCTTGCTAATTTCATTTAACGTACTTCCCGTGGTAAATATATCATCAATAATTATTATACTTTTGTTTGATAATATATCTCTATACTTTTTATTTACCAAAAAAGCATCTTTTAACTCTTTTTTTCGTTCTTCTTTCTTTAAACCTGATAAGAATTTTGTATTTTTCTTTCTTGTTAGAACATTTAATACTTGCTTTTTATAATGTTTTTCTAAATTTTTTGCTATTAATTTACTTTGATTAAAACCTCTTTTTTTATATCTTTGTTTTGAAAGAGGAACATATAGTATATAGTCAAAATTAAGTTCTAAAATATCTATCTTATCTATAATTATATCAGAAATATAATTAGATATATAAGTATCATAATTGTATTTATATTTATATATGATTTTAGATATAATTTCATTATATTTAACAACAGATATGTTTCTGTTGAAATAATATATATTATCCATACAAAGAGGACACTTTATTTCCTTATAATTTTGTGGCATTTCCTTAGAACAAATTATACATGGATTTTTTATATAATCCAATTTTTGATAACATGATTTACAAAGTGATAATTTATTTGTATTACTAATTGATTTATTACAATTTATACAATTCAAATTATTTGGATATAAATATGATATTATTTCTTTTTTTAAATCAAATATAAAAACACCTTCTTTAAAAATCTATTATAATATCTTCATTTAAAAATTTTTGTAATTTTTCTTTTAACGATGAATTTCTCTTTATTATCCTATCGTTTTTTATCATCATATTCAAATATTTATATTCTCCAACCAAAACTACAAGTTCTTTTGCTCTAGTTATTGCTGTATATAATAAATTCCTCATAAGAAGCATTGGTGGCGCCCAAGTTATTGGTATTAATACTATTTTAAATTCACTCCCTTGAGATTTATGAATAGTTGTACAAAAACTGTGTTCAACTTCATCCATCTGAGAATATTCATATTCAACTATTTTTTCATCATCAAATATTATATATACTTTTTTTTGTTCCTTCTCTATATGATATATATATCCAATATCACCGTTAAATACACCTTCACCCTTTAAAGTTTCTTCTTTATTTTTCCACTCTTTTGTATAATTATTTTTTATCTGCATTACTTTGTCTCCAACTCTAAACTTCCTTTTTAAAAAACTCTCTTCAACCTTATATTTACTCTCTTTATTTAATACATCTTGAAGAATTATATTGATATTATTAACACCAATATTCCCCTTTCTCATAGGTGCTAAAATTTGAATATCTTTAATTGGGTCTACTTCATAAAATTTAGGAAGTCTATTTGATACAAGTTCACTAATTTCCTTTAATATGTCTTCTTCTTTATCTTTTCTTATAAAATAAAAATCCTTATCTTTCTTATTTAATATCGGATTTTGACCCTTATTTATTTTATGGGCATTTACAACTATCATACTTTCTTTGGCTTGTCTAAAAATTTCATCTAGTCTTATAACCTTAAGCACCTTAGAATCAATCATATCCTTTAGTACATTTCCTGCACCAACAGATGGAAGTTGGTCACTATCACCTACAAAAATTAATTTAGTTCCTTTTTTTATAGCTTGCAAAAATGAAGACATTAGATTTATATCTACCATGGACATTTCATCTACTATAATCACATCAAAATCAAGTTTATCTTCTTCATTCTTCATAAATACGAGTTCATCTTCCAAAGAAAAACCCATCTCCAAAGCTCTATGAATTGTTTTTGCTTCCATCTTAGTTGTTTCACTCATTCGCTTTGCAGCTCTTCCTGTTGGAGCACATAAAAGAATTTTATTGTCTGCTCTTTTAAATAATTTTATTATTGTATTTATCGTTGTTGTTTTACCCGTTCCTGGTCCACCAGTTATTATGAGTATATTATTTTTAAAGGATTCCAATACTGCTAATTCTTGATTTTTAGCAAGAATTAATTTTTCTTCTTCTTGGATTTCTAATAACTCATCTTCAATATCCAATTTAGTAGTTTTTATCTCTGATTTAGATAATGATATAAGCCTTTTACAAACATCATTTTCTGATTCGTAATAATTAAGCAGATAAATCCGTCTTCCATCATTCCATTTTTCAACCTGTATTTTAGAGTCCAAAGCTAAATTTACTATTTCATTTTGAACATATTCAAATTCGACCTCCAAAAGTCTAGATGCATTTTTTATTAATTCTTCTATATCTAAATAAGTATGTCCATTTCCCGTTGCTTTATATAATTCAAATATAATACCTTCTTTAATTCTATCTTTTGAATATTTATCAATTCCCATACTCATACCTATTCTATCTGCTATTTTAAAACCTATACCATGTATTTGAGATGATAGCCTATACGGATTTTGCATTACTATTTCTAATGATTTATCTTTATATTTTTTGTATATTTTCATACAATAATTAGGGGTTATAGAATACGGTGCTAAATTTATAATCAAATTTCTTAAAGCTTTACCCTCATTATAACTAGTTTTTATTCTTTCAATTGTTTTTTTACCAATACCACTTATTTCTTCTAATCTATGTGGTTCTTTTTCAATTATATTTAATGTATCTTCTTTAAAGTAATCTACAATTTTTTTAGCAGTTTTCTCCTTAATTCCTTTTATAAGTCCCGAAGAAAGATATGCTATTATGGCATCTTTTGTTGATGGAATTATTGGTATAAAAGAATTAACTTTAAATTGTAGTCCATAAACATCGTGTTTTATATATTCTCCCTCTAAACTAAAATCTTCAAGTGGATTTACTGTAGGCATACAGCCCGTCACAGTTATTTCTTTTTCATCTACCAAAAATTTTCCGACTAAAAACCCATTTTCTTCATTTTTATAGACTATATCTAATAATTTTCCTTCTATCGTCTCCATATTTTCAATCCTTTTTCATTTTTTAATATAATAATTATATCAAAAAAATCAAAAAAAACCTCGCAAAAGCGAGGTTTTATTATTTATAATAAAATATTCATACTATTTTGGAACTGGTTCATCTGCATCTTTTGTCCAAAAATTTCATATTGACTTAGTACATTATTTGTATTTAACTGTGTTATAGCTCTTGCTATATCCAAATCTTCAATTCTACTTCTTGAAGCAACTTGATTTTCTAATGCTACTTGATTTGATCTGATATTACTTTCAAGGGCATTTGTTTTTGCACCAATATTTGTTCTAGCTTCAGTAACTTTTGAAATAGCATCATCTATTTGAGATATATCAAAATTACCTGTAACATCAAAATCTTTAATTCCAAGAGCTTCTAAACTAGCATCTTCAATCGTCATCTTAGTCCCTTGAGCTGAAGGACCTGTTGCTACATTCTTATCAGTAAAAGAACCATCTATTAATTTCATGGTATTAAACTCAGTGTTTTTAGCTACATCTCTTATTTGATTTTTCAAACTATCTATTTCAGTTTGTATGGCCACTTTATCTTCCGCTGCCAAAATACCATTTGATGCTTGTAATGAAAGTTCTCTCATTCTTTGAAGGCTATCATTTATTGATGATAATGCACCTTCCGCAGTATCTGCTAAATCAACCATTGATTCAATATTCGATGTCCCTTTATCATAACCAGTTTCCAAAGCTTCCATTTTGTTAGCTATTGCCAAACCAGCAGCATCATCACTAGCTGAATTTATTCTCTTTCCACTAGTAAGCTGAGAATAAAGCTTCATCATATTTAATGAATTATTATAACCTATACCACCTATAGCCATTATTCCACCTCCTTTAGTGGATTTTAACACAACAAATAAACATAACTTCTAAACTATATTTCGGCAATAAATATAAAATCTTAAGACTTAATACCTATATCCTTATTTATATTATACCAAAATATAATATAAATAAAAATCAAAAATATTAATACAATCTTAATCGCATTAGAAATTATGCTTTATTCATTTTTCAACTTTTTAAGTTCTAATTTTCAATCAATTTGTAAAGCTAGGGTTTTTCATATGAGTTAAGTATCTAATTTTTTTTTAAAACATAATATTTCTTTATAACAAATAAACTAATCGGCATAATTAATTATAATATAATTTCTTTAAATATACACTCCATCTTAGTTCCTATTTTTTTATAAGACCTTTTGACTTCTTATTATTAGATTGAACTATTTTATATAATAAGAAAGTACCTATAAACAATATTTTTTAATGTCCTTGGTATAAGGTACATTTTATTTTTATCGTTCATAGATACTCTTTTTATTTTATACACTTTGTTAAAATTGTGATATTTTCACAATTCATTGTAATGAATACATATTATTTTTGATATTATAATTAATTATTATATATTAGCTTGTTCTTTCAAAGTTTTAGCTTTATCTGTTCTTTCCCAAGTAAATCCTTCTTCTTCTCTTCCAAAATGTCCGTAAGCAGAAGTTTTTGAGAATATAGGCTTTCTTAAATCTAAATCTTTAATTATAGCTCCTGGTCTTAAATCAAAATTAGCCTTTACAAGCTCTACTAATTTTTCTTCGGAAATTTTTCCAGTTCCAAAAGTTTCAACCATTATAGACACTGGCTCTGCAACACCAATTGCATAAGCTAATTCTATTTCACATTTTTTAGCAAGTCCCGCTGCAACTATGTTTTTCGCAACATATCTAGCTGCGTAAGCTGCTGATCTATCAACTTTAGTAGCATCCTTTCCTGAGAAAGCTCCTCCACCATGTCTTGAATATCCACCATAAGTATCTACTATTATCTTTCTTCCTGTAAGCCCTGCATCTCCATGAGGTCCACCAATAACAAATCTACCTGTTGGATTAACTAATATTCTTGTATTTTCATCCATTAACTCACTTGGTACTACTTCATTTATAACATACTTTATTAAATCTTTTTCTATTTGTTCTCTTGTAACATCTGGACAATGTTGAGTTGAAATAAGTATAGTATCTACTCTTACAACCTTATCTCCATCATATTCTACTGTTACTTGAGTTTTTCCATCTGGTCTTAAATAATCTAATACTTTTTGCTTTCTAACTTCTGCAAGTCTTCTAGCCAATTTATGTGATAATGATATTGGCATTGGCATAAGTTCTTTTGTTTCATCACAAGCAAAACCAAACATTATCCCTTGGTCTCCAGCTCCTACTGCTTCAACATCACCTTTTAATGTTCCTTCTTTACTTTCTAGAGCTTCATCAACACCCATAGCTATATCACTTGATTGTTCATCTAATGCAACTAAAACAGCACAAGTAGTTCCATCAAATCCATATTTAGCTCTATCATAACCAATTTCTCTAACTTTATTTCTTACTATTTTTTGAATATCAACATATCCATTTGTTGTAACTTCTCCACTTATTAAAACAAGTCCAGTAGTAACTGAAGTTTCACAAGCAACTCTTGAATTTGGGTCTTGCGCTAACATTGCATCTAATATTGCATCTGAAATTTGGTCACAAACTTTATCTGGATGCCCTTCCGTTACTGATTCTGATGTAAATAATCTTTTAGCCATTATAATTCCTCCCTAAAAATTTATATTATTTTCCCGTTTTTTATATTATGTTTTTATCTTATTTATTAATACCCATTAAAATTATTAACTGATAATATTTTTATGATTCAAATTCGAAATTTAAAAATAAAAATAAAAAAACTCCTTCAATTGAAAGGAGTTTAAAAGCTACAACGCTCTTCCTCATCTTTCAAAGATCAAATCTTTAGCAGGATTTAGCACCTGTATATAAAAATACGGTTGCTGGGTTTCATCGGGCCAGTCCCTCCACCTCTCTTGATAAGGTTTATTCTATTTTAATGATATTTTATAATAACAGTTAAAAATTCATTTCTACTTAACTTACTTTATATATGATAAGACAAAATATTAATAATGTCAATTAATTATTTTATATTATAAAAATATTTTTCTAAATCAATAATATAATTTTGATTTTTTTACAATCCTCTCATCCATATATAAAAAACAACCCCTTAATCTAATATATTCATATATCCATATTTTATTTTGTTATCTTCTACACTAAGAAGTAAATATCTATAATCAACCTTATAATTCCCTTTATCCAAATAATCAAACTCAGGAATTTCAAAATAATTAAGTTGACCTATTTTATATGCATTTAATTTATCTGAATTATAAATAATATTTATATTTTTATCTTTTGATTTTTTTATAAGAATATCTCTTATATATGAATTTTCTAAATCAAAATTTAATCTGTCCTTAGATGATAATATAATAAAAATATTATCATATGAATCATCCTCTACTTCTTCTGTTAAAAATTCTATCTGTCCATCTTTATTGTAAATAACACCATGCTCATTATTTATTATAATAAATTTATTATTCTCTTTCTTACTAACTTTCATAATATTATTATAATTATTTTGACCTTCTAAAAATTGCTTATTTTCATTTCCTATTATAAAAACTTCATCAGCAAATTCATTTATTCTTTTTTCATATTTTTGCAATACCAAATTATTAAGTAGTGTACTCTTTGAATTTTTCATATTACCTACAAATGCAATATCAAAACTATTTTCTAAATCCTCTTTATATATTATATTTTCATCATAATTTTTATTTTCTTCTTCATAATTTTTGCTTTGCTCTTCATTTTTTTTAGAACCTTTTTCCTCTTCAAAAAAATCATCATCTTCGAATAATGAATCTTCTATATTGTCGTCTTCATTTTCTACTTTATTATTGTCTTCAATATTTTGATTACTTTCTACACTCACTTCTTCATTTTTTTTAGTTTTTTCTTCCAAAACAAAATAATTTTCATTTTCTTTTTTTTCTAATACTACAATATCAAAATCTATCTCTTCTCTTTTGTATTCAATTATAATTTTTCCATCATCTGTTTCTTCCTCTGGAATAAATTCAATATATTTATTTTGATTATCTTGTATTATATTAAACTCACCATCTAAATTTTTAGTATCAAAATCCAAATCTTTTAAATCAACATCCATATTATTTTCATCTTCATCTAAAAATGATAATTTTATTTTTATTTTTTCTCCAACTAAAACAGTGTTTTTATCTATAAATCCATTTATTTCATCAAAACGCTCTAAATCCTCTTTTCTTTTTATAGCAATACCATTTAAAATTTTTCTTTCCTTAGGTAATCTATTTTCTATATCATCCAAAACCATAATTTGCGATGAACCACCACCATCTAGCACAATCCCATCTTCACAGTCTAATTCAAGAAGCAAATCTTGAAGTTCTTCTTCATTTGCACCCTTAAAATTCTTATCTTTTCCATCCAAAACTATCAATAATATTTTATCACCATTAATTCCTATAGCAGTTCTACTTGTAGTTCCTGCAATTTTTTTTGTAATTTGCGTTTTTTGTCCATCTTTTAAAAGTACACTAACTCCACCAAGTCCTAATTTATAATCTTTAACATCTAATTCTTCATCTTTTATTTTAAAATTTGGATTTAATTTTATTTCATCTCCAATATCAAAAAAATCCTGTAATACTTTAGAATTATCTCCACCAGCTAAAATAACATACTCATCTTCTAAAAGTTCATAACTAGGTTTTGACACTCTAATATCTTTAACTTCATCATCACTTATTATAATTTCACATAAATCATGATATGTTTCACTTGCTCCTGGTGTATTTTTCACATACTCATTTGTGTAAATAACAATGTTTCCAAAATATTGGCTAGGTTTATTTATTGCACTAATTTTAAGTTCCTTATCATTTTCCTTATTTAAAATAAAAGGATCCGAAACTATATAATCCATTAAAAATTCATCTTCATTTATAAAAAAACTTGCATATATATCATCTTTATAATGTGGAGTCGATAAAACTTTAGAATCTTTAATCATTGGACCTATTGAAAATGACTTTTCTTCCATACTAAATAAATCTCCATTTATAAGAGCTATATAATCATCTTCTTTATTTATATCAGATATTATTTTTCTTTCTTCAAAGCCCTCTTTATTAAAAAACAACTCTAAATCATCAATATAATCTTCATAATCAAACTCCAATATATTAATCCCATAAGCCTTATTATCTTTAATTTTATCTATTTTTATAAAATTTAAATTATCACTTAATTTAAGCTGATTTTTTCTTAATATAATATCATTTGCAAAAGTAAAATTTGTTATCATACTAAATAAAATAACTGTTAAAAATGTTCTTTTAATTGCTTTAAACAAATAAATCCTCTCCTTTAAAACCAAAGTTGTAATTGTTCTTTATTTTGTAAAGCGCTAAGCATTCTCTTTCTAAAATGTGGAATTTCACTCGAAAATTTCTTTACTAAATCATTTGCATATTCTCTTTTAGTTCTTTTATCTACAGGACATGGGCTTTTACTAACTGGTAAATCAAGGTCTTTTACACTATCAATAATACTATCTTCAAGCACATATATAAAGGGTCTTATAAGTGTAATATCCATTCTATCTAAATAAGTTACAGGCTTAAATGTAGATACTCTTCCTTCATAAAACATACTCATGAGTAATGTTGCAATCGAATCATCCAAATGATGTCCAAATGCTATTTTATTTATATTATTTTTCTTTGCCCATTCATTTATGGCACCTTTTCTCATCTTCGCACAAAGAGCACATGGATTTTTTTCCTTTCTTTCATCAAACACAATCTTAGCTATTTGAGTTTCAAGTATTGTATATTTAAGCCCTAAACCTTCTATAAATCCTCTTGCCTTTGTAAAATCCATATTATCAAATCCAGGATCTACACTAACAACTTCTAATTCAAATTTTTGTTTAGAAAATCTCTTATATAAATTAAGTGCATAAATAAGTGCTACACTATCCTTTCCTCCCGAAAATCCAACAGCAATCCTGTCACCGTCTTGTATCATATCATAATCTTCACATGCTTTTCTTAAACTACCTAATATTTTTCTCATAATTACCTCTCTTAATTCATTAAAAAATTTATTTTACTTAATTTATTTTAACCTAAAAACACTAATTAAAGCTTACAAAATATTTAAAATTACATTATACGATTTAATTAATTTTTAATGTTTAAACACAGGTTAAATCTGTTATAATTTTATTAGAAGATATTTGTTATATCTTCTAATAAAATTTATGGAGATGTATATATGTTTTTTATAACTAAAGAAATTACCTTGCTAATTATATCTGCCTTACCTATAATAGAGCTTCGAGGTGCTATTCCAGTTGGAATTTTACAGTATAATATGAACCCTTATGAAGTTTTAGTACTAAGTGTTATAGGTTCAACATTACCTAGTCCATTTTTGATAATACTTTTTAAGAAACTTATCCACAGACTTGAAAAAATTAAATGCTTAGAAAAATTAGTCGTATACCAAAAAAATAGAGTTCTAAAAAAAGCACAAAAATTAAAAAAATCAAAAATCATTGGACTTATACTATTAGTCGCTATTCCAATACCATCAACTGGTGCTTGGACAGGATCAATGGTTGCTTCCTTATTAGATATGAGACTTAAAATAGCAATACCATGTATATTATTAGGTAATATAATAGCGGGAATAATAGTTTTAAACATTTCACATTTAGTTTAATTATTTAAAGATTCTTTTATAATACATCTTAATAATATGAAACAAAAAGAATCGCAAAAAAAAGCTGTCTAAAATATAATAATTTTTAGACAGCTTATTTAATTTAACAATTATTAAAATAAAGATATCAAAGACATTATAATAGGTATTGTTATAATCGAAATCAAAGTACTTAAAACAACTCCTTTTGATGCAAACAAATCATCATTATTAAATTTATTTGCAAATATAACAGTATTCGCTGCGGCTGGCATCGCCATTATAACAGTGGGGATACCAAGCATCATACCTTTTAATCCTATTAATTTTAATACTATAAAAATACATATAGGAATTACAATCAACCTTAAAAATGATATCTTTAAAAGTGCTTTATCTTTAAATATAGATAAAAAATCTACCCTTGATATAGATGAACCAATTACAATCATTGATATTGGCGTTGTACAAGGCCCTAACAAAGATAATGTCTTATCAATAAAAAATGGCAATTTAAATCCTGTTAAAAATAAAGTATAACCAATTAAAATAGCTACAAAACCAGGGTTTAAAAATATCTTTTTCAAATCCAATTTACTATCTTTTTTATAATGTCTACTCATTATATGTATCCCAATGGTCCAACAAAGTAAATTAAATGGCATATTAAAAAAAGCAGTATAAAAAATTCCCAAATCTTTGTAAAGTATATTTACTATTGGATATCCCATAAAACCTACATTAGGAAAAATTAATATGTATTGAATAATATCTTTTTTCTTTTCTTCTATATTTACAAATCTAATTATAAAATATGAAAATATTATAGCTATAAAATAGATAATTATAGATATAAAAAGTAATTTCAAAGAATTATTCATAAGTTCCTTTGAAAATTTATAATTCATAGCCTTTATTATCATTGATGGTAAAAATATATAAAGAACCATAGTTGAAAGATTTTTTTCAGTCTTTATATCTATCATTTCTTTTTTATTTGCAAAATAGCCCACAAACAATAACATAAGTATTACAAGAACTTGATTAAAACTTGTTAATAAATGCATAAAACACTCCTTTCAATTCCTAAAAATCAATTCCCAAATAAAAATTTTATCATCTTTTAATAAGAATATAATATTTCAAATAAAAAAAATAAGCAATAAAAAACCTATGAAATAATTAATAATATTATTCCATAGGTTTTATAATACTATATTATTTTAAAAGACTTTCTACTTTATCCATAACAAAAGAAACCACAGAGTTTAATTTGTTGTTAGTATCTAAAAGAGTCTTATCTGTTACTGAAAAATAGAATTTAATCTTAGGCTCTGTCCCAGAAGGTCTTATTGCAAACCAAGAACCATCCTCCAATTCATATTTTAATACATTTGATTTTGGTAAATCATCTATGCCTTTTGAATAGTCTATTAGTTCTTTTGTTTTTATATTACTTACTTCATCCATTTTATTATGTCTAAAATACTCCATAAGTTCCTTTATCTTAGCACTACCTTCTTTACCTTTTAATGTTATCGACTTTAAGTCCTCTTTAAAATAACCAACTCTTTTATATAAATCTATAAGAGCATCATATAAAGTTTTTCCTTTAGAATGGTAATAAGCTGCCATTTCAGCAATTAACATAGATGCTACAACTCCATCTTTATCTCTTGCATGTTTTCCAGCTAAATAACCAAAACTCTCTTCATAACCAAAGATATAATCTTTCTCTTTTGTATTTTCAAATTCTTCTATTTTTTCACCTATGAATTTAAAACCTGTTAAAGTATCTAAGTAATCTACACCATATTCTTTTGCAACAACTTCACCAAGTCTAGATGTTACTATAGTCTTTATCATTATTCCATTTTCAGGCAAAGTATTTTGTTGCTTTCTATTATAAAGTATATAATCTAAAAGTAATCCACCTGTTTCATTACCACTTAAAACTACATATTCACCCTTATCATTTTTTACAAGAGCTCCAACTCTATCACAATCTGGATCTGTTCCTATTATAAGATTGGCATCTACTTCTTTAGCTATTTTTATAGCTAATTCAAACGCTTTTGGATCTTCTGGGTTTGGATATGATACTGACGAAAAGTTTGGATCCGGTATTGCTTGTTCTTCTACAACATATACATTTTCAAATCCCAATTCATCTAATACTCTTCTTACTGGTTTATTTCCTGTTCCATGAAGAGGTGTATACACTATTTTAAAGTCCTTTGAAACTTCTTTTATAATATCTTTATTTAAGGACTGTGTTTTTATTATATCTATAAATTTATCATCTATATTAGAATCCAATACTTCTATTAAATTCTTAGAAACTGCCTCATCATAATCCATAGTCGGTATTTTGGAAAAATCATGAACTGCATTAACTTCTTTTATAACTTCATTTGCAATTTTAGGCACTAATTGTCCACCATCATCAAAATAAGCTTTGAATCCATTATATTCTTTAGGATTATGACTCGCTGTTATTACAATTCCTCCAGCAGCCTTTAACTCTCTTACTGCAAATGATAATATTGGAGTTGCTCTTAAATCATCAAATATATAAGTTTTTATATTACAAGCAGCTAAAGTTTTTGCTGCTTCTATTGTAAATTCTCTTGATTTATGTCTTGAATCATGTGCTATTACAACACCCTTTTTTGCTATTTCTTTATCTTTCATTAAAAAATTAGCAAAACCATAAGTAGCTTTCTTTATATTGTACTTATTCATTCTATTAGTTCCAGCACCAATAACACCTCTTAATCCACCAGTCCCAAATTCTAATTCCTTATAGAATCTATCTTCTATTTCCTTTTCATCATCTTTAATAGATAGTAATTCCTTTTTAGTCTCCTCATCAAAACAAGGTTCATCTAACCATTTTTTATATATTATTTTGTAATCCATTCGGTTAATCCTCCCTTATGCCTTTTTTATATACTGTTTATATATACCACAAATAAAATTAATTTATTCTTTAAATAAAATATTATTTTTGTTTATCTACTAGTGCAAACATTAACTCTCCGCTACAAGCTAATTCATCTCCTACAAAAGCTTTCGCACTAGCTTTACCTATACTTCTTCTTACGCTTATAAGTTCTACTTCTAATCTCAATGTATCTCCAGGTCTTACTTCTCTTTTAAATCTAACTTTATCAATACCAGCAAACATACCAAGCTTGCCCTTATTTTCTTCTATGCTAAGCATAGAAACAGCTCCAACTTGAGCCAAAGCTTCTACAATCAAAACTCCTGGCATAACTGGATAATCTGGAAAATGTCCATTAAAAAATTCTTCATTTGCTGTTACATTTTTAATTCCAACAGCTCTTTTTCCTTCTTCCATTTCTACAATCTTATCCACTAATAAAAATGGATATCTATGAGGTATAATTTTTTTTATTTCGTCAATATTTAACATAATTGCCTCCCAAATATTTTTATTATTATTTGCATTATTTTTTATCATTATATCATATCAAAAACAGAACTTGTTCTAAGAGTGTATAATATTTGGTCTTTTTATTAACGAAGTATTTTTACCAAAAACAAAAGGGCTTACGCCCTTTCATCTATTCATCTTCGTTTTTTATTCTATTTGCTTTTTCCTTTTCATACTGTGCATAAAGCATCTTTGCAAGACCCATACCAGAACCCTTTGAACTTTCTTCTGCTAAAGTTTCATAATACATATCTTCCATCATTTTTGTTCCTGAAGACTTTGGAACAATAGAACTTGAATCATCTAAAGTACTTTGCATATTCTTAAACATAATCTTTAGAAATTCCCCTTCAAACGCCTTGAAAGCTTCAAGTGCTTGTTTATCTTCAGACATATTTTTAGTCTTGTTTTTTAATTTGTCCAAATCCTTAGTTTTTGAACTTTGGCTACTAGCCATTGCTTTATTATAAGAATTAGAAATTTGCATAATATCCCACCTTTAAACTTATCTTCTTAAGTTATTTGTAGTTTGCATCATTTCATCTACAGTTTGAATTGATTTAGAGTTTGTATCATAAGCTCTTTGTGCAACTATAAGCTTAATCATTTCATCTACTAATTGTACATTCGAACCTTCTAAGAAACCTTGCATAATTTTAGAATCTCTATTTTCATCTTCTAAGATTATCTCTTCTCCAGCAGCTTCTGTTTTTGAAAGCAAGTTATTTCCTTCTGCTTGTAAACCATCAGGATTTAAGAAATTAGCAAGCATCATTCTACCAATTTCAACAGACTCTCCATCTTCATCTTTATAACTTATATATCCATCTTCATTAACTTTTACGTCTTCTGCTTCACCATCAAATTCTATTGGTGATTCATCTTCACTTAAAACAGTATAACCTTCAGTAGTTACAAGTCTTTTAGTATCTCCATCTATACTCCATTTAAATGAACCATCTCTTGTATAATATCTATTTTCATTTTGATCTTCTATAACAAAGAACCCTTTACCATCAATCATCATATCAGTTGCCTTATCAGTTCTTTCTGGTCCCCCAACAGTAAAATCTCTACTTGTTCCAGCAGCAGTAACCCCATGTCCTATTTGTAAATTAACAGGAGAACCGCCTTCGCCTTCTGTAGCATTTGGTTTTTTAACTGTTTCATATAATAAATCCTTAAATTCAACTCTTTGTTTCTTATATCCAGTAGTATTTACATTTGCTAAATTATTTGAAATATTATCAATCTTCATTTGTTGTGTTTGCATTCCACTTGCAGCAGTCCATAACGCTCTCATAAAGATACCTCCCTAAACTTTTCCTATATTATTAACAGCCTTATTCATCATTTCATCATAAGCCTTTACAACTCTTTGATTCGTATCAAAACTTCTAAGTAATGTAGTCATTTCAATAACTTCTCTTATTCTTGTAACATTAGAACCTTCTAAGAATCCAGTAATAACTTTACCATCAAATTCTTTAAATTCAGGTTCACCTTCTACAAAATATAGATTATCACCTTGTTTTCTAAGAGTATTTGTATTTTCAAAGTTTACAACATCTAATTTACCTCTTAGTTCATCGCCTATATATATTTCACCATTTTCTTTTAATTTGAAATCACCTGAAGCATTATTATCTTCATTTGCTAATACAATTGGTTGAAGGTTCTGATCATCAATATTAGTTGTATTAACATCTGCTATTCTCCATTGTTCTCCACTAAAACTATCTATCTTCTGTCCTAAAACCAAATCTCCATCTTTAGTAACAAGTTGTCCCTCATCATTTAATTTAAAAGATCCATCTCTAGTATATCTATACCCATCTTCAGTATAAACTCTAAAAAATCCATTTCCCTTAATAGCAAAATCTAAAGTTCTATTAGTTTCTTCTAAACTTCCACCAGAGAAATTAGTCATTATTCTATCAAATCTAAGTCCACCATTTATTGTTCCTATAACTCTTGGTGAAGGTTTGTTGATAAGATTAGCAACTATATTTCCTGAATCTAATAAATTACCTTTATTATCTACAGATAAATCTTCACTTTGAACTTGAATTTTTTGTCCATTCGAATCAAGTACATAAAAACCAGCACTAGCATCTAAACCTTGTTCTAAATCTCTAGTATATGTCTTTAAATAGCCCTCTTCATCTACTGTAAATCTCATCTCTTTGTTGTAGCTATCTCCCATAGCACTAGCAACTACAAAATATCCGTTATTTGTAGAAGCTTTAAAGCCATCTCCTTCTCTTTTTAACTCAACTTCAAGTGACTTTGCACTAACTTCAGGAGTATTCCTGCCATTAATCTTACTTATTAATTTTTCAGGAAAAGCCTCAGATACTACAACATCTTTTTTATAACTTCTTGTGTCTGCATTTGCAAGGTTATTAGACACTACATCTAATTTTTTTTGGCTCGTTTGCATTGCAGATGTTACTGTATACATTCCTCTAAACATGGTATCACTCCATAATTTTTAATAAATTCATAAATATATTTCATCTTATAAATATAAATAAACGCACCTTTTAATATTACATCGGCAAAAAAGGGAATCACTTAATAAAACGCAGTGATATTTATAAATAATATTATTTTAAACAAGTTCATTATAATATTATTTTATACATCATTCATATTTATTTTATTAACAGTCAACAAAATCTTTAAAATAAAAGAATTTCAAAATAAAAAAAACTAATTATTAAAATTAGTTTTTTTATTCCTCTATACTATTATGACTTATTTTTTGTATTTTATAAATAATATTTTAGAACTATTCTAAATAGTTCTTTTTGCTATTATCTTTTTCTCTTTAAGAATTTTATGCCCTTAAGCGCTATCCCTGTACCTTTTGCAACACAAGAAATTGTATCTTCTGCAATATGAACTTTTATACCTGTTCTTTTCTCTATTAATTTATCTAAACCCCATAAAAGTGATCCTCCACCAGTCATTATAATTCCCTTATCACTTATATCAGCAGATAACTCTGGTAAAGTTTTTTCTAATACAAAATGTACAGCATCAGCTATTTGTGTTACACTTTCATGTAATGCATCCATAACACCTGAAGATGGAACTGTTATAGTTTCAGGAAGACCAGAAACCAAGTTTCTTCCTCTAACTTCCATAGTTATTTCTTCTTCTCTTGGATATGCAGTTCCTATTTGTATTTTAACAGATTCAGCTGTTCTTTCACCTATTAAAAGTCCATATTTTTTTCTCATATATTTTACAATCGCTTCATCAAATTTATCTCCAGCAACCTTTATAGATGTGCTTACAACAACACCACCTAAGGATATTACAGCTATATCAGATGTTCCTCCACCAATATCTATGACCATATGTCCTGTTGGCTTTGCAATATCAAGACCTGCTCCAATAGCAGCTGCAATAGGCTCTTCTATAACATGTACATTACTTGCTCCTGCTTGCATAGTAGCTTCAATAACAGCTCTTTTTTCAACTTCAGTTACTCCAGAAGGAACACAAACCATTATATTTGGTTTAAAAAATTTAAATAATTTTTTCCCACCTATAACTCGAGATATAAAATAATTAAGCATTTTTTCTGTTACTTCATAATCAGAAATAACACCTTCTTTTAACGGTCTTATTGCAACAATACTTCCAGGAGTTCTTCCAAGCATTTTTCTTGCTTCTTCTCCAACAGCCAAAACTTTATTTGTTTCTTTATTTATTGCAACAACAGAAGGTTCTCTTAGAACGATTCCTTTGCCTTTTACATATACTAATACTGATGCGGTACCTAAATCTATACCTATATCCGGAACAAAACTACCCATTATATCTCTCCTTACTATGTATTTTGATACAAAAATATATCAATATAATTAAAAAGTAAAAACCACCTATAAATATCTACCTTAAAAAAGTTATTCTAAACTTTTATTTTTCAAAAAAAGCACTCTAACTCTATTATATATTTTATGGGGAAAAATTCAAATACAACTTATGAGATTTTAAAAATTTTATTAACTGTATTAACTATTTCGTAAGAAGATTTTAAATATTTATCTTTTGTTACTAGGATATTATCCTTATTTTTTTGATTTTCAATATATGATTTTGCTATTTCTCCATGTCTTGGAACTATAAAATAATTTGAAGCAAATATCATTTCCTCGTCCATTTTAGAATCACCTGAACTTATTACAAAATCTTTTTTGAGTAGTTTTTTTATATAATTTATCGCATCCCCCTTGCTGATGCATTTAGGGATAAAGTAAACTTTTCTTCCGTGTATTATTGTCTTATAACCTTTTTTTAAAAGACTAGCTTCTTTTGATTCTATAAGTGAATAATCTGCATTTAAAGAATCCACAAGCATATAGATAAAAGAATTATCTGCTATTTTTATATTTTCACACCAAGGCATTTTTGATACATCTAATAAATCTTTTAATATTTCATTTAGACTAGAAACCGATTTTAATTTTTCTTCTATCATAGCTCTATAATTAGTATCAATTACTCCATCTATTATTAAATTCCCACCATTTGATGTTATAGCATATTTAAAATTAAAATCATTTAAAATTTCAATTCTTCTATATTGTTCTACTGTTCTAGTTGTAACTGGTACAAATTCAATACTCTTAGATATATATTTTAATAAATCATAAGTGTTTTTTGCCATATAGGTTATTGGTTTTGCATTTTTGTATTCACTTATAATATGTTCTTCATCTTTTATAAATTTTTTAGAATAAATTAAAGTCCTATCAAGATCACTAAAAAAAACCATTATATACTCCCTTTTTTAATATTTTTTATTATTCCACAACATTTATAATTAAATAAATCATATTCTCTTATTTTGATATCTTTTTCTTTAGCCAATTTATATATATGATTTAAATCTTCATGAGCTTTATAGTTTTTGTTTATCAATACCAAATCAGGTACTCTTCTTAATAAAACCCTTGTAGTTTCACCAACTCCAGGCTTTATAAAATTAATATCTGAAATTTCAAATTCTTCTTTTATTCTATTTACATCTTTAAGTCCTTCAAAATTGACATCTATATTAGAAATATCAAAATTTATTTTTTCTTCTTTAAGATTAGCAAACTCATTTGTTATCTCATCTACAAAATAATTTGACAAATCCTCATCTTTTAATTCTTCATAGAATCTTGCTCCATGAAAATCATTTTCTTTTATAATATCATCCCTTAAAACAGTTCTACTTACTAAACCAGAAACAGTTGAGTTTAAACAAGCACTAGGAAGTAAAAAATCATTTCTAGTTCCAAATAAATTCGTACAACTTCCTGGATCTGCAATAACTGCTAGCGAATCATCTAATAAAGTATTATATTTATCATAAAAATCTTTAACACCCTTTTTTAATACATTTGTAATAGCACCCTTTCCCGTCCAACCATCTACAAATTGTATATTTGCATTTTTATGATTTTTTAGTATATATTTAAGTGCATTTTCATCGAAACCTCTACCTCTTATTATTGATATTGAATAGTGAGGAATATCTATATTTTTTTGATATTTTAAATACCTTTTAATAAGTATTCCCGCTGGAGTTCCAGCTCTTGCAAGTGATACAAGTACTAAGTTTTTATCTTTTTTATCATATATTTTAAGAGCAATATCCCTAACATAAGACGCTATTTTTAGTTTATATTTACCTAATGATTTGTGAAATAAATCAACATATTCATCTGAAGGTTTATATTCAATAGGCAACATCATCGAATAATGAACTCCTGATTGTATCTTAGCTTCTCTTGTCTTGTTGTCTTCTTCTTTTATAAGACCGTTTATATTTTTTAACAAAAATATAGCATCTTCCCTCTTATATGAACCTATATTATCTAACAATGTATTCCTCCTATTAATTATTCAAACTTGTAAATGTAACAATATTTATCTTTTCAAAACCTGCTCTTTTTAACTCTTTAATAACATCGTCTAAATGACTCGCTTTTTGCACACCTTCAACAAAGAAGAATACTTCTTTATATTTATTAGTATCCATATTATAAAAATAATTAGTATTGCTTAAATTTTTAAAATTTTTGAATTTATATGCATTTTTTGCACCATAATTTTCTTTATTAAGTGGGTATATTGGACTTTGTGTCGTTGATTGGAAGGCTATATTTTCACCCATATAAGATGCTATTTTCATCGGTATATACATAAATTCTTCACTACCCATACATAAGCTTTCTTCAAAAGATCTAAACTCTTTTAATTTCTCTGCTAAAATTTTTAGTTTTTCATTTAATTTATCTTCTCTTTTAGAGTCAATCAAAAAACGACCACTATCAGTCAAATAACTTAGTTCATATTCTTCATCTATCGATTTTTTATACATATGTTTTTTAAACTCAAGCTCTTCATTTAAACATATATAATTTACACCCTTATTCTTATCAAAATTATCTTTTATATATTCTGGTTTTAAAGTCTTATTATCATCTAATACTTCTAATTTAATTTCTCCACTAAGAAGTGTTATAGTTTTTATTTTTATATTATTATCTTTTTCAAATTGTTTATAAACTTCCTTATCTCTTTTAGACCTCCAATCCAGTAAAGACAACATTATATATTCTTTATTTTCATATCTTTTATTTAATTCTTTAATAAAATTAAGTCCTGTTCTTCCAGTTGTCATTTCATCATCTATAAGAACTATTCTCTTTGCATTTTTGAATGCATCTTCATTTTCTAAATATAAAAAATGCCCAACTGCATGAGAATGTTCCTCATCAAATTGTAAAAAACTTTCTAAATCTATCAACTTATCTCTAGTTGTATGAATATAACTTGCATTACCCTTAAATCCATCAAAAACACTATGAGCTAGAGCAGTTGCAGTTTCAGCAAAACCCAAAAATAATGTATTTTCTTCTAATTCTATTTTTGTTTCATCTAATTTAAAATACTCTTCATTTTTTATATTTTTTTCTTTTATACTCTGTGCAATTATACTTTTTAAAGGGGATTTCAAATCCAAAATCTCTCTTGCCATTTTAAGACCTAATAGCCTACCTGTTGCAATTGAAATTTTTGGATTTACCGGTATATGTTTACCTAGTAATGTGCTCACAAATAAAAAACTTCTTTTTTTATTTATTCTTCCAGCAATTTTAAATAAATCTTCATCCAAAAAATTATATTCATTATCATCTAAATTGATATTTATCTTCAGTCTATGTTTGTCTAGTATATTGTAAATTCTCGTCTTCATCTTCTACCTCCATAATTAAATAAGATTTATATATTCTATTCCTTCATTGAAAACACCATATACATGCGCTCTTTTTAGAATTTTTTTTGCCCAATTATAATGAGGTTTTATTTCATTCATTTTGTTGTTATAACAGCTTTTTAAAACTCCATTATCCTTTTCATTTATAATAGATATCGCATCCATATACTCCTCATGATTAACTATATAAAGAGAATTAACTATATCTATATGAGTAGGGTGTATTATTGTTTTTCCAATAATTCCATTGTATTTATCCATAATAACTTCATTTATGAGACCATCCATAGAATTTTCTATAAGTTTTTTTCTCTTGACAAGACCTTCTTGCCCAAGGTGATTGATAAAAGGAGTTTGTCTTATCCTCGGTTTCATAACTCTGTCTCCTGATGAAAAATACTCAAAAACAGCACCCGAAACCACATAATCATCTTCTTTTCTTAAAAAGAAATTCAAAATATCACATAAAACATCCTTTACAACTAGCATATCATAAATAGTAAGTTCTTTTGGTCTTCTAATTGAATAATTACTTGAAAAATCAGTTCCACCAACTCTAATATTAAGCACTCTAGCTTTATTTTTATCAATTATTTTTTTTAAATTACTAAGTTCATCAATTCTATTTTCCTTATAAATAAGTTCATCGCATTCAAATATAGGCATACAATAAAAATCTTTATCTAATTCCTTTATTACTATATCTAATGCATCAAAATATAATTTTGCTGATTTAAAGCTAAACTTAGGAAATACAAAACCCATTATTATATCGCTAAAATCTTTAATCTTATCTTTTATATCAAGCAAATGTTTTGGACTTCTTACCCTTATAAAAATTTTAGGTATTGATTTTGTTTTATTTTCTCTTAATTTTTTTAGATTATAAAACAAATTATCCTGCGCCCTATCTAAGCTCGAATCATTTATTGCATCTTCTAAACATAAAACTACACTAAGCAAGTTTTTATAATCTAATATGTACCTATAAAAATCTGTCTTGACAGCTGGTATATAAAGAGTCGCTCCCAGAGAATATTTTAAGATTTCAAAATCAGTATCCATATCTATGAAATTTGGTTCTTTATAAAAAATTTCACTCATTTTTTTCTTAGTCAAATGACCATAAAGCTTCATATTTGTCCTCCTTTTTAAAACTCACATACAAAATATAATAAAATTCTGACTTTTTAGTAGTCCAATAAAAATACTAATACCAAATGATTAATATTTAAATTTCTAAAAAATATTTAAATACTAATCATTTGATACTAATCTTTGTATTAAACAATTAATAATTAGTTTTGCAAATAAATAGACTATCACATTAAGGAAAATACAACGATATATTGTGTTTATTTTTGATAACACAGTATATTGTAGCTGAATTTCTTAATGTGACAGCCCCCATATAAATATATCTTAAATCTGTATTAATTAAATTTTCTTACAATATTACTTAAAGATACATCATTAGTACCTTCTCCAACAGCAGCAAATTTCCATTCTTGGTCATGTCTATATATCTCAGCAACCATTAAGGCTGTCATATTTGAATAAGAATCTGTTAAATTATATCTTAAAAGTTCATTATTATTAGAAGAATCCATAACTCTTATATATGCGTTTTTTATCATTCCAAAATGTTGATTTCTTTTCTTGCAATCATAAATATTTACTACAAAGACTAGTTTCTCTGTATCAGAAGGGATTTTATTTAAATCAATTAATATTTGTTCATCATCACCTTCACCTTCACCAGTTAAATTATCACCCATGTGAATAACTGATTCATTAGAGCTTCTTAGATTTCCAAAATAAATTACATTATCCTTTGTTCTTATCTTTCCATTTGAATCTAGCATAAGAATTGATGCATCACAATCTATATTAGTAGTTCCTTTTAATAAAGAACCTAAAAATCCTTGTTTTTGTTCTGCTGGATCCCAGCCTAAACCTATTCTTAAATTAGAAAGACCATTAGTTTCTTTGGTAAGACTTATTCTTTGTCCTTTAGTCAAATTTATAGCCATATTAATTCCCCCTTAAATTTTTATAATCTACTGCACATCCAGTCCGTAATTATTACAAAGCGCAGCAAGACCACCTTCAAATCCACTTCCTATTGCACTAAATTTCCACTCGCCATTGTTTTTATAAATCTCACAAACAACAATTGCTGTTTCAACAGAAAAATCTTCTGATAAATCATATCTTAATATTTCTTGAGAACTATCCATATTTTCAAGTCTTACAAAAGCATTTGCTATTTGACCAAAATTTTGAGCTCTTGTTTTTGCATCATGAATTGTAACTGTTATTGCAATCTTGCCTATATCTTCAGGAACTTTAGTAAAGTCTATAATAACTTGTTCATCATCACCTTCACCTTCTCCAGTTCTATTATCCCCTGTATGTATTACTGATTCTGAAGGATGCTTTAAATTATTATAGAATATAAAGTCATAATCATTATTAACTTTATTATTAGTTCCAACTAAAAACGCTGATGCATCTAAGTCAAAATCATATCCTCCGTCATATCTTTTAATATCCCAACCAAGACCTATAAGAGCTGTTTTTAGTGATGGGTCTTCCTTTGATAGATTTATCTTTTGTCCTTTTACTAAATTTATAGCCATTATAATTCCTCCCTATTATTTATATCTTTTAAATTTTTAAAATATTTGATTTTTAAAAATAAGTAGAGCAATTGCTCTACTTATTATGGTTGATATCACTCAACATTTATAAAGAATTTTAAAATAATTTTTCTATATTTTATATTTATTAACCTACACTAATTCCAAAGTTTCCACAAAGAGCACCAAGTCCACCTTCAAATCCACTTCCTATTGCACTAAACTTCCACTCTGCGCCATGTCTATATAATTCTCCAACAACAACTGCTGTTTCAACAGAGAAATCTTCTGATAAATCATATCTGATTAACTCTTCATTATTTTCTTCATTTACTATTCTTATAAAAGCATTAGTTACTTGACCAAAATTTTGATTTCTAGCAGTTGCATCATGGATTGTAACTGTAAATGCAATCTTTGAAACCTCTGCTGGTACTTTATCTAATTCTATTTTGATTTGTTCATCATCGCCTTCACCTTCTCCAGTTCTATTATCTCCTAAATGAGTAACAGAATTCGATGGATGTTTTAAATTATTATAAAATACAAAGTCAGCATCAGAAGATACCTTTCCGCTTTCAGAAACTAAAAACGCTGCTGTATCTAAGTCAAAATCATGTCCGCCATCATACTTATTCGTATCCCATCCTAAACCTGCAATTACATTTTTAATTCCTGGGTTAGTCTTTGTTAAATCTACCTTTTGTCCTTTTTGTAAACTTATAGCCATGAATTATTCACTCCTTTAAATTTTTTATAATAAATTGTTATTACATTACTATACCTAAAGCTTTTGCACCTATATAACCTATAAACAGTATATAAACTCCAAGCATTAAATAAGCATCTTTCTTGTGAACTCCATCTTTTTTAAGTAATAGTCCACCTGTTGTCAACATTGATAATACAACGAATGCCAAAACCCCAATATTTTGAGTAAAATTAGCTTCCATACCTTGTGACCCAGCTAAAAGCATTGGAAATCCTAAACAAACGCAGATATCAAATATATTAGAACCAATCGCATTTGATACAGCTCCATCAACATCACCTCTACGTGATGATTTAACTGATAAAAGTGTATCTGGTATAGAAGTACAAGCTGCTAATATAATTACTGAAACAATAAACTCAGGAATATTTAAACTGCCTGATACAACTATTGCTGATTGGATAATAGCATCAATACTAAACCAAATAGCTCCAATTGTTAACACTGACCAAAATATAATTTTAGAATAAGACATATCTTCTTCAATTTCTTCATCTTCCTCATTCGAAGCTGCTTTATCTGATCTATATTTCTTAGTTTGTAAATAAAGTACAACTATATACATTGTGTATATTCCTAATAATATAAGACCTGATATATAGTTATAATTTCCTAAATAAGTAAATATAGCCAATGCACCTATTGAAAGTAAATAAAAGAATGAATCTCTTAATGTAACCTTCTTATCAACTTTAACTGTTAAACTAACACCTTTATAAGCTAATATACTTGCCATTGGTATTAATAAAATATTAAACACTGCTGATCCTGAAACTGTTGGTAATCCAACATCTGAAAATTTACCATAAAATAAAACTGCTATCATTGCGGTTGAAAATTCAGGGAATGATGAACTTATAGCATCAAATGTTGCTCCCCTAACCGATGTTGGTATATTAAGCTTTAGCCCTAATATATGTAATACATCACCTAATTTGTCTGATGCCTTACTAACAACATATGACATAAGTATTAACGCCACAACTGCTAAAGGCAAATTGTTAATGAATTCGAACATATAATCCTCCTAATTATTAGTCTATAACACCTTTATATATCTACCCAAAATAGATTAAAAAAATATTATATTTCTCTACTTATTATAATTAATAAAAATTAAAATTACCTTAAATTCATATTAATTATTTCAATTTTTATAAAGATGCTACTTTATGACTATATCGATATTTGTTTATGTAGTTTCTAAAACCACTTATTGATTTATCAATATAATACCATCAGTTTTTTAAAGTTGCAATAGGCGTTTATTCCTATTAAAGCTTTTTTTAATTAATTTTCTTCTATTTTCTTAGTTTATCTCTTATTTTCTAACCAAACCATATTATTTAGTTACAAAATGTTTACACGTAGTTTTTAATACTATATAATATAAATACGAGGTGAGTATGATGGAATTAAATAAATTACTAAATATAATAAGCGAGATGTCGCTAAATGAAAACATAGATTTAAAAGAGATTCCCAATATGGATCTTTATATGGAACAAGTAACTTCTTTTATGGATGATAAACTTTCACATCTAAAAAGAAATGAAAAAGAAAAAATTCTTACAAAAACAATGATTAATAATTACACCAAACAAGGGCTCCTAATGTCTCCTAATAAGAAAAAATACTCTAAAGACCATATGATTTTAATGCTTATTGTTTATTATCTAAAACAAATACTTTCATTAGATGATATAAAAAGTCTAATTGAACCAGTATTAAATGATATGTCTACAACTGAAGATGATTTGATTCCTTTGGAAGATATCTACTCTATATTCTCAGACTTAAAAAAAGTTACATTTGAAAACTTCGAAAATGATATAACTAAAAAATATAATATAATAAAAGAAAAAACTAAGAATATAGAGGAAAATGATAAAAAGGAAAAAACCTTAGCTGAATTATTTTTAATAGTAATAATGTTAAGCGCACAAGCTCATGCCCAAAAACGTCTTTGCGAAAAAATAATAGATGAATTTTTTGATCTAAAATAATTAAAGTTCTTTTTAATATTTGTGGTATAAAATATTAAAAAGAACTTTTTTAGTTAATATACTAAAAACTAAATAAAAACAAATTAAAAAAACTTTAAATATTTAAACCTTTCTTTTTTGTCTGTTTTAAAATAAAATAAATATAATTCTTTTACCTTTTAAGATTTGGAGGAATTTTTATGGCAGTTGAATTTTTAGATAGTAAAAATATATTTGCAGATATATTTTTAGAACAAAGTAAAAGACCCAAAAAAACTAAAAAAACTGGAGTATATCTGCTTAGATATATTGGTTTTAACGATAAGGAACATTTAAAAAAATTACTAAAAGATTTTATATATAGATTAAAAATTAGAAATTTAGAATATAAAATAATTTATAATTTGGATAATAAAATCCCAATGGATGTAGTTTCTTTTTTAAAAGAAAAAATAGATGACAATTATTCATCATTAGATAAAGTAACAGATATAGCTAAGGATATAAAAAATATTATGAATATAGATAATATAGAGCTTCATTTAAGAACAGTACTTTTATTATTTATAAAAAATCATAAACATCTAAGCAAAACTATTTATATTAATTTCTTAGCCCATATAATTTATTGGTTTAAAAAAATAGATTATGAACATGATTTAAAACATAAAAATTTAAATCATCCTTCCAAAATAATTTTTTTAAATCATACTAAATATCAAGAGTATTTTATCTATCTTTTATGTTTACTCGAAAATGATATATTATATTTTAATGATGCAAAAGATTTAAAACTTTCAGATTTTGATTTACATTCTATATTAATAGAAAATAAAAATCATGATATAAATTTTTATAATATTTTCAAAGATATAGAAAATGAAATATTTGATACAAATTTAAACAATTCAAAACAAAATACTCTTAAAAATATTCATGTTCAAAATGATTTAAAAACTACTAATAATACACAATCTAATATTGAAACTAGCAATAATAATAATAATAATAATAATAATAATAATAATATAAATATGTCTTTGGATAGAATAAAAAGAAATAAAATCAAAGATAATAAGCAAAATGATATCAAAGATTTGAATTTAAAAAATACAGCTTTGGTAGCAGAAAATAATATCTTTAAAACTAGAATTCAAAACAGTTACAAGAATTCTTTTGATTTTAAAAAAGATATATTTTTGGAATTAAAAAACAGAAGCGAATATATATTTAATAAAGATGTATTAATATCCAATTATTTTATAAGAGTTATAAAGGCAGAAGAAAATAAAGTTGATTATTCAAACGCTTTACACCTTCTTAAAGATAATTTAAGCTATTCTAATTTAGCTTATGTAATCTTTGATAATAAAATTGAACTTCCAAACAATATTGAGCTTAACAATCTAAAGAATTTATTTGATAAATACATGGATTTTAATAATCTTAGCAGTATTAAAGAAATTTTGATAAAATATTTAAATACAAAAGACGAACTTATATTTAATACTCTTTATCTATCTTTTTTAGAAATAATAAATGAATATATAAAAAATGAAAATTCCAATATAAATATGATGAAAAACTTCTTATTAAAATTCATATATTGGATTAAAACATATGGATTTAATTTATATCAAAAAACAGATTATAAAATCCACAATCCAAAAGCTATTTATTTTGGAAATATAAAAAAACATGAAGCTTATTTTATATATTACCTTTCAAAAATAGGATTTGATATGATTTATATAAATCCTATTAACGATTTGGAATTTGAATTTATAAAAAAATCATCTTATTTAAAAGAATATGATAGAGAAGTGAATTTATTAAACTATCCAAAAGAAGAAATATTTAAAAGAGAAGAAACTCATGCCTTTAAAGCACATCAAGAAATTAAAGAAATTTTGTTTAATGAAGAGACAAATATGTTTAGACCTTGGCAATTTGAAAAACATAATGTAATACCACTTTCTCTAAAAACAACTTATGATGAATTAAATATCCTTTTAAAGGAAGATGCAAGAATAAGAGATGGTTTTAAATACAATCAAAAAAATATCTATATTCCAAATATATTTGCAAAAATAAGTGGGGTCAAAGAAGATTTAACATCTTATAATAACGATATATTAAATATTATAAATTTAAAAAATACAATTTTTTATGATGATATACCTTTTAATAATATTAAATATTCTTCTGGAAACGAATATATTATTGGAAATGCATTTGATGCAAATATGAATATAATAAGAGAAAATCTATTTAAACATAATCTTTATAATTATAATCATCTATCAAATAGTATTCAAAATAATATTATTGATAAAATAAATGAAATATATGAAAAAGATATTTTAAAAAGAGATATGGATTTAAAATTAAGAAAGAGAATCTTACTTACTATACTTAATTTAGATAAAAAAATCATATCTTTGATACAAAAATATGATTATCCATTTTATATACCTAAATTAATGATTTATGATTCAAAAGAAGAGATGTTTAATTTAGTCGATAGTATAATAATAGCTTTTTTATATCTTTATGGTTTTGACATTATTATAATAACTCCAACTGGATATAATAATATAGAACATATAATAAATACAAATTATTTTACAACATTTAAATTAGAAGATTTTAAACATGATTATTCATTTAAAAATCTATCTAATACTAAAAAGAAAAAATCCTTTTTTAAAAATTTCTTTAATAGTGATTTTTTCTAATCTAATAAAAAATAAAAGGAAGTGAATTTATGAGCGATATAATTGATTTAAACAAGGATGACAGAAGCATAGTTGAAATTGAACAAGATGTTACAAATGAAATAAAGGCATCTAAAGAAATTGAAGTACTTGCAAATCAAGTTGATTTATCAAATGTTGAAAATGTTATGTCTTTTGGTAGTGAAACAGCAAATGAAATATCAAAATTTGCAGATAGAATCTTGGATAATATAAAAAGTACGAATATCGAAAGCTCTTCATCATTACTTTTAGAATTAAATAAAATTATGGATAAATTTGATGCAGATGATTTTGCTGAAAAAAAACCTAGTCTACTAAGTAAAATTTTTAATAAAACAAAAAATTCTATTGAACAATTATTTAATAAATACAATACAATGGGAACTCAAATGGATAGTGTATATGTAAAATTAAAAGAATATGAAAATGAAATAAAAAAATCAAACAATACATTAGAAGAAATGTTAGTAAAAAATATGGAATATTTTAAAGTATTACAAAAACATATATTAGCTGGAGATTTATTAGTTCAAAGAATAGATAATGAAATACAATCATTAAATTCAAGTACTGACGAATTAAAGGATATAAAATTACAAAGAGCAAATGAAGTCAAAGATATAATAGGTCAAAGAGTATTTGATTTAGAGTTAGCTAAAAATGTATCACTTCAGACAATGCCACAAATAAAAGTTATTCAAAAAGGTAATTATAATCTTGTTAGAAAAATAAATTCAGCATTTATAGTTACTATACCTGTATTTAAACAAAGTCTTATTCAAGCAATTACTCTAAAAAGACAAAAAAATCAAGCTGATGCACTAGCTGCATTAGATCAAAAAACTAATGAGTTACTTATGAAAAATGCACAAAATACAGCAATGCAATCAAAAACAATCGCAGAATTATCTTCTGGTTCTTCAATAAAAATAGAAACACTAACAAAAACTTGGGAAACTATAACTAAAGGAATTGAAGAAACAAAACAAATAGAAGAAAAAGCTAGACAAGAAAGAATAGATGGAACTAATAAATTACTAGAAATCCAAAATGATTTTAAAGAAAAATTTAAACATTAAATAAAATAAAGGTAGTATGAAAATGAGTTTTTTTCATTTTAATACTACCTTAAAAAATCACATTATTTTCTTGCTAAATTTCTTCACCAACACCATTTGACAAAGAACAAAATCTTTACTAGCACCATTTGACAAAGAACCTTAAAAAAAAATGTTATCTATATATTATAGACAACATCCTTTATTATTATATTCATAGACTTCGACGATAAAAGATCTATTATTTCATTTGTCAAAAATTTTTCTTTTATTATTTGTATTTTTGGTCTTAATGGGTATTTTTTATTTATCTCTATAACCTTCCCGATTTTATTATTACTAAGCTTTATGATAGTTCCTACAGGATAAGGAACAATTTTTTTAATAAAACTATCTATTAAAAGACAATCAAATTTAGTTCCAGAAAGAGTCATCATATATTCTATTGCTTGATTTGGTAGCATTCCATATCGATATGGTCTATTTGATGTTAAAGCATCATATACATCCGCAATTGCAACTATTTTTGAATATTCATGTACTTCATTTGATTTCTTTTGATTTGGATATCCTTTTCCATCCTCATTTTCGTGATGCTCAAGTACGATTCTTCTTATATTCGAATTTAAATTTGTATTCTTTGTAAGATAATCAAAACCTAATTTAGGATGCTTTCTAACAATTTCATATTCTTCTTTTGTTAACTTATCTTTTTTATTTAGTATTTCATTTGGTACAAATATCTTTCCAACATCATGTAGTAGTGCTCCTGTTGATATGTCATACAAATCATATTTATTAAAACCCATAGAAATTGCTGTGACTAAAGATAATATTCCAACACTCAAACTATGCATATAAGTATAATTATCTGCTGATTTTATATCTACCAAATTCACCATCAAATCTTTTTCGTAAAAAAGTTCATCAACTATATCATGTGCCACCTTAGATAAATTTTTTATTTGATTATTTAATTTTTTTGCATTTATATCTTTTGAATCATCTAAATTAGCAATTGTTTTAAATGTATTTACTAAATTCATTCTAGCTCTAGTTTTTATTTCTGGTTTTATTATATCTTCTATTATTTCATCTGAATATTCATCTTTTACATAAACAGCTGAAAATCCATTTAATCTAAGATTATTAATTCTACTTTGGGTAAGCTTTTCATTTTCTCTTAATAATACATTCCCAAATTCATTATATATACTTTTCCCCAAATAACTACCTTCTAATATTGCATTTAGTGGCAATAACCTCATAAACCCCACCCCATATTACTGCAATTTATAAAAATATCTTATATTTAATTATATATTTTAAATGTATTTATTTCAAACAAAGAATTTATTAATTATAAATCTTTATTATAGCTTTTCTTTTATAAGACCTTTTCTATATGCTATTAATAAATTATTTAATAATTTAATCTGAGAATCAAGTTCTTTTCCAATGTCTGTATCTTTAACATATTTCCTTTGAATTTTTTCTAATACCTTAAGAGTCGAAACTATATCCTGTTCATGTTTTATTGCATATTCTGTTGATATAAAAGGCTCGTGAGATGCTAATCTAAGTCCATAAGAATTATATATAAGCGTATACCCAGCTATTCCAGTTTCTTTTTGATAAGCCTTTGAAAAACCACCATCAATGACTAATAGTTTTCCATTTCCTTTTA
Source organism: Peptostreptococcaceae bacterium AGR-M142 (assembly GCA_045345765.1). Lineage (GTDB taxonomy): Bacteria > Bacillota > Clostridia > Peptostreptococcales > Peptostreptococcaceae > JAOARY01. Next base: position 831,983 of record CP148265.1, read on the forward strand.
TTGGACTTTCTCCATTTTTAACTTTTACAGGTACATGTCCATTTACAATGTGAGAATACTCTTTTGAAAGCTCAAATTCTTCAATTATCATATCACATATTTCTTCTTTTTCTCTAAAATTAAAATACGGATCTTTCTTTTCTTTATGAAGTTCTTTCTCATTCACAAAATATCTTTCAAAAGTTGTCATTCTATCTTTACCAAAAAGAGGTGAATTCTTGTTACACCATAAATACCACATAAAATCACTACCAAAAGCATCTTCACGTTCATAGTCCTTAAGAAAATACTCTTCTCTTGCTAATTTATCCATCTTATCGAGAAGTGATTTTCCTTTATATTTATGTTCACCAATTTTAACATTTCTAAAACTACCATCTTCATTCATAGGTATACAAGCATGATACATAAGATTTTTATTAAATTTTAAATATATACTACCATTTGAAAATAAAAATTTAATATGTCTTTGAAATTTTTCACTGTTTAAAAAATAAGCTTTTAATTTTTCCATTAACTCTTCTTCTTCCTTACTGAATTTATATGGATTTTTTGCATCCAAAGTTGGAAAATTAACATCTTCAAGTTCATATTCTTTGTTATTTATCTTTATACTTTTATTTTCTAAATCAATCTTATCCAAAAGCAATCTATCGTCCATATCATATTCTTTATTGTTTAATATAGCCTGTCCTTCAGCTTTAAATTGAATTATTGATATTGCTTTATGCATCTTTGCTATTAATACTCTATCTTTCCTACTTATGATCTCTTCTGAAACTTTTGGCATAAATTTATCACAAGAATCCTTAGCATATTGTTCCATTGCAAATCTTGCAAGTGGAAGCAAATTAATTGCATAACCTTCTTCTAAAGTTTCTAAATTTGCATATCTCATACATATTCGTATTACGTTACAAATACAAGGAATAGAACCTGAAGCTGCTCCCATCCAAAGAATATCATGATTTCCCCATTGTATATCTACACTATGATGTTTTATAATATCATCCATTATAATATGTGCACCTGGGCCTCTATCATAAATATCACCTACAATATGTAGCCTGTCTATAGCTAATCTTTGTATAAGCTTACAAATCTCTATTATAAATTCATCTGCTCTATTTATATCAATTATAGTTTTTATTATTTCATTATAATAATTTTTTTTATTTAATCTATCTGGTTCTTCATGAAGTAATTCTTCTATTATATATGAGAAGTCTTTTGGTAACGCTTTTCTAACCTTTGATCTTGAGTATTTAGATGATACAACTCTGCATAATCTGATAAGTTGATCTAATTTTCTTTCATACCAAGATATTGTATTTTCATTTTCTTTTTTTATCATCTCTATCTTTCGTTCTGGATAATAAAGCAAAGTTGCAAGCTTTTTTTTCTCTTCTTCACACATATCCTTAAATATGTCATCAATTTTTAATTTCAAAACCCCAGAGGCATTTCTTAAAACATGACTAAATGATTCATATTCTCCATGAATATCAGTAAGAAAATGTTCTGTCCCCTTTGGCAAATTTAATATTGCCTTTAAATTAATTATTTCACTTGAAACACTACTAATGTTTGGATATTGATTTGATAAGATTTTTAAATAATCTAATTGTTGTTTTAACTCCTTTAAGTCTACATCTTTAACCAATGTTCATCCTCCTTTGTTCTTTATTCCCTTTGTTTTTTCAATCCTTATTTCAAGTAAATATACATTCCAAAATATATCTACCCCTAAAAAAATATTTAATTCTATTTTAAATTGAAATAATAATATTATAAAAATCTTTTATAACAATATTTTAATTTTGATGTTAAAATGAACTAAATACCAATTACTTATTATATATCGTTTTAAGCAAATTTTATATAAATTAAATTTTATTAAAAACATAAGGGAGTTATATATATGAATGCAAAAATTATTTTTAATCCTAAGTCAGGTACAGGTGCTTTTTTAAAAAAATTCGAATCTATACTAGGTAAATTAATATTAAATAATGTACTTCACAATGTTAAATCATATGAAATAGATGATAATTTAGATTTGAATACTGCAATAACAGAAAATACGGATTTTTATGACATTTATATCGCAGTTGGAGGAGATGGCACTATTCATAATATCATAAATAAAATGGCAATGAATGATATTAAAGTTCCTATACTTATAATCCCTGCTGGAACTGTTAATGACTTTGGTAATTATTTGAAAATACCAAAAGAAGAAGATAAGTTGTATGAACTTATAAAAGATTTTAAAGTTCAAAATATAGATTTATGTATGGCAAATTCAAAATATTTTATAAATGTTGCAGCAGCTGGACTTCTTGCTGATATTGCCATAACTACACCAAAGCAATATAAATCAATGCTTGGTAGCCTAGCCTATTATGCACATGGAATTAGCGAAGTTCCTAAACAATTATTTAAAGATCTTAAATTTAGATTCAAAACTAAAGAAAAAGAATTTGATTTGGATGCTTATTTATTTTTGGTATTAAATACAACAAATGCAGGTGGATTTACTAATATGGCTCCAAAAGCATCTTTGGATGATGGGCTTTTTGATGTCTGTATAATAAAAAAATCCTTTATTATAAGTGCTGCATCTGTATTTTTTAAGCTTTTTTCAGGTGAACATATAAACGATAGTAATGTTTTATATTTTCAAACAGATTATCTTAAAGTTGAATGTATTAATAATGAGGATTTGATTTTAGACCTAGATGGTGAACATGGTGGATTCTTCCCATGTGAATTTAAAATTGCTAAAAATAAATTGAATATAGTAATTCCAAAAGAAGTATAATATCATTATATATAAATAACAAAGAGGTTGTCATATCAAGCAATTTACTCAATATGACAACCTCTATTTTTTAACCATTTTTAAATAATATAATATTTGTTAATTTAATCCAATATTATTTAGCTATATTTACATGTATCTTACTTAAATCAAGATTTTCAAAAGCAAAGAATTTATGTACTTTTTCATCTCTTAATCTATATACTACTTTTCTACCTTCTTTATCTTTTTCAACATTTATAGCCATTTCTTTAACAGTTCTTTTGTTTTTAGCTACTTTTTCTTCTATTTCATTTTGATATTTAACTATATCTTGAGCTAATTTTTCTTTTAATACTTCTTGTTCATCACTAAGTCTTATTCTATCAATTTCTACTAATTTAGTTTCTGCAACCTCAAAATCACAAGAATCCTTAACCACTTCTTCTTTAAGTTCTTTTTGTGAATCTACTTTAATTTCACTAGTTTCTTCTATTTTTATTTCTTCTTTTATTTCATTGTTAGTTCTTAATACTTCTTTAGTATCACCTTTTATCTCGCAAACTTCTACTTCAATTTTCTTTGATAAAGGATTTTTTTTGTATTCTCTTATCTGCTTGATTCTATTTTTAAATTCTTTTTGGTCTAATTTAAGTTCATCATTTATATGACATACTTCTTTAACTAGTTTGATTGCCTCATCTAAAGTCATATTTATATCTAATTCTTTCGCTTCTATCTTACCTTTAATATCACCTATTTTAGAAGTTTTCTTTCTAAAAATATTTTTCGCAGATAGAATCTCATCTCCTAAGCATGAATATGAATAAATCTTTGTTATATTAGAATCAATTATTTGATCATAATATCCATTAAGACTCATATAAGAAGTTTTAAATAATAGTTTTAAAGATTTATCCTTTAAAAAATATAATTTATTTCTTTCATCCTTTAAATCAATATCACTTACGTCCATCTTATCTCTTAATTTTATAGATTCATTTTCTAAAACTAAAACAGCATCTTTTAAATTAGATACTTTCTCTTTCCAATTGCACATACTAAACATCCTCTCGATTAATCTATTACTTCTATATATTAATGTCCCACTTTAAATTTATTCTTCACATAAAAAAAGGTCGCTTTTTACAACCACCTTTAGCATAATTCTCTATAGTCCAAGTTTTATTATATAATATAAACTAATTCTAATCAAGAAAACAAAAAATATAGTAGATATATACTACATTTTTCGCAAAAATAAAAAATTTTTAAATAATAATAAAAAGTTTTATCTAACAAAAATATCATCTTCAAATCTCTAAGAACGCTGATAATAACCTATAAATTTTTTATATACATATTATCATCTACTTTCTTTAAGTAAATACAATATACTTCCTTACTTTTATTATCATTGCTACTCGTTTCAATATTTATATCTAATTCATTACCATTATTCGATGTTTTTATTTCACTCTGCATAATAGAACCATTAAATACATCCACCTTTATATCTTTTTTGTAAAAATAACTTTCTTCATTTATATTGTTTAATATATAATTTCTATCCTTATTTTCTTTATTTAATATATATATTTTTAAATTGCTTAAATCACTAAAATCATCTATTACATTATGATAACCTATTATATCAAGATCTAAATCAAGTCTCTTTATACTATCTAATTCAGATTTTAATATCTTTTCATCATATCTATTTTTCTTTCCTAATTCCTTTATCACCGCTCTTTTTATATGATTATTTGTAAATTTTATTTCGTAATCCTTTGTGTAATTTTTGTGTATTATAGATATGCTTAAAATTAAAATCATTAAAAATAAAAAATTTTTTATTATTTTCTTCATTTCGTGAAGTTCCTTCTAATTTCATATAAACTAAAAAACCTAATACATCCTTAAACTCTCAAAATCCATTTTATAAAATCTCAAAAATACCTATTTATCTTTAAATTATATTTACCTTTCCATCTTGTAATACAATTATAACTTTATCATAATCTATATAATTTCCTCTCATATTACTTATTTTATATAAATTCATATTTTTAAAATCTTCACTAATTGTTCCTTTTATTTTAGATACTCTATTATATTTGTCTTTATCCAAAAATCTATCATATTCTTTTTGATACTCGATATTAATACCATCAATTCTAACCTTATGCTCTTTAAAATAATTACGATTTTCTTTTTTTATATTTTTTTGTTCTACTAAAATATTTTTATTAGAATATAAATCATACTCTATAGGTATTCTCTTGGAATAAATTATATCATCTTTATTATTTAAATATTTTTTTACATTTTTATTTATAATTTGTTCTTCTACAATTTCCATATTGGATATATCTAAGATTTCAACTTTATCTAATTTATTTATTTCCTCTATGTTTTTGATATCATTATTTGCTATATATAATTGTTTTAAATCTTTTAATTTTGATATCCCAGATATATCTTTTATATTATTATTATCTAAACAAAGAACTTCTAAATTCTTAAATTTTAATAATGAATCTATATTTTCTATCTTATTGTTGTTTAAATATAATATTTTTAAATTATCTAATGTTGGCATTGATTCTATATTCCTTATATTACAATCAGACAAATTTAAATACTCTATATTCTTCATATTACTCAAAATCGAAAAATCTTTTATTAAAGCTTCTTCACCCAAATTTCCTTTATTAATATTTCCTATATCAATTTTATAAATTTTATCTAATTCAGACTTTAATATCTTTTCATCATATCTATTTTTCTTTCCTAATTCCTTTATCACAGCTCTTTTTATATGATTATTTGTAAATTCTATTTCATAATCTTTTATGTAATTTTTGTGTATTGTAGATATGCTTAAAATTAAAATCATTAAAAATAAAAAATTTTTTATTACTTTCGTCATTTCGTGACACTCCTTCTAATTTCATATTTTATTAAACTCCTTTTTAGTTTTTTAATTTTTTACTTTTATTTATACATAATATTTCAAAAATAAATATAGCATAAATTTTATTTATTGTCATTAAACAATATAATTACTATATTTTGTTTCTTGTCATAAAAAAAAGCTTGGAAACAAAGTTCCCAAGCAAAATAACCCCTTAATCCTAATAAAATCCTAATAATCTGAGTTTGAATCGTTAAGACCCTTAGCTATTGATACTGTTGCAGAAGCACCAATTCTGTTAGCTCCTGCTTCAATAACTGCTTTAGCATCTTCTAAAGTTCTAACTCCACCTGAAGCCTTAACTCCCATTTCTGGTCCAACTGTTTCTCTCATTAATCTAAGATCTTCAACAGTTGCTCCACCAGTTGAGAATCCAGTAGAAGTCTTAACAAAATCAGCCTTAGCTTCTTTTGATAATTCACAAGCTTTAACTATTTCTTCTTTAGTTAATAAACAATTTTCTAATATAACTTTAACTAATTTAGAACCAGAAGCTTCTACTACTGCTTTTATATCATTTAATACATAGTCATAGTCCTTATCTTTTAAAGCACCTACGTTTATAACCATGTCAATTTCATCTGCACCTAATTTAACAGCTTGCTTAGTTTCAAAAGCCTTAGATTCAGTATCCATTGCTCCTAGAGGGAATCCTACAACAGAACAAACCTTAACATCTGAACCTTCTAATTGTTCGCTTACGAATTTAGTATAATATGTGTTTACACAAACAGACATACAACCATATTCTTTAGCTTCATCACAAATCTTTTTTACCTGATCTTTTGTAGTATCAGGCTTTAAAATAGTATGGTCTATCATTGATACTATGTTCATTAATTATCTCTCCTTTTTTTAATTTTAATCCTAATAAAAAAACAATCCTAATAAAAATTTTTAAATAAAAAAATCGTCCCTAATATGAATATAAGGACGATTGAAATATCGTGTCAAAACCTTTGCAGCTTTAAAAGCCGACTAACCTTTTAACGTTGGTCAAACAATGAATGTTATTAATTTATAATTATAGTATACTTATTTTTTTTATTTTGTCAATATTCTTTATAATTTAAAAATAAAATTATAATTTACTATAAATAATTTATTAAAACATATTTATTTCCCAACATATAACAATGTCTTTTATATTTTTAATCTCCAAAAATCAATTCATAACATGCACATTTGAAAGATATTTTTGAGTCGATTCTTTACCTGAATTAAATAATTTATTATATTTTTCATCATTTACTTTAATATTAAAATCAGTTGATTTTATATTGAAAGTATTTATATTGATAGTTCTTTTCATATCTTCTTCATTGTTCATTAACATATCGGTTTGAACTGAAAGTAATGCATCAAATAAATTTTCTATATATTCTACTATATTAGATATTTCTTTAGGCTCTTTTTGACTATGAAGATTAAATCCTAATGTTTCTTCATTTCTACCAGTTGCATCTAATTTAGAATTTATTTCGTATTCTTCTTTATCAAATAAATTAACAGGATAGTTTCTCATAACTCCACCATCACTAAAAACTATATTTTTTAAATTTTTATAATCTGATATTTCTGATTCAAAATAAAGTGGTATTGACATTGATATTCTAACAGCTTTAGCAACTTCTATATCAGGTGTTTCTTCATATGAAAACACTCTTGTACATCTATTAACCATATCTGTTCCTATTACATATAAATCCTTCATATTATTCTCTTTAAAATCCCTAAATGTATATTCTTTTTTATTTTGTTTGAATCTATCTTCTATAGATTGTCTTAAAAATCCATATACATAAGAACTAGAATACCATCCATACTCCTTTAATAATCTAAATATATTATCAACTGATTGATTTTCTAATACATGATGTTCTAACTCATTTATAAATCCCTTAGACGTCTTTTTAGTTTCATAATGTTCTTCATCGGATGGAACTTTAGAATAATCTATCTTATCCGCTACAGCTTTTATATCGCTATAATTATCATACATACTAACTATGCATGCAGTTATAGAACCAGCTGAAGTTCCTGCTACTCTTTTTATATTTTTTAAAATATCTTTATTATCCAAAACTTCTAAAGAACCTAAATAAGCAATTCCTTTTACTCCTCCACCTGCAAATACAAGATTTTTGTAATCCATATCAAACCTCCATAATAAAAATTTTAATCATTTTTATTATTTCCCTTTATTTAGAATTTAAAACCTTTTTTAGTAATATTATTATGAATAAAAAATAACACAAAAATATTTTGTGTTATCAATTTAATATTCTTCATTTTTTAATTCAATATTTTTTGATATAACAAAACCACAAAGACCTAATGATGCATATATAGTATATATTTTATATTTATTATCTTTTAAAAACAATTGTAAACGCTCTTCCTTTTCAATATTTTTCATATCTGCATATTCTTTTGGCAATTCAATAGGAAAACCCAAACCATATATTTCATTAATATATTCTTTTTTTCTTTGGATAAATCTTTCTATTTCAATTTCTTCAATATCTAGTATTATATTAGAATATGTAGCATTATCAAATTTATAACCAAAAAAATTTTTAAATATAAGCTCTTGATTAACATTTTTTATTTTCAATTTAAATATAATATTTTTATTTTCAAAATCTACGAAATAAGATTTCATTATACTATCATGTATCAAAATATATCTCCTCCTTTTAAATATAAAATAACACAAATTTCTATTTCATTAAATAAAAAAAGCTTGGAATTCTCCAAGCTTTTAACCCTTTGTCTATTATATTAATTTAACTGCAAACTTATAACCTCATCTAAATTGGAATAATCTTTTTTAATTTCTTTAATTTTATCCATATTAGTTATGACAAGAGGTGTTATTGTATCTTTTTTGTTTGATTTTAGAACTTGAAAATCAACCTCTATAACAGCATCTCCTGCCTTAACTGTAGTTCCTTCTTCAATCAGTCTTTTAAAGCCCTCACCCTTTAATTCAACTGTATCAAGTCCTATATGAACAAGTATTTCAAGCCCTTCTTTAGTTTCAATACCAAAAGCATGATTTGTTGGAAATATATTTGTAATCTTTCCATCACAAGGAGCTAATGCTTTATTTGATGTAGGAATTATAGCAACTCCATCTCCAAGCATTTTACTTGAAAATACTTGATCATCTACCTTAGTAATATCCACTACTTCACCTTCAAAAGGTGCTTTTAATACTGTATTTTTCTTATTTTTAAAAAAATTAAACATAATAATCCTCCTAGTACATAAAAACTTTTTTATAAACAGTTATCTTATTTTTTAATATAATTTTTTATAATTTTAATAATCATTTAAACAAGTACATTTTATTTTAAATTTTTTATATTAAATTATAAATATTTTATATTTATAAAAATTCTTTATTTATTTTATCTACATCTAATCTTGAACTAGCCTCTTTATCAACTATAAACACAACATCAGGATGTAATTGTAATACTGACGCTGGCAAATTAGGTGTTATTTTTCCATATATAGCTTCATATATAGCATCTGCCTTTTCTTTACCTGAAGCTAAAAGTATGATTTTTTTAGCATGCATTATAGTCTTAACGCCCATTGATATTGCTTTAGTTGGTACATCTTCTATATTATCAAAAAACCTTGAATTATCTTTTATAGTTTGTTCATCTAATTTAACCATATGAGTCGAAGCCTCAAACTTTAAATCAGGCTCATTAAAACCTATATGACCATTTCTACCTATACCAAGAACTTGTAAATCAAGACCTCCAGCATTTCTTATCTTTCTTTCATAGTTCATAGCTTCCTTAAAAATATCATTCGCTTTACCATTTGGAATATTAGTGTTTTCACTCTTGATATTTATATGATTAAAAAAATTCGTCTTCATATAATAATCATAACTTTGTTCATTTTCCTTATCTAAATCATAATATTCATCAAGATTAAAAGTTACAATCTCTTCAAAATCAATATGACCAGCTTCATAACTTTTTATAAGTTCCTTATACATTCCAAGCGGTGTAGAACCTGTAGCCAAACCAAGTACACTATCTGGTTTTAATATAGTTTGACTTGCAACCATCCTTGCTGCCTTTTGACTCATTTGTTCGTAATTATCAACACATATAACTCTCATTTACTTACCCCCATAAATTTTTTTACCTTCAATAAAAGTAGATAATACATTTAACTCCTTATCTAATTCTACTAAGTCGGCTTTTTTCCCTTTTTTGATACTCCCTATTTGATCTTGTACATTTATGGCTTTTGCTTGATTTAAACTTACCATCCTAATAACTTCATATATTGATAAGTTAGTTTCATTATATATGTTTTTTATCGCTTTATCCAACCTTAATATACTTCCAGCCAAAGTATCGTCTTCAAGCCTTGCAGAACTCTCATCAACCTTAACTTTTTGTCCACCAAGTTCATACATACCTTTTTTAAGGCAAGTTGCTCTTATTGAATCTGTTACCAAAACAACTTTATCTTTAGTCTTTGCATCTATAACAAATTGATACAAACCTTTATGAACATGTATGTTGTCAGCTATAAGTTCTGCATATATATTAGATGAAAGTATCGCACCTACACAACCAGGCTTTCTATGATGTAATCCTGTCATTGCATTAAATGTATGAGTTGCATAAGATACCCCATTTGCTATTGCTTCCTTAGCTGTTTCAAATGTAGTATCTGTATGTCCCATACTAAGAACAATATTACTATTTTGCTTTAGCGTCTTTATAAATTCAAAGTTTTTATCTTCCTCTGGTGCTAATGTGATTATTTTTATAACATCCAAATATGGTTTTATAAATTCATAATCAGGCTTTATTATAAAAGTAGGATCTTGAGCACCTTTATGCTTTTTATTTATAAAAGGTCCTTCCATATGAGCACCTATAACTTTTGCTCCAACAAAATCATTTTTCATATATGCTTTAATATTTTCTAAAGCATTTATAATCCTGTCTTTTGGCATAGTCATAGTCGTTGGTAAAAATGAAGTTGTTCCATATTTACAAATTGATTTTGATATTGTATCTATCGCTTCTTTTGTAGCATCCATAGTATCAAAACCAGAAGCTCCATGTATATGCAAATCTATAAAACCTGGAGATAAATAATTTCCTTTAATATCAATAATATTAATATCATCATACTTATCTTTATCAAATTCACAAATTGGAATTATATTTTTGATATATTCCTCAAAAATAATCACGTGATTTTCTAATACCTTATCTTCTAAAATAATTTTAGCATTAATTATAGCATTCAAAATATCAACTCCTACTTATACTTTAGATAAAAATAAACATGAATGATTTATTATTCAAGATAGCTAAGAAATTATTAGCTACCTTGAAATATAATTTATATAAAAAACTATATAATTTTTGCCATTCTTGAAGTAAGTCTTTCAGCTTTTGTACCTACTATTACTTGTATATTTTTATCATTTATTTTTAATACTCCTGAAGCTCCTAGATTTTTTAATTCTTCTTCGCTAACTAAAGATGTATCTTTTAATGTTAATCTAAGTCTTGTTATACAAGAATCTAAATCTTCAAAATTAGATTTTCCACCTAATGCATTAACATATTTTGTAGCTAATGAATCAAGCCCATCTTGACTGTCTAATGAAATATCTTCTTTTGTTTCATCCTCTCTACCAGGTGTTTTTATATCAAATGTTTTTATAGCAAAAACAAATATCACATAATATAAAACTCCAAAAGCAATTGAAACTCCTAATAACATAATTGGCTTAGATGCCAAATCAAAATTAACAACATAATCGACTAATCCAGCTGAAAATCCAAATCCATGTCTAAGTCCCATAGCATAAGTTAATGCCATAGATATACCTGTTAATATAGCATGAATTAAATACAATACCGGTGCAATAAACATAAACATAAATTCAATTGGCTCTGTAATTCCTGTTAAAAATGATGTAAATGCTACAGATACAAGCATACCTCCGACTTTCTTTTTATTTTCTTTTTTGGCAGTTGTATACATAGCCATTGCAGCTGCTGGAAGACCAAACATCATTATTGGGAAAAATCCTGTCATAAACATACCAGCAGTAGGATCACCAACAAAGAATCTATTTAAATCCCCAGTTTTTCCACCAAATTCACCAAATACAAACCAAACAATATTATTTATAATATGATGAAGACCTGTAGGAATAAGCAATCTATTTAAGAATCCAAATGAAAATCTTCCCATAGCCCCAGCACCTATTAACCAATTACCAGCTGCATCTATTGCTCCTTGTATTGGTGGCCATGCATAACCAAATACAAATCCTAAAGCTATTGCAGCAAATGAAGTTATAATTGGAACAAAACGTTTACCAGCAAAGAAACCCAAATAATCAGGTAATTTAATATCATGATATTTGTTATATAAATTACCTGCTAATATACCAGCTATCATCCCGGCTAAAACACCCATATCAATCTTATCATTTATAGATGTTGCACACGATGTTAAAGTAAAATATCCAACAGCACCTGCAAGACCAGCAGCTCCTGCATTATTTTTAGCAAATGCAATTGCAACCCCTATCGCAAATAATATAGGTAAATTATCAAATATAGTTCCCCCAGCCTTTGATACAAATGGTAAATTAAAATATACCCCAAATCTTAATAAAAGTGCAGCAGCAGGCATTACCGCGATTGGTAACATTAATGCTTTACCTAGTTTTTGAACCTTAGAAAAAAATCCATTAGCCATTATAATTCCTCCCTTTATTTTAATATAAAACAAGTAAAAATTTTAATAAATTTAGTTTTTATTATAAATAAATTCAAACTAAATTTTGTATAATAAAAAAGCATAAACAAGCATAAGATAAAATACAAGCTAAATACCTTTGTATAAGCCATTATCTTATGCGAGTTTATGCCTAGTTATACTAGTAACACACTCAGTTTATCATTAAATTTTATTGATACTAAAAATACTTAATACTTTAAATATTTTTTTATTCACATTCGTATAATTGTATATTTTTGCCTACCAGGTTAAATCAAAAATTTTCTAATTATTTATTTTAAGCCTTTCAACATGGATTGCCATATATCCAAGTTCCTGTTCACTAACTTCAAGCTCATATTCTTCTTCTATCTTCTTTTGAATCTTTCTAATTATCTTAAAGGATTCCCTAAAATCTTCTTTTATACTATTTAGTATTGGATTATTGACATTTTTACCAAGCCTTATTCTTTCTAATGCCCCTTGTATATGATTTACAAGTCTTTTATAAGTATATTCACTTTTGTTAAACTTAATATTCAAGTTTATTTCTATTATTTCTATAATTTCATTTAATATCCTAGTATTTTTCATAGTTTCTTTAACATTTACATTGTTTCTTGAAGAATGAAGATGCATTGCTATAAATCCAATTTCACCAAAACCTAAATCTATATCAAGTTCTGATTTAATCATCTGCACTCCATCTTTTGCTATTAAAAATTCATCCTTATATAATATTTCAATCTCATTTATAAATGGATTATTTATATTAAGACCCATCTTAACTCTTTCTATTGCAAAAGCTATATGATCAGTTAATATTATATGTATATGAGAATTTAATTTTCCTAATTTTTTTTCAGCTTCCATTATTATATTTTCAGTTATTTCAATAATTCTTTCATCTATATTTTTAGCTATATTAAAATATTCTTTTTTGGTCTTTTCATCTTCTGCCACAAATGATTTTTGAATCTTATTTAAAGGTATATAAGTTTTTTTATTTTCTTTTTTTGAAAAACCAATACCTTTACCTATTAATATAGTTTCATACTTATTTTCTAAATCATAAGCTAATACTATATTATTATTAAGTACTTTTAGTATTCTAAAATTATTTTTCAAAAAACTCCCTCCTAAAATCTTACGACTCTTCTTTATATACCATAAATTAAGATAAAATAAAAATTAAATAATTTTAAAAATTTATTTTAAAATAAAAAAACACAAACAAATACAAAAAGCCTGTAGCCTTTTATATAGGTTTATGCCTGAATTCAGTAACACACCTTATTTATCATTTAATTATCTTAAGTATATATTTTAGGAAAACATTTGTCAAGACCTTTATATTGACATAAAAAAATAAAAGAACCTACCCAACCAAGAAACCTATCTACAATATACTGTGTTGTAAATTTTAAACAAACACAATATATTGTTGTTTTTTTCCTTAGTGCGATAACCCCTTTTTTTATAACATAATGCTATTTATTATAAATCACATGGCAGATTTTCTTAATATTTTTGTTTCTAAATTTCTTAATACATCGTCAATTTTATCTGTCTTTGATAACATTAAAGATGCGCCACAAGCTCTAATTTTTAATATACTCATTCCATTTCTTATAAGTGCATTTTCTATTGCTGTTATTAATTTTTCTTTAACCATATTGATTAAAACTGGTTTTGTATTTTTTAATATTATTAGAAATTTCTCTTCGTCAAATCTAAATTTTATGCTATCTTCGTTTGTATTTCTCTTTACTGCTGATGCTGCTTGTAAAATCATTCTTCTTTTTATATCTTTTTTGTATTTTTTATGAGATTCATATAAATTAGACAATTCTATCATTATAGCACCAGCCATATTATCTTCATCTATTTGAGTTAATACTCCATTAAATGTTGATTTTAAATGAGTTCTTTTTATAAATTTAGTTTCATCATCTACTGAATTTAACATTTTTAAATTATTCAATTCTTCTAAAGATAATATTACTTCATTTTTATTTTTAAATAATTCTACAGCTCCAACAACATAATTTCCCTTGTTTATTATCGGAAATGCTTTAACTTCTATAGGCACTACTTTTCCCGTTTTATTCTTTACAAGATAGTCCCCTTTACTATATTCTCTTTGATTCATTGCAACATTAAGTGGACAATCACAGTCTTTAACTGCAACTCCTTTGTTGTTATAATGAAGTAAATATCCGTCCTTTGTTTTCTTTTCAATAACCTGTTCTCTTTCATAACCTAATATTCTTTGAGCACTTTTATTCCAATAAACAATATTTCTATATTTATCAACCATAACTACACCTTCATAAAGATCATCAAAAATTTCTTTATTTTGTTGAGTAAACATAAATGCCTCCTAAAAACATACTTGTATTAAAAACTTATTACCAATATCTATATATAAGTTTTGTTTCAAAACTAATATTTATTTTAATTATATATATCTATTTTAATATTTATTGATTTATAAAACTATCATCGATTTATTATAATAATAAATTATTAAAAATAAAACAGTTTATTCAAAAATACTTTAAATAAAAAGCAATTAGTCCTTTAGTCCCATTATATTTATCGAAAATAAGTTTATTAACTTGAATAAATATTTATTTTTATAAAAGCTAATATTTGTTTATATACAAAGTTTATATTGGGGTATTTAATATATAATACTTTAATTAGGAGGTTTCTCATGACTATGAAATTAAAAAAAGAAATTATAATAAAAAATATTATAGTTTTTAGTATATATTTAATAGGTTTAAATATTAATACATTCTTTAGCCTTTCTGATAATTTAGTTTTCACTTTTTTACCTTCTACAGGAGTAGCTTTGGGTATTATTTTGACATTTGGAATAAAATATATTTATTCTTTATCTTTTGCTAATTTTATTTTTTATTTTTTCAGTTTAAATTTTATAGAAAATATATATTTTAAAATTCTTTTCATTTTATTATTAACATTTATTAACATGCTTCAAATTTATATAATTAATAATACTCTTGATAAGTTTAACTTAGATAGAAATAATTTGTTTGAATCACCACAAAATTCTATTAGATATCTTTTTACTGTAGTTACTGCATCTTTGTTGTTTTCTATACTAAAAATAATGGTGATAGATTTAAAATTAAACTCTACTTCATTAGATAATATTTATTTCATATTTGGATTTTCTATTTTCGACATAAATTCAATACTTTTAATTACACCACTAATTCTTAGTCTTACTCGAAAAAAAACATTTTACGATACTGGCAAATTTACTGAACATATAATTATGCATATATATATATTATTCTTCTGTGCATTTTTACTTGTATTAAAACATAATCCAACAATAAGTTTTGCTGCTGCCATAATAATAATCGCACTAATATTATGGCCTTCTATGAGATTTAATTTATATAATTCATCAATTATAGTTTTTTTAATTTATTTAATTTCTACAGTTCTTACAAAATTGGAATTAGGAATTTTTTATACTGGTAATATGACTCAATCTATAGTAATGCTCAAACTATTTATGATTGAAATATCAACCTTAAATATATTAATATCTTCAACCGTAAATGAACGAAGAAATGATTTAGCACGCATGGAAAGTCTCAATGAAAATCTTGAAAATATAGTTCATACAAGAACTTTAGAACTTAATACAAAAAATAAAGCATTAAGAGAAGAAATAAAAAATAGAAAAAAAGCAGAAAAAATCTTAAATGAGACAAAAAATTATTTAGATGGTATGAATAATAGATTATTTGAAATAAAAGAACTAGCACACCTTGGTTATTGGGAAGTTGATTTGGAAACAGAAATGATTTATTTTGAAAGCCAAACAGCTATAATACTTGGATTGTCTCATATGGATGTATCTATTGATCTTAATGATTATTTAGACATTGTTGATGATGATTATAAAGATATGCTTTTAAATTCATTAAATGATATGCAAAAAAGTAGAGTTCCTCAAAAAATACTTGTAAAACATAGTCTAAAAAACAATACTATAAATTTTAGTATATTAAAAGGTAAATATATAAAAGAAAATAATCAACCGCCAAAATTAATGGGTTATTTAGTAGATAAGACAGACGAAATTTTGGCACAAAATAAATTAGAATATTATGCAACAACAGATGAAATGACAGGACTTTTAAATAGACGAACTGGTTTACTTCTTTTAGAGAAAAATTTTGAAATGGCTAAAAGAAATCAAATCGAACTTAGTATCGCTTATATAGATGCCAATAATTTAAAATATATAAATGATAATTATGGACATAACGAAGGTGACTATCTTATCAAAACTATATCAAATGTAATATTAGAATCTATAAGAGATACTGATTTTGCAAGTAGGCTTGGTGGAGATGAGATGTTAATCACATTTATTGATTGTAATTTTACAAATTCAGAAATAATTATAAAAAGAATTGAAAATAAATTAAATAAAATAAATAAAGAAAATAATAAACCATTTAATATTATAATCAGTTATGGTATTAGTTCTTATTTAGATAACAAAATTCCTAATATAGATGATTTCATTGCAGATGCTGACAACAAGATGTATTTAGATAAACAAAACAAAAAAGCACTTGATAATAAAAATAATCTGTGATAATATTTAATTAAACAAAAGTTTAAATAATAAACAAAAGTTAAGGTGATTAATTTGATGACCAAGAGAGAAAAACAATTATTGGATTTAATTAAGCAAAATCCTCTTATTTCACAAAAAGAATTAGCAGAAGAATTAAATATCACTCGTTCTTCTGTAGCCGTTCATATAACTAATTTATTAAAAAAAGGTTATATCGTTGGTAAAGGCTATATATTAAGAGAACAAGGATATGTTTGTGTTATTGGTGGTTCAAATATTGATATTCAAGGATTCCCTAATTTTGTACTAAAAGAACATGATTCTAATCCTGGTAGAGTAAAAATTTCACTTGGTGGTGTTGGTAGAAATATTGCCGAAAATATTTCTAAACTTCAAATCCCAGTTAAATTAATATCTGCACTTGGCAATGATGTTTATGGTAATAAAATATTAGAAGAAGCTAGAATATCAGGAATTAATATGGAAGATAGTTTAATCTTCCAAGACGAATCGACTTCAACTTATTTATCAATCTTAGATGAACAAGGTGATATGAAAGTTGCAATAGCACATATGGACGTTATAGATAAAATGACAATTGAATTTATACGTGATAAATCTCATGTTATAAAAAATTCAAAAGTATGCGTTTTGGATACTAATTTACCAGAACATATACTGGACTACATTGTAAATAATTATAGTGAGACTAAGTTCTTTTTGGATACTGTTTCATCTAAAAAAGCTGAAAAAGTAAAAAGATTAATTGGAAAATTCCACACTATAAAACCTAATAAAATAGAAGCAGAAATTCTTAGTGGTATGAAAATAAACACTAAGGAAGATGTAAAAAAGGCAGGAAAATATTTCTTAGCACAAGGTGTAAAAAGAGTATTTATAAGTTTATCTGGTGATGGTCTTTATTATTTGGATGAAAATAATGAAGGTTTTATGGAGAATAAAGATGTTGAAGTCGTCAATGCAACTGGTGCTGGAGATGCTTTTAGTGCTGGACTTGTATATACTTTTTTACAAAACTATAATATCGAAGAAAGTGCAAAATTCTGCATGGGTGCAGCTATAATGGCTATAAGTCACGAAGACACTATTAACCCTAATTTATCTTATGAAAATATTTTAAAAATAATGAAGGAGCTAAAAATATGAAATTAGAAAATTACATTCACATAAAAGAAGAAGTTAAAGAAGCTTTAAAAGCAAATAAACCTGTTGTAGCATTAGAATCTACTATAATATCACATGGTATGCCATATCCTAAAAATGTTGAAACTGCACTTAAAGTTGAGTCTATAATAAGAGAAAATGGTGCAATACCAGCTACAATAGCTATATTAGATGGTATTATAAAAGTAGGTCTTACAAAAGAAGAAATTGATCATTTAGGAAAAAGTGATAATGTTGTAAAAGCATCGAGAAGAGACTTACCTTTTATAATTTCAAAAAAATTAGATGGCGCTACAACAGTTGCTTCAACTATGATAGGTGCTAGTCTAGCAGGTATTAAAATATTTGCTACTGGTGGTATCGGTGGAGTTCATCGAGGAGCACAACAAACATTTGATATATCAGCAGATTTAGAAGAATTATCAAAAACAGATGTAGCAGTTGTTTGTGCTGGAGCTAAATCAATATTAGATATAGGTCTTACATTAGAATATCTTGAAACAAATGGTGTTCCTGTTGTTGGATACAAAACTAAAGAATTACCTGCATTCTATACTATAAAAAGCGGATTTGATGTTGATTATAGAGTTGATAGCGAAGAAGAATTAGCAAAAGCTTTAAAAGCTAAATGGGATTTAGAATTAAATGGTGGTGTAGTTGTTGCAAATCCAATACCAGAAGAATTTTCTATGGATTATGATGAAATAACAAATACAATAAATGATGCTGTTAAAGAAGCTGAAGAAAAAGGTATCAAAGGAAAAGAAAGCACACCATTTTTACTATCTAAAATCAAAGATATAACAAAAGGAAAAAGTTTAGATGCTAATATAGAATTAGTTTACAATAACGCTAGATTAGGTGCTAAACTAGCTGTAGAACTTTCGAAATTAGAAAAATAAATATTAAAATATCTCTAAAGAGGCTGTTTTTATTGAATTAACAGCCTCTTTTTTGTTGTCCTATAATACATTCAACTCACCTTAGCATCCTATTTTTTAATTAAATTCACTTTTCTTAAAATTTTTTATCATATATTATTATATGTTTTTCTTAAAATTATGATTTTAACTACAAAATACATAATAAAAATATATAAAATAAAAAATTATGGGTATTTTTTTTTAAAAGACAATATTTTTTTATTATAAAATTAGGATGTGTTTTTATGAATAATCTTAGTCTATTATCAAATATCGCATTAAAATTTACGAATTTACATGACTTTGATGATCAAATGAATTCTGTAATGCGATTACTTGGAAAATATTACAAAGTAAGTAGAGTTTATATATTTATTAATGAAGATGAAAATACTTGTAGTAATAAATATGAATGGTGTAATAATGGTATAAAACCACAGATGCATAAATTACAATCTATACCTCATGACTTAATTCCATCTTGGAAAAAACGCATGTTAAAAGATAATATAATAAATACCTCAGATATAAATACATTAGAAATAGATATACAAAATATATTAAAACCTCAAAATGTTAAATCATTACTTTCTATAGCCTTATTTATAGATGATAGAGTTCAAGGTTTTATAGGTTTTGACCAATGTTTTAAAAATAGAGTTTGGAAATTAAAAGAAGTAGAAATATTAAGAATAATATCTGGAATAATATCTAATGCTTATACTAAAAATTTATTCTATTCAAAATTAAAAAAAGAACAAGCAAAATTAAAAAAAGAACAAACAAAATTAAAAAATATAATAGAAGGTACCAATATGGGTACTTGGGAATGGAATGTACAAACTGGAGAAACTATTTTTAATCAAAGATGGGCACAAATAATAGGTTATACATTAGAAGAATTGGAACCCATTGATATAAATACTTGGATAAAATATGTATATAAAGAGGATTTAGAAGAATCAAACACAATATTAAACAAACATTTTAGAAATGAACTTCCTTATTATGAATGTGAAGCAAGAATGAAACATAAAAACGGTGAAACTGTATGGGTATTGGATAGAGGAAAAGTTATTAAATGGGACAAAGATGGTAAACCTCTTAAAATGTTTGGAGTTCATCTTGATATAACCAAACGAAAAAAATTAGAAGAAGAAATTAAAAATATATCTATTAAAGATTCTCTTACAAATATCTATAATAGAAGATATGCATTTGAAAGATTAAGAAAACTCTATAGTCAATATAAAAGAGATGGTAATATTTTTTCAATTGCTATTTTAGATATTGACTTATTTAAAAATGTTAATGATACTCATGGACATCTGGCTGGTGATTTTGTATTAAAAGAATTTGCAAATGATATCAAATTAAATATTAGAGATTATGATTTACTTTCTCGATATGGAGGAGAGGAATTTTTGATTATATTTCCAAATTCAAACAAATACGATGCTTCTATTATTGTAAAAAGGATTTTATCATTAGTTCGAAATAAATTATATATTTTTAATGATAATAGAATTCAAATCACCTTTAGTGCTGGGATTTGTGATGTTTCTAATGTTAATATATCCGATACTTATATAGATGATTTGATTGACCTTGCTGATAAAAGACTTTATAGTGCAAAAGAATCTGGACGAAATAAAATAGTAACAGAAGGTTATTTTTAAAAATTAAAATTTAGAAATTAAAATAAGTATTAGTTTAAAATCATTATAATAAAAGTCTTTTTTCTTTATATTCTTTATAGTATTATAATAAGAAAGGAAAAAGAGAGGTAGAAAAATGAGTAGATTAAGTGAAATGTTAGAGTTTAATAAAAGTTTTGTTGAAAATGAGGAATATTTAAAATATAGTGCAGACAAATATCCAAATAAAAAAATAGTTATATTATCATGTATGGATACAAGACTTACAGAACTTTTACCTAAAGCTTTAAATTTAAAAAATGGTGATGCTAAAATAATAAAAAATGCAGGTGCTGTTATAACTCATCCTTTTGGTAGTATAGCTAGAAGTATATTAGTTGCTATTTACGAATTAAAAGCTGAAGAAGTTTTTATAATAGGTCATCATGGCTGTGGAATGAGCAAAGTTGATTATAATAAAACCTTAGAAAAAATATATCAAAGAGGCATAAAAGAAGAAACTGTAAATAATTTAACTCATTCTGGTATAGATTTGAAGAAATGGTTTGAAGGATTTTCTTGTATATATGATTCTGTAAAAGAAACAGTATCAAAAATGAAAAATCATCCTCTTATGCCTGCTGATATAAAAGTTCATGGACTTGTTATGGATCCAAAAACAGCAAAATTAGAATTAGTTGTTGATGATAACTAATATATTTTTCCTATATATAATGAAATATTTAATAAAAGTTAGAAGGATGGTTTTATGCAAAACAATACATTATTAAATAAAATAGACAACTTAAAAAAATATCTAAATAATCATAAAAAATTTGCAGTAGCCTTTTCTGGTGGTGTTGATAGTAGCTTTTTATCAAAAATAGCTTCTATTTCTAATAACGACTTTATTGCTATTACTATAAAAAGTCCATTTATAAAAGTTCAAGAATTAGATGAAAGTATAGAGTTTTGTAAAAAGTTAAATATAAATCATCATATAATTGATGTAGATATATTATCTAATGATGAAATTATCTCTAATAAAAAAGATAGATGTTATACTTGTAAAAAAGCAATCTTTAATCATATAATTGATTTTGCTAAAAAAAATAATATAGAAACTATTATGGATGGTTCAAATTTTGATGATTTAAAAGATTATAGACCTGGTATGAAAGCTTTGGTTGAATTAAATATAAAAAGTCCTTTAAAAGAACTTAAATTTACAAAAAACGAAATTCGAGAAGGTCTTAAATATTTTAATCTAAAAGAATATAAAAAACCATCAGCTGCATGCTTGGCTTCTAGAATTCCTTATGATGAAACTATCACTTTAGAAAAACTAAGAATAATAGAAGAAAGCGAAAAATTAATATGCAACTTGGGTTTTGATGTTGTTAGAGTTAGACTTCATGATTCTAATCTAGCAAGAATAGAAATTGGTGAGGATGAGTTTGATAAAATTCTTGATAAAAAGATTCTAAATAAAATACAAACTAAATTAAAAAAATTAAATATCAAACATATAACTTTAGATTTAGCTGGATATAAAATGGGCAGTCTAAACTAAATTGTAAGATATTTATATATTTTTAATATCTTATAAAATAATTAAACGCTAAAGGGAATTAGTTAAAATAATTAAAACTATTTTAACTAATTCCCTTTTTATTTATATAAAAATATTTATAATATCATTTCTAAGCATATTTTTTAATTATTTAATAAAATATTTTTATCTTAGTTTTTTACACTAAATAAAAAAACAAAATCAATTTTATTAAATACTTTGATAAAATCAAATCTTTGTTTTATTTTGTAGATTATTGTCATTTTTATAATGATAATTTATTTTTTATAATAACGATTATCAAATGGTAATGATAATTTTTATAATTTATATTGACAAAAATATGTTTTTTGTGGTATCTTAATTACAGCATTGAAAATCATTATCAGCAAATAATAAATATGATTTTCATTTTCTATTGAATAAAAAAAATATATATAAATAGTTTTTACACAAGATATAAAATATGGGGATTCGGGCTTCTAAACTGTTATATATTATATAAGGTGAAAGGGGCATATTAAATGAGTGTTATTATAGTTGGTGGTCACGAAAGAATGGAGAGCGTTTATAAGAAGGTTGGTAAGAAATACGGATGTAAGGTTAAAGTCTTTACACATATGGAAACTAATTTTCAAAAACGCATAGGAAATGCAGATTATATATTTATGCTTTCAGATGTTGTATCTCATAAATTAGTAAATACAGCTATGAAAGTTTCAAAGCAAAGAAAAATACCAAGAAAAAGACTTATAAATGGAAGTTTAACAACTGTTGAAGATACATTTAAAGAAGTTAAAGCAATTTAATATATAAAATGTAGCTATTATTTTTTACTATTATTGAGAATGAATATTTATTTCAAAGGAGGGTTTAAATTGATGCCTTTAGCAATGTTATCACAAGGAGACTCGGCTGTTGTAAAAGCCATAAAATGGGGCAATGAAATGAAAAAAAGACTTACTGGGATGGGACTTATCGAAGGTAGCCCTATAAAATTAATATCTTCAAGTGGTAAAGATGGTTTTATCTTAGATGTTAAGGGTTCTAGACTAGTTGTAGGAAGAACTGTCGCTTTAAAAATATTAGTAGACAACGCATAATAGGAGGGTAAAATGAAAACTGTATTTGATTTAAAAGTTGGAGAATCAGGGATTATCAAGCTTATAAAAGCCTCAAGACCTGTAAAGAAAAGACTTATGGACATGGGTGTAGTTAGAGGAACATCTATATCTATAGAAAAAATTGCACCAATGGGTGATCCAATCGAAGTTAAGGTCAAAGGTTATAATCTATCATTTAGAAAAGATGATGCAAAAAATATAGAAATCGAATAAATAAGCTTAGTTATTAAAGGAGATGAGTTTTTATAATGAATAATGTAAAATTTGCTCTTGCTGGTAATCCAAATAGTGGTAAGACAACTTTATTTAATGCGCTAACAGGTGCAAGACAATATGTTGGAAACTGGCCAGGAGTTACAGTAGAGAAAAAAGAAGGAAAAGTATTACATAATAATAAAGAAGCA
Organism: Peptostreptococcaceae bacterium AGR-M142; assembly: GCA_045345765.1. Classification (GTDB taxonomy): domain Bacteria; phylum Bacillota; class Clostridia; order Peptostreptococcales; family Peptostreptococcaceae; genus JAOARY01. The sequence continues at coordinate 856,040 of CP148265.1, forward strand.
CAGGTTATAGATTTGCCAGGTACTTATAGTTTATCACCTTATTCAATCGAAGAAATTATAGCAAGAGATTGTATAGTTGATGAAAGTCCTGATGTTGTAATAAACATAGTTGATGCATCAAACTTAGAAAGAAATTTATATCTATCTACACAACTAATTGAAATGGGTAAGCCAGTAGTTATTGCACTTAATATGATGGATGTTGCATCAAAAAGAGGTTATAAAATAGACTGTGATAAATTATCATCTTTAATGGGTGTTCCAGTAGTACCTATAGTAGCAAGCAAAAAAGATGGTATTGATAAACTATTAAATATAGCATTTGATATAGCTAAAGATAGTTTAACATTCAAAAGTACTCAAATTTCTTATGGTGATGTAATAGAAAAAGAAATTGAAAGTTTAGGACAAAAGATAAACGATTCTAATATATTAAAAAAATATAATAAAAGATGGTTAGCTCTTAAAATCATGGAAAATGATGAAAAAGTTCTTGATTTACTATCTTTAAAAGAAAGCTTTAATGAATATGAAGAATTAGAGTTTGAAATAACTGATAAAAAATACGAATTTATTGGAGAACTAATAGCCAATTCTGTTGTTAAACCAAAAGATGAAGGTCTTACTATATCAGATAAGATAGACAGAGTTATTACTAACAAATTATTAGGTATTCCTATGTTTGCTGCAATTATGATGTTTGTTTTTTATTTTACATTTGATGTTGTTGGTAATAAAATGTTAGATGCAATAGATGGATTCTTTGCTGATACTTTAACTCCTATGGCTTCTGATTTACTTATAAGTATAGGTACTGCTGATTGGTTACAATCACTTATAGTTGATGGTATTATTGGTGGTGTTGGTGGAGTATTAGTATTCCTACCTAATATAGTCTGTTTATTCTTAGCTATAACAATCTTAGAAGACAGTGGTTATATGGCTAGAGTTGCTTTTATAATGGATAGAGCAATGAATAAAATAGGTCTTAATGGTAAAGCATTTGTTCCAATGATTTTAGGTTTTGGTTGTAATGCACCTGCTATAATGGGAACTAGAACTTTAGAAAATGAAAAAGATAGATTAGTAGCAATACTTATAAATCCTTTTATGTCTTGTGCTGCTAGACTTCCTGTTTATACATTATTCGCTGCTGCATTCTTCAAAGGAAGCGAAAAAATAGTTGTTACTTCATTATATTTCTTAGGTATATTTGTAGCAATAATAGTTGGTCTTATATTTAAAAAGACATTATTTAAAAGTGATAGCATGCCTTTTGTAATGGAATTACCACCATATAGAATCCCAACATTCAAAAATGTTTTTCTTAGAGTTTGGGATAGAGCAAAAGGATTCTTAATAAAAGCTGGTACATTAATATTTGCAGCTTCTATGGTATTATGGTTCATATTAGGATTTAATTTCTCAGGACCATCTGAAATGGTAGATAGTTTTGGAGCTAGTATCGGTGGTTTCTTAGCACCAATATTTGCACCTCTTGGTTTTGGTAACTGGCAAGCATCTTTATCATTATTAACAGGTTTACTTGCTAAAGAAGTTGTTGTTGCTAATATGTCTATAATTTACGGACTTGCAGAAGAACCTTCTGCTGCTGCATTTGCACAAACTTTATCAGCTACATTTACACAACTTAGTGCTTATGCATTTATGGTATTTGTACTTCTTTATACTCCTTGTTTAGCAGTTATTGGGGTTATTAAAAGAGAAACAAATTCATGGAAATGGACTGGTTTTTCAGTAGCTTACCAATTCTTTGTTGCTTGGTTAGTTGCACTAATTGTTTACCAAGGTGGATTACTTCTTGGATTCTAGGAGATGATAGAATGAATTTTCCTACTATATTGATATTATCTATGGTTATCTTATATGCAGTATTTGCTATAAAAAAATTCTACAAAACAGATAGCTGTTGTTCAACAAGCGGATGCAAAGGTTGTTCCAAATCTTGTTCCACTCAATATACAGATTTAAAAATAAAAAGATAATAAAAAAATGCCATAAAATTTATGGCATTTTTTTTATTATCTTTTTATTTTTCTACATATAATTTCGAAAGTATTTCACTTATATGTCTATTAAATATATATCCTTTTAATGTTCCTTTTTCTATGTTTTTTCTCGCTCTTGCCTTGAATTCTTCACACCAATTCAATTTATTATTTTCATCAAATTCCGTCATATTTACCTTAGCAGCCTTTGGACTAAATGTAATTATAGCATGTTCCTCATTCGTAATTTGATTTTGTGATAATAACTGATCACAAACCTCTTTAAATTCTTCAAAAGTAGCATTTTTTATGTCGTGTTTAACTGTTATATTCTGCACTTGTTTCTTATGTACTACATTTGCCTTAATTTTTTTTGCAATTTCTAAAAAATTATCTTCTTTAATAGTATTACTATTATCCTTATTTTCCTTTAAACTTTTAATTTCATTATCTAGAAAGCTTTTAATATTATTATGTCCATAATTATTTACTTCCTTCATATAAACCATCCTTCCTCGACTTTGCAAAATATATAAACTCCATATTTAAATTTCTAATAGATATGCATATATACAAATATAAATTTTATAATAATATTAATATAATTTAATTTTATATTTCACTTCTATATCATCATCTAAACTTATTGGTATTTCTATATATTTCGTAAAAATAAAGATGATTTTTTCTAGTTCTTTTTGACCGTATTTAATTCTATATATTTTTATTTCTTCTTGCAAAATCTATAAATCTAAATTTATCTGGTCTATGTCTTGATTCTGTATATTGAAATAAACTCGCATCATTTAAATATACATGTGACTTAACTACAACTACCATATCAAAATTTTTCATATCTAATAATTTATAATCTTCATTAGTAGCACCTTCGACCGTTATTTCTTTTTTTGCAAAGCTTATATCTAATTTTTTTTCATCTTCTAAATAATTATAAATTGAATCTTTGCATATATTTTCATCCAAATAGTCTACTACCTTGGAATTCAAATAATCTTTATCCAGAATAATATTTTCTCCATCAATATTCCTAACCCTTATAACTTCCCATATCTTTTGATTTTCTAAATTAAGCTCTTTTTTTATATATGCTTCAGGATCTTTTAATTCTAATTTATCTAATATTGTTATAGAATTCTTATTTAATTTTTTTGATAATTCTTTAAATGTTACAAGTCCCGAAACAGGAAAATCAAATTTATTTATATCCAAAACAAATGACCCCTTACCTTTTATCTTTTGGATAAAACCATTTTGTGCTAGTAAATTAAGTGCCTTTCTTATAGTTTCTCTTGAAACTTCATATTTCTTTATAAATTCATTTTCCGAAAGCAATTTATCATTAGGTTTTAATTTATTTTTTTCTATTTGAGATACTAAATCATTATAAATCATCATATATTTACTTTTCATCGTTTAATCCACCGACCTTCTTCTTATATATACAAGTTCATTCTAACAATAATAATTACTTTATTCAAACTAAATTTATAAATATATAATTTAACTAAAAAAGCGGGATTAAATATCCCACTCTTTTAAAATCATTATATATATCACAAAATTTATTTGTTATTTTACAAACTAAATTCTAAGTTATGATATTAAATACACTATTGATTCATATGGTCTTAAATTAATATTTGCAATATCCTTTTTAACATCTTTATAATTACTTATCAATATCTCTATATTTTTATATTTTTGCTTCATAAATTTTTGCTTTATAAAATCATCTTCAAATATATTAAGCTTATAATCTTTTAAATAGAAATTATTTATAACCAAAAGCATTTTATCTTCATAATTTCTAACATAAGAATAAACATTATTATCTTCTTTAAATATTATCTTATAATCACCCTTAGAAACTATATCATATTCTTTTCTTATTTGTATCAATTTCTTATAATGATAAAATATAGAATCTTTATCTTCTAATGCATTTTTTATATTTATTTCTTTATAATTATTCGATACACTAAGCCAAGGTTTTGCTTTTGAAAATCCAGCATTAATTTCATCATTCCAATGAATTGGAGTTCTCGAATTATCTCTTGATTTTTCTTTTATAAGAGCCATTACATTATCTTTTGTTATTCCTTGTTTTATCTTTTCATTATATATATTTATTGATTCAACATCTTTATATTTATTTATATCATCAAAATTAGGATTAGTCATTCCAATTTCTTCTCCTTGATAAATATATGGAGTCCCTTTCATCAGATGAATTGATGTAGCCAGCATTTTAGCTGATTCTTTATGATATTTTTTTATGTCACCAAATCTTGATACAATCCTTGGCTGGTCATGGTTGCACCAAAATAGAGCATTCCACGCATTTTTTTCATCCATTTTTGTCTGCCAATTATCAAATAAATCTTTTAATTTGTGAAAATCAAAATCCATAAGTGACCATTTTTGACCATCTTTATAATCCACTTTTAGATGATGAAAATTAAATACCATTGATAGTTCTTTTTCATCTTTAGATGAATATTTTATACAGTTTTCAATATTTGTAGAAGACATTTCTCCAACAGTTATAATATCTTTATATTTTCCAAATGTATTTTTGTTTAATTCTTTTAAATAATCATGTATCTTATGTCCATCTGTATAGAATCTTCTTCCATCACCTATATAATCATCTTCATATACTTTTGGCTTTGATATTAAATTTATAACATCTAATCTAAATCCTTTTACACCTTTTTCAATCCAAAAATTCACTATATCATATACTTCATTTCTTACGTTGGCATTCTCCCAATTAAGATCCGCTTGTGTTTCATCAAATAAATGCAAATAATATTCATCAAATTCCTTTGCATATTTCCAAGCACTTCCTCCAAATTTTGATATCCAATTTGTAGGCGGCTTATCATCTTTAGAATTTTTAAAAATATAATAATTTTTATATTTCTCATTACCTTTTAATGCTTCCTTAAACCATATATGTTCTGTAGATGTATGATTAAAAACCATATCTAACATTATATCTATATCTTTTTTATTTGCCTCTTTTACTAATTCCTCAAAATCATTCATAGTTCCAAATCTGCTATCTATATTTTTATAATCCGAAACATCATAACCATTATCATTTTGTGGTGATATATAAAATGGTGTTAACCAAATATAATCGACTCCTAATTCCTTTATATAATCTAATTTTTCTATAACTCCTTTTAAATCTCCGTATCCATCATTATTAGAATCATAAAATGATTTTGGATATATCTGATATACACAGCTTTTTGTAAAATCTTTCATAACAAACTCCTCTTTTATATTCCGCTTAAATTTATAAAGTATATCAAAGCCAAATCATTATTAAATAAATAATAAAAATTCAAACTCAAATATACTTTATATAAATCATTTATTAACTAGCTTTTTTATTTTTTGCATTGTATTTTTGCATTGTATTTTTGCATTATATTTTTCTTTTTAAATATTATTGTTAAAAAATAAGGTACTACGATTGCAATAATCATAGCTATAAAGAACATAAACATAAATTCAGGTTTTATAGATAATATTCCTGGAATCCCTCCAACTCCAATTGAATTTGCCATTATCCCTGTACTTACCGATAATACTCCTGCAATACAAGATCCTATCATAGCTGCTACAAATGGATATACATATTTAAGATTAATCCCAAACATAGCTGGTTCTGTAACACCTAAATAGCATGAAATCATAGCAGGTATAGATACTTGTTTTTCTTTTTCATCATTTTTGTTAATTTTTATCATTGCAAGAACAGCTGAACCTTGTGCAATATTTGAAAGTGCAATCATTGGCCATAAATTAGTTCCATTAAATTCGCTCATAAGTTGTAAATCTATAGCATTTGTCATATGGTGTAATCCAGTTATTACAAGTGGTGCATATAAGAATCCAAATATCGCAGCAAATAACCATCCAAATGCAGAAGTAAGTCCAGCATAAACAATATTTGAAATATAAGAACCTAAAGTCCAACCAATTGGTCCAAGTATTGTATGTGCAATCAAAACAGTTGGAACTAATGATAAGAATGGTACAACAATCATAGATATATAGCTTGGTACAATTTTTCTTATCTTAAGTTCTAAATTAGCAAATGTAAATCCTGCTAATATCGCTGGTATTACCTGTGCCTGATATCCAATCATTTTAATTTTTACAAATCCAAAATCCCACACAGGTGGTACTGCTCCTGATGCAACTGCATAAGCATTTAATAATTGTGGTGATACTAAAGTAATCCCAAGAACTATCCCAAGAATCTGAGTCGCACCCATTTTCTTAGATATAGACCATGTAATTCCTACAGGAAGAAAGAAAAATATAGCTTCCCCTATTAACCATAGAAAATGATGAACTCCTGCAAAAAACTGAGATGTCTCTACTAAAGTTTTAGTACCATCTTCTAACATTTTTATATCACCAATAATATTTCTAAAACCAAGTATAAGTCCACCAACAACTATTGCTGGTATAATAGGTGCAAATATTTCACCTAAATGTGCAATTAATCTTTGTAATAAAGACATATTTTTTTTCGCATCTGATTTTGCTTCTGATTTACTAACCCCATCAACACCTGATAATTTTATAAATTCATTATAAAAAGTAGACACTTCATTACCAATAATTATTTGAAATTGTCCTCCTTGTATAAACGTTCCTTTAACAATTTCTAAACTTTCGATTTTTTCCTTACTAGCTTTATCATTATTATTTAAAACAAAGCGCATCCTTGTAGCACAATGCGATACCGAATAAACGTTTTCTTTTGAACCAATATAATCTAATAACAGCCTCGCTTCATTAGCAAATTTATTCATTACATCCTCTCCTTTAAAAACCTTCGACTTGTATATACAACTTTAATTCTTAAATCCAGTTTAACTTGTACATACAAGTTTGTCAATAAAAAAATATAGACAATTAAAAATCTTTTGTATAATTGATAACTCAAATTAACTATTATAAACAGCTATTATCATTTTATCAATTATATCGATTTTAATTATCTATATCTATAAAAATATATTAATATATATTTTGGGGTAGCATTTTATCAAATTTTTTGACATCAAATTCATTTATTTTCTTTAAATCTTTCAAATTATATTCTGAAATTTTAATTTTTTTATTATCTTCTTCCATAAAATATATACTATCTTCTTTAACTAAAGATGAAAATATATATTTATTTAAATTTAATGTCTTTATCTCTTTAAAATCTTTAGATAATATATTTATAGTTCCACTCAAATTAACTACATATATTTTATCTTTGTATTCAAATATATTTATACTAGTATCATATTCCTCGTTATATGTTTTTAAATTCAAATAAGAAATATCATCTTTCTTTATATTATATCTCATCAAATTAAAACCTTTTAAAATAGAAGAACTTCCTACATATAAATAGTCTCCTATTTTTTTTATTACCTCGCATTTACTAGAATCTTTTAATTTTATTTTTTTTATTATTTCTAGACTCTTTAAATCTATTATATTAAAAAATTGTTCAAAAGCCTTTTTATCTTCATTATAATAATCCGTTCTTAAATAAATTTTTTCATCAAAGACTTTTGCTCGTAAACTAATTCCCTTTAAATTTATATTTTTCTCTTTTTTTAAACTCTTATCTTGACCTTTATAATTTAAATTAAGCAAAGTTTCATTAAATTTTGTGTTATGAAGCGTTAATAAATAATCTTCATAAAACTCTATAAATATAGGATGTATTTTTGTTTTTATTTTTTTTATTTTATCTACACCCTTATCCAATATGAATATCTCATCTGAAAACTGTGAAGGAATGTATAGATTTTTATCATAATCGTAATTAGCTAAATTACAATTTGAACCTTCAAAATCATATTCCTCTAATACTTCACCACCATAATCAAATTCTACTAATTTACTTTTTTGATTATCTACAGATGTATATAATATTTTAATTCCATTTTTATATGATTTTGCCTCTATATTTGCATTTTGATAAAAAGCTAGTATCGAAATCATAATTATAAAAATTATCAGCTTAAAACCAAAACTTCTTTCTTTAATTAACATTTAAGCACCTATTTTCTAAACTTTTTTATCTAAATGGTAGTACATCGTCCCAAAATCCCCAACCTTCACTATAAAATACATAAACCTTTGGAGATTTAACAAGCTCTCTTGGAGTTACCATGCTTAAACTACTATTTACATTAACTATATCTATTCCTTGTTCATGATAAGCTCTCCATACTAATTGAGAACAATACCATGCATCATCATCCCATATAATTCCTGGTCTTGGTATATTGTAAGGATCTCCAACTTGCGCTTTACAATAATCCATAGCATCTTGCTTTTGTTTTTCTGTAACATCTTTAAGTCTTAACCCCTTCATACTCTTATATCTTTTCTTCCATATATTATTCCAAATTGCTACCCCAGGATGTGTATCATGCCAATTTGCATTAGCTTCAACTGTATAATATTTGTCAACAACCATAGCTGCATGACCTGTTATACTATCACTTGATACTAATATATCCCCATTAATTCCAAGTCCATAATTATTATCTAATGATCTTTTATTTCTTAAATTATTTTTCACTCTACTCTTATCAACCTTGTATTTATTCCATTCATCTTTTAATTTTTCATTTTGATTTGCCATATAATCATATGCTTGTCTTTCTTCTGCCGTCAAGTTCATATAATAATTATACTCTTTTTCACTCATTTTTGACGTGAAATCGTTTGCAAATGCTAAATTAGAAAATAACATCGTCCCTAAAATAATAGTAGATAATAATTTCTTTAATTTCATAAATAACACTCCCTTTAATAAAGATATTTAAGCTATAGTAAGAATATTCTTAATTTTTTATTTATATATACATTTATTATGTATTTTTTATAGTTTTTTATATAATTTGTTTTTATATTTTTATTTATTATTATATAAAAAATAAATTAAGAATTCCTACAATAAAATTTTACCCATTTCTCCTGCACTTTACAACCACTTATACTCACATAGCTAGTTTTATGTCGCACTTTGTTTTTTTATTTCTATTTAAGTTTTTTTTTCAACCTTTTAAGTTCTTTTATTTTAGCTTTTTATTCAAAACGTTTTTTTTAGTTCAGCAATGTACCATTTGAAACTATTGGTTTTTGTAAAACGAATAATTTCACTTATAAATTTATACAAAATTCCAAATTTTCTTTTTTGAATCTATTTTTAAAATAATTATAAAATATACACAATATAAGCCTAAACTTATATGTATCAACCATACAATTTTTTTATTAGCTGAAGTTTTTTATAATTTTAAAAATAATAATATCAAATCAGCTATGATTTATAGTATTTCTATTATTTTTATATTAATTCCTTTAATCATGATTTATAAAAAATTATTTTGATTTAAATAAATAAAAATGGGGCTGTGTGATTAACATAAATTTATGTTAATCACACAGCCCCATTTTTTCAAGGGGTAATCTAATATCAATCTTTTACTTTTATTCAAGGGATAATCAATCCAGTTTCTAAGAATTTTGATAAAATCCCAATCAAAAATTTTATCAATATCTTAGAACAATGTATTTAAATATATAAAAATATATTTTTGGCAAAAATTTTAAATTCATAGTTATTTATATATTATAGCTTAATAATTTTATAATTAATTTTTTATTTTGACACTATAATTCTATAATTCTATTTTTTGTATACTATTTATAATTTCTAAAATACTATCTTCTGCTGCTACAGAATTTGAGCTTGTTGTTATATATATAATAAAATAATCATCTATAAGAGCTATGTAATTAGACTCTTTAAAATTCATACCACAAATCTCATATTCTAAAGAAAACTCCTTAAAATCTATGTTATTTATCTTTCTGTCCATAAGAGAAGATTTTAATCTCAAATCATCAAAGTTAGATAATCTATTTTCAACTTCATCTCTAAAACCTTCAAAGTAACTAAAATAATTCTTTGAAAAATCCAAATCACTTTTTATTGGTTTTATAACAAATGTAAAAACATTCTTTTGTTCTAATATATCATCAGAATCCATATATAATCCTACTGGTATAGATGTTTTTATAACATCTTCAATATTTTCATCTTCTGAAAAATATCTAAAATTATCTGGATAATCAAAACTTATATTAAAAAATTCATTTGTATACCTGTTATTTTTTATTAAACCTTTATAGTCATCTTCACTTGGAATCAATACTTCTTTAATAGACTCCTCTTTTGAAATATTATTAGTATCTGTATCTTTATATGTAAATGATACCAATAACATCATCAAAGTAAATATAACTATTATAAAGGTCAATAATTTATAATTTCTTTTCATATTGCACCAACCTTTTTTTTCCTCGCAAAAATCATTAAAAATATAATTCCTCTAAAAATTTTTTACTACTCAAAATAATATACCACTAAAAAAATTTTTTTCAACTTTTTGATTCAAAAAAACATAGAAAAAAAGTCCTATAGATTTTTAGGACTTTTTGAATATCTAGCTTTTAATTAAAATAAAAAAATTATTTTTAATATGATTTTGATTTTAATTTCGACAAAAAAACAGTTTGATTTTTTAGAAAATTTAAAAATTATTCAATAAGTACTAAATAATAGAGTTATATAAATACTTTCGCACTTTTTAAAGTATATTTTAGCAATTCTTAATTGAAATGAAACTGTTTTCTTAGAACCTTATTAACCAATTCTAAAAATTTATTGGGTTTTTATATATAAAAATAAATAAAATTTTTTGTAATTTAATTTTTTTGTAATTAAAAACAAATAAATATTTATATTAATAGCAGTAACTATAAATATATTTTCTAATTACATCTATAAATATTTATTTGTTATTCACTTTATATTTTTCTATATATTAATGTAAGAATTTTTTTATTTTTATTTTTTAATAAAAAAGTACTTCCTCTATTATAGAATTTTTTGCATTGATTTTTAATGTTAATACTGTTTCTTTATCTTTTTGATAATCAAACACATAAAATTCAACATCTTCACTATCAAATACTAATTCTTTTGCTATATTCGATAATTTATAATCTTTTTTCTTAAGTCTTTCTTCTACAAATTTATTTGCTAATCCTTTTGCTTTATCTTCATCACAAGATTTTAAATCCTCACTATTATCAACATATTTTATATAAAATACATTTGAATTAAGTGCATCTACATGAACCCTAACAAAATAATTTTCATTTTCAAATAAACATCTGTAAAATTTATTTGTATTACTGTAATTCTCGAAGATTGAAGAAAATTTAGCTCCTTGTGATAAGGTATCTATATCAAATAGTTCTTTTAACTTATCACTCGCTATTTTTTTTGCATCTTCCTCTATTAAATTTACATCTTCCACCTTTGTTTTTTTTAATGTTTTTTCGACTTCTATATTTACCGTATCTGATTGAGCTTCTATTTTTATATCACTATTTTTATCATCAATTTTTACAGCCTCCATCTCTTCCTTCTTATTGCAAGCTGAAAATAAAAATATCATGGTAAATGTCAAAATTAATATTTTAATGCTTTTTTTCAACAACATCACTCCTTTCGTTATGATTATAATGTATTTTTACTAAAAAGATAATTACAATAAGCAATTTAAAGTTTACAAAAAAGTTAATCTAAATATTTTTAATATTTTAATTATTTATATTTTAGACTATATAAATTTTTTTTTATGTTGTAAAATATATTTAAAAGAATTCAAATATTTATATTATCTAAATACTTTACATATAATATAAATAACATCTATTTTAATACTTTTTATAACAAAATATATTACTAAGGGGTGGTCTGATGCAAGACTTAATCAAAAAGGAAAAAGAAATCTATAACGGAAATCTAAATAAAATAAAAAATATGGATTTAACAGCCATAGAAAAATACGAAGATTATTTTACTAAATCAAATGAATTTATAGCTACATTAAATGCTATGCTTAATAATCTAAATGAAGATTATTTTACTAATAATAGTATAGATAAATTAAAAGAAGATAATAATAAATTATATGAGGAGTTATTTACTTCAAATTATTCTACATCTTATTCTAATCCAGTTTATTGCGTAGATAAATTTGATAAACAAGGTAAGATATTTTCATATGTTTATCATCAATTAAGATCTTTAATTCCTTCTATATATAATCAAAAATTTGATAAATTAAATAAAACATTAGACCTTTATATTAATTTTTATGAAGAAGTTAATAAAGATGATTCTTTCGAAAATCTAAATGAACTTATAAAAGAATTTGCTATAGACCATGCTTATTCTAATTATGTTGATTTTGTAAATGTAGGTTATGCTCATGATTATTTTAACTATACAAATATATTAAATGAATCAGACCTTAAAGATCCAAAGTATTTATTTAAATTTGGTTCTTATGTTAGTGATGATGAAATAAAAACAGTAGAGTTCTTATCTAATTATGACGAAGCTAAATTAGACGAATTATCAAAATCAATAGCAAATGCTTATGTAGAAGGTTTTAAAAGAGATAATAAAGATTATACATTAAGAAAGCATGTAAGAATTGTTTGTAATTTAGGACAAGAACTTATAACTAAAAAAATAATAGATTATTTAAAAGAATTTGATTTAAACGGTTATATATATGATATTGAAACTAAGGAATTAAATAAACAATACAACTATGACCATAAATTTGACTTAGCACTTTATCTAAATGAACATTTTATAACTCATTCGAATAAAGAATTTAAAAGAGCTTGCAAGGATAAGGAAGAAGTTCTAAGAAATTATTCAGGTATATTATTCATAGAAAGATTTGGTGAAGAACCATTCTCTCCAAAATCTAATGATGCTAGAATAACATTAAATGAAGAAGAACAAAAATACTATCAAACAATGCAACAAAACAGAAGAGTAGTTATAGAAGAATATGTTCCAGAAACACAAAGAAGCTTCTGTATAGTGGCTTTCCCTGTGTATGAAATAGGTGATAATTTCAAAGAAATATTTGAAGATATAATAAAAATAAATATGTTAGATGTTTATAAATATGAAAAAATTCAAACTACACTTATAAATGCTTTAGATGAAGCAGAGTTTGTACATGTTAAAGGTAGCGGCTCAAATAAAACAAATATCAAAGTAAAAATGCACAAACTTAATAATAAAGAAAAGGAAACTAATTTCGTAAACTGTGTTGCTGATGTTAATATTCCTCTTGGAGAAGTATTTACTTCACCTGTATTAAAGGATACAAATGGAATATTACATGTTGAAGATATTTATCTAAATGGCTTTAGATATTTGAACCTTGAAATAGAGTTTGAAGATGGTTATGTTAAGAACTATACTTGTACTAATTTTGAAAAGGAAGAAGATAATAAAAACTATATAAAAGAAAATTTATTATTCCCTCATAACACTTTACCAATTGGTGAATTTGCAATCGGTACTAATACATTAGCATATGTTATATCTAAGAAATATAATATATTAGATAAATTACCTATTTTAATAATAGAAAAAATGGGCCCTCACTTTGCAATTGGTGATACTTGTTTTTCTTGGTCAGAAGATAATAAGGTTTATAATCCAATGGATAATAAAGAAATAATGGCAAAAGATAATGAAAGATCAATACTTAGAAAAGAGGATGTATCTAAGGCTTATACTAATTGTCATACAGATATAACTTTGCCTTATGATTCTTTAGAAAGAATCAGTGCTATAACTTATGATAATAAAGAAATTGATATAATAAGAGATAGCAGATTCGTTCTTGAAGGAACTTTAGAACTAAATGAACCTTTTGATAAATAAAAAATTCTTATAAAAAATTATACGAGGCTGTCACATCAAAAAATTTAGCTACAATATCCTGTGTTTTATTTTAAAACGAACATAATATGTTGTTGTATTTTTCTTGATGCAACAGCCTCATCTTATTTTCTTCTTTATTTTCTTCTCTAATTTCTTCTTTGCATTGTTTACAATTTTGTTATAACTAGCTTAAATTTCTCATAGTCGATTTTATTTTTACATATTTTATATTATAATTAAACTGTTATAGCAAAAGACTAAAGGAGTGATTTATTTGAAAAAGTTTAGTAAAAAAGTTCTTGGGAGTGTGTTGATACTTAGTTTTATAACTAGCACTTCTTATGCTAAAGATTTTGATGATTTAGTTAAGATAAACGATTCAAAAAAAATCTGGACAATCGAGTTTAACCATGAGATAGATACTGATACCGAAAATGTATCTACAGATAATATTTATATTAAAGATAATGACAATAAAAAATACAAAGATGAAATAACACTTAGTATAACACCTGATAAAAAATCTATTAAGGTAATTCCTGAAGATTTAACTTTTAAAGAAGGTGAAAAATATTATCTTTGTATTGATGATGATTTTAAAGATAAAAATAATAAAAAATTAGAAGATGATATTAAAATGCCTTTTGTGATGGGTGCTGAAAAAGAAGATATTGTAGAATTTGAAGATTCTAAATTAGAAGACAATATAAAAGATGAATTAAGATTAGATGATAACGATGTTGTAACAAAAGATGATATGAAAAAAATAGAAAAATTAAATCTTGATGATAAAAATATCTCTGATTTAAAGGGATTAAAAGAATGTATTAATCTTGAAGAATTAACGCTTAGCAATAATTCTATAGAAGATTTATCTGATTTAAAGAATTTAAATGAACTTAAAGTATTAAATTTAAATGATAATAATATTGATAGTATTGAAGATTTAACAGGTTTAGAAAAATTAGAAGAACTTAATCTTTCTAATAATGAAATTGAAGATTTAAAACCACTTAGTAATTTAAAAGCTTTAGAAAAATTAATATTAAGTTCTAATGATATTAGTGATTTGGATGGAATTGAAACACTTTTAGATTTAGAATACCTTGATATTTCTGATAATGATGTTGAAGATATTAAAGATTTAAGAGATTTGGAAAATCTTAGACAACTATTTTTACAAGATAATCAAATAAATAGCTTAAAATATCTTGATGATGTTGAAGAATTAAAAGTACTTAATCTTGAAGAAAATAAAATTGAAACTATTGAAGGCATAGAAGATTTGGATGAATTAGAATATCTTAATTTGATGAATAATAGAATTGATGATGTAAAGCTAATAGAAAGCTTTGATAATTTAGAAGAATTATATTTAGGTGGTAATAATTTAGATATTGATGACCAATCTATATTGGATGATTTAACTGAGCTTAGAAGATTAGATTTAACATCTTGTGGTGTTGATAATTTAGATGCCATTTCTGATATAACTAATTTAAGATATTTAAATATTAATAATAACGATGTTAGTGAATTAGCACCTATAGCAAAATTATATAAATTAGAGGAGTTCTATTTTAAGGGAAATGATGTATCTGATTTAGATATATTAGAAGATCTTGAAGATTTAGAAGTTCTTGATATTAGAGATAATCCAGTAAAAGATGTTGATGCAATTATAACTTTAGAAGATTTGGACAAATTATATATAACATCTTCACAAGAAGATAAATTTGAAGATGATTTTGAAGATGTTGATGATAATGGTACAGATATAATAGTTGACTAGATATCAAATAAAAAAATAAAGCTACAATATACTATGTTATAAATTTAAAATAAACATAATATATTGTATCTTTTTTATTATTAAAACAATGTCTTTTTATAAATGAAGGTATGGATATAGATGAAGCTTGTGAAAGTGCTGTATAAAGAAGATTTTCTCCAATAATTTTGAGTACAACAACAACTGTAATAGGTTTGATACCATTAGTTATTGCAGGAGGAAAAATGGTTTAGACCAATCGCAATCACACTTATTGGTGGTTTGTTTGTTGGTACTATATTAACATTAGTAGTTATTCCAACATTGTATGATATGGTATTAAACAAAAAAATAAAAAACTTCAAAAATAAAATATAAATAAAAAAAGCTTTAAATCAACAAAACCAATGATATTATGTTTAAAATAAACATAATATCATTGGTTTTTTTCTAATATAATAGGTCTTTCACTATTAGATTTTATATGCTCCCTATAATCACTAATATACATAGATCCATACAATAAAATTACAACTATTGCAATTATTAAATTGATTTTTTTCATTTTAATCACTCCCAATAGTATTTTTTTTATACAATATATTACAAAAGCACCACCACAGAATAATAAAAATATAGTTGTATATATTATAACCCATATACAACTATATTTTATGGATAAAAAAACAACAGATGTATTTTTTTACTTGTAATCTGATTTTTTTAGTATAAAATAATTGTAAAAGGAGTGATTTTATGAAAAAAATATTAGTTTTAATTATAGCTATTGTGCTTTTTGGGTTAATTTATTTTAATTTTACTAAAAATAATAATGAAAAAGAATTGATTAAATTAAAAATACAAAATGAAAATGAAATTTTTGTTGAAGATATTTATAATAAAATTTATGATGAATTAGATGATTCATCAAAAAATTTATCTTATGATAATAAATTAGATTTAATAAGAGAATTATACCTAAAAAAAACCGCTTATTTGGAAGAAGATGATAGTGAAATAGATAAACAAAAAGCAAGAACTGCCTATGATAAATTTACGATAGACGATATTAATAAAGCCAAAGAATCCGCGATAGAATATTATAAAAAAACTGTATTTGAAGTTGAAAATTTAGAATTTATGAAAGAACATGAGATGTATACATCTTATGCAGGTGAGGTTGAAAAACAAAATATTATTATATTTGAAGTTGAAATAAAAAATAGTGATAATCCAAATAGAAGTATAACTATAGTAAAAGATGAAGAAAATAATTGGGTTGTTGAAAATGAAGGTTATTAAAAGAACTAATATTATTTTTATTTCATTCTTTAGCATACAGCATCATCCTTAATATATAGTTGTATATATTATAACCTATATACAACTATATATTAACATTTTAAAGTATTATTTACTATATATATTCAATTTTTATTATTTATAAACTATTTTCTTGCTTTTTTAGTACATTGTCTTACTGCCTCTATTATCCCTGCTCTAAACTTATGATCTTCTAATACCTTTACAGCTTCTATTGTTGTTCCACCTGGAGAACAAACATTATCCTTTAATTTTCCTGGATGCTCATTTGTTTCTAATATCATTTTAGCTGAACCCAAAAGTGCTTGGGCTGCCATCTTATAAGCCTTATCTCTTGGAAGACCTTCAAGTACTCCACCATCAGCCAAAGCTTCTATAAACATATAAGCATATGCTGGTGATGAACCATGAACAGAAGTCGCTGCATCAATTAAACTTTCATCTATAATTTCAGCTTTTCCAAAGCTTTCAAATATATTTATAACGGATTGTAATTCATCTTTAGTAATATCTTTACTTTCACAAATAGAAGTCATACCTTCTCCTACTAAAGCTGGTGTATTTGGCATAGTTCTAACAACTTTTATATCCTTATCAAACATCTTCTTAGTTGACTTTATTTTTATTCCTGCTGCAATTGTTATTATTATTACATCTTTTTTTACAACATCTTTGATTTCTTTAATTACAGCTTCATAAAACTTTGGCTTTATTGCTAATATAATATAGTCTGACTTTGAAGCAACTTCCTTGTTATCCTTTGAAATTTGTATATTATAAGCTTCTTTTACTTTATTTAAATTAGATTCATTTAAATCGCTCACTATTATATTTTCACTATTAAATATCTTAGCTTCACAAATTCCACCTATCATTGCCTGAGCCATATTTCCACAACCGATAATTCCTAAGTTTTTCAAATCAATCACTCACTTTCTAATTTTATATTATTCATTATATATTTTTTAATTGCCAAGCTATCAACCGCTTATTTTGATACTTATAATTATTTTATCTTTTTATTCATTATAAACTATATCGCTTAATCAAATTATAATTATTTTATTTTTTTATTTATTACAAATTATATATTTTGCTCTGTTCTTAATATTATTTCATCTTGTAAATTCTTATCTAAATTATTAAAATAATCACTAAATCCAGCAACTCTAACTATTAAATTTTCATATTCACTAGGATTTTTTTGAGCATCCAAAAGTGTTTCTTTATCTACTACATTAAATTGTATATGATGCCCATCAAGTTTAAAATATGCTCTTACTAAAGATAACATGCTGTTAGTTCCTTCTTCCCCTTCTACAACACTTGGTGTGAACTTTTGATTTAATAATGTTCCACCTGTTTTTAGATGATCCATTTTTGATGCTGATTTAATAACAGCAGTAGGTCCATTTATGTCAGCTCCTTTTGCTGGCGATATCCCATCTGCTAAAGGAGTATAAGAAAGTCTGCCATCAGGCATTGCTTTTATAACTGAACCAAAATATACATGACAAGTAGTTGGTAACATATTAATTCTATGCACCCCACCTTTTATATTTTTTCTACCTGTAACTTCTTCATAGTATGAATTAAATACATCTTTCATAATAGAATCTGCATAGTCATCATCATTTCCGTACTTTGGAGTTTTTCTCTTAACTAAATGCATTATTCTGTCATGATTTTTAAAATCATCATTCATAGCATCCAAAAGCTCTTTAAAGCTAAAATTCTTCTTATCAAAAACATTGTATTTAATAGCAGCTAGAGAATCTGTTATATTAGATATACCAACACCTTGAATATAAGATGTATTATATCTTGCCCCACCAGCATTATAGTTCTTACCTTTTTTGATACAATCATCAATTATGATTGACAAAAATGGTACTGGCATCTCATCATGATAGATTTTTTCTATTACTAGATTTCCTTTTACCTTTATGTCTATAAAATGCTTTAATTGTTTTTTGAACTCATCAAATAATTCTTCATACGAATTTAATTTTAATGGATCTTTTGTTTTTAATCCCAATTGTTTTTTGCTAACAGGGTCAAAACCTTGATTTAAAGTTATTTCTAAAATCTTAGGTAAATTAAAATAGCCAGTTAATATATAAGCTTCTTTACCAAATGCTCCAGTTTCAACACAACCACTATTTCCACCACATCTAGCATCTTCTAAAGTCTTTCCTGCATAAAGCATTTCTTTTATTATGGCATCTGTGTTAAACATAGATGGTTGTCCAAATCCAGTTTTGATGATTTTTAATGCTCTTTTTATAAATTTGTCTGGAGATTTTGCACTTATTTGAACATTAGTGCTTGGTTGTAATAATCTCATTTCTTGAATTACATCTAATAATAAGAAACTAACATCATTAACCCCATCACTACCATCTTTTTTTAGACCACCTATATTTATATTTGCAAAATCAGTATAAGTTCCACTTTCTTTTAATGTAACCCCAACCTTTGGTGGTGCTGGTTGATTATTAAATTTAACCCAAAATGACATCAAAAGTTCCTTTGCTTCTTCTTTTGTCATTTTATTTTCTTCTAATTCCTTCTTGTAATAAGGATATAGATGTTGGTCTAATCTTCCTGGAGAAAATGCATCCCAAGGATTTATCTCACTTATTACACATAAATGTACAAACCAATACATTTGAATAGCTTCATAAAAAGTTTCTGGTTTATTTTTAGGAACTTTAGAACATATTTCACTTATTTTAAGTAACTCTTCTTTTCTTTTTAAATCACTTTCTGCTTGTGCCATATCTAATGCTAGCTTAGAGTATCTTTCTCCAAGAATCATAATAGCATCACAAGCAATACTCATTGCTTTTAATTCTTCTCTTTTTTGCAAAGCATTTAAATCATTTAAAAAATCTAAATTCTCTATTTCTCTTTCAATATCTTTTTTAAAATCCTTAAATCCTTTATGATAGATTTTTTCATCCAAAACTGTGTGTCCAGGGCCTCTTTGTTCCATAAACTCTGTAAATATTCCAGCTTCGTAACAATCATTCCACGCTTGATCTACATTCTTAATTATCTTTGATCTTATTGACCTTTCTTCCCAATATGGAATTATAACATCTTCTTGGAATTTCATAGCTTCTTTATCAACTTTAAAAAACACCTTTTTTCTTTGATCCATAGTCTTTAAATCATCAACTGTATGACAACAAAGTTCTGGATAAGTAGGTGTCATTCCTGGTGCTTCACCTCTTTCTCCAACTATAAGTTCATCGTCATTAATTATTAATTTTTTTTCACTCATTAAATTTTTAAGTACCAAAGCTCTTAAAACAGGCTTAGAAACTTTACCTTCATATTCCTTATATGTTTTGTCCACAATATAAGCTCTTTCCATTGAAATCCTTGGTGTATAGGATAATGTTTCTTCTCTTAATTTTTGAATTCTTTTATTCATATTAGCCTCCTATTTTAACTTCTTTATTAAAAACTTCTAATTTAGACTTTATCAAATTTAATTTATTTGTATCTGGTGCTTCAAAATTTCTTTTGTTCATATTTAGTTTTTCATATTTATCTTGACCCATCTTATGATAAGGTAAAATATTTATTTTATTAAAATTAATAGTCTTTAAAAATTCTATTAATTTATTGATGTTTTTATCATCATCATTTATATCTTTTATAAGTGGCAGTCTTATATTTATATTTGCTTTTAATGATGATAATTTTTTTAGATTATTTAATATAAGTTCATTTGGTACATTTGTTATTTCTTTATGGATTTTGCTATCCATATGTTTGATATCAAAAAGATAAGTATCACAATAATCTAAAGTCTTTTGTAGTTTGCAAAAATCAACAAATCCACAAGTATCTATAGCTGTATTTATATTTTTTTCTTTGCATTTTCTTAATATCTCTAACAAAAATTCATCCTGCATAAGTGCTTCTCCACCAGAAAAAGTAACGCCCCCACCAGACTGTTCATAAAACACTTCATCTTTTAATATCTCTTTTAATAATTCATCTACAGTATAATCCTTCCCCTTTTTATAAAGAGCCTCAAAATAACAATTTTCTACACAAGAAAAACAAGATTTGCATTTTGATTTATCTATAATTATCCTCCCATCCTGTAATTTAAGTGCATTACTTTCACACACGCCAAGACAACGTTTACAAGATGTGCAATTGTTCTTTTGATACATCAAATCGTCCTTATAATTTATACTTTCAGGATTATGACACCACAAACATTTTAATGGACATCCTTTAAAAAATACAGTCGTTCTAATCCCAGAACCATCATGTAAGGAATAATGTTGTATATTAATTATTTTTCCTTTCATATAAGACCACCTTTTTTCTTATCTATAATATTTAGCTTTGTTTTTAAGTATTACTTAAATTATCATCCAAAAATTTTTTATTTGTCGATTTTATTCGGCACAGAAATCGCTATAAATTTAACATTATTATTCGTATAATTAGCCCAATTATGAGGTTGTTTTGATTTGTAATGAGCACTATCCCCTGGGTTTAATATATGTTCTTCTAAATCAAGTAATAATGTTAATCTACCTTCTAATACATATATAAATTCTTCTCCCTCATGTTCATAACTTTTTACATGTTCAGCGCAGTCCATAGGAGTTATTTCAATTAATCTTGGTAATATATCTTTTCCTTTTAAATCATTACTTAGATTATGATTTATAAAATTATTATTGATTATATTGTAATCTTCTCTTTGATATGACCTTTTTATAACTTTATCTTTAATATCTTTATTTTCCTTTGTAAAAAAATAAGAAATTTCTTTATCAAATACTTTCGCTATAGTTTCTAATGTATCTATTGCAATAGTTGTAAGTCCTCTTTCTAATTGAGATAAAAAACTTATTGAAAGATTTGCCTTAAGACTCAAATCTTTTAAAGTCATCTCATTTAAAGTTCTTAAATCTTTAATTTTTTTTCCAATATCGCTTATCATTTTGTTCTTCCTTCCAAATATTTATTAATTTAATTATATTATATTTGTTTTAAAATTGTCAAACTCATTTTCACTATTACTAAAATACATATTATATTATATGATTTTATTCTGTTATTTTTTTCAAAATCATTATAATAAAATGATTATTCCCTTTTCTTTTTTGCCCTTATTTTTATATAACAAACAGATATTTATTTTTTATAATAAAAAAAGCTATTACATAAGATTATATAGAATAATATATTATACATTTAATTTGCTAATATATTATTAATACTCTCATGCAATAGCTATTTAATTCGATTGTAAGTAGGTATCTTTATTCTTCTATTCCATATGAATTTATTATATCAATAAATTCATCTTCAACTTCCTTCATATTTCTAAAAGATAAATCATAATTCTTAACTAATTTTAAATCATTTAATTTAGGAACTCCTAAAAGATTTATCATTTCATAATTTAACATAGCATCGTCAATTTCTTTAACCAAAGCTTCTTCTTCCTTAGTTAAATCAGCTACACCATAATGTTCATATATGAAATTTTGTAATACTTCTTCAGCTTCTAAATATTTATCCAACATAGCCTTAACAGGTCTTGTTATATCAGATAAATATGCTTCTGAAGCATCGTGTAATAAACAAGCTAATTGCACTTTTTTAGATAAATTCCTATTTTTAGCTTCATAATAACAATATAAACTATGTTGCGCTACACTATAAAAATATTTAAAATGACCATTTGCTCTACACATCAAAGATAAAGCATGAGCAATATCTCTAATCTTAATTTCTTCTTTTTTGGGATCTAATGGCCAAAACTCAACTCCACTATAAGTGTTTATAGATTTTCCTTTTCTCATAACAACAGTCCTTTTTTAATTATAATTTGTTTTCTTTATAATTTATTTTTCTTATAATTTATTTTCTTTAAATCGTTCATATAAAGACTCTATATCATCAGAACAAAAATACTTTGCACTCTTTTTTATAATATTTATATCCCAATCCCACCACTTCATATCAAGTAGCATATTTATTTTATCATCATCAAATCTTTGTTTTATCTTTCTAGCAGGATTACCCGCTACTACAAAGTAAGGCTTAACATCTTTAGTTACAACAGCTCTAGCTGCAATTACTGCTCCATCACCTATTTTTACACCAGCCATTATAATTGCGTCAGTTCCAATCCACACATCATTACCAACTACTGTGTCACCCTTGCATTTATGTCCATCTATTGAACCTTCAAACTCGCTATAAAAAAACGGATATGCACTTATCCAATCATGTCTATGACCTTGATTCCCAGCCATCATAAATGCAACACCTGAAGCAATAGAACAAAATTTTCCTATCTTTAACTTATCTACATCATCTCTATTTTCGTCCAAATATCTAACACAATGTTCTTCAAAATGTCTCCCATGATAAAATCCTGAATAATAGCTATATTCACCGACTTCTATATTTTTATTAGTAATATGATCCTTAATCATATAAGTATCTTTCCAACTACCAAAGATATTGTCCATATTATTCACCTCATATGTCACTATTTTAATATTAATTCTTAAAAGTTAATACAGGCTCTAAAACAGCAATAACTTCAATCATATCAAATGCAATCATATCTTCTATAACTACTTTGATGCTTTTATATGCCTCTTTGGCTTCTTCATAATAAAGATTTTTGTCCCTACATATAAGATTTTCATTGAAATTAAGCTCTCTTAAATCCTTTCTTCTATATATATTTTCTAATCTATCTTTACAAGAAGTTCTTGACCATCTTCTTCCCGCTCCATGAGCTATTGATCTATTAAATTCCAAATTAATATCTTCTTTGGCTCTTACTATATAAGAAGAAGAACCTCTTGACCCAGCGATTATAAGGAGTTTATCATCAGAAGAATTAGCTCCTTTTCTATGAATAAAATAATTATTAGAATCAATATTTAATCTTTCTATAAAATTATGATTTATATCTATTAACTTTTGATATCTATCTAAATTCAAAACATCAAATAATTTTCTTCTTATCTCTTCTCTATTTAATTTAGCATACAAAATAGCATTATCATGATAAGTCATATATTCTTTATACAAATCACTAGAAAAATCAAACCCTTCATAATAAAGCTTTTTATATTTTAATCCATCTATATAATTATTTAAATAATCCCTAGAACCACTATGAACTAGAAAATACATAGAATTTTTATCTATTTTATATCTCTTAGACAAATCATTTGATACTATTTCTTTAATCTGCAAAAATTCAGCAAAATGATTGCCCGAGCCTATCGTTCCAAATTTATTTAAATGCTTTAATGATTTAATTTCATCATCTATTTTTGTTTCTAAATTTCTTAAATTCTCTATTTTAGAAAGTTTTTTTATTACTTTTTTTAATTTAAATTTTTTCTTATCTATAAAAGTATTATATAAACTCATTCCACAACCAATATCATTACCTACAAAAGACGGATAAATCTTATCCTTCGTTAAATAAGCTACTCCAACAGGCATTTTACCCTGATGAATATCTGGTAGTGCAACGATTTTTTTTACACCTTCTAATTTAGATAAATTACTCAACTGATCAATAACATTCGTTTCAATCCACGATTTTTTACTCTTTATAACCTTTATCATCATATTCTCCTTTTTTTAATATAAGAGAATACATAGTTTTCCCTTATATCAGATAGTTTTTAGTCCTTTTTTTTCATTTTCCTGCATCATAATAACCACATCCTTTTATTATTTAGTGTATAACAATACACTTATTTATTTTATTAATCTAAAGGCTTCATTCACCGCTAAAAAATATTTTAATAAATTATATTCATCCAAAAGCTTAAAATATAATTTATTAATTTAACAGCCTCCACTTATAACTTAATGCTTTTTTTGGATTTTTTCAATTGTTTCAAAAGAAAAGAAATATAATTGTAATAATAATGAAATCTAATACAACATACGTTATGTTATTATTTTAATAACATGATATTTAAATATTTTAAAATTTTTTATTTTTATGGGGGTTTAATATGGAATTTGTAAAAAATTATAAAGATGATAAAAATTTAAGGCAAAGCTTTAATGCTTTATCTTTAGATACCTTTGGTATTGATTTTGAACCTTGGTATAACGCTGGATTTTGGAATGAGAATTATATAAATTATTCCTTTAAGGAAGGTCAAGATATTATATCTAATGTATCTATAAATAAAATGGATTTATTAATTGATGGAAATCAAAAAAGGGCAATTCAAATAGGTACAGTTATGACCTTAGAAGAACAGCGAAATAAAGGACTTGCTTATAAATTATTAAATAAAGTTATAAATGATTTTGAAGATGAATATGATTTTCTTTATATGTTCGCAAATGATTCTGCTCTTAGCTTGTATCTAAATTGTGGCTTCAAACCAATATATGAAAAATCTTTTTCTATGGATTTTAAATTAAATAATGATATCAAACTAAAGAAATTGGATATGGATAATAATAAGGATAGAGATTTGATTATTGATTTTGCCAAGAATAATGTATTTAAAAGTGATGTTTTTTCAGTAAAAAATAATCATCATCTTATAATGTTTTATTCATTGTTCTTATTTAGAGATAATATTTATTATATAAAAGATCTTGATGTTATTGTTTATTACAATATTATTGATGATAAATTAAAACTTATTGATGTTCTTTCAAAGAAAAAAGTTGATTTGATGGATGTAATTAATTCTTTGTCTTGCAAAAATATAAATAAGATTGAATTTATGTTCACACCAAATTTGGACTTAAATATCTTAAATATAGAAAAATTAAAAATAGAAGATTCAACACTTTTAATTAGACCATTAAATAATCTTACAACTAATTTTAGATTTCCAGCAATGTCTCAAGCATAATCAATAAATCAATCATAAATTTATTATTTAATTTAGGAGTTTTGATATGAATAATTTAAAAATTAAAAAATGGTATTTTTTTAGATTGATATTTTTAGATATAATTATTCTAATTTTATTTTTATCTATGATTCTTTTAAAAAAAGAACTTGGAACTGTATCTAAAAATCTTATGCTACTTAGTTTTTCAGGTTTGTTATTTCTTTTAATTTTAAATCATATTAAATATATTTACGAATTTATGATAAAGTCACATAAAAAAAAATTAGAAATAATTAATATTATTTTTAATATCTTATCATCTGTAAATATCTTATTTTTCGGTTATTTTATTTTATTATTTGATTTTGTAGCATTATTCATGACCTAAATAAAAAGACTTTGGATTAATATATCTTATTTAGATTTTTTAATCCAAAGCTCTTTATTTTATTTATCAAAATCTCTTATTTATTATAATCGCTAAAATTCTTAATGTGAAAGTTTCATCTACATAATCAAACTAGGGCTGTAGTGGTATTATTACTTCATTTTCCGTACGAAAAACAAAATCATCAAATCTTATATTAATTTTATTAGCATCAGTTTTTATATCAGAAATCACCTTTTTAATCACAGTATCTTTTGTTGAATTATTTTGCTCTATAGAATCTGAAAATAACATTTTAACGCCTTCACGTTCATGTTTTATTAACTTATCGAAATTAACATCTAAACAAACATCTTGCAAGCTTAATTTATCTGTTCCAATCAAGTTCTTATCTATCATTAGCTCTAATTCTTGGGATTCTTGTTCATCTGTTGAAATATATTTTTTATCCTCTGTTTTAAATTTAAAGGCTTTTGACTGTTTGCTCCATTTCATCTCATTAATTTTTAAACTATATTCACCAAAACCTACATTTATAGGAGTTTTATTATCTTTACTTATAGTCACTTTTGACTCTATTGAATCATCTTCAACTAAAATATATGGAATAACTAATTTAATATTATGTTCTAGCTTTCTATCAAAATAAAGTATATTTTCAAAATTGTTGCTTGATGAATAATATTTCTTTCCATTGCTCTCTAATAAGTATATATCTTTCATAGGAAACGAAACACTTTGATCTTCGCTATTCGATTTGGTTAATAAATTAATCTGCAATTTGTCATTCACATAATTAGTTATAACAGCTATATCTAAATTTATATTCTCTATAGAAATATAATTACGTTCTTCAACCAAAACTTCTGGTAACTCACTCATAATTACTGGTAATTTATAATTATCATATACTATATCAAACTCATTTGAAAATTTATCAAAATCATAAGTAAATCTACCACTCCATTCTAAAGTATCTAAATCCCTTATTACATCCATGGAATTAGACACTATCATTTTACCATCCTTATCTATAGCTTTGATTTTTTCGTATTCTGGTAAATTACTTTCTATATTTAGTATTACACTATTATTTTTGCTGTATGCACAATTAATCTTTATATATTCTTTTTCATCGATTTGTAGTTTTACTGAACCTAAAAGACCATATTGTTTATGATTTGTATCCTCTACCAAAATATTAATCCCAGGTACATACCTTAAAATATTTTGAGTTGCATAACCTATTTGTTCACTAAAAAATATAAATGTCATAAAAAACATAGGTAAAATTATTATCGCTGCATATTTAAAATTATAAATTCTATTTTTTGTACTTTTTCTTAATATATTTTTTCTTATTTCATCTGTCATTTTTATATCCTTCATATTTTCATCTACATACTCTTTAAATTCCTCAATATTATTCAAACAAAACACCTCCTATATCTCTTTTTAGTTTTTTTCTAGCTCTAAACAATCTAGTAGATACATTAACCTCTGTAATTTCTAATATTTGGGCTATTTCTTTTATTGTGCATTGTTGATAGTAATACATCAAAATTACATCCTTATACTTTGGTTTTAACTTCATTACACAGTTAAATAAATCACTTTTATTAATTTCCTCAAAGACGTCTTCATTAGAAATATTTTTATTTATTATCTTTTCACTACTCAATGTAATCCTTTTAAACCAAGAACTTCGAAGATAATTTTTGCATGTATTTATACATATTCTAGTAATCCATGTCTTAATTGATGAGTTTCCTTTGAATTTGTAAAAATTCTTGTATACTTTTAAAAATATTTCTTGGCATGCATCTTCCGATAATTGATAGTCTTTTAGATACAAATAGCATAATCTTAAGATTTCTGTACCATACTCCATTATTAAATCATTAAATTCTTCTTCACTAAGTACCTCTGTATTCACCTTATCCCCTCCTTTTACTCATTATTTTTTATCTTCTTACATTTATTAGACACTTCTTAATAATAAAATATTACATCTTATTATTTATTTTTGTATTATTCAAATAAAAAAAACTTTGTATTAAGAAATCTTATTGATATTTCTTAATACAAAGTTTTTTTTAATTTATTAAAACCCATTATTTATTATAATTTCTTGTAAATAAGTTACAGCATCATTATGTACTTTTGATACCAGTTCATCCCTTTGTTTTTTCTTTTCCTCGTTACTTTGTATTTCTTTTTTTATTTCTTCCTTTGATACATCAAAAGTAAATATAGATATAGACATTCCATTTGTTGTAAGACTTGTTGTATAAATTATTGGTATATTAAACTCTTTATCCAACTCATATATATCATAATTTAAATTATCTAATTCTGACATACTTAAGTATTCTTTTTCCTTTATCCACGGATGATAATTAAATGCAATTCTTGTTAATATATCTTTATTTTCATCTTGTATATATATTTGTTTTTTCTTTTCTTTGGCTGGATCATTTTTAAAATGTTGTCCTATTGAATTTGACCATTTATCTCTTAACTCACCAAAATAAGCTACTATAAGAATATTATCTTCATTTGATACAACCGTATAATCTTCTTTTATTGATTTTGACATCAGCTTATATCTTTCTCTAAATTCCTCATAACTAAGTTCTTTCTTTTGCAAATTAGCAAATATCAAAGTAATTGCAATTGTAATTATTAAAATAATAAAAAAATATTTTTTTGATATATACATCTTCTCACTTCCAGTCTTTAGTATTAATTATTTAAGCAAGTAATTTACAATCACATAAATAACACAACCAAAGAAAATTCCTGAAAAAAATTGTTTTTTATTAATTCTTGATTTAATCATAATCTTCACCCCTTTTAAACTTGAATTTCTCCCCAATAAATTATCATTCTTTTTGTTTATAATATCGTAAAATTTTCTATTTTTTATTAATAAATCTAATTTTTAATAATATTTAATATATTTAATCTTCCATACAAAAATAAAGCCATAACAACTATAATTTTGGCTTTATCTTTATTTACATTATTAATATATACATTAAAAAAAGCTTCAAATAGAACTTATTAAATATTTTTTTAAAAATTCATTCATTTGTACTTCATCAAAATCCGTTTTGTATATAGCTTGGAATGGTAATAATTTTAATGTGTTTTTTTCATTTTCATAACGATAATTTATTACTGGATTGAATGTATATATATCATAATCATTATTATCATTAAATATTATATTTATTTTAAAACTTTCATCATTTTCTACTACAATATTCTCTTTATCACTTACAACTTCATCCTTAACAGTATATTCAATTCTATCTGTATATTTTTCAAATCCACCGATATCTACACTATCAATCACAATATTTTTATTCGATTGATTTATATATTCACAATAGTATTCATTCAATGAATTTTTAGATATTCCTGAATGTGATACAATCCTAATATTATCATTTGGTTTATCTTCAACAACATTTATTTTTATATCACCTATATTATATTCATGTGTTTGTTTTTTTGCGTCTTTTAAAACTATTTTATTGAATTTCTTTTCTCCACTTTCTTTAAATTTCACATTCAATATCAAATTATAAATTCTTATATTTTCATATTCCGAACCTTCCATTAATTCTTTTTTTACAACTTCAATATCATCACTCCCCTGAAATGATATATTGTTTTCTTCGTTTAAAATTTCTTTGATTTTAGAATTTTTTTTACTATCAACAAACATAAAACCCAAATATGTTTGATTTTCTTTATTTATTGTACAATCATAATTATTTATAAAAAAATAAGGTTCACCATCAGTAGTAATAGTAGGACTTTGAATCTTACCATAAATAACTATCAAAAATAATATACAAACAAATGTTATTAAAATTATTTTTTTCTTCATATTATTTCATCTCCATTTCTTGTATTTAATATTTATCATTTTTTAATTTATTAAATATTTGAAATTTTTCTTTAATTATAATATAATAATTTTAAATATATTACAAAATTAAACTTTAGTGTATTTTGTAGGTTAGGAGCGAAGTGATGATTTATGATGTTTTATTGTTAATTTCTTTTAAAATAATTGAACTTATTTTTATAGGAACTCTATTATTTTCTATATATTTATTTATAAAAAAAGATACCACATTCTTTAATATAAAATTAAAACTAAGCAAAATATTTCAACTTCTATTTATGTCAACTTTATTATACCTTAGTTTGTACGGAATTGTTATGTCTAATCTTCCATACAAAAATAAAGCCATAACAACTATAATTTTGGCTTTATCTTTATTTACATTATTAACATATACATTAAAAAAAGCTTCAAACAGAAATTACTGATTAAATTTAAACTGTTTTACCTGAGTCCATAACATCCAAAAGTTCCTTTGGATAAGGGTTAAATATTGTTTGTGTCTTCAAATAAGGTTCATCAAATCTTTTTACCCATGAATAAATAATATTTAATGGCACACTAAGTGGAGCTTTCTTGTTTCTATAATCTTGTAATGTATCTAGGAAAAATGCCTTTTCATCCTTATTTAACTCATCTGAAAAATAGCCCATTAGATGTAATAACATATTCATATTTCTTCCTGAATTAGCTCTTGTTTTTAGAGCTTTATTTAAATATATCTCGTATTCATCCAACACTTCTTTTATTTTTTTCTTCTCATGATTTGCAACCAATTTTCCAAGTATTTTTAGATTAGTTTGACTATATGACATTAATAAGTATTTGTTATCTGAATGAAATTTAACTAAGGATTTAAATGTTTTTTGCTTTTTAATCTTTGAAAAATCAGCCAAAGTATATATTCTAGTTAAAAAATGCTCTCTTATACTGTAGTTTGTAAGCCTACCTTCATCCTCTATTGGTGTATTTTCAAAAATATCAATAGCAGCCTTTCCAAATAAGCCTCTTTCTTTTTTAGGTAGAGCCATTGCTTTTCCATGTGTTTTATAAACCTTAACATCCTTAATTCCACATGAAGGAGATCTTCCCTTTAATATAATTCCATGAAGATTCTCTTTTTCTTTAGTCTCATTAAGAAACTCATTAGAAAAATCAAGCATATCTTTGGTTTTATCTTCTCCTGATTTTGAAAAAACAAATTTGATACTATCTTTATGTTCAACAAGTCTTAATGATTCTCTTGGAACAGGAAGTCCAATTTGCATTTCAGGGCATACAGTTATAAAATCAACATGTTTTTTTAATTTTTTCACAAAATCACTCTTTATTTTTGAACCATCATATCTACATGCTTTATGCTCTATACATCTACTTATTAGTATCTTTGGCCTTTGAAACTCTCTCATTTTATTACCTCCTAATAAATGTTTTTATCTTATCATTTTATTTAAATATTTATTATTTTAATTTATCTATTTTTTTTATATACAAATCCATGTCAAACTTTCTTTTTAAACCTTTATCATTCATATATCTTAATTTACCAAATACTTCCCTTTCTTTAAATGCTCTATCATGTTTACCAAAGCACCAAGCAACCCCAGTATAACTATTTGCATCCCTACCATCTATAAAATACTTATTATTTAAATACAAACTAATATCATAGGCTTTCTTATACGGACTTACCCACTCAAGTATTTTTTTGCACCAATACATTCTCATATAAGTATGCATCTTACCTGTTAGCACCATTTCTTTCATAGCAGCATTAAAATACTTATCATGAGTCTTATAATTTTCTATATCATCAAGGGAGTATTCATATTCTCTATAATCAGTTTTGTGTTTATCCATAGTTTCATAAGCCCAATTATAAGTAATACTTCTAAAATCATCATAATAATTATTATAATAAACAAAATTAATAGCCAAGTCCCGTCTTACAATTATCTCTTCTAAAAAACTATCATAGGAATCTTGCTTTATATAATTATTTTTATAATAATCCATAGTCTTTAATACAATATATAATACAGATATTTGACCAAAATGAAGATACATACTAAGATTAGAACAATAATCTAGTTCTGGATGATTTCTTTTATCATAATCCGTTAATTTATTTTCCAAAAAATCTTTAAATACTTTTAGCGCTCGTTTTTGTCCCCCTTTATAATATTTACTTTTCTTAACAGTCTTATCTATATCAAAGTCTTTAAGAAGTTCATCTATGGAATCTATTTTAACTATATTCTTATGCTTTTTTGATATCAGTTCTTCTAATTTTTTATCTATATTTATATTGATTTTTTCTTCTCTTAATGGCTTTAGGTACAAATCCAATTTATCATGTATTTTTTTTCTTATAGTTCTAGCACCATATTCTTCCTTTGAACTTACTTCTTCAATAGGTACTATTACATCAGACTCTACAATATAAGAATTTAACTTAATTTTATTTGCGTAATTTAATACTTGTTCCCTCCATAGTCTTTGAATCTTAAGATATCCCCTATCCATAACAAGCTCTTTAGCATCATCCAAAAATTTTATAAGTCCATCTTTTGGATTATCTAAAACCATTATGAATTTTATATTCCTTTTAAAAAGTTCATCTTGAACATCTTTAAGTCCTTCTAGTAAAAATGTATAATGTCTTTCATTCGCTTCTTTATAATCTTTTGTTAATCCAAAATACACAATTAAGGGCAATTTACTTAAATTCGCCCTTTTTATTGCAAATTCTAATGCATGATTGTATTTAGTCCTACAAGATTGTTGCATCCAATAAATTATATATTTATTTAGATTATTTTTATTATCTGCTTCATCTATTTGTTTATTTATTATTTTCATTCTCGTTTCATTTATATTTTCTTTATTATTTAAGTTTTTTTCCTCATCAGTAAATTCATAAGTTTTTATTCTATTTAGATATTCTATTCCAATTAAATCCTTTTGCATTTAATCACCTGTCTTTATTCTAATTTTCTTTACTTTCTATTAATATTTTCTTTATATTTTCAAACTCCGTAGGTTTAGAACCATAATATCCTTGATATTCTTCACATCCTAAAGAATTTACAAAATCAAGCTGTTCTTTTGTTTCAACACCTTCACAAATCAGGCTTATATTTAGTTCTTTTGCCATGTTAATTATTCCTCTTAATATACTTCCATCATCTGATTTCGGATAATCTTTAATAAACATCCTATCAATTTTTAATTTATCAGCTGATAAATTTTTAAGATAAGATAGTGAAGAAAATCCTGTTCCAAAATCATCAATGGCAACTATAATATCATCTTTATGAAGTTTCTTTATAAGTTCATTTGTATAATCAATATTCTCAACTAAATTACTCTCTGTAATCTCAAAACAAAAATGCTTAGGTTCTAAATCACTATTTTTTATTTGACTTACCATATTTTTAATTAACAGACTATCCATAAATTCAAAACTCGAAAGATTAATAGATATTTTAAAATCTTTATTAATCAAAGATTTGATACTACTAAAATCTCTTATACATCTTTTTAATACAAATTCTCCAACTTGCTTAATATAATGAGTATCTTCTATAATAGGTATAAAATTTACAGGAGATACTATTCCTAATTTCTTGTTTTTCCATCTTATAAGCGCTTCTACACCTGTAATATTTAAATCATCACTACTTTTTTGAATCTGATAATATACATAAAATTCTTCATCTAAAAAAGCATTTTTGATTTCATTTCTTATCTCTTTATCCTTTTTTACCAAATTAAAAATATCCAAATTATAAATTAGATATTTACTTTTTTTGAATTTTAAAAGTGCTTCTAAAGCAATAAAAGCATTTTTTAATAATTCATTAATATTTTCTCCTTCATTAGATATAGCAACACCTGATAAATATGCTATTGAATTTTTTTTATTGTTTAATTTTAAAGATGATAATATAAAATCAATCTCTTTCATAATATTAGAAACATTATTTTCTAATTTATTTAAAGAAAATCCTACTAAAAACAAATCTTCTTCAGGCGATGCTACAACAATTTTTCCATTACATAATTTATTTAATTCATCTGTGATCAAAGATGTTAATTTATTTTCTTCTCCTTCAAATTGATATTTTAATAATTTATAATTCGTTAATTTAACAGCGATAACAAAGTTCTTTTTACTTGAATCAAATTGACTTTTAAATATAGGGTTTAGATAATTGATTTTTTTGATTTCTAATTCATCAACCAAAGAATCTTCTTGAATATCTATTAATTTATCTCCTTCCTTTAGTTTTGGTTTAGAATAAATCCCTATATAATATACAATCTTGCCTTTACTATCTCTTATTGACTTTATTCTTAAATATCTTAATATATAGGTATTATTTTTAGCCACATCCCATATATTACCTCCCCAAACATCCTCTTTTTCATTTTTAACTTTTGAAAAATTTATACTTGTATCACCATTTAAAAATTCACTAGGCTTTAATCCTTTTATTTCTTTAAATTTATAACCATAAATATTTTCAAACATTTTATTGCAATAAATAATTTTTTTATTTCTGTCACTTATAAGTATTGCATCATTTGTGTATTCAGAAATGTAACCTGAAGCAACTAACATAAGATTATTTTTTTCTTTTATATATTCCAATATATTTATAGCCATTAGAACAATAAAAACAAAAATGAGGATTATATATCTTATAAATGGATATTTTACTATAAAATCTTGAGAATAAATTTTTAAATCATCTACTTTTAGAAATGATGCTAAAACCCAATTCTTTTTATTTTCAAATATCAATTTTATATGCTCAAAATTATTTAACTTTAACAAATATAAAAAATCATTATTTTTTGATATTGTTTTTGATTTTAAATTACTAAAATCAAAATCATCAATATATTTTTTTATATCTATATTGATTATATTTTCTTTTATTTTTTCACTTTCTTCTTTAAACGAATAGAAATTCTTTAAACTATATATCCCTTGTGTTGAACCATACAAATCTATTATTTCTCCAGATTCTATAATTTCAATAAACTCTTGTGCATTATTTTTTATAATTAGATTCCCTAATTTCAAATTATCTTTGTATATAGGAATAGAAAAATAAACATATATATCCATAATCTTGTATTGTTCTCTTTCATTTCTTTTTATTTCAGATATAAATAATTCATCTTCTTTCAAATTTTTTATACTTTCTATATCTAGATTATATTTTGTTATATCAGATTTTATATCTTTAAAAAACTTTATATTTCCACTTTCCTTTAATACTTTTATAATATTATCTTCATTATTATCTATATAAATCATTTCAATAAAATTTTTTTTACTATTTAATACTCTAGAAAACATTTGATAAACTTCATTTTCTTTAGTTTGATTACTATCATTTAAATAATCTACTAATTCATTAGAATTTTTTATAAGATTTAAAACTTCATATACATTTTTGATTTTTGATTTTAAAATAAAACTCTTCGCTGAAAGTAATTGTACTTGATTTGATGTTATTTTTGATTTTATTAATTTAATTTGAGTATTATATATTTTTGAATATCCTAAGTTCAAAATTATTAAAATAGGTATTATAAATAAAAATAATCTTTTGATTACAATACTGTAGCTTTTTAATATATCTGTATTCATATTATTAAATTTCATATAATCAACTCCATATATACTATTATTCTTTATATATAATTACCCATATTAATTAATTTAATATAAAATCATTTTAACACATTTAGTGTTTTTTAGCATATTTATTATTGTGTAACCACAAATTGTGTTTTATAATATTCTTGAAAGGAGGATTTAGTTTTGATTAAACAAAAAATTGATACAGATAAGATGATTATTATATCTTTATTTTCATCGATATCTTTATTATTAATGTATTTTAATTTTTCTTTACCTATTTTCCCTAGCTTTTTAAAAATAGACTTAGCTGATTTACCAATTCTATTATTAGCTATTATTTATAATCCAAAAATGGCTATACTAGCTAGTTTCACAAAAAATATTTTACATATACCTTTTTCCACTTCACTTGGAATAGGTGAATTTATAAATTTTTTAATCTCTGTATTTTATACATATTCTTTTTTTGTACTATCAAAGAAAATGTATATACAATTAAATTTTATTTTAACTATATTATTAACTTGTATATTTGCCATTTTAATCAATATTTACATTACGTTTCCGCTATATGAATATTTTTTGAATATAAAAGTAGATTCTATTATAAAATTTAGCTCAAGTATAAATCCATTTATATCTAATTTAAAAACATATTTATTGTTTATTATTTTTCCTTTTAATCTAATTAAATTTTCATTGGTTTCTATTTTGGCATATTTAATTTATCCAAAATTAAAATCATTTTTAATAAAAAAAATATACTAACAGGGGGTTTTTTTTGATGAAAAGAGTATCTTTATATAAGGAACTTTTTGATGATGTTGATTCAAATTTAATCAAATTCAAAAAAGATGAAAGTGAAAGCAAGTTAAATATAAACACTATAAAATATGAAACTAGTGTCTGTAATTTAGAGAAGATGTGTTATATGATGGAATGTGTTATCTTAAGAAGAAAGTTTGAAGGTTGTATATATGCAGGCTTTCAAAAGATTTCAAGAGCTAAGGCTGTTTGGGATCGTTTTTTAAAGATGGCTGATAACGTGGATAAAATATATGTCTATGGTGTTTTGGACGAAAAATTAGAATCTCATCCTAATATTCAAATAGTTCCACTTACACCTATGCATCCACTTACAAGAGAATGGTTTTTGGTTTTTAATACTAAATTTAATAAAAATATGATGGTAGCTTATGACCAAGATGGTTTTGGTGTCAAGCCAATAGAAAAGGATAGAAATTTTATAGGAATTAAAACGGTAAATCTAAAAGTTATAGATAAGGCGATTAATCTTTTAGAAAATGCTATGTAAATTAATAGTATATTAACTTATATAGCATTTTCCACTATAATTTTTTTTATAATTTGTATAATATTTATTTTGAATATATATCTTTAAAAGATATATATTCAAAAATATCTTTTATTGATTTTGAATGGAAATTCGCTTTTATTTCTTTGTACAAATTCTTTTTTTCATTAAAAGCCCTACCTCCAACTATGATTTGTATATCTTTATCTTGTTCTCTTATTGCTTTTATTAAATTATTAACACTAGGTAGAGAATTTTTTAGAGTTGCTGAAATAAGTATATACTTTGCATCATAAAATTTAATTGAGTCTAATACTTCTTTTGTAGGTAATGCCGTTCCAAGAAAATAAGTATCTAATCCTTTTATTTTTAGATAATTCATAACTAATTTCAAACCGATAAAATGTTCATCAAATCCCGCACATACCCCTATTACTTTTTTATTATTTGTATTATTAAAATCAATTAAACCAGGGCTTATTTGACTTATTATTTCCAAAACCATATTTGAAATATAATGTTCTTTATATATTTCAATCTTTCCAAGTTCATATAATCTTCCGACTTCTTTTAATGTATTTCCAAAAATTTCAATATAAATATCTTCAATTTTGATATCTGATTTCAAAAGATTTTTGATTAATATATACGCTTCATTTGATTTTCCAGCCATCAATAGATTAAGAAATAAATCTTTTGTAGACTTTAAATCAAAATTTAGTTTTTCTTTTTTGTATACAAATTCAGACCCGCAAATAAGGTAATCCAAAGATACTTTAAAGTAATTAGAAAAAAGTATCAAAACCTCTTTATTTGGAAATCTAATATCTTTTTCATAATTTCCAATTGCAGTCTGACTTAAATTTAACTCTTTGGCTAAATCTTTTTGGGTTAAATTAAGTTTTTTTCTTAAATTTTTAATTCTATCACCAAAAGAATTCACTTAAATTCCCCCTTTCTTATATCTTGTTCTTTAACATTATAGCAAAAAAATCTGCAAATAAAAATTTATTTACAGATTTTTTGTACGAATATAATTATATTATTCTTCATTTAATTTAACATTTATTTCATTTAATGCTTCTAGGGCTAAAATTATTTCATTTTCTTCGCCTTTAGCTGCCAAATCTTCGCTATTTACATATTCATTGACGCCTTCTTTTAAATCATCATCATATAAAACAACATTATTTAATATCGAACCAACTTTAACATTTCTTAGTTTTCCAACTGTAAAAAGTGCACTTGTTTCCATATCCGAACCCAAAATATTTTTGCTGTTCCAATATCTCATTCTTTGCATTTCATCATCAATATAAAAAGAGTCATGACTTCTTGTTATTCCTATATGATGCTTTAAATTTAATTCTTTTGCTTTTTTATTTAATGTACTAAGTATTTGATAATCACAAACAGCAGGGTATGAATTATTAATATACATATTAGAAGCCCCATCTTCTCTAACGCTTGCCATCGAAAGAATCAAATCACCTATATTAATATAGTCTTGAGTTGCACCACAACTTCCTATTCTTATAAAATACTCTCCACCACAAGAAACTAATTCTTCTAATGCAATAACTGCTGAACTTCCACCTATACCAGTTGATGTTACAGTAATTTCTGTATCTTTATATTGTCCTACAACAGTTTTAAATTCTCTATTATAAGCTATTTCTTTTGGATTTTGTAAAAACTTTGCTACTCTATCGACCCTACTTGGATCTCCTGGTAATAATACCATCTTACTTACTTTTTTGCATTGTATATGTGGTTGTAACAACTAAATCACCTCTTTTTATATTATTGCATCTAATAAACCTTCAAAAACAGTTGGATTAATAAATAATGTTCTTTTAATCTTTTCTAAATCAACATCTTGATTTATCCATAAGCCTATATTTCCAACCATCTTATTTGCATCTATACTATTTATAAAATAACCTTTTATCTTATTATCTTTAATTATCAATTTGATGAAACCATCATCATTAGTATTATCAAAACCTCTAAAGCTATCTTTAAAATAAATCTTCTTTGTTATACAGTTTTTTAATTCATTTTCTTGATATCCAGCTCCAGCTAATTCATTGATTGTAAAAATACATCTAGGTAAAGATTTATAATCAAATGTTATTTCTTTATTTGAATATATATAATCGCTTAAAAGTATTCCTTGTTGAACTGCTACATGAGCCATTCCATGAAGACCATTTATATCTCCAATTGCATATATATCTTCTATATTGGTCTGCAAATTCTTATCTACTTCTATAAATGAATTTGTAAGCTTTAAGCTAAAATCCATATCAGGTATATTTGCTTTTCTAACACCAGTTATCAATATATTTTTGCATTCAAACTGCGTATCATCACTGAATGTGATTAATACTTTATCTTCTTTTTTATTTATATTTTTCACTTCTTTATTCAAAATAATATTTACATTATTATCTATAAGTCTTGATTTTATATTTTCAATAAGATCATAATCATTGCCCTTTAAAATCTCATTTTCTCTTTCGATTAAATTAACTTGAACATCAAGTTCACTAAACATAGATGCAAATTCAACAC
Organism: Peptostreptococcaceae bacterium AGR-M142; assembly: GCA_045345765.1. GTDB lineage: Bacteria > Bacillota > Clostridia > Peptostreptococcales > Peptostreptococcaceae > JAOARY01. The sequence continues at coordinate 895,800 of CP148265.1, forward strand.
CTTCAACATTTGCACCTAATATAGTTAATTCTTTTGGGAGTTCATTTAATTTAAGAATCCCTTTATGTGAAAATATAACTCTTTCATCTATTTCAAAATCTTTATTAAAAGAGCAAGGAGTTGTACCAGTTGCTATTACTATCTTTTTTGTTTCTAATATTTTATTATCTATCAAAACTTTTTTTGATGATATAATCTTTGGATTTGAATAATAAATATCTATATTATTTTCTTTTAATCTATTTTCAATATACGACTTAGTGTTACTCAGAGTTTGTTTAGCTTTTTTGAATAATAAATCATAATCAAAATTAATATTTACAAGTTCATCTTCCATCAAAGCCTTAGCCTTATTAAAATCCTTAATCTTATCCATTATTTTTTTAACTGGCAAACACCCATCATAAAAAGCTGTTCCACCAAGATTATTCTTTTCTATAATTGCTATTTTTTTATTTTTTTTAGCTGAGGATAGTGCAAAATAAATACCTGAAGCACCAGAACCTATAACAATCGCATCATAAATCATTTTTTGACCGTCCCTTTTAATAATTTCTTTTGAGCTACTATAAATAATACTGCTACAGTTGCAACATATGGAATCATCTGAGTAAATTGAGATGGTACATTAAGAAGTTGCATTCTAATTCCAAGTGCATCAAAGAATCCAAATAATAATGAAGCTAAATAAACTTTTATCGGATTTGAATTACCAAAAATTATCGCTGCTAAAGATATAAATCCCTTTCCAGCACTCATATTTTCAGTAAATAAAGTTAAATACCCAAGTGATAGATGCGCTCCAGCTAAAGAACAAAGCATTCCACATAAAATAGATACGCTATATTTTATTTTTCTTGGTTTGATACCAGCTGTTTCTAGTGCCTGTGCATGTTCTCCAACACCTCTTATATACATGCCATATGGAGTTTTGTAAAGAATTATATAAATAAGAGCTATAAGAATCCAACTCACATAAACAAGGATAGAATGATTATTAAACACCTTATCCAAAAACTCTATATTATTAAAAAATGGTATATTTAAATTTGGAAGAGAAACTATATCAGGCGAAGAAAATGCACCTTTTACCCCAAATATAGATCTTAATAAAAATACTGTAACTCCTCCAGCAAAGATATTTATTGCTATACCGATTATAAATTCATCTGATTTTAAATCTATTACAAAAAGTCCAAATAAAGCACCCATTAACATACCAGCAATGATTGCAATTATTACACCTGCTAATGATGAACTAAAGAAATAACTTCCCAAAACACCAAAGAACGCACCCATCAAAATCATACCTTCCATACCTATATTAAGTATTCCAGCATGCATTGTTAAAAGTCCTCCAAGTGCTGCTAATATAAGTGGAGTTGCTGTTCTTATTGTATTTTGCAAAAGTGCTAAATCAAATAAATCCTTCATTATTTCACCAACTTTCCTTTAGTTAATCTTTTTCTTTTTAATATCTCTTTTAAACCATTTTCACCAGCAATGAATAATATTATTACTGATTGAATTACCAAAATAAGTTCTGATGGCACACCTGTATTTAATTCCATTGCATTTGAACCTGTTTTTAGTACAGCAAAGAATAAAGACATCAAAATTATACCAATTGGATTATTCTTAACTATTAGTGATACCAACATTCCATCAAAAGCTAAACCTTTTGATATATTTTGCAAGAATCTATAATGAGTTCCATAAACTTCAAATGCTCCAGCAATACCACATAATGCTCCTGATATAACCATTGCAAGTATCATATATCTTTTATTATTAAGTCCTGCATATCTTGCAAATAAAGAATTTTCTCCAATAACCTTAAAATTATAACCATATGATGTTTTTCTTATAAAATAATAAACCAAAACTGCTATTATCATAGTATAGAATATACTCGTGTTTAATTTACTCATTGCAACTAATTTAGGGAATTTAAATGATTCGCTAATCATATCAGTTCCACCCATTTTTCCCTTTGAAGCTTGGAATGGGTAATTAACTAGATAATTAGTAAACATTATTGCAATACTGTTAAACATTATCGTTGTTATAACTTCATCTATTCCAAATCTTACTTTTAATACTCCTGGCACATAGGCATAAAATCCACCTACCATCGCTGAAAATAATATCGCTAGTATAATTGCTACAAATGCTGGTAAATCAGTAAATGTAAAACCTATATAAGATGCTGCAAATGCACCTAGATAAAGTTGACCTTCTCCACCTATATTAAATATCCCAGATCTAAACGAAATCGCAGTTGCCAAACCTGTTAATATCAAAGGTACAGTCTTAGCTAAAGTTGTTGCTATTTGATATTTAGAACCAAATGCACCTTTAATAAGTGCACTATAACCAAGTATCGGATTTTTGCCATTTAATATCATTATAAAAGCACCTAATATAAGAGCCATCAATATCGCTATTAATATTGAACTACTCTCCTTTATGCTGTTTTTTATCTTCTCCATAATTCCATCCCTTCTTAGTCTCTTTTACCAGTCATATAATAACCAATCTCTTCTTTTGTTATATTAGACGATTTAAACTCACCAGTTATTTCACCTTCATAAACACTTATTATTCTGTCTGATAATCTAAATATTTCATCAAGTTCAGCCGAAACCAAAATAATCGCACAGCCTTCATTTCTCTTTTTGATTATCTGTTCATGTATGAATTCAATCGCACCAATATCAACCCCTCTAGTTGGTTGTGATATTAAAAGTATTGGTGTATCAAATGAAAATTCTCTTGCAATTATAACCTTTTGCATATTTCCACCTGATAAAGAACCTATCTTTACTTCTTCATTTGCAGTTCTTACATCAAATTTATCTATTAACTTCTTAGCATAAGTTTTTATCTTATCTCTCTTTAGATGAATCTTTTTTATACTAAATTCATTGGAATGTTGTTTACCCATTAATATATTATCTTCAATTGAAGATTCTTTTGACATACCAGTAGTAAGTCTATCTTCTGGAATATGAGCTACTCCAAGGTCTCTTATCTTTTTAGGGTCTAAATTTGTAGCTACTTTTTCATTTAATTTGATTTCTCCTGATTTTACTTTTCTTAATCCAGCTAAAGCCTCGATAAGTTCTGATTGTCCATTACCTTCAATAGCTGCAATACCAAGAATTTCTCCTGCTTTTATATCAAATGACATATTCTTTATAGCATCAAAACCTCGATTATCTTCAACTACCAAATCATTAACCTCTATTAAGCTCTTACCTTTATGGTCTACTCTTTTTATATCTTCAAATAATACATCTCTTCCAACCATCATTTTAGCTAGAATCTTTTCATTTACATCATTTGTTTTTAACACATCTATCAGCTTTCCAGCTCTCATAACACCAACTCTATCTGATATTTCAATTACTTCATTTAATTTATGTGTGATGATTATAACTGTCATATCTTTTTCTTTTACTAATTTTTTTATTACAACAAATAATTCCTTAGTTTCTTGTGGAGTTAATACTGCTGTTGGTTCATCTAATATTAAAATATCCGCACCCTTATATAAGGTCTTTAATATTTCTACTCTTTGTTGAACTCCAACAGATGCATTTTCTATTTTCAAATTTGGATCTACCAAAAGTCCGTATTCTTTAGATAAATTTAATACAGTTTCATTTATTTTTTTATCATCCAAAAATAATTTATTCTTTGTTATTTCTTTTCCCAAAACTATATTTTGAGCTATTGTAAATGAAGGTAATAACATAAAATGCTGATGTACCATTCCAACACCATTATCTATTGCTGTTGAAGGGTTGAAATGATTTATTTTTTTACCCTTTATATATACTTCTCCTTTTGTTGGTTCATGTAATCCATACATAGTTTTCATCAATGTAGATTTTCCCGCTCCATTCTCACCTACAATTGCATATATCTCACCTTTATTTATTTCTAAAGATATATTGTCATTGGCTAAAACTCCTGGAAATCTTTTTGTAATTCCAACAAGTTTTATAATTTCTTCAACCATTATTATCCTCCTTCAAACCTATTATGGTAGAAAAAAAGAAGAAGATTATCTTCTTCTTTTTTGTCTATTATTCTTCTTTAGCTTCTTTAACAGTAATTTCACCATCTATAATTTTTTTAGTAAGTTCGTCTATTTTAGCTATTGTTTCATCATCAACAAGCTTTGTCATATCATCTGTTCCATAAGACATTTTTACACCATTTTCTTTAGCTCCATATCTATAAACTTTTGAAGCTTCAAACTCACCCTTTTCAATTCTTTGTAATGTTTCAAATATTGATAAATCAACACCTTTAACCATACTTGCAATTATTTGATCTGGAGCGATATATCTTTGGTCTGAATCTACTCCTATAGCAAAATTATTAGTATCTTTAGCTGCTTGGAATACACCTTCTCCAGTTTTTCCTGCAACTTGGAATATTATATCAATACCCTTTGCATATAATGCTAATGCACTTTCTTTTCCTTTAGCTGGATCTTCAAAATCTCCTGCAAATATAGTTTCTACAACTATATCTTCATTAACATATTTAGCGCCTTGTTCATATCCAACTTTGAAGTTTCTTATAACTGGTATATCCATTCCACCTACCATACCAATTTTATTAGTCTTAGTTTTCATAGCTGCTAAAGCACCTGCTAAGAATGAACCTTCGTTTTCCATATAATCTATACAAGCTATGTTATCTACTCCTTCAACAACATTATCTATATAGATGTACTTTTTGCCTTCAAATTCTTTTGCAACTTCTTGAATTACATCATAAAATTCAAATCCAACAACAACTATAACATCACTTGATGTTGAAGCTTGAATTAATTGGTCTGTATATAATGTAGGGTCATTTTTACACTCTAATACTTTTCCATCTGCATTTAATTTTTCTATTGCCATGTTAAGTCCTTCGTTACTCGAGTCATAAAAAGATCTATCTCCTAATCCTCCAGCCACAACTAAAGCAACTTTCAATTTAGAATCGTTTTCCTCTTTAGCAGTATTTTCTCCTGAATCATTCGAACAACCACTAAAAACCATCATAACAACTAATAACATGCTTATTAAACTAAGTAATTTTTTCTTCAAAATAAGTCCTCCCTTTAATTTAGTATTGATTTAATATCTTTGCGATTCTCTTTCTTTTATAAGCTCTTTTATATCAAGTATTTCTATTTTGTCCAAATCCACATTTATCAAATCCTTATCATGTAAGTCTTTTAATATCCTATTTATACTTCTTCTTGTAACAACAAAGTTTTGGCTTAAAAGATCCTTACTTATGTAGAATTTTTTAAATTTCTTTTTCTTTCTTTCTTCATATTCCTTTATCAAATAGTCACAAATTCTAAATTTTAAGGAATATAAAGTATCTTCAATTGCTTTTTTTGATAGCATATAACTGGATTTGCATAAGCTTTTTAATAAATAAATAGTAATATCATTATCATCTTGTATCCATTTATTAAAATATTTCTTTTGTAGTCTTATTAACATCACATCAGTTATTGCTTTTATTTCGCATACATAAGGTAAGTTTTCAAAGATTTCTAATTCTCCAAAATAACTACCTTCGTAATAAACGGATTGGGAATACGTTTTTCCTTTCTCTGAAGTATGATATATATTTATACTTCCTTTTAATAATACATAAAAATATTCATATACTTCATTGTACTTGCATATTACATCGTCTTGTTTGTAATTTAAGACTTCCCATTTATTTAGTATTTCTTGTTTAGAGTTTTTTATAAGCTTAAATATCGGATAGTCACCTTTTAATAAATCTATCAAGCTTTTTCCTCCTAAAATAATTATAATTTATTACTTTTATAAGGTTAAGGACATTTGTCCCGCCAATTTATTGAATTAAAGTATTATTTTTTATGCTTTCATATTATTTTTATCTAAAAATATAAGAATTAAACATATTAAATTCGTGTATTTAGCTTATTTTAGCATGTTTTTTGGTGGCAAACAATAAAACTAATCATTTTTTGATATAAAGTTTTTTTAGGATTTATAGATATTTCCCATCTTTTTAAATCCTATATTAAAATTATATCTAAAATTTATTTTTACTATAAAAGTAAAAATAAACTATTTTTGTTTTTATTTTTGTGCTATACTAGGACTGAATACATAAAAAAGGTGGAGATATTATGGATAGAACGGTTACAATCACTTTAACAAAGCAACAATATGAGAATTTAGTAAAACAAGGACATATAGAAAAAAAGAAATTAACAGACGAAGAACTTAATAGTATTGCCAATAGAATTAATGGTGGTATTGATATCCCATTCATTGGAGAAGAAGCTGAATTCAAACTTATAAGAAGAGCTGTTGAAATACTTGATAATAATTTATATAATTATTTGCCTGATGATTATTATATAATGATAAGAGATATTGAAGATGGCATAAGTCAGGCTGAAGCTGATGTTTTGATAGATAGATTATCTAAAATATGCAATAAAGTAATTGATATTCCTTTCTTAGATGAAGATAGTGAATATCATATTATAAATGCATTTATAAGAATATTGATAGTTTCAATGAAGGAAGGAAAGAAATTATTATCTTCTAAGCCAAAATATTAATATTCAAAACAAAACAATTCAGATAAAAAAAGATAAAAGATATCTTTATAAAAATAGCTATTATAAATAAAAAAAGTGCAGAACCTGCACTTTTTGCCCTTTATTTTATAGGGATGTAAATATACATTTTATTTATATTTTATTTATAATATCACTAACTATTTATCTTAAACTTCTTAACTAATCTAACTCCTAATATTCCTCCCAGAGTTAATGATGGCATGAACACCCATCCTGATAAAGACATATTAGTAAGCCCTGAATAAAGTGCTCCAACATTACATCCAAGGGCAATTCTAGCTCCATACCCCATCAAAATTCCACCTATAGCATAGAAAAATACATCCTTAAGGTCAAAATCTTTTTTGAATTTAAAGTTACCCGCTAAAAGTAAAGATATTGTTGCACCCAAAAGTATACCCATATTTCTCATCGAACCTGGATCATTTAAAAATCCAGCTTTCATACTCTCCATTCTTGAAGCAAACCAAGGCCAAGTAGATACATCTACTATATTTAATGAACCATAGAACCATCCAGCCCATTTTGCAAATATTGCTGTTACACCCCAAGAAGTTCCTGTTGTAACTAGTATCGAAACAAACATTATCATCAAAAGATTTGCTCCAGTATATAAAGACCATCTTTGAACAAAGAATTTATGATATGTTTCCTTACTAAAAAATTTATAATCAGAATTTGTTTTTATCTCTTTTTCATGGTCTTTATATTCATCCAATTTTAAAGTATTTTCTTTTCTTCTTTTATCCTCATACTTTTTAGCAATTATGTATATAGCTGTGTAGCCTAATAAAGATAATATAACTGTACCAAAATAACCAAAGGCATCAGGCAAATATAGTCTTTTATGTATATCAAAAAATATACTATTAGTCCAAAACGGCATATCTTTAGCTCCTATAAGAGCCCCTGTTGAGAAGAAAAATAAAACAATAAGTCCTCTGCCTTCTCCTTCACCAGCATCTGTTAATGTTCCTGAAGCACAACCTCCACCAAACATCATACCTATACCAAATAATATTCCACCTATTATAGTAGCTAAATTAGCAGGTTCAACATAATCAGAACCAGGTATTATACTAGCTCCACTTTCAATTGCTCTGTAATATACATCGCCACCTTTTACATATGCACCATAGTGAATAGCTACTGTTGCTAATAATGATATCGAAAATAAATACATAAGTGCTTTTGCTAACGAACTATCACCATTTACATATAGTTTTCTAACTGCTCCTGCAAATCCAAATCTCGATCTTTGCATTATATAACCTATTAAAAGTCCGATTATAAGATGCAATGATAATCTATAATCCTTAGCATGTTGCATAAAGCCAAATCCAATAAGAGCAAATACTAATAGAAAACCTATCAGTATTTGTTTCTTATTAAGATTTATTTTAGCTTCTGTTTGTAATCTTTGTTTTTCCAAAATAAATCCTCCTTGTACAAAATTTTTGTACTTTTTTAATTATTTTTATTCAAAATTATATCCAGTAACTATTTCTTCTCTACCAGTTGTTTTGTCATTAAAATACTCATAGAAACACAGTCCCATAAATCCACCAGATATATTATAAACCTTGTCATAACCTAAATGTTTAAGTGCCATAACTGCATTATAACTTCTTTGACCACTTCTACAATGTAGATAAACTTCTTTATCCATTGGTATTTCATCTAATCTCTTTCTTAATTGGCTAAGAGGTATATTATTAGCAACTTTGATATGACTTTCTTCATACTCATCTTCTTCTCTTACATCAATTATGATTTTATTTTCTTCTATAAGATTTCTAACATCGCTTGCGTGAACTTGTTCAAAAGATTTGTGAAGTATATTTGAACCTACATAACCAGCAAAATTAACTACATCCTTTGCTGTTCCAAAAGGTGGCGCATAACAAAGTTCTAAATCTCTTAAATCATCTATTTTAGCATTGAATTTAATAGCTGTTGCAATAACATCTATTCTCTTATCAACATTACCTTTACCAATTGCTTGAGCACCCAAAACTTTTCCTGTAGGAATTTCAAATAATAATTTAAAATGTAAACTTTCACTTTCAGGCATTAATCCAACCATATCTGAAGGTATTACTTTTACAACTTCATAATCAATATCCAAATTAAGAGCCTTTATCATACCTTCATTTAGACCTGTTGATGCTCCATTATAATCAAATACCTTTATAGCTGAAGAACCTATAAATCCAGTATTATCAACTTTTCTTCCGTGAATGTGGTCAGCAACTGCTCTAGCTTGTTTTTGAGCTGGTCCTGCAAGTGGTAATTTAGTGTATTTTTTAGTAAGTGCGTGATATACCTCTATTGCATCACCAACTGCATATATATCTTTATCAATTGTTTGATAGTTTTGATCAACCTTAATAGCACCCGTTTGACCTATTAAAAGTCCTGCTTCTTTTGCTAATTTAGTTTCAGGAAGAACACCAATAGCCATAACTACTGTTGATGCATCTATTTTCTTTCCAGATTCTAATACAACCTTATTTTCTTCAAATTCTAATACCTTATCATTAACTACAAGGTTAATTCCTTTATCATGTAATTCTTTATGAAGTATTTGAACCATATCATAATCAAAAGGTCTCATTATTTGATTCATAGCCTCTATTAAAGTAACATTATATCCAGCTTCCTTAAGATTCTCACAAGCTTCAACACCTATGAATCCCCCACCAATAACAGCGATATCTTTAGTCTTTGCTATTTTAACAAACTCGTCTAATTTTTTTATATCTATAACATTTCTTATTGAGAATGTATTTACTTTTTCGATTCCTTTAATCATTGGAAGAATAGGACTTGCCCCTGGAGAAAGAATTAATTTATCATAGCTTTCTTTGTATTCTTCATTTGTTAATGTATTTTTTATTAATATCTGCTTGTTATCTCTATCTATAGACATAACCTCATTATTAACTCTCGCTTCAATATTATATTGATTTTTAAATTTTTCTGGTGTCATAAGCACTAAATCATCTGAATTTTCAACAGTTTTGCTAAGATGATATGGTAAACAACAGTTAGAAAAAGATACATGAGGCCCTCTTTCAAACATTATAATTTCATCATTTTCATTTAATCTTCTTAATCTAGCTGCACTTGAAGCTCCACCAGCTACTCCACCTACTATTAATACTTTCATTTTAATCCTCCTATAATACTCTTTTTTATAAATAACTCAACTTTTTACACTATTAATTTAATAAAATTTTTTGTACTTTATATTTATACTTTATAATCATAGATTTTAATTTTTAATATTATTATGTATAATAAAAATATTAAAGATTGAAAAAATTAATAATTTTATTTAAAATCTAATATGTATTTTATAAAAAATATTTGTAGTAAAACTTGTTAATTTTCTCTCAATTTCAATTATAAATTAAACTCTTATGCTTGCATAATAAGCAACACTTATACTATATAAGAGTTATTTATATCAAAATCTTAGGATGTGAATTTATGAATTTAGAATACTTAAAATCATTTTACGAAACTGTAAATCAAAACAGTATATCTAAAGCAGCTAAAGAACTTCATTTAACTCAACCCGCACTTAGTTTACAACTAAAAAATCTTGAAAAAGAATTAAATGCAAAACTTCTAATAAGAAGTAATAAGGGTGTTAGTTTAACTGATGAAGGACAGGTTGTTTATGATTATGCTAATACATTATTATCTATACAAGGTAATATCAAAAGGGATTTGATAAACTTAAAGCAAGAAGTTCCAACACTTATAATAGGTTCTTGTAAAAGTGTCGGTGAATATGCATTGCCTTGTAGTATCTATACTTTTAAAAAACTTCATAAAGAAGTTGATATAAATATGCAAGTTAGTAATTCTATATCAGTTTTAAATCAACTAAAAAATCATGAAATAAATATAGGCATAATTCAAATAGATGCAGTAGATTATGATGATATAAAGACTCAAAAAATAGTATCTGATGAACTTGTTCTTATAGGTTCTTATAAAAAAGATAGTACAAAAATAGATTTAGAAGAATTAAAGCAAATTCCTATAATTCTAAGAGAAGATGATTCAGGCAGTAAAATTATATTGCAAAAAGCTTTGAAAGAAAAAAATATAGATATAAATGAATTAAATATCATATATTCGCTAAATTCTATTGAAGCTATAAAATCTTCAATAATATCAAAAAAGGGCTTTGCATTCTTGCCTAAATTATCTATAATGCAAGAACTTAAAGAAAATTGGGTGAGTATTATAGATATAAATGATTTAGATATTTCTTTTGAATACTTCATAGCTTCAAGAAAAAATTATAAATTTTCTTCTTATGAAGAGGATTTTATAGATTTTATTATATCTAGTAAAAGAGGATTTTGTTAAAAATATTAAAATAAAAAATATGGGCTATCACATTAAGAAATTCAGCTATAATATAGTATGTTCTAAATTAAAACAAACATAATATGCTGTTGAATTTTCTTTTTATTTGACAGCCCATAAAATTTTCTATTATTTTTTTAATAAATTTTTTTATTTCAATATTTCTCTTAATTTTATAATAAGATTACTTTTCACAGAAATAGGATTTATAATTTCTAAATCATTTATAATCTTATTTGTTTTTTTGACTAACACATTTTTAAGTAAATTATAGGAAATTTTTTCTTCCCAAAATACTTTATCTATATTTTGCAAATATGCTGTTGATATTAATTCTTTAGGGAAATTCTTTTTAGTAATAACCAATTTGACAACTAAGTCATCATCTTTTCTATCAAAAACAAACCATTTTTTATCTCTATCTGGAATAGCCATTATAACATGATTGTTTTTTTCTAATGTTAGAATAGATTTATTTAACATCAAAAACCAAAAGATTAATAATTCATTATACATTTTAATTTTTTCATCTACATATCCTATACCATTTTCACCAATTTTGATTTCAAATTGCCCCTCTAAACATGTAAAATCATCAATATTTCCAATATTTAAATTCTTAATAAATTTAATATCATCTTCTAATATATTATATTTTATATCTAACAATTTTACCTCCCAAAGTTCAAAATCACTTAATTCAAACATCTCTATGTTTTTACCCTATCTAAATATCATTTACTAAAAATATATTTTTTATCTTTCAAAAAAGAACCTAAAACATCTAAAAAAATACTTATTAAATCAAATATTTAATAAGTATTTTAAGCCCTATATAAACCCCTAAGAATGTGAATATTCCAAACACCCATGCATGTAAAGAAAATGATGGTATTCCACTAAAGAATGCTCCTATATTACAACCAACCGCAAGCCTAGTTCCATACCCCATCAAAATTCCACCTACTAATGCCATTAGAAGTTGTTTTTTATTTTTTATTCTTTTTAATTTAAATTCACAAGCAAGTAAAGTTGCTATTAATGAACCTAATAATACTCCAATATTAAGTATGGTATATCTATTAAAAACAAGTGATTTTGATTCTATAATAGGCTCATAATATGATTTGAAATGAAAAAAATACTCCCAACTTAAAGCATCTATATTAAAAAGTCTTAAGAATTTAACACCCCAAAGCAAAAATCCACTTGTTATTTGCCAACTCATACCACTAAAAGCTAGAAGTATTATATTTAATATCCCTAAAATCAAGCCTCCTACAATATACGGCATAGGTTTTTTAAAAAATTTCAAAATAATAATCGCCCCCATTACCTTGTCTTTTTGATATAAATTTCTATATCCAAATTATCAAGTTCCACAATTTCATATTCATAATTATTTTTATCCGCCCACTCACCTATATTTTCGCAAACACAACTATTATTTGCTTTTATTATTACAATATCGCCGACTTTCATATTTTTCATTTCTTTCATCGTCTTTAATAGAGGAATCGGACACACCTCATACAAACAATCAATCTCTTTTATAGCCATCTTTTCTCTCCATTTAATTTTTATCTTGATATAATTTCAAAAATACATAAATAATTATTAGTACTATTAATTGAATTATTAATACCAAATTAGGATTTAAATATTTCATAAAATAAATTACTTTAGCATTTTTGATAAAATTAATATACCAAAAAGAATAATTTTTTGCACCTATTAAAGTCCCTATGATAAATCCTATTATAGCAACCAAAAACACCAAATTACCTTCGCCAAATTTATATAATACACCTGAAGCACAGCCACCAGAAAGAACTGTTCCTATTCCAAATAAAAATGCACCAATCATAGTGTGTATACCAACTGCATTAATTTCACCAGGAATAATACTATAATTTATATTGGATATATTTAAATATTTTATTTGTATAAAATAAAATCCAATCGTACTTATTATAAGTGCTAAAATCAAGCCTCTTAAAATCTTTGTATTTTTAAATAATATTGGATCTTTGAATGCTGATGCAAAACAAAATCTTGATTTTCTTAATGTAAACCCAATTAAACATCCTATAAATAATGAAATCCCATAAAATTCATTTTTAAAATATAAAAAAATACTCAAAATAAAAACAAAGAAAAATAAAATTAAACCTATGAAAAATTGTTTTTTATCTGTTTTTTTAGCTTGTTTTCTCCTTTGCTTTATTAGCTCTTGCATATCCATTTTGATTTTCCCCTTTAATTATAAACTTATATGCATATTTGGAAACAAACATATAGATTGCAGCTATATTAATACCACTAACTACAAACATAAGTAAATCAGCAATATCAAATACTATAGTAAAATTACTTATACTTAAAAACCCAGCCAAAGTAAGTAAAATCATATAAAGTATTATACTTTGTTCCTCTTTGATATCAAAACTATTTTTCAAAAAATGATAAGAACCTAAAATCGTTGTAAATCCTGAACTTACAAAGAATAATACCATTACTATAACTCCACCAAGACCTAATATCTTATATATTGAATCTATATATACATTAATTCTTTCCATAGAATTTGAACTTATATCTAAATTATACATATTATTTGCGTAAGAAAAAATATAAGAAGTTATAAATACAGCAATAAATAAAGTACATATACTTGCAAATACTTGAATTAATGCTTCTTTTTTAGGGTTATTTGTAGATTCTAATGAAGACAGTGAACTCGTGCCAAGCGCAGTTTCACTAGTTTGAATAATTCTTTGAAATCCAACCAAAAATCCAATTGGTAATCCAATGAAAAATGATTTTGGATTAAGAAAATCTTTAATTACTAAATTAAAATACTTCGGTATAAAATTAGAAGTTTTGCTTAGAAATATCATAAACATAATTACATATAAAAATATAACTATAGATATTGTAGATGCTAAAACATTTGCAAACAATTCATGATTTTTTGTGATTATTACAGAGAAAATTAAGATTAGTATTGGTACTACTAAGAAGAAAAATAAATTTAAATTGCTTATTTGCAAAGAAAAGTTATCAAACACAAAAATTTTACTGACAGTTAAAATACCACTAAATTGAAAACCAACAAAACCAAAACAATATAATAAAACCAAAGATAAGGTATATATAAATCCAAGTTTTTTGTTCAAACTAAACGCTATAAATTCTCTTGGTGATTTATTTGTTAACTTTGTAAAAAACACTTCAAAATAAGTTATCGGAAGTAATATCAAACTACCAAGAAAAACCCAAAGCAATATTCCTTCACCCATATGATTCTTATTAGAAATCTTATACATTGCAGCCAATACACCAATTATAGCTCCTGTTCCAACCTTTGATGATAAAGATATAAAAAACGAATTTTTGTAATCCTTAAAACCATTATTATCTTCAAATTTTAAATTCTTTATAAGTTTAAAAGATTTAAAACTAAGAATCACTCCTAAAATTAAGACTATTGGCAAAAATAAATTCCATAAATATTTACTTAAAAATCCTACTAACTGATTTAAAATACTATCAACTCCTTAAAATTTTACTATGTATTTATTTTTTTAATATATAGTTGAATTTTAATTATATCAAAAAAAATAAATTTTTCAAAAATAAAAGCTGTATTAAAATAAATTTTACTTATTTTAATACAGCTTTTTATCTAATATTTAAATCTCTCTATACTATCATTCATAGATTTAGCTAATTTAGATAATTCTTTACTATCCTCTGCTATTTGAAGCATTGTAGCTGCTTCTTCTTCTACTGATGCTGAGGCTTGCTCTGTCGAAGCTGCATTATCTTCTGATTTTTGAGATAATGCATTTATTGTATCCATAATAAATACTCTCTTTTCTTCAACATCTTTAGCAGATTTATTTAATACTTCTATAAATTTTTTAGTATTTTCAATAGCTTGAGAAATCCCTTCGAATTTTTCTTTTGTTGAATCGACACTTTCACTTTGTTCATCAACAATAGTATTCATCTGTATTATTGTTTCAACAGCATCTTCCATCTTCTTAGAAAGTTCATCAATAATATCAGATATCTCTTCTGTAAAATTATGTGATTGTTCAGAAAGTCCTCTTATCTCTCCTGCAACAACTGCAAAACCCTTACCAGCCTCACCAGCTCTAGCTGCTTCAATTGCTGCATTTAATGCTAATAAATTTGTTTGTTGTGATATATTTCTAATCATTTGACTTGCTTGATGAATTTTTTCAGCACTTTCATTTGCATTTTCAATAACTGTTCTTATACCTTTTGAAGAATTTTTATTTAAATTTGTCTTATTAACCAAATCTCTTATATTGTGTAATCCTTCATTTTTAAGGTTATCAACATCCTGTATTGCTCCATTTAAATTATCTAATTTTTCTTGTTCATCTTTTATAATATCATCTAATTTAACAATACTTTGTACAGCATTATCAGTCTCTTTTGCTTCCTCATTTACATTCATAGATATATCTGATATAGTTTTTGCAATTTCATCAATCGCTGTTGAAGACTGCTCACTATTTGTATTTAATTTTTCAGCTGAATCTGTAAGTTTTGTTGATTGGTCTTTTACTCCACTAACTATATCTCTTAAGTTATCTATTATTGTTTGCAATGCTCTTGATAAAACACCCATTTCATCTTCCCTATTTAACATTTTTAATGAAATATCTTTTGTTAAATCCAAACTTGCAATATCTCTTGATCTATCAACAGCAATTTTTATAGGTGTGTATATTCCATTTACAATAAATATTGCAACTAATATTCCTAATAGTATAAAAACTACACTTATAATAGCAATTACTATATCTACTCCAAGTACTTTTTCATTTATGAACTTTTTATCTACTCCAACAAACCAAATACCTATAACTTTGTTTGATCCATCTCTTATAGGTATATATTTTGTATAATAAATTTCACCTAATATATCCGCCTTACCTACAAATTCTTTACCTTGATTTAATACAACTTCTTTGACTTCATCTGATACCTTTGTTCCTATAGCTCTACTCCCATCTTCTTTAACTACATTAGTTGAAATTCTAGTATCTCCTAAAAATACAGTAGCTAAAGATTTAGTTTTATTTTTTACTCTATCTACAAAAACGGTATCTCCATTTATAAGCTTGTCACCCTTATACATATTTCCATTACTTGCACTCCATTCCCCTTTATATGTCTGGTCTAAAAGTTCATATCCTAAACTAGAATCAGACTCCAACTTATTCTTTGTAACCAAATTTTTCACATTATAATTTACCACTAACAAAGTCAAAATTCCAAATGTTATTAAAATAAAAACAAAAGACAGTATTAGTTTTCCTTTTATTTTAAGCTTGATCTTCATAAATTCATCTCCTTAAAATATATTTAATACTATATTTTTTCCCATAATTATATCTTCCAAAACTTTATTTTAAAATTTGTAATTAAGTATTTTTTTATTTTTTATAAAAAAAAAGCTATCTTTGATTTTTTACAATCAAAGATAGCTTTAAAATTCTGCAATATAAATTTCTATCCACTAAATACCTTATATAAAATTTTTATCTTAAAAATCTAAAAATATTATATTCTTATAACGCATTTTCAAGTATTTTTCTACTTGTTTGTAAGTCTATATCTCTATTTTCACCAAGTGCAGTAAAATTATGATTTTTTAATTGTTTAATAACTAAATCAATTTGTTCTTTTTTGATTCCATAATCAGAAAGTCTAGTTTTTATTCCTAAACTTTCAAAGAATTCTCTAGTTTTTGAAATAGCTAATTCAATTATTTTATTATCATCATCTGACTCAATATCAAATACTCTTCTTCCATATTGAATTAATTTATCTCTTTTAGCATCTTTTTTTACTTCAAACAATGAAGGCATTACAATAGCCAAAGTCTTTCCATGATCCAAACCAAATAAAGCAGTTAATTCATGTCCTATCATATGACTCGTCCAGTCTTGAGGCACTCCAGAACCAATAAGTCCATTAAGTCCCATAGTTGCACACAACATAAGATTTGCTCTTAAATCATAATCTGTAGGATTATTTATAGTAGCTTCACCTATTTCAATAAGTGTTCTTAATATTCCTTCTGATGTTCTATCTTGGAATCTTGCATCAACTGGATAAGTTAAATATTGCTCATTTACATGAACAAAAGTATCTACTATTCCATTTGCAACTTGAGTCGCTGGTAATGTATAAGTTAATGTTGGATCTAATATTGAAAATTTAGGGAAACACATAGGATTATTTACAGCAAATTTTCCTTCATCACATGTAACAACTGCACCACTATTCATTTCTGAACCTGTTGCTGGTAAAGTTAATACTGTAGCAATATTTATATTTTTAGTTTCTACTACTTTATGCGAACCACCTTTTGTAAGCAATTCTTTTGCATCTCCATCATAATTAGCAGCTAATTTTATAAATTTAGTTCCATCTATTACAGAACCTCCTCCAACAGCTAATAAATAATTTATATTTTGTTTATTTACTATATCTAGGGCTTTCATTAAAGTATCGTATTTTGGATTTGGCTCTATTCCACCAAATTCAAAATTAATTCTATCTCCTAAAGCTTCTTTTACTTTATCTAAAGTCTTATATTTTTTAACTGAACCCCCGCCATAAGTTATTAAAACTCTCGCATCCTTTGGTATTAACTTATCTATTTGTGATATCTTATCCTTTCCAAATACAACTCTAGTTGGATTATAAATATTAAAACTAAACATTAAAAAACCCCCTTAAAATTTTAAAATCACAATACTATATAAAAAAATTCATATAATAATTTTTATCATACGAATTTCTTATCTAAAACAATTATATATCATAAAATTTATTTATAAAATATACATGTCTACTATTGATTTATACATTTCACTTGTTTATATCATACAATATTTAAAATCTCCATTATCTTTTATAAATTTTGATTTTATCTCTATAAAATACACTAAATCATTAAAATATTGATATAAGGTTGCTCTATTTTCAAACTCCTGTCTATCACTAGGCAGTACTTCTTTATTATAATATTTTTTTAGCTCTGTAACCTTTTTAAAAAGTTCATCACAATCATTGCATTCATTTAAACTATCTGCTAATTCCTTAGTAAAATCACTTAATAATTTAGCATTTTTTTGATCTACAAAATGAAACTCAAAATGTTTTTGCATATGAGATAATATATCAAACTGAGCTCTTCTCATCTGAAAATACTTTATAAAATAACTATTATCTTTCAGTATTATATTGTTATTATATTCAATCGCTCTATTAAGACCATTTTTTATTTGGTCATCTAAAATTTTAAAATTCTCCAAATTATCTTCAATACTACATTGATTAAATAATTGTAAACTCATATTTTTTAATATATTTTTTATATAATCTTCTACTTCCAATTGAATTTTTCTTATTTCTTTTTCTCTATTTGGAGCATGTATAGTCATTAAGCATGCTATTAACATTCCTACTAACAATAATCCTATTTCATTTGAAACAATCTTAAAATTAAGCATTTTTAAATTGTAAATCCTACTTACCAAAACTGTTGATATTACTAAACCTTCACTTATATTTAACGCTGTAACAAGAGGAATAAATATAAATAAAAATAATCCAAGTATTATAAGTTTATGACCAAATAAACTAAATAATATTGCAGATAATATAGTTGCTATAAGAGCAGTTAATAATCTTTTTAAGCTAACTATATAGGTTTGCATTCTAGTATCTAATGAACCTGTCATACAAACTATACCCGCTGTAGAACTATAATTTAATCCTATCAAATCTGATATAAGTATTGATAATATAACTCCTATTGCAATTTTTCCTGCCTTATAAATTAAATTCTTCATACAATCACGCTTCTTTATATAAGTTTTTAATTATCTTACATCATATTTATTTTAATTGCAATATTTCCATATTAAAAAAAGCTCCTTTAATAAACATAATAGTTTAGTAGAAGCTTCTTTTAATTTAAGAAATTAATAATTATTATAAAACTTTAAATACTAATATTTAAACACATCTATTGAGTTTTGTAATTGTTCTGATTTATTATTTAATTCCTTAAACAAATCATAAACTCTGAGTATAGATTCATTTTGTAATGCTGATAAAGAATTTATTTCTTCAGATGCAGAGGCATTTTCTTCTGAAACATTTGACATAAATGCAATTCCATCAGTTATTATTTTTTTGCCATTTTCAATTCCCTTTATAAGTTCATACATATCATTTATATTTTGATTCATATCATTTATATTTGTGTTAATCTTCAAAAACGCATCATTTGTTTCTTTAAGTGATATTTCATTTTCTTTTATATGTTCGTTTGTTTCCTTTGTAGTATTTGTAACTATATTAACATCTTCTACAATTTCATTTATTATCTTGCTTATTTTATTTGTAGATTCATTTGTTTCATTAGAAAGATTTCTTATTTCTTCTGCAACAACCGAAAAGCCTCGTCCCGCTTCACCAGCTCTAGCAGCCTCTATAGATGCATTAAGCGCAAGCATTCCCGTTCTATTTGATATTTCATTTATAACATTTGTTATATTCGTTATAAGTTCTGATTTTTCTTTTAAATTAAGTATTACATTCATAGATTTTTGGGAATAATTTACCATCATATTTGTTTTTTCATTTAAATCTTTTATATTTTCATTACCATTTTGCGTTGATGAATTAGTTTCTTTTGATAAGATTTCCATAGAATTTGCATAATCCAAGACATTATTTATTCTAACTGAAAAATCATCTATTTCTTTTTTCATATTAAATGTCTCATGAGCCTGTTTAGTTGAACTATCTGCAACCTCTTCAATTGAATCCGATATTCCTTGAGAAGATGTTTTTATACTTTCAAATAAACTTTCAACTTCTTTTGACATATCTTTCATACTCTTTGCTGCCATAGACGACTCTTCTAATATATTAGAAAAACTCTTTATCATATTATTAAATCCATTTCCAAGCAAAGCCATTTCATCATTTGTATTTATTTTTATATCAACAGTCAAATCTCCATTTTCGACAAGTTTCATCTTTTTACAAATCTGAAGTATCGGCTTTGTGAAATATCTAGCAACGAATATAGATATTGCAACTGCAATAATTATACATGCTAATGCTACTATTATAGCCATTATAAAAAGGCCCTTTAGCTTATCATATATATATTTATTTTCTACAAAACTAATTATCTTCCAATGCTTATTTTTAGTAGTAGTAAAAGTTATATAATTTTTGTCATCCTTATAATTTCCTTTTAACTCTTTTAATTTGTTTATTAAAACATCATCTTCTAACTGTGTATTTGTTTCATTTTCATTAGTACTTGCTATTATAGTAGCCTTATTGTTATCCATATAAACTATATTAATTTTACTTTGTTCTATATTCTTATATTGATTTACTTTATTTGATATATCATCTAAATAAAAATCAATTGCCATAACACCTATAAATTCCCCATTTTTATTATTAACTGATTTAGATGCTGTAATAGTTGGTCTATTTGTATTAACATCAAAATACGGCTTTGACCATATTATTTGATTTTGATTTTCATAAGCCTTTATATACCAATCCCTTTTGCTTGCTAACCAATTCTTATCTTCAAATAGGGAACTTGTGACGTCTGGCCATGATACTACTTTTTTATTTTCAAGCAATATTTCTTTCGGTCCAAAATATGTAAACGCTATCCCCTCATGTGAATCTTGAAATGCTTTAAATGAATTTTGCACCTTATCATAGTACATTTGTGGTTCATCATAAACATTTTTAAGTATATCCATATTACTATACATATTTATTGCAGATTCAAAATTTTTAAGATATTCTTCAATCGAACCATTTAATCTATTTTTGGAATCTTCTATAGAACTTTTAATCTCACTTTCCAAAATCTTTTTCCCATATAAATAATTTGACACTCCTAAAATAGATATTGTTAGAATAACCAAACTTACCAATATAATTATCAATTTATTTTGTATTTTTTGCAAAATATACCCCCCCTTAAAAAATATTATGCCTATATATTAATATAACATTAATTACATTTTAAAAGTATATTTTTGCAAAAAATTTTATAAACCAAAAATCATTTCCACCTCATTATTTTTTTTATTTACCTGAAATTTATAAACAGTTTCACCTTTTTCATTCAACCATTCTATTATCATTTTATCCTCATTTATAACTATCTTTTCTATATAATGATCTACGGATATTTTTTTATTTACTTTTTTTAATTCTTCAATTACTAAATTTCTGCCGACTATATCTATTTCATATTTTTCTTTTTCTTCTTTGTTCTTATAATTTAATCTTTTTCTATTTTCCACAGAAAACCAAACAATATTATTATTTTCAAAATCAACCATACATGTATAAACAATCGACTTTTTATATTGTTCTTGTAATAATTTCAATTCTTCCCTTTCTTCATTCACACTGTTATTTTGAGTACTTACCTTTGTATCAGTATTTCTAAATTTTTTTACAAATTTATTTCTAAGTTCATTAAAACGATCTATATCAAAATCTGCAACTATATATTTATTATATTTATTTGATTTTTCGCACATACATTCAAATAAATCATATTTATCTAAATTTTTATTCAATTTTTTATTCAATTTTTCATAAACTGCCCTCTTTATTTTATCAGGACTATATGATGGTTGCAGAGCAATCATTGGCATAAGACTATTCTCATCATTTACATATTTCATTTTTTTATTTTCTTTTATATAATACACTGTACACAATATTACACTTAACATAATAATTCCAAATAAAGCTATATTTTTTTTATTAAAATTCATAAAAGCTCCTAACTACTAAAACCAAAATATCTAACTATTAAAAATAATTTTTATAGTTGTACCTATCTTTATTTCACTTTCAATATCTATTTTTATATCATGTAGTTGCGCAATTTCACTACAAATTGAAAGCCCTAAACCAAGACCTAAATCATCGTTTCTTTTAGCTCTTGATTTATCAACCATATAAAATGGTTCAAATATTCTTTGTAATTCATTTTTTTCAATACCTTTTCCATAATCTCTAATTTCAAGAATTAATACTTCATTTTTTTTATACAAAAATAAATCTATGAAACTACATTCTTTAGAGGCTTTTATTGCATTATCAATAAAATTTATAATCATATTTTTAATCAAATCTTTTTCTACAAATGCTATATAATCATTTGCACTTATTTTTAATTTTATATTCTTTTGTTCTAATCTTGCTTTTAAGATATCCTTTATTTCACATAAAAGCTCGTTTAAATTTACATCTTTAAAATTAAAATCATTTTTATTTACCTTTATTAAATTCATCATTTTTTCTGATAAATGCTTTAATCTCCTACCCTCACTAGAAATATAATTTAATGCTAAAAGATAATTTTTTTCGTCATATTTTGTATTTAGCATAAAATCTGAATATCCAATGATAGATGTTAATGGTGTTTTTAATTCATGTGTAAAATTATTTATAAATCTTTGTTTTTGCTCTAAATTATCATTTAACTCCATTATATTCGCTTCTACAACCTCTGCCATATTATTAAAATCATTTGCAAGAATCCCAATTTCATCATCTGTACTTATTTTTACTCGCTTTGAATAGTCTCCATCTTTTATAACTTTTATAGATTCTATCAATTTATACAATGGTTTTGTTATATATTTACTTATGACCAAGGTTAATATAGCCACAATTATAAATATAATTAATTGCAATTTCATGATAAAACTAAACATTTTTTGCTTTTGAATACTCATAAAACTTATATCTTTTATATATGTAAATTTATAAACTATATTATTTATTTCAAGCAAATGTGTTGTAAATATATAATCTTCTTTATTAATACGCCTTACAACATATGCTCTTTTATCGACGGTTGCTCTTGTTAATTCTTCTCTATTTTCATCTATATCATATTTAAAATTACTAAATATTATATTATCAAATTCATCTAGTAATTCTATATAATAATAATTATAATGACTGAATTTTGTATGATTATTTAATATATCATATATATAACTTTCCACAAATATATTCTTGCCCATATTATTTGTATATTCATTATTATCTAATAATATATCAATTGATGCTATTGCACTCTTCACGCTTTCTACTATTGCATATTCTTCTATCAAACTACTTCTAATTTCTCTTTCTAAGCTTAGTTTATGACAATTTTCCAAAATTAAATATATTCCAATATTAAATATCGCTAAAAATAAAAGTACAAAACAAACAAATATTTTTTGCCATAACTTCATTTAAATCTCCAATCTATAACCAATCTTATAAATAGTCTTTATTTCATTATACAAATTTAGTTTCTTTCTTAATTTTTGTATATGAATATCAACAACTCTACTCTCTTGTAAGTTTTTAAAACCCCATATTTTTTCTATTATTTTATCTCTAGAAAGAGCAATATCTCTATTTTTAAATAATAAAAGCAATAAATCAAATTCTTTTGATGTCATTGAAATAAGTTCTTCATCTTTTGTAACCAATTTTTTATCCTCATATATCTTTATATTTTTAAATTCAAAAATTTCTTCTTGATTCTTATATCTTCTTAATACTGCTTCAATTCTTGCAATTAATTCAATTGCTTCAAACGGCTTTGTTATATAATCATCTGCACCAATTTTAAGACCATAAACTCTATCATGAATACTGTCTTTTGCTGTTAAAAATATTACAGGTATATTTATTTCTTTTATTCTTGATAATACTTCATAACCATCTAATTTTGGTAACATAATATCCAACACAATAAGATCATATGAATTTTCTTTAATTAAATCTAATGCTTCTAGACCATCATAAGCTTGATTAGTTAAATATCCTACCATATTTAAGTTTAATTTTATCAAATCGGATATTGCAAAATCATCCTCTACTACTAATATTTTTTTCATAATAATATCCTTTCAGTATTTTTTGTGATTTTTTCGAATAAAAATCACTAACTATATTATATCTAAAACCTTTTAACTATCCTTATACAATTCGGCTTTTTGATAAAAAAAATTATACTACTACATAAAAAAATAAACATAATTAATGATATTTCATTTTTACACCTAAGTATTTTCAACAACTTGAAAACTTTTGTATAAATTAAAAAATTCTAAAAACTTTACTAAAAATTTAAATAAAAAAAATAAACTAATATCAATGTCAGTAAGGATATTAGTTTATTCATGGAATTTTAATGAAATTATAAGTACTAATGCAAAATATACAGCCTAGAAGAAAACTAAAGGTCAATCACCCATACCAAAACTTTTTACCTAGGATTTTATCGAAATTTGATAAAAAAACTTTGAATTTTGAACATATAAGAACTTTGAATTTTGAAATCTAAATTTTAAGTTTTAAACTTTTCTTCAAATTTTTCTTTAAATTCTTCTTTGAATTTAAATTCTATAGTTTTATAATATTGATGAGTTCTTAGTTTTTCATATATTTTGCATTTATTTAATTAAACTGCTATTTGATTTATACTATTAGATTCTGATAAGCTAAAATCTACATTTGATTCAAATTCTAATATATCATTTTCTAATTTATCAATCTTTTCTTTTAATTTTAGTGGATCTACAAGTTTATATCCTTCTCTTTTTTCATAATCTTTTATGAAATTAGATACATCCATTGATAAATTCTTTGTATTTTCTTTTCCAACCATCGCTTCTACAATACTTTGTAATTTTAATTTCATTCTTTCATTTTTAATTTCTAAATCATCAATAGCACTTAAATATTGATGTTTCATTTCATCCAATAACATTTTTTCATATATTATTGAATTCTTTCTTTCAATAGCTTCTGCCACTGTATATTTTTTATCTGCTATATTTACTGTATTTATTGCATTTGATTTTACTATTTCACATTTAATTACTTTTCTTCTTTCAATCAAATCAATAATACTTTGATATTTGGATGTTGCATTATTATTAAATTTTTCAACCGAAATATCTCTAATTTTGGTATCACTTTCTTTTTTAACTTCAACAAAATCATTATTAGATTTATTTAGTTTGCTATTAATTTTTTTGTCCAAAAGTTTAAGCTCGCAAAGAGCTCTAGTTATACTCATCATAATACAACGCCCCCTTGTGTTTCTTACAAAATTAATAATAACAAACTAATATTTCATTTTGATTACAAAAATATTAATAAAATATAACTATTTGATTTCTTTTATAATACATCATACACAACCTTACCTAATGTTGATAGACTCTCTTTTACTGCTTCTACTGGTATTTCAAAGATTTGTTCACCTTCTGCATATGATGCTATTTCATATACTCCAAAATAAATATTTATTTTATCATTTTTTATAAAAAATTCAGGAACAATACCCTCGCCCTTTTTATAATAATCATTTAAACTGTCTACACCATATTCATTTTCTTTTTCTTTTAATTTTTTTTCTATTTCATTAAATATTATATCTAAATACTCTCCACTTTCTTTTAATTCTTTATTAAATAAATCTGCTAATTCTATTTGCTTTTCGCTTGCTAAATCATAATTATATTGCACCGAACCATACATTCCATGAGCTCCACCAGTATATTCATAGAAATTTAAATTCATTGATAATATTCCATTTTTATTAGTATAAATTTCGTTTCCTATAGTAGTTGTATACGCTGATATTCTTGGAAATTCATCTTCATCTTCAGTTTTTTCTTTAATCCACTCTATTGATTTTAGATGTTCGTCTATCGCAGAATTTAATTCATCATTAATAGTTTTACTAAAAACTTCTTTTCCTTTAATTTCAACAGTTGGTCTATTAACTACAATTTCATACATATCCTTTTTTTCTTCGCCTTCTTCTTTTGTCGTTATACTAGCATTTTCAATACTCTTATAATCTTTTGCTGTTAATGCCTTTTTTTCATTGCTATTACATCCTGTTAACATTAACATTAAAGACATCAGTATTAATAATATTTTTTTCATTATTTTCGCCCCTTTTATAAAATTTATATCCTAAAAAATTTTATACCACATAGAAGAATATTACAACCATATTAATTCATATATCTATTACAATATTGTTAATTAATTTATTATAAATTCTTTATATTTTTATATTTTTAGTTTTATTATACTTTATCAATCCCATAATAACTGTTGGTATAAATATAAGTTGAACCACTATTCCAGGTAAACCTGTTATTATTCCACCTTTTATAAATAGTAGCGGATTTAACTTTATACCAAAGAAATTAGACATTATGAAAATCACTAAAAATGCTACTATTCTACCCATAATCATTGATATTATTAATGATGTTATTACTGATAATTTTAACTCTCTTCTCATTAACGATACAAAAAAACCATAGCATGCAAGTTCAAATGCCATAATTATTGCCATCGGAAATAGTATTGGCATTCCAGTTAATACACTACTTAATAGCGGTGTTATAAAACCTAAAATAAATGCAGTTAAAGGATTTAATAAGTATCCTGCAATCAAAACAGGTATATGCATTGGTAAAAATATCTTGCCCATTATACCTACTGTGTGAAACAACATCGGCAGAAGTATACCTATTGCTAAAAAAAGACCTGCTAATATAATTTCTCTCGTTCTTAAATTCTTATCCATAATATCACTCCTTTTATAATAATCATTTTAAATATTTTATGTAAAATATTAATTTATACTTTCCAAAAATGCTTTTATCTTTGATATCAAAATAATAGGATCCTCTATATCTTTTGATAGTTTTTCAACAGGACAAGAGTCTTTTTTATCTCTGTTTTTTATAAATTCTACTATCTTTTCATACCTTACATTTATATTTGTATTATTTAAAATCTCTAATGCATCTTTAGATATTATTTTGGTATTAAGATTCTTAACTTCACCATATTTTAATAGAATTGCAGCAGCTCTTCCTATTACTCTATCTGCAACTGATGCATTTTTTAATTCATCTTTTATTTGTGTTATCGCTTCATACATAGGTCTTATTCCTTTTTGCTTTGAAGTTTTTAATATTTTTTGATTTTTAACAATTGTTATTGTATAAGAATTGTTTTGAAGTATTTCCTTTGCTATTATTATATCCTTCATAAATCTTTTCCCCCCCCCTATTTTTTAGTATTAAAACAGTTTAAATACTTTAAAAATAAATTAATTCTAAAAATATTTTTATTTTTTTATTGATATATATATTTAATTAATATATCTTATCAACCTATATTATAACATTAAAATATATAAATTTATTTTTTATTAGTTTCTATTTTTTCTATAAATTTTTTAGTTTTGTAAATAAAAAAAGAACTACTTCATAAGAATAATATTTTTCTTAATGCTATAGCTCTTTTTAATATATTATATAATTTTTTTATTTTATTCTTTGTAACACTTTGAATTTTAACCTTTACATATATGATTTATCATTTAAAATCTATGCTATATCTTCATTTTTTAGCATAAATTTGTTTATAACATGGCAAACTCCATCTTCATCATTCGATAAAGTTATATAATCTGCCATTTGCTTTATCTCATCAAAAGCGTTACCCATTGCAACACCAAGACCTGCATATTCAATCATTGCAGCATCATTTCCAGCATCACCAACACATATTATCTCTTCTTTTTTTATATTTAATTCTTTAGCAATTTTAGATACTCCATCTC
The DNA here is from genome assembly GCA_045345765.1 of Peptostreptococcaceae bacterium AGR-M142. Lineage (GTDB taxonomy): Bacteria > Bacillota > Clostridia > Peptostreptococcales > Peptostreptococcaceae > JAOARY01. The sequence continues at coordinate 923,633 of CP148265.1, forward strand.
CCTTATTTACCGATTTATCTAAGAATTCTAAGAAAAATGGTGCACTTTTAACTATTGTATATTTTTCCTTTATATTCTGTGGTAATTTCTCTATTACTTCATCTAAAAGTTCTGGTTCATCTATGAACATTACTTTTACAATTACCTCTTCTTTAGATACATCTTGCACTGGTATTATTCTAATATCTATACCATTAAGGTCAGCTTCAACTTGTGTGTACTTGCTATTTTTAGGTGCTATTACATCGTCTTTTGTAAGTGCGTGAATATTAACATTATATTCTTTACTTAGTTCATATAATTCTTTGTAGTCATCTAATGTAAGTGTTGTTTGCGATACAACTCTTTTTGATTTAGTTGTTTGAACTAATGCTCCATTAAATGCAACTACATAATCATTATCAGATATAAGGTCTAATTCTTCTAAGAATTTCTTTACTCCAACAAGAGGTCTACCCGTTGCCAAAACAACCTTAAATCCATTTTTTTTAGCTTCTTGTATGGCATTATAATTGGCTTTAGAAATCTCCTTATTTTCATTAAGCAAAGTTCCATCCATATCTAATGCTATTAATTTATACATATATAGTTCCTCCAAATTTTTAATTACTTATTAATATATAATATTTAATTAAAATTTTCAATCAATCTTTTTCAATTCAAAAAAATTGAATATATTAACCTATATGATTATATACTAACTTAATTTCTATTTACAAACAAAAAGCATTTAAAATAATTTCTTATTTTAAATGCTTTTTTAAATATATTTATTAATTTTCTTCAACTTCTATTTTAATTAATAAACATCAATATAGATATCTTTATTTAAATTAATATTTGCTTTTATAATTTCTATTTGCTCTTTTGATACTCCTAATTGATCTAAATCTATTATATTTTCTAAAACCGAAAAATCCTTAATTTCATTATATCCAATATCTAAAGAACCTATATTTAGATTCTTTAATACATCTATATTAGTTATTTTATTTCCCGAAATATCTAAAATACTTAAGTCTTTCATATTCTCTAGTACCGATATTTCCTTTATTTTGTTCCCATAAACCTCTAAATACTCCAAGCCATTTGACCTTTTAAGAAAATCAATATTATCTATATTTGAATTTGCTATTATCAGTTTTCTTAACATATTTTTATTTTCAAATACAATATCCAAATCATCCAAGCTAAAATTCGAATTAATAATAGTTAAATCCTCTAATTTATCAAAATCCTTTAAGAATTTAAGATTCTTAAAATCACAATTTTCCATAGTCAATGTAGTCAAATAATTTAACTTTGAAAAATCCTCTTCTAAATCAAATGCTTTTAAATCACAATTAATAAAATCAATACTTTCTAATTCTTTCAAATTAGATATTCCTTTTATATCATCTATCTGACAATTATCAATATCCAAACTATATATATTTAAATTCTTTTGAATCAAGTCAAAATCCTTAATCTTACAAGATGCTAAGCTCAATCTTAAGCTACCTAGATTATCATTTAATTGATTTAATAATGCATAATCCAAATCATCCCAATTGCTAAAATCAACATTCTCAAACTCCAAATAATTCAAATTCTCTAAAAGAAGAATTTCTTTTAAATTCGAAAACTTTTTAAAATCAGATAAAGAAAGCCAATCTACATCTTTTAAATCTCCCTTAGTTATTTTATCTATTCCACCTAGTTCCTCTTTAATTGCATATTCTAAATCCTTATCTTTTATCTTTATAAATTCATTGTACAAAGCATTCACTTTAAAAGGTTTTTTGATATCTACACCTAGTTTTTCTTTATTTTCAAGCAAAATATTCTTATCTACAACAAGATAATATATTTTATCAGATTCTAATTTCACATTATCCAAATAAACCATAAGTGACCCTATAGTATCTTCTTTATATTCTTCAAACTCCATACCAGTTAAATCATTTAATTTATTAAAATTTTTATCAGTAATATATATATTATTAGAACTTATATTTTCTTTAGTATTTAATACATCATTAAAAAAATCTATTTCAAACTCCGAGCCATCATAGTACTCTATAATCGCAAAATAATTTAATTTATTCATATAATAAGCAGATGAATTTGATGTAAATAATAATGAAAATACTAAAACCAATGCTAGATTTTTTATTATATTTTTCATATAAACAATCCTTTCTTATATCAAATCATGACCTTTAATTTACTCTTACCTTTATATCTTTTTTATCTTTTAATACATCTTTAAATTTTTCATTTTGATCTTTTGATAATATTAATGTATTTAAATTATCTATAAGATTGATATTTGATATTTCATTATTAGATATATTTAATATATCTAATTTATTTAAACTATCAACAAAGTCCATATTCTTTAAATTACAATTTGTAAGTTCAAGATAGTCCAAACTTTTTTTATTCTCACACATTTGCTTTAGTTTTATCTCATCTAAAGAAGTATAACTTATCGATAAACAAATCATATTTTGCAAATATCCTATTTGTTCTATATTTTTTAATTTTGTATATTCAAGGTCAATGTCTTCTAAAGATTGGCATTTTACAAGGTCTAAACAATCAATATCTAAATCACCCTTAATATATAATTTCCTTGTTTCTTTTAAATTAGATATGCATTTAGTATCTTTTACATTACAATCGACTAAATAAAATTCATCTATTGATTTTAAATTCTTAAAAAGACTATCTAAATCAAATTTTGTTAAATCCATATTATAAAATCTCAATTGTCTTAAGTAAGATTTATTTGATAAACTTTGCAAATTACTAATCTCACAATTATTCAAATTAAAAAATCTATTATCCTCAAATATATCAAAATTATCTATTTTGCAATTTATAAACTCTAATTCAATATAAGAACTATCAACATTTCCAAAATCAAGTTTATTTGCTTTTGTAAAATCATAATCTTTAAATATTAACTTATTTAAATTGTTTAATTTATCCAATTCTTTTAAATTTGATAAATCCACACCATTATCAAATGTTAAGTTCTCTATCTCATTTAAATTTCCCATTGTCAAATCTTTATTATAAATATTTAATTCTTTTCTTATTGCTTCTTCTAATTTTTTATTTTTAAGTTCTACTTTCTTAGAATATTCTTCATTTAATTTAAATGGATTTTGTATTGCCACACCTAATTTAGTCCCATCTGCCTTTAGAATATTTTTATCAACACAAAGATAATATATTTTATCATTTTCAAAAGGGAAATTATTAAGCTCTAAAGATACACTACTACTATTGTATGCATTTATATTTATATAATCTTTATACTTATCTTTATCAAAACCTTCATCCACTATATAAATATTTTTACTACTCATATTCTCATTCGACAAATCCAAATCATCATAAAAATGAATCTTAAATCGATTCTCTTTATAATCCATATCCATATCTAAATCCAAAAAATCTTCATACTTTAAATAAGATTTTGCAAATGCTACTGATGTAAATAACATAACAAATACTAAAATAAAACCAAATCTTTTTATATTATTTTTCATAAATAATCCATCCTTTTAATACTTCTCTATATTTATATGGATATCATCATTTATATCCATATCTTTTATTTGTTGTGCTTGTGATTTTGAGATATAAATATCTTCTAAAAATTCTATTGATTTAAGCACAGAAAAATCTTTTATATTATTTCCTCTTATACCAAGCTCCTCTAACTCTTCTAAATTGCTTAAAAATCCAATATCATCTATATTGCAATCAGTCATAAAAAGACTATATACATCTTTCTTATTTTCAAAAATTGCATTTAAATCATCATCTTTAAGGTCTATATCTTTAAATATTATCTCACTTAAATATTTGTAATCTTTTATAAAATCAATGCTATTTAAATTACAGTATTTAATAGTTAAATTTTCAACATTAGTAAGATTTCCCAACTCTTTTTTCAAATCAAAATCTTGCAAATCCATATCAATTAAATCCAATCTAATTAGCTCACTCGCTTTTGAAATATCACTTATATCTTTAACCTCGCAATTATCAAGTTTTAAACTATTTACGGTTAATACATCTGTTATACCTTTAAAATCGTTAAAAATACAGTCGTTAAATTCAAAATCCAAAGAATAGCTTTGATTGTCTATTTCCTTTAATAACAAATAATCATCATCATCCCATTTAGTAAAATCAACATCTGTAAATTCTAATGTATTTAAATCCTCTAAAATCAATATTTCTTGATATTTGCAAAAATCCTCTATATTATTTAATGAAAGTCTATGAACAAATTGTAAATTTCCCTTATTTACAATTTGTCTATCTTCTTCTAAGCTCTCTATTATAGCTTCTTTTAAATCTTTATTTTTTATATCTATCTCTTGATTATATCTAGAATCTAATCTAAAAGGTCTACTTACATCTGCACCTAATTTTTGTTCATCTGCTAATAATAAATTTTTGTCTACAACTAAATAATAAAATTTATCATATTCTAAATTCAAATCATCTAAATAAACAGAAACTTGATTACCATCATTAAATTTAAAATACATTTTATTAATATCATCTACTTTATTAAGCTCCTCATCTAAAACATATATATTTTTGGAATTTATATTTTCATCACTAAGCTTTATTTCATTGTAAAAATCAAGGCAAAAACAATACCCTGAATAATCCATATTTACAAGATAATCAAATTGCTCAATTGCGAATGAATTAGATAAAGAAATAAGAAAGACGACAAAAACTAAAGTTAAATTTTTTATTAAATTTTTCATACAAACAGTCCTTTCTTCTTATTAATATATTTTTATTTTACTGTTATCTTAATATCTTTTAAATTTTGTATTTTACTTTTGAATTGCTCATTTTGATTTGTTGATATAGTTAAATATGTTAAATTCTCAAGATTATCAAAAACATCAATATTTTTTATTTCATTATCTGATATATCTAATACTCTTAATCTTTCTAATTTTATTAAAGAATCAATATTTTCTATTTTATTATTTGAAATATTTAATATATCTAAACTCTCTAAATCATTTATAAAATCCAAGTTTTTTAGGTTACAATTTGAAAGTTCAAGATAATCAAATGTTTTTTTATCCTTACACAACTCTTTTAATTTGGATTCATCCATATCAACATTACTCATAGAAAAACATACTAAATTCTCTTTATTTGCTAATTCTTTAAGATTGATAACCTTAACATATTCAAAATCAATGTCTTGTAAATATATTGAATCTGGTAAGTCATAAGTATCAACTAAAACATCACTGCTGATATATAGTTTCATCAAATGCTCTAATTTCGATAAAAATTTAGTATTTTTAAGTTCACAATTTACTAACTCTAACTCACTTATTTTATTTATGGTTTCAAAAACACTATCCAAATCGTATTTACTAAGATCCATATTTGAAAATTTCAAATCCATTAAAGACTCTAAATTTCTTATACTATAAAAATCATTTATTTGGCAATTATCTAACGTTAAGCCATTTATATTTTTAAATATATTAAATTTATCAATTTTGCAATTTACAAGCTCTAAATCATAATATTTAAGTTCAAAATCATTATCATATGTAAAATCATAATTTTTGATTTTAATAGTTTTAAGATTCTTTAATAAATTCATTTCTTTAAAAAAATTATAATCAAAATCACCATCAAAATTTAAACTTTGTATCATACTTAAATCTAATAACGTTAATTTTTTATCATATATATTTAATTTTTCTCTTATTTTATCTTCTAATTTAGAATTATTAATTTCTATTTCTTTATTAAATTTATTATCTAATCTAAATGGCTTTTTAATATTTACTCCTAATGTATTTCCATCTTCCATCAATAAATCTTTTTGGACACAAATATAATATATTTTATTTTCTTCAAAAGGAAAATCCTTAGCCCTTATATCAACTTCACGCTTATATATATCCTCTATAAATATGTAATCGTTGTACTTTTCTTTATCAAAATCCTCATCTGTAATATAAATCTTTTTTGTATTTATATTATCAAAAGATGTATCTAAGTTGCTTGTAAATTCTAATTCAAAAAAATCTTTTGAATGATTAAATTCAAAATCTATAAATTCCTCATATTTAGGTATATACTGTGCAAATGAAATAGTTGAAAATAAACTAATCATAATAGACAAAGTAAAAAACCTTCTTAAAATCTTTTTCAAAATACTACCCCCTAATTTAATTTTTGTAAATATACCAATTAAATTTTATTATATAATTGTATTTCTTACAATATAATTCGCTAAATATAATGTTTACAAAAAATTAAGATTAGAATATTTAATATTCTAATCTTCTATCATGATCCATAAATCATCTATTTTTTCTTCTAATTTTTCTATTTCTTTTTCAAATTTATCTAATTGGGCTTCATCAAATTGTATTATTTCTAATTTATCTAAATCAAACAAAGGAGTTATATCTTCTATATCATTATATGATATATCTAACCTTTCTATACTTTTATATTTTGAAAGTTCAGTAATATCCTTTATACTATTGTGTGATATATCTAAATCATATACATTATCTAAATTTGGTATATCACTTATATCTTCTATATTCATATTAGATAAGTCCAATATTTTAAATGGCTTAGATTCATCCAAATCTAAATTTACTACTCTATCTATTTTATCTAATGCTTCTATTGAGTCTTCATTTTTTAGTAAAATATCTTTATAAACTATCTTTTTGATATCGCTATTTTCTAACCCATAAAAGTCATCAAATTCACAAGAATAAAGTTCTAATTTTCTTAAATCTTCAATCTTAGAAAGTATATTCATATTAAAAACTTTACATCTATTAAACTCCATCTTATCAATATTATTGATATTTATGTACAAATCTTCATTTCTCAAATCGCAATTTTCCATTACTATTTCTTCAAAATCTTGAAACTTAGGAAAATAAGTTAAATTTGAAAAATTAATATTTCTAAAATCTAATTCCCTTAATCCTTTTAATTTTTCTAAGTCAACTAGAGTTTTTATATTTGTATTATCCTTTATAATTAATCTTTCTATTTCAAATAGCATCTTTTGTGTAACTTCTTCATCTTCTTTAAGGTCTAATTCATCTTTTATAATCCTCTCTATTTCTTTATCTTCAAATTCTATATTTGAATCTTCTTTATTCATACGAAATTTTAAAGTTCCACCTTTTTTAAGTTCGTTACCATAAGCATCATCAAACTCATCTATTTTAAGACTATAATTAGTATCTTCTTCATAATCAAAATTAGGTATAACTTCTATAGTCTTCTTGTCATCCTTTAATCTAACATCTATATCATACTTTCTTTTACTTATGTCATCACTTATTTCAAAACAATCTTCTATTTTAGACATATCATCTTCATTTATAATATTGCTAAATTCAATAGTCCACACCTTTCTTTCATCTTCTATAATTCTTAGTTTATCAAAAACCTCATTTGTAATAGCATTAGAATTTGATTTGAATGCTATTACAAATACTAATAGTATAACTAAATTTTTTAATATTTTTTTCATAATTCCCCCTATTTTTTAGTTTTTTATACAGCATATTAATTTATATCATAATCTTTGATACCTTTCAATAAATATAGTCATAATGAAATAAATTTGTAAAACTTCATTGCAAAATAATAATAAAAGTATTATAATAAAAAAAGTTTATAATTATTATTTAAAATATATTTTAATAAGGAGGATGTTATGATTAGACCAATTTAATTACCCAATATATCTAATTTAATAAAAAAATTATTTATATTGCAATTTTATTTTTTGCAAAATGGAGGTAATTAAATTGAATAAGAGAAATTATTATTTACTTTGTCTAATTGTATTCCTACAAGGATTTGTATTTTATGGACCCTTTGCTTTTGTATACAGACAATCAAGGGGTCTTTTTGCGTCTAATATATTTATTATAGAAACTGTATTTTTAGCGGTTTCTATGCTAATGGAAATACCATTTGGATATATTAGCGATAAATTCGGCTATAAGAAAACACTTATAATATCTAATTTTTTATTTTTTATATCTAAAATAGTATTTTACAAGAGTTATTCTTTGTATGGATTTTTAATAGAAAGAATACTTCTTGCAATATCATTTGCTGGTCTTTCTGGTTGTGATACTTCTATGCTTTATAAATCTGTATCAAAAGATAATTCTTATAAAGCATTTTCTAAATATAATCTATCCTCTCAAATAGGTGTATTTTTAGGATTTTTGCTTTCTGGATTCATAGTAAAAATATCATTAGATTCTACTGCTTTGTTTACTATTTTTCCTTATTTTATAGCTTTTTTATTGACTTTATTTCTAAATGATGTTGATTACGAAAAAGAAAATTTATCTTTTTTAATCACTTTTAAAGAGGCTTTTGTATCTAAAAAATTTACACTATTAATTTTGGCAATAGGAATATTTAAAGAACTTATAATGTATCTAACTGTATTTTTATCTCAAATAAAATACACTAATATAGGTATTGATCTAAAATATTTTGGACTTTTAACATTATCACTTCAATTCTTTAGAATATTAGCCGCCAAGATAAGTGGTCATATTAAAAATAATCAATATAAAATTATAATATCAATCATGATATTTTCTATAATATCCGTAATACTATTGGCTTTTAATACTAATATCTATATAGTTATAGGCTTAATTATGATTCTTGGCTTTAATCATAGTTTTGTAATTCCAATATTTATTGATATACAAAATAAAAATATAAAAACAGATAATAGGGCAACTATATTATCTATTAACTCTATGATTGTTAGTCTAGCTTTATTACCGATAAATCCTGTGATAGGATTTATAACAGATACTTCTTTAAGCTATGCATTTTTATTTGTCGCTTTTGTGTTTATAATCTGTTTGTCTGTAGTTATTTATTATTCAAAAAATATAATTAAAAAAGAAAAAAGCAACGCTAATAAAACAAAATAATAAATTTATAAAATATTTATTTACTAAATTTCAAATAAAAAAAGCTATTGTATTAAAAAATTTTCAAAAATATATCATTTTGTATAAGCAAAATAATATATTTTGATATTTCTTTTTATTACAATAGCTTTTTGATATTATCAAAAATTTTTTTAGTTTTTAATATAATTATAGCTAAAACACTTTTTCATATTATTAAAAATCAACACTAAATGTATGAACCTCTGAATCAATATCATCCATTACTGGCTCATTCATTATTTCTTTAACTTCTTCATTTGTTTTTGCATTTCCTAATGCCCACATTAATTTTGAAACAATGGCTTCTCTGCTCATATCCTTGCAAAAAATAATATTTTTATCTATTAATTTTCTACCTACTTCATAAATACTTAAATCGACACCTTCTTGAGTACATTGTGTTGTAACTGCTACACAAATCCCAGCATCAACAAGTTCTACAACCTTTGATGTTATATCATGATTCTCAAAAGGTATTCCACCTATTCCAAAACTTTCGATTATAACACCCTTATAATTTTCTTTTATATAATCAAATATAGATGGATTAATTCCTGGAAATAATTTAATAAGCATTACATTAGTATCTATATCATCCTTATATTCAAGCCCTCTTGCCTGACTTTTTTTGAACTTATCTTTAATCTGTTCATTATAATATACCTTACCATATTTAACCTTTGCTATGTACGGATAATTTACACTTTCAAAAGCATCCAAACTTCTTGTTTTTGTCTTCATCGCTCTTGTTCCATTTATTATTTTTCCATCAAAAGCTACAAATACTCCACAAATATTTTCTGTTGCAAATTTAATAGCATCAAATAGATTTTGTTTCGCATCTGTTCCAAACTCTTCAATAGAAAACTGTGCTCCTGTAAGCACTACTGGTTTTCTAATTCCATTTAACATATAACTAAGTCCTGCTGATGTATAAGCCATTGTATCAGTTCCATGAGTCACTACAAAACCATCAAATTCACTATAATTATCCTTTATAGTTTTTGCAATATCTTTCCAAAATACAGGATTCATATTAGTACTATCAATACTCATAAGATGGATTCCATTAATATCTGCTATTTCTCTTACTTCTTTAACATGATCTAATAAATCTTCAAATGAATATTTTGGAGACAGTCCATTTTCATCTAATGAACATGCTATTGTTCCACCTGTTGCAATTAGTAATATTTTTTTCATATTCATAACTCCTTACAATTCTATTATCAATCAAAATTACACTTAAATCAAAGTTTAAGCAAACGTTTTTATAATAATTTAAAAAAATAATATTTCCATATAATTATTGTTTTCTAAGTTCCATGAAGCATTTAATTTTTTGCAAAATAAAAATGTAGTAAACACTACACTTATATTTTAATATTTTTATTTTATTTATACAAGAAATCTTATTTTTATATCTTTGTATTATAAAAGAATAATCCTTTTATAACCCCTGCTATACCTACTACTAAAGCTATAAATATAAATACATCTAATGAAGAAAAAGATTTAGTTACCCCTCTTTGCAAAATATCTATATTAATCTTTCCACCTCCAAGATATATAGATACTGCAATAATTTTTCCAATATACATAAATGCAGATAAAAATATGAACACAAATCCAGTATATAAAAATTTCATAAAATCTCCCCCTATTTCTAATCCCTAGTTTTAAATAATTTTTATATTTTTCTATTAATATTTTATATTATAGTATAAATTTTTCTTAATTGCCAAAATAAAAAAAGTCACCTCAAATCATTTTTTCGAGGTAACTTCTTTATTTTATTTATTCATTTCACTTAATACTTTATCTATTTCTTTTCTATATTCATCCTTAGATCTTGAACCGACAATCGCCTCTCCAACTATATTTCCTTTTGAATCAACAAATATTGTTGTTGGAACTCCTGATACTGATGATAATAAATTATTTTTTAGATTTTCATCAGGAATTATACTCATAAATTTAGCTTTTTTTTGATCTAATATCTTCTTTGCTAATTCAATATTTTCACTATCATCCTTTGATTTGATATCAGACACAATACCAATCAAATTCATTTCCTCATCTTTAATATCTATATATAATTCTTGTAAATCTGGCATTTCATTTATACATGGTCCACAAAAAGTTCCCCATATGTTTATCATCGTAAGTTTTTTATCCTTAAATATATCTTGAGTTACTTTATTAGAATTCAAATCAATAGTGTCAAAACTAATAGCATTGTTTGAAATTTCGTTAATTTTATCTTCTTGAGTTATTGGCTTATAGAATTCCAAAGTATCTTCGAACTCTCCTAATTTTGCTATAATTTCATCATACTCTGCCTTTGATTCTTCTGATAACTGAGTTTCCAAATCATAAGTTGATAAATAATAAGATAAATTATCCATTTCTTTTACCAGCTTATTTTTCTTTGTATTTGTTATATCTTCAATCTTTGTACCTTCTTCTAATAAATCATCATTTATTATATTTATAGATACAACCTTCTTCATCTCTTCAAAAGCTCTTTTGTAAAATTCTGTTATTTCATTATTTAATTCATCTGATATTCCACCATTCACCGATGATTCTTTTTCTACTTTAACTTCTAAAGCTCTACTCTCTTGCAAAAATTTATTGTAATCTTCTTTTGGAAAATAGCTAAACTCAATAGCTCCATAAAGAACTTGTTCCTTTGAAGCACCTAAAACTGATGGTCCAAAATTCTCTTTATTTGACCAAGATTCAATTGGCTTGAATTTCACACCAAGATCATCAAATTTCATGTAAGTGTTATCTACTTCACCTTTCGCTACTTCTTTACTATCTACATCTACATTAACTTCTTCTTTCTTGTCTGCTTGCTCATTAGAATTATTACATGCTACCAAAGATACACTAAGCATAAGCCCTAAACATAATGATATAAATTTTTTCATTTTAATCCCCTCTCTATTTGCCTTATAATCATTCCTATTATCTTATAATCATTCTTACATATAATATAATTTTTTTTAACTGATAAATGTTTACAATTTTACTTAAGACAAATATTTTATCCTATACATATAATAATTTATTAAAATTAAAACCACATTAAATTCGTATTAATTTAAACTTATAATAAATCATTGTATATAATTTTCTCATAAGAATATACTGTAATACAGTAATACAAACTATATATCGCTAAATAAGAAATGATTGTAATCAATGTAGGTTTGAATAAATTCATTCCTATTAATAATGATAGTGCATTTAATGCAAAACCACAATGAAGCACGCCCATTAAAAGAGGTATTAAAAACAAAAATCTTATTTCTTTTTTGATTATCTTTCTCCTATCTTTTTTGGATACTCCTATTTTACTAAGAACAATGAATATGTTTTTATCATCATTTGCCTTTGTAAGAAGTTTGAAATATATTATACTCCCTGTTGATACAAGCACTATAACTCCTAAGAATCCAAATACAAATAATATCATACCTACATCTTCAATCAACCTTGAATATGGATAATAAAAACTTTGTATTTTCTTATTTGTTATATCATTTAGTTTCTTTGTCAGTTCTTTTGAATCTTTTTCATTTTGTATATCTATTATTCTTTTTATATTATATCCAAGATTATTTTTAGCATCTTTGTATTCCTCTTCAATCAAATATTTAATATCTTCTTCATCGTCCCCCTTCAAATCCCAATTACGAACTTGATTTTCAACATCTTCTTTTAACTTATCATATTCAAGAATCTTATTGTCTTTTATCTTTACTTTTATTTCTTTGAATAATTCATCACTTACAACCAAATTATATGGATAAAAAGAATCTGCAAACAAAAGTTTCTTTTCTACCAATTTTACCTTTAATTTATATGTCTTATTATCCAAGAAATAATCTACATCACTTAATTTTGATATAGTTTCTTTTCTATATTCATAAACATTTGGATTAGCAAGAACTATAACCTCATCTTTTTTTAAGCTAGGTAATTTATTTAATACAAACAAGTCATCTATTTTATTTAAATCATTAATTGAGACTATTGAAACTTTATATGTTTCAGGCAAATATAACTTTATATTCAGCTTTGTAAATATGTTAATATATGGCATATATAAATCCATCTTCGTAGGATTTTTTTCCTTATATTCTTCTAATGCCTCGCTCACTTTATTGTTATCAATTTCTTTACTTACAGTATAAGTATAATCAAATGGGTTATATCCTCTAGCTTGTTCATATACATTGTAATAAATCCCATAAAAAGTACCTGCAAAAGTAAGAGTTGTAGCACAAAGCAAAGATACAATTGATAGCATTACCGCATTTGACTTTATTTTATATAACAAATTAGATATAGTTATTAAATTAACACCTCTATAGTATTTTTTCTTATTTGATTTTAATATTTTGATTAAAAAAATCATAAAAAATCTAAAAAATAAAAATGTTCCTATTATAACTGATGTTATAACTATAAAAGCATATATAAAAAAATCCTTGATATAATCTATATTCGCTGAATAATAATATCCAAAGATAAGAAGTCCTATACCCAAAAATGATAATACCAAAGATTGTTTTGGTTCTTTTTCTGAAATATTGTTTGCTTTAAATAATTCTATTAATTTAAATCTATATATTATAAAATACGAGTGTATTGATATTATTAAAAATATCAAACCAAATACTAAAATTGTCTTTAAAATAGCAACCATAGATATACTAAATGAAACACTCATACTAGAACCCATAAGCCTTAATAATATCATCGCAAATAATTTAGAAAATAATGATCCTAATAAAACACCTATAAAAAGTGCAATTCCTCCCATAGTCATATTTTCATAAAATAACATTCTTCCAATTTGCTTCTTTTTGACTCCAAGAAGTGAATAAAACGCTATTTCCTTTTTTCTTCCTCTTATGAAAAATGAATTTGAATACCATATGAATACTGCACAAAATATCGCTGTTGTTATTCCTCCAAAATTCAGAATAAAACTAACTTTAGTCGAAACAGCATTCAAAACATCTTTATTACTTTGAGTTGAAATAAATATATAAAACATAAGTATTCCAAATACCATAGAACAAAAGTACAAAAAATAGTTTTTAAAATTATTTTTTATATTTTTTTTAGTTATATCAAATAAGGTCACTTAAATCCCCTCCTAGATTTCTAAGGACATCTATAATCTTAGAAAAAAATTCTTTTCTACTTCCATCCTTAGTTATTTGAGTATATATAGCACCATCTTTTATAAATAATATTCTCTTACAATAACTTGCCGAAAAAGCATCATGAGTAACCATCATTATTGTAGAATTATTTTCTTTATTTAATTTTTCCAAAGATGAAAGTAACATTGTTGATGATTTTGAATCCAACGCACCAGTTGGTTCATCTGCCATAATCAAAGATGGTGAAGTTATAAAGGCTCTTGCAGCACTAGCTCTTTGTTTTTGACCAATTGATACTTCATAAGGATATTTATCAAGTAAATCATCAATCATTAATGATTTTGAAACTTTTATCAAATTATCTTCTATAATATCTAAATCAACTTTTGATAGGGATAATGGTAGTATTATATTTTCCTTTAATGTTAAAGTATCTAATAGATTATAATCTTGAAATATAAAGCCCAATTTATCTTTCCTAAAATTAGTTAATTCTTCTTCATTCATATTAGAAATATTTACACCATCAAATACAACTTCTCCACTTGTTGGAATATCAATTGTTGACAATATATTTAATAATGTAGTTTTTCCAGCACCCGAAGGTCCCATAATTCCAATAAATTCACCTTCTTCAATGCTAAAACTTATATCATTTAAAGCTCTATATGAATTATTTTTTCCACCATATATCTTTTGCAAATTCTTAGCAACCAAAATATCTGACATAAAAATTCCTCCTTAAAATTTTTTAAATACGTATTTTTTTATTAACTTTTTTGATTAACTCTTATCATTAAAATATTTTAAACTAATTTAATATTTTTATTAAATAAAAATAGAGTTAGATATTATTTAATTCTTCATTGCATTTTTTAAAGAACTTAATAATTATCTAACTCTATTTTATTAATTTTATAATTTGTAATCCATTTATTAAGCTAACAAAATAAGCTTTTAACCTTACAGTTTTGTTAGTTTAATATATTTAAATAAGAGTAATCCTTGTAAAAACTTATTATAAACTTTGTATATTCATCTTCTTTTGAATCTATCTCAATCAAATGATTTAATTTATCACATAATTTTTTTGACAAATAAAGCCCCATTCCTGTCGCATTTTTGTTAGTTCTATTTGAACTTCCGCTAAAACCTTTATCAAAGACTCTTTTTTTATCTATTTGCTTAATGCCTATACCATTATCTTTTATAATAAGATTTATAAACTTATCATCTTCCTTTAAATATATCTTTATTTGTCCTTTTTTATCTGTATATTTCAAAGCATTTGATATTATTTGATTTATAATAAAATAAAGCCATCTATAATCAGAAAGTACATTTTTATTTAAATCATCCAAATCTATTTTTATAGCTTTATTTATAAAATTTTTAGCATTTGATTTTATACTTTTATTTATTAATTTATTTAGATTAACTTCATCAATAATATAATCATTAGAAAAAGAATCTAATCTAAAACTATATAAAATCTTTTCAACCTCATCTTCAATTCTTTTTATCTCATCTTCCAAACTATCTTTTAACATTACTATATCTTCATTATTTTCAAGTTCTAACTTCATCGCTGCTATAGGTAGTTTTATTTCATGAACAAAGGACATTATATAATCTTTATTCTCTTTTTTTTCATCATACAATATATTAAATCGATTTCTTTCAAAATTATATATTTCACTAAATAAATTATATATTTTATTTTCAAATTCATTTTGCCCTTTTTTTATATCCAAATACCTATCTTCTTTAGCTTTTTTGTATATTGAATCTAAATTACTAAAAAATATATTCAATCTATAATAATCATAAATTAAATATATAAAAAATAAAAACAGAGAAATCATATTAATATAAATAATATTTGATTTACCAATCATAAAATTAGGGTCAAATCTGATTATCAAAGATATAAAAAGCATAAGTATAATAAAAAATATTATAAATGATTTTCTTATATTTAAAAATTTTAAAATGCTCATTTTATAATATATCCTTCCTTCCTCTTTGTTTTTATAAAATCATCTAAATCCAAATTCAAAAGTTTTTTTCTAAGTCTATTTATATTAACTGTAAGTGTATTATCATCGACAAAACTCTCATCTTCCCATAATTTTCTCATAATAAATTCTCTTGATATTATTTTATTATTATTTTTCATCAAAATATAAAGTATTTTAAATTCATTCTTACTTAGTTCTATTTCTTTATCATTAAAACTAACTGTATAATCCTTTAGATTTAATATTACATTATTGTATTCCAATACAGATATATCCTTATCTTGATAGGAATAAGTTCTTCTTAATAGCGCCTTAATCTTAACTAAAAGCACTTCCATCGAAAAAGGCTTACTTAAAAAATCATCCCCACCCATATTAATAGCCATAACAATATCCATATTCCCATCTCTTGAAGATATAAAAATTATAGGTACTTTTGATAATTCTCTTATCTTTTTACAATAATAAAAACCATCAAAATAAGGCAAATTTATATCCATCAATATTAAATGAGGTTTTGTCCTTACATAAGTTTCCACAATATTATCAAATTCATCAATATTAATAATTTCATAACCCCATTTTTTTAAATTATTAGACATTATTTTTGATATTTTTTGATCATCTTCTACAACCATAATTTTAAACATAATTCACCTTCATTCTAAATTAAATAAATCAAATCGAGATTTCTACTTATTCTTATAATACTTAATACTATCTTATCATTATGTACTTTAGTTTTTTTTTAGAATTTGATTAGAATTAAATTTCATAAAATTTATTAATACTGCAATATAAAAAAAATATAACTTACTATTTTCTTAATATTAGTTAAATTGCATTATATTATTTTAAAAAAATTTAATTTTCATATATGTTGACTTTAAGAATAATAGTAATTATAATACAGCTAGTATTGTACTTTACATATCAAACTCTAAAGAAGCATTTTATATAAAAATAAAAACAAATTAAATTAACAAAAATAAAAAGGAGGTTTTTCCTTGAACAAAAAAAATGATGTAATTGTAATGGGTTTAGCATTATTTGCAATGTTTTTTGGTGCTGGAAACTTGCTATTTCCACCATCATTAGGTCTTTATGCAGGTAAAGCTTATTTACTTTGTGGTCTTGGATTTTTTATAACTGCAATAGGTATGCCTTTACTTGGAATTATAGCAGGTGCTAAGGTTGGTGGTAATGTATATGATCTTGGTAATAAGGTCGGTAAGAAATTTAGCAAAATATTTGCAACTGTAATAGTACTTACTATTGGACCTTTGCTTGCTATTCCTAGAACTGGTGCTACTACATATGAAATGGGTATACAGCCTTTATTCCCAATGGTTCCAGAAATTATAGGAGCTTTGATATTCTTTGGATTGACTTTATATTTAACTATTAAACCATCTAAGGTTGTTGATAATATAGGAAAAATATTAACGCCTGTATTACTATTGGTTATTGGAATTATAATTGTAAAAGGAATAGCAACACCACTTGGTTCTCCTACTGCAAGAATGAGTGAAGTCGCTTTTACAAAAGGTTTTACTGAAGGTTATCAAACTGTAGATGCCTTAGCTTCACTGTTATTTGGAATTGTAATAATAAGATCAATAAAAGATAGAGGCTATACAAGTTTAGATGATCAAATTAATCTTAGTATAAAATCTGGTATTATCGCTGCTTGCGGATTAGTATTTGTTTATGGTGGACTTATTTATATTGGTGCTAGTGTAAATGGTATTTATGATGTGAATACTGAAAAGTCACTACTTCTAATAAATATCACCACTTCACTACTTCAAGGTAGTGGAAAAATAATTCTTAGTATAGTAGTATCTCTAGCTTGTCTTACTACCTCAATAGGTCTTACTGCAACAGTTGGTGATTTTTTTGAAGAACTTACTAATAAAAAAGTTTCTTATAAAACTGTAGTTATAATAACTTGTTTATTTAGTGCGTATTTTTCTATAATGGGTGTTGATTCTATTGTTAAAATAGCTGTTCCTTTATTAGAACTTGTTTATCCAATATCTATAGTACTTATACTACTTGCTTCAATAGATGAATATGTTCCATCTAAATTCTATGTAGGTTCTGTTATTGGTTGTTTTATAATAAGTTTTAATTCTTGTCTTATAAAATTAAATATAACTATTGATTTACTAAATAATTTTAGTAATTTCATGCCTCTTTCAACTTATGGTTTTCCGTGGATACTACCATCTATAGTTGGCGGAATCATAAGTACATTATTATTAAAATCTTCTACAAAAAATAATAAAAAAATAGCATAAGACTCATTCAAATTATGCTGTTGACCAAAATTTTAAATATTATAAATTTAAATATCAAATATTAAAATAAAAGGGAAGATTAAAAACTTTTAATAGTTTTTAATCTTCCCTAAATTATTTAGTATATATCATCAGTTGAACTGTTTATAATTTTTATCATTTAATATTATTTAAGTATTTGATATTATTTCATATTTTCATAATTATAAATACATTTCATTCTCTCATATATTTATAATTCTATACTATGTTCCTCTACATTGTAAGCATTTCCTCCAACTTTAACACTTACAACTTCTTCATCTTCAATCTCTAATTTTACATTTATCAAAGATGGCTTATTTAATTTATATCCTTGTTCTATCTTTATATTACTATAATCTTTTAATAAATTATAATGATGTAAATATGTTGCTAAAGCTCCATTTGATGTGCCTGTAGCTGATTTTTCATTTATTTCATATCTCGGGGCAAAATTCCTAACAGATATTGTATTTTTTGGATTGTTTGTTTCTAATGCAAATAAGTGGAATCCAACGACATCATATCTCCTACTTATACTTTTAATTTTTTCAAAATCAGGTTCTATCTTATTTAAAGTATCCAAATCTTTTACTGGTATTATTATATGTTTAAGACCTGTAGATACTGTTCTTATTGGATAATCAAGCATTAAATCTTCCTTTGAAATATTAAGGGCTTCGCATATTACAAATCTCTCTACTCTTCCATAAATCTTTGGTATAGACTGCTGTGCATATATTATATCATCCATTACATCAACATTTAATATACCTGATCTAGTTTCTTGTTTATATGTACCTTCTTTAATCATGTTTTTTTCTTTCATCAAATAAAAACTTCCGATTGTTCCATGTCCACAAAGTTCTAATTCATTATTTGGTGTAAAAAATTCTAATTTAAAATCAGCATCATTGGATTTTGATATAAAAGTAATATCATCAAAATTAAGTTTTTTAGCCATTTCTTGTTTTTTATTTTTATCTAAATCATTAGCTCCTAAAACTATTCCAGCCTTATTTCCTCCATTTAAATCATCTGAGAATATATTTAGTGTATAATATTTTACATTCATCATTCTTAAGCTCCTTTTTTAAATTTCCCCTAGACTATTTTATATTAAATTTGCAAATATTTAAATAGTATTTTTAAGATTATAAATTATAAGAAAAATTGATAATTCGACATCTTTTTAAAAAAACATTTTCCAAAAGAATTATCTACTAAAATCACCTTGTAAAATAAAAATAAAATTTTACTTGATTATTTTCGTATTAAAAACTAAAATAAAGGTGTAGATGGAAAAATTTATGCGATATTTTGCATAATTTTTTTAATAATATTTTATTAATGCAAAATTTGCATAAATATATATTAAATTTATTATTTCTATTTATAAATTTTAATATGAATTATAAATTATCTTTATAATCAATATTAAATTATGAAAATATTAAAAAACTTAAAAGGGAGTGATTGTATTGTTTAAAGAAAAAAATAAAATTTTAGAAAAAGGAAAAAAAAGATTTAGCGCTTTAATTATTAATTTAATATTTGTATTCTTTGTAACTACAAGTTGTGCTTATGAAAATATAAATACCATTTCAAACAATGATTTTACCGCAAATGCAATGTCTCCACTTAAAATCACTGATTTTGATGAGTTTGATTACCAGCTTAAAATTGCAAGTGAATTAGGTGTTGATGCTATAAGTGTTGATGTTTGGTGGGGTATGGTTGAACAAGAAGATAATAATTTTGATTGGTCTTATTATGATGAAGTATTTGAATTAATAAAAAATAATAATCTTAAAATACTTCCTATAATGTCCTTCCATCAATGTGGTGGTAATGTTGGAGATGATGTTAATATCTATATTCCGAAGTTTTTATTTTCAAAATATACAAATACCAAATATAAAAATATAATACTTAAAGATACTGATCTTAAATATGTAAGTGAATTAGGTAATGTATCTAATGAATATTTATCTTTATTTGTAGATAATCTTGTAAAAAATGAATATCTTGATTTTATGAATGATTTTGAACAACATTTTTATGATTACAAAGATGATTTTCAAGAAATAAATATAAGCTGTGGTTCAGCTGGCGAACTTAGATATCCATCTTATAATTCTCACGATAGTGGTAATACTTTTAGCGGATATCCTAACAAAGGTTATTTGCAATGTTATTCTGATATTGCAAAATTAGATTTCAGAAATGATATGTTAGCAAAATATCAAGACTTAGAAGGTATAAACAACGCTTGGAGTATTAATTTAACTGATATAGATACTATTAATCCACCATCTAATGGTCAAGAATTTTTTTATGCTTCTAATAAACCTTATTTAAATTCTACTTATGGTCAAGACTTTGTTGATTGGTACAATGATTCCTTAGTTGAACATGGTAAAAATATGATTGATTATGCTCTAGAAGCTTTTGATGAAGATTTTAGAGATATAAAATTAGGTATTAAAATTCCAGGAGTTCACTGGCAAATAAATAATTTTGAATATCCAAGAACTGCTGAAATAAACGCAGGGCTTATTGGTTCTAATTTTGATTCATATAATAGTTATGGCTATGAAGATATATTATCCATGGTTTCTTCATATGGCGACAAAGTAGTTCTTCATTTCACTTGTTTAGAAATGGACAATGATAATGGTGAATCAACTTCAACTCCTAAAGATTTAGTTTCTTGGGTTGGAAATAGTGCTAATGAATTTGGAGTAGAAATAAAAGGCGAAAATGCCCTTAACTTTGGTAATGAAGATAGTAATTACTGGACTAATATAGATGATGCAATAGCTAATAATCATTATAAAGGAATAACTATACTTAGAATAAATGATGTTGTTTATGGAAATTCTAATAATTATTATTCTAATCTAATTTCAAAATATAAAGATTTTAATTTTGATAATAAAAATGTATTTAGAGTTAATAATGTAACAACAGATCCTTCATATGAAGTTTATATTGTTGGAAATACAGATGAACTTGGTAATTGGGATGTGAATAAAGCTGTAAAAATGTATAATGTAAATGAAGATAGAGCTTCGAAAATAAATCCATGGATGGTTTGCATTGAAAACCTTCCGATGAATCAAAATATAGAATTTAAATTTATAATAAAATCTAATGATGATGTAATTTGGGAAAATAACATACCTAATAGATTTATTAATATATCTGATAAATTTAATACTTTTTCCTATGAATTTAATAATTAAATAATTGAAGCCGTTGGAATAAGGGAACATGATACAGCATATTGTGATTATTTTAAAATTGATAACACAGTATGTTGTAGCTAAATTTCCTAATACAACAGCTTCATTTTCATATATTAACTTGCAAATGACATCTCAAATTCTTCAACAACAAGCCCTTTTAGTTCTTCATTTGAAACTTCAAGTTCAACAAATTCTTTGACACTATCATCAAGTGGCATATAATAAAACACAACAGAATCTGTCTTAAAGTAAATTCTAACACCTTCTGCTTCAAAACCATTTAAACCCTTTTTCTTAGCTTTTTGATCTAGTATAGATTTTACCTCATCTAATTTGTCTTCTTTTATATAATTACTAAACTCTATTTCAGTTGCAGTAGCTATATCTATGTTTTTACTACTCAATATATTTGCTTCAAAATCTTCATTTAATCCTTGATATCTAATCTTTCCTTCTCCACTATAAACTACGCTAAGGATTTCATTATCCTGTCTTGTAATCTTGTAATCTATATTTGTATCAAAATATCCATCTTCTAACTCAGATTTTATATCCTTTTGCGAATTTACACTATCATTTATTTTATTTTTATAGATAGAAACAGCATTCGAAAGACTTTGATTTATATAATCCATTGTTAATTCACCTTTTAATCCTTTTATTAGTGGATATTTTATTACTATATTTTTATTTTCGTCTTTGTAGACCTGTTCTTCAATTGAATAATCAATACTAACATTATTTTGCACCTCTACTACATTAGTCTTATCCTTTAAATCATTATTAGATTCATTTTGTTTACATCCTACTAGCAATAAAGAAGTTAATATTAAAGCTAATCCCATAACTTTTAATAGTTTCAACTGTATCACCCTTTCAATGTGTAATTTTTTTATTTTATATTCTATTTCTGTTTTTTATTTGTTATTTGTTTTCATCACTAAAATAAGTATATGTCTTATATAAATTTTATTAAAGTAATTTTTATTACAATAGGTTACAAAAATTATATTAAAATTTAAAAATAAGAAATTAATAAAAAAATAAAAGAGATATTCAAAATAATAAAAAATCATTTGAAATACCTCTTTTTATAAATATTTGTTACAATATAAATTTTTTAATTAAATTTGCATTATCTAAGCTTCTACATACTCTATCTTTTGATACATTCTATAAGTTAATACTATAAATAATACAAACATTGGAATATTTATTATACCTAAATTTGGTATGAAAATAGCTATTAAAGATCCTAAAAAATTGTATATCAGATGTATTAAAATTGGTGCGATTATAGAATTTAATTTATTATATGTACTGGCTAATAATACTCCCAAAATAAAAGTATATATTCCTTGAAGCATGTTTCCATGGGCTACTGAAAATATAAGCGCAGATATGAAAACACTTGATATTAATTTAAATTCCTTTTTTAAAGTATTAAATATTATACCTCTAAATAAAATCTCTTCAAATATAGGTACTAAAACAACAAGTGTTAATATACCAAATATCGATGTTGTTTGATTAGATATCATCTTTGAAACTTCTTGATATTCCAGAAAATATGGTGATAATGCCATGGTTAAAAACATATTAGCAAAAGATATCAATAAAGCTAAAGAAAATATATTTTTAATTTCTTTATTATTTAATTTTCTAAAATTACAACGCTTTATCAAATCTTGATCTTTTAATCTAAATAGTAAATAAAATATGACTAAAGTAACAATAGATGCTACTATAGTAATTTGTATAATATTGTTTGTTAAAGCATCACTCATCTGTGACTTACCTTTTATTTTTTCTACTAAACTCTCACCCTTATTATTAATATTATAAATAAATAGAGAGACGAAAGCCATTATAACAAAATATATGACTAATTCCAATATAGCCTTAAAAATAGATTTGATTTTTCCAAACAAAATTTTCCCTCCTAAATGCTCCATTTCTTTTATTTAAGTATTAATTTCAATCTTACTTTGCTGATATAAAGATTAATACTAGTTCCATTAAATCATTAATAACTAAAATTTTCAATAAAATTCAAATAAATTAATAGAAATTTAATCTTTTTTATTCTAAAAAAATCCTAAAAATAACTTGACTAAAATCATTATTTATGTGATAATACATAAAAATATTTAAATTCTTTTAAAGAACAATCCTGTGAGGTTGCAAAAGATTAATAATAAAATTATTAATTTGCTTATTAAACTGTTCTTTAGGGAGCAGTTTTTTATATATAGATGATTGTTGACTTAATATATGAGTCTTCATTCATTCTTCCCAAATTTATTTTGACGCAAATAATTGCGTCCTTTTTTTTGCATTCAAAAGGAATAATTTTCCTTTTGAATGCAAAAAAAATAGGGCTTCACGCCCTAAAAGGAGATTGCTCAAACCTTGAATTAGAAAATATTCAAGCATAAGCATGTGAGTTGTTGATAAATCTGTAATTCCTACTTTTATAATACTATAATTAAAATATTTTAACCATCCATCTAAACGCCCATTTTTACTTAATATAGTATTGATTTAGTCCTAATATACTTGCTTCTATATTCCCAAATTACAAATTTTTAAAATAAAATTGCGTTTTATTTATTATTTAAAATTTCATCCAATGCTTTTACAAATTTGTTTGTTTGATCTATTGTTCCTGTACTAACTCTAATCCAATTAGTCATTCCCCACAAAAATCCTGGTCTTATGATTATCCCTTTTTTCATAAGCTCTTCAAATAAAACTTTTGAATCCGTGTTTACATCAACAAATATAAAATTAGCATTTGAATCTATGTAATTTATATTATTCTTTTCAAAATACTCTTTCATAATGCCCATAGATTCATAATTAAGCTCAACAGTTCTATCTATATGTTCCTTATCTTCTAATGCTCCTAAAGCAGCAGCTTGAGCTAATTTATTTATATTAAATACACCTTTAACCTTTGCCATTTGTGTACAAATTTCTTCACTTGATATTGCATAACCAACTCTAACACCTGCAATTCCAGCAACTTTGGAAAAAGTTCTTAGTATTATTGTATTAGGTCTTT
The DNA here is from genome assembly GCA_045345765.1 of Peptostreptococcaceae bacterium AGR-M142. Taxonomy (GTDB): domain Bacteria; phylum Bacillota; class Clostridia; order Peptostreptococcales; family Peptostreptococcaceae; genus JAOARY01. Next base: position 948,514 of record CP148265.1, read on the forward strand.
TTTTAAGTAACTCTAAACTCTGCGGATAATTAGGATTTTTTATTGCATATTGATAGTAAGCTTCGTCTAAAACAAGTACAATATCATCATTTATATTCGATACTAAATAATCAATCTCATCCTTAGTCATTATATTTCCAACTGGATTATTAGGATTACACACATAAATAAGTTTAGTTTTATCATTTATCTTATTTATAAAACCTTCAAAATCATGTTTATAATCTTTTAGTTTTACTACAACAGGAACTCCCCCCATGTGAGTTACACTTGTCTTATAAAGACCAAAAGTCACATCTGCCATTATAGCTTCATCACCTTCATTTATGAAAGCCTGTGCTACCATAGTAAGAATTTGTTCTCCACCATTTCCTAAAACTATATTCTCCATCTTAACATCATGTGATAAAGCTATTTCTTGTCTTAATTTTGCAGCAGTTGCATCAGGATATATATTTATATAATCAAGCTCAGCTTTTATTCTTTCTATAGCTTTTTTTGAAGGTCCTAAAGGATTTTCATTTGAAGCTAGTTTCTCAATAGTATCAATATTGTATTCCTTTTTTACCTCTTCAATAGGTTTCCCTGGCACATATGGCTTCATTTTTTCTAATTCTTTTCTAAATAATTGCATTATATAACCCCCCTTAGATTTTTTAAAATAAATCTTACAAAATTCTGAATATAATAAATTTATCAAATCTTTACTCATATCTTATACTTTTTATAGCTAAAAGTAAAGCTTTAGAAGATTTATTAATTTTTTATATTATTTTATCAAAAATCATATAAAAAATTGAATTAATATTATAAAAAAAGCAGTCTCAAAATGCATAACATTTTAAAACTACCCGCTATTTATCAAATATTAATTACTATTTTATCCTTACAAACCATGATGATACCTTTATATCATCTTTGTATAATAGCCCTTTTACAGAATAGAGTAAGTTATCTTTGAAACTATATACCTCTGTTCCAGAATAATTTTCATATTCTGAACTATAGTTCAATATGAAAGAATCATTAATTATAGTTAATTTACCTTTTAATTTACCTAAAAGTTCATTATCCTCTTCAATATGAGTAAAATCTCTTTGTAAAAGAGGTTCTATTATAAAATCACTATAAATCTCAACACTATTTTCAAGTAATAATTTGCTAATTTTAGAAAGCTTATAACCTTCACCTTCCTTTACTATTTCAAGATCCAAAATCAAATCTATATTATTTAATTTATCGTCATAGTAATTTCCGTAAGCTCTCCATGTACCTTCTTTCAATAGCATTTGATTATTCAAAACACTCACTCCCTCATAAGTAAGACCTATTATCTATATAAAGTGTTACATCTAAAATCTTACTTCATTTTCTTCAAAAAAACAATCAATATCCATATAAAATATCTAAAATAGTTATGGCAGTTATGGCTTCTAATACAACACATGCTCTTGGAACTATGCAAGGGTCATGCCTTCCATATGTCTTTAACTTTACATTTTGATTATCTTTATTTATAGTATCTTGTTCTTTTGATATTGAAGGAGTAGGCTTTAACACCACACTAAAAATAACTGGCATACCATTTGTTATTCCACCTAATATTCCCCCATTATTATTAGTCTTTGTTATTATATTATTATCTTTATAATCATATTCATCATTAACTTCGCTACCATAATAATCTGCTAATGAAAAACCCATGCCAAACTCCAAACCTTTAACTCCAGGTATTGCAAATATCCCTTTTGCTAATCTTCCTTCTATTGTTTCAAATATTGGGTCTCCTATTCCAGCATCTATATTTTCTATACACAGTTCTACAATTCCACCTACTGAATCTTCCCTTTCTCTTGCCTGATTAATAGCTTCTTTCATTTTAATATAAGCATCATCGTCCAGTACTGGAAAATCTACATCTTTTATTTCTTTGTTTATATTAGATTCATCCAAATAAGATAAATCTTTAATATCTTTAATTCTTTTAATATGACTCTTTATATTTATGTTTTTTTCTTTTAATATAAGTTTTGCTATACTTCCAGCAAAAACAATAGGTGCTGTAAGTCTTCCAGAAAAATGACCAGAACCTCTATAATCATTAAATCCATCATATCTTATATATCCAGTAAAATCTGCATGAGAAGGTCTAAATACATCTTTTATATCAGAATAATCTTTTGATTTTTTGTTTTTATTTCTAATAAATGCACATAGAGGTAATCCTGTTGTTTTCCCATTAAATACCCCACTTAAAATCTCATATTCATCCATTTCTTTTCTTTTTGTGCTAAATTTATTTTTTCCAGGTCTTCTTCTATCCATTTGTGATTTTATAAATTCTTCATCTATCAAAAGTCCTGATTTTATATTATCTATAACAACTCCAATCCCTTGACCATGAGATTCTCCAAAAACGGATATTTTTATGTTCTTACCATATATACTACCCATTTATTACCCCTCCTAAAGATTTAAAATCTTCAAAGAAAGATGGATATGACTTATCTATAGCTTTGTAATTTTTTATTTTAACAGAATTTTTGCATTTACAAGAAGCTATTGCAGCGGACATAACGATTCTGTGATCATTAAATGAATCAACTTCTCCGCCTTCTAATTCCTCTTTTCCATATATAATCATTCCATCATCCGTTTCTTCAATATCTGCACCCAAATTCTTTAACATTGCTACTGTGGATTTTATTCTATCTGATTCTTTAATTCTAAGTCTCTTTCCATTATATATTGTTGTTTTTCCTTCACTTAAGGCTGCCAAAACAGATAATACAGGAATTATATCTGGACAATTAGACGCATCTATTTTTATCCCTTTTGTTTTCGATTTTTGCAAAATAACTCTATCTTTAATGATTTCATATTTTGCACCCATTTTTTTTATAATATCTAATACTTCCTTATCGGCTTGAAGCGAATTTGGTTTTAGATCCAAACAATCTATATCTCCACATAAAACTCCAAGCACTATAAAAAATGCACCTTGAGAATAATCTCCTTCAACTTTGTAATCTTTATTTTTATATATTTGATTTCCTTTTATCTTAAAACCTCTATATTCATCATCTTTCTTTATGATATCTATATCAATTTCATATTCTTTTAATACATCTAAAGTCAAATCAACATAGGCTTTTGATTCTAACTTTCCAATTATATTGATAATACTATCCTCTTTTAAAAGCGGTAATGTATATAAAAGTCCCGTTATAAATTGAGAACTAATATCCCCCTTAATATTAAATTCTCCAGCTTTAATACTATCATTAAGTATTAGAGGTAAACTTCCATCATAAGAAAAATTCAGCTTTTGATTTTCAAAAATATCTATGTATGGAGTTATTGGTCTAGTTTTTAATGAATTTATACCTTCATATTCTATATTTCCTGCAAATAAACTAGCCAAAGGAATTAAAAATCTCAATGTAGAACCCGATTCATTGCAGAATAAATTAGCCTTAATCGGTTTAATTTCATCTATCCCATCAATTATCACATAATCTTTTTCTTTTGTTATCTTTGCACCCAAATTTTTCATTATCTCTATTGTTGCTATTATATCTTTTGAATATATCAAATTATCTATCTTGCAGCGTCCTTTTGATAAAGCTCCTGCAATTATAGCCCTATGGCTCAAACTCTTTGATGGTGGTATTTTTATTTGACCTTTTAAAGTTTTTGGATTTATAATAATGTCTTTTATATCATTCATACAATCATTCCTTCTATATAATCTATTTTTATTTACTTTATTTTGATTTATTTTCTTTTGATTTTAAATATTTATTTATATCTTTTAATTCAATTTCTTTTATATAAGCTTTGCCTATAATATCTACAAATATAAAATCAATAGTATTTTTTTTAATTTTTTTATCCTTTAATAAAATTTCATAAAGTTCACTATAATCAAGTTCTTTAAGATTAGTTTTGCAACCTAATTTATCTAATATATTAAATAAACTATCATAAATTTCTTTTAATTTGTCAAATTCATTTAAATAATTATTAAAATCAATTGCCATTAACATACCTAAGCCCACAGCTTCTCCATGGCTAAATCTCTTATAATCATAATATTTTTCAATAGCATGACCAAAACTATGCCCAAAATTTAATATTTTTCTTATACCAGCCTCTTTATGATCTTCTAAAACAACTTCTCTTTTAATATCACAACATCTATAAATGATTTCTTCTATTGATGCATCTATATCCTTTTTACTTTCTAAATCTTTTATCTTTTCATAAAGCTTCACATCTTTTATATATGCGTATTTTATAACTTCACAAAAACCATCTAAATAAACTCTATCACTTAATGTATCTAAAAAATCTGGATCTATCAAAACAAGTGTAGGGTTATAAAATGCTCCAGCTAAGTTCTTTCCTGCTTTTAAATTAATAGCAGTTTTTCCACCCACACTGCTATCAACTTGAGATAATAAAGTTGTTGGAATTTGTATATAAGAAATTCCTCTAACATAAGAAGCAGAAACAAAACCAGCTAAATCACCAACAACACCTCCACCCAAAGCTATTATAATATCTTTTCTTGAAAAATTGTTCTTAGCCAAAAATTCAAGTATATCATTGTAATTATTAATATTCTTGCTTTCTTCACCCGCATTTATAGTGTAATCTAATATATTTATATCTTTATAATATTCATCTGATTTAAATAATTTTTTTATCTCTTGTAAATACAATTTCGATACATTTGAATCTGTTATTATAAGTACATTCTGTCCCTTTATAAACTCTTTAATATATTCATTTATTTGCTTTTTTAACCCTCTTTTTATAAAAATATCATAAGCCGTTAAATTATTTACGCTTAATTTCATCAAATCAATCCCTTTTAATAATTTTTATCCATCTTATAATTACCCAAAATTCTTATATCATTTGAATTTCTTTTCATACTTTCTAATGCTCTTTTTATATTACCATCTTTTAAATTACCTTCAATATCTATATAAAAATTATATTCTTTTAATGTATCTTTTATCGGTCTTGATTCAATCTTTAGCATATTTATATTATTTTCATAAAGAGATTTTAAATGCGTATAAAGCATTCCTTGTTCATGTTTGATATTTGTAAGCAAACTAATTTTATTACTATCTTTTGATATATTCAAATCTCTTGAAAGAATAAAGAATCTAGTATAATTTAAATCACTATCTTCTATATTCTCTTTTAATATTTTAAGACCATATTCTAAACTAGCTTGTTTTGAACCAACTGCACCAACATGCTTTTGATTTTTACTTTTTACTATATATGCTCCTCTTGCTGTATTTTCAACACAATATTTTTTTATATTCTTTTGTGCGAAAAAGTCACTACATTGTTTAAAACCTTGAATATGAGTATATACCTCTTTTATATCCTTTAACGAACTATTTTTAGTCCCTATAAGATGTTGATTTATTTTGATTGATATTTCTGCATTTATATATACATCATATTTTTTTAACAAATCATAAACCTTGGTAATCGAACCAGTTGAACTGTTTTCAATCGGGATAACCGCATAATCAATCTCTTTAGTTGTAAGCCCCTTTACCAAATATTCAAATTCATTATACCTTTTTATCGTTTTTTCTTTATCTTTAAAATATTCTTCTAATGCTTCATTTGAAAAAGCACCTTTAAGACCTTGATGTCCCACTCTTAAAACTTTTTCTTTTGCTAAATATTTAATATCTTCTTTTTTTATTTTGTTGCAATAATATTCCTTAATCTCATCATCTTTATTAGACTCTTTCGTTTTCACTTTTTTATTGTTTTTTTCTTCTTTTATCATATTTTTCTTTTGAACTTCTTTGCTGTGTTTTAATATATTTTTGTAAATATTAATTATAAGATTTTCATTATCTTTATTCGTTTTTTTGCTAATTTTATTTAATATATTTTCTTCTCTGTTTTTATCATAAATTTTTAAATTTTTAGACTTTTTAATATCTGAAATATCTTTACAGAGTTTTATCCTTTCCTCTATCAAATTTATAATCTCTTTATCTATATCATCAATATTAATTCTTAAACTATCTATTTTATTTCCTAACTTATCTTCCATCAAAAAAGCTCCTTTCAAATATCAAAAGCCTTAAATTTATAGCTTTTTCTAATTAATTATCATATAATTTCTTTTATTTTATTTATTGATTTCATAAGATTCGAAAAATTCTTGTATTTAAGCGACTGTGCCCCATCTGATAACGCATTTTTTGGATCATTATGAACCTCTATCATAAGTCCATCTGCTCCAATTGCAACTGCTGCTTTTGAAAGTGGTTCAACCATATTCCATCTACCTGTAGCATGACTTGGATCTATTATTATAGGTAAGTGACTTAATTCTTTTATAGCTGGAACCACTGCCAAATCTAAAGTATTTCTAAGATATGTTTCAAATGTTCTAATTCCTCTTTCACATAAGATTACATTTTCATTCCCTTGGCTCATTATATATTCAGCCGCCATCAAAAACTCTTCAATTGTAGCTGACATCCCTCTTTTTAAAAGTATTGGCTTATTAGTCTTTCCAACAGCTTTTAAAAGTGCAAAGTTTTGCATATTTCTTGCTCCTATTTGAATAATATCTGCATACTTACTAACAACCTCCAGTTCATCAACACTCATGAGTTCAGTAACTATTGGCATATTAGTTAAATTTGAAGCCTCTTTTAAATATTTTAAGCCCTCTTCTTTTAGACCTTGGAAACTGTATGGTGACGTTCTTGGTTTGAACGCTCCACCTCTTAATATATTCGCTCCTTGCTTTTTTACTTCCTTTGCAATATCAATAATTTGTTCCCTACTTTCAACTGAACAAGGTCCTGCCATTACAATAACTTCATCTTTTGCCCCAATTCTTACACCTTTAACCTCTATAATGCTGTCTTCCTCTTTCATCATCCTACTCACTAATTTATAAGGTGACTCAATTTTTAATATATCTTCAACTTCCAAATTAGACATTATATAATCTTTTGAAACTCTTTTAGTATCTCCAATCAAGCCTATGATTGCTTTATTTTCTCCTATTGTTACTTTTGTTTTTACACCTTTTTTTTCAATATCTTTTGCAATTTCCTGAGTTCTTTTAATCTCTGTATTTGCCTTTATAACTATAACCATATTAAACACTCCTTTAAATTTAAGTATAAAAAAACAGAAGCCCTAAGGAACTTCTGTTATAAAAATCTAATATAAAATTTTATCCTTTTAATTTGATAAATAATTTCTATAATAAAAATCCTCTTTAAAAAAACATTTTATTAAATTTTTCCATCTAAAAAAGCTAGCGCTAAAACTAAAGCCCCAGAAAAACATAAAATATCTATGAAATTGATTCGATGAAATATTATTTAATAGCATGTTTCTTCCTCCTTTTATTTTTATCTTAAAATTATTATATTGTTATGTATTGTATAGAAATTCTTAATACATGTCAATATGTTTTTTTCGAATACTTTTTTTTATTTTCCTTAAAAACATTGAAATATAAATGTTTCCAAAATTTAATAATTTATTATATTTTCTTTTTCAACAATTTATTATATAATCTTTCTATCAATAAAATTATAAATATTAATAGGAATTAAAGACAATACAGATGTAACTATACGAAAAATATAGTTCTAAATTCACACTTGAAAAGAGCTTCACTTTTGTATATTATGGTATTTAGTAAATAATAAAAACTATGTATTAACTCAAGTGAAATTTATAAAATTATATTTTATGTTTTTTAAATAGTTATATTTGTTTTTTATTTTTTTTAACATATTTTTTCAATTTGTTTTTCATCACTATTAATTTCAATGGAATAATGTTAAAGGAAGTGAATATAATGGAAATTTTGGACTATAAGACTTCACAAAATATGCTTATATCTAAACTAGGTAAGACAGATGTCTTATATGATTATGTGATGCTTTTAAAATCAAAATCATCTGGATCAAAAAAAATAGCTAGTGACGAATTGGAGTCTATTATTGGAGAATTAGAAGTTATTAGCGAAAAAATAGATCGTGGAATAAATAGATATTTCTAAACTACATATATAAATAAATAGAGGAATAAAAAAGTAGTCGTTATATTTTATAATGATATTTCAGGGTTTATGTTATTAAAAAGGAACTTTATTTAAACGATTTTATAAAAATCATTTAAATAAAGTTCCTTTTTATTTCTAATATAATTATCATTACTAAGAAATATAAAATTCATATAATTTATTTTTTATAATAATTAACTATATTCTACTTAATTTTAAATCTTTTAAAATTTCATCTTTAACATTCTTTATATTTTCAAACTTATGACCAAACCAAATTTCTTGTGCCAAAAGAGCTTGATATATAAGCATATTTACTCCATATATAATTTTAAATCCTCTACTTTTTGCATCTTTTAAAAATAGAGTTTCATGTGGTTTATATACAATATCACAAAATACACAATTTGATTTAAAATTTTCAATTACAATAGGCGTTTTATCTTCATTTGGATACATGCCAAGAGATGTCGTATTTATTACAATATCATATTTAAGACTTTCTAAGTCTTCCTTAGATACTACATTAAATTTAGAATCTGTATCTTTAAAATTAATCCTAAGATCTGAAGCTAAATCAATAGCTTTTTTATAATTTCTATTTAATATATCTATATTTGTTTTTTCCTTAAAAGAAAGTGCAAAGGCAATACCTCTTGCAGCACCACCAGCTCCTAATATCAATATATTTTTATCTTTTATACCTATATTTTCTTCCTTTAGAGACATAAAAAATCCAAATCCATCTGTATTAAATCCTTTTATTTTCCCATTTTCAAATTTTATTGTATTAACTGATTTCATCATATTTGAAATCTCATCTAATTCATCTATATAATCTATTATCTCTTCCTTATAAGGAATTGTTATATTTAACCCCTTTATATTGATATACCTAAGCCCATTTATCACCTTATTTAAATTTTCTTTAACATCAAAAGCTAAATAAGCATAATTTTCTCCTAATATATCCAATGCCTTATTATGTATAAAAGGAGAAAGTGTTTTATTTGTATCTCCTCCAATAAGACCTATTAGTCTAGTTTTATCATCCACCATATAAAATAACCTTCCTCTCCTTTTATAATGTTTCCAACTTGCAAGTTATAAACTATTTTAAATATATTTTTATTCCAAGACAATTTCACCTTTTTTATTTATATAATATGCTTTATCACCTTCATATACTGCTGACAATCCCTCACTAAATTTTTGAACTCTATCATATTTATAATCAATAGCCAACTTACCATCTTTATCAATAAAACCCCATTTGCCATCTTTACAAACAGGTGCTAAACCTTCTTTAAAACAATAAGCTCTATCAAATTTACATTCTATATCCAAATCACCTTTTTCATTCATATATCCCCATTTATCTTTGACTTTCACTCTAATATGACCTTCTACAAACATTGGTCCTATTTCATCATACATAGGTTTAGTTATAATATTTCCTAACGTATCTACCATTCCTATTTTACCATCTTTTTTTATTCTAATATATTTACTACTATTAAAGTAAATTTCATCATATTCCATATCTATTATATTTTCAAATTTCGAATTTAATATATATTTTTTATTATTTTTTACTATACTATACAAATCGAGATCTTTTATATACATGATATCTCCATCAACATATTCAAATTTAGGAATCCCATCTTTATCAATTACTGTATTCCCCTTATCATTAGATACTATGATAATTTCTTCATTTACAAACCATATTACAGTAGTATTATCTTTAACTAACTTATCCACATCTACATTTAAATTTTTAAGCTCTCTAGTTTTCTCATCAAAACTATAATATACAACACCTTTAGTTACAGTTGCTGAGAAATTATCATAAAAATAATACTTGCCTTTGTTATAATTTATAAAATATAATCTCTTATGATTCCCAGGCTTTGTTTCATCAAAATCTAAATATGTATTTCCTTTTGTATCTATTAGAAAATGACCTTTTTTAGAATCCTCTTTTGTTATCCCTAATTTTTTATAATCACAAAGTTCCTCATCAAAATATCTCGATGCAATAGCTAAGTTATTATCAAAATTTAATCCTCTATACAATCTATCTATTAACACATTTCCCTTATAATCTATATATTTACCTAAACCATTTTCTTTTACAAAAGCATATCCATTTTTAAATTGATATAATAAATCATATTTAGGTTCTACCAAAATTTCTTTATCCAAAACATAATGTCCATACTTATTATTAGCTCTTAAAATATATACATTTTCACTTCCTTTTGTTAAAAAATCATACTTAGGTTCTATTATCACATTCCCCTTATCATCCATAAATCCATATTTTTCATCCTTCTTAAAATAAGCCTTATTATTGCTCATATTAGATATATCTTGATAACCTTCTTTATTTAAAATCCTCCCCCTTTTATCCATTAAGTAACTATTTTTTTCAATTTCTACTTTTGCATAATTATTTTTAAATGTCGATATATATTTGAAATTATTATTAGATTTACAACCAACAAAAATGATACTCGACATTATAAGTATAAAAAACATCTTTTTTATACAATTCATCAAATTCTCACCACCTTAATAAACATTTAACTTACTTAATATATTATAACATCTATTATATTTTATTTTTAATATAATTTAGAGTATAATATTAGTGATACATTCTTTTACCCTGATATATTGATTTACAAAACTAAGAAAAGGACGTGTTATAATTGAAAACCATTTTTGTTCAAAAAAAACGTAAACCTATATTTTCCATAGTAATATTAGTTTTATCATTTTTATTAATTTACATAAACATAACATTATCCAAATTTCCCAAAATAATAGATAAATTCTATTCTAATGGATGTAATAAATTCTTAAGAGAAAATTTAAATAAGACAACATCTATTCTTCCATTTTCTCTTGCTGAAATATTAATTTTAGTGTTTTTTATATTCTTAATAATTCAAATTATAAGATTTATAAAATCACTAATTTCAAAAGATGATGAAAATAAAAAACCATTTCAGATATTTAAAACCACAGCACTTACATTAATTATTATCTATTCTTTTTTCCTAGTTTTTTGGGGTTTTAATTATAATAAATCTGATATTTTAGATGGTTTAACAGATGATACTGTCTTACCAACTTACAAAAATTCAGATTTAATAAATCTTTGTGAATCTCTTATAAGCGATGCTAATCATTTAAGAGAACATTTAAACGAGGATGATAATAAAGTTTTTGAATCAAAAAAAACATTAAGTGAATTATCTTTAGATTTAAAAAAAGGTTATAAAAATATCTCAAATGAATTTCCTTTTTTAGATGGCTTCTATGCCAATCCCAAAAAAGCAATATCTTCAGAATTAATGTCTTACATGGGCATTAGTGGGTTTTATTTTCCTTATACAGGAGAAATAAATATAAATATGAATAATTCTGATTTTATGATACCTTCTACATTAGCTCATGAAATAGCTCATCAAAAAGGTATTGCTAAAGAAGATGAAGCTAATTTCTTGGCATATTTAACTTGCATAAACCATCCAGAAGATGAAATTAAGTATTCAGGAATAATGCTAGCATTAATTCATTCAATGAATGAACTATACGAACAAGATAAAGAAAGCTATATAAAATTAGTAGATAAATATTCACTCAAAGTATCTACCGACTTAAAATCCCATTATGAACTTTGGTCTTCGTATTCTGGACCATTGGATGATTTATTTACTAAATATAATAATTTATTCTTGGCTTCAAATGGTCAAAGTGAAGGTGTCAAGTCCTATTCAAAAATGGTTGATTTGGTTATAAAATATAAAAAAATAAAAAAAAATGAATCAAATTAAATTAATAAAAAAGGCAATCTTAAAAATCATATGTTTTTTAGATTGCCTTTTATTTATTCTATAGTAAACAATTTTCTTTTTTTAACTCTACTTGCTCTTCTTTTAATATCTCTTTTATTTCTTTGTCCTTAAATAATTCATCCAAATCATTTTTTTGTATGGTTATTTTAAATTCTATATTATTATCTACAAATCCTCTTATAGTATTTTTTAAATCCTCCATTTCGCAATTATCTTTGGAATAATCTATTTTTATATTTAGCTTTGAAAAATCTATTCCATAAGATAAAAATAACGATGTAGATCCATTAGTTTGTAAATATATATTTTTAACTTTATCAAAATTCGAGAATTTAACCAAAAAAGCTATATAATAATCATATATTAAATACTCACAAGAATATATAAGCTCTAAATCAAAATCCCCATTGATATTATTAAATTTCTCAATTTCTCTTGAAAATAAATCTAAATCCTTCTTATCTTCAATAATTCTTGGTATTTCTCTTTTATGTCTTGTGCTTTCTTCTACATTACAACCCCCTTCACAACTTGCTAATTTTGTTTGATACGATAATATTTTTTCCATAATAAATACCCCTTTTTAGTTTTTATGTTAATTAAAATATTTATACCCACTATTTTACACCATTTTCGTTATAAAAAACAAAAAAATAAAGGTAATATAAGAATAATTTTATTTTATTCTTATATTACCTTGTTTTAATAATATTTTATATAATTATGCATTAAATGCATTTTTTAAATTCTAGCAAATATAATAATTCTAATCTATATAATTTTTATAATAATTCTATTCCAGCTTCTTCACAAACTTTAATCATTTCTTTTGGCCATATCGAAGCTTGTACTTCACCTATATGAGCCTTTTGTAAGAAGAACATACATATTCTTGATTGTCCAATCCCTCCACCTACAGTGTATGGAAGTTCTTTGTTTAGTAATTTTTTGTGGAAGTCTAATTCTGCTCTTTGCTCACAACCTCTTATCTTTAATTGCTTAGCTAAAGACTCTTCACAAACTCTAATTCCCATTGATGATAATTCAAACGCTCTTTGCAGTACTGGGTTCCAGAATATTATATCTCCGTTTAAATCCCAATCATCATAATCTGGAGCTCTACCATCATGAATTTCACCAGACTCTAATGCTTTACCTATTTGCATTATAAATACAGCTTTTTTCTCTTTTGCTATTTCATCTTCTCTTTGCTTAGGAGTTAATGTTGGATACATATCTTCTAACTCTTGAGTAGTAACAAAAGTAATTTCTTCTGGTAAAAATCCTTTTATAGCAGGGTATTCTTCTTCAATAAAAGATTCTAATTTCTTAAATACAGAATAAATTCCCTTAACAATTTCTTGTAACTTATCTAAATGTCTTTCTTCTTTAGTTATTATCTTTTCCCAATCCCATTGATCTACATATATAGAATGTAAGTTATCAAAATCTTCATCTCTTCTTATAGCGTTCATATCCGTATATAAACCTTCTCCAGCAGAGAATTTGTATCTTGCAAGAGCCATTCTTTTCCACTTAGCTAGAGAATGTACTATCTCTGCATAACTTTCATTGTCACCTTTTAATGTGAATCCAACTGGTCTTTCAACACCATTTAAATCATCGTTTAGTCCCGTTTCTGGCTTTACAAATAACGGTGCTGATACTCTTGTTAAACTAAGTTCTTTTGATAATTCAACTTGGAAGAAATCCTTAACTTTTTTGATTGCAACCTCTGTTTCTCTTAAATCTAAACTACTCTTATAACCTTTTGGTAATATTAATTTTTCCATTTTTAAAACACTCCTCATTTTCATAATCTTTTTAATTTTTTTAATATTTTTAATATTTTTGTTATTTTTAATTTTGTGATTTTTGATACTGTAACACAATCTCATTTCTTTTTATTTTTTAGAGATTTATGTTTAAGCCTTGTAAAAACTTTAATTATGCTTTATAATTTTACTTGTAAAAACTTTTTTAAAACACTCATTTTTTTATGTCTTTTTATTTATACAAGGTATTCCTTGTATTTTTTTTATACCCAAATGGCTATTTTTGTTATTTTAGGTATTAAAAAAAGCTCCCGATCCCTTGATATTAAATCAAAGGGACGAAAGCTTGTATATACATTCGCGGTACCACCCTAATTGGTTAAAAACCCACCTTTACAAGTACGGACTAAAAGTCGATACTCTCTGATTATAACGTATCATAAACGTCTAAGTCTACTAAGCTTGCGCCTTTCGGTTAGAAGCTCAAAGATGTTCTTCAGTAAAGAATCCGTATTAGGCTTTCACCAACCCTAACTCGCTATAACATCAATCTATACTTACTCTTCTTTTCACAGCTTTTAAAATAAATTTTGCAAGTTTACCGAAAAATTATTTCGAAAAACTTTATTTAATTATTTCTTGTTTTCAAGTATAATCAAATTTTTTAACTTTGTCAAATAATATTTAGAATTTTTTTTATATAATTTTTTTTATATAATTCTAAAAAAATTCATATACCCACTTACAATTTACTAAATATCTTGATTATATGAATTTTTATTATTTTTAATTTTTCTTAATATTTTTATTATTTTTATATAGATAACTCTTTTTTTTAATCTAATTTTTTATTTTATAATTGGATTGTATATTGTAATCTCTACAAAAATCTAAAAAAGCCTTTGCTGCATTCGATATATATCTTTCTTTATTCCATGCCACACCTATTTTCACCTTTACTCTGTTTTCAAGAGGTATCTTAACAACATTCTCATCATTAACTATCTCTTTTAATAAAAATGATATTGCAACATCTTGTTTTACTAGACTTTTAATCGTCTCTAATTGATTAGAACTAAGTAAAATATTAGGTTCTATACTCTCTTCTTTGTAAAGTTGCATAATCTTCTTTCTATGAAAAAATCCTTCTTTCAATAAAATCACAGGTTCATTTTTAATTTCATCAAAGGATATAGAATCTTTATTTGATAATTTATGATTCTTATTTAAACATACTAAAATTTCACTTTCTATCATTGGTATTATTTCCAAATGATCATTACAAATAGATAATATTATTATACCCACGTCTAATTCCTGATTCTCTATTTTTTCTCTTGTTAACAGTGAACCCTCTTCGCTCAAATTAAGATCTATATTTGGATATAATTTTTTAAACTCCGTAAAAATTCTGGGAAATAAAAATGTTCCAATCATAGGTGGAATTCCAATATTTAATTTTCCTCTACTAAGATTATTAAAATCCTTCATCTCTTGTTTTGCATCTTCAATATTTTTTAATATAACCTCTACTCTCTTTAAAAAAACTTCACCCTCAGCTGTCAAATCTATATATTTTTTTGTCCTATCAAGAAGCTCAACACCTAAATTAGCTTCTAAATTTTTTATAGAATTAGTTATAGAAGGTTGGGATACATGAAGTAATTTTGCAGCCTTAGTTATATTTTTTGTTTTTGCCACCATTTTAAAATACTCTAATTGCCTAAATTCCATGATACACCTACTTTATATTGATATAATTATTCATGTTAAAATAATTTAATTAAAAAATATTTATAACAAGATTATTTTAAGATTAAAATTTTTCTTTATGTATTTTCAATCTTACTATATGTTATCGAGTAATATAATATAAGTTGTTATATTAAATTTTGATTTTTCTTGTATACATTACCTTTTTTCTTTATTATTGTTCAAAATTTATACCCTTAATATCTTTATTTCTATTTTTATATAGTTTTAAACTATGAACTAATAGTTTTTTTATATTTTTAAATAATAGTTTTTTGTGGTAAAATTTAATTGAATATGATTTTCAATTGATTTTTTAATTTCAATTTTCATTTTCATTGAATTTATCTAAATAAAAAATTCCCGTATATGAATTACGGTTGTTAATGGTGATTTTTTCTTTCTTTTATGAGGAGGCATTTGTATGCAAAATAAATTAACTAAATTATTAAATATAAAATATCCAATAATTCAAGGTGCAATGGCTTGGATATCTGAATCAACTTTAGTAAGTTCTTTATGTAACGCTGGAGCTACTGGAGTTATAGCAACAGGCGGTAGAGATATATCATTTGTAAGAGATGAGATAAGAAGAACAAAAGAACTTACTGATAAGCCTTTTGGTGTTAATATAATGTTAATGGCTGATAATAAAGACGATATAATAAAATTATGTTGTGAAGAAAAAGTAAGCTTTGTAACATTAGGAGCAGGAAATCCAGTTCCTTATTTTGAAATATTAAAAGAAAATAATATAAAGATAATACCAGTTGTACCTAATTTGAAATTAGCTAAAAGAGTTGAACAAAAGGGTGCAGATGCAATAATACTAGAAGGTATGGAAGCTGGGGGTCATATTGGTAATCAAACTACTATGGCACTATTGGAAAATGTTATTCCAAATATAAATATTCCAGTCGTAATAGCAGGTGGGATAGTAGACGGTAGAGGTCTAGCTTCAGCATTACTTATGGGTGCATCTGGAGTTCAAATGGGATCTAGGTTCTTATTATCATCTTCTTGCTTAGTTCATCAAAATTCAAAAGATATGATAATAAATGCAACAGATACAGATTCAGTTGTAACAGGTTATTCAAGAAATCACGGTGTTAGGGGACTAAAAAATGATTTTACTGATAAATTCTTAGAATTAGAAATATCAGGAGCTAAAAACGAAGAATTATTCAAATTAGCTACGGGTACTAATAGAAAGGCAGCTGTAGATGGAGATACAAAAGATGGTCTTGTTCAAGTAGGACAAAGTTTAGTTCCTTTAAATAAGATTCAAACAACAAAAGAAATAATAGATGAGATAATAAATGAAGCCATAGAAAAATTAGATAATGCTTCTAAATTATCATCTTATTTAAAATAAATTTAACTGGAGGGGATTTTTTTGACTAATAATGAAAAAGCTCTAAAAATGCATGAAGAAAAGCAAGGCAAGATTGAAGTTATAAGTAAAGTTAAAGTAAATAACAAAGAGGATTTAGCTCTTGCTTATACACCAGGGGTTGCAGAACCTTGTAGAAAGATTGCAGAAGATAAAGATTTGGTATATAAGTATACTTCAAAACAAAATCTAGTAGCTGTTGTATCTGATGGTAGTGCAGTTTTAGGTCTTGGAGATATTGGACCAGAAGCTTCAATGCCAGTAATGGAAGGAAAAGCCTTACTATTTAAAGAGTTTGCAGATGTTGATGCCTTTCCTATATGTTTAGATACAAATGATACAGAAGAAATAATAAAAACAGTAAAATATTTAGCTCCTACTTTTGGAGGAATTAACTTGGAAGATATAAGTTCTCCAAGATGTTTTGAAATAGAAGAAAGATTAAAGAAAGAATTAGATATTCCAGTATTTCATGATGATCAACATGGTACTGCAATAGTTGTTAGTGCTGGAGTTATTAATGGACTTAAATTAGTAAATAAAAAGTTTGAAGATATCAAAGTTGTAGTAAATGGACCTGGTGCTGCTGGTACTGCCATAATTAAGATGCTTATAAATCTAAATGCAAAGGATATTGTTGTATGTGATATTGATGGGATATTGGATATAGATAATCCTTCTTTGGATGAGCATAAAAAACAATTAGCTAAAATGACTAATAATGATAATATTAAAGGAAATTTGGTTGATGCAATTAAGGGTGCTGATGTATTTATTGGTGTTTCTGCTCCTAATATTGTTACTAAAGAAATGATTGAATCTATGAATAAGGATGCTATTGTTTTTGCAATGGCAAATCCAACACCAGAAATAATGCCAAGTATCGCTAAGGAAGGCGGCGCAAGAGTGGTTGGTACAGGTAGATCTGATTTTCCTAATCAAATAAATAATGTACTTGCTTTTCCAGGGATATTTAAGGGAGTATTAAGAAGTAGAAAGAAACAAATAACAGAGGAAATGAAGGTTGCTTCTGCTTATGCGATTGCTTCAATTGTAACTGATGATGAGTTAAGGGATGATTATGTTATTCCTGATGCGTTTGATGAAAGGGTTGTTGAAAGGGTTGCAAAGGCAGTAGAGGAATGTAATTAGTAATAATTAAAAAATTTAATAAAGCTGTTGTTTTGCTTTGAAGGACTAATTGTTTTTATATCAATTAGTCCTTTTTTGTTGTCTTTGTTTAAATAAAATTTGGAACAATAAAAAAACACCTACATATTGATGTAAGGGTTTAATGATAATGAAATGAATAAGATATTGTGGTATTTCAAAACATAAAATGTAAAAGTTCAATATAAAGAAGAAAGAAAAAAAGAAAGAAGAAGAGAAAGATTTCAAAACATAAAATGTAAAAGTTCAATGCTATAGAAATGCTTTAGCTTTTGTAAACAATAAAAAATTTCAAAACATAAAATGTAAAAGTTCAATGTTAAAAAAGAAAATAGACGATAACATGTTGATTTAATTTCAAAACATAAAATGTAAAAGTTCAATTCTTATAAATTTAAAATATAAAAACGGAGATGATTAATTTCAAAACATAAAATGTAAAAGTTCAATAATTCAAACCTTCCGATTTTGAAGATTTGGATTTACATTTCAAAACATAAAATGTAAAAGTTCAATAAGAATCATAAAAGAAAGAAATCAAAAAATTAAAATCATTTCAAAACATAAAATGTAAAAGTTCAATTTTTCTTTTTATTTTTATCTACTTCTCTTAATTTGAATTTCAAAACATAATGAACAGAATCCAATTAGTACTACATTTTTAAATAATAAAAAACATATTCTATGAATACCTAAAAGCCAAAGGACTTTTAGCATCTAATTTTTTTTGTAATCTATCGTTGTTGTAAAAATTTATATAATTTTCAATATCTCTTTTAAGAGTATCATAATCTTTATATTTATTCAAATAATATTTTTCACTTTTTAGTATGCCAAAAAAACCTTCCATCGGTGCATTATCAAGACATCTCCCAACTCTGGACATACTATGTGTTAAACCATATTTATTTATTTTCCAAAAAAATCCATGCGATGTGTATTGAAACCCTCTGTCACTATGAATAAGAGGCTTTTCGCCATTTAATTCTTTTAATGCCAAATCTAAATTTTCAAAAACAAGCTTATTATTATTGCTATGACCTACAGTATATGCAACTATTGAGTTATCATAAAGATCTATAATTGCACTTAAATATGCCTTCTTATTTACTCCATATTTAAATTCAGTAACATCTGTTAGCCATTTTTCATTAGGTTTATTAGCATAAAACTTTCTATTTAGAATATTTTCAGAAACATGTTGTTGTGTTGTTTTTCTATAAAAATATTTACGTCTTCTTCTTATTACACTAAGTAAATTATTTTCTTTCATTATTCTATAAACACGCTTATGATTAACCTTTATACCAAGCCTATCGGCTATATTTAATGTCATTCTTCTATAGCCATAAATAGAACCATTTTCTTCATGAATTTCTTTTATAGTTTTTAGAATCAATTCATTTTCTTTAAAGTTTTTTGTGGTTTTTCTATTTAACCATTTGTAATAAGAAGACCTTTGTAGATTTGCAATTTCACACAATAGTTTTATAGGAAATTTAAATTTATTGTTCACATATTTTATAGCTATATATTTATTTTCTTGATTAATCATCCCCTTCCTAGCAATTTCAACTTTTTTAAAAGTTCTACTTCTGCTTCTAATCTTCGATTTTTTTCATTTAATTTCTTCAATTCTAATTTATGTTTTTCTTCTAATGTTAATTCTTCTTCTTTTTTATTTATTCCACGTTTATCTTTAAGTGACTCTTCGCTACCCTTTTCAAACTTTTTTACCCAACTATATATTTGTTGATATGAAACATTGTATTTTTCAGCAGTTTCACCATAATTCTTCATATTAGCGATACAATAATTTACGATTTCTAATCTTTCTTTATATGTGGTTTTTCTTCCTTTATTCATAGAGTTGCTCAATCCTTTCGCACTTGTTTTTAGCTCTCTATGATTATTATAATTGTTAATCCACTTTCTTAAAACACTTGGATCAGATATTTCATATTTTTTTGATACTTCAATTAAAGATAAGTTTGAAGTTAAATAGTCTTTAACAGCAATAGTTTTAAACTTTTTCGTATAAATTTTTTTCTTTTTACAGGGCAGAAGCCCCTCTTTTCCATGCTTTTCGAAGCTATAGAACCATTTATAATAAGTTGTTGTTGTAATACCTATTTTAGCCACATATTTTCTAAGCGATAGCTTATTAATCTTAAAATCTTCAAGAATTTTTAATTTTTCTTCAAAAGTATACGTCTTTTTTTTAGACATAAAAAATACCCCTTTCAAATTCATATCAGATTTTCATTATTTAATCTGTATATTTTGTTGGGGTATGTTCATAAAATGTAAAAGTTCAATCTTGTAAGGTTCTCAAGATAGTCATAAAGACTATCTAATTTCAAAACATAAAATGTAAAAGTTCAATGATTGAACAGAATAGAAGAAAAAGTTTTTAAGGATGATTTCAAAACATAAAATGTAAAAGTTCAATTACCTAGGAATGAATAGAGTTGGTGAGAGTCCAACAGATTTCAAAACATAAAATGTAAAAGTTCAATGAAGACAGTTTCAACGTTTGTTTATTTTTAACATCAGTATCCACCCCTTAATACTATCACATTTCTTACTAAAAATAAAGTAGGATTTTTTGTTTTTTTATTTTTTGTAAAAAATTGTACTCTATTTGAGTATTCATAGTACTTATGTCAATTTGCAAGAAAAAAATCTCGATAATTTTATTTTTCACAAACACAAAAATATCTTTTTTACGTCATATCATTACTACTTTGCATTGATTTTTTATTTTATTCCTTTATAACCATTTTAATTCCAATTAGATTCAATTCGACAATTTGTTTACTTTTTATGTTATTTATAGTTTAACAGTCATTCATAAAAATTTTTACTTTGAATAATTTTATTCATTTTTATTGATTTTACTTGTTTTTTTATAATATTATTTATTAATTTTTAATTGTAAGTTAATTTGTATTTATTTATGTTTTTCTTTATTTTTAATTTGGATTTCACTTATATTTTTCCAACAAAAAAACTATCAGATTTAATATTTTTAATCTGATAGCCTAAAAATTTATTATTTATCTAAATTAATATTTTTTTCTTTATCTAAATACACTTGCTTATATTCTTCTAAATTATTCTTTATATCCTTAACTTTAGATATTTTTAATTTGCTATATTTAGAAACCAATTCTATATTCATATTGTCTTGAAGCATTTCTATTGCTGTAATTATTGAACTTTCTTCAAAACCTTCAACTTTTCCTTCAATTTTCCCTTTCATTATACCCTCAGCTAATTTAGCTTCTAGTCCTTCATTTATAACTCTTCCCATATTTGAAATCATCATATCCACCTCCTGTGTTTCAATAGTTTCATCAATTAATTCTATTAGTTTTTCCTTATTATCTAAACTTGTATTCTCAACTATTACATTTTTTATCCATCTTAATAAATTCTTTTTCTTATCTATTTGTAGTCTCTTTATTACACCTTTTATCGTTTCTAATCTCTTTACTATTAGTTCTATATTATCTTCTTTATCTAAGTAGAATATTGTACTTACTACATTCGCTATCTTCTTTAATTCTTCGTCATCCATTCTATGAATATCAAATAATAAATAATTAAAGTCTATTACATAATCACTATACATTTCATATGATTTTATTACTTCCTTAAAACTTCTTGGTACATGCCAATTATTTTCACCATTATATAATACTACTGGTATTACTGGTGGTAGCCTAAATCCTTTTTGCTTTTTTGTATTGTCATCATGTTCATCTAAATACATTCTATAGATTTCACAGATATATAAAAATAGTCTTATTGGCATTCTATAATCTACTTTTGATTGAAATTCTAATAACATATATAGTATTATTTCTTCTCCATTTACATTTACCTTATATACTATATCGGCTTCTTCATCTTTAAAGTTGCTTAGTATAAATTATTTATCTATTAGAACTAAGTCTTCTTTTTTTATATTTTTTACCCAATCTTCTTTTATAAAACTATTTAAGAAATCTATCATATTATCTTTGTTTTTAAATGTGTTTTTATATCCTTGATCATGCTTTTTGTTTTTTATTGTTTCTTTTGATTCTTCTATCTTTTCGTCCTTAGCTTTATTATCCAAAACAAACTCCTTGATTTACTTTTATTTATATTTAAATTATATCATCATAAGCTCTTTTCAAAAAGTTTTTGTAAATTCATATCAATCTTTATTTTTAGACATAAAAAAACACCTACATAAAAATGTAAGTTTTTTAGTCATAAATCTAATTTCAAAACATAAAATGTAAGGGTTCAATATATATTCAAAAGAAAACTACAATGATTTAGTAAAAATTTCAAAACATAAAATGTAAGGGTTCAATTCGAAAATGGGTAATTGAAAATTTAGAAGAATGGCAATTTCAAAACATAAAATGTAAGGGTTCAATTAGGATATTTAATACCTTGTGAAGGTTTGACTATCATTTCAAAACATAAAATGTAAGGGTTCAATCCCGAATGCTAAATGGGAATTTACCTCTTATGAATAATTTCAAAACATAAAATGTAAGGGTTCAATGAAGACAGTTTCAACGTTTGTTTATTTTTAACATCAGTATCTACCCCTTAATAATATCACATTTCTTACTAAAAATAAAGTAGGATTTTTTGTTTTTTGATTTTTTGTAAAAAATTGCACTCTATTTAAGTATTTATAGTACTTATGTCAATTTGCAGGAAAAAATTCTCGATAATTTTATTTTTCACAAACGTAAAAATATCTTTTGTATCTCTTGTCTATACACCATTGTATTGATTTTACATTTTATTCCTTTATAACCATCTTAATTCCATTTCGATTCAATTCGACAATCTATTTACTTTTTATGTTATTTATACTTTAACAGTCATTCACAAAAATTTTTACTTTGAATAATTTTATTCATTTTCTTTTATTTTGCTTATTTTTTTATAATATTATTTATTAAATGTTTATTCTGATTTTAATACACAACCCATTCTTTCTTTTATATTTTTTTAATATTTATTTTTTAAACTAAATGGTATAAATTCTTGTTCCTCTACAATAGCTTTTATCAATTTATAAGCATCCAATTTTATTGAATTTAAATAAGTTACATTTCTTTTTAATTTCGGATGCAAATAAGTCTCCTTTAATCTTTCTTCCAAAGCCTTTATATATATTCTCTTTCCTTCTTTGTTTAATATACAATAATTCAATTCATTATCAAAATGCTTATTTACGTCTATCATTCTTTTATTGACTAAATTAATAATTGTCTTAAATACTATAACAGGTTTAAATACTTCACTCAAATCCAAGCTAAGAGAAAATCTTCTTTCCATTGGTTCATGCAAAAAGCTTATAGTTGGATTTAGATGACTTAAATATATTTGAGATACACATTTTGAATATAATATACTATTTCCAAATGAAATCAACGCATTAAGTGGATTTTTTGGTGGTCTTTTTGTTCTTTTTTCAAATTCAAAATCCTTATTTAGTATCTGATCAAAAGTTATATAAAATCTATTCCAAATTCCACCTTCCACAAATAATAATTCTTTTATATCTTGTGCCTCATCAATACTATACTTCATGTCGTCATCAATATAATCTATAAGTTCTTTTACTTTTTCACTTCTATCATACTTGCTCACAACTTCTCTTATATTTTCCCCAATTCCATTTACTATATTTTTAGCAAACTCCATTCTCTTTTCTTCAAATGCCTTAACCTGATTAACCGTAATTCTACCACTTAAATATTTTTCTCTTGGATAGAAGCTTCCTGTATAATTTCCATAATAATCAAAGAAGTGCAGAGTAAGTCCATTTTTACCTACAAAATTTAAGAAGCTACTATTTAACTCAACTTCTGATAAAAAATAAATTTCTTTAGTTGTTTCTACTAGTATATTCATCTTATCATCTTCTGAATTTCTAAAGATTATAGAATTAGCTTCTCTTTTTATTTTTCCACTACTATCTATATACCTACAATTTGTATTCATCTCGATACTCCTTTTACAACGAACAATATTCATAATATGAACAACGCTTTTGATTGCAATTTTGACAAATCGGTGGTTGTTTAGTTTCTAAAAACTCATATATTTCTTTTATCAATCTATTTAATTTCATTTCTACTTCTGTTGTTAATTCGATATGATATACTTTTTTAGAGTTTGGATTATTTTTTTCAAGTATCTCTAATTTTCCTTCTCTTTCAATCCCCAAATCTTTTAGTTCTTTTAAATAAAATATAAGTTGCCATTTTGCAGCTTCTATATCATAATCTGATTTTTTTGTTTCAATAACATATTTGTCATTAATTTTATCTAGTCTAATATTATTAATAAACACTTCTGAATGTTTTTTATCTTTATATTTTTTCTTATGCAATGCCTTTCCAATACTTACAGCTTCACTATTATATTCCATATTTATTTTGTTATAAGATAACCAACATTGTCTTTTGCAATGGATATAGTAATTTATCAAACTTCCCGTTAGTTTTGGTTTCATAATCTCTTATCCCTTTCTTTAATTAACTACAAAAACATTGATTCTCCAGCACGTCTAGGTATACCTATATTTTCTTCCTCAAAATATCTTTCTGAAAACAACTTTATAATTGTAATATTATCTTCTTTGGGATCTGTTCTTGATTTTAATTCTTCTTTTAGATTTATTAATTTTGAAGGGGTTATTGTTCCTCTAAATACAGAGTTTTGATGATGACTTAAATATTTTTTGCAGATTTTAAAAACTTTTTGCACTCTCTTTTCATTTACATCATAGAATAAAAATACATATCCATAGTTATAGTCCTTCCCAATATAACTCACCTCCTTTTTTTACTTTTAGGTATATACCCATCATTTTAATATTTGAAATAATTATATATTTTTTTCGTATAATTATTTAATAAAAAAACTTTCAAAACAAAATTATTTTAATTTCATCCTGAAAGTTAACGTTATTCTTATATTTATTTTTTAAATCTTCTACTTAATAAATTGTTTTCTTTCATAAGTTTATACACACGTTTATGATTTACACTTATATCTAGTCTTTCATTTAAAGCTATTACCATTTTTCTATAGCCATAGATATAGTTATTTTCTTCTTGTATTTCTTTTATATTCTCTAAAATAATTTTATTTTCTTTATATGTCTTTGTTTCTTTTTTGTTTAGCCATTTGTAATAAGACGACCTATCCAAATTAATAATCTCACATAACATTTGTATCGAAAATTCAGCTTCTTCATTAACAATCTTTATAGCCATATATCTATCTTGTTGTGTTATTTCACCATTTCTAATTAGATTTATCTTTTTTATAAGTGCTACTTCAGCTCTTAATCTTTCATTCTTTTTATCTAGTTTTTTTAGTTTTAATTTATATTTTTCTTCCATTGTAAGGTTTTCTTCATTCTTACTTATTCCACGTCTATCTCTAAGTGATTCTTCACCATTTTTCTCAAATTTCTTTACCCAACTATATACTTGTTGGTATGAAACATTAAATTTCTTAGAAGTT
This sequence comes from Peptostreptococcaceae bacterium AGR-M142, assembly GCA_045345765.1. Lineage (GTDB taxonomy): Bacteria > Bacillota > Clostridia > Peptostreptococcales > Peptostreptococcaceae > JAOARY01. Next base: position 974,122 of record CP148265.1, read on the forward strand.
TCGTGATAATTTTTTATGTTTGCGATACAATAATTTACGATTTCTATTCTTTCTTCATAGGTCGTTTTTCTTCCTTTATTCATATCTTTTTCAAATCCTTTGCCTTTAATTTTAATTTTTATACTCTAATACAGAACTTTTCTTTTTTTATATCTAAATTATATCATCATAAACTATTTTCAAAAAATTTTTGTAAATTCGTATCGACCTGTGTTTTTTAAGCATAAAAAAACACCTACATATTCATGTAAGTTCATTTACTCTTCAAGCTATTCTTATTATTCGATCTGTATATTTTCTTGGTGTATGTTCATAAAATGTAAAAGTTCAATGCCATAAAAATGCATTAATGTTTATAGATAGCATATTTTAAAACATAAAATGTAAAAGTTCAATGGAAAATATTTCAAATTAAAAGATTTCGAGAATGGTGATTTTAAAACATAAAATGTAAAAGTTCAATGTGATAGAGACGAAACTTTATTAAATAGCTTTATATTTTAAAACATAAAATGTAAAAGTTCAATGAAGACAGTTTCAACGTTTGTTTATTTTTAACATCAGTATCCACCTCTTAATACTATCACATTTCTTACTAAAAATAAAGTAGGATTTTTTGTTTTTTGATTTTTCGCAAAAAATCATACTCTCTTTAAGTATTTATAATACTTATGTCAATTTGCAAGAAAAAAATCTCGATAATTTTATTTTTCACAAATGCAAAAATATCTTTTGTATCTCTTATCCATACTCTCTTACACAGATTTTGTATTTTATCCCTTTGTAACCATCCTAATTCCATTTCGATTCAATTCGATAATTCATTTACTTTTTATGTTATTTATACTTTAACAGTCCTTCATAAAAAATTTTACTTTGAATAATTTTATTCATTTTCATTGATTTTGCTTGTTTTTTTATAATTATACTTATTAATTTTTAATTCTAAGTTAATTTATATTTATTTATACTTTTCTTTATTTTCGATTTGGGTTTCACTTATATTTTTCCAACAAAAAAACTATCAGATTTAATATTTTTAATCTGATAGCCTAAAAATTTATTATTTATCTAAATTAATATTTTTTTCTTTATCTAAATAAACTTGCTTATATTCTTCTAAATTATTCTTTATATCCTTTACTTTAGATATTTTTAATTTGCTATATTTTGCAACCAATTCTATATTCATATTATCTTGAAGCATTTCTATTGCTGTAATTATTGAATGTTCTTCAAACCCTTCAACTTTCCCTTCAAGTCTTCCTTCAAGTTTTCCTTTCATTATACCTTCAGCTAATTTAGCTTCTAGTCCTTCATTTATAACTCTACCCATATTTGAAATCATCATATCCACCTCCTGCGTTTCAATAGTTTCATCAATTAATTCTATTAGTTTTTCCTTATTATCTAAGCTTGTATTCTCAACTATTACATTTTTGATCCATCTTAATAAATTCTTTTTCTTATCTATTTGTAGTCTCTTTATTACACCTTTTATTGTTTCTAATCTCTTTACTATTAGTTCTATATTATCTTCTTTATCTAAGTAAAATATTGTACTTACTACATTCGCTATCTTCTTTAATTCTTCATCATCCATTCTATGAATATCAAATAAAAGATAATTAAAGTCTATTACATAATCACTATACATTTCATGTGATTTTATTACTTCCTTAAAACTTCTTGGTACATGCCAATTGTTTTCACCATTATATAATACTACTGGTATTACTGGTGGTAATCTAAATCCCTTTTGTTTTTTTGTATTGTCGTCATGTTCATCTAAATACATTCTATAGATTTCACAGATATATAAAAATAATCTTATTGGCATTCTATAATCTACTTTTGATTGAAATTCTAATAACATATATAGTATTACTTCTTCACCATCTACATTTACCTTATACACTATATCGGCTTCTTCATCTTTAAAGTTACTTAGTATAAATTCTTTATCTATTAGAACTAAGTCTTCTTTTTTTATATTTTTTACCCAATCTTCTTTTATAAAACTATTTAAGAAGTCTATCATATTATCTTTGTTTTTAAATGTGTTTTTATATCCTTGATCATGCTTTTTGTTTTTTATTGTTTCTTTTGATTCTTCTATCTTTTCTTCCTTAGCTTTATTATCCAAAATAAACTCCTTGATTTGCTTTTATTTATATTTAAATTATATCATTATAAGCTCTTTTCAAAAAGTTTTTGTAAATTCATATCAATCTTTATTTTTAGACATAAAAAAACACCTACATAAAAATGTAAGTTTTCTAGTCATAAATCTAATTTCAAAACATAAAATGTAAAAGTTCAATGAAGACAGTTTCAACGTTTGTTTATTTTTAACATCAGTATCTACCCCTTAATATTATCACATTTCTTACTAAAAATAAAGTAGGATTTTTTGTTTTTTGATTTTTTACAAAAAATTGCACTCTATTTAAGTATTCATAGTACTTATGTCAATTTGCAAGAAAAAAATCTCGTAAAAAAACACCTACATATTAGTGTAAGTGTTTAATTTTAAAATTTAACCATTTTATATCTTTATTTATTTTCTACTTAAATTTAATTAATGTGTTATTTTTTAATTCTTAGTTTTTATTTTTTAATTTTTTACTATAAATAATATAAACAATACTCAAAAACAATATTCCATAAACGCAATAAGACCATAATCTTATATTATCTGCATTAGGGCTTTCCATTCTACCTGAAAGCAATGAATACCATACATTAAAAGATATAATCAAAACTATTAATATAAAAAATATAATCTTTAATTTTTTGTTATCCAAGCACAATCATCTCCCCATATTTATTAAATAATAAAATTTAAAGTATTAAAATAACATACACAATAATTAGTATCATTTATTTGTTCAAATGTCAAATACTATATATTTTTCAAATAAAAAAACTCCTAAAACAAAATAAAATTTGTTTTAAGAGTCTTTATTCTTTATCTAGCTATCTAGTTTTTCTTTATCTACCTAATAATAATACTAAAAATTATTATGCTAAATACATATCTATAAACATCTTGATTGCCATTATGAATGTGAATGATAAAAATATTGGTTTTACTATTTTTTCACCCTTATCTATTGCAAAATTTGTTCCTATATAACTTCCTAAAGTTCTAAAAACTGCTGCTATAATACCGTATTTTATATTTACATAACCTGATACAACAAGTATCACAAACGATACCAACGTTCCAAGCAAAGTTAGTGGCTTAGATAGTGCATTACCTGTAAAGAAATCTAGTTCAAATATATGTATAAGACCAAGTGCTATAAATGTACTTGTTGCTGGTCCAATAAATCCACTATAGAATCCCATAAAAAATACAAATAAAATTCCTTTTTTAAAATCCTTATGATCTATCTTTGTATTTAATTTTCCTTCCTTCTTTTTTCTAAATACACTTTGAGCTAATGCAATCACTAAAATTACAGGTATTGCTCCTTTTAGAAACTCAGAAGATACAAAGTCTAGCATCTTAGTTCCTATTATACTTCCTATCAAACATATAGGTGTCCATTTTAAGATAAGCTTCATATCTATCTTATCTTTTTTATAGAAATTATAAGTACTTGAAGACAGTCCAAATACAGCTGTCATCTTATTTGTCGCCATAGCAACCTTAACTGGTAGACCAGTCATCAAAAGTATTGGAACGGAAAGCAATCCACCGCCACCAGCCATGGAGTCTATAAAACCTACAACAAACATTGCTACTGCTAAACAAATCAATTCCATAACATCAAATCCTTTTTTAATATTTATATTTTTTCCTTCGTCCTAAAAAAAAATTATAAATATTCTTATTTTCTCTGCTAAAATAAAACCTTCTTAGCATCAAATAAAAATTAATCTTTCTCGTCCCTAAAAGAAATGAATATATCTAAATATTATAAGAAAATATATTCATAAAATCTATAATAAAATTATATTTATATGTAAAAATAAAAAATCTTTAAACCTCTTGAAACAACAATTATATATATATGATGTTTTGTTCAAAAAAGTATAAAAAAAATCCTTCTCTTAGGGGAAAGAGAAGGGGTTTTTTATCGATGGGGGTCGATAAAATTAAATTTATGGGGTCTTATATGGATTTTTAAGAAATCCTATATTATAAAAAAACAAAGTTTTTCTAATTAGCTATTTTGAAATTCCTAAACCATGTAGACAAGCTACATCGTATTTTATGTTATCTTCTAATTCTACTGAATTTGAAGTATTAACTGCTTTTTCTGATTTTCTTGCTTCAAATCCAAAAAGTATTCCTTCGAATATTGATGATTTGAAATTGTTCTTAATGTTAATCGATGCTAACATAATTATCTCTCCTTGTTCTCTCAAAACAAAATTGTTTGTTATCAATTACAAGTATAATATAACACCCGCAAATAGGCATGTCTACAAAAGATATATTATTAACATGTATGTTTTTTTGGTATTTTTAACATGTATATTTCTTAATTATTGATTTTTGCAAGTATACAATCATTTTATTTTTTTCTTTCAAATCTGAAAAAAGTACAAAAACAAAAAGAAAAACATATTCTTTGTTAATTATTTTTTTAACTATTTTTTCTTGATATTAAAGGAATATTCAACAATTATTAGATACCCATCTTTCTTACTTGCGCAGAATTTCGCATAGTAATTATCTAATCTTAAAACAATATCAGTATATAAGAATTTATTTGAATTACTATTATAATAATCTCTATATGGATTATATATATCAAACAAATTAAGTCCTATACTTTCTTTTTCTGTTGCTTTTATTACCTTTCCATCCTTATTTACTATTTGGAATGCTGTTACATTAAGATCATTTGCTATATCTACCAAATCTTTATTTGAATCCAATTTTTCTATATCATTTAATCTATCTTTAAGCTCTATCATTTTTGTAGAAAGTATTTTATCAATAGTCTCTTTTGATAAATAATTAAAAAACTTGTCACAATTATTAGACACATTATAACTCAAGCTCTCCAATGATTTTATATCCTTGTTTAACATCTTAGTTTCTTTAACACTTTCGTCAATTATGTCCATGCTTTGTTTTGCACTTACATATATATTATTCATATTTTCACTTAAATCTTTTATTTTTGTATTAAAATCATTTAATATATTAAATGCGTCTTCTACCTTTAACTTTGTTTGGTTTGAATTTGATAATATATCATCATAAAGTATTTTTGATTCTTTAGTGTTATTGCTTATACTTTCACTATTTTGAAGGTTTTTCTTAGAATATATATTAGCTTCTTTTAATTCATTTACTATATTAGACACGTTGTTTTTTATTTCTACTAAGGATTTATCTGTATCTAATGATAATTTTCTAATTTCTTGTGCTACTACTGAAAATCCTTTACCAGCCTCACCAGCTCTAGCACTTTCTATTGAGGCATTTAATGCTAACATATTCGTCTTTTGCGAGATATCTTCTATTTCTTTAGCCATATCAACTATAGTAATTATACCTTCTTGTAATTTATTTATCTTTGATTCAAATAATCTTGCATTTTCATTACTATTTTCAATAGATGAATAGTTTCTATCAATAAAATTTATTGATTCTTTTGATTTATCAATTGAATTTACAGATGATTTTAATGCTATATCCATAGTATTTTTTATATCTTCTAAGTATTTTTTCATATTCAAAATCTCTTTTGATGATTCTTCTATTGAATTAAATTGTGATTTAAATTCGTTAGATGTATCATTTATGAACTCAGACATATCAATCATCTTCTTTAAATTATTATCCACAAAAGTTTTTAAATCTTTTGACAATTCATTAGAATCCAAAGATGTTATTAAGAGATTTTCTAATATTTTTTCATTTGTATCACAAATTCCTCTTATGTATTTTTTGGTATCTTCAAACTCACTTCCCAAACCTTGAATTTTTACTTTGTAATTACCTTCACTTAGTTTTTTTAATAATGAATTTAGATTATCTAAATTTCTCTTTTTACTTTTTAAATAAAATAGCTTTGTAATTATAAACATATTAAGTGATGAAATTATTAATATTGCATAGCTATTTTTTATAAAAAATAAAATTACAAGATTTAAAATAATCCCTAATATTAATGGAATTAATTCAATCATCAACGCTCCTCCTCATTTATAAAATCTATATATATTTACTATATATTCTACCATATATATATCGACCTTATAAACAAAGTTTCAATGACTTTTTGATTGTTTTTATAATAATTTTTATAATATTTTATATTGTTTTTATTTTATTTTTTATAATACTATTTTAATTTATATTGATTCCGATTATAATTAAATAAATTCTAATTTTATGCATTTTGATAATATACAAAACCACAATCATAAGTCGCTATAATATTCTTATTAACTCTATAGTAAGATTCATAAAATTTGATAACTAAGTCTATAAACCCTTTTACAAACACATGCTTTTTATTGCTTTTACTTGCACCTATTTTTTTTATGGATATAAAAAACTCATTAACAGTATCAAATTCTTGTATATAATTTTCCTTTGATATAGCTATTTTATTAGGTGCAAATATTTGCTTTATATATTCTTTGGTCAAAAAATTTTGACCACTTGTGATTTCATCTTCCAAATCTAATGTTTTATTAGCTTTAAAGAAACAATCTTTTAATTCTTTAAATGTATCTTCCAAAAAAGTAGAAAATAACATTATTCCATTTTGATTTAAAGTATTTTTAAGATTATTAATCGTTTCTTTGGGATGATTAAACCATTGGAATGTAGCATTTGATATTATAAGATCATATTTATTATTGGATTTAAATTCTTCTATATCAATACATTTAAATTCAACCCTCTCATCTATTATTCTATCTTTGCAATAATCAATCATTCCTTGTGCAATATCTACTGATATTAGATTTATATTTTCAAATTTATTAAGCAATAATTTAGTCAAATATCCAGTTCCACAGCCTATTTCTAATACCTTTATCTTCTTTATATCATCTAATTCATTTATTATATCTATTAATTTATTAGACATATGCTTTTGAACCTTTGCATATTCATCATATGTCTTTGCATTTTTTGAAAATTTTTTAGCTAGTTTTTTCTTATCTATCATAATACACCTTCCTAAACTCTTCATATATAAATCCATGTGATTTATTTTCTAATAATATTAATGTTGAATTTTTTATTAATTCTTTTAATAATAATGAATCTTTGTATGATGCTATTTTATCTGCCTTTGAACCCCAAATTATTATTTCTTTATTTTTATATTTATATTTTTTTATCCGTGATATAAGATACAAAGAATTGTTCTTTAGATAATTTAGATTTTTGTTTAAGATACTCAAATCTTTAAAATTAAGATTTTTTAAATCATAATTTAATTTACTTATCAAATCCTTATCTTCTTTTAAAACATTTTTGGAATATAATCTTTTATTAAAATTCTTAAAAAACAATCTATAATCTTTATTTAAATAATTGATATTGTCTATAGCACTACTATAATAACTCTTCATGAAAGGATTTATAAATATTATTTTAATTATATTTTGATATATCAAATCCATATGTTCATAAAGATAATAAATCCCCATAGACCATGTTATTACTATTATTTGTTGATTTGATAATTTCTTTAATTTTGATATGATTTGTTTATCATTTAGCTTGTTTATGTTTATATTTGTTATTTCAAATTTGGATTCATAATATTTATTAAAATAATAAAACACATTATCATAATCCATAAAACCATTTATTATAAGCAAATTCATATCAACTGCCCAAATCTTTTTTTATAGTTTTTAATGTATTTATAAGATAGTCTATATCAGATTTATTATGTGCTAGAGTTATTGATATTCTTAGTCTACTTTGATTTTTTTTAACAGATGGTGGTCTTATTGCTTTTAAATATATTTTATTTTTTAATAATTCTTTATAGTATTTTAAACTAAGCTCACTATCTTTTAATATAATTGCTATTATTGTTGATTTTGTATTTGTTATTTCAAATTCTTCTTTTAATTTTTCTTTTGCATATATACAAAGTTCTTTTAATTTAAGTCTTTTTGCCTGCATATTTCTTGCAATATCTATTGATTTGATAATTGCTTTACAATTAGCTGGTGATAGTGCTGTTGAATAGATAAAGGAAGATGAATAGTTAATCAAATAATCTATTATCTTCTTAGTTGATACAATATAACCTCCAGTTAAGCCTATCGCCTTTGAAAATGTTCCTATATGTATATCTACCTCATCTAATTGTTCTTGTTTTAGATTAAATAATTCGTATACGCCTTTTCCTTCTTTGCCCAAAACCATAAATCCATGTGCATCATCTACTGCCAATAAGGTTTTGTATTTAAGCTTTAATTCTATTAGTTTAACTAAGTCACATATATCTCCATCCATACTAAATACACCGTCAGTTATTATGATTTTTATCTTGGCTTTTGATATTTTTAATTTTTTTTCTAAATCTTTATAATCCTTATGTCTAAATCTTTTGAATTCCGCTTTTGAAAGATTTATGCCATCTACTATACTTCTATGATTTAATTTATCTGAAAAAAAACATATTTTTTTATCATCAAATGCACTAAATATCCCAAGATTAGCACAATAACCACTTTGGTAGACTAATGCTGATTCTTTATTTTTTAATTTTGCAAGTTTTCCTTCAAGTTCTAAATGACAATCATAAGATCCCGCTGTTAATCTTGATCCTTTTGCTCCAACTCCATATTTCAAATTCGCTCTATTAAATTCATCTATTATCTCTTTATTTGATGATAGATTAAGATAATCATTAGATGAAAGATTAAGATATTCTTTTTTATCTATGATTATTTTTGGTAGAGAATTGTTATTTATAAAGAAATTCATCTGTCTATAATTTGATTCGCAAATAGTTTTATTTAATTTGTAATCTATAAAATCGTAAAATTCCATATACATCACCTATTTTTATTTTAGTTAACTTTTTTTAATTAAGGGTTTACATTTTTCTTTGTATGATTATATAATTAAACTACATTGTGTGTAAAGATATTTTTATAAAAAGGATGTGGTTTTGATGATATTTGAAAGTTTAAGAAGAAATATAGATGATATTATAGGACTTGAAGGAGAAGAGTTTGAACTTCATACTCTTTTATTTGATGATTTGGATATGGATTCTTTAGATATGTCACAATTGTTGGTAGCCTTAGAAAAGGAATTCAAAATAGATATTGAAGACAAAGAAGCTTCTGAATTTAAAACGGTTTTGGATATGAAAAATTATTTGGAAGTTAAGATAAATGAATAGAGTTGTAATAACAGGAATGTCTGCTATAACTCCAATTGGTCTTGATGCTGATTTTTTTGATAATTTATTAAATCATAAGACTAATTTCTCTTATCACAATGATGATACAAATTACATAGTGTCCAAAATAGATATTGATTTCAAAAATTATTTTAAGAAGAAACAAATTAATAAGACTGATAGATATGCATTACTTGGTCTTATCTGTGCAGATAATGCTATTACAGATTCTAATCTAAAAAATTATGATAGTAATAGTATATCAACTTATGTAGGAAGTAGTGTTGGCGGTATATCAACATTATTAGAAGAAAGTCATAATGAATATAGTGATGAATTTGGCATTAAGTATGTTTCTCCCTTACTTCAAAGCAAGGCTCTAGTTAATATGTTAAATGCTAATATAAATATCAAATATAATATTCAAGGTGAATCTCTAGCTATATCAACAGCTTGTGCTTCATCAACTGATGCAATAGGGCAGGCTTATGAAAGCATTAAATATGGCAAGAATAAAATATGTATAACAGGTGGAAGTGATTCGTGCATTAATAATTTATTTTTAGGTGGATTTAAAAATATGAATGCTCTAACATCTTCTACTTATTTGCAATCCGCCTCAAATCCCTTTGATAAAACTAGATCTGGATTTGTACTTAGCGAAGGTAGTGCTATTTTTGTACTAGAAAGTCTTGACCATGCACTTAAAAGAAATGCTAATATCTATTGTGAGATTGTTTCTTATGCTTCAAACAATGATGCTTATAATTTGGTGTCTTTAAAAGAAGATGGAAGTCGAATTTATGATTGTATGAAAAAAGCTTTGAATAATGCTAGTTTATCACCTTCTGATATAGACTATATCAACGCACACGGAACTTCAACTTTATTAAATGATAAGACTGAAAGTCTTGCAATTTCAAAATTATTTGATGAAAATATATTAATTAGTTCAACAAAAGCAAATATCGGTCATAGTATGGGTGCATGTGGTGCTATTGAATTATATTCAACTATTAAAAGTATCAGACACTCTATTATTCCAGCTATGCCCAATTTAAATGAAGTTGATTGTTCTTATAATTTAAATTTTGTTAGAAAAAATACAAAAAAAGAAATTAATTTTGCACTTTCAAACTCCTTTGGTTTTGGTGGCAACAATGCTTGTTTAGTACTAAAAAGATACTAAAGTTGCATTTTTTTAATATTCTGTATATTTCGCTTTTTAGAGATTTATTTCACAATTTATTATATAATTATAGTGAAACAAATTTTCATTAAGTTTTTAGCTTTATTTTAGTGACAAAAAATTAATACTAAATATAAGCAATTTGAAAAGAGCTTGAGTTATCAGGCGTATTATAATTTTAAAATTCTTTTTTGGATTTTTACATTATACTTATACGCACAGACTTAAAGTCTGTGCTTTTTTATTAAAACAAACAAAGGAGATGACTTTTTTATGGAAAAAGCAGACGAGAGTAACAAGACTAAGACCAAGAAGAATACATTTAAAACACCAAAGAATATGATGAAATTCTTAATCCCTTCATTTATAGGTATTTTATTATTTATGACACCTATAGTTTATCAGGGTAATGTAACTATTCCTGTAGCAATATTATCAGGTGCATTACAAGATTTATTAGCTGGAAAAATCCCATTCATAATGACAATACTAATCACATTTACATTCTTAATGACCCTTATAGTCAAAATTACCAAACCAAATTATGTTAAAAATAGTCACTACCTAAAAGGCCTATTGGATGTTAGTCCTGTTTGGGCATTAGCAAGAGCTTTAGGAGCAGTATTCGCTATAATGACTTATTATAAATTAGGCCCTGAAATAATTCATTCAGGAAATACAGGCGGACTTTTATTAAATGACTTATTACCTGTACTGTTTGCAGTATTTTTATTCGCAGGACTTTTTATTCCTTTATTGTTAAATTTCGGATTGTTGGAATTCTTTGGAGCATTATTAACTAAAATAATGAGACCACTATTTTCACTTCCAGGTCGTTCTTCAATAGATTGTATGGCTTCATGGCTTGGAGATGGTACTATTGGAATACTTTTAACAAGCAAACAATATGAAGAAGGTTATTATTCAAAAAGAGAAGCTTGTGTTATTGGTACTACTTTTTCAGCAGTTTCTATAACATTCTCTTTAGTTGTTATATCACAAGTTGGACTTGCTAATATGTTTGCTCATTTTTATCTAACAGTATTGGTAGCTGGAGTTGTCGCTGCTGTTATAACACCTAGAATACCACCACTTTCAAATAAACCAGATGAGTATATTAGTAAATCACAACCAGCTCCAAGTGAAGATATCCCAAAAGGTCATACGAGTTTTTCTTGGGGTATGGAAAAAGCATTAGAACGAGCATCTAAAAATAATGATGTAGGCGAATTTTTTATTCAAGGAATTCATAATGTTTTAGATATGTGGTTAGGTGTTGCACCAGTTGTTATGGCAATGGGTACGATAGCTCTTGTATTTGCAGAATATACACCAGTATTTAAATGGTTAGGAATGCCTTTTATTCCTATATTACAATTACTTCAAATACCAGAAGCAGTTGAAGCATCTCAAACAATGGTTGTTGGATTTGCAGATATGTTCTTACCATCAGTTATAGGAGCCTCTATTGAAAGTCCTTTAACACGATTTGTTATAGCCGCACTTTCTGTTACTCAACTTATTTATATGTCTGAGGTTGGCGGATTGTTATTAGGTTCAAAAATTCCTATAAATTTAAAAGATTTAATAATCGTATTTATAGAAAGAACATTGATAACTTTACCTGTAATTGCACTTATCGCACATATGATATTTTAATCAGTAATCAGTAATCAGTAATCAGTAATCAGTAATCAGTAATCAGTAATCAGTAATCAGTAATCAGTAATCAGTAATCAGTAATTAATATATAAAATAATAAAAGGCTGTAGCATTAATATATTTCTTAATTGCTACAGCCTTATCTATTGTTTTAATAAATGAAAATTCAATTCTTTATAATATTTATTATTTTATTAAAAATCAATTATTATATCTTTACTCTACTATATCATCTTTTATTTTGTATATTATATCAAATAATAATGCACCTATATTATTTCCATTTTCATCTTTTAAAATCTTTGATATACTAACAATTTCATTTTCAGTAATAAAATCTTTATAAGGTGTTGAATAATATATACTATTTTCATTATCTTTATTTTCCAAAGCTTTTTTGTACCATATTCTTTCTTTTGGATTATAATCTTGTGGTAAAGTTGTCTTTGGATTTATATATATAGTGTCATTACTTTCTTTATAGTAAAACACATAATCATATCTGTCTTTATTTTTGTCTCTTAATTCTTGTAATTTTGAATCTATATTATCGTCATTTTGTAATTTTATTAATTCATCAGCAAGCTTATTAAACTTATCTACATCTTCTTTTAAATTACTTTCAAGATTCTCAATTTGCGTTAATTTACTATTTTCTTCATTTTGATTTTGCATAGCTCCTGCATTTACTTGAAATGTACAAGCATTAAATAATGTTAGTGGAATTAATAAAATAATTAAAAATACAAACTTTTTAATAAACATCTTAATCCTCCTATAACCCCTTTTTAAAATCTTTAAAAATAAATACCATATAAGTTCTTATATATAAGACATCTTATATATAAAAAAGTTCCACCTAAATTCCCATAAAAATTATTAAGTCAAGTCTTTTAAGTACTTAAATATTATCTACTAACACCCAGTCTAACATATAAAATGCTCTTTTTTTTCAAAGTTACAAAACTTTAAGATAAATTTATTATAACTGTATTATTTTTGTAATATTTCATCAATATTAAAATTTTCATGCATAATATAATTATCCATTTTGTAAATAATTGATAAATAAAGTTTTATTGCCTTTATCATATCTTCTTCATATATATCAAATTCAGAATTATGATGTCCACCTTTAGTATTTGAACCTATAATCATATATATAGCTTTTTTCTTTCTTTCTTCCATCCTTTTTAACATATAGGTAAAATCTTCACTGCCTTTTAATCGATTATCTTCTTTTATAACATTTTCAAATAAAGCTATATCATTTGCTAAATCATATATAACTTCAGCCAATTCTGAATTAGAATCACAACTTATAGCCTCTCCTACTATATTAATATCTAAATCTAAATCATACATAAGAGCAGATGAACGAAGAATATTTATAACTTTTTCTTTTACATATTCATTGACCTCATTAGTCTGCCCTCTTGTCTCAATCATCATAAATGCATCTTGTGGTATTATATTTCTTCCACTTCCAGCTTTTAATTTACCTACATTAACCCTAGTAATACCATCTTTATGTCTTGGTATGCCCATTATATTTAATGATGCATTACAAGCACCCATAAGTGCATTATTCCCCTTATTAGGATCCCCTCCTGCATGTGCTGATTCTCCTTTAAATCTTGCATCTATTTTTGTACTTGATAAAAATCCATTACAACCACATACCAAAGAACCCGAATCAATCATCCCTATGTGAGATGCAAATAAATAATCTAAATCCTCCAATACACCTTTTTCAACCATAGATTTAGCACCTCTTACACCTTCTTCAGCAGGCTGAAAAATAAATTTTATCTTTTTTATATTCTTAAGTTCATTCTTAATCTTAACTAAAACTTTAGCAATCCCAATTCCTATACTTGCATGCGCATCATGCCCGCAAGAATGCATTATTCCTTCATTAAAAGAAGAAAATTCCTCTTTGTATGGCAAATGATCAGTCGATTTTGATTCATCTATTGTTATTGCATCCATATCAAATCTAAAACCTAAATTAACTCCCTCATCATTTAATTCCATTTCAGCTATAAGACCTGTAAATCCACCTTCTAAAGGTTCTATAAATCTTCTATCCGCACCTTGATTTAAAGCCCTATTATATTCATTATGCATTGTTTTCTTATTTGGAAGTCCCATTCTACTCTCTTCATCTATTACATCTTTTCCTAAATATATCTCAAATCCTAAATCATCTAACATTCTTGCTATTAAAGATACTGTCCTATACTCATTCCATGCAGTTTCAGGATATCTATGAAAATCTCGTCTTATATTTATAACTTCATCTTGAATCTCATCTATGTACTTAAACATCTTTTTATACATAAAAACACCCCTTTTAAAAAATTTTAAAAAACTAAATTATAAAAAAATATTTACCCAAACATTATACCCTTAAAATTTATATTTATCATAAAAAAACAGAGCATTTATTCCGATTATATTATTATAATAAAAAAGGAGGGTTCAAATTGAACATTTCAAATTCTAAAATTTCAATATCTCAATGCTTTTACGATTATGAAAAAGGTGCAAGTCGAGAAACTGAAGAAAAAAAAGATAAAAAAGCAGTCTATGAAAAAGTTATAGAAGGTGATTTTTGCTGTATTTATGAAGTCTATGATGGCAAAAAACGTGTATTAATATCTAGATACAAGATAAACAATATTGATAATAAGGATGGTATAAATCAAAATAATTCAAATTTAAATATTATTAAAGAAGCCAAAAAATTAAAAGATGTGTATGAAACAAACTACAATAACAATAATGAATTAAATAAAGAACAAGATAAGAAGAGTACTACATTAGATGATGAAGATTTGATTCATATATTAAGTTCTATGAATTCTAATTTTGTTTTTAATTAAATCTAAGATATTAAAAATATAAATTTAATATAAGCTTATTTTTATAAAAGGACTGTTTGTTAAAAAATAAGGGTGTTAAATTGGGAAATTTAGCTACAATATATCGTGTTATAAATTTAAAACAAACATAATATACTGTATCATTTTTCCTCAAAGCAACACCCTTCTGAAAATCTCTTAACAAACAATCTTTTTTTTATTACAAATTAACCCAAAAACCCCACAATCAAAAATAACACAGTTGATATTGCACCATTTAATAATGCATATGGTAATTGTGTATTAACATGATCTATATGATCTGAGGCTGAAGCCATTGACGAAAGTATAGTTGTATCTGAAATAGGCGAACAATGATCTCCCATCAAAGCTCCAGAAACAACAGCTCCAATAGATGCATACAAATTAGCATCTATTGCTACTGCCATCTGTATTGATATTGGCATCATTATAGCAAAAGTACCCCAAGATGTACCTGTAGAAAATGCTATTATAGCAGATATTATAAATACAATAGCAGGGCCATAGCCACCATTTAATCTACCTTCAACTAAACTAGCTATGAATTTACCTGTATTCATTTCTGACGCCACATTTCCTATCATAAATGCAAATACAAGCAATACAATCATAGGAACCATTGAACCAATTCCTTTATACGTATAATCTATAAATTCATCTATTTTCATTACATTTCTTATTCTATATAAAAACATAGTAAAAAATAATGATGTTAGTACCGCCCAAAATACCGAAGTAGAGCCAGATCCATTAAATATATCTCCATTCCCTGTTATATATAATGATATAGGCATCATAAATATTAATACCATCAAAGGAAGTATCATATTCCACATCGAAATCTTAACATTTTCTTTTATCTTAACTTCACTTGCTTCTTTTGAAACTAAAGGAACTGCATCATCATTCATCAATTTACCTTCATTTAATGCTCTTAATTCAGCTTTTTTCATAGGACCAAAATCTTTTTGTGTAAATATGTATATAAATACTGAAATAATAGTTACTATTGAGTAAAAATTATAAGGAATACTTTTAAAATATATATTCGTAGCATTTCCTGATATCACATTATTACTCACTTGTAAAGATACTAAGCCCATCAAAGTAGCTCCCCACGCATTAAATGGGATAAGACCACAAACAGGTGCACAAGTTGCATCACATATGAAAGCTAGTTTTTCTCTTGAAACCTTGTATTTATCGGTTAATGGTCTTGTAATTGTTCCTGATGTTAATATATTTATAGATGATTCTATAAACATTATAAGACCTATTATTTGTGTAAGAAACATAGCTGAACGTCTTGATTTTATTATCTTTGTCTTTAATGTAAGATAATCTACAAAGCCTTTAACTCCACCACTGGCTTGAATCAATGTAATTATTGCTCCAACCAAGAATGAAAATATTATCGTCTTTGTAATCCAATCTTCTTTGAATATATCAATCATTCCAAACGATGTTTTTTGTAACGCCAAAAATATATTAAAGTCAGCTATAACAAAATTCCCTATCAAAACACCACATAATAAAGAAATAAACACCTGCTTAGTTGTTATTGCAAGTATAATTGCTATTAGTGGTGGCAAAATACTTAAATATCCATAATCCATTTTAATCCTCCAATTTTAATAATTAAATTATTGCTTTATTTTTCTCAAATTCTTCTTATTATAAATATAAACCTATATGATTATCAATGATAAAATGATAAAATTATAAATTCTATATTTATTTTTTTGCATGCATCAAAAATAATGAATAATCAAATTCTTTATCATTTATAATTTTAGTATCTTCAAAAATAGTTTTTGAATCAATTTTTTTAAATCCATGTTCTTTTAATAATTCTTTAAGTCCATCTTGATTAAAACCATTATGACCATCAAAATCTTTAAATTTTGAATGAAATGTTCCATCTTCTTCATTTAAATCAACTATGCAAATATGTCCATTTTCATTTAACATATTATAAAACTTATCTATTATAAAACCTAAATCCTTTATATGATGTAATGCCATAGAAGTATATATAAAGTCAAATTTTTGTTCCAAATCTTCTTCTAATAAGTTTATACATTTAGCATTCATTTTATCCATATTATTTTCTTTGATTTTTTTATTTAATACATCTATCATACCGTTTGAATTATCTACAAGTGTTATTGAGTCAAATCTATCTTTTAAATTAAATGATATTAGTCCTGTTCCACAACCAAATTCCATAGCTGTTGATATATCAGTCAAATCACAGCAATTCAAAATTTTATCACTAATCATCTTTGCTCTTTTTATTCTTCTTTCTTCATCCCAATTCTTTGCATCTTTATCAAAATTCAAATTCAATTAATTCACCATCCTTAATATTTGATTTTTCTATTATATCATTATTTATATTCTTATTTAAAGTTTGAATTGAAATTGATATTAAATATCATCAAGAAAAAAACTACTTTATATAAATATTTTTGTTTTTTATAATTAATTTATCTAAATTAAACAAAAAGCACCTCTTATAGAGATGCCTTCATTTAATAATTCCTATCAAAATTTAATATTTTATATTTATAAAATCATTGTCTTTGAATTTATAAATAGTTTTGTTATTTGGATTTAGACTTATTTTACCATCTGAAAAATATCCATCTAACATTAATGGTGCTGGTGGCCCTGCTATCATACCGTATAACGGAACATTATATTCAGTACTTGAAATCTTTAAATTAATATAGTATTTATCTAAACCAAATACATCAATATCCAAATCTATATTATTATTTTCTATCGTCCCTTCATATCTAATAACATTTCCGTTAGATTTATCATTTATTACTAATCTATATGCCTTATTATTTACATCTTTTAAATTAGATAAATCTATTTTCCCTTTTAATTTTGAGGATTTGAGTATTTTTATATCACTGTTTCTTATATTGTGATTAAAAACATAAGAACTACCTCTAAATACATCAAAATTATCCATAATATTTATAAATGAATTTCCATACTCACTACCACTATCTATCGAATATGTTATTTTTTTATTACTCATATTTGATAAACTATTGTATTTATCTTTTGATTTTTCATTATTTAAATTCCAACTATATTCAATATGATTTTGACCCTGTGGTATCTTAAAATCTTTTGTAATTTCAAAGTCAAAACCACCCCTATAACCCAATTCATATAGATGAATTTTACCAAATATATCTTCCTTCGCAATTTCACCATCTTGTAGATATATTTTTCCACTTATAATATTATCTTTTAGTTCATTTTTAAAATAATGAATATCCTCAGCTACATCATCTAATGCAATCAAACTATACCCACCAATATTATAAGATTTTACTCTCTTATAACCAAGCCAAGTGTTTATTATTATATCTACATCTGAATCATATATATCTCCATTATTTTTTATCGTATTTGTATTTTTATATCTAATATCAGAGTTTGAATTGAATACTGATATATTATTAAGAGCATCCCAAATCATATTAAATCCTATATCTTTTAGATTTTCAGCAATTATATAATCTCCATTTATGCCTTCAATTTGATATGTTGGTATAAAGAATTTTTTCTTAGCTTGGTTTTGATTCGCATTATAATCATTTACATATATATCTGTCTTTGATTTTAATTTATATTTTCCTATTATTTTATTTCTATCTACCTGCTTTGATATTCTATCTTTATTTAGATATTTGTAAATATCTTTTTTGGTATCTATAATACCAGTTAAATTTTCATTGTTTACATATATATTATTTGACTTATCAATATATAATTTCCCATTTAAATTATCAAAATCAATTTTATTATCCATATTGATTTCCCTTATACTTTCATCTTTAGATGAAAATACATAGAGCTTATCTTTTAATGCATAATACAGCTTTGACTTTGATGTTCCAAGATAATAAAAATAATCATCTTCACCTAATTTCAAATTATATTTATTAATTGTTTTATTCGATAAATTTAGAGCTTTATCTGTTTTCAAATCATAAAATATTACATTCTTATCAGATGATAAATATATACATTTATCATTATTTATATAGATATCGTAACAAGCAAAATCATCTGGAATATTTAATTTATTTAGTTGTCCATTTACATCCAAATAATAATTATAAATATTACTATTATCATAATCACTTGATTCCTTTGGGATACTTAGAGATATTATCTTTACATCATCTTCATAAATTTGTACTTTATAAGAATAATAATATCCATTAAGTTCCTTATAATAAGATGTTGTATATGGCAAGAAAGAAGAAATATCCATAATATACTTATCAAAACTAATTTTATTAAAATCTTTTTTGTAAGATACAGTATAGTTATTATCAATAATTTTGAATTCTTCACTATAAATATTTTTTAATTTTTCTAATAAATTTGCATCCTTTACATATTCATACTCATTTTTTAATGATTTATGAAGCTTTAAATAATCTTGATTATATTTCAAATACAAATAACTCAAATCATCATCTAATATCTTAATGTTTTCGTTGTCAGTAGACCTCAGTGCTTCAACCCTATTAAATGAAAATAAGATTGTAAACATCATAAAAAAGCTAATTAAAAATTTTTTCATATATATCCTCCTTGTTTTTGTTAATAATTTTAATAAAATAAAACTCTTAACCTCCCCAAACAAGAAATTCTCATTTATTTTTATATTATTCACTAAAATTAGTGTTTAGCTTCTTTAATAATCTTAAAAATATTTCTTTTTCTTCATCAGTAAAATCTTTATAAGCCGTTTGATTAACAGACTTTGATATCTTATTAAATTTATCTTCTATTTCTCTAGCCTTTTTGGTAAGAACTATATAAGTTACTCTTTTATCTGTTTTTGATTTTTCCTTCATAACATAATCTAATTTAATTAATTTATTTATAAGTGCTGTTATTGTTGATTTATCTTTTCCAAGCAAAGCGCCTATCTCTTTCATATTAAGCCTTCCACCATTGTCATACAAAACCGTAAGTATATTACCATATGATGGTACTAAATCATTTAAGTTCTTTTCCTTTAATTTTCTTTCTATAAATTCGCTCATTTTCTTTTTTGTCTTGCTTATAAAATAAATAATATATTTATCGTTCATAAAATCCTCTTTTCTTAAAATATATTCATATGATTAATTATAATATTAGGATGATGATAATGCAATTTTTTGAAAATAAGGCTTTAAATCAATTTAGTAAAAAAAGTTTGACATAAAACTATACTAGGAATATAATTAGTTTTGTATCAAACTATTTTAGGAGGTTTTTTAAATGAATTTAGATTTTTTATTTAATAGACAAAGTGTTAGAAAATTTAAGGAAGATGCTGTTCCTACTTGTGATATAAAAGAAATGATTAAAGCGGCATCAGTTGCTCCTTCAGCTAAGAATGTTCAAAACTGGCATTTTGTTGCCGTTACTCAAAAAGATATGATAAATAAAATTGCTAAAGTAGTTGAAGATAAAAACGCATCTTTGGCAGAAAAAATAACTGACGAAAAAATGAAAACTAATTTTACTAAGTTCTTAAGATTCTCTACATTTTTTAAGAATGCACCTTGTGTTATATTAGTATTTACAAAAGATACTTATATGCCTACAGGACTTGATGTACTTGAAAATATAAATGCTAGTAATGAAGATATCGAATTATTAAAAAGAGCTAATCCAGCTATTCAAAGTATCGGTTCTGCAATAGAGAATTTGATAACTGCTGCAACAGCTATGGATTATGGAACTTGTTGGATGACTAGTCAAAACTACGCAGGAAAAGAAATCGCAAAAGCTGTAGACTTTAGTAAAGATGGATATTTCTTAGCTGCTACTATCCCAGTAGGAAAATTAGACGGAGAAGCTAAGAGTCCAAAGAAAAAAGAATTAGATGAAATTTTAACTATAATATAGCAAATATTATTTGACAAAAAAATATTTACTTCGAATTTATAGTTCTTAATATATATTTTTTTATAAATTAAATATATAAAGGAGGCTATCACATTAAGAAATTTAGCTACAATATACTGTGTTGTAAATTAAAAAAACACTCATAATATGCTATATCAATTTTCCTTAGTGCAACAGCCTCTTTTATGTATTTTTACATCAAATAAAAAATCTTATTTAACAAAAATCTCTAAAAATTCATCATTATTTTTAAATATTTTTCTAAATCTTTTGTTTGGATTTAATATATTATCATTTGTTATATATCCATGAACAAAATCAGCTGGAGTTCCTCCACCTGCAACCATACCTGAATCAGTTCTATAAAATCCATCTTTAGTTATTTTAACTTCTATTGAATACTCATTAAATTTTGGAATATCAATATCAAAATCCAATATATTTTTTGACTGCATTTCATATACATATTCTGTATATAATTCTTGTTCATATTTTATTTCATTATCATTTTCTTGTCTAATAATAATTTTGACACCAAACTCACTACAATCTCCAAGCTTAGATAAATCAATTCTTCCTTTAATATTATCTTTTTTAACAAGTTCTATATTCGCATTTAAATTATCTAATTCATATTTAACATTCCAAATATTATTAGTATCATATATATAAGAACCATCATTTTTTAGAAGAAGATTATTTATATAATTTTTGTTATCTTCTAGTTCATAAGTTGCACCAAACATATATCCAAATCTAAAATCATCATTTTTGCATTTCAAACTATATTCAGCAAAATTTTTCCCTTTTTTGATCACAAAAGGAGCTTTTTTTTCATTTCCTAATATTTGCCTACAATCCATATCAAATATAACTGCATTCCCTTTTATATCTTCTTTTGCAATTTCATTATTAGGTAAAAATACTTTACCTTTTATATAATTATTGTTTTTAGAATCTTTTTTTAATCCAAAAACATCATCAATATCAATTAAACTATATCCACCTATATTATATGCTTTTAATATCCTATAATTATAACTTTTCATAATTATATCAATATCGCTATCATATACATTACCTGATTTTTTGATAAGCTTTGGACTTTTAAGTACATATTCGCCATCCTTTGCTTCTTCAAACATTGTAATATTATTTAGTTCATCCCAAATCATTTCATAGCCTAAATCCACAAGATTTTCTGCAATTATAAATCTCTTATTATTTATATTATCTATTTTATATGTATTTATATAATATTTTTTGCCTTCGCATTCATAACAATATCTAATACTATTATCTAAGCTAAATTTAGCTATTATCTTATTTCTATCTATAACCTTGTTTAATCTATTTGAATTAAAATATCTAAATATACCGTTATTAACATCATATATTCCTTCTAATTCATTTTTGATAAAATATATATTATCATCTGTAATATATATCTCTTCATTTGAATCATTATATAATTCATCCAAATCCAAGTCATAAGAAAATTCTAATTTACTTATTTCTCTATTTAATATATTGAATTTAAAAATATTATTATTCAAAAAATAATAAATATCATCAGATTTAAAACCTAAATATTTAAATTTATAATCTTGTATATTTTTGTTTTCATCCAAACTATTATCTTCTAATTCTAAATTATATTTTTTATTTGTAAAATCCATCAAACTCTCTAATATATTATTTTTATAATCATATATAAAAATATTATCATTAGAAAGCAAATAAACTCTATTATTTCTATCTTTTAATAATGATTTAATTTCTATTTGAGAATTTATATTTAATTTATTTAATTTATTATCGCAATTAAAATAATAATAATATCCATTTTTATTAGATCCATTGTATCTATCCCAACCACTTTTATTCATAAAAAAAGATATCAATTCTTTTCTATCAAACTCAATTATACTTACATCATTTCCATAAGAATAACCTTTTATATCTTTATAATAAGCCATACTTTGATTTAATATTTCATTTATATCTATTACTTTGTCCAAATATTTTAGCTTTCCATCTTCTATTGCATAACTAACTTTAAATTTATTAGATATAAACTCTAGTTTCTCTTTTTCTTTTAATGCTCTTATTTTATTTTTATCTTCTATTTTTTCATAATTTTTTCTAAAGGATTTATGTAATTTAACATAAGCATTCTTTGCTTTAATATACAAATACTCAAAATCATCATCTATTATATTTATTATTCCTCTATTTTTTGATTCTTCTACTGTTTCCAAATAATTTTCATAAGAAAAACAATTATTTGTCATTAGAATTGTAAATATAATAACTAATCCTAATATTTTTTTTAACATCTTTGCCCCCTATATTAAATTAGTATTTATAAAGCCTAAAAATTTAGCCGCTAAAATCCCTATGACAAAATAACCAAATAAATTTTTTCTTGAAATATTTCCATTGTCTAATACATCCAAAATCACAGATAGTAAAAGCAATACAATCATACATCCACCCATAATGTAATTATAGTTATTCATTAGAAAATAGTTATTTCTAAAAAACATATTTCCCATCATTATAAATGCTATAATCACAAAAATAATTTTTTTAATTATGTCTCTCATCTAAATTCCTCCTAATAGTCAATACGTATATTTTACCATATTAGCTACTTATAAACTCTTACATTATTATTACAAAAATATTAAATCTAATAATATAAGGCTAAACACTATTAAATTTTAAAAGTTTTTAACTTAATTTTTTTTAAATCATAAAAAGCACTATCAAAACAATTATAAATAAAAAATTTATAATCATTCTATTAGTGCTTTTTATTTGTATTTATTTTATTTAGGATATAAAATCTATTATGAATGATTTAATTAAAATATCAAACATACCTGAATTTATTTTTATTAATTCTTAGATTTTAATGTATTAAGCGACTTTTTTTAATTCATTTTCACTCTTAGCAACAACTACTGATGCTGCCATATCACCTGTTATATTAACAACCGTTCTTGCCATGTCTAATATTCTATCTATACCAGCAATTAAAGTAAGTCCTTCAAGTGGAAGTCCAACTGATGATAATACTATAGAAAGCATTATCAGTCCACCACCTGGAACACCAGCTGTTCCTATAGCTCCTAAAGTTGCTGTTATTATTATCGTTCCCATTTGTGAGAAAGTAAGATCAACCCCATATACTTGAGCTATAAATAATGCACAAACACCTTGATATAACGCTGTTCCACCCATATTTATTGTTGCTCCTAAAGGAAGTACAAAGCTTGCAATCTTATCTGAAACACCTAAATTCTTAGTAACACATTTGATACTTACAGGCAACGTTCCTGAACTTGAAGAAGTACTAAATCCAGTTGCCATAGCTTCACTTATTCCTTTAAGGAATGTAAGTGGTGACATCTTTGAAAATGCTTTTATTGTAAATCCATAAACCACTACAATTTGAATAACACAACCTATATAAACTGCTGCTATAACTTTTATTAGTGGTAATAATATATCTATTCCGTTACTTGCAACTACTGGAGTTATAAGTGCAAATACCCCAAAAGGTGCTAAACTCATAATAAATCCTGTTATCTGATACATAATATTTGCTAAACTATCAAAGAATCCAATAAATGCTTTGCTCTTTGATTCTTCTAATGATGTTGCTCCTATTCCTAAGAATAATGCAAAAGTTATTATCTGAAGCATATTGCCTTCAACTAATGCCTTTATAGGATTTTTAGGCACTATATTTAATAATGTACTTATTAAAGATGGAGCTTCCTTTGCTTCTTGTACTACAGTTTCTACAGGCATACTAATACCTATTCCCGCATTGAATAATTTACCTAAAAGTAATCCAATTGATACTGCAAATGCAGTTGTAAATAGATAATAAAGAAGAGTTTTTCCTCCGATTTTACCTAATGTCTTTATATCTCCTATACTTGATGCTCCTACTATAAGTGATGATAATACAAGTGGAACTATAAGCATTTTTATAAGATTAATAAATAAGTCCCCAAAAGGTTTTATATAAGTCATTGCAATAGATGAATTCGATTGCAACATAAGACCAACTAAAACACCCAGAAAAAGTCCAATAAAAATCTTTGTTGTTAATTTTAATTTCATAATTTCCTCCTATTCATTAACTGAAAATTAACACAATTAAATATAATAAATTTCTATTTTTATGATAACTTTTTCCCTACATTTTAATACTTTTACATACAAAATAAGACTTATAAAAATTTTTTAATATATAAAATCAACAAATAATTTAGTTTGTTTTTAAATATCTAAATTTGTTCATCTACATAAAAAAATTTACAAAATAACCTTAAAAAAACCTTAAATTTTCCTTAAATGACTATACTTTTTTAATTTTACAGTTATAATGTAGATATAACCCATTCTTTCTTTTAAGTAAGAAAGACTCTAATTGTTTTTTTAACATGTAATAATATGAATGTCTGACTGTTTTTATTTCATTTTATTTAAATTAAATAGAGCTTAATCAATAATTAAGCTCTATTACAATTCCTTTTATGAACGTTTTTACATTAACTTTTCCTTTTATCTTACTTTTCTTTAATATGTAATCCATATTTTTTCTTACTTCTTCAAATTCAAATAGTTTATACGCATATCTTGTAAATACCTCATTACTATAATCATCTATACCAATACTCGATATATTTTTAAGTGCCTTAAAAATTGTTCTTCTGATTCTTTGTTCAATGGTAGATCTTTTTATTATTATATTATTTTCTTCATATAATCTAACTAAATAATCATATAAATCATTCATATTATAATCAATTAAATTATTTTCATACTCATATACATATTCAATCAATTTAATTAAATCCTTAGAACCCTTATCTGATAATATTCCCAAATTCAAAAATATATTATTTAATTTATCTTTATTTAATTTATTTTCTTTATTATTTATATCTTTAGAAGAAGATAAATAATCCATCTTTTTTATTACATCTTTAAATGAATTTATCAAATCATTCATTTTTATTTTTTCTTCAACTTTATTTAATATTGATTTTACTTCAATTATATTTATTGGTTTGTTTATAAAATATTCTATTCCACTTTGATAACCTCTACTTATCATATCCTTTGATGATACTTCAGAAATCATAATAAAATGAGAATTTATATTTTTCTTTTTTAACTCTTTAACTATCTTTATTCCGTCCATAGATGGTAATAATAAATCTATCAAAACTATATCAGGTCTTAGACTTTCTATCTCATAAAGAGCATTAAGTCCATCCATACTCATTCCAACAACTTCACCTAAATTATTTTTTGTTATTATATTTTTTAATATCCTTTGAATTGCCCTATCATCATCCACAATATAATATTTATTCATC
Source organism: Peptostreptococcaceae bacterium AGR-M142 (assembly GCA_045345765.1). Taxonomy (GTDB): domain Bacteria; phylum Bacillota; class Clostridia; order Peptostreptococcales; family Peptostreptococcaceae; genus JAOARY01. The sequence continues at coordinate 1,000,589 of CP148265.1, forward strand.
AAAATCACCATTTTTTTCTTTAGTTTTATTTAAATTATCCAAATATATTTTTAATCTAAAATAAGTTTTATTATCTTTTCTAAACGGAATCAATTCGCCCTTAAAATAATTATCAAGCATATATTTACAATGACTAAGTCCTAATCCAGTAGACATTTTTCCTGTAGATTTATCAAATTTAGTTGAATATCCAACTTCAAATAATAAATCTTCATCTTCTTTAAAAAAACCTATTCCATCATCAATAACATCTATTATTAATTTATTCGATTCTATATAAGAATTAATCTTTACATAACCACTTTCTTCTATAGCCTCTATTGAATTTATTATAAGATTATTTAATATCGTTATTATAGGATAAATCTCATCAATTATAATATCTACATTATTTATAATTTCTAATCTAATATTTTTATCAATATTTGAAATATGCTTAACCATATTTTCCTCTATTATATCAATAATTTCATTAAAACTCATTTTTTTTAAGGATATCTTCTTTGAAAGAATATCTTCCATAGCAGAACAAACACGTTTATAATCTTTTTTTATCTCATGTATATTTCTCGATATATAAAGAGCTTCTTGGCTCAATTTATCATCTTCTAATTTAGAATATAAATCATAAGTTTTTTTCATTGTGTCTTCTATGTCTGCTTTTGATTTTTTTAGAAAAAATAATTCACTTTTTAATTTTGATGTAAAAAATAAAATCTCTTTGTATTTGCTATATTCTTTTTTTTCATCATATCTTTTCTTTTGATTTGTAAATATATTATAAATCAAATAAGTTAAAATAGCTCTTATAAAACCAATTATTATTATGGTCATTATAGCTTTATCAAAATTTCTAATTTCATAATTTAAATTAATTCTTCTAAATATCCCTTCTAGTATATTTCCTAGACTATCGCTAATCCAAAGGGATAAAATAAATAATATTGGTTTATTAATTTTTTTTCGTATTTTGAAAAATTTAAATAAAAAACCATAACTAATATAAAATATTGTTACAGGCATATAATATATCAAAGCTTGTTTTAAGTTCAAATCTTGTGAAAGAGCAGTTATGAAAGCTCTAAATATAAACATGAAAAAAGCTATTATAAAACTGGTTTTTATAATAGAAATTTTCTCAAAATATATGAACAAAAAAGACAATATAACAACAGCTAAAGAAAATCTAAACCAATGCGAAAAAGGATTTATATAAACTTGCCCCATAAAGACAGTTGTAATAGTTATTGCAATTATTTGTTCTATATTTTCTTTTCTTTGTTTTTGCTTTGGCTCATTAATTTTATTCAAATTAAATTTATCTATCATAGACTTCATCAAGATATGCCCTCATAAGATCTACACCTCTTGCAATTTCTTTAAAATCTAATGGTGTTTTTACCTTTTCTAATTCCTTTATCACATTATATACATTTATATAAATTCTCTCTGGTTGAACCCAATCTAAATAATGTCTTACATTTATCCTCTTACAGATTTCAAGGGGATCTTTTATTCCATCATTATAAAGAGTTAAGGTTTCACTAAGCGTATATGTCAAATAATCTCTTAAATCTAACACTTCTTTTAACTTGCATATTGGACCATGTCCTGGAACTACTATTTCTGGCTTTAATTTATTTACTATAAAATCCAACTTCTCTATCCAATTATTAATAGAGCGCCCAACCCAAAATATAGGTGTATATTTGTTAAATACAATGTCTCCTGCAAATAGTATTTTTTCATCAGGAAGCCATACCATGCTATCCCCTCTTGTATGCGCTGGCCCTACATGCATAATTTCACATTTTAAATCCTCTAAATCTATTGTCATTCTCTTTTTGAATGTAATATTTGGTAATACTATCTTTGTATTATTAAAATCAAAAGGCTCTAAATTCTGTGCAAGAAATAACTCTTGTCTGCTTAATTTATTGGGTTCATTTTTTGCAGTTTCTTTTAATTTGTTAAAATATATTGGGTTTTCTAATTTGTAATCCTCTAATATACTCTCATGCCCTATTATTATATTATCTTCAAAAACCTGATTACCCCATGTATTATCTCCATTATAATGTGTGTTTATAACAAAATTTAAATTTGAAGTTTTTGATTCTACAAAATCTTTAAGTTGATTTGCAAGTTCTTTATCATACATGGTATCTATTAATACAGATTTTTTTTTATTTATAAATCCAGCATTAGACCAACCTATACCTCTTTTTAAAGTAAGGCATGCATATATATCTTTTTTTAATTCTATAAACTCTATTTGTTTTTTATAGTTTTTTTTATCAAACATTTAAAGCCAACCTTTCATTGTTTTATTTAATATGTATCCCTAAGATTTTTATATCCATTTCTATTGCAAAATAACTTTTTTCCTATCTTAACATCATTAATTTATTTATCGACCTTAGAATAAAAGTATAAATAGAAATTTAACATAATCTTTCGTTTTGTATTATAAAAAATCATTTGTAAAAAAATTATATATAAACTAAAGTAATAAAATATTTTAGTTCTTTAATTTTTGTATACAAAAAATATGCTGAAATTTTATTATAAAACAAAATTCCTAATAAATGAATAATTTATTATCATTATTCAAATAAAAATAAATAAAAAAATACTTTTAAATAGGTAATATTAAATCATTTCCTATCTAAAAGTATTTTATATTTTGTTCTTATTATTTTTATAATATTTATAGTAAGAAAAAATAATCTTCCATAAATATAATCTGACTACAATCAAAAACCAGCTATATCTTGAAAATCGAAGTTAATTTATCCAAATCTCTTGCCATAGTACTCAGTTCTTCTATTGAGGCCACAACCTCTTCTAATGATGCTGTTTGTTCCTCTGCAAAAGCACTGATTTCTTCAGTAGACCTTGCATTTTCTTTTGATACATCATTTATATTTTGTATGCTTTCTAATACATTTGATTTTGATTCATTTACAAGCTCTATTAAATTATATGACTCACTTGCATTATTTTTTACATTTGATAAAGATGTATTTATATCATTAAATACTAATTGTGTACTATTTAATGATGTGTTTGATATTTTTACAGTCTCATTAACTTTTGATATTTGATTCTTACTATTTGTTATAACTTCTACTATATCTTCTATTATTCCTTGTATTTCAATTGTTGCTTTAGAACTTTGTTCTGCTAATTTACGTACTTCTTCTGCTACGACTGCAAATCCTTTACCTGCTTCTCCAGCTCTAGCAGCTTCAATAGCAGCATTAAGTGCTAATAAATTTGTACTTTTTGCTATATCATTTATTGATTTTACTATATCTTGTATGAATATTGATTTATCACTTAATAAAAGTATAGAATCATCAACATTTTTAATGCAATCATTATTATTTTTCATACTATCCTTTAGATTCTTTAAGCTAGTAAGACCTTCATGAATCTTATCTTCAGCTAATGTTGTGCTTTTTACATTTTCTCTCGCTTTTTGACTTACTTGATCTATTTTTTCTGCTAAATCATTTGTTTCATTTAAACTCTTAGAAGCTTCTTCACTTTGATGTTGTGAACCATCTGATATATCGGATATACTAACACTAACATCCATACTTGCTTTTCCTATTTCGCTAGATGTATAACTTATCATATCAGAAGAATTACTAATACTCGATGATAATTCTTTTATTTTAAATGCTAAATTTCTAAGATTGTCAACCATAATATCGAAACTATAAGATAATTCTCCTATTTCATCCTTTGTTTTTATATTTGATTTTTTGGTAAGATCTCCATTTGCTATTTTTTTAGCAGATTCTATTAATTTATCAAAATCCTTAAATGATATTTTTATTATATATAAAATAGCAATCATAAGCACTACAAAAGAAATCACAAATAAAAATATCATAGTCCTTCCTAATCTATGAAGATTATTTACATTATTACTTCTATCCATAACAACCTGTATATATCCTTGTTCATCTCCTGAATAATCTTTAAAAGGTATGAATATAAGTGCATTTTTAGAATGTGCATCTATATAAGTATGAATATTTGAATTTGATATCTTCTTTACATCTTCTCTTTCTACCTCAAATACATCTTCTTTTCCTGTTGACGCAATTAGTTTATCTTCATTGTTATATAAAAAATAATCTCCACCAAATTGTTCTTTTAATGATTGTAAAAAGTTAGCCGAAAAATTAAGTCCATATTCAACACTACCAATATGTTTTGCTTCATAATAGACAGGTGTAACAGCTCTAAGCCCAAAACCAGCTTTGCCTTCTTCAATACCCATAACTATTGTTTTTTCTTTATTTGCTTTATTTACTGTATTTCTAAAAGCTTTAAGTGAATCACCAGATTTATTTAAATTATGTAGTCTTAAAAATGAAGTTGAATCCTTTAGATGAAATTGGAATTGTGATATTTCTGATTTTAATGAATTGTAAATATCGTTTGTTTCGTATATAAGACCTTGTCTATCCCTTTCATAAAATAATTTAGCAATGTTTTTATTATTAGAAATACTAAGCACACCAATCTTTGCTTTTTCTAGTTCTTCATCAATAGATTTATAAATAGCATTTCCTAGAAATAAATATTTTTCCTCCTCATTTTTAGATATTATGTTTTTGGTAAGATTTATCCCAACAGCAGTAACAACCGTAAAAATAATCGCTATCAAAGACATAATAATGACTAAAAGCTTCTTTTTAATAGACATTTTATTCCTCCCTTAATTTTTTAAATCCTTTTTTTTATTTTATTTATTTTTTTATTTAACCCCAGTACTTTAAAAAGCTATATATACAAGTACATCTGTATATTTTAACAAGCTTTTTTTTAATTTTATATAATCTTTAAGGACTATTATTCGAATATAACAACTGTTATTCATAACATAAAAAGCTCTCACATAAAAAAAACAAAAAAAACAAAAAAAATATACTGCATTTGTTTTTATTACAACACAGTATATTTTTACTTAATACTTTAGTTCGCCTCTTTTATATTCAATTATTTCACTTAAATTATACAGCCATCTCTTATTGTTATTACTCTTTTTGCAACAGATGCAACTTCTTTTGAATGAGTTATCATTATTATTGTATGTCCTTGTTCATTTAATTTTTTAAATAAATTTATTATATCTTCCTCTGACTTAGAATCCAAATTACCAGTAGGTTCATCTGCTAATAAAAGCTTAGGATGTGTAACTAAAGCCCTTGCAACAGCAACCCTTTGTTGTTGTCCACCTGAAAGTTCAATGGGTTTATGTTTAACTCTATCTTTAAGACCTACCTCATCTAATTTTTCTAATGCCTTATCCTTTGACTCTTTTCTCGTTTGACCTCTTATAAGTAATGGAATTTGAACATTTTCTAAAGTCGAATACTTGGGTAGTAGATTAAATTTTTGAAATATAAAACCAATCGTTTCATTTCTAAATTTAGATAATTTAAATTCATCTAAATAAGTTATATCTTCACTATTAAATAAATACTCTCCTGATGTTGGTTTATCAATACAGCCTAATATATTCATTAATGTTGATTTTCCACTTCCAGAAGGCCCTAGTATAGCAACAAACTCCCCTTCATAAATTTTTAAATCCACATCTTTTAATACTTTTAATATATTATGTCCCATTTTATATTCTTTATTTATTTTTTTTAGCTCTATTAAAATATTCATCTTAACACCTCTATTCATATCTAAGAGCATCTATAATAGGCAAATCAGATGCCTTATATGCTGGATAATAACCAAATACACTTCCTGTTAATACAGCAAATAACAGCGCTATTACATAAGCTTTATATGTTATTATCATCTTCATTTCAAACATTTCAAATGCAGGTACTAATATAAATGATAATATTACACCTAAAATTCCACCTATTAAACTTATTATTATTGATTCTATCAAGAACTGTAATAATATATCCCTTTTTGTTGTTCCTAATGCTTTTAGCGTTCCTATTTCTTTGGTTCTTTCCTTTACAGAAACAAATAACACATTCATTATCCCAATTCCTCCAACAATAAGTACAATTGCACCTATTGAAGCTAGTAGTAATGACATTGCAGATGCTGATTCTTTTGCAGTTTCTACAATACTCCCCAAATCTCTAATATTATAAAATTCATCATCATATCTTATTTTTAATAAACCAAGTACTTCATTTTTTAATTTGTCCATATCATTTATTGATTTGGCTGATATTATAAGTTCTGGTGAACTGTTTTTTCCAATAACATATGATTTTGCAATTTCATAAGGCAGATATACAACTGGGTCATCCAATCTTGAGCCTCTACTTTCTAATACTCCTACAATTTCAAATTTGATTCCATCTATTGTTATTATCTTAGAAATAGGATCTACTCCTTCAAATAATTCATCCTTTACATCTGAGCCAATTATTGCGACTTTTTTATTTAAGTTTTTATCATCTTCTTCAAACAGTCGACCACTTTCTAATATCAAATTAGATATTTCAAAATAAGGATTATTAACACCTTTAACGCTTTGTGATAAACCATCATTCATATACGAAATCTGTTTTGAAGAAGATAAGACAAGTTCTACCTGTTCTTTATAGTCACTATATTCATCTAAATAATTCTTATCTTCTTTGGTAAAACTTTCATTAGAATCTCTATCTACAGAAATAGTCAATGTTTTTGCATTTATAAAAGAAAATCTATCTTCAACTTCTTTTTTTGATTGTTCTCCTATTCCAAATACAAGTATTATAGTGGCGCAACCAACTATTATTCCTAAAGTGGTAAGAATGCTTCGAAATTTATTTTCTAAGATATTTATCATTACATTTTTAAATAATTCACTTATTCGCATAATTTACCTCCTTAGTTTCTTTTCTTTCCGCCACCCATCGGAATCATCATCGTATTTTTCCTTTGAGTATCTGTTGAATTTAAATTAACTAAAACCATTAGCTTTTGACCTTCCTTTAGACCATTTATAATCTCTATTTGATAATCATTAGATATTCCTACTTCAACTTCTGTTGTGCTTTTTTGACCTTCGTCATCAACCAAAGTTACAACCATAGATTTTTTTTCTCTTGAATAAGTCACTGCTTTTTTAGGAACTGACAGTACATTTTCTTTTTTTTCCAATAAAAATTTTATACTACAATTCATAGAATCTTTAAGCTTAGAAGTATCTCCTAAAATCTCTATTATAACTTCATAATTTGTTATACCTGAATTTGATTGCTCTCCAAGTTCTGAAATAGATTTTACTTTTCCTTTATATTTTTGATTTATAAGGGCATCAAAAGTAATTTCAACTTCCATATCTATTACAACTTTAGATATATCAAGTTCTGTTATATCTGTTGTTATCTCCATATTAGATGCAATTTGTACAAATGTATTTTCTTCTAATATCTTTTCTCCTTCTTTTTTATTTATATTAACGATTTTTCCCGATATAGGTGATTTTAGATTAACATTATCAAGATCCTCTTTAGCTTCTTTTACTTTGTCTTTAGCTTTTTCTATTGATAAATTATCTAATTTTGAATCAATATTAGAACTTGTTTCAAAGTCATATTCTTTTTTCTTCAAATCATAATCTCTTTTTGCTTCTTCATAATTTTCTTTTAATTCATCTATTTCATTTTGTGAATAAAGCTCTTTTGTTTCAATTGCATTTTCATATTCTTCTTTTTTAGTATCTAATTCATTTTTGGAATTTATAAGATTATTTTCTAAAGATATAAGACTTCTTTGTCTTTCTTCTTTTGTTTTTTGTAAATTAAGTTTTGCTTCATCTAATGAATTTAATGTTGTATTATACTCATTTAATATATCTTTAGATTCCAAAGAACCAAGTACATCTCCTTTTTGGATAGTTTGACCAATTTTAACATTTAAACTATCTAATATTCCCTGTGTCTCAAATGAAATATCATAAGTATTTAAATTTATCACCCCAGTTGTTTCAAATGATTTTTCAATAGTCTGTTTTGTAACTTTAAATTCTTTTTCAAATGTATTATTTGTATTTTCACTTTCAGCTTTTGAATTTGTAAAATATAATTTTGTAAAAACAGATAAAGATACTATCATTATTGTTATTATTAAAATAATTTTTTTATTCATAGTAATACCTCCAAATTTTTATCTTAATAATATTGTAGATTTTAAATGTGATGAAATTTTGATAGTTTTTATATGTTTTTTTAAGAACAAAAGAAACAGTAAATTACTTATATGTTATACTATTTACAAAATAATCTGTATAGGGGGTCATTTAACTTGAAAAAATACTTTATTGTTCTTAATATCTTTATAATGATTTTTTTATTAGGCTGCACGAAAACTAATTTGGAATCTGATTCTTCACTTCAAATAATTGATACAGAAATAGAAAAAGGTCATTATCTTGTAACTGAAAAAAATACTTTATTATTAAAAACTCAAATAGATAAAACTCGAAAATACAAAGGAAAATTGCTAGATTTTAATTTTAATATTTTATTTGATGGTAATGGCGGTGATATCCAAAAATACTATAAAGGTCACTATCTTTTTAAAGATATTTCTAATAATTATAAAATAATAAAAAAAGACGGTACTATTGTTAAAGAACTTAAATGTGATGATATACATGGAAGATTTTCAGAATCAAGAGAATTATTTTATATATTTAAATCAAATGATAAGTATGGTCTTTTGGATTATAAAGGAAATATCATATTCAAACCTGTTGCTGATGAGATTCTAGGAGCTTGGAAGAAAGGTCTTTTTCCTTTTAGAGTTGATAACAAATGGGGTTATTTCGATGAAGATGGAAAAATAATTATAAAACCACAATATGATTGCGCAGAAACGTTCTACTGCGACTATGCTTATGTTACTAAAAATAATAAGAAATCTGCAATAGATTCTAACAATAATCTTTTATATCCTTTTAAATATAATAACTTTTATTTTCAACTCAATGAGAATAATAAACTAAATTATTTTTATATAAAAAAAGACAAAGGTTTTATAATTCTAAATTCTAAAAAAGAAATTATTATAAACAATAATGAAAATTCTTTTAAGACACTTTATGATGATGCTTTGACTTACTATGTTAGAGATAAATATGATAATTCAAATGTTGTATATGAAAATTTTGATAAAGAAAATCACGTTAAATTCTCATATAATTATATTCTGCCTACTGAAAATAAAAAACATCTACTCGTTAGAAATGATAAAGAAGAATACGCTATTGTAGATAAACAAAATAATATTATAATTCCTTTTTCTAAATTTAATATCGATGAATTTAAAAATAAATATGTAATCAAAATGGATAATTCATTAAAAATAATAAATCAAGATGGTAGCTTATTCAAAACTTTAGACTACAAATTTGATGGAGCATATAATGATAGTTTATTTTTTATATCAAAAGATGATAAGATTGGACTTGCAAATACAAATGCTGAGATTATACTAGAACCTATCTATGATGATTTATTCCATCCAAATTTTAGTGATTTTCTGATTGCAGAAATTAATAATAAAGAAGGGGTTTTAAATATAAAGGGAAAAACCATAATACCAATTAAATATGACTTTATTGATTATATACAAAAATCAAAAACAGATATAGAATCCGAAAATTTAATCAAAATAATAATTATTAAAGAAAATAAAAATAGCTATATAAAAATAATTAATTAATTTCAAAAAAACAATCTGTATAGGAGGCACTTAATTTGAAAAAATACTTTTTTGTTCTTAACATCTTTATAATGATTTTTTTATTAGGATGTACAAAAACTAAGTTGGAATCTGATTCTTCACTTCAAATAATTGATAAAAAAATAGAAAAAGGTGATTATTATATCACTGAAGATAATACATTATTAGTATTAACTCAAAATAAAAATAATCTTAGACGCACAGGTAAATTAATTGATTTTGATTTTAATATATTATTTGATACGAATAATGGTAGTGTTCTAAGTTATTATAATGGCTATTATCTTTTTAAGAATACTTCTAATAATTATAAAATAATTAAAAGAGATGGTAGTATCATAAAAGAATTAAAATGCAATAATATCAAAGAAACTAAATCTAATTTAGGCAAATTATTTTATATTTTTGAATTGGATAACAAATATGGTCTTTACGATTATATGGGTAATATTATCTTCGAACCTATCGCAGATGAAATTACTGGCACTTGGTATAAAGGACTTTTTCCTTTTAGCATTAATGACAAATGGGGTTATTTCAATGAAAAAGGTAATATAACCATCCAACCTGAATATGATTTCGCAGAAATGTTTTATTATGACTATGCTTATGTTACAAAAAATAATAAGAAATCTGCAATAGACTCTAACAATAATCTTTTATATCCTTTTAAATATAATCACTTTTATTTTAAACTCAATGAGAATAATAAACTAAATTATTTTTATATAAAAAAAGACAAAGGTTTTATAATTCTAAATTCTAAAAAAGAAATTATTATAAACAATAATGAAAATTCTTTTAAGAAACTTTATGATGATGCTTTTACTTACTATGTTAGAGATAAATATGATAATTCAAATGTTGTATATGAAAGTTTTGATAAAGAAAATCACATTAAAATTTCATATAATTATATCCTTCCTACTGAAAATAAAAAACATTTGTTAGTTAGAAATGATAAAGAAGAATACTCTATTGTAGATAAACAAAATAATATTATAATTCCTTTTTCTAAATTTAATATTTATGAATTTAAAAATAAATATTTAATTAAAATGGATAATTCTATAAAAATAATTAATGAAGATGGTAGCTTATTCAAAACTTTAGACTACAAACATAAAAAAAATTACAATGATAATTTATTTTTTATATCAAAAGATGATAAGGTTGGACTTGCAAATACAAATGGTGAGATTATAATAGAACCTATTTATGATAACTTATATTCACTAAATTTTAGCAATTTCATTGTTGCAAAATCCTCTCAAAAGCATGGCATTTTTGATAAAAACGGGAATTTAATAATTCCTGTTGAATATAGTTTTATAGAAGACATTAGAAAAGTAATATCAACTTCTGAATCTAAACATTTAATAACATCCTTCATTCTTGGAAAAAACAAAATAAAATATTTAAAAAAAATGAGTTTAGATATTTAATAATCAAATATCTAAACTCATCTTTTTTTATCTTTAATTCCAATCAATATTTATTAAAACTCTGTAGTTATTTCATCATAATTATATCTAAGTTCTCTTTCATTTAATTCCTTTGTTTCATCTTTATATCCCAAGGCAATAAGCATTGTAACTATCTTATCTTCATCAATATTAAATATTTCTTTTACCTTATCTTCATCAAAGCCTATCATTGGATGAGAATCTACTCCATAGTATTTTGCACTATACATTATAGACATTGCAAATAATGAAGAATTTCTAGCTGCAAAAGCAGTTCTTTTTTCCTCTGTTGTAAACAATCTATTTTCACAATAACCTATAGTTTTTTCTGCTGAATCTTCATCTAGTTTATTAAGCCTTATTTTTTCATCCCATATAGGATTATCTCTTCTATATCCATACTTTTCTCCTACTACAACTATTGTAATTGGGGCATCTAATACTTTATCTTGTTTACAAGCTTCATATAATTTTTCTTTTGAATCCTTAGTTTTTACAACAATAATCTCCCAAGGTTGTAAATTAAAACACGAAGGACAGTATGTTGCCATGTTAATTATATCTTCTAATACCTTCTGATCTAAATACTTACTTTTATCAAAAAAATTAACTGAACGTCTAAAATTCATTATTTCTTTAAAATCTCTAAGTTTAGGTTCTGACTTTATATCGCTAAACCCCACAAAAACCCCTCCTCATTTATATAATAAAAATTTTTTCACATTATTCAATCTAAATATAGTTCAATTAGCTTTATACCCTATTTTAAAATAATAAAAATTTTTTTTAGTTTTTTGTTGACAAAAACCTAAATCATATATATAATTAATATTGTAATCATTACAAATAAAAAACGAATACAATATAATAACAATGATAATCATTGTTACTTAGTAAAATAATATTTAAATTTTTTAAAATAACAGGAGGGTTTTTATAATGAAAAAATTTATATGTACTATATGCGGTTATACTCACGAAGGAAATGAAGCTCCAGAAAAATGTCCACAATGTCAAGCTCCAGCTGACAAATTCATAGTTCAAGATGATAGCAAAAAATCATGGGCTGACCAACATTTCATAGGAGTTGCTAAAGATGTAGATCCAGAAATAATAGAAGGACTTAGACAAAATTTCTTAGGAGAATGTACTGAAGTAGGTATGTACTTAGCAATGAGTCGTCAAGCTGATAGAGAAGGATTCCCTGAAATAGCTGAAGCTTATAAGAGAATAGCATTTGAAGAAGCTGAACATGCTGCTAAATTTGCTGAATTATTAGGTGAAGTAGTTACTGATTCAACTCAAAAGAACTTACAAATGAGAGTAGATGCAGAACATGGAGCTTGTATGGGTAAAAAAGATTTAGCAACTAAAGCTAAGAAGTTAAACTTAGATGCTATACATGATACAGTTCATGAAATGTGTAAAGATGAAGCTAGACATGGTTGTGCTTTCGAAGGTTTATTAAATAGATATTTCAAAAACTAATATAAAAAAAGTGTTTATGAATAAAAAAATCCTTAAAAAGGATTTTTTTATTCATAAAATTTGATACTTCATAATTCAATTATTTTAAAATGCAAAATACTCCATTCTTTTTTATAAACGAAATTTATATTTCATTATCCGTTATTTGATTACAAACACTAGGCTAAATTATATATTCAAAATCTATACTATGTTATATATTATAAGCTGATTTTATATGAGTTTTGTGTGAATTAATATATTTCATTTTGTGTTAATTTTACTATAAAACTATCACACTAAACTTTAGCTTAACAACCCCTTGGCATTTTCTTTAATATATAAAAACATAAAATTATTACACTACTCAATAATTTTAAATTACTAACTTTAAAAATTAACAATATTACTATCATTATCTGCTTTATCTAGTTCATTAAAAAAATAATTCAGCAGATTTAAGTCTAATTTTTTACATTTACAATATAATGTTAAGATTTTAGTAGCTGGTAAATACATAAGTACTATGTCTTCTAAATTATTTATAAAATCAAGTGTAACCTTTCCAAATAATTCAAAATCATCACCCATAGTTGGGAATAATAACACATTACTAATAATACATCCTTGTCCTTCTATGTAATAATTTAATGCCTGTTGATACATATACTGCTTAATAATATCACCTATACCAGGATTTTTATATATTTTTCCATTTACAAATTCAATATCATAATATTTAGCATCTAAAATTAGAAACCTATTTATACCTAGATGTTGAATCTTAAGAAGTATATCAGGCCTTAAAGTTTCTTTATTATCATCAACTTTTTTGAAATTACTCCATTTCGGTCTTGTAATATGTTCTAATAATCTTTTATCATGATAAAAAACGTAAGCACATGCATTCTCCCACACATTATTAAAATATTTGGTACCAAAAAATCTTACAGAATTTAGGGATAAAGGCGAACTATCTTTTAGTAAGAAATTTCTCATTACTTTTAGTAATCGCTGTTTTCTATCTCCATATTCAAAATTTAATTCATTATCTATTTTTCTAATAATAAAATTAATATCTCCAAGGCTATCTTCCTCGATATGAAATCTTATTATTGGCATCTCAAGCAAATCAATAAGTCCAGTTTTTTGCAAAAAATAATTACACTTATTCATTATGAATTTATGAACAACTCTAATATAATTTTCATCATCTATCGATGTATCAATAGTATAAAAATCTAAATAAACAGGTTTTTTATTAAATATGAAAGCTGTTTGTTCATCTATTGTTTTCTGCCAATTTATCTCCCCACTACCATTTAAAATAAATTCTTTATTTTCACTATGATATAAGCCATACTCTAAGTAATCTTCTATGAAATAATTTATCGCTGATAAATAGCTAAACTCATTATTCACATTAATATTTCCAAGCATTTGAAGGTCCTCTTCATAAATAGATTCCCCTGAATAAACTCTTAATACATCAATAATTAACTTTATACTCTTAATTTTTTGATTATAGTTTAAATTAGAAACACTAATATATTTAGGGAAAACAAATATCAGTCGTTCTTTAAAAGTTAATATCCCTACATATTTAAATGAGTATTTACCATTTCTATACTCCATAACTTTTTTTTGAAATAATTGCTTTTCAAAATTTTCGAACTCTTCATCCTCAATTGATATTTTATTCCGAAGAAATTGTTTACTATATTTCTCTAATTCTTTCAGAAAAATAGGTTTCATATATATCACCTACTCTTCTTCATTTTCTGTAGTATCATTTTTAACACAGAACTCATTTTCATCTAATCCATCAAAAATTTTATCACCATCTTTAAAAGATTTGTATATTTGAGTTAAAGTTTTATTCTCTCCAAATAAAGCACCTTTGTTATGTTTAAATACATCTTCAGAAAGATACATTAATAATTTGTTTATAAATACATATTCAAACTTTTTCTCTTCTAAATTCTCTTTTTTAATAAAAAATGGTCCTATTAATTTATCTTCTTTAACATTATGCTCAAGTACTAAATGATTGTTTAAAACTTGTCTAAATTTATTCCAATAACACAGACCATAGCCATTAATAGTAACCTTTATTTTATCTATTTCATAATCATTTTCATCAATTCCTATATATTCAAAATTCCATCTTCTTTTAAATGCTGTATCTAATGGGTATACTCCTTGGTCAGCACTATTCATTGTACACCATATATAAAAATTTGGTGGAATATATAATTCATTTGGATTTTTTATTCCCTTCTTTGCTAAATAAACCTTCATATCATCTGATACTGCAATATTATATTCACTTTTGCCATTCTCATCTCTATCCAATAATTGAAAAACATCTCCAAATACACCCGAAACATTTGCTCTATTTATTTCTTCAATAATTAATAAATAGTTATTACAACTATCTCCATTTTCATAGTCTACCATCGCTTTAACTAACACTTCCAAAAATGGACCCGGTATGAATTCGTAAGTAATATCTGCGCTACTGTTATAATCTTCAATACAATCTGCAACACTGTCAGTCATATAACTTACATTATTTTCTGATGTTACAGTTTTATTATATATTGGTTTAGGCTTATAACTTCCCACAAACTGAAAATAAGAATAATTAGAATGAAATGTTACTCTTTTAATATTCTGTTTTTTGAAACATCCAATATTAATTCCATCTCCTTCACTTTCAAGTTTAAGTTTATAACTTTTTCCCGTTCCAGGTGCTCCAAATATAATTCTATTGAAATCTTTATCAATTTCAGGTAAAACTGTTTGCTCTATATATGATTCTGATAATTCTATTCCTTCATCTTCAAATAAATTTTCAATATTGTTTAAATAATAGTAAAAAAATTCCGGCTTAAATGCATAAGCTATACTTCCATTGGATTTTTCATATTTTGCAAATCCAATTACCATAGCCTTTGCAATTGCACTTACATCTATTTGACAAGATTTAGATGAACCATGATTCCTATTTTCATCAACATCCCATCCAACAATTATTGAGTTTTCTTCATTCCTATAAATACCCAGTAATAATATTTTATGATTATCACTTTCTTTATCTACAAATTGAATATTCGTACCTATTTGTATTCTTTTTTCTGTAGCACTTCTACTTTTTCCACCATTACTTATTCTCCAATAATAAATAGATAACTTATATTCATACTCTCCTTTTTTCACTTTGATTGTGTAAGGTTTCCCTGTAGTTATTTCTTCTTTTATTTCCCATCCATTGGATATTATTGCAGTTTTTAGTATTTCTTGTTGTTCTCCAAAATTTGTAGTTGTTGGCTCATTACCATATTCAATTTTTCCATCTGCCTTCGCTTGATAAAACATATACTTAATCCCCTCCACTAGAATAACTATATAAATTATAACATCTAATGCATATTTTTTAAATTAACATGACATAATTTTTTATAAGAAAATAGCAATACTAAATTTAGTATTTTTGGTGTTGGTGAAATATCCAACACTTATTATTCTACAAAAAATAGACATTTAGCACAAATTCCTTGTATAATGTAATCGCATAAAACCACATTAAGGAGTGAGCTAAATGTCTAATAATAATTCTATAATAAATTTACTAAATTCAAAAGAAAAAAATTTGATTTTTGATGAAAAATTTTGTATTAATAAAAAATAAATAATATAACTTATAAATTTTTTCTTGCTATACTTATCTATAGCCCTCATGCTTGCTATAATTGTGAGCATATTTTTAATTTAAATATTATAAAGTATGACTTCAAAACTTCTAATATTCCATTGCCAAATGTTTCTATTTTCAAAACTTATTTAAATTTTCGTAAGCAACATTTTTATTGTAAACACTGTAGTTCAACTTTTACTTTAAAAACTAATATTGTTAAAGATAATTGTTTTATTACTAATAATATGAAGTTATCCATTGCTTATGATGCTAAAAAAATATTAGAAATTATTTCTTTAAAATTCATATAATCTAAATTTCAAAGATTATTATTATAGGCATTCTTTTAAAAATCGCTTATGCGAATTAGATATAATAAATAAATTCCTTAGCTTTTATCAAGAATTAGGAACAACTTATAATCTTTATCAAAAAATCTTATTTAGCATAAAAAAATATAAATTTACTAGAGTCAAACTTATATATAAACTCAAAACATATATTTAAAAAATTAAAAACATAAATAAAAATAGTATAAAAATGAGTTTTTTCATTTTCATACTACCTTCAAAGATTACATTATATTCTTGCTAAATTTCTTCACCAACGCCATTTGACAAAGAACCATTTAGTATTGCTAAAAATTAAAAAATTGTTTTTTTATTTCAAACGCAATCTTTTCTACCAACAATGGCGGAACTGCATTTCCTATCTGTCTCCACTGTTCTTTGAAATCTCCAACTAATTTGTAACTATCCTCAAATGTTTGAATTCGTTTTATTTCACTTATTCTTAAAAATCGATTCTTCCAGTGGAACGGTCCCATATTATTAGAAAAACTTGCTTGTATTGTCCACGATGGTCTATCTGGTGATAATTTTAATAAAAACGACCAGTATCTAGACCTCCATTTGAAAATTGGATTAGGATATCCTCTCTCCTTAGTAAAATATAAATAATTATCTCCTGGAGGAATAAGTTTCAATAAATCTTTGTGTTTTGAACCAGCTACCATTTTCTCATCTTCTGGTAAATCAATATCTAAATCACTAATAGCATCTTTACAAGTGACCCAAGGTTTCATATTATCATGTAAAATAGGACTATATTTTTTAGGATTGTAATTAGTTTTTTGTGGAAATTTAAATTTTTTCTGAAAATTTTTTTTCACTCCAATACAAATAAATCTTTGTCTTGTCTGTGGCACTCCATAATCCGCACAATTAATAACTTCATAACTAATATCATATCCTAATTCTTCTGCTTTTTCCTGAAGCAAATCAAATGCTGCTTGATGTGGTTTGAACACAAATCCATGAACATTTTCAAAGAAAAATATTTTTGGATTTAACTCTTTTAGTGCTCTAAAATATTCATAAAGTGTAAATGAATTTTCATCTTCTAATGCTCTTTTTTTACCCTTGAGGTAAAATCTGGATTTTGAATAAGCTGGACATGGTGGTCCTCCAGCTAAAACATCAACTTTATTTTTACTAGCTATTTTTTTAAAATTAACTTCTCTAATATCCATACATTCAACCTTACTGCTACTAGTGTTTTCTTTTAATGTTTCACATGCTATATCCCATACATCAGTAGAGTAAATAATGTTATATCCTGCTTTATGAAAACCTAAATCGATTCCTCCTCCACCAGAATATATACTAACTACATTTATCATACTTAACGCTCCTTATTCTAAACTTTGTTTAACAAATTCAATCATCGCTTTAGCCATAAGAGGTGGAACTGCATTTCCTATCTGTTTTTGTATAGAACTTCTATTACCATAGAAGTTATATCCTTTCGGAAACGTCTGAATAGCTGCTATTTCTGGAACTCTTAATCTTCTAGAATTCCAATGAAATGGTCCTATCCATGGACCTGGTTGTGCTGTTATAGTCCATGACGCAATATCAGGCGATAGTTTTAACAAAAAATTCCAAAATTTTTTATCTGCAACGAATTTAGGATTAGGATGCCCAGCCCACTCTGTTAATGCTTTATAATTCATACCAGGCGGAATTTCTTTTAAATCATCTGCATATTTACCTACAACCACTTCTTTTGGTTCAAAATACTCCGGCTTGTCATATTCTGACATAACTTCACCAACCGTCACAACCGGAAGCAATTGAGGATTTTTCTTAATTTCATTTTCTGTACCATGTGTTTTTAATGGTTCATCTGACTTAAAAGTTCCCTTCGTCCCTATAATAAATAATCTCTTTCTTTTTTGAGGAACACCATAATGTATTCCATTTGCTTTTATAATTTTATAATTATAACCTTCATCTTCAATAATATTTATAAATTCATCCACAAGTATTTTATTAGTTGGATGTAATAAACTTTCTACATTTTCAAATACAAATCCATCAGGTTTTAAATCTTGTATTACTCTCAAATACTCATTTACTAATTTAGCTCGCGGGTCATTTATACCTCTCCTACTTTTATTTCCAACCCAATATCCATTTTTAGAAAATGGTTGACAAGGAGCTCCACCTATAACTATAAATTTATCATAGTTAACACTATCTAATAATGTCTTGAACGCTTTACTTTCTATGTTATGTAAATCACCATGTATTATTTTTGTATCTTTAAATTTATCATTAATCTTTAATGTTTCTATGCAATCTTTTTCGATATCTGTAGATACAGCTACATCAATACCCGCTAAAAAACAACCTATATCAAATCCACCTGCACCAGAAAAAAGACTTATAGCTTTAATTTTTTGATTCAACTTACACATATCTTTTTCCAACCCTCTCTTTAAACATTTTCTTATTTTCTCTGCTCTATTTATTCCTTCTATATTCATTTCTATTCTATCTAATATTTCATTTTCTATTCTTATATTTATCAATTTTCCTATTTTTTTTCTACCCGAACCCTTTCTTTTTCCACCTTTTTTAGACATAAGTTCTACTCCTCTTATTAATCTATACTATTGTATCATTCAAACCTTTGAAAAGCAATGTCGTTTTTCAAATTCATTAACTAATCACTAAGTATAATCATTTATACTTACAGTTATAATATAAAATTATATAATAAAATATTCATCAAACTAACACTTCCTATAATTTCTAAATAATCAAATTAGAATTTAATTATGACACTCCAAATTCCAACATTAAAAAATAACCAAAATAACAAATATATTCTGTGGATAGTTCAGTACTACTTGAAATAACTAAAAAAAAATAATTGATGTTATAATACTGAACACTTGCAAGTTCTTGAACTATGAAAATTGATAGTATAATCTATAAAAACAGCATAAAAAATACAATTGATTAATAATTCTTATGTTTTATTTAACTACAAAAAATTTTTCAAAATACTTATTGTAAAGATGAAGCTAGACATGGTTGTGCTTTCGAAGGTTTATTAAATAGATATTTCAAAAACTAATATATAAAAAAGATTAGGACAAAAAATCCCAATCTTTTTATTTTAAGGAGCTGTCGCATTAACATAAAAAAATTATGTTGACGCGACAGCGTTTTTTTGTTTCATAAAAAAATAGTATTAAAGAATAATTTATTAATTAAAAATGACGCACTTTAATAAGCCTTTTACTTTTAAGGCTTTTTTTATTATAAAATTTAAAAATTATGCTTCTTTTTTTAATCCAAATAGATGAGTTCCAGTTCTATTTGATTGTATTTTATTATGTAATTTATTTATGTTGTGAGCCATTGCTAATAATACACTTTCGGATAAAACATTATCATTTCCCTTGCTTAAATATCTTCTAAACCCCATATCTTGTTTTATCTGTGCAAAAGAGCCTTCGGCTTGAATACTCCTATTCATTCTTAACATGTAACCTTCATCGCTTATAATTCTTTCTAAATTTTCTTTTCTTAGATTATTAAATAACTTTGAAGTTTCAATATTTTTAACTCTTTCTTCAAGTGGTTTTTTACTGTATCCTTGTATACAATTACTTTTATATGCACAATTTTTGCAATCTTCAGAAGTATAAATAGTTTTTTTACTTATATAACCTGTCTTACTTTTTCTTTTTATTATTTTATTTATTTTCAGTTTTTTATTATTCTCACAAATATAGTAGTCATCAGCTTTTTCATATTTCATATTGTCTATTTTACCTATGTTATTTTTATATTTTCTTGCTTTTGATATTTCATAATTCAATGGTTTTATAAATGCTAGTTGCATATTATTTTTAATAAAAACATAATTTTCTTCACTTTCATAACCTGCATCTGCAACTATTTTAAAATATTTGAAAGTACAAGAAATTCTCCATTCTTTTTATAAATGGGATTAATGTTCCATTATCAGTTGTTTGATTACAAATACTAAGCCATGTTATATATTCAGAATCTACTCCATGTTGTACATTATAAGCTGGTTTTAGTTGTCCATTTTTCATAGCATCTTCTTTCATTCTCATAAAAGTTGCGTCTTTATCTGTTTTTGAATAGCTATTACGTTTACCGCATGTATAAATTTTTTTGTATATTCTTTTAACTTACAAATATAATGTTCTATCTGTTCAATTGAACGCTGAATAGGATTTTTTCTTTTACCTTTACCATATACAAAATTTATATTTGCATTTTCTTTAATCTCATATAATTTTTTACGTAACTTTTTTATATGTTTTATTTTTACTTTATTATTGTATATAAGCTTTATTCCGTAAAATTCTTCACATTCAGCAATAAAAATACTTATTTTTTTTAATAATTTATCTAAATTTTTTGAAACACTTTTTTTCCAGACAAAAGTATATTTATTAGCACAAGCTTCTATTTTAGTACCATCAATAAATATAGAATCACCTAAAACCTCTCCAATTTCATAAAGAAAATTCACCATTTCTGCCATAATTCACTCCGAACAAGGAGCAAAATGAATACTTCTAAATCTAGCAAAAGTTGAATGATCTGGAGGTGAAGCACCTTCTAAAAGATACATAAAATTAACATCTCGTTTGCACGAACTTTCCATTTCACGTGAAGAATAACAGCGATTCATATAAGAATAGAGTACAATTTTCAACATCTGACGAGGCGTAGCCTTATTTTCCCTTAGTCGGGAATAAGTCGAATACAAATCTGATAAATCCATCTCCTCTACAAATTGACTTAGCAAACGCACCGAATCATTAGTTGGAATCAAATACTCAATATTTAATGGAAGTTTTAGTTGATAACTTCCTCGATTTAAGGTATAATCTTTATGTAAATTAATGTATTTGGTCATATATTAATTTTACTATAAATCTTTCGCTCTTTCGAGTGTGAGATTTATTTTTTTGCAAAAAAAAACTGTCACACTAATTTTTAGTGCGACAGCCCCTTATTTATATTATATAGAGTTAATCAATTTAATATAAATCTTAATCTCTTGTTTTAAATTGATCACTTTCTCTTGTTAATTCCTCTTGCATTGCAGAAAGTTCTTCTATTGATGCACTTAATTCTTCTGTCATTGATGTTTGTTCCTCTATTGAAGCTGTTATATCTTGAACTGATTCTGTAACAACATTAGCAGAATTGCTAATCTCATCAATCTCTAAAAGTACAATGTCTTTTATATCAAGTGACTTTTTGATACTATCATAAACAACATCTACCTTTGGTGTTAGATTAGTAACCTCATTTAATATTCCTTTAAAAGTCTCTACCGAACCTTCTATTGATACTGTTTCATCTTTTATCTTAGTATATGCATTATTTGAAGTTTCAAAAACATCCTTAGTTTGAGAACTTATTTTGCCTACTATATTATTTATATTATCTGAAGATAATAAAACTTGTTCAGCTAAAGTTCTTATTTCTTCTGCTACAACAGAAAATCCTCTTCCAGCTTCTCCTGCTCTTGCTGCCTCTATTGATGCATTAAGTGCAAGCAAATTAGTTTGACCTGCAACAGAATTTATAACATTTGTTATTTCTGTTATCTCTTCAACACTTGAAGATAGTTCTTTAATTTTATCATTTACATATTTAAATGATAACTGTACTTCATTTACTTCCTCTATAAGTAAATTAGTTTCCTTTGAACCTTTAATAGCATGTTCTTCTATCAAATTACTACTCTTTAATAAATCTTTACCTTCTTTATATATCATTTCTAATATATCTTTTAAATCATCTATATTTTCATGCAATTTTACTATACTATTATTTTGATTCGATACACTATTTAATACACTATCTGATGAGCCTGCTATTTCCTCCATAGATGCAGAAACTTCTTCACTTGAAGCATTTAATGTATTTGACATTTCACTTATGGACAGTATTGATTGTTTTACACTAGATATTAAACTTTCTAACTTCTGCACTGTCCTATTTTGAATATTTGCTAATTCCTCAAACTCATCCTTACTATTTATATTAAATTCTATTGTTAAATCTCCATCACCTAAAGATTTTGATTTATTCATAAGTTCCTTTAAATTCTTAGTAACTAAATGAGCTGAAAACACACCAATACCAATTGCTATTAGTAATACAGCAGATGCAAATAATAGTACATTAATCATTGATTCTTTAATCTTTATATACATATCATCTAAGCTTATTCCAACATCAACAATTCCGATTACTTTATCACTATTGATATCATAAAGTGGTACACTGACATTATAAACCCACTGACCATTTCCATTTCCATTTTCATCTTTTCTTTCAAACTCAAATGCTAAAGGTTCTTCATTTCTTATAACATCTTTGAATCTAGCATCAGTTTCTACCAGACCTAATTTTTGTTTTTCATTATGCGCTATGATTTCCATATTAGTATTTTCAACCGATATGTATTTTAATTCTTTATTAAAATTAAACATCATCTCTTTAATTACTTCATTAGTGGTCTTTATACCCTCATCCTTTGTTATATCTATATCTTCTATATATTCTTCTATTATGCTAGCCATTACAAGTCCATCATTTTTCATCTGTGTCGTCACAGATTTTTTGATAAAATTAAGTGATAAAAATAGCATCCCAATGATTATAAACAAACATAGTGATACTATTAACAAATTAAATTTGAACTTAATTGATTTTTTTGCTTTCATACTGCTCCTCCTTTTTTATTTTGCCCTCTTTAATTAATCCCTTTAATAAAAAACTTTGAAACTTTTGTATCTATTTTTAATTACACGAATTAATAATATCAAATAAAAAAAATATTAGCAATATTCGTTATACATTTTAATCAAAATAAAAAAAACTACCTTAAAATATTTTTTATTTTAAGATAGTTTTTTACTATTTTATATTATATAAAATCAACTATTTCTATAGATTTATTTTCCTCACTTAAAAGGTCTATTATATCTCCAGTATCTAATTTTATAACAGGTCTATAAATATGGAATCTTGGGAAGAATACTATTTCTGCCTTTCTTCCATCATTTAATTTAATTTTTGCACCAATATATCTATCTGCTATTTTTCTCATAAATATATATAAAAATTCTATATCTAATTTTTCCTTATAATCTAATTCTAATATCTTTATTGCTTCTAACGGTGATTTTCTATTTCTATATGGTCTATCCTCTATAAGAGCTGTATATATATCTGCAATTGCTATTATTCTTGCAAATACAGGTATTTGTGTTCCTATAAAACCTTTTGGATAACCCGTTCCATCAAATCTTTCATGATGGAATAAAACACCTTCTTTTATTCTATCATTCATAAAAGTATAATTTTTAACCATATCAAAAGAATGTACAACATGCTTTTTAAGTTCTAATTCTTCTTCTTTTGTAAGTTTATCAGTTTTTTCTATGATTTTTCTAGAAATTTTTACTTTACCTATATCCGAAAGTAATGCTGATAAAGAAAGTTCTTTTAATCTCTCTTTATTAAATCCTATCCATTTACCAATAGAATGGCTTACTAACATAAGATCAAAAGAATGAGAATAAATAGCGTCATTTTCTTCTCTTATTTTTTGAAGTAATTGGAATACATTTAATCTACCTTCTGCTGATTGTAATATTTCGTCTATCATATCTTCCATTTCTTCTTTTTTTATTTCCTCTTTGAACATGATTTTTTTAACTTCATCAATCATTTCTTTTTTTACAGTATAAAAACCCTTTTTGAATTTATTAATATCTTCTTCATGATAATCTTCCATTGTTTTTTCTAAGACTTCAACTAATATTGAATCAGTTTCAAATTCATGACTTTTTATAAAAGATAATACTTTTTCAATATCATAAATTTTAAACCCTTTTTTTAGAAGTATAACACCACCAACATCAATTAAATCTTCCATAAGTATCATTCCACTGTCCAGTTCTTTTATAGGAACTACTCTAATGTCCTTATTCTTCTTCTTCTCAACCATTTAGATCACCAACCCCACACTAATTTTTCTTCCTTTTAACAATATCCACTTTATTTATCGACTCCCTCTTCTCCTATAAATATACTTCCATATTCCTATTTTTAATACAAAGCGACCTATAAATATATAAATTTAAACACGATTAATATGTATCTTACTTATAATTCGTATCATCTTCCATACATATTAATTTACCCCTTATAAAAAAGCTCTAAACTTGTAATAAAGCTTTTAAAAGTCATTATAAAGCTCAGATGGATTATATTTTAATAAAAAAGCTATCCATAAAATTTATGGATAGCTTCTAATATCTATAATAAGTAATTTATTTGTAATAAATACTCATATTAATCATCATATTATTTAATCAAATCATTTGTTATGCTGATACTCTTTTACTCATAGCTTTAAATTGTGGTACCATTGCTATAAGTACACATATTAAGGTTTCTGTACCAATAAGTATTCCATTTACCATAAGTGAATACAAATAAGGACTCATACCTTCTGGTGCATATTGACCAAAGAATATAACACCTGAAAGAAAATGGAAAAACATTCTACCAAAACCACCAACTAAAGCTCCTAAAGCAAGATTCTTTTTAAACATTCCTGCAATCCCAATTGCACCAAAAGCTAGAGGATAATCTAAAAGTACTTGCGCCCAGTGTACAATATATGGATCTTGTATTAATTGTAAAAATCCCGATGCAATTCCAGCTATAATACCAGGAACAACACCAAACATCGAAGCAAAAATTACAAGAGGTAACATACTAGCAGGTGTTATACTACCGCCTTGAGGCCAATGAAATATTCTAATATACGAAAGTACAAAAGCTAAAGATATACAAAGACCACCATAAACCATCATTCTTGTATCAAACTTATTTTCTTCTTTTTTTAATGAACCAAGTATTGCTATTAATACTAATACAGCTAAAATTACTATGGTTATTAATTTAAATTCTTTGAAAGCTTCAAAGAAATTTGCATTTAATTCTGGCATAAAAAAACCTCCCTAAAAAGTCTAATCGCTTGGAGGTAAATTTTGCATTAAAATTTGCTTCCCTACGCAGGTATTAACCTGACAGGTTCAAAGGGTTCACATAAAGTGTCTCAGCTAAAGCCCCCCTAGCGATTTATTTTATTTTCATTTTTAATATACTACTAGCACATGCTATTGTCAAGGTTTTATAGATATTACCATCATACTCAAAAATAAAAGTAACATGAATATTGCATCTTTAAAGCTTGGATTTATATTTTTTATATATTTAAATATCTTATATTTTGAAAATCTTTGAATATAAAAAGCTAAAATTATTAAAATTGGATATATTAAAAAATCGAATAATTTTATTTTCAAATCTAAATTAAAATATTCATATAAGGTTACTATCGATATTGTTGAAATTAATATAAAAAAAACTATATTTTTATTATTAAATTTAGTTTTTATGCTGTCATCTTTACATCTATTTAATTTTTTATACATTCTCCTATTCATCTTTAATAATTTTTTTCTATCTATTATATCTTTTCTTTGCATCTTAAAAGCCTTTATAATATATGCCATTGTTAAGAAAGTGAAAAAATAACTTTGCAACGATATTCCACCCATTGATTTTGTAACATACATCGAAGAAAGAGGTACTCCACTTAACATAATAAGTCCAAAATAAAATGGTAACTCATATAAAGTTGATATGAATAATAAAAATTTAATCAAACTATGATTTATAAGTGCTACCGTAAGCGATACCTGTTTTGAATCAAGTGTAGAAAATAAATATACAATAAGACCCATTTGTGATATTGTTGAAAATGCTAATACTCTTTTTATTTTAGTTTGAGAAAAAGCCATAATTCCAGCTAAAACCAAAGTGAACACACCCATATATTTAAATAGATATAAATATTGAGACTCATCATAAATATTATAAATCTTCATAAAATAATAAGGTCCTATATTAATTAATAAACCTGATAACAATGCCGAAACAACTCTTGGTGCACTACTATGTGCTCTTGGAAGCCAATTGTAAAGAGGAAAAAACGCAGCTTTTAATGATATCGATAAACTTATAAGCACAAATGAAGCATTTAAATAATATGGTGATGACATTTTTGCTTCACTCATTCTATAAGATATTATGTCCATGTTTAAAGTTCCAAATATCTGATAAAGTATTATTATTCCACTTATATAAAAAGTCATTCCAAGAGAATTAAATAATATATAATAAAAACCATCTCTTAATGCCTCTTTATTTTTTTCATATATAACTAATATTGTTGATAATATTGTTACAACTTCTAAAAGTAAAAATATTGAAAAGAAATCATTTAACTGATACGATCCTAATAAAGTTCCCTCTAGTAAAAGTATTACATGTACGAAATAAACCTCATTAAATTTCCCTCTGTATTCAAACAAAATAGCTATAGTAAATAGAAATATTGTTATAAAAATCAAATAATAGGCCAAATCACATACTTTTAATTCAATTCCTATGTACTTAGAATAATTACTTATAACATAACCCCTGCAAGGAATTATCTTTAAAGCAAAATAAAATAAAGCAATTTGAGATATGAAGAACAAATAATTTGCTTTTTTATTTTTTATTAGAAGTATTAAGATTGCAGTTACTATTGGTATAAAAATTAAAAGAAGATTATTAATCATCTTTGGCCTCCCTTAATATATCCTTCCATTTTAGACTGCCATATATATGAAATATTTTATGACTCATTGCAATAGTTAGTGATGTTATTGCAAGCCCTACAACAATTGCAGTAATCATAAGCGCTTGAGGCGTTGGATCTACCATATTTAATTTATTTCCTGGGAAAATAGGTGGTATCATATGACTCTTATAATTAATACTCAAAAAAATTAATATTATAGAAGTTTGGATTATATTCAAAAACAAAATAGATTTTATTATATTTTCATCAGTTGCAATTCCATAAAGAGCTATGATTGCTAGTACTATACTTAAACTCAAAATCATATTAATCCCCCTCCAAAAAATCTGCGACAATTGTAGTAAATGCAAATGACACTTTAAGCGCAATTAAAATATTTAATATTATTATAAAAGCAGGTCTATATTCATTACTAAAACACATAAATATAAAAATCATAACTATTATTAAATATATTATTTTTTCATATTTTTCTAATTTATATTTATCTAAATATCTCCAATCTAAAAATAGATATGATGATATAAAAGTGGTTGCAAGAATGGCACCACCTTGAAATCCACCACCAGGAGCCTTATTTCCACCCCAAATTAAATATATCCCAAATAAAACCATAAAAGGAAACAGTAGTTTTAGAACTAATCTTATAATTTTTGACGTCATTTATACCACTCCTTTAATTGGTCTTAATCTCTTATTATAAAAGCCACAGCAGATGTTGTTATCAAAAGAACTAATGCTTCAAATACAGAATCAAATAATCTATAGTCTAAATAAATAGATGTAACTGTATTTAATGAATTTGTATCTCTTATGGAATTTTCTATATAAATATCTTTAGCTCTTATAAAATCCATATCTTTAATATCATATGATTCTACTAAAAAGGAAAATATTATTATTAGAAAAAAAACTATAGTAAATACTCTTATTTTTTCATTCACGAGTTATCACCTTTACTTTTTTATAATTTTTAAAATAAACTTGTAATTTATCATATAAAACATTTTTTTTATCTATCATTATTATCAATTTATCATTATAATTCTTAATTTCTAAATCATAATAACTATAAGTATCATTAAAATCATAATGAACTTTGTAACCCATATAATCACAAAATTCTTCTATTTTTTTCATATGCTCTATGCTTTTGCTATCACTACATTTAATTATAAATTTATCACTCTTTTCAACTCCTTTTATAAGTATCAAAGTAGATATTCCTCCTCCAATTGAAATTTCTGCAAGAGCAACGTCTGGAGCTTTTAAAAAATAATATATTACAGATATCACCGAAGAATATATTGCCATGTAAATAATAGCTTTTAATAAATTTTTCTCAAAAATAACCATCAATGTCATAAATATAAGAATTATTTGCAAACAAACTATCAAAACTATTTCCATTATTGATCCAGCCTTTCTCCAGAGAAATATATACATCTTGATATTATATGTGTTCCAATTGGAACAGTTATAAGTGTTAGTACCAAAATCAATAAAAGCTTTAATGAAAATATAGAAAATCCTTTTGAAATCATAAGTCCTATTAAAAGTGTTGTAAGTGCCATAGTATCTATCAAGGAAGATATAAATAATTTTTTATAAATATCATTGTATTTTATAAAACTTATAATTCCTACAAATAAATAGATACAAACAGCTATATATACAATATTCTTAATCATTTAGTTCTCCCCCCTTTTAAAATAAAGCTAGATATAAGTGCTAATGCTAAAAAACCTACTAAGCTATACGCAAAAGCAACATCTAAATACATAGGGGTGTTTTTTATAGCTGCAAAAAATACTATTATCATCAATATATTCGAGCTAATCATATTTAAAGAAAGCAATTTATCCCAAATTCTATCTATAAGAATTATTCTAAAACTGTTATACAGTATAGATATTATGATAAAAAACAAAACAGTTTTTTCCAAAAAACTCAAGCTTATCACCCCATTTAATAAAATTAAAATAAATCTAATATATCCTCCATCTTTCCTTTTATTTCTTCATTTGGATTTTTCACTTTTTTATATGAAAGAACTAATATATCTGTCTCTCCCAAATATAAAGTTATGGTTCCAGGAGTCAAAGTGATAGAATTTGATAGTATCAGATTTTTTATATCTCCATTTAAATTACTTTCAACAGAATAAATTTTAGGAGATATTTTTGAAGTTAAAATATCATACATCAAAATAAAGGATGATTTATACATTCTAAAAATCACATAAGGCATAAATAATAAAATTTTTATACTCTTTAGATTAAATACCAAATAAGCTTCATCTTTAAAAATAGTTTTTGAAATATAATAAGAAAAAGTACAAAATACAAATCCGTACATTATACTTATTAGATCGAAAGATGAAGTTAATATCAACCAAAACAAGA
The DNA here is from genome assembly GCA_045345765.1 of Peptostreptococcaceae bacterium AGR-M142. Classification (GTDB taxonomy): domain Bacteria; phylum Bacillota; class Clostridia; order Peptostreptococcales; family Peptostreptococcaceae; genus JAOARY01. The sequence continues at coordinate 1,030,447 of CP148265.1, forward strand.
AAATTCCTAAAATCATACCCTCACCATCCTTTTAACATCTTATACCCATTTCATTATTATTTGAAAATTTAGTTTCATTTAATTTTTTTATAAACTAACCTTATTTTTTCAAATAAAAAAAGACTGTCACATTAAAAAATTCAGTGACAATCCCTTTACATTTATATAATAAATTTATTTTTTATCCATACCATAATAATATTTTTTGATATTAGAAAATCATAAAAATAAATCTTAATATCATAACTCTACGCTGGATTGATTTTTATTTTTTCAAGTTCTTTTTTTACAAGGTTTTCTTTAGCCATTTTTATATATTTTATAACTTCATTATTTATATATTCTCTGTCATTATCTATATATAATGACATTGGATAAGATTTTAACGCTGCTATTTCAACACCATATTTTGAATATTTGAACTTAGTTGTAAAACTAAAAAATGGAGCATCGTCAGTTTTTATAAGTTCTTTTAATTCACTTGCAATTTCATATTGATATTTATTATTCTCTACCAATTTATTTTTATATACTTCATTACTATTTTCATTATCATAATAATCTCTTGCAGATATATTTAATAAATCTTCATCCTTATAGACTCTAAACAGAGTAACTCCACCATTAGATTCATCATTTACACAAACTATATCATTAGTCTCTTTAATTTCTTCCCTTATTGAATTTGAAACTTCTAAAAGATGACCCAAAACAGTTTGGAATCCAATCTTACCTAAGTATTTAAGCCCTAAATACGCCATTAGAGGATAATTGCTACCTCTTGAACATTCCAATGTATGTTGCCCAGGCTTATATTCTCCAAAATTATATAGATAAGAAGTCTTTTTCTTATCTCTTTTTAGATAATTTATATCATCTTCGTCTTTTAATAAGACCATACTACAATTATATGGAGTAAAGCCTGTTTTATGAAAATCAATTCCAATAGCATCAGCTAAACATATATTTTTCATTCTATATTTTATATTCTTTATTCTTTTTAAAACTATATTACTAAAATCCAAATTATTTTCATCTATATCATAATCATTAAATGCACAAAAAGCCCATCCAATAACTGCATCTGCATATATAAAAGGTTTATGTTCTATTTTATATTTTAAATTAAGTTCTTTTATTATATTATTAATGCCCTCTATATCATCTATACCAAAAGCATCTGTTGTTCCCATTGTAGCTACAACCATAGCTACTTTTTCATTATTTTTATATGCTGATTCTAATTTAATTTCAAAATCAGATAAATCCATTGAACTATCATCTAATACATCTATTTCAACAACATTATTCATACCAATTCCTAACCAATCACTTATAGTATCTTTTGCATAATGACCTGATTTTGATACAAATATCTTGCAATCTTCTTTTATACCTTCATATCTTGATTTTATTCCAAAGAGTTTAGTTATTGCTAGTTTTCCAGAATATAAATATGCGCCTGTACCACCAAAAGTAAAATGTCCCCAAGAATTTCTACTATCATACCCAACTAAATCACTTATCATCGACGCTGTTTTAACCTCTAAATTAGCTAGATTTCCAGCACTTTCATGTTCTACTATGTTTGTATTTAATATAGATCCTATTAAAGAACCTACTAATGATGTATTTGTCGTTGGTGGCAATATATTTATCATCGTCTTTGGATGATTCCAATTAACTCCACCTTCGTAATATTCCAAAGCTTCTTCTATAAGTTCCTTTGCATTAGACATATGTTGTGGAAATTTCTCCACTTCTTTAATAGTGTGAAATTCTTCTTCATATTTAAAACTCTTATTTATATCTCCTAAATAAGGTTTTTTTCCTTTTGATTTCTTTAGATTGTTAATACCGTCTAACGCTTCATTTACCAAATCTTTTAAGTTTTGATTTTCGTCTTTATAAGGACTTATAAAGTCTTTTCTTAAATTTTCTTCTAATACTCTTTTCCAATGAGCATCCATTAAATCACTCCCAAACCATAAAAATTTTTTTATATGTATATGTTATTTATTTCACTAATATTGTAACTCTAAACATCAAATTTGTGAAGCTATATATTAAAAAAAGCTATAAACTAAGAATACAAACTACTATCTAATATATCAAATTCAAATTTAGAAAATGATATATAGTAGCTAAAATCACTAGTTTAATAGCTTTTAATTGATATTATTTTACTTTTTCAATTATATCCCCAACACATAATTTAAATTCATTAGAATATTCCATATCTTTCAAAGTAAGAATTCCCGTTTCTTTTTCTTCCTCACCTACTATTATTACATATTTTATACCTAATTTATTTGCATAATTAAGTTTCTTTTTTAATTTTCCTGAGTCAAAATAAACTTGAGAAATTATACCAGCTTTCCTTAATTCTGAGGCTACTTCTATTGAATATTTTTTGTCCTCATCCATAGGTATAACTAAAACTTTTGTAAGTGTTTTTGTAGTTGGATCTTTAAGTATCTTTGCTTCTCTTAGCTGATAGAACAATCTTGTAAGCCCAATTGATATACCGACACCTGGTAGTTTTTGCTTAGTGTAATATCCTGCTAAATTATCATATCTTCCTCCAGAACAAACACTACCTATACTCTTATACTCATCTAAGATAGTTTCATAAACTGTTCCAGTATAATAATCTAATCCTCTAGCAATTGTTAAATCTATTTGATAATTAGATGCAGGCACTCCAAAAGCATCTATGTATTTGCATACTTCGTCTAATTCATTTAAACCTATATTGAAGTTTTCATTTTCGATATTTAAATTCGTAAGTCCCTTTAGAATTTCTTCATTACTTCCTTTGATATTTATAAAATTAAGTATTTCATCACATTTACTTTCTAAAATACCTTCATTCATAAGTTCTTCTTTTACCTTATCTGCTCCGATTTTTTCTATTTTATCAACAGTTCTTAAAACCATTGCCTTATCTTCTATTTCTAAATATTCAAAGAAACCATTTAAAAGCTTTCTATTATTGATTCTTATAGTAAATTTATCAAAACCTAAATCCTTAAATGTTGAGTATATTATACTTGGTATTTGAGCATCATTTGCTATATCTAATACATCATTACCTATTATATCTATATCACATTGATAGAACTCTCTAAATCTACCTTTTTGATTTCTTTCACCTCTAAATACCTTTCCAATTTGGTATCTTTTAAAAGGGAATGTTAAATGAGATGCATTTAGTGCTACATATTTAGCCAAAGGCACAGTTAAATCAAATCTAAGAGCTTGATCATTTTTATCTCTTTTAATCTCAAATATTTGCTTTTCAGTATCTCCTCCACCTTTAGCAAAAAGTATTTCTGACTTTTCTATTATAGGTGTATCTATTGGCACAAAACCAAATTTTTCATAATTTTTTCTTATTGTATCTCTCATAAAATTCATTAATATTTGCTCTTCAGGTAAAAGTTCCATAAATCCTGGCAAAGTTGACGGTTTTACTATTTTATTTTTTGACATTTAATTTGTTGCTAAAATTTTAATATTATATAAAAATTTCGCAACAATTCACCTCCTCTTTTTACAGTCCTCGTTCTATATACTTTATCACGGCAAAATCTATTTATCAACCGATTTAAATATTATAGTAAGTGTTGTTCCTTCTCCTTTTTTACTTTCTATATTCAAAAAACCTGAGTTTTCCTTTATCATAGAATAGCTTATAGACATACCAAGCCCTGTTCCTTTTTCTTTTGTTGAATAAAAAGGCTCAATTACTTTTCTTAAATCTTTTTGTTCAATTCCACAACCTGTATCAATAATTTTTATAATTATATTATCAAGTTTTTTATAGAGTTTTATTGTAATCTTTTTTTTCTTCAAATTCTCCATTGAATCAATAGAATTAAATATAAAATTCATAAAAGCTTGTTTTAACTGTTGTCTACTCGCCAACCAATATAATCCATCTTCTAAATCCATATCAAATTCAATATTCTTTGTTCTAAATTGACTTTTAAAAAATACATACATATCAAGTATAAACTCTTTTAAGTTCAAATCTTCTTTTATTGTTTTTGTTGGCTTAGAAAATTCTAATATATCTAAAAGTAGTTTATTTAAAGTTTCTACTTCCGATGGTATAATCTCAAAAAAACTCTTCTTAAAATTATCATCGTTATAATTATGTTCCAAAAGCTTTATATAAGAGTTTATTATCATCAAAGGATTTTTAATTTCATGCCCTATTCCAGCAACCAAGCGTCCTAAAGATTCTAATTTATCCTTAAAAGTTAGCTTTTCCATCATTTTTCTTCTATTAGTTATATCTCTTATTGCAATTGTAATTATATTTATATCCTTGTCCTTAAATTTAAGTGGTGTTATATTATATTGATAAATATGTTCTATTCCATCTATCTCTATTGATTTTTCAAGGTAATAAAGCCCTTCTTTTTCATTTGCAACTTTTTTGAACTCTCCTCTAGTTACTATATCTCCTAATATAGTATTTTCATAATGATGCTTATTTAAATTTAAATTTAATTTAGATTTTTTTTGAATTAACTTATTTGCATTTTCATTCGTCCAAATTATATATCCATTTCTATCAACATTAAAAATAGCATCAAACATACTGTTTAGTATTTGTTCTTTAAATATAGACTCTTCTTCCAATTTTATAGTTCTTTTTTTAACCTCTTTTTTGAGGGTTGAATTCCAATTATAAAATACTATAATTACCGATACTGCTGACAATAATATAATAAATACACTGTAAATGTATTTTGCATATCTTTCATATATCGGTACACTTATTTCACCAAACCATTTACCATATATTTTATTATACGTTCCATTATTTTTTATCTTTTTCAATGCAGCATTTAAATCATCTACCAATTCTTTTTTATCTTTTTTAAATGCCAAACCATATTCTATAGGATTTATATCCTCGCCTACATGCTTTATAGTCTTTTTATAATCATTTTTTTGAATTATATAAAATCCTGTAAGTTTATTAACTACACAAGCATCTACAAAACCACTATGTAATAAATTTATAGCCTCTTCTTGATCCTTTGTATATACTATGTTTACATTAGGTACTTCAAAAAAATTTTTCACCACATTATCATTTTTTTGAACTGCAATCTTTTTATTTCTAAAATCCTGAAGTTCTATTATATCTTGAGTATTCATAGACACAAAAATCCCATCAGATATTGTTATATAAGGATTTGTAAACACAAGTTCATCTTTTCTCGATTCTACTATTTTCATTCCCTGTATTCCATCAATATCTCCCTTTGCTAGGGCATTCATGGCTTCTTTCCATACCATTGGTTCTAAATTCATATCATAGTCTATAATCTTAAATAATTCCTTTGATATATCAACATTAAACCCTTTAAAATTTCCCTTATAATCTATATATTCAAAAGGTGGATAATTTTCATCTCCAGCAATAATGAAAGTATTTGCAAAAGATATGTCTGTAAATAATAAAATTGTCAAAAAAAACATAGATATTTTTCTATACATAGTATCTAAGCTTTCACCTTTCAAACGATGAAAGCTTATCCTTCCTTTCATATTGAAATTTTACCATAATAAAGTTTTTTAATTCTAATATCTAAAAACTTTACCTTCTTCCAAAAGTTTTCTAGCTTCTTTTTCTGATATAGGCTTGCTAAACAGATAGCCTTGAGCCTTATTACAAGCATTTAATTGTAAGAATTCTAATTGTTCCAGACTTTCTATCCCTTCAGCAACAACAGAAAGTCCCATAGAATGAGCCATGTCAATAACTGCTTTTACAATGTATTTTTCCTTATTATTTATCAGTAGTCCATCTATAAAAGCTTTATCAATTTTTACAATATCAATTTCTAATTCTTTTAAATAATTTAAAGAAGAATATCCTTTTCCAAAATCATCTAAAGAAATTTTAATTCCTCTTTTTCTAAACTCTCCTAATATATCGTTTATATATTCAAAATTTTCCATAACAAGAGTTTCGGTTATTTCAAATTCTATAAATTTAGGGTCAAGTTTATATTTATCAATAAAATAATCTATCTTCTCCAAAAGTCTACCATCTTGAAACTGAACAACAGATAAATTTATCGACAAACTTTGTTCAAATGAATATAATGTATTCCACTTATGAAGAGTTTCAAAAGCTTGTTCAAATATAAAATCTGATATTTGAATTATAAGTCCAGTTTTTTCAGCTACAGGTATAAATTCTGCTGGACTTACAAAACCTCTTATATTATTAACCCATCTAACAAGAACTTCAAAACCAGCAATTTTAGCATTTTTCAAATTAATCTTTGGTTGATAATTTAAATAAAATTCTTCATTTTCTATTCCTTCTCTTAAAAGTTCCTCTATTTCAAGAAGATTTAACATATTTAAATTTAATTTTTCATTATATATATAAAAACTATTTTTTGTAGTATTTTTAACTTCATACATAGCTATATCTGCATTTTTAAGTAGTGATTCATAGTCTTTTCCATGTTCTGGATACATAGAAATTCCTATACTCAAAGTCACATAAAAATTTCTATCTTGAATTGACCAATTTTTTTTGAATTTTTCTAAAAAATTTCTAATTATATCATCAATATCACTAAAATCACTGATATTTGGTATTAACATTATAAACTCATCTCCACCCATCCTGCAAATATGTGCATTTTTAGGTGCAATTTTTCTAAATTCATTTGCAATATTCCTAAGAAATAAATCTCCAAGTTCATGACCCATAATATCGTTGATTTTTTTAAAATTGTCTATATCCATATACACTAATATAAATTTGTCATTGTATTTAATATCTCTTATATGTTTATTCACTATATCTTTAAACTTGATTATACTGTATAATCCTGTAATATAATCATGGTTTGCTCTATATTTATATCTTTCCTTACTTTTCTTTAATGCTTCATTGCTTCTTTGTATTTCATCATATTGATCTTGAAGCTCATACTGCATTGCATTTAATTCTTCATATGCAGCTTCTAATTCTTCATATCTTCCAATTGATTCTTTCGACAAATATCGAATCCTTTCGAAGCTCTTAACCATCAATATATAAATAAGTAAACCTGTAAAAAATACATAAATTATACCTTTAGTTGTTTGAATTTTGCTTATTATATCATTACTAGAAATCATCATCACAAGTAATTTATCTGAATATATAATCCATAAAATTCCTACAGTCATATATATCAAGGTTATCTTAAATTCCACAAATTTAGACTTATAAATATCACTGGATTTTATTTTTTTTAAAAACTCATCAACATCCTCTTCATTTAATTTGAATCCATTTTTATGTTTCATAATAATCTCCTTTAAATAAAAATTATTTTAAAGATATATCTTGTTTTAATATACCCAAGTTTATTATTTTAAGAACATAAAATAAATAAATTAAATGTTATAATAATATTATAAACTATTTTTTTTGAAACTGTCTAATTTTTAAACAAAAATTAAAAAAACTCTTAAAAACTTTTTTTATAAGTTTTTAAGAGTTTTAATCTTTTACATAGACATAATTCTCTTCGTCTAAATCTTCATCTAAAGCACTAATAACATCTTCCTCCAATATTTTATATAGTTAAAACTATATTTTTTTATAAAAGCATTTTTTGTCATTTTACTTAGATTGTGATTTTCCTTATGATATTTTTTCCAAGACTTCTTCATAACCATTAAATAAAAACTCTTTTAATTCTTCTAATGAATGTTTGTCTTCAATTCCTAAATCAATAAGATTTCTACCTGTTTGAAAATAATCTTCATCCATAAGTATAGATGCTATATTTATTATTGAATCCATAGCCTTAGTATCTACACCAACAAGTTTTCCTAAATAAGATAGTAAAACTAAAGAACAAGGTGTATCCTCTGTTAAATACCTATTCTCTAAACTATATGGGCCTTCAAGTGGAGAAAATGCCTCACTATCTCTATACGCTTCATATAAACTATCTCTTTTTGGTGCATATCCCATTTTATACAATCTATCCTTTACATCTATAACTTCATAACCTAACTCTCTACAAATTGCTTGTCTTTCTAAATCAATTTTTTGGTTTACTCTAGCAACAGATGGCGTAATACCTTCTTTATAATGATAATGTTTAAATCCATATTCAATTTTTCCTGCATTTAAAACCATTGGTGCAGGATGAGATATTGGATTTCCATTATTTAAAGAACATTCTAATACATCCTCTACTAAAGTTATATTTGGATAAAAATCTTTTGTTATTTCATACATTTCTTCATTATATTTTGATGGAAAAGCTGAAAAATAAATCAAATCACATTCTAAATAAATATATGCCTTTGTAAATGAACTCATTCTTACAGCATAAGGTAAAGTATGCATTTCTGCTATTTTTACACTCTTGTTATAATCATTAAAAATTTTAGCCATATAAAGAGCTCCACCTGTGCTTCCTGGTGCCAATATAAGCTTGTGATTTTTAGTGATATAATCTTTTAGTTCTATTGCTAATTTCTTTTGGCCATATGCTGGTATTATAGGCATTATTATTTCATTTTGCATAGCTTCCTTTATATTATGTGTAATCTTATGAATTTTTGCAATCCCTTTTATCGACACACCCTCTAATTCAATTTCTTTTCTTTCATGAAGTTCTTTCATTCTTTGCTTATATCTTTCATTTGCATATAATGTCACTTCATGACCTATTAAGCTCATATGTGCCGCAGCTGCAATCGCCCCATTCCCTGTTCCTATAATAGTAAGTTTTCTTTTCAATAAAATTCCTCCTTTTAATAATATCTTAAAAATGTAATTTTTTTATATTTAACTCTTTTAAAAAGAGTTAATTAACATCACTAACCTTAATTTACAAATATTTTTGATTTTTTTTATAAAATTTAATAACCATATTATTTTTATTTTTTAAGTCTTTGAATTTTAGATTTATTGAATTTAAACACGAAAATAAAATTGCATAATATTATTCAAATTTAAATTCACGCAAAATAAACTTAATCTAATAATTATTCTTTTTAGGATAATAATCATTAAATCAAATACATTTTCCTTATAAAATGTATCATCTTAAGTTTTTTGAAAAGTATTTTTTATAAGATAAAATGTATAGAAAGGTATGCTACATTCCACCTTAGGTAAGATTGTTAATTAATAGATTAGGAAACACCACAAATATTATGTAACCCTAAATATATTATACTATAGAATAGGTTTAATTTCTAGTACTTTCTCCTCAATTTATATTTATTTTTTGTTAATAATGGAATAAAATTAATTTTAAACATAAAAAAAGAAGCTCTGCAAGCTTCTTCAAAACTGGTGATCCATCCGCGACTCGAACGCGGGACACCCTGATTAAAAGTCAGGTGCTCTACCGACTGAGCTAATGGATCTTATTAATTTTTTGCATAAATGGAGCGGGTGAAGGGAATCGAACCCTCGCAACTGGCTTGGAAGGCCAGGGCTCTACCACTGAGCTACACCCGCTTATTGAATATATTTGTTTGAAAGCACCAAAAAAAATCATTTGGTGCGGGTGGAGGGACTTGAACCCCCACGTATAAAACACTAGATCCTAAGTCTAGCGCGTCTGCCAATTCCGCCACACCCGCGGTCAAACAAATTGGTGGAGGAGACTGGATTTGAACCAGTGAAGGCGATGCCAACAGATTTACAGTCTGCCCCCTTTGGCCACTCGGGAACTCCTCCAATTATGGAGCTGGTGATGGGATTTGAACCCGCGACCTACTGATTACAAGTCAGTTGCTCTACCAATTGAGCTACACCAGCATTTTAAATGGCGACTTGGAAGGGACTCGAACCCTCGACCTCCAGCGTGACAGGCTGGCATTCTAACCAACTGAACTACCAAGCCATTTAATATAATTGCTTCATATTATAAAATTGATGGTGGGCGTAATTGGACTCGAACCAATGACCCTCTGCTTGTAAGGCAGATGCTCTCCCAGCTGAGCTATACGCCCATCAATATTAAAAATGGTGACTCCTAGGGGAATCGAACCCCTGTTACCGCCGTGAAAGGGCGGTGTCTTAACCGCTTGACCAAGGAGCCAAATTTTATTGCTTTAGGATTTCTTTTTTGTTAGCCCCTCAGCGACAAGATTAATTATAGCAACCCTTTTTAAATTTGTAAATACTTTTTCTTAATTTTTTTTTTATTTTTTTATTTTATTTTTTATAACCAAGTAATTACAATCTTTTTCCCATTTATTTTTTTTTTATTTTTTATATTTTTTCAAACAATATTTTTGTTTTTTTTAATATAATTTAAATAATTTCATCATAATAAATTTTATTTTTATATTTTTTTTATTTTCATCATCTTCCATATACATACTTCTCATTAAACAATATGATAATTTTCATATTTTTATCCAAATAAAATAGAACTATCATACTAAATTATTTATGGGGTCGTTGCACCAAGAAACAATCATACAAAATATTGTGTTTGTTTTTAAATTTATAACACAATATTTTGTAGCTATTTTTTTAATGCGCAACCTCATGTTTTTAATACAATAATTCCATTTTTCTTAAGCTCTTTCAAAACTAAATTTTATAATATATTTATTTATGTATTATATATTTTATCTATTTATATGACATTTATCGTCTATTTAGTCTATTTCTATTTTTCTATTTTTTATATCCATTAATAAATATCTATTCTTATTTTACATTCTATTTATCTATATCTGTATAAGAATCTATTATTTTGTTTATAAATTCATCTGAAGTATCTTTGAATTGATTTGAACTTATTAAAACAGCTAAACCGTGGACATATATCCATCTTTTAAAGAATAACATATTTATCTCATCTATATTTTTACCTTCATGTTCTCTAACAGTTTTCATTATATCAATTACTAATTTGGATTCTTCAGGTAAGTTTTTCATACTTTTTATTTCTAAATTCAACTTATTTTCTAAAAACATTATTTTAAATAAATTTTTATAATCTCTTGCAAACTTAACATATCCAACGCCCATATCTTTTACTTTTGTATTCTCATCCTTTATAAGATATGACAAAAATATTTCATGTGATCTTTTTATAACATCTTTTTCAATTTCTCTTAAAGAATCAAAATTTGAATAAATTGGTCTTGTTGATGAATCCATTTTTTTAGCTATTTTTCTTGCTGTTAAACAAAAGCCTTCCTCTATAACAATTTCTAAGGCAGCATTTACTATATCTTCCTTTGTAAATTTTATTTTCGGGGGCATAATTTCACCTCTTTCTTAATAATTGCTGACTCAAAATAAAAGTTTTTAATTATATCAAGATATTTTATTCCATCTACTCTTTATCTTTCTAATGTCCTTTATAAAATAAAATCACATATCAAATTCAAAAGAATAATAAGTATTATTAATGTAAAAACAAGTTCTATAATTTTTTATTATGAGTGAAACTAAATCTATACATTAAATCTATCATAATAAATAATTTTTTTAAACTATTTTTTGTTTTAAATTTAAAAGTTAGTGCCTAAGATATATAAAACATTTGTTTTTTTATATAAAAATTTATTTTTAATACCTGTATATTTTTTATATTTATTAATAAGTTTAGTTGTTGATAAATTCTAAAATATCTTTTGATAAATTTTGTTTTGATATACTATTTAATATCACATGTTCAGAGTCATTGTAGTATTTTAATTGTTTTTGTTCACTAGATACTCTATCAAATATATATTTGGCACTCTTAGCATTTACAATCTCATCGCGAGTTGCTTGAGTTATTAATATTTCACAATCTATATGTTTTATTATTTCTTTGGTCTTTAATAGAAAAATATTAAAATTATAAAGAGCCTTTAATGGATATCTACTTCCACCTTTTAGATACTTGCTTATATGTCTTTTGCTTTTATTTTTTATATCTAATAATATATTTCTTACTATAATTTTTATATTCCATATATAAATAGGTGTATTTATAGTAATAATTTTATCTATACAATCTTTATTCTTACTATATAGATCAATTGCTAAAAGTCCCCCCATAGAAAAACCTATTACTATAATCTTTTCATTTTCTTCTTTTAATTTCAAAAATCCTTCGTGAACAGAATCTATCCAATCTTTATAATTAGTATTTTTAAGATGATGTTTACTTCCCGTATGACCTCTTAACTTTACTGCTAATGTATTGTATCCTTCATTTGAAAGATAATCATCTAAATACTTTATCTCATCTATATTTCCCCCAAAACCGTGTATAAGTAATACTCCATATTTTTTCATAAAAAAACCACCTCTTTATTTGATTATAACAATAAAGAAGTGGCTTTAATCTTAAATTATTATTAAAAATAATGCTACTATTATCTTATCATCACATAGATATCTTCATAAATATTTGTTTTATCATTATAAAAATAATTCTCAATAGTTTTTTCTACTTCAAATCCAAATGATTTATATATATTTATTGCATTTTGCCATTCTAACGATACTGCCAAAACTTCTTTTTCTATATTAGAAAAATTATTTTTAATAAGCTCTCTAGCTTCATTAAAAAAGCTCTTACCGAGTCCCAATCCTCTGTAATCTGAATCTATTAAAAAACTGCTTATAAACATCATATTTCCATTAATATTATGATAATCTTTCATATTGTGATTTAATTTAACACCTTCAAAGTCCATATTTTCTTTGTAATTCCAAATCTCAGTACTAAATGACCCTATTATCTTGTCTTTGTATTCTAATACCACAAATCCAAAAGGAAATATTTTCATTCTATCCTCTATAGTCTTTCTATCTTCTGCAATTCCCTTATCAAATGCTTTATTTTCTAATTCACATAGCTTATCTAAATCTTTAATATCTGCAAGTCTTAATCTAAATCCATCTTTAATTTTCTTAGTCGAATTTTCATAAATATTTCTTATCTTTGATTCATCCATATCATTAAATTCAAAATTAATAAAATTATAATTCAAATTAATTTCTCCCTTCTAAAATATTATTGATTTACAATTATCTTATTTCTATTTCTCCATCCTCGACAAATATCTCTTTTTTATATGCTTTTTGATTTACATTTAATACTATTTGATAATATATTTCTTCATATGATTTTATAGGTGTTATTTTTAGATAATCAACATTTAATACTGATTTTATAAGATTTAAATCTTCTTTAACCATCTTATTTTCTCTATCACTAAATTCCTTATCATCTGTTTCTTCCAAAAATAAATCAACCCTATTAATTTCAATCTTAACATATTCAGAATTTCTATCAACAATAATATTTATATTATCACTTTCATCTATATAATTTTCTTTTATTTTATAGTACAAATAACTATTTTCATCTTCATCCAAAGTCTGTTTATGAAGCTTATATGATAATTTATTTAAAGTATTTTGTAATTCTTTTATATCTTTGCTATAAGTTTTTTTGATATATATACTTATGTCCTTATCATCATAATCATAATAAATTTTTGTATATTCATCTTTTATCTTAAGCCTCATTGAATAATCTTTTATATCTGATTTTAAATATTTTATATCTAAATTTAATTTATTTATAACTGATTTAAATATTTTATCAACTTTATCTATTACATATTCATTATTTATTTTGTATTTGTAATCCAAAAACTGCTTCCAATCTTTTAATAAGATTTTATAATCTTCATTTCTTACTCTATTATTTAAATCCTTATTATACATATCAAAAAAATCTTCGTTTGTATTTGTTTTATTTAAATATTGCTCATATGAAAAATATATTATTTTATTTTTTAGATTAAGAAATTCATCAATATTTATATTATATTTATAAAAATCTATCTGTCTTAATTTACTTTCAACATCTGTTTTAATTTCTTCATGCTTATCTATTAAACCTTGTAAATACAAAATTATATTATCAATATATAATATATTTTCTTTAGTTTTATATTCTTTATCTATTTTCCTTAAATCAAAATGAATATCATTTAATAAAACAGCATTGTTTAAATAATTATCAAAATACTTATTTTTATTTATTTCTTCTATATATTCTTCAATATCAGAATACAAATCACTTATATATATTTCACGACCAAATTCAATATCTTCTAAATATTTAAGTTCTAAAGCTTTTTCCTTTAGACTATTTAATTTATAAATATAAGTATTATTAAATCTCTTAAAATCTCCTTCATAATCTAAAACATCAGTATCAAAATATTTTTCTTTAATATATTTTTTTAAATCAATATCAATTTTTTCTTTATTTAAATTCTTTGTTTTAGATTCTTTTAATTCATAATTAATTGTTTCTAATTCATAGTATTTATCAATTTTCTTTGATATAACCTTATTATCTACTATTTCTACAATTATTGAGAACTTAATATTTCCTTCTTTTATATTCAAAATATATTCTACACCTTCATTAATCACAGATATTATTTGTACATCTTTTTTAAAATGATTTTTTATAAGATTTAATTCTTTTTTTAGATTATTTGTTTTTAACTCATCTTCTATATTCATCAAATTCTCTAAGTCATCTATATGAAGCGAGGCTTTATAATCATTTTCATCAATCTCAATATATAATCTTAATGGCTTAAAAGCACTAATTACACCTTTTTTATTTTTTAATAATTCAAATTTAAAATCTAAAGAATAATCATCGCTTTGACTTTCATCCTTATTTAAAAGTTCTAATGCATATATTAGTTCTTTATTTTTAGTGTTTGAATTATCCTTAATTTTATAATCCAAATCAGATAATCTCTTTATCAAATCCTTTATGCTTGTTCTATCATATAAAGATAAACTCAATTCATTTGAATCTATATATAAATTAATATTTTTATTTTCATAGTATAATTTATTATATTTATCTTTGATTAAACTATTTTCATCAAGCTTTAATTTATCTTCACCTATCCCCAATTTCAAAAGAGCCTGTTTTGCTAAATTAATTGATTTTTCATTTACTTGCTTTTTACCTTCAAATCTTTGTAGATAAATTTTATAAAACTCATCTTTTTCTCTTTTAATTTTATAATCTTTTTCAGATTCAAATAATAAATTATACGCCTTATTATCTTTACTTTCTTTTATAAAATCTCTTAATTTCAAATAATTTAAATAATCAAGAATCTCTTTTATTTTATAATTTCTTATTTCAAACTTCTCATATAACTTATTTGTCTTTTCTTTATCATCTTCATATTTTTTTATATTCGATTCAATAAATGCTAGCATATTATTTATATATAATTCTTCATCTTTATCAATCTTTAAATCCTCATTTATTATTTTTAGATTATAAGTCAAATCATTTAAAAATATAAAGTACTTTTTATATACTTCATCTTCTTTGTTTAGCTTATCTTCTTTATGCCTCATATTATCTCTTACAAGTTCTTCATAGGTTCTAAAAATACTATAATCATCATCTTTAATAATATTATTCGCAATTTTAAATTCTAATATGAACTCTTTAAACTCATCCAAATCTCTATATAAATCAATTAAAAACTGATCATAATTACCATCAGCTTGATATATATTTTCTTTTTCAAATATATATGCATATTTATCATCCACACTTTCTATCAAAAGTCTTTTTTGCTCTTTATCCTTATATATTTTATATTCTCGATAATAATTTTTTCCAATAGTCATATACAAAATTAATAAAAGTACTACGGCAAAAAATATTTTAGCTCTTAATTTTTCATTATTCTTAAAATTCAAAATCTCCACCTCTTTATATTTGTTTTTTTATAAAAAATCCACAATAAATAAAGGTAAATCAATATAATTATTAATTATGATTCACCTTGTTATATTTATCTACATTATCAATACATCTAATATTTTTTATATAGATAAATTTGTTTTATATTTATTTCTTCGCCTTTAACTTCTACATCCAAACTGTAATCATCTTCAAAATATATATTATAGATAAATTCATCTTGATTAAGCAAAGGACTTATTGATTTTATATTTTTTATTTGTTTTTTTATTACATCTTTATCTTTTTGAATTATGGATTTATAATCTTTATTATTTTCATCTTCTAGGAATTTATCGAAATTTTTAATAGTCATTCTTTTAATTTTTTTGTTTGAATCCAACTCTATACTTATTGAATTTTCATAATCATAGTAATAATCATTAAATTTTTCGTATCTTTTGTAATTATCTATCCCTGATATTATATATTTGTAGTCAGCAATTTCTTTATCAATTTTTTTATAACCAAGATTTATTATATCTTCCTCATCTAAATCCCTATTTTTCAACAACCTTATTACCATATCATTTCTATCAATATCAATATCAAAAACAATATCATCTTTACCTAAATTACCCAAAACAAATCTATAATTGTCTATAAACTCAATATCTTTATCTTTATGATCAAGTTTTAATTTATTTGATACTCCATTTATAATCTCTTTTATTTCTTTCTTTTGTTTATCTAAATCAAAATTAACATAGTTTTTATTGTAAAATTCCCTCCACATATTCATCTTTTGCTTATAATCTTCATCTTTTTGCTTATTGTTTTTATACTCTTCATACATAAGAATAAAATCTTTATTGTTATCTTTTAGATTTTCTATTATCTTTTTTGTTTCTAAATATTTGATTATAGGCTCTTTTTTATCAAACTCTTCGCTAAAATCATATAAAAAATTTGACTTTATTTCTGTTTCAAATTTCAAATATCGACTTCTTTATTTTTAATTTGCAAATCTTTAATATCAATTTCAATATTAAATTCTTCTTTATCTATACCTCTAGCATTTATTTCATATCTAAACTCTTCATTAGTTTTTACAGGCATTATATTTAATAATTCAAGATTTTTTAATTCTTTTTTTATTATTTTTATATCTTTATTAATTTTTTCTTCATATGAATTATCATATTCTTTAAAAAACTTATCTTTATTTCTTACAATCAAAACAATACTATCAATTTCATTATTCTTTAAATCCTCATCAAATCTAAATTCAAGCTCAAGTTTATTATCTTCATCAAAATAATTTTTACTTTTTTTGATATAATCTATATTAAAATACTTTGAACTGCCCCACATTTTATATGAATTATCAAATTCGAATAAATCTTTAAAATTTATTTTTTTATTTGTATTTATTCCTGATACAAAATAATTTAGTTCATTTATACTTTTAAGCAATGCTTTTGCATCAATATTATTCTCTTTAATATTTAAGAATCTTAACATTATATTATCATCATAAATATCTACACTTCCAAAATAACTGATATTATAACTACTATTTTCTTCTATAATATCTATTTCATCATCTTTTAATTCTTTTAGATTTAATTTTTTAAATAGTTTTTTTATAATTAAGATATTATCAACTTCATTTTTACTATATTCTTTATTATCTTTTTTTCTATAGTTTTCATCATTTATATAATAATTTGTCTTATTTTCTTCAGCTTCTGTATAATAGTTTTTCTTATTTCCCTTTTCTTCATCTTTTTTATCAATATTATCTAAAATTATTTCTTTACTATTGTTTAAAACAAATAAATAATCTTTTGATTTTATTTGTTCATCTAAAAAATCATATAATTTTTTATATCTTTCATAATATGATTTGGCTTCTATTCTTGCCATCAATTTATTATTTTTTTTGCTCAAATCATATCTATTAATTTCTCTATAGTCCATATCATTAGCAATATCTATTAATTTTTTTTGCAATTCATAATCTTTTTTTATAGTATTTGATATTATATTTAAAGATTTGTCTAAATATAATCCTTCTTCTTTTGATATTTTTTTATCTTCTCTTATCAAAATTAAATTATAATAAATCTTTTTTATAAAATCTTGGTAAGATAAATAATTATCTTCTTTTAGATATAATTTAATAGGCTCGTTTAGTTCTCCTTCATTTAATACATCATCTAAAGTAGCTAAATCTCTAAACTCTAAAAAATTCAATTTATTATCCATTACTTTTATATTCTCTATATATTTAGTTCTTATTATCTCCTCTTTTAATTCTATTAACTTTGATAAAAAATCATAATTATAAGAATTTAATTCACTTTTTAGATCAATATCTAAATTATAGTTAATATCTTTTACATATTTATTATCTATCTCTTCTAATTTTTTTGTTTGCTTATATTTAATATAGATATCTCTTGGAAGTAAAAAAATATTTTTTTGAAAAAATATCGAAAAAAATACAAGTATCAATAAAAGTACATCTAATCTTATATTTTTTAGTTTCAAAATCTCACCTTCTTTTAATTATTTTCTTAGCTATTTTTATTTTATATTACTTATATAATCAATTGGACATATTTTGTTAAATTTAAGATTTTTGTAACTATATTGTTTTTGCTAATTCACTATATTCTATTGTAAAATTAAAAACATATAACTCTCATATAAATCTAACTATATTTCACAAAAATTATTTGCAAAACAATACTTTAATAGTTTTGTATCTACAAATAATCACAAATAAATATTTTATATTATGGAGGATTTTATGTTTAATACAAAAAAAATAAATAAGAGCTTGATAACTCTTTGCATTATAAACTCTTTATTAGTTTTATTAAGAGCTATAATACTAAAAAAAATATACTATTTATATTTGATATGGAATTTATTCTTGGCTGCTGTTCCATATCTATTAGCACTTAGTATTGATAATGATTTTAGATATTTTTATAAAACGAGAAAATTAGAACTAAAAACACATTTAAAGATACTTTCTTGGTTTTTTATTTTACCAAATTCATTTTATATGATTACAGATTTAATTCATATTAGAGCCATGGGAAATCTATATAAATATATTAATTATAATAGCGATTTAATCGCTAAAAATATACCTTTTGATATGAATTTAATGGCTTGGTATGATTTTTATCTATCTTTTTCATTTGTCCTTTTAGGTTGTGTGTTTGCCTTTTTATCTTTAAAAATAATTTCTAATATTTTGTTTAGAGCATTCAAAAAACAATCTTTAAAAAAAGCAAAATTAATAACTCATGGTTTTAATCTAATAATTTTATTAATTAATTCTTATGCAATTTATTTGGGTAGGTTTATAAGATTTAATTCTTGGGATGTAATATTAAATCCAACTATATTATTTAATATAGTAAGTTCCAATATTAATAAACATATGTTTTTTTATTCTCTATTAACCTTTATGCATATAACTCTTTGTTATTATACTTTAGATTTAATAAGTTATAATTTTATTTCAAAATCTTTTTCAAAAAATAAAAAAAATAAGTATTAAATACTTATTTTTTTTATTTGAATATATTTTTCTAAATACTGTTCTTTTATATTATTATCCTTAAATAAAAATTCTACAGCAAAACTTTTATCTTCTATTTTGTATATAGCTCTATATCTAAAATCATTAGATTGTTTAAATACCAAAATATCTAGTAGCGCTGTTTCATCTGATATTTCATTTATATATTTTTTATTTAATAGAATTTCTTCTATATCAACCTCAAAATAATTTTTATCTTCTAAAAATAATTTCATTTCTTTTATTGATATTTTAATATCACCATTATAGTCATTATCACTATCATTTACTTTTAAATATATTAAATTATCTTTATCATAATAATGATTATAATTTTTTATACATTCTATATTAAAAATTTTCTCTTTATTTGTTTTTTGATTTTTATTTTCTATTAATATTTCATATTTTAAATCTGCTAAATTTTTAATTAAATCTTCATAATGATAATCTTTTATATCTATATTCAATTCATCGCTTTCTATTTTATATCTTATTTTTATTTTTTCATTAGAATACTCTATATCACCATCAACTAATTCGTTTTTATAATCATCTAAATCAATTTCTTCTATATTTAATATTTTCAAAGTATTTTTTAATTCATTAATTTTTCTTATTTTTTGATTATCATTTATAACTTTAGATGTTTTATAATTTTTAGTCCAACTATCTATGTAATTTTTATAATCTTCAATTGTAATTCTTTTTGCTTCATAATCTTTATTTAATTTTTGTAATTTTTTGTATTTTTTATCTTTCATCTGACTTTCTAAATAATCTTTATATTCATCATATGCTATTAAATCTCTTTTCTTATATGCATTTTTGTTAATAATTTTTTCTTCTCCATCATTGTTTTCAACATGCAAATCATGGTTTTTCAAATATATTTCTTTATTTTTATTAATTGAATCCTTTAAAAATTCATCCACTAAATTTAAATACTCAATATTCGATTGACTAAATTCTTTATTTTCATATAAAATATTTAAATTATATTCGATATCCTTTAAAAATTTAGCATAAAAATAGTATGAATCTAAGTTTTCTTTTAAATTTCTAATTTTAAAATCGACAACTATAGGTTCATATATTTTCTCAAACAAATGGTTATTTAAAGTACTACTTGTCCTTATAACCTTCTTTTGCAATATAATTTCTCTTAGTTTCTCTATTTCCCTTATGTATAATTCATTAAATCTCTTATAATCACCCAAATATAATTCTGTGTTTAACTCTTTATCTATATTTTTTTCATATTCTTTAATCGGCTTAGAAATTGCAAAAGAATTATCTTCTATACGATAAATCACACCAATAAATATAATGAATAAAATAGATATAATTATCAACTTTTTTTCATAAAATTTCATCATTATTTATCACTTTCTCCCCCTTATACAAACTTTATTATATACTTTAAAGTATACAATAAAAAAATATTTTTTTTACATTTTTAAGAAATTTTTAAGATAAATTTAATAAATTACTATAATAATTATAAAAAAGAGAAACTATCCAAAAATGATTTTTAATCAAATTTAGATAGTCTCTTCTTTAATCCCGTTATACAACTATTAATTATTAATTGTTCTATTCTTATATCAATTTATTCTACCTTTTCTTTAATAAAATCTCCCATTATTATATCTTCTAATTCTATTGAATCCATTTCCTTTTGTACTTCATTTTTTAATATATCATAAAAATCAATATTTAAATCCTGCTCTGGATGATTATTATAAAACTCTAAAAACTCTTCTTCACTTTCAAATCCATTTTCATTTAATGACTTTATTTCATCTAATATTTTTGCCTCTATTAATTTAACTTTGTCGCTTCCTTCTACATTTATATCTTCTAAAACAATACCTTCTTTATTTTCTATTAATTCTTCTTTTGTTAAAGGTTCAGGTTCATAAGCTATTACATTAGAAAAAGTTCCATCTGTCATCTCAAATTTACCTTCTGATATTCCACCAAAATCTGTTTTACAAATATCTGATAATGGGCTTTTTAATCCGTAATTATATCTCTCAAGAGCCCATTCGTAGTCCCACTGACTATACCCATTTATATCTCTATGAATATATTGATCTAATAAATCCTGTGGACCACTAAAACCATTTCTTCCACCAAATGTATATGTTACCCACGGCTCATCAGTTGGATGACCTTCATACGCATTTTCATCTGGTCTTATAAAACCATCAAATGTAACATCATAAGTCATATATATATTTGCACCAAAAGGAACTTCTGCATCTTGTTTAAACACTGTAAGTTCTATTAATCTTTTGCTGTTTGCAGGTACTGTTGCTCTATACTCTTGGTGTTGCGTTAGACTCTCTTGACCACCATGTGTTTCATCCCAACCTTGTTCTGCTCCAAACTCAGCTGTAATTGTTGTATTATTTTCCGCAACACCAATATCAAATGAAAAAGTATTTTGTAATCCTATTGATTCTGAAAAACTATAACTATCAGTTTTTGACCAATTTGTAAGTGTTTCATAATCAAAACCAACAAAAGCAGCATCTTCTTCATTAGAATAATTATACGCATACGTACTTATTGCAGTCATTGGTTCCAAATCATATATTTCATGTTCTCCTAAAGTCAATGTATCTCCATCTATATAAAATTTCACATTATCTATTATCATAGTAAGTCTATCTTCTGCTCTATACCAATCTGCATACGGATCATTTTTATCATAGTGTCCTTTAAGTTCAAATGTATCTGAATCAATCATTTTAAAATCAAAATCATATCCAGGAAGAAGCATTTCTGTTCCTCCACACCATGCAAAACCTAGACAATGCGCTATAGTAGCTAATGGTCTTTGAAAATTATCTTCATCTTGTATTATCTTTGCCTTTAATTCATTTAAATCACTAAATTCATAAACTTGATTCCCCCCCTCCTCAATATTATCTGTTGCTGCATTTGAATTTGAAACATTTAACCCAAAGATTTGCATAAACAATAATGAACCAACCATAAAATTTTTCATAAATTTTTTTAACTTCATGTAATTCCCTCCTTATTTTTTTGTAAATATACCATAAAATAAAAAATATCCCTTCCATGTCTGAATATTCTTTATCTTGTAAGCTATATTATATTAAATAAAAAGACTTTTCAATGAATTTTTTCGAATTTTTCCTTTTCTTTTCTTTATAATCCATTTTTGTCGCTTTAGTTCACAAAAGTTTTATTTGTATTTATAAAAAATTTTTTACATAAAAATAACTTATGAATACAAAAGTATTTATAAGTTATTTTTATGTTGCTTGTTATTTATTTAATTCATTATCTGTAGATATAAATTCTTCATCAGACCTTATCTCTTCTTGCATTAATATAGGTTGTAATTTAAATTCATCAATTGAATCTTCTTTCTCAAAATTTAATTCTTCTCTTTCATCTTTTATATCAACTTCATCTTCCAATCTAAGTTTTTCTATTATCGCTTCTTTTAAATCCTTTTTTATATTTAATAATTCAAAATCAGTAATTTGAGCATCCAACTCATCTTCATTTTCTATATCTTCCAAAATAATATCTGATTCTTCGCCTCTTGCTTCTCTATTTATAAGTTCATCTTCTGTAAGCGGAACAGCGTCATATGCATCCATATCTGTAAAAGTTCCATCAGAAGTCTTAAATTTACCTTCTGATATAGAACCAAAATCAGTCTTACATATTCTTGATAGTACCCATCTTACATTACTCTCTCCAAATTCATTTATCATCCAATCAAAATCCCATTTTCCATAACCATTTATATCTCTATGAAGATATTGTTGTAATATATCTTCCTTAGCATCCAATCCATTGTTATTTCCAAAAGTAAATGTCTCCCAAGGTCTATTAGTAGGATGGTCATTTCTTGCATTTCCACCCCATCTTAAAAATCCATCAAATGTCACATCATAAGTCATATACATATTTATCTTATATGGAGTACTTGCATCTTGTTTGAACACGGTAAGTCTTATAAGTCTTTTATGCTTTCCTGGAACTGTTGCAACATATTGCTGATGTTGTACCAAAGAATTTGTTTCACCATCTGTTTCATTCCATCCTTGAGTTGCACTAAATTCAGCTGTTATTGTTGTTTTATTTCCCATTATTCCAACATCAAATTTATATTCATTTGCAATCCCTATTTTTTCGCTAAATGAATAATTATCTGTCTTTGACCAACTAGTAGACGAATTATAAGTAAAATCAACAACCGCACTATCTTCATAATCAGATCTATTTTTTGCATAACCAGTAACAGATGTTAATGGTTTTAAATCCTCTATTTGAGATTTTCCAAGTTCTAAACTTTCTCCATCCATATAGAATTTAACATTATCAATTGTCATCTTAAGTCTTTCTCCTGCTCTATATCCAGAAGAATATGGATCATTAGAATTATAATGAGCCTTTAATTCAAATGTATCATTATCAATCATCTTAAAATCAAAATCTTCTCCAACATATTTAGCTCTTGTTCCTCCACACCATCCAAAGCCCATATAATGCGCTAAGTACGCCAACGGTTTATAAAAATCTTCATCTTGTATTATATCCGCTTTTAATGAAACTTCATCATAAAAAGGATAATATTTTTTGCCACCGTTATAAATATCATCATACGTTGCATTTGATACTGTAGGCATAAAACTAAATACCTGCATTACCACTAAAAAACCAACTCCAAATTTTTTCAAACAACTACTAAACCCCATAAAAACAGCCTCCTAAATTATTATTGTGATTTTTTTAGTAAATTTTAAGATTTATATATATCTCTCTACAATTAATAATATAATTTAGTGCGGTAATATGATAAGTCCTATTTTTTGAATTTTTCAAATATTATATATATTTTTTATATTACAATTTCATCTTTTCTAATTCTTCAATAGCATCCTCTCTATTATTTACAGCTAATTTAGAATATATTGAACTTATATAATTTTTTACAGTCCCTAACTTTAAATTTAATAATTTTGCAATCTCTCTATTACTATAATTACTCAGCATCAAATTTATAATTTGAACTTCTCTATTTGAAAAATCTATGCTTTCTTTTATTAAAATATCATAGTCTAAAATTTCTCTTGCTAATAATTTAGTTATATTAAAATCAATTATATTTTTTGATTTATTTAAAAGTCTTATTGATTCTATTAAATTATTACAAACTACGTTTTTAAGTAAATATCCATCAACACCACAATTTAAAACTTTTGCTATGCATTTTACATCCAAAAAATTAGTAAGTATTAGTATTTTTATATTTTCATATCTTTTTTTCATATCTTTTATAAATTGTATATTTTCATTAAAATTTTTTTCTATATCTAAAATTATAATATTTGGTTCTAATTTTTTTGTATCTAAGTACGCATCATTTATATTACTACATAAAGAAATTACATCAATATCTTCTTGAGTTTCTAATACATATTTAACACTTTTAGCTATTAACTTTTGGCTATCAGATATCAAAATTCTTATTTTTTTCAACTCTATCTCCCCTTTAAAAATTGTTTTTCTACATTGTTTATTTATATATTTTTTGAAATCGTTTTCTTATTTCTAACAAATACCCATTTTTTTATATTTTCTAACTAATACAGGTGGTTTAATCCGAATAATCCACATTTAATTATAGGAATAATAAAATCAATTGTCAAAATATAAATAATTACTAAATATATATTTTATTATTTTTTTTATTCTAAAAAAATATTCCATAATGTATTTAAAAGAATATTTAATAAAAATAAATATTAAAAAATAATATTAAGAAATTAAATCGCCAATAAATTTTATAATTAATAATTTTTATCAATTATAAAAAAATGAACTTGAATACAATAAAAAATTATCTAAATGACTTATTTTTTTATATAATAATTCTTTTATAGTTTTTTATTTTTTTATTTTTAAAATTATTTTTATAAATTTATAAAATTTATGATTTAATATATTTTTTCCGGGAATAATCTTTATTACAAGTTAGTATTATTTTTACATTAAAGTATTAAATATTCTTTTTGAATGTTTTTATGTAAAAATATTAATACTTGTAATTTAACAATTATTTTAGGAGGTTTTTATTATGTCGAAGAAATTTAATCGTATGTGTTCACTGTTTACTATGTCTGTTTTAACAGCTAGTTTGGTTAATATTCCAACTACTCATGCTATGGAAAATAACAATATTGAATTTTCCTATGACTACAGTGCTTATGAAGCTGCTGAAACTGAAATCAATTCACTTATGGATAATTTAGGTATAAGAGATGAAGAAGTTGATTATAATGAAATAGTGGATGGATACGGTACTGGTTTTGCTCCTCCAAGAGAAGAAGAGTATGAACTGCTTAAAAATATTCCTTTTGTAGAATCTGTTCCTACTATGACTTATGAACAATTACCTTCAAGTATTAATTTAACTACATCTAAATATTTTCCACCAGTAGGAAATCAAGGTAGTCAAGGTTCTTGTGCTGCTTGGTCAGCAGGATATTACTGCCATACTTTTGAACAGGCTAAAGCTCACGATTTAGATGCCAGTTCTGGTTCTTCAGATGCTATAATGAGTGTTGCATGGCTTTACAATAAAGTAAATTATGGACAAGATAAAGGTTCTTGGATGGCTACTAATATGGATGTTGCTACTAAAATAGGTAATGCTAGCGAAACTACAATGCCTTATAACCCTTATGATTATTCTTCTTGGGGAGAAGAAGTGGCATGGAGAGAGGCTCCTAAATATAAAGCTACTGGATACGAACAAACAAGTGTTAAAAATATAGAAGTTATAAAATCTTGGTTAGCTGAAGGCTCTTTAGTATCAATAGCACTTGATGCTAATCAATATAATAGAGCATTTTATGATAATAATGTAATGTCAAATTATGAATACTATGCAGGAAGACCAAATCATGCTAATACAATAGTTGGTTATGATGATAGTATTACTGATGATGGGGAACAAGGTGCATTTTTAATTGTTAACTCATGGGGAGATACTTGGGGCCCTAATAATGACGGTACTTTTTATATGACTTATGATTGTCTTAAAACTTTAGCTCATAATGTCGGAATTAGATATACGGGTGCTAAATATGATGAATATACTTCACCAGAACTTATTGCTACTTGGGAATTTTCAAGAAAAGGTAGTAGAGATTCTGATATAAACGTATCTTTAGGTTCTTCAAATCAAGATGCTACAATAACAACAGGTGGAACTTATCTATTCCCATCATTTATGGCTTTAGATATAACTGATATGAAAGAAGATTTTGAATTAGGTGAAAGTAGATTTGAATTAAACACAGGTTACAATGCTGGTACAGTATCTGCATTTAATATAGAATTATATGATGATTTTAATAGTGGTGTTCCTACAAGAGTTTCTGATGATGCTCAAAATGTTCCTGCTAATTCACCAGCAACTGTAATAGTTGATTTTAGCTACTAAAAAATTAAAAATAAAAAAATAGTATCTGGGTAAGCAATATAAACCCAGATACTATTTTTTTATTTTTAATTTAAATTTTTTATTTACAAATATCAAAATTTTAAATTTTTATAAGTTTCATTCTAAAAATCTATTCAAGATTTAGCTTTATTTTTTTATAAGCATCCTCACTAACCCAATTTAACCATAAAAATTCATACTCTTCCAAGAAATATTCTACGACATCATCTTTATTTTCATGAATATCATCATATGCTAATAGTTCGTTATTTATTTCATTTGTAGTTTCATAATTAGATAAAAATTCATATAAATCCTTATGTTTTTTTCTAAATTCTGTATCTACAAGCACAAGTACATCTTCTTGTGGCATTTCACAAAGTCCACTACTAAGAAAAATATCTTCGCTGTATGGATCTTCTTCTAATTTTATAAATTCGTATTTTCCCATCAAAACAGTTGGTTCCCAATAATAACCTACCCAAGGAAGACCATTCACATAAGCTTCTTCTGCATAATTTCCTAATTCCTCTCCACTATTAGATACTACTATCTCAAAATTGGATGAAATATTATAACCATCAAATTTATTATATAA
Source organism: Peptostreptococcaceae bacterium AGR-M142 (assembly GCA_045345765.1). Lineage (GTDB taxonomy): Bacteria > Bacillota > Clostridia > Peptostreptococcales > Peptostreptococcaceae > JAOARY01. Next base: position 1,057,920 of record CP148265.1, read on the forward strand.
AAATTCTTGAAATCCCCATCCCTTTACAGGTCCATAAATTTTAGGATAATCTTGACCTTCTAAAATAAATTTATCTTTATAATTTATAAGTTCATCTACTCTTCTAAGGTCTTTTGCTATTGGCTTGATACCTCTATTTACATCCCCTTCTATAACATATTTTGGTACATAAATGCCCTGTCTATTATCATCATAATTAACTGAAACAGTTTCATAGTACTTATTTGTTATTTGATAATTATATTCTTTAAAATCATGTAACCAATATTCCATAAGTATATTTACTTCTTTATTTTTTAATCCTATTTTTAATTCTTCACTTCCAGCTTCATAAATACGCGTTTCATATCCATATCCATGTTTCAAAATATACGAAACTATATTATTATGAATTCTAACACTATTCCATCCAGGATCACCAAGAACTATGGTTTCCTTTTTGTCTTTTTTTTCTATGTTTTCATTGGCTTTATCACAAGCGTTCAAAGAAAATATCATGAATATAGATATAAATAATATTATTTTTTTTAATTTCATAAATTTCCTCCTAAAATCAATTAGATTTTATTATGTATTTAATATATTTATATCCGTTTTTTTTTCATAAAAAACATTATCTAATCTTCACTTTATTTATAATTTATTTTTAATATCTTAAAGTTGCTCTTAGTCTATTTTGATTTAATAGTAGATCAAAAGCATCTAAAATATTAGACATTAATATGTCTGACTTTAATGCACTCTTCGTAAAACAACCTTCTTCAGATATTATAGCAACAGATAAAAGACTATTGTCAAACATAAGTGCATCATTATTTCCATTTCCAAATGAAATAGTATTTTCGCTCCCTAAATATTTTACAAAATCACCTTTTGCCTTAGATTCATCACAATTATTGTATATTCTAACTTTAACCGGCAAATCTTTGCATTCTTCATATGCGGTTTTATAAGTATCTGCTGTTATTATATATATATCCAAACCTTGTCTTGCAAGTTCTATAATCCTTGGTTTTATACTCTCTTTTATCTTCCCATCTAATGCTATTGTTCCATTAAAATCTAAAACCAAATTTTTTATTTTTAATTCTTTATCACTACTAATTTGTACCTTTATCATGTATATTCCTCCTTAAAGATTTTAATGCTATAATACTTTGTTTTTATTTTATTATACCCTTTCTATAATCAGCTTGTAACAGTTTATATAATATTTCCTTAATAGATTTTTATTATAATAAATCTATTAATATAAATAAAATTATTTATTATATCTGTATATATATTTATTAAAAATAATATTTATATACTTGTATCATTTAACTTTTTTGTTTAAAATTAAGTTGTATAATTTTTTTATACATATAATTTTAAGGGGGTTTTTAGATGAGAAACAATCAAAGAAATTTAAAATCATTATCACTTTGTTTAATTCTTATGTTTTCATTAATACTACCGACTACATTTAGTCATGCCGTAGATAATGTTAGCTTAAATGATGATTTTTATACACATGTAAATCAACAATGGTTAAACGAAGCTGTTATACCTAAGGAATATTCTTCTTGGAGTAATTTCACAGATTTAAGAGTACAATCTAGTGAAAATATAAAAGCAATAATAGAAGAATTAAAAGAGAATAAAGATACATTAAAAGAAAACAGCGACCAAGAAAAATTAGTAAAATTCTATGAAACTGCAATTAATTTAGAAAAAAGAAATGAACAAGGTGTCAAACCATTAAAAAAATACCTTGATACAGTATCTACTCTGGAAAATTATAATAATATTGAAAAAACTATTGCAAGTTTAGCATTAGATGGTTTTGATACTATATTGCCAGTTGGTATTGATAGCGATTTAGAAGATAGTTCAAAAAATATATTATATATAGGTAGCGCAGAAACTGGACTAAGCAGAAGTTATTACTTTGATAATGATGAAAAGACATTAAATATTCAAAATGAATACAAAAAATATCTTCAAAAATTATTTACATTAAATAACAATTCCGACGAAGATGCTATAAAAAAAGCTAATCTGGTATTTGAATTCGAAAAAAAATTAGCAGAAAATAAATATACTAAAGAGGAAAGCAGAAATATTGATAATTTAAACAATCCTTATACTCTTAATAATATAAATGATTTAAATGATTCAATTATTATAAAAGATTTTCTAAAAGAATTGAATTTAGAAAATCCAAATAAAATTATTGTTATGAATCCAAATTATATAAAAGCTTTGGATAATATATTAACTCAAAATAATTTTGATAGCCTTAAGGCTTATTTAGAATCAACATTATTAAGAAAAGCAGGTTCTTTCTTATCTAAAGATTTTATGGTTTGTGAATTTGATTTCAAAAAAGTATTCTCAGGTGTTCAAAAAATGAAATCTGATGAGAAAATAGCAAGTGAACTTATAGACAGCCTATTTTCTGAACAATTAGGTAAGCTATATGTAGAAAAACATTTCTCAAAAGAAGCAAAAGAAGATGTTAAAAATATCGTAGAAGAAATTATCCTTACTTATAAAAAAAGAATTGATAGACTTGATTGGATGAGTAAAGAAACAAAGCTAAAAGCAAAAGAAAAATTAGATGCTATAACTATAAAAATTGGTTATCCTGATGAATTTGAAACTTTTAGCGATTTAGAAATTAAGTCTTATAATGAAAATGGCTCTTTACTTTCAAACATAATAAATCATAGTAAATATGAAATTCAAAAGAATTTTTCATTATTAAACAAAGATGTTGATAAGACAAAATGGCATATGTCACCTCAAACTGTAAATGCATATTATAATCCTTCTAATAATGAAATAGTATTCCCAGCTGGAATATTACAAGCTCCTTTTTATTCATATGAAGCTTCTAAAGAAGCTAATTTAGGAGGTATCGGTGCTGTTATCGGTCATGAAATATCTCATGGATTTGATGATCAAGGTTCAAGATTTGATAAAGATGGTAATATGGTAAACTGGTGGACAAAAAAAGATTTAGAAGAGTATAATAAAAGAACAAAAAAATTAGCTGAACAATATTCTAAATATGAAGCTCTTGATGGTGAGTTTGTTAATGGTAATTTGACATTAGGTGAAAATATAGCTGATTTAGGCGGAGTAAGTGTCGCTTTAGAAATAGCTAAGAAACAAAAAGATGCTAATTTAGATGAATTCTTTAAATCTTATGCTAAAATTTGGAGAAATATAAAAACAGATGAGATAATAAGCTATTTACTTAAAAACGACCCACATTCACCAGGAATATTTAGAGTCAATGGTATATTACAAAATATAGATGAATTCTATGAAACTTATAATATAACTGAGGATGATAAAATGTTTATTGAAAAAGAATATAGAATAAGAATTTGGTAATAATTGTATAAAGTTTATCAATCAATATAAAAGCTGTTGCACTAAGGAAACAAAGTATAATATTTATTGCTGATTAAAATCTACAAAATATATTATATATAATTCCTTAATACAACAGCTTCTTAACTTCCTTTTATTAAAGATGGTTTTATATCTTTTGGTATTGGACAATTATATTTTCTATCGCCTAAATATTCTTTATGTTCCTGTTTTGCCATATCTATAAGATTTGGATTTTGTAATAAATCCAAAACAGTAAGTGCTAATACATTTGATGCATTTAACATTCCTTTATTTGCCATTTCAGTTGACGACTGAGATACCATTTGCCATGAATAATATGGAGTCAAAAACGAAAAACAGGTTTTATAAAAATTTGAAACAGGAATAATCCAACTAACATCAGCAATATCAGTAACCTCATCAATAACACCTAAATCTTCTTTGTATTCAAATTTATTTGAAATTAAATATTCATCAAAACTTAGTTTTTCGAATCTAGTCTTTAAAATTTCTAAATTAACACTTTTAATATCTTCATCAAAAGTATCAAAAATAGCTTTAGCAAAATCTTTATCATTTGAATCAAATTCATATATATCTTCCTCTAAATATTTATCTATAACTCTTCCTAAAGTGTTATTTGGAATGTAATCTAAACAAGCTTTATCAAAAACAATTTCATATTCTGTATTTGTTATTAAAGCAGCTCCCTTTGCAATATCACATACTCTATAATAGATTTTATCAAGTTCAATCTCATTATTTGCTCTAATAGAATATATTCCTTCTACTTCACTTTTTAAAACATTTGGAGAACTTCCACCAGATCTAGTTATAGCGTAATTTATATTATTATTTTCCTGTAGATTATTTTTAAGATAATTAATTCCGATATTCATTATTTCAATCGCATTTAATGCATTTTTAGATATATGATTATATTTAAAAGCATGCAAAGCTCTTCCTTTAAACCTTATAAGAAATTGTTTATTTGCTAAAGTTTTAAAATTATTCACAGCATTAAATCCATTAGGTTTGAAGGTTAATGCACAATCCAAATCTGAAAAAACACCTTCTCTTACCATAAATGTTTTTCCTGCACCATCTTCATTTCCTGGACAACCATAAATTTTTATTGTACCTTTTAAACTATTTTCTTTCATTAGTTCCTTTATAACTATTCCCGCACCCAAAACTCCAGCCGAAACCAAATTTTTTCCACATGCATGTCCATTTGAATCTTGGTATACCGCAATTTCTTCTAAATGTTCTTTTCTTTGACTCATAAATGGTACTGCATCATATTCTAATAATAATCCAATTACAGGCTTTCCTTCTCCATATTTAGCTACAAAAGCTGTTGGCATATTAGCAATAAAACTTTTTACTTCAAAATTTTCTTCTCTTAATTTTTGACTAAGAATAGTTGATGACATCATTTCTTGAAATTTTGTTTCTGCTAAGTCCCATATTTTATCACTAATAGCACAAAGTTCATCTTTTTTTATATTTAATAAATTTTTAATATTATCTTTATAATTCATTATTCACCTATCCTTTAAAAGTCTTTATCTCTTGACCTTTCTTTATTTACTAATTCTTTTATATAGTATTTTCAACAGTTAAATCATTTTTTAAGTTTTTTTTTAAAGATTTACGCCTTTGTTTTTGCTTATACATCTTATTATCAACTTCTCTTAATATATCTTCATAAGTTTTATGTCTTTTTTGATTAAAAATAGATGCACCTAAACTATATTTTATTTGATATGGTTTATTATTTCTATAATTAAAACTCTCAAAATTTTCTTTAATTCTTTTTATAATCTTTCTAAGCTTTGTAATTTCATCTATATCTAATACAATCAAAAACTCATCACCTGCAAATCTAGCAACTATATCTTTTGATTTTACTGATTTTTTTAATATATTAGCAGTTATAATAAGTGCTTGATCGCCTTCATCATGCCCATGTATATCATTTATATTCTTAAAATCATCCAAATCAATCATAATAACAGCAAACAAATTCTCTTTTGGTGATTTTTTTAATCTATAAATAATATATTCATCTACAAATTTTCTATTATATATATTTGTAAGATAATCTTTAGATACGGCTTTTAATTCTATATTTATATATAGTATAAGTATTCCAAGAGCAAAAAAACTCCATATATATATTATTCCACAATAAAAAACTTGATACGAAACAACAGCTAATGGTAATACATCAGCTGATATAATAGATGTTCTAATTCTTTTGCTTAAATTTTTATTTTCTTTAAAAGTTAATACTATACTATAGATTAATAATAGCGCATTAAAAAATACAATCAAAGGCACACCTTTGCCTCTAAAATAATTATTATTTTCATCAATAAAAAATACAAAATTCTTATATTTTCCAAAGTGATTCATAGTAAGTATTATAAAAGTAAGAATAGATGGGATTATATAATAATAAGACCTCTTTATTAAACCTTCTTGATCAAAAAAAACTCTATAATCTAAATATATTGTAAAATATATAACTGGAAGAGTACTAAAAAAAATATAAATATAAAAAAGCATATAATATTGACTTCTTGATATAATTAGTGGATATATCTTTACGTATTTTAATACAATCTCCAAAAAAAGCATAACAATATTAGAGCTAACTAAATATATTAATATCTTTTTATTTATAAAATCTCTTTTCTTTTGTTTTAAAAAACTAGACATAACAATAAAAAGTATTATCATAGCAATTAAATCTGAATCTATATCTATAAAAAAATCATACATTCTAGGCTCCTTAGAAATAATAAAAATAATAAAAAAATATAATGCAAGAAAAAAATTCTGACATTATATTTATTCTCTTTTTTATGAATTTCTAACTAAAATTTTTATAAATTTCTATCTATTCTATCTTTGATAAGTGAAGCCACATAGTTAATATTATTTAAACTTTCATTTTCAATAAATATAGATGTTAATTTCTCATCTGTATTTGTCAATTCCATAAAGAAACCTCTTAACCCTTTTGCTTTTCTATCTATTTCAAATCTTATTAATATACCATCATCAGTTGATGAACTAACTATTTCAACCTCATTTAATCTTCCTCTATAAATAGAATTGGAACTTGGCTTAAATTCTATTTCTTGTATAAAATTATATCTGTGAGGTCTATTATTTGAATTTGTATATTCATTATCTATTTCATTTATTCTAAAGCCTAAATGCTCTATAATCTCTATAACTCTTTGTAATTTTTCATTTGGAACTACTTTTATATAGTCCTTATCACTTGGATCTATTGCACTTTTTATATCTAATGATGTTGACATCCAAGTTTGGAATCTCGAAGTTGATATTGGTGCATTATTTGATACTTTAAATTCAAAAGGAAAAGTCTTTATTTCCTTTGGATTTATAGTGATATTTGTATCTATCTTAAGTTCTTGTATTGTTTCACTTACCTTTATCGTCTTATCATCAGATTCTTTTTCACAAAGAGTATTTAATTTAAGATATACATTATCTATAACCCTCTTAACCTTACCACCTTTTATTTCTATAACACCCTCAATCAAATCACCTTGTCTTACCATATCATTTGAAAGTTTGGCATCAACCTTAGTTCCACCAAAGCCTAAACTATCCGTTAAATTATTAAAAAATCCCATCAAAACACTCCTTATGCATATTTCTATATTCTTTAATTTAATCTTTCTAAACTCTATTTTAACAAGAATTTTTTTATTTTATAATTTTTTTTAATTTTTAATCCAAAATGACTATAAAACTATAATTATAAAATTAAAATTTAGAATAAAGGTGATATCAATCTAAATACTGATTGTTTTATCCTATTAAAATAATTCATATTTTCATAATAAGATATATCTAATATTGTAGATTTTTTTACATCTTCATAAAAACTTTCTTTATATGATTTTGATAGATTTTCATCATACATAAATGCATTTACTTCAAAATTTATCTTAAAAGACCTAATATCCATATTTGCACTTCCAATAGTTAATACTTCGTCATCCATTAAAATAGTCTTCGAATGTATAAAACCATCATATAAATAAACCGTAGCACCAATTAATATCAAATCTTTTAGATATGATAAACTCCCTAGATACACATATTCCTTATCTGGTTTTTTGGGAACCATGATTCTTAAATCTACACCACTATAAATACATATTTTTAAAGCTTCCATAAAACTTTCATCGGGTATAAAATACGGTGTTTGGATGTATAAATAATTTTTAGCTAAATTAATCATCCTTATATAAGATAGTTTTATATTATCATTTATTTCATCTGGACCACTAGAAACTATTTGCATCTTTGTATCTCCATATTTTTTTTCATTTATTTTAAGATATTTTAAGGCATCTTTTAATTCTTCTTTAGAAGCATGTCTATAATCTAATAAAAATCTCAATTCCATTAAAGTAACAGCACTACCTCTTATTTTAAGATGTGTATCTCTCCAAGGTGAGAGTTTTTCTTCCTTACCTAAATATTCATCTCCTACATTAATACCACCTAAATATCCAATATTAGAATCTATTATAACTAATTTTCTATGATTTCTGTAATTCGCTCTAAAACTTGTAGTCGACTTTAATGGTGAAAATTTATATACCTTTGCACCAGCATTTTTTAATCTTTTAAATAATTTTTCTGATGTAAAAAAACTTCCAAGTGCATCATAAACAATTTTTACATCAACACCTTCTTTTGCTTTTTTGGTAAGCAAATCAATTAATTTATTTCCAAGTTCATCATTATTAATTATAAAATAAATCATATGAATATATTCTTTTGCATTATTGATATCTTTAAACAATTCTTCGAATTTTTCATTACCATGATTAAATATCTTTACTTCATTATCATTTGTACAAATTGAACTATTTGTTAAAAGATTTAGATGCATCAAAGTTTTATAATTATAATTTAGGGATTCTAAATTTTGTAATTCTTCTAATTGCATTTTTGTGTTTTCATTTAATTTCTTTAACTCTTCTTTTTCTAATCTAAATATCTTTTTATTTAATAGTCCTCTTCCAATCAATAAATATAGTATAAATCCAAAAACAGGAATAAAAGTAAGAGTTAAAACCCATGCAATTGTATTTACTGGATTTCTTCTTTCCTTAAAAACTACTGTTCCTATGAATATTATATTTAATAATATTATTATATTGCTTATAAATAATGGCATGCTACTTAAATCTCCTCTCTTAATTTTTATATAAAATCAAATAAATATATATTTTTAGTAAATATAATTGATATAAATATTAATTTTATAATATATTTTTTGTAATAAAAAAACGAGTTATACTCGTTTTTTTATTACCCATTTTTAATTTCTTCTATGCCTTCTTTTATCTTATCTTTCAAAAATTCTAATTGTTTTTTTCTAAGCTCTTTTAAAACAAATGCTCTATCTACTTTTTTATTATAATAATTATCAAGCAGTTCATAAATCTTTAGATAATTATCCTCTTTATCATATTTTTTATAATCATCTAAAAAATCTTTTACATACTCTCTATTCCCATCCTTACTACCCTCTACATAAGTTTTTGCTGAATTTAAAAACTCTTCATATGATATTACATCTTTTATATTTTCTTTTTTACAAGCCACAAAAGACATTATAATCATCATAAAAACTAAAATTTTAATAATATTTTTTTTCAAAATAAACACCTCTAATAAATTTATAAAAAAATATATAAGCTATATTAAAATCATACAATTGTCTTTATCGGCTATTTTTTATTTTACTTTATATCTTAATATTCTACTCGCATTTAAAACGGCTATTAAAGCCACTCCAACATCAGCAAATACAGCTTCCCACATATTAGCCATTCCAAATGTTCCAAGTATCATAACTGCTATTTTAACTACAAATGCAAAAATTATATTTTGCCAAACTATTTTATTTGTGAATCTTGAAATATCTATAGCTAGTGGAATTTTCAATAAATCATCATTCATCAAAACAATATCTGAAGCTTCTATTGCTGCATCCGAACCGACTCCACCCATTGAAAAACCTATATCACTAAGCGCTAAAACAGGTGCATCATTTATTCCATCACCTACAAATACTAATTTTTCATTCTTTGATTTTAAATTATTTAATTCTTCAACTTTTTTAATTTTATCAGCTGGAAGAAGTTCATAATAAAATTCTTCTATTCCAAGCTCCTTAGAAACTTTTAATGCTTTTTGCTTTACATCCCCTGTAAGCATTATTATTTTTTTGATATTTAAATTCTTAAGATTTTTAATCATCTGTTTTGCATTTGATTTAATTTCATCTTCTATAATAATAGATCCTATTAAAATATCATTAAATGCGATATAAACACAACTACCAAAATCTTTATTTCCATCATCCTTAAATTCTATATCAAATTTATTCATAAGTCTTTTATTTCCTGCTAATATTATATTGTCATCTTTATCTATAGTTTTTACTCCATGACCTAGTATATCTTCATACTCATGTATTATACTTTCATCAACATTAGTTTTAAATTTTCTTATATATTCATTAACTATAGATTTTCCAATAGGATGAGTTGTGTGAATTTCACAAATTGCAGCTAATTTTAATATATCATCTTTTGAAAAACTACTATCTAATGTATTTATTTCACTAACTTTAAAATTACCATGAGTTAAAGTTCCTGTTTTATCAAATACTAAAATTGAAGCATCTTTTAAAGCTTCTAAATAATTTCCACCCTTTACTAATATCCCATTTTTAGAAGCTCCACCAATTCCACCAAAGAAACTAAGTGGTATAGATACTACTAATGCACACGGACAAGAGACAACTAAAAATATAAGAGCTCTATATATCCAAACCTTATGACTATATCCTAAAAATATTGGAATTATAGCAATCAAAGCTGCAACAAAAACAACTATCGGTGTATAATATCTTGAGAATTTAGTTATAAATTTCTCCGCATTTGCCTTTTTAGACCCTGCATTTTCAACCAAATCAAGAATTTTAGAAACAGTTGAGTTTGAAAATATTTCTTTTACTCTTAATTTCACAAGTTTTTGTTTATTTATAAATCCACTTAAAACTTCATCATCTTCTTTTAGATATCTAAGCATTGATTCTCCTGTTAAATTAGAAGTATCAAAAGAGGACTCCCCTTCTATTAGTTCTCCATCTAAAGGCACTTTTTCTCCTGGCTTTACAACTATAATATCGTTAATTTTCACATCATAAGGTGATACTTTTTTTGTTCTTCCATCAATAATTAAATTTGCATAATCAGGTCTTATACTCATCAGGCTTTTAATTGAATCTCTTGATTTATTAACAGCTTTATCTTGAAAATACTCTCCAATTTTATAAAAAAGCATAACAGCAACAGCTTCAGGATATTCTCCAACTAAAAATGCACCTATACTTGCAATACTCATAAGGAAGTTCTCATCAAACACACTTCCTCTTAAAATATTTCTAATTGCCATTTTTAAAATATCTTTAGCCACAAGTATATAAGCTATAAAAAATACACTAAATTCAATTTTAAATTCAAATTCAAAAACTAATCCTATTATAAATAAAATTGTACCAACTATGTTAAATAAAGCATTTTTATTTATAAGATTATTATATTTAAAATTTGATTTTTTTGATGACTTTGACTGCGTATCTCCACAACATCCATCATGATAATGATTGGTGTTCTCATTTGAATGATTGTGTGTATGAGAAGAATTACTGTGATTATGTTCATGCTCAAAATGATCATGATTATTCGATGATGAACAACAACTATCTACACACCCACCTTCCAAAACATTAAGATTAACTCTATGTCTATCAAATTTTTCGACTTGAACATGGGGTTCTATATCTAATATTATTTTTTTTACCTTATTAAAATATTCCTCAGTACAAGCATTTTCATCTAATAAAATTGATATTCTACCTGTTGCGAAGTTTAAAGAGGCTTCCAAAACTTGATCTAAGGAATTTATCTTATCTTCGATTTTTCTCGCACAATTAGCACAAGCAACACCTATTATTTGAATATCTATTTTATTAGGTTTCTTTAAACTTTCCATAAAAAAACCTCCTAAATTTATTTTTCATATGAATACTTGTTCATATGTTTGTTAGTTTAATTGTATATTCAAAAGAAAAATTAATCAATAGTTTTTACAAAATTTTTTATTTTTTGTTTTTTTATTTTTGTCGAATTTTAGATTATAAAAAGTTTCATCAAAATTCTTAAAATATTGTAACTATGATTTTTTTATATTTTGTTTTAAAGTGAATATGTGAATTATAATTAATTTTTATAATTATTTAGGAAATCGATAAAAATAAATAGAGGTGATATTATGAAAATCAAAAAATTTCTAATTTGTTCTATGGTATTTCTATTATCTTTAACAGGTTTAGCAAATGCCACTGAAATAGCAACACCTAATGCTACACAAACTGTAAATGCTGAATATAAAATACTTATAAATGGTCTAGCTTTAGAAACAAATTATAAACCATATAAAAGTGATTCCACTATAATGGTTCCACTTAAAGATATTGCAGTTAAATTTAATTACCAAGTTAATTGGAATAATTTCGCTAAAAGAATAGAGATGATAAATGGTAAATATACTACATCAGTTAAAGAAGGCGTTAATATTTATTATTTTAATCAAATTCCTCAAAGAGCACTTTCTAAAGCACCTGAAATAAAAAATGGAACAACTTATGTACCAGTTGAGTTTTTTAAAGACATATTAGGTTATAGTTACAAAGTAGATGCTAATAACAATATAAATATATATACAGCTCCATTTAACAAAACTGACATTGGAACTGCTATTAAATTTGATGGAGAAATTACTAATATAGAAAAAAGTAATAATGGTTATTATATGATTTTAGTTGGTTCAAGATTCAATGGAACAGTTCTTATGGTTGGTGGTCATACTACTATATCAGATGTAAATGGTAATATCATTGATGCTTCTACTTTAAAAGTTAATGACAAAATAATAGGCGAACATTCAAGAATAATGACAATGAGTATTCCGCCACAATCTTCAGCTTTTAAAATAAGTCTAACTAACTAGAAATTACTGATAATTTAGTTCTATAAAGCATTACAAAAATAGAATTTTAATTACAAAAAAGCTTTTAAGTAAATTTATTTATTTAAAGCTTTTTTTTATGTTAAAATTTTATTAGATAATGGTAATTTATTTTTACTAATAAAATAAAAAACTCCATAAAAAATCAATCTAGAACTTTAAATTTATTGATTAAAATTAAAATATTTTATCGGAGGTAATATAATGAAATTTTTTAAGAATATATTTCTTAACTTGCTTTGCTTTAGTTTATTTGTAACACCATCATTTGCTAATATTAAAACCATCCCAAAATCAATAGATGAAATCAATAAAAATATAGAAGTTAAGCTTGAAGCTGCAAAATACAATATAGATGTTAATAAAAATCCTATAGATGATATTAATGTAGATAAATTAAATATACTTGTTAATTTCAAAGATTTAAAACTTCAAAATAAAGCTTATCGAAAAGATACAACTATAATGTTTCCTCTAAAAGAGCTTGCTTCTGAATTTAATTTTAAAGTTAGTTGGAACAGTGATTTACAAAAAGTCGAAGTTACAAAAGATGATTTTTATTCTAATTTAGAAGCCTATGTAAATAAATACACATTAAAATCAACTCATGAAGAAGTACTATCTTTAATTTGCTATCCTGAAACTATAGATGGAATTATGTATGCACCTTTAGAGTTTTTTACACAAATATTAGATTTAAAATATGAAGTTTCTAGAAACAACACAATTTTATTTTACGATATCAAAACAAATGAATAAATTATTATATGAATAAAATGGGGCTGTCACATTAACATAAAAAATTATGTTGATGTGACAGTCCCATTTTAAAATTTTATTTATATATATTTTTTATTTTTTTAGAAACTTTTTTTATTCTCAACCGTCTTAATTATGAACACAAAATAAAACGAAAATTTAATCAATTTTTTTTATAAATTTAAGAGGTGAATAATATGAATATGAAAAGATTTTTAGCATCAACAATGATATTAGGTTTATCAATGGGAAGTTTATCTAATTTAGCTTTTGCATCAGAGGAAATAGTGAAAACTAATGAAAATATAGATATAGGATTTGAACATCCTCTAGCAAAACCTGAAATCAAATCATTATCACAAGAAATTTTAGCAAATAAAGATTTTAGTATTAATGATTTAATAATTAATATAAATGATTCTACATTAGAATCTAAATTTAAACCATATGTTGAAAATAACACTATAATGCTTCCACTAAATGATGTAGCTACATCATTAGGATTTAATATTACTTGGAATGAAAAATTAAATCAAATAGATATAAATAAAGGTCCTATATTTACATCTATTAAAAATAATGAAAATAGATATTTCTTTGGAAGAATGGCTCCAGTAAAATTAAATGAAGCTCCAAAGATAATTGATGGCACAACCTATGTTCCTGTTGAATTTTTTAGCAATATTTTAAGAATAGATAATAATTACGATTCAAAAAATCTAAGCTTAAATTTAAGACTAAAAGATAAAGAAGCAGGAAATAGTACCGATATAATTAAGGAGAAAATATCTATTGATGGTAATGCTTCAGACTCAAGAACAGTGGAAAGTTTTTCAAATAATGAAATTAAAAGAACTGTAAATGAAGATGAAAATAATGTTACTGTTGAAGGTTTTATAACTCAAATTATAAAAAAAGATAATGGCATAATTTCAATTCAAATTGGTGATATGTCTAATGGTGTTATACTTAACATAAGTGAAAATACTAAAATTCTTGATATAAATAATGAACAAATTAATATAGATGATTTAAAAGAAGGTTGTAAGATTAAAGCCACACATTCTATGATGATGACTTCTAGTTTACCACCTCAAACAAATGCATTATCTATCAATTTATTAGAAGTTTCTAAAGATGAAATCACTAGAATTTCTGACGAAGAAACTAGTAAGGACTCTATCACTATCGAAGGTTATATCAAGAATATAAATATAACTGATCGTGGAACTAAAATGGTTCAAGTAGGAAGTTTTCAAAAAGGAGTTATTCTTCTAATTGATGATGAAACTAAAATTACAGATGAATCTGGTAATGAAGTGGATTTTGATGAGTTAACAGAAGATACTAAAATACAAGCAGTACATTCTATGGTTATGACTATGAGCATTCCTGGTCAAACTAGAGCTTTTGAAATAAAAGTTCTAAACTAATAATTAATATTGGTAATAAAATAAAAGACTAAAATAGAGTGATTCATTCCTCAGTTCGATATTTATAAAAATTTGTGAAAGCTTAATATAGATGATAAAAATTATAAAAGATTCATCCTCTTTTAAATTTTTATCCCTGTATTAGATTTTATAGTACTTAAGTCAATTTTACTAAAGCTAATACATTTTTTAATATCCTTTTAATTTAATATATCCTTGTGATATCAACTATTTTAGTCAATTATTTTTATTATATATAACTTATAGCTATAAGTTTTTTCAAAACTAAATTTTTAATCTTTTAAATCAATATTTTCATTTTATGAAAATATTGATTCTTTTTTTGTTTATAAAGTTATTATTTCGATGCTATCCAATCCTTACCTTCAACAAGTCTTGTAACCATCATAGATGCTATAGCATCTCCACTTGCATTTAAACAAGTTGCTGCTGGATCAACTAAAAATCCAATAGTTGCAATTATAGGAAATGCTTCTAATGGGAATCCAAACAAACTTACTATAAGCATTTCTCCAACTAAACCACCACCAGGTGCTCCAGATAATACAAAAGCACTTAATACAGCAACAAGCATAGCCATTGCATATGTACCTATACCAGTAAATTCTCTATTAAAAATACCAAATAAAAAACTTATCTTTATTATTGATGATAAAACAGATCCATCCATATGCATAGTTGCACCCATAGGTAATACTATCTCTCTTATATCCTTTGGAACACCCATCTTATCACAAGCTTCAAGATTTATCGGTAAAGTCGCAACAGAACTTTGTGTTGCAAAAGCTGTTATTGCTGGATTTGCTATATTTTTAAACATTCTTCTTACACCTTCTTTTCCTCCAGCAAAATATGCATACATAGGAAAAGCTAAGAAGAAATACAAGATACACATAGGATAATATATAAGCATTGTTCTTCCGTAATCACCAATTAAACTTGGGCCAAACTTGCCAACTAGATTTGCAAAATATGCACCTAAACCAATTGGAGCATAAAGCATTATAACATCAACCATTTTCATTATTACATCATTTAAATTATTAAGTAATTTTCCAATACCACTTTCTTCTCCGCCACAAGCACTAACACAAAATCCAAACAGAATAGAGAATACTATAATAGGTAACATATTTTTTTTGCTTAATAATCCCGAAAAATCATCAACAGTTAACGAACCTACTACTAATTCACCAATACTTGCAGTTTCCTTAATTTCTGCTGCAACAAAATTAATAGCACTTCCAGCCGCAGGAGGGAATATATTAACAACAGTTATAACTAATATCCCTGCAATAGCTCCTGTTACAACAAAAACTAAAATAAGATTTCCTAATATCTTTCCTAATCTTTTCATATTAACCATATTACCAACAGCACTTGAAATAGAAACAAAAACCATTGGAACAACTATTGTAAATAATAGATTTAAGAATATATCTCCAACAGGTGCTAATATTGTTGCTTTTTCTCCTAATAAAATTCCTAATATAGATCCTATTATAATTCCACCAAGCAACATTATTGGAAATAGATAATTTTTTAAATTAAACGATTTTTTCATATTATAACTCCTTTAAACATTTCTAAATACATTAAAAGACTTTCATACCAATATTTATTCTTTTTTAAAAATTTGCAAAACCAATTAATTATTTTTTGTAAGTTCATCAACTGCATCTTTTAATTGTTTCATCGCTTCCTCTAATACAGATTTTGGACATGCCGCATTCAATCTCATAAATCCATTTAATGACCTTCCAAATTTATCACCTTCATTTAAACCCAATTTTGCTTTTTTAATCATAAAATTCTTTAATTCTTCATTATTTAACCCTAACTCTCTACAATCTAACCATACTAGATATGTTGCATCAGGAAGATTTGGTTTTATCTTAGGTATATATTTAGCACAATAATCTTTGATGAAATCAAAATTCTTTGATATATAATCAAGCACTTGTTCTAACCATTCTTCACCGTCATTAAACGCAGCTTCCATTGCAACCGAACTAAAAGCATTATTTCTACAAATATCCATATTACTCCAAAATTCATCGTATTTTTCTTTCATTTTTAAATTAGGAAAAACAGTCGTCGATGCTTGTAATCCTGCTAAATTAAATGTTTTTGTCCCTGATATACAGCTTATTACATGATTTTTTATTTCATCTGATATAGTTGCAGTTGGAACAAACTCTTTATTGTGAAATATTAAATCTGAATGAATTTCATCAGAAACTACTAAAACATCGTGCTTTATACAGATTTCAACCATTTTTTTTAATTCTTCTTTAGTCCAAACTATACCTAAAGGATTATGAGGACTACATAATAAAAATATTTTAGATTCCTTAACTTTATTTTCAAAATCCCAAAAATCGATTTCCCAAACTCCATTTTTTTCTACCAATTTATTTTCTACCAATTTATTTTCTAACACTCTTCTATCTAAAAATTCTGTTATCTCATAAAATTCTGAATATACAGGTGTTTGTATTAGAATATTATCTCCTTTATTTGAAAAACAATTCATAATTGCAGCTAACGTTGGAACTACTCCTAAACTCCAACTAACTAAAGTTTTATCTATATTCCAATTATTTCTCCTTAACTTCCAATTACATATTGATTCAAAATAAGAATCTGGTCTTGAAGTATATCCATAAATCCCTTCATTAGCTTTCGATACTAATGCATCTATTATAGGCTTAGCAGTCTTAAAATCCATATCTGCAATCCATAAAGGAATTACATCATCTGTACCAAACTTCTTTGTTCTTTCGTCATATTTTGCAGCTCTAGTATTTTTTCTGTCTACTATTTCATCAAAATTATAAATCATATAATAGCTCCTTTTGTTTTTGTTTTTATTATTTTCTAAAGTTTTAAATTAAGCTTTTATTATTAGTCTTTATTACTTTTTTAAAATTCAAATTCATCTTCCTTTGGAAATAGTCCAAACAATCCGCCAGTATGAATAAATAATATATTTTTAGAATCTTTTAGTCTACCTTTTTTTAATTCTTGAACCAAGCCATACATAGCTTTACCAGTATAAACAGGATCTAATATTATCCCTTGCATCTTAGCAAAATCGCTGATGAATCTAAGTTCCTCTTTTGTACTTAATGCATAACCTCTACCAACATATCCATCTATTATAGATATATCATCTTTTGTAAACTCTATTTTTTCTTTAGTATAATTAAAACTTTCTTTTAAAATACTACTTATTTCATCTTTAAAATAATCTACATCATGGCATACATTTATCCCTATTATTTTCGCAGAGTTTTTATTTATTTTATTAGCATAAAATAATCCTGCAAATGTCCCACCAGAACCGACTGTTGTTACTATTGTATCGAATTTAATATCCAATTCTTTTTCTTGACTTAGAATTTCTTCCATGGCTTCATAATATCCAAATGTCCCAATTCCATTTGATGCACCTTCTGGAATAACAAAAGCTTTAAAACCTGATTTTTCTAGTCTTTGTTTTTCCTTATTCATAATATCAATTCTATTTTTGTCGTAATCTTCTTGAGTGATGAATTTAAATTCTGTACCAAATAAATTATCTAAAAAATAATTTCCATTAGTTTTTTGACCATTGTCCTTTAATACTAATAGTGATTTAATTCCTAATGTTGCAGCTAGACAAGCTGTAGCTCTTGCATGATTTGATTGTATCCCTCCACAAGTAATTAGATAATCAAAACCATTATCCAAAGCTTCCTTTACTACATACTCTAATTTTCTTATTTTGTTACCTGATAGTTCTGTTCCTGTTTGATCATCTCTTTTAATGTATATGTTTTTATCACTAAAAAAATTTGATAAACGTTCTAATTTTTGAATTTTTGTAGGTAAATTTGCGACTTCTATTTTCTTTGGTATATCCATAAATTTATGACTCCTTCCTTATAATTTTTTATTCAATTTAAATATGAGCATTATTTATGCCAATAAAAAAATAAGTATTATAAGCCTTTTAAAAAAAACAATAAGAAAAACTGGGATAATAACACCCCATTATCTTATGTCATTATCCCAGTTTATATTTTGAATTATTTTCAATCCCAAAGTTGTTAATTTTGTTCCACCTCTACCGTTTGATAATATTAGTAAATTGTATTTTTCTAAAGTTGATAATATATTTCTCACCTCTGCTTCAGTCAAAAATAATCCCTTTTCATTTGCTAATTTAACAATACTTCTTCTACCTATTCGCTTTCTTTTTTTGAAACTTTCTTCTAAACAATCTAAAACAAATTTATATTCATAAATCTTTGAACCTATCTCATCTTTTAATCTATCAACACTTTCTAATCTTTCTTTTAACTCTTTTTTTAATTCTTTATCTTCTTCATTTTCTATTTTTAATCCATCATTATTTTCTCTAAGCATTTTAGGTAAATCAACAAATTCTATATAATCTTTATCCAAATAAGCTAGATATTCAACATAATTTTTTAATTCTCTTAAATTGCCATCCCAATAATAATTCTTAAATAATTCTTCAACTTCCTTACTTAGTTCAAATTTTGCATTTATTTTTGATTTCATATATTCAAATAATATTAATATATCTTCTTTTCTCTCTCTTAACGGTATTATTTCTAATGGTAATACATTCAACCTGTAATATAAGTCTTTTCTGAACTTTCCTTTTTTAACTAATTCTTTTAAATTCTTATTTGTAGCAGCTATAATTCTTGTATCAATCTTTATTACACTATCTCCCCCAAGTCTCATAACTTCTCGTTCTTGTATTACTCTAAGGAGTCTTGATTGTAAACATAAATCCATTTCTCCTACTTCATCTAAAAATAATGTCCCTTTATGTGCTAATTCAAATAATCCTAATTTACCCCCTTTTCTAGCTCCTGTAAATGCACCTTCTTCATATCCAAATAATTCGCTTTCCAATAAACTTTCTGGTAATGCTGCACAATTTACTGCTACAAATTGATATTCTTTTCGTTTTGAATTATTGTGAATTGCTTGAGCAAATAATTCTTTTCCAGTTCCACTTTCTCCAGTTATCAACACTGAACTTTGTGATTTTGCCATCTTTTTAGCTACATTTTTTATCTCAACAAATTCTTTACTTTGACCTATAATATCTTCAAATTTATATTTAGCAATGTGGCCATGGCCTAATAATTGAGCTCTTAATTTATGCTGTTTCTTTTCTTTTTCTTCAAACACATTCATTATAATTAAAGCTCCAGTTATTTTACCCCCAGTGAAAATAGGCATAGCTCCTACACTTATATCTCTTCCACTTATTTTAATGAGTTTATTTTCTAAAATTTTTCCATCATTAATTGTTTGTTCAAAAGGTATTTTGCTTATTTTTTCTGATAGATAACAGCCCTCAATCTTTCCCTTATAATCTATAATTTTTTTAGCTTTTTTGGTACAAGCTCTGATAATACCAAATTGATCTACTAATATAATTCCTTCATCCATAACATTTAATACAGTATTTAACTCACTTTCTAATGTATTTGCTTTGCCTATCAATTTTGTTATTTCTTCACTTGGAACCATCAAACTTTCAAAATAATTTAAAACCCTCTCTTGCTTTAACATATATTCCATATTTAATTTTATTGCTATATTTGTAATCGTATTAACATCTAACACCCTATGCCCAATATCTATTGTTTTTTTGACAAAAGAAGGTACACACTGAGTTTCTCCTGGAGTTAATGCCAAATCTATTTTAGGAATATTTAATACTCCTGGGTATACAGGGATAAATTCCAAATTATTTATTCCGATTCTATCAAGCAATGCAATTGCTTCAAAAGTCATCTCCGCACTATAATTTACAAGCAAAACTTTTTTATTATTTTTTATTTGTGCTATTTTTTTATATTGGTCTTTAGTTATAGTTCTACTTATGATAATTATCTTCGCATGCGAAGGTATGTATTTTTTTACGGATACATAAATTGATTCTAATGACACAACAACAACATCAGTATCTATTAATTTATTAATTTGTTGCTTGTCATAAGAATAAAAATTTATATCCACTAATTCTCCAAATAATGTTTTTAAATTTTTTGAATATATCTTTGCTACACTTTCAAAAAATGTGATTATAGTGATTTTTTTCACAATAAATCCTCCTTATTTTTTTAATTAATCTAACTCCATAAACTAAATTTTTTTATTTTCTGTTTATATCTAATTAAAACCCATAATAATTAATAATTAAATACTAATATATAATATTTTAAAATTATTTTTTTATATTATATGAATAATCTTGATTATTTTCCTTTATCTTTTTACAAGTTTAATGCTATAATAAAAAAAATTATTCATTGTAAATATAATCAAAGAAATATTTTTATATGTAATTAAGTTATTTATTTTTAAGGAGGTATTTTTATGAAGAAACAATCAAGTATAAGATATAAGCTAACCTTATCCATAGTAATAATAATGCTAATTCCGTCATTGATACTTACAATTTACATGGGAACAACTTTAAACAATGAACTGGAAAACAATTTCACAAAATCTTCTCTTAAGGAAATTACTCAAGTCGATAATGCACTTAATATCTATTTTGAATCTGTTGAAGAAAATACAAATTTATTAGCTTCAAATTCAAAAGTCAAACAAGCAGATCAAAGCATTACAAATTACATCAACAAAAAAAATATAACACTTATGACACCCTCAAAAAACGGAGGATTAGAACAAGAAATTTATGAATATTATGATGATTTTGCAAAAACTCATCCAAAATCTACTTATATTTATATGGCAACAAAAGATGGCTCTTATATTCAATGGCCTCAATCATCAAATGAAAATAATTATGACCCTAGAAAAAGACCATTTTATAAAGCTGTAATAGAAAATAATTATAAAACCATAAGGACTACACCTTATTATTACCCTGCTGATAATTCAGTTATCATAAGTACTGTAAGTCCAATATTTGATGATAATAATGAATTTATAGGAGTTCAAGGTTTGGATGTTGGTCTTAATGCACTTACCAAAATAATAGAAAATATTAAAATTGGCGAAAGTGGTTATTTAGTACTTTTAGATTCTAATGGTACAATTTTAGCTAATCCCAAAAATCCAGATAGTAATTTTTCAAATATATCAGATTTAAATATTGAAGGCTTTGATGTCATGCAAAAGAAAAATTACACTTATAAAATACACCTAGATAATAAAAAATATTATGCACAATTATATACATCAGATAAATCAGGCTGGAAATACATAGCTCTTATTGAGCATAGTGAATTTAGTAGTAAAATAAATAAATTGATTTTGATTTTAGCTTCAATAAGTTTATCTTTAGTTTTAATTTTATCAATATTATCTTTTTATTTTTCTAAAAAATTTACAAGACCGATATTAGAACTTACAAATAATATCGCTTATATTGCTAATGGTGATTTTACAAAACAAATTGATAAAAAAATTATAAATCAAGATGACGAACTTGGTATTTTAGCTAAATCTATAGATAAAGTTAGAACTGATTTAGCTATAATGGTAGATAATATAATAAAAACTTCACAGACACTTTATAAATCATCTGACCAAATATATAATATGTCTAATGAAATAAAAGAGTCTTCAAAGAATATCTCAACATCAATATATGAAGTTGCAAAAGGTGCTGAAGAACAAGCTAAGAATGTAGAGGAAGGTGCTTATAATATTGATGAACTTTCTAGTGAATTAGATATTTTATATGATAAAAATAATAAATTAAATATATTAGCTAAAGATACTAAAAATATAAATGAAAGAGGATTTGAAACTTTTAATGAATTAGAATTAAAGTCCATTGATGTTCAAAATTCAGTTGAAAATATAAGCAATATAATAAATAATATGGATATTATGTCTAATGAAATTAGTTCTATAACAGACACTATAACTAATATATCTAGTCAAACTAATTTACTTGCTTTAAATGCAGCAATAGAAGCTGCCAGAGCTGGTGAACATGGAAAAGGTTTTTCAGTTGTAGCTCAAGAAGTTAGAAATTTAGCAGAACAATCTAATAATGCTACTAATAATATAAAAGATATAATTGATAAAATTCAAATACTATCTAATAATGCAGTCACAAGCATGGATGAAGCTAAAAATACAACAGCTATACAAAGTAAATTTATGAGAGAAACAAAAGAATTATTCAAAAAAATTAATGAAACTCTAAATAAATTTATAGATGATTTGTCTTCTATGGATTATTATTATCAAGATATCAATTTAAAGAAAAATAAATTAGTTGAAATAACTTCAAATCTATCTGCATTATCAGAAGAAAATTCTGCTTCAGCAGAGGAAGTTACAGCTTGTTCAGAAGAACAATATGCAGTTAGCGAAAACATAAATAATTCTATTTCTAATCTAAAAACATTATCTGAAGAATTAAAAGAATTTGTTTCTAAATTCAAAATAAATTAAAATATACATGTATATTAATTTTAAGAGGTGATTTTTTGTTTAGAAATAAAAAAAATATTTCATTAGTATTAATAATAAGCATGGTTTTCTTTATGTTTTTATTCTCTGCTTGTGAAAAAAAAGATATTAAAGATATTAAAATAAGTCGAAATGGATTCTTTCTTGATACATTTATTGATATATCCTTATACGATACAAAAGATGAAAAACTTTTGGATGGTTGTTTTGAAATTTTAAAAGATATTGAAAATAAAATGAGTAGACATGATAAAGATAGCGAAATAAGTAAGATAAACAATAAGGCAGGTAAAAATTATACCAAAGTATCTGATGATGTTTATTATGTTATAAAAAAATCCTTAGAATTTTCAAATCTTTCTAATGGTAATTTTGATATAACAATCGGTAAATTGGCAAGCCTTTGGAATATAGGTAATAAAGATGCTAGATTACCTTCAAAAGATGAAATAGAAGAAGCTTTAAAATATGTAGATTATAAAGATATTAAAATAAAAGAAAACAGCAATATGGTTAAATTAGATGAAGAAAATATGATAATTGATTTAGGTGGTATAGCCAAAGGTTATGCTTCTGATAAAATCAAAAATTATTTAGAATCAAAAAATATCAAAAGAGCTATAATAAATCTTGGCGGAAATATATGTGTTATAGGTGAAAAATCAAAAGAATTACCTTGGAATATAGGTATTCAAAATCCTTTTAATACTCGAGGTGAATACTTAGGAATTTTGAAAGTAAAAAATAAATCAGTTGTAACTTCTGGTATATATGAACGATACTTAGAATACAAAGGCAAGAAATATCATCATATATTAAGCCCATTTAATGGTTATCCTATACAAAATGAACTTGTTAGTGTATCTATTATATCCTATGATGGTATTGACTGTGATGCACTTTCCACATCCTTATTTGCATTAGGAAAAGATAATGGACTTAAACTTGCAAATAAACTAACAAATATAGAAGCTATATTTGTTACCAAAGATAAAAAAATCTATCTTACCAATAATTTAAAAGATAAATTTATACTTAATGATGATGATTTTGATATAGTTAAATAAAAATATAAAAAAGCTAGGAATTATAAATTTATAATTCCTAGCTTTTTTATTGATTCTAATAAAAATTTTGTACAAAATCCTACAAATATACCTGTTAAAAGTCCAAACAAAAATAACATCGGTAAATACATTGTAATTTGAATATTTTGTATTATCATTGCTGCCATAAGTATTTGTCCTATATTATGAAAAACGCCTCCTAATATACTGTTTCCAACTATAGAAAATGAATTTTTTAGATTATTTTTCACAAAATACATTACAAAAAAACTAAGCAATCCGCCAGATATACTATATAAAAAACCAGAAAACCCTGAAAACAAAAGTGCTGATAAAAAAGATCTTAAAAACACCAAAAGCAAGGCCTCTTTAAAACTTAGTAGATAAATACTTGTAAGTACAATTATATTACAAAGACCAAGTTTAGCCCCTGGAATAGCAAAACTTAAGGGAATAAATCTTTCAAAAAATGAAAGTATTATACCTTGAGCTAATAAAATCGCTATAAACACCATTTTTTTTGTATTATTTATATTATCAGTTTGATACAGCATCTACTTCCACCTTCTCATCCTTGGTTGAAACAATTTGTATAAATAATTTATGAGGCAAACAAACAATCATTTCGTTTTTACCTTCAATAAATCCAGTATCTAAACATACTTTATTATCACAATCCGATTCCAACATCTCAACTCCACCGTCATGTATATGTATTATATTATGTCCATATTCATTGTCAATTTCAATTTTTTTATCCTTATTTGTTATAAATTCTTCTTTATATAATTTAGAATCTATATAAATCTGAACCTTCATATCTGTTGATATTTCTTTTGTAAAATGCTTATATACAAAAAAAGAAATACCTATTAAAAGAATTAAAACAATAAGAATTTTATCTCCTTTTTTCATAAAAAAACTCCCGTATTAAAAATTATTTTAAGCTTTTTAATTTTATCATAGAAATATAAAAAAAGTCTAATTAAAAAGATTGCCTGAGTAAAATTAGATGATTTTTTGTATATAAAATTATTCAATAATTAGAAAATAAAAAAAAATTATTTTTTTCTAAAAGAAACCTCTACTTCAAACGTTATATATATTCTTATTTAAGTTCTAAAAAAGTTATTTCGATATATTTTAGACAAATTACACAATTGAAAAATATAGAAAATAAGACTTTAAAATATAATTTTACATATATATATATATATATTATAATAATTTCATGATATTTTATTTTTAGGAAATATCTCTTGTATGCATTTTGCTTTTTAAGTACATACAATTATCTAACTAATTTACGACCGAAAGGAGGTGCACTAAATGTCAAATAGAGCTAGAGCTATATTAGAAAGAAGTTTTACTGGAAAAGGAGATGGATGGTAAAATAAAAAAGGAGGGATGACCTCCTTTTTTGTTTTAAAAATATATTTAAATTAGAAAGGAGATATACTAAAAAGTGAATTTAGTATTTATATAATATGCAAAATTATTTGATTAGATTAGAATTTATTGGTGGGATTATATTTAATTTAAAAACTTTTGATAGAATTGAAATAAGTAAGTCTGAAGCAATTTATCTTAAAGCTTTGGAATACACAGGTTCTAAAGCCTTAGCGGAGAAATTATTAAAAAAACTAACAGCATCAAATATTAATTCTATTGATGTCGATAAATTTAGAAAAGTGATAGAAGATAAACTTAAAAATAATAAAAAATTAAAATTTGAAATAGCATTAAAAATTTTAGAAGAAAAAATTTCCAAAGTATATAATACATACAATCTATCTGCTCCATTGGAAGTAGCTATTTATCCATCTATGACATGCAATCTTAATTGCAAATTTTGTTTTGTAAATTATAAGGATTATGATAGTTCAAGTCTTAAAAATGCTTACTATTGGAATAGTTTAATCTCAATTTTTAAGAGCATGGATGTTGTAAGTTTATCAATCTTAGGAGGTGAACCTACAATATATAAAGATATAGATTTAGTACTTAAGCATATAGAAAATATCGGAATAATAACCACCATAACTACAAATGGAGTAAATATAAAACAAAGCACTTACGATTTAATTTTAAACTCAAAATATATAACGCCTGTGTTTTCTATACAATCCTTAAATGATTTACACAAAAATCTAACAGGAATAAGTTATAAAGTACCGATTTCAAATATTCATAGGTTTATTAAAGATGGTAAAAAAGTAAGAATAAATTCTGTTTATACAGAACAAAGTGTATCTGATTTTAAAGAAATTATAGATTTTTGTGTAGAAAATAAAATCGATAGATATTCTATTGGTTACTATTTTGAAAATAACAAAAATAATAAAATTAATAGTAAAAAAAATTTATTAGATTTAAGAATTTTAGAAGATGAATTACAAGAATATATATCAACTATACAAAATGGAGAACAATTAAGATTTTCTATAGAAGGATGTATGTTGTATACAGCTTATCCAGAAATCGAAAAAGAAATGGTTTATTTGACTGAATTTGATAAAAAATATTATGGTTGTCGTGCAGGTAAAAGCAAAATTGAAATTTATCAAGATGGAAGAGCTTTACCTTGTATTCTTTTTGAAAATATAGACTTAAATTATAAAAAGGTGGATTCAAATAATTTCGAAGAAAATTGGTATAAAAATGAAATTTTTAATTACATCAGGGAAACAAAAACTAATAATACTATTTGTAATTCCTGTGGTTTTATTGATATTTGTAATGGTGGGTGTACAGGAGAAAAAATCAAAAACTATGGCTATGATTTTAAAAATGCAAGGTTGTGTAATAAATGATGAATAAATGCTCAAATGAAAGCTTATTCAAGCTATATTATATGCTCCAAAAATCACTAATGATATATGTTGTTATAATACTTTACTATCAATATAAAGGGCTTGATTTCACTCAAATTATGATATTAAATGCCATAATTTCATTTGTAACATTAATACTTGAAATTCCCTCTGGAATAATTGCTGATTTATATAGTAGAAAAAAATTAATATTTTTTGGGTTAGTAAATTCTATTTTAAGTTTATTTATAATATTGTTTGCAAAAACTTATTTATATTTTATCTTTGCTGCTATTTTAATGGGCATATCTTCATCTGCAATTTCTGGTGCTGATATTGCTTATATATATGACTATTTTAAAAACAATGGTGATGAAGATAATTTTAAAAATTATTTTTCAAAATTATCAAGCAAACAATTTATTGTAATAGCTATTTCAACCTTTATTTCAGGTTCTGTTTTTAGCTATAATCCTCATATTCCAATAATCATGAGTATAATTTTTCAATTAATATCATTGATTGCTGTTTCCAAGTTCAAAAAAGATAATAATATTAATAAAGATAATGAATATAATATATCTAAAAAACTAAAAGAGCATTATAGAATATTAAAACAAAAAAATATATTTAGATTAATAATAATATTTATTATAATGACTATTATTATTTCTAATTTAAATTATCTTACTCAACCATATCTTGTCGAAAATAATATTGATTTAAGATTTTTAGGTGTTATATTTCTTTCTTTTAATATGATTTCTTCTTATGGTGCAAAAAAATCAAATATAATTAGTAAATTAGGTTCAAAAAATATAATTTTTATTTTTGCAATAATTTTATTGATTTTATCGAATTTAAATGATTATAAGGCTATAGTTATATTCTTATTGGCTAGATTTTTAAGTGGCAGTATTTGGCCTGCATTAAATTCAGATTTAAATAAATTAATTGATAGTAAAAATAGAGCTTCGATAATGTCTTATAAAAATTTAATGATTCAAATAGTATTTATATTTTTAGATCCATTAGTAGGTTTTGTAGCTGATTATAGAAATATTCATTTTGTTTATTTAGTCCTTGGATTGATACTAATTACTTATTTATTATCAACTATAATATTAAGTAGATTAAGAAATCTATATTATGTACAAAAACCTAAAAATTTTTATGATAAAGCTAAATAACTGCTAAAAATCTAATTAAAAAGAGGCTGTCACATTAAGAAATTTAGCTATAATATACTGTGTTATAAATTTAGAATACTCACAATATACTATATCTTCTTTCTTAGTTGAGCAGCCCCTTTTGATTAATGACTTTCTTCAGCTTCAATTATAGCTATATCAGTCTTTCCTTCTTGTGCATTTTTTAGTACTTCTTCTGCTAATGCTTTAAAATTATTAGTACTCCCTGTTGCTCCTGAAACTGTATCTATTTGTGAATCTTGTTTTTCTTTTATATCTTCTATCATCTTTGTATAAGCTTCTGTCGGAGTTATGCCTGCAACATTCTTATAAGTTGTTGAATATTCCTCATCTGCACTCTTTAGCTTATCTTCATTATTTTTATAATCGAATTTCACATCAGAAATCTTACCTTCTTCTATAGTAACTTCTATAAAAGGTTTCCATCCATGATTATCAAAATCCTTGTATTCACCTTTATATGTACCATCTTGATAACTAACTTCCTTAGCACCACAACCAGTTAAAAGCATCAAAGATAACGCTCCTACTATTATTCCTTTTTTTAAATTATTAAATTTCATTATTTCCCCACCTTTCTTCTATTCTTTTATATTTATATTTCCAAAATTCTAATTTTATAACTCTAAAAATAAAAATTATAAATTAAAATATTAGATTTTTTAATCATGATAATTAATATCAATTATCATCGTATTATATTTTATATTAAAACTAAAATAATATCAATTCTTTTTTATAATAATTATAAATCGCAAAATTATTATAAAAAAATTATTAAATTATTATAAAAAAATCATTATTAAAATAAAAAATATTTAATTTTAATCATTTATTTACTTTAATTCTTTTTTAAAAAGCAAAAAATCCTTTGCTTTGGAGGACTTACCTCTAAAACAAAGGATCTTATTTATGATTTTTTATAATATAAAAATAAATTAAGTATAATTTCTGTCATATTCTAAGCAAATATTTTAAGTATTTCTAATATTGCTGGAAAAACTACTTCACAAACCTTTATAATACTATCTAGTATCCCTGCTAACATCATAATTTTTCCTCCTCTTTATAAAAAAATATAAATTTTAAAATTCTAAGCGAATATCTTAAGTATTTCTAATATTGCTGGAAATGCTACTTCACAAACCTTTATAATTGTATCTAATATACCTGCTAACATCATAATCTTTCCCTCCTTTTTGTATTATATTAAATATATTCCCTATATTTTAAGCAAATAATTTAAGTATTGCTATTACTGCTGGGAATACAATTTCACAAACCTTTATAATTGTTGCTAAAGTTCCTGCTAACATAGTAACCCCTCCTCATTCTTCTAAATATTGTGACTTTTCTAAAAATATTAATTAAATTTTAAGCGAAAAACTTAAGTATCTTTAATATTATTGGAAATGCTACCTCACAAATTGTTATTATTGTTGCTAAAGTTCCTGCTAACATATAATATCACTCCTTTGCAATTCCATAATATATAACAGTAGTAATTAATAAGAATATTATGTATTGCTTTTCTATTAATTTAATTTTACCACAGTATTTTTCGAATTTCAATAAGATGTTTTTTCGAGTAATTTTGTCGAAACCTTTGAAACAGCTGTTTTATAACGCTCATTTTTCTTGTTTTTTTACTCGAACGCTCTATTTTGCATTTTAAGTTGTTTTTTTGTTCATTCAGGTAAAGTCAATATTTTCTGAAAATTTAAAATAGAGAAAAAAGTCCTATAGAAAATAATTCTTTAGAACTATTTTTTACAAGACTTTCTTTTCCCTTTTTTTAGTCTTTTAAATATTATTTTAATTTAAAATAAATTTAATAAAAATTTTTAAGCTAATATTTTGTTACCCAATTAATTTATCTTTACACTTATTGTGACATGCTCCCCCACTAAACTTAACAGTTTTGAGGGGGCTTCTTGGGATGTAATAACCCTACGGTTACTATGATTACCAAGCTCTACGGGTAAGCCCTACCCTGTTTATGATTTAATATTTTAACAACAATTTTCCTTGATTTTTTATATTGATACTTGCATTTAAGTCTCTATCCATTGAATTACCACATTCACAAGTGTATACTCTATCTGATAATTTTAGGTCTTGTTTTACTACACCACAAACACAACAGGTTTTGCTTGATGGATAGAATTTATCTATCTTTACAAGTTGTTTTCCTGTTAATTCTGTTTTATATTTAAGCATTTTAGTGAACATTCCCCAACCGTTATCAGATACACTTTTACCGAATTTTAATGCTTGGCTCATGCCTTTCATATTAAGGTCTTCGATTGAGATAGCATTATATTTATTAACTAATTTAGTAGATAGTTTATGCAAAAAATCAAGTCTTGAGTTTTTAATTTTATAATGTATTTTTGCTACTTTAGTTTTTTGTTTGTACCAATTATTTGAAAACTTTACCATACGTGATAGTTTTCTTTGTGCTTTAACAAGTTTAGATTCTAACAATCTGAAAAATCTTGGATAATCAGCTCTTTGGTTTTCAGAACTAACAAAAAGTTCTTTCATTGAAAAATCTAAACCTACGATGTTATTATTGCTTGGAACTTCAACTATTTCTTTTTCAAATTCAGTTGTGACACTAACAAAATAAGCACCTGTGGGTACTTGGCTAATAGTAGCAGATAATATTTTATGATTTTGAGGTATTTGTCTATGAAACTTAGTTTTTAATAATCCTAATTTTGGAAACTTCAGCATATTACCTTCAACTCTTATTGAATTGTTAGTGTTTTTAGTTGCATAAGACTTAGTATTATTTCTTTTAGATTTGAATTTAGGATATTTAGCTCTTTTTTGAAAAAAGTTTTTAAAAGCAGTATCTAAATTTCTAAGCGTAGATTGAAGAGAAACACTATCCACTTCTTTAAGCCAAGTTAATTCTTTTTTTAAAGATGTTAATTTTTTAGCTTGATTAACATAAGTAGTTGATTTTTTTCGTTCTTGTATAATTCAATTCTTTGATTAAGATAATTATTGTATACAAATCTAACACAACCAAAAGTCTTATGAATTAAAATTAGTTGTTCTTGATTAGGATATATTCTAAACTTAAAAGCTTTATTGATTTTCATAGATTTTCACACCTCCTTTATAATATAATTATATATTATATTGAAACTCCTTTGCAAGTTGCATTATCAAAATTAGTTAATACTCTAAAAACTGTTTCTTCAAGATTAATTAGGGAAAACATGGTGAATATTCGAAAAAATATTATTGGAAACCAGTATTTTGGAGTAGAAGTTATTGCATTTTAACAACTGGTGGAGCAACAATAGAAATAATCGAAAAATATATTCGTTCTCAAGCAGGAGTTAAAGACTAAAACCGTTCCGATTCATCTCCATCCTAAATAGAGGATGGAGTTTTCTCGAAACATAATGATAAAATTCCTTTTTTTAATCAGTTGTATTTACGATTATATTTTCGAAAAATTTCGAATTTAACCCGGGCTAAAAATGTCCCATTTGGAATAACGTTATAAACTAGGGTTCGTTAATTTTTATATAATTATTTTTTAAAAAGGGGCTACCCTTTTAATAATTCTTGTAGTACAATGTGACTGAGAGCGGGGCAAAAACGTTACCACTCAATTGTTATTATTATAGGAGGCTTTAAAATTGTCTAATCAAAAAAAATATTTAGGGATTAACGGACTTGGAAGAATAGGAAAACTTGTTTTATGGAATCAACTTATCAAAAGGCATTTTGATGGTTTTGTAATTAATTTAGGAAGAACTGTTGGTAAAAGCTTTGATGATTTAATTGATTTTGTATTGACTGATTCAACTTATGGAGATTTAAACAGATTCATGTACGGCTATACAAAAGATGAGCTTGACATTGAAATCATTGATGAGGCTGGATTTGAATTATCAATAGAAGGTCTTCATATTAAATTCTTAACACAAGAAAGAAACCCTAAAAATATTAATTGGGCTAAGGAAAATGTTGATATCGTTGTTGATTGTACTGGGGTTTATTTAGATCCTAAAAAAGACAGCAATGATAAAAAGGGAAGTGTAAGAGGTCATTTAGATTCAGGCGCTAAGAAAGTAATAGTAAGTGCTCCATTTAAAATCAAGGGTGAAAAATTAAATATGCCAGATGATTCAACTATGATTGTATATGGTGTAAATCATGATACTTATGATAATACTAAACATAATTTGATATCAGCAGCATCTTGTACTACAACTGCTTTATCTCATATGATGAAACCTTTGCTTGATAATATCGAAACATCAAGAATACTTACAGCTTCAATGTCTACAATACATGCAGCCACAAATAATCAAAATATATTAGACGCAATGCCAAAAGAAGGTGCTGGCGATTTAAGAAAGAGTCGTTCTGCACTTAATAATATAATAGTTACATCAACAGGTGCAGCTAAGGCTTTAGAATTTATCTTGCCTGAAATCAGTTCTATTGGATTTATGGCAGATTCAGTTAGAGTTCCTACTAATACCGTATCTTTAGTAACTCTTAATTTAACATTTAGATCTAGTATAGGAAAAAGCGGTTGTCCTGTTATCAATAAAGAGTTTATAAATAATATCTATAAAAAAGCTAGCAAAAATGGACAAAAAGGATATTTACATTATAGCGATAAGCAAAATGTATCTTCTGATTTAAGAGGTAAAAGATCTCTTGCTGTTATCGAAGGTGTTGAAACAAGTACAAAAACAGGTTTCTTACCTTTGGCTAAAGAATCCATATATAATATGGGGGCTGTTGGTGATTTAATGCTTCCAGTTACACACGCTAAGATATTTGGATGGTATGATAATGAGTTTGGAAGTTATGTAACTTCTTTAACAAACATAATCTTACATGTTGATGAAAATTTAAGCAACAATAAAAACATCAAAAAAGAAGAAGTTTTAAATAAATAATAATATTAAAATATTTATAAACAAAAATTATATTAAAAAATAAAAAGTTTTAAATAAACAATAATAATTTATAAGCATTATCTATAAACTTTGTTTATAAATAATTATATAAATTTAGTTAATTATTAAGCTTAGGCTTACTAATTATAGTATTCCTAATAAATTTAAATAAAGTAATGATTAAAAAGTTTAAAAGTTTTTTGAGGAAAAAGGGGTAGTTAAAGAAATTAAAATTTTGATTTCTTTAACTACCCCTTTTTCGTTTTTATTTTAAACTAATAATTTAATCTTTGAAATAATTGAAAATCTCCACGAATTAATTTTTGTGATTATCAAGTGATTAATTATCTACATCTCTGTATTTTTTTGCATAAATATATTAAATAAATATAAATGCTAATTAATATGATAAAACAAATATTTATTATCTTATGATATGAAATTAAATTGCTTATGAATTTATCATCCATAAAAATTCCACTTAATTTAAAATTCGAAAATCCAAATTCCATAATCGAAAATTCCTTATCATAAAAAATATCAAATCTTAAACTATGTCTAAATAAATATAGTAATGAAGCTAAAATAAATATCAACCCAACAATTTTTATTAAAACTTTAAAAACTTTCAATTTATTTAATTTTATTAAGTCCTTAAAATAATAATTCTCATTAAAATAAGTAAATTTCTTTCTTATAATATCTAATTTTGATTTCAGTTCCTTATAAAAACACATAAAAGAAGCTATTAAAAACAAAAATATAAATATCTTTATTTTTAAATTCATCATTTTAATATAAAAGCCTATATTAAAATAAGAAATATCATTACTATCTAATTTTAAATAGTTTAGAATTTCATTAGCTTTATTTGTTATAGAACTTTCCTTATCATTTAAAATAAGCATATTATCAATATTGTTATCATCAAGAATCTGATTTGATAGACTATAAGGAATATATACATAATAATCTTCATTCTCATATTCCTTATTTAATATACTACTACTGACACCTATTATCTTAAATTCATAATTATTTATCTTTATATTAGTGCCTAAAATATCTAATGAACCAAAGAATTTATATGCTAAATTTTTATTTACAACACATAGATATTTTTTATCATAAAATTCATCTTTTAAAAAGAATCTACCGTTTAATATATTTAATTTTCTTATATATGAATTATTCGGATTTGTTGAAATTACATTGGCTTTAAACTTATTAGAAATAAATTCCACCTCTAATATATCATTTCTTTGATAAGTAAAATCCTTTATATTATATTTTTTTAAATTCATTATACTATCATAATTTATATTAGTATTTGATTTTAAATATAGCAAATTACTATCTTTATAATCTATTTTTTTTAAAATATATGATGAAACTACATAAATAAATAAAAATAAAATTATTAAAATCAGTGCTTTTCTCTTATTTTTATCACATTTATATCTTTTTTGGTCTAAAAACTTCGTTTTTTTTATTTTATTCCTCGTATCTGAAATTTTTTCTAGCATATATACACCTAACTTTCTTCCATGATATATACTTCTTCATTTTCTTTTACTATAGAATTTGAACTTTTTATAATTTTTCCGTCCATATTATTTCTAGGTTTTAAAGCTATATAATCATCATTTCTATCTAATATAAATACTTTTAGCTTAGTTGTTTTATATTTTTTTGATATTATATTCTCTTCCTTATTGATTTTTAGAATATAATAATTCTTTCCATCATATTTTAAAGCTGATGAAGGAACTATATAGTCATAATACGGACTTTCATCCTTAACTTCAAGATTTACAACTTGCTTGTTTATATCATGTGTTGAACTAAATTCTACTTTTACTTCTTTTGTATTATTTATATCTCCCATATTACTTATAGATATTACTTTACCTTTTTGTATTTTATTTTGTTTCAAAAAATAAGATATGTTTACTTCATCACCTATATTAACCAATTTCACTTCATCTTCATCAAGTAAAAAATTTGCTTCATAAGTATTTTTCTTATCATTTGTTCTTATCTCTATTATTGGCTCATTTGTATTAACCATCTGTCCTTTAGATACATATATTTTTTGTAATTTAGTGTCTTCCTTCGCTATTATCATACTATCTTCTTGTATCTCTTTTTGCAGTTCCTCTATTTTTAACATATACGATAAGGAATTTAATTCACATTCCTTTATATTATAATCTAGTTCTATATTTTCCTTTTTATAATCTTTTCTTTCTTTTTCTAATTCTAAAGATGTATTTTTTATCTCTTCTTTCAAATTTTCAAACATATCTTTTGATATCGCATCATTATCATATAATATTTTATTCTTTTCTATGTCTTGCTTTAATTTACTTATTTTATTTTCTAAAATTTTTATATTTGGATCTTCTTTAATATTTTCTTCTTTTAAACTTACATATTTCTTTTTATCATTTTGACATCTTTCATATTCTATTTTCAAATTTTTTAATTCATAAATTCTATCATCACTTTCAAATTCTAAAATAATATCACCTTTTTTAATATCTTGATTATCTTTAAAGTTGATTTTTTTTACAATTTTATCCTTATTTGAATATATGATTTTAGATTCTAAAGAATTACAAACAGCTTGTTCTTTTAACTCTTTTTTTATCGTTCCAGACCTAAATTCACAAACTTTCACATTCGGAATCATAAGATTATAAACTGTATTTGAAACAAATGTAAGTATGATAACAATTATAAAAAATAAAAAACCTAATTTCTTCAAAATTCACACCAACCTTAATAATATTATTGTTTTAAACCAGACATTGTAATCCCTTTTATAAAATATTTTTGAAGATACAAAAATATTATAATCGCAGGTATCATATAAAATGATGATGCTGCAAATATTAAAGAAGGATCTTTATTTGATATACTCGATAAAAAAACTGAAAGCGGAAGTTTTTCTTTGCTTTGCAAGAATATAAGTGGCTGTTCTACCATATTCCAGTATTCTATAAACATTATTATAAATAGAGAAATAATCCCACCCTTTATCATTGGTAATACTATATTAAAGCAAATATTAAGTTCACTTGCACCTTCTATTTTAGCTGATTCTATATATGAATTTGGAATTGCCGTTATGAATACTCTTAATAAAAAGGTTCCAAGTGGATTAAATATTGCAGGGAGTACTATAGCAAAATAACTATCCATCAAATTTAATTTATTTATTATTATAAAATTAGGCACGCATACAACTTGATATGGCATAAGCATTACTATTACATATATAAAAAATATACTATCTGTAATTTTATTATTTATTCTAAAAAGAGCATAAGATGTTATAAAAGAAAACAATATATTAAAAAACACAATAGGTAGTACATATTTAATTGCATTCCAAAATAAATTTAAATATGTAGGATTTTTTATTAATATATTAAAATATTGACTTAAACTTATTCGCTTTGGTATAAATCTTATAAATAAAAACTCATTCCCTAAATTATTATAATTATTTTTTATTTCAAAAATAGACATAAAAGAATTTGTAATCGTTAATACAAGAGGAAAAATAAAAATTATACTAAATATTATACATATGATATGATTAATTTTTATTTTTTTTAATAAAAACATTTTTTCCCCTCCTAAAATCATATATTTTTTCTAATAACTTGTTTTCAAAATAAAAGAACATAAAAACAAAACTACCTATTAGTACAGTTACTATGTTTGATGCACTAACTAATTTTTCATAATTTAAGGATGTAAATGTATTATTCAAAAAATGCTGTATCATATATGTATTTTGTGATGGATATGATCCAAATATTAAATATATCTCTCTAAATATTTTAAAAGAATTTATAACAGACATTAAAAATACCAATAATAGAGTAGGAATTAAATATATAATTGTTATATATCTAAATTCATCTAATTTACTCGCTCCTTCCAAAAAAGCATATTCTTTATATTCCTTTGGAATCATCAGAAGTCCACCCATAAAAAGAACTACATTATAACCAATATTTTTCCACAAATATATTATTATTATTGCAATCAAAGAATATGAAGAATTAAACCAGTCTATTTTTATTGTATGGAAAACACTCAAAAAATTATTTAAAAAACCATTTAACGAAAAGAATTGTTTGAAGAAAAATACCAAAGAACCAGAAGGTATAGCCATTGGTATCAAAAATAAAACCAAATATACATTCCTTGATCTTTTATCCATATCATATATAGATAGTGCTAACAAAAGTGGCACTATTATAATTAGAGGCATTGATATCAATAAAAAATAAGAAGTATTTTTTATAGCTCTTAAAAAAGGGATATTTGAAAGTATATCCCTTATATTTTTTAAGCCTACAAAATTATATGAATTTGTACTATCTAAAAATACTGATGGTATAGACATCAAAAAAGGGATTAAGTAAAAGATAAAAAAGCCTAAAATACCTGGTATTAGCATATATAATAATATCTTTTTATCCTTATCCATCTATTTCACTCCTATTTTTTATAATCATTTTTAAATTTTGCAATATTTAATTTTAAAATAAATTATTTAAACTACATTTTTTTAATAATTATTTTAATAAAAACTTTAAATATAATATTATTCTTGTAAATAAGTATCTACTTTCATACTTATTCCATTTATAACATCTTCTTTATCTTTCTTATCATCTATAAAAGCTTTTACTTCTTCTTTTACAATATTATCAATATTATAATCTTTAAAATGATAAGTATTTATTTGTTCACTAAAATCTGATATTTTTGCAATGTATTCATCGCAAATCTTATCAACATCATCATTAAGAGGCATACCATTTTCATTTGCATCATTTAGCATCTGTCTTATTTGTTCCTTATACCCATTATTAAGTGCTTTTTTATTTATAGGGAATATTCCTGGTGAACTTTGAGATTCTTCACTTATCATGAATTTTATAAAATCCCATGCTAATTCTTTATTATTCGAATTTTCATTTATAGCATATGAATGAATTACATCAAAATATACTTTATTATCACAATCTTTAATAGGATTCATATCCACAAAATCATCATTAAAACCAAAATAAGGCATAAGTAGATCTTGTGTCCATATTGAATCATATTTAAAATACTTTAAGTAATTTTCTTCACCCATATCATCTGCATCTATAAGTAAATTTTCTTTTTTTAACATATCTATATTATCTAATATATTTTTAAATTCGTCTGAATTAAAATTAGATTTTTTTGCATCTAAATCTACTAATTTTGTATAATTTTCTTCATATAAAATATTAAATAAATCATATGGATTATCGTATATATATATACCTTTTTCATCTTTATCTTTAAGATTTTCATATCCTAAGTCTATAAAATTAGATACTTTATAGTTGTCTATATCATTAGAAAAATTCTTATTAACTCCACCGATATAAGCCATATAATCAATCGGCATCATATACAATTTAGAATCTACCTTCAACGAATCTAATATTTTACTATAATATTCATCTTTTTTAAATTCATTATCATTTTCCATAAGCTTTGATAAATCAGCTAAGTAAGAACTACTCGCATATTTATAATAAGGGAGTACATCCATATTTATAATATCACTACCTTTTTTGGCTATAAACATAGTATTTATATTTTTTATATAATCTCTAGGTGAATTATCCGCGCTATACTCTTTCTCATTACTAACTTCCATTGTCAAGTCATTAGCAAATGTAACTATATTTATTTTCACATCTGGATTTTGTTTTTGATATTCCTTTGCAATCTCTTCTAAATATGTATTTTTAGCATACGTAGATATTTCTAATTCATTTCCTACTTCGGTACCACTCTCATCTTTTTTACAGCCAACAAATGATGAGCAAATCAAAAAAATAGTAATAACTAATAATAAAATCTTTTTCATTTTTACCCCTCCTAAAGTTTAACCTATTGGTTTATTTATTCTTATAAAAAAATTTTTCATAAGACCTAATAACAAAAACATATTTGTTTTCATATGAAAAAATTTTTCATATAGAACTTTTCAAAGAAATTTTACCATATAATTATTTTAAATACAATAAAATCAAAATTTTGGTTCAATCGTCCTAATTTTATCATGTATTTAAAAAAGCATAATATAATATATATTATATTATGCATCTAAAGATTTATAATTATTTGACTGTATTAAATATAACTCTTTATACAGTCCATCTCTATTCATAAGTTCCTGATGATTCCCCTTTTCAATTATCGTACCTTGATCTAAAACATAAATTTGCTCTGATAATTTTACTGTTGAAAACTTATGAGAAATTAGTATACTTGTTTTATCTTTCATTATTTTTTTAAAAATTTTAAATATCTCAAATTCTGATTTAGCATCCATAGATGAAGTTGGTTCATCTAAAATTATCATTGGTGCAGATGACATAAACGCTCTACTTAATGCAATCTTTTGCCATTGTCCTCCCGATAAATCAACACCATCAGTCCATTCTCTTAGTAATTTAGTTTGATAATCCTCTTCCAAATCCTTAATAAAATTATGCGCTCCTGATTTAGATGATGATAATTTTATATAATCTTCATCATCTATATGATTTAAATTACCAAGACCTATATTATCACTGATAGAAAGTGGATATTTGTTGAAATCTTGAAAAATAACACCTATTAAATTTTTAAGTTCATTTTTATTATAATCATTTACATCTTTATTATTTATAAATATTTTTCCTTTTGAAGGTTTGTATAGGCCTGTTAGTAATTTTATCAAAGTAGTTTTTCCAGAACCATTTAAACCTACAAGTGAATACGACTTGTTTTTTTCAAATTTTAAATTTATATCTTTTAATATATAATCATTCGAATTTTTATACTTAAAATAAACATTCCTAAATTCTATACTCTCAAATTCATTTTTTATATTAAATTTCTCAATTCTTTTAAATTTTTTTGAATTTGAAATCGATGTTTCCAAACTTTCTTCATTTTCATCCAAATCTAATACTAAAAATAAACTCGATATATATAAATTGTTATTATACAAAAACATAACACCATCTAAAAATTCTCTTATTAAATTTTCCATATTATTAATTGCACTTATATACATACTAAATGAACCTATAGAAATTCTCATCTTTATCGAATGATAAATTATATAAAACATATTACCTAATGAAAATACTATTTCAAAAAAATTTGTAATACTAATTGCTGTTATAAATTTTCTTTTATATGTTTTATCCTCTTTTATATGTTTATCATTTGTTTTTAAAATCAAATCTATTATATAATTTCCTATATTAAAAATTTTTATTTCTTTTAATGAATCATATTTATAAAATAAATTTTTTAAATAATCTATAAACCTTAATTTTTCTAATCTATTTATATATATATCATATTCTTTTATTAATATTTTTAAATTTACGATGACCATAGGAACAGTTGAACATACACATATCAAAAGTACATATGGATTAAATTTAAAAATAATTAGAGCTACAGAAATAATTGATACAATTATTTTTAATATGTTAGTAATCGTACTAAGAATGCTCTCTATATTTGAAAGTGAATTTTGATTTATTTGTTCTATATGATTGTAAATAACACTATCATCAAAATTAACTAAATCTATATTTTTTAATTTATTTAGAATAAGCTCGTCCAAATATCTTCCTATATATTTAGTTTGAAATTCTTGTAAATAAGAAGTTGTCTGCTCAAATAAATTATTTAAAATATAGCAAGATGCTAATATGAAAATCCAGAATAAACATCTTTTTAAATTTCCATCTTTTAATGAAATTGCAACTGAATCTATTAAGTTTTTATTTGCATATAGAGTAGCTGGAACTATTAGACCATATAATATTGTTACTATCAATAAAACAACTGTTATAATTCCACTACTTTTATATACAATTTTTAATGCTCTTTTTAAATTATAAATAATATTCATAATCTAAAACCATCTCTAAAAAGGAACTCCAACAACTTTTTCTCTTACCATAGCTCTATAAAATTCTTCTTTTTGAGCATCATCACAATTAATTTTTGTGTAACTTCCAGTTTCTAATTTATTAATAACCCTGCATTTTCCAAAACAAAATCCAAATAATTCACAATCATTACACGCTTCTATATTTTTTTGCTCCATAGATTCTCTTAATTTTTTATATTTGTCTTTAATATAAGAAAAATCATCTTCCAACAAATTGCAAGTTGGTTCAGTCGCAGATATTCCACATAAATAACATAAACCATTTGGAGCAACACTTATTTGTCTTCCCACTGAACATAATGTCCCTGTTAATAAATCATCTGTTTTCATTAGATTTTCTGGATATTTCTCATTTATTTTTTCTTGAACTCCATATAAAAATTTTTCAAATTGGATTCCATTTAATATATCACCTTTCTTTTCAAGGTCTTTCCCTCTACCTAAAGGTCTCACTAGAGAGAAACTAAAGTGATTTTTTTCTGGTCCATATAAATCATGTTCTGTAACAAAATTCAAGAAATTATCTTCTATACTCTTTATATTTTCCTTTGATACTGTTGCATGTAAACTCATTGGTTTTCCAATAGAATTAAAGTATTTAACTGTATTTACAAGCTTTTTAAAATTCCCTTTACCTCTAATCTTATCAAAGGTTTCTTCATCATAACCATCCAAACTTATTTGGAAAGTTTCAATATGATTTGTAAAAAAATCTAGCATTTCTTTATTTCCACTATCAATCCAATCACTTATTATAAAACCGTTTGTAAGTAACGCTATACTTTCTACTTTTGGATAAATATATTCAATTAATTCCTTTAACATATCTGAAAATAATAAAGGTTCTCCACCAGAAATACACATATATGGTTTATAGTCTATATTATCGAATATTTTATCACTTATCTTCTTCCATTTTTCAAGGCTTATTTCATTCATACCTGGAAAGTCTGGTAAAAAACAATGTGAACATCTAGTATTACAATCGTATGTTATATCAAATTTTATTTCAAATTGGTCTGGGTCTGTAAGTTTTTTTGGCTCTTCGTAAGTATTTGCCCAAAATATATCTGACAGTAAATTAATATATAACTCCTCATCTATATTTGTATTTTCAAATACAATTCCAACTTCTTTACCTTCTTTTAATTTTTCAAAAGCATTGTATTGATCATTATTTACAACTAAATATTTATGAGTATCTTTAAAAATCAATACATAATACTCTTCAACACTTTGTATATGTACATCGCCATTAATTTTAAATTTATAATCATTTGTTAATTCCATAAATCCATCCCCATTTACTATTTTATTTTTTATATAAATTTACTTTTAATTTTTTATACAAATTTACTCTTAGAATTAATTAATCCTAAGAGTAAATTATGAAATCTAAATACTATTTATTTTTAATAATT
This sequence comes from Peptostreptococcaceae bacterium AGR-M142, assembly GCA_045345765.1. GTDB lineage: Bacteria > Bacillota > Clostridia > Peptostreptococcales > Peptostreptococcaceae > JAOARY01. The sequence continues at coordinate 1,100,662 of CP148265.1, forward strand.
AGCACTTACATCCGTATTGAGTTCCACGAGATCCCCATAAGAATCCACCAGGACGAGTACAATTCTTAGCTCTAGCTATTCTTTCTGCTTTTGTTATTGGCTTGCTTCCTTTAGTGTTAATTTTAAAAGATTTCTTGTTTTCCATAATAAACCCCTCCATAAAAAAATTTGAAAATATTTTCCTCATGATATTACTATAGAGTTTTCTCACTGTCAATATATGTAGCAAATTACATATTCATCTTTACCTTTACTTTTTATTCTATTTTTTTATTTTTTATTGATTTTTTTTCTCAAATAACCTCTTTTATTTCTTAAAATATAATTTTAAAATAATAAAAAAAAATTTTATTTAATTTTGCAATTTATAAAAATACATCATTTTTTCGAATAACTGCATATTTATTTAAAATAAATAAATATAATTGAATGATATATTAATAAAAAAATTTTATTTAATTTATCAATTTTTTTGTTTAAAATATATATAAATTCATCATATATTAAATAGTACTTATTTTTAATATATATTTTTTATTTATAAGGATGTGGGTTATATGAAAATAGATAATGAATATTTAAATAGTCACAATTTAATTAATAACAGAAATGAAAATCATCAAAAAATCGAAAAGATAAAGGAGTCTTCAAATAATTTGTCAAATAAGGTTCAAATGAAAAGAGATAGTTTTAATATAAACGAAAAAACCAGAAGAAATTTTAATATGAGAAATTTAAAATCACAAGAATATTATAATCAAAGAAAAGAAGAATTTTTAAATCAATTACAAGAAAAAAATAATGTACTTGAAAATATTTCAGATGAAATGCTAAATTTCATAAAAAATATTAGTAATTCCAAAAATAATAATGATTATGAAGAAAACATTCAAAAATTTAAAAATCAGGCTAAAAATATCGCTAAAATGATTCATATCTTTGAAAAACATTATGATGCTGATAATAGTGAAAATTTACTTTCGAATGAATTTAATAGTATTGATTTTAAAAATCTATCAGAAGTTTTTAAAGTTGCTGGAAAATCATTTGATATGATTGAAAAAGAAATTTCTAAAATACTAGATGAGATTAATCGAATTAATGGAGAAATGGATAGTATGCTTGATAAAGATTATTTTAAGAAATTAAATCAAATGAAGGAAGTACTATACGATATGCTTAGTAGCAAAAAATTTGATGCAAAATCAATAGAAATAAAAACAGATTATAAAGAAATTCAAAAAATCTAAAGAAAGCCCTCTACTTTTATTAAGTTGAGGGCTTATTTATTTAAATAAAACCACTTATTAAATTTCGCTTTACTAGTATAGCTAAAAGCAATATTGATATCAAAAGACTAATCACACCCTTTAACAAATTATCTTTTTCCACCAAATTTTCATAACCTTCTACGCACATATATATACAAAAACATATATGACCTAAATCAATTAAATATATATGATAATAAGCTTTTGAAAATACTATCATATATGCAATAACAGCTATTAACCCAAAATATTTTTTATTTTTTATAATCTTTTGTAAATCCATAATAAAACTCCTCAAATATCTTTATTTTAGAGCATAAGAAAGTTCTACCCCACCTTCTAGTATAGTAGTTTTTTGGATTTTAAAACACATTTTTTCGCTATTTTTATTAAATAAATATTCACCTTCACCAAGATTTACTGGAACTATAACCAGCTTCATTTCATCAACCAACTTATTTTTAACTATTGTTTTTAAAATATTAGACTTTGCTAAAAGCCAAATATTCTTATGCTTTCTCTTTTTTATTTGTTCTATTAAATAATTCAGATTTGAATCAATAAATTCAGTAAAATTTTTATTCTTTATCCTATAAATTTTTTGACCTTTTTTTAAATTTTTTACTGTTTTTAAATGCCTACTGGATTGATTAATTGTTTTTTCTTCATTCAAAACATATATATTTTTATTAAAATTTATTAAATTTTTATGTCCGTATAACTTTTTATAGGTATTATTGTCTGTAAGTATAGCATCCATTTTTCTATAGTAATTATTGCAATTATTTTTCAATTTCTTATCATTGATTTCATCTAACCAATTTATATTATAATTCTTTTTGGCTATAAATCCGTCTAAACTTTGAGTTACGTATAAAGTAATTCTTTCCATTTGCTTCCCTTCTTCTTTTATAATTTCAAAAATACATTCATTTTTTATACCCAAATTTAAAGTCTTTATTTCTATTTTAATAAATTTTAATGTATTTTTTAATGGTTCTATTTAACTGAATTTTTAATTTTATTTTATTTAACCTTATCTTTTTTAATTAAATTCTCTAATTTCAATATTTTTAATTTACATCCTTCATAATTATTATTTTTTGCTTCTATCTCTAATTCTTTAGATAACTTATTTATTTCTTCTATTTTTAGATTGCTAGATGCCCCTTTGATATCATGAGCTAGATTACTTATTTTTTCTATATTATTATTTTCTATCGCCTGCTTTAACTTATCTATTCTATCCTCATATAATACTTCAAATTCATCATATAATTCTTTTATATCATCTTCTTCCAATCCAGTTTCTTCTTTAAATGCCTCTTTCGCCTCCAAATATATATTACTTTCATTTGTTTTTTTATCTTCCTCTAATTCTAAATTTGAGAGTATTTCTAATAATTTTTTGAAATTTATAGGTTTTGATAAATATTCGTCCATTCCAGATACAAAACATTTATTCTTATCTTCTTCCATCGCATAAGCTGTCATAGCTACAATTTTTACATGTTTTTTATGGTTACTTTCATACTCTCTTATCTTTCTTGTTGCTTCATATCCATCCATTACTGGCATTTGGCAATCCATAAAAATTATATCGTAATCATTTTCTATATAATATTCATAACCTTCTTTTCCATTTATAGCTATATCACATTTATACCCTTCTTTATCAAGTATTTTTAATATAACTTTTAAATTTATTTCATTATCTTCAACTAATAAAATCTTTGGTTGTTTATTATTATTTCTTACTCTATTGTTATTTTTATAAACTTTATTATTTTTAGCTATATTTGTATTATTTTTAATTTGATTCTTTTCAAATTCCAAATAAAACTCAAATGTAGATCCCTTTCCTTTTTTACTTTCAACTTTAAATTCTCCATTCATCATAGATACCAGTTCATTAGATATAGATAACCCAAGTCCAGTTCCTCCATACTTTCTGGTTGTAGATGTGTCAGCTTGTTCAAATGGATTAAATATTTTATTAAGTTCATCCTCATTCATTCCAATACCAGTATCTTTAACCTCAAAATTAATTATAGTTTTTTTATCTTCATTTTTACTACATTCTACTTTGACAGTTATTTGACCTTCATCTGTAAATTTAATAGCATTACTAAGCAAATTATTTAATATCTGTTTTACTTTTGCCAAATCACCTATAACTATATTTGGAATAGTATATTCAATAAACAAATTAAGAGCAACTTTTTTTTCTTTGGCTTTTGGCATAAACAAAGACACTGTTTCTTCAACTAATTTTTTTATATCAAATTCTGTTTTTTCTAATACCATTTTTCCAGCTTCTATTTTAGAAATATCTAAAACATCATTAATAAGATGTAATAGTATTTTAGAAGCATTTTGAGCTTCTTTCACATATGATTTTTGTTCGTTTGATAAACTCGTATAATCAAGCAAATTAAGCATTCCTACTATACCATTTATAGGTGTTCTTATTTCATGAGACATATTCGCCAAGAACTGACTCTTTGCTATATTTGCCTTTTCAGCTTGTTTTTTAGAATCTTTAAGTGATTCCTCAATTAAATGTCTTTCAATAGCCATCTCTAAGGAATTTCTAAATACACTAAGAGTAGAGAACTCTATTTCATCCCATTTTCTTTCATATTTACATTCATCGAAACCCATAAACCCCCAAAATTTATTATTTATTATTATAGGCATAACAATTATAGACAGTATCCCTTGCGCTTCTAATATACTTCTTACATTTTCTTTAAAATTTTTAACTTCACCATAAAATGAATGTTTGTTTTTAAGTGGTTCCATAAAACTTTCAACATCTGAAAAAGGGATATTTTGCAACATAGGATTATCTATTTGTGGTTCTATATCATTCGCATTCCACTCTATTTTCTGACTTGTATAACCGTTTCCTTCTTCATCATAGTAATTCCTAAAAAGATAAACTCTATCAACTTCTAACGCTCTTCCTAGTATCGCAAAACAAGATTCAAGAGCCTTCACATAATCCATACTGTCTAATAATACTTGTGTCGATTTTGCTACTGCGGATAATATCTTATCTTTTAATATTAATTTATTTTCTATATTCTTTTGTCTTGTTATATCTATAATAACCATCATATAAGAGGTTTCCTTATAGCCCTTTATAATTTCAGCAGAAAAAAGTCCTGTTATTATATTATTATCTTTTTTCTTTATTTCTAATTCTATATTACCAATCCTACTATTATGTCTTAAACTATTTATAATATATTCATGTTTCTTTGTGTCTTGAAAAATACCTAAGTCACAGGTTGATTTTCCTATAAGTTCTACGTCTTCATATCCTAAAACTTCACAAAAAGAATTATTAACATCGTAAAATTCATTAGTTTCAAGATCACAAACAGCCATCAAAGCTGGATTATTATCAAACAATTTATGAAATTTATCAAAAGCATTTTCCTTAAGTCTTTCAATTTCAATACGGTCTGTTATATCCCTTGACGCTGCAAATATTTTATCTTCACAAATTTTAGCTCTCCACTCGATTGTTCTATATTTACCACTTCTAGTTCTATATTTATTTATAAAATTATATATCTTTTTATTTTTTATAAGATTTGCTATAGCCTCCTTTGTTCTTTCTTGATCTTCTTCATGTAAAAAATCAAAAAAATACTTACCTACAATTTCTTCGTTTTTATATTCTAGCATTCTTTCCCATTCTCTATTTATTCTTTCAAATTTTCCATCCAAAGATGCTATACAAAGCAAATCTAAATTTACATCAAAGAAATTTTTAAGTTCCACTAATTTTTCTTTTTCCATAGTTATATCAACAAAACAAATAGCAAAATAATATTTTTGTGGAGAAAATGCTATTACTTGATACCATCGTCCAAATTCAGCTATATATCTTTCAATAGTTTCTCTTTTATTGTTTATAGCTATATCACCATAAAAATTAATCCAATCAAAATCATCTGTTTTTATCGTTTTTACTACTTCTGTTATCTTTTTTCCTATAACAAAATCAGCCTTAAACCCTGTAATCTGTTCAAAAGCTTCATTAACTTCTAAAAATTTATAATTTATAGGTTTTTCATTTTCATCACAAATAAGTTCATAAAAAGCATAAGCCATTGGAATATTTTTAACTATTGATTCATAAAATTTATCCTTCATATTTACAACCCCTTGTATTTAACAAAATATATGAAATATAATTTCTTAAATACCCAATATTTATAAAAATAAAAAATCATCAAAATAATCAAATTTCTATTTTATTTAAATTAACAATATATCTTAGAATTTAATAATCAATAATTAATTTTTTTAAATTAATAATCATTTTTGAATTTTTTCGAATATTTTGCAATTTTATTGTATTTAAAATTTTTTAGGAATATAATTTAGCTATAAACTATTTGGGGGTGTTTTATGAACAATATTGGGGCAACTATCAAAAATAATAAATCATTTGGTACATTATTAGTCTTTATATCTGCTTTAAGTTTTGGAACTATATCTTTATTTGCTAACCTTGCGTACAAAGAAGGGATTAGTATCGAAACATTATTATTTATAAGGTTCTTTACAGGTGCTTTAATTTTATGGTGCTATATATTTCTAAAAAAAATTGATTTTAAAACAACAAAAAAACATTTAATTCATTTATTTATGATTAGTATCTTAGGTTATGTTGGATGTACTTCGACTTTTTTTTATGCACTTAAATACATATCAAGCTCTTTAGCTACTATATTGTACTTTTGTTATCCCGTTATAATAATCCTTTATGAACTTATTTTTAAAAAAGATAATGTTAGTAGCAAAAAAATAGCATGTCTTATTTTAACTATGATTGGACTTATATTTATAGTCAATCCATCTTCTAATAATTTTAATCTTTTAGGTGTTAGTTTGGCATTTTCATCTTCAATTTGTTATGCCTATTATTTTATAGGTAGTGATGAAACTCAAACTAAAAATATGGATCCAATTTTAATATCTACATATGTAATATCATTTTGTGCTTTATTTTATTTGACACAATGTTTAGTTATGCAAAAATCATTAGTTGCACCAAATTTTAATAGTTTCATATATGCTATTATTCTTACTTTTTTTTGTAGTTTGATTCCAATATATACTTTGGCTCTTGGAATCAAAATTGTAGGTGTTTCTAATGCTTCCTTAATAGGTGCTTTTGAACCTTTTTTTGTCGCTTTTTTAGGTATAATGTTTTTGGGCGAAAAATTAACTTTTAATTTGATTGTTGGAGGTATTTTAATAGTGTTTTCTATGGTTACACTCCAACTTCCATCAAATATTAAAAATTCAAATCAAAAAAATAAATTATCAAAAGCAAAATAAAATCATTTCAATTCTTAAATTTTACTAATTAGTATTAAATTTATTGTTTTTGTAATATTCTTTTGCTATTATTATTAGGTGAATTGCATGATATTCATAAAATAATATATATAAGGATGTGGTTTTTTGAAACAAAAATTTATAGCTTTAATACTTTTTAGTATTCTATTTTTTTATCCTTCATCTATAAATGCTCAAAATGTTTATGATGAAATCAAAGATGATTTAAAAACTTTCCCAAAAGAAATGCAATCTAGCTTTAAATTTGATGGACTTAGTCCTCAAAATTATGATTCAAAAGTTGATGAAGAACTTTTAGAACTTAATGTTTTAGATATTTTAGCTTTTGATTTTGCATATAATTATTATGCGGTTCTTGACGATGATGATGAAAAATATGTAAAAGAAGTTTCTAAATTAGATAATATACTTAATTTTGATATGTTAAAGCATTTCAAAAACATTGTAACACTTAATATCTGTTCCTATTATGAAGATGTTTCTTTTCCTGATTTAAGTGATTTTAAGAATTTATCTCACGTGTATTTAACAGCTGTTAATCTTAATGATTTTAAGTTCATAAAAAATTGTACTCATATCGAGGATTTTAAACTTTACAAAACTAATTTAGTAAATGGTGATTTAAGCTTTTTGGAGAATAATCAACTATTAGAATTGTCTTTAGTTGATACAAACCTTGAATTAGAAAATTTAAATTTCTTAAAAAACTCTAAAAAACTAGATTTTTTAACTATCAAAAATACTAAAGTAAAAAATTTGGATTCTTTAAATGAGTTTAAAAATTTAACAACATTAGATTTAGCTGATTTGGATATTACCAATCTATCAGTAAATAATTTAGAAAATCTTTTTCTAAAAAATTGTAATATCAAAACAACTCCTAATGATATTGATTTTGATAATTTATACAAAGTAGAATTAGATAATTGCAAAATATCTAATTTAGATTTTTTAAATAATTGTGCTTATTTAGAGGATTTAATAATTAAAAATACTAATTTAAAGTCTTTTCCCGATTTATCAAATACAACTATCTTAGACTTAACTTTAGAAAATTGCAAATTTGATGATTTTAAAGATATAAGCAATTGTAATATTATAAATCTTAATATTAAAAACATGGATTTAAGTAATTTAGATTTTATAGATGAAATGACTTCTTTAGAATCTTTAAACATCTATAATTCTAGTATTGATATTTCAAATATTAATAAACATATCAATAAAACCCTAGAATCTCTAAGCCTTAACTATGTAGAACTAAAAAATTCCAATAATATCTTAGATTTATCAAATTTTTATGATTTAAGCGCTCTAAATCTAAAAAACTTAGATTTTCATGAACTTCATTTAAATAAATATACAAATTCAACATCATTAATAGATTTAAGTAAATTGACTAAAGTAGGTATCAAAAAAGGCGATGGTCTCCCTATAGATTTTAAATACTATGATTATGATGAAAAAAAAGAATTTAAATCAGAACATACAATTCATTTTAAATTTGAAAATTTAGCCAATTTAACTGATTTTAAATTTTTAAATAAATATGATTATAAATTAGACCTATGTTTTGATAGTATACCTAATTTAAATTGGTCTGATTTGGACAAAAATAGAAATTACGAAATTCTAAGCATAGTTAATTCTCCAATAGATATCAATTTTTTAAATAATATTACTAGCATTCAATGGCTTTATCTCGAAGAATTAAATTTACAAACACTTGATATAAATAATACTAATGCTACATTTGAAGTAATTAATATTTATGATGTTCCTAATTTAAAATCCGTAAAATTAAATGTAAAAACAGATGTATTAGAACAGTCCAATATTAGAATATCTTCCTGTAATGATTTGCAATCATTAGAATTAGATGTTGATGAGCTTTATCTACTTTATATTTCTGATTGTCCTAAATTTGAAAAAATAAATGAAAATAATAAAAAAATATTAGATATATGTACTATTAATTTAACCAATACAAAAATTAACAACTTTGATTTTATAGATATTATGCCCAATATATCTACAATTTATATTCAAAATGAAAATATAAATGGTTTTGATAAATTAAGTACAATTTCTGATTTAAATACCTTAGATATAGATACAAATAATATAACAAAAGATCAAATAGAAAAACTAAAACAAATAAAAAATCTAAATTTTATATCAATAAATGATACTCGTTATAAAGAAGAGTATAATTACGATTTTTAACAAATCGTAATTATATTTTTTTTATTCATTAGTCCAAATTAATAAAAAACCTTTTAGTAATTCCACCATTGACTTCTAATTCATTCTCAAATACACCATTATTTGATTCAATAGTTTTTTGACTTGCTATATTATCCTTATTACAAGTTATAAGGACATTTTTGATATTCAATTTCTTACAGTCCAAAAGTGCTAACCTCAGCATTTCTTTTGCATAGCCCTTTCTTCTTTCATCATAAATTACACTATATCCAATATGTCCACCCAGTTTTTTTAAAGCTTCATTTAATCTATGCCTTATTTGAATCATTCCAATAAGTTTATCATCTGATTTTCTTATAGCCATATAAGTAGTTGCTGGTACAAGACCTTCTAACATAGTTTCTTCTTTTTGATTTAATATTACATCTCTAATCCAGTCTTCAACTCTATTAGCCTCTGCTAAACCAAATGCCCCTGCTATACTTTCATCTCTTTGTATAAATATTTTTTTATAATTTGATATTTGTTCTTCATATTCCTTGCTTGGTATTTTAAGTTCAATACACATAATAACACCCCTTTTTTCTAAATATTTTTACTATTGTAACAAAATTTTATTTTTATGTAAATATAAATTTTTAATAACTCTCAATTTTTATATTCAAATAGCTCAAGTCTAAATAAATAACATTTTATTAATCTAAATTTGTAAAAATATTTATGAAAATATATTAAACAAAAAAAAGTTTATCAAAAATAATTTTTGATAAACCCTTATTTTTATTTTTTAACTTAATTTTCTCATAACAAGTTCCAATGGTCCTCTTTTAAAAAATTTAAGCCAATTATGTGAAAAGACAGTCATCAAGACAAAGACAATTAAGGAAAGTAATATAACGAACCCTTCATCTCTATAACTCAGTTTGTCTATTACAAAAAACAATCCAAGAACAATAACACAATGTATAAAATAATGCGTTAATGCCATCTGACCTGTTGCTACCAAAGCTTTAAATATCTTTGATTTTTTTAAATACTTTGATATAAGTACACAAAAACATATAAAACTTATAGCCCAACTAGCACCCGATACTATATAAAAAACAGTAGGATTTAGAGGTTTTGTGTCAAACAAATATACTATTAATTGTGAATAATTATTAAGATTTATAATTGAATATGATATAAATTCAGTTAATATCCCTATTATTAATGTCTTTGATGCTATATTCTTTATTAAAATTTCATCATAAAAATTAATTCTTCCAAATAAAATACCTATTAAAAAGAAGCTAAACCAAGGAAAAATAGGATGATATCCATTAAAAAATAAATTTCTAGTAAATCCTTTTAAAGTATTAAAATCTTTATATAAAGTAAAATTATTATTCCATCCAGTTGTATAATCCATATTTATTTGGAAAATTGTCGAAATTATAAGTATTAGAATTATAGAAATTAATATAAACTTCTTATCTTTGTACAAAAAAAATATAGTTAAAAGCATGTAAACACCATAATAATGAAGTATATCAGCATTCCAATCAAAACCTAAGTACAACCACATACCAAAAACAAATAAAAATAATGATCTTTTAATCAATCTTTTATTTATTTTTTTTCTCAATTCTTTGGATTTACTTTCAAGCGCCTTTTTACTCATAAGACTAATTCCAACACCTGCAAGAATTAAAAACACCGATGCCGCTCTACCTTCAAATAAACTTATAAAGTCATTAAAAAATAGATTCCATTCACAACCCTTAGTAAAAACTATCTTATAATTCACAAGCATCATACCAAAAATCGCAAATGCCCGTGCAAAATCAAATCCATCTATTCTACTTGATTTGTCCATTATTTCCTCCAAAAATATAAATCTCTTTATTTATATCGTTAAAAAATAATTTTTTTTTAAACTATTTTTTATTATTAATTATACTCTTTGAATTTCAAATAAAACATTTTATTAAATATTTTAAATCTAAATTTCTTTTTAAGCAATAAAAAAACCTCTGATAAGAGGATTTTTATTGTTTTTTTACACTTTCTCTTTTTATTAATTTGTAACCTATCAAAATATCTTCATTTTGTTGATCTTTATTAATTATTTTTTTCAATATCAAATCGGACGCACTTATTCCCGAATTATAATAATCAAATCTTATTGTTGTAAGACTAGGAGAAAATATATGAGATATTTCCATATCATCAATAGATATAATGGATACATCATTAGGAACATTTAATTTTATTTCTTTTAAATATTTTATTGCACCAAAAGCTAGTCTATCAGTTGCTGCAAATATAGCAGTTGGAAATTCACTAGACTTACTAAAAATCTCCTTAGTTTGTTCATATCCCGATTTCATATCAAAATAACCTTTTGCTATATATTCATCATTTATATCTATATTATTTTCTTTTAGAGTTTGTATATAACCCTCTTTTCTTTTCCTTGCAATTATTGACTTGTGCTTATTAAAACCTATGTACGCAATTTTCTTATGCTCTTTTGATATCAAATATTTTACGACTTCTTTTGAGGCCTCCAAATCTTTAAATAATACTGATGAAGCCTTTATCTCTTCATTTATTTGCCCCATTAAAACAAGAGGTATATTTAAATTATTTAACACTTCTATATGTTTCTTTGTGATTACGGTTGGAAAAAATATAATTCCATCAACATATTTTTTCTTAAAAATATTAAGATATTTAAACTCTTCATCCATACTTTCTCTAGAACTAGCTAATAAAATATCATAACCCTCTTCATTTAGTTTATCCATAATTCCTTCTGTAATTTTTGAAAAAGTATCTATCCCAACTTTAGGAAATATAACGCCTATTAATTTTGTCTTTTTGGTTACCAATTCTCTTGCTATTAAATTTGGCGTATAACCCGTTTCTTTCAAAACTTTCTGAACTTTTTTTCGAAGTTTTTCACTAACAAGTTCTGGGTTATTTATAACTCTTGATACTGTTGCTTTTGACACATCTGCCAAACTAGCAATATCTTTCATATTCATAAGTTTTTCCTCCAAATATGTTGTTTTTGAAACCGTTTTCTATTTTTATTATATAAAAATTTTTTTTATCCGTAAAGATTTTAATTGTTACGTTTTAGGTATATATTTTTAATATTTTTTAATAATACTTATTATTAATTGTATTTTTATAAGCAAAAAAATAAAGGTAAATAATAAATATACTCTACCCTTATTTTACTCTAAAATATTAAATTTTTTTATAGTTAATATTTATAATAATCACCAATTGCATTGATATTATTATATATATCTACTGTCTTCGCCTAAAAATACTTTTAACTCTTCATCATTTAAATTTTCTAAAAGCAATAATTCCTCATATGGATTATCCATACCTAGAAGTTTTCCAAAGGCAGGCTCTGTCTTTAATCCATTTTTCTTTAACTCAATTATCTGTTCCTTAAACTCCAGATTCAAAAGATTTAATATCCTATGTTCTATAATCATATGTCTGTAACCATTAGTTTTTTTGCTATCTAATTTTGATGAATATATTTCTATTTCCATATCAGAAATAAAGAAATTACAAATCATAATTTGTTTTTCTTCATCAAACTTTATTTTAAAATTTTTGAATTTCGAAAAATTTTCTTTTAATAATTTTTTAAACTCAAAAAAATCATCTACCTTACATACAATATCTAAATCACTTGTATCAGTATCTATATCTATTGGTATTGTTCCAACAAGTACAGGTTGATATTCTTTTAATATTTTAAATATATTTATATCTCTTAAAATTTCATAACTTATGATTTGTTTTTCATTTCCATATTTTAAATACCCTATACCTTCAAAAATATTTTGTGCATCAATCCTTTGCTTCCATATCAATAATTTCATATATTTTCTAATATTTAATATCAAAAACAATCTTATTGCAAGCACCAAATACATGTATGCCCAATCAACTACGAAACTTGCGATAAAAATTATTGAAGATAAATTAAATAATAAAATCAAACTTATTTTTAATATTAAATAATATCTAAGTCTTTTAGTGATAACTTCGCAAAATGAACCTAATTCTTCTACTTTTAATGCATCTATTAATCCTCTAATAATAAAGTAAAACAAAAATAACTCTAAAATCATATTTATATTTACAAGTATATCACCATGGATAATGAATTTACCTGATATATCTGAATTATCTTTACTTTGTATAAGTAAAATAATATGTATTGATGCCAATAATAATGCTATTATTTTTGCAATTTTAAAGTTTTTATTTTTATATTCAGTATATAAATTTTTTACTGCAAAAAGTATAATCAAAAAACCAAATTGTACATGTATAATATCCGTCCTACTTAGTGTTGTACCAATACCCGTAAGCAATGTTCCCAAAAGTAAAGTCCAATAAGTACTCTTCATTTATATACTCCCCCTTAATTTTAAATATCTATAGATTTTTCTATCATCAAAAATAGGAACTCTATATTCTAAATTATAGGGATTATAAATTAATTCATATGTACCCATTGATTTTTGTTGACCGTTTTTTGTTTTATAATGTATTTGAGGTCTTATTTCATAAAATGTATATTCAAACAAAATATTTTTATGAGGTTTAAATTCATGATTAAGCTTAAATTGTTCACCCATTTTTAGTTTTTTGTTCAAATTTGTTAAATCTTTTATTTTTTCTTCACCAAAAGATGTTTCTAATACTTTATCAATTTCTTTTAGATTTCCATAATCAATCTTATTTATTGTTAAATCTCTACTTGCAGTCACTCTAAATTCATAATAATCATTTTCGTTAAAATGTCCATTATATATAATATCTTCATTTTTATTATTATAAATAATTATCTGACCTAAATTAATTTCTAACTCCTTATTATTATCCAATGTAACTATAATATTATTTAATTCTAATTCTTCAAATTTGCCATAAACTCTTGAAAAATCAATATCTAAATATAAATCTCTTGCTTCAAATCTTCTATAATTTTTAATCTTATCATTTAATGATAAATCTTTTTTTGGGATTTCTTCTTCAAAAGATTTATGTAGATCTACTTTTATTTTTGGTTCTTCTTTGAATTTAATATCTGTAATTTTATATGGATATGATTTTTCAACAATATATTTCATATTGAAATTTTTAATTTGATATTTTTGATTATCAAAATCCTTTGTTAAATCTCTTTGCATATAAATTTTTAAAAATACTGGTTCTTCTAATTTTGAATTTAGCTTGATATTAATATTCAAAACTAAAGTAATAAGTATTAATAATAGCCCTATTTTTACAATTTTTTTGTTAAAATCCATCTTACACCTCTTTTGTTAATTTTCATAAAAGTAATTTTTGTACTTTTTATGGAATATTTATTTTAACATATTTTAAATATCAAGTATATTAACAAATCAGAAAAATTACAATTCTGTAATTTGATATATTACTAATTTATACTTATAATTTTATTAAAATATATTTATTTGGGGGAATTTTATGTTTGAATCAAATTTTTCAAATGCAGTCAATATTATAGATAAATCAGAAACAAAATCAGGTGGAATTTTCGAAATAATGGAATATAAAGAATCAAGATATAATGGTGCTAAATTAAGACAAGTTAGAATAAAACTTAATGATAGTGGAATACTAGCTCAACCAAGAGATTTGCAATTCATGAAAGGTCCTATTCACATTGGAACTCAAATAACAGCTAGTAATTTTTGGGGTTCAATAGGAACAGGAGAGAGTTCTTTTACATCTCATTATTCAGGAAAATATGGAGAAATCTATTTAGATCCATCATTTAAACATTTTTATATGATGGAATTATTAGATGAATCTATAATACTTTCTGATGGAATGTTTTATTGTTGTGAAGACACTATTGATGTATCTGTTCATACTAATAAAGACTGCGCTGTTGGACTTTTTAAAGGTGATGGATTTAAACAACCTAAACTAAGTGGTACAGGTGTTGCAGTGTTGGAAAGCAAAGTACCTTTTGAAGAAATATTAATATACCCATTAAATAATGAAACCCTAAGTGTTGATGGTGATTTTGTAATACTTACAAGAGGAGATATACATCTAAGAATAGAAAAATCCAAAAACGAAGGATTTTTAAGTATTTATAACGGCACTGGTGAAGTTTGGATTGCTCCAACAAAGCACCGTCCTATCTCTAATTTCAATATAAATGTTAATGTTAATCCTACAAATACTTAATATATAAGCCTAATTTCTAATATTTAATTTCCAATATTGATATTAGAAATTTTTCAAAATATAAAAAAAATAATAAACCAAATAAAAAGAGAGGGCTATGAAATATTTTATTTTTATTATTTCGATTGCCCTCTCTTTTTATTTATATTTTTACCAATCTCTATTTCTTATTGCCGTTTCTATATCAATATCTATTTGATACTCTTTTAATAAAACATATACACTATCTGCAATATCTTCTCTTGCCATAGTTTCTATTTCACTACCAGCCTCATTTAGTTCTTCATCAATATCATTTATAGCTTCTGTCATCTTATCTAACTCTGCTTGAATTTTTTTAGCGTCCTTATTACCAGCTTTTAAAAATTCTTCGACTTTTTCAATTTCAGCTTTAATTTTATCAACTAAGTAATTTGGAAAATAATCATCTTTGTACATCATATCTAATCTATGCATAATCCACCCCTTATTTACTTATTTCTATTATCATATCGGCATTTATATTATCCTCTTAATATCTGATATATCTATCATTCTTAGATGTATAAAAATATCTTATTTGATATATTTTTAATTTATATTTATAATTTAATTAAAAATATATTTATTGGGGAGGATTTTATGTTTGACTCAAATTTTTCAAATGCAGTTAATATAATAGATAAATCTGTAAGCAAAACAGGGGCTATTTTTGAGGTTATGCAATACAAAAGACCTAGATATGGTGGCTCTCCATTAAGACAAATTCGTATCAAACTTAATAATAGTGGTTTTTTGGCTCAACCTAAAGATTTACAATTTATGAAAGGTCCTATTCATATTGGAACTAAAAAAACTACTTCTAATTTTGTAGGATCAATGGGAACTGGGGAACGCTCTTTTACATCACATTATTCTGGCAAAACTGGTGAAGTATATTTAGACCCGTCATATAAACATTTTTATATGATTGAATTATTAGATGAATCCATAATACTTGGTGATGGAATGTTTTATTGTTGTGAAGATAGTATAGTTCTTTCTGTACACACTAATAAGGATTTTTCTGTAGGATTTTTTAAAGGTGATGGTTTTAGACAACCTAAATTAAGTGGTACTGGAATTGCAATATTAGAAAGTAATGTACCATTTGAAGAAGTGCTTATATATCCGTTAAATAATGAGACCCTTAGCATAGATGGTAGTTTTGCAATTCTTATAAGAGGTGATATAGATATCAAAGTAGAAAAATCTAAAAATGAGGGTTTTTTAAGTATCTATAGCGGTACTGGAGAGGTTTGGATTGCTCCAACAAAATACAATCCAGTATCAAAACTAGATATGAATACTAATTACAATCAAACAAATGATTAAGAAATAAACCTAATTTCCAATGTGAATATTAAAATTTTTTCAAAATATATGAAAATAATAAGCTAGATAAAAAACAAAAGGGATTGTCGCTTAAAAAAATAGAATAATATATTTATTACAATTAAAAACAAATATATTATTCTATTTTTTCTTAGAGCAATAATCCCAATCTCTTTTTAATAAATTCTTTACTTATACATTTAATCTTAACTATAACTTTAATTTGATAACTTTTCTTTGTAATCGTCTATTAATTCATCCAAAAATCTAGATATTATTTTATGTTCACAATCATCAAATTTATCAAATATAAGTTTATCTCTATTTATACTTTCTTCATGTACTAATTTATGCTTTTTAAATATTTCTCTACCTTTTTTAGTGAGCCTAAAATATTTTTCTTTCTTATTTCCTTCTATTTGATAAGATTCTATATAGGATTTATCAATAAGTTTTTTAGTTATTTTTGTAACTCCACCCTTTGTTATTTTTAAAAACTGTGTAATTTTAGTTACATTTGGCTCTTTTGTTTTTCCAATATAGTCAATAGCATGTACTTCATTGATTCCAAGTCCCTTATAATTCTTAGAAAAACTACTTTTATTAAACTCATCAAATAACTGGCTTAATTCTATTATTTTATTTAATAATAACTCACTGTTCAACTTAAAAACTCCCTTATATATCTAATAGTATTCTAGTAGATAAGCCTGTGCAAAAAGGATTTTCTATCCACAAAGTATAAGCATCTACTTTCCTATTTATTTTACCATCAAGCGCTTTTAAGTCCAAATTTTCTATTACATATACCTTGTTTTCTTCTGCCTTTATATCTGCTTTAACATGTTCCTTACCTCTTCTTATACCTGCAAAATCAACACCTATAAAAGCAATTTCTTTAGAAATCAAATAATCTATAAGTTCTAAACTCAATTGATGATGGTTATTTACATATACATCAGAACCATATTCATATAACTCTTGAATATTTGATCTAAATATCACAAAATCATTTTTTTGAATATCTATGTTTTTTGTAATTTCCATCCCTACTTCTTTATCTAAGTCATAATTTGAACAATCAATTATTATTGCCTTTGTTTTAAAATAATCTAGTGGTACATCAGTTTTTTTGTAAACATCTATATGTGTCCCTATATGACCTTGTTTAGCTAATTTGTTATCAGTACTCTCTAACCACTCAAAAACCTTATTATCTTTTTTTAATTTCATCGTTATATCTAACATATTATCGCTCCTTTAAAATAGTTTCCTTGTTAACAATATTATTTCATTTTTGTTTCCTTGTCAACTATTTTTCCGTATTTTTATTTCAATTTTCTTAAATTTATTCTAAACACCTTGTATTTTTGTGAATTCAAATTAAAATATATTTGTACATATAAAAATTTATACAGGAGGTTTTTTATGAAAAAAATATTAAAAAGAAGTGGATTACTATTATCTATAACTATGATTTTATTAGGAAGTGTTTGGGGTTTGGATTATAAGTACATAAAAAATTATTCTTTTGCCCAAGAAAATTTAATCACTATGACAAATGAAGATTTAAAGTTATTTTTAAAAAATAATAAAGATATGTCCTACACTAGAATATTTGATTATCAAGAAACAACAAAATCTAATATGAATGATGAATTTAAATTTGAATTAAATGAATATAAAAAAATTCTCTTAAAGGTAGATACTTATAATAGTATAGGCGAATTGCAATTAGAAATAAGAAAGGATGATAATACTCTTATCTTTTCTCAAAACACAAAAACTTTGACAAGAGATAATTATATAGGTATTGATAAAGGAAAATATAAACTTAGTGTAAAAACAGGCATTCAAGGTTTTGCAAAAATAGCATTAGAAATTCCTAAAGATAATGACTATATGAAAATGACTACTATTGATCTTGATAATGATGGATTATCTGATGATTTAGAAAAAATATTAAAAACAAATCCTAATATAATAGATACTGATGGTGATGGTCTTAGCGATTATATGGAAGTCTATAAATATAAAACAAATCCACTAAAAAATGATAGTGATAATGATGGTATTATGGATAACGATTGGAATGAAAGAAGAGAATATACATACACATTAAAATCAACAGTAGATATAAAACCAAATGCAAATACTTTTAATCTAAATGATTTTTATAAAGATTATAAAAAATTAAAAACATTAGAAGATGGCTTTGTAAGATATGAAATGATAGTTTATCCATTTGCAACAAAAGACGCTAGCGTAAGAACACTTATTATTAAAGAACAAGAAGCTAAAAATTAATAAAAATCTAAATATATTTTGATATAAATATTTAAGGGCTTTAACATTAGAAAATCTATTAAAACATAAAATATCATTGTTGTTAAAGCTCCTTTTTGTATTAGATTTCTCCTCTAGTCTTCAAATATTTTATTATGCTTTCTTCATTCAAAAAATGAGGGCTATGTCTTATTTGTTCTAACCCAAGTCTATATTTATTTAAATCTTCATATAATAAAAATTAAATACTACAAAATAAGCAAAATCCCAAATTTGAATAATTTTTTATTATCCATAAACTCCCCCTCTTTACCCTAAAACACTAAATACTTTTTGCTTCATCGAATTTCACTTTTCTAGTTTGACTTAATACACCTAACAAACAAATTAGTATAAGTATTGATAACGGCCATACAACAAAAGTTAGGTATAATTTATTAAAAAACATAATGAAATTAATAAGAATTATATTTATAAATTCCATTATAAGATATAGTGTCTGGTTCAATTTTGTATCTGATGCTAATTCATCTAAATCATTTTCATTATAATATTCAATTATTGCTTCAAAAATATAATAAAAAGCAATCATTCCTAATGTATTCATCATAACCATATATGTCCCTGTTAGCATTGTATCTATAATTTTTATACTATTTATATATTCAAAAATATCACTTAATATATATGCTAAAAATAGTACAAAACTTATATTTTTAGCTTTTTTAAAACTATCTATTTCGCTTATTTTACTTATTTCACTAAGCCCTAAAAATATTAATAAAGCACCTAAAAATCCTGGTAATATTCTTATCCCACCTATATTAATGCTAAAAGAAATTATTAAAAAGCCATAAAATATATTATCAAAACCTTTTTTCATTTTAGAATGCCCCCTTAGTTTTTAGATATTTTATTATATCTGCTTCATTATAAAATTCATTTCTATAATTTATATCTTCATTATCATCCTCATAATTATCTTCATCCGCACAAATTATGATTTTACCTAGTTCAACTTTTACCTTACTCTCATCATCAAATGTTACAGTAGCATTATTTAATAAAAAATCATCTGACCATTTTGTAGAATCTATATAAAGTCTTAGATATATACCGTTTAGTACCTTACTTCCATAAATCTCTTCTTCTGTATAAGTAAACCCCTCAAAATCATATGTTTCTCCTTTTCGATGTTCTTTTTCTTGTCCTTTAAACGCCCTTTTATATGGTGTTTCTATATTTATATAATCTATATTTTTTAGTTCTTCAAATTCAATATTTTTAACTCGTCTTTTGTCATTTATATCTGTTATATATACTAGATTCATTATGTGCTTTTCGTCAGCCCTATTATCAATTTCTATGATTCTATGTGTTTTTAAAAATAATGGTTCTTTTAGCCTTGTTGATAAACTGTAATAAATTGATGATATATAAACTGCAATTATAAGTAGCATCCCAAATTTAAACAATTTTTTATTATTCATAAAAAATCCCCCTGTTTATTTTTTAATCTCTAATGCTTTTATTTAATAACCCTTTTAGATATTTTTGTGATTTTAATTTTATTTATATTTTTATTTGTTTAACCAAGTCTTTATCATTGTTCCTGTTAATGATTTTTGATTTATATCAAGTGAACTTATTTCCTCTTTTGTCATCCATCTAGCTTCACTTAATTCCTCTTCATCAAGATTTATAACATCTGATCCATCTAATTTTGCAAAATACCCCATCAGTAGACCATTTGATTTGCCCCAAGGTTGACTTTTAAAATACACTATATCCTTAATATTTACTCCAACTTCTTCTTTTACCTCTCTTCTTACCGCTTGTTCTACAGTTTCCCCAATTTCAATAAACCCAGCGATTAACGCGTAGTTTTTGAATGCTCTTCCATTATATTTTGTCAAAAGCAGTCTATCATCATGTTCCACACCAACAATTACAGATGGGGCTATTTGAGGGTAGAATATTTCGTTACATGATTTGCAAATTTTTGCTCGTTCATCTGTTTTGATATCTAATTTATTTCCACAAGCACCACAATATCTGCTCTTTTTGTTCCATAAAAAAATATGACTTGCATTCATCAAAATATAAGCATCATCGCTATCTATATTATTTAAATAATTAAAGCTTCTTATTTCTTCAAAGTCATTGGTAAGTTCAATGTTTTGTTTGTAAATATAATATGTTTTTGAAAATACTCTAAATCCATATAAGAAATCTTCTTTTTTAAATTCTAATTTATCTTTTAGTTCTTCTAAGGTATAAAATACTTTGTCTTCCTTTGTATATCTTAAATAGTTTCCCTTTGTTGAAAATATTATTACATAATCATTTTCTTTGATTTCTTCGTTCTTGTATGCAATATCCATATCAAATTCTAAATTCTTTTGAAACATAAAAACATCTCCTCTAGTTTGCTATTTTATATTACATCAACTATTTTATTTGATTTTTTAAATAAAAATACAGGGATCTTTTCTTCCAACTCCCATGTAATACTAATCGGTTTAGAACCTTTATGTGCTACATAATTAGCCTTTCCTAAAAAATAAAATGGTGATGTTATTCCATATTCACTCTTATTTTCTCTTACAAAAATACATACTTTATTATTATTCTTTCTTTGATTTATATATCTCTTACCAGTTTCAGATATATCTGATGTTCTACTTTGAGACTGCCAATGAAATATTTTTTGACTTATTGCATAATCATCATATGAAGTAGAATCGCTAAAATGTTTGCTTGATTTATTTATTGTTATAAAAAATAAATCGGTATCTTTTTCTTTAACATGGTATACACCTTCTCTAAAAGGCTTCTTCCTATCTACAGTATGGACTCCAAATGCAGATAATATCTGGTCTTTATTATACTTACTATAAAGCTGTAAAGGACAGTCATACAAAAGCGCTACATCCTTTTGAACAAAATCTATATTAGCTCTATTGTATTTTAGTATTTCAATAATTTCTTTTAATAAAATCTCATTATTATTTTTTAATCTATTTAAATAAAAAAGCAAATCTCCATTTGGACTTGTATTCCAAATTGTGTAGTGAAACATTATTAACATCAGTTTTTCTTCATTATTTAAATCATCCAAACTATAACTATCTTTCTTTAAAAATTCCAATAAAAAATTTATAAACTTAATAGAATCTATATGTATTACTTTTTTTAAGGCTGATTTTAATTTTTTTTCGTCATCAAGTTTATAATCTCTATTTTGACTTTCTAAATAACATAATTCATAGAATGAAGTTGTTTTATATATTTGTTCTAATTTTAAATTATAATGATCTAAAAAATTCTTTAGGTTTAATTCCTTATTAGTTTCATGAGAAAAATTTCTAATCATCTTTCTTAAATTAGTTTTATTTGCATAAGTGTTCTTTATATTTGTTAATATATACTCTTTGGCTTTTCTCTCAAGATGTATATAACAACCTTTTGGCAATGTTGGAAACTCATTTTCAATTTCTTCTTTTAGATTATTATTAGTTTTTCCAATCAATCTCCTTAACTTTGTCCTATAATCAAAACGCTTATTGGCTTGCCCTACAAAATCAAATACAGTCAAAACATCTTTGTCTTCTGATAATCTAAGACCTCTACCCAATTGTTGAATAAATACTGTTGATGACTCTGTAGGTCTTAAAAATAATACAGTATTTATTTCTTTTATATCAACACCTTCATTGTATAAATCAACCACAAAAATAAACTTTATTTCACCTTTTATAAGTTTTTGCTTTGCACTTTCTCTTATTTCATTATCTGAATTTGAATCTAAATTTATTGAAGGTATATTTCTCTTATTAAAATAATTAGACATGTATTTTGCATGTTCTTTACTAACACAAAACCCTATACCTTTTACATTTTGTATATCATTTATATATTTATCTATCTCTTTTAATATAAGACTTGCTCTTTTATCATTTCCAGTAAGTACATTATTAAGTTCATTAATATCATATCCGCCTCTACTCCATTTAACATTAGATAAATCAACACTATCAGTCAGCCCAAAATAATGAAATGGACATAGTAAATTTCTATCAATAGCTTCATGAAGCCTTATTTCATAAGCGATTCTATCATTAAAATAACTTAATATATCCTTTCCATCCATTCTTTCTGGTGTAGCTGTAAGTCCAAGCAAAATCTTAGGTTCAAAATGATTTATAAGATTATCATATGAAATTGCACATCCATGATGAGTCTCATCAAGCACTATATAATCAAAATGACCTTTATCAAATTCCAAATATTTTTGATTATTATTTAAAGTTTGAATTGATGCAAATATATGATTTGATTGTGTTGGTTTATAATTAGCTACCCATAAGTCACCAAAGTTTTGATCTTTTAATATTCCTCTAAAAGTCTCTATACTTTGTTCCAAAATCTCTTTTCTATGTGCTAAAAATAAACATTTTGCATCTTTATTTTCTTTGTAATATCTTTTGAAATCAAACGCCGATATAACTGTTTTTCCTGTTCCAGTAGCTGCAACTATAAGGTTTTTGTGAGAATTATATATATCTCTTTCTACTTCTAATCTATCTAATATAGTTTGTTGGTATGCATATGGTCTTATATCAAAATAAAACGCTGAATTTATTGTATTTCTAATAGATTCTTGACCTAATGACTCTTTTAATTTCTTGCTGTGGTTTAAATTATTTATATCAAAAAACTCAAATTCACTTGAATTCCAATATGTTTCAAATGTTATTTTGTATTTTTCCATAACATCTTTAGATGTATATTCTGATATCTTCAAATTCCATTCAGTACCTTCAACCAAAGCTGATTTTGATATATTTGATGAGCCTATATAAGCTGTACTAAATCCTGTTTCTCTATGAAAATAGTAAGCCTTTGCATGTAATCTAGTTCTTTTTGTATCGTATGAAATTTTGATTTTGGTGTTTGGAAGTTCACTTAACATCTTTATAGCCTTAAAATCAGAAGCTCCCATATAAGATGTCGTTATTATTCTAAGCTCTTTTGTTTTTGTATGTTCTTTTAATGAATCCATCAGCAATCTAATTCCACTGTATTTTATGAATGAAACCAGTAAATCTACCCTATCTGATGTTTTGATTTCTTTGTTCAACTCACTAAATACAGTTGGTTCAGAATTTGCCCCTGTAAATAATGAACTCTTAGCAATTGATGTAATTGGTTTTAATTTTTCTATATCTTTTAAATCTTTTTTTATAGGTGTTTTTTCAAATACTGCTTTTAACATATTATTATTTTCTATTTTGTAGTTTTTAAATTCCTCATCATCCACTAATTTAGAAAACTCATCAATAAGCTTATTTGCAATATTAACTTGAGTTACTAAGTCTTCTTCTTTTGATTTAAAATAATTAAGTCCTTTTTTAAAAACATAGGAAAGATATGTAGATAATACAGCACTTGAATCATTAGTATTTACCTTGTCTTTGTATACATCAATTTCATTAGAATTGTTTTTGATTTCTTCATTTATTTTTTTATTTATAATTTGTTCATAAAATCCTTTTTTTAGTTCCATAAAATCACCCCAAATAAAATACCTAATCAGCTATTATTTTTAGAAATACTCTTCTATTTCTTGGTCCATCAAAGTCACAAAAATAAACACTTTGCCATGTTCCAAGAAGTAGTTTTCCATCATGAATTATTATATTTTTGTCTGTTCCCATGTATGATGATTTTAGATGCGCATGTGAGTTACCTTCAAAATGTCTGTAGTCACCATTTACTGGCATCACTTTGTTTAACTGCATTATTATGTCTCTTACAACATCAGGGTCACCGTTTTCATTTATAGTTATTCCTGCTGTTGTATGAGGACAATAAACTAATGCAAAACCACTTTTTGTTTCTGATTTGTTTATAGCTTCGTTGATCATATTTGTTATATCAACAAATTGCTGTTCCTTTTTGGTTTGTATATTAAATTCAAATAAGTTGTTCATCTTAATCCTCCAAAATTTATTCTTTTATATTATTAAATACCAAAATATATATTTTGTCTATTTCCCTGTTTGTTATTTAAGATTTTTTTAAGTTTTAGATATTTTTATGTTTATATTAACATTTCAATATGTAGTTCATATGTTTATAGAAATATGAAATAAATAAAAAAAGACCTCTTTTAAGAAGTCTTTCATATTTGTTCTATTCATATTGTTCTTTGTTTTTTAATTCTTCATATTTTTTCATATCAGCTTCTGCTAATTCGTCATTCCCCATTTTTTTGTGTAAATTTGCTCTGTTTTTATATGCAAGCTTATAGTTTTCGTCTAATTCTATTGCTGTATTATAATCTTCTATTGCTTTTTCATCTTCTCCTTGTAAATAATAGACATTTCCTCTTCCATTATATGCATCTACGTCATTTTCATCTAATTCTATTACTTTATTATAATCTTTCAATGCTTTTTCATATTCTCCTTGGATTCTATAGACAATCCCTCTTCCATAATATGCCTGTACATAATTTTCATCTAATTCTATTGCTTTATTATAATCTTCTATTGCCTTTTCATATTCTTCTTGGATTCCATAGACAATTCCTCTTCCATAATATGCATCTACATAATTTTCATCTAATTCTATTGCTTTATTATAGTCTTCTATTGCCTTTTCATATTCTTCTTGGATTCTATAGACAATTCCTCTTCCATAATATGCATCTACATAATTTTCATCTAATTCTATTGCTTTATTATAGTCTTCTATTGCCTTTTCATATTCTTCTTGGATTCTATAGACAATTCCTCTTCCATAATATGCATCTACATAATTTTTATCTAATTCTATTACTTTATTATAGTCTTCTATTGCCTTTTCATATTCTTCTTGGATTCTATAGACAATTCCTCTTCCATAATATGCATCTACATAATTTTTATCTAATTCTATTACTTTATTATAATCTTTCAATGCTTTTTTATATTCTCCTTGGATTCTATAGATAATTCCTCTTCCATAATATGCATCTACGTCATTTTCATCTAATTCTATTACTTTATTATAATCTTCCAATGCTTTTTCATATTCTCCTTGGATTCTATAGATAATTCCTCTTCCATAATATGCATTTAAACGATTTTTATCTAATTCTATTACTTTATTATAATCTTCTATTGCTTTTTCATATTCTTCTTGGATTCTATAGACAATTCCTCTTCCATAATATGCCTGTACATAATTTTCATCTAATTCTATTGCTTTATTATAATCTTCTATTGCTTTTTCATATTCTTCTTGGATTCTATAGACAATTCCTCTTCCATAATATGCCTGTACATAATTTTTATCTAATTCTATTGCTTTATTATAATCTTCTATTGCATATATATATCTTTCTAACATAAATTTAATATATCCTCTTCTTGCAACAATACCAAACTCAGTATTATTTTCATTTATAATTTTATCAGCTATTTCTAATGCACTGTCCCATTTTTTATTTTCCATCTCTTTATATAGCTTTGATTTCCACTCATTAATTTGTTTTTCGATTGATTCTTTATCTGGAATAATATCAATCATTCCATCCTCTGATATAACTACAATTACAACTTTTTCATTCCTATCATTAAGCTTATCATAATATTTTATAGCTGAATTATATCTTGCACCTCTATCAGCAAAACCGCCACCTTCTTTTGCTGCACCATCCAATATTACACCTACACCATGACATCTACCATCTAAATCCAAAAGTACAGCTCCATCAATTCCAGTAATATTACCAAAGTAGTTTCTATCTAATTCTTTTGGTTTTATCTTCATCCCATAACCACTTAATATCTTCATTTCTTCTTCAACTTTATCTGATATAACAATCATAGTCCCCTTCTTTTGCTTCGTTGCTTGTAATACTATATTCTTTAATTTCTCTACTTTATTTTTGGCTATTTCTTTATTTTCATATAATTTTTTTAAACTCTGTTCCAAATCTATTTCAGAAATATTTCGCTCTTTAATTTCTGGCTTCTCATTAATAATACTTACTAAATATTCTTCTTTTCTTTTATATGCTATTTCATCTGCATTCGACTTTTCTACTATTTTCTCATAGTATATTCTCGTAAGCTTATATTTATTTTTACCTTCAAAATTTATCATAATTATAAAATCATTATCTCCAAGACAAGCCTCTTTTACATATCCCATACCAAATATTTTTTCTCCATTAGATATTAAATATAAATTATCAGAACTCATCTCAACTAATTTACGAACTAATTTAGTTTCAGAAAATTCTATAGGTTTTTCTAATTCCATAACTTTGTGTATCTTTTTTGAATTTTCATCTTCACATATGAGTATCTTTCCAAAAGTGTGACCACTTTCATAATTTTTTGTAGCAATTTCATTTAAGTTTGCAAATAAATCTTCATTTTTTCCAAAGCAAATACTACTTAAATAATCTTTAAGTACTTGTCTTGAAAATTCATCTATATATAATTTATCTTTTTTGTTTTTTTTATTTTCTTTATTATCTTTATCTTCGTTGTCTTCTTTGTTTCCTTGTTTTTTATCACAAATTAAATTATTATTTTCTTTTAATTCATTTATATAAAATCTTAAAAAAGAATATGAATCTTCTTTATCTTTAGTCTTATTATATTGTTCTATAATTTCCTTAGAAAATCCATAAACAGATACTTCTTCATCTCCTATATTGAATTTAATAGTATCATTATTAGATTCACTTGATTCCATTGATACATTATCACTATTTATACTTTTATTTTCATTTTTTGTTTTGTTTTTTGATTTATCTGTTTTTGTATAATCTACTATTAGCTTATTATTCAAACGTTGTATATACTGTTCTACTTTTCTTAGCGCCATAAAAATCCCCCATCATGCATTTATTTTTTTATAATTATAAAAATCTCCTCTATATTTATTAAATATCAAAAACCCTTTTTTGTCTATTTAAGTATTTTATTTTTTGATAATTTTGATTCAAATAATTTATAAATAATTTAAGTCTAATAAAAGGTATTGACACCATTATATGCATGTTATAAAATAGTGCTTAATATTATTTTTTACCAATCAAAAGGGGGTCTAGTAAATGTTCATTAGTTCCAAAAGAAATACAAGGTATTATTATGGTTATAGTCTATTTTCCAATCTTTTAATCTTGGGACCGATAATGACCATTTACTTTTTTAGCAAGGGGTTAAGTTTTGCACAAATAATGTTTCTAGGTTCCATAGCATCCGTTGCCATAGTAATCTTTGAAGTACCTACAGGTGCTATGGCAGACAAATTAGGAAGAAAACCTAGCATGATTTTAGGAGCATTACTCTGTTCAATAAGTTTATTAATTTTTGTATTTGGTCATAACTTTTATGTCTTTGCAATTGCTGAAATTATTTTTTCATTAGGCGCTACATTCAAGTCAGGCTCTGATGTAGCTTTGATTTATGATTCATTAAAGGCAGATGGGGAGGAAGGCAAGTTTCAAGAAGTTCAAGGTAAGGCAAAATCATATCTTTTGTATGCTCAAGGCATAGGAAGTATCTTAGCTAGTTTTTTGTACGAAATAAATAGGGAACTACCATTTATTCTTTCTGCTATATTTGTATTTATCTCAGCTCTTATTGCTTTTAAGCTTATTGAACCACCAATTGAAAATAAGAAAGGAAAGTATGGGGAGAATTATTTTAAGCAAATAAAATCAAGTGCTATTTATGTCGTCAAACAAAAGAAAGTAAGAGCAATTATACTTTATTCAATGATGTTTTTTGTTTTTTTTAGAGCAGGATTTTTCTTGATTCAACCTTATTTTGAAGATGTTTTGATACCAGTTAAATTATTTGGTCTAATATTTTTCTTTTTTAATATGGTTGCAGCTATAGCTTCAAAGAATGCACATAGAATAATGAAGGCAACAAGGGGCAAAACTTTGATATTACTCTCAGTTTTGATGGTTACATCTTTTATTCTTATAGGGTTATCCAAATGGTGGATTGGAGTTATACCAATGATGTTACAACAAGTTGCAAGAGGATTATATAATCCAACAGTTAAGAAACATCTAAATAAAAATATTCCATCAGATAAAAGAGCAACAATATTATCTTTTTTTAGTTTATTAACTAATTTATCAGTAGCGGCTTGTTTCCCTATATTTGGACTACTAAAAGATAAGACAGATATATTTTCATTTCATTTATATACTGGATTTATAATGTTTGGTTTAACTTGTATATTTGCAATATATCTAAATAAAAATTTAGGTAAAAATAATATTAAAAAAATCATAAAAACATCATAAGAAATTTAAATACAAAATTATTTTAAACAATATAATATATAAAGAATCTTAAGATAATTTAGTTGTTCTCTTAAGATTCTTTATATAATACTATTAAGTTAAATAATAATTACTCTTTAACCCAATAACTCTTACAATCATCAGTTCTTTCTATAAATCCGTATTCAATTAGTGATCTTCTTATTGTTGCATAGTCTTCATAAATTCTTTTTAATATTCTATTTAACTCTTTTTCTGAATACATTTTTCCTTTTGAAAAATTACTAGATATTGCTTCTAGTATAATTATTTTTTTCTTGGCTTTGGATGGGAATGTTTTTAACGCTCCGTTTTCATCCATATAATTTTTTAGGGTATTTTTCTTATCTTTATCTGTTATATTATATCTATCATCCAAGGCTGTGGCTGTTTTATGAGAATCACAAAGAATCTCATCATCCAATTTAATTAATTTATTATCATCATTACTGTTTAGTAATTCCATAAGAGTTAAAAATATTTTAGCTTGTTTTTCCTTCTGTCTTAATTTGAAACGATGATTTCTAATTGTTGAACTTGCAACTCCAAGTTCCTTAGCTATATCTTTATCTGAAAAATCCCACGCAATCAAAGATATTACTTTTCTTTGTATTTCACTAATTCCATTAAATAAGCTATTCATATTTAATAGATAACTAAGCATTGAAGTATGTTCATCTTGAATATGAATTTGAGCGTATTTTTTTGCATCATATAATTTATCATTATATTCATATATTCTACCTTCTTCAAACTTCGCATCACAAATCAAACATCTATAGTGATTGTCCTTTTTTACAAATCCGTTCTTTAGTTCATCCATCGTTGCATTCCAAAATAATTTATTTTGTTCTATATCCATAACAACAACTCCTTTCAATATTTTTTCTTATTTTTATAATACAACTCTTTTTATGTTTTGTCTATAAATATATAGATAAAATTATTTTTTGTTTGTTTTTATTCTTAATAATTTATAATTAAATATATAAGCTTTGTCGAATCAAAACTGTATAACATGAGTATATTAATAATATTAAAATATATCTTCTTCTATATTTTCTATTTATATTTTTGAATCAAAAAAGCATATATACAAACAAATTTAATAATTGTTTATATATATGCTTAGATATTTTATATTAATATAATTATTATTTAATAATATATTCTTTATGTTTTATAATGCTCTATTATTTATATTTCTAGCTCTGATTTAAATGCTATTACTGCATTTCCAATAACTTTTACTTTAGTTGGTTCATTATTTTCTATATTAGTTTTCATAAACAGCCACTACTTCACCATAATATATAGTGTGATAATCATTCGTTTGATATTTCTTTTTGACATAATCAGATAATATAAGCGATGGTTCCATTGATTGTTTGTATGCGATTTTGCACACAATATTTAATTCACATTCTTCAATTCCTGGAACATCAAAATCCTCTAAAATCTGCTGTGTTATATTAGCTTCTTTAAACTTATCCTTATCTCTTCCTGATACAGTACCACAAAAAGCTAGTTCTTTTTTTAATGTATTTAATTTAGGAATGCTCACTACAAAATACTGTGATTGTTCCATCAAATCAAAAGTATGTCTGCTATGTCTAACTGCAACTGAAAAACAGTCTCTATCCCACATTCTCCCGCTATTACCCCAAGCTATAGTCATCGTATTAGATTTACCATCCACCTTAGTATTTAAAAAAGCACCTTTTTTCAATTGATTAGCTATTATATTTTGAACATTTTCAAATTCTACTTTTTTCATTATAATCTCCCTTTCAAATAAAATATTTATAATCTACTTACCCGTAATATTAATTTAAAAATTAAAAAACTTATATATTAAACATATTCACTATATCTTCTTTTGTTCATATCTATTGCATAAGTTGCACCTAAAATCAAAAGCCCCCCAAGAATTTGTACAATATTCATAGTTTCACCTAAAAACATCCAAGCAAACAGCATCGCCGAAATTGGGTCAATATAACAATAAATTGCAACTGTTTGAGCATCTAAATCTTTGATTGATGAAAAATACATCAAATAAGCTATTCCTGTATGCAAGACACCAAGTATAATAATCATTGTTAAAGATTTCTTATCCATCGAAAAATTTTGTAATTTAGTGTCCATAAGTATTATTGGTAATAAAGCAAGCACAGATCCACTAAGCTGTATTATTGTAGATTCAAAGCCATCTGTATCTTTTACTTTCTTATTTATCAAAATTACACTTGCATAAAATATAGCAGCCAATAATGCAAATCCTATACCTAAGAAATATTTTGTATCAAAGACTTCTAAACTGTAATTATTTAATACAATCATAGAAAGTCCAATCGTAGCGGTTAATGCACATAATATTTTATGAGGTGTTAATTTCTCACCCAAAACCATAGGCGATAAGAATATTACAATAATTGGTGCTAAATAATATACAAGTATTGCATTTGATATTGAAGTATATTCAAAAGCTTTAAATAAGAAAAACCAATTTATTCCTAAGAATATTCCTGAAATAATAAATATAGTTCTTTCTTTTTTATAAAATTTAAAGGGGTTTGCTTTTTTTATGAATATACTAGTTAATATCAAAAATAAGCTACCTGTAAAAGCTCTTAAAAATGCAATTTCTATTGCACTCAAACTTATATGCCTTACAAATATGCATATACTTCCATATATAAGCATCGCAATAATAAGTTTCATCTTTCCATTCATTAAATTTCCTCCTAGTTGATTCTTTCTTAAATTAAGTATAATATTATATATATCATCTGTAAAATTGAAATATATGAACATATACATCAGTAAAACTGATTGATAATATAAAAGGAGGTCTTGTTTTGAATATACGTCACTTTATAACTTTTAAAACTGTTGCTAAATTAAACAGCTTTACTAAAGCTTCAAAAGAACTTGGATATGCACAGTCTAGTGTTACTGCACATATTCAGGCTTTGGAATCTCATATGGATACTTTATTATTTGAACGAATCGGGAAAAATATTAAGCTCACAGCTAAAGGAACACAATTACTAGAATATGTAGATGAGCTTCTTAATGCTTATGAAAAAATAGAGAATTTAAAATATGAGGAAGATGAACCTCAAGGAACTATTAGAATTGGAGTACCTGAAACCTTAATGCTTTATAGGCTTGATTCTATATTCAAAGAATACAAAAAAAACTATCCAAAGGTTAATATAATTCTTACCAATACTCCCTCATCTTCTTTAGTAGAGTCTTTACACAAGGGAGATTTGGATATTGCATTTGTATTAGATCACAAAATAGAAGATAAAGATATTTTGTCTTATGATTTGATCAAAGAGCAGATGTGCTTTATTTTCCCTTTTGATTTTAAAGATATTTCTTTAGATAAAATACCAAAAGATTTATCTATATTCTTTACTGAAAATGGCTGTAGTTATAGATATATATTTAAAAATTATTTAAAACAAAATGGAATTTCTTCAGATAATATAATGGAAACTTGGAGTATTGAAACAATAAAAAAATGCGTCAAGAATGGTATTGGAATGTCATTTTTACCTAGAATAACAGTATATGAAGAAGAAAAAAATAAAGAAATAAAAACTTTACCTTGTAATTCTAATCATAAAGAATTAATATCACAAATTGCATATCACAAGAAAAAATATCTTTCCCCAGCATTAAAAGCATTTATAGATCTAACTCTAAAAGATTCTAAATCTTGGCTTAAATTTTGATAAATATAGAAATCACAATAGAAAATAGAGCTGTTATATTAAAGATTCCAAGAACTATGTGCAAGATTTTAAATTTCAAAAAAATCCTGTGTATAGTTGTTTTTTCTTAATATAACAGCTCTATAAATTTATTTTTTCTATATATTCTTTTTGTAATTTAAAAAATAATATTAATTAAACAAATATATTTTTTATTTTGTTTTATATTTAATCTAAATAATATATCAATCTACTTATCATTATTTTTATAAAGAAATTCTAATGCTCTTTTTAATGCTTCATCAAAGAAATAAAAGTCATGCGAAGCTTCCCACTCCTCATATCTTATATCAAAGCCCAGTTTATTAAGCTCTTTATTATATCTTTTATTATCTTCTAACAAATAATCATTAGTTCCACAAGCACAGTATATCTTTGGTTTGATTTTATGATTTGAAAGATTCTTGGCTAGTTCAAGCACATCATCGTTTTCATTCCATACAAGTTCTTTGCCAAATATAGCTTCAAAATCTATTGGTAATTGCTCACCATAGATCGCTTTAAATTCAGCTGTATCACCATTTTGTCTTTGATAATCTAGCCCTTCTTTTAAAAACAAACACGGTGATGCAAATGTACAACAATAACCATATTGTTCTGGTTTTGATAATGCAGATTTTAACGCACCATAGCCTCCCATCGAACCCCCTATAATCGCTGTATTTTCTCTTTTTGACGATATATTAAATACCGCTTTACAAATTGTTGGCAATTCATTTGTTATATAGCTAAAATACTTCAAACCAAATTTCATATCACTATAAAAACTTCTTGCAACCTCTGGCATTACAAAGATTGTATTATAGTCATTTGCATAAACAGGAAGCATAGAATTATCTGCCCAATTTCCGCTATTTGCACATAATCCATGTAGTACATATGCTATATTATACTCATTGTCCTCACTAAAATTATTAGGAATAATAACATTTATCCCTGTTTCCATTTGTAAACTCTTTGAAAAAACATTTCCTCTTAATATCATTTAACTTCGCTCCTTTAGATTTATAATTTTAATAATCAATAATCTTTGCAAAGCTAAACAAAGGTATTAATACTCCATGCAACCATACCTTCTTAAGCTTTGCATGGAGATAATTCAATACATAACCTCATAAAATTTCCTCCTTTTTATTCAAATCTATATAAAAATATTTTTTGCCATATTTAAACTTTAATTATAATTATACTATAAACTCATAATATATTCCACTTCATTTGTATCAGTATTTAATTGCTCCAACTCTATAACAAAGCCCATTTTTTCGTAAAACTTAACTGCTCCATTATTTTTCTTATATACAGCTAATTTAAGTTTTTTATGATTTGATTTTGCATGATTAATAAGTTTTTTTCCAATACCTTTACCTTGTTCATCTATAGACACAAATAATCCACCAATAAATGAATCCTCAATTATACTTATAAAGCCCTTTATATAATCTTTTTCTATATAAATATATGTTTTTGCTATTGGTATATATTCTTCTTTGACAAGATTATAATTCTTCAGCCAATATTTTCGATCTATAAAATCATGTGCCTTTATGTTTGCTTCTTTCCAAATTGTCATTATTTCATTTATTTCGTTTTCTAATATTTTTATCATTTTATCTTCCTATCCTCCGTTTTAGTTATTTTTTAGAATATATTATCTAAATTCAAACTAAATACCCCTGCGCATCAAACACCTCACTTATATATTAAAATCACTAAAGTTTTTTTAATATATTATTTATATAAAATAATTATATCATCTATTGCATATGATATTCCTTCATATGTAGTTTTTTTATTATTTTTTAAATCTCTTATAACTAAATAATACTTACAACTCTCTTCATCTTCTACAAAATAATTGCTAAGTACATATTGTTCATCCATTACAAAGTCAAATCTTTCGCTTGAGTTTTCTAACTCTATTTTTATATTTGAATTATAGATCCCCTCAATCAATGTATAATCATTTATTTTTCTTTGTGAATATATTTTACGATTTTCAAAATCATATATTATATCCATGTCTTTTAATTTTTGAAATTCAATAGTATGTATTAACTTCTGTTCTAATGAATTTTTATCAACACAATAAATCTTTTCAATATTATATTCAAAGTCCTTTGTTCTATAATATATATAATTTTCATCCATAGAAAAATATCTTGTCCATCCACTTAATTGAGTTTT
Organism: Peptostreptococcaceae bacterium AGR-M142; assembly: GCA_045345765.1. Lineage (GTDB taxonomy): Bacteria > Bacillota > Clostridia > Peptostreptococcales > Peptostreptococcaceae > JAOARY01. The sequence continues at coordinate 1,135,734 of CP148265.1, forward strand.
ATGTAACTCTTTAAAAGAAATAATTTTATAAAATTTTTTTATCTCGTTAATAAATATTTCTAAGTCAATTATATTTAAGCTTTCTTCGAATGATTCTTGATAATAATCCTCTTTTTTAAGATTTTCTTTATATAATTGTTCTTGTTCATAATCTTCCATATATGCTTGTTCAAAAACTATATATTCTTTTTTTTGATATTTATAATATTCTAATCTATCTCTAACACCCAAAATTATTCTTTTATCATAAATTTGATATTTTTTTGCATCAACTATATCATACAAATATGCTTTATTATAAAAACCTTGCAATTCCTTTTGTATGTCATAGTCATTATCATCTATTTTTGATTCATTTAAATAAATTATTAAATATCTCTCTCCTAAAAAATTTATGCCTCTATAATAATCTTGATTTATTTTTATAGTTGCTATTTTATCAATTTTATCTTCATCCATATTTACTTTAAATATGTCTAATTTATCTTTATTTATATTTGAAAATAAAATGTTATTCTCATAAGTTTTAACCTCTCCATTATAAAATTCATCTGTTAATATATTCATATTTTTTATCTTATATTCCCTATTATTATCAATATCATAATAATAAATTTCCAAAATAAATTCAGAATTTGATTCATCAGCTTTATAATAATAAATTTTATTTTTATATTTTGTTATTATTCTAAAGTTTTCTTTGCAGTATTTTCTTATATCTATAATTTTCACATTCAATCCTCCCAAATATCCTCTTTTTATTTATTATAATTATATAATCAAAAAATGCCAAAAAATTTTAAATTTGACTTATCATTTCGTATTTAATATAATTTATTCATAAAAACATATTGGAGGTAATAAAATGAAAAAAGTTCAAATGAAAAGTTTGTTTTTGGGATTCTTACTTGGGGCTATATTTACTGTAATTATTGTAAACTATCCAAATAAAAATAAGGATTTGGATACTTACGCATTATCACAAATTGAATCCACAACTATTAATAATTCTAAAGTTTATTTTTACAATAAAGAAATTCCTCTAAAAAATCCTTTGGTTTCAATAAAAAAAGCTGATTCAAAAGATTCAGTCCTTTATATTCCTATGAATGAAATCTTAGAATATATGCAGTTTAATGTAGATATTGATAATAAAGAAAATAAAATAAATCTTACTATGAATCATCATAATAATTATCAAAATATGAACAACTATAATAATTACCACAATAATCAAAACACTAATAATTATTGTAATAATCCTTATTATAAATCTATCCCATCTGATATATCAACAGAAGATGCTGATAGTCAAGCATTGGATATTATGAACAACACAGGTAATTGGGGTTATATTGAACCACTTATTCCATTTATGTCTAAAGACGGACTTCAAAAAACTATAGATGTATATAACTCAAAACATCCAGATCCGTCTCAACATAAAATTTTATCTGACTATAAAAAATAAAAAAACTTATAAAAATAAAAAACAGATGTTGATTAATCCTAGAAATTATAATCAATATCTGTTTTTTTGTCTTTATAATTTATTTATAATATTTCTATAGTAAGTTAATTGTACATTTTGTAAATCTACTATATCCGCTACTATAAAATCCTTTATTTTATATGAATTTTTTAATGAGTATATCAATTATTTGTGGCAAAAAATCATCAATATCTTTAAATTCATCTTTATTTTCATAATTCAATAAATAATTATAAACGTATTCCAAACTCTCAAATCCACCATATTTTATTTCTTTATCTAATATCTTATTAAAAGTATACTCTTTATCAAAAACTTTAGTATATATTCTTCCTTCAATCGCTCTAACTAAGTATTCATCAAGTTGTCTATATATAGGCATATTTTTGTACATATTATTAGTTGTTAAATCCATATTTCTAATATCATCATTTACATAATTTTTAATTGTTATATCATATACAGGTTTGTTTATATAAGAATGAAGATATTCATGTATTGTATTTTCAACCATATAATTAATATCAAATTTATATGGATTTCTTGTAAAATCATTAACTGAACCAAAATTTATGATTTTATTTGTATCTTTAGTTTGATATGAATAAAAACTAGCCATGGATGGTCTATATAAGGTTAATACTACTTCATATTCGATTTTTTTATCCTTATAGTATTTATCTTTTGTATTTAAATATTCTTCCATAGTTTTTATAAGTTCGATAACTTTAGTATTTTTAATATTATCATTTATATAAGCATTTGCAGTTAATAGTAGTTCATTATTATCTTCAAAATATTTCTTAGCATTCGTGTCTTCATAAAAAGATTTTAGTCCCTCTATTAATAAATCTATTTCTCTTTGGTCTTTAAATATTCCATTTCTATATTTTGAGTCTACATCATGTAATTTTTCTAAATTATTGTCGTTATTATAACTTAAAATCACTCCAATAACATCACCATTTATATCTTTATTAAATACGTATTTATCAAAATTCTTTAGAAATTCATGGTTTTTATATGGTGTGAAAAACTCTTTTGCATTTTTGTATATTAAATGTTCATCAGTATTTAAAAGTACTGTATCACTCTTGAAATCCATATATAAAGCAGTCGCTATAAGATATGTATCAACCATTTCATTATTAATTATCTTGTAATTTATATCGTTATCTTCATATTCGTATATCAGTTGCTGATCTAAATTTATCTTATCTCTTGCTTTAAAATCAGCACAAGAAATTGAAAATATAGATAAAAAGCATATCAATAAAACTAAAATTTTTTTGAACATCAAAATTTCCCCTTTTAAATTTTTTCGTTTTATTTAACCAATATATCTGTATAAGCCTTTAAACAAAGATTTCCAAAACCTTGATAACCCATGTTTGCATCTGTTATTTCATAACAATCTGGATCATAATAATAAGTTTCTCCCTTATTTACTTTTGCCTTGCTTGAGTACACCTGCATATTACTTTTTTCAAAACAAAAATCTTCATCGCTAGCTTCTACATCAACATATAATCCTACGCCAAATTTCTTATTTGGATTAATAATATAATCTCCATTTACACTAATAGTATGGAATCCTGCATTTTCAATTTCCCCATCTTCTATTTTAAACTCATTGATAATATCTTCAAAATACTCTCCATCATTATTTATTCTTGATTTAAAGTTTTCAAAATCAGATATGAAGTATAATTCATATTTTGCATTCTTTCCTAAAGTATAAAAACCTAATGCCTTTAACATTTCGCTTTCTTCATTTGCATCAAATACATTAAAATATAAATCTTTGTTTCCAAAATCAGAATTCATCCAAAAATCACTTCTTGTTGATTTTGTATTTCCTAAATAATCATATTGATATATATTATCGTAATTATCTACATCTTCAATATTTGTAAACACATATTGATTCATTAAAAGTCCTGCTGATTCATAAGATATATAAAAATAACCAGCTTCTCCAAACTCTTTACCCCAGTTATTTTCACAAATCCAAGCTCCATTAGAATCAGGCTTTTGATTAAAATTATCTACCGAATATGAATCGTCCCAACCAATTATAACTATATCGTGATTAACTTTATTTGAATAATCATTGCTAAAATAAGAATATGTATCTTGGTTGTAGACTTCATCATTTTTGTAAGTAGGACTTCCTTTTTCACATTTTGCTATATGCATTCCACTTACAACACCACCATATTCCATTATAGCGTTTTTTGTATCATTTAAATCCATTAAATCATTTGTATAATAATATTCCTTGTCTTCTAAAAACATAATGTCTTGAACATGCTTTTTGACATCTGCATCAGTTATCTTATTAGCATATCTTACATCTTGCGCATTCAAATCTTTTTCATAAGGATCATCTATATCTAATATTGGGCCATCCCATCTAGTCATATAGGCAGTTGTAAAATTTCTAAGTCCACCAGTTCTAGGTGCTAAATCAAATCCATGGTTCATATCCAAATTATTTTCCGAAAAATCATACTCCTGTCCATCTAAATTAAGTAAAGTTGATTCTAATGCTGACATTGAAGCAAACGCCCAACATGAACCATTGTTTCCTTGATGTTTTGCTTTAGTAACTCTATTTAATTCTCTTAAATCATACTTACTTGGTAAATCTACATTAGCAAAACTAAAACTACTGCTAATTATAAATAATATTGAAACTATTAAACTTATATTCCTTTTCATGAATCATTCCTCCAATTGTTTTGATAGTTTTTTCTATCTTAAATTTTTGTCATCGTTTAATAGTTTACATTGTATTAAGCGTATTTCTAATATATTATAAATACTTTCAATGCAACGTTTGAAAAGCATATTATTTTTTTATATTATTTATATTTTTCTTGAAAAAAAACCATGTTTTGTACAATAAAAATATAGTCTTCCTTTTTTTCTTTTTGGAATACGAAGCTCTGCATTTTGTTCTGGATATAATTTTACCAATAATACTTGGTCAAATGTCACATAACAAACAAAAGAAATATAATGCGCTTTAGTCATTTCATGATTAATTTTAATATAATAATCATTTTCTATTTCTTCAATGTTTATTTGATGTTCTTTATCCATTTCTTTATATTCTAGTGGGACTATTTTTCTACCACAGCAAGAGATATCCGGCTTGCCTGTACTATATATAATATCTCCACAATTTTGACAAACATAAAACTTTATATGTCTTAGATTTCCTGTATCTTTTTTATTTGGAGTCAAATCTCCTAACAATAATTTTTCGACATCTACATCTAATATATTTGATAGTTCTCTAATTAACGATATATCAGGACATCCAAGTCCACGTTCCCATTTAGATATTGTTTTATCACTAAGATTTAAAGCCTCTGCTAGTTCTTTTTGAGTCATATTTTTTTCTTTACGAAGATTCAAAATTAATTTTCCCGCTTTAACACTGTTCAATATAATCACCTCTATTAATATAATATCCCTGTATTAAAACTCTTACAATAAACGCTCCGTAGAGTTTCTTTAGATAACTCTACGTAACAATTTACAATTACCTCTATTTTTTGTTACAAAATAATATTTTATTTATTGTATAATATCTTTAAATACTATAAAAAATAATTCATTAAATATATAGATGGAGGTGCCTAAAATGGAATGTCCTTATTGTAAAAATATGATGGAATCTGGTGTAATTCAAGGTGAAAGAGGAGATTTGAATTGGTATTCAGATAAAGATACTACTAATAGTTTCTTTAGGAGTATGGGATTTGGTGGTCAAAAAATTAGTACTACAAATTTCATGTCACCAAAAATAAAATCCTATAGATGTACTGAGTGTAAAAAAATAATTATTGATCTTGATAAAAAATTATAAAGTTTACCATCATAAACTTTATAATTTTTTTAATAAACTAAAATTCTATTTTATATATCAAAGCTTATTTGAACTTCATTGTTTTTTTCTTCAAAAGTTCTCATATAATTAAATACTTCTTTCATATCACAAATAATATTATTTTGCTTACAAGTTTCTTTAATAATTTTCATCAATTTCTCATTGTTCTTACTTAATACTTCATAACTATTTCCATATTCCTTTATATATCGTTCTTTTAAACCTTTGAAATGCTTATCTAAATTCTTATAATAATATTCCCTGTTTCCAGCTCTTAAGGTTAAACCCATACCAAATACTATAATTCCTTTGACTTTAGCTTCTATACAATAATCTAATATTCCTCTTATATTCTTTGTTGTATCATTAATATAAGGCAAAATTGGAGTTAACCAAACTACTGTAGGGATTTTGTTATCCCTCATTATCTTTAGTACCTCAAAGCGTTCTTTTGTTGTAGATACATTTGGCTCAATAATTTTACATAATTCTTCATCATAAGTTGTTAATGTCATCTGCACAACGCATTTAGCTTTATTATTTATACTTTTTAGCAAATCTAAATCTCTTAATATTCTACTTGATTTTGTTTGTATCGCTAATCCAAATCCGTATTTATCAATTATCTCTAAACATTTTCTTGTGTTTTGAAGTTTTTCTTCTAAGTCAATGTATGGATCACTCATTGCACCCGTTCCAATCATACACTTTTTTCTCTTTTTTCGAAGTTTTTCTTCTAATAATTTTGGCGCATTAACCTTAATCTCTATGTCTTCAAAGATATGATTCATTCCATAGCAAATACTTCTAGCATCACAATATATGCACCCATGAGTACAGCCTCTATAGATGTTCATTCCATTATTACTAGATAGTATGCCTTTTGCTATCACATTATGCATGGAATTATAACTCCTTTCTAATTCTCACTTCTATCTCTTAATTCATTTACAAAACCTGATGATATTATCCCTGTTGGTATTGCTACAACCCCAATTCCAAGTATTGATATTACACTAGATATTATTCTTCCTCCTGCTGTAACTGGGTATACATCACCATAACCGACTGTTGTTAACGTGTTTACTGCCCACCAAAAAGTAGCAGGTATACTCGAAAAATGCTCTGGTTGTATCTCACCTTCAATATAATACATTATCGTAGCAGACATAAATATTAATATTCCTGCCATCATTAAAGTGATTAATAAATTTTGCTTTTCCTTTTTCAATACCCTAAATAAAAGTTCAAGTGATGATGAATATTTGTTTAACTTCATAATTCTAAAAACCCTAAAAATTCTTAGTATCCTTATAAATCTTAGATCTACAGAAATTAAAAAAGGTAAGTAAAATGGTGATATAGCTAATAAATCTATCATATTAAATATCTTTACTAACACTAAAACACACTCCTTTACTTTAGTTTTATTATTTAAATCAAAAAAGAGCAGTAACTAAACTACTCTTTTAAATACCCTATTTATATATTAGTATATAGCTTAATTTCTTCTTACTAACTAATTAATCTTCTTGAATCAACTTTGAATTATAGTCCACAATAAAAAATACACAAGTACATAAAACATGAACTATATTATTATTTTTCAATGAATCTAATTGTTTTTCTAATATATCTATTGAATCTATAATAACATTATTATTTCTAGATTTCCTATTCAAAATCCACAGAGCCTTATCAATATTTTGTTTTATAACTATGTTACATTCTTCACGTGTTCTTGCAAATTTACTATAATTTCTATTCCTATTTTCTTGGTTAACTCTCTGTTTATACTGTTTTAATTCATTTAGTGCAACATTATATAAATTAAAATCTTTGTCTGGTATATCTTTCATATGATAAAATGCTTCAACCATGGGATAATTAAGATATAATTTACCCATATCTGATGATTCTATAAAATAATTCATCATAGTCATAATTTTTTCTTCTGTGAATAAATGATCTTGTGGGTCTAAATCAAATATCAATATTATATCTGTATATTTTTCATTGAATATTTTCTTCTTTTCCTCATTTTTTTCTTTTTCCTTTAGTATCTGTAATATATCCATATCTTCTGGGTCATTTTTTACAAACATTTCTCTATATAAGTCATAAATATTAGTATTATAAGAAACTATTTCATGCTTTGTATCGATTTTATAAATTGATATCAAATGTTTCATTAAATCAACATCAGTTTTTGCACCTTCAACCAAAAGCATTATTTTTCTTTTATTCATCAAATTCACCATTTACAAATAGCTTTTCTAAATTATGACCTTCTCTTAATTCTCTTGTTGTTGCATTGGATAGGGATGTTATTTTGTTTTTAGACAAAATAAAATAGCTGTCTGGACGCATAATTTTGTTAGATAGTAAATTTGTATTATGTGATGTTAAAATAGTTTGGAACTTTTGATTTTTTTCTAATAGTTCTACTAATAGTTCTGCTAATTCATGATGATAGAATGAATCAAATTCATCAATATATAGAAAAGAAATATTTGTAGCTGTTTTGTACCAATAGAAAAAAGTATACAAAGCCTTTGTACCACTTGATGCTACTTTAAAAAATGGTAAAGGAGTTTTTGTATTAAAATATAATCTTTCTATCCCATCATTATCTTTTTTCATAATCAAATCTTCATCTATACACGCTCTATTTAAAAATTCTTTTAATTCATTAAGAACTTTTGGTTCACTAATAAAATTAAAATAATCATTACTTTTTGTTTTGTATCCAATGTATCTATTTTCATCCAAACTTCTAAACCATAGCATATCTGAAACAAATCTCATTAATAAAGAAAGTGGATTTTCGTTGTCTATTGAAGAATTATTAATAAAATATTTTATTAAAGACTCTGAATCTAAATATTTCCAGTTTAATGTTGGAGATAATTTCTGTAGTTCATCAACATTACCTTTTTTCTCTATATAGTCGTATTCCATCAATTCTTTTGAATTTATTATAAGACGTTCATAAACAATATTTCGTTCGTTATTTTTCTTATATATATATTCAACTTCATCTAATCCAAACTGAAATATATATCTAAATTCAACTTCATTACTACTAGTATTTGAGTTTATATAATAATCATACAAATTAGGCGAAATATTTTTATTAGTTAGATGTGTAACTATGTCAAATATCGCAAGACCAAAATTAGATTTACCTATACCGTTTTTTCCATAAATAATTATAGTGTTTAGCAAATTATCTTTTATACATTCTCTATTAAACTTATAGTCGCGTATATCAGAAAAGTCCAATGTTACTTTTTTTTCGAAGTTTTTAAAACCTTTTACTTCAAATAATTTTAACACTTTTATCACCTCTCTAATATTATAGCTAATTTGATAACTACATACAAGATTTGTCGTAATTTTTTTACGGACTGTCTATTTTAGCAGATCTTTTTTACCATAAAAAACCCTCTTACTTATAAAATTTAATTTAATAGTATCATCAATTAATTCAGGTTTAATGTATTCTAATTTCTCATCTAATAATTTTATTAAGTCATTCATTTTAATAATCTCTTTTCTTTAGTATTTAATTATTAAATTATATCCCACCCACAAAACAAATTCAACCAATAACAGAAAAAATTCCTTTACATTGGCATTAATACAACTTTTTATTTGTCACACACGCTAGGCTCTACTTTTATAATAAATGCTTATAAACTGTGCTATTTCATTCCTATAAAAATATTTTAAAACATTCCTTTAAACCATATCTCAATATCATCCGCAAAAAAAGCTAACACTATTGCCAATACTACTGAAAACAGATTAAATAAAATTACTTTTACTCTGTTTGTTTCTTTATTTTTCAACTCCCATATATCTTTATTTTTTTTTATTAACATTTTCGCTAAATTATCTATACTTAACAACAAATAGCGTTCCTTATCTTCTGAAAATTTTCTATTATTAATATATTCATTTAAGTTATTGATAAAATACCATTCATCTCTATTGAGATTACCATATTCTATTTTTTCGTCCATTTCTTTCAATAAATCATTTATTTTTTCATGTAACTCAATAGTATTTATATCTTTATTTTTTTTATATTGTTTGAATTCGCTTAATAATTGATAAAAGTTATAGCTATTTCCCAAAATATTATATATCAAATTATTTATTTCAAATACATCAATTTTACTTCTCTTCTGAAACCAGTCATATAAAATTTCAAAAACTTTGTCTTTTTTCCTTTCCAATTGCTTTCGTGTTATTTCATTATAAGCTGCTTTTATTAATATATCTATGAGAAAATAAAAAATGATAATGTATGTTAGTAAATTAGTATCATTATTAAAATCAATTGATATAATTACTAATAATAATACTATTAATTTAAAACTACGGTTCCCATATAAACAATATATTCCTTTTTCCCAATAATTTTTCATATCATATTCTCCCCTAAAAAATAATTTATTTAAAAATTAACATAAAATATCACCTATTACTAAAATAGACTTGTTTATATTCATAATCGTATAATGTATTGATTGCATATACTCCTTGATTCAACTGAATTCCAGAAAAAAACGTAGTTATTTATGATACGGTTCACCCTTCATTATTCTAAAACCTCTATACACCTGTTCCAATAATATTAATCTCATCAGTTGATGTGGGAATGTCATTTTTGAAAAAGATATACCCATATTACTTCTTTTTAGCACATCATCACTAAGACCCAAAGATCCACCAATGACAAAACTCACTCTACTATTTCCACTCACCATCAAATCTTGCATCTTAGATGCCAAATCCTCTGAACTTAGCATCTTTCCTTTAATCTCCAAGGTCACAACATACGAATTATCCTTTATTTTAGATAATATTTTTTGTCCTTCCTTATCCTTTATCATAATTTCTTCCTTCAAAGAAAGATTTTCAGGTGCCTTTTCATCAGGCACCTGAATTATATTTAATTTACAATACTTACTTAACCTTTTACTAAACTCATCAATCCCAAGCTTAATATATTTTTCCTTTATCTTACCTACGCATACTATATCAATATTCAATCCAAACAATCCTTTCAAAATTATTACTCTTCTATTATTGGAAGCTCAAAATAAAATCTAACTCCATCATCCTTATTTTCCATTCCAAAAGAGCTACTATGTTTATCTAATATTTCCTTAACCATATGAAGCCCCAGTCCAAAGCCACCAAGAGCTTTATTTCTTGATTTTTCTACTATATAAAAAGGTTGCCATATCTTTTTTAAATCATCCTCAGTTATATTTGCAGGGCTATTTATTATTTCAAATTCGCATCTCTCTTCTATCCTCTTTATACTTATATCAATCTTACCATTATTATTTGTATATTTTATCGCATTAGAATATACATTATTTATAACTCTTTGAATCTGCTGTTCATCAGCAATCACAAAATCTTCATCCAAATCCAAATTGATTTTTATATCTTTTGATTTTACAAGTGGTTTTAGCTTTTGATTAATTTTTAATACAACATCACATAATTGAAATATTTCTTCTTTTGGCTTTAACTGTCCTGATTCAAGCTTTGAAATCTCAAGCAAATCATATACTAATTTATTCATATCATTGATTTCATTTAGCATACTTTTGAAATTACTCTCATCATTTATATCATACACGCCATCCTTAACACCTTCACATATTCCTTTCATAACTGTTAGAGGTGTTTTTAATTCATGAGATGCATCAGCTATGAACCTTTTTCTGAATTCTTCAACCTCTTCTTTATATTTTATTTCATCCTTTAACTTATCATTAGAACCCTTTAACTCATCCAAAGTAATTTTTAGTCTTTTTGATAAATTATTTATATTATCAGCCAAATCTTCAATTTCATCATTAGTATTTATATCACATTCCTTTGAAAAATCCAAATTAGTCATATTTTTTGTAACCATATCCAAATGCACAAGCGGTCTTGTAAATTTTTTAGAATATATATAAGATATTATAACAGCTAAAATAATTGCTATTATTAATGTAGCAAAAAAATAAGTCTGCATTATATTTGTTGTTTCTTCAATAGGTTGTAAAGAAGTAATTGCAAACATTATCAATAGTTCTTTATTTTCTATAAACAAAGGTTTTGCCATTATTATATTATTTATCCCTGTAAATTCATCTAATTTTGTATATAAATTTGTTTTATTTTCTTTTAAGAAATTTGTTATATCATCGTTATCATCTAAAAACATATAAATTTCTTGTCTTAATTGATTTTTTCTATATTCTACACCATAATTATCATAATCTAAAATCATATAATCTATCAAACTTCCCTTTATATTAGCTTCCTTTGGAACTTTAATTTTAATCGCATCACTAAGTTCATTTGCGTATAATGTAATATAAAAATCATCATCAATATTAAAATTATCTCTTTCAATCTCTGACATTAAACTGATACTTGCATCGCTCGCCAAATAATACTCATCATCAGGATAATATTCATCTTCATCTATTTTTATTACATCTGGATATATTTTATTAGTTTTTTCATCCACTATTATTCCTTCAATCTCTATGTTTTGACTTTCATCCAAATGCTTTAAAAACAAATCATCATTTAAAAAACTATCAATATAAATAGTATATACTTTTCCTTCATTTGTTCTTAGCTGCAAATAAGAACTTCCACTATAATCACTAAGTCCATATTTTGATATTCCATATACATTTGTAATACCTATAAATACTTCATTTCTGATTGAATAATCATTTAATATTTTTTCTATTTGATCTTCTTTTATATTATTTGATTCTATATCTGTTTTTAAATTTGTAAGCTGTGTTTCTAAGCTTTGTTTTTTGTTATATATATAAAATTTTTCTAAATAAAAATATTGAAATCCAAATTGCATTAATAATAAAATTATTACTAATAATGAAGTCATCGCAAATATTTTTTTAAATATTTTATTTTTTCTACTATTTTTTATTTTATTTATACTCACTTTGTCACCTCAAATTTATAACCTACACCAAAAACAGTTCTTATATAAAATGATTTATCCCCTAAGGCTTTTCTTAATTTTTTGACATGATTATCTACAGTTCTTGTATATCCATAAAAATCATAACCCCAAACATATTCTAATATCTTATCTCTTGATAGTACAATACCTTCATTTTGCATAAGATATGATAACATATCAAACTCTTTTGGTGCTAATTCGATTCTTATATTATCTACATATAATTCTCTTGCTGATATATCTAGTTTAATATCTTCCTTTATTATAATTTCTTTGTCCTCTTGCTTTTTTAGCTCCAAATTATCAGCTTCTTTTATCTTATTTCTTTCTAATAATGCCTTTGCTCTTGCTACTAATATTGCTGGACTGAAAGGTTTTTTGATATAATCATCAGCCTTTAGTTCAAATCCCATTAATTCGTCATCTTCTTCAGTTCTTGCTGTTAACATTATTATTGGTGTGTTTGATTTTTTTCTTATTCTTCTACATACACTCCAACCATCAAGCAAAGGCATCATAATATCTAAAATCACCAAATCAACTTCTTCTTTTTCAAATTTTGTTATACCATCTTTTCCATCAACAGCTTCTATAACATCAAAATCTTTAGCCTTAAAATAATCAGCTATTATTTTCCTTATATTGTCTTCATCTTCTATAACAAGTATCGTTTGTTTCACAAATTCAACCCCTTTAGCATTGTTTTCTTTAAGTATAACAAAAGAGAAACTCTTTTTATAAGAATTTCTCTTTTCATAGACTTAATATTTTTTCTTAATTTTTCATATCTTCTTCATCAAGATCTATTTCTTCAAACTTTATATCATCTTTGAAATACTTATCTAAAATCTCGTCGAATTTTTCCCATTTCACATCTGATTCTTCAAATTTTTCTTCTTCATCTAATTTAGATGCTTCATCATATAATTTCTCTAATTTGTCTAAATCACCTTTTTTAATGTCTTTTAGATATTCTTTTAAATCTTCCATGAATTCATCAAAACTTGGCATTTCATCTATAAATTCAATGTACATATCCTCAAGGTCTAATTCTTGTAGTTTATCTTCATCAATTTTTACTTTTGTTCCATCTATTTCTCCAATCTTTTCTCCGTTTATAAATATATCATCACCTTTGATTTCAATATCCATATCACATAAACCATCTTCACATTCGATTACTTCATTTGAATCTGTTACACTTTTCGCTTTTATATTATTTTCTGCTGCAAAACTCATTGATGCTGTTGAAAATATCATTGCTCCTAATAATAAACTTGTAATCATTTTTTTCATTCTCATAATAATCATCTCCTAAATTTTTTTATTTTAAATTTTTATAATTTCTTCGCCTTGCTTAATTCATATTATAGGGGAGTAATATATCATTTATATATTTAAAATGTATCTATTTTGTATCCTTTATAAAAAAATAATTATATTTCTTTCTTCATATTAAAAGCTTATAATATTAATAATTACATAGTAAGGGACGTGTTTTTATGGATATCATTTTAGGTATGATTTTTACTTTTTTACTTTTGATATATTTTATATCTTCCAATGTATTTGTTGGTATTCCTCTTTTATTTGGACTTTTAATATTTTGTTTTATTGCTTATAGGCGGGGTTTTTTGATAAAAGATATATTTAATATGGCTTACACAGGGAGCAAAAAAGCTTTTGTGGTTTTACAAATTTTCTTCTTAATTGGTGGTATAACGTCTATTTGGATGTGTGCTGGAACTGTACCTGCAATAGTTTATTATGGGATTAAATTTATGAATCCAAATCTATTTATTTTGTATGCATTTTTGATAAGTTCAATTGTATCAATACTACTTGGAACATCTTTTGGTACAGTTGGAACAGTTGGAATTGCACTTATGGTTCTTGCTAGAAGTGGAAATATCAATCTTAGTATTGCAGCAGGTGCTATAATTTCAGGAAGTTTTTTTGGTGATAGATGTTCTCCTATGTCTTCTAGTGCTAATTTGGTTGCTAATTTGACTAATACTAATCTTTATTTGAATATCAAAAATATGATAAAGACTTCTATAATACCGTTTATCATTTCTTGTATTTTATATGCTATTATTTCTTTAAAAACACCACTTAATTTTTTAGGAAATACCATAGATAAGGATATTTTGGCTACTTTTAATATAAGTTTATTAGTATTACTGCCATCATTTATTATAATTATTTTATCTTTATTTAAAATAAATGTTAAAATATCAATGCTTATAAGTATAGTAATATCTTTTTTGATAAGCATTACATATCAAAATTATTCTTTAATGGAAGTGATTAAATTTTTGGTATTTGGATTTAAATTAGATTCATCAAATCCTCTTTCAACAATAATCAAAGGTGGCGGAATTATTTCAATGTGGAAGGCATCTTTTGTTATATTTGTTTCCTGTTCAATTGCTGGAATATTTAATGGAACAAATATGTTAAAGACTGTTGAAAATATACTTCTAAAAGCTAAAAGTAAAACGCAAGTATATCTTTATACATTTGTAACAAGTATACTTACTGCTGCATTTGGGTGTAATCAAGCTATATCAGTAGTTCTTACAAGCGAACTTATGTCTAAGGTATATAAAAAAAAGAATTTAAGCAATTATAATTTAGCTATAGATATTGAAAACACAAGTATATTACTTTCGGCATTAATACCTTGGAATATTGCTGCTTTTGTTCCAACTACTACATTAAATATTGATGCTTTTTCTTTTATACCTTATGCTTTTTATCTGTATTTATTACCTATAATAAATATATTTACTATTAATTATTTAAAAATAAATAAAGATAATAAAAAATGCAAAGAAGTTAACTAATCAGCTAACTTCTTTGCATTTTTCTTCATCTTCATTTGTTATAACTAAAAATGATAGAAGCACCATAAGCCCACCACTAATAATATATACATAATTAAGTATGTATTCACCTAGTATTCCATACATCAGATTTCCAAGTGGCTTTAATGAAAGAACTATCATTGATATAAAAGAAAACACTCTCCCCATCATATGTTTGTCTATTTTAATCTGCATTAAACTAAAAAATATTGTATTAAATACAGTTAAATAAAATGTATTTATTCCAAGTATCACAAATAACATAGTCTTTGATTTAACTAATTGTATTGCTACTATTGATAAACTTGCAAATACTAGATTTTTTCTCAAGTTTTTAAATGAAAATTTTTGATTAGAAACAGCTAGATAACATCCTCCTAATATTCCAAAAATAGCATTTACACTTAATGATAGAGAGTACATAGATCCATTATCATTATATACTTCCTTAAGATATAGAGGCATCAAAACATTATAGGAAGTCAAAAGAAAATTCATCATAGCTGCAATTATAAGCAATCTATATAACCATTTTCTATCTTTGACATATTTAAATGCTTCATTTATATCTTTTTTAAATGTGATTTTTTTCTTTTCTTTATTTTCTACAAATTCATATTTAATCATGCATTCACTTATCATAGATATAAAGAAAGTCACCCCATTAAAATAAAATGCTATTGACAGTCCTAGTGATAAATTATTTATAAATACAGCTGCAATAATCGGTGATATTATTCCAACCACTTGATTTAATGTTGTATTTATTGAATTTGCAGTTAATATATTATCTTTCTTTACTAGTTGTGGTAATATAGCCTTTATGGCTGGACTAAATAAGCTACTACATGCACCCAAAAGAAATGATGCCAACATCAAAAGTGGCAAATTCACTATTTCTTTAGAAACCATATATCCAACAAAAATACAAACTATAGAACTTATTAAGTCTGTAAATATTAACAATCTCTTTTTATTCTTTCTATCTACTATAACCCCACTAAATACATTAAATATTACAAGTGGCACAATACCTGATGCGGATACATAGCCAAATGCTTTTGCACTACCAGTCTTTTGAATAAGCCACCATGCCAATATAGTATTAAATACAACTGTCCCTATATTTGATGTTGAATTACCAAAAGCAAGCAAATAAAAATTTTTAGATATCCCCTTTAATCTTTTTAATTTTTCCATTTTACCTCCATTATTCTATTTTTTAATAATAGTATAATTATTTTTATATATTGTCAAATTTTTTAATATTAATTTATAAAATAATCTAGTTAAATAAAAAAAACCACAAGAAATTAATTTCAACAACATAATTTCTTGCGATTATTTATTCTACAGCTTTTTATTCATAAAACTTCGAATCATCATAAAGAATAACAGTATCTTTAAATATTTTATTATTTAATTCATATTTTTTAATTTCTTTTGTTTTATTATCTATAATATAACTAAGCTGATGATAATTTTCATCAAAATCTTCAAACCATGACGATACAATTATATATCTATCATCTATTAACCCTTCAAAATAAGGATGCTTAAATTCTTCAAATTCCAAATTATAATCACAATTAAATAATCCTTTTATTTGTATCTTATTTGAATTTTTAATCACTTCATAAATTTGATTATCATAAATTAATTCTCCATCTAAATTCTTATGATTTATCTCTTTTTTGAGGCTTAAATCCAAATCACTATTAAGTTCATATATTGACTCTATTTGTGTATCAAAATCTTTTTCTCTAAAATATAATTTATCTTCATTAGAATGCATTAATCTAACCCAACCATTATATTTTCTTTGTTTTATAGTATTAAAAGAAAGTCTTTCTTTTCCTATTTTTATCTCATCACAAAAATCCTTAAACTTAATAATATGAAGTGCTTCTACACTAGTTATTTTATCTATATCTAATTTATTTTGATTAACTCTATCATAAATATCTATTTCATATTCATAATCACTCATGTAATTTTCATTAAAAGCAATATACTTTTTATCTTCATCAAAAAATAAAAGCAAATCTTCGCAGGTATTTCCTTTTATCAGTCTTTCGTCTTCTATAATATATGCTTTATTATCTTTTAAATCACCTAAGTACAATAAAGTCGAAAACCCTTTTAGATGATATTTTTCATACCCCTTTAAATCACTAACTTCTATATCTGTTCTAAATAAAATATATCTATTATCAATTATTTGTGGTACATAAGAAACTTCTTCATTTACTTTGATTATATGTTTTGATTTTAATGATTTATTTTTGGTATCCAAAATATGAACTTCTACCTCGTAATCAAATCCAGTATTTAAAATTACTAATTCTTTATCTACTATTTTTGTATACTGATTTGTAAATTGATATTCCTTAATTTCATATCTGTAGATTTCATTTAAATCATTGCTTAAAACATCATATTCAAATACGCCGTAATAATTTATATTATTTTTTTTATATTCTTTTGTAAATAATATTTTATTATCCTTATAATCTAAAATATCGCATCTAAAATCTTTTGTATATTTTTGAATATTAACTATCTCCATATTTTGCTCCTTTTCAAAATAGATTTTAATTCATATATAAGAAATACAAATACATAAGATATAATTACAACTAGCAAATATTTTATATATATATTTAAATTAAACTTAGTCATAAAATAAGACATCGCACTTATTGGTAAGAAGTGAAATATATAATATGTATAAGAAGCTTTATTTAAATAATCTAAAAGCTTTGTTCTTCTATTAAAATATTTAAACGCCAAATTCATCAACCAAATTATCACAAAACACTCATAAATACCTTTTGCAAAAGCTCTTAAATACCTTAGATACATAAAATTATTATCTAAAATCATAAAATTATAATATACATAAAAAAGAATTACTAAAGATATAACTATCATCAGCTTTGATATATCAAATAATTTTAAAATTTGTTTTTGTAAATTATCGTCATACGCATATATAAAGCCAAATACAAAAACAATCATATACAAAATATCATTAGCATAATCATTTATAATTATTTGTTTCCCTGGGAAATATGGTCTTAATAAAATTTCTATTAACACTATTAAAACTATTGGATAATATATATTATTTTTGTGACACAAAAATTTAGATATTTTTAAAATCTTTTTATCATCCTTCAAAAATCCTAACAACAATGGTAGAGTTACTAGAGAAATCAAAAATAAATAAAGCAAAAACCACAAATGAGCATATCCTAAATAATAAACTATTTTGGCTGAAAAAAATTCTCTTATAAAAAAAATCATCCCACCATAAAAACCCTCATTTAGGGCTTTAAAATAAGCTTGAAACGGACATATAAAAATTGTACCTAATAAAAATGGAATCAATATCTTTTTAAATTTTTGATTTATATAATTTCTTTTTCCCTTATATTTTAGAGCGTAAAAACTAGCAATCCCCGATACAAAAAACAATAGAGTCATCGAAAAATTATCCATCAAAACACCAATTATCAAAAATGGGATTACTCTAAAATCCTCAATTTGAGTTTGAACATAAGTTTGTCCAAGGCCACTATAACTTAGTGAACTATGATAGGGTATTAGCATTGATATTACTAAAATCCTCAAAAAATCCACATAATAAAGTCTTTCTTTATTAATAAAATCACCACCCTATCTTTTAATAATTCATACAAAAATTTATCAATCTTTTCTTTGACCTAAGTATCCAAGAGTATAAACTTTTTCACCAGAAATAAAAAATTCACCTTCGTATTTACCCCATTTATCATTATATCCAAGTTCACTTATATCAAGAGTTTCAAGATTAGTTCTTATTAAATTATCTTTTATATTATCTTTTATAAAATTATCCCTTAAATTCATATCGTAATTTTTAAGTGTTTTTGAATTTTTATTTGCATAAAGATATAATCCTACAAAATAAGAATTTAATTTCATATATCTAGTCATCTTAGACACTATAAAATCATTCTTATGCCTATTATAATTACTTGTTCCAAATGAATCTATGAATATATCAACACATTCTTCTTTGAGTGGAATATTAGGATAATTTACAGCCATAAATATAAAATTACTATTTGGTCTATTGCTTTCTATAGCTGCTTTTAGAACCTTTGCTCTTGAATGACTTTCACAAACCAAAATATATAGATTATTCTTTCCCAAATTATTTATCATAGTCTTTAAAAATATATTTTTAGATTTCCCAAGATCCAAAATAACCGACCTCTTTTGCATATATTTATTTATCTTTTCTAATGGATAATTAGAAACCTTATACATATAATTTACATAATGGTCTCCCATTTCCTTTAAATATTCTTCTAATTCAATATTTTTTATTTTCTCCAAATCCTTCGTATCATCAGTTACTATTCCTTCTGTTAAGTTTAACTTATATCCACAATCACAATTAAACTCGCCATTATAGACCATATTTTTTTCTATACTTTGCGCCGAAAAATCCATCATTTCATTACACCTAGGACAATGAATTAAATTTACATAATTAATTGGAAAACCTATTGATTTTCTACATCTTGAACTTAATTCTTCTTCTAATTGCATTATCCTTTGTATCTTTTGCTCTAACATATCAATTGATTCTTCTATCTTTGACTTATCTTCTTCAAGTTCCTCTTTTTTACTATTTAATAAAGTCATATAATAATCAAATTCTTCTTCATTTTCTAATACTCCTAGCCTTTGTAAGCTTAGTAACCTTTGAATTTCATTTAATTTAAATTTCATATTCTTAAGTCTTTTGATTTCTAATATATCTGTTTCACAAGTTTTATCAAAGTCGTAAAATGTTCCTTTTTTATCTGGCAATAATAATCCCAGCTCTATATAATATCTAACTGCATCTTGTGTAACATCATATTTTTCACAAAACTTTCCTATCCTCATATAACCCACCCCTAAGCATATATTTATCTTTTTATTTTTTTATTGTGTTTTTTATATTATCTATATTAAATATTACCATAAAAGCAATCTTTAATTACAAAAGTTTGATTGAAATTTCAACAAAAACAATAAAATTACCTATATGTATATTTAAATATATATCCATCTAATGATTCATTTTTTTACTATATGTAAGCTAATAGTTGTTTAAAGTTTTTTTATATGATAAAATTTTTCCAAACATAAACAAAATAGGGAGTGAGTATAGTGAGAAAAAATATCATTATTTTTCTTTTGATTTTTAATACTTTATCAATAATAACTAATGTAGTTTTATATAATAAATACAAAACTATAAACTATGACTACAAAGAATATCTTTCAAAAGAAGTTAAAAAAGTATATGAAATTCATAGCAAAAATTCTACTTGGGAAATTGATGGCTTTATTGGTTTATCAAATAATACTGGATATTTAAAAATCAATAATATTAAATATATTTCAAATGAAAAAAAAGAATTGAAATCAATAAGCAGAAATTTTTATATAAGAAATATTCAAACTCAAAAAAAGATTTTGGACTTATTTACTTTAATCGAAGAAGGAAAAAGCTCCAAATTAATATTTGAAAAAGATAAATCTTCTCGAAATATGGGTTCAAAATTTAATTATTCCTCTGATTTTGATTTAAATAATGATTCGCAGATTGTTTTAAAAACTAATTATGTAGATATAAATGGTAAATCTAGTGTTGATGAATTCATTATTAATATTCAAAAATATGATTTAAAACCTTATATAGACTTAACAAATCCTAATTTATATAAATAAATATTTTCAATTTGAACATATACTTTTAGACTACTTCTAATATAGCTATTATAAAGATTCATTATATGGGTATAAATAGTTTATGGAATATATATCAAAAAAATCAAGGAGGAATTGTGATGAAAAAATTTTTTTTATTATCAATATTAATTTTTAGTTTTAGTCTAACACTTTCTTTTGCACAAGATTATTCTAATATAGACATTCAGTTAAATAAGCACACAAATGAAGATACATCTGTTGATGTTACTTTAAGAGCTTTTAAGGATAATAAGGAACTTTGGGTCAAAGCTTTTCCAAAATTTTATTTAACAGAATTAGATCAAGTATCCAAAACTCTTACTAGAAAAAACAATATCTATGTTATAATTGGTGGAACTTTATATAATATAGATATTACAAATGGAAATATACTATACAAATTCGAAGGTTGCGGCGCTTCAAATTCTCTTATTTTAGATGATGAAGACAATATTTATTTTACTGGTTATTATGGTCCTTTTTTGACTTGTTTAGATAAAGAAGGTAATAAGAAATGGCAAATAGATAGTATGACTGATTTTTACTGGCCTTATGAAATATTTTTTGATGATGATTTAGTTTTTGTTAAATGTGAAAATAACGATGAAAACAACCCTAAAAATCTATTATCATTTTATAAAGACAGCGGTAAATTAAATAAGTCTTATAAAATGACTAATTATTTTTCTAATGCTAGTAAATTAAAATTTGATAATATTTTTGCTTCTTCAACTTTAGAAGCTAATACTACTAAATACAGTGTCTCTAATCTTATAGATAATAATAATGCCACTGCTTGGGTTGAAGGTAAAATGGGCTATGGAATCAATGAATATGTTGAATTTAGCTCTATAAAACCTAAATATTTTCAAAATATAATAATCAAACCTGGTTATCTAAAATCTTATGATACTTACAATCAAAATGGCATACCTAGAAAAATTCAAATAGTAATAGACGATGGTAAAATTCAAGGAAGAACCATAAGTTTTCCTAACACATATTTTAATGATAGTATTTTAATAACCTTCTCCAAAAAAGTTAAAGCTAATAAAGTTAAATTTATAATAAAAGATGTAATAAAAGGTAGCAAATATGAAGATACTTGTATTTCAGAAATATCTTTTTACTAATTTTTTATAATCTTTAGTAAATACAATGAATTGTAAGAAAATATAATTGAAATTTCTAAATAAATTTCATTCACTTATTTAAGTTTATTAATAATTCGAATAAAAAAAGGCTCATATATCAAAAATATTTGCAGTATAATGTTGTTTAATTTATAAAACATTATATTAAAACTACTTTTAATCATATGGCCTTTTTATATTTTTGATATTTTTAAATTTTTCATAATATTTTTAGTTCTATTTTTCATTTTGATTTGTATCTGCATTTAAATCTGAATCTATATTTAAATCCAATTTAGAATCCAAATCATCCTTGTATTTTTCATATTCCTCTAATTCTTCTGTTGTAAGCTCTATATCCTCGTCCTCTTCACTCAAAGAATGTTTCTTATCAAATTTGCTATCTCTTTTTACTTTTTGCACTTTATTTTCGTACTTTTTAGTATCATTTAACATATTATTTAAATCATATAATAAAGTCTTCGAATCTGAATGTTCATCAGAAAAACTTCCCCTAATCTGTTCTATAATATCAATATTTTCTATAAATATATCAACTAATTTAGGCTCAAATATTTTTCCCTTTTCTTCTTTAAAATATTCTATAACATCTTTAAGCGGCCAAGATTTTTTATAGGGTCTTTTGCTTCTAAGCGCATCATATATATCTGCAACAGTTGTTATTCTTGCAAGAATACTTATTTCTGCCCCTTTTAAGTGATTAGGATACCCTCTTCCATCCCATCTTTCATGATGTTCATGTGCTACTGTTGATGCTAATTTCAAAAATTCTCTATTCGATGTATTTAGAAGCTGATGCCCTATAGTTGTATGAAATTTCATAACTTCAAATTCTTCATCTGTTAATTTATCTGGTTTATGAAGTATATTTTCAGAAATTCCAATCTTACCAACGTCATGCATTGGCGAAATAAGTTCTAATACTTCTGCATCCTTCTTTGTAAGTCCATACTCCTCAGCTAAGAATCTTGATATTTTTGCAACTCTTCTAACATGATTTGCAGTTCCTTCTGATTTTGTTTCAATTACATCACCCAATGTTTCAATCATATCCTTTTGAGTTTTTATAATACTAGTATTAAGATCATGTATTTCCTTATTTTGTTTTTCAATATCCACTTTATCCTTAATAACTCTAAGAAGCAGTAATATAATTATACATAATATCATAGATGTTACTACACCAAACCAAATAGCTGTTTTATGCATCTCATAATATGATTGCGGTTTATTTATAAATTCTGAGTTCTTAGGCAAATTAGTAATATTAAATTTTTTTACTAAACGATAATCAAATAAATATTTCGAGAATTTTCCATAATCATAAATTATCTTAGTGGTTGTATCTCCTGTCATAACTTCATATACCTTTTTTGCTGCCATTTCTCCATAATACTCAGCAGAAGCTACATGGCCACCTAATGCTCCTTTATCCAAATAAAAATCCCAAAATACATATATAGGAATTTTACTGATATTATAGTATTTTTTTATTAATTCATCATATAAATAACTCTGTCCTTTTGAATCTTTAAAATAAAGGACAAAAAATAATATATCATCTTTATCTAAGCTAGAAATAAAATTATCAAAACTAGAATCTGATATATCTCTTAAAAAAGTAATATTATAATCTTTATTATAGTCATTTAATATAAGATTTAGTTCTTCTTTTACCAATTGACTAGTAGTAGTATCATCTAATATAAAATATATATTCTTTGCTTGTTTATTTTGACTTATTGCTAAATCTATACCTTTCTTATAATCAGGTTTCTCTTCAACTACATAAAATTCCTCTGCTAAACTATCCACGTTAATAAGATGTATATTATTTATACCCGTAGCTACAACAGGTGTGTTTTCTCCAAACAACTCATCCTTATAGTCTATTAAAAAATTAAGAGCATTATTGTCTGTTGCTATTATAAAATCAAATTTTACATTAAAATATTTTTCCTTATAAATATCTCTTAGTTGTTCTATATATTTATCTGAAAAATAATTTTTGGTATCCATATATTCAATTCTATAATTTACATCCAACATATAATCTTTAAATAAATTTTCTACTCCCATTTGTAAATTTTCAGTCCAAGGATAATCTCTTGAATATGAATGCAATACTAATATATTTTTCTTATATTCTTCTGTTGCATAAATTGGTTTATTTAGATTTATAAAACTAAACACAATAAAAAATATTAGGATTGTTTTTGTATATTTTTCACACATCAAAACACCTCTATTCTAACTTCCAAATTTATAAGTATAATACCCTTTTTAGTATTTTTTAATTAATTATTGATTTTTCATTTATCTAAAAATTTAATTATTAATTTTGTAAAAAAATATTAAAATATTCTAAATCAAATTATGGTAATATATAAGTAGTAAAAATTTTAATTATATATAAAATAAAGATAATTAAAATTTTAAATTCAAGGTAGTTAGCTACCAAAATAAGGGGTGAATTTTATATGAAAAAAACTATATTAACCTTAGTCTTTATATTTATGTTGACTATTTTTAGTTTTGCTAGTGAAAAAGAAATTGGTAATTTTGAACTTTCAAAAAACGAAATACTTTATAACAATGGGCTTTATCATGTGACACTTCCTAGTTATATGTTAAAAATCGAAAATGAATACTATGGTGGTAATTACATAGTTCTTGATAATTTATTTGAATTGGGTTATAAAATCGATGAAAAAAATGAAAAAGAAATCAAAATTTCTAAAATAAAAGGTTTAAAAGATGATAGTATTTGGATGGAAAATGGGAAAGACATGGAGTTTTTAAAATGCGACCAAAATAAAATCAATAATATAAAAACCTCAATCTCCAAAGATAATAAAATTTATAAAAATGATATTAAGCTTTATATAAATGGTAATGAAATAAGTACATTTAGTACTTCTAACCATACTTTAATACCTTTGGAAGAATTGAAAGCTACTGAAAATAAATTCTTCTATACAATCGAAAAACACACAGAAGAAACCAAACTTCATAAAATGTTAATCGATAGATTTAATTACACTCTAATAACAGAAGATGGGACAGTTCCAGAGCTAAAAATATTTAACCAAGTATTAAATTCAGATTTTTCAAAAAATATAATTGCAACAAATCAACTTAATGTATCTTTGTATGATAATAATTTAGGTCATAAAAAAGATTTGATGACCTTTAAGACAAATTCATTTGAACTCATGAATTTAGATGAATTTGCTCTTATAAAAAATCATAAAAATCAAATGATATATATATATGATTTTGATGGAAATAAATTGTATGAAGGTAAAGCAAAATCTGCAAACATTTATAATGACTATTTAGTTATTAATGGCCTAAATAACAATATAGTTTACTCAACTTCTAATAATAATTTTAAAGAAATTCTATCCTTAGATTCTAACACTATAATAAAAGATGTTACTCAAGATATGATATTCTTTAAAAATGATAAAAATGATATAATTCATATTAAAGATTTTTCAAATAATGATGTAACTGTATTTGAATTTAATGATATGGAACGCTTTGATGGCGGAGTTGCTAAAATAAAGATTAATGGTAAATGCACTCTTATAGACTCTAATCTAAATAGAGTTACTCAAAAAGAATTTGATGATTTTAGCAAATCTTATAAAGATATTAGAATATTTAAAGAAAATTCTAAAGAGGAATTTGCTCTAAATTCATACTCTCTTGGAATTATCGATAATGAAGGTTATACACTGTTAGAACCTAGTTATAATTTTATAAAAATATATGATAATTTGGATATAAGAGTCGGAAAGACATCAAAAGATTCAACTTTATTTGGTCTTATGAATTTAGATTCTAAAATTCTTATCCCTCTAAATTATTTAGATATACAAAAGAAAGATAATAAATACTATGCTTATAATTTAGATAATTATGATGTTTATGATTCTAATTATTCTAAGATTGAAAATATAAAATTAGAACAAAATATAGAAATACAAAATGACAGCATAGAGTTTGAAGATACAGATTCTAATAATTTTGTTAAATCAATAGATGAAATAAGAGTTTATACACCATTTGCAACATATAAAAACGGAGATTTAATAATTTATAACACTGATAGTTTTAGTTTTCCAACAAAAATTGAAACTCAAGATACATTTGATATGAATAATAAAATATCTTTTGGGTATTAATAATTGTAATACTCGTTGTTGTTTTTGATATTTATGGACACAGTCTTTCTTTTTATTTTTTAGATATATAAAGTAAAATAAACCTAAAATAAATTTGTAAATTTATTTTAGGTTTATTTTTTTTTTAGTTTTTTATATAATTTAATTTGATGGACAAAATAAAAATTGAAAGTGAGGTGTAATGGCAATTAGCCTTTGGTTTCACTTTATTTTATAAATATATCCAAAGATAGTTAATAAGCCAGTAATATGAATAATTTAAAAAGATTTTTGATGTTAATTCTTATAATAGTAAATCTATTTTCGTTTAATTCTTTTGCAGATGATACTTCAACATCCCAGACTTTGAAGCAAGAAAAAGCTGTAGTACTAGATGTAATTGAAGGAGAGGGAGACCTTGGAATTGGAGAACAACTTCAAATAGTAACCCTTAAAGTTCTAAGCGGTAAATATAAAGATCAAACATTTGAGACAAAAAATTATTTAGATCAAAATATAGCTTTTAGTATTCCTGTTGAAAAGGGAACTATGGTTGTTGTCACTATCGGTCTTGATGAAGGTGAATTTTTAGTCCATATTGAAGATTATTATAGACAAAATTATATATATTATGTCTTTATATTATTTTGTGCCTGTGTATTGATATTTGGTAAAATTAAAGGTATCAAAACTTTAATTAGTTTATTTGCAACAATGGCTTTAGTATTTAAGTTCATGATTCCTTATATATTAAATGGTGGTAGTCCAATACTTTCTGCAACTTTGGTTTGCAGTGTATCTACTATAATCACCATGCTTTTAATATCTGGCTTTGGATACAAATCTTTATCTGCAATACTTGGGACAATAGGTGGTGTAATAATAGCTGGTGGATTAGCCTTCTTTATTGGTTCTCAAATTAAACTAACAGGTCTTTCAAGTGAAGAATCAATGATACTTGTATATCTTAAAGAAGGTCTTGTATTTGATTTTAAAGAACTTCTTTTTGCAGGGATTTTACTTGGAGCATTAGGTGCTGTAATGGATGTTAGTATGTCAGTCGCTTCAACTATAGAAGAAGTTAAAAGAATTAAAGATGATATAACTATGAAAGAATTATTCAAATCAGGAATTAATGTAGGTAGAGATATAATGGGTACTATGTCAAACACATTGATACTTGCTTATACAGGTAGTTCACTTAGTTTGCTACTTATATTCTCTGAATTAGAAACTTCTATGACTAAGATTATGAATATGGATTTAATAGCCACTGAAATAATAAGATCGTTAACAGGAAGTATTGGTCTTATAATGACTATTCCTATAACAGCTTTCTTAGCCGCATATTTTTATTCAAAAAAACCTAGTAAATAAAGGAAAGTAAAGTATAATATAATAGTATGGTTTTTTTTATAATTAATTATCATAACGCTAATTTTTTACTATGAATATTTTAATTATAAAAATAAGACATAAAAATTACTAAGGGAAAGGGGTTATAAAAATGAAAAAAATTATTGCTATTTTATCAATGTTTGTTATAATTTTTTCAGCAGTAGCTTGTGCAAGCTCAAAGACTGAACAAATTGATGTAGTAAAAGAAAATAAAACTTATAAAGTTAACGAAAAAGAATTCAAAACAGATGTAATAAGCTACGACAACAAAACTTATGTTGCAATGGAGGATGTTTTAAAAATGATGGATAAAGAAATGACTGAAGATAACACAATAAAGGATGTTAACAATAATCCTATAATAACTATTGAAATGGAAAATGGAAAAACGTTAAAAGCTGAACTATTTAAGGATGATGCTCCTATAACAGTTGCTAACTTCGTAAAATTAACTAAAGAAGGTTTTTATGATGGATTAACATTCCACAGAATAATTCCAGGATTCGTTGCTCAAGGTGGAGACCCTAAAGGTAATGGAACTGGTGGTTCTAAAGAAAATATAAAAGGTGAATTCATGAAAAACGGAGTAGCAAACTCAATATTACACAAAAAAGGTGTATTATCAATGGCTAGATCTGCCGCTCCAAACTCTGCAAGTTCACAATTCTTTATAGTATTGGATGATGCTCCACATTTAAACGGTGATTACGCAGCATTTGGTCAAGTTATTGAAGGAATGGACGTAGTAGAAGAAATGGCTAAGGTAGAAACAAATGCTATGGATAAGCCATTAGTTGAACAAAAGATGAAAAAGGTTACTGTTGAAGAAAAATAAAAAAAATAAATAAAAAAGAGGCTGTTGCACTAAGAAAAAATGCTACAGCCTCTTTTTAAATTATTTTTGTAGTAAAATATATAATAATACTAGAGGTAATATTTTTGATTAAAAAAGCATTTTCTGTAAAAAAATCTATTGATTCACTTATTGTAGTTTTATTTTCTTAAATAACCTATTGATAAAATTGCAAATAATACTAATATAAGACTAATTCCAGCATTTGTTTTATTTATCGCATTATAAATACATATACCTATTACAGTTATTGCAATTGTATTAATCACTATCTTTTTATTCATATAATCACTCCGACAATATATTTTCTAATGCATCTATCGTATAATCTATTTCTTCTTTAGTATTCTTATGCCCTAAACTAAATCTTACACTCCCTTGAGGATATGTGTCTAATGTCTTATGTGCAGATGGCGCACAATGAAGTCCACATCTATTTGATATATTATATTCACTTGCTAAAGTATGCGAAACAACTGCATTATCTAATTCATTAAAATCAAGCGATATAACGGGACATGAATGTTCTCTTGATTTAGTACCCAAAATCCTAAATCCATTGAGCTCATTTAATCTCTTTATGAAATACTCAAACAAATCAAGTTCATATTCTCTTATATTTTTAATCCCTTTATTTAATATATATTTTAAAGATTCATTAAGTCCATAAATTCCAACAATATTAGGAGTTCCTGATTCAAATTTATCTGGCATATAATCAGGTTGAACTTCTAAGTCTGAAGCACTTCCTGTTCCTCCAGTTATAAGAGGTTTAGTTATTTTGTTTAATTCATCATCTATAATAAATCCACCAATTCCATTTGGCCCAAGTAATGATTTATGACCAGTAAAAGCAATAGCATTAGCATTTAATTTATTTATGTCCAAATCCAAAAATCCAGCTGTTTGAGCCGCATCAATTATAAAAAATATATTATTTTCCTTACAGATTTGACCAACTTTTTCAAGGTCTAAAATAGTTCCACAAATATTAGATGCATGAGTCATTATAACAGCCTTAGTGTTTGGCTTTATAAGTTTTTTGATATCTAAAGCATTAAGTCTACCTTCTTTATCGCATTTACATTCATCAAAGGTAATGTTTAATTCTTCTTTTACAAAATTAAGAGGTCTTTTTATGGCATTGTGTTCCATTGAACTCACTATAAAATGGTCATCTTCTTTTGCAATTCCTCTTATAAGCACATTTAAGCTCTCAGTTATATTTTTTGTAAATATAACGTTTTCTGTTTTGTCAAAATTAAATAATTCGCATATTAATTCTCTTGTTTCATAAATCACTTCACTAGCTTCATAAGCTTCTTCATATGTTCCTCTGCTAACATTAGTTCCTACAAATTCTATATATTCGCACATTCTTTTTCCAACATTTTTGGCTTTTGGAAAAGATGTAGCAGCATTATCAAAATAAACTCTATTCAAAATAATCACGTCCTCAATTCATATATTCATAAATAAATTATACATCAATAGTTTTGCAAAAATTATAAGTATATTCTATGCATTTTTAATTCATATAAATATTATCTATATCATTTAAGATACATAATTTAATAAATAATATTTATTTTTCTTTATATATAAAAATTTAAAGACTAATCATTGAGCAAAACTTCAATACATGTTACAATAAAGTAAGTATTTGTAAAAATATAACATAGTATTAAAAATAAATATAAATTCTATTTTACAACTTATGTTTTTACTAAAAAGAGAGGTTTTTTGATGAATAAATTGGCTGGTTATATAATTTTAAGCATTACTTCTTTAGTTGGATCAATAATTATGATATTAGCAAAAATAAGTTACCATCTACAAAGTTCAGGTATTTCAGGGTGGTGGAATCAAATCCCTATAATAAGCTATTTCTTGCTTATAGTATCTTATGCTATAGGAATATATTTAATACTAGGTAATTTTGCTAAACAAAAGTCTTAAAAATAAATATTACATCTTGGAGGGCATAATGAATAAACAATTTAAAATAAGCATCGCTTTATTAACAGCATTGTTGATAACCTTAGGAATAATAAGATACAACACAACTCAATTTGATTTTGAGTACAAAATATTAGATGGTAAAAATAATAATTCAATGCAAATATCTAATATCTTAGAACAAAATACTTCAAATAAAACACCAAATACATATAAAAAATTAGTTGATAATAATATTTTATATCTAAAAAATCTAAATACTAAAGAATCAACTTACAAAGATTTTGATTCTTCTAATAATACTATTATTTATAAAAAAACGAGTATTTCTAATTATTGTAAAGATATAAATAATACAAAATATCTAAATTATTTTAATACTATCTTCAATACAAAAACAGATAAATCTAATAATTCTGCTGATAAAATCAATGAAGTTTTTGATAAACAAATTAAGATTTGCAACAATTTAACATCTTGCAAACAAGATATCTACACTTTATTAGATAATATAATTGATACCAAATCTTTTGATAAAAATAATATAAAAGATATTGATTTTATTGATGAAAATGAAAAAATAAGTGAATTTAACAATTATCAAAAACATTTAATATCTAACGAAAATAAAGAAGGTATTAAAATTAAAGAATTACAATCTAATCTAAGAAATGATATATTGAATCTAAAAAATTTAGGAATTGATACAAATCCTAAAAATAATGATATATATTTAGCTTTATTTAGTGATATCAAATTAAATAAAGATAAATATATAAATAAACAAATAGAAGATAGAATAAATAATTTGAATATCAAATTCAAATCAGATATTATAAAACTTATCAGAGTATATGGAAATAAAGAAAATATTTTAAAATTCTACAATGTAGGTATATCAGTAAATATTGATGATACTATTTATCTTATAGAAAAGAAAAATAAATTATATCCATATCAAATAAGCAAATTTAAAACAAAAGATGATTTGTATAGATATATCAAAATAACTAATTCTTATGATTTTGATTCCAATATAGATAGGATAAAGATGGCTCTTTCTATTCACAATAAAAAATATAAAAACATCTTCATATTAGAAAATAATAAACTTCTGAACTATTAATTTAACTAAAATATCTATAATTTAAATAGCCACAAATTCAAAAATATTTTAATGAATTTATGGCTATTTTTTTATTTTAAATGGTCATATTTTGTATTAATAAAATAAGCTATTAAAAAGCTTATAAATAGAAAAATACACGACTGTACATTAAATTCAAAATTATAAGATTTGTAAAAAAAAAACATTGTAAAAATGAATTGTAAAATGTATACAAGTAAAATTTTTATTTTCATAATAATCCTCCATAATTTTTGATTTAAGTAATACCCAAATTAAGTGTAACATGGTAAAAAAAGTCTTTCCATGGGAAATATTATTTATTATCATTACTATAATTAGTTCTTTTTATATGCTTAATCTTAAAATAGATAAAAATAATCAAATTATTAATTTTCTTAAATTTTTAATAATTCTTTTATTTTTTATACCCCAAAAGACAAAAAAGACCTATAATTATAGTATAACGAGGGAGGTTGATTAACAGCTAACAGAACATTATAGAAGTTTATAGAACTCTATTTAAATTATATAATGTGTATTGTATAATAGATTTAGAGGTGATGTATAATGAAATATTATTCTATAGGACAGTTTTCTAAGTTAATAGGGAAAACTTCTCAAACATTAAGAGAATGGGATAAGAAAGATATATTAAAACCACATCATGTTGCACCAACGGGTTATAGATATTATTCGCAAGAGCAACTTAATCATTTTTTGGGAATTAAAGGTAAAAAACAACTAAATAAAAAGATAATAGGTTATTGTAGAGTTAGATCCGATAAACAAAAAAACGACCTACAACGGCAAATAGAAAATGTCAAAACATATATGTATGCCAAAGGTTATCAATTTGAAATTATAAAGGATATAGGGAGTGGAATTAACTACAATAAAAAGGGGTTAAATCAACTAATAGATATGATAACTAATTCAGAAGTAGATAGGGTTGTAATTCTATATAAAGATAGATTGATAAGGTTTGGATATGAACTTATAGAAAATCTATGTAATAAATATGGAACTACTATTGAAATCATAGACAACACAGAAAAGACGGAAGAACAAGAATTAGTTGAGGATTTAATTCAAATAGTTACTGTATTTGGTTGTAGACTTCAAGGAAAGAGAGCCAACAAGGCTAAAAAGATGATTAAGGAGTTACTAGAGGATGATAAAAGCGATTAATATAAGATTATACCCAACGGAACAACAAGAAGAATTAATGAGAAAACATATAGGTTCTATGAGGTTTATTTATAACTGGGGATTAGCAAAGCAAATTGATAATTTTAAGGAAAATGGAAAGAAGATATCAACTACAGATTTAGGAAAAGAAATGACTAAATTAAAGAACAAAGAAGGTCACAAGTGGCTTTATGAGGTTTCTAATGCGACATTAAAAGAAAGTCTTAGAGATTTAGATAAAGCCTATAAGAAGTTCTTTGATAAGCAGAAAAAAGATGTTAAATACACGAAAGCTAAAATCCAAAAATCAATTAGAACTGGTAAATCACTTGGTGTTTATGATTTGAATGGACATCCAAAGTTTAAAAGTAGAAAAAAATCAGAACCTAAATTTTATAGTAGATATGACAAGATTTATTTCAAAGATGAAGTAGTCAATCTTGAGAAGATAGGTAAGGTTAAATATAGATGTGATTATGATATAGATTTAACCACTATAAAGAAATTTAGTAATCCAAGAGTGAAATTTAATGGTAGAGTGTGGGTTCTTTTAGTAGGAATTAAAATTGAAAAAGAAACAACTAAGTTAAATGACTTTAGTTTAGGGATTGACTTAGGCATTAAACAACTTGCAATAACTAATGCGGATGATTTAGATATTAATAATATTAATAAAACAAGTAAAGTTAGAAAGTTAAGTAGGAAATTAAAAAGATTACAAAGACAATGTTCAAGAAAATATATTATGAATAAAAAAGGAGGGAGTTACCAAAAAACCAAGAATATTGCAAAGCTCGAATTGAAGATTAAGAAACTTCACAACCGATTATCATATATTAGATTAAATCATATCCACCAAGCAACTTCTAAAATGGTGAAAGCCAAACCATATAGAATAGTTATGGAGGATTTAAAAGTATCTAATATGATGAAGAATAAACATTTATCAAAAGCTATACAACAACAAGGTTTTTATACTTTTATAAATCAGATAAAATATAAATGTGAATACAAAGGTATTGAATTTGTTCAAGTACCGACATTTTATCCTTCGAGCAAAACATGTTCATCATGTGGTGCAATAAAAAAGGATTTGAAGTTATCACATAGGATTTATAAATGTGAGTGTGGTTTTACTTGTGATAGAGACAAAAACGCAAGTATAAACTTAGCTAATTATGGTTTAGAAATATCACTTTAAAGATTTTCTAAATTGGGTAATCGTTACAACCCACTACTAAAAAGTAGCAAAGCCTATGGAGTGTTATAGCAAACCAAAGTAGCTTCGGCAAAATGGGACATTGTGAAGTAGGAAAGAAACAAAATCTTTAATTTGCAGACTTTTATAAGGTTTTGGTAACGGGTTTTTGAAATGAAAACACTTTATTATAACGCTAATATAATATCTTTAAATAAACATAATAAAATATATAAAGAAATACTCATAAATGATAATATTATCGAAGCACTTGGAAATAATAACGAAATATTTTCAAAAGTAAATGATAGTGTAAAAAAAATCGACTTAAAAGGTAAAACTATAATTCCTGGTTTCTTTGAAAGTCATATGCATCTAGTTGAAGGTGGACGAACTTTAATTGACTTCAATGCAAAAAATATAGATAATTTCAAAGATTTCAAAGAACAACTTATACATTATGCCTTTGAAACACCTTATAAATGGATATTATCAAGTGGTTTTGATGAGAACAAAATATTTGATGGCAATATTCCAACAAGAAAAATTATAGATGAAATAGTTCTAAATAAACCTGTTTGTATGGTCAAAGAAGATGGTCATTGTTTGGTTTTAAATTCCTTAGCAATTGAAGAACTTGGTCTTTCTAAAGATAAAAAATACAAAGATGCAAATAGATTAGATGATAATTCTCTAAGCGGAATCTTCTATGAAGAAGATGTATTTGTGTTGATGGAAAGAATTCAAAAGAAACTTCCAAAAGATTATTTTAAACAAGCTATAAAAAAAGCTAATAAAGCTCTAATATCTCAAGGAGTTACTTCAATAAATGACATACTAACTAATCCATCTAATAATTATCATCTTTATAAGGAATTATATAAAAATGAAGAATTAGATATAAGAATATTTGCTTCTCCTTATGGACATTCTAAAATGTCTAAATTTAATTTTGATTTAAATAGAAAGAAAATTGATAAATTCTTAAAAATAGGACCAACAAAATATTTCTTAGATGGAAGCTTTGGTTCTAAAACAGCCTATTTATCAAGACCTTATAATAACGCTTCTCACACAAGAGGTAGACTTACAATAGATATTAATTATATGAAAAAAGAAATCAAAAGAGCATTTAAAAATAATCAATCGATTGCAGTACATGCAATAGGCGATGAAGCCTTGAGTGTATTTTTGGATATTTATTATGATGAATATAAAAACTATGAAATGAATACTCGTTCAAGAGTTGAACATCTTCAAATTATAAAGGATGAAGACATAAATAGATTTAAAATGCTCAATCTAATAGCATCATTCCAACCAATATTTAATCTACAAAAAGATTTAAATATAAATTCTTTAGGCGAAGAAAGATTAAAGGATAGCTTTAGATTTAATAGCTTTGTCAAAAATGATATTAAAATTATATTTAATAGCGATTGGCCTTTTAACTGCACATTTGGTCTAAAAAGAGATGATGGCTATGAGTTTTTAGGTTTTGAACCACTTTTGGGGATTTATCTTGCTTGTAATGATTATAATTTGAATAAAGATGAAAACACTTCATTATATGATGCAATACGAGCTTATATCAAAACTCCTTGCTATGCTAATTTTGTAGAGGATTTAAGAGGAAGTTTGGAAAAAGGCAAACTTGCTGATATGGTTATTTTGGATAATGATATTATAAATGTAGATAAAAAAGATATCAAAAATATTAAGGTACTTCA
Organism: Peptostreptococcaceae bacterium AGR-M142; assembly: GCA_045345765.1. Taxonomy (GTDB): domain Bacteria; phylum Bacillota; class Clostridia; order Peptostreptococcales; family Peptostreptococcaceae; genus JAOARY01. The sequence continues at coordinate 1,171,595 of CP148265.1, forward strand.
AACAATAATAGATGGAAAAGTCGTTTACAAAAGGGATGATTGTGATGAATAAGATTTATTTCTTAGTCGATAATATAAAAACTAAAGGTTTTGAATCTGATAAAGCCTTTAGTTTATATATAGAAAGAAAAAATCAAAAGGACATATTATTTGATAGCGGAAGAACTTCTTTATTTTTAGAAAATGCAAAAAAACTAAATCTTAGTATATCTAATATTAATGATATTATTCTAAGCCACGGTCATTATGATCATAGTGATGGACTTAGATTTATTGATACAGATTTAAAAAAAAGAAATCTTATCGCTTGTAGCGAAATTTTTACTAAAAGATATCGAAAAAAAGATAATTCTTATTTAGGTATGGCTCTTTGCGAGGCTTATATAAAAGATAATTTTAATCTCATATTAAAAAATACCCCATATTTTTTGGATGATAATCTTTGTTTCTTGGGACATATCAAAAGATATAATGATTTTGAAGCCAAGGAAACTGACTTTATACTACAAAATAATGAAGATGATTTTGTAATAGATGATTCTGCGATTGTATTTAGAGGTCAAAATGGACTTGTAATTATTGCAGGCTGTTCTCATAGTGGTATTTGTAATATTATTGAGTATTCCAAAGAAATTATGAATGAATCAAAAATAGATATTGTTCTAGGTGGCTTTCATCTTCATCATATTGACTCTAAATTACAAAAAACAATTGATTATTTGAATAATCAAGATATAAATAAGATATATATAAGTCATTGCACAAAAGATATTGCTTATGATTATCTAAATAAACATCTAAATATCAAAAATTATAGAACAAAGGTGTCTGATGTTGTTGAGTTTTTGGAAAAATAAATACTTATAATCAATTTAAAATATATGTATGTTAAGATTAAAAAATAAATTTATTATTAAGCTAGTTGATGATGTTTTAATCATTTCCTAGCTTTTTTCTTATTAAAATATATTATTTTTGTTAAATATTTGATTTTTCTTAAAAACAATGTTATTCTATTTATGTCATATAATATAAATCAAAAGGAGTTTTGTAAAATGAAAAACAAAATTATTCTATCCATTATTCTTATATTTGTAATTGGCTTTGGCTTTATAAAAATTCAAGAATCAAATACTATAACATTTGAAAATAATCATATCAAAACAGCTGTATTAAATTCATTAGAAATAAAAAATACTGCTGAAGCTACATTGTCAAAAAAAGATTTAATAAATGTAACAAAGCTAAATATAAACTTAAATAAAACTAAAGATAATAATCTAAGTGAAATAAATGATCTTAAATATCTTAAAAACTTAGAATATCTAAATATTTCAAACAATAATATCACACAAATTGCTGATTTAGCTACCCTAGACTCAATTAAAGTAGTTTATGCAAATAATAATAAACTAGAAACGATAAAACCATTTATAAATTTAAAAAATTTAGAAGTTTTGTGCCTTGATGATAATAATATAAAAGATATAACGGGAATTTCTGAGTTAAAAAACTTAAAACAATTATATATTTCAAATAATCAAATTGAGAATTTAGAAGAATTAAACAATCTAAACAATTTAGAAATTATAGATATCGAAGGTCTTAATATTAAGGATTACGCTAAATTAAACCTAGATATAAAATCAAAAATTATAAATTATAAAAAGCAAAATATATTAAAATCCATAAGAATAGCAAGCAATGATGATTATTACTCGAATACTAAGATATATTTAATTAAAAATGACGATAAAGATTTTTCTAATTTAGATGTAGAAATCAAATCTTTTGGAGAACAAAGCGAATTAACAAAAGTAGATAATTCAAAAGATAATGAACTAAAAATATATTATTCATCAACTAATAAAGATGATTCAGCTGTTCAGTACAAATCAAATTATAGTGTTTATGTAATAAAAGAGGATTCAAAAATAGATTTTAATATTTTAAAATCATAATATAGAATCTTTATAAATATAATTAAATTAAAATAAGGGGAAGTTATTTAATCTTCCCCTATAGATTAAGCTCTTTCATCCCTACCATCCTTTAAAAAATACTGATTTCTCATGGTATTTCATACAATTATCAAAAATATTTACTATAAATTTTTTAATAAAATCTTTCATATAACGAACTCTTTTCTATTGAATGATATTATTTATCTATTTCTTCTTTTTATAAGATTGAAAAATGGATTAAATAACATTGACCAAACATAACAAATTATCTTTTTCTAATAAATCCAATTTAGATATATAGCTAAAACAAATAATATAACTACAAGCAAACCATATAGCACTGTATATTTTAATTTTGTTTTTTTATCTATGTTGTAATACTTTCTTTTCTTTCTCTTTCTTTCGTACTCTAAAGTCATAAAAAATCCAACTATCATTATCATAATAATTATTACTCTTGACTTTAATCTATCATTATCTACAAATAAATATATAAGAATCGGAAATCCAAAGTAACAAAGTTTTGGTGATAAAGCTTCTGCTACCATACCTCCATCTAAAGGTTGCAATGGAATTAGATTAAAAAGACTTAGTATTGTAGATACCTTTGCCAATAAAAATACATCTTGTGTCTTCGTAAAATAAAAAATCAGCAGATAAATTAAAGCTAAAAAAAGACCAGCCAAAGGTCCACCTATTCCTATTAAAAATGATTCCTTACAATCATTTCTATCTTCAATTTCAACATAAGCACCTAAAGGTGTTATTCCTGCAAAATAAATTTTTTTGTTTAATTTCTTTGCAATAATAATATGTCCTAACTCATGAACAACTAAGCAAAGTAAATATCCAATTGCAAAATATATACTTATTACAAAGCTTAAAATAACTATCGTGAAACTAGATACAATAAAACTAATTATTAATTTTATATTTCGTTTTTTCTTTTTGTTACTTAAATCAACTTCCATTTAACTTTTTACCACTCCTTAAAAATTTATTATATATTATTTTTTCTTTGTTCTTTCAAAGTAAAAAATGGATATAGTATTAATCCCACAGCAAAACTTTCTATCATTGCTTTTATAAACCAATACCTATGAGATAATAATGAAGATATACAAACTCCAATTACAAATGTTAATAAACTATATATTATTCTAAATAACCTTGATTTTTCATAATACTTCATAAATCTATTAAAAAATTTTTCCATAATAACCCTTCTTTTTTTTAATTTTAATATGTACTTAATTGTTTGCAATAAAACTCAGAACTAAATCAATAAGATTTTTGAATGATATTATTTATCTATTTCTTCTTTTTATAAGCTCAAAAAATGGATTAAATAACATTGACCAAACAAAAATTCGAATATTTATTCTTATAAACCAATGATAATCTTCCGTAAAATAATAAACTGCTATTTGAATTACAAAGATTAATATAGTATATATTGTTCTAAATGATACTGACTTTTCATAGCGCTCCATAAAATATTCTGAAAAACTCCCCATAACAAATCAACTCTTTTCTAACAACAAATTATCTTTTTCTTGTTTCTCTAAAATAAAAAAATGGACCAAATAAAAGTACCCAAATTCCAATTTGCAAAGGTGCTTTTATAGAATTAAACTCCTTATAAGTATCTATCCAATAAAACATACAAAAATTAATTATAAAAATCAACAAACTATATAAAAATCTAAATAGTCTTGATTTTTTATAATACTTCATAAAATTTTTTAAAAACTTCTCCATAATAACCCTTCTTTTTTCTATTTAATTTTATTTTTCGTTTTTTCTATAACTTAAAACAAATTAAATTTACTTTTTTATAATTTCCTTTAAAATTTATTAGATTTAAAAAAATTCTATCAGAAAAAAATACTATAAACAACAATTTTAACTTTATTGTAAAAAAATAAAAAAAGCTAGATTAAATTTTTTAATTCAATCTAACTTCTTAGTTTTTTCTTTCTTAAGTAATGTCCTAGTTTTTTCTTTCTTCCTTCAAAGTAAAAAATGGATAAAGTATCATACCAGCAACACAACCTCCTAATAACCCTCTTATAAACCAATGTTGATTATATGCTAGTGCAGCTATATTAACTCCAATTACAAACGTTAACACACTATACACTATTCTAAATAATCTTGATTTCTCATACTTTTTCATAAATCTATTAAAAAAATTTTTCATAATAAGCCTCGATTTTTTAATTTTAATATGTACTTAATAGTTGCAATAAGACTCATAACTAAATCAATAAGATTTTTGAATGATATTATTTATCTATTTCTTCTTTTTATAAGATCAAAAAATGGATTAAATAACATTAACCAAACATAACAAATTATCTTTTTCTAATAAATCCAATTTAGATATATAGCTAAAACAAATAATATAACTACAAGCAAACCATATAGCACTGTATATTTTAATTTTGTTTTTTTATCTATGTTGTAATACTTTCTTTTCTTTCTCTTTCTTTCGTACTCTAAAGTCATAAAAAATCCAACTATCATTATCATAATAATTATTACTCTTGACTTTAATCTATCATTATTTACAAATAAATATATAAGTATCGGAAATCCAAAATAACAAAGTTTTGGTGATAAAGCTTCTGCTATCTTACCTCCATCTAAAGGCTGTAATGGAATTAGATTTAAAAGACTTAGTATTGTGGATGCCTTTGCCAATAAAAATACATCTTGTGTCTTCGTAAAATAAAAAATCAGCAGATAAATTAAAGCTAAAAAAAGACCAGCCAAAGGTCCACCTATTCCTATTAAAAATGATTCCTTGCAGTCATTTTTATCTTCAATTTCAACATAAGCACCAAAAGGTGTTATTCCTCCAAAATAAATTTTTTTGTTTAGTTTCTTTGCAATAATAATATGCCCTAACTCATGAACAACTAAGCAAAGTAAATGTCCAATTGCAAAATATATACTTATTACAAAGCTTAAAATAACTATCATTAAAGCACTTATAATAAAACTAATTAAAAATTTTATTTTATTCTTTTTTGTGTCTAAATTATTTTCCATAAATAAAATCCTTCCATATACAAAATGAGCTTATAATAAAAAATAAGCTCATTTAATAAAAAATTATATTGGCATTATAAGCATAATTGTTGTTGTTAATTTATCAACCCACCAATCATTAACAACATCTTTTGGCAATACGTCTCTTAAAACATCATGTATAAATTCTTCTACACTATCAGAAACACCCACATAACCATCTATGACTTCCATTAAAATATCAATTTGAATATATTTTCTCATCCATTTTGGTGTCTTTCTGATTATCTTTTTATAATTTACTCTTAGCCATTTTGCTGCATACTTTACTGCTTTACTTCCAGCAGAACGACTAACTCTAACTTCTGATTTTTTCACATCAGAAAAATCAGCTCTAACTTCCGATTTCTCTTTAACATTAAAGCTCTCTTCTAAATCATCACACATTTTTTGTAAATCATTATCTATAATATCTTTTGATAAAAATTCACCTTCAAAATGGTTAACAATATTTTCATTATTACTATAACTTGCCGCAAATACAGCACTTGTTGATGCTGTTGCCATTAAGCCTGCTGATAATAATATTGATGTTATTTTTTGCATTTTTTTATTCATTATGAATCACCCCTGATGTTTAATATGTATTTCATAGGTATAATAACATCCATCTTTGCCCCCCCGTCAACATTTTTTCCCACAAAACCCTTTATTAAACTTAAAAGGTTTATCATCAGAATTTCTTAACTCCGATTGCATAATATTTTAACTTTAATATAATTATATTTTTTATTAATAATAATTTTAATAATTATTTAACTTATAAATTTTTAAATACCTTATCAAATTAAATAATACAATCAAAGAAATTCTATCAGAAAAAATCACTCCAAACAATAATTTTAACTTTATTGTAAATTTTTGATTATTTATTTTAAGATAGTCCTACTCAAAATAACAAAAAAATCATATAATTATAATATAAAATTAAAACAAAAAACTATAATGAATTTAAAAATATAAAATCATAACAATACTTTTACTTAATAATATTTTAATTCATTTGAAAGGTAGGATTATATTTTGGCTAAAATAAAAGAAGATATAAAAAAGAAAATAGATGAACTCGTTGAGATTTTAAAAGAACATAATTATTATTACTATGTTTTGGACGAACCAAAAATATCTGATATAGAATACGATAAGATGTTAAAAGAACTTATAGAATTAGAAACAAATAACCCACAGTTTCTTAGAAACGATTCACCTAGTGTAAGAGTTGGTGGACAGGCTCTATCGAAATTTGAACAAACAAGACATATAAAGCCAATGCTAAGTTTATCAAATGCTTTTTCAAAAGAAGATTTGATGGACTTTGATAAAAGAGTTAAGGATAACTTAGGTACAAACAATGTATCTTACGTTGTTGAACTAAAAATTGATGGACTATCTGTTGCACTAACTTATGAAAACGGTGAATTTATTCTTGGAGCAACAAGAGGTGATGGGCAAGTTGGTGAAATAATAACATCTAATCTTAAAACAGTAAAATCAATACCTCTAAAACTAAAAGAAGATATAGATTTGACTGTAAGAGGTGAAGTCTTCATACCAAAAGTACAATTTGAGAAACTAAATGAAATCCAAGAACAAAACGATGATAAAATCTTTGCAAACCCTAGAAATGCGGCTGCTGGTTCATTAAGACAATTAAATCCTAAGATTGCAGCCAAAAGAAATTTAGATATATTTGTATTTAATACTATGAATATTGAACAAAATAATATAAATTCACATATCAAATCACTTGAATACCTTAGCAAATTAGGATTTAAGATAAATAATGAAACTAAAAAATTCGATAATATTAATGCTGTTTATGACTATATTCTTTATTGGCAAGATAATAGAGCTAATTTAGGTTACGAAATAGATGGAATGGTTGTAAAGGTTGATGATTTGAACCAAAGAGAAGAACTATCAACAACATCAAAAAGTCCTAGATGGGCTATTGCTTACAAATTCCCAGCTGAACAAAAGGTAACTATTATAAAAGATATCATCTTACAAATAGGTAGAACTGGTAAAATAACTCCAAATGCAGTATTTGAACCAGTAAGAGTTGCAGGTTCTTTAGTATCTAAGGCAACCCTTCATAATGAAGATTTTATAAGAGAAAAAGATATTAAAATAAATGATAAAGTAGTTATAGAAAAGGCTGGAGATGTTATCCCTGCTGTTGTAAAAGTTTTGGTAGACCAAAGAGATGGAAGTGAAATAGATTTTGAAATGCCAAGCACTTGTCCTGAATGTGGTGGAAAGACCCTAAGAGAAGAAGGTGAAGCTGCGTTAAAATGTATAAATATTTCATGCCCTGCTCAAATAAGACGTGGAATAATTCATTTTGTATCCAAAAATGCAATGGATATGGATGGACTTGGTGAATCCATTGTAAAACAACTTCTTGATAATGAACTTATAAAGGATATCTCTGATTTGTATCTTCTTAAAGATAAAAAAGAAGAACTTCTTTCATTAGAGAGAATGGGCGAAAAATCAGTTGAAAATATGCTTAATGCTATCGAAAAATCAAAAGAAAATGAACTTTATAGACTGATATTTGGTCTAGGAATTGATTTTATCGGTTCTAAAGCAAGTAAGCTGTTAGAAAAAAACTATGAAAATTTAGATCAGATAATAAATGCTTCTTATGATGAACTTATTGAGATTGAAGAATTTGGCCCTAAGATGGCACAGTCTTTAGTTAATTTCTTTAAAAATCCTGATAATCTTGAGTTAATTGAGCGATTAAAATCATTTAATCTTAATATAAGCTCAAAAAAACAAGAAGCTAATTCAAATATATTTGAAGGTCTTAAGTTTGTTTTAACAGGAACATTAAATACATTAAAGAGAAATGATGCAAAGAAAATAATTGAAGATAATGGAGGAAAAACATCTTCTTCACTTAGCAAAAATACTAATTTACTTCTAGCGGGAGAAAAGGCTGGAAGCAAATTAAAAAAAGCCATAGAACTTGGAGTAAAAGTAATTTCTGAAGATGAATTTATGAGTATTACAAAGTTTAGTTCTTTGGATGAAGTTATGGAATTTATAAATAATTAATCATATATATAATATCTAAATTTATAATATAATTAATTAAGAGGACATAAGCTTAAGGGATTTAGCTACAAAATATTATGTTTAATAAAAACAAATATAATATTTTGTAGTATTTTTCCTTAGTACAACATCCTCTTTTGTATTTAGCAAATAAAAGATTTCACTTGCTTTACTTATTATCTTTTCTTTATTTTATTTATATTCAATATAAAACTCTGCAATGTCTGTAAATGGATTATTTACAGCTGTTAGTGGAACTATTACTGTTATTTTATATACTCCTTTTTTGTTACTAAGAGAAATATTATAATCAAAAGTCATTCCATCATAATCAACTGTTTTTTCTTCAATCAAATCAAACTTATCATTTTCATTTTTATACTCTATTTTTAATTTAAAACTCTCGTCTATCTTTTCATCAATTATAGACCCCTTGATATTAAACTCATTTTGATTAGTAATATTATATTCATATATTGGCGCGTCAAATTTTAGATGTTGAAATGGCCCTATATCATTAACTTCAAGTAATTTCTTATCATTTATTTTTACAATTCTTTTTTTATCATCATAAGAAACATTAAGTATTTCTTTTAAATCTTCAACATATATAGCTGTTTTGCCATTTATATTAAAAGATTCAATTTCCTTATTTTTCACAAAAGTCTTTATATCGCTATAATTTATTTCCCCAATCGCATCTCCTATATCAAAATAATCTGCATAAGCATTTATGCTTAATATCAAAATAATACAGATTGTTATAAATATTTTTTTCATATAGTTTGCACTTCCTTTTGATTTCTATATTATATTTTTTGATTTTTATTTCATTTCTACTTTATTATTATTTTTTTCTGTATCATAATTTACTATTCCAAAAAGAACCATAATCACAGGTATTGCCATTGCGTACAAAATAATTGGTTCTTTTATATACTCCAAAGTATTTAAGTTCCAAGAGTGTGTAGCAATCCTATCCAAATAAGATATAATTTTCAACATAAATAATTCTAATGATAATGTCAAACTTCCAAAAATGATGCAATTGATTGCTAATTTTTTTTTATCCAAAATAACACTTCCTTTTTTTAAATTTTTATTTAATTATAGCAAAAAAACCTAATTATATAAAACAATTAGGTTTTTTGTAAATAATATAAAAACAGCTAAAGATAAAAATATATTCATTAATCTAAATAAACACTTTCCTTTTTTCAAATCCTTTTAAACCAGCATATTACAATATATTTTTTATTTAATTATTGTTTTGATCCAATATATTATTTGCTACCTTTTTTATTTCATCTAATATCTCTCTTTCTCTTTTTAATTCTTCTAAATCTTTTACATCGCTATTTTCAAACTCATCTAACTTTTCTATTAGATTTTTTAGTTTATCCTTATCAAAATCCTTTTTTAAACTCTCTAAATCATAACTCTTATCTATCAAAGAAAGCTTTAGCCCGTTTTCATCCAAATTTTCTAAGAGTTTTAATATGTAATATAATACACATTTGTCTTTTTGACAGACTGTTGCTTTTAGACATAATTCATTCGCACATACTTTTACCTCATGAAAATATTCATATATCTCTTTTAATTTCTTTTTGTATAGAGTATTTGTGTTTAAACGCTGAAGATAAAGTAGTTTAGAAATTCCCTTATAATATACTATTAATAGAATAATTGTAATAGCAATAATCATTATCATATAACTATTAAAGAAATCCACAAAAATTCCTTTTAATTTAGATATCGAAAAACCTAAAAATATTATAGAAGATACAATCTTCATATATAATCCAGATATCTTATCCCCTAATTTGACCCCAATAAATATCCCTATCAAACTTGTTAGAACCATTCCACTTACAGTTCCCATAAGTGTTATTATTAGATTCTTGCTATCCATTGCCAAAGTTATTGCACTTAGTTGAGTCTTATCTCCAAGTTCTCCTATAAAAAATGCTAATGCTACTGTTAATACTGGTCCAAATTTGAACTTTTGTTCATCTTCTTCCTCTTCATCTTCATACTTCAAACTCCAAATTGAGAAAAATAAAAACATGAACCCCGCCACTATTGTAAGTTTATTTAAATCTATAAATTTAGATAATAAACCTCCAAAGAATACAGCTAGCCCATGATTTAATAATGATCCTATAAATATTCCTATTATAACTTTTTTGATATTATATTTCATCGAGAAAGTCATAGCAAGAATTTGAGTTTTGTCTCCCATTTCTGCCATAAATATAAGAAATAATGCACTTAAAAATTCGCTCATTTGCTCCTCCTTTATCTTTTCTTTGATTACTTTTAAATTTTAACATTATTTAGATTTTTATTCAAAACAAATTTCTATGGGTTTAAATAATTATTAAACTAGCTTAAATTTATAGTATTAAAGGATTATTTTTTAATGAAATATAGTTTTTTAAATGATTTGAATGGATTTTTTCATTTTTATTTTTTATAATTTTTGTAGAGAATTTATTTTAAGGTGGATGATTTTTATGATTTGTGATTTTAATTTACAAATAATTAACCCTATATTAAAAAAAGCTTATAGCAAAAAATTTCTTAAAAGAAAATCTAAAATGAATATATTTAGTTTTTTAAAAAAATCAATATTTCTTTTAATTATTCTTTTAATATCTACTATCCTTAGTTTTAGCTTTATAACTATAGAGATGTTTCACTGTTTAAAAATATTTGTATTAGTCTGTATATGTCTTTGTATTTTAACATTTTTATATCCTAAATTATCAAGTCTAACTGGAATAGTATTTTCTTTACTTCAAGGAATTATCTTTGGAATATTGGGTTTTATGTTACATCATATATTTAAAATTATTTGTGTAACTCATTTTATACTACTTATAACAATTTCCTTTAGTGGACTTTTTTTATTTAATAAAATTAGATTAAAAAAATCAATATTTAATTTTATTATAAATATGATAATTTCAATATTATTAACTGATTTAATCGTAGTTATAAATCAAATTATATTTACTCATTCAATTTCGAGTCTAAAATTTGATAATTTTTATAATATAAGTTTTAATATTTTATTCTTATTATTTGCAAACCTAAACACATTCTTTACATATTCTTATATAAGACAATTAAATAAATTAAAACCACCAAAATTTATGGAATGGTATTTAGCTTTTGGTTATATCTTTCATATATCTTGGTTTGTTATTTTTAGTATTAAGATAATGAATACCAAAAAAGATTATGTTTGATTTTCGCTTTTTCAATCTGGGTATTAACTCTCTATAAACTATTAGAGGGTGAAAATATGAAAATTTGTAAATGTAAAAAAAATATATGGTGCTTGATTTTAATTTTTAGCATAGTTTTGATAAGCATCACAATATTTAATCTCCAAAAAAGCAAAAGTGAAATTCTAAACTCAAATTGCTATAATTTAAAATTACTTTGTAAATCTAATGCATTAATTCTTGAAAAAGATATAAAAAAAATAACTTATCTTGCTGATGTATTAGAAAATATAGTACTTCATAATATTAATTTAAATGAAGTTAGAGATGATAATGAAAAAATGAATGAATTTCAAACTAAAATAGAAAAAGAATTTATAGCCGCAATAGATTCTTTTGAGAACAAAAGCGGATGGTTTGTTTTTGATTCCAAAACAATAAAGGGTGGTCATTCTTTTGAATTTGTTAGAGACGATAATAAATATATAAGATATCCTGAATACGACATCTATAAAGAAGGTAATAATGAAGACGAATGGTGGAAAGATGCAGTTAATAATTCTACGCATTGGTCAAAACCTTATTATTGGCATCTTTGGAATGCTAATATAATATCTTATAGTAAAGCTGTGTATATTGGTGATGAACTTCTTGGAGTTTGTGGTGGAGAAATATTCTTTGATCATCTTAAAAATCACATGACTAATCTAAAAATTTATAATGATGGTTATGCAACATTATTAAATAATGAATATGATTTTTTGTATCATCCTGATAAAACTGTTACTAGTCTAAAAACCTTAGATAATGGAGAATATATCTGGATGGTTAATCAAATAAATAATGATGAAGATAGTTTTGGGGTAATCAATTATGACTATAAAGGAGACCCTAAAATCCTTGCATATAATAAATTATCTAATGGATTTATATTTACTATTAATTTTAAAGAAAAGGAATTATATAAAGATTATTATGATATTAGAATGTATATGATATTAAGAACAGTAATAGCAATTATATTAGTATCGATAATTTGTATTTTTATAGATAAAAAATCAAATGAAATATCTACTTAAATCATTAAGAAATTATCGGTTTTTGCATAAAAAATCAAACTCTTTTATACGCTGTTTTTAATTTATTTTTATTTGTCTACTAATCTGATTTTAATTTTAATCTAATCATTAAATGCTAAAATCAATTAAGTTCATTAAAATTGATTTTTTTGAAAAGAGGTGGCAAATTGGAGATTAAAAATAAAATCAATATCTTATTAAATAATCAAAAAGAAGTTATAAAAGAATATGAAGATTTAATAAAGGAATTTGACTTAAATAATTTGGTTGAAGAAAATATCAAGCAAAAAGAAGATATTGATAATTACAAAAAAAATATAGAGATTTTAAATAATGATAAGTTATTATTATCCAAATATAACATGAATTTAAAAATATCATTAAAGGAACAAATGTTAAATGAAAAAACAGCTATATTAAAGGGTTCTAAAAAGAAAATAGAGATTTATTTTAGAAATGCTACAAATAAAAATATTAATGAACTTAAAAATTTAGAAAACAAGGCTACAAAAAAAATTGATGAACTAAAAATAATGGCTTCTAAAGAACTTGACTCAACTAATGAAATATTTAAAGAAATATCTAATGTAGAAAAACATTTAAAAGAAAAAATTAAAGAAAATAAAGAAAGTTTTAATAATCAAAAACAAAATATATTAGATGAATTAAAAGCTGAATACCAAAGCCTTAAAAATAAAGAAATAAGTGAAGAAGCTTTGGAAAAAAAGAAAAAATATAATGATTTGGAAGTAAAAATAGGACTGAATCTTATAAATAAATTAGGTATAATTCTAATACTTTTGGGTTCTATTACAGCTATGAAATATACTTATACCAATTGGCTTAATGATTATACTAAAGCAGGTTTGGGATTTTTACTTGGTTTTTTATTCTTAGGTGTTGGTGAGTTTTTCAACAAAAAAAACAAGACTTTATTTGGACTAGGTCTAACTGGTGGAGGTATTGGAGTTTTATATCTTAGTGTATTTAGTAGTTATTTTATATTCGATATATTAAATATGTCGCTAAGTCTTTTTATATCTTTTATAATAACAAGTCTTTCTATTTATTTATCAAGTAGATATAATTCTCAAACTGTATGTGGATTATCTTTAGTCGGTGGATATTTACCGTTCTTTTCATATACATTGATAGAAGGTTTGTCTGGAATTTCTGTATATATTGCAATGACTTATTTGTTACTTCTAAATATCCTTGTGCTTATGTTATCACTTAAACGAAGATGGATTTATATAAATTATATAAGTTTCTTATTAAATGTACCTTGTTTTGTTTATCTGATATTTGTATCTGATTCAGATTGGATTAATATTTTATATACCATAACTATATTTGTTATGTATTTAGGAATAACTTTGATTTACCCATTAAAAGAAAAAGTCAAATTAAAAAATATAGATTTATTGCTTATAGGCTTAAATACTTTTATAAATTCTGTACTTCTTTATGCTCTTTTTGGTGCAGTCTTTAAATTTGACTTTGAAGGTATGTTTGCATTATTTTTTAGTGTTTTTTATTTTATTCTTGCAAAATTCATTGAAAGAACTGCATCACAAGAAAAAGGTATCGAAAAATTCTTTTATATAACATCATTAACCTTCTTTATATTGGTTGTTCCATTCCAATTAGATTTAGACTATATAAGTCTTGGGTTTATAATGGAAAGCTTGCTACTTATTTCTTACGCTCGAAAATATAATGATAAAAAAATACAAAAGGCTGGATTTGTAGTCTTAATAACTTGTGTATTTAGTTTTTATTTTATAGATTTTTCGTTCCAAGAATATATATCTAAATTCCTTTTTAGATATAGTGTTATAACTTCTGGGCTTATATATGTACTTTTGCTATATGCTAAGAAATTAAAAGAAGATATCGAATTTAGGTATGAAAAGTTTGGTGCTTTTTTATTAAAATATAAATACTTTGTTCTAATTCATACATTCTTATATGTATTTAGACTAATTAGAGAATTTCATCTAAAATATATTGATCCTTATGTTTATATTGGAGATTCATTTATATTCGATTCTTATTTTGTAATTCTAATAGGTCTTTCTTGCTTGGCTTATGGTTATTATGTATTAAATCTTAATCTTATAAAAGATAATATAACAAAAATCTTTAAAAATATTTTATATATAATAGCATTTACTTTGGCTTTGCTTGTTAATTTAGAACCTATAACAAGACTTAGTATTTCAAATTACAAATTGTTTGGGCTTTTAATTTTGGTCGGATATAATATTCTTAATTTGTATGTATTAAAGTATATGAGTTTAAAAATTATTAAATTAAAGAATTTAAGTTTTGATATTTATCCTGTTATTATTAATATCTATGTACTAATTATTAGTATAATGTTTATATCAAATCAATTTGATTTTTCTAATGAGGATTTTATAATAAGTATTGCATTTTTAATAGCAGCATTTTATTCTATTTTTGATGGATTTAAAAAGAATTATGTTGCTCTTAGAAGAACTGGTTTATTCTTATCTATCTTTGCAACAGCTAAGTTATTTTTGTATGATTTAAGTTTTTTAAATACCTTAAATAAAATAATAGCTTATTTCTGTTTTGGTATTGTATTAATTTCTATATCCTATATATACCATAGATTAAAAATAAATTCTTTAGATGATAAATAAAATTAATAATAAATAAAAAAAGGAATTTTTGCACAAGAGCAAAAATTCCTTTTTTTATTTATTATTTAATTAATTTTGCAGTTGATTCTTTAATTCCATTATCATTTACTAAAGTTTTTAAAGTTGCATCTACTAGCGTTTCTCCATTATTTATATCAATGCTATCTTTTATATATAATGTATTTTCATCTGATATTTTGTAATTATAAAACTGCTTATTATCTTTTGTATCGTATGTTAAGCTATCTTCTAATGCACATGCTGGCTTTGTTATAATAAATAATGCACATATAATATAACAAATCATTTTAAATTTACTTTTGTAATTCATATTCTGTCACTCCCTAGTTGATTAATATTTTTTATATCTTTATTCTAAATTTCTTATACATCTTATTATCATGATCATTCTTTTCTAATCCTAAAAACTCACCATTTGCTGATTTTATTATTTTTTCTGAAGATATATTATTTTCTTCACATGTTACAATAACTTCATCTAAACCTAGTTCTTTTGAATTTTTTAGTGATAATTTAAGCATCATCTTACCATATCCATTTTTTCTGTGTCTAGGTGGAACATCATAGCCAATATGACCATTTAAAGGTACTTCCTTATGTCTAACTCTTATAACTCCTAGTATTTCATCTTCAGAATTTGCTAACCAAAACGTAGAAAATGAAACCCAATTTTCTTCAATACCTTCACCTTTAGAAAAACCGATTAATTTATCAACATATAAATCAAAATCATCTAAGGCTTCTTTGTATAGATTGTAATAAAATTCTTCTCCATCATTTTTGTAACTAAGCACATTTGCTTGAAATGAATCTTTGTAAATGCTGTTTGGTTCTACTAATCTAAATTCCATATTAAACCCCCATATTAAATAAATTTTTGTTTTATTTTACATTATTTTATCATAAAATCAAAAAAAGAAGACTAAAAAATAGTCTTCTTAATAAAATAAATTTAATCTATAAGCTTTACTTTTACTTTATGGTCTTTTACTTCTTCTTGATTTAAATATGCATAAGACATTATTATTACCTTATCATTCTTTTCAAAATAACGTGCAGCCGCTCCATTTAAACAAATAGTATCCGAACCACGTTCTCCCTTTATTGCATAAGTTTCAATCCTTGCACCATTATTAAGATTTACTACATGAACCTTTTCGTATTCATAAATTTCAACCTCATCCATATAATCTTCATCTATTGTTATAGAACCTTTGTATTCCAAATTAGCCTCTGTAACTACTGCTCTATGAATCTTTGCCTTTAACATTTCTATCATCATATCATAAACTCCCCTTTATCATATCTATATACCAAATTATCAATAAGTCTAGCTCTTCCAAACTTATTAGCAATTGCAATTATACAATCCTTATTAATCTCTGTTATATCTTTTATTTCATTTGTATCAACTATTTTTAGATAGTCTAATTTTGATTCTATATTCTTATCAATAGAACTATCTAAGTAGTTTTTCATAAGTTCAATAACTTCATTTGACTTTATTATCTCTTTATTTGACCTCTTTTCATTAATAAAATCCCTTGCTTTAATAAGTGATTTATAAAGATTTATGGAATTTAATCTTTCAGCTTTAGTAAGATACTTATTTCTTGAACTCATCGCAAGTCCATCTTCTTCTCTTATAGTATTTACAAGATTTATATTTATATCAAAATTAAAATCCTCAATAAGTCTTTTGACTACAAAAAACTGTTGTATGTCTTTTTTGCCAAAATAAACATTAGTCGGATTTATTATATTAAAAAACTTCGTCAAAACCGTACAAACACCTTTAAAATGACCTTCTCTACTAAGTCCACATAAATTAGCAGACAAATCATTAACATCTGCAAAAGTCTTATAATTACTTGGATACATCTCTTTTTCATCTGGTACAAATATAAGCTCTACATTATTTTTGTCACATAAAGCTTCATCTGCGTCTAAGTCTCTAGGATATGATGATAAATCTTCATTAACTCCAAACTGTATTGGATTAACAAATATCGAAACAATCACTTTATCATTATTCTTTCTAGCTTGCTTTATAAGAGCTTCATGACCATCATGCAAATATCCCATAGTTGGCACATAACCTATTTTTAGACCTTCTAAATTCCAAGCTTTAGTTATATTTCTTATCTCATTTATATTAGAAACAATCATGTTGACCTCCAAATTCACATATAAAATTTTTATTATCCATCAATCTAAATTCTTAAAATCTCAAACTTATTTTAAAAAACTAATTCACAATAAATTTTATTTTAATTTTTTTAATGAAATTTATTTTAATTCTTTTTAATAAATTTTATTTAAAACTTCCTCTTTTAATGTAAAACTATGTTCATCTTTTGGAAAACTAAGATTGTCTACTTCTTCTTTATATAAATCAATTCCTTTAATTATTTGTGATTTGACATCAGAAAACACTTTTACGAATTTTGGCTTAAAATCAAATAATATATTTAACATATCTTTATAAACCAAAATCTGTCCATCACAATGGCTTCCTGAACCAATTCCTATTACAGGTATTTTCAACTTATCACTAATCATCTTTGCAACTTGCTTAGGAACACATTCCAAAACAATCGAAAACACGCCTGCTTCTTCTAGTAATAATGCATCTTCCATAAGTTTTTTAATGGAATCTTCATCCTTCCCTTGAACCTTGTATCCACCCATTTCATTGATACTTTGAGGTGTTAGTCCAAGATGACCCATAACAGGAATCTTGTTATTTATAAGTTTTTTGATATGGCTTAGAATCTCCTTACCACCCTCTAATTTAACAGCGTTACAATAACCTTGCTTCATAAGTTTTCCTGCATTTTTTAGAGTATCTTCCTCGTTAACCCCATAAGACATAAAAGGCATATCACAAACAACAAGTGAATTTTTAGCCCCTCTTGTTACAGCTTTTAGATGGTGTAACATCTCATCTAAGGTTACTGAAAGAGTGTTTTCGTGACCTAAAACAACCATACCCAAAGAATCTCCAACCAAAATACCATCAATATCGCATTCATCAATAATTCTAGCCATCGAATAATCATAAGCTGTTAGCATTTTAATCTTCTTTCCTTCATTTTTTAATCTCTTAAATGTTTCTACCGTCTTTTTCATATTAACCCTCCCATCACTAATCCTTAATTACAAAATCAAATTCATCAGTTTCGATATTTAATATATCAAAAATCTCCAAAGTCAAATCTTTGTATATATTAAAATCACTTTCATTCATTATTTTTAGATGTTTGTTTAATGACTCAAAATCTTTTCTACTCGCTGGTCCTGTTATACTTTTACTAACTCCTTTTTCAAACAAATTATTGATATTTGTCTTTATAAGTGGCTTTAGACAATTTAAGGCTTCTTCTTTACTAAAACCTATGTCTTTTAAATATTTTAGACTTTTGTTTATAAGAGGAATTATTAAATTTGAGCATATAACACAGCTTAGATGATATTTTTCTTTATTATTTGAATCAATCACCTTAATATTAGTATTCATTGATCTAAAATAATCGCATAAAAAATCTAGGTATTTAAAATCCCCTTCAATAGTAAAATAAACATCTTTTAAATTGTATGAATCAAATTTTGTGGAAAATGGATATATAGGATGGATAGTATAGAAATACAAATTAGAACTTATGTCTTTTTTAAAAAAGATTTTACTCGATAAAACTCCGCTACAATGGCATATTATTTTATCTTTTTTGATATTCTTTAGATAATCTTTGATACTTAGATAAGCATTTAAAATATTTGAATCATTTGTAGTAATAAATAAAAGATCATTATCCTTTACAAAAGCATTTATGTCTTTATAAGCTTTACCTCCTACAAATTCACTCGCTTTTACTGCATCTTTATAGTCTTTTGAATAATAAGAAATATTACATTCTTTATTTAAAGATATGTATTTTCCAATCGAAAAAGCTACTTTTCCTGCACCTAAAAAGCCTATATTTATTTTTATCACCTCAATTTGCCTTCTTTTGATAGACAATTGATTTATCTAAATAAAATCTTTTTGTATAAAAAGGTGTAGTTCATAAGATACTACCCAACGTTTAAATTTTTACATAAAATTTTATTTTTTTCAATAGTTATTATTTTTTCAATTTTATTATATTTTTCTTTTTAAATATTCTTATAATATTGATAATAAAAAATTAATTAAATATACATATTAATTTAATATTTTTATGTTAAATTAAGTATAATAATACAAAAGTCTTATAAAATTCGTTGCAAAATTATTACAAAAGTATTAAAATTTAAATATTTTATAAAAGCTTATTTAATAAACATATAAAGTATGTTAAAATATCAAAATAAATATATAAAATATATTAAAATATAAAAAACTAATAAATATATGTGACTATTCTAATAAGAAAAATCTAAAAATATATTGTGCTTTAAACTTATAAAAAAGCATATCTTAGCTTAATTTCTTAATTTGATAGTCCAAAATTTTAGGGGGAAAAATTATGTATAATGATTTTGAAAATGGAATGCAAAACAATTCTGTTTTGAATGAAGAACAAATTGAAGATATTCAAATTGCCTTTTTAAATAAAGTATTTGGATATATGTCATTTGCTCTTATTTTAACTGCTGTAGTTGCTTTTATCGTCGCTCATACGCCTACATTACTTTATTCACTTTATCGTAATCCATTTTTAATATATGGATTATTTGGTTGTGAATTATTATTGGTAGGATTTTTATCAAGAAGAGTTTATAAGATGAATCCAGCTACAGCACTTATGATGTTTATAGTTTATTCTATTATAAATGGAATTACTTTATCTTATGTTTTTGTTGTATACACAGGTAATTCAGTATCTTCAGCATTTTTCATAACAGCAATAACATTTTTAACTATGTCTTTTGTTGGTTTCAAAACAAAAGCTGATTTAACTAAATTTAGTAGTCTGTTTACTATGGCACTTTTAGGAATTATTCTTGCAAGCTTATGCAATATATTCTTACAAAGTACATCTTTAATGTGGATTATAAGTTATGTTGGTATATTTGTGTTTATAGGTTTGATTGCTTATGATACTCAAAAATTAAAGCATATGAGTTTAATAGCTTACCAAAATGGCGGAGTTGCTACAAACTTAGCAATAGTAGGTGCATTAGCTTTATATCTTGATTTTATTAATATATTCCTATTCATATTAAGAATTTTTGGAGATAGAGATTAATAAAAGACAAATAAAAATTATTAAAAACAAATAAGGAAATACAAATTATTAAAAACAAATAAAAAAATTTTTGGGCTGATAAATCATCTAATTTAACAGCCCTTTTTAGTTATTTTACTTCTTTTTTAAATGGTGTTAATAAAGATTTTTAACTTTATTATTATACTTCTTCTATCTTAATATCACTATCTATATTCGCAACTTTAATTTTCTTTTCTAAATAAGAAATATAAATCATACCAAAAAATGCAACCATTCCAACTAAACCAATTACATACCAAGACATTTTAAATGAATATTTATCAATTATAATACTCATTATTTTGGGACTCAAAAAAATTCCTGTTCCCATTACAAATCCAATAACAGCATTAAATCTCCCTCTGAAATTAACAGGTGTCATACTCATTATGAAAATATTATTATTAGTAGTCATTATTATTTCACCAAAAGTCCAAATTACAGTTGATATTACATACATAAATACATAATCTTTTGAAAAAGCTAAAAGAAAGAATCCTAATGTAGTTAAAAACATAGCTTTAACTATATTATTTATAGCTCTTTTGTGCTTTAAAAGTTCTGTTAAAAACATAGTAAAAACTACAACGATAATAGCATTTAAACTCATCATAAGTCCGTAAAATTTTGAACCTTGTGTATCACCAAAGAAATTAGTTATTTGAAGTGGTAAAGCAAAACTACATTGAGAATATATAAATGAATTTAGCATTGAAAATAAAACAAATAAAAGTAATATAGGTCTTTTCATAAGAACATTAAATATATGTCCTTCCTCTAATTTTTCATGACCTTTAACTTCTTTCATCTTCGCTTTATCTAATTTCGTTTCTTTTACAAATAATATTACTAAAGCTATTGAAATCAAAGTCGTTATTGCATCTCCATAAAAGAATAATGTTACATAATTTGCAAGCAAAAATCCCCCTAACATTGGCCCTATTGCAGTTCCAACATTAATCCCTAAATATATAAGTGCATATGCTCTTTTTCTTTGAATATCATCTTCACATATATCAGCAACCATAGCTGAACTAATTGGCGAGACCATAGAATGACAAAATGTAGCTATTATAAGAAATACGGGTATAAGCTTAGGTTTATCTAAACAATAATAGCCTGCAAAAATATAGCAAAATGCACCTATAATCGTCGCTATTACATAAATGTTTTTTCTCCCTCTTTTATCTGCTATACTTCCTCCAATAAAGGGTGCGACCATAACAAGCACTCCTGATAAAGCAATATACTCAGATATTTGCTTTACATCCCAAGATAGATATTTTTTCATAAATATAGCCAAAAAGGCAACTACAAATCCACCAATTCTATTTACTACTCTTGAAATAAATAAAATATAAATACTTCTTGGTAATTCCCCATAATTTTTTTTAACATAATCAATAATCTTATACATAGATCACCCCAGTTTTTATTTTTATCACTATAAAAAAGCTATAAAAAATCGCTAAAAACATTCTTATAGCTTTTGTTGATTTTATTATTATACTTTTTAATTTTCCTTATATCAAGAATTTTTAGAATTTTTAATATTTTTGTAATTAAAGTATTTAAATTATAATATATTTTTTTTATTTACTAAATTTTATTTTAATGGTATTTTTTAATTATTTTTTTGGTATAATAATCTTAATAATTAAAGAAAGGAGCAAATTATGATTAAGTTATTTAGAGCAATAAAAAAATTTAACAATTACAAGCACGAATGGACTTTAAAAGAAATATGTATTATATGTTTTTCTTTTTTAGTTTCTGCTTTTCTTATGTATTATCTCTTTATTGTTCTTAATATATATAAT
Source organism: Peptostreptococcaceae bacterium AGR-M142 (assembly GCA_045345765.1). Taxonomy (GTDB): domain Bacteria; phylum Bacillota; class Clostridia; order Peptostreptococcales; family Peptostreptococcaceae; genus JAOARY01. The sequence continues at coordinate 1,193,801 of CP148265.1, forward strand.
GTTTATGTTTTCTTAATTTTGTCAACTTCAATAGCTGTTAAATTACTTATTTCTTTATACCGTTTTTTAAAAGAAAGAACTTAAATAACACTAGATTATCTCCTAATTATTTATGTAATAAAAAAGAAGAATCTATAAAATAAATTCTCCTTAAAATATTTAAATAAAATCTCCTAGTATTTAATTTACTTTTCGTATTAATACTTTGTTTTTGATAAAATTAATAACAAAATCCACAATATAAAAATCTAAAAATAAATTAATAATCTTTATTGATATAAATTGTAATAAAGTTTGGTTTGCTTTCATATTAAGAATACTATGATATATCGTTAAAAAACTAAACGGATAACCAAAAGAAAAACGATGTTCAAAAGACCTGTAGCTAGGGATAAAAATACTTAAAAGTACAATTATTATAGCTAATTTACTTATCTTAAATTTTGAATTTATCTGCATATCAAACTCCTATTAATATCTAAATAATTACTCTTTGATACAATATAATTGCTAATACTAAAATTGCCATAGTCATTGTTATCTTATCAAAATTTCTATCAAAAGATGGGTTTTGATATTTAATTTTTTTATGTCCATATAGCAAAATAAATAAGACTGGCAAAGATATTACACCAATTAAACGTGCCTTTGAACTATAATATGTTAATGCTAGTATTTGCATAATAAAAAACAAAACTACTCCTAATTTATGTATTATATATAATTTCTTTTGCATAATTTTTAACCTGCCTTTTACTCTGATTTGATATAATAAAGTCCATTTATTAATTTTATATCTTTAATATAGGTTTCTTTTTGATTCTTTGAATATACCCTAAGTCTTTCTTCACCATTTTTAGATTCAAAATTATAATAAATTATATCTTTATCTTCATAATACTTATAAAAAGATATGTATTTAATATTATCTTTAACTATATATTCATTTAATTTATTTACTGTTGGCAAATCATTTGATACATAATAAAATCCATTCTTTAATATATAGTCATCTTCTACAAAATATCTTAAATCCTTCAAAAATACATTTAGTTTGTTATCTATTTGTCTTATATCTGATAATTCAAAATCCTTATATTTAGTTGTTACAAGTATATATTCCTTATTTTCTATTACTAATTTACTTTCAGTTGCTTGTTTTTGCTTTGTCTTTTCTTCTAAGAAATACTTATTAAAATCCTTATCAAATTCATAATTATATTCATCTACATAAGACGAATCGTAAAAATAAATCCTTAAAAATTTCAAACCAGCTTCATCTTGTTCTTCTTTTATATTTAAGATTTTTTGATTATTATATTTTGAAAATAACGATATTTTAGTATCTGCAAAACTAATCGAAGTAAAAATCAAAAATATAGATAGAAATACTAATAATTTTTTCATAATAGCCTCCTTCTATTATAGAATTTTATTTTAAATAATTACTTAAAAACAATATAATTACATACTAGCACCAAAATTTTTGACTTTCAATAATTTTGAAGCTTTTTTAATAATTTTAAGATTATTGTAACTTTATCATTTATTTTAAACTCACCACTAAGAAAAATGCTACAATATACTGTGTTTTTTTGAATTTCTAACATAGTATATTGTAGCTAAATTACTTAATCAAAAGCTCTATTTTTTTATAAATATTATTTATTCATTTCACCTAAAAATATCTTTAGATCTTTTTCTACAGTAGTAATGCCTTGTATTCCAAAGTTCTTAACAAGTACATCAGCCACATTTGGTGATAAGAACGCTGGAAGAGTTGGCCCTAAGTGAATGTTTTTTACTCCAAGATATAATAATGCAAGTAATACTATTACTGCCTTTTGTTCATACCAAGCAATATTATATGCTATTGGAAGCTCATTTACATCTTCAAGTTCAAACACTTCTTTTAATTTTAAAGCTATAACTGCTAAAGAATATGAATCATTACATTGACCAGCATCTAATACTCTTGGTATTCCACCTATATCTCCTAAGTTTAATTTATTATATCTATATTTTGCACAACCAGCTGTTAATATTACTGTATCTTTTGGAAGTTCATTAGCAAACTGAGTATAATAATCTCTTGACTTCATCCTTCCATCACAACCAGCCATTACAAAGAATTTCTTTATAGCTCCTGATTTAACAGCTTCAACAACTTTATCTGCTAAAGCAAATACTTGAGCGTGTGCAAATCCACCTACTATTTCTCCTGTTTCTATCTCTGTTGGTGAATCTAATTCCTTAGCTAATTTAATTATTTCACTAAAATCTTTTTTGCCGTCTTTTTCTACGATATGCTTACAATCTGGAAATCCCGCACTACCAGTTGTAAATATTCTTTGTCTTATTGAGTCATCAGTTGGGGGAACTATGCAGTTAGTTGTAAATAATATTGGACCATTAAAAGTTTTAAATTCTTCTCTTTGTTTCCACCAAGCATTACCGTAATTACCTACAAAATTATCGTATTTTTTAAACGCTGGATAATAATGCGCTGGTAACATTTCACTATGAGTATATACATCTACTCCAGTACCTTTTGTTTGTTCCAGCAACATTTCTAAATCATTTAAATCATGTCCTGATATAAGTATTGCTGGGTTATTTCTAACACCTATATTAACTTTAGTTATTTCTGGATTTCCGTATTTAGATGTATTTGCTTCATCTAATAAAGCCATAGTATCCACACCAAATTTACCAGTTTCTAAAGTAAGTGAAACCAAGTCATCAACAGATAAACTATCATCTATTAAAGATGCTAAAGCTCTATTTACAAATTCAAATATCTCGTCATTATTTTTATCTAAATTACTTGCATGAACATAGTAAGCGGCAAGACCTTTAAGTCCGTAAGTTACAAGTTCTCTTAGAGATCTTTTGTCTTCATCTTTAGTTGCTAATACACCTATTAAATCACTTTCACTCTTTTTGTAAAGTTCTTCTTTAGTTCCAGCTTCAAAATTTATAATATCTAAAGAGTTATCAAACTCAATATTATTTGATTCTAATTTTGCTTTTATATCATTTCTTAATTTTACAGATTCATTTATAGTCATAACAAATCTATCATCATCAAAATTTGCATTAGTTATAGTCATAAAAAGACTTTCTAATGTAAATAAATTAGCATCTTTTATATCCATATTATTTTTCTTTGCTTGATTTACTAAATAAGCTATTCCTTTTAATGAATATACTAAAACATCTTGTAAATTTGCAGTTTCAGGTTTTTTCCCACATACACCAATCTTTTGACATCCCTTATTTCCTGCATTTTCTTGACATTGATAACAAAACATATTACTCATTTTACCCCTCCTAGTTTTTTATAGATATTTTAAAAATACCTTCACACTCATTATTCCCTAAATAATAATAAATAGTCGTTAATTTGCTTTTTTAATATGAGTTTTGCATTTCTAAATTCATTGTATTATAATAAATTATAAAAATCAGTTGCATATGCAACAAAAGGGTGATTATATGAATATTAAAATAAAATCCAAACTATTTGAGAATTTAAATGAAGGAGAAATAAGTTCTGTACTAAAATGTCTTAATGCAAAAATAAAGGAATATAAAAAAAATTCTTTTGTTTGGCATGCTGGGGATAAACCTAAATATATAGGAATAGTAATTGAAGGGCAGGTAAATATAATAAAAGAAGATATACTAGGAAATAAAACTCTTATTGCCAATATAGAAAAAAATCATATATTTGGTGAATCTTTTGCAATTGCTGATATTTCTTATTATCCTGTGTCTGTATTTGTACCAAAAGACAGTAAGATACTACTTTTAGATTTTGATAGTCTTAAATCTACTTGCAAAAATAATTGTGATTTTCATAATCAAATTATAGAAAATCTTCTTAAATTAACAGCTCGCAAAAATATAATATTGAATCAAAGGATAAACTGTATTACTAAAAAAAGCACAAAGCAAAAACTTGCTTTTTATTTAATATCTGAACTTGGTTTTGATGATAAATTAGAAATAAAAATCCCCTTTAATAGAGAGGAACTCGCTAATTATTTGGGTGTTAATAGATCCGCACTTTCAAGAGAGTTATCCTCAATGAAAAAAAATCAAATTATTGATTTTAATAAAAATAATTTTAAATTGCTTGATGTTGATAAATTAAATGATATATTAAATCAAGAATAAATACAAAAGGGCTAACGCATAAAAGAAAAATTCGATAAAATATTATGCTTATTTTTAATTTAAAGCACAATATATTATAACTAAATTTTTCAATGCGATAGCCCTTTTTATCATAAATAATTAAATAATTTTTTTGTTTATTTATGATTACTTTGTCTTATTTAGCAATTATTATTTCATCTTAATTATTAATAATTACTTTCTTTTATCTCAAAATGTTCTTTTTCATGAAGACATGCTGGACATAAGTCTGGTGCATTTTTTCCTGTATGAACGTAACCACAGTTTCTACACTTCCATCTTATTTCAGTATCTTTACTAAATACTTTATCATTTTCAATATTTTCTATAAGTTTTCTATATCTTTTTTCGTGTTCAACTTCAACCTTCGCAATCATTCTAAATGCAGTTGCAACATCTTTAAATCCTTCTTCATCTGCAATCTTTGCAAATTCAGGATATAACTCTGTATGCTCTTCATTTTCTCCATCTGCTGCTGCTTTTAAATTCTCTAAAGTAGAACCTATAACACCAGCTGGATAAGATGCTGTTATTTCAACCATTCCACCTTCTAAGAACTTAAAGAATCTCTTAGCATGTTCTTTTTCATTTTCAGCAGTCTCTAAAAATAATGCTTCTATTTGTCTATACCCTTCTTTTCTTGCTTTTGAAGCAAAGTAAGTGTATCTAGTTCTTGCTTGAGATTCGCCTGCAAATGCTTTTAATAAATTCTGTTCTGTTTTCGTTCCTTTAATACTCATAATATCCTCCTTAAAAACTACAATTATATATTATTTGCTTATTTATATTCTAATAATTTTTGTTTATAAACTAATAGTCCTAATTATAAAAATTTTATAATTAATTTTCATTTTATAATTAATTTTCCTTAAAGATTAAGAGTATAATAAAAATATTATACTCTTTGATTTATAATCTAGTTTTTCCAATGTCCATGTATATTACAGTATTCTCTTGCTACTACATTATCTGAATGTTTAACTTCAAATTCAGCTTCTGGCTTATCATTTGGCTTTAATTCTTTTCTAAGTATTAAATCATCAACAATAAGTTCAATCCACATAATATAATGTTCCTGCGTCATTGGATGTGCTGCATTTTCTCCAACTCTAACTTTATATCCTTTTTCTGTTTTTTCTACAAATGGTACATGTTTTTCAGTTGAATGATCTGCTGTTTTTTCTTCCATATACTTCATATCTTGACCACAACATGCTAAGTTTCCTCCACCAGCAACAAAAACCTCTGTTATATTCCCACATAATTCACATTTGTATATACCTAATTTCTTAGCCATAATAAACACCCCTTTTTTTTAATAAATATTTATATTAATTAATTATCAATTAATTTTTACATACCACTTAGTTTTATACCACAATTATAAAAAACACAAACATCATTGATTTAAAAATAAATTAAAATCAATATTTTTAATTTATTTCATCATCTATAAATAAGTAAAATCAATAAATTTATATTTAATATTAAAATGTATCAATTAATTTTTAACTTTATTTTCTATTTCATTTATAAAGTTCATCACATCTTCTACATGATTTTTTACTTTTACATTTCTATATTCTTTTATAAGTCTACCTTCTTTATTTATTATAAATGTCGATCTTTCTATTCCATAATATTCTTTACCCATGAATTTTTTTAATTTTATAACTCCATAATATTCACAAAGTTCCTTTTCTTCATCTGATAAAAGAGCAAAGGATATATCTAATTTATCTTTAAATTTCATATGTGATTTTATACTGTCTTTGCTTACACCAAGTATTACTGTGTTTAGCTCTTCAAAATCTTCTTTATAGTCTTCAAATAATTTAGCTTCTAAGCTACATCCTGGAGTATTGTCTTTAGGGTAAAAATAAAGTATTATATTTTTGCCCATAAAATCAGTAGTTGCAATTTTTTCACCTAATGATGAATCTAATTTTATACCTTTAACTATATCGCCTTCCTTAGCTAACATGTAATCACATCCTTTTTAATTTTTACTACATTATTTATATATTCAATATCATTTTGATTAAACATCTTTAATTAATATTTTCTTTTTTCATTTGTAATGATTACATTTTTAATTTTATTACATATTTTTATAAAAGTCAATCTTTTTTTGTTATAATATTATTTTTTCTTCTACAAACAATATACTTAAAAACTTTGCTTTATTTTTTAGATATTATTATTTGGTGTATAATATATCTATAAGGTCACAAAAAGAGGTGAATTTTTTTAATGAATAAAAAAAATAAAGATGAAAAAATCTGCACTTGTAAACAGACTGTTATCCATGATGATGTTGTTGAAAGTATAAGAGAGAAGATGTTAAAGGAAGATACTTTAAGTTCTTTAGCTGATTTTTTTAAAGTTCTTGGAGATACTACAAGAATCAAAATAATATATGCACTTTTTCAATCTGAAATGTGTGTATGTGATATTGCAAGTTTATTAAACATGACACAATCTGCTATTTCACATCAACTTAGAGTTTTAAAATCCTCAAGATTTGTTAAATATAGAAAAGAAGGAAAGGTTGTTTATTATTCTCTTGATGATGAACATATCAAAAATATATTTGATCAAGGTTATTGTCATATCAATCATATAAAATAAATTTATCTAATTAATTATAATAAAAAAATTATGCCTAAAATAAATTAAGCATAATTTTTTAATATAATTAAGTTTTTTATATTTTTTTAATCAACTGCCACTAAGATAAACAATGGTAGTTTCCTTGTCACAATTTCAAGAACTTCTTTTTTGACTATATAAGCTATTTTATTTAATTATTTATTAGCTGCTTGTAATCATTTGGTGAAATTCTAATCATATATATATCACCATTTTTCATATGAATAGTTCCTTGATGTGAATTATCTGCATGATAATAGTCATTTATATTATTCATAATAAAATCTATTTGCTCTTTGCTTTCAAAAGTCTTTATCCCTGTTTTTATTGCTTCAAATTCATCAATATCATAACTTTCTTCTTCTACACTATCCAAAAATTTTATTTTTACAATATCCTCTTTCATGCTTCTTTCATTATATTTACCTATACTTTTTAGATATGATACTGTATTCTTAAAATTCTCATCCCAAAACATTTCATACTCATTTACAATTTCTTTTCCCTGTCTATTTATTTCAAAATATCTTACATCTATTTTTTTATGTGATTTTTTAGCTTGTTTTAATTTATCATATGGTAATTCTAATACATCTTTTCTTAATGCTTTTATAATTTGATTAACCTGCTCTCTATCTTCTATTAGAATTCCTTGTTGATTTAACACATTTCCTACCTTCATATCATAATCTCTAATAACTTCTTTAAAACTAATATTGTCAATTTTATTTGTTTTAAAAATACTATAATTTATGAATTTAAATTCTTTTGAACCGTGTAATTTACTTATATTTATATTTTCTTCAAAGAAATCAATCGGAACATCATAACTTCTTTGAACTTCTAATCCATTATTATATTGATATCTTATATTTATATATTTTTGACCTGCATCAAGATCAAAATCATGTCTTTTTGCTAATATACTCTTGTGAATATTTTTTATAGTTTCTATATTTTCTTCTTCTTCATAATAGAAATCATCGTCATCCCTAAATAATCTGTACGAATCCACATAATAAACTTTTTTGATATCATTTGTATTTGGAATTCTATTTTCATAACCAAATAAATCAAATTTAACTGCACTAAGTAATAAAACTATACAAATAAAATAATATATTAGCCCTTTAAAATTCTTAAATATCCAAATACTCTTTTGAATTATCATTTCTGCAATTATATATCCTAATATACTTCCAACTATATATCCAATATATATTGCTATATTCGTGTTTGGCATCATAGCATCAAAATACATTCCAAAAAGACTCATAACACAGAATGTAAATCCATATTTAAAAATCGGCTTTAATACATCAAATGAAATAGATTCTCCAGCTGATTCTAATGGTCTTTTTTGATAAGCTAAAAAACCTAATCCATAAAGTACTATCAGTAAAACTACATATAAAACCTTATTTGTAAAAGTTAATGTTGTTGTAAACATAAATGCAGTTATAGGAAATATTTTAGCTATATATTCTATGAATAATACATCATTTACGGCAAAACCATATAAAAATCTATCTAAATTCATTAAAATCATACCACTAAGACCTATTGGTAAAAATACTAATATGAATGATAATATTCCTTGTATCATACTTATACCTGTAAGCATTCCTGAAAGACAAGTCAACAAATATACAAATAAATTCATCATCATTGTTGTTATAACCCATTTTGAAACATTATAATAAGTTATATATTCTCTTGCAACTTCATCTGAACCAGTATACTTTAATATAAACATAAAAAATGTAGATGCTATCAAAACAACTGGTACAAACATAAGTAAGAAGGCCGATATATTGTGACTATTAAATATTTCTGCTCTTGTTACTGGCATTGAATGGACCATTGATGTCGAATCTGAATTTTGCAAATATCTATAGATTATAACTGAAATACCTATTCCAACTGCTAGAGCTACTAATATTCCATAACTTCCATCTTCAAGCATAAAGAAATTTCTAATAGAATATTCATAAAGTTTTTCTCCTTCATTCAATGTTGAAAACATCGAAAAAGGTCCTACTAAAAACAAATATATAAAATAAAGTGCAGATATTCCCCAATATCTTTTTAAATCTTCAATTATAATATTTAGATTAAAAAATGACGTCTTTAATTTCATGTCCAACACCTCCTAATTCATATATAAATATTTCTTCTAAAGTAAGTGGTAATACATCTAATATAAGTGGATTATATTTTTCTAAAGTTTCAAATATATCATCTTTATTTCCTTTAACTATAAATAAACTCACACTACCTCTTTTTTCACTATGAAGTACATCAATTTCTTTTGATATAACATCATCAATATCATAAGAATAGGCAACTTGAATTTTGTGAATATCTGATTTTAATTCATCCAAATCTCTTTCCATTAACATTTTTCCTTTATTTAATATACCAACGTGGTCACATATACTTTCTAATTCCTTTAGATTATGAGATGATATTAAAACACTCATATCTCTTTCGCTCACATCTTCCATTATAAAATTAAGAACTTTCTTTCTCATAAGTGGATCTAATCCATCTATTGGTTCATCTAATATCAACACTTTTGGAAGAGTGCATAGAGTTAATATGAATGCAACTTGTCTTTTCATCCCTTTTGAAAGTCTGCTAATTCTTAAATCTTCTTTTAATTCAAATGATTCTAGCATATTTTTATACCTATCTTCATCAAAATTTCTAAACATCTTTCTATAAAAATCAGCCATTTTTTTTATGCTATACATAGGAAAGAAATAAAGATCATCTTGAATATATCCAATATCATATTTTACATATTTATTTTCAAACACTTCAAGACCATCAATTTTTACACTACCCATATCAGCTTTATAAATTCCAACTAAATGCTTAATAAGAGTAGTTTTTCCCGAACCATTTGCTCCTATAAGTCCATAAATCGAACCTTTCTTAAGATTTAGATTTACATCATCTAATATTAATTTATTTGATAGTTTTTTACTCAGATTGGATACTTTTATCAATTTCTCTCCCTCCTTTTACATCATCATATACCTTATTTATTAATTTTATTAAATCGTCTTTAGTAATTCCCATGTAGACAAGTTCTGATATTATTTTTTTCATTCTTTTTTTTAGCTCCATAATTTTCTCCTCATCAACACTTTCTTTTTTGTTACTAACAAAATTCCCTCTACCTCTTAAAGTGTAGATATAATTTTGTCTTTCTAATTCCTTATATGCTTTTTGTATTGTATTTGGATTTATTGTAAGCATTTTTGAAAGTTCTCTTACCGATGGAATCTTATCATCTTCCTTCAAAACCTCTTTTATTATAAGCTCTTTAAATTTATCTATTACTTGCTCATAAATAGGTTTTCTGCTTTTTAAATCTATTTGAATCACAAAAAACTCCTCCTTTCATAGAATTTAAATATATAGAACAAATCTAAACTACAATCTAAATCCAAAATTCAAATATAACCTATATTTATTTTTGTATAAATTCATTTATTATTGTACTAGGTGTATTATTTTATATAGTACACGCATTACAGTTTAAATATACCCCTATTTATTTATTAAGTCAACAATTCTAAGCAAATTTTAATCTTTAAAATTTTGTTACTATTTTTTTAATCGTTTAGCTTTCTTTTTTTTGTATATACGTTATAATACAATAAGGTTTTATATTAAAAAATTACTGACTAAATATATATATTTCAATAATAAAGACAACCTCAAATCAATTACATTAAAATAATTAAAATACTTTAAAATAATTAAAATTGAAATAATAAATGAAAATTTTTTTACATGAATATATAAAATAAAACCCTATATATATTAATAAAAAGGGAGGAATTATAATTTGAAAAAAATACTAAGCTTTATAAGCATATTTTTAATAATAAATACAAATATATTAGCTTTTGCAGATGATATTAAATATAGCAAACAAGAATATATAAATGATTTAGAAACAGTTAGAACCATTTTAGAATCTTATCACGGAAATTTGTATGAAAATATTTCAAAAAAGGAATTTATCCATGGTTTTAATAATGCTAAGGAAAATATAAAGGATAATATGGATATCCAAGACTTTAACTATATTCTGTCAAAATTCTTATATAGCCTGCATGATGGTCACACTGGCATGGATTTGTCTAACGAACTTATCGATAAAATTAATCTTGAATCTCTTTATTTACCACTAAAAGTTAAATTCATAGATAATAAAATGTATTGTGATTATAATAGTTTTGATATTCCTGCTGGTTCATTAATTCTTGAAATAAATGATATAAGAACGGAACTTTTGTTACAAAAACTTGAATATATTGCTGGTAATGAAACTGATAATCATACGAATTATCTAGCACATAATTATATCGAAAATGATTTGCCTTATTTGTATCCAGCATATTTTGAACCTAGAAAAATAAATAAAATAAGATTTGTAAATTCTGTTACTAGAAATGTTGAAGAAAAAACAATAGATTCTTCGAAGTTCGATATTAATAATATAAATATGTTTGCGCATTCAAATTATCTAAAGAATTCATATCTTAATACTTATAAGGATATTGATGCCTCTTTTGATATGAAAAATCAGATTGCAACACTTAGAATTTATAGTTTTGAACCAACAGATCAATTTCTTTTTTATTCTGTGTTAGAAAAATTCTTTGAAGATGTTGATATTTACGGAATAAATGATATTGTTATTGATTTAAGAGGTAATCTTGGTGGTAATAGTGATGTTACTAATACAGTTTTGGCTTATATTTTGGATGATGATTTTTATACGATAAAAAAATCTACCCTTAAAAATATTGATATAGATACTACTTATATGGATAGTGATACTAAGCTTATGTATGAGGATTTGAAGGAAAGCTATACACCAATTAGTAGTTATTCTAAGAATGAAGACGGAAGTATATCAGAGGAAGGTTTGCCATCTATTCCATTTAGCTTAAATAATTATGATGGTAATGTATATTGTTTGATTGATGGAGGTACGTTCTCTTTTGCTTCTATTTTTGCTCAAAAGATTAAGGAACTTGATAATGGCTACCTTATTGGGACAAGTACTTCTGGTAATTATTACGAAACAACAGCTGGGTCTTTGATTAATTTTAATCTACCAAATACAAAGATAAAATTAACTGTACCTATAATGCAACTTCATCTTAATGATGATACTGATGGAGAGACTGAAAATAATTTGTTATCTGTAAAGCCTAATTATGAAGTCCCTTTAAATGTTACGGATTTTGTAAATCAAATAGATACTCATATGGATTTTACTTATGAGCTTATTAAAAATAAAAGAATCGTTAGTCAATAAGGATTAAAGAACAAAAGCAAAGTTTATAAATTTTGTTTTTGTTCTTTTTTGATTTGAATAAAATTAAAATATAGTAGCTTAAAAGAATAGAAACACAAGTAAAATTTTTTTCACTTATTTTATCTTAGTGCTTGGATGGATATTATGCTTTTTTAATAAAGCTCTTTCGATAAGAAATTCTACAAAAAAAATAAATGAATTTATTAAAATCTAAAACTCGCTTCGCTTCAAACAGTTAGATTTTTTAACATAAATTCATTTATTTTTTTTAAGAATTTCAATCTCAATTTCAATATATTAAAAAAGCATAATATCAATCAATTTCATTAAAAAATAATAATAGATTAAAATATGACTTTTTGTTATATGTTTTTATTATTATTCTTCTTATCTATTGTTTTGAATATAAGTAAATTCAATCCCAATAATGAAAATCCTATTATTGTGCTTATAATCATTTCTTTTTCACTAAAAACCTCCAACCTGTTGATTATATTTAAATTTAAAATAACAATAAATCCATCAATAGATTTTTTAATAAAAATCATTTTTTTAGTCATTATTATCACCTCTAAAAAAATTATACACCCAATTAAAAAACAATTCCATTATACTTAATTAATTCTTTAAAATCTTGATTTTTACAAAAAATTTTTATTATAATATTAATAAAATCATATTTAATTATTTTATAAGACTTTTTTGTTTATGATTTAATCTATTTTGATTATATTTTTATTTATTTTGGAGGTTTTTATGTTTGAGATTATCAAGAAAGTAATTAATGAATGGGATCCTATGGGTCTTGTTTACTGTGCACCTGATGATGAATATGAATGTGAAATAAGAGAAATCGAAAAATTTATACTTAATAATGATGTCGATATAGATAGTTTAGGCAAAGCTATTTTGGATATCTTTATTGATTATTTTGATGAAGATTTATTTAATCATAGCTTAGATGATTGCAAAAAAATATCAAAAAAACTTTTAGATATTTTTTAAGATAAGGAGATTTGTATGCACAAATATCAATACATAATATCAATTATTTTTGGAATTTTCGTAGGATTAATTGTAGCAATTTTTCTTAATATTTGTTCAGCCTTAACAAAAACAGCATTGAAACCATTTGGTTTAGATTGGATATTTGATACAATTTTAATAATAGGGTTTTGTATATACCTATTATTGAAACTAAAAAGAAAATGCTTTAAATGATTAAAATAAAAAAAGGCTGCTGCATTAAGCATAGAAATTATATATAAATTTGTTAATTTCACAAAGTATATATAATTAACTATTTTAATATAACAGCCTTTTTTGTAATATTATCTTTAGCTTATTTATGCAACCATTTGATAATTTTTGTTGTTTGATTTCATCAAAGTTATTCCTATCATATAGGTTATAAGTTCTGCAAAAGGTATAGTTAACCAAACTCCTGATATCCCTATAATCATTGGTAATAAATATATCCCTGTTACTATAAATATTATACCTCTACTAAGTGCTATTACAATAGATGCTCTAGCATCTCCTATAGCTGTAAAATATCCAGAATAAATTATATTAAATCCGCAAACTAAAAATGCTAAAGCATATAATTTAGATCCTGATGTAGCTAAGTCTATAATAGCTTGATTATCATTAGCAAAGATTGATACCAAAGGTCTTCCAAAAGCAAATAATATCAAAAATAATATTATACCAATTGATACATTGACCTTAATTGCAAGTCCTAGCGCTTCATCTAATCTTTGCTTGTTCTTAGTTCCATAATTATAACTGACTATAGGTGTTATTCCATCCGATATCCCAAACATTATAAGCGTTACAAACTGTCCCATATAGTTAATTGTTGTAAACGCTGCAACACCTTGTTCTCCAGCAATGTTCATAAAAGTCATATTAAATACAAATGCAGTTATCGCAGCTGCTACTGATACAACGCCTTCCGATGAACCATTGTAAAGCATAGGTATTATAAGTGACTTATCAAATTTTCCTACATAAATATTTAATATATTATCCTTATTAAACATAGGGATAATAACAACTATTAACGCTACTGAAAATGATAACCCCGTTGCAAATGCCGCACCACCAATTCCTAAACCTAGTTCCTTTATAAATAGATAGTCCAAAATAATATTAGTAATAAGACTTGATATTGTAGCTTTTAAATATAATTCTGGGTTATTCAAAACTCTACTTATAAACCCAAATAAAAACATAATACACATCATAGGTGAAAAAGTTGATATTGTATTGATGTATATCGCACAATCCTTTAATAATACCTCGTTAGCTCCTAAAAAGCTTGCAATTTGAACGCTATATATTTTACCAAACAAAAGCATTAATATAGATGCACTAAACAATACTATTGTTGCTGTTTTGAATATATTTTGAGATTCTTCCTTCTTTCCCTCTCCCAAACTTCTACCTATAAAACTTAACGCCCCAACACTTACAATCATACTAAAACCAATTATCAACTGCATAAAAGGTTGAACAATATTAACACTCGCCATTGAATTAGTTCCAACAAAATTACCTAAAAATATTCCGTCTATGATTGGTTGTATCCCTGCTATAACCATAGAAACTATTGCTGGTATACAAAATTTCAAAAATAATTTCGATATTTTTTTAGTTCCTAAAATATTTCCTTCCATAATACTCCTCCAAATCTAAAATAAAAAATTCTTCTCCTTAAAAAATCTAATAACAATTATTATAAACCTTCGAGCAACTCTAATGTCAATAGTATTAATAAAAAAAATACTTCTAAAGTAATATTTTTATTACTTTAAAAGTATTTTTTATTTATTATAGTTTTTCTATTTTTTATTTTTATTTATTTTATATTTATATTTTCTTATCTTTTTATTTTCTTTTATTTTTTACTTCATAATCATTATATTTATCTTATATATCTTAGTCTATATGATAAGCAGCTCTTGTTATATCATAAATGCATCTTCCTTTTTGTATATCTGCACTAAGATAAATATAAGCTGTATCACCAGGAACTATAATCCATTTATCCTTACTATCAGACTCAAATCTTTCAACAACATTATTATCTTTATCTAATATATAAAGGCAGTTTCCCTCACCATTTATATATACTGATTCAAAATAGATACAAACATAAGATGCATTAGTGTGAGTATAAGTTTTTACTTGATACTCATTTATATCATAATTATATTCTTCTCTATCATAAAAATCTTCAACAGTCCAAAAAGGTATGTTCGAATTGTTAGATTCTTCATCATAATTATTATTATCTATATTAGAATCTTCATTCATATCGCTACTATTGTCGTATTTATCAAATTCTAAAATATCTTCTAAAGAGTTTACTACAAGAGCATCCGTATTTTCATCCCAATTAAAAAAGTCTTTATTTGTTTCTCTAAGCACAATTAGATTTTCGTATCTATCCATAATTTCATAATTATTAAGATTTTCTATTATGGTTTTTAAATCTTCATTATAGTCTATATTATCTATATTCTTATCTTTAATTTCATCTCTTACCATATTTAATAACGGCTTATATTCATCCATTTTTAAAAGTGATAAAGATTGCTTCGTTTCATTAGTAATCATATCTTTAGATGAATATTCCCAAGATGTTCTTTTTAAATTAACTAATTCAATTAATTTTTGTTCTAATGTAATATCTTGACTAAAAATATCTGGATATCTGTAAAAATCCATTACATTCATAAAATCTTTTTTATATTCTTCATCTATTTTGTATCCACCAACAGTAAGTTCTGAAGCTAGTACATAATCAAAATAAGGATAAAATGCATTCATCATTCCAACACTACCTTGATTGCAGTTTGTACTCATATCATAAAAATCAATATTTCTACCAAGCAAATCTTTTGCATAAGTCAAAAACTCTTGAACATCATCAGGCTTCATAGTACTTGTAAACATATAACCTTCACCACTACCATGACCTGTACATTTTATTCCATAATGTTTCGCTGGAGATTCTTCAATCATAATTCTAAAAATATCCTTAAAAGCTTCTGCTATATCTTTACTTCCTTCAAAACTATCTCTTCCTCCAGAGATTTCATATCTCGATATCAAGAATTGATCTCTATAATCTTGTCCATCAAGTTCAAAACTATCAAATTCAGTTCCGAATTTATAAAGACATACATAGTCATCCCAAATAGCCGCTTCATATACAACATAATTATTGGTTTCTTTTATTCCTATATGTCTTTCCCAGCTTGTTTCATCTTCACCATGCCAAGTCTTAACAACATTTAATAAAGTAAGTTCTCTATCATAATCCGTTGCAAAACTTAGATTACAAAGATTTGAACTTATGCTAAAAATCATTGTCAGCATAATAATTAATCTTACAAAATTCTTTCTCATATTGTCCTCCATTGTTGTATGAGTTGATTTAATCTTAAATAAAAACATTACAATTCCAAAACTCCTAAAAATTTTATCAACCCTAATTTATATAATATCTAATTCGCAAAAAACATTTTTTTAATATTTATTCAAATCAGATTATTATAATTATTATTCGCCAGAACATTATATGATTAAATTCGTATAAAAACAATATAAGAATAGAAACATAGTTCATTCGCATTAGGCTTTGTTACAAAAAAATATATTTTAAGACCTAAAAAATTTATAAATATAATAATCATGATTAAAATATTTTTATAAACTTTTTCTTTATTTTTGCTTTGCAAAATATCTAAATAATGAAAGTATTCCTAATGAAACTATTGAAATCAAACTAATTAAACCAAATAAAAATGCTAAAGGTATAAAAGCAAATGCTTCAACTAGTCTTCCATCTTCTGCAACATAACTTCCATGTGCATTATAAGCAATTATTGATGATATTGATCCGATTATTGATACTATACTTGTTCCTAAAAGAAATGAAGTCTTTTTATCTCTTTTCCATTTCTTTGATATATTTTTTATCATATTCGCCTCATTAATATTTATTTCATTTTTCATATTTTCCACTCCTTCTAATTTTATATCATATTTTTTAAGTTCTAATTTACAATCATCACAAGTCTTGATATGTTCCTCTATTAACTGTCTACTTTCATTACTACATATATCATCATAGTAAAGAGGAAGTAGATCTTTGATTATATTGCATGATATTTTCATCTAAAAACCTCCTGTATTCTATTTTTTATTTAATTCTTCTTGGATTTTTAGTTTTGCGCGATGATAAGTTACTCTTGCCCAAGAATCTGTTTTTCCAAAAAGTTGCCCTATTTTATTAAATGGAAGTTCACCAAATGTACGTAATGTAAATACTTCTTTATGCGGTTCTTGCATATGATGTAATATCTTATGAATATCAAATGCTTTTTCTTTATTTATAAGTTCTTTTTCTAAGTCATTAGATTCTTTATTATCTACTAAGTTTTTATTATTGCTTTGCTTTTTATATATTGTAAAATAAGTATTTTTGGCTATTTGACAAAGCCATACATATAATTTACAACTTCCATTAAATTTATCTATATTTTTTAATGCTTTGAAAAATGTTTCTTGTGTTATTTCTTCAGCAATTAATTCGTTTTTACTTAGAGTTAGAACATATTTGTATACGTCATCAAAATATAATTTATAGATTTCACTAAATTCGCTCATTTAAGCCTCCTTTCATACATAAGACTAACAACTATTAAAAACGTTACAAGATTTATAAAAAAATTTTTTACTATTATAAATTTAATTCCAATAAAAAAACTCTCAAAACAAAATATTATATTTTGTTTTGAAAGTTCTATATAAGTCTTTATTTTTGGACATAAAAAAACACCTACATATAAATGTAAGTTTTTTATTCTATAAATCTATTTTTATTGTTCAATCTGTATATTTTCTTGGGGTATGTTCATAAAATGTAAAAGTTCAATATCCAAAACTTTAATTGATAAAATTTCACCTATACAATTTCAAAACATAAAATGTAAAAGTTCAATGAGGATGAAGAAGAAGTTAACGAAGAAAGCGATGAATTTCAAAACATAAAATGTAAAAGTTCAATGAAGACAGTTTCAACGTTTGTTTATTTTTAACATCAGTATCTACCCCTTAATACTATCACATTTCTTACTAAAAATAAAGTAGGATTTTTTGTTTTTTGATTTTTTACAAAAAATCGTACTCTATTTAAGTATTTATAATACTTATGTCAATTTGCAAGAAAAAAATCTCGATAATTTTATTTTTCACAAATGTAAAAATATCTTATATAGTTCTTATCCTTACTACCTTACATAGATTTTGTATTTTCTTCCTTTATAACCATATCAATTCCATTTTGATTCAATTCGACAACTTGTTTACTTTTTATGTTATTTATAGTTTAACAGTCATTCATAAAAAATTTTACTTTGAATAATTTTATTCATTTTCATTGATTTTGCTTGTTTTTTTATAATATCATTTATTAATTTTTAATTCTAAATTAATTTCCATTTCTTTATCTTTTTCTTGATTTTTGATATGGATTTCAATTATATTTTTGCAACAAAAAAACTATCAGATTTAATATATTTTATCTGATAGTCTAAAATCTAAAAATTTATAATTTATTTAAATTAATATTTTATTCTTTATCCAAATAAACTTGCTTATATTCTTCTAAATTATTTTTTATATCCTTTACTTTAGATATATTTAATTTGCTATATTTTGCAACCAATTCTATGTTCATATTATCTTTAAGCATTTCTATTGCTGTAATTATAGATTTTTTTTCTAATCCTATTTTTTCACCTTTCATTAATCCTATTCTTTCACCTTTTATTATTCCTCTTCTTTCACCTTTCATTATACCTTCAGCAAGTTTAGCTTCTAGTCCTTCATTTATAACTCTTCCCATATTCGAAATCATCATATCCACCTCCTGTGTTTCAATAGTTTCATCAATTAATTCTATTAGTTTTTCCTTATTATCTAAGCTTGTGTTTTCAACTATTACATTTTTGATCCATCTTAATAAATTCTTTTTCTTATCTATTTGTAGTCTCTTTATTACGCCTTTTATCGTTTCTAATCTCTTTACTATTAGTTCTATATTATCTTCTTTATCCAAGTAGAATATTGTACTTACTACATTTGCTATCTTTTTTAATTCTTCATCATCCATTCTATGAATATCAAATAATAGATAATTAAAGTCTATTACATAATCACTATACATTTCATGTGATTTTATTACTTCCTTAAAACTTCTTGGTACATGCCAATTATTTTCACCATTATATAATACTACTGGTATTACTGGTGGTAATCTAAATCCCTTTTGTTTTTTTGTATTATCCTCATGTTCATCTAAATACATTCTATAGATTTCACAGATATATAAAAATAATCTTATTGGCATTCTATAGTCTACTTTTGATTGAAATTCTAATAACATATATAGTATTACTTCTTCTCCATTTACATTTACCTTATATACTATATCGGCTTCTTCATCTTTAAAGTTACTTAGTATAAATTCTTTGTCTACTAGAACTAAGTCTTCTTTTTTTATATTTTTTACCCATTCTTCTTTTATAAAACTATTTAAGAAGTCTATCATATTGTCTTTGTTCTTAAATGTGTTTTTATATCCTTGATCATGCTTTTTGTTTTTTATTGTTTCTTTTGATTCTTCTATCTTTTCTTCCTTAGTTTTATTATCCAAAATAAACTCCTTGATTTGCTTTTATTTATATTTAAATTATATCATCATAAATTAATTTCAAAAAGTTTTTGTAAATTGATATCAATATTTATTTTTGGACATAAAAAAACACCTACATAAAAATGTAAGTTTTTTAATCATAAATCCAATTTCAAAACATAAAATGTAAGGGTTCAATACAATGTCTAGTACGCAAATCCGTGCTAAACAAAAATTTCAAAACATAAAATGTAAGGGTTCAATTAAACAGAAGTTTAATAAATAATATAACACCTTCTATATTTCAAAACATAAAATGTAAGGGTTCAATAGCAGAAGTAAACCAAAATGTTATATCTGCAATGATATTTCAAAACATAAAATGTAAGGGTTCAATAGCGTATGCAATTTTGCAAAAACAATTAGGACTTTCTAGACAATTTCAAAACATAAAATGTAAGGGTTCAATGAAGACAGTTTCAACGTTTGTTTATTTTTAACATCAGTATCTACCCCTTAATACTATCACATTTCTTACTAAAAATAAAGTAGGATTTTTTGTTTTTTGATTTTTTGCAAAAAATCGCACTATATTTAAGTATTCATAGTACTTATGTCAATTTGCAAGAAAAAAATCTCGATAATTTTATTTTTCACAAATGTAAAAATATCTTTTGTAATTCATATCAGTACTATCTTACATAGATTTTGTATTTTATTCCTTTGCAACCATCTTAATTCCATTTCGATTCAATTCGACAATTCTTTTACTTTTTATGTTATTTATACTTTAACAGTCATTCATAAAAAATTTTACTTTGAATAATTTTATTCATTTTCATTTATTTTAGCTATTTTTTTACTTTTTATAAGTCTTTACTAATTTATTTATTACTAAAAACAAAACTATTAGGAATACAAGATTTATGATTTGAACTGGTATACTACTAAAATTAATATCTGTTATTTTTATTAAACTCACTATTGTTATCCTCCTTTTTTACTACAAAAAAATCCTTCTATCTCTTAAATCTATTACACACCAAAATCAAAAACTCAGTACAAAAATTTTTTAAATTACATTCTTATCTCTTTTATTTGATTAATGCTATATTTTTTCATCTTATTATACAAGGTATTTCTACTTATACCTAACAACTTAGATGCCTTTGTTACATTTAGATCTGATACATTAAGCGCTTTTATTATTGCTCTTTTTTCTAACTCCTTTAAATTCAAGGTATCCAAAGTCTCACTAGCATCAACCAACTTTAATTCATTACAGCTTTTATTTAAATTACTCATTTCACCTAAGCTATATGAATTACAATCATCACAACCACAACTATTAATACTTTCCTTTATATCAAAAGACGAAAACAGCACCTTATCAATACTTTCTTCCTTTGCCTTATGGATATTTATTTTATCATTAGTTGAAGTTAATATCTTATTATTTCTTTGATCAAAATCCTTAATATCTATGTTTGAATCAATACTAAACATTTTATTAAGCACCTTTATTTCATTACCCAAATTATCTACAGTCATACAGGTACATTCATCAAAATTTATTTCAAAAGTAGTTTTTCCTTTTAGATTAACTATATTTTCAACACAATTTTCTAACTCTCTTACATTCCCAGGCCAACAATAAGCTATCATTTTTTGATACAGCATTGGCGAAATATAAGGTATTTCCTTTTTTAATTTTTTACTTTTCTTCTTAAGAAAATAATCTATTAATAAAGGAACATCTCCTATTCTTGATTTTAGAGGTGGTACTTTTATTGGTATTACACTTATTCTATAATACAAATCTTCTCTAAAATTACCTAATTTGATTTCATCCTTTAAATTTCTGTTGGTTGCACAGATTACCCTTATATCTAATTTGATATTTTCCTTTCCTCCAACCCTAGTTATATAGCCTTCTTGCAAAACTCTAAGTAGATTTACTTGCATATTAAGTGGCATCTCACCTATCTCATCCAAAAATATTGTGCCTTCATTTGCAAGTTCAAACTTTCCCTTAAATCCACCTTTTTTTGCACCAGTAAAAGAACCTTCCTCATAACCAAACAATTCACTTTCTATCAAATTTTTTGGAATCGCACCACAATTAACAGCTATAAAAGGTTTATCTTTTCTTTTGCTTTCATTATGTATTGCTTGTGCCAATAATTCCTTACCACTTCCACTTTCACCTGTTACAAGTATTGTTGATGGGCTATTTGCAATCTCTTTGCTTGCTTTTATCAAATTATCCATCTGCGTACTTTTATATATAATATCATCAAAACTATATATAGCTTTTGATTCTAAATAATTATTAAAACTCTCAACCTTAGTATTACAATCATTATTAAACATTATTACTCCTCAAAAAACACATAAAAAATAAAGATACTCAAATTATCACTTAGAAAAATATTATAAACTTTATTCGTTATAAAAACAAGCACATCTGCTCAACTTTAGGACAGTAGTCTTATTAATTTACATAAAAATTATATTTTTTGTCTTGTTTTTTAACTACTGATTTTTTTGTTTTTTATATAAAAAATTTTAAACAGTTACAATTACTCATTTTTGTTTTTTGGCACAGCAAATGCTTAATAAAGTATGTGAAGTACTTAACAAATTTTATTTTATTCTTAGAAGTACTCACTATGTTAACTATATTGTTTTTTTAAAAAGTAAAAAAAGGAGTTTTATATGTCTAATAACAATTTTAAAAAAGGATTATTATTTGGTATTCTAGTTGGTCTTGCTTGGGGACTAGATACTGTACTTATGGGTAAATTAGGTGGACTTTCGTTATTCAAAGAAGCTAAGTCAACACCTTTAGTTCAAGCATTTTTTCATGATGGATTTTGCTTTATTTGGTTAGCTTTAATTTTAGCTTTAACAAAAAGTTTAAAGCCACTATTTAAACTTATGAAAAGTAAAAAAGGTAAAGTTACTATAATGGCAGCACTTGTTGGTGCACCTCTTGGTATGAGTGGATATTTACTTGGTGTAAAGTACGCATCTGCACCTTATGCATCTAGTATTTCTGTTATCTATCCTGGTATTGGAGCTTTACTTTCTTATTTTATACTTAAAGAAAAATTATCTTTTAGAGCTGTTGTTGGAATCGCATTAAGTATTATTGGTTCTGCGATGCTTGGTTATTCAAAGGTTGATTTAAATTTATATCCTCAATTTTACTTAGGAATCGGATTTTCTCTTTTAGCTGTATTTGGTTGGGCTTTGGAAGGTGTAATCATTGGTTTTGCTATGAAAAAAATCAAAACTAAAGAAGATGATGAATCTATAAAACCAATACACTATCTAAGTTTAAGATATCTTACATCATTTGTAGTTTACGGATTTATTGTTCTTCCTCTAGTTAAGGGTTATCCTCTTGCAATAGAAGTTATAAAGTCAGGAACATTTGTATATCTTGCAGGAATTGCAACATTAGGTGTTACTACTTATTTATCTTGGTACAAAGCTGTTGATCTAATTGGAGCAGCAATGGGTACTGCGCTTAATTCTACAGCTGCATTTTGGGCGGTTGTATTTAGTGGACTTTTTGGAATGAAAATAACTTTCTATTTAGCATTTTGGTGTATGGTAATAGTTTTAGGAGTTATGATTTTTGCAATAGATCCTAAGGAATTTAAAAAAAATAAACAAACAGCTTAATAATAAATTATTAAAAACAAAATGTATTAGGGAATTTAAATAAATTTAATAAAAATAAAAAATATAATAATTGATAAAAAAAATAAATTTAATAAATTAATAAAAATAAATGACATAACAAAATTAGTCTTAGTAAAAATTAGATAAAAAATTTTAAATGTATATTAGTGTTTTATAAAGGTGGTTAATATGTTAAATAACGATATAAAAAATAAAATGAATTATGTAATAGATAATTGTATGGGTGAATCTATGGCTTATTGTTCTTCTTCATGTCCTATGAAGGCAGACCCAAAAGAATATATAAGACTTATTGGTGAAGGCAAGGAAGAAGACGCTTTAGAAGTGATAAGAAAAAATTTATTTCTACCAAAAACTTTAGGTAGAATATGCGCTCATCCATGTGAACAAAATTGTAAGCATAATGAACAAGAAAGTCCAATGTCTATCGCTGGACTTAAAAGATATGTGGCTGATAATTATGATGATTCTAGCAAATGGAATCTAACAACTAAGAAAAAACAAAATAAAAAAGTTGCTATAATCGGTAGTGGCCCTTCAGGTGCTCAAGCAGCATTAGACCTTATAAAAGAAGGGTTTGAAGTTAGCATATACGAAAAGTTAAATCATGTTGGTGGTATGTTAAGAGTTGGTATTCCTGAATATAGATTGCCTAGAGATGTTATAGATAGCGAATATTCTTATTTAGAAAAATTAGGTGTTAAATTTAATTTAGGTA
Source organism: Peptostreptococcaceae bacterium AGR-M142 (assembly GCA_045345765.1). Taxonomy (GTDB): domain Bacteria; phylum Bacillota; class Clostridia; order Peptostreptococcales; family Peptostreptococcaceae; genus JAOARY01. The sequence goes on from CP148265.1 coordinate 1,218,146, forward strand.
TCGAAATTGGTAAAGATATTTCTTTTGATGAGATTCTTAATGCTTATGATAGTGTTGTTGTAGCTGTTGGTAAATCTTTAGGTAGAATAGATAAATCACTTAAACATCATGAAAATAAAGATATCTATAGTGCGGCTGGATTTTTAAAAGAGGTATCTTTAAAGAATCTTAATGAAATAAATGGTGATGTATTGGTTATAGGTGGTGGAGATGTTGCAATGGACTGTGCTAGAACATCTTTAAGACTTAAAAATTCTAAAAATATTAATCTAATATCATTAGAAAATTCATTAGATAAATTACCAGCATCAGAGCATGAAATTAAATCAGCCTTAGAAGAAGGCGTAAATATAGTAAATGGATACGGTATTAAAGAAATCATCTTAGATGATAATAAAAATATCAAAGAAGTTATATTAAAAAAATGTCTATCAATGTTTGATGAAAATAATAATTTCAACTTAGTATTTGATGAATCTGATACTAAAACTATTAAAGCTAATGCCATAATCTTCGCTATTGGACAAGTTGTAGATAATTCTTTTGACAAATCTAATGTATTAGAAACTAATAGAAATTCTACATTTAGCTGTGATAATCTTACTATGCAATCTACTTCAAATGAAAAAGTATTCATAGCTGGAGATGCAAGTAATAATTCTGTTATAGTTGTTCAAGCAATGGCAGTAGGTAGACGCGCTGCTAAATCAGTTATAAGATTTTTGGCAGATAAAGATTTAAAAGAAGGTAGAAAATTAGAAGATGAATTTTCTTTTGAAACTAATTTAAAGACTGAAGTTGATTGGGATAATATAAAAAAAGTAAAGAGAGTATCTATAAATGAATTAGCAGTTGAAAAGAGAATAAATAATTTCGATGAAGTTAGTCTTGGTTTTACTAAAGAAGAAGCAAGAACGGAAGCGTCAAGATGTCTTTCGTGTGAATGTAGACTTTGTATGAAGGAATGTTTGATGCTAAGTGAATTTACCACTTCACCAAAAGCATTATTTGAAAAATTCATAAATGATGATTTTGATAATATTAATCCTCTAATTCCTTATTCTTGTAATCAATGTAATCAATGCACAATAAAATGTCCTAATGATTTGGAACCAAGAGTTATATTTGATGAATTTAGAAAAACTTATGCTACAAATAATAATGGTCATTCTCCACTTGAAGGTCATAAGGATTTGGATGAAGCTATTAGAATTGACTGTTCTAAAGATAAGAGCACATTCATAGAAACTAAAGGAAATAATCAAAAAAGATATGTATTGATTCCAGGTTGTACTGTACCAAATTATAACCCAAATCATGTAATAGATAGTTTAAACCATCTAAATGAAGTGTTTGATAATGAGGTTGGAGCAGTTCTTCAATGTTGTGCAAAACCAACATTAATGCTTGGTGAGGAAGATAAGTTCAAAGAAAGATTCAAATTAGTTCAAGATGCTATAGATAAGACTAATGCAACAACTATAGTAACTCTTTGTCCTTCTTGTTTCTTAACTTATGAAAAATATGCTAAGCAAGAAGTTATATCTTATTGGGATTTGATAAGAGAAATTGGTGTTCCTAAAACTCAAAAAGATATAGGAAAAGATAGTGATGTTGTATTTAATATTCATGATTCTTGTCCAACTAGACATGTATCTTCTCATCATGAAAATGTTAGATATATACTTGATGAACTAGGATATAAGTATGAGGAAATGGATAATATCAAAGAAAATACTAGATGCTGTGGTGTTGGTGGTATGTCAGGTTGTGTTAATCCATCATTGCAAACAAAGGTATTAGATAGAAGAATTAATGACGCTAATAAAGAAAGTATAATATCTTATTGTGGTTCTTGTAGAGCTTCTATGGAAACTGGCGGTCTTGATTCTTTACACATCTTAGACCTTATTCATGGAAAAACATATACAAAGGATGATATGGATAAAGAAAGAGGAGTTAATATTGATGCATCCAAAAATAGAATGCTTACAAAAGAACTTCTTGATAAATATAAAAAATAAATATTTTTATTAGATAAAATCAATTTATAAAATACATTTATCAAATATATAAAAAGATGTTGTAAAAAGAAAAATTATAATCTATATAATTAAATCTTTTTTGCAACATCTTTTTATATTAATTTTTAATTTCATTATTTTCTTTATCGTACATTTTTATTTCATAAGAATTTATTTCCTCATCTAATATTTCAAATACATATCTTCTTGAAGAACTTGACTGTATTATTTCTAAATCAATCTCTTCATCTTTATTCGAATCATTCTTATGTATCAAAGCCTTTAGAGTAGATACATTATCATTTTTTAATTCACCTTTTAAAATATATAGATTCTTATGTCCAACACTTTTCATTTTACTATAATATATATAGTGACTTGATCCACTCATATAATTTATATAAAAATGTTTTAATTCCTTAGCGACCCAAATATTCATAATTTGTTTAGCATTCAAAACTCCAAATCCAAGGGTTTTTGGATTTACATACTTCTCATAAATTACTATTTTTTCATCTTCAAAATCTTGTGTTTTCAAAATAGCAAAATCATTATTATTGTGTTCACTTATTATTTTTTTAGTCACTGTTTCAAAAGATTTTCCAACATGAATATTTATTTTATTAATAATTATATTGGAAAACAAAATAATTATAGCTATTACTAAAAAAATTATATTTAGTTTTCTTCCCATCTGTCTTTATAACTCCAATCTGAAATTTCTTCTTTATTATATATATAATTTACTTGTGCAATTTATATATATTTTTTTGTTCTAATTTTATTTAATTTCACTCTTTAAGAACCACTCTTTTGCAAAATTTACCGCCTGTCTTTGTTTAAATAACTTTGTATTTGCATTACCAACATAAGCTTCATTAATCTTATATTCTTTTTCAAAATCATTTCCAATATCATTAAATATATCTTCATCCATCTCTATTTCTTCAAATTCAACCCAAGCCCTTTTTCCATCTATCATTATTGGTGCACCATCTTTATATATTTCGTTATTAACTTTATAATACTCTGATAAATGAAAAGATGTATTACTTGTATAATCTACTCCTATTAATAGTACATGACCATCTAATTTATAGATTTTTTCAAGTGGTGAATTTTCTCCTAATGCGTAATTTAAAGGTTGATTCTTTAGAATATAATCTCTATCTTTTCCCCAAGCAGCAAAAGAAACTTGCGGATGAGAACTTCTTTTTACTTCTGGATAATTTCTAAACACTTCACAAACAACTCCAACACCTATGCTTGGTGTTATTTCTTCTTCATATGCTGGCATATTATCTCTAATTGATTCCCACCATTCTTTTGGTACAGGTGGATTACCCCAATATTTTGGATCTGAATAATTTGAAGATTGAGTTGGCATTATTATGTTTCCTGACATTGTTACAACATCCATCAATGCTTGTATTACTGATACAGCACCACCACAAACCCAACCTAAAGAACTTAGCGATGAATGTACGATTATCGTCATTCCTTCTTTTAGTCCAAGATTTTTCAAATCTTTTTTTATACTTTCTACTGTTTGTAATGAATTAACTCCTTTTATTACTTGTGATTCGCCCATATATACCCCCTTATATTTGAACTTAATCTTATTTTATCAAAAAAAGTTAATTTTATCTAATATATTATTGATAAATAAAAATAAGACTGTAATAATTTAGCCATTATATTAAGAATATTTTAAAGCAATATGCTTTGTAATTCCAATAAGTATATTACTTTAAAATATTCTTAATTATTAGCCTGTTTATCACAGCCTTATCTCTATATAATTTAAATTTTTAATTCTCTTTTGAATTACAATAAAATACAAAAAAAGAGCTATAACATAAAAAAATCACTATAATATGCTATGATTTTGATTTAATCTACACATAGTATTATAGCGATTTTATTAATATGATAACTCTTTAATTTGATTTATTATATACATTTGAAATATAATTCTAAAATCCCATTTAGATATTATTTTGTTATAAACTCGATAACAGCGCTCTAACTCTATCTTGTTCCATCTTCATAAACTGAGCCATAACAGCCTGTGATGCTTGTAAAATTATTTGATTCTTTGTAAATTCCATCATAGCTTTTGCCATATCTGTATCTGTTATTCTACTCATTGAAGCAGTTAAATTCATCTCATAATTAGATAGATTATTTAATGTGTGTTCCAATCTATTTTGTTTTGCACCCAAAGAAGATCTTTGTAGTGATACAAAATCAACTGCATCTTGTACCTTTGAAATCGCATCCTGCGCATTCACTTGTGTTGATATATCAACTGTATCCAAATTCAAAGATGTAATATCAACATTATTAATCTTAATCTCTAAATTATTACCTGAATTTGCTCCAGTTTGAATGTGAATACCATTAGCTTGTTGACTTCCATCAATTAATTTCTTGGTATTAAACTCTGTATTTGAAACAATATCCGTTATTCCTTTTTTTAATTCCTCAAATTCAAGATTCAAATTAGCCCTATCATCATCTGTATATGTTCCATTAGCAGATTCAACAGCAATTTCATTCATCCTTTGTAACATACTATGAATCTCATTCATTGCACCTTCTGCTGTTTGTATTAATGAAATTCCATCTTGAACATTTCTTTGCGCCATTCTTAGACCCCTTATCTGAGCCTCCATTTTTTTTGAAATTGAAAGTCCAGCTGGATCATCAGCCGCAGAATTGATACGTCTTCCACTGCTAAGCCTTGCTATCAAAATTGAATTTCTATTGGTTAAATTGTTGATATTATTAACCATACTAAGTCCCATAGAATAAAATCCTATCATAGCTTTCACCCTTTTTTTATGTTATTCAAAATTTTTATCCATAAAAACTTAGCTTAGTTTAATTAATATAAGTTTATATATAATCTATATGATCTCTTTTTTATTTATATTTATATTTCCATTATACCCTAATTCTGATTATTTTAAAGTATATTTTTGTGTTATATACTAATTTTTATAAATAATTTTTATTTTATAGTTGTTTTTCATTCGGATTAATTTAATGTAATATTTCATTTTTTTTAGTTAAATTTCTATAGTTCAATCCTGTTCCTGTAAAAAACTTTCTAAGTACATCTTTTAATTCTGTATCTATTTGTTTATCGAACACTAAAGCTTTTGTTTCCTTTCTTATCATATTTTCTTCTGAGTATGCAGCTACCATTTCTTTTAATAGATTATCTTTTTCATCTAATTTTTTCTCAAGAGTTTTGTTTATATTAATAAACAAATATATAATACCTATAACTGAAATTCCTAAAATAGAATATAACAAATTTTTTATATCTTTTATTTCTCCTTTTATTTATCAATATAATTTCTTCATTTGATTGTATTAAATCACTATTTTCTTGTACTTTTTTCTTTGTATTTTCTATCTTCTCATTAACAAACTTATCTACAATCTCAATCCTTTCATTTAACACTTCCTTACTTACCTCATCTGCAAAAGATATTACATTTAAATTTGTTATTATAATAGCTACTATAAATATATATTTTACTTTACTCACAATACTCCACCTAATTTATAATTTATTTGTATAATTTAATATATTTGAAACTAAGATTATCACAAAGCCAAACATCATCCTTTTCCTTATAAAAATCAATGCCATCTTCATAAGCTCTTTTAGCTTCTATTTTTAATATAACAGGTCTATCATCTCTTCTTTTTCCAACCATTAAAGCTGTGTCTATATCTTTAGACAAATGAACATATTGTCTATTTTTAGGTATCAGACCTTTTTGTTTTATTGAGTCCAAGAATCTTCTTGCTGTACCGTGATATAGATACATTGGTGGTATAGATTTTTCTTTTTTTATTTTTTTATCTATCGAATGTCCATACAATGCTCTTATTTTTTTATTATTGATTTCAAATCTCATTTTATTGGAACTACTAATCATATTTTGTATATCTATAAGTTCCAAATCATTAAATCTTCTATCCGCTCTTAAAACATTCATCAAATAATCCAAATTAGTCCAACCATTTATATCTAATTTTATATTGAACTTCTTGGGATTATGTCTTAATATATAAGACATAAATTTACTCAAATCTTTATAATTCATAACATCACACCCCTCATAGTATATGAACCCTCACAAAGTACACCCCACTTTCAAAAGAAGGGTGTACTTTTTTAATATTTTTATTCAATATCCGTTTCTTCAATTAATACAGATTCTCTTTTTATAGAAGATACATTACAAAAACTCTGTAATTGTAATAATTTTATAACTTCATTTTTTGCTTCTACTCCATTTTTCAATATGTATTCTAATTCATCAGAAGTTAACAATGTCACACTTAACATATATACTTCTTTTGATGCAAGTTTTAATTTTTTTCTGACATGCTTACCATCTATTCCTACAATTACACCAATCTTACCTTCTTCGTTTACAAATTCTTTTGGTAAATCTATTCCTGTAATCTCCATATGAAATGCCCCGTGTTCTTGATAATGCGCTTTAAATCTTTCTATATTTGCTGCTTTTTTCGCTGATTTATAAAGTATTTGCATTGGCCAAGATAACTTTAACGCCGAAGTATTTTTGCCTTTCAAATCCTTATCCTTTACTTCAACATATAATTCTATTTCAAAACCATTATCCCCCTTCATAGAATTTTTAAATTCATCAGATAATCCATCTGTATAAACTATAGTATAGTCATTTTTTGAAAGTTTTTTGTAACATTGCCTTAAATCTGGCCACATTGTTCCATCATATGTTGCAGGATTTATAAGAGGTGCTAAAACATCTTTGTCAACCTCCCCAATATTATCCCAAAATTGTTGTCTAATTTTATAATTTAGTTCTTGTCTTTCTTCTTTTGTCTTTGGCTTTTTTGTTTGTTTAAATAATTTCTTAAAAATCCTCATCAAAACTCTCCTTTTTAACTTCTCATTCTTCTCCCATTCTTAACTTCTATGTATTTGTATGTAGAACTATTTATATTTTTTGATTTTGAATATTTTTAGTAATCAAAAATTTCATTATATATATCGTTAAATTTCCAATTTTTTTATAATAAATTATTAATAGTTCTCTTATTATTATACAATAATTTTATCTAAAAAAATTTAATAAATATGTTACAATTTTACTAAATTTTAAATAGTTCTTAAAATAAAAAAATGGTTATCTTAAAATTTAAGATAACCATTTTTATAAACAATATTAATTACATTGCATTCTTTTTATTAGCTTTTGCTCTATCATTAGCATTTAATACTTTTTTTCTAAGTCTTATAGAATCTGGCGTAATTTCAACTAATTCATCAGCCTCTATAAATTCTAATGCTTCCTCTAATGTAAATTCTCTAGCAGCAGAAAGTTTTATTGAATCATCAGAACCTGAAGCTCTTACATTTGTAAGTTTCTTGTTCTTACAAACATTAACAACCATATCTTCTCTTCTACTATTCATTCCAACTACCATACCTTCATAAACTTCAGTAGCAGGATTTACAAACATTGAAGCTCTTTCACTTAAGTTATATAATGCATACCCCATAGCAGTTCCTTTTTGTTGAGATATTAAAACTCCGTTCTTTCTATTTTCTATATCTCCACAATGAGGTCCATAAGAATCGAATGATCTTACTAAAGTTCCTTCTCCTCTTGTTTCATTTATAAATTGACTTCTATAACCTAAAAGTCCTCTAGTTGGAACTATATATTCTAATTTAGTATATCCTTTATCAGAATGCATTGATTCCATCATACCTTTTTTAAGGTTTAAACTAGCTATAACTGTTCCACTAAATTCATCAGGAACATTTGCTATAACTCTTTCCATTGGCTCTTGTAAAACACCATCTATATTTCTAAATAAAACTTCTGGCTTAGATACAGCAACTTCATAACTTTCTCTTCTCATATTTTCAAGAAGTATAGATAAGTGAAGCTCTCCTCTACCAGAAACTCTAAATCCATCTTTATCTTCTAAATCTTCTACTCTAAGTCCAACATTAACTTCTAATTCTTTATCTAATCTACCTCTTAAATGTCTAGTAGTTAAATACTTACCACTTTGTCCACAAAATGGTGAATCATTTATAAGGAAGTTCATCGAAAGTGTTGGTTCTTCTATATCTATCATTTCAAGAGGTTCAACTTTGTCTATTTCACCAATAGTTTCTCCTATAGAAATATGGTCTATACCAGCAATAACAACTATATCACCACTAAATGCTTCATCAACTTCAACTCTATTAAGTCCTTCGTTTATGAATAATTTAGAGATTTTTCCTCTAACAACTTCGCCATCTCTTTTTGATATAGCTATTTGTTGTCCTCTTTTTACAGAACCTTTTGTAATTCTACCAATTCCAAGTCTTCCTATATATTCATCATAATCAAGAGATGATACTTGTAATTGTAAATCTTCATTATCTAAATCAGGATAAGCATCAACATGCTCAAGTAATAAATCAAATAATGGGCTTAAATCTTGACTATCATCAGCCATATCTCTTTTAGCTATTCCCTCTTTAGCTATTCCATAAAGTATTGGGAAATCTAATTGCTCATCAGTAGCTTCTAAATCAGCAAATAAATCAAAAGTCATATTAACAACTTCTTCAGCTCTTTGGTCTTTTTTATCTATTTTATTTATGAAAAGTATTGGCTTAAGTCCTCTTTCTAATGCTTTTTGAAGCACGAATCTAGTTTGAGGCATCGGCCCTTCACTTGAATCTACTAATAATATTGCCGTATCAACTGTCTTTATAATTCTTTCTACTTCCGAAGAGAAATCAGCATGCCCTGGTGTATCAACTATGTTTATCTTTAAATCTTCATGCTTTATAGCACAGTTTTTTGAATAGATTGTAATTCCTCTTTCTCTTTCTAAGTCATTACTATCCATTACACAATCTACGACTTCTTCATTCGCTCTAAATACTCCACTTTGTGCAAGTAATGCATCAACTAAAGTAGATTTTCCCGCATCAACATGTGCCATAACAGCTATGTTTATAATCTTTTGTTTACTCATTTAATTTCCTACCTTTTTCTTTAAAATAAAAATTCTATATTAACACTAAAAGCTTTTATAAAGTCAGAAGCTTTTATAAAAATTTCAAATCCCGTCTACATAAAAATAAACTCAAAACTTAAAAATGAATTTATTTTTTCACCTAACTAGATATTTTACTCCTTTTTATATAATAGTACAAGATGTTTTTTGTTATTTTTGATATTTAAAATTTATTATAGTAAAAAATCCTCATTTTTTTATTATATAAATAATTTTTTTCTGATAGAATATCTTATACTCTAAAAATTTATATATAATGTAGAGATTAAAAAAAATATAAGGGTGATAATATGGCTATAAAGAAGAATATAAGAGTTTTGGAAGTTAATTTACCTAATAATTTAGATAAAATTGATGAAGGGAAATGGTTTATTGATGAAGATGTTATATCTAATATTTTATTTGAAGACATCTATATTGAAGAAAAAAATAATTCTCTTTTAGAATTTAAAAATTGTATGTTCAAAAATGTTATATTTAGTGATGTTATATTAAAAAAATGCGAATTTAAAAATTGTGCATTTATAAATTCAGACTTATCCAATATAGATTTATCTAATTCTTATTTTCATAAAGTTAAATTTGTTAATTGTAAGATGATAGGAACTAGATATTTTGAAAGTTCTTTTAATGAAACAACTATTAACGAATGTATCGGAAAGCTTTGTAATTTTTATGGATCTAATTTCAAAAATGTAATTATAGATGAAAGTAATTTTGACGAGGGTAATTTCGAAGTTCTAAAATTTAAAAATATCGAATTTAAAAATACCAAATTAGAACGAACTTCTTTTGTAGATACATCATTGGCTAATATCAATCTGTCTACATGCAATATAAATGGTATTAATGTAAAGATTGATGATATAAAAAATATATATGTAAATGAAGAACAAGCTCTTGATTTTGTCAAATTCTTAGGCGTGAATATCATATGATAAATCTAAGAAATTTAACTCAAAAACAAAGTAAAATTATTAAAATTATAATATTTATATATCTAATCTTTAATGGTTGTTTTTCGTTTTTTGATATTTTTAATACTAAAGCAAATTTTATGTATTTTAATCAATTAATTTTGTTTTTTATTTCTTTTTATTTAGCTGGTTTTACTTTTGCCTTTGTTTACAAAGACAAGTTTGATATTAATGTAATTTTAAATACTTTATTATTCACTATAATAGGTATGATTTTGCGTTATGTTTTAGAATACGGCGAAGTTTCTAATGAAATTAATTTTACAATAAAGAATATAATTTCTTATTTAATTCTTTCTTCATTATATACAACTATAATCTATTATATTCTTAGAAAAATTGTATTAAAAAATAATAAATAAAGATAATAAATTTTAAACTTGAAATAAAGCTTAAACATCAAAGAAGTTCTAAAAAACTTAATTTAGCAAAAATTTAACCAAATAAAATTTAGGCTGTTATTTTAATATAACAGCCTAATTAAATTCCTAATTTATATTTTATAATTTTATATAAATTAATTAAAAACTATCAAAATATGTGCTGAAATTAGGTGAATACTTTGATGTTTTTTCATCATTTTTATATTCTATAACTGGAGCAAAAATATATGAATGATAATTCTTTGATTTATTTAATGCAATATTTATACTGATTTTGTCGCCTTTTTTTAATTCAATATCTTTGTAATTTGTCACTTCCTTATCATTAACCGCAACAATCATCTCTTCCTTAAAATCATCAAACATATCCAAATATATATTTTTTATTTTTACATTTTCACAATTACATACTGATTCAAAGTAATAATTATTCGAATCATCCTTTATATTTGTAACATGCTCAATAGAATCAAAATCAGTTAGTTCTTTTTCGCCCAATAACGCTATTTTTATATCTCCTATTTTATAAATCTTATCATTTATCTTTAATTTATTTATCTTAATCGTTTCTATATCTTTTATATTATCTTTTAATGCTAAATTTAACTCTATACATTTTTTGTGATTCACTCTTAGAAGTTTTTGTTTTTGCGTACCTTCTTCAAGATCCGTAATTTCACAATCTTTAATATCAAAAGCTTGTGCTAAATCTTTGTTATCATAAAACAAATCAAATACATCATCTTCTTTTATTGTTTCTACTTTATTATCCAAAAAATCTAATCTTAACGAAAAACTATCCCCATTATTTAACCCCAAATAACCACTTGTAGGCAAGAATTTAGCCTCTTTTAACCCATTACTCAAATCTCTCTTTGGCAAAAACGAAAGTATTGATATAAAAATTATAATAACTAATATGAATTTCATATTTTTGAGTTTATTCATATTAATCCCCCCTTCATGCAGATTATATCCCTTTATGTATAAAAATACAATATATATGTTTTTTATACAATTAAAGCACTAACTTACTAAAACATTTTCTTCTATGCTATATCTATATTTCTTTATTAATGCATCAAATACTAGCTATATTTAAGTCAAAAATTTAATAATTTATCTAAAATAAATCCGTAAAATATTACTCATATAAAATATTTATATGTTATTATTTACTTAGGAGGTAATTATGGAAAAATATACTTTAAATTCAAAGTGGAAACTTTATATGTTTTTATTTCTAATCATCATCCTTGGTCTTACATTACAATTCTTTAATCTCAAAAATCAAGGAAGTAACTCAAAATTTCTATCTTTAAATAGCTATTTACCAATAGCAAAAGACAAAATAGTCTTACTTCAATTAGATTATATTGATAACAACGAGGAAATTATAAAAGCCAAAAAGAAACAGTTGATACCAAACCCAAAAGAAAAAATTAGGCTTCTTAATAATTCAACTGATGTTACAGATTATTTCGATATAAATAAATGCGAAATTTTGGGTGATTCAAAAAGAAGTTTCAAAAAAATTATAAATAAAAAAGATAATATAAGAACCATTGTTTTATTTATGAATTTCTCTAAAGAATTAAAAGATAAAAAAACTATAAATATAGATTCATTAAAAATCAACGATAAAATATATAAAATCGGTAAAATCAAATTAGATATATTAAAAGAAAATCCAAAGCTAATTTCGCTATCAAGTAGTTCTGGACTTCATTTTGCCTTAAATTCTTATAATTTTAAAATTTCATTTAATGATGATGATATAAAATTAAATGATTTATATTTTGATGATTTTGAAAAATATATAGAAAGCATAACTGCAAAACTAAATGATAAAGAAATTAATAATTATAAAAATAAGATATTTTCTAAAGACGATGTATTAGAATTTTATATTAAATTTAATAAATCAAAAGAATATTTTACTTATGAATTTGCACCATTAACTATTTATCAAAAAGATAATAAAGAATTTAAATTTGCACCAATTAAAGCTATCTATTTGGGACAAAAAAAATAAGTGTTGGATATTTCACCAACACTTATTTTAAAACCAATATATATAGCTTTAATTTTAATTAATAAAAACTGCAACCAAGATAAAACGAAGGTTTCCTTGTGCTTATTTTATAAATATAATCAATCAATATAGATATAAAAAGAAGTTCCTTTTTCATATTCACTTTCTAATTTATAATCAAATCCGTGCAAATCTAATATATTTTTTATTATATTCATTCCAAGCCCAGTACCTTGTCCCCCTTCTCTTCTCGATTTATCAGTTTTATAAAATCTTTCCCAAATCGAATCTAATTCATCTTTCTTTATCCCAATGCCTTCATCTCTAATTTTTATTATAATTTTATCCTCTTTTATAATATCTACAAATAAATTCTTATCATTTTCGCTGTGATTTATCGAATTGATTAATATATTAAGCACACATTGAAATAACTTATTATAATCAGCCTTAATCTTTAGATTCTTATCACAAGATAAATTGAATTTGATATTTTTTTCATCCAAAAACGGTTTTATATTTTCTTTTAAGCTATAAAAAAACTCATTTAAATTTATATCTTCTATTTCAAGTTCCACATTATGCGATTCTAATTTAGATAGATATAAAATATCCTTAACCATAGTATCTAACCTATTTGTCTGTTCAAGTATTGTATCTATATCTTCATTTATTGCCTCATTATCATCCATATCAATATCTCTAATCATCTCAGAATAAGTTCTTATAAGGGTTAGCGGTGTTTTAAATTCATGAGAAATATTAGCAATCAAATCTCGTCTTAAATTCTCAACCTTAGCAAGTTCAAACGCCATATTATTTATACTAGATGCTAACATTCCTATTTCATCTTTTGAACTAAATTCAACTTTTTTAGTATAATTTCCTTTTGTTATTTCGTCTGTTATCTTTTGCATCTTCTTTATCGGTTTTGTAAAGTATTTTGCAATTATATAGGCAAAAATAAACGCTATGAAAATCGAAATTATCCCCATATATGCAAATTGTTTTTTTAGCACATCCGTTGCAGTAGATAAGTTTTGAACTACTGAATAATAAAATATATAACCTAATAATTCATCATCTTTTTTTACAGGAACACCAATTATTATTGATTTAAGAGTCTTATCACCTCTATCTAACGCTCCTATTAGATTGAATTTTTCCTTTGTTTTAATTTTTTGTGCAATATTATCTCTTTCTTTTTCTATGAAAAAAGGAAAATGAAAATCCCCATTTTGATTTAATACTATTTTTTCGCTTTCTTTAGTATTATCATCAGATTCTATAGTATCACTAGGTTTTATTATAATATTATTAGAATCAATATTATCTTTATTGGAAATATCATTGCTTAATATAAGCTTTCTAAAATACATTTTATTTAAATCATCATCAGTAAAATAATAAAAAAGTTCATTTCGTGGATGCTTTTCTATTGGTCTTAAAATATCATAGGCATCTATTTTCTCAATTCTTATAACCTTTGACGCTACTAAATCTGCTGTTTGATTTTCAACTAAAATATTTTTATTATTTTCTACATTTTCATCAATCATTTCCATATCCTTTGGTATCTTATAAACTCTTAAAGACTCACTAAATTGATCTTCCTTTATAAATTCTCCTAGAGTTTCTCCTCTTTCATAAAAAGAATTTATTCTATCATTAATATAGAATTTATCTAATAAAGTTATGTTAAAAAACCAAAATCCAAGTAAAATAACAATCACCAAAGCCATAATAAAAAGCCATAATTTAGACAAAATACTTCTCAACATTTTTCCCCCTTAAATTTATAACCCTTACCCCAAACTGTTGCTATCATTTGCTTTGATTGTCCCAATTTATCTCTTAATTGCTTGATATGAGTATCTACAGTTCTTAGATCTCCATAAAAATCATATCCCCAAACTTTATTTAATAACTGCTCTCTTGAAAATACCATCTCATTATTTTGCATCAAAAAAATAAGCAATGAATATTCCTTTGGGGTTAATTTAACCTCTACTTCCTCTACAAATACTTCATTTGAATTAATATTAACTTTGAGGTTTTCAAACTCTATAATATGATTATTTGTCTTATTTAATTCCTTTAAATTCATTCTTTTATTTATAGCTTTGATTCTTGCTATAAGCTCTTTTGGACTAAATGGCTTTGTAATATAATCATCAACTCCAAGTTCAAAACCAAATAATCTATCATATTCTTCACCTCTAGCTGAAACCATTATTACTGGTACATTTGATTCTTCTCTAATCCTTCTTAATACACTCCAACCATCCAATTTTGGTAGCATTACATCAAGTAGTACAAAATCTATTTCGTTAAAAAAGAATACTTCCAAAGCTTCTTTGCCATCACTAGCTTCAAAAACCTCATAACCTTCTTTTAGCATGTATTTTTTTATAGCGATTCTCATCTTTTGTTCATCTTCAACAATCAATATCTTCATATAATCACATCCTATTAATTTTAATATACCACTTTGAACTATCTAATAATATATCTTCGCCTAAGTTCTTAAAAAATCATCACATTTTCAAAAAAATAGCCTAACAATTTATAAATACAATTTAATTAAGATAAAAATTAGGTGGTGAAATTATGATTAAATTCATGAGTAAAATATTAATATCAACCGTAGTTTTCCTTAGCTTAAATATTTCATTTGTTAATGCTTATAGCGTTGATGAACTTATTGAGCTTGCTTTGGAAAATAGCCCTCAAATAATGCAAAGTCAGTTAGATATTGAAAGCAAAAAAGTAAATTTGTATGATTTAAAAAAACAACTTGATAAATCAGAAGAAAATGATCTTAGCAAAGTAGAAATAGAAACTCTAAAAATCAAATATGATTACAGTAAAAAAATACTCGATTTGTATTCAAGTCAAACTAAATCACTTCAAACAACTAAAATCAAAAAATCTATTTATGAATACATTTATCAAACAAATTTATTAGAACAATCAAAAGCTGATTTAGATAATCAAAAATTGAATTTTGATTTAGCTTCCAGTAAATTAAATCAAGGAGCTATATCAAAATTAGAATTTGATTCACTAAAGAATAATTATGAATCTGCACAGTTAAGTTATCAAAATTCAATAGATTCTTTGGACAAAAAAAGAGAAGAACTAAATATTTTACTTGGAAGAGATATTTCTTTGGATATTGATATTAGTTATGATTTAGATATTAATAACTCTAATTTAGACGAGTTGGATTTTGAAGATATTTATCAATTTAATTTATTAAATAATATAGATTATTTAAACGCTAAGCTAAACAGCATTTTAAGCGAAAGAGAGTATAATTCCTATATTGTAGCTCTTTCTGAAATTTCAGTTGAAGCAAGAACAAAAAAAATCTCTATGAATAAATCAAAAATCGAATATGAAAACTTTAAAGATAGTTTAAAAAGTGATATATCATATGAACTTAAAAATCTAATGAATCAAAGAAAAAATATAGATATAAAAAAGGAAGCGCTTGATTTAAAAACTTTGGAATATGATTTGGCAAAAAAACAATACGAAAATGGACAGATAAGTCTTACAGATTTAAATGATGAATATAATGATTATTCTAAATCAAAATATGAATACGAAAAATTAATATTTGATTTCAATATGAATTTATTAGATTTTATCGGAAATTACAATATTGATTTGATGTAATATATAATACTTTTATTATTTTAAAAATTAAAAAAGTAGAAAACTTAAAAAAAATTTTAAGCTTTCTACTTTTTTATAATTTTGAACGAACAAATAAATAATTTGTATTACATTTTAACTTATTTTATATAAAGTGTATCAGACATAGTAGTTACAGGCCAGTTAACAGAAGTTGCTTTGTACGTAAATCTTCCGCCATCTGAATATTCTGCGTCCCACCATCTAATCCATCCATCAACTTCATTATCATGATTAAAATCTAATGATTGTTCCTTTAACATACCTAATCTAGTTGAATATAGTTTTGCATATTGTAAACTAGGTAAACTATGTCCTATTTCAGCAGTTAATATATACATACCACCACCATGGTCTCCAATTGTTTCTTTTTGATCTGGTGAAATCATCTCATAAGCACCATATTCATTCGATGCAACTGCATAAACTTCTAAATATGTTAGTGATTGAGCTTGTCCTTTTGAACTCATTTTTAGTTTACTTTGCTTATCTTTTAAATCTTTTATTATAAAATCCAAATCTTTTTTTTCTAATTTAGGTATTTTTAATTCTTCTTTTTTCTCTAGTTTTTCTACTTTAAGTTCTTCTTGTGCAAATGTACTCTCAAAGTTAATTGTTATTAAGAATATAAACAAAAATATTTTAATTAATTTTTTCATTTAATCTCACCCCTATTATAATTTTTTGATAATTATATTTTGAAAACAATATAATTATATTAGAATAATACAAAAAATATTTATTTGTATTTAAATTTTATAATATTTTAGATTATATTTCATCAAAAATAAGTAAAAAAGAAACATATAAAACCTTAGAATTACAATTTAACAATATATTATAGTAAATTGGTATTAATGAAAAATTAGGACTTAAATAGTTTTTTTCAAAACCGATATAAAAAATAGCAAAACAAATTAGCATAGGAGGGGTTTTTATGATTTCAAATATAGGAAGTAGTATTAATAATTTTAAGGGAATTAAAAAAACTGAAATTAGTAAAGAAATTAAAAAAGCAGAAAATATTATAAAAGAAAATGATACAAATGAAGATAATATATATGTAAAAATAGCAAAAAAATATGATGTGACTAATTTGACACATGATGAGTTCGTATCAATGTGTAAGGAATTATGGGATGCAAAAGAAATTGATTTAAAACAATATGCACTTATGGCAATAGATACATCAAAAATTAAAGTAGATGGCGAATATATTAAATTCCAAAAAAATTCACTTAATTATAAGATAAATGAAGCATTCGATGGAAAAAAACATAATTGGATGGAGCATTTTGAATTACAACATCAATTGTCATTAAAGTTTGGATCAAAAATAAATTATAAGAATGATATAAAAAATATTAATCTGATGAAAAAAATAAAAGCCTATCAATAAAAAAAGCAAAAGATAATTTCACAAAACAATTATCATAGGAGGTTTTTTTGTGATTTCAAATATAGGAAGTAGTATTAATAATTTTAAGGGAATTAAAAAAACTGAAATTTTTAAAGAAATTAAAAAAGCAGAACATAGTATAAAAGAAAATGATACAAATGAAGATAATATATATGTAAAAATAGCAAAAAAATATGATGTGACTAATTTGACACATGATGAGTTCGTATCAATGTGCCATGAATTAAGAAAGGCTAAAGAAATTGACTCTGGACAGTGTGCAATTATGACATTAGATACATCAAAAATTAAAGTAGATGGCAAATATATTAAATTCCAAAAAAATTCACTTAATTATAAGTTTAATGAAGCATTTGATGGAAAAAAACATAATTGGATTGAACATTTTGAATTAAGACATCAATTGTCATTAAAGTTTGGAGTAAAAATAAGTTATAAGAATGATATAAAACATATTAATCTGATGAAAAAAATAAAAGCCTATCAATAAAAAAAGCAAAAGATAATTTCACAAAACAATTAGCATAGGAGGAGTTTTTGTGATATCAAATATAGGAAGTAGTATTAATAATTTTAAGGGAATTAAAAAAACTGAAATTGGTAAAGAAATTAAAAAAGCAGAGCATAGTATAAAAGAAAATGATACAAATGAAGATAATATATATGTGAAAATAGCAAAAAAATATGATGTGACTAATTTGACACATGATGAGTTCGTATCAATGTGTAAGGAATTATGGGATGCAAAAGAAATTGATTTAGCACAATATGCACTTATGGCAATAGATACATCAAAAATTAAAGTAGATGGCGAATATATTAAATTCCAAAAAAATTCACTTAATTATACGTTTAATGAAGCATTTGATGGAAAAAAACATAATTGGATTGAACATTTTGAATTAAGACATCAATTGTCATTAAAGTTTGGAGTAAAAATAAGTTATAAGAATGATATAAAACATATTAATCTGATGAAAAAAATAAAAGCCTATCAATAAAAAAAGCAAAAGATAATTTCACAAAACAATTAGCATAGGAGGAGTTTTTGTGATATCAAATATAGGAAGTAGTATTAATAATTTTAAGGGAATTAAAAAAACTGAAATTGGTAAAGAAATTAAAAAAGCAGAGCATAGTATAAAAGAAAATGATACAAATGAAGATAATATATATGTGAAAATAGCAAAAAAATATGATGTGACTAATTTGACACATGATGAGTTCGTATCAATGTGTAAGGAATTATGGGATGCAAAAGAAATTGATTTAGCACAATATGCACTTATGGCAATAGATACATCAAAAATTAAAGTAGATGGCGAATATATTAAATTCCAAAAAAATTCACTTAATTATACGTTTAATGAAGCATTTGATGGAAAAAAACATAATTGGATTGAACATTTTGAATTTAAACATCAATTATCATTAAACGCTGGAGCAAAAATAAATTATAAAAATGATATAAAACATATTAATCTGATGAAAAAAATAAAAGCTTATCAATAAAAAAAGCAAAAGATGATAGGATTCAAAATACTTTTTTTCTTAAATCCTATCATCTTTTTATATTATTTTTATAAAATCATCTTTCGATTTTCCAGTCTTTGTATAACAGGCATTATAACTAAAAAATTTCTTATTTTCTATTTCTACTGCAAAAGAAATAGAAAAATAATCACTATAATTATTTCTATTTTCATTTTCATCATAATAAATATTTAATTCTATAAATTCTTTATTTAATTTTACAAAATCCCTATTTAATTTTCTTTCATCTAGCTTTATCTCTTGCAAAAATTCTATATAATCTTCATAGTCATCTTTTTTCCAACTACTCATATATGTCCAAAAAGAATTTATACTTCTTGATTCAATATTGTAACTAACTAAATAATCATTTATATTTTTGACCAAAATAAAATATCCTCCACTATATATCAATTTTTATATCATCTAAATGTCCTAATAAAACAATACTTGATATGTATTCTCCGTCCGATGTATAAGATACTTCAAAATTTAATATACAATCAAGTTCTTCATCTCTAATCTGTACAATCATATCATTTTCATATCGTAAATTCATTTTAATGATTATATCCTTTAATTCATTTTTATAATATAAATACTTTAAAGATATATCTGATAATTTAAGTTTTGTTTCTAATTTTTTCATATCAAAACTCTTAAAATATATATTATACTTATGTGGATTTTTGATTTTTAATTTATGAATTTTATCAAAAAATAATTTTTTAGTGTTTTCTTTTAATTTCAATTTTTCAATTTTATTTTCCAAAGAATTAAAATCTAAATCTATTTTCATTAATAAGCCTCTTTTTGTCATTTTTTATTTATAATTACAAAATCCTGCACCCATACTTGAATTTTTTTCCAAGAGTCCAGTACTAACAATCAAATAAGCCATTTTTTGAGCAAATTCATCCTCATTTATACCTATATCAAACTTATTTGCAATCAAATTACCTTGTTTGAATTTCATAACTATATCCTTTCTATTTGTAATAGATATAAAACTCATAAAAGACTCTTCATTATTAATTTCTTCATCAAATAATTCCTCATACTTACTATATAAATTAGATTTTATTTGTTCTTCAATAAGGCTTAGTCGTTCTCCTCTTTTCCAATATCTATCCCCTAAAGTACATATCGCTGGAGTTATAGTATATATTTGTTTTACAAATCTAAATTGCATCTTTCTTTTATTTGATGTAATAACTCTAAACTCATCATTTTGAGTCATCAAAAAAGCTTTGCTGAAATTATTAGCAATATCCAAAACAGGAGTTCTTAATCTAAATTTATACACTCTATTTTTTTTATAAACACCGTCTCTTTCAATAGGATATAAATAATCATAACAATATAATTTTATCTTTTGTTCATTATGTAAATCTCTCAAAAACTGTGTTTGATTCATTGAAAAGTTTATATATCTTGATAGCTTCATATGTAATACCTTTGCATCAATATC
This sequence comes from Peptostreptococcaceae bacterium AGR-M142, assembly GCA_045345765.1. Classification (GTDB taxonomy): domain Bacteria; phylum Bacillota; class Clostridia; order Peptostreptococcales; family Peptostreptococcaceae; genus JAOARY01. Next base: position 1,238,795 of record CP148265.1, read on the forward strand.
TACACTTGGTATAATTTCATTTGATAATTCGTAATAAAACATAAAACACCTCATCCATAATAAAATTTTGATATATTTATATTATAAATTAAAAATTCAGCAATAATTTCTATACTTTTCTCTTCTTAACTTTCTTAAGTCTAAAAAATATATAGAATAGAAAAATATCATAATAGAAAATGAAATAATAAAAGTTCGCTCCCACAAATATGCTGTTTTTGGTAAATTAAAATAATAATTAAATAAATATATAATAGCAAAATAACTAAAAATTCTTATTATATTGTCTATAACTCCATCTTTTTTTAAAATATAAAGTTCAAACTCTACTCTTTGATCTAATCTCTCTCTATTTAATACTGCAATTCTAATAATTATCATTATAAATACAATACTGATTAAAAAAGATATAATCAAAAACATTGTAAGACCAGTTCTAACATGAATATTTGCATTTTCTATTCTATTCATTATTTTTGGTGAAAACAATAATATTTGAAATGCAGATAAACAAGACAATATTGTAGCTATAAATCCCAAACTCCAAAGTTTAAATTTATTTATGACAATACACCCCTTTCATAAATATTTTGTAAATATGATATATATTTTACCATTTGTTTTGCTATTTGGAAACTAAAAAGCTAAAAGAAGTCTTGTTATATAAACAAAACTTCTTCCATCTTGTAACCCTTCGTATATTGATTATACTTATCTCTATTAAATTTACCATCCAAAATAAATCCTTTATCATCATTAATATAGTAAATTCCTCCTATCTCACAATCATAATCAATTAATTCTTTTACATTAAAAATAAAATAGGACATCTTTTGACTCAATTTAGATAACTTGATTTGCTTTTTAGCATAAGGCATATTTTTATCATTAATAATATTTCTATATTCATCAAAAACATCTTTACCTTGAATATAAACTTTATTTTCATTATCATATATTCTAAAATTAATAAACAAACTAAAATCATTTTGATCTATCAATTTAAGTATTTTTTCAACCCTAGAATAATTTAAATTAATAAGACTCTCTTTAAATATTTCAAAGGAATTTTTGTTAGCTTTTTGCTTTTCAATTTCCAATTTCTCTAATACCTTAGCAAAGTAATTCCCAAAATCCTTGTTTATAAAATATTCTCTTATTTTTTTATCTTTTAGCGAAAAATTTATTCTTATATCATTTTTATAAATCTTTGTTTCATCATAATAATCAAAAAAATACACCTTACAATTTTGCCTACTACAAGATCTATTTATTCTACCTACAAATTGTTCTTCACTATCAATTAATGAACAATCCTTAAATCCAATATCCATATCAATATCAACTCCAGCCTCAATAACCTGTGTTGCTATTAATATAATATTTTTATGCATAAATTCATGATTATTTTTATCTTTTTTCTTTAATATTGAAATTATATTTCTTCTATATAGAGCATTATCATCTCCTGAAAGTTCATATATATTATCTATATCTCTTTCTTTTAATAAATTATAAAATTTTCTAGCTTCAATTTTATTTATAAACTCAACCAAAACTCTCTTATCTTTGTATTCCAAAACTTTTTGTAATAATTTTTCTTTATCAATTTTATTTTCTAATAATGAAAAATCATAAGATACTCTATCTTTAAATAAAGGATTGTTAAAATACAAAAAGCTATCATCAATCAAATCACATATTGTATTATCATTATTATTCTTAGTCAAATCCGTTAATTTTGGTAAAGTTGCTGACATTATTATAAATTTTATATTTAAAAGCCTTGAATAAGCCTTTATAATCTCTATAATTTCTTTCCAAATCAGATTTTTGTAACTTTGAATCTCATCTAGTATGACAACAGAATTTGCTAAGTGCGAAAATGGGAGATGTGACTCTCTTGAAGTTTTAGTTAGACAATTAAAAAATTGCACATGGCTAGTTAAAATCACTTTGTAATGTAAGAACAATCTGTTTAGATACGATGTTTCTTCAGATTCAAATTCACTCTCATCCTTATTTTTTTTATTATTTTGTTTTATTTTAGTTATTGAATTTATCTTCGCAATATTTTTCTGATCAAAAAATCCTTCTAAAACAGTAGCAGTTTGATCAACAAGAGTATTGAATGGAAATACATAAAAAACCTTATTTAAATCACTATTATTCTCAATCATTTTTAATGCTAAATTAATTGAATTTAGAGTTTTTCCACTACCAGTTGGTGCTTCTAAGTAAAATATATTTTTATCTTTGTTTTTTATTATATTCCTTTCGCTTTCGACAAACATCTTAGATCTTAAATTATTTATCGAACCATCTATAAATGGAGAACTCCCCTTGTTATCTAAGTAATCTTTGTACTTATATATATTTTGTATTATTTTGCTATTATAAAATCCTTTAGCAAACTTATCAATGTCATTAATTGTTCCAAAATCATCAGTCTTTGTACCACTCATATATTCGCTCGTTGCATAAAAATCACATTCTACAATTAATGCATATATAAATTTTGAAATTATATAAAACTTCATACTCTTTTCTTTGTACTTCTTTAAAAATTTATATATTTGATTATTTATGTTTTCAAAACTATAACTTCTTAATCTATCTTTGTATTTGTAATCTCTTATATCTATTTTATTTTCATTAATCATTTCATTTATATTATTTAATTTGCCAAAAAACTTTTCTAACCCTTGTAAATAACCGTGATGTCTTGATATCATGTATGAAAAAATAAAAGCAAGTAGTATATATATAGTTTTATCTTCTTCAATATTGTTAGCTTTGTTGATTTGAATATCCAAAAATAATAATGATGATATTAGACTGTGATCTGTGTAGGTGCTTTTGTTTTTGAAGTTTTTGTTCTTCATCTTTTTTGTCTGAAATGAAGTATTTATCTTTCCTATGTCATGAAAATATATTGCTTCTTTTATTAAATCATTAAACAAGTCTTTGTTGTCTTTGTTGCAAAAAAATCCACTAAAAAAGTTATCAATTATTTTATCTAAATTTTTAGCTTTAATTAGTTTGTCAAAATATTTTAAAGATAGTTGTTGATGTTCTTCTAGTTTTTCTTCCTTGTAACTGTCTTTTTTGTGTGCGTAATATAAATTCTTATTGTTAATAATATCTTCTAAGTTAAGCATTATAAACACCACTTTCATAGTTTTTTGTTCTTATATGCTTATAACCATTTATATTTTTATTTATCATATTCGCTTTGTTTGTAATAAATATTTAAGTTTTTATGGCTTTGGGTTTTGTTTTTTTATGTTCTTCTATAAAAGACATCTAAAATTAAAAATCGGGGTGTTTTTTTTGTGCCAACTTGTGTATAATAGTATTAGTAATGAAATGAGCCGAAAAAGTATAAAATTACAAAAAATTAATAATCACCCCAATTATTTTTGTGGTATTATATATGTATAGGTAATTTGCTTACTTATAAAAAAAGCCCTAAATATAAGAACCTTGTCTTTTCAAGGATTGAACTTTTACATTTTATGTTTTGAAATGGTGTAGATAGTAATAAAAATAGATATTTTGATAAGATTGAACTTTTACATTTTATGTTTTGAAATTTGTTATTATTTCCATTCTTATAAAGACTAAGAGTATTGAACTTTTACATTTTATGTTTTGAAATGAAAGAGTAATCCAACCATCTTTTAAACATCTATGCATTGAACTTTTACATTTTATGTTTTGAAATTAAAGAGAAATTGCTGAACATACCCCAACAAAATATACAGATTAAATAATGAAAATCTGATATGAATTTGAAAGGGGTATTTTTTATGTCTAAAAAAAAGACGTATACTTTTGAAGAAAAATTAAAAATTCTTGAAGATTTTAAGATTAATAAGCTATCGCTTAGAAAATATGTGGCTAAAATAGGTATTACAACAACAACTTATTATAAATGGTTCTATAGCTTCGAAAAGCATGGAAAAGAGGGGCTTCTGCCCTGTAAAAAGAAAAAAATTTATACGAAAAAGTTTAAAACTATTGCTGTTAAAGACTATTTAACTTCAAACTTATCTTTAATTGAAGTATCAAAAAAATATGAAATATCTGATCCAAGTGTTTTAAGAAAGTGGATTAACAATTATAATAATCATAGAGAGCTAAAAACAAGTGCGAAAGGATTGAGCAACTCTATGAATAAAGGAAGAAAAACCACATATAAAGAAAGATTAGAAATCGTAAATTATTGTATCGCTAATATGAAGAATTATGGTGAAACTGCTGAAAAATACAATGTTTCATATCAACAAATATATAGTTGGGTAAAAAAGTTTGAAAAGGGTGGCGAAGAGTCACTTAAAGATCAACGTGGAATAAATAAAAAAGAAGAAGAATTAACATTAGAAGAAAAACATAAATTAGAATTGAAGAAATTAAATGAAAAAAATCGAAGATTAGAAGCAGAAGTAGAACTTTTAAAAAAGTTGAAATCGCTGGGAAGGGGATGATTAATCAAAAAAATAAATATATAGCTATAAAATATGTTAACACTAAATTTAAATTTCCTATAAAACTATTGTGTGAAATTGCAAATGTACAAAGGTCTTCTTATTACAAATGGTTGAATAAAAAAACTACAAAAAACTTTAAAGAAAATGAATTGATTCTAAAAACAATAAAAGAAATTCATGAGGAAAATGGTTCTATTTATGGCTATAGAAGAATGACATTAAATATAGCCGATAGGCTCGGTATAAAGGTTAATCATAAGCGTGTTTACAGAATAATGAAAGAAAATAATTTACTTAGTGTGATAAGAAGAAAACGTAAATATTTTTATAGAAAAACAACACAACAACATGTTTCTGAAAATATTCTAAATAGAAAGTTTTATGCTAATAGACCTAATGAAAAATGGCTAACAGATGTTACTGAATTTAAATATGGAGTAAATAAGAAGGCATATTTAAGTGCAATTATAGATCTTTATGATAACTCAATAGTTGCATATACTGTAGGTCATAGCAATAATAATAAGCTTGTTTTTGAAAATTTAGATTTGGCATTAAAAGAATTAAATGGCGAAAAGCCTCTTATTCATAGTGACAGAGGGTTTCAATACACATCGCATGGATTTTTTTGGAAAATAAATAAATATGGTTTAACACATAGTATGTCCAGAGTTGGGAGATGTCTTGATAATGCACCGATGGAAGGTTTTTTTGGCATACTAAAAAGTGAAAAATATTATTTGAATAAATATAAAGATTATGATATTCTTAAAAGAGATATTGAAAATTATATAAATTTTTACAACAACGATAGATTACAAAAAAAATTAGATGCTAAAAGTCCTTTGGCTTTTAGATATTCATAGAATATGTTTTTTATTATTTAAAAATGTAGTACTAATTGGATTCTGTTCATTATGTTTTGAAATCAATCACCTTGAATTTTTCATAATCTGCATAAAACTATTGAACTTTTACATTTTATGTTTTGAAATTCACCAACTACAATTCCATTTAATGATACTTTTATAATTGAACTTTTACATTTTATGTTTTGAAATCTGTCAATTATACCAGTTGTATTTGCCAATTGAATCTATTGAACTTTTACATTTTATGTTTTGAAATGTAAGTCTAACCTTAAAAAAAATATTTAATTGATCAATTGAACTTTTACATTTTATGTTTTGAAATATTTCTAATAAATTTATTTAAGAAAAGGATTTTTAATTGAACTTTTACATTTTATGTTTTGAAATTTTAGATTTGACTGAACTAAAAGATATGGTTTTTATATTGAACTTTTACATTTTATGTTTTGAAATGAAAAAGTTTTTACATTAGTCTTTATAGAAGCTATGATTGAACTTTTACATTTTATGTTTTGAAATTAAAAAAAGCCTATCAATTAAGATAGACTAAAAATAATTGAACTTTTACATTTTATGTTTTGAAATTCTATTTTTTTAACATGAATAGGCTTTCCCTTGTTAATTGAACTTTTACATTTTATGTTTTGAAATAAAATATAATTTACTCTAATCGGTAATCTTCCACCGATTGAACTTTTACATTTTATGTTTTGAAATTCTGCTTTATTAGGAGGTAATTGAAGGCTAGCATTAATTGAACTTTTACATTTTATGTTTTGAAATTTCTTTTTACTAACAATACCTTTGTATATGATATTGTATTGAACTTTTACATTTTATGTTTTGAAATAAGATTTCCTTCTAAAGAAAGCAGTTGTGACAGTTATTGAACTTTTACATTTTATGTTTTGAAATTTTGGTACTATTATCAAATCTCTATTTATAGGTATTATTGAACTTTTACATTTTATGAACATACCCCAACAAAATCTACAGATTAAATAATGAAAATCTGATATGAATTTGAAAGGGGTATTTTTTATGTCTAAAAAAAAGACGTATACTTTTGAAGAAAAATTAAAAATTCTTGAAGATTTTAAGATTAATAAGCTATCGCTTAATTAATTGAAGTATCAAAAAAATATGAAATATCTGATCCAAGTGTTTTAAGAAAGTGGATTAACAATTATAATAATCATAGAGAGCTAAAAACAAGTGTGAAAGGATTGATCAACCCTATGAATAAAGGAAGAAAAACCACATATAAAGAAAGATTAGAAATCGTAAATTATTGTATTGCTAATATGAACAATTATGGTGAAACTGCTGAAAAATACAATGTTTCATATCAACAAATATATAGTTGGGTAAAAAAGTTTGAAAAGGGTGGCGAAGACTCACTTAAAGATAAACGTGGAATAAATAAAAAAGAAGAAGAATTAACATTAGAAAAAAAATATAAATTAGAATTGAAGAAATTAAATGAAAAAAATCGAAGATTAGAAGCAGAAGTAGAACTTTTAAAAAAGTTGAAATTGCTAGGAAGGGGATAATTGATCAAGAAAATAAATATATATCTATAAAATATGTTAACAGTAAATTTAAAATTGAACATACCCCAAAAAAATCTACAAATTGAATAATGGAAATCTGATATGAATTTGAAAAGGGTATTTTTTATGTTATAAATATTTGTATTAATTCGCAAAAACTTTTTGAAAACGACTTCTAGTGATATAATTTATATATTAATTAAAAAGGGAGTTGTAATAATGTCTAAATCAAGCTCACAAGAAAACTATCTAAGATGTACTTGTCCGATGGAATTTACTATGAATACAATTGCGGGCAAGTGGAAACTAGTTATTCTTTGGCATATATACGAAGAAGAAGTATTAAGGTATGGACAATTAAAGAAAAAACTAAATAATATAACTCATAAAATGCTTAGCAATCAGCTAAAAGAACTTGTTTCTTACGACTTAGTTCACAAAAAAGTCTATAATCAAATTCCTCCAAAAACTGAATACACTCTTACAAATCGAGGTAAAACACTTATACCGATTCTTGATATGATGTATGAATGGGGTGTTGATAATATGGATTTGATCAAAGAAGAAATATCTAAAATACAGATGTCTAAAGCACAATAGTTACTGAAATTTGCTATCTTAATAAAATAAAAAAAATGCTAAAACTCATAAATTTATTTTATGAATTTTAGCATTTTTTAATAATATAAATTAATTTATTTTTCTTTATCAAATGACGCAACCATCTTAACATGTGGTATGTCGTCTTCCAAATAAACCTCTGAATTAACTTCAAACCCAAAGCTTTCATAGAATTTAGTTAGATATTCCTGAGCTGATATTTTTATATTGTTTATCTTTAATTCATCCCTTATAAATTCAACAGCTTTAGCAACTAACTCTCTACCTATTTGTTCTCCCCTACGTCTTTTTGTGACCAACACTCTACCAAAGCACGCATAATCATCATAAATAATATCCTTATCAAATATTCTTATATAAGCATACATACCTTCTTCATCCTGCAAATACATATGGTAAGCTTTATAGTCTGAATCATCACAATCTTGATATGCACAGTTTTGTTCAACTACAAATACTTCATTTCTGATTTTAAGTATATTATAAAGTTCCTTAGTATCTAATTCTTCAAATCTTTTTATTATAAAATCCAAAACAAGAACCCCTTTCACGCTAATAAATAATTCAAATTTATTTTATAAGCTTTTTTGTCTTATAAGCTTTTAATTTATAAGGTTGTATATCTAAAAATCCTATAAAAATATATTTATTTTTTTAATTTATTTTCTTTTATTTCTTCTTCCAGATCATAAAAATATTCAAGTCTTTCCATCTTCTCTAAAAGCGATTCTTCTAATTTATCCTTTTCCTTTGATAACTCTTGTAGTTTAACAAAATCACTTACTATAACAGCAAGCTCTCCATCTATTTGTTCTAATCTATTTTCTATTTCTTCTATTTCTTTTGGAAGTGATTCAAACTCAATCTTTTCCTTATAAGTAAATTTAAGCTTCAAATCATTATTTGTCTTAGGTTTTTTTATTTCTTTAGTTACTTTCTTAGGCTTTATTTCTTCATCATTAAAATCACTAAATTTTTCTATGAAATCAGTATAATTTCCTACATTTACATTGAACTCTCCATTTTTTAATGCAAATATCTTATTACAAGTTCTATCAAGGAAATATCTATCATGAGATACTATAAGCACAGTTCCACTAAATTCATCTATATATTCTTCTAATACTTTTAGTGTATCTATATCCAAATCATTCGTAGGCTCATCTAATATCAGTACATTTGGTGCTTTTATAAGTACACTTAGTAAGTATAATCTTCTTTTTTCTCCACCAGAAAGCTTATAGATATAGGTATATTGTAAGTTTGAGTCAAATAAAAATCTTTCCATCATAGTTGATGCACTTATAAGTATATTTTCCTTCGTTCTAACATATTCGGCTTGTTCCTTTATAAAATCAATTGCTCTTAAATTACCATCCATCTCAATTGATTCTTGTGAAAAATAACCAATAGATACCGTATCTCCAATTTCTATCTCTCCGTTATCAGGCTTTAATTTATGTGTTATAAGATTAAGTAAGGTTGATTTTCCTTCTCCATTATTACCTATAATACCTATTCTATCTTCCTTTAGGAAAGTATAAGTAAAATCATTTATAACTGTTTTGTCTTCAAATGATTTCTTTAGATTTTTGACTTCTACTATCTTATTTCCTAATCTTCTTGTAGGTATTGATATATCAAGATCATCTTTTGAATCCCCATTTAATGAATCTTTTAATTCTTCAAATCTTTGTTTTCTCGCCTTTTGTTTTGTTCCTCTTGCTTGCACTCCTGCTCTAATCCAAGCTAATTCTTGTTTGAATAATCTTTGTTTTTTTCTTTCTATTATAGAGTTTTGTTCTTCTCTTAGAACTTTTTTCTCTAAATACTGTGAATAATTTCCATCATAAGCATATAAATTTCCTGCAAATATCTCCATTATCTTATTTGAAACTCTATCAAGGAAATATCTATCATGGGTAATCATTAAAAGTGCACCTTTTCTATTCTTTAGATATTCTTCTAACCAATCAATCGTATTATTGTCCATATGGTTTGTAGGTTCATCTAATATCAGTAAATCACAAGGTGTAATAAGTGCAGATGCTAGAAACACTCTTTTTCTTTGTCCACCTGAAAGTTCTTTCATCTTCTTATTAAACTCTGTTATTCCTAGCTTAGTAAGTACGGTTTTTACTTGACTTTCCAAACTCCAAGCATCATTTATATCCATTTGTGTATTTAATTTTAGAAGTTCTTCTTGTAATTTTTCATCTGTTGGATTCTTTTGAATTTCTTCTAATGTATTTTCATATTCTCTTATCAAATTCATTATTTTTGTATCTGATTTAAACACTTGTTCTAATACTTTGTTTTCTCCATTATAATCTGGATTTTGGGACAGATATTCTATTACTAATTTTGAGGATTTTTTTATTTCACCTTCATCAGGACTTTCTACTCCTGCTATTATTTTTAAAAAAGTTGATTTTCCTGTTCCATTTACTCCAATAAGTCCAATTTTATCTTCTTCATTTATTATCATACTCACTTTATCAAATAATACTTTATCTGAATAAGTCTTTGATATATTTTCTATATTTAATATGCTCATTAAATCATCTCCGTTTTACTATTAATTTGTCTAATTAATATTCTATCATATTTGATAAATTTGATTTAATCAAATGTTAATGTGAATATAAAAATAGGGCTTTTATCTTCTAGTTTTTTTTATTCTTATTGGGTATAATCACTATATAAATTTATTAGGTGGTGAAATTATGCTTTATCCATTAAAATTCGAACCTCTATTTTATGAAAAAATATGGGGTGGAGATATGCTAACAAATATACATAAATCTTGTCCTAAGGACAAAAAAATCGGTGAAAGCTGGGACTTAGCTTGTCACGATCATGGTGTTAGCATTGTTTCTAATGGTTCTTACAAAGGAAAAACTTTAAAGGAAATAATTGAATTATTCAAAACTGATTTGGTTGGTAAAGATATTGATTTAAATAGATTTCCTCTGCTTTTAAAAATATTAGATGCTAGAAATATTTTATCTGTACAGGTTCATCCAAATGATTCTTATGCTTTAGAAAAGGAAAATGACCTTGGAAAAACAGAAGCATGGCATATTCTAAAAACTTATGATGATCCTAAATTAGTTCTAGGAACAAAAGATATTACTAAAGAAGAACTTCAAAATGCTATTAAAAATAATAGTATAAAAGATTGTCTTAATGAGGTAACTGTAAAAGAAGGCGAAACTTATTTTATAAAAAGCGGACTTATTCACACTATGAAAGATGTATTGATTCTTGAAATCCAACAAAATAGTGATACTACTTATAGATTCTATGATTTTGATAGAGGTCGTGAACTTCATATAGATAAAGCTTTGGATGTTATTGATCCAACACTTAAATCAACTAATTCTACTGGTATCAAAAAATATTATGATAATTACGAAAAAACTTATATCTGTTATGATAAGAATTTTTCATTAGAAAAATTTAAAATTACAGGTAATGTAGCATTTAAATCTAATGAAGATAGATTTCATATATATACAGTGATTGAAGGTAGTGGAACAATTGAATCCAAAGATTTTTTTGAGGATTTAAATACTTTTGATACTATAATGATTCCTGCATCTTTAGGTGAGTATAAAATAAGTGGTAATTTAAAATTATTAAAATCATATGTTCCAAATTTAGAGGAACTTCAAAATGAAATACTTGATAATGTTAGACAATAATTGATATTATTAAAACTTATTTCATCTTTAATTATGAAATACAGTTTTTTTTAATAAACAACCATCTTTAATCAAATGGGGCTGTCGCACTTAGAAATTTACTAACAACATACTGTATTTGATAAAATAAATACTGTGTGTTATTGTTTTTTCTCTTTGTTTGACAGCCCCGTTCATTTATTATACATCATCACGCCTAGTCAAATATCAAAAGTTACGCTGATGTTATAATTTTATTTTCTTTTAGATAAAATTCAATCGCTTTGGATACTCCACTTTCTTCATTTGACAAAGTATTATATTTTGCAATTTCTTTTAATTCTTTTATTGCATTTTTCATAGCAAAAGAAAAACCTACACTCTGTATCATCGAAAAATCATTTCCATTATCTCCAACAGCCATAGAGGATTCTAAATCATAACCATATTTATCACAGTAGAATTTTAATGCATTTCCTTTTGATGCTTTCTTATTTGTCATTTCAAAATTATAAGTAGTTGAAGTAAATATTGATAGATTTTCATCTACTTCTTTATATTTATTTTTAGCTTCTTCTAATCTATTTTTATAAAATGAAACACCTAATATTCCTAAACATTTGTCATCTTTACTAACTATATCTTCATAACTATCTATAAATTCAATATTATTTTGGCTAAATTGTAATTCATATGCATGGTCTAATTCTTCTTTCAAATGTGGATTTTTAGTTAATATTTCTTTATGTTCTTCTTTTAATATTTCTTTTCCTCTTTTATAAGAATATATTTTATCATTTGTAGATATTTCATAATAATAATTATCTTTTTCTAATTTTTTGCATATCTTGCTTATCGAATCTTTATTGATGTATATAAGATTAAGTAAATTTCCATCTTTATCATGTATTGCTGAACCATTATCACTTATTATCGGTAATTTAAGACCATATGAATTTATTATTGCTTTTGCATCTTGATAAGATCTACCTGTTGCTATTATTACATGTATATTATTTTTTATTGCTTTATTTATAGAATTTATATTCTCTATTTTTATTTCTTTTTTTGAATTTAGAAGTGTTCCATCTAAATCAATTGCTATTAGTTTCATATTACCAACTCCTATTTAACACCCATTTTATAATATTTACTTTTCATCTTTAGCGATGATAATCTCTATTTCATATGATTTTAAGACTTCCATAAGTTTTTTATCTATTTCTTTGTCTGTTATTATAGTGTCTATTTGTGATAAATCACAGAATTTAAAAAATCCTTTTTTGTTTATCTTTGAATTGTCTACTAATACTATTACTTTTTCTGATATCTCTATCATTTTCTTTAACATATAGCCTTCATTTTCATCATCTTGAAATAAGCCTTCTTCACTTATTCCAAGTACACCTAAGAATACTTTATTTACATGAAATTTTGATAATGAATCTATTGTTGAAGGTCCATAAAAGAATTTATGTCTTTTATTTAATTTTCCACCCAACATATTTACATTTGCAAATTCATTATCACAAAGTATTTCAGCTATATCTATTGAATTTGTTATTATGTCACATTTTTTATCTATGTTCTTAGCTAGTGAGAGTACTGTTGTTGAGGACTCGAATATTATTTTTTCATTTTCTTGTATAAGTTTGGACGCCTCTTTTCCTATAAGTTCTTTTTCTTTAGAAGCTTCCAATAATCTTTCATTGTAATTTTTAGCAAGAGGTCTAAATGAATATAATTTTGCACCACCTCTAATTCTAACTATTAAATTTTGTTCTTCTAATTTTATGAGATCTCTTCTTATAGTATCCTTTGATGCATCCAAAATTTCATAGATTTCTTCATTCTTCATTCTTTTTTTTTCTTTTAAATGTTTTAATATAATCTCTAATCTCTCATCTTGATACATACAATCACCCTTCAATCTTCGCTTTTTAAGCTTTCCATATATTTTATTTTTGATTATTTATCTTTTTTCTTTATGTATTTCTATATTATCTAATATTATTTATATAATATATTTTTGATTTTTGCATAATTTTAAGTTGTTATAAGTAATTATAAGTTTATATTTTCAAAAAGTCAATATTTTTGCATGTTTTTAAGTTTTTTTAAGTTTTTAATTTTGAAAAAACCAAAAAGAGACTCTCTATTGAAAATCCATCTCATAATATATTGTGCTAATTTTTAATTCGCCAAACAATATATTATGGGATACATCAATCAATATAAAAGCCTCTTTTGTATTTTTAATTACAAAGCTAAATTTTTATTTTTAAATATATAACTCCAAAAATCAACTACCAATCTCTTATGCTACTTAGAGATTGTAAGTTTTGATTAAAAAAAATTATATTAATTATGATCTTGGTGGAAACAATCCTTCTAAAGCTATACAGTATTTCATATTAGGGTCTGGCTGTGCTCCATCAGTATCATACGGATACGCTCCATTTAAATTTGGAACTGCAAATGTAGTTCTTCCATCTCCACCAAATTTAGTTCCAATAAGTGCATATAGTGCATTATATTCAGATATTTCTAATAATTGACCATTACAATAAGTCCATTGTTCTGGCGCATAATTATATGGATACAATTGAATTGTACCTATAAAAGCATCATACATTTATATCATTCCTTTCTTTTATAAAATCTAATATATATAGTACTTTAAAATTAACATTAAAATATTTCTATTAAATAATTCTAAGTTAAATTTATTCTATTTCTAATTATTTAATCTCTTGGCGGATAAGTTCCTTGCATTGAAATACAATAATGCATACCTGATATAGGTGATGCATCTTCTAAATTTGGTAATGCAAATGTAGTATTTCCATTGCCTCCAAATTTATTTCCTAATAAAGAATATAAAGTTGGATTACTTTGTATTTCCATTAATTGCCCACTACACTCCGCCCAATTTCTTGGGGTGAAATAAAAAGGAAATAATTGTATATCTCCTATATATACTTGATCCACTAAAATTCCTCCTTTTTATTGTCTTGGTGGATAAACACCTTGTAATGCTATATAATAATCCATCCCTGGCATAGGTTCTGCACCTTGTAGATTTGGAATTCCAAATGTATTTCTTCCATCTCCTCCATACTCAGTTCCTAATAAAGAATATAAAGCTTCATTATTTGCTACTGGCATAACTTGTCCACTACATTTTGTCCAATATTTTGGTGCAAAATTATAAGGGAATAGCTGTATATCACCTAAAAACGTTTCCATAATTACCTCCTATTATATTGTTATTTTTTATTTAATTTAAAAATTTATTGAATTTTTATACTTAATAAGATTTATACCTATTTATTTTGGATATATAACATAAAAAGAAAAAATTTATTGAATTTTTATAAAATACTTAATTTTTTAGGAGGTTCTTATGCCAACTCAAACGTTACAACAAAATAATACTATGCTTAACTTTATCAATGTTACTGAAACATCTTATGTAAAACCTTATTCAGCTATAAGAATTTTGGATAATAGCAGTTATCCACCATCAAGATGGCTTTGTAATAAGCTTCCAGGTGCTATAATAGCCCAACTTCCTGGAACTCGATTTATTGATGGATATGAAGTTTATCAAATGAGCTTTTCTGGTTGGGACTCAAGATACAACAATAGATCTATGCATTTTGATATAAGTATGGATGGAGTTAATTGGATTACAGTTGATAATGTACATGATACAAGTACTATGTCTGTCGTTAATAGAACTATAACACCTGTTAAAGCTAATTACGTAAGAATTGCTGTTACAAGTGGTCTTGTAATCAATCCACAATTAGCATCGATTGTTGAATTTAGAGTTAATGAAGCAGCTCCAACTAGTAATTTATTAACTAATTTAACATGCTCTGCTGGTAGTTTAGTTCCTAGCTTTAGTTCTCAAACTCAAGTTTATAATGTTGATGTTCCAAGTAATACAGATACTGCAAATTTAACTCCTACATCAGAAGATTCAAATGCTACTATTGATGTTGCTGGTCAAAGCTGTATAAGTGGTCAACCAAGCCAAAATATCAATCTTAATTATGGAGATAACTTAGTTGATGTGATTGTGACACCTCAAGTAGGAGAAGCTATGATTTATGAAGTTAATTTAATAAGACAAGAAAAAGCAGCTAGACTATCTGCTCTTAGTGTTTCTGGTTATCCAAGTGCAGGATTAACACCTGCTTTTGACCCTGAAGTATTTGCTTATACATCTGCTAAAGCTCGTCCATTTAATCCAAGTGCAGATATAACAGCTACAGTTGAAGATAGTTCTGCAACTTTAACTATAAATGGTGAAGCAGCTACAAGTGGTCAAGCTAAATCTGTTCCATTATCATCTGGAATGAATACCATAACAGTTGCAGTTACATTAAATAGTAAAACAACTGATTATGTAATACAAATTGAAAAATAAAAATATATAATAAAAAATCATAAAAATATATTATTAAATTACAGCAATTAACACTTTGTAATTTAAATTATCTGACATTCAATATATATACAAATGTTAACAGTCAATATATATGCTAATCATTATATCGCTTGCATGTATATTGACTCTTTATAATTTAAGAAAGAGTGGTGAAAAAATGAAACAAAAGAAAGTAAGAAGAATTTTATTTTCAAAATTTTTGATACTTATTACTATTTTCACTTTATTTAATTTCCATAA
This sequence comes from Peptostreptococcaceae bacterium AGR-M142, assembly GCA_045345765.1. Classification (GTDB taxonomy): domain Bacteria; phylum Bacillota; class Clostridia; order Peptostreptococcales; family Peptostreptococcaceae; genus JAOARY01. The sequence continues at coordinate 1,254,719 of CP148265.1, forward strand.
TTCAAATACTTACGCGACAACATTAACATCTGCAACTTTTGAATGCTCTACTACTAATGGTGGTAGTACATCTGTTCAAAATGGTTATTTTTATGGAGGTTTGTCTTATGGTTCATTACTTAGAACTAGAGTTAAATATGACTTATCTTCACTAGGTTCTGGTACAGTTACTAGTGCAACCTTAAACATATCTGTAAATGATATAACCAATGATACAGCAAATCCTACAATAGAAGTTGCTGGTAGTACACAAGATGATTTTTCTTCGTATACAACGTCATTGTTACCAATTGGATCTTCTTTAGATAGTCAATTAATAAGTTCAACAGGTAATTATAGTTTTGATGTTACATCTTTTGTTAATCAAGAACTTCAAAATGATCAAGTTGTAACATTTGTATTAAAAGGAACGTCTGACATAGAATCTAATTCTGCTAATGGTAGTTATGATTCATCAGCTGGATTTAATACAGTGTCATTTTCTTTGGATGTAACTGTTGTATCAGTTTCTTCAGATGCTACTTTATCTAATTTAGTTTCTAGTAGTGGTAGTCTTAGTCCTTCTTTTGATTCTAATACTACTTCTTACACTCTAAATTTACCTTATTCTACTACTAGTGTTAATTTTACTCCTACTGCTAATGATAGTAATTATTCCGCTTTAACAGTTGATGGTAATAGTACTACTTCTGGTAACGCTTCTTCTAATAAAAGTTTATCTGTTGGTAATAATAATATTGATATTGTCGTTACCGCAGAAGATGGTAGTACTCAAAAAACTTATAGTGTTAATGCGATTAGAGCTGCTGCTTCTACTGATGCTACTTTATCTAATCTAGTTCCTAGTAGTGGGAGTTTAAGTCCTTCTTTTGATTCTAATACTACTAGCTATACTGTAAATGTTCCTTATTCAACTACAAGTATTAATCTTACTCCTACTGCTAATGATAGTGCTCATAGTAGTTTAACTGTAAATGGTAATAACACTACTTCTGGTAGTGCTTCTTCTAACGTCAGTTTATCTGTTGGTAATAATAATATTAATACTGTTGTTGTGGCTGAAGATGGTTCAACTCAAAAGACTTATACTGTTAATGTTATTCGAGCTGCTGCTTCTACTGATGCTACTTTATCTAACTTAGTTCCTAGTAGCGGTAGTCTTAGCCCTGTGTTCGATTCTAATACTACAACTTATACGGTAAATGTTGCTAATAATGTTACTACTATTAACTTTACTGCAACTACTAACGATAGTAATCATACTTCTTTAACCGTAGACGGTAATAACACTACTTCAGGTAGTGCTTCTTCTAATATTAGTTTATCTACTGGTAATAATAATGTTAGTATTGTTGTTGTGGCTGAAGATGGGACTACTTCTAAGACTTACACTGTTAATGTTGTTAGAGCTTTTTCTACTGATGCTACTTTATCTAATCTAGTTCCTAGTAGCGGTAGTTTAAGTCCTTCTTTTGATTCTTCTACTACTAGCTATACTGTAAATGTTCCTTATTCAACTACAAGTATTAATCTTACTCCTACTGCTAATGATAGTGCTCATAGTAGTTTAACTGTAAATGGTAATAACACTACTTCTGGTAGTGCTTCTTCTAACGTCAGTTTATCTGTTGGTAATAATAATATTAATACTGTTGTTGTGGCTGAAGATGGTTCAACTCAAAAGACTTATACTGTTAATGTTATTCGAGCTGCTGCTTCTACTGATGCTACTTTATCTAACTTAGTTCCTAGTAGCGGTAGTCTTAGCCCTGTGTTCGATTCTAATACTACAACTTATACGGTAAATGTTGCTAATAATGTTACTACTATTAACTTTACTGCAACTACTAACGATAGTAATCATACTTCTTTAACCGTAGACGGTAATAACACTACTTCAGGTAGTGCTTCTTCTAATATTAGTTTATCTACTGGTAATAATAATGTTAGTATTGTTGTTGTGGCTGAAGATGGGACTACTTCTAAGACTTACACTGTTAATGTTGTTAGAGCTTTTTCTACTGATGCTACTTTATCTAATCTAGTTCCTAGTAGCGGTAGTTTAAGTCCTTCTTTTGATTCTTCTACTACTAGCTATACTGTAAATGTTCCTTATTCAACTACAAGTATTAATCTTACTCCTACTGCTAATGATAGTGCTCATTCTTCTTTAACAGTAGATGGTAACAACACTACTTCTGGTAGTGCTTCTTCTAATGTCAGTTTATCTGTTGGTAATAATAATATTAGTACTGTTGTTGTAGCTGAAGATGGTTCAACTCAAAAGACTTACACTGTTAATGTTATTCGAGCTACTGCTTCTACTGATGCTACTTTATCTAATTTAGTTCCTAGTAGCGGTAGTCTTAGCCCTGTGTTCGATTCTAATACTACAACTTATACGCTAAATGTTGCTAATAATGTTACTACTATTAACTTTACTGCAACTACTAACGATAGTAATCATACTTCTTTAACCGTAGATGGTAATAACACTACTTCAGGCAGTGCTTCTTCTAATATTAGTTTATCTACTGGTAATAATAATGTTAGTATTGTTGTTGTGGCTGAAGATGGGACTACTTCTAAGACTTACACGGTTAATGTTGTTAGAGCTTTTTCTACTGATGCTACTTTATCTAATCTAGTTCCTAGTAGCGGTAGTTTAAGTCCTTCTTTTGATTCTTCTACTACTAGCTATACTGTAAATGTTCCTTATTCAACTACAAGTATTAATCTTACTCCTACTGCTAATGATAGTGCTCATTCTTCTTTAACAGTAGATGGTAACAACACTACTTCTGGTAGTGCTTCTTCTAATGTCAGTTTATCTGTTGGTAATAATAATATTAGTACTGTTGTTGTAGCTGAAGATGGTTCAACTCAAAAGACTTACACTGTTAATGTTATTCGAGCTACTGCTTCTACTGATGCTACTTTATCTAATTTAGTTCCTAGTAGCGGTAGTCTTAGCCCTGTGTTCGATTCTAATACTACAACTTATACGCTAAATGTTGCTAATAATGTTACTACTATTAACTTTACTGCAACTACTAACGATAGTAATCATACTTCTTTAACCGTAGATGGTAATAACACTACTTCAGGCAGTGCTTCTTCTAATATTAGTTTATCTACTGGTAATAATAATGTTAGTATTGTTGTTGTGGCTGAAGATGGGACTACTTCTAAGACTTACACAGTTAATGTTGTTAGAGCTTTTTCTACTGATGCTACTTTATCTAATCTAGTTCCTAGTAGCGGTAGTTTAAGCCCTTCGTTTGATTCTAATACTACAACTTATATGCTAAATGTTGCTAATAATGTAAGCAGTATTAATTTTACTCCAACCGCTAATGATAGTGCTTATTCCGCTTTAACTGTGGATTCAAATAACACGACTTCAGGTAGCGCTTCTTCTGCTATCAGTTTATCTGTTGGTAGTAATAATGTTGATATTATAGTTACTGCTGAAGATGGTACAACTTCTAAGACTTACAGTGTTGATGTTGTTAGAGCTGCACTTTCTTCGGATGCTACTTTATCTAATCTAGTTCCTAATGCTGGTAGTTCATCACCAGGTTTTGACTCTAATACAACTTCTTATATGATTATGTTACCGTATTCAAATGATAGTATTAACTTTACACCGACTGCTAACAATGCTAATTATACATCTATAACAGTTGATTCAAATAATACAACTTCTGGAACAGCTTCATCTAATATCAATTTATCACAGGGAATTAATAATATTGATGTAGTTGTTACAGCAGAAGATGGCACAACACAAAAAACTTACAGCATCGAAGTAATTCGTGAATATGATTTATCACTATCTAATCTGGTTATAAGCGAAGGCAATTTAACACCTACATTCGATAAGGATACAACAACTTATGATGTTAGTGTGCCTTATACAACTACTACTTTAACATTAACACCATCAAGCAACCATCCATCTTCTTATACTAAAATTAATGATATGAGCTGTGATTATGATCAAGCTTGTGACCCTATTGATTTGGATGTTGGTTCCAACACTATAACTGTTGTTATTTATGAAAATTTAATTTCATTTAATCATTCTAATACTAAATTTGCTTCAATAAGTTCTTCAAGAGGTTTAGATAGATATTTAACTAATAATAAATTCAATAAAGATTTAATAACTAATAAAATATATAATTCATTAGCTATAGCACAAAATAGCAAGACTTATACTATAAATGTAACTCGTGAACAAGCATCATCAGATGCTACTTTATCTAATTTAGTTCCTAGTACAAGTAGCTTATCACCTACTTTTTCTAGTAATCAAACAAATTATAATATGAGTGTTTCTAATTCAATTTCTACTATCAAATTTACACCAACTGCTAATGATAGTAATCACAAATCAATAAAAGTAAATTCGACAGAAGTAACATCAGGAATATCTTCAGATAATATCAATTTATCAGTTGGTTCTAATACTGTTACTATAGTGGTTACCGCACAAGATGATACAACTAAAACTTATACAATAACTATAAACAGACAATCTCCACCAACACCAGATCCAGACCCTAAACCAGATGATGGTGAAGAAATTGAAGTTGATGTAGTCGTTGATGATGAAGATGATGAAACAGACAATCAAACAGCTGCTAAAGTTGTTATCAAAAGAACAGAAGAAGATGGCAAAATTAAAGATAATATAGAATTTGATGAAGATAAAGCAGAAGAAACAGTTCAAAAAGCATTAGAAACAGAAAACAATAAAGCTATAATTCAAGTAAAAGATGTTCAAGGCAAAGAAGCTAATGAATCTGATTTTACATTAAAGAAAGAATCAGTTGAAAAATTAAGCGAAAATAACATCGACCTTACAATTACATCTGATAATGCACAATTAGATATACCAAAGGATACATTAAAAAATATCAAAACAGAAGATGGTAATGAAGATGTTAGTATTAATATAAGAAAAATTGATGATCCAGAAGAAGAAAAACAAGTTGATGAGATGATAGTAAGTATAGTTTCTGGTTCCAAAAAAATAGGAGTATCGGTTGGAATTAGTACAAACTATTCTTCTTTAACTAAAATATTTGTACCACTTAAAAATGTAGATATTCCTACAACTAAGGAAGAAATTGATGAATTCGTATCACCTTTAGCTGTATTTATAGAACATTCGGACGGAGAAAATAAAATAGATAAGGGTGAAGTTGCATATGATAAAGATGGTAATCCAATTGGTATAAATGTTTGGGTTAGTAAGTTTAGTAATTTCTCTATAATTGGTTTACCTGTAGATGGTGACCCTGATCCTCTATTTAGTGGACAAAAGAATTCTTTTGAAACTAATTTTATAGAAGATAAGAGTTTTGAAATAGAATTTAATAAACCAATAAAAGAAGAATCATTTAATACTGATAATATCTATATCTATGATTATTTTAGAAATAAAATGCCTATAACAATAGATATGATCAAAGATGATAAAATAAAAATAACACCAGAAACTTATTTCGAAAAAGATAAAACTTATTATCTATATCTATCAGATAATTTATTAGCTAAAGATGATAGTAAATTATTAGAAAATACAAGATATAAATTCAATATATCTTCTTATGAATTATCCGGAATTAAATTGAAGGAATATGAAGATATTTCACTTGATAAAGAGTGGACTATAAGCTTTAATAAAGAAATAAATAAAGAGCTTATTGAAAATTGTGATATAGAATTATTCGATGAAGAAGAAAATTATAAAGAGTTTGATATAGAATTGAATGATGATTATTCAATTAAAATAATACCAAAAACAAATTATAAACCAGGAGAAACTTATTATCTTATGATAAATAGTGCAAAATTAAATGATGAAGTAAATATTGATGATAGAACATGGATTAAATTCAAAACAGTAGATCCATCAAGAACATCAAAATCAATTGATGATGCAAATTATATAATCAGATAATAAATTCAACGTTTAAATACTTCATTGAAAATACAAATTTAAAATAATTAAATAATAATCACAAACTCAAAAAATTAAATATAAAAAATAAAAAAACTATCTTAATAATCTTTTATAATGTTTAATACATTTTAGATTTTAAGATAGTTTTTTTATTTAATTATTTAAAATTATCATATAATATATCCACTTAGTATTTTCCATAACATGTAGATAAGCCATATAATAGCAGCTACCATAAATAAAAAAGTAAATGCATCTCTTTTATCTTTTCTAATTCCATTATATACAAGTACAAAGGCAAAAAGAGTTGTTCCTATTTCATTAAAACTTATATTTTTTAGCATCAAATACACCCCATTATAAAACTGAGTTCTTACTTAAAATACCAAATCAATACAAAAATCCATACATTAAATAAAATTGAAAAGCTAAAAATAATACAAGATATAAATAACCTGATTTTTTATTATACTCATATGCCTTATAAATTAATATGGACATCATAGTTATGTTCATAAAGATAAAGCTTAATTTTATATATCCTAGATAATATAAGCTCATATAAAATATAAACATCATAAAAATAATTATAGATTGAAGCAACCTCATAATAAAAATCCCCCTCTTAACAATTTTATTTTACTATTTATTCTATATCTCAAACACAGTATATCAATACTTTAATCTCAATAATAGTTAAAATTTTGTAAATAAATAAAATTCTAATACAATTGAATTTATTTATTTTTAAATATATAATTTACATATTCGAGATTCTAAAGGAGGACAATATGAAAAAAAAATCTAACAAGCGAATATTATTAATTTCGGTTTTAATCGTTTTTTTACTTGCTATTGGAATTAATGAAATAAGTAAAAACCCACTTTACCAATCAATATCCTTTCTTATTTCCAAAAGTGCAATCTATGATGATGACAAAAAAATTGCTAATAAACTCAATAGCTATAATTATACAAATCTATCTAATAATGAACTAAAGGATGATAGATGTGATTATAAATTTGGTAAATTTAGCGGAATGGATACCATATTTAATATTGAATGTGACGAAAACGATACCTTGCATTATAATTATGATTTGGATTTAAAAGAAGGAGAATTTAAAGTAGTTCTTATAGATCCTGATGATAAAGTTATTAAATTGGTTGATTCAACTGGCAAAAATAATTCTGATTACAAAACCAAAAAAGGTAATTATCGAATAAAATTTGTAGGTAGAGATGCTAGTGCAGAAATTACTTTTTCTATAAAAAAGAAATAAATTTAATTATTTCTAATGTTTTTTAACTTCCAATTTAGGTAAATATCTAATATAACTTAGATTGGAGTTGATTATGTTGAGAACCATAAAGGGAAAAGTCCTAACTATATATTTTCTTATCCTAGCTGCATTAGTATCTACAATCTCTGCATCTTATATAAGCAGTGATACACAAAGTCAGCATATAATCCTTACAGAACTTTTATCTATGCAAAAACTTGCTATGGAAAAAATAACACTTATAACAACAGATATATCAGAAGAAGTTATCTATAATAATATTGACAATTATAAGAAAAAAAATGCTAAATATAAAGATGAAGTCATTAAGTACAAGGATAATATAAATAAAATACTTAAAAACCTTAAGAAAAAAGAATATATTCTTGAGGATGGCAAAAAAATAAAATTAAAATTTAGAGGTCAATTTTTAAAAGAATTTGATGAAGCCCTTGATGATGCTATATTAAAATGGATTGATTTACAAATGGATATTGATTATTTATTAAATCCAAATAATTTAGATGATATTTTGCTTTACGAATATAAATTTAATGGATTCGAAAATAAAAATAAAGAGCTTATTACTAGCTCTCAAACACTAATAATGGTATGCAAAGAAATCGCTCAAAAGCAAAAACAAAATGCATTTTTGATTCAAATAATAACCTTATTTTTTACAGTAATAGTATTTGGTTTTATAATAAATATATTAAATAATGACTTTAAAAAACCTGTAAATAAGTTAAAAGATGCTCTATATCACATGAGTAAAGGTGAATTTATAGAAGGTCTTTTTAGGAAAGAAAACGATGAATTTAAATCAATTTTTAGTAATTTCAATAGGTTTGTAAACAGTCTAAAAAGTATTAGAAAGATAGAAAGCAAAATAATCGAAGAAGAAAGCATTGAAGAAGTTCTAAATGAAATAAATTTAAGTTTTAAAGAATTTATAAATTTTGACCAAATAAATATCGTCTATAGAAACTCATTAGAAGAAATAATACAAATGGAATATAAAGATAATAAAATTAAATCAAAACCAATAAAAATGATTCATGAATACGATAAAATAACCATGGTTGATGAACATACTATTGCTATTCCAATAGCTTTGAATGATGGTTATATTGGTTATGCCTCTTTTTATTCAAAAGAAAAATTTCAAAAGAATTCTTCTTCATTCTTTAAAATAATAAAAAATGCATTAAATATCGCATTCTATAAAAGCATATTAACAAAAGATTTGTTATCTATAATAACTGAAAGTTTGGCAGATTTAACTGAATCAAGGGATCCTGAAACCAGAAAACATCTTGTTCGAATGAGTAGTTATTCTCAAATTATAAGCAAAAAATTAAGAGAAAAGGGAAAATTCACAGATAAAATTAACAGCAATTTTATAGAAAATATAAAATTAACTGCACCTATGCATGATATAGGTAAGGTAGCCATTAAGGATGATATACTTCTTAAAAAAGGAAAACTAACTGATGAAGAATATGAAATAATGAAAACTCATGCCCAAGCAGGTGCAGATGTTTTAAATAGAATCCATAAAAGATTCATGCTTTATAATATCAATTATTTCGATATGGCTGTAAATATAGCTAATTATCATCAAGAAAAATATAATGGTAATGGTTATCCTAATGCTATAAAGGAAGATGAAATTCCTTTGGAAGCTAGAATCTGTGCTGTTGCTGATGTTTTTGATGCACTAACATCCAAACGACCATACAAAGAAGCTTTTAGTTTGGAACACAGTTATAATATCTTAAAAAATTCAAAAGGAAGTCATTTTGATCCAGATGTACTTGATGCTTTCTTCGATTCTCTTGATGAAATTGAAGAGATTTATGAAGAGTATAAGGAAGTTTAATAAATCATAATAAAAATAATATCTAAGAATCAAACTTCTTATATAATTATCTATCAAAATAAATGCATAATGTCAAACAAAGGGCTATTGCATTAAGAAATTTTTCTTAATGTAATAGCCCTTTTATTCATTAATTTAAATTCTTCAGACAATATCTTTAGTAAATTCATTTCCATAAACAATAAGTTTTGATTCATTAAAATTTATCCCACAAATATTATCTAATTCCTTTAATATCGCTTTTGTTTTTGCATCTATTATTTTCAATCTAAGATTATCTCCTGCTCCATCCAATTGTATCAAAGTATTTGAAGAAATATCATAATAATTTGTAGATGCTTTTTCGAATTTATCTTCGCCATTATATATGTATTTATTATTTGAAAAATATATTTTATTATTTAACACATACATATCACTTGATTCTATATCCTTTTTAAAAAGCACAGGTTTTGCATTATAATTGTTATAATCAATTGTATAGATATCATGTAAATTACTCTCATCATTATAATTACTATAATAAATCAAATCATTATAAATTATTGCCTGCGTAAGTGCTCCCTTGGAATTTTTATATTCTATTAAATTTCCATCTTTAAACTCACAAATTATTGAGTATGGTTCTTTTTTATAATATGTTTTTAGAAAAAAAACTCTGTCATCATTTGATGTATAAGGAAATAATCCATCAGCTTCATTTTCTTTTAATTCATATACTGTTTCTATATGTCCATCTATATTTTTTAGAATTTTGAAGTTATTTAAATCCTTTAAACTTCCTTGAGTATAGTATTTTGATGGTGTTCTAAATGAATATTCAATATCTCCACTTTTTTCACTCATATAATAATCTTTTGTAATATAATTCTTATTTGTATCATCCTTCTTTTTAATATAATTATAAGCGCTCTTTAAATTATTAATATCATAATATATAAATTTCATTTCAAATGTATTATATATTAATTTAAAATTCTCCTTATTCAAATCCTTACTTTGCTTATAAGCATTATAATTTCTAAATAATAAAAAACTACTTGCTAATACTAGTAATACGGCTATTATTATATTTTTTTTCAAATAAAACAATCCTCTCTTCATGGTATAAATCAACTTAGCCTATTGATAATATATTGTACCATAATTAGTTATATAAATGATATTTTTTCATAAAAAGTAACAATAATTTAAGTTGTGCTTATTTATATTTAAATGTATAATTTAGCTAATTAAATTTATGAAAAATAGCTATAAAATCTTTATAACTTATTTATAGGTATAACAAATCTCAAAATAAAGGGAGTGATTTGATGTCCAAATTACATAATATTATGTTAAGAGGAATTGCAAATCTTATTGATAGTTTTGTTTTAGTTATTGCTTATTTAATATCTTTTTATCTATTAAATATTCAATCCAATATTATGTCTATAATATTAGTACTTGCAGTTGAACTTCTTATAGAATTTAGTTTCTACAAAAAAGGTACAACATTAGGAAAGGAATCTTTAGGACTTAAAATAATAGATAACCAAACTAAGAAAAATCTAAGCTTTGTAAAAATATTAATAAGAGAAAATATCGGCAAAATAATTTCTTCTATATATTTTTTAGGTTATATTTTTATATTTTTTAGTAAAAATAATCAAACTCTACATGATAAATTAGTTAATTCTCTTGTAGTTGAACAACATTAATTTAATCCAAAATTTTTATTTAATAAAAAAACAAAATATATAATAAAAAATCTTATTCAAAAATACTAAAAAAAGCTGTCATACTAAGAAAATTTCTTAATATGACAGCTCTTATTATTTACCCAATTTATCTAAAATACCTTAGTCGTCCAATCCTCACAATTCCAAACATCTGTAACCACATCTGTATAGAACTCTGGCTCATGACATATAAGTAATATACTTCCCTTATATTCCTTTAAGGCTCTTTTTAATTCATCCTTTGCATCTTGGTCTAAATGGTTTGTTGGCTCATCTAGTACTAAAATATTTGTTTGATCATTGATTATCTTACAAAGTCTAACCTTAGCTTGTTCTCCTCCACTTAGTACAAACACCTTACTTTCAATATGTTTTGTAGTAAGTCCACATTTTGCCAACGCTGCTCTTATTTCATACTGAGTATATCCAGGGAACACTTCCCATACATCCTCAATACAAGTTCTATCATTTTTTTCTTTAATTTCTTGTTCAAAATAACCAATATGTTGTATATCACCTTTTTCAACCTCTCCTGAAACAGGCTTTAGATGACCTAATATACTTTTTAATAAAGTAGTTTTTCCAATACCATTAGCTCCAACAAGTGCAATCTTTTGACCTCTTTCCATCTTTAGATTTAATGGTCTTGAAAGTGGCTCATCATAACCAATTACTAAATCCTTTGTTTCAAAAATAAGTCTTCCTGAAGTTCTTGCTGGCTTGAAATTAAATTCAGGCTTTGGCTTTTCTCTATCAAGCTCAATAACATCCATCTTATCTAATTTCTTTTGTCTAGACATTGCCATATTTCTAGTTGCAACCCTAGCCTTATTTCTAGCAACAAAATCTTTAAGTTCTGATATCTCTTGTTGTTGTTTTCTATAAGCTGCTTCCTTTTGTTGTTTCTTTACTTCATAAACAGATCTAAATTCATCATAATCTCCAACATATCTATTTAATTCACCATTTTCCATATGATATATAAGATTTATAACACTATTTAAAAATGGTATATCATGAGATATTAATATAAATGCATTCTCATAATTTTGTAGATATCTTTTTAACCATTCAATATGAACTTCATCTAAATAGTTTGTAGGCTCATCTAAAAGAAGTATATCAGGCTTTTGTAATAATAATTTTGCTAAAAGAATCTTAGTTCTTTGTCCACCACTTAAATCCGTAACATCTTTTTCTAAACCAACATCCAAAAGTCCAAGACCTTTTGCTACTTCTTCAACCTTTGCATCAATCATATAAAAATCATTATTAGTCAAAATATCTTGTATTGTTCCCATTTCTTCTAATAATTTAGTCATCGTATCTTCATCACAATCAGCCATCTGATCACAAATCTTATTCATCTGTTCTTCCATATCAAATAAATATGAAAAAGCTTCCTTTAGTGCATCTCTTACGCTAGTTCCTTTTTTTAGATTTGTATGTTGATCTAAATATCCGACCCTTACGTTCTTAGACCAAATAACATCACCTTCATCAGGCTCTAAATTATTAGTAATTATATTCATAAAAGTAGATTTACCTTCACCATTAGCTCCAATTAGACCAATATGTTCACCCTTTAATAATCTAAATGAAACATTCTCAAATATAACTCTATCACCAAAACCATGACTTAAATTCTTAACCGTTAAAATACTCATTTTTTTCCCCTTTCAAAAGTAAAACTAAAAACAAATTCATCAAAATATAAATATAATGAATTTTGTAATTTTGAAATTTATAAAAAAAGGTCTTACCCTTTTTATTCTTAAAATAAACACTATTCCCTTTATTATAAATAAAAAAAAATGTTTTTGAAAGAGATTTTTGTTTATTTGTGATAAAATTTTGTAAAGAATGAGAATATAGTCCGATTGATTCTCAATATTTAATCAATTTATACTATATTAATGTAGTGTAAAAATTTCGATAAATATTAATAATCAAAAAAAATGATTATTAATGTCTATAAAGTTTGATTGTATTTTTATTTAAAATTATTAAATTTTTTCATAATCATGTTTCTATACTTAAATATTAATCATATATAAAGAAACTATTCTACCACATATTAATAATATAGATTCATATGGTCAAATCTTTAATATTGAAATTTATTTAAGGAGTTGATGTTTTGAATACCTGTGATAAATATAAGGAATGTACATACATAAATTCAGATTTAACAAAAGATATGGGCATATTTTTAGATGCCTTAAAAATGAAATTTTGCCATGGTGATTATAAAAAATGTGCAAGATATATTCTTGGCAAAAAAGTTGGAGCTGAACACGTTCCAGAAACTCTACTTCCAAGCGAATTAGAAGAAGCTATTTCTGTTGCCAATAAATTACTTGGATAAAAAAAGAAGATGAATAAATTCATCTTCTTAAGCAAAATAATGGCATTAAACCAGTTTAATATCTTAGGGGTTTAATATTTTTAAACTGGCTCTTTTTCTAATATACACAATAAAATCTCAATTCATCTATTCTTACTTTTTAAGAAAATTAAATAAGTTTCCAAATTCAATTTTTAAGTAACTATCATAATCAGAATTCTTACTTTCATTAAAATACCAATCGTATCTTTCTTTTTGACCCATTAATTCGAACATAATGACTCCTCCTTTTGAATATCAATAATCTATCAATAAAAATTATACATTTAAGTCTATTTTTAGTTTTTTGTCTTTTTATTCAAACCTTATAAAGCAAATGAAAGCTTTTATTTAACTACTGTTTCTTTTGCTTTGTTTATCTTATGTCTTAATTATAGTCCTTAGTCTAAAGACAAGGTCAACATGTAAATTAAGTTTTTTTTCATATTTTTTTGGCTATTAATAGTCTCTAGCCTAGACTTTATGTTATTAAAATTGTTAATTATATATCTACATAAATCAAAATCCTTAAAAAAACATTTTCCTTGATTTTTTATTATTTTCTAAAAATTTTAAATAAAAAAAACATGGGGTAAACCCAAGAGTTATAGTATTATAATAAAAAACTCTTAAATCCCCATATTTAAATATACACACTCTATATTTTAATTTATTTTGATATTTTTTTGAATGTAAAACTCTTGCCTTTTAATTTCATATTTTTTAAATTCCTAAGCACCAAATCACCCTTGTTATTAAATATCTCTACATAAGAACAAGTAGTTTGTACCTCTATTATTCCAATATCATCCTTTTTAATATCTTTAATATTAAAAAGCATTCCTACAATATCAATATTTCTTATCTTTTTATTTTTACCACAATTAATTCTAATCTTCATTATATCTTTATTTAATTTATGTGATATATCTCTTTTCATCTTTGGCTTAGTCTTTAAAAATCTTTCAAACTCTTTCTTTGCTCTTTTAACTCTATCTTTATCAGGTAGATTTTCATATTTAATTTTTATATCATAACTTTCCTTTACTTCATTTAACATCTGCATATCATCTGTAGTTATAAAAGATAAAGCTTCTCCTTTACTCTTATATCTTCCTGTTCTACCTATTCTATGCACATAATTTTCCTTGTCTTCAGGAAAATCATAATTTATAACATGACTTATATCATCAACATGTATTCCTCTTGATGCAACATCTGTCGCTATTAAAAAATGAGCTAGATTCTTTTTAAAATCCAAGATATTATTTGTTCTTAAATCCTGACTCATTCCACCATGAAGTCCTAAGATGTGAAGTTCTTCTCTTTGTAACTTCCTTAATATCTCATCAACCTTATCTCTTCTATTACAAAATATTATTGCCTTTTTGATTTTCTTTGTATATATAAGATTCTTTAAAGCTTTTATCTTTTCTTCTTCTTTAATCTTATAAAAAACTTCTTCTATATTATTTTTTTTAACCTCATCCTTTATATCAATTCTAATAGGATCAATCATTATCTCTTTACATATCTCTTCTAATTCTTCTTCTATCGTTGCTGAAAATAACATAGTTCTTCTTTGTTCTTTTAATTTAGAAATTATATCTTTTACTTGATCCATAAATCCAAGGCTTAACATTTCATCAGCTTCATCTATTACTAAATACTCAATATCTTCTAAATTCAACGTATTTAATCTTATATGTTCCAAAGCTCTTCCTGGTGTAGCACAAATAATATGAACTCTTTGTTTTAATTCATTTATCTGTATATTTAACGGTCTTCCACCAAGTAATGCTACTGTTTTTAATCTTTTTAATCTTCCAATCATATTTGCTTCTTTTTGAATTTGAATGCAAAGCTCTCTTGTTGGCGTTATTATTAATGCCTTTGGATTTTTGCTTTCTATTTTCATATTTTCACATATAGGTATCAAAAATGCTGCTGTTTTCCCACTACCTGTTTTTGATTTTACTATTAAATCCTTATTATTTTTTAATTCTTTTATTACTTTTTCTTGTACCTTAGTCGCTCTTTTATAATCAATTATCTCTAATGCCTTTAATATATCTTTATCTATATTCAAATCTTTAAAATTCATCTTCTACCTCACTTAAAAAAATCCATAATAGTTAACAAGCTATTATATCATAAAGCCTATCTATATAAGACATAATTTTTAGATATATTATTTTTAAGTATTTTTTGAGTTCAAATAAGATAATAATTTTAATTATTTCATATTACTTTTTTACCATTTTGATATGATTCCTTTATATAAATAAATTTTTATACTAAAAATCATATATTATAATAGGCTATTGATATTTTTTATTTTTATTTAACTTTATGTATAAATTCCACTTATAAATGCATGCCCTTTCATAAGCTATAATCATTGAAAATACTTGTATATCTAAGGTCTCATTTTCTTGTTTTTCTAAGTTTTTATGCAGTTAAAATGTTATAATATAAAAAATACATAAGGGGAGGGACTTTAATGAATAAAGATGATAGTATTCTTTTTAAAATGTTTAGTTTAATCGTTGGAGCTTTGATTTTAGTATTTTGTTTTATGACTTTCTTAGTCATTAATCATAATAAAGGACACTTTAGAAATGTTTCTTTAGATGAATTTTATCATACAAAAACAAATCAAAATAACAAAATTGTTGTAATACAATTAGACGAAGAACAAAACAAAGAAATAGTATCCAAAATAAAGGAATTAGATGCTATAAGCAAGGATGAAAATCTAAATTCACCTGCTATAAATAATAATGAAAGTATCAAAAATGAAAAATCTAATGATGAGAAGAAAAAAATAGCAGAAGAATTTAAAAAGAAAATAAATGAAAGTTCAGTGAATCAAAATGGAGAAATAAAAAAATCTGTTTTGGATGAACTTAGTCAAAAAGAATCTATAAAGAAATTAGAAAAAGACAATAAAAACCCTTTAGAAACAAAGGAAGAGTATAAATCTATAAATGATTATTTAAAAAATAAAGAAAGCAATAAACACTAATAATAATGCTAAAGGAAATAAAAATAGCTAAATCAATATCAACCCCCCGTAGATATTGTATAAATTTTTGACTACATTTTACACAAAAGAAAAAAGACCTATTAGGTCTTTTTTCTTTTGGAAGTCTTTGATTAATCTAAAAAGGAATCTATATGTCATTAAAATCTATACTTCAAATTTATAATATTATCCCAAGTAAATCTATTGATTTTGATGGGACTTTTTTATGAACTACACAAATATTTTAAACTTGTAAAACTTTCTTAGCAGCTTCAATAGCCTTGTCATAGTTAGGATGATTAGTTACTTCACTCACATATTCAACATGTGTAACATTTCTATTTTCATCTAATACAACTATTCCTCTAGCTAAAAGTCTAAGTTCTTCTATTACAAAACCATATTTGCTACCAAAATCTAAATCTTTGTGATCTGATAATGTTATTACACTATCAATACCTTTAGCAGCACAATATCTAGCATGTGCAAAAGGTAAATCATTACTTATTGTAAGAATCTTAACATCCTTAAGTTCATGTGCTTTTTCATTAAATGTAGTTGTTTGTAAATCACAAACAGGAGTATCTATTGATGGTACTACACTTATTATAACAGCCTTTTCCTTAACTTCTGAAAGTGAAAATGGTGATAAGTCACTCTTTAGACAAGTAAAATCTTTTGCCTTATCGTTAACTTTTACTTCTTCTCCAACTAAAGTCATTTTGTTTCCGCCCATAGTTATTACATCTGTTCTTCTTTGCATTTTAAAACCTCCATAAATTTTTATTTATATTTATATTTTTAATCATTTTTAATTTGTATTGATTTCATTTTCGTTTTATCTTGAGTTTATTATAATACAAATTCTCAATAAAAAAAAGTCTTTTTTTAAAATTTTTTTGGAATTTTAAAATTATTTATAAAAAAAACTTGCTAAGCCCTCTATTTGTCACATTATTTTTTAAGAATTATTTTTATATTTTTCTTAAACTAATAAAACATCTTCTTCCAAAAGCTTTTCTTCTTTTATTATATTCATGATATATTCACCTAAGTTATTAGGGATCTCATGAATATAACCTTTAACCATTTTAGTATCTTCATCTATAAGTTCGAAATATCTGTATTCAAGCATATCCTTAACTTCTGCAATCTTATCCTTTATTTCTATTGGCTCTTTTAATTCATGATAAGATGTATCCAAAACCCATACCTTATCGAAATAATTATCTTCTTTAAAAATATTTTTTGAATCTGTTTGTAAGTACCCTTCTTTCGCATAGTTTAATGATACTAATTTCTTATTACATATACTAAATATGACATCATCTCTTCTTATTCTTTTTATTGTTGACCAATAAGTAACTTCTTTATTATTTTCATTTCTTTTTGGAGTCCATATAAGACCCTTTTCCTTGTCTTTGCAATAATTATCATCATGAAAAATTATAAAATACTTCACAATAATCCCCCCTCTTATTTACTATATAAAATTTATCTACGCCATAATTATCTACCCCGATACATGATTATTTAATAATATATTCCAAAATTAAAACAAAAATCTTTATTTTTAGCAACAAAAAAACACCTACATAGTTAATGTAAGTGTTAGTAGCCAAAAGACTTTTTTTGTTCAATTTATAATTTTTTTATGTGCACTAAAAAGTTCAATAATTTTTAGAAAAAGAAACAGTCAAATTTATTTCTGAATTTCAAAACATAAAATGTAAGGGTTCAATTTTCCATTAGGTATATATCTAAATAAAGGATTTGCATTTCAAAACATAAAATGTAAGGGTTCAATTAAAATCAAACCAGAATCTTATAGCGGTTTCGTACATTTCAAAACATAAAATGTAAGGGTTCAATGAAGACAGTTTCAACGTTTGTTTATTTTTAACATCAGTATCCACCCCTTAATACTATCACATTTCTCACTAAAAATAAAGTAGGATTTTTTGTTTTTTTATTTTTTGCAAAAAATCGCACTCTATTTAAGTAATCATAGTACTTATGTCAATTTGCAAGAAAAAAATCTCGATAATTTTATTTTTCACAAATACAAAAATATCTTTTATATCTCTTATCCATACTCTCTTATATCGATTTTGTATTTTATTCCTTTTTAACCATCTAAATTCCATTTTAATTTAATTCGACAATTTGTTTACTTTTTATGTTATTTATACTTTAACAGTCATTCATAAAAAATTTTACTTTGAATAATTTTATTCATTTTCATTGATTTTACTTATTTTTTTATAATATCATTTATTAATTTTTAATTCTAAATTAATTTCTATTTCTTTATCTTTTTCTTTATTTTTGATTTGGATTTCACTTATATTTTTCCAACAAAAAAATTATCAGATTTAATCTTTTTAATCTGATAGCCTAACAATTTATTATTTATCTAAATTAATATTTTTTTCTTTATCTAAATAAACTTGCTTATATTCTTCTAAATTATTTTTTATATCCTTTACTTTGGATATTTTTAATTTGCTATATTTTGCAACCAATTCTATGTTCATATTATCTTTAAGCATTTCTATTGCTGTAATTATAGATTTTTTTTCTGACCCTATTTTTTCACCTTTGGCTATTCCTTTCATTATGCCTTCAGCAAGTTTAGCTTCTAATCCTTCATTTATAACCCTTCCCATATTTGAAATCATCATATCCACCTCCTGTGTCTCAATAGTTTCATCAATTAATTCTATTAGTTTTTCCTTATTATCTAAGCTTGTGTTTTCAACTATTACGTTTTTGATCCATCTTAATAAGTTCTTTTTCTTATCTATTTGTAGTCTCTTTATTACGCCTTTTATCGTTTCTAATCTCTTTACTATCAATTCTATATTATCTTCTTTATCCAAGTAGAATATTGTACTTACTACATTGGCTATCTTCTTTAATTCTTCGTCATCCATTCTATGAATGTCAAATAATAAATAATTAAAATCTATTACATAGTCACTATACATTTCATGTGATTTTATTACTTCCTTAAAACTTCTTGGTACATGCCAATTGTTTTCACCATTATATAATACTACTGGTATTACTGGTGGTAACCTAAATCCTTTTTGCTTCTTTGTATTGTCGTCATGTTCATCTAAATACATTCTATAGATTTCACAGATATATAAAAATAGTCTTATTGGCATTCTATAGTCTACTTTTGATTGAAATTCTAATAACATATATAGTATTACTTCTTCTCCATTTACATTTACCTTATATACTATATCGGCTTCTTCATCTTTAAAGTTACTTAGTATAAATTCTTTGTCTACTAGAACTAAGTCTTCTTTTTTTATATTTTTTACCCATTCTTCTTTTATAAAACTATTTAAGAAGTCTATCATATTGTCTTTGTTCTTAAATGTGTTTTTATATCCTTGATCATGCTTTTTGTTTTTTATTATTTCTTTTGATTCTTCTATCTTTTCTTCCTTAGTTTTATTGTCCAAAATAAACTCCTTGATTTGCTTTTATTTATATCTAAATTATATCATCATAAATTAATTTCAAAAAGTTTTTGTAAATTGATATCAAATATTTATTTTTGGACATAAAAAAACACCTACATAAAAATGTAAGTTTTTTAGTTATAAATCTAATTTCAAAACATAAAATGTAAAAGTTCAATCTTTGCTATAGACGAATATCTAAATACTGTAGTAAAATTTCAAAACATAAAATGTAAAAGTTCAATTGTGATAAAAAAACAATACAAGGCAAAAAGGGAAAAATTTCAAAACATAAAATGTAAAAGTTCAATATCTACAAGAATAGATGTTGTGGAGTTTGGTTTAAAATTTCAAAACATAAAATGTAAAAGTTCAATGAAGACAGTTTCAACGTTTGTTTATTTTTAACATCAGTATCCACCCCTTAATACTATCACATTTCTTACTAAAAATAAAGTAGGATTTTTTGTTTTTTGATTTTTTGCAAAAAATCGCACTCTATTTAAGTATTCATAGTACTTATGTCAATTTGCAAGAAAAAAATCTCGATAATTTTATTTTTCACAAATGCAAAAATATCTTCTATAGTTCTTATCCTTACTACCTTACATGAATTTTGTATTTTATTCCTTTATAACCATCTTAATTCCATTTCGATTCAATTAGACAATTTGTTTACTTTTTATGTTATTTATACTTTAACAGTCATTCATAAAAAATTTTACTTTGAATAATTTTATTCATTTTCTTTTATTTTGCTTATTTTTTTATAATATCATTTATTAATTTTTAATTCTAAATTAATATCTATTTCTTTATCTTTTTCTTTATTTTTGATTTGGATTTCAATTATATTCTTGCAACAAAAAAACTATCAGATTTAATATTTTTTACCTGATAGTCTAAAAACTAAAAATTTATTATTTATCTAAATAAACTTGCTTATATTCTTCTAAATTATTTTTTATATCCTTTACTTTAGATATATTTAATTTGCTATATTTTGCAACCAATTCTATGTTCATATTATCTTTAAGCATTTCTATTGCTGTAATTATAGATTTTTTTTCTAATCCTATTTGTTCTCCTTTTGCTATCCCTTTTATTATTCCTATTTTTTCACCTTTTATTATCCCTCTTTTTTCGCCTTTCATTATTCCTTCAGCTAATTTAGCTTCTAGTCCTTCATTTATAACTCTACCCATATTTGAAATCATCATATCCACCTCCTGTGTTTCAATAGTTTCATCAATTAATTCTATTAGTTTTTCCTTATTATCTAAGCTTGTGTTTTCAACTATTACATTTTTGATCCATCTTAATAAGTTCTTTTTCTTATCTATTTGTAGTCTCTTTATTACGCCTTTTATCGTTTCTAATCTCTTTACTATCAATTCTATATTATCTTCTTTATCCAAGTAGAATATTGTACTTACTACATTGGCTATCTTCTTTAATTCTTCGTCATCCATTCTATGAATGTCAAATAATAAATAATTAAAATCTATTACATAGTCACTATACATTTCATGTGATTTTATTACTTCCTTAAAACTTCTTGGTACATGCCAATTGTTTTCACCATTATATAATACTACTGGTATTACTGGTGGTAACCTAAATCCTTTTTGCTTCTTTGTATTGTCGTCATGTTCATCTAAATACATTCTATAGATTTCACAGATATATAAAAATAGTCTTATTGGCATTCTATAGTCTACTTTTGATTGAAATTCTAATAACATATATAGTATTACTTCTTCTCCATTTACATTTACCTTATATACTATATCGGCTTCTTCATCTTTAAAGTTACTTAGTATAAATTCTTTGTCTACTAGAACTAAGTCTTCTTTTTTTATATTTTTTACCCAATCTTCTTTTATAAAACTATTTAAGAAATCTATCATATTGTCTTTGTTCTTAAATGTGTTTTTGTATCCTTGATCATGCTTTTTGTTTTTTATTGTTTCTTTTGATTCTTCTATTTTTTCTTCCTTAGTTTTATTATCCAAAATAAACTCCTTGATTTGCTTTTATTTATATTTAAATTATATCATCATAAATTAATTTCAAAAAGTTTTTGTAAATTGATATAAATATTTATTTTTGGACATAAAAAAACACCTACATAAAAATGTAAGTTTTTTAGTTATAAATCTAATTTCAAAACATAAAATGTAAAAGTTCAATAAATATGATTGGTGCGATACAATAGATGTCAGATATATTTCAAAACATAAAATGTAAAAGTTCAATAAAGATATTTTTTTCGGTATGATGATAATACCTCTATTTCAAAACATAAAATGTAAAAGTTCAATAGAGTCAAAACTTTTAGTCATGACTCAGGAAATATAATTTCAAAACATAAAATGTAAAAGTTCAATTGAAACATTACATTTCGCAGAAGTTGAAGTTATATCATTTCAAAACATAAAATGTAAAAGTTCAATATTTTACGTTTCTATATCTATAATGATTATGGCATCATTTCAAAACATAAAATGTAAAAGTTCAATGAAGACAGTTTCAACGTTTGTTTATTTTTAACATCAGTATCCACCCCTTAATACTATCACATTTCTTACTAAAAATAAAGTAGGATTTTTTGTTTTTTGATTTTTTGCAAAAAATCGCACTCTATTTAAGTATTCATAGTACTTATGTCAATTTGCAAGAAAAAAATCTCGATAATTTTATTTTTCACAAATGCAAAAATATCTTCTATAGTTCTTATCCTTACTACCTTACATGAATTTTGTATTTTATTCCTTTATAACCATCTTAATTCCATTTCGATTCAATTAGACAATTTGTTTACTTTTTATGTTATTTATACTTTAACAGTCATTCATAAAAAATTTTACTTTGAATAATTTTATTCATTTTCTTTTATTTTGCTTATTTTTTTATAATATCATTTATTAATTTTTAATTCTAAATTAATTTCTATTTCTTTATCTTTTTCTTGATTTTTGATATGGATTTCACTTATACTTTCCCAACAAAAAACTATCAGATTAAAAAGATTAAATCTGATAGTCTAAAAACTAAAAATTTATTATTTATCTAAATAAACTTGCTTATATTCTTCTAAATTATTCTTTATATCCTTAACTTTAGATATTTTTAATTTGCTATATTTTGCAACCAATTCTATCTTCATATTATCTTTAAGCATTTCTATTGCTGTAATTATAGATTTTTTTTCTAATCCTATTTTTTCACCTTTCATTATTCCTTCGGCAAGTTTAGCTTCTAATCCTTCATTTATAACTCTACCCATATTTGAAATCATCATATCCACCTCCTGCGTTTCAATAGTTTCATCAATTAATTCTATTAGTTTTTCCTTATTATCTAAGCTTGTGTTTTCAACTATTACATTTTTGATCCATCTTAATAAATTCTTTTTCTTATCTATTTGTAGTCTTTTTATTACGCCTTTTATCGTTTCTAATCTCTTTACTATCAATTCTATATTATCTTCTTTATCCAAGTAGAATATTGTACTTACTACATTGGCTATCTTCTTTAATTCTTCGTCATCCATTCTATGAATGTCAAATAATAAATAATTAAAATCTATTACATAGTCACTATACATTTCATGTGATTTTATTACTTCCTTAAAACTTCTTGGTACATGCCAATTGTTTTCACCATTATATAATACTACTGGTATTACTGGTGGTAACCTAAATCCTTTTTGCTTCTTTGTATTGTCGTCATGTTCATCTAAATACATTCTATAGATTTCACAGATATATAAAAATAGTCTTATTGGCATTCTATAGTCTACTTTTGATTGAAATTCTAATAACATATATAGTATTACTTCTTCTCCATTTACATTTACCTTATATACTATATCGGCTTCTTCATCTTTAAAGTTACTTAGTATAAATTCTTTGTCTACTAGAACTAAGTCTTCTTTTTTTATATTTTTTACCCAATCTTCTTTTATAAAACTATTTAAGAAATCTATCATATTGTCTTTGTTCTTAAATGTGTTTTTGTATCCTTGATCATGCTTTTTGTTTTTTATTGTTTCTTTTGATTCTTCTATTTTTTCTTCCTTAGTTTTATTATCCAAAATAAACTCCTTGATTTGCTTTTATTTATATTTAAATTATATCATCATAAATTAATTTCAAAAAGTTTTTGTAAATTGATATAAATATTTATTTTTGGACATAAAAAAACACCTACATAAAAATGTAAGTTTTTTAGTTATAAATCTAATTTCAAAACATAAAATGTAAAAGTTCAATTTATTCAATAAAAGTTATTGAAAGAAGTAACCAATAATTTCAAAACATAAAATGTAAAAGTTCAATTTTAAAGTTATGTTACAGGATATAAGATATAACAAAAATTTCAAAACATAAAATGTAAAAGTTCAATAGAAAAAGAAATTAAAGAATTAGAAATAAAGAAAGAAATTTCAAAACATAAAATGTAAAAGTTCAATGAAGACAGTTTCAACGTTTGTTTATTTTTAACATCAGTATCTACCCCTTAATACTATCACATTTCTTACTAAAAATAAAGTAGGATTTTTTGTTTACTTTTTATGTTATTTATAGTTTAACAGTTATTCATAAAAAATTTTACTTTGAATAATTTTATTCATTTTCATTGATTTTAATTGTTTTTTTATAATATTATTTATTAATTTTTAATTCTAAGTTAATTTGTATTTATTTATGTTTTTCTTTATTTTGATTTGGATTTTACTTGTGTTTTTTCCCAACAAAAAAAAACTATCAGATTTAATATTTTTTATCTGATAGTCTATAATCTAAAAATTTATTATCTATTATTTATTTAAATTAATATTTTTTTCTTTATCTAAATAAACTTGCTTATATTCATCTAAATTATTCTTTATATCTTTAACTTTAATATATTTAATTTTTTTCCTTAACATGTTCATGGTCTTTAAGATGAGTCATACAGTATTCATAATGTCCATCACATGAAGAACAATATCTAAATTCCATATTTGGATCATCCTTTTCTGTTATTCCACAAACATGACATTTATGATAAGTAAACTCTTTTGGTCTTATAACTTTGAAATCTCTTCTATTTTGTTTAACATCATACCTTTTGGCTTCCAATACAAAATGTTCTTTAATCTCCTCATAAAAGAACAAAACAAAATTTAGTAAAGATACTAATATTACAAGTTTTTCTGGCATTGGTTTTATTGCTAAATTAAAAAATATAAATAACCAATCTAGTATAACTAAATATTTAACCTTTATTGGTAAAATAAAATACACTCTAAATTCAAAATCAGGATATAATATTGCAAACGCCAAAATCATAGAAAGATATATGTACATAGGATTTGCATATCCACCTGTAAAAAATGAAACTATAGTTGTTGCAATAACAGCTGTAAAGAAAAATAAATTAAATTTAAATGTACCCCAATTATGTTCTAATGCAGTCCCTACAAAATAATAACACATTATTGTAATAAGCAGAAACAAAATACTCATATTCGGTGGGATAAATATATAAGTTATAAGTCTCCAAATCTGACCTTCCATTATCAATCTTGGACTTAAAGCCAATGCTCGATACACATTAAAACCTAAAAAATCAAATACTGCAACCAAAACATTTAAGAATGTTATATATTTCATAAGTTCTGGTATCGCAAGATGTCCAAATTTATTTTCTAATTTGTTTATCATTCTCAATTTATTTCCTCCTTTTTATAAAAAATTCAATCTTAAAATATCAAAATACTTTATCATTTATATTCATTTTCAAAAAATATTTTTTAATTTTATTATAAATATAAATTTAATAGTTTGTATTGCCTTTAACTTATATAATATCACATATATAGCCATTTCTTAATACCTAAATTCCGAGTAAAAAAAACAAAAAGGTAAATATTTTTATTGACTTTTAAATCAATTCTCTTTAAAATCAATAAGAAAAACAAGAAAATCTACTTTTAAATTAATCCAGAGAGATTAAGAAGGGAGAACAAAATGAATAAGATTAAAGGAAAACTTATCCTTTCAAATGAAATGGAATTTGAAGGGTATTTATTTGGCTACACAGATGATTGTGTAGGAGAAGCAGTATTTAACACAGGTATGAGTGGATACCAAGAAATATTAACAGACCCATCGTATTACGGTCAAATTGTTACTTTGACCTTCCCCTTAATTGGTAATTACGGCATCAACTTTACTGATTTGGAATCAAAATCAGTAAAAGTTAGAGGTTTTGTAGTGAACGAATGTTGTAATGAACCATCTAATTTTAGAAACGAAATGACTTTAGAAGGTTATTTAAAGGAACATAAAATAACTGGAATCAAAGGTATAGATACAAGAAAACTTACTAAAGTGATTAGAAGTTCTAACAATCTAAAAGCAGTTATAACAAAAGCATCTAATAATTATTCCAATGTCAAAAATTTATTTGATGAATTTTCAAACAAAGATAGTGTTTATAAAGTCAGCACAAAAGAAATTCAAGTTCTAAATGATAAGAAGGATTATAAATATCATATAGCTTGTATGGATTTTGGCATGAAGGAAAATATAAAGAGAAATTTCTTAAATAGAGATTGTAAACTTACTATATTCCCTGCAAACACAAAAGCAGATGAAATTTTAAAGGTGAACCCTGATTTGATATTCTTATCAAATGGACCAGGTGACCCAAATGAACTTAAAGATATAATAGAGCAAATAAAGATATTATCCACAAAAAAACCTATCTGTGGCATATGTTTAGGTCATCAACTTTTGGCTCATGCATTTGATGGTGATACAGCGAAATTAGAATTTGGACACAGAGGTTCTAATCACCCTGTTAAAGATTTGGAAGAAGATAAAATCTATATAACTAGCCAAAATCATGGATATTATGTTTCTAAAGTTCCTGAAAGTATGAAAATAACACATATTAGTCTAAATGATAATTCTGTTGAAGGATTTAGACACAAAACTTTACCTATTTTTAGTGTTCAATATCATCCAGAAGCATCACCTGGGCCACATGAAAACACAGTATTATTCGATAAATTTTTAGATTTAATAAAATAATAACATTAAAAAAGCCTGTGAGCTTTTATGTTAGGAGGAATATCAATGGCGTTAAATAAAGATATCAAAAAAGTTTTAGTATTAGGTTCTGGACCAATAGTAATAGGTCAATCAGCAGAATTTGACTACTCGGGAGCACAAGCTTGTTTGGCAATCAAAGAAGAGGGAATTAAGACTGTTTTGGTTAATTCTAATCCCGCAACAATAATGACAGACAAAGAAATCGCAGACAAGGTATACATAGAACCACTTACTTTGGATTATCTTGAAAAAATAATAATCAAAGAAAGACCAGACAGCATACTTTGTAGTGTTGGTGGACAAACTGCTCTTAATTTAGCAATAGAATTAGATGAAGCAAATATATTAGAAAAATATAATATAAAAGTGCTTGGAACATCTATTTTATCTATCAAAAAGGGTGAAGATAGACAGCTTTTTAAAGAGCTTATGCAAGAGATAAATGAACCACTTGTTGAATCAAAAACTGTATCTACTCTTGAAGAAGGTCTTGATTTTGCTACAAAAATTGGCTACCCACTTATAGTTAGACCAGCTTACACATTAGGTGGTAGTGGTGGTGGAATTTGTGACACCAAAGAAGAACTTATAGAGATTTTGGAAACTGGTCTTCGATTAAGCCCTGTAAATCAAGTGTTATTAGAGAGAAGTATCAAGGGTTATAAAGAAGTTGAATATGAAGTGCTTAGAGATTCTAAAGGTAATTTTATAACTGTTTGTAATATGGAAAATATAGATCCTGTTGGGGTGCATACTGGAGATTCAATAGTTGTAGCGCCATCACTTACTCTTTCAGATAAAGAATATCAACTTCTTCGAACATCTTCTAAAAACATCTTAGAAGCAGTTGGAGTTGAAGGTGGATGTAATGTTCAATTTGCATTAGACCCACATAGTTTTGAATATCGTGTAATAGAAATCAATCCAAGAGTATCACGTTCTTCTGCTCTAGCTTCAAAAGCAACAGGTTATCCAATAGCTAAAGTTGCTACAAAAATTGCACTTGGATATACCCTAGATGAAATCAAAAACAGCGTAACAAAAAAAACTACTGCTGCGTTTGAACCAAGTCTTGATTATGTTGTTGTAAAAATACCAAAATGGCCTTTTGATAAATTCTTAGATGCTAATAAATATCTAGGAACTAAGATGATGGCAACAGGCGAAGTAATGGCTATTGCTAAGAATTTTGAAGCTGCATTATTAAAAGCATTAAGATCTTTGGAGATAAATAGATTCACACTAACTGGTGAATTTGGTGAAGAAAAAGATATGACAATAGAACAGTTAAAAGAAAGAATCCAAGTTCCTGATGACAATAGATTATTTTATCTATCTGAAATAATAAGAAGAATGTATCTTAGCGAAACTATAAATAAAATAACTGGAATAGATAAATTCTTCATAGAAAAAATAAGATGGATTGTACAAAATGAAGAAAACTTAAAACATCTAAACCTTAGCGACCTTACTAAAGATTATCTATTAGAATTAAAGGAAAAAGGATTTAGTGATAGTGGAATTGCAAAACTTATGAATATAAGTCCTAAAAAAATATATGAGCTTAGAAGATTATACGATATTTTCCCAAGTTATAAAGTTGTAGATACTTGCGCTGGAGAATTTGAAGCAGTTTCACCTTATTATTACTCATCTTATAATGATTTTGATGAGGTTGAAGTATCAAACAAAGATAAAGTGATAGTAATAGGTTCAGGCCCTATAAGAATCGGACAAGGTATAGAGTTTGATTATTGCTGTGTTCACGCTGTAAAATCACTTACTAAAAATAATATAGAAACAATAATAATAAATAATAACCCTGAAACAGTATCTACGGATTTTGATATATCGGATAAGCTGTATTTTGAACCACTTACAAAGGAAGATGTGTTAAATATAATAAATAAAGAAAAACCAATGGGAGTTATTGTAGCATTTGGAGGACAAACAGCCATCAAACTTGCTAGTTTCTTAGATGAAAACAATATAAATATCTTAGGAACATCTTACTCAAGCATTAATAAGGCTGAAGATAGAGATGAATTTGAAAAAGTCTTAGAAAAATTAGATATCAAAAGACCAAAAGGAATAAATATATATAATGTACAAAAAGGATTAGAACTTGCACAGACACTAAAATACCCACTACTTGTAAGACCTTCTTATGTAATCGGTGGACAAGGAATGGAGATAGTTAATACTAAGGAAGAATTAGAAAAATATCTTACAGATTCTTTTAAAAGAGATCCTAAAAACTCCGTATTAATAGATAAATACCTTCTTGGAACTGAAATAGAAGTGGATGCGATATGTGATAAGGATAATAAATTATTAATACCAGGAATAATGGAACATCTTGAAAGAGCAGGGGTTCACTCTGGAGATTCAATAACTATATATCCATCAATTAGTCTAACTAAGGAAGATAAATCAAAGATATTTGATATAACCAAAAAAATTGCAAATGAATTAAAAGTTGTTGGAATGATAAATATTCAATTTATCAAACATGACGATGAAATATACGTAATAGAAGTAAATCCAAGAGCATCAAGAACAGTACCTTATATATCTAAGGTTAGCAAGGTAGGGATTATAGATATAGCTACAAATATGATGCTTGGAAAAACCTTAAAGGAACTTGGCTACAAAGAAGGAATCTATGAAGAACCAAATTATTACGCTACTAAGATTCCTGTTTTTTCAACAGAAAAGCTAAAGGATGTTGAAGTAAGCTTAGGGCCTCAAATGCGTTCAACAGGAGAAGTGCTAGGAGTTTCTAATACTTATTTATCTTCACTTATGAAAGGTTTTATCGGTGCAAACACAGAACTTATAAAAGATAATAAAAAGATTCTTGCCACTATAAATGATGATTCTAAGGAAGAATTTTTGGATATAGCAAAGAATCTAAAAGGAAAAATATCTTTTGTAGCTACAAATAAGACAGCAAAACTTCTTAAATCACAAGGTTTTGATTGTGAGGAAGTAAGTAAGATAAGCATTGATGATGAAAGTATATTAGATATAATTAGAAAAAAAGAAGTTAGTCATGTTATCAATATAAAGACCAAAGGTAATGATTCAAATAGAGATGGATTTAAAATAAGAAGATGTGCAATTGAATCAGGGGTTTCAATCTTAACATCATTAGATACATTCAAGTCACTAATAGATATTTATAATAGTGATGAAAGTATAGAAAATTCAACAGTATATAATTTAGCCTAAGAACAAAATTGTAACTAAAACGCACAAAATAGTAGTTCATCTATTAAAAATTAAAAAATTTTTTCAAAATAATACAAGTATAATATAAAAAAAATGAACCATAATATAGTGTTTTAGATTTAAACTAAACACATATGTTATGGTTTTTTATTTTGCTATAATCATCTTTTTAGATTTATAAAAATTTTTCATCAAAATTGTTTGTTTTTTTTGTAAACATTTCTATATTTTAATAATTTGTATGTCATTGTATAATATCAGAAGTAAATAAAGCACCAAAGGAGAAAGTCATGACAAAAAACATATTAATTTTAAACGCTATATTTTATCTAATTATAAGTTTTCTTATTTGGAAAAATAAAATTCTTATACTCTCTAAACATCTATTGATAAGAATTATAAACATTTACACTATAAGTACATTTATAATTTTTATGCCATTATCTATTCCACACCTAGATAAAACTATTGCTCTAGCTAGTATACTTATTTTAGTTTTTTCTATTTTTAGTATTAGAGAAATTTTCAATCTTAGTTTTTTAAAAAAACATAAAGATTCTTTTGCAGAAGAAGACTATTATTTAATCTTAAATACAAATAAAAATGAAATAGATAAAATTCTAAAATCAAAAAACGAAAAAGCAAATGTAAAACCTCTATTTTTAAATAAAGTTCTTTTTCAATTTAATAATAGTTATGATTTAGATGTTAAAGAAATGTACTTAGCCTACAATCAAATTACTATTAAATCAAATTTAGCTTATATCTTTTTATTTCTTATTTTTTAAAAAAAGAGGATTGCAATACTAATTATTTATGTTAGTATTGCAATCCTCTTTCTGTCACACCTTTATGATATATTTTTACTTCATATTCTTCTCCTTATATTCCTATCCTTTGCTAATAAATATAGAATTATATATGTATCTATTCAACTAAAAAAACAGAATATCCAAGATTGAATACTCTGTTTTTTTATCCCCTAATCCACCCTCACTACTAAACAAATGCGTGGTTATAATATAATAAATTGTATATTTGTACTCATGTAAATTGTAATGGTCTTAACATTTATAATGCGGAATCGAACCACATGTGCTGACCCAACACAACCATCGACGAAGCTTTCTAGCTAAACTTCAAAGCTTTGCATTCTCTTTTAGTAAGCTACCAACTAAATCTTTTATAATTTGTTTAAACTAAATTAGTTGTCCAATTTATTCCTTGAACTTTAGTATCTATTACTCTAAATTCCTTAGCTAATCTATCTACTTCATTTTGGATTTGCGAAATATTTACTGTACTTTGGAATCTAACTTCACTCTTACTATATCTATTTTGAGTTATTCTTGCATTTTCAATCAAATTTTTTAATATACTTCTTTTTGTCCATATTGTATCTCTTTTAGTCAAAGCTTCTGATAGTGTCAAGTTATCATCATATTTTACCGTTGAATTTGTTCTATTTATAAGTATTATAAGATTTTCTAATTCTTTAGTCACATGCTCTATTTCTTCAAGTAATTCCTTTGGACTTTCTGGAGGATTGTCTCCTTCTTGAACCTTTGCACATTTTATTAATCTATCTGATAATTGTTCTAATCTTTTTTTGCAATCTGATCTTTGTATCAAAGCTTCTGCTAATTTCATTGTATGTCCCTCCTCTTATCATAATCTATCTATAATATATTTATTTTTTATTAACATATTAAAAAAACTCAATCTTCTATTTATATTGAATAACCATTCCCATTTAAAATCCTTATATATTTTAACATTAATTTGTTGCAGAAAAATTACAATGTTATTATCTTTTTCTAACATAAATATTAATTATTCTTTTATTGACCCCTTAAATTTTCTTATTAAATTAAAAATAAATTCAGTAAATCTAAACCAATATTGTATTAATACAAAAATAATCATGAAATATATAAAAAGTCCAGTGTAAAAACTAATTTCTTCTTTAAGCATATCCATAATAAATATCCCCTTTATCTACTATTTTTTTAAGAAAAACATTTTTTAGCTCAAATTATCATGCCTAAATAAATTATACAAAATAAATATATTATTTCATATGATTTTTTCCTTAAATTTGTATTACAGTTTTAATTTTCTTAAAAAAAATTTCTTAAATTAATCCTAATTAAAAATACATCCATACTATAAAACTATATAATTTAATTTTATAATTTTTTTATAATCAAACCGACGTTTTGCTTTAAACTTTTATAGTTCTTTTTGATTATATATCCCCATATAAAACCTAGGTATAATTATCTAATTCATTCAAATTACTGCTTTATGGCATTTTTTTATCCGATATTGGATTATAATAAATATATGAGAAGTTTATATAAGGGAGGAATTATATATGATTAGCACAGCCAAAAATACATCGGATTTTGCATATTTAAATAATATTGTAAAAAATAATACAAAATTCAACATAGATAATATAAAAGGAATCAATTCACAAAATGTTTTTGAAGTTCTAGCTCAAAAATATGATGTCAGATATGCTTCTGCTAAGGAATTTGATGAAATTGCACAAAATTTATTAAAAGCAGAAAAAATATCAGAACTAGATTATCTTCTTATGACATTTGATAACAAAAAAAATTTGAACTCTGATAAAAAAACTAATTGGATTGAACAATTAAGAATATCAGCTCAAAACTCTTTATCTGTTGGAGATAAAAATTTTTATGATATGAAAATCAAACAGATTAATATTTTAAAAGAAATTGAGAATTATAATTAATTAATTTATTTATGAGGGTAATATATTTATGAATAGAATACTAAAGAATTATACATTTAGAGATTATCTAAGAACATAGAATTATGTTTTTAAATAATCTCTTTTTTGATTTATATATACGTTTTAAATAGTATAATGTAGTTGGGTGATTATATGAAAAGAAATCTTTATTATAAAATAGGTGATATGGCAAAAATTCTTGGTATATCTACTCATACACTTAGATATTATCATGATGAAGGTATTTTTATTCCTGACAAAATAGATGATAACGGCTACAGACTTTATTCCATAGAACAAATAGGATTTTTGGATAACCTACTTAAATTCAAAAACCTTGGTATGTCTATTAAAGACTTAAAGCGAATATCTAAAACCAAAGATTTAAGATATATTGATGATTTACTTAAACAAAATATAGATAATATAAGTGAAAAAATAAATCATTTTTTGGATTTAAAAAATGAACTTGATATAACCAAAAGAAAGATTGAAATAGCCAAAGAGTTTGCAAATGAAATAATGATAAGACCTCTAAAGAAAAAATATTTTTATGTTTTTTCAAAAGAAGTAAATGAAGAGGGCTTTATAAATTCAATGCTTAATAAAAGTTCTACATTAGAAAAATCTTGGCTTAGAAATTCTAATTTCTCTGTATTCTTAAATAAAGAACAACTTCTAAATAAAGATATCAATACCTCCTTTCAAGTTGGATTTATATCTGATAATGAATATCCCAAAAAAAGCAGTTCTATAATTGAAATATCTTATGAAAACTGTGTTTATAGTATGTTCAAAGGTGAATTAAATACTATAGATAATCATTATCTTAAGATGCTTGAGTATATAGATAAAAATCGTTTAATAATAAATGGTTCTTCTTGTGAAATTGAAGTCCTATTATTAAAAGATGAAAATTCAAAAGAATATATATCCGAAATATATATTCCTATTAAATTTAATTGATATAATACTATTAAATTAATAACTTTGTAAATATTTTTCTCTTTTTTTAAGTTTTTCTTCGTATTATACTTATATACAAATATAATACGAAAGGTTGGTGAATTAGCAGTCAAAAAAATATATTATAATGCATATTATATATTTTTGCTACTGCTTTCCAAAATATGAATACAAAATCAACAAAGTACATAATATTGATAGGCTTATTAATTTGTATGATTTTATCGTCATGTTCTTATAAAAAAAATACTAACTCTAAGCTAAGTAACTCAAAATCTCATAATCAGTATGATAATATCAAATCATTGTACGCAAAAGATTTTAACTTTATTGATGAAAATTCTAAAATAGAAAATATTGATTTATATTATGATTTAGAAGAATTATCAATTGAATCAAGGTCAAAAGATAACAATATTGAGTTTCTAAAAAACTCTACAACTATTAATAATTTAAAGACTCTAAATCTAAATCAATATTATGATGGATATCTTGATAGTAAATACTTTGAAGCAGATGAATCAAATTCTGATTGTTGTTGTTTTGGTAGTTATATTGTTTTTGAAGGATTAGATAGTATTTGTAATTATAATTCTTATATTGATTTATCTTTTTTAAAAAATGCTTCTACGTTAGAACATTTGAATATCAACAATTTAAATCTATGTAAAAATATAAATGATATAAGATATTTAAGTAATTTAAAGACTTTGGATTTAAAATGTTTTTATGATGAAAATGAATTAAAAAAACATAATCTTACTCCTTTTGATTTTAAGCTAAATAATCTTAAGTTCTTAAATTCTTTGGATAATTTGGATACTTTGACCCTAAGAAAAATCTTAACTATAAAAGATTTTAGCTCTTTAAATAACAAAAATATTTCAACCTTAAATATTTCACAATTAGATAATCTTTCTTCTTTTGATGGCATATCTAATTTAACCAATTTAAAAAATTTAAATATTCATGGTGCAGGTTCTAAGCTTCAAGCAGATAAATTTAAGGATATCAATAATCTTGATAGATTAGAGAATTTAAGTATATCTAACCTCTTTACAGCTAAAGATATTTGTAAATTAAATCTAAAAAATCTAACAGACTTAGAAATAGGGGATCTATATGAAATAAACAATTTAGATTGTCTAAATAATCTTCCAAATCTTAAGAACCTAACAATTCATGATTTAGATTCTTTAGAAAATACTAATGGAATAACAAATCTAAAAAATTTGCAGACTTTATCTATTTATAGTCTTATATATAGCGATAAGTTATTTGATTCTCTTTTGTATATGGATAATTTACAATCTGTTGAAATCTTTGATATATATGAACTTAAAGATATTAATTTTTTAAAAAACTCGAATATAAAAAATTTAAGATTATCTAGTTTGGATGAACTTTGTGATATATCAGCCTTAAAGACTTTAAACAATTTAGAGAATTTAACTATAAATCATTGTTCTAATATAAATAAAGATGAGCTAGATGAAATTTTAAAAAATAATAAAAACATCGATTTTAATCCTCAATATGACTAATTTTAGTAGTATTGAGGATTTTAACAATCATGAAAATCTTTAACATCATCTATATATTTGTGATCACTATCCATTATATGATCAACTAACCAATCGTTTAAAAAACTATAAACTTCAAATATATCTTCACTTGTATGATTCGAATATCTAAAATCCTTTAATTTTCTTTTTATTTTTTTTGCAAATTGTTTATGTTCATGTTTATGTTCATCAAAATTTTTGTATTTACATTTTTTTAATATTTTTTCTTCATCTTTAAAATGATTTAAAACTGCCCTTTCGCATTGATTTATTGCTTTATCTAATTCTCGTTTATTACTTGATTTTGTCATTTGTGAACTTAGTATACTAAACGTTTCAAATAATTTTTTATGTTGCTGATCTATTTTTGTTATTTTAACTGAATAATCATCTTTCCAACTGTACATATAAATTCCTCCTATTACAATTTTCCTATCTATATTTCTACCCACCTCAAATAGCTCTATTCCTTTTTGTATTTATTTCTAATATTTTAAGTTTTTACAGTCCTAGAATAATCTCATGCTATTTATCTATTAAGAATTTTCTTTATAGTATCTTATATATATATTTTTTTAGGTATATTAATTTAAATTTGCTTATTTATTGAATTTAAGATATATTTAAGTTTTTTTATTATGAATTTGGTGTATAATCTTTAATGTATTCTGTAAAAATATATAAAAGAATATCATTAAAACTATATTAGGAGGAATTATAATGAAAAATGTGAGGTTGTTTTGTTGTTTTATCATGATATTTTTATTTTCATCTATAAGCAATATAACATTTTGTGAGGAAAGTAAAGATGGTGTTTCAAAATTTTTAGATTCATATGTTGTAAATGAATTAAATGATGGTATTATATACAGTAATTTGAATACTAATAATATAACTAAATATGATTATTCTATGGTTGATAGTATAACTATTGATTTTTATGATTTTTATAATAATCTTGATAATCTTGATGATTTGTATCTTTTAACTAACTTATGTTCTTTAAATATTGAATTTAGTGAATTTAGCCTTAATTATAATAAAGAATTAAATCTAGATAAATCTGTATTGGATAAAATAGATATTGATTTTAATAAATTCGAAAAATTAAATAAAATTACTATCGATAGCCCATCTTTAGATTATAATTTTGAATTTATTAAAACTGCTAAAAATATAAAAACATTAAATATATATGCTCTAAATTCAGATAATCTTGAATTTTTATCTTCTTTCTCTCAGTTAAGAAATTTATCTATTTGTAATACTAATATTTCTAATTTAGATTTTTTAAAAAATCTAACTGAAATTAGAA
Source organism: Peptostreptococcaceae bacterium AGR-M142 (assembly GCA_045345765.1). Classification (GTDB taxonomy): domain Bacteria; phylum Bacillota; class Clostridia; order Peptostreptococcales; family Peptostreptococcaceae; genus JAOARY01. Next base: position 1,291,431 of record CP148265.1, read on the forward strand.
GTTTGGTGTTACAATCAAATCCAAGTTTAAATGATATATCAAAATTAGATGATTTAATTAATCTGCATTCTTTACTATTTGATGACTGTTCACAATTATCTTCTAGTGATTTTTCTAGTCTTAATTTAAATAAAATGTATATATTTGAACTTTCTAATATGGCTGGATTAAATGATATTAATTTTGTGAATAATTATAATAAATTATATACATTTAGGCTTCATGATATCACTATTGATGATCTTTATTTTGTTGAAAAAAATACTACTATAAGAGATTTTAGTATATATAATTCTTATGTAAATAGCTATACTTCTTTTATGTGTCTGAAGAAAAATAACACAATTTTAAGAACTTTACTAAATGAAGAATTTGAGCCTGATGAAAATTGTTCTAATTATAAAAATTTATCAACTTTACTTGCAAATAATTTTGTATTTAAAAACTATAAAGTATATTTTAAAAATTCAAATACAATTTTATTAAAAAATATGTAACGAAACAACTATTTATGATTTTAAATATAAATACTTAGATATAATATGTTTTCTTATTTTCAATCTATATTTTAATAAAATAGAAAAGGTAGTATAAAAATGAATTTCTTCATTTTTATACTACCTTTTTTGAATTTAATTTTTATTAATTATTTTTTTTGTTTGAATCTTTTTTTCTATTATCTTTTTTGTAATCCTTCTTGTTATCTCCTCTATTTGATCTCTTTTGACCATTAGAAGAACCACTTCTTCTTGAATCACTCTTTCTTGAAGATGGCTTATTTGGTTTTTGTCCTCTTTTTGAAGAAGGCTTTTTAGTACTCTTAGCTATTTCAACAGAAACTTTTTTACCTCTGATAGTATTTTTGTCCATAACTTCTACTACTCTTTTAGCAACCTCTGCTGGTACTTCAAAGAATGAGAATTCATCATAAATATCTATATTATTTATATCTCTACCTTTAATTCCAGTTTCTCCAGCTACAGCTCCAACTATATCTCTAGCTTTTATTCTTTTGTTATTTCCGATATTAACAAATATTCTAGCTAATGTTCCACTCATTTTCATATTATCAAAATCAGCAGATACTGTATTATATTGTTTTTCATCTATTTCTAACTCCATCTTTAAAAGTGCACAAGCAATTTCGTAAGATGTAAGTCCATCATTTATAAGTGATTCTAATATAGCTTCTTGATTTTTAAAATTACCTATTTCAACTTCTTCTTTTAATTTTTCTAAGAAATCTTCAGTCTTTTTATTTGCTATATGAGCTATTGTAGGAATATCATGTAAAGCTATTTTCTTTTTAGTATATCTCATTACATTCTTTAATAATCTTAATTCCCTTGATAATACGAATGTAAATGCCTTACCTTCTCTACCAGCTCTACCTGTTCTACCTATTCTATGAACATAGTATTCTTCGTGTCCTGGCATATCATAGTTAAATACTATATCTATACCTTCTATATCAAGACCTCTAGCAGCTACATCAGTTGCTACTAAAACATCTATTTCTCTTCTTTTAAATCTTTCTATAACGCTAAGTCTAGCATTTTGTTGCATATCTCCATGAATCTTATCACTAGTATATCCTCTAACTTGTACTAATGCTCCAACATCATCAACTTTTCTCTTTGTGTTACAAAAGATTATAGAACCTTCTGGATTATATGTGTCTAAAAGTCTAGTTAAGATTTCCATCTTATCTCCTTCTCTAACTTCCATATAATATTGTTCTATATTAGGCGATGTTAGTTCTTTATGCGCAACTTTAACTATCTCAGGATTTTTTTGATATTTATTTATAATATCAAGTATAGCCTTAGGCATTGTAGCTGAGAATAATAATGTTTGTGGTTTGTTTGGAATATCTGACATTATAGTCTCGATATCCTCTCTAAAACCCATGTTTAGCATTTCATCAGCTTCATCTAGTATAAGCATCTTAAGAGAATCTAATTTTAGAGTTTTTCTTCTCATGTGATCCATTACTCTACCTGGTGTACCAACTATTATTTGTGCACCTTTTTTAAGCCCTTTCATCTGTCTTTCTATTGATTGTCCACCAAATACAGATAATATATTTATACCTTTTTTATACTTACAAAGTCTTACAAGTTCTTCTGATACTTGAAGTGCAAGTTCTCTTGTTGGGCATAATATTAATGCTTGTGCTTTCTTTAAATTTGAATCTGTTTTTTCTATTGCAGGGATACCAAATGCAGCTGTTTTTCCAGTACCTGTTTGTGCTTGACCAACCATATCAACACCACTAAGTGCTACTGGTATAGCTAAACTTTGTATTGAAGTTGCCTCTTCAAACCCCATATCTTGTATTGCTTTTAATACTTCACTTGAGCATTCTAATTCATTAAATTTAATTTTATCCATTTTGTACCTTCCTTATTTTTTATTTTTAGCCAAAAGAGGTTATTTTAATGAGTTTCACTTTATAACAACCCTTAAACATATAGCTTTATTAGCTAAAAACTAAAATAATGAAGTATTTAAACTTCTAAGGTCTTCTATAAAATCAAACTCTTTATAACGATATTAAGCCAAATTCTAAAACTGCCATATAAGGCTTCTTAGCATTGTATTTTTTAAGCTAAGCTCTAAAGGTCGTTTTAACCTTGAATATAAATAATACTAACTATATTTTTTAATATATTAATATTATTTATTAAAAGAAAATTTATATTAAAATTTTTCTTAAAAAACAACTAATTATATCATTAAATCGACAATTTTCAAAGGATTTTATCTAAATTTAATAAATTTTTACTGTTAAAAATTTATTAAATTCTCTAAAAGTATTCAAAAAAACGTTTTTGTATTAAATTTTATATTTAATTATTTTAAAGCATTATATTTAAAATCTACATATGATTTTAATCTTTCAAATTTGATTTTATTATATCCTAATTTGATTGATTGATTTAAATATTCCCTTGCTATATCATCTTTATTTTTTATCATATTTATTATTGCTAAATTATAATATGGCATACAAAACTTCTTATCTTCTTTTATTGCATTATTAAAATAGTCTTGCGCCTTTTTGTATACTTTAGATTCTAAATAACATAGACCTATATTATTATAAGTCTTGGCTCTAAGATTAAAGCTATACATATCTAATTGCAAATATTTTATTGAATTATAATCATTATTTTTATCCAAATCTTTTAAAAATTCCAAAAAATATTTTAATGCTGTTTTGTCTTTTAATTTTCTCAAATTATATTTTCCTAAGTAAAAATTTTTAAAATAAAATCTTTCTAAATACATATTAAGCCCTATTAATAATGCTATGAATGTTCCTAACTCCAAATTATAAATACTTATTGCTGTTACAGTTAATATGACTACTATATATATAAGTTTTACTATTATGGTTCTCAAAATATCACGTCCTTGGTATAATTCTATCCTATTTTGTATTTTTTAAACTCTTATATCAAAAAGGACTGTTGCATTAAGAAATTTACTTATAATTAATATGTTCAAAATTGAAATAGAATATTAATCATAGTTTTTTCTTTTAATGCAATAGCCCTTTTATAAACTTTTTAGTCTTTTATTTTTATCTTTGAGTAAATTTTATAGATTAATTTGTTGCAGATACTCCATATTCAGCACATAAAGCAACTAATCCTGCTTGATAACCAGAACCTATTGCTCTAAATTTCCACTCATTATTGTGCTTATACAACTCTCCTACAACTAAAGCTGTTTCAAGTGAATAGTCTTCTGATAAATCATATCTTAAGAACTCTTGATTTGAGTTTTGGTCTACAAATCTAACATACGCATTGTCAACCATTCCAAAGTTTTGATTTTTAGTCTCTGCATCATTTATAGTTATACAAAATGCTATTTTTTCAATTTCCATTGGAAGATTTGCCAAGTCAACATTTACAGCTTCATCATCACCTTGACCTTGACCGCTTCTATTATCTCCACTTAAAACAATTGAACCTTCTTTTATTTTCATATTATTAAAAAATACAAAGTCACTTTCATCTCTTACTTTTCCATCATTTTTAAGAGCAAAAGCAAATACATCAAGATCAAAGTTAGAACCATCAAATCTATTTATATCCCAACCAAGACCAACTTTCACTGCTGTTAAGTTTGAATTAACACCAGCGTCCATAGCAGTCTTTTTAAGCGATACTTTTTGACCTTTTTTAAGTGATACAATATTAGTATTAGTAGGTGCTTGATTTGTATTTTGATTATTTTGATTCATATTCGAATTTGCATTTTGGTTTGCATTTTGATTATTTTGATTTCCGCCAATTCCACCAAGACCTCCAAGTCCTGATACTCCTTGGTTTGTATTTTGTGATTGATTTTGGTTATTTTGATTATTATTTAGACCACCTAAACCTGATAATCCTTGTATTCCCATCTTTAATCATCCTTCTTTATATTATTAATTATTAATTTCTAAAAAACTTTCCTAAAGTATTTCCTAAATCATTCATTGTATTTCCAGCACTATTCATACCACTACCTAAGTTATTCATATTTCCACCTATGTTACCCATAGAGTTTCCAAATGCACTTCCTTGACTTAGATTTTCAGTTCCTCTGTCTATACCGATATCTAGTCCTGCTTTTCTTTCTGATGGTTGTAATACTACTGTTTGTCCTGGATTTTTGAATTCGAACATATAAGATTCACCTGATGTTTGACCTATGAAAGTCTTCCAGTTAACATCGGCTTTAAGATTTGGGTCTTGCCCAGTCCAACAAATTATTGCATCTGGGTCAACTCTACAAGGACTTTGTAATACAATTGAGTTTCCATCCGTTATTATACCCACAAAACCTATTTCATTTGAGTTATTTTCAAATTTAGTTGTAAATAAACCTTTTTGAGATAATACTCCTGCACCAATAAATCTTACTCCATATTTTAGATTTCCTGAAAATGCTAATATATTTTCAGACTCTACACCGATTGCTTCTCCTGGTTGTAATGGTACTATCTTAACATTTTTACCTGCAAAAGCTAATACACAAAGACCATTACCAGTAACTTTCATTATCTCCATATTTTCACCAGTAAGTCTTCTTGCAACTTGATTTATAACTCCTGATACAATATTACCATTTGCATTAGGGTCTAATAATATTTTTTCATATTTAAAACTTCCTTGATCTGCTACCATTGCACCTTTTTTTGCAAAGAAAAATCCATCCCCTTGTGCAACTATTGAGTATGCTGGTGTTTGTTCTGATGCACCTGTTAATTTTTCATATGTTTCTAATTTAAAACCCATAAAGCTTCGCTATAAAGAAATTTCTTTATAACTCCCTCCTTCTTCTTCTATTTTGTTCGAAAAATTATTTTAAATATTCTTTAAATATATATTATACTAAAATTCTATAAATTTAAATGAGTCTTAGGTATTTTTAATATATTTTTAAGTTTTTTAATCTTTCTTTTATATTTAGAATTAAAACTATTTTATAATTAATTATATCCTTTTTGTTTTGTCTAAAATACCTAATAATATTTTACAAAAAACAAACAAAAAGACTTTGGTAATTGAATTAATTTCTTAATTCAAATATCAAAGTCTTTTTTATCTTTAATAATTCATTTTTTATATAGCTTTATATATTATTTTATATTTAATATAGTTTAATAAGTTAATTTATTATTTATATAATAATTAATTTATTATTTTTTTTGTGAAATTTAAAATTTAATTATTATATCTAAATTCCACTATATCTAAATTTCGTACAAACAAGAGCTTTCTTGTCTTTTTAAAACAGCCATCGAAAAATCTTCGTTTACTTTTATACCTTTTTCAAATAGTATTTGTTTTACTGTTTCAAATGCAAGTGCTGGAAAATTATTTTCACCACTTAAATGTGCTAATAAAATATTTTTAGCTCCAGCTTTAACTAATTCAGCTGCAAAATTTCCTGCTTGTGTATTCGAAAGATGTCCAAGTTTTGATAAAACTCTTTTTTTAAGATAATATGGATAAGGTCCAATCTTTAGCATCTCTTCATCATGATTCGATTCTAAAACCACAAGCTTAGATCCCAAAATATTTTCTTTAACATGATCTGTTATAAGACCTACATCTGTTATAAAGCCAATCTTATCTTTACCATTAAAGAATGTATATCCAACAGGGTCAATTGCATCATGGTTTATTTCAAAACTCTTTATCTCTATATCTTCTATATTAAATTTATTATTTTTATTTATTATTTTTATATTTTTATCATTTATTTTGCCCAAATCTTTTTCCATTGCTGACCAAGTTTTCTCATTTGCGTATATAGGCAAATCAAATCTTCTTGATAATATTCCAGCACCTTTTATATGATCCTTATGTTCATGTGTTATAAGTATCGCATTTATCGACTTAGGGTCTATATTTAAGGAATTTAGATTTTCTTGAGTCTTTTTACCACTAAGACCGCTATCAACAAGTAAAGATGTGTCTTTATAGTTTATATAATGACAATTACCACAACTTCCACTGCTTATACTTGCATATTTAAATTTCATTTTAAACTTCCTCTGGTACTTTTCTTATCTTTTCTATTCTTCCGTTTAAACCTTTTACTTTTTCTAAGATATTTTCATATCCTCTTTCAATATGATATATGCTTTCTATTTCACTTTTTCCACCTGCAATAAGTGCTGCAATCATTAAAGATGCTCCAGCTCTTAAATCAGATGCTTTTAGTTTCGTTCCAGATAAGGTTTCCACTCCGCTTACAACAGCTGTTCTGTTTTCTACTCTTATATCCGCACCCATCTTATTTAATTGATTTACATGACCAAATCTATTTTCAAAAATAGTTTCTGTGACCATAGAATTTCCCTTACATCTAGTTAATAATACAGTCATTGGTTGTTGTAAATCCGTTGGAAATCCAGGATAAACTAATGTTTTTATATTGACAGGTTTTAATTCATCTTTACCAATAACTCTTATTGAATCATCATATTCATGGACTTCAATGCCCATTTCTCTTAATTTTGCACTTACAGGCTCTAAATGTATTGGTATTACATTTTTAACTAAAACATCACCTTTTGATGCTGCTGCCATTATCATATATGTTCCTGCTTCTATTTGATCTGGTATAACCATATGTTCACAAGCATGAAGTTCGTCTACGCCTTTAATCTTTATAACATCCGTACCAGCACCAATTATATTAGCACCCATTGCATTTAAGAAGTTTGCTAAATCAACAACATGTGGCTCTTTTGCAGCATTTTCTATTATAGTAGTTCCCTGCGCCATAACAGATGCCATCATTATATTTATAGTGGCTCCTACACTTACTACATCAAGATATATTTCTGTACCTTTTAATCTTTGATCACTCTTAACTTCAATAAGGCCATGATCTAATGCAAATTTTGCACCTAAAGCTTCAAAACCTTTTATATGTTGGTCAATAGGTCTTCTTCCGATTTCACAACCACCAGGATACGATGCTTTTGCATAATTAAATCTAGCAAGTCCTGCACCTATTAAATAATATGATGCTCTTAATTTACTAGCCATTTCATGTGTTGCAACACATTCTTTTATATTTGTTGTATCTATAATAGCAGTTGATCCATCAAAATCAACTTTTGCACCTAATTCTTTTAGGATTTCACATAATATTCTTATATCTCTGATATTAGGTAAATTAGTTATTTTAAATTCACCTGAAGCAAGTATACAAGCTGGTAAAATTGCAACCGCTGCATTTTTAAATCCACCAATTTTAACTTCACCTTCAAGCTTATTTCCACCTTCTATTATAAACTTATCCATGTATTCACCTTCTCTTTACTATTATAAAAATTTCCTCTTAAATCCTCTTATCCCTTTAATATATAAAAAATTATTTATATTCTCTTCATATTATATTTATATAAATTAAATTCTGCTAAAAATCAAATGCTATATTAATCAAATTTATCATGGCAAAATAACACCATTGTCTCTATTATACCAAAAGTTTTGACATTTTTAAAAAGCTTTATTTTATTTCTTTAAATTATTTAAAAATCGCTAATTAAACCTATAAATTTTTTATGCATTTTTTAATAAATAAATATAAAAAAATGCATAAAAAAAATCTATGCGGCTACTTCCTACTTTCCCAGGGGGACAGCCCCCAAGTATCATCGGCGTTAAAGAGCTTAACTTCTGTGTTCGGAATGGGAACAGGTGTAGCCTCTTTGCTATTGTAACCACATAAATTTTATTTATTGTCAAAAGTATTAAATTATAAAACAAATAAGTAATATATCTATTTTTTAATTATACTCTAAAAACTATACATGAATGTTTTTTAAATAAGGTCAAGTCCTCGACCTATTAGTACTCGTAAGCTGAATGCATTGCTGCACTTACACCTTGAGCCTATCAACCTGGTAGTCTTCCAGGGGTCTTACTCTAAAAAGATGGGAAATCTTATCTTGAAGTTGGCTTCGCGCTTAGATGCCTTCAGCGCTTATCCATTCCGCACTTAGCTACCCAGCCATGCCACTGGCGTGACAACTGGTACACCAGAGGTGCGTCCATCCCGGTCCTCTCGTACTAGGGACAGATCTCCTCAAATTTCCTACGCCTGCGACGGATAGGGACCGAACTGTCTCACGACGTTCTGAACCCAGCTCGCGTGCCTCTTTAATGGGCGAACAGCCCAACCCTTGGGACCTACTACAGCCCCAGGATGAGACGAGCCGACATCGAGGTGCCAAACCTCCCCGTCGATGTGGACTCTTGGGGGAGATAAGCCTGTTATCCCCAGAGTAGCTTTTATCCGTTGAGCGATGGCCCTTCCACTCGGAACCACCGGATCACTAAGCCCGACTTTCGTCCTTGCTCGACCTGTATGTCTCGCAATCAAGCTCCCTTATGCCTTTGCACTCTTCGTACGATTTCCGACCGTACTGAGGGAACCTTTGGGCGCCTCCGTTACCTTTTGGGAGGCGACCGCCCCAGTCAAACTGCCCACCTGACAGTGTCCCAGTACTAGATTCATAGTACATGGTTAGAACCTCAATGCTAAAAGGGTGGTATCCCAAGGATGACTCCACCAAAACTGGCGTCCTGGCTTTATAGTCTCCCACCTATCCTGTACATTTAACACTAAAATCCAATATCAAGCTACAGTAAAGCTTCATGGGGTCTTTCCGTCCTGTCGCAGGTATCCGGCATCTTCACCGGAATTATAATTTCACCGAGTTTATTGTTGAGACAGTGCCCAAATCATTACGCCTTTCGTGCGGGTCGGAACTTACCCGACAAGGAATTTCGCTACCTTAGGACCGTTATAGTTACGGCCGCCGTTTACTGGGGCTTAAATTCAATGCTTCGCTTGCGCTAACACGTCCTCTTAACCTTCCAGCACCGGGCAGGCGTCAGCCCCTATACTTCGTCTTGCGACTTAGCAGAGACCTATGTTTTTGGTAAACAGTTGCTTGGGCCTATTCACTGCGGCCCCCTCGTGCGTTAACACTAACGGGGCACCCCTTCTCCCGAAGTTACGGGGTCATTTTGCCGAGTTCCTTAACAATAATTCTCTCGCTAGCCTTAGGATACTCACCTTACCCACCTGTGTCGGTTTGCGGTACGGGTACCTATTTTCTCGATAGAGGCTTTTCCTGACAGCGTGAAATCAACTACTTCGCTACTTTAATTTCGCTCCACATCACATCTTGAAATTATATCTCCGGATTTGCCTAAAGATACTTTCTTAATGCTTGTACTTGCAACCAACAGCAAGCTAGCCTATCCTTCTGTGTCACCCCATCTCTCAAACAAAAATCGGTAGTACAGGAATCTCAACCTGTTGTCCATCGCCTACGCCTTTCGGCCTCAGCTTAGGTCCCGACTAACCCTGAGCGGACGAACCTTCCTCAGGAAACCTTGGGTATCCGGCCCGTGGGATTCTCACCCACGTCTCGCTACTCATGCCAACATTCTCACTTCTATACAGTCCACTGCTCCTTACGGTACAGCTTCAGCCCATATAGAACGCTCCCCTACCATTTCATAAATGAAATCCGTAGCTTCGGTAGTAGATTTGAGCCCCGGTAATTTTCGGCGCAAGACCACTCGACCAGTGAGCTATTACGCACTCTTTAAATGAATGGCTGCTTCTAAGCCAACATCCTGGTTGTCTAAGCAATCCTACATCCTTTACCACTTAATCTACATTTAGGGACCTTAGCTGACGATCTGGGCTGTTGCCCTTTCGACCATGAATCTTATCACCCATAGTCTGACTCCCGAGCAAAAGAACATGGCATTCGGAGTTTGACAGTCATCGGTAACCCAAAGGGCCCCTTTGATAATCAGTGCTCTACCTCCATGTCTATAAATCTCGAGGCTAGCCCTAAAGCTATTTCGGGGAGAACCAGCTATCTCCGGGCTCGATTGGAATTTCACCGCTATCCACAAGTCATCCCCGCACTTTTCAACGTACGTGGGTTCGGGCCTCCACAAAATTTTACTTTTGCTTCACCCTGCTCATGGATAGGTCGCCCGGTTTCGGGTCTACAGCAAGTAACTAAACGCCCATTTAAGACTCGATTTCTCTACGGCTTCGAACCTGAAGTTCTTAACCTTGCTACTTACCATAACTCGTTGGCCCGTTCTACAAAAAGTACGCAGTCACACTAATAATGTGCTTCTACACCTTGTAGGCAAAAGGTTTCAGGTTCTATTTCACTCCCCTCCCGGGGTTCTTTTCACCTTTCCCTCACGGTACTATGCGCTATCGGTCACTAGGTAGTATTTAGCCTTGGGAGGTGGTCCTCCCGTCTTCCCACAGGGTTTCACGTGTCCCGTGGTACTCTGGAGTATGTCAAAAGTCTTCTTGTTTCGTCTACAGGACTATTACCTTCTTTGGTGGGTCTTTCCAAACCTCTTTGACTACAATACCTCTTCTTTAAGACATATCCTAAACCCCTAAAAAGAAAACTTCTTAGGTTTGGGCTTATCCCATTTCGCTCGCCGCTACTTTGGGAATCGATTTTTCTTTCTCTTCCTCAGGTTACTTAGATGTTTCAGTTCACCTGGTTCCCCTCCAATAGCTATGAATTCACTAAAGGATACTTAGACATTACTCTAAGTGGGTTTCCCCATTCGGAAATCTCTGGCTCAACGATTACTTGCATCTGACCAAAGCTTATCGCAGCTTATCACGTCCTTCATCGGCTCCTAGTGCCAAGGCATCCGCCTTTTGCCCTTAATAACTTGACCTTATATCTAAAATTAACTTATTGTTAATCTGTTTAAAAAACTGATTCATATATAGTTTTCAAAGTACAATTTTGAAGATATTAAACCTTCAAAATTAAACAGCATAAGAACTTACTCCTTAGAAAGGAGGTGATCCAGCCGCACCTTCCGATACGGCTACCTTGTTACGACTTCACCCTAGTCATTGATTTCACCTTCGACGATTCTCTCCTAAAAGGTTAAGTAATCGGCTTCGGGCGCCCCCAACTTCCATGGTGTGACGGGCGGTGTGTACAAGACCCGGGAACGCATTCACCGCGACATTCTGATTCGCGATTACTAGCAACTCCAGCTTCATGCAGGCGAGTTTCAGCCTGCAATCCGAACTGAGATCGACTTTAAGAGATTAGCTTCACCTCGCGGCTAAGCGACTCGTTGTATCGACCATTGTAGCACGTGTGTAGCCCTAAACATAAGGGGCATGATGATTTGACGTCATCCCCACCTTCCTCCAGGTTATCCCTGGCAGTCTTTCTAGAGTCCTCAGCATTACCTGTTAGTAACTAAAAATAGGGGTTGCGCTCGTTGCGGGACTTAACCCAACATCTCACGACACGAGCTGACGACAACCATGCACCACCTGTCACCTTTGTTCCCGAAGGAAACCTTCCGATTAAGGAAGTAGCAAAGGGATGTCAAGTTTAGGTAAGGTTCTTCGCGTTGCTTCGAATTAAACCACATGCTCCGCTGCTTGTGCGGGTCCCCGTCAATTCCTTTGAGTTTCACTCTTGCGAGCGTACTCCCCAGGCGGAGTGCTTAATGCGTTAACTACGGCACCGAGGTTCGACCCCCGACACCTAGCACTCATCGTTTACGGCGTGGACTACCAGGGTATCTAATCCTGTTCGCTCCCCACGCTTTCGTACCTCAGCGTCAGTAATGGCCCAGAAAGCTGCCTTCGCCATCGATGTTCCTCCTGATATCTACGCATTTCACCGCTACACCAGGAATTCCACTTTCCTCTACCATACTCAAGTTTATCAGTTTCAAAGGCTTACTACGGTTGAGCCGTAGCCTTTCACCCCTGACTTAATAAACCGCCTACGTACCCTTTACGCCCAGTAATTCCGGATAACGCTAGCCCCTTACGTATTACCGCGGCTGCTGGCACGTAATTAGCCGGGGCTTCCTCCTAAAGTACCGTCAAAAATTCTTCCTTTAGGACAGAGCTTTACGACCCGAAGGCCTTCATCGCTCACGCGGCGTTGCTGCATCAGGCTTTCGCCCATTGTGCAATATTCCCCACTGCTGCCTCCCGTAGGAGTCTGGACCGTGTCTCAGTTCCAGTGTGGCCGATCACCCTCTCAGGTCGGCTATCCATCGTCGCCTTGGTAGGCCATTACCCCACCAACTAACTAATGGAACGCGGATCCATCCTATACCGTAATCTTTGATACAAAAGCCATGCGACTAATGTATATTATCCAGTATTAGCATACCTTTCGGTATGTTATCCTGGAGTATAGGGCAGGTTATCCACGCGTTACTCACCCGTCCGCTGCTTTCCACTTATAAATCATCCGAAGAATCAATATAAATTTCACGCTCAACTTGCATGTGTTAGGCACGCCGCCAGCGTTCATCCTGAGCCAGGATCAAACTCTTAATAAAAGTTGATGCTCAAGATAATACTAACGTTTATCTTTTACTTGGTTTAAAACGAATAATTCGTTTAAATATATAAAAAGTAACTTATGCTGTTTAATTTTCAAAGTTCAATATAAATATCAAAAATACGTTTAAATGGTGCCCAGAGGCGGAATCGAACCACCGACACGGGGATTTTCAGTCCCCTGCTCTACCGACTGAGCTATCTGGGCATATTTAAAGTGGTGGGCCTTCAGGGACTCGAACCCCAGACCTACCGGTTATGAGCCGGGCGCTCTAACCAACTGAGCTAAAGGCCCACTTTAAATAAGTGATATATAAAATATAATTGGTGGGCTTAGCTGGACTCGAACCAGCGACCTCACGCTTATCAGGCGTGCGCTCTAACCACCTGAGCTATAAGCCCAGAACCATTTAAAAGCTTAAATGGCGGAGAAGGAGGGATTTGAACCCTCGCGCCCCGTAAAGAACCTACTCCCTTAGCAGGGGAGCCTCTTCAGCCACTTGAGTACTTCTCCTTAAATCTGGCGGAGGAGGAGGGATTCGAACCCTCGTGGGCTTGCACCCTAACGGTTTTCAAGACCGCCCCGTTATGACCACTTCGGTACCCCTCCGAGATATATTTTATATAATAAACTATTAAATTTAAATTAAATGGTGATCCATCCGCGACTCGAACGCGGGACACCCTGATTAAAAGTCAGGTGCTCTACCGACTGAGCTAATGGATCTTATTATTGTTCTAATGGCGTGCCTGCAGGGATTCGAACCCCGGACACATGGCTTAGAAGGCCATTGCTCTATCCAACTGAGCTACAGGCACAAAATTGGAGCGGGTGAAGGGAATCGAACCCTCGCAACTGGCTTGGAAGGCCAGGGCTCTACCACTGAGCTACACCCGCGTTTAAAAATTGGTGGAGGAGACTGGATTTGAACCAGTGAAGGCGATGCCAACAGATTTACAGTCTGCCCCCTTTGGCCACTCGGGAACTCCTCCAATTATGGAGCTGGTGATGGGATTTGAACCCGCGACCTACTGATTACAAGTCAGTTGCTCTACCAATTGAGCTACACCAGCATTTTAAATGGCGACTTGGAAGGGACTCGAACCCTCGACCTCCAGCGTGACAGGCTGGCATTCTAACCAACTGAACTACCAAGCCATTTAATATAATTGCTTCATATTATAAAATTGATGGTGGGCGTAATTGGACTTGAACCAATGACCTCCTGCTTGTAAGGCAGATGCTCTCCCAGCTGAGCTATACGCCCATCAATATTAAAATGGTGACTCCTAGGGGAATCGAACCCCTGTTACCGCCGTGAAAGGGCGGTGTCTTAACCGCTTGACCAAGGAGCCTCAAGCTATGGCTCCGAAGGTGAGACTCGAACTCACGACCCCCTGATTAACAGTCAGGTGCTCTAACCAACTGAGCTACTTCGGAACAATCAAACTGGCTACTTCCTACTTTCCCAGGGGGACAGCCCCCAAGTATCATCGGCGTTAAAGAGCTTAACTTCTGTGTTCGGAATGGGAACAGGTGTAGCCTCTTTGCTGTTGCAACCAGATTTGATATCAAAAATAAAATATTTAATAAATCATTTTTGATTACTTATTAAAGTATATTAATTATACTCTAAAAACTAAATATGAATGTTTTTTAAATAAGGTCAAGTCCTCGACCTATTAGTACTCGTAAGCTGAATGCATTGCTGCACTTACACCTTGAGCCTATCAACCTGGTAGTCTTCCAGGGGTCTTACTCTAAAAAGATGGGAAATCTTATCTTGAAGTTGGCTTCGCGCTTAGATGCCTTCAGCGCTTATCCATTCCGCACTTAGCTACCCAGCCATGCCACTGGCGTGACAACTGGTACACCAGAGGTGCGTCCATCCCGGTCCTCTCGTACTAGGGACAGATCTCCTCAAATTTCCTACGCCTGCGACGGATAGGGACCGAACTGTCTCACGACGTTCTGAACCCAGCTCGCGTGCCTCTTTAATGGGCGAACAGCCCAACCCTTGGGACCTACTACAGCCCCAGGATGAGACGAGCCGACATCGAGGTGCCAAACCTCCCCGTCGATGTGGACTCTTGGGGGAGATAAGCCTGTTATCCCCAGAGTAGCTTTTATCCGTTGAGCGATGGCCCTTCCACTCGGAACCACCGGATCACTAAGCCCGACTTTCGTCCTTGCTCGACCTGTATGTCTCGCAATCAAGCTCCCTTATGCCTTTGCACTCTTCGTACGATTTCCGACCGTACTGAGGGAACCTTTGGGCGCCTCCGTTACCTTTTGGGAGGCGACCGCCCCAGTCAAACTGCCCACCTGACAGTGTCCCAGTACTAGATTCATAGTACATGGTTAGAACCTCAATGCTAAAAGGGTGGTATCCCAAGGATGACTCCACCAAAACTGGCGTCCTGGCTTTATAGTCTCCCACCTATCCTGTACATTTAACACTAAAATCCAATATCAAGCTACAGTAAAGCTTCATGGGGTCTTTCCGTCCTGTCGCAGGTATCCGGCATCTTCACCGGAATTATAATTTCACCGAGTTTATTGTTGAGACAGTGCCCAAATCATTACGCCTTTCGTGCGGGTCGGAACTTACCCGACAAGGAATTTCGCTACCTTAGGACCGTTATAGTTACGGCCGCCGTTTACTGGGGCTTAAATTCAATGCTTCGCTTGCGCTAACACGTCCTCTTAACCTTCCAGCACCGGGCAGGCGTCAGCCCCTATACTTCGTCTTGCGACTTAGCAGAGACCTATGTTTTTGGTAAACAGTTGCTTGGGCCTATTCACTGCGGCCCCCTCGTGCGTTAACACTAACGGGGCACCCCTTCTCCCGAAGTTACGGGGTCATTTTGCCGAGTTCCTTAACAATAATTCTCTCGCTAGCCTTAGGATACTCACCTTACCCACCTGTGTCGGTTTGCGGTACGGGTACCTATTTTCTCGATAGAGGCTTTTCCTGACAGCGTGAAATCAACTACTTCGCTACTTTAATTTCGCTCCACATCACATCTTGAAATTATATCTCCGGATTTGCCTAAAGATACTTTCTTAATGCTTGTACTTGCAACCAACAGCAAGCTAGCCTATCCTTCTGTGTCACCCCATCTCTCAAACAAAAATCGGTAGTACAGGA
>CP148265.1:1310000-2080000 GCA_045345765.1 Peptostreptococcaceae bacterium AGR-M142
AACCGCCTACGTACCCTTTACGCCCAGTAATTCCGGATAACGCTAGCCCCTTACGTATTACCGCGGCTGCTGGCACGTAATTAGCCGGGGCTTCCTCCTAAAGTACCGTCAAAAATTCTTCCTTTAGGACAGAGCTTTACGACCCGAAGGCCTTCATCGCTCACGCGGCGTTGCTGCATCAGGCTTTCGCCCATTGTGCAATATTCCCCACTGCTGCCTCCCGTAGGAGTCTGGACCGTGTCTCAGTTCCAGTGTGGCCGATCACCCTCTCAGGTCGGCTATCCATCGTCGCCTTGGTAGGCCATTACCCCACCAACTAACTAATGGAACGCGGATCCATCCTATACCGTAATCTTTGATACAAAAGCCATGCGACTAATGTATATTATCCAGTATTAGCATACCTTTCGGTATGTTATCCTGGAGTATAGGGCAGGTTATCCACGCGTTACTCACCCGTCCGCTGCTTTCCACTTATAAATCATCCGAAGAATCAATATAAGCTTCACGCTCAACTTGCATGTGTTAGGCACGCCGCCAGCGTTCATCCTGAGCCAGGATCAAACTCTTAATAAAAGTTGATGCTCAAGATAATACTAACGTTTATCTTTTACTTGGTTTAAAACGAATAATTCGTTTAAATATATAAAAAGTAACTTATGCTGTTTAATTTTCAAGGTTCAATATAATTTTTTAATAATGTAAAGGTTAATTCCTCTAAATCATTCAAAAAACTTGTTTTCATTAATTTGTTTCTTGCTTTGTTGTCTTTCGACTACTCTTAATATCTTACACCCTTAAGAGTTTTTTGTCAAGAAGTTTTTTTAATTTAATTTTTATAAAAATCAAATTAAATTTTCTTCTTTTATCCTAATGATTTGTTTCGTTTTCATCTTCGTTTTCTTAGGACATGTAATAGATTATCATTTTTTTTTACACCTGTCAAACATATTTTTAATTTTTTTTATTTTTATATCCCTTTAATTTAAGACGTTCCACAATTTTTTATACATTTTCCACACTATAAAGTGTAAGTTTTTATACTTTACACTATATGTAGTGCTTAATTGTAGAAAAAAAATTTTTCACCACATTATAAAGTATATAAGACACGCTCCCTAGTGTTTCTTAATAAAGAAATATTAATATCTTTATTAAATATTAAATATAGCTATGATGATTAAATGTCTAATCATATTGAAATCATATAATTAAAAACTATTTCTATTTTAATTGATGTACATTCTATTGATGAAAAATTTATATATTAAATTATAAAAAGATTATATGTAAAAAATCATCTAAAAAAATGCTTAATATTACACAACGAAAATTCATAAAACAAATAGAGCTTCGCTCAAAGTAATAAAAAAAACTAACTACATATATATAGTTAGTTTTCAAGATCTCTTATATAACCAAAGAAAACCCCAGTTAATTTTTGATTCAAATATTTTAAGTGCTTCTTTAAGTTTTCCAATAATGTTTCTGCTTTTAAAACTTATTTAAATCTGCGTAAGCAACATCTTTATCGTAAATACTAAAACTCTTAAATATACAAATATATATATTATCATTAAAAAATTCAACTACCTCCACGCAGTGACTTTTGAATTTTGGATAGTATGTATTTTTAGATTTATTAAAGTTTCTTATATTTACTTTTATCTTTTATTTTCTTTTGTCTTTATACAAAAAGAAGTAGATTTTTATTTTTACAATCTATTAGAATCAAATATTAAAACTCTTAAATCTACAAAATATATATTATCGTTAAAAAATTCAACTGTCGAAACGCAGTGAGTTTTGAATTTTAGATAATATGTATTTTTGTATTTATTAAAGTTTCTTATATTTTCTTTTCTCTTTATACAAAAAGAAGTAGATTTTTATTTTTACAATCTATTTGAATCAAATATTAAAACTCTTAAATTTAAAAAATACATATTATCGTTAAAAAATTCAACTGTTCGAGCAAAGCGAGTTTTGAATTTTAGATAATATGTATTTTTGGATTTATTAAAGTTTCTTATATTTACTTTTGTCTTTTATTTTCTTTTGTCTTTATACGAAAAGAAGTAGATTTTTATTTTTACAATCTATTAGAACTAAATATTAAAACTCTTAAATTTAAAAATACATATTATCGTTAAAAAATTCAACTGTCCGAGCAAAGCGAGTTTTGAATTTTAGATAATATGTATTTTTGAATTTATCAGAGTTTCTTATATTTCATTCTAGATTTAAAAATAAAAATCTACTTCCTACGCACACAAAAAAATTTATGCGGCTACTTCCTACTTTCCCAGGGGGACAGCCCCCAAGTATCATCGGCGTTAAAGAGCTTAACTTCTGTGTTCGGAATGGGAACAGGTGTAGCCTCTTTGCTATAGTAACCACATAAATTTCTATTAAAGTATATTAATTATACTCTAAAAACTAAATATGAATGTTTTTTAAATAAGGTCAAGTCCTCGACCTATTAGTACTCGTAAGCTGAATGCATTGCTGCACTTACACCTTGAGCCTATCAACCTGGTAGTCTTCCAGGGGTCTTACTCTAAAAAGATGGGAAATCTTATCTTGAAGTTGGCTTCGCGCTTAGATGCCTTCAGCGCTTATCCATTCCGCACTTAGCTACCCAGCCATGCCACTGGCGTGACAACTGGTACACCAGAGGTGCGTCCATCCCGGTCCTCTCGTACTAGGGACAGATCTCCTCAAATTTCCTACGCCTGCGACGGATAGGGACCGAACTGTCTCACGACGTTCTGAACCCAGCTCGCGTGCCTCTTTAATGGGCGAACAGCCCAACCCTTGGGACCTACTACAGCCCCAGGATGAGACGAGCCGACATCGAGGTGCCAAACCTCCCCGTCGATGTGGACTCTTGGGGGAGATAAGCCTGTTATCCCCAGAGTAGCTTTTATCCGTTGAGCGATGGCCCTTCCACTCGGAACCACCGGATCACTAAGCCCGACTTTCGTCCTTGCTCGACCTGTATGTCTCGCAATCAAGCTCCCTTATGCCTTTGCACTCTTCGTACGATTTCCGACCGTACTGAGGGAACCTTTGGGCGCCTCCGTTACCTTTTGGGAGGCGACCGCCCCAGTCAAACTGCCCACCTGACAGTGTCCCAGTACTAGATTCATAGTACATGGTTAGAACCTCAATGCTAAAAGGGTGGTATCCCAAGGATGACTCCACCAAAACTGGCGTCCTGGCTTTATAGTCTCCCACCTATCCTGTACATTTAACACTAAAATCCAATATCAAGCTACAGTAAAGCTTCATGGGGTCTTTCCGTCCTGTCGCAGGTATCCGGCATCTTCACCGGAATTATAATTTCACCGAGTTTATTGTTGAGACAGTGCCCAAATCATTACGCCTTTCGTGCGGGTCGGAACTTACCCGACAAGGAATTTCGCTACCTTAGGACCGTTATAGTTACGGCCGCCGTTTACTGGGGCTTAAATTCAATGCTTCGCTTGCGCTAACACGTCCTCTTAACCTTCCAGCACCGGGCAGGCGTCAGCCCCTATACTTCGTCTTGCGACTTAGCAGAGACCTATGTTTTTGGTAAACAGTTGCTTGGGCCTATTCACTGCGGCCCCCTCGTGCGTTAACACTAACGGGGCACCCCTTCTCCCGAAGTTACGGGGTCATTTTGCCGAGTTCCTTAACAATAATTCTCTCGCTAGCCTTAGGATACTCACCTTACCCACCTGTGTCGGTTTGCGGTACGGGTACCTATTTTCTCGATAGAGGCTTTTCCTGACAGCGTGAAATCAACTACTTCGCTACTTTAATTTCGCTCCACATCACATCTTGAAATTATATCTCCGGATTTGCCTAAAGATACTTTCTTAATGCTTGTACTTGCAACCAACAGCAAGCTAGCCTATCCTTCTGTGTCACCCCATCTCTCAAACAAAAATCGGTAGTACAGGAATCTCAACCTGTTGTCCATCGCCTACGCCTTTCGGCCTCAGCTTAGGTCCCGACTAACCCTGAGCGGACGAACCTTCCTCAGGAAACCTTGGGTATCCGGCCCGTGGGATTCTCACCCACGTCTCGCTACTCATGCCAACATTCTCACTTCTATACAGTCCACTGCTCCTTACGGTACAGCTTCAGCCCATATAGAACGCTCCCCTACCATTTCATAAATGAAATCCGTAGCTTCGGTAGTAGATTTGAGCCCCGGTAATTTTCGGCGCAAGACCACTCGACCAGTGAGCTATTACGCACTCTTTAAATGAATGGCTGCTTCTAAGCCAACATCCTGGTTGTCTAAGCAATCCTACATCCTTTACCACTTAATCTACATTTAGGGACCTTAGCTGACGATCTGGGCTGTTGCCCTTTCGACCATGAATCTTATCACCCATAGTCTGACTCCCGAGCAAAAGAACATGGCATTCGGAGTTTGACAGTCATCGGTAACCCAAAGGGCCCCTTTGATAATCAGTGCTCTACCTCCATGTCTATAAATCTCGAGGCTAGCCCTAAAGCTATTTCGGGGAGAACCAGCTATCTCCGGGCTCGATTGGAATTTCACCGCTATCCACAAGTCATCCCCGCACTTTTCAACGTACGTGGGTTCGGGCCTCCACAAAATTTTACTTTTGCTTCACCCTGCTCATGGATAGGTCGCCCGGTTTCGGGTCTACAGCAAGTAACTAAACGCCCATTTAAGACTCGATTTCTCTACGGCTTCGAACCTGAAGTTCTTAACCTTGCTACTTACCATAACTCGTTGGCCCGTTCTA
Organism: Peptostreptococcaceae bacterium AGR-M142; assembly: GCA_045345765.1. Classification (GTDB taxonomy): domain Bacteria; phylum Bacillota; class Clostridia; order Peptostreptococcales; family Peptostreptococcaceae; genus JAOARY01. Next base: position 1,314,773 of record CP148265.1, read on the forward strand.
CAAAAAGTACGCAGTCACACTAATAATGTGCTTCTACACCTTGTAGGCAAAAGGTTTCAGGTTCTATTTCACTCCCCTCCCGGGGTTCTTTTCACCTTTCCCTCACGGTACTATGCGCTATCGGTCACTAGGTAGTATTTAGCCTTGGGAGGTGGTCCTCCCGTCTTCCCACAGGGTTTCACGTGTCCCGTGGTACTCTGGAGTATGTCAAAAGTCTTCTTGTTTCGTCTACAGGACTATTACCTTCTTTGGTGGGTCTTTCCAAACCTCTTTGACTACAATACCTCTTCTTTAAGACATATCCTAAACCCCTAAAAAGAAAACTTTCTAGGTTTGGGCTTATCCCATTTCGCTCGCCGCTACTTTGGGAATCGATTTTTCTTTCTCTTCCTCAGGTTACTTAGATGTTTCAGTTCACCTGGTTCCCCTCCAATAGCTATGAATTCACTAAAGGATACTTAGACATTACTCTAAGTGGGTTTCCCCATTCGGAAATCTCTGGCTCAACGATTACTTGCATCTGACCAAAGCTTATCGCAGCTTATCACGTCCTTCATCGGCTCCTAGTGCCAAGGCATCCGCCTTTTGCCCTTAATAACTTGACCTTATATCTAAAATTAACTTATTGTTAATCTGTTTAAAAAACTGATTCATATATAGTTTTCAAAGTACAATTTTGAAGATATTAAACCTTCAAAATTAAACAGCATAAGAACTTACTCCTTAGAAAGGAGGTGATCCAGCCGCACCTTCCGATACGGCTACCTTGTTACGACTTCACCCTAGTCATTGATTTCACCTTCGACGATTCTCTCCTAAAAGGTTAAGTAATCGGCTTCGGGCGCCCCCAACTTCCATGGTGTGACGGGCGGTGTGTACAAGACCCGGGAACGCATTCACCGCGACATTCTGATTCGCGATTACTAGCAACTCCAGCTTCATGCAGGCGAGTTTCAGCCTGCAATCCGAACTGAGATCGACTTTAAGAGATTAGCTTCACCTCGCGGCTAAGCGACTCGTTGTATCGACCATTGTAGCACGTGTGTAGCCCTAAACATAAGGGGCATGATGATTTGACGTCATCCCCACCTTCCTCCAGGTTATCCCTGGCAGTCTTTCTAGAGTCCTCAGCATTACCTGTTAGTAACTAAAAATAGGGGTTGCGCTCGTTGCGGGACTTAACCCAACATCTCACGACACGAGCTGACGACAACCATGCACCACCTGTCACCTTTGTTCCCGAAGGAAACCTTCCGATTAAGGAAGTAGCAAAGGGATGTCAAGTTTAGGTAAGGTTCTTCGCGTTGCTTCGAATTAAACCACATGCTCCGCTGCTTGTGCGGGTCCCCGTCAATTCCTTTGAGTTTCACTCTTGCGAGCGTACTCCCCAGGCGGAGTGCTTAATGCGTTAACTACGGCACCGAGGTTCGACCCCCGACACCTAGCACTCATCGTTTACGGCGTGGACTACCAGGGTATCTAATCCTGTTCGCTCCCCACGCTTTCGTACCTCAGCGTCAGTAATGGCCCAGAAAGCTGCCTTCGCCATCGATGTTCCTCCTGATATCTACGCATTTCACCGCTACACCAGGAATTCCACTTTCCTCTACCATACTCAAGTTTATCAGTTTCAAAGGCTTACTACGGTTGAGCCGTAGCCTTTCACCCCTGACTTAATAAACCGCCTACGTACCCTTTACGCCCAGTAATTCCGGATAACGCTAGCCCCTTACGTATTACCGCGGCTGCTGGCACGTAATTAGCCGGGGCTTCCTCCTAAAGTACCGTCAAAAATTCTTCCTTTAGGACAGAGCTTTACGACCCGAAGGCCTTCATCGCTCACGCGGCGTTGCTGCATCAGGCTTTCGCCCATTGTGCAATATTCCCCACTGCTGCCTCCCGTAGGAGTCTGGACCGTGTCTCAGTTCCAGTGTGGCCGATCACCCTCTCAGGTCGGCTATCCATCGTCGCCTTGGTAGGCCATTACCCCACCAACTAACTAATGGAACGCGGATCCATCCTATACCGTAATCTTTGATACAAAAGCCATGCGACTAATGTATATTATCCAGTATTAGCATACCTTTCGGTATGTTATCCTGGAGTATAGGGCAGGTTATCCACGCGTTACTCACCCGTCCGCTGCTTTCCATTTATAAATCATCCGAAGAATCAATATAAATTTCACGCTCAACTTGCATGTGTTAGGCACGCCGCCAGCGTTCATCCTGAGCCAGGATCAAACTCTTAATAAAAGTTGATGCTCAAGATAATACTAACGTTTATCTTTTACTTGGTTTAAAACGAATAATTCGTTTAAATATATAAAAAGTAACTTATGCTGTTTAATTTTCAAGGTTCAATATAATTTTTTAATAATGTAAAGGTTAATTCCTCTAAATCATTCAAAAAACTTGTTTTCATTAATTTGTTTCTTGCTTTGTTGTCTTTCGACTACTCTTAATATCTTACACCCTTAAGAGTTTTTTGTCAAGAAGTTTTTTTAATTTAATTTTTCTCAAAATCAAATTAAATTTTCTTCTTTCATCCTAATGATTCGTTTCCTTTTCGTCTTTGTTTCCTTAGGACATGTATTAGATTATCATTTTTTTTTACACCTGTCAAACATATTTTTGATTTTTTTTATTTTTATATCCCTTTAATTTAAGACGTTCCACAATTTTTTACGCATTTTCCACACTATCAAGTGTAAGTTTTTATACTTTACACTATATATAGTGGTTAATCATAGAAGAAAAATTTTTTCACCACATTATAAAGTATATAAGACACGCTCCCTAGTGTTTCTTAGTAAAGATATTAATATTTCATAAAGAAATATTAAATATAGTAACAAACTATAAAAATATATTAAATATAACTATGATGATTAAACTTCTAATAGTAGTGAAATCATATAATAAAAAACTATTTCTACTTTAATTGATTTACATTCTATTAATAAAAAATTTATATATTAAATTATAAAAAGATTATATGTAAAAAATCATCTAAAAAAATACTTAATATTATCTTACAGATAAAATAAGCAACGAAAATTCACAAAATAGATAGAGCTTTGCTCAAAGTAATAAAAAAACTAACTACATATAATATCTAGTTAGTTTTTAAGATCTCTTATTAATGAAAGAAAACCTAAGTTAATTTTTGATTCAAATATTTTAAAGTATTTCTTTAAGTTTTCGAATATTTTATCCTCTTATGTTTCTACTTTTAAAAATTATTTAAATATGCGTAAACTATAAACATTATAATTTAGCTTACCCCTCCCCGCAAAGCGAGTTTTGAATTTTAAATAATTTATACTTTTAAATTTAGTAAAGTTTCTTATATTTACTTTTCTCTTTATAAAAAAAGAAGTAGATTTTTATTTTTACAATCTATTAGAACTAAATATTAAAACTCTAAATTTAAAAAATACATATTATCGTTAAAAAATTCAACTGTTCGAGCAAAGCGAGTTTTGAATTTTAGATAATATGTATTTTGGGATTTAGTAAAGTTTCTTATATTTTCTTTTCTCTTTTGTTTTCTTTTGTCTTTATACAAAAAGAAGTAGATTTTTATTTTTACAATCTATTAGAACTAAATATTAAAACTCTTAAATTTAAAAAATACATATTATCGTTAAAAAATTCAACTGTTCGAGCAAAGCGAGTTTTGAATTTTAGATAATATGTATTTTTGAATTTATCAGAGTTTCTTATATTTCATTCTAGATTTAAAAATAAAAATCTACTTCCTACACACACAAAAAAAATTTATGCGGCTACTTCCTACTTTCCCAGGGGGACAGCCCCCAAGTATCATCGGCGTTAAAGAGCTTAACTTCTGTGTTCGGAATGGGAACAGGTGTAGCCTCTTTGCTATAGTAACCACATAAATTTCTATTAAAGTATATTAATTATACTCTAAAAACTAAATATGAATGTTTTTTAAATAAGGTCAAGTCCTCGACCTATTAGTACTCGTAAGCTGAATGCATTGCTGCACTTACACCTTGAGCCTATCAACCTGGTAGTCTTCCAGGGGTCTTACTCTAAAAGATGGGAAATCTTATCTTGAAGTTGGCTTCGCGCTTAGATGCCTTCAGCGCTTATCCATTCCGCACTTAGCTACCCAGCCATGCCACTGGCGTGACAACTGGTACACCAGAGGTGCGTCCATCCCGGTCCTCTCGTACTAGGGACAGATCTCCTCAAATTTCCTACGCCTGCGACGGATAGGGACCGAACTGTCTCACGACGTTCTGAACCCAGCTCGCGTGCCTCTTTAATGGGCGAACAGCCCAACCCTTGGGACCTACTACAGCCCCAGGATGAGACGAGCCGACATCGAGGTGCCAAACCTCCCCGTCGATGTGGACTCTTGGGGGAGATAAGCCTGTTATCCCCAGAGTAGCTTTTATCCGTTGAGCGATGGCCCTTCCACTCGGAACCACCGGATCACTAAGCCCGACTTTCGTCCTTGCTCGACCTGTATGTCTCGCAATCAAGCTCCCTTATGCCTTTGCACTCTTCGTACGATTTCCGACCGTACTGAGGGAACCTTTGGGCGCCTCCGTTACCTTTTGGGAGGCGACCGCCCCAGTCAAACTGCCCACCTGACAGTGTCCCAGTACTAGATTCATAGTACATGGTTAGAACCTCAATGCTAAAAGGGTGGTATCCCAAGGATGACTCCACCAAAACTGGCGTCCTGGCTTTATAGTCTCCCACCTATCCTGTACATTTAACACTAAAATCCAATATCAAGCTACAGTAAAGCTTCATGGGGTCTTTCCGTCCTGTCGCAGGTATCCGGCATCTTCACCGGAATTATAATTTCACCGAGTTTATTGTTGAGACAGTGCCCAAATCATTACGCCTTTCGTGCGGGTCGGAACTTACCCGACAAGGAATTTCGCTACCTTAGGACCGTTATAGTTACGGCCGCCGTTTACTGGGGCTTAAATTCAATGCTTCGCTTGCGCTAACACGTCCTCTTAACCTTCCAGCACCGGGCAGGCGTCAGCCCCTATACTTCGTCTTGCGACTTAGCAGAGACCTATGTTTTTGGTAAACAGTTGCTTGGGCCTATTCACTGCGGCCCCCTCGTGCGTTAACACTAACGGGGCACCCCTTCTCCCGAAGTTACGGGGTCATTTTGCCGAGTTCCTTAACAATAATTCTCTCGCTAGCCTTAGGATACTCACCTTACCCACCTGTGTCGGTTTGCGGTACGGGTACCTATTTTCTCGATAGAGGCTTTTCCTGACAGCGTGAAATCAACTACTTCGCTACTTTAATTTCGCTCCACATCACATCTTGAAATTATATCTCCGGATTTGCCTAAAGATACTTTCTTAATGCTTGTACTTGCAACCAACAGCAAGCTAGCCTATCCTTCTGTGTCACCCCATCTCTCAAACAAAAATCGGTAGTACAGGAATCTCAACCTGTTGTCCATCGCCTACGCCTTTCGGCCTCAGCTTAGGTCCCGACTAACCCTGAGCGGACGAACCTTCCTCAGGAAACCTTGGGTATCCGGCCCGTGGGATTCTCACCCACGTCTCGCTACTCATGCCAACATTCTCACTTCTATACAGTCCACTGCTCCTTACGGTACAGCTTCAGCCCATATAGAACGCTCCCCTACCATTTCATAAATGAAATCCGTAGCTTCGGTAGTAGATTTGAGCCCCGGTAATTTTCGGCGCAAGACCACTCGACCAGTGAGCTATTACGCACTCTTTAAATGAATGGCTGCTTCTAAGCCAACATCCTGGTTGTCTAAGCAATCCTACATCCTTTACCACTTAATCTACATTTAGGGACCTTAGCTGACGATCTGGGCTGTTGCCCTTTCGACCATGAATCTTATCACCCATAGTCTGACTCCCGAGCAAAAGAACATGGCATTCGGAGTTTGACAGTCATCGGTAACCCAAAGGGCCCCTTTGATAATCAGTGCTCTACCTCCATGTCTATAAATCTCGAGGCTAGCCCTAAAGCTATTTCGGGGAGAACCAGCTATCTCCGGGCTCGATTGGAATTTCACCGCTATCCACAAGTCATCCCCGCACTTTTCAACGTACGTGGGTTCGGGCCTCCACAAAATTTTACTTTTGCTTCACCCTGCTCATGGATAGGTCGCCCGGTTTCGGGTCTACAGCAAGTAACTAAACGCCCATTTAAGACTCGATTTCTCTACGGCTTCGAACCTGAAGTTCTTAACCTTGCTACTTACCATAACTCGTTGGCCCGTTCTACAAAAAGTACGCAGTCACACTAATAATGTGCTTCTACACCTTGTAGGCAAAAGGTTTCAGGTTCTATTTCACTCCCCTCCCGGGGTTCTTTTCACCTTTCCCTCACGGTACTATGCGCTATCGGTCACTAGGTAGTATTTAGCCTTGGGAGGTGGTCCTCCCGTCTTCCCACAGGGTTTCACGTGTCCCGTGGTACTCTGGAGTATGTCAAAAGTCTTCTTGTTTCGTCTACAGGACTATTACCTTCTTTGGTGGGTCTTTCCAAACCTCTTTGACTACAATACCTCTTCTTTAAGACATATCCTAAACCCCTAAAAAGAAAACTTTCTAGGTTTGGGCTTATCCCATTTCGCTCGCCGCTACTTTGGGAATCGATTTTTCTTTCTCTTCCTCAGGTTACTTAGATGTTTCAGTTCACCTGGTTCCCCTCCAATAGCTATGAATTCACTAAAGGATACTTAGACATTACTCTAAGTGGGTTTCCCCATTCGGAAATCTCTGGCTCAACGATTACTTGCATCTGACCAAAGCTTATCGCAGCTTATCACGTCCTTCATCGGCTCCTAGTGCCAAGGCATCCGCCTTTTGCCCTTAATAACTTGACCTTATATCTAAAATTAACTTATTGTTAATCTGTTTAAAAAACTGATTCATATATAGTTTTCAAAGTACAATTTTGAAGATATTAAACCTTCAAAATTAAACAGCATAAGAACTTACTCCTTAGAAAGGAGGTGATCCAGCCGCACCTTCCGATACGGCTACCTTGTTACGACTTCACCCTAGTCATTGATTTCACCTTCGACGATTCTCTCCTAAAAGGTTAAGTAATCGGCTTCGGGCGCCCCCAACTTCCATGGTGTGACGGGCGGTGTGTACAAGACCCGGGAACGCATTCACCGCGACATTCTGATTCGCGATTACTAGCAACTCCAGCTTCATGCAGGCGAGTTTCAGCCTGCAATCCGAACTGAGATCGACTTTAAGAGATTAGCTTCACCTCGCGGCTAAGCGACTCGTTGTATCGACCATTGTAGCACGTGTGTAGCCCTAAACATAAGGGGCATGATGATTTGACGTCATCCCCACCTTCCTCCAGGTTATCCCTGGCAGTCTTTCTAGAGTCCTCAGCATTACCTGTTAGTAACTAAAAATAGGGGTTGCGCTCGTTGCGGGACTTAACCCAACATCTCACGACACGAGCTGACGACAACCATGCACCACCTGTCACCTTTGTTCCCGAAGGAAACCTTCCGATTAAGGAAGTAGCAAAGGGATGTCAAGTTTAGGTAAGGTTCTTCGCGTTGCTTCGAATTAAACCACATGCTCCGCTGCTTGTGCGGGTCCCCGTCAATTCCTTTGAGTTTCACTCTTGCGAGCGTACTCCCCAGGCGGAGTGCTTAATGCGTTAACTACGGCACCGAGGTTCGACCCCCGACACCTAGCACTCATCGTTTACGGCGTGGACTACCAGGGTATCTAATCCTGTTCGCTCCCCACGCTTTCGTACCTCAGCGTCAGTAATGGCCCAGAAAGCTGCCTTCGCCATCGATGTTCCTCCTGATATCTACGCATTTCACCGCTACACCAGGAATTCCACTTTCCTCTACCATACTCAAGTTTATCAGTTTCAAAGGCTTACTACGGTTGAGCCGTAGCCTTTCACCCCTGACTTAATAAACCGCCTACGTACCCTTTACGCCCAGTAATTCCGGATAACGCTAGCCCCTTACGTATTACCGCGGCTGCTGGCACGTAATTAGCCGGGGCTTCCTCCTAAAGTACCGTCAAAAATTCTTCCTTTAGGACAGAGCTTTACGACCCGAAGGCCTTCATCGCTCACGCGGCGTTGCTGCATCAGGCTTTCGCCCATTGTGCAATATTCCCCACTGCTGCCTCCCGTAGGAGTCTGGACCGTGTCTCAGTTCCAGTGTGGCCGATCACCCTCTCAGGTCGGCTATCCATCGTCGCCTTGGTAGGCCATTACCCCACCAACTAACTAATGGAACGCGGATCCATCCTATACCGTAATCTTTGATACAAAAGCCATGCGACTAATGTATATTATCCAGTATTAGCATACCTTTCGGTATGTTATCCTGGAGTATAGGGCAGGTTATCCACGCGTTACTCACCCGTCCGCTGCTTTCCATTTATAAATCATCCGAAGAATCAATATAAATTTCACGCTCAACTTGCATGTGTTAGGCACGCCGCCAGCGTTCATCCTGAGCCAGGATCAAACTCTTAATAAAAGTTGATGCTCAAGATAATACTAACGTTTATCTTTTACTTGGTTTAAAACGAATAATTCGTTTAAATATATAAAAAGTAACTTATGCTGTTTAATTTTCAAGGTTCAATATAATTTTTTAATAATGTAAAGGTTAATTCCTCTAAATCATTCAAAAAACTTGTTTTCATTAATTTGTTTCTTGCTTTGTTGTCTTTCGACTACTCTTAATATCTTACACCCTTAAGAGTTTTTTGTCAAGAAGTTTTTTTAATTTAATTTTTCTCAAAATCAAATTAAATTTTCTTCTTTCATCCTAATGATTCGTTTCCTTTTCGTCTTTGTTTCCTTAGGACATGTATTAGATTATCATTTTTTTTTACACCTGTCAAACATATTTTTGATTTTTTTTATTTTTATATCCCTTTAATTTAAGACGTTCCACAATTTTTTACGCATTTTCCACACTATCAAGTGTAAGTTTTTATACTTTACACTATATATAGTGGTTAATCATAGAAGAAAAATTTTTTCACCACATTATAAAGTATATAAGACACGCTCCCTAGTGTTTCTTAGTAAAGATATTAATATTTCATAAAGAAATATTAAATATAGTAACAAACTATAAAAATATATTAAATATAACTATGATGATTAAACTTCTAATAGTAGTGAAATCATATAATAAAAAACTATTTCTACTTTAATTGATTTACATTCTATTAATAAAAAATTTATATATTAAATTATAAAAAGATTATATGTAAAAAATCATCTAAAAAAATACTTAATATTATCTTACAGATAAAATAAGCAACGAAAATTCACAAAATAGATAGAGCTTTGCTCAAAGTAATAAAAAAACTAACTACATATAATATCTAGTTAGTTTTTAAGATCTCTTATTAATGAAAGAAAACCTAAGTTAATTTTTGATTCAAATATTTTAAAGTATTTCTTTAAGTTTTCGAATATTTTATCCTCTTATGTTTCTACTTTTAAAAATTATTTAAATATGCGTAAACTATAAACATTATAATTTAGCTTACCCCTCCCCGCAAAGCGAGTTTTGAATTTTAAATAATTTATACTTTTAAATTTAGTAAAGTTTCTTATATTTACTTTTCTCTTTATAAAAAAAGAAGTAGATTTTTATTTTTACAATCTATTAGAACTAAATATTAAAACTCTAAATTTAAAAAATACATATTATCGTTAAAAAATTCAACTGTTCGAGCAAAGCGAGTTTTGAATTTTAGATAATATGTATTTTGGGATTTAGTAAAGTTTCTTATATTTTCTTTTCTCTTTTGTTTTCTTTTGTCTTTATACAAAAAGAAGTAGATTTTTATTTTTACAATCTATTAGAACTAAATATTAAAACTCTTAAATTTAAAAAATACATATTATCGTTAAAAAATTCAACTGTTCGAGCAAAGCGAGTTTTGAATTTTAGATAATATGTATTTTTGAATTTATCAGAGTTTCTTATATTTCATTCTAGATTTAAAAATAAAAATCTACTTCCTACACACACAAAAAAAATTTATGCGGCTACTTCCTACTTTCCCAGGGGGACAGCCCCCAAGTATCATCGGCGTTAAAGAGCTTAACTTCTGTGTTCGGAATGGGAACAGGTGTAGCCTCTTTGCTATAGTAACCACATAAATTTCTATTAAAGTATATTAATTATACTCTAAAAACTAAATATGAATGTTTTTTAAATAAGGTCAAGTCCTCGACCTATTAGTACTCGTAAGCTGAATGCATTGCTGCACTTACACCTTGAGCCTATCAACCTGGTAGTCTTCCAGGGGTCTTACTCTAAAAGATGGGAAATCTTATCTTGAAGTTGGCTTCGCGCTTAGATGCCTTCAGCGCTTATCCATTCCGCACTTAGCTACCCAGCCATGCCACTGGCGTGACAACTGGTACACCAGAGGTGCGTCCATCCCGGTCCTCTCGTACTAGGGACAGATCTCCTCAAATTTCCTACGCCTGCGACGGATAGGGACCGAACTGTCTCACGACGTTCTGAACCCAGCTCGCGTGCCTCTTTAATGGGCGAACAGCCCAACCCTTGGGACCTACTACAGCCCCAGGATGAGACGAGCCGACATCGAGGTGCCAAACCTCCCCGTCGATGTGGACTCTTGGGGGAGATAAGCCTGTTATCCCCAGAGTAGCTTTTATCCGTTGAGCGATGGCCCTTCCACTCGGAACCACCGGATCACTAAGCCCGACTTTCGTCCTTGCTCGACCTGTATGTCTCGCAATCAAGCTCCCTTATGCCTTTGCACTCTTCGTACGATTTCCGACCGTACTGAGGGAACCTTTGGGCGCCTCCGTTACCTTTTGGGAGGCGACCGCCCCAGTCAAACTGCCCACCTGACAGTGTCCCAGTACTAGATTCATAGTACATGGTTAGAACCTCAATGCTAAAAGGGTGGTATCCCAAGGATGACTCCACCAAAACTGGCGTCCTGGCTTTATAGTCTCCCACCTATCCTGTACATTTAACACTAAAATCCAATATCAAGCTACAGTAAAGCTTCATGGGGTCTTTCCGTCCTGTCGCAGGTATCCGGCATCTTCACCGGAATTATAATTTCACCGAGTTTATTGTTGAGACAGTGCCCAAATCATTACGCCTTTCGTGCGGGTCGGAACTTACCCGACAAGGAATTTCGCTACCTTAGGACCGTTATAGTTACGGCCGCCGTTTACTGGGGCTTAAATTCAATGCTTCGCTTGCGCTAACACGTCCTCTTAACCTTCCAGCACCGGGCAGGCGTCAGCCCCTATACTTCGTCTTGCGACTTAGCAGAGACCTATGTTTTTGGTAAACAGTTGCTTGGGCCTATTCACTGCGGCCCCCTCGTGCGTTAACACTAACGGGGCACCCCTTCTCCCGAAGTTACGGGGTCATTTTGCCGAGTTCCTTAACAATAATTCTCTCGCTAGCCTTAGGATACTCACCTTACCCACCTGTGTCGGTTTGCGGTACGGGTACCTATTTTCTCGATAGAGGCTTTTCCTGACAGCGTGAAATCAACTACTTCGCTACTTTAATTTCGCTCCACATCACATCTTGAAATTATATCTCCGGATTTGCCTAAAGATACTTTCTTAATGCTTGTACTTGCAACCAACAGCAAGCTAGCCTATCCTTCTGTGTCACCCCATCTCTCAAACAAAAATCGGTAGTACAGGAATCTCAACCTGTTGTCCATCGCCTACGCCTTTCGGCCTCAGCTTAGGTCCCGACTAACCCTGAGCGGACGAACCTTCCTCAGGAAACCTTGGGTATCCGGCCCGTGGGATTCTCACCCACGTCTCGCTACTCATGCCAACATTCTCACTTCTATACAGTCCACTGCTCCTTACGGTACAGCTTCAGCCCATATAGAACGCTCCCCTACCATTTCATAAATGAAATCCGTAGCTTCGGTAGTAGATTTGAGCCCCGGTAATTTTCGGCGCAAGACCACTCGACCAGTGAGCTATTACGCACTCTTTAAATGAATGGCTGCTTCTAAGCCAACATCCTGGTTGTCTAAGCAATCCTACATCCTTTACCACTTAATCTACATTTAGGGACCTTAGCTGACGATCTGGGCTGTTGCCCTTTCGACCATGAATCTTATCACCCATAGTCTGACTCCCGAGCAAAAGAACATGGCATTCGGAGTTTGACAGTCATCGGTAACCCAAAGGGCCCCTTTGATAATCAGTGCTCTACCTCCATGTCTATAAATCTCGAGGCTAGCCCTAAAGCTATTTCGGGGAGAACCAGCTATCTCCGGGCTCGATTGGAATTTCACCGCTATCCACAAGTCATCCCCGCACTTTTCAACGTACGTGGGTTCGGGCCTCCACAAAATTTTACTTTTGCTTCACCCTGCTCATGGATAGGTCGCCCGGTTTCGGGTCTACAGCAAGTAACTAAACGCCCATTTAAGACTCGATTTCTCTACGGCTTCGAACCTGAAGTTCTTAACCTTGCTACTTACCATAACTCGTTGGCCCGTTCTACAAAAAGTACGCAGTCACACTAATAATGTGCTTCTACACCTTGTAGGCAAAAGGTTTCAGGTTCTATTTCACTCCCCTCCCGGGGTTCTTTTCACCTTTCCCTCACGGTACTATGCGCTATCGGTCACTAGGTAGTATTTAGCCTTGGGAGGTGGTCCTCCCGTCTTCCCACAGGGTTTCACGTGTCCCGTGGTACTCTGGAGTATGTCAAAAGTCTTCTTGTTTCGTCTACAGGACTATTACCTTCTTTGGTGGGTCTTTCCAAACCTCTTTGACTACAATACCTCTTCTTTAAGACATATCCTAAACCCCTAAAAAGAAAACTTTCTAGGTTTGGGCTTATCCCATTTCGCTCGCCGCTACTTTGGGAATCGATTTTTCTTTCTCTTCCTCAGGTTACTTAGATGTTTCAGTTCACCTGGTTCCCCTCCAATAGCTATGAATTCACTAAAGGATACTTAGACATTACTCTAAGTGGGTTTCCCCATTCGGAAATCTCTGGCTCAACGATTACTTGCATCTGACCAAAGCTTATCGCAGCTTATCACGTCCTTCATCGGCTCCTAGTGCCAAGGCATCCGCCTTTTGCCCTTAATAACTTGACCTTATATCTAAAATTAACTTATTGTTAATCTGTTTAAAAAACTGATTCATATATAGTTTTCAAAGTACAATTTTGAAGATATTAAACCTTCAAAATTAAACAGCATAAGAACTTACTCCTTAGAAAGGAGGTGATCCAGCCGCACCTTCCGATACGGCTACCTTGTTACGACTTCACCCTAGTCATTGATTTCACCTTCGACGATTCTCTCCTAAAAGGTTAAGTAATCGGCTTCGGGCGCCCCCAACTTCCATGGTGTGACGGGCGGTGTGTACAAGACCCGGGAACGCATTCACCGCGACATTCTGATTCGCGATTACTAGCAACTCCAGCTTCATGCAGGCGAGTTTCAGCCTGCAATCCGAACTGAGATCGACTTTAAGAGATTAGCTTCACCTCGCGGCTAAGCGACTCGTTGTATCGACCATTGTAGCACGTGTGTAGCCCTAAACATAAGGGGCATGATGATTTGACGTCATCCCCACCTTCCTCCAGGTTATCCCTGGCAGTCTTTCTAGAGTCCTCAGCATTACCTGTTAGTAACTAAAAATAGGGGTTGCGCTCGTTGCGGGACTTAACCCAACATCTCACGACACGAGCTGACGACAACCATGCACCACCTGTCACCTTTGTTCCCGAAGGAAACCTTCCGATTAAGGAAGTAGCAAAGGGATGTCAAGTTTAGGTAAGGTTCTTCGCGTTGCTTCGAATTAAACCACATGCTCCGCTGCTTGTGCGGGTCCCCGTCAATTCCTTTGAGTTTCACTCTTGCGAGCGTACTCCCCAGGCGGAGTGCTTAATGCGTTAACTACGGCACCGAGGTTCGACCCCCGACACCTAGCACTCATCGTTTACGGCGTGGACTACCAGGGTATCTAATCCTGTTCGCTCCCCACGCTTTCGTACCTCAGCGTCAGTAATGGCCCAGAAAGCTGCCTTCGCCATCGATGTTCCTCCTGATATCTACGCATTTCACCGCTACACCAGGAATTCCACTTTCCTCTACCATACTCAAGTTTATCAGTTTCAAAGGCTTACTACGGTTGAGCCGTAGCCTTTCACCCCTGACTTAATAAACCGCCTACGTACCCTTTACGCCCAGTAATTCCGGATAACGCTAGCCCCTTACGTATTACCGCGGCTGCTGGCACGTAATTAGCCGGGGCTTCCTCCTAAAGTACCGTCAAAAATTCTTCCTTTAGGACAGAGCTTTACGACCCGAAGGCCTTCATCGCTCACGCGGCGTTGCTGCATCAGGCTTTCGCCCATTGTGCAATATTCCCCACTGCTGCCTCCCGTAGGAGTCTGGACCGTGTCTCAGTTCCAGTGTGGCCGATCACCCTCTCAGGTCGGCTATCCATCGTCGCCTTGGTAGGCCATTACCCCACCAACTAACTAATGGAACGCGGATCCATCCTATACCGTAATCTTTGATACAAAAGCCATGCGACTAATGTATATTATCCAGTATTAGCATACCTTTCGGTATGTTATCCTGGAGTATAGGGCAGGTTATCCACGCGTTACTCACCCGTCCGCTGCTTTCCACTTATAAATCATCCGAAGAATCAATATAAGCTTCACGCTCAACTTGCATGTGTTAGGCACGCCGCCAGCGTTCATCCTGAGCCAGGATCAAACTCTTAATAAAAGTTGATGCTCAAGATAATACTAACGTTTATCTTTTACTTGGTTTAAAACGAATAATTCGTTTAAATATATAAAAAGTAACTTATGCTGTTTAATTTTCAAGGTTCAACATTCAAAAAAATCAATGGTGCCGAGGACCGGAATCGAACCGGTACGATCGGTAAGGATCGCAGGATTTTAAGTCCTGTGCGTCTGCCAGTTCCGCCACCTCGGCACATCTAAATTTTTAAAAACAATCTTTAAATATTTACTATTTATTCTTGTTTTTTGGCTTGTGTCTTTCGACTACTCTTAAGATTTTACACTCTTAAAAGTTTTTTGTCAAGAAGTTTTTTTAATTTAATTTTTCAATCAAATTCAAACTTCTAAACTAAGATTTACTTAAAAGCGATTTACTTTTTCGTTTTCTTAGGACAGTTAATAGATTATCACCTTTTATAATCTTTGTCAAACATATTTTTGATTTTTTATATTTATTTTTTAAGTATTTTTAAATAAAAGTTTAAAAAATCTATATCTTGTGTTTTTGTGTATATTTTTTTACCAAACAACACAAGATTATATTTCTAAATTCTTTTCTATAATAAAAAAATACATCTATATTTATAAATTAATTAATAATCAAACTAAAAAAACTCATTAATTTCAGCAATTTTATTCTAAACCCTATCAAAAAATAATATATCTTTTAATACTATTTTTACTACAATTATATCCTCTACTTTAAAATTTTCATTTGAATCAATATCTATATTTATATTAAAATCTAAAAATCCCAATACTTTTATAGAACATGACATTTTACTTCCTCTAAATTTAATATTTTTTATCTGACCTATAAAGAACTTATTTCTTTCTTTTGAATCATTATTAAAACTCATCAATTCCTTATATAGATTTTTATAATCTTCGTCTATAAACGCATCCTCTTTATCTATAAACATCTTCATTGTATATATTTTTATATTCTCCTTATTTATCATAAGGTCACATTTTATATGATCACAAAGCTCAAATAAATTTTCCTCACTAAAAGAAAATATAGATTTTTTACTTTCTATATGATTTAAATTAAATGATTTATATACATAACCATCTTTTTGTTCATTAATATTTTCAAATAATTCTTTAAAACTATTGTCATCTTTAACTTCTAACTTGTCCTCATATATAGAATCTAAATTCTCTTTCATCCTATAATTAAATTTATTATCATGTATATATCCAGATATATAATTTCTCTCAGCCAAAAAATCAGCTAACTTCTTGTTCTTTGGGTATTTATAAAGATCGAAAGGTTTTTCATATGCAATTATTCTTTGATCCATAAGTACTGCAATTTTTTTGGACATAAAAAAGGCCTCTTTCTTATCATGAGTCACAAGTATTGTTGTTATATCAATTCGCTTTCTTATATCTAAAAAAAAATTCCTCATATCCTCTTTTAACGAATCATCCAAACTAGAAAAAGGTTCATCCAATAATAATATATCTGGATTTATCGCTAAAGCTCTTGCTATTGCAACCCTTTGTCTTTGTCCTCCTGAAAGTTGATTTTCGTATTTATATTCACAATCCTCTAATTTAGTGAGTTCTATTAATTCTTTTACTCTTTTCTTTATATAACCCTTATCTTCTTTCTTTGCTCTTAGTCCAAATGCTATATTTTCATATACATTAAGATGAGGGAATAACAAATAATCTTGAAATACAATACAAGCCTTTCTATTCTTTGTTTTTACCTTATTTACATTCTTTTCATTTATAAATACATTTCCTTTGTAATCCTCAATAATTCCTGCTATAATCTTTAATATTGTTGATTTTCCTGATCCCGACTCGCCAAGTAGTGATATAAAATCTCCTTTTTTGACCTCTAAATTTATATCTTTTAATATTATTTGATTGTCTACTTTATAATTTATATTTTCTAAAACTAAACTGTTATTAATATTACTCACTTAAACACCACCATTATAAAAATCTCTTTTTATATTTTAATTTTAAACTCTTATCTATAAAAAATAATACTATAAGACATATAATAGTAAAAAACAAGCTATATACAGCACTTACATTTCTATTTGCATTTTGTAAAAAAGGAAACATAACAATTGAATAAGTATATATTCTACCTCCACCAATTAAAAATGTTATAAAATACTGTCCAAATGACACTATAAATACCATACTAGCTGCTGATATTATACTATCTGCCAAAATAGGTATAGTTACTTTTCTCAAAATATATAGCTTAGATGCCCCTAAAACCCTTGCTTGTATATCCATCTTATCCTTTATGATTTCATAAACATCCAAAAATATCTTAAAAGAATAGGGGATACAAGGTATTATTTGAATCAATAAAACGCCTAAAAATGTATTTGCAATCTTTAGTTTTATAAAAAATATATGAACTCCCATTGCAATACTCAAAGTAGGTAGAATTATCGGTGAAAGTATGATTATTTTAAATAACTCTTTTCCTTTAAAATCATAACAAGCAATAGCTTTTGCACTTGGAATACTTAATCCTATACAAATAACACTTACACATAATGATAAAACTATACTATATATTATTATACTTAAGCTATTTGTACTTGGTGAAAAGAAATATAAAAAACCATCTATAGATATTTGCTTTGGTAGTATATTTGGAAATGGTAGAGACTTTGTAATCATCCACATAAAAAAATATATTATAGGTATTATTATTATAAATGCAATTAAATATCTTAATATCAAATTCAAATTGATCTTTTTAATAACTTTATTTTCATTTGCATCTTTGTTCATATTTTCTTTATCTATCTTTTTTAAAATTGACATACATGCACCTTTCTAAAGTTTTTATTAAAATATAAAATTATTTATATAATATTAATTTATATTTTAATTTCACATGAAACTTTTGTCTAAATTTTATGAATTTTATTAAATATATCTCGATTAATTATTTTAACTCTTAATATATTTTATCACAACAATATAGATACAATACTTATCCTCTTACTTAATCATATTCTTATTATTCTTGGATAGTTTTGAGTAAATATATATTATAAACAATGAAATAAAAACCATAATAGAGTTTATAACCATAGCATAAGGTCTTGATTTAAGATCTGAAGCCGTATATTTCATATATGCTAAAATAGGCAACGCTTTTATCTTTGCACCTCCTAATAATGCAGGTATTTCATATGCAAATAGTGAATATGAAAATATCATCAAAAACGTTGATAATAAACTATTTTTACAAAGAGGCAATAATACTCTAAAAAAATAATAAGTTTTACTAGCACCTAAATTCAAACTCATAAGCTTATAATCTTTATCAATTTTGTTCATAATAATATAGAGCAAAAAACATACAAATGGTACTTGTTTAAATATATATGCCAATATAATCCCTAAACCATTATCATAAAAATTAAAAAAATGAAAATTAGAAAAATCATTTATTATTCCTATATTAAATAATACTCTTGAAATCAAACCCGTTTTACTTATCAAATTATATATACAAAAAGCAATTATTGTATGTGGTAACAAAATCGGTAGCTTATAGATCAAATCTAAGTACTTATTTTCCCTATCGTTAACTACCAATATATATGAAAATATAATTCCCAATATAATTGATAATATAGCACTTAAAAACGCTGTATATAAACTAAAATAAAGGGAAGCTCTAAAACTTCCCTCTTTAAATGTTTCTATATAATACTTTAATGTATAATCAGTTAAACCTACTTGTGGAAAATAACCAAGACTTTGTTTTAATAAATTAGTAAAAGCAATCATGCTAAGCAAAAATACTATAAACACAGCCGGAAATACATATATATATGGTTTTATTTTATTCATAACAAATCCTCTTTATTTATTTAAGACTTCATCTTCCCAAACCTGTTCTATTATTGGAATTAATTTTGCATTTAATTCTGGAATTTGTTTTGATTGAAGTTCTTCTATATTTATAGTTCCTTGACCTTGTTTTATACTTTGAAGTACTGTTATATCTTCTTTTGATAATTTACTATTAGAAAGCGCTGGTAGGTCACCCCAGTTTTTTGTGTCGAATTTAGAAGCTTGGACTTCTAATGATAGAATTTCGTTTATAAAAACTAATGCGCCTTTTTTATTCTTTGCATTTTTAGGTATAGCTAAGAAATGAGTATTTGAAACAGTTCCACTATCAAACACAAAAGCTTTAGATGTATCTGTAAATGAATTATCCTTTATTTTTAGAGCTACTCTATTTGGATTATAACTCATTGAAATTAAGACTTCATTATCTTGATACATATTTTCTAATTGAGTACTTGTATAAGGATAAGTCTTTCCTTCATTCCACAAATAAGGTTCTAATTCATTTAAATAATTCGTCAAAGGCTTTAGTTTTTCTTTTACTATTTCATAATTAGGTTCTAAATTCACAAGCTCATCATAAGAAATTATATCACTTGCTAAGCTTCTTATAAATGCACTACCTACAAAATCATTAGGTATTGGATAAGTTATTTTTCCTTTATTATTCTTAGCAAGCTCAAGTAACTCTTTGTGATTTTTAGGTAGTTTTATCTTAGCTTCATCCCCAATCAAAACAAATTGAGCTTTACCAAATGGAGATTCATAACCTTCTATTTCAAATCCAAAATCATAATTAATATCTCTACTTTCAAAATCTAAATACTTTTTAGCATTTGGAAGACTTTCTAAAAAAGGACCATATAACAAATCATTTTCTTTTGCAGAATAAAAATTTTCTCCATTTATCCATACAATATCTATACTACCATCTTCATTTAATGCTTTTTCATTCAATAATTTTGATAAAATTACATCTATATTCATCGGAACTCTATTAAAATTAATATTGTATTTTTCTTTCATTCTAGGCTTGATATATTCATCTAACCATTTATTAATCTTAGAATCTCCACCCCAACCATAAAAATACACATCTTTGTTTGAAGCCGATTCTATTATTTTATCAAAGTCCATTTCTGTTAACATTTCTTCCTTTTTGTCCTCATCTATATTCTTTGTGTCTTCTTCTTTACAAGCATTAAAAGATATAATCATTAAAAATGTCAAAACAAATAAAACTAATTTTTTCAAAACAATCTCCCCTTTATAAATCCTAATTTTAAAAAAAACTCTATGAATTTTTATTATGTAGTAAATAATCTACTTCTTTTCATATTCATTAAAGATTTTTTTTGCTTCAAAAAACCTCTGACTAGCTGTAAATAAAACCGCTACTGCAAATAATATAGTAATAATATTTAAATAATTATTAAATATCATCATAAGTGATAAAAATATAAAACCTTCACTTCTTTCAGCAAAACCCGCTTGATATCTAAATGATTTTATAGAATTATTAGTTGATAATGCTCCAACAGTTAAGAATATTGTCATTGAAATTATTATAGAAGACAAGAGTATTATCATATAAACTCTTGAATCTATATTATTTAAGGAAAGAGATATTATTATCAAAATTTCAACAATCCTATCAAATGTCACATCCATAAGGGTACCAAACATACTTGTTTGTTTGCTAATTCTAGCCATAGCACCATCAACAGCGTCAAATAAACCTGATAACCATAATAATATCACAGCCAAATATATATAATTATTATAAGAAAGTATAGCCGCGCTTATTCCAACTAAAAGACTTATTAGCGTGATGTCATTTGGTCTTAATTTTAATTTTAAAAAAAACTTAGCAAAGTAATTTATAAATATATCAACATGTTTTCTTGCATAAGTATCTAACATTTAATCACTCATTTCTCTTAATTTATTCATACCTCTTAATTGAGATTTTAATTATAATTTACCTAAAATTCACTTATTTTAACTATATAATTGTTATAGTATTTATAAAAAATATATAATAAACGCATATAATATATTTTACTCATCAATATTCATTTTTTTCTTTATATAAGAAGGTATAAATGACAGTATTACAAAAAATATTGAAGCGATTGCTAGGTAGATAAATATCTTGCCTAAACTTTCTCCACTTGATATTGCTCCAGCTGAAAATGTAAATACCGCCGTTGCTGGTAGCATACATATCCAAGATAATATAACATAAGTAAAGAAATTAATATCAGTAAGCCCATATAAGAAATTTTGCAAATTAAATGGGAATATCGGAACTAATCTCGTTATTATAATGATTCTAAAGCCTTGAGTTTTAACACCCTTATCAATTTTCTTAAAGTAATCACTCTTTTTAGCCCACCCTTCAACCATATCCCTTAATGCATATCTAGCAACTAAAAAAGCCAATGCACAACCAACAGTTGAACCAATTGAAGCTATTATCATTCCTTTTATAGGTCCAAATGCAAATCCGGCTAGAAGAGCAATAGGTATTGCTGGCAAAAAAAATAAACATACTCCAATATATAAAATTATATATATAATAGGTGCTAATATTCCAAAACCATTTATAAACTCCTTTAAATTCTTTATATTTTCTATTGTTATATAATCAAATATTTTAAAATACTTTAGCAATAAAATAATTCCTAAAATAAATACAATAGATACTATAGGTTTTTTATATTTTAAAATTTTAATCAACTCCTTTTTGTGAAATAAAACTATTTTAAAACTGTAATCATATCCTAGTCATTATACCAAATATATAATTTTTAAATCCTTATTTATAGAAAATATAAATGAAAATTTTTTTTGTCTAAAAATTTTTAATATAAAATTCAAATTAAAACCAACTATCCAAATTCAAGTTTTAAACTCACATTCTAAAAAAAATAATCTTATTCATTAAAAAAGAGATTTCAATTTCTTGAAATCTCTAAAATACAAGTTTTGCTATAATACGATATTTAATTAAATGACATAGAATATATAGATAAATTATCATCTTTATAATCATATATTATATCAATATCAGCTATTTTTTTATTTTTATCATCCATAATAGGATATCTCACACTAAATTCAAAATCCCCATCCATATTTATATCCAAAGGAACCAAATAACTTATTTTAGATATTTTTAGATTTTGGTTTTTATTTTGTAGTTTTGAATTTATATAAACTTTTTTGCCTTTATAATAATTTTTAACATCGTTGTTTAATACTGTTTTCACTTCTTTGTCTTGGTATTTCAAAGATATAATATAGTTATTTAATAAATTTATTTCCATATCGGTTGGAATATCATTTGCGAATATATCCCTAATTATAAAATCTTTAAAGGTCAATATATGATTATTAGTAGAATCTAGCTCCTTTTCTTTTTTAGAATAAGCTAAAATATCATTTATCTTGTCACCATCAAAATCAGCTATATATAATTTAGACTCGTAACCATCAAAATCTTTATAATTTATTTTTATAGATTTTGAAGTCTTTGAATCTTTTACAACAATAAAAATTTCATAAGAATATTCATCACACTGATTTTTTTTGTAACCCACTAAAGATATTTCATCCAAGCCATTATCACCAGTAATATCTGAATATTTCTTATCTAATATATAACAATTTTTATCTTCATCTGAAAATACTTTTTTTATTTCTGTTCCATTATTTTTATTTGCTTTTGTATTTCCTCTATTTTCATTTGATTCATAATTTCTTTTATTCTTTCCTTTTGCTGATTTATTCCCAAAATAATTATATTTATCTAATTCTATATCAATTCCATCTAAATCAAATTTTTCCCCTATCCTAAAATCATAATTATAGGTATATACAAATTCATACATATTTTTGTCATAAGTATTTATATTAAAATCTTTTATTTCTCTTTCTAGTTCAACGTTTTCCTTATAGAAATCTTCACTCGTAAGTGCCTGCGTTCCAAAAGACATCAAAATAAAAAAGAGAAAGATATATTTATATAATTTCATAAAACTTCCTCCTATGTTTTTACTGCATAAAAATAAAGTGATTATACAATCACTTTATTATATTACTACTTGATTATATAATTAATATCTATACTTTTAAAGGATATTATTTTAAAAAATTTGTAACAAAGTTATTACAAAAACTTATAATTCATAACAAACTTGATTCTTACCACTAGCTTTTGCCTTGTATAATAAATCATCCGCTGCCTTTACAAGTTCTGCTGAATTTTGCTTATCCCATAAATAAATTCCTATACTTATAGTTACATTAAGTTCACTGATTTCTAAATCCAAATTCTCAATTTCTAATCTTATTTGTTCACAAACATTCATAGCGTCCTTAAAATTTGTATTATTAAAAATTATCAAAAATTCTTCTCCACCGTATCTGCCTACAATGTCTTCATTTGGAACAATTCTTTTTAGAGCGTCTGAAACAGCTCTTATAACATCATCACCAACTAAATGACCAAATCTATCATTAACTTTTTTAAAATCATCTATATCACAAATAGCAACGCTAAGTTCTTTATAATTAGATTTAACCTCTTCTATAGATTTTTTTAACTGTTTATTTAGATATTTTTTATTATATAAATTAGTTAGCCCATCTGTATTCACCATAGTCTTTAATTCTTTTGTCCTCTCTTCAACTAAAGTTTCTAAACTCATATTAAGTTTCAAAAGTTCCTCTTCTTTTTCCTTATTATAATGCAAGTATGAAACTATAATTATAATTACTACCAAAGAAGATACTAATAATAATATTACAATTCCAATCATCCACATAGATTTGTAAGTTGGTTTATAAATTTCATTCATATCTTGTGTAAAAAATATATACCAATCATATTCCATATTATAGTTTTCAATTAAATTTGCTTTTTTAAAACTATATAATTTATCTACTCCAACTAAATTTTCTTTAAAATATTGATCTCTATTTGATATGTTACCAAGAATATTTGTAGTTATCCCTCTAACAAATTCAGTTTCTGAAAGTATATATTCTCTATTTGGATGTGATATCACATATCCTCTATCATCCAAAAAGAACATATATCCACTATTGCCTAACTTAGTATTATCTATAAAAAATTCGGTAAAATATTTGACTTGAGGTGAAATTATTGCAACTCCAATAATTTCATCATTATGTTTAATCGGTTTACTTATTACAAATATCGGATTCTGTCTATATATACTAGGATAAACTTCACTTATAAAAAAATCCTTTCCATCAAAAATTTCCTTCACAAATGAATATTCTAATCCACCTTTACCCACAACTTCATTATCTACAGTGTCAATTAAAAAATGTCCATTGTAAATTTTTACATTCTTTTTCTCCAATTTTCTATATATAGGTTCATCTAGTTTTATCGCTATCGGTAAAGATTCATAATAAGGATATCTTTTATGTATTTCTTCTAAATAATTTTGTGCAAGCTCAATTTTTTCCTCATTTTCTGGATCTAAACATAAATCAATAATTTTTTTCTCCTTAGATATTGAATCAACTACTCTTATCTGATCATCTATCCAAACTTTTAAAGCTTGAGCAGTTTGGTTTGTAAGCTGATTACTAACATCTAAAAATAATTTTTCATTTTCTGTCTTTGAGCTATAAAAAAATAAAATATTTATAATTAATATAGTTATAATGGTTGCAAAAGAAAGCTTGATAATCAATTTAAAAGACATCTAAATTCCTCCCAGAAAATATTCTCAAACTATAAATACCCCTATAACTAATATATAAATTTTATTAAAGTATTTTTCTTTTGTTTTCATACAAAAAAAGTAGATTTTTATTTTTCAAATCAATTTGAACTAAATATTAAAACTCTTAAATTTAAAAATACATATTATCGTTAAAAAATTCAACTGTTCGAGCAAAGCGAGTTTTGAATTTTAGATAATATGTATTTTGGGATTTATTAAAGTTTCTTATATTTTCTTTTCTCTTTATACAAAAAGAAGTAGATTTTTATTTTTACAATCTATTAGAACTAAATATTAAAACTCTAAATTTAAAAAATACATATTATCGTTAAAAAATTCAACTGTTCGAGCAAAGCGAGTTTTGAATTTTAGATAATATGTATTTTGGGATTTATTAAAGTTTCTTATATTTTCTTTTCTCTTTATACAAAAAGAAGTAGATTTTTATTTTTACAATCTATTTGAATCAAATATTAAAACTCTAAATTTAAAAAATACATATTATCGTTAAAAAATTCAACTGTTCGAGCAAAGCGAGTTTTGAATTTTAGATAATATGTATTTTTGAATTTATCAGAGTTTCTTATATTTCATTCTAGATTTAAAAATAAAAATCTACTTCCTACACACACAAAAAAAATTTATGCGGCTACTTCCTACTTTCCCAGGGGGACAGCCCCCAAGTATCATCGGCGTTAAAGAGCTTAACTTCTGTGTTCGGAATGGGAACAGGTGTAGCCTCTTTGCTATAGTAACCACATAAATTTCTATTAAAGTATATTAATTATACTCTAAAAACTAAATATGAATGTTTTTTAAATAAGGTCAAGTCCTCGACCTATTAGTACTCGTAAGCTGAATGCATTGCTGCACTTACACCTTGAGCCTATCAACCTGGTAGTCTTCCAGGGGTCTTACTCTAAAAAGATGGGAAATCTTATCTTGAAGTTGGCTTCGCGCTTAGATGCCTTCAGCGCTTATCCATTCCGCACTTAGCTACCCAGCCATGCCACTGGCGTGACAACTGGTACACCAGAGGTGCGTCCATCCCGGTCCTCTCGTACTAGGGACAGATCTCCTCAAATTTCCTACGCCTGCGACGGATAGGGACCGAACTGTCTCACGACGTTCTGAACCCAGCTCGCGTGCCTCTTTAATGGGCGAACAGCCCAACCCTTGGGACCTACTACAGCCCCAGGATGAGACGAGCCGACATCGAGGTGCCAAACCTCCCCGTCGATGTGGACTCTTGGGGGAGATAAGCCTGTTATCCCCAGAGTAGCTTTTATCCGTTGAGCGATGGCCCTTCCACTCGGAACCACCGGATCACTAAGCCCGACTTTCGTCCTTGCTCGACCTGTATGTCTCGCAATCAAGCTCCCTTATGCCTTTGCACTCTTCGTACGATTTCCGACCGTACTGAGGGAACCTTTGGGCGCCTCCGTTACCTTTTGGGAGGCGACCGCCCCAGTCAAACTGCCCACCTGACAGTGTCCCAGTACTAGATTCATAGTACATGGTTAGAACCTCAATGCTAAAAGGGTGGTATCCCAAGGATGACTCCACCAAAACTGGCGTCCTGGCTTTATAGTCTCCCACCTATCCTGTACATTTAACACTAAAATCCAATATCAAGCTACAGTAAAGCTTCATGGGGTCTTTCCGTCCTGTCGCAGGTATCCGGCATCTTCACCGGAATTATAATTTCACCGAGTTTATTGTTGAGACAGTGCCCAAATCATTACGCCTTTCGTGCGGGTCGGAACTTACCCGACAAGGAATTTCGCTACCTTAGGACCGTTATAGTTACGGCCGCCGTTTACTGGGGCTTAAATTCAATGCTTCGCTTGCGCTAACACGTCCTCTTAACCTTCCAGCACCGGGCAGGCGTCAGCCCCTATACTTCGTCTTGCGACTTAGCAGAGACCTATGTTTTTGGTAAACAGTTGCTTGGGCCTATTCACTGCGGCCCCCTCGTGCGTTAACACTAACGGGGCACCCCTTCTCCCGAAGTTACGGGGTCATTTTGCCGAGTTCCTTAACAATAATTCTCTCGCTAGCCTTAGGATACTCACCTTACCCACCTGTGTCGGTTTGCGGTACGGGTACCTATTTTCTCGATAGAGGCTTTTCCTGACAGCGTGAAATCAACTACTTCGCTACTTTAATTTCGCTCCACATCACATCTTGAAATTATATCTCCGGATTTGCCTAAAGATACTTTCTTAATGCTTGTACTTGCAACCAACAGCAAGCTAGCCTATCCTTCTGTGTCACCCCATCTCTCAAACAAAAATCGGTAGTACAGGAATCTCAACCTGTTGTCCATCGCCTACGCCTTTCGGCCTCAGCTTAGGTCCCGACTAACCCTGAGCGGACGAACCTTCCTCAGGAAACCTTGGGTATCCGGCCCGTGGGATTCTCACCCACGTCTCGCTACTCATGCCAACATTCTCACTTCTATACAGTCCACTGCTCCTTACGGTACAGCTTCAGCCCATATAGAACGCTCCCCTACCATTTCATAAATGAAATCCGTAGCTTCGGTAGTAGATTTGAGCCCCGGTAATTTTCGGCGCAAGACCACTCGACCAGTGAGCTATTACGCACTCTTTAAATGAATGGCTGCTTCTAAGCCAACATCCTGGTTGTCTAAGCAATCCTACATCCTTTACCACTTAATCTACATTTAGGGACCTTAGCTGACGATCTGGGCTGTTGCCCTTTCGACCATGAATCTTATCACCCATAGTCTGACTCCCGAGCAAAAGAACATGGCATTCGGAGTTTGACAGTCATCGGTAACCCAAAGGGCCCCTTTGATAATCAGTGCTCTACCTCCATGTCTATAAATCTCGAGGCTAGCCCTAAAGCTATTTCGGGGAGAACCAGCTATCTCCGGGCTCGATTGGAATTTCACCGCTATCCACAAGTCATCCCCGCACTTTTCAACGTACGTGGGTTCGGGCCTCCACAAAATTTTACTTTTGCTTCACCCTGCTCATGGATAGGTCGCCCGGTTTCGGGTCTACAGCAAGTAACTAAACGCCCATTTAAGACTCGATTTCTCTACGGCTTCGAACCTGAAGTTCTTAACCTTGCTACTTACCATAACTCGTTGGCCCGTTCTACAAAAAGTACGCAGTCACACTAATAATGTGCTTCTACACCTTGTAGGCAAAAGGTTTCAGGTTCTATTTCACTCCCCTCCCGGGGTTCTTTTCACCTTTCCCTCACGGTACTATGCGCTATCGGTCACTAGGTAGTATTTAGCCTTGGGAGGTGGTCCTCCCGTCTTCCCACAGGGTTTCACGTGTCCCGTGGTACTCTGGAGTATGTCAAAAGTCTTCTTGTTTCGTCTACAGGACTATTACCTTCTTTGGTGGGTCTTTCCAAACCTCTTTGACTACAATACCTCTTCTTTAAGACATATCCTAAACCCCTAAAAAGAAAACTTCTTAGGTTTGGGCTTATCCCATTTCGCTCGCCGCTACTTTGGGAATCGATTTTTCTTTCTCTTCCTCAGGTTACTTAGATGTTTCAGTTCACCTGGTTCCCCTCCAATAGCTATGAATTCACTAAAGGATACTTAGACATTACTCTAAGTGGGTTTCCCCATTCGGAAATCTCTGGCTCAACGATTACTTGCATCTGACCAAAGCTTATCGCAGCTTATCACGTCCTTCATCGGCTCCTAGTGCCAAGGCATCCGCCTTTTGCCCTTAATAACTTGACCTTATATCTAAAATTAACTTATTGTTAATCTGTTTAAAAAACTGATTCATATATAGTTTTCAAAGTACAATTTTGAAGATATTAAACCTTCAAAATTAAACAGCATAAGAACTTACTCCTTAGAAAGGAGGTGATCCAGCCGCACCTTCCGATACGGCTACCTTGTTACGACTTCACCCTAGTCATTGATTTCACCTTCGACGATTCTCTCCTAAAAGGTTAAGTAATCGGCTTCGGGCGCCCCCAACTTCCATGGTGTGACGGGCGGTGTGTACAAGACCCGGGAACGCATTCACCGCGACATTCTGATTCGCGATTACTAGCAACTCCAGCTTCATGCAGGCGAGTTTCAGCCTGCAATCCGAACTGAGATCGACTTTAAGAGATTAGCTTCACCTCGCGGCTAAGCGACTCGTTGTATCGACCATTGTAGCACGTGTGTAGCCCTAAACATAAGGGGCATGATGATTTGACGTCATCCCCACCTTCCTCCAGGTTATCCCTGGCAGTCTTTCTAGAGTCCTCAGCATTACCTGTTAGTAACTAAAAATAGGGGTTGCGCTCGTTGCGGGACTTAACCCAACATCTCACGACACGAGCTGACGACAACCATGCACCACCTGTCACCTTTGTTCCCGAAGGAAACCTTCCGATTAAGGAAGTAGCAAAGGGATGTCAAGTTTAGGTAAGGTTCTTCGCGTTGCTTCGAATTAAACCACATGCTCCGCTGCTTGTGCGGGTCCCCGTCAATTCCTTTGAGTTTCACTCTTGCGAGCGTACTCCCCAGGCGGAGTGCTTAATGCGTTAACTACGGCACCGAGGTTCGACCCCCGACACCTAGCACTCATCGTTTACGGCGTGGACTACCAGGGTATCTAATCCTGTTCGCTCCCCACGCTTTCGTACCTCAGCGTCAGTAATGGCCCAGAAAGCTGCCTTCGCCATCGATGTTCCTCCTGATATCTACGCATTTCACCGCTACACCAGGAATTCCACTTTCCTCTACCATACTCAAGTTTATCAGTTTCAAAGGCTTACTACGGTTGAGCCGTAGCCTTTCACCCCTGACTTAATAAACCGCCTACGTACCCTTTACGCCCAGTAATTCCGGATAACGCTAGCCCCTTACGTATTACCGCGGCTGCTGGCACGTAATTAGCCGGGGCTTCCTCCTAAAGTACCGTCAAAAATTCTTCCTTTAGGACAGAGCTTTACGACCCGAAGGCCTTCATCGCTCACGCGGCGTTGCTGCATCAGGCTTTCGCCCATTGTGCAATATTCCCCACTGCTGCCTCCCGTAGGAGTCTGGACCGTGTCTCAGTTCCAGTGTGGCCGATCACCCTCTCAGGTCGGCTATCCATCGTCGCCTTGGTAGGCCATTACCCCACCAACTAACTAATGGAACGCGGATCCATCCTATACCGTAATCTTTGATACAAAAGCCATGCGACTAATGTATATTATCCAGTATTAGCATACCTTTCGGTATGTTATCCTGGAGTATAGGGCAGGTTATCCACGCGTTACTCACCCGTCCGCTGCTTTCCATTTATAAATCATCCGAAGAATCAATATAAATTTCACGCTCAACTTGCATGTGTTAGGCACGCCGCCAGCGTTCATCCTGAGCCAGGATCAAACTCTTAATAAAAGTTGATGCTCAAGATAATACTAACGTTTATCTTTTACTTGGTTTAAAACGAATAATTCGTTTAAATATATAAAAAGTAACTTATGCTGTTTAATTTTCAAGGTTCAATATAATTTTTTAATAATGTAAAGGTTAATTCCTCTAAATCATTCAAAAAACTTGTTTTCATTAATTTGTTTCTTGCTTTGTTGTCTTTCGACTACTCTTAATATCTTACACCCTTAAGAGTTTTTTGTCAAGAAGTTTTTTTAATTTAATTTTTCTCAAAATCAAATTAAATTTTCTTCTTTCATCCTAATGATTCGTTTCCTTTTCGTCTTCGTTTCCTTAGGACATGTATTAGATTATCATTTTTTTTTACACCTGTCAAACATATTTTTGATTTTTTTTATTTTTATATCCCTTTAATTTAAGACGTTTCACAATTTTTTACGCATTTTCCACACTATCAAGTGTAAGTTTTTATACTTTACACTATATATAGTAGTTAATCATAGAAAAAAATTTTTTTCACCACATTATAAAGTATATAAGACACACTCCCTAGTGTTTCTTAATAAAGCTATTGTTATTTCATAAAGAAATGTTAAATATGCTAATATACTATACATATATTAATAAAAAATATATCAAAATAATATTTTTTATTTTTAATTAACAACAATTCTATTAAGTAAATATTTGAATATTTACTTATAAAACTATTACATATAAAAACTTATATATAAAATAAAAAGCTAGAATTCTAAATCAAATCTATTACAAAAGCTCACAAAATAAATAGAGCTTCTAATAAAAAAGTAACTACATATATGTAGTTACTTTTAAAGATCTCTTATATAATGAAATAAAGCCCTCATTAATTTTTGATTTAAACTTTCTAAAATACACCCTTAAGTTTTCCAATACTTTATTTCCTAATATTTCTGCTTTTAAAAATTCTATAAATCTGCATAAGCAACGTTTTTACACAAAAAGAAGTAGATTTTTATTTTTACAATCTATTTGAATCAAATATTAAAACTCTTAAATTTAAAAATACATATTATCGTTAAAAAATTCAACTGTTCGAGCAAAGCAAGTTTTGAATTTTAGATAATATGTATTTTTGGATTTAGTAAAGTTTCTTATATTTTCTTTTCTCTTTATACAAAAAGAAGTAGATTTTTATTTTTACAATCTATTAGAACTAAATATTAAAACTCTTAAATTTAAAAAATACATATTATCGTTAAAAAATTCAACTGCCCCCGCAAAGCGAGTTTTGAATTTTAGATAATATGTATTTTTGGATTTAGTAAAGTTTCTTATATTTTCTTTTCTCTTTATACAAAAAGAAGTAGATTTTTATTTTTACAATCTATTTGAATCAAATATTAAAACTCTTAAATTTAAAAAATACATATTATCGTTAAAAAATTCAACTGCCCCCGCAAAGCGAGTTTTGAATTTTAGATAATATGTATTTTTGAATTTATCAGAGTTTCTTATATTTCATTCTAGATTTAAAAATAAAAATCTACTTCCTACGCACACAAAAAAAATTTATGTGGCTACTTCCTACTTTCCCAGGGGGACAGCCCCCAAGTATCATCGGCGTTAAAGAGCTTAACTTCTGTGTTCGGAATGGGAACAGGTGTAGCCTCTTTGCTATAGTAACCACATAAATTTCTATTAAAGTATATTAATTATACTCTAAAAACTAAATATGAATGTTTTTTAAATAAGGTCAAGTCCTCGACCTATTAGTACTCGTAAGCTGAATGCATTGCTGCACTTACACCTTGAGCCTATCAACCTGGTAGTCTTCCAGGGGTCTTACTCTAAAAAGATGGGAAATCTTATCTTGAAGTTGGCTTCGCGCTTAGATGCCTTCAGCGCTTATCCATTCCGCACTTAGCTACCCAGCCATGCCACTGGCGTGACAACTGGTACACCAGAGGTGCGTCCATCCCGGTCCTCTCGTACTAGGGACAGATCTCCTCAAATTTCCTACGCCTGCGACGGATAGGGACCGAACTGTCTCACGACGTTCTGAACCCAGCTCGCGTGCCTCTTTAATGGGCGAACAGCCCAACCCTTGGGACCTACTACAGCCCCAGGATGAGACGAGCCGACATCGAGGTGCCAAACCTCCCCGTCGATGTGGACTCTTGGGGGAGATAAGCCTGTTATCCCCAGAGTAGCTTTTATCCGTTGAGCGATGGCCCTTCCACTCGGAACCACCGGATCACTAAGCCCGACTTTCGTCCTTGCTCGACCTGTATGTCTCGCAATCAAGCTCCCTTATGCCTTTGCACTCTTCGTACGATTTCCGACCGTACTGAGGGAACCTTTGGGCGCCTCCGTTACCTTTTGGGAGGCGACCGCCCCAGTCAAACTGCCCACCTGACAGTGTCCCAGTACTAGATTCATAGTACATGGTTAGAACCTCAATGCTAAAAGGGTGGTATCCCAAGGATGACTCCACCAAAACTGGCGTCCTGGCTTTATAGTCTCCCACCTATCCTGTACATTTAACACTAAAATCCAATATCAAGCTACAGTAAAGCTTCATGGGGTCTTTCCGTCCTGTCGCAGGTATCCGGCATCTTCACCGGAATTATAATTTCACCGAGTTTATTGTTGAGACAGTGCCCAAATCATTACGCCTTTCGTGCGGGTCGGAACTTACCCGACAAGGAATTTCGCTACCTTAGGACCGTTATAGTTACGGCCGCCGTTTACTGGGGCTTAAATTCAATGCTTCGCTTGCGCTAACACGTCCTCTTAACCTTCCAGCACCGGGCAGGCGTCAGCCCCTATACTTCGTCTTGCGACTTAGCAGAGACCTATGTTTTTGGTAAACAGTTGCTTGGGCCTATTCACTGCGGCCCCCTCGTGCGTTAACACTAACGGGGCACCCCTTCTCCCGAAGTTACGGGGTCATTTTGCCGAGTTCCTTAACAATAATTCTCTCGCTAGCCTTAGGATACTCACCTTACCCACCTGTGTCGGTTTGCGGTACGGGTACCTATTTTCTCGATAGAGGCTTTTCCTGACAGCGTGAAATCAACTACTTCGCTACTTTAATTTCGCTCCACATCACATCTTGAAATTATATCTCCGGATTTGCCTAAAGATACTTTCTTAATGCTTGTACTTGCAACCAACAGCAAGCTAGCCTATCCTTCTGTGTCACCCCATCTCTCAAACAAAAATCGGTAGTACAGGAATCTCAACCTGTTGTCCATCGCCTACGCCTTTCGGCCTCAGCTTAGGTCCCGACTAACCCTGAGCGGACGAACCTTCCTCAGGAAACCTTGGGTATCCGGCCCGTGGGATTCTCACCCACGTCTCGCTACTCATGCCAACATTCTCACTTCTATACAGTCCACTGCTCCTTACGGTACAGCTTCAGCCCATATAGAACGCTCCCCTACCATTTCATAAATGAAATCCGTAGCTTCGGTAGTAGATTTGAGCCCCGGTAATTTTCGGCGCAAGACCACTCGACCAGTGAGCTATTACGCACTCTTTAAATGAATGGCTGCTTCTAAGCCAACATCCTGGTTGTCTAAGCAATCCTACATCCTTTACCACTTAATCTACATTTAGGGACCTTAGCTGACGATCTGGGCTGTTGCCCTTTCGACCATGAATCTTATCACCCATAGTCTGACTCCCGAGCAAAAGAACATGGCATTCGGAGTTTGACAGTCATCGGTAACCCAAAGGGCCCCTTTGATAATCAGTGCTCTACCTCCATGTCTATAAATCTCGAGGCTAGCCCTAAAGCTATTTCGGGGAGAACCAGCTATCTCCGGGCTCGATTGGAATTTCACCGCTATCCACAAGTCATCCCCGCACTTTTCAACGTACGTGGGTTCGGGCCTCCACAAAATTTTACTTTTGCTTCACCCTGCTCATGGATAGGTCGCCCGGTTTCGGGTCTACAGCAAGTAACTAAACGCCCATTTAAGACTCGATTTCTCTACGGCTTCGAACCTGAAGTTCTTAACCTTGCTACTTACCATAACTCGTTGGCCCGTTCTACAAAAAGTACGCAGTCACACTAATAATGTGCTTCTACACCTTGTAGGCAAAAGGTTTCAGGTTCTATTTCACTCCCCTCCCGGGGTTCTTTTCACCTTTCCCTCACGGTACTATGCGCTATCGGTCACTAGGTAGTATTTAGCCTTGGGAGGTGGTCCTCCCGTCTTCCCACAGGGTTTCACGTGTCCCGTGGTACTCTGGAGTATGTCAAAAGTCTTCTTGTTTCGTCTACAGGACTATTACCTTCTTTGGTGGGTCTTTCCAAACCTCTTTGACTACAATACCTCTTCTTTAAGACATATCCTAAACCCCTAAAAAGAAAACTTTCTAGGTTTGGGCTTATCCCATTTCGCTCGCCGCTACTTTGGGAATCGATTTTTCTTTCTCTTCCTCAGGTTACTTAGATGTTTCAGTTCACCTGGTTCCCCTCCAATAGCTATGAATTCACTAAAGGATACTTAGACATTACTCTAAGTGGGTTTCCCCATTCGGAAATCTCTGGCTCAACGATTACTTGCATCTGACCAAAGCTTATCGCAGCTTATCACGTCCTTCATCGGCTCCTAGTGCCAAGGCATCCGCCTTTTGCCCTTAATAACTTGACCTTATATCTAAAATTAACTTATTGTTAATCTGTTTAAAAAACTGATTCATATATAGTTTTCAAAGTACAATTGAAAGTGGTGGAGGTGAGGAGATTCGAACTCCTGACCCCTTGCGTGCAAGGCAAGTGCTCTCCCAACTGAGCTACACCCCCATTTAAACTCTCAAAAATAAACAGCATAAGAACTTACTCCTTAGAAAGGAGGTGATCCAGCCGCACCTTCCGATACGGCTACCTTGTTACGACTTCACCCTAGTCATTGATTTCACCTTCGACGATTCTCTCCTAAAAGGTTAAGTAATCGGCTTCGGGCGCCCCCAACTTCCATGGTGTGACGGGCGGTGTGTACAAGACCCGGGAACGCATTCACCGCGACATTCTGATTCGCGATTACTAGCAACTCCAGCTTCATGCAGGCGAGTTTCAGCCTGCAATCCGAACTGAGATCGACTTTAAGAGATTAGCTTCACCTCGCGGCTAAGCGACTCGTTGTATCGACCATTGTAGCACGTGTGTAGCCCTAAACATAAGGGGCATGATGATTTGACGTCATCCCCACCTTCCTCCAGGTTATCCCTGGCAGTCTTTCTAGAGTCCTCAGCATTACCTGTTAGTAACTAAAAATAGGGGTTGCGCTCGTTGCGGGACTTAACCCAACATCTCACGACACGAGCTGACGACAACCATGCACCACCTGTCACCTTTGTTCCCGAAGGAAACCTTCCGATTAAGGAAGTAGCAAAGGGATGTCAAGTTTAGGTAAGGTTCTTCGCGTTGCTTCGAATTAAACCACATGCTCCGCTGCTTGTGCGGGTCCCCGTCAATTCCTTTGAGTTTCACTCTTGCGAGCGTACTCCCCAGGCGGAGTGCTTAATGCGTTAACTACGGCACCGAGGTTCGACCCCCGACACCTAGCACTCATCGTTTACGGCGTGGACTACCAGGGTATCTAATCCTGTTCGCTCCCCACGCTTTCGTACCTCAGCGTCAGTAATGGCCCAGAAAGCTGCCTTCGCCATCGATGTTCCTCCTGATATCTACGCATTTCACCGCTACACCAGGAATTCCACTTTCCTCTACCATACTCAAGTTTATCAGTTTCAAAGGCTTACTACGGTTGAGCCGTAGCCTTTCACCCCTGACTTAATAAACCGCCTACGTACCCTTTACGCCCAGTAATTCCGGATAACGCTAGCCCCTTACGTATTACCGCGGCTGCTGGCACGTAATTAGCCGGGGCTTCCTCCTAAAGTACCGTCAAAAATTCTTCCTTTAGGACAGAGCTTTACGACCCGAAGGCCTTCATCGCTCACGCGGCGTTGCTGCATCAGGCTTTCGCCCATTGTGCAATATTCCCCACTGCTGCCTCCCGTAGGAGTCTGGACCGTGTCTCAGTTCCAGTGTGGCCGATCACCCTCTCAGGTCGGCTATCCATCGTCGCCTTGGTAGGCCATTACCCCACCAACTAACTAATGGAACGCGGATCCATCCTATACCGTAATCTTTGATACAAAAGCCATGCGACTAATGTATATTATCCAGTATTAGCATACCTTTCGGTATGTTATCCTGGAGTATAGGGCAGGTTATCCACGCGTTACTCACCCGTCCGCTGCTTTCCACTTATAAATCATCCGAAGAATCAATATAAGCTTCACGCTCAACTTGCATGTGTTAGGCACGCCGCCAGCGTTCATCCTGAGCCAGGATCAAACTCTTAATAAAAGTTGATGCTCAAGATAATACTAACGTTTATCTTTTACTTGGTTTAAAACGAATAATTCGTTTAAATATATAAAAAGTAACTTATGCTGTTTAGTTTTCAAAGTTCAAATTGTAATCAGCTGTTTGTTTTTTTGTGACATCTCGCTGACGACAAGATTAATTATATAAAAAATAATATATAAAGTCAACAGTTTTTTTAAAACTTTTTTATTTTTATATTTATTTATTGTGAACAAAAAAATTACTACATTATATAGGTGAAAAATATAAAAAAATTTATGTAATAAAACATAAAAAAAGCGTAAGACGAATTCTCACGCTTTTTCTTTCATATACTTTTTTCATATTCTTTTTTAAGCTTAGATATTATCTTCTTTTCAATTCTTGAAACAGTCATCTGTGATACACCTAATTCTTTTGCGATATTCATCTGAGTTTTACTATTAAAAAATCTATCTTTTATTATTTTTATTTCAATCTCATTTAATTTAGACATTGCTCTACCTAAGAAATCATTATTATCTATCATACTAAAATGTTTATCCTCTTGTCCAACTAAATCTAATAGTTGTATATCCTTATCATCACCATCATTATCATAAGATAAGTCTAAAGACTTTGGCTTATAAACATGAGATGCATCTATAGCTTCTAAAACTTCCTCTTCAGTGCATTCTAGATGATCTGCTATATCCTTTATCTTAGGAATTCTTTGTAATTTCTGTTGCAATAAAACCTTTGTAGTATTAACTTTTTTAGATAATTCCTGTATTCTTCTTGGTACTCTTATTGCCCAACCCTTATCTCTAAAGTATTTTTTTATTTCACCAATTATTGTCGGAGTTGCAAAACTTGAAAATTCAAACCCTTTCGTGATATCAAATCTTTCGATAGCATAAATTAAACCTAGTGAAGCAACTTGAAATATATCATCATATTCAATACCTTTATTCAAAAATTTCTTTGAAAGTATTTCGACTATATACATATTTCTTCTTATGAGCTCATTTCTAATATCGATATCTTTTTTTTCACTGTATAGTCTAAACAGTTCCTTATCATTAAACTCTGAAAAGGGGCTTTTTTCTTTTTTATAGTTTACCGCCTTCTCCATCAATATCATCTCCCAAATATTTAATCATTCTCATTTCTGTTCCCTTCCCAGGTTTAGAATCAAACTCAACTTCATCCATAAGACTCTTTATTATAAATATGCCAAGTCCTCCTTCTTCTTTTGGTTCCAGTAGATTAGGAGATTTTATATCTTCATGTACAAATCCTTTACCATCATCTTTTACTACTACACATATTCTGTCAATATCTAGTTCAAAATCAACTTCAAATTCTTTATTTTTACTATGTTTTATAGCATTTGTGCAAGCTTCTGCAACAGCTACCTTTATATCTTCTATATCATCTATATTAAAACCTATTCTATTTGCAATAGATGAAACAGTAAGTCTAATCACACTAACAAATTCAGGTTTACTTGGAATTTTCATTGATATTACATCAACTTCTCTGCTAATAGTGCTAACCTTGCCTAAATTAGAATCTATCAATTGTTATCCCTCCACTTTAAATATTTTATCAAGACCTGTTATATTAAATATCTTTCTAACATTAGATTTAGTGTTATAAATATAAATCTCTTTACTCTCTGTTTTTAATCTTTTTAGGGCACCTATTAAAACTCCTAAACCAGTAGAATCTATATAATTTAATTTTTCCATATTAATTTTTACGTTCTCTGGTCTTTCATTATACATTTCTACTAGTGATTCTTTTAAATCATTGGCAGTATAAATATCGACTTCTCCATTTAACTGTAAAGACCATGAACTTTCTTGGTCTATATAATTTTTTTCAATACCTAAAGACATACAAAAACCCCCTACATTAATCAGTTTCCTTACTTTTTTTAGATTTTTTAAATTTATCAAACTTTTTGACAGAATTTATTTTTCTTCCTATAAATAAAAGCGATGAAAACATCTCTACTATATCATTTATTAAATCCAAAATATTAGAAATATTTTTAAGACTTTTATCCACTAAATCTATATTGTTATCCACAACTCTATCTATTTTTCTTATTACACTATTAGCATTTTTTATAGAAAATGATATGTTAATACAAACTATAAGAATCCCTATAGATATCATAAAAACTCCAATTTCCCAAAATTGTACTTCCATATTAAGCACTACTACATATGTTTACGTATCCAGTCTAGCTTTTGCCTTTCCGATTGATGTGATACTAATAAAATAGTAGCTACCTCCTTATTTAATATTCATCAATATATATAAATTTTTATTCAAACTCTTTGCTTATTATTATTTCTTTTTCTGGTTCAATTATACTTTTATCTCTTTTTAATTTTTTAAAGAAATTTTTCATATTACAATCATAATTACCTTTTACAAAATTAAAATTATTATCCTTTACATCATAAAAATTTGAGTTTAATCTTCTGATTGTTTCTTTTCCACTTCTTGGTGCAACTAATAAACCTACTATTACTCCAACTAATCCTCCTAAAAGAAAAAATAATCCTCCTTTTTTCAACTAAAACTCCTCCTTTTATAAAATTTTTAATGTATTTTGATAAAATCATAAGAATTAAATTCAATATTACTTATCCACAGATTCTTTTATCAAAATTAATGGATTTAAAATAATATATTTCTAATTATACATTAAAGAATTTTAGAATTAAAGATTTTTAGCGCTTTTAAACTATCTTTTTATATTAATTTTTTGTAAAAATTTTATAAAAAAAATGTTTAAAAAATCATATTTGGATATATACCCAATCTATAATTTTTTAAACATTAAAATAAATTTTATCATTTAATTATAAAATTCATTGATTTTTTAATGAATTTAGACTTATCCACATTATCCACAATATATAGTTGTTTTTTGTGGATAAGTCATATATATAGTATTTTATTCTTCGCCCATAATTTTTGCAATTGATACTATCTTTTGTTCGTCATTATTTCTCATAAGTTTTACACCGCTTGTAGCTCTTTTGAATGTTGATATTTGATCAACTTCTATTCTTATTAGAGTACCTTCAGAGTTTATAATCATAAGTTCATCATCATCATTTACAATCTTAGCCCCTGAAACTGCTCCAGTCTTATCTGTAACTCTGTATGTTATAAGACCTGTTCCACCTCTTTTTTGAGATGTATATTCTTCTAATAAAGTTCTCTTTCCAAATCCATTTTCACTAACGATAAGCATTTTATCCCCTTCGTCAGTTTTATTCATCGCAACAACTTTATCATTATTTTTTAATTTGATACCTTTAACACCCATAGCAGTTCTACCCATAGGTCTTACATCTTCTTCACAAAATCTAATAGACATACCATTTTTAGTTACTAAAATTATTTCATCTTCACCAGTAGTTAAATTAACACCTATAAGTTCATCTTCTTCTCTTAGAGATATCCCTATAAGTCCATTTCTATTTGATTTTCTGTATTCTTCAAGCTTAGTCTTCTTGACTATACCTTCCTTAGTAGCTAAGATTAAGAATTTATCGTCATCTTCACTACCTTTTACAGGAATTATGGCTCTTATATATTCATCTTTTTCAAGAGGAATTAAATTAACTATAGCAGTACCCTTAGCTTGTCTTTTTCCTTCTGGAATTTCATATGCTTTTAATTTATATACTCTACCTCTGTTTGTAAAGAATACTAATTTGGCATGTGCTGTAGTATTTATAAGATGCTTAACAAAATCATTTTCTCTTGTACTTAGCGCTGCAATTCCTTTTCCACCTCTATTTTGAATTCTATAAGTGCTTGAAGGAACTCTTTTTATATAACCAAAATGAGTAAGTGTAATAGATACATCTTCATCTTCTATAAGATCTTCTATATTTATTTCACTTGTATCAGGCTGTATGTCTGTTTTTCTATCATCCTTATACTTTTCTCTAACTTCAGTCAATTCATCTCTTATTATATTCTTTAAAAGCTCTTCATCTTCTAATATAGCTTTTAATTTTTGTATTTCAACTTTTAATTCTTCTAATTCAGTTTCAATCTTCTCTTGTTCTAAGCCTGTAAGCTTTTGAAGTCTCATATCAAGAATTGCTTGAGCTTGTATTTCTGTTAAGCTAAATTCATTTAATAATGCTTCTTTGGCTTCCTTAGTTCCTTTTGAATTTCTAATTGTTGAAATTACTTCATCTATTCTATCAAGAGCAATCTTTTGTCCAAGTAATATATGTTCTTTATCTTGAGCTTTCTTTAATTCAAACTGTGTTCTTCTTGTTATAACTTGTTTTTGATGTTTTAGATAATGTGATAATATTTGTTTTAGATTTAATACTTTAGGTTCTCCATTTACAAGAGCAATCATAATTATAGAATAAGTATCTTGTAATTGTGAATGTTTGTAGATATTATTAACAACTATATCTGGATTTGCATCTCTTTTTAATTCAACAACTATTCTTATACCTTTTCTATCACTTTCATCTCTTAAATCTGTTATACCTTCAATTTTTTTATCTTTAACTAAATCAGCTATTTTTTCAATAAGTCTTGCTTTATTAACTTGGTATGGGATATCTGTAAATATTATTTGACACTTACCTTTTCCAATATCCTCAATTTTGTGATTTGCTCTTACTTTAACTTTTCCAC
Source organism: Peptostreptococcaceae bacterium AGR-M142 (assembly GCA_045345765.1). Taxonomy (GTDB): domain Bacteria; phylum Bacillota; class Clostridia; order Peptostreptococcales; family Peptostreptococcaceae; genus JAOARY01. The sequence goes on from CP148265.1 coordinate 1,355,640, forward strand.
GACCAGTTTTATAAGCTTTTTTTAGATTATCAAGACCCATAACAGTTGCACCAGTTGGGAAATCTGGCCCTTTTATAAATTCCATTAAATCTTCTATTTCACAATCTTCATTATCTAAAAGATGTATTGTTCCATCTATTATTTCGTTTAGATTATGTGGTGGTATTGATGTTGCCATACCAACAGCTATACCATTTGATCCATTTACTAATAAGTTTGGATATTTTGCAGGTAATACAGTAGGTTCTTTTAATCTACCATCATAGTTATCCACAAAATCCACAGTTTGTTTGTCTATATCTTTTAATAGTTCCATAGAAAGTTTTTGCATTTTTGCTTCAGTATAACGCATCGCAGCTGCATTATCTCCATCTATTGAACCGAAGTTACCATGGCCATTAACAAGAGTATATCTCATCGAAAAATCTTGTGCTAATCTAACCATAGCATCATAAACTGAAGAATCCCCGTGTGGATGATACTTACCAAGAACGTCCCCGACAACCGTCGCTGACTTTCTATAACCCTTTTCTGGTACCAAACCAATTTCATGCATTGCATATAAGATTCTTCTGTGTACAGGCTTTAGTCCATCTCTAACATCTGGTAAAGCTCTCCCTACTATAACACTCATGGCATAATCTATATACGACTTTTTCATTTCTGATTCTATTTCAATATTTTTTATACCTTTATTTTCTTCTAACATAAGAGAATATACTCCTTTCGTATTTTGATTTCTAAGTATCTAATCCACAAAGTTATACACAATTTTATGCACAATTGTGGATTAAATTTTATTTTTTTTTAAAAGCTTAAAAATAAAACTTAAAAATCAAGGTTTTTAACGTATTTTGCATTTTCCTCAATAAATACTCTTCTTGGTTCAACCTTATCACCCATAAGCATTGAAAATACTTCATCTGCCATTAGAGCATCTTCTATTTGTACCTTTAGAAGCGTTCTATTTTCTGGATTCATTGTAGTTTCCCAAAGCTGTTCTGCATCCATCTCTCCAAGACCTTTGTATCTTTGAATATCAAGACCCTTTTTACCCATTTCTTCTTGAATCTTTAACATTTCCTTATCAGAATAAGCATAATTCATCCTCTTACCTCTTTGAAGTTTATATAGAGGTGGTTGAGCAATATACACATAACCATTTTCAACTAAAGGTCTCATATATCTAAAGAAGAATGTTAAAAGTAATGTTCTAATATGTGCACCATCAACATCGGCATCGGTCATGATTACTATTTTATGATATCTTAATTTATTATCATCAAATTCATCACCAATACCACAACCAAATGCAGTTATCATATTTTTAATTTGTTCAGAAACCAAAATTCTATCTAATCTTGATTTTTCAACATTTAATATCTTACCTCTTAGAGGCAGTATCGCTTGTGTTTTTCTATCTCTACCTAATTTAGCAGAGCCACCAGCAGAATCCCCTTCGACTATATATATTTCACTTAATGCAGGATCTTTTTCTGCACAATCTGCAAGTTTACCTGGAAGTGAAGTACTTTCAAGAACTGATTTTCTTCTTGTAAGTTCTCTTGCTTTTTTAGCAGCTTCTCTTGCTCTTTGAGCCTTTAGAGACTTTTCCACAACTATTTTTGAAACCTGTGGATTTTCTTCTAAAAATGCTGATAATTGTTCAGAAGTAACTCCTTCAACAATACCTCTAACTTCAGTATTTCCTAATTTAGTCTTTGTTTGTCCTTCATACTGAGGATCTGGTAATTTAACAGATACAATTGCAGTAAGACCTTCTCTTGTATCTTCACCTGAAAAATTCATATCCTTTTCTTTTAATAAATTATTCTTTCTTGAATAATCATTAACAGTTCTTGTTATGGCAGATTTAATACCACTTAAATGTGTTCCACCTTCATGTGTATTTATATTATTAGCAAAAGAATAAATATTTTCAGTATAACCATCAGTATATTGCATAGCTATTTCAACATTATATTCTCCAACTTGTTTTTCAAAATAAATAACATCATCATGTAAAGATGATCTATTTTTATTTAGATGATGAACAAACTCCTTAAGTCCTCCATCATATTTAAATTCTCTTTTTTTATTTTCGACTCTTTTATCTTCAAGGACAATTCTTACTCCTCTATTTAAGAATGCTAACTCTCTTAATCTATGTTCTAAAACATCAAATTTATATTCAGTTTCTTCAAAAATCTCTTCATCTGGAGTAAAATAAGTTGTTGTTCCAACTTCAGTAGTTTCACCAACAACCTTAAGATCGTATTTAGGAACTCCTCTTTCATACTCTTGTTGATGAACTTTTCCATCTTTATTAACTATAACTTTTAAATATTTAGAAAGAGCATTAACAACAGATACCCCAACACCATGAAGACCACCAGATACCTTGTATCCTCCGCCTCCAAACTTACCACCAGCATGAAGTACAGTCAAAACTGTTTCAACCGTTGATTTTTTAGTCTTTGGATGAATATCAACTGGTATACCTCTACCATTATCAACAACACATATTGAATTGTCTTTTTCAATAGTTACATAAATATCAGTACAAAATCCAGCTAAAGCTTCATCTATACTGTTATCTACAACTTCATACACTAAATGATGAAGTCCTTTTGGTCCAGTAGAACCGATATACATACCTGGTCTTTTTCTAACAGGATCCAGACCTTCAAGTACTTGAATCTGACTAGCATTATATTCTTGACTCATTTAAAAAAACCTCCAATTCATATTTAAATTTAAAATAAAATATGAAAATTATTTTTGACTTGTAACACATAAATCATCTATCTTATTAACTCTTTTTAAGAGAGTAGAAGAGGAAATAGAAGTAAAATGAATTTTTTTCTTTTCATTTTCAAACACAATAATGGCAGTCTTATGATTTTCATAAGACTCATCATGATAAACTAATTCATACTCATCCTTAACCCTTTTAAAAAAATTCTCATTCTCTTTTGAATCCTTTAAAGATTTCAAATCCAAAATCATAATTATATCTTTTTCATTCAAATACGCATTTTCACCAATGTGAAAAAACATATAATCACACCCTTTAAATACTGTGGCTATTTAAAATTTTTCCATCTTCAATATAAAAAACTTTACAAGATTTTTTGTTAAAAATTTTTTCATGATTTCGTTCAGCACTTGTAACAAAAACTTGAACATCTTTAAGTTGATTTATAAGCAAACTCTGTCTTTTTTCATCTAATTCACTAAAAATATCGTCCAAAAGAACAATAGGATATTCATTTTTTATGCTATTTATAAGTTCTATTTGGGATAATTTTATAGAGATAGATGAAGTTCTTTGTTGACCTTGTGAACCATATACTCTAGCATCAATACCATTTATAAGAACTTTTAAATCATCCTTATGTGGTCCAATCTTTGTATTTTGTCTTCTTATATCAACATCCAAACTCTCTTTTAGTAGTTTTTTGTATTCCTCTTTTATGAGATTTATATCTAAAATAGCCTTTTTAGATATATTAGATGAGTACAAAATATCTAAATCTTCTTTCGAGTCTGTAAGACCCTTGTGGATTTCTTTAGATATTTTAGCAATTCTTTTTATGAATTCATCTCTTTTAAAAAATATATAAGAACCCAAATTGATAAGCTGTTCATCATAAACATTTAAAAGATTTGAATCAAACTCCTTAAATTTAAGCAAATTATTTCTTTGAACTAAAATTTTATTATAAGAAGCTATGTAATTATAATATTTAGGATCAATTTGACTAAGTTCTTTATCAATAAAAGTTCTTCTTTCCTTAGGTCCTTCTTTAACGAGTCTTAAATCTTCAGGAGAGAAAATAACAACATTGATTTTACCAATCAAATTAGCAATTTTATCTAATGATAATTTATTAATCTTTATTCCTTTAGAATTATTCTTACTTATAAGAAGTTCTATATCTAATAAATCATCGTAATACTCTCTTTTTATTCGACCCATCAAAAAAGCCTTATCTGTATTAAATTTTATAAGTTCTTTATCCTTATTTGTTCTAAACGATTTTCCAAAAGCAAAAGCGTATATTGCCTCGATTAAATTAGTTTTTCCTTGACCATTTTTTCCTATTAAAATATTTAAATTCTTATGAAAATCTACATACAAATCATTATAATTTCTATAATTTAAAAGTCTTAAAGCTTGTATATGCAATATTAAGCACTCCTTTTAGATGACTTTTATCTCTTCATCCAAACCTTCTACTTTTACAATATCTCCTGGTCTAATTTTTTTTCCTCTTTGAGTAGTTATTTTTCCATTTAATCTAACCATCTCGTCCAAAATCATAACCTTAGCTTCTCCACCACTAGAAACAACTTCAGCAAACTTTAGAAGTGAATCAAGCTTTATAAATTCTGTTTTTATTTTAATTTCCATAACGACCTCCGTCTATCTTTTTAAAAACTCCATTCCTTTATTATAGCATATTTAATTATCAAATACTATCTAGTCATCCATTTTACAATTAAACAAGCTTAAAACGTTTTGTATGCGTTTTTATCAAAGAAAAAAAGAAAACAGTATAGCTACACTAAAAAATTTTGCACAAAAAAATTCTTCTAGAAAACTAAAAGAAAATTTTTGTAAAAATTTTTTAGAAAAGTATTAAAATTTAAAATGTGAAAAATTATTTATTAAAGTGGTTGGATTTATTATACCACCATAAATAAAAATAGTCAAACGTATGTTCGATGTTAAATAGTTATAAACAAAAAGCTGTTGATAACTATAGACTTATCAACAGCTTTTTGTTTATAACTTTATTATTTACCAAGAAAAAATAAAAACAAGTATAAATATATTATTTTTATTTTAAAATTTAATTAAAAGAGCACGATATATATTATCACATAAAAAAAAAGACATCAACAATCTAATCAAAAATTGTTGATATCTTTTTTAATTTATAAATAAAGATGTATTAATTTATTCTTACTGGTAAAAGTAAATAAATATAATCATCACATTCTATATTTTTTATAATACAAGGACTAACATTAGTCGAAAACTCCATTACAATCTCTTCACTTTCAACTATCTTTAATACTTCTATTAAATATCTTGAATTAAATGCAATTTCTAAATCTTCACCTTCAAGTTCTATATTTACTTCTTCATGGACATTTCCGATTTCAGAATTAGAAGTTATAACTAATACATTATCTTTTATTAAGAACTTAACTAAATTATTTTTTCCTTCCTTAGCAAGTAAAGAAGCTCTTTCTATACTTCTAAGCAATGACTTCGTATTTACCTTAATTTTTAAATTATATTCACTAGGTATGATCTGTTTATAATTTAAGAATTCACCTTCTAAAAGTCTTGTTATTATTTTAGTATCATCAACCAAAAATAATGCATGCTTACTTGTAAGTGCCATTTTAAATACTTTATCATCTAAAGATAATATTCTATTTACCTCGTTTAAAGTTTTTCCTGGTATAACAACTTTATTATTTCCGATAGAATTTTTAATATCCCCTGATTTTATAGCTAATCTATAACCATCAATTGCAACTAAACTCATCTTTGATTCATTTATCTCAAGTAACTCTCCCATTAAAAGAGGTTTTGTTTCATCTTGTGAAATAGCAAAAACAGTTTGTTTTATCATATCTTTAAAAACAGATTCTTCTATTTCATAGTACTTATCTTCTTCTACAGATGGGAGTTGTGGATATTCCATTGAATCCATAGCTCTTAATTTAAACTCCGAATGTTCACAACTTATTGTTATATTGTTTTCATCATCTAATTCTATTTCTATAAATGATTCAGGTAATTTTTTTATTATCTCTCCAAATAATCTTGAATCAATAACAGCCTTACCTTCTTTTGTTACTTCACAATCCATATGAGTTTCTATTCCCATTTCTAAATCATTACCTATAAGCTTTAGTTTTCCATTAGAAGCTTCTAAGTAGATTCCTTTTAATATAGGCATAGTTGTTTTTGAAGATATTGCTTTTTGCACTATATTAATTTTGTTAGAAAGTTCTTTTTGAGAACAAACAATATTCATAATTTTTATTGCCTCCTTTTGATAATATATATGGTATTAGATACTTAGTAGTAGTAATAGGGGCTGTGGATAATGTGTATAAGTATATCTAGCCTTTTAAAATACTAAGTTTGAGTATGTGTATAACTCTGTTGATAACTTTGGGATAACTTTTTGGAATTTGGGATAACTTTTTGTACTACAAAAATACAGCAAAGTTATCCACTCTATTCACATCAGCAAAAAACTTTATCAACAAAAATCTGTGGATAAAGTTTTATATATATTGAAAATACTTAATTAAAAAATGTGTAAAAATATTAAACTCTGTGGATAAAAATGTGGATAAATAAATTTTTAATAAAAATTATAAATTTTATCCCTAATTTAAATTTCTAATATCACTTATAAGATTTATTATTCTTTTTTTGAAATTTTGATCCTTTGTAATATCAGAAGCTATTTTTTCATGAGCATGAATTACAGTAGAATGATCTCTACCTCCAAACGCATCTCCTATCTTAGGTAAAGACAAATCCGTTAATTCTCTACAAATATACATAGCTATCTGTCTAGGATATGCAATAGCTCTAGTTCTTTTTTTGGATGCAAAATCAGACATTTTTATATTGAATTCTCTTGCAACAAATTCCTTTATAAGATCAGCATTAACTTCTGTTGGTCTATTAGGTCTAACTATATCTTTTAGAGCTTCTTTTGCTAAATCAACATTTACAGGTTTACTTGTTAAAGATGAATAAGCAATTACTCTAGTTAAAGCACCTTCAAGCTCTCTTATATTCGATTTTATATTTTTAGCGATATAATTCATCACTTCATTTTTTATATCGATATTTTCAACCTGTGCCTTTTTTCTAAGAATTGCAACTCTTGTTTCAAAATCAGGTGGTTGAATATCTGTTATAAGTCCCATTTCAAAACGAGTTCTTAGACGATCTTCTAAAGTCGGAATTTCTTTTGGTGTTCTATCACTAGAAATTATAATCTGTTTGTTGGCTTCGTGTAAAGCATTAAAAGTATGGAAGAATTCTTCTTGAGTCCTTTCTTTACCAGCAATAAACTGAATATCATCAATTAGAAGAACATCAACATTTCTATATTTATTTCTAAATTCCTCATTTTTATCATCTTTAATAGAATTTATAAGTTCATTTGTAAATTTCTCAGAAGATACATAAACAATCGTTGAATCTTCATTATAGTTTAATATATGATGTCCAATTGCTTGCATAAGATGAGTTTTGCCAAGACCAACGCCACCATATAAGAATAATGGATTATATGATTTGGCTGGAGATTCTGCAACAGCAACACATGCGGCATGTGAAAATCTATTACTATTTCCGATTACGAAACTATCAAAAGTATATTTTGGATTTAAATTAGAATTAGGTATTATACTTTCTGTAGTCTTTTTCTTAGAGACTTTCTTTTGTTCCTCTTTAATTTCATCTTTACTTGTAACTAGCTTTACAATATACTGCTCCCCAGTAACATTATTAATAGATGAATTTATAATATCTGAATATCTACCTTCGATTATACCTTTTATAAAATCATTTTGAACCAAGAATATAACTTGATTATCAATAATTTTAAGTGGTTCCATAGTAGATATAAAAGTATTAAAACTTACAGGAGTGATTTCACGTTTAATAGATGTTATAGCACTATTCCATATTTTTTTTAGACTCATTGTCTCCTCCTATTATATTTAGATTTTTAGTTTTGATTTTTATATTTCTGTATTATAAAAAAAATTAGTAAAAACAAAAATTAAATAACTAAAAACTATTAATTCATAAATATAAGTATATTAAATAAAAAATAAATTATCAACAACTTTATCAACAAAAAAGCAAGTTTTTTTGAATCTGTGTATAACTATCAAAAAATTGTTGATAAGTCTGTGGATAGTTTGTGAATAAAATTTTTTTGCTAAATTTAAATTTTAAAACGTGGATAAGTTTTTAAATTTAAAGTTAAGTTAAATAGTATATTTTAAAAGTTATTTTCACTTTATCCACATTTATATTAACATATGTGGATAGTGTGGGTAAAGTTATACACATAATGTTAAATAAATTTAAAATATAGATATAAATTCACTACTTATACACAATATCAACAGGCTGTGGATAAGTTTAAAATTATACAAAAAAAAATAGCAAAAAATAATTTTACTTGACAGAAAACACTACATTATTTAAAATAGATTAGTAGTATGTTTTTAAATAGTATGATAATTCAAATTTCATATATTAAAAGAGATTGAAAGGCAGGTGTTTTCCAGTGAGTAAAAGAACTTATCAACCAAAGAAAAGACAAAGAAAAAAAGAGCATGGATTCAGAAAGAGAATGAAAACAGCTAATGGTAGAAAAGTACTTAAAAGAAGAAGAACTAGAGGAAGAAAAAGCTTAACTGCTTAATTCTAACTGAAGTTTAATAATTCTTTAAAGTGAATATACTATTTATATAAGATGGTATTAAAACTAAAAAATTATATTTAAAAATGCATATATCGCATTCACAAATACAATATAGATTGTTTGTGACCCAAAAAAAGACCGCATTCTCGTGGTCTTTTTGTTTAACTAGAAAAAATAAAGTCTTTTAAAGCTTATATTTGGAGGCTATAATGCAGTTTAAAAACGGAAGAACTCTAAAAAAAGACAAGGATATTAGAAATGTTTATAAGAAGAAAGATTCTATAGCTAATAGATATCTTGTTATGTATATATTAAAAAATGGTACAAATGATAATAGGATAGGTATTTCTGTTTCAAAAAAAGTTGGAAATGCCGTTGTTAGAAATAAATTAAGAAGGTATATAAGAGAAAGTTACAGATTAAATTGTGAACAGATAAAATCAGGTTATGATATAGTTTTTCTTGCTAGAGTACTTGCTAATGATAAATCATATAAGGATATAGAATCTGCGATGCTCCATCTTCTTAGAAAAAAAAGATTAATAAATAATAATAAAAAAATGGTTTAGAAATATCAACATAAAGTAAGAAAGAAACAAAAATCTTTAATTTATAGATTTTTGGTAACGGGAGTAAGAAAATAGATAGAAAAATTTATAAAAATCTGATTTAATATAGTTAGGAGATTTAAATGACTAAAATTTTAATTTATATAGTAAAATTTTATCAGAAATTTATATCACCATTAAAAGGGCCTACTTGTAGGTTCTATCCAACATGTTCTACTTATTCCATACAAGCTTTAAGAAAGTACGGAGCTTTAAAAGGAACTTACTTATCTCTAAAAAGAATTCTAAAATGTCACCCATTTAATAAAGGCGGTTATGATCCTTTAAAATAATAACAAAACATATTATTTTATTGGTTTTAGATTATTGTAATCGTAACTTTTAGAATTTTAGAATTTTTTAAGATATAAAATACAAAGTTTTTTAAAATCGAAAATCAGGAGGTTTATAATTTGGATGCAATATCGAATTTACTAGGTACACTGTTACACATTATTTATAATTTAGTGAATAACTATGGTATAGCTATAATTTTATTCACTGTGGTAGTTAGATTAGCATTATTACCACTTACATTTAAACAAACAAAATCAATGAAAGAAATGCAAGTAATACAACCTAAGATAAAAGAAATACAAGAAAAGTATAAGAATAATAAAGAAGTTTTAAATCAGAAGGTAATGGAAGTTTATCAAAAACACAATGTAAATCCAATGGCAGGTTGTTTACCATTATTGGTACAATTCCCTATATTAATAGGACTTTTTAGAGCTCTAAGAGATCCAGCTAAGTATGTTTTTGGTTCGCCAGAAGTTTATGCAAGTATAAACAGTAATTTTTTATGGTTAGAAAATTTAAGTGATCCTGATTTATGGATACTTCCAATACTTGCGGCAATAACTACTTATTTATCATCTAAGATGATGCAACCTAAGTTAAAGAAGGGGCAAAAGCAAGATCAAACACAAATGATGATGCTTTATTTCTTCCCATTAATGATGCTTGTTTGGGGTAGATCTTTCCCAGCTGGACTTACACTTTACTGGGTTGTAGGGAACTTATTCCAAATGACTCAACAGTTCTTCATAGGTAGACCTGCAAAAAATTAAGGGGGAGTTATATATGAGGGAAATTGAAGTAAGTGCTAGTTCTTTAGAGGTGGCTATAGATAAAGCCTGTAGAGAATTAAATGCAAGTGAAAAAACTCTTAATTATGAAGTGATTCAAGAAGGCAGTAAAGGTTTTTTAGGTCTTATAGGTAAAAAAGATTTTATAATTAAGGCCAATAAAAAGGATAATAGTGTTGAAATAGCTACAAACTTCATAAAGGGAATACTGGATAATTCATCTATAGAAGGTGAGATAGAAGTTAAATTAGAAGGTAATTTATTAAATATTGAAATAACAGGTAAAGAAGCTGGAGATTTAATAGGAAGAAGAGGGGAAGCTCTTGATTCATTACAGTTTCTAACTGGACTTGTTGTCAATAAAGAAGTAGAAGATCATAAAAAGATATTTATAAATATAGAAGGTTACAGACAAAGAAGAGAAGAATCTCTAAAGAGATTTGCAAATAAAATGGCTAGAAAAGCATATAAGAACAGAAAGACATTAAGGTTAGAGCCAATGAATCCTTATGAAAGAAGAATAATTCATTCTGTTTTACAAGAGGATAAATATGTTAGAACTTATTCTGAAGGTGACGAGCCAAATAGAAGAGTTGTAATAGCATTAAAAAAATAATAAATATTCCCCTACTTAAGTAGGGGTTTTTTCTGTTTAATAACGAGGTGAAATTATGAATTTTATAGATGATACTATCTGTGCTATAGCCACTCCAGCTGGAGAAGGTGGAATTGGGATAATAAGAATTAGTGGACCTGATTCACTAAATATAGCAAATGAGGTTTTTAGAGCGAACAAAAAAATAGATGAATATAATCCTAGAACATTAATTTATGGACATATTTATGATGGTGATAAATTAATAGATGAAGTACTTTTAGCATATATGAATAATCCAAGAAGTTATACAGGTGAAGATGTTATTGAAATCAACGCTCATGGTGGATATATGTCAGTTAAAAAAATCCTTGAATTACTTCTTAAAAATGGTGCAAGACATGCACAAAATGGAGAATTTACTAAAAGAGCATTCTTAAATGGTAGAATAGATTTATCTCAAGCAGAAGCTGTTATGGATGTTATAAATGCTAAGACTGAACTTAGTTTTGAAAGTGCTCAAGAACAATTAGAAGGAAGACTTTCAAAAAGAATAAAAGAACTTAGAAAAAAAATTACTGAATTATTGGCACATGTTGAAGTTTCAATAGATTTTCCAGAAGAAGATGTAGAAGAACTAACAATAAAAAGATTATTAGATGGAATAAAATATATAAAAGAACAAATGAAAAATCTTTATGATAGTGCAGAAACAGGGAAGATATTAAGAGATGGACTAAAGACTGCGATAGTTGGAAAACCTAATGTTGGAAAGTCATCCCTATTAAATGCATTATTAAGAGAATCAAGAGCAATAGTTACAGACATAGAAGGTACAACAAGAGATGTTATCGAAGAACAATTAAATATAAATGGTATACTTATAAAATTAATAGATACAGCAGGAATAAGAGATACAAAAGATATAGTTGAACAAATCGGTGTAGAAAAATCAAAAGAGATAATAAATATAGCTGATTTAATAATTTTGGTATTAGATTCATCAAGAGAAATAACAGATGAAGATATGTTTATATTAGATAATATAAAAGACAAAAAAGCTATTGTTCTTATAAACAAAACAGATTTAGAAGCTAAATGGAATGAAAATATAATAAGAGAACATGTTAAAGAACATGTTAGAATTATAAAAATATCAGCATCCTTAAATCAAGGAATTAAAGATTTAGAAGATGAAATAACTAATATGGTATTTAAGGGTAATGTAAAAGGTAATAATGATTTGATGATTACAAATACAAGACATAAAGATGCTTTATATAAAGCTATAAATTCAGCAAATGATTGTATAAATGGTATAGAAAATGATATGCCTATTGATTTTGTTGAAATTGACTTAAAAAATATCTGGGATTTACTTGGAGAAGTAACAGGTCAAACAGTTTCAGAAGATTTATTAGACACTATATTTAGTGAATTTTGTATAGGTAAGTAAGGAGGAAGAAATGGAGTTTTTAGCAGGAAAATATGATGTAATAGTTATTGGTGCAGGACATGCAGGATGTGAGGCGGCATTAATATCTGCAAGAATGAACAAAAAAACTCTACTTGTAACACTTTCATTGGATTCAATTGGTCTAATGCCATGTAATCCTTCGATTGGAGGAACTGGTAAAGGTCATTTGGTTAAGGAAATAGATGCACTTGGTGGACAAATGGGTGTTAATATAGATAAAGCTTATATCCAAAGTAGGATGTTAAATACAGGTAAAGGACCAGCAGTACACTCGTTAAGAGCTCAAGCTGACAAGCATTTATATCACCAAGAGATGAAAAAAACAATAGAAGATCAAGAAAATCTTGATTTAGTTATGGATGAAGTTGTTGGTCTTAAAGTTGAAGACAATCAAGTTAAAGGAGTAATAACTTTATTAAATGCAGTTTATGAAGCAAATGCAGTTATACTTGCAACTGGAGTTTATCTAAAATCAAAAGTATATATAGGTGAAGTTAATTATAGTTCTGGTCCACTTGGATTTTTGCCAGCTAATAATTTAAGCCAAAACTTAAAAGAGCTAGGGCTTGATTTAAGAAGGTTTAAAACAGGAAGTCCAGCAAGAGTTCACAAAGATACGCTAGACTTTTCAAAAATGGTCTTACAACCTGGAGATGAGAAAATAATACCATTTTCATTTCTAAATGACCCACAAGATATAAAAATAGATCAAGTTCCATGTTATTTAACAAGAACAACAAAAGAAACTAAAGAAATAATACTAAATAATATCAAACGTTCTTCTATGTATAGAGGTGATATGGAAAGTACAGGTCCAAGATATTGTCCTTCAATAGAAGATAAGGTTGTAAGATTTACAGATAAGGAAACTCATCAATTCTTTGTTGAACCAGAAGGATTAAATACAAAAGAAATGTATGTATCTGGTTTTTCAAGTTCATTAGCTTATGAAGTACAACTTAAGATGTATCAAAGTGTTAATGGAATGGAAAATTGTAAAATGCTTAGACCTGCTTACGCAATAGAATATGATTGTGTAAATCCACTTCAATTAAAACCATCTTTAGAATTAAAAGTTGTAAATAATTTATTTAGTGCAGGTCAGTTTAACGGAACTTCAGGTTATGAAGAAGCTGCTGCACAAGGATTAGTTGCAGGAATAAATGCAGTTAGAAAAATAGATGAAAAAGAACCGCTTATATTAGAAAGGTCAAATTCGTATATAGGTGTTTTAATAGATGATTTAGTAACTAAAGGAACTAACGAACCTTATAGAATAATGACATCAAGATCTGAATACAGACTTTTATTAAGACAAGATAATGCTGATTTAAGACTTACTCAAATTGGGTATGAAGCAGGAAGTGTAAATGAATTTAGATATGAAGTATTTAAAAAGAGATTAAAAGATATTGAAGATGAATTTAAAAGGCTTAAAGAAACTAGGGTTAAACAAAGTCAAATAAAAGATAAGCTAGAAGAAAAGGATTTAGCTAGTATAAACGGAAGTATAACTTTATATGACTTCTTAAAAAGACCAGAAATAAAATATGAGTTCTTAGATGAAATAGGATTAGGAAATCCTAATATCAAGGATGATGTAAAAACTCAATGTGAAATCCAAATAAAATATGAAGGTTATATCAAAAAACAATTATCACAAGTTGAAAAATTCTCCAAATTAGAGCATAAAAAATTAAGAGAAGACCTAGATTATTCAAAGATAGATGGACTTAGAATAGAAGCAAAACAAAAGCTTAATGAAATAAAACCGATGTCTTTAGGACAAGCTTCAAGAATATCTGGAGTTTCACCAGCTGATATTTCAGTACTTATGATATATTTAGAACAACAAAGGAGAAATAGATAATGATATTAAAAGAAGGTCTTGATAAATTAAATATAAAATATGACGATGAAATAATAGATAAGTTTAAAATATATAAAGATTTATTAATTGAATGGAATGAAAAGATTAATCTAACTACTATAACAGAGGAAAATGAAGTATATATCAAACATTTTTTAGATAGTATATCGTGTTTATTATCAGATAAAATAGAAGAGAATGCAAAAGTTATAGATGTTGGAACAGGAGCAGGATTTCCTGGTCTTCCAATAAAAATGATTAGAAAAGATATCAAATTAACTTTATTAGATTCATTAAATAAAAGAATAAATTTCTTAAAAGAAGTATGCGATAATATAGGTATAGATGATGTTGAATTTATTCACAGTAGAGCAGAAGATGGTGGAAAAAATCCAGAATATAGACAACAATTTGATGTTGTTGTATCAAGGGCTGTAGCGAATTTAACAGTGCTTTTAGAATATACAACTCCATTTTTAAAAGTTGGAGGATATATGGTATGCTTAAAGGGACCATCATTAGATGAAGAATTAAAAGACGCAAAGAAGGCTTTAGAAGTTTTAAATATGGAGTTTGTAGAAGATAAAGAATTTCAAATTCCATTTGATGATAGAACAAAGAGACTTCTAATACTTAAAAAAATTGGAGATACACCTAAAAAATATCCAAGAAAAGCTGGAAAACCAACTAAACAACCATTAAAATAGTATTAAAGGCTAAATTGTAAATATTTATATTTATTATTTAGCTTTTTATGAAATTATTCGAATTTTTAATTATATTTAATATTATTATAATTTAATAAAAAATTTAGAAAGTAAAAATTAATGTAAGTGAGAATTTATTTATAAGAAAGAGGGATAATATGAGTTTTGATAAAGTATTACATATACAGACTTCAAACATTTGTGCAAACCCAAATCAACCAAGAAAAGTATTTAATGAAGATCAATTGCAAGAGCTTAAAAATTCAATAAGTGAATATGGGATACTTCAACCCATAACAGTTAGAAAACTTAAAGAAGATAATTATGAGCTTGTAGCAGGGGAAAGAAGATTAAAAGCTGCAAAACTTGCAGGACTTAAAGAAATACCAGCAATAATAAAGGATTTAACAGAAGAATCTAGTGCAGTACTTGCAATAGTTGAAAATCTACAAAGAGAAGATTTAAATTTCATAGAAGAATCACTTGGATATGAAAAACTTATAAGAAAATATAATTTTACTCAAAATGAATTAGCTAAAAAGCTTGGTAAAAGTCAATCTACAATAGCTAATAAACTAAGAATTTTAAAATTACCACAAAATATACAAGATAAATTAATTGATAATAATCTTACACAAAGACATGCAAGAGCTCTTTTAAAACTTAATGATGAAGATATTATGCATGAAGTTTTGGATAAGGTTATAAAAAATGATTTGACAGTTAAAAAGACAGAAGATATGGTAAAGATAGTATCAGAAAATGAAAGTCCAAAAAAAGAAGAAGATAATAAAAAGAAAAATAAAAGAAAAATAAAAGCATCAGTTAATTTAAAAATATATTTAAATACATTAAAGAATGCTTATAAAGCCATAGAAAATACAGGGATAAATGCAAATTACAAAGAGGTTGATAAGGGAGATTATGTTGAAGTAACTGTTAAAATTCCTAAATCTGCAAAATAAATAATAATAAATTCAAATATAAAATGAAAAAATTTCAAATAAAATATGATGATATTTAATTAAATTTATCAACATATTTTATTTTTTTTATAATAATTAAAAAAAATTTTTATATTATTGTGTTTTTATTAAAAGTTTTGCACTTATATTTTAATCGTGGTTAAAAAAATTTAAAAAATTTTAAAGAAAATTCTTAAGTTAAAATATATGAAATTACTAATCTAAACTAAAAAGTATTACAAAAAATTAATTATTTTTAAAAAATAAATTTAAAAAAATTGTTTATAAATTTCAAATTTTGTTTTAAAATTTAATATATAGATATAAATTTAAAGTGAATGTTAAAAAGAACGATTATTTAAAATTATCTTACATTTAAATATCTAAATATTCAAATGTAAAAAATTATATAAGCAAAGGCTTAAAAATATGATATTATAAATTATGATTATAAATAAAATTATATTAATTTATATATAGAAATTAATACGAATAAAATTTTTTAGACAACTTTGTAAATTTTAACATATATAAATAATTAATCTAAAATATAATAAATATGAATTAAAGTATAATAAAAAATTATAGTTTTATATTAAAAGATAACAAATAGATATTTCATTTAAACAAAAATATAATTTATTATATTATTATACTTCTTATTTAAAAGATATGAAATTAGGTGAAATCATGTTGGATAATATAAAATACATTGATAGCGATTTAATAAAAGCTAACGAAAAACAACCAAGAAAAGAATTTAATGATGAAACTATAAAAGAACTTGCATCATCAATCAAAAAAAGAGGTATATTACAGCCTATAATTGTTACAAAAAAAGAAGATAAGTATATAATTGTAGCAGGAGAAAGAAGATTTAGAGCTTCTAATATTGCTGGAATTAAAACCATACCATGTATTATAAAAGAATTATCAGACGAGGAAATAATTGAAATTGCGCTTCTTGAAAATATTCAAAGGGAAGATTTAAACGTATTTGAAGAAGCACTCGCTTACAAAAATGTTATGGAAAAGAAACTGATAACTCAAGCAGAACTTGCAGAAACCATAGGTAAGAGTAGACCTTATATAAGTAATACAATAAGAATGCTCAAACTTAATGAAGAAGTTATAGATATGATAATACAAAATAAATTATCATCTGGACATGGAAAAGCGATATTAAAGCTAAAAGATAAAGATAAGCAATTGCAAGTAGCTAAAGATGTTATTAAAAACAATATGTCTGTTAGAAAAACTGAAGAATATATAAATAGACTAACAAAGAAAGAAAATAAAAAAGACATATTTGAAATAGATATAGAAGAAAGACTAATCGAAAAATTTAATACAAAGGTTAGCATAAAGCGAGGAAGTAAAAAAGGAAAGATAGAAATAGAATATTACAATGAAGACAGTCTAAATGATATCATACAAAAACTTTTAGATAGTTGATTTAAGTATATTTTAATGAAAATATTTACTTTAAATATCAATATAAATGTTATAAAAAAAGAGGAATAATCTTATTAAGAGGAAAATATGATTGGGGGTTTAACAAATGGAAGTGTTAACTTTAGGACAGAAGATCAAAAAGTTAAGAAAAGAAAAGAAAATGACATTAAAGGAATTAGCAGGTGAGAGGATAACCGCGGCACAAATAAGTCATATAGAAAGGGATAAATCGTATCCAAGTCATGATTTACTTGAGTATTTTGCAAGACAACTTAGAGTTTCGATTGATTACTTATTAGAAAGTAAAGAAATGCAAATCAAAAAGCTTAGTGAGTCTTTAATCTTAAAAAGCGAGATACATATAAGAAGTAAGGAATACAAAGAAGCAAAACAAGATTTAAAAGTAATAATTGAAACATGTGAAAAACATGAAGTTAAATCAGTATGTGCAAAGGCAAAATTCTTATATGGAATAATAAACCTAAAAGAAAAGAAATATCACGAAGCATCGAATTTAATTGAAGAGAGTTTAATTCTTTATGTATCTACTGATAATACAATTGGTGTATTAGATTGTTACAAAGAATTAGGTAAATTATATTTAGAACAAAATATATATAATGTTGCACTTGATAAATTTGTACAAGGTCAAAAATACTTAAATAATAAAGACTACCAAGATTATGATAGAGAATTTATATTCCTTACTAATATAGCTTATGCAAATGTTAAGATGGATAGACATGATGAAGGGATAAAATATTCTCAAAAAGCTAAAGAAATCGAGGAAAAGATAAAAGACTATAGGGAAAGAGGAAAGAATCTTTTACTTATGGGAAGTAGTTATATAGAAAAACAAGAATATGAAAATGCTAAACATTATTTAAATAGAGCATTAGAAGTATTTGAAAAAGAAAATAAAAAAGATGAAGAAGCTAAGATTTATGTTAAGATGTCAAATATATATCATAATATGAATAATCTGAAGGATGCTCTTGATTATGCTAAAAAGGCATATAAATTAAAAGAAGATCATGAAGATACTGGTTTTGTAAAAGTAGTTCATAATTATATAGAAGTTTTAATAAGTTTAAAGAGATATGAACACGCTATAGAGCTTGCGAAAAGAGGCTTAAGTCTTTCTATTAAAAATAGAAGCAAGGTATTAGAATGTAAGTCTTTAGAAATGTATTCAAAAGTATCTAAGATATCTGGAAACAACGAGATGGCATTAGAATGCTTACTTAAAGCATTAGAAATATCAAAAGAATTTGAAGATAAAAAGACAAGAGCAGATATATACTTTAAGATTGCTAAGATTTATTCTGGTAGATCTTTTGAGAAGGAAAAAGAATACTATACAAAAGGTATAGAGCTTTATAAGGAATTAGATATAATAAGATAGATTGATTTTTTAATTCTTTGTCAAATGGTGTTGGTAAAGATTTTTAGCAAGAAAATAATGTGATTTTTGAAGGTAGTATGAAAATGAAAAAATTCATTTTTATGCTACCTTTATTTATTTTCTTAAATTTTTTTGTTTTTAAGGTTATTTTAAGAATTATATATTAAAATAAATTTAGTAATAAAATCATAGGAAAGAATTAAATAAAAAATAAAGATATTTTTTACATAAAAATATATTAATACATCCATTTGAGATGAAATAAATACTTTTTAGGTAAAAACTCTTGAAAAAATATCTTTATTTGGTAAAATTGATTATGCTTTACTAAATAAAAAAGAAAAATTTAAAAGGGGTTGAAATTATGAAATTTTTTAAAAACAAAAAAAGATTTGCATCACTAATGCTACTTTCAATTATGGCATGTCAAGTTGGAACACTTGGTTACGCTAGTGCAATGGAATCACCTGTTAAACACAGTATAAGCAATTTAGATAGAGATTTTGATAAGGAACGTTTTGGACAATTAAAGCGTGTTGGATTAAACACTTGGGAATCTTATGGTGGACTTATATATGGCAAAGATACAGGAGCTTACCCAAATAAGGTTGTAAGAGTTATATCTCACTACAATATGTACAGTGTTACTAAATCGGAAATAACAGCTATAATAGATGAAGCTTGGAATAGCGATAATAAAGTTGAAGATTTAAATAATGCAGGTACATACTATATAGATATGAATAGAGTAATTGGTTCTAATGGAGAAACAACAATGAAGATAATAGTTAAAAAAGGAACTAATGAAGTAGTTGACTGCTACCCAGTAAGATAGTAACAAAAACCTTCTAAAATAAAAGTAAAATTTGATTAACAAACTAATTCTTAATAAATAATAAAAGAAGCATTTATAGTTCTGCTATAGATGCTTTTTTGATAGCAAATTTTAAAAATTATACATAAGAGGAAAAATTATAAAAAAATATTATTGCTTATCTATATTTGTTTAATTTCTATTTCATTTACTGCATGCCAAAAATCAGAAGTTGATGAAATAAAAAGTTTTGTAGAAAGTGAAATGGATTAAATTATAGATACAATAGAGGTAGATCCTAAAGGTTTTTATTTTGAGGAAGATGAACTAAAGAATATAGAAGTTGGTAAACCTATGGTTTGTTATGATTTAGTAGATTATGATAAGGGGATAGAAAATAATTTAAAAGAAGATAAGTTCTATGTAGTACCTCTTATGTATAATAAAGAGCCAAGATTGGATGCTACAGTAACATATATAGATAAAAAAAACAAATGGGAAATAATAGATATTGGTGGGCAAATATCTGTAAAGGTAAAATATATAGAAGATAAATATAAACTAAAAGATATAAAAATAGTACAAGGAAATCAAAGGGTATTAGTAGCCACAAATAGTGATGGAAATTTAGTTGGGTATTTACCATATTCAAATGAAGATGAATTGGTGGATATAGATACATTAAATCAAAAAAATATGATGAAGTTAAGAGTTTAGTAGATAAGACAGAAGAAAAATTAATTGATTTAAAAAATCAAGAAAAAATAGACGATATAATTGTTTACAATTATTATGTAAAGCTAAAATCAAGTTTATATGATAGCGGGTATCTAAAGGATTCGATAGGCTATTTACAAAAATGTATAGAGCTTAAAGAAACAGATGATGATTTTAAAATGTTAGTTATATATAATATGGAATTATATAAACAAGAAGATAACTTGGAAAATAAAAAAGAAATAAATAAAATTATACCGAATTAATCAACAGATTTTAAGATTAATTACACATAGATTACACATCAATAATTTACTATATATTTGTAAGTAATAACTAAAAATAATAGATAATAAAATAAATATTAGGAGATGACAAGATGAATAAATTAAAAAAGTTTACATCCGGATTATTAGCAACAAGTATAATTGCAGGTGGATTTTTGAGTATAGGAACAAATTCATTTGCAGATAGTGATGATACATTTGAGGAATTTTTAGAAGAACTTAAAGAAGACAATGTAAAGATACCAGATAAGAATTTGGATAAGGTTAAGTCTATATATAAGGAAATAATTAAATTAGAAATAAAAGAAGATCAAGCCAAAACAGATGAGGAGGAAGATAAAATAGAAGATGAGATAGAAAAATTAGAACAAAAAGCATATGACTTAGGTATTGCAATTGATAGTAATTATAAAAAAGGTGATGATGATTATCTAGAGCATAGTTATAATGACGATTATGATTCTATGGAAGATTCATTAGAAGAGTTAATTGATGATATTGATGACACAAGAGATTTTGATGAATTTGTATTATTGTTGGAAAAAATAGATGTGAAATTAGCTAAATATAATAAAACACATATCAACAATATCTATAATAAGATAAAAAAATTAGAAATAGAAGAAGACCTAGCAAAAACAGATAAAGAAGAAGATGAAATAGAACTTAAAATAGATAGATTAGAAGAGCAAATGTATGATTTATTAAATGATAATGTAATAGGATATTTGCATGTATACAATATTGATGAAGATGATTTAAGCGAATCTAAATTAAAAGAAGCTAGTAAAATATATGAAAATATAAATATTATAGAAGATAAAAATGAAAAGAGAAAAGAATATATAAAACTTAGATATTTAGTGGGTATAGATAATAAAAATGATAAATCAAATAATAAAGAATTAAAATCATTAAATGATATAATAATTGAAGATTGTGGTGGTAGTATATATGAATTTAATCAATTTGAAAAAGAAGAAAAAGAAGAAATTATATCATTATATAATAATATGAAAGAAGATATTAAAGCGAATAGATATGATTGGGTAATTGAGGAGTTAGAAGAGATAAAAGATATTTATGAAGATGAAGCAGATGATTTAAATAAATAAGCAGATGTAATAAAATTTTAAGATAAAACACATATCGATTACATATGAATTATTTATTATATATTTGTAAGGAAAAAGAAAAGTAAATATAAAATATAATAAATAGGAGTGATTGAGATGAAAGGTCTAAAAAAATTAACATCAGGATTATTAGCAACAACAATTATAGCAGGAGGTTTATTTTCGTTATCAACAAATTCATTTGCATACAATGTTGATTCATTTGATGAATTTTTAGAAGACTTACAAGATGATAATATTCAAATCCAAAATAAAGACATGGATGAAGTTGAGGATTTGTATCAAAATATATATGAATTAGATGAAAAATTAATGAATTTGGATAATGATGATGAAGATAGACATGAAAAAGAAGAAAAAATAATAAGAGAAATAGAGAGATTAGAAAAAATAGTATTTGATAAAGGTGTTGCAATAGATAAAGACTATGATAAAGGTGTTGATGTTAAATATCTTAAAAATGATGGAGTTTTGCACGCGTATATAGAAGGATTAAAAGGCATGGAATTTGAAATTCCAAAAGAAAACTATAATAAAATTAAAGCTTTGTATGAAGAAATTAATAAATTAGATAAAAGAGCAGATGATGCGGATACAGAAGAAGAAGAGATGTTATTAGAAGAAGAAATAGAAAAATTAGAAGAAGAAATTTATAACTTATTAGATAAGAATGTAAATGCGTATCTAAAAGATTATAATATAGATTCAGATGATTTGGACGAAGAAGTATTAAATAAAGCAAATAAATTATTCAAAAAAATAATTGATATGGAAGATGAAGCTAAAAAAAGAAAAGCTTATATAGAACTTAGATATCTAGTAGGAATTGATAATAAAGATGATTATGATGAAAATAAAAAAATAAAATCATTAGAAGATATAATTATAAATGATTGTGAAGGTAGCATGAAAGTATTTAGAGAAATGGAAGATGAAGATAAAAATGAAATCAAAATGCTTTATAAATATATTAAAGAAGATGTAAAAGCAAATAGATATGATTGGGTATCAGAAGAATTAAAGAATTTGATAGATACTTACGAGTATGGCGCAGAAGATGTTGACATAGACTAATTAATATAACAAAAAAGGAAATCGAGATTTTTAGATTTCCTTTTTTGTATTTAATATATTTTATTATAAAATATATTAAATACAAAAAGGAAGGTGATAATATGAAAAAAATACTTGTTGTTGAAGATGAGGCTAGATTTGCAGATATAATAAAAGATTATTTAGAATTTGGTGGATACAAAGTATTTGTTGCAATGGATGGCAAAGAAGCTATAGAAATATTTAAAAAAGAAGAATTAGATTTAGTTGTGTTAGATATAATGCTACCAAAATTAGATGGTTTTAAGGTATGTGAAATTATAAGACAAAGAAGCTTTATTCCAATAATAATGCTATCAGCATTATCTGAAGAAGAAAATAAATTAAAAGGATTTGAACTTGGAATTGATGAATATGTTACAAAACCTTTTAGTCCAAAAGTTTTACTTGCCAGAGTAAATAATTTATTAAAGAGAATTAATAATGAACTAGGGCCAAAAACACAAGATAAAAATAAAATAATAAAGGGTAGTCTCTTGATTGATAAACGAGCTTATAAAATACAATTAGATGATAAAGATTTGATATTATCGAATATTGAATATAGATTACTTTTATATTTAATTGAAAATGAAAATATTGTATTAACAAGAGATATGATATTAGATAGAGTTTGGGGTATTGATTATGATGGAAATACTAGAGTAGTAGATACCCAAATTAAAAATCTAAGAAAAAAATTAAATTATAAATCAAATTATATAAAAACAGTTATAGGTGCAGGTTATAAATTTGAGGTGAGTCATGGCTAAAGGAGGACTTTTTAAGAAATTATTTATTTTAACATCAGTAATGATTTTTGCTTTTTTTATAGGATTATTGGTATTTCAAAGTTATTTCTTTGACCATTTATATTTAGATACAAAAAAAGATAAAATAATAAATACATCAAAGGAAATTGGGAAACTAGATGAAAATAAAAAGGGTTTAGAATTATTAAAATACATAGATAAAAATCTAGTTACAAATAAATTTGAAATCGTTATTAGTGATGAGGATAAAATAATTAAAAAAGATTTTTTATTAAAAAAATATATAGCTGTAAAAACAAAAGATGGAGAAATTTATAATCTTAATGTATCTAATTTAGATAAAGATGAATTTGATAGCTTGAAATTAGATGAATACTATACGATAAAGGCAAACAGATATGAACAAGTAGATTTCTTTTTTAAAGTAAATAAAATAAAAAAAGATAATGATATTATATTTAATGAAGGAACTAAGTTCTTGAAACAAAAAGAAGATATAAATAATTTGCTCATAAAAAAAGAAGATATAAATACTCAAATAGATATAAAATCAAAATTAGATGAAGAAGATGTGTATTTGGAAGCTAAATTGATTTACAAAGAAGATGATATAAATTTAAAAGAAGTTGATTATAATTATAAAGATTTGCTAGTTAAATATATAAAAGAAAATAAAGAAGAAAAAATAAATACCAATATAACTAATTATAAAGATGTATTTAATGATTATCTAATTATCAAAAAAAATATCCGAATAAGCGATAAAAACTATAATATATATATAATATCTTCATTAGAAGCAGTTGATGAAGCATCAAAAATAATGAGTAGATATTACCCTTACATGGCTTTGTTTGCTCTACTTATAGCTCTTATGATGTCTTTTTTGTATTCTAAATTAATATCAAAGCCACTGCTTAAACTAAATGATGTAGCTATAAAGATGAGTAAATTAGACTTTAGTCAAAAATCAGATATAAAAACAAATGATGAACTTGGAAGTCTTTCGAACTCGCTTAATTTTATGTCTGATAAATTAGATAAAACAATGAATGAATTAAAATCAGCAAATGAAAAACTAAAGGAAGATATAAGAAAGGAAAAGAAATTAGAAAAATTAAGAAAAGAATTTATAGCTAACGCATCACACGATTTAAAAACACCAATAGGTATTATAAAGAGTTACGCAGAAGGAATTAAAGATGGCATATACGAAGAAAAAAAAGAGTATTATTTGGATGTAATATTAGATGAAGCAAATTCAATGAATGATATTGTACTTGAAATGCTTGAACTATCAAGATTGGAATCTGGAATAATAAAATTAGATAAAGAAGAATTTGATTTTAAAGAGTTGGTTATGGATTATATAAAAAAGATGCAGATATATATAGATAAAAAAAATATAAAATTAAATATAGATGAATCAAATAAAGAAAATATAGTATATGCAGATTATAAGATGATTGAAAAAGTAATCAAAAATCTGATAACAAATGCAATTAATTATACAAAGGAAGAAGGAAGGATAAATATAGTTATCAAAAAAGAAAGTAATTTGGTATTTGAAATAGAAAATGAAACAAATATAACGAAGGAAGAAGTAAGTAGGATTTGGGATAGGTTTTATAAGAAAGATAAATCAAGAACAAAAGAAAATACCTTATCAAAAGGTAGTGGAATAGGTCTATGTATAGTAAAAAATATATTAATACTTCATAAGTCAAACTTTGGTGCAGTAAAAACAAATAAGGGATTAAAGATTTACTTTGAATTATAAAAATAAAATATAATTTAAAAAAATGAATATAAACTCTAAAAAACAAAAAATAATCATAAAAAAACAAAAAGTGTTCATATAAGTACTAAAAATGCTACTTAAGACATTAAATTTAAAAATTGACAAATTCTAAACGTTTATATATCATAATAAATGAAATAAGTTATATATAAATTAGGGGGAAAAATCATGAAAAAAATATTATTGCTTATATTTATTTGTTTAATTTCTATTTCATTTACTGCATGCCAAAAATCAGAAGCTGATGAAATAAAAAGCTTTGTAGAAAGTGAAATGGATGAAATTATAGATACAATAGAGGTAGATCCTAAAGGTTTTTATTTTGAGGAAGATGAACTAAAGAATATAGAAGTTGGTCGACCTATTGGTTTGTTTGTCTGGTTTGACTGTGGGTATGATTGTTAAGGGAATAAAAATGATTTAAAAGAAGATAAGTTCTATGTAGTACCTCTTATGTATAATAGAAGCAGTTGAATCCTAATTAACATGTATATAAATAAAAAACAAATGGGAAATAATAGATATTGGCGGACAAATATGTTTAAACAGCAAATGTATGAAGATAAATATAAATTAAAAGATATAAAAATAGTACAAGGAAATCAAAGGGTATTAGTAGCCGTGGATGATGATGGAAATTACATTTGGTTGTTGCATATTCAAATAAAGATGAATTAATCAATATCAAGATATATTACAATCAGAAATTAAAGGAATCAATTGATAAATATTGGTCGACTACTGTAGAAGATGATGAAGTACTTTATTTAATAAGGCAATGATACAAGTAGTACAGTTGAAAATAATAATTTGTGAAATTAGCAGAAAATGACGTTAATAATTTCTTAGGAAATTACAATTTATTAATCAAATTTATTTGGAATCTGAAATTAAATAGAAAATTAGATGAAGTTAAGAGTTTAGTAGATAAGACAGAAGAAAAATTAATTGATTTAAATAATCAAGAAAAAATAGATGATATAATTATTTACAATTATTATGTCTCCAGCACCTATCAAGTTTATATGATAGCGGGTATCTAAAGGATTCGATAGGCTATTTACAAAATGTCTGGAGCTAAAGAAACAGATGATGATTTTAAAATGTTAGTTATATATAATATGGAATTATATAAACAAGAAGATAACTTGGAAAATAAAAAAGAAATAAATAAAAATATACAAGAGATTGTTAATTTAAGAAAAGAATATTTTAAAGAAAAAGAAGTATTGATAAAAACTTTAAATAAAGTATTGGAAGAAAAGATAGTACTATAATTTAAAGTAAGATACAAAAATATAGCTAAATACATTGGTAAATAAAATCAAAAACATATTAAATGAATTAGAGAAAATAAGATTAATTAACATATTAAATTATTAAAAAAATATAAATAGTAAAATGAATCAGATAAAAGTGTGAATTATTTTTATCTGATTTTTTTTAAAAAGATTATATAAAAATTTGTAAATTATAAATCTTGAATGGAAAAGTATTATGATATAAACTAAGTATTGTAATACTTTTATTTATTTTTTGTGAAAGTATTTATTTAAAAATATAAAATAAAAGGTTGATTATATGTTAAAAAAAATAATGATTTCTATAATGATATTTTTAATGATTTTGGGATTGATATCTTTTAACGATAAACTCTCATACCAGATAAAATCAAGAGTATTAAAAAACAGCCAAATAAGTCCAAAGCTTGTTAAACAAATCAATTATGAATACGAAATAGATACAAATATCAAACAATTTGGTGATGGGATAGCCATATATAACAAAAAAGAATTAGTATATCTAAATAAAAATGGAGCAAAGGAATTTAGTTTAAAATTAGAAGTATTAAACTATGAAATGGATTGTTCTAATAACAATGTTTATATATTGGATAAGATTCAAAACAAATTATACATAGTGGGAAAAGATGCAAAAATAAAGGAATATGCATTTCGAGCAAACGAAAAACCTCTATATATAGAAGCTTTTAAAGATGACAATGTAGCAATAAATTATAAGGTCAATAACAATATGAAATTAGATTCAATTAGATTTATAGATTCTAATGCAAATGTAATTGAAGATGTTTCGATGTCATCTTATGTCATAAATATAATGACCAAAGATGAATATCAAAATAATATGATGGTGGCGTCATTTTATCACGAAAAAGAAAGAATAGTATCAAATATAGCTGTTTACAATTCTAAAGGTAAGATGTTAACATCATCAAAAGTATATGATATGCTTTTTTCAAGAGCTATATCAAACAATAAAGGATTTTTGTTCTTTGAAGATAATGAGGGTGTATTTATAGATTCAAAAAATTATACCAAAAAAAATGTTAATTTTAATTATAATATGAGAGATTTATTTTCATTAGGAGATAGATATGCAACTTTAGACGAATATTATAATGTTAGAATTTATTCTAATATAAAAGAGAGCATTGAAGATGAAATAAATAATAGATATTTAACAAAGGAAGAACAAGAAATAAAGCAAAAAGAGTCGTATATGCAAAATAAAAAGACTTTATATTTTAATGGAGCAAGGTCTATATTAAATATAGGAGACAAAACCGTTATAAATAGTGGTCTTAGTATTTATTTTTTAGAAAATGAAACAAAGATTGATTATATAAAGGATATTTTAGATATATATAATTTTTCAAATGGATATTTTGCAATAATATTTAGGGGTGAAATACAAATATACGCTCTATTTTAGAGGAGGATAATATGAATTACATTGATATTGCAGTACTTATATTTTTATTAGTCCACTTTATTATTGGTATTTATAATGGATTTCTAAAATCATTTTTGGATCTATTTAAATACATAGTGGCTATAATAGTTTGTAAAAACACTTATATAGCTTTTTCAGAATTTCTAAATGGATTTAAATTTGTGAGAGGTTTTGTAGATACTATAGTCAAAAATAGTTTCGAAAAAACAGATTATCTATCTAATTTAATAGATAATCCAAATCAATTTTTAATTAATATTTTTTCTATAATAACGATTTTTGTATTAATTATCTTAATATCAGCTATACTTATCGAGATTTTAGATATAATATTAAAGTTGAGTGGTCTTTCGTTGTGGAATAGAGTGATAGGTGGAATATTTGGAATTATAAAAGGTGTTGTATTTATAATGATACTTTTTGTAATAATAAATCCTCTTGTAGCGTTTTTTGGCAATGAAGATTTTATCAAACTTTTAAATGAATCACAACTTGTAAAATACATCTATATGTATAATTTCTTATTTGATTATTTTAAAGAGTTGTTTATAGATTTTGGAAACATGATTATGACTAATATCTAATAGGGAGTGAAATTCGTATGGAAAAAATCGTTGATGCAAGAAAACTTAATTGCCCAATGCCTGTAATAAATACTAAAAAAGAATTAGAGGCGTTAGGTGAGGGTGTTGTAATAACTATTGTAGATAATGAAATAGCAAAGGAAAATGTAAAGAAATTAGCAAAATCAATGAATTTGGAATTTAGTGAAAGCACTAAGGATGGAGATTTTCATATAAGAATAGTAAAAGGTAAAGATGTAGTTATGCAAAGTAAAAAGGAAGACACTAAGGATTTGTCTAAGAAGGTTATATTCATCCAAAGTAATATGATGGGTGGGCATAATGAGGATTTAGGTAAGATACTTATTAATGGTTTTGTGTTTACACTAACACAGGTAAAACCATATCCAAAGGCTGTTGTTTTGGTGAATCAAGGTGTTGAACTTAGTACAATAAATGAGGAAACAGTTGAGAATCTAAAGGTGTTAGAAAATAAAGGGACAAATATAGTGTCTTGTGGAACTTGTTTGGATTTCTTGGATCTAAAAGATAAGCTTAATGTTGGCGAGATATCTAATATGTATGATATTGTTGAGATATTAAGTGATTCGAGTAATTGTATAACTATTGGATAATAAAATTGTATAATAATATTTAGTAAGCCTTCTTTTTAAAAGGCTTATTTTTTATTAAAAATTTTTAGCAAAATAATTTATAATGTAGTTAATTTAATTGGTTCTTTGTCAAAGGGTGCTGATAAAGTATTTTCTCTAGCTCTCTTAGTACATTTAATATTTCGTTACAATCCTTATTTGAGATATCTTTAAACGAGATATTTTTAAGTGATTTTTTTATCTTATCTCTTAGTATATTTATCTTTTGATAATATAAATATGCATTGTCTTTTGATATTTTATTGCTAGGAGCAATATTTGAAAAGGTAATATCCATAGAATTAATCACTTTTTTTGTATTAGTATCTATACTATCATGATTCATATTATGTATGATACTACTTATTTGTTTCCATGATTGATGTATTTCATCATAATCTATAGTATTTTTATTATCCTTATTTCGTTCGTGACATGCTCCCCCACTAAATTGAGAGGGCTTCTTGGGATGTAGTAACCCTATGGTTACTATGATTACCAAGCTCTACGGGTAAGCCCTACCCTGTTTATGATTTAATATTTTAACAACAATTTTCCTTGATTTTTTATATTGATACTTGCGTTTAAGTCTCTATCCATTGAATTACAACATTCACAAGTGTATACTCTATCTGATAATTTTAGGTCTTGTTTTACTACACCACAAACACAACAGGTTTTGCTTGATGGATAGAATTTATCTATCTTTACAAGTTGTTTTCCTGTTAATTCTGTTTTATATTTAAGCATTTTAGTGAACATTCCCCAACCGTTATCAGATACACTTTTACCGAATTTTAATGCTTGGCTCATGCCTTTCATATTAAGGTCTTCGATTGAGATAGCATTATATTTATTAACTAATTTAGTAGATAGTTTATGCAAAAAATCAAGTCTTGAGTTTTTAATTTTATAATGTATTTTTGCTACTTTAGTTTTTTGTTTGTACCAATTATTTGAAAACTTTACCATACGTGATAGTTTTCTTTGTGCTTTAACAAGTTTAGATTCTAACAATCTGAAAAATCTTGGATAATCAGCTCTTTGGTTTTCAGAACTAACAAAAAGTTCTTTCATTGAAAAATCTAAACCTACGATGTTATTATTGCTTGGAACTTCAACGATTTCTTT
The DNA here is from genome assembly GCA_045345765.1 of Peptostreptococcaceae bacterium AGR-M142. Classification (GTDB taxonomy): domain Bacteria; phylum Bacillota; class Clostridia; order Peptostreptococcales; family Peptostreptococcaceae; genus JAOARY01. The sequence continues at coordinate 1,386,023 of CP148265.1, forward strand.
TTCAAATTCAGTTGTAACACTAACAAAATAAGCACCTGTCGGTACTTGACTAATAGTAGCAGATAATATTTTATGATTTTGAGGTATTTGTCTATGAAACTTAGTTTTCAACAATCCTAATTTTGGAAACTTAAGCATGTTACCTTCAACTCTTATTGAATTGTTAGTGTTTTTAGTTGTATAAGACTTAGTATTATTCCTTTTTGATTTAAATTTCGGATATTTAGCTCTTTTTTTAAAAAAGTTTTTAAAAGCAGTATCTAAATTTCTAAGTGTGGATTGAAGAGAAACACTATCCACTTCTTTAAGCCAAGTTAATTCTTTTTTTAAAGATGTTAATTCTTTAGCTTGATTAACATAAGTAGTTGATTTTTCTTCGTTCTTGTATAATTCAATTCTTTGATTAAGATAATTATTGTATACAAATCTAACACAACCAAAAGTCTTATGAATTAAAATTAGTTGTTCTTGATTAGGATATATTCTAAACTTAAAAGCTTTATTGATTTTCATAGATTTTCACACCTCCTTTATAATATAATTATATATTATATTGAAACTCCTTTGCAAGTTGCATTATCAAAATTAGTTAATACTCTAAAAACTGTTTCTTCAAGATTAATTAGGGAAAACATGGTGAATATTCGAAAAAATATTATTGGAAACCAGTATTTTGGAGTAGAAGTTATTGCATTTTAACAACTGGTGGAGCAACAATAGAAATAATCGAAAAATATATTCGTTCTCAAGCAGGAGTTAAAGACTAAAACCGTTCCGATTCATCTCCATCCTAAATAGAGGATGGAGTTTTCTCGAAATATAATGATAAAATTTCTACAAATAATAAAATAATAAATTTATTTTTGATAGCAAACACGCTTATATCACCTCTTTTGGATATCTATATAGATAGTATCTATAAATGTATTTATATAATTTATTTTAACATTACTTCATCTCTTGTCAATTTTCCTTTTATTTCACTTAATTATTACAATTTGAAATAAGAAGTGTTTTTATGAAAAGAATTAAAAATAATTAGGAATTTTTGAAATTAATATACATAAAAACATTTTATTGATATAAATTTATTTATAATATTTGTTTGAAGGAGTGTTGTAATATATGAATGATTTTTGTAAATTTTTGATAGGTAAATCGTATTTGATTTTTTTTGTATTAATTTTTTATAGTGTCTTTATAGTAAAAAGCTCAAAACAGTTGATTAAAGAAAAAATTGGTTCACAGATTGGATTGAAAAACCATTGGAAGAATAAATATAGGGATATAATAATTTAGAGGCAGTCGAATTAAGATTAATTTACAAAATATATTTTGTGTAAATATCTTAATTTAGCTGCCTTATTATATTTATTTAAAAATCATTATTTTGAAATTCAAAATTATCGATACATCTTAGGAATTCTATAGACAACTCCTCAAAAATATCTTCATCAAAACGATTATTGATGTAGCTATTTTTTATAAGTAATGGTTTAAATTTTTTATATAAAATATTTATAGATGATTCATCTTTTATTTTTGCTTTTTTAACTAATTTAACTATTTCCATAGCAAATCCCCCTGAGTTATATAAGCTTTTTTAATGCTTGTTTTTTTATTTTATTTATATTTTGATAAGTTGTATTTAATATTTTAGCAACTTCCCTCTCTGTTAGATTATTGATAAATATATATTCCAATACTTGTTTTTGTTTTTCTGTTAGATTTATGAGTTTTTCATAGTAATATTTTTTTTCGAAAACCTCCCTTATATCCATATTATTTTCAAAATAACAATCATGATTATAAACTTTAGTTGAATAAAAATAATCACTATAAATTTTTTTTATCTCCTTTTCCCTTTCATATTTTATAGATTTTTGTTTTTTTAGTTGGATTGATTTTAATGATATACATTTTTTTAAATATCCAAGAAAATAAGCACTTTCCTTACTATTCACACAATCACCCCAATGATAGAAATTGATTTGGAAATATCGAACGTATGTTCTATTATAACTTAAAATTTTTTTTAGTCAAGTCCATAGCATATTAAAAAAGAATTTATTTTATCTTGAATTAAAATGCATAAATTTTAGGAATAAAAACAGCTTGATTTATTATTATTGTGTATATTGTGAAATACAAACAAATAAGCTAATATTGTAAAAGAATCAAAATATTAATAATTTATTTTGTTTAATAATTTGTTAATAAGGTATGAATATTTATGGATAACAATATAATATAAGGAGGAAATATAAATGCCAGTAAAGGAAATGATAAGAAGAGAAACAGGAAATTCAATGGGTAATGTTACGTTTAGTCTAAAAACTATAACAGCAGGAGAAGCTGATACTGTATTAAAAAGAGTTGATAGCTATATAAACAGTATGAATAACTCAAATCCTAATTTCTTAAAAGTTTGTGCAGCAGATATGAAGGGTAAGGATTCTAGAGCTGTAATATTCTATGCAGATCATGATGAAAACTTTGATATAGAAGCTATTCCTAGAAATACTAATTGGAATATGATTAAAAAACAAACAAGTTCTGACTACAACAAGATGTATGAAAATATCCTAGAAGAATTAAACAACCTTTCTTTATATCAACAATTACATGCAAAAGTAGTATTTACTAATGCAGCTAATAATAAATCACAAATGGCAATTTACTATCCTAATTAATATTGATATACAAAAGAGTATTAGATTCTATTCATAGAATATAGTAAAAGATGTGAACTTTAAAATGTTCACATCTTTTTATTTTTATTATTCCTTGTAGTTTTGAGCTTTTTTTATTCTGTTAAAGAAACATGGATGAGATGAAAATAATTCATCGAATTTATTTAATTTAAATACAGCGTTATTCATAGTCATTATTTTATTTATAGTATTTTTGTAATCATCAAATTCAAGCCCTAATTTAAATACATATTCATCTGCTTTGTATTCATACAATCTTTGATAAAATGGTCTTACAAAGAAATACAAAATAGAATAAATAATAATTAATATATATATGATAAAGATATCAAAATTCAAAGCCCTAAAAATATCAAAGCTAAATATATTTAATTTATCAAAATCATACAAATCAACTTTGGTCATAAACTCATAGAGATTTAAGACTATAGGAAGTAAATACACATAAAAACAAAATCCAAGCATTTTTTTAAGAGGATCTTTATTCATAAAATGCCCCATTTCATGAGCTAATATTATTTTTATTTCGTCTATATTAAATTCAGATAATAAATAATCGCTAAATATAATAGTACAAGTATCAGTAAAACGAAGCATTGCATTTGCATTCTTGTCTTCCTTACCCAAAAAATACATAAGTTCAAAATCATCTATATTTGCTTTTTTCAAAAGTAGTCTAAGCTCTGTTTCTAATTTAATATCTTTTAATTTATGATAATCATAAACCTTGTTATAAAAAGGTGCAAAAACATTTCCAAGTATTGCAATAGCAATAATAAATAAAGTGGCTTTTAGATATATATTTGAAAAAACAGATAAATTAAAGGCTAATATAAAATATAAAGCTAAGATACAAGATATAAAAAAAGCATTTTTGAACATATAATCCTTTTGATATTTTCGTATTTTAGAATTTAGCTTTTCTTTTGTATCCCTTATTTTTGATATAAGATTATGAGTTATTAAAATATATATTAAATTAGATATATTATTAAAAATTAAGTAAGCTAATAAAATTATAAATAATTTGGATATCAAACTAGAGCTTTTAAATATATTTGTAAAAGAAAAGGCTAAGGAAATATTTAAAAGAAAAAATGATATATTTTTTAGATATTTTTCAAGCCTATAAAAAAGATAAAGTGATTGTTCTTTGGAGTTTTTGCTATAGTAATCAAATCGAACAATTATATGTACTGATAATGATATAAAAAATATAAAAAGTATATAAAATATCATTGATAAATAAAATGCTAAGCCAGATATTATAAAATGTATGAAATTCAAGACTCATACCCCCTTACAAAAAGTTAATATCCTTTAATTTTAACATATTTTATAAAAAAATAAGCATTGGATTATAAATTTTTAATGAAGTGAGTGATTGGTAGTTTATAAACCACAATATAAGCCAAATATAAAAATTAGACCAGATACTACAAATGCATAGAATATAATATTATCAATAACTTTATTATCAAAAATTTTAAGGAATTTAATCTTATTAATTTGATTTTTAAATATTATTCTAATCATATTAGTCACTGTAAAAACTACTACAATTTTTTGTCCACGAAAACCAAGAATTAATACAGAGAAGGATATAATTAAAAAAGCTAAAGATAGAGAATGGTCTTCATTTTTAACATTCCTAGAAATTACTGTTTTAAAGTTCACAAAACCACATCCTTTTACAAAATTATATATATATAGTAACATTTTGACTAAATATTTGACATAAAAATATTTATAAATTTAATATTGTTTATCGATTCTCTTCGTTCTTGTAATAATTATTTCTAAGTTATATAATTATTTTTAGAAAGAGAGGATATAAATATGATTGTAATTAGTTTTAAATCAACACATACGGCGATGAAATTAAAGAAAATATTAAAGCAAAATGAAATAAAAAATATGACTATACCTGTTCCAAGAGCGATATCAAATAGTTGTGGAATAGCACTTAAAATAGAAAAAGAAGATATAGCTAAAATAAAGCAGATTTCAAAAGAAAATAATATTGAATATAGTGGACTTTATGAAATTGATGGAGATAAGGCAATAAACTTAGATTAGAAAGGAGAATTTATTTATGCCAATGAAATTAAACGTAGGAGATATAGTAGAACTTAGAAAGACACATCCTTGTGGTGGAAATATTTTTGAGATAAAAAGAGTTGGAATGGACTTTAGGATTCTATGCAAAAAATGTGATAAACAATTATGGATTGATAGACCAACATTAGAAAAGAGAATAAAAAAGATTGTTGAAACTAAGGAAGAAAATTAAAATAAAGATAAAAGATACTGGTGCGAAACTTTTTAATGTTAAGCACCTTTTTTTTATTTACTTTCTATTTTAATTCCTATATTTTTTTATTAAAAAATCAAAATTATATTTACACATGTAAAATAAATAATAATAATCCTATGAATTTATATATAGTTAAAAATAGTTACAAAATAGAGAAATTAAATCAAAAAATTATAATTTATGTTAAAATAATTTGGATAATTAAAGACTTTAAAAGAGGGTGAAGACACAACAATGTTACGTTTTAATGAATTAGTTTTAACAATTGGCTTAGCTGTAATAATTTTATTGATTATTTTTATGAAATACAAAACAGGGCGGTCTAAAATATATTTGCTATTCTTTTTTATTTTCGATGTCTATTTATTATTTGTGATTAAATACACGATATTTCCAATTCCTTTAGATATGGGTGATATATTTATTTTGGAAAGTAGATTTTTTTATAATACTAATTTCGTACTATTTGGAGATTTGACCTTTAAATCATTGTTTGAAAATCAAGTTCTTTTAAATATTTTATTATCAATGCCTTTTGGATTTGGGATTTCATTTATTATGAAAATAAATAGAAAGAAATTAATTAATCTAGCGATATTATTTGGAGTAGTTATAGAATCATTACAATTTATAATATCTTTATTTTTAGGATTTCTTTATAGAGTTGTTGATATAAATGACGTATTTTTTAATTTTGTTGGAGTGATTTTGGGTTATATGATATTTGAAATATTTTCAGTTTTGTATATAAGACTTATAAAAGATAGCAAGTTAAAGAATATTGGAATTTTTAAACATATTTATAAGGTGGTGCAAAATGAGTTTGGACAGATTTAAAATTTTGATGCTGTGTTGGTTTGTTATATCAAATTTATTACTTGGACATACTAAATTAGTAAGTAAAGAAGAAGATATATTAAACTATGAATATTGTAAAAATAAGGCTATATACATATCCTTTTTTTATTTGATAATAGTATTTTTTTTTAATGCTAGTAATAGTATAAATACAATAGATTCTAAGCATATGATGAGAGTTTTATTTTTTATAATCATTATGCCTCTTGTATTCTTCAAATTTGTAAATATTTTTACAAAAATCAAACATAGCATAATGAAGTTTAAAAAAAGTATTTTTTTATTAGAAGCTTTAATTTTGATATTGTTTATTTTTGTATTAATTTTTTATTTGTTTAGCAGTAATAAAGAATATAGTTCTAAAGCTTTGTGGTTTATAATTTGTTTTGGTTTTATAGTTAATTCTACAACTATATTATCTAAAAAGAATGATAAAGAAGAAAAAGAGATATGATAGTAGATTGTATGATGATTTGAATTTGGAGGTGATGTATTTTGATTAAGTCAAATAAACAAAGAAAATTAATTACATTAGGAATTATATTGGTGTATTTATTTATATGTCATCATTTGTACATATGGGAGATTAATTTGTATATAAAAACCATAATAAAAACCTCATTAACATTTCTTTGCTTGTATTTGTATTATAGGAATGTAAGAGATGTATATGATAAATAAAAAGTAGATTTTATTATATTAATATAAATTTATTATATAAAAATATTAGACTAAGTTTATAACTATATTGGGGGAGATATCGTGCAAAAGAATAATGCTTTATCTATAGCTATAATTATATTTTCTTTGAGTATATTAATTAGTTCTATTTCCATTTCTAAATCAATTAGATATGGCATGAACTTTAGGGGAAATATTGAAGTTGAGGATATAAAGGTCTCAAAAGAGGAAAATCAAATTATAGAGGGAATATTGATGGATGATACAAAGGCAGCAAAGTATTTAGGTTTATCATTTGATGAGTTTCGTAGACTTGTAAATCAAGATATGAAAGACGAAAGAGAAAAGAAAGTATCTGATCCATATTATTATATTCCATATATACAGGTAGGATATGTTAATTATTATAGTAGAAAAGAGTTAGATAAATGGATAGAACACAGGATGTTTTCAAATTAAAAGTATTTAAAAAGATGAAAAATTTAGTAAATATGTTGTAATAATGATAAGTTTATTTTATAAGTCGTAGATTTCAAGGGAGGCATATAATGTCTTATGATTTAAATATAATGATATTCAAGCAAGAAAAAAATTGGGATATTGATATATATAATGGATTAACTATAGCCAATGAGGCAAAAAGAACATTAAAATATACAAATGATTTGTGGCGATTTATATCTAATATAGATGCAAGTTGGTATGAAATAACATTAGATTCTAATGGTGTTAAAACGGCTTATGAAATTATTGATAGTGATTTTGATAAGGAATGCAAAGATAAATTTAATTGGATTGAGGATGAAGATATTTTGTCTAATTTGACTCCGATTATTTTTAATAATAAATATAAAGACTCATTAAAAGAAATAATGAATAAGATGCTTGATCTATCATCAATAAAAACTATTTTGTTCAAAGCTAGATACCAAGGTGGAGATAAAGAATTTGTAGAAGGTGTGATACCTTTTGAAAAATTTAAAATTATGATGGACGAAGAAAAATTAATGTTCAATATTTGTTATATCATAGAAAAATAAATCATAAAGATTTACGTTTTAGTATACATAGATAAAACAAGTGATAGATTTAGTGATTAAATATAGTTGTATTAAAAAACAGTATAAGTTTAAAAAATAGAATTTTAATACTAAAAAAATTATAAATAATATAAAAAAACGTATGTTTTTTGTCTTGATTATAAAATGCCTCACTTAATTAAAGTGGTGAAATATGTGTTTGAAGTAAAAAAAATAAAAACAAAAAACAATTTAATACTAAAAAGAAGCAATATAGGAAAACTGTATTGTTTTTTTTTTTTTTTTTTTGATAAAATTGAGAAAGATTTGAATTATTTGGCCAAATAATCTAATTAATAAAAAAGAGGTGGTTAGATTATGAGTAATTTTAAAAAAAATAATAAAATAATATCGACATTATTACTTTTTGTAATGATATTCCAAATAGGTTTTACTAGTGCAAGTTTTGCGTCAGAAAGAAATGAAATATATACAGGATTTGTAGATTCACCTTATTGTGATGATTTAAGCAAAGAAGACATAGCTATGATTATGGAGCTTATAAATGATCCAGAAGTACAAGCAATTATGGATGAGTTATTTCTTGAGTTTTCAAAAGATAAAAATAGACATTCTAGAAAAATAAAATGGACTCAAGCAGATGATGTACTAGCTGGACTTATAGATGGTGTCAAAGATGAAGTTGGAGATTTGGTTGACGGAGTTGCAAGTATTTTTAAAGTAAGTACATATAAAGGAATAATTTCTTTATGCAAGGCATTAGTTACAGAAGAGATTACATTAAAAGAATTAGGAAAATATCTTGTTAAAGATGCATTAGAGCCTTTTGAATATGTTATTGAACACGGTGATGAAATTTTTTCTGGTGAAGAAGTTAGTGATACAGTTGTAAGAAAATTTAGTAAAAATTTAGGTAAATGTGTATTAACTATTTTAGCATCATCAAAATTAACTGCAAAAGTGGTTGATAAAGTTGATGGATTTGGGAAAATAGCTAAGAAGTTTAAAAAAGTAGAAGACAAGCTTGATGATTTTGCTTGTTTCACACAAGGAACTAAGGTTTTAACTGATGATGGATTAAAGAATATAGAAGATATAAAAGTTAATGATTTAGTATTTGCTAAAGATGTAGAAAACAATAAAAAAGATTATAAGATTGTTAAAGAATTGTATCAAAATAAGGTAGATACAATATTAAAACTTAATATAGATGGACAAATAATAAATACAACATTAAATCATCCATTCTACAAGAAAGATATTGGATTTGTAGAGGCTTCTAAATTAGAAGTAAATGATGTATTATTAAATAGTAATGATGAAGAAGTAAAAGTATTAGCAAAAGAAGAGATAAGTTTTGATGAAGGTATAGTAGTATATAATTTAAATGTAGAAGATTATCATACCTATTATGTAGGTTCAAATAATGTATTGGTTCACAATAAATGCTGGAAAAATTCTATTATAAAAAGAAATATAAATAAAGTGAAAGATGATTTTCTTAAAAAAATGGAATAGATGCACATCAATTAAAAAAAGATTTTTTAGGAGAAAAAACAAAAGTATCTAGATATGATATTTATAAAGATAAAGACACTAAAGAATTATTAATATATAGAAAAGGTGGAAAGGGAGAACCTATAGAAACTGGTGTTTATTTAGATTAAAAGGAGAGTATAATGGCAAAAGTAACAGTGTGTTTTTGTATATCAACAGAAAAAGATATGGATATGGATATGTTCACAAAAAAGTTAGGAATAATACCAACAGATATATTTAAAAAAACACCATCAAAACCGTTTAGTGGGAATGAGTGGTCATTAGAAATAAAAAAAGAAAATACAATATATGCAAATGATGTTGCTAAAGAGTTGTTAAACATAATATATCCTAAGCTAGAAATTCTTAAAAGTTTACAGTCTAGGTATAATCACATAGAGTATAGTTTAGTATATTTAATAGATCCCTATGAAGGAGAAAAAGCAAAAATTATAATAGACAAAGAAACAATGATGTTTGCAAAGGAAATAAATGCAGACTTAATGATTGATCAATTATATTAGAAAAGAGGTTTTTTATGGCAAGTTTAAGCTTGAAATTCATGATTAAAGAAAATGAATTATTAAATAAAGATAAAATATCTAAAATACTTAGTTTAGATTATAATTACAATCTAAAAAATCGCTGGGTTTATGAAGTGTATATAGATGATTCAGTTGATGTAAATGAACTTCTAAAAATATTATTAGATATATTAAATCCTAAAAAAACTTTGTTGATTAATTTGAAGAAAGATTATAATTTGGATTATGCTCTAAAATTTGATTTGAGTCCTGATGAAAGAGGAAATCCAGATATATTTTTTACTAAAAATGATTTTGATTTATTTATAGATATAGATTGTGATATAGAAATAAATCAAGAAATATCTGAGAATGATGATGACTGGGATTAAATAGATTTAGCTATAGTTAGTAGGGAAAAAGCTAGTGGGAAATTACCACTAGCTTTATTTTAATAAATGGAGAATTTATATGATTTTTATAAAAACATATATAAAAAATGTTAAAAAAGAAATAAAAGATTTGAATCCAAAGGTAAAAGATTATTTTGCTGAATTTGAAACTCTAAAAAATAATAATTTAGAATTAGAAAAAACTAATTATGAATATTTAGAGGGATACATATACATTCGATATGGCGATGATATAATTATGGATTTTTATTATTTTGACAATATAATATATCTATGGGGATATTTTATTAATGCTTTTGAAGAATTATTGTTAGAAGGTAAAGCTTTATTTTATTTTCCAGATCAACCTATAGAAATAAAAATGAAATTTATAGGGAAAAAACAAATATTATTGACCTTGGATAAGAAGTTTAAATTTGTTTTGCCAAGTATTGATTTTTTAGAATTAATGTTAAATGAAGCATATTATTTTTGTGAAAATATAAAAGTATATTTTAGACAAAAAAATGATGCTGAATATGAATTGGAGAGAATAAAAAAATTAAGAGCTTTACTTGATGAACATTAAAAACTATAGAAGCTTTAAATAACAGGAAAGAAAAAAGTGATTATATTGCACCTCGTTTTAATTATGTAGGAATGGATGAAGAATCAGAAGATGATGATATAGAGTAATAAACTAATTGAGGGGTTTGCTGAGTGAATAGAAAAGAAGCAATAAGAATAATATCAATAAATATTTTAGATAAATTAAAAAAAGAAGAAAGAGAAAATCAAATATTGAATTATTGGTGTATTGATGAAGAAGATTTAGAATACAGAGCTTTATCAAAAAAATTAAAATATGAAATGGATAATTATTTAGAACCACAAGATGATGTTTGTGATTCTAAATATGATGAATTAATATTTCTATCATTGAAAAATGAATTTATAGGCGTAAAAAATGAATATTTATCTTCAATAATATCAAAAATAAAAAAGAAAGATATTATAGTAATTGGAAAGGTTGAAGAATTATACCCATGTCATTGTTGTGGTTATAAGACTTTGAGCGAACAAGGTGAATATGATATTTGTAATATTTGTTATTGGGAAGATGATGGAACTAGAGAATTAGATAAATATAGCTTTGTTAATAAAATGAGCTTACTAGAAGCTAAAAAAGTTACACTAAAAAATAATAGTGAAAAAGACAATAAGTATTATAGATAGCAGCTTTAACTATTAGTGGAAGTGAACATGTATTATGAAGATGAAATTTCTGGTATAATAGATTAAGAATATATAAGGAAGTGATACTTTGAATATAAATCAGGAAACAGTTGATATTATAAAGGATTTTTTAGTAAAAAAAATAAATCCTATATTTATATATATTTTTGGATCTTCTGTATGTGGAAACTTTAATGATGATAGTGATATTGATATAGGTTTTTTTAAATTTGAAGACATAAACAGTTATGAATTATTTTTTATGCAAGAGGAACTAGCAGATATTTTAAAAAGAGATGTGGATTTAATAAATCTAAAAAATTCGACAACTGTATTTAAAGCTCAAGTTGTAGGTTTTGGTGAATTGATATATCAAAATAATGAAAATATTATAACTGAATTTAGAATAAGATCTTTAAAAGAATATGCAAAATTAAATGAAGAAAGAAAAATTATAATAGATAAAATGAGAGAGGAGATAATGGATAAATATGAATGATGTGATAATAAATTTGAAAAATAAAAAAATAGATTGAATTTAGCAGATTAGTTAATTGTAATAGGAGAGATTTTTTTTATGATTAATAAAATAGAAGAACTTTTAAATATTGATAAATTTCGAAAAAATAATTCTAAACTTAAATTAGAAGAACAACTAGATTTAATAGATCCGTTATTAGATTTTGATTTTATAGCTGATAAAAATTCAAATAATAGCTATTTGTTAGATTATCTACCTCTAAAAGCTTTAGATTTTAATAAATACAAACATTTAGAAATATGTTATGATTTTGTTTTATCTAATAAAATATCTTTGAAAAAATTTACAGATTGTGAAGATAAAATTAAAAATTTTTTAGAAAAACTATGGGTTGCGAATCACTTATTTATCTATACAGACTTAAGATATATCGAATGTACGAAAAGAATAATTAAAGTATTAAATGACAAGGAAATTAAAATATTCAAGGAATTTTATAATAAAATAAAAATGGAAGATAAGTTATTTTACATTTTAGATGATTATGAACTTTTAAATATTATAATAAAATTATCGACAAGAGAATTAATTTTTTCTTTATTATATTTCAAGGAAGTTAAATCAGTTTTTTGGTTTGATAATTTAGTTTTGCCTTGTTATTTAAATGAGAGTTCAATTGATTTAATAGAAAAAATTTCAACAACAGAAGGTCTTTATCTTAGAAAAAAAGATTAAAAGTAGAATAGATTATTAATAATATGAAGAGAAATGGGAGATAAAGAGTTTATTAAAAAAATAGGCAATCAAAAATCAACAAGATATAGAATTAAATAGTTAGATTTTTTAGGAAAATATGAAAATAAAAAATTTATAAATAATACGCTTAAAGTTCTTAAATATGCATTTAAAGTAAAGAAAGAAATTTAAAAAAGCAATTTAATACTAAAAAGAAGCAATACAGGAAAAATGTATTGTTTTTTTTTTTTTTTTGATAAAATTGAGAAAGATTTGAATTATTTGGCTAAATAATCTAATTAATAAAAAAAGGTGGTTAGATTATGAGTAATTTTAAAAAAAATAATAAATTAATGTCTATTATGTTGCTATTTATAATGTTAGTACAAATAGGCTTTACTAGTTCAAGTTTTGCATCAGAAGTAAATAATCATTATAATAATTTTAATTCAGAAAAAAACAATTATACAATTGATTTAGATAGATTAAGCAAATCGAAGATTTTTAATGAATTTGAAAAAGAAGAAAAAATTCTTTTTATGGAAATGTTACAAGATGAAGAAATCAAAGAACTTGAAAGAGAATTAAGCAATTTAGCAATGAGTAAGAATCCATCTACAGATGAAAGAAATGCTAAGATGTCTTGGAGTCAAACAGATGATTTGCTTCTTGGGTTATGGGATGGAGTATACGATGAATTAAAGGGTAATTTTGATAAGTATAAGAGATATTTTTAATATAGATACATACAAGGCAATGATGCAGTTTTGTCGTGCTATTTTAAGAGGCGATGTAAAGTGTAGAGATATTAAAAAGGCTTTTGACGATATTACTGAAAGTGAATTAAAGCCTATCAAATATGTTTTTGATAATACTATAGAAGTTTTTGATCCAAATAGTGATGTTTCAGATGATGAAGTTAGAGAATATGGTAAAAATTTATGCAAAACATTTATAATGGTAATGGATGCTAAATCGTTCCTTGAAGATTTACCTGGTTATATGAAAAATTTTACGGCTTTTATGGGTGACTTTAAAGATAAAGTTCAACAAAAAAACCATTTGATCCAGATAGTTTTGATATTGATGGTTTTATAGTAAGTGATGATTTAGCAGATTTAGTCGAAAAAAAAGGTAATTTTAGAAATGGAAGAGATATAGAAGAAATAAGAGATATATGTGATGATATGGAGGATTTTTTCAAATCTGAATTTAAAGGATATAGAAGTTCTCCAAAACAAAGATTTACTTTTAGAATTTATAGCAAGCTTGAATTTGCTAAAATAGTTATAGCAAAGGGTCATAATAACCATAAATTTTATTAATATTGGAGGAGATTATGAAAATAGAATATTTAAAAGGAAATATAGTATTTGAATCTAGTTTGGATATTGAAGAATTAGCAGAGTTACTATCAGTAAAAATTTTTGGAAATGCAAAATTTGGTGGATTAGAAAATAATATTTATGATGAAAATCAAGTTGTAGTAATAAATGATTTTATGGGTTTATGTGTAGCTTTATTTGGAGCAAAGAGTGAATATTGTTTAGATATTGGACCTGAAAATTTTAAAGGTACTTTTAGAGGTTTTGATAAAAAAGATGTAGATTTAAGTAGATATTTAAGAGAGTTAATGAAATCTGAATTTAGAGGTTGTAATAAAATATCAAAAATAAGAGTACCATAATAAATATTTAAATAATGTAAAATACAAAAAACTGATTTTGAATAAGAAATTATTTAAAATCAGTTTTTTTATAACATAAAAAAATTAAACTATTTTAAAATTAAATCATGGTAAGCTAAAAGAACAAACGATTGATGGTTAAGTAAATTAAGGAGTGTAGTTTTAATGGAATGTTATAATGCTTGTATAGTATTTTGCTCAGAACTAAAAATAGAAGAACGAGGAAAAATAATTTCAGATAAAATTCTTGGTGGAGCTAAATTAGATGGCTTAGAGAAATGTATATATGAAGAAGTTCCAGCTATATATACAAAAAATGGAGTCTTAGGCTTAGAAATAGTATTGGCTGGTTATAGTGGTTTAAATAAAGATAATGATGAATACTATAATTTTATAATAGATGACTGCATTCAAAGAAAAATTAATAAGGAAAATAAATTAGACAATAATGATTCTTATAATTTAAGTAAATATCTAGTTGAATTATTTAAATATGAATTTAAAGATTCAAATATAATAAAAAATATAGAGTTATGTGAATAAAATATAAAAATATTGTATAAAAAGGATGGAATTAAATTTGGTTTTGGAATTTCTTTTATTATGAATTTAAATAATAATACTATAATCAAATTAGCATTATTATTTGGAGTAATTATAGAGTCTATGCAATTTATAATATCATTGTATCTAGGATGGACGTATAGAGTTATAGATATAAATGATGTATTCTTTAATTTTCTTGGAGTTATTTTTGGATACACATTATTTAAATTATTATCAATTCTATTTATAAAAATTATTGATAATAATAATTTAAAAAATGATAATTTTTTTAATTAGGGGGGGTCTTGTTTTGCCTTCAGTAGTAAATTTAGCATTAATATTTAATGACAAAAATAAATACTCGAATTTAGATAAATTAGGTGATTATTTTATACAAAATAATTTTATTTTAAATAAAATCTATATCTATGATGAATCAAACCAAAAGGAATATAATCTTGATGATTTAAAAAATAAAGATTTAATTTTTTCAAATTACAATAATATTCAACTTATTAAAGATGAATTGAAAGTGGATATTTGTGTTGAGATTCAAGATGATTTTTATGGATTTTTAATTTCTTTTGAAGAAAATGAATTAAAAAATTTATTTTTGAATATTTTTGATGCTGAAAATTATTTAAAAAATATGATTTTAGATTTTTTAAACTTTTTAGATTTTGATTATTGTTTTTTGTGTAATGATGGTGAATTAGAGTATTCTTATGAAACACTTATAAACATCAATGATTATAAAAATTTATATTCATTTTTGTTTATAAATAAGTATAATGAAAGAAAGTTTTATAAAGGTAAATTCAATATTTATGGAGTATGATACAACAAAACGATAGCGTTATAGATATAAATGATGTATTCTTTAATTTCCTTGGAGTTATTTTGGGATATATAATATTAAAAAAAATACTTGTTTTTTTTATTATTAGGTATTATAATATTAAAGTATTGCATCTATAAAGATGCTTTTTCTCTGCTCTTTTCAAGTAAAAGGGCCTAAGACCAAAGGGAGGTGAAATGACGATGAGAAAATACGAATTAATGTACATTCTTAAGACTAACATGGAAGACGAAGCTAAAGAAGCTGTAGTTAACAAGGTTAAGTCAATCATCGATGCTGAAGGAAAAGTTGAAAAGGTTGATGTGTGGGGTAACAAAAAACTTGCATACGAAATCAAAAAAGTTAAAGAAGGTTACTATGTATTAGTAAACTTTGAAGCTGCTGTAGACGTTCCTAAGGAAATCGAAAGAAACTTAAGAATAACAGAAGGCGTTTTAAGATATATGATAGTAAGCAAAGAAGCTTAATAACAAGGAGGCTTAGCATATGAATCAGGTTATAATTATTGGAAGACTGACAAGGGATCCTGAACTTAGATATATCCCTGGAAGCGGAAGACCTGTTGCGAGCTTTTCGGTGGCAGTTCAAAGACCTTTTGCAAACAAAGATGGCGTAAGAGAAGCTGACTTTTTCAATGTTCAATCATGGGGAAAACAAGCAGAAAACTGTGCTAACTACTTAGCTAAAGGAAGACTTGTAGCTGTTAGTGGTAGACTACAAACAAGAAAATATCAAACTCAAAATGGTGAAAATAGAGTAGCCACTGAAATTATTTCAGATAAAGTTGAATTTCTTGAATGGGGAGACCAAGGTAATAAGGGTAATAGTAACTTAAATTCAAACAATAATGAATTTGAAAAAACTTTCGAACCAACAGGAAATGATCCTGATGGATTTGAAGCCCTAGATGATGATGATATTCCATTCTAGAAAAGGAGGGGAAAGTAAATGGTTAAAAGAAGAAGACGTAGAAGAAAAGTTTGTCAATTTTGTGTAAACAAAAATGCTGTTATAGATTACAAAGAATCAGATAAGTTAAAGAAGTACATTACAGAGAGAGGTAAAATATTACCAAGAAGAATCTCTGGAAACTGTGCTAAGCACCAAAGAGAACTTACTGTGGAAATCAAAAGAGCTAGAAACATGGCTTTACTACCTTTCACAATTGATTAATAAAATACAAGGCAGATGCGAAAGCATCTGCCTTTTTTATTAATTTTTTAATTTTATTCAAATATGGTATAATAAAGAGTTGAAAGGGTAAAAAATCAGCATAAAACCATAATTTTAAATAAATAAAATTAGAAGAAAGGACTTGGTCTATTTGGAGAACACAAGAAGAGCGAAATTTATATTAACTAGCATTTTGCTGGTTTTTATTGGACTATATATACCACCACTATCCATAGTAGTATTTTTTAGTGGAATACCATTTATGATATTAACGCATAGAGATTCTTTAAATGCATCTTTAATATGTGGATTTATATCATTTGTAATAACATCTTTTTTTGTTTCACCGATAATTTCGTTATTTTTGCTTATTGTAATAAATATACCACTGAGTTTTATGGGTATAAAAATTAGAGGAAGTAAGAATCTATTATCGAATATAACAAGGGGATTCATACTTATGAGCATAGGAGTGTCTTTATACATTGCACTTCTTAGTAATGTTTTTGATTTTAATTTCGTAGAGCAAACAAGAACTTCAATTATACAAACAGTTGAGCTAATGAAAGAAAATTCAACACAATTTAGTCAAATACCAGGACTTATGGGTATTGATTCATTAAAAGATATGGATATAAATATGATTGTGGATTCAGTTATAAAGATTGTTCCGTCAATAATAATATTTACATTCATATTAGTATCAACAGCAAATTATTTTGTTGGAGGAAGTATAATAAAGAAATTATATAAAGAAGACGATGTTTATGAACCTGACTTTAAAAATATAGTCGTTCCAGGAGATCCTTTCTTTGGATTTTTAACATCATATATACTTTATTTTATTTTGATTTCAGCAAAAATAGTCGAACAAGATATTTTAGCAAGCAATATTATAATAGTTTTTATGATGATATTTTTACTTCAAGGAATAGGAGTAACATCATATTTGTTAGATAAATTTAAGATGAGTAATTTTATCAAATATATTATAATTATTGTAAGTGTTTTAATGTCAAATATTCTTATTATGATATCTGTTTTAGGATTTTTAGATTCCTTTATGAATTTTAGGAAAATAAAAAGATATTAGGAGGCAATACAATGAGTAAGAGAGGCAACCATAATTTTAATTTACCTGAAGGTAATTTATATCTTATAATAATAGGTTTGCTTTGCGTATCTGTGTTTTTTTATAACGGGTATCTTGGAGGTATAAGTCTAATTATATTTGCTTATTTAACTTATCATAATTTTAAGGTGAGTGATTTAAGAAAAAAAGAATGGTCAAAATATCTTCAAAATCTATCTTTAGATATAGACGATACAACGAAAAAAGCGATACTTCATCTTCCAATGCCACTTTGTATATTAGAATTTGATGGTACTGTTAGTTGGTACAATAATAAATTTGTAAATACAACGCAAGTAAAAGATATGATAGGAATGAATATAGAAGAATTAGTTCCTAATTTGAACCTTAGAAAAGTTTTGAATGAACAAAAGGAGCTATATACCAATATAGAATATAATGGAAAATACTATAATATAGTTTATAATATAGTCAAAAGTCAAAAGGATACAAGCAATGCTAAATATATGATTATGGTTTATTGGATAGATAAATCAGATTATTCAAATTTGGCTAAGAAGTATTTAGATGAAAAAGAAGTACTTGGACTTTTGCAAATTGATAGTTATGATGAAGTATTACAAAGTGCTCCAGAAGATAAAAGACCACTTTTGATGGCTGAAGTTGATAGAACCATCAAATCTTGGGGAAATAAAAATAACATAGCGCTTAGAAAGAATGGAACAGACAAATATGTTCTTATCACAAATAAAGCAACAATAGATAAATTAGAAGAAGAAAAATTCCTTATACTAGATGATATAAGAGAAATAGATGAAGATAATACTTTGCCAGTAACTTTAAGTATAGGTATTGGACTTATGGGCAAAAATTCATTTGAAAATATGGAATCTGCAATACATTCCCTTGATTTGGCTCTTGGGAGAGGTGGAGACCAAGCAGTTATCAAAAAATTAGATAAGACAATATTCTTTGGAGGAAGATCCAAAGCTGTTGAGAAGAAGACAAGAGTTAAAGCCAGACTTATAGCTTTTGCACTTAAAAATATGATTAAAGAATCTCAAAAGATATATATAATGGGACATAAATACCCTGATTTAGATGCACTTGGAGCTGCAATAGGAGTTCATAGTATATGTAAACAATTAGGTAAGGAATCTCAAATAGTTTTAAAAAATTCTAATTCATCAATAGATTTATTAATAGATAGAATAAATAAAGATGAATCATATGATTATAGTTTTATAAAAGGTGAAGAAGCTATAAAATTCTGTGACAAAGATACTTTATTAGTTGTAGTTGATACTCATAGACCTTCATTTACTGAATGTCCAGAATTACTAGATATATCAGAAAAAGTTGTTTTAATTGACCATCATAGAAGAGGTGTTGAATTTATAAGTGATGCAGTGCTTACATACCATGAAACGTATGCATCATCAACATGTGAGATGGTAACAGAATTAATTCAATATATATCAGATAGAAATTTCTTAACAAAATTAGAAGCAGAAGCATTGCTTTCTGGAATAACACTTGATACAAAGAATTTTAATTTCAAAACAGGAGTTAGAACTTTTGAGGCTGCTGCAACTTTAAGAAAAAGAGGAGCTGACCCAACTTCGGTTAAGAAGTTATTCCAAGGTGATTTTGATAATTTCCTATCTAAAGCAGAAGTTATTAAAAATGTTAAGATTATAGGTAATAAAATGGCTTTATCAATATGCCCTGATGATGTAGTAAATCCACAACTTGTAATAGCTCAAGGTGCGGATGAACTATTAAATGTCAAAGGGGTTAGAGCTTCTATTGTCTTGGGACAAGGTGAAGATGGTGTAATCTTTGTAAGTGCAAGATCATTAGGAGATATAAATGTTCAAGTTCTTATGGAAAAATTAAATGGTGGAGGTCATATTGATGTGGCTGGTGCACAATTTAAAGATATTTCTATGGATGAAGCTTTAGAACAAGTAGAAGAACTTATAATAGACTATCTAAAGGAGGAATCGCAATGAAGGTAATTTTATTAAAAAATATAAAAGGTACAGGTAAAATGGGAGATGTAATAGAGGCTAGCGATGGTTATGCTAGAAACTACTTACTTCCAAGAAAGTTGGCTAAGGAAGCTAACAACTCAAATATGAAAGAATTAAATGAAAAAAATACATCGAAGCAAATAAAAGAAGAAAAAGAGCATGAAGAAGCTTTAAAATTAAAAGAAAAGATGAATGATATAGAAGTTGTAATATTCTCAAAAGCTGGAGAAGGTGGAAAATTATTTGGTTCTATAACTTCAAAAGAAATAGCTGAAAATTTAAAGAAAAAGCATGGGATAGAAGTAGATAAGAGAAAAGTAAGTCTTAAAGATCCTATAAAGGTACTTGGAACTACAAAAGTTGATGTAAAAATACATCCAAAAGTAGTTGCTACAGTTAGTGTAATAGCTAAAGAAAAAAACAAGTAGAATTTGGAGGATATTAAAGTGGATTTAAAAAAAATACCTCCACATAGTATAGATGCGGAACAGTCTGTACTAGGGAGCATTCTTCTTGAAAAAGACTCGATAGTCACATGTTCAGAAAGTTTAAAACCAATAGATTTTTATAGTGAAACTCATAAAGAAATATTTGAAGCTATGATTTCTCTATACAAAAGAAGTGACCCAATAGATATAGTAACATTGACAGAGGAACTCAAAAAAAGAGGAAGCCTAGATGCAATCGGAGGTATAAGCTATATAACTGATTTATCTACTGTTGTTCCGACTGTATCTAATCTAAGTAATTATATAAAAATAGTAAAAGAAAAATCAATACTAAGAAAATTAATAAGAACTTCAAATCAAATAATGGAAAGCAGTTATGTTGGTGAAACTGATGTAATGCATATATTAGAAGATGCAGAAAAAGGAATATTTGATATATCTCAAGAAAAAACAGGTGATAATTTAAGTCCTATATCTGATGTTTTGATGAATACTTATGAAATGCTTGAAGAAGTGTATAAAAATAAAGGTCAGATAACTGGTATGACAACTGGTTTTATAGATTTGGATAGAAAATTAAATGGTCTTCAAAGAACCGATTTAGTACTTGTAGCAGCAAGACCAGCTATGGGAAAGACTGCATTTTCACTTAATTTAGCACAAAATGCTGCACTTATAGACGGGGCATCTGTTGCGATATTTTCTTTGGAGATGTCAAAAGAACAGCTGATTCAACGTATGATAGCAGCACAATCACATGTTGAACTTAATAAAATAAAAAATGGAAATCTTGATGATGAATGGGCAAAGATAATAGAAGCGATGGGTGTTTTATCAAAGTCTAAGATTTATATAGATGATACCCCAGGGACTACTATTATGGAAATAAGGTCAAAATGCAGAAGATTAAAGATTGAACACGGTCTTGATATGATACTTATAGATTACTTACAACTTATGGAAAGTGATGGTAAGGTAGAGAGTAGACAACAAGAAATATCAAAGATTTCACGTTCATTAAAGATTATTGCAAAGGAACTTAATTGTCCAGTAATAGCACTTTCGCAGTTATCAAGAGCACCAGAATTAAGAGCCGACCATCGTCCTATACTTTCAGATCTTAGAGAATCTGGAGCAATAGAGCAGGATGCGGATTTGGTAATGTTCCTTTATAGAGATGAATATTATCATATGGATTCAGAAAAGAAAAATATAGGTGAAATAATAGTTGCAAAACATAGACATGGAGAAACAGGCTCAATAGAATTAGCATGGTTAGGAGAGTTTCAAAAGTTTCATAATCTTGCTAGACCAATGTAAATATAAAGGATTATCTAAAATTAGAATTTAGATAATCCTTTTTTGATTTAACTTATAAAATTAATAAAATACATAAGAAAAACTCATAAAATTTTAATTATTATTAATTATAATCATATTAAGAAATAAAAAAAGAAACATAGTGTTAAAAAAGAAGTCTTAATATTAAAAGATTATTTAAAAATTTAGTTTTGTTAGAAGAAATAAAAAGGGGTGGTTTTATGAAGAAAAATAAATTTATTTTTGTATTAGGTATAATTTCGGTGCTTACTTTGGGAGTGTTTAGTATAGTACAAAAACAAGATAAGCATATAAATATTAAAAATGAAAATACAAGAAAAGAAGAATCAAATAATGAAAAATTAAAGAAGAAAGATATTATAAATAAATACAAAAAACATGAGGTAGAATATATAATTAATGAAATGAATATCATAATAAAAAATCAAGATTTAGAAATTGGTCAAAATCCAAACTATATTTTATTATATATAGATACATTAAAAGAAAAAGAAATAGATGATGAAAATTTAATGTCTATTTTAAAAAACGAAGAATATGAAGATTTAACTAAATATATAGTAGCTCAGGATTATATAGCAAAAAATATAGATAAAAAAGAAGAAATAGCTGAATTTGTAAGTACTATAATATCAAGTGAAAATATAAATGATGAAATAAAATTGCTCTTTATAAATAGTTTTGATTTAAAGAGTGAAGAAGAAATAAAAAAAGAAATAGATCAACTCTTAAAAATAATAGAAAATAACGATGAAGAACTAGGTTTTAATGCTTTAAAATCGCTATATGATTTGGATACCAAAAAGGCATATGAAATAGCTAACGAAATAATAGATGATAGAAAAAACAAATCAAAGCATCAAATCTCAGGAGCTTTAAAAATAAAATCTAAATATATATCAGAATTTGATTTAGATAATGAAGAAGAAATCAAAGAGGAATTTATAAATCTGTGTATGAATTATATAGATAATACAATAGATAATAAAAAAGATGCAGATGAGAATAGTATAAGAAATTCTTCAATCTATGCATTAAGAGATTTGTCTGATAAAAATGCTATATTTAAGATAATAAATAGCGAAAATATAGAAGAAAGTGAAAAAGTATATTGCTTAAAATATAATTTTGATGTAATAAAAAATGTAATAGAGAACAATCCGTCTAAAGAAGATATAGAAAATGTATTAAAAGCAAATGAATTAAGACCTTTTACTGATTACAAAAAAGGGTTTGACAAACTTATAGAAAATGAAACTGATAATGAAGTTATAAAAAAATATCAAAAAGCAATAAAAGAGATAAATGAAAAAGGTAGAAGTGGAAATAAAAAATATTTAGAAGATTAAATAAAAAAGCTGTTAACTTAAGAAAAATGACTTAAGTTAACAGCTTTTTTATTAACTATATTAATAGATATCATATTATTCTTTCTAAATTAAGTTCATTTTGAATACAATTTAAGCTTGTATTTTTTGTGAAATTATTATTATTGCATTCAAAAAAGAAGCAAATCATTATTACAAGAAATAAAATAACTATAAAATAAATTTTTTTCATAAAAAACCTCCCTAAAGAACGAAAAAATAAATAAAAAGTGGTAAAAAATTCTATGATTTAATAATAATTCAAAATGGAGTTAATATCAAGTGTAAAAAATTTAATATAGTTTACAATTGATTGTAGAATTTTTTCATATCTATAAAAAATTCTGATTTTTCGACATTTTATAAAAACTTATCCACAGGAACTGTGGATAAAATCTGTGAATAAATATATATGTAATTGGGGTAGATATATAATATCAAAAAATAGCTAGATTACTGGGAGGTGAGTATGATGGATGCGAGATTAAAAATTCAAAAAATGACAAGAGAAGATGTTGATAAAATGGATAATTGGGTTGGATTTGTGGATAAGTTATTTGATGATTACAATTTTCCAATACTCACAGAGGAACAAAAAAATAAATGGTTTCACGTGAAAAATAATAAATATAGAAGATGTTATAGTATATATTTAAATCAAAATTTAATTGGTTATATTTCACTTAGAGATATAAAAAAAATAAGAAGAATATCAGAACTTGGTATTGTTATAGATTCTAGATTTGTATCAAAAGGCTATGGAACTAAAGCTCTTGAGATGTTTTTGGATTGGTATTTTAAAGAATTAGATTATAATAAAATTTATCTTAGAGTAGCATCATTCAACCAAAGAGCTATAAAATTATACAAGAACATGAAATTCAAAAAAATTAAAGATATTTATGAAACTATTGATATTTCAAAAGTTGATTTATATCAAAATGAAATATATAAAAAGTATAAAAAAGATTTCGTTATTAGTAATAGGGATATTAAATGCAAATTTTACCTCATGGAGTTATCCACAAAAGAAGAGCCTATCATGTGGACAATTATAGATTATTTAATCAAAAACTATTCATTTATGAAATTAAAAAACAGCAAAAAATAAGCCTTAGAATATAAATTATATATTTAGAGGCTTATTTTATTATTTATTTTAAGATAAAACTAAATATATTTACTCACTCACTCACGACAGATTAATTTTAAAAGTGGTATTTTTTTTAAGAGTTTAAAAATTAGTCTTTATATTTTTTTGCAATCTCATAGAATTTATCTTTGATATTTAAAAACAATTTAACTAAAAGAGGATCAAAATGCTTACCTGATTCAGATTCAATTATGGAAACAACTTTATCATGAGAATAAGCTTCTTTATAAACTCTCTTACTAATAAGAGCATCATACACATCAGCAACTGCCATTAATCTTCCGCTAATTGGAATATCTTCACCTTTAAGTCCAAGTGGATAACCTGTTCCATCCCATTTTTCATGGTGAGTATAAGCTATTTCTGTAGCCAATTTAAGAAATGAATTTTTGCCAAGTGATTTTTCCGCATTCATAAAAGCATTTTTACCGTAATAAGCGTGTTTTTTCATATCTTCAAATTCTTCTTTTGTTAATTTACCTGGTTTTTTTAATATCCTATCTTCTACTGCAACTTTACCAACATCATGTAAAGCAGCACAATTAAAGAGATTTTTGATATATTCGTTTGTTAAGAAATTATATTTATCGGTCTTTTGAAGTTCTTCTGCCAGTATTTTCACATAATATTTTGTTCTTATTATATGTCCACCTGTTTCTGGGTCTCTAGTTTCTGCAAGATTTGCCAATGTATGAATTGTTACATTTTGAGTTTCTTCAAGTTCTGTGGTTCTTTTAGATACTTCTTTTTCTAATATTATATTTTGATTTTTTAATTGTTCTCTCATAAGTTTGAGTGTAAGATGTGTTTCTATTCTTTTTTTTACAACCAAAGGATTATAAGGTTTTTTGATATAGTCAACCGCTCCAAGTTCAAACCCTTTAGCTTCACTTTTTTCATCTTCAATGGCTGAAACAAATATAATAGGGATATCTAAGTCTTTATAATCTTTCTTTATAATTTTACAAAGTTCATATCCATTTAATTTAGGCATCATTATATCTAATAATATCAAATCAGGAATTTGTATTTTTATTGCATCTAAAGCATCAAACCCATTTATACAGGCCATTATTCTATACTCATTTTTTAAAATCTCAACAAGTATATCCAAATTAGTTGCAAAATCATCTACTATTAAAATAAGAGGTTTCGATTCATTCATTTGTATCACCTACTTTATTTAATGTATTTTTAATATTATTACAGTATTTAGAACTTGATTTAAAATCATATTTTTTTAATGATTTTTTTAGATAATCAATTTCTACATTTATATTGCTTGGATAAATATATTTATCAATTTTTTTTAATATATCATGGCTGGAAATAGGGTCATATTTTGACAATGTTATAGATAGATTATCAAATAATATTTTGGATTTATCTAGATTAAAATCATCTTTGTCCACTTCTGTTTTTTGTAATTTTATATTTTTTAATTCATTTAAAAATTTTTGCATAGTTTTTTTGAATTTAATAAAATCTAAGTCACTTTCGAATATATCAATTTTTTTTGATTTAAGTTCTAATTGCTTAGATTCATTAAATAAATTAATATTAGCAAGTGTACCACTAAGACCTTTTAGAGTGTGAAGATACCTAGATTTTTCTTCATTTTTTAATTTGAAAAAATCAGATTTAAAATTTTTATAGGTATTAAAAAAATCAACTAAACTTTTTTGAAGTAAATTCTCATTATTATTTAAATTATTAAGTGCATGTTCAAAATCAATACTAGAGATATAGGGTATTTTGGATTCATTTTTAATACCGATATTTAAAAAATCTTTGGAAATATCATTGGAAATATTATTTTCAATATCATCAAATAAAGAAGAAAGAACTTCTAATGCTTGTAATTTATCAATAGGTTTTTTTATATGATTTTTTAAATTGTATTTTGCTAAATTATCAATTTTATTTTCTGCTGAAAGGGCAATTACTGGTATATCTAACTGAAGTTCATTTTTTATTTTTAGAGCAAATTCATAACCATTTAATAAAGGCATTTCTATATCTGTAATGATTAAATCATAATAAGGATTATCCTTTAGATATTCTAAGGCTTCTAAAGGTTTATTAAAATCATCAACATAAAATCCTAAGCTGACAAGAAGCTCTTTGCTAATAAGGAGGTTTATATTGCTATCATCTAACAATAATACTCTTTTTTGATTTAGTTTTTTTAGATTCTTTATTTTAATTTCTTTTGATTTATCTTCTATTAATTTAGGATTCTTTATACTTATAGATTCTAATATGCTGTTATATAGTACAGATTTATTTAAAGGTGTTACTATATAATTATTATATTTAATAGGTAATAATGCTGATTTGCTAACATTTTTGGAAGCTAAAATATATATGGATAGATTAAATTTAGATATATAGTCTATAAATTTATTAGTTGTTTTGAATGAAGTTTTTTCTAAAATATCATAATCTATAAATCCAGCAACAAAATTATTTTTTATATTTAAATTATTTTCTAAAAACCCATCAAAATCTAAATAATTATAATTTTTAAGCTTTAAATCCTTTGAAAATTCATTTATAAGTTCATTGGTCATAATCTTATTATTGATAACAAAAAAACTACTATTTTCTATTAATGTAGGTTCTTTTATAAGATCACCAAAATCCATGAATTTTTTTCTTAAATCTAGTTTAATACTGGCTTTAGTACCTCTATTTTTTATGGACTGAATGTTTAAAGACCCTTCTAAAAGATTAACTAAATTATTAACTACATTAAGTCCAATGCCAAGTCCTTCATAAGTTCTTTCAAGACAATTTTCTTCTTGATAAAAGGCATCATAAATTTTATCTAAATTAAATTTAGAAATACCAACACCGCTATCTTCAATTATAAATTCTAAAGTTATAAATTCCTCTTTTTGATTGCTAAGCTTTATTAACATAGAAACAAATCCATCATCAGTAAATTTGAAACTATTATCCATAAGGTTATAAAGAATTTTGTATATTTTTTTGTAATCTCCTACCAAGTTAAGCGGAACATTTTCATAGATTTCAATATGTGATTTTAGTTTTTTCAGATAATATTTATTTGAAATTTCTTGTTCTAAGCTGGACACAAGATCTTTTAAATTAAAATGCTCAAAATTAATATTTGTTTTTAAATTATTATTTATATAATATAGACTGTTTAAAAGTTCTTTTATTTTAAGGCTTTCATCCTTTATATTTTTTAAATAGGTTGATATTTCATCATCTTTATTTTTCTGTTCTATAAAGTTCACCATATTCAAAATTATATTTAAAGGAGTGTTAAATTCATGCGAGAATTTGCTTAATATATATCTTTTGAAATGAGAAAATTCATTATTGTTCAAAATGTTCTCCCTCCTTTTTGATTTCTATTTATAAATATACCTAATAAAAGAGTTGAAAAACATAAAGTAAATTAGATGTACCTTGTTATTAAGAACATAAATCTATTATTTAGATTAGATTGAAATTAAAATATTAAAATACTATTAGAAAAACATTAAAAGCATTGAAATTATGCGATTTGTAGAGTATAGTTTAATTATAAGAGGGAGGGCGGTTTAAGTGACTAAACAAGATTATATGGATGAACTTTATGATTTGCTTAGAAATATAGATGATAGACAAAGGAAGAAAATATTATACGAGTATGAGGATTGTTTTAATACCTTTATGGATCAAGGAAAACATGTGGATGAGATTGTAAAAATAATAGGAACACCAAAAGAAGTTGCAAGAAGATATGATGTGAAAATTTTCAATATAGATAGATTAAGTGGTGATAGTTCGGGATTTGGAATAAAGGCAATAATTGCATTTATAGCACTTATGTTTTTTAATATAACATTCGTGCTAGGTCCATATATATCAGTTCTTGTATTGGCATTTTGTATACTTATAGTAGCTTTATGTTTTATTTTTATAGGTATTGCAGTGCCGTTAGCGATAGTTTTAGAGCCGTTACTTGGTTTTACTGGATATATAAATATTAACATGAACTTTCAAAATCAAGCTTTAGGTAATTTAGGATTGGTTTTTGGTGGTATAGCTTTATTATTTTTAGGTGTAGTGCTAATTTTACTTGGAATAAAAGCAATCAAATTTATATTTAATTTAACAAAAGCTTATATATTATTTAATGTTAGACTTATAAAAAGTGTTTAATTAAGCATTTGTAAGATGGTTTTAAATAATATTACTTATTGTTCTTATTAAATATAAAGGGGTGAGATTTTGAAAAAATTAATTTTGATAATGAGTGCGTTATTTATAGTATTTATGATTTTTTCAGTAGTATGTCTTAGTTTATCAGGTCCAAGTTTACCAAGTGATTGTAAATCAGAAAAAATCAAATTAAATAATTTTAAATTAGAATGGAGATGTAAAGATTAAAAGGTGGTGCGGAAAATGAAGAAGAGATTTATATTAGTGTTCTTTATATTGTTTTTGATATCTGCACTAATGTCAACGTTATTTTTTAAATTTGCAGGTGTAAAAACAGATGGGAATGGTGGGGAATTTAATATATCAATAAAAACAAAAGAGAATATAACAGATTATGGTAAGACATATACTTATGATGTAAAAGAAGTGGAATCAATAAGTGTAAAAACACAGTCGATGCCAATAACAATAAAAAGAGAAGATAGAAAAGATATATTAGTTATTATCGAGTCTGAAAAAGATAATAATTATGATGTAATTACTCAATTAGAAAATAAAACTTTAAAAATTGAAATAGATGAGAATTCTAAAAATCAAATTGGTTTTTTGGAATTAAATGATGTAGATATAATTATTCCAAACAACTATGAACTAAAAAGCATACATGCAAATTCCATAACAGGATATATTAACACAGCAGATGTTGGTAATTTAAATATTTCAAATACCTCTGGAAATATAGATATAGAAAATGGATATGATGATTTAATTGTAACGAATGTTTCTGGGTATATATCTATTGGTGGGGAATATTCAAAGATTAATGCTAATAATGTTGCTGGTGAAATTGAATTAGAATCTGATATATTTGACGAAGCTATATTAAATACTGTCTCTGGAAATATAGAACTTTATGTATCTAAAGATTTTTCTGCTAATTATTATTTTAGCACTATTTCAGGTAAGACAGATTTTGATATAGAGAATAATTATAAGAAGATTAATAAGAATCAAGGTATAATTGGCGAATATAAGGAAGAAAATAAAAATGATTTTAAAATCACTGTAAAAACTGTAACAGGAGAATTTAACTTGAATAATAATTAAAAACTCATTGCATTATTTACGAATATTTGTTACAATTAGTTGTAAAGCGTTCGGCTTTGCAAAAATTTCCGTTTCATGAGGTGAAAAATATGTCTAGATTAATAGTTGTTGGCTCTCAATGGGGAGATGAAGGTAAAGGTAAAATTATAGATTTTCTTGCTGAACAAGCAGAGGTTGTTGTTAGATACTCTGGCGGAAACAATGCAGGACACACAGTTGTTGTTGGAGAAAATGAATATAAATTACACTTAATTCCTTCTGGAATATTATACAATGGAGAATGTTTTATAAGTGCTGGAACAGTAATTGATCCAGAAGTTCTTCTTAATGAAATTGATTATTTGGATAAAAAAGGAATTAAAGTTGATAATTTAAGAATAGATCAAAGAGCTCACGTTATATTCCCTTACCATAAGAGATTAGACGTATTAGCTGAAGAAAAAAGAGGAAAAAATAACATAGGAACTACTAAAAGAGGTATAGGTCCATGTTATAAAGATAAAACTGAAAGAATCGGTATTAGAATGTGTGATATGTTATCACCGACTTTCAAAGAAAAATTAAAAAGAAATGTAGATGCAAAAAATAAACTAGTTAGAGCTGTTTATGATGTTGATGGTTTTGACTTTGAAGAAATATATGAAAACTACATGGGTTATGCTGAGAAATTAGCTAAGCATGTAATAGATACTTCAATACCTTTATATGATGCATGTATTAAGGAAAAGAAAGTATTATTTGAAGGAGCTCAAGGAACTTTATTAGACCTTGATTTTGGAACTTATCCGTTTGTAACTTCTTCTAATCCAGTATCTGGTGGAGTTTGTACAGGTACAGGAATTGGACCTACTATGATTGATGAAGTTGTTGGAGTTGTTAAGGCTTATACAACGAGAGTAGGTAAAGGACCTTTCCCAACAGAATTATTTGATGATATGGGAGAAAGAATAAGACAAGTTGGACATGAGTTTGGAACAACTACAGGTCGTTCAAGAAGATGTGGATGGTTTGATAGTGTAATAGTAAGATACGCTGTAAGAACAAATGGACTTACAAGTTTAGCGCTTACTAAATTAGATGTATTAAGCGGTATAGATACAATAAAAATCTGTAATGGATATAAGATAAACGGAGAAATAGTAAGAGATTTCCCTGCTAATATAGAAGATTTAGAATTATGCGAACCAGTATATGAAGAGGTTCCAGGTTGGAAGGAAGATATAACTAATGTAACTAAGTTTGAAGATCTACCAGAAAACGCAAAGAAATATGTAAATAAAATAGAAGAAATATGTGGCGTTCATATTCCAATAGTAGCTGTTGGACCAAAGAGAAGCCAAACAATAGTAAGAGAAAATATATTTTAATATATGATATAAATAAAAAAAAAGAAGAGTGATTACTCTTCTTTTTTTAGTTGTATATGTTCTAAATATTCTACTTCAACATCTTTGCATATAACAAAACCATAAAGTCCTAAGCTCGAATCTATGTTATAGATTAAATAATCATTTTTATTAAGGGCTATTTTTAAGAGTTTAATCTTATTTTTTTCTGTCTGATTTTTAAAATCTAAAGATAGTTTAGATGAAAGTCCATAATAGTACATTTTTAAAATATAGTCTTTGTAGAATTTCATAAAATTATAAAATCCAAATAAGTCAATAGAATATATAATATTATAATCTAAATTATGTTCAAATAAGTGAGTTAAAACATTTTTAAAAGTTACATTGACTTTTACTCTATCATAGCCATCATCAAATAAAAGATTTAATACTATTTTTTTATTTTTACTATCAATAAAATAAGATTCAACAAGACTATCATGTATATAGCCTTTTTTTGTTATATTAGTCATATAAAAAACCTCTTTGCTAAATATTCTTTTTTGTTTTATATAATATAGTATTATCTTCATTTGGAGTTGTAAATTCATCTATGGTAAATGTAGCTGTGAATTTATATAAATTCCTTGTGTAATAATTGCTAGTTACATCAATCGTTAAATAGCTATTATAATTAATATCAAAATATTCATTGAAAGTATCAAAAGTACAGGTTGCTAAAGCTAGCATAGGCTTATTTATAGGAATTTTTGGTTTAAATATTTTTTTAAAATCAAAAGTTATAGTTTCTGGAGTTTTTCTTTCTATAATGCCACTAACATGAAAACCAACACGATTAGTAGGATAATAACCACTTAGTTGATAGTTTTTATTTGAAGAAAGATAATACTCTACATTATCAGGAATTTCAACCCAAGTATCAATTACATCTGTAATCATTTTATCACTACCTTCTCCAGTTGTTTCAACTGTTGTAAACACATACAAAATATCACCCTTTATATTTTTTTCAAGGCATAATGTTTCTTGATTTGTTTTTGAGGCATTGCATATTGGAATATTAAAAAATACAAAAGAAAATACTAGAATAAAAGAAAACAAATGCTTTAATTTCAACAAAATCTCCCCCTTAAATAAATTGATATTATTTATATTTTATATAAGAATTACAAATCTCTTTTACCAAACATGAAAACAATATTTATAATTATCTATTTTGCCCTCATCCAAAAATTCATCTATGATTTTTAAAGCTATCTTATAATCAATAAGATTAAATTTTTTAAATCTACTGACTAAAACATCTTCAAATTCATAAAGATTAATACTTTCATCTTTTTTCTTATTATTTTTATCAAAAGAAACCATCATATCAAGAATTTCATCATCAGGATTAAAGAACAAAAAAGATTTATCTTCATTATAATAACTAAGTTCTAATTTGTTTTTAGTCTTTGAGTCTATTATATTGATTAATTTTTTAAAATAATTTTTAGTATATAAATTGTGTAAGTATTTATTTATGTCATTTTTATTATCAAAAGATAATTTATCTTCTTCAATCTCAATTATAAACATATAAACACATCCTTTAGTTTTTTATAAAGAAACATTTGTAAAATTGTAAAAAATTAAAATATTTAAGTAGATTTTATAGTTAAAAAAGAAAAAAATCAATAGTTTAAAAACTTTTGTAATAGTTTTTAAGAATTATGTAAGGTCTGTAAATACAAAATAACAAAAT
This sequence comes from Peptostreptococcaceae bacterium AGR-M142, assembly GCA_045345765.1. Taxonomy (GTDB): domain Bacteria; phylum Bacillota; class Clostridia; order Peptostreptococcales; family Peptostreptococcaceae; genus JAOARY01. The sequence continues at coordinate 1,418,623 of CP148265.1, forward strand.
ATAATGATATAATGTAATCTAATGATAGATTAGTTTAAATTATTTAAATGTAAATATGTAGTTATTATATGCACAAATAAAATGAATATGGAGAAGCGTAATATGAGAAAATTAATTACAATATTTATATTAATACCCTTAGTTTTAATTGGTTGCAGTGAATCTGTAGATAAAAAGGAAACATTCAATTTAGATGATTTTTTGCAAAAGATATATATAGGTAGAGCATATGGTGATGGTTATGTGTCTATTGAAAAAATTGAAGACCCATCAAAAAAAATAAAAGAAAAGAATATAAATAACCCATACCCACAATATGTGAAATTTATAGATGATAAGAATAAAACATTTTATGAACTTTATTATTATAGAAAACTAAAGCAAAACGAAGATGGAAATTTTTTTGATGATCAAAATAATAGAGAGTACAAGGCATTATCAGATAAGATGGACTATATAGGGCTATATAAATTGGATGATGAAAGTGTAATACCAAATATAGGTCTTGCTATAAATGACTATGATATAAAGGAAATTTATTATTTTAGAAATAATGAAAAAAGACCATATTCTAAAGAAGAATATGATAAAGCCCTAAAATTTTTACAAAAAGATGAGAATATAAAAGATGAAATCACAAATGAAGAGTTTGAAAACACAATAGCAAATGCAAGAAAAATTTTTGAAATAAAAATAGAAGATACAGATGTAGAATTATTATTTTCTTCATATTTTAAATATGAAAATAAAGAAATTAAACAGATTTTTATAATAGATATTATAAAAAATGATGAAGTAATAAAGACATATAATAAGATATATGTAAAAACAAATAATTAACTTAGAAGATATGATATTAGTATATTACAAAAAATTTTTTTATTATAATTTATTTTATAAAATATATTTTGAAAAATATACATATATTATGATATAATATTAATGATAAAAATATTTAATAAAAAAGGAGAAGCGATGTATACTATATTTTTAGCTAGATAAGGTGAGAACTTTATAATATGCAAGAAAGACTGTTTTATCAAAGTTTTGATAAAAGTTTTTTTGTTGTGCATAATGCTAAAAATATTAACTTCTTATATTAAATTTAAATTTATCATAAAGTAAGTTGCTATCAAATACTAATAAAATAATTATATTAATCTAAGTTAGGTGATAAATGATTGTAGATTTATAATACTTATTATTAGTAATATATTTGATGGCTTTATATTATATGAAATGATGATATATTAAATTTACAACCAGAGTTAGTTTATAGCTCTGGTTTTTTTGTACCCAAAAATATATTTTAGCTATGCACTTAAATATTATAGAAATAAAATTTTGATTGAATTTTAATAATTAAAATTAAATAGAAATAAAAATATAATATGAAGGAGTGTTTCTATGCTAATAGAATTAAAAAATATAATAAAAGAATATGACGAAAAACTTATATTGGATAAGCTTAATTTAAATATTGAGGCGAATGAAAAAATAGGTCTTATTGGAGACAATGGTTGTGGAAAAACTACTTTGGTAGATATAATTTGTGGCAAAGAAGATTTTAAAGGTTATTTAAAATATCATAAAAAAAATCTAAAAATAAATTATTTAAAACAAGATAATTTGATGGATGATGATTTATTAAATGAATACCTAAGAAATATGAACAAAGAAGAATTTAAGATATTTTTAAATGATTTAAAGCTTTTAAATGTTGATAATATAAAAGATATAGAGGATAAAAGAATTAATAATTTGAGTGAAGGAGAAAAATTAAAGATATCTTTGGCTTATATATTCACCAAAAAATCAGATATTATAATACTCGATGAACCCACAAATCATATGGATTTTGAGGGGATTAGTTGGCTTATTGAGAAAGTTAATAATTATTATAATACGATAATTATAATATCTCATGATAGATATTTTTTAGATCAAACTACTAATAAAATAATTGAGATACTAAATAAAAACATAGATATATATGATGGGAATTATACTAGGTATAGAGAACAAAAGGACTTAAAAATAAAGACTCATTATAATGCATATAGGATTCAAGAAAATTATAAACAAGAGATTGATAAAGAAATAAAAAGACTCAAGTCTTGGTCGGATAAAGGTCATAGAGATTCTACTAAAAAGGAAGGATTTAAAGAAAAGTATAGAGTTAGAGCGAAGAAAAAAGACAAACAGATAAAGTCAAAGATTAAAAAACTTCAAAAGATTGATCTAGAAGGTGTTAGTAAACCAATAGAAGAGGCTAAAGTTACATTTGATTTTGTAACTGATATAAAAACAGGAAAGACTGTATTGGAAGCAAAAGATATAAAGAAATCCTACGATGAAAGAGTTATATTTAAAGAAAGTTCTTTCTATATCAAATCCAAAGAAAAAGTATTATTGTTTGGTCTAAATGGTTGTGGAAAAACAACTTTGATAAAATTGATTCTAAAAAAATTAGAATTAGATGAGGGTAGTATATATATAAATCCTAATCTTAAAATAGGATATCTAAGCCAAACTCTTAGCAATTTAGACGATGAAAGAACTTTGTATTCTTATTTTGATAATATGAATAATGAAAAAAGAGGTAAGTTTCAGATTCTATTAAATAATATGGGAATAAAAAATGATATGATTAATCATAAAATAAAATCCCTTAGTTTTGGGGAAAAAACAAGGTTTAAAATGGCTCTTATGATAATTGAAGAGAATAATTTATTAATATTAGATGAGCCTACAAATCATTTAGATATAAAAAGCAGATATATGTTAGAGCAAACCTTAAAGGATTATAGTGGAAGCCTTATAATTGTTTCGCATGATAGATATTTTGCAAAGGCTGTTTGTGATAAAGTACTCTTGTTTGAAAATAAAGAGATAAAAAGAGTTGAATATAGTTTTGAGGAGTTTGTAGCCAAGGAAGAAATAAATAAAGCATATGAGAAAGAAAATATAAATAAGATAAAGGATGAAGTTGATAACTCAAAGAATAAAAATAAATTAAAAAAGCAAAAGAATAAAAAAAATAAAACTTTAAAAGCAGATAAATTAAAAAAAGAACAGCTACTTGTGATAGAAAATGAAATAACAAATATATTATCCAAATTAAGTATAGTAGATCCTACACATAAGGATTATGATATTTTGGATAAGGAATTTAAAGAGGCTTTAGAAAAGAAAAGAAAATTACATCAATAATTTGTTTTCATGTGAAACAATTATATTATAAAAAAGATAAATTATATTATAAAAACCTCGATTGTTCTTAAAAAAATCAGTTTTGTAAATTTATTGTAAGATAAATAGTACAAAATATATGTCAAAAATATGATAAATTTATATTAGTTAAAAATTATTAAAAGGGGTGAAAAAATGTTCAAAAAATCTAAGTTTGTTTATGTATATGAACAGTTAAATGCAAAAGAAAGCAATGATGACCATATAAATTAGAATTGAGGGAATGGAATGAAGAAATATTTAAGAAAATATAGAATAGAAATTAGTTTTATAAGTGTTATTGTGCTGCTATTTATGTTTTTATTTATAGATTTACAAGAGAATATAAATATTTTAAATGCAAAAGCATATTATTATGACTTAAATTATGATACTCAAGATCAAATATTTTATAATGAATTAGAAAATGCTATTGATGAAGCAAAGAAGATAAAAAAAGATATAGATTATAGACTTAAAAATAAAGAATTTAAATATGAAAATTTAGATAATACAGGAATAACGTTTTTAGAAGAATACCATTTAGACTTTTATAATTTAGGTTATTTAACTCGTGATAAAGATAATGTTTTGTCTGTATATACTTTTGCAACAGCATTAGAACAGTTTGATACAGAATTAAAGTATGCTAAATTAGAAGAAAATAAAGATAAGAAAATAAATGAAGCTAATCTGAAATTAATGCTAAAAACAATAGATTCGATAATAGATGAATTTGAAGAAGCGAATAATTATTATGATGATGAATTAAAAAATCCAAAGAATGCAAAGAAGATATTAAAGAAAGATAATATTACAAAGTTTGCTTATGTTTATAGTCATATGATTAAATCTTTTGATAAGGATTATGAGAGTATTGATATTTTTGAAGAAGAGGCAGAATAAAAGACGATTAAATAGGGTAATAAGTCTATTTAGAAAATCAAAGTAGATAAAAAGTTTTAAAAGTAAAAATATAGCTGTCATACTAAGCATAGATTAAAAATGGGCTGTCGCATTAAGAAATTTAGCTACAATATATTGTGTTATAAATTTTAAAATAATCACAATATGATGTATCATTTTTCTTATTGCAACAGCTTTTTTTTAAAATTTTTTAATCTGATAGCTTTTTAATTTTGATAAAGGATTTTTACAATATCATCAAAGAAATATATCCAATCATCATCATTTAAATTAAATTCATTTATAAACTCGTAATTTTGAGCTTTCCAACCATATTTTTTATCTCTATAATCAAAATAATTATTAGTTATGACTTCTAATTCATCTATAGATGTTTTAAATTCATAAGATAAATCTTTATATTTAATAGTTTTTATACTATAGTTTGCAATCTCATCATAGATAGTTTTTTCAAGATTCTTTTTTAGTACAAGTAATTTATAAGAATCACCATCATTTGTTAAGAGTGTTTTCTTATCTTCTAGCTCATCAATTTCAAATATCATTTCAATATCATGCAATTCAAATATCAAAAAATCAAGCATATCAGCAAAAATTTCAAAATCTTTTATCGTAAAATCCTCATTTTTAAAATAAGTAATAGAAGAATTTATGTTTTTCATATTGCTATCTAAAGTCCTTATATTGTCCAAAACCGAAACTTTAAATAATTCTTGTTTATAAGATTTTAGATTTTGATTGTTAGTATATAGATAGAAATTAAAAATCAAACTTATTATTAGAATGATATGTACATAAGAGATTTTTTTATTAACCAAAAGAACACCGCCTTTAATTACAAAATTTGTATAGTGCTTATGCTTAAACTATATATTATTTTGTATAAAAAGTCAATTTTTGATTTAAATACATAAATTATCTTTCAAAAAATCGAATTAAACAGCTTAAATACTTCCTATAACTATATTTTTTATATTTTTATTTAAATAAAAATTATATTGAAAACATCAAGTATATAATGTATTATAAGACACAATATACCTAAAAAATTTAAAAATGGGAGAAGTTTATGGACAAAATCAAATTATTAAAAAACAAGGACTATTCGCTTTTGTTGTTTGGAATGACAAGCTCTAATTTGGGTACATCAATTTCTAGTGTATGTATTATATTTTATTTTTTAAGAAGCTTTAGTGTGGAAATGTCAACTAAATTAATAGCGGGATATTGGCTTACAAAATTATTAGCTGAAATTATATTAACACCTTATTTAAGCCCGCTTATAGATAAGTTAAATAGAAAGAATATAATAATTGCTTGTGATATTATAAGGGGAATTTTATATATTTGTTTTTCAGTTGTGTTATTAAAGATAGATAAGAATATTTATTTTTACATATTTTATTTTGTGATATTTACAATAAGTAATTTTTTTCAAACTGCTGTATTTTCAATAATACCATCAATTGTAGATAAGAAAAATTTAAATGAAATAAATTCAATAACAAGTAGTTCAATGGAGTTTTCATGGTTAATAGGTGGGATTCTTGGCGGAATATTATATAGGTATTTTTCTCTTAGTATTATATTAGCTTTTGATGGTTTAAGTTTTTTGTTATCTGCATTTAGTGAAATGTTTTTAGATATTAAGGATGATAATAAGATTATAAAAGAAAAATCTAATAGACATTTGAATTTAGAGTTTTATAAGGATGTATTAAAGGATAAGTCGGTGTCTTATATGCTTTATTTTGATATTTTGAGTGGATTTTTGCTATCACCTGTATTTAGAATTGTACTTCCTTATTTTGCGATTAATATTATAAGTCTAAATTCCACTAGGTTTGGATTATTTGATTCAATAATGACTTTGGGTATTGCTTTGGGAGCATTTTTTTATAAGAAAAATCAAAATTCTATTTATAATATTATATCTAAGAATGTATTTTATTTATCTATAGTATTTTTTTCTTTTTTGATACTAACAATATTATTTAAGTCTAATTTATTTGTAAATAAAGAGATTGTATTTTTGATAAGTCTTATTTTACTTATGTTTAGCGGAGTGTTTCAATCAAATAATAATATAGAGATATTGTCATCATATCAACAAAATATAGATCCGAAACATCTAGGTAGATTCTATGGTTTTAGAATAATGCTATTAAAATCATCAATGATGATAGGTATTTTTAGTTTTTCATTGTTGATGAAGAGCAAGGTTGAATTTGGATTTTTGGTAGTTTGTATAGCTTTTTTGATTTTAGCAATTGCATATAGATTTTATTTTGCAAACAAATTAAAGCAATATAAAAATCAGAAGAATGGTGATTATAAATTGGTAAAATAAGGGGGGCTTTGGATGCGATGGCTTATTGATTTTGAAATTTTTAACAATTATTAAGGTTTATTTAAAAGTATAAGTCTTTTTTTAGACACTAAAATATCCAATTCAAATTCATAGCAAACTTTTATTATTCAATCTGTAGATTTTGTTGGGGAATGTTCAGTTTATATTTAAGTTTTATTCTAATGAATTTGTTACAAAATTTTTAATAAAAAAGCTTTTATAACAAAAAATATTATGTTATACTGTTATGGTAGTAATGAGGTTATAAGGATAAATATACATAATTTTTTGACAGAATGGAGATGGTCGTAATGAATAAAATTTGTTCGAAATTATTAATATTAACTTTGATTTTTATGCTTAGTATTCCAAGCTTAGCATTTGCTGCTGAAGATGTTTTTACAATAGATAACCATAAGGTTCGTGTTGATAGTCCTCGTTCTGGTTGTGGTGGAAAAAACAACCAATGGCATGTTCACGTTTATGGTAAAAATAAATCTATGAATAAATCAAATGAAATTGGTTGTGAAAATGTAATAGATCAATCAGATTCACATGGTAAAGATTTAAGTGATGTTCCAAGAAAAACTAGAGAAAAAATAAGAAATCATAAAAAGTATAAGGATGCTAAAAAGAAACAGCAACAATTAAATAAAGCTATGAAAAAAATAAAAAGAAAAAAATTAAATTTGAGAAAAACTACAGATATTATTATTGCAGCTGGTATAGTTGCAGCTGCTACATTTACTTGGTTTTTCCCAGGAGATGATGTTGCTGCGTGGGGTAATTTTTTAAGAGCACTTGCTTAAGTTTAATTTATAAGTAAAGTATACCTTATAACCTCATACTTTATTTATAAGGAGGATAGCAGTTGGAAATAAATTTTAACAATATTAGTAAAAAATTTAATAATAATTTAGTTTTAAAAAATCTGAATTTTACAATTAAAACAAATAGGATAAATTGTATTGTTGGAAAAAATGGAGCTGGTAAAACAACTTTAGTTAAGGGGTTGTCAGGTCTATTGATTTTTGATGATTTTGACAATATTTCAATCAACAAGAAGTTATATAATATTAATTTTCTTCATAAAAATGTATCTACTAGTCTTGGTGAATCCAGAAATTTATACTTAAACCTTACTTTGATGCAGAACATAAAATATAACTTATCACTATATTCATTAAAGTATAATGATAAAAAAAATAAAATTGATTACTATTTGAAACTATTCAAAATTGAAAATTTTGAGAATACAATAATATCAAAATTATCTAAAGGTACGAAACAAAAGTTATCATTAATTATAACTTTAATAAAAAATTCTAAAATTTTAATATTTGATGAGCCGGATACAGGTCTTGATTTTGAATCACTTAATATATTTAAGAAGATTATCGAGAGAGAGAAAAAAGATAGGACGGTTATAATTACTTCTCATAATATAGATTTAATACAAGATGTAGCTGATAACATAATAATCTTAAGTAATGGTGTAATTGATTTTTGTGGTAATATATATGATTTTGAAAATAATCAGAACTCAAAAATTATATTAGAACTTTCTTTTGAAAATATTCTATCAAAAAAATCAGAAGAAATACTTAAATTGTATTCAAAAAATATAGAATTTAAAAATAATATTATACATATATCTATAAATAAAAACAATATACACGAATTTTTTGATACCATACTTAAATTTGGTAATAAAATTATAGACATTAAAACAAAAAATCTCTTAAAAAATTCTATGGAAGAAGATTTTTTTAAAGAAAGAGGTATTCAAGAAAATGCTTAAACTTATAAAATTAAACTTAATTAAAGAATTTTGGGAAATTATGAATAATAAAACAAAATTATTAATATTATTTATTTTTAATTTAATTATCTTCAACTTGGTATACTTTAAAATAGTAAAAAATATTGCTGAAGATATTGTTGATATTCAATATATTTTAATTTTAATTTTAATTTTTTATATTATAATGAATGCGTTCTCCTATGTGGGTAATATTACGATAAGAGAATTGAATGCTGGTAATATAGAGAATTTAATATTATCTCCGCATGGTTTGCTAAAAATCACAATTTCTAGAATTTTAACTAATTTAATTAAAACTTTAATAATTGTTTTATCTATTATTTATTTTTTTTATTTTTTCTTTCAAATTTCTATAGATTCAAAATTTTATTTATTTATATTCATAATTTTTTTAGGTAGCTTTAGTTTGTATGGTATTGGTCTCATAATATCTAGTATTTCGTTTTTTTCAAAAGAAATACAAATGTTATCTGGCATATTTAAAATTATTATTCTTTACCTAATATTAAAAATAGAGCAACCAAATATACTGATTCCTTTTTCACATGCAAAATTTTTTATATTCAATTTATTTTTTGAAAATAATTCCATTTCAGAGTTTGATACACTTTTTATAATATCATTTATTACGAATTCTGTACTTTATTTTCTTATTGGTGTTAAATTTTTCAAGAAAATAGAATATATAGCGTTAAAGACAGGGGCTTTTTTACAAAATTAAATATTGCTTTTTCTTCTAATTTAATTTAAAATATTATGTATATAAGTATTTGGGAGGTTTTTTATGAAATCTGTAGTAAAAGGGATAGCTAATAATTTTAATTACTGTTATGTAGACCAAGATCAAGAGTGGATATACTTTTTTAATCCATTAGATGATCAAGATTTGAATTTGTATAAAAAAAATAAAAAAACATTTGAAAAAATAATTATTTTTAGTGGTCTTTCAATTACTAATATTATTCTATATAATGATTTAATTTATTTTACCTCTGATTCATCTATATACTCAATAGGAAAGTATGGAGAGAATCTAAAAAAAATATATACAATAAAAAATGATATAAAAATTTTTGAATTTAATATATATAATGATTTTATTTATTTTACTGATGATTTTGAATATGGTTCTTTACATAGAATTGATTTAAATGGAGAAAATATATTTCTTATATCTAAACAATCGCCAATGGACTTAAATATAGTAGATAATTGTATTTATTATTATGGTGAATCTGATAGCGAAAAAGGAATTTATAAATTCAATTTAAATAACTATGTAGAAAATAAAATATTAGATGGCAATTTTGAAAAAGTTAATTTATGGAAAGGTTTCCTTTATTTTGTAAATGTAAAAAAAAGTTATTTTATTACAAGGTATTCCATTTTAGATGAGGAAATACAAATATTAACAAATGATAGAGCTACTCATATTAATATTTTTAATAAATTTATTTATTATATAAACTTAAGTGACAACAGTTCGTTATATAAAATAAGTTTAGATGGAACTAAAAAAATGAAACTTGTTGATGGCTTATGTTCAAATATCAAAATATTTGATGAGTACATTTATTATGAAAATATATTAGATAATCATATTTATTCATTAGATATGAATACATTAGTTAAAAATATATTAATATAGTTATTCTTACAATAATATTAGTTTTTATGAATAATATTCTGAATTACTTGATTAGAATTTAAATTGGCTAAATAGATTTATTTAGCCAAAAATGCTTTTAGGGTACTGATTATAAGATATATAAGTGCTCCTAAAAAATAATATTTGTACTTGCTTAAATTTTTTGTAATTTGCATAAAAATCCCTCCATTAAATATTTTTTAATTTGAATATTGACTAACATATCTATCAACACTATAGAAGATATATTTAGATACAGCCTTGAACTTAGTTGTATACAAAGGATTATTTTTATTATTTTCTAAATAATAATTTGTATGACCTTCATCAATATAGAATTTGCATCTATATTCCCTGCTATTGTTTTTAGAATTTTCATCGCATCCTTCAAATATAAAATTATTAGGAAGTTCTAATAAAAAATAATCATCTAGTAAATAATCAGTCTTTGAATTTGAATATTCTCTTTTAACTTTAAATTGCAAAGGAATAGATTTATTATATTTGTTTAATTTTTTATTATTAACTTTATTATTAATTTTAGTATTTGTAGTATCAAATTTAACATTATAATCAATATATTTACTCTCGCCTTTAGCTAAGGAGTCAATAAAGGAATCTTGATAAGAATAATATTTCTTATCATAAATATTTTTAGTATTTAACAAACCAAAAGGAAACACATATTTCTTATATTTAATATCTGTATTTATATATTGAATTTTTTCGATGGTTAAAGAATTAATATCTTTATTGGAACTTATAATCTCTTTAATATCTTCATTTGAAATTTGATTTTTTAGAGTGCTTTTAATATTAATTTCTACATAATCACCATTTGAATTTAGAAATTCAAAATCATCAGTTTGAGCATAACAAATCATAATATTATAAAAAATCATTACAAATATAAAAAGAACTCTACAAAAACATCTAGTCAACTTAAATACACCCCTTAAAAAAGTCTAATATAAAACGATTATATATTTTTATTATTTTAACTTTTCACTTAATTCTTTCATCAATCTATTATTTTCTTCTATATTTTTTAACATCAAATCTTGAAATTCTTTATTTCTTTCTTTATCTGTCATCAACTTATCTAATAACAATTCAATATCTTTTATGAATGTGTCATTTACTTTTTTAGTAATTTTCTTTTGCTCTTTTACTTTTATAAATGCAAATATAAGAACTGCTAATACACCAAGATTTAGTCCTAATTCTGTTAGATTATTCATTTTTATAGGCTCCTTAAGAATTATTTTTTTATTTAAAACTCTTAATATATGTTATATTTTAGAATTTAAATTATAATATGTCAATAAAGTATTAAATTGAAATATTAAATAAAATTATAGCATGAAAATATTAACAATTTTTATTATTTTTCAAAAATAATAAACCTGTTATAATAACAGCAATTGCAGTTACTATACTTAAATGGTAACCAATCTGATATATTATAAAATTTAAATTCTCAGAAATTCCCTTAGGTAATAAGGTACTATAATTAATTGCTTCTTGAAGAAATTATACAATCATAAGCCCTATACTGACAATAAATATGTATAGAAGAACTTTTATTTTATCCATTTATAAAACCTCCATGTTTAATATATTTTTTTTGTTTAAATATAAAAAATCCTAAAATACATCCTATAGTATTAAGAATCAAATCTGTTGTATCAAACATAGAATAAGAAAAAAATCCTATAAGCTGAAGTAATTCAAATATTAAGGATGTCAAAAACCCAATAATTATTATTTTATTTATTTTTGTGATTTTGTAATTATTAATTAAGAAAAAGCCAAGAGGAACAAATATTAATATATTTCCAAGGTAATTTTTTAGTATTATAATCACAAAAAATTTGATATTAAAGTTTTGCATTTCAAACAAGTCTACAAAAGGTATAAAATTAGGTGGAAATGTAGTACCACCGATTGGAATTTCGATATATTTACCGATTATAAATATAAGTGTGGCTATGTATAAGTGGAACAAGAAATTTGAAGCAACAAAAGTTTTTTTATTTTTGAATATGTACAGCAATATGTTTTTTAGAAAATATATTATTATATAAATTATTGAAATTAATTTTGCGTCTATTGAGTAAATTGAAATCACCTCTTTTTATTTTTGGTTTTAATATGTAAGTTTATTAACATCTATATATTAAAAATATAAAATTCATACATTATACATTAAATTTTAGGTCTTAGATTATAATATGTCAATAAAGTATTAAATTAACTTTGAATATTTTTATTTATAAATAAAAAAACTTCCAAAACAAATAAATTGTCTTGGAAGTCATAATATTATTGTTGCCATCTTAAATCTTCACCAAAGAATTCAAATGCCTTAAAATGAGAAAATATTCTTGAGAATATTCTTTCTGTATAAGAATCTGCAATCTCCTTTGGATCTAAATTTGTTGATATTATTGTTTTTTTCTTTTCTATAATTCTAGTATTTATGATATTAAACAGTTCTGATGTTGTAAATGAGGATGTAAGTTCTGTCCCCAAATCATCTATTATAAGTAGGTCACATTCAAACAAATAATCATAACTATCTTGTAATGAGGCTTCCTTTGATTTATTAAATCTAAGTTTTTGGATAACTTCCATTATTCTAAAGGAAGTCTGATAAAGAACCAAAAAATTCTTATCCAAAAGCTCTTTGGCTATACAATTGCACATAAAGGTCTTACCTAATCCCGTTCCACCAAAGAATATTAGATTATCTCCATTTTTTTGTCTAAAATCCTTTATGAAATTTTCGGATTCCAAAAGTATATTCATCATATTTTCTCTTGGTGAAATATCATAATCCATAAATCTATCTTTAGAAAACAAATTGATATTAAAATTCGTGAAATTTTCTTTTAGAAACACTTCACCCAAATTAGACATTGCATAAGCTTCACTAATCATTTCTTGTATCAAACAAGCACATTTCTTACCATCTTGTAAAAATCCTTTATCATTACATTTAAAGCATTCAAATTCAGGCTCTAAAAAGCTTTTATCAAGATGATAGGTTGCTAGAAGTTCATCTTCTTGTAATTTCAATTTAGTAATTTCATCTTTAACTTTAAGTGCGATTTCTTTTGATTTATCTGGATTTAATATGGCTTCTTTGCTCATTTTAAGACCTAAAGAAACTATTTCTTCATTTATTTGCTTTAATTTTGGTATCTCTTTATATATTTTCTCTTTTTTAAAATCCGCATTTTTTATTGCTAAATCACGTTTTTTTTCATAGGATTTTAATATTTTTTTTAAAGTTTTTTGATTCAAAAAATTTCCCTCCTCAATCTTAATCAAAAACTCCACTATTTGAGCTTTGGGAGTGCGGATATAATATTTATATTTATTTCTTATTTCTTTTCAAGACTATATTTTTTAAGTCCAAAGAAGAATATTCATCTGTTCTTTGTTTAAAATTATGAAATTTTGTAGACTTTGTAGATTTTGTTTTGTAAGTAGTTTTTTTATTTATATTATTTTCTTTTGATTTTTGATTCTCTTCCTTTTTAATATCCCAAAGAACTTGTTCTTTTAAGACATCTTCTAATGTTTTTACATTATTTTTATTCCAATCTTCAAGTATTCCATTTATATATTTTAGATTAGGTGTTTTTGGAGATAGAGTTTCACTAGCTATTTCACATGCTTTTAGAATCATATCCAAATCAAAATTCAAATCATCAAGCCAATGGTTCATAAGAGCTTTTGCTTTATCTGATGGAAGAGTATTAAATACACCGATTTTTTTATAGATTTCTTTATAAGATGCAAATCGTTTTGATTTAGAAGCGAAATACTCTTCTAATTTTTCATATGTGTCTAATTTTTTCTCATACCAATCTATAAGCAAGCTTTCTATAAAATTAATATGTGTAGTTTGTTTGTTATCAAAAGCATAATCATATGCAAATTCTATTACTTTTGCAGGTAGATTATATTTTTCCATGAGTTTTAATACTTTCATTTTCTCATTTGGGGTAACATCTCTTCTTGCGATATAATTTATATTACTAAACATCTGTCTTATATTTTCATTTTCTACAGACTCAATAAGTGTTGTTGTAGATACATAAGATGAATCTGAAGGTGTTGGTGTCATATTTTCAAGATATAATTTTGATAAATCCAAAAACTCTATTGAATAATCACCTTCTTCATTAGACTCTCTGTGCTTTTTTATTATACTTTTTTTCTCCCAAAAATCCCATGCACTAAGTACATCTGATAGCGGGACATTTAAATTGCTTGCGATTGTTTTGTTATTTATATTCTCAACTTTTTCACAAGCATATCTATAACCAAGTAAATAAACCATAACATATATGCCATTTGCCATTGGCATAAAGATATCTATAAATATATTGCTGATTTTGGTTTCTCCAAGATCAACAGGAACTTTTTCTTTAAAAAACATAAAAAATCACCTCAAATGAATTATAGCACAAAGAAAATGTGAAAAAAATAATATTTAAAATGACTATATAACAAGTGTATATACAGTAGAAAAATTTTTTTTTGTAATAATAGTGAATTACTATTGTAAAGAAACTGTAATATTTGATATAATGTAATAGACGCTGTATAGAAAGGAGAATTCTTATGGAAAAAAACCAGAACAAAGATTTAGAAAAAAACGTTTTGAAACCAAGAAAAAAACGCATAGAAACAACTTCTAAAAAGTCTGGACATAAGATTATGAAAATGGTCTTCGATGTTTTAGATAATTTCTCTAAAAAAGAAGAACCAAAATCAACTCAGAGAAAAAAGTTTGTACACCACTCTAAAAGTGATTCCATAGATAAAAAATATAAAGATAGACTAAATCCTAAGATTCTAGTTACTATCATTGAAGATAAGAAAAATGATATAAAATCAACTAGATTAAAAAGAACAAAATCGGTAGAAGAAAGAAGAATGAGTAGGATTAATAAGGAGAATAAAGAAAGTAAATTAACAAATATTAAACCTACAAAAGTAAAAACATTACCTTCTAAACAACCTTCTAAAGAAATTGCTTCTAATAATCTTAAAGATAGATTTATAAAATACATAAATCAAAATAAAAAAATAGCATCGATTGCTTGTATTGCAGTATTAGTTGTTGGTATAGGTGGAACAATGTATATGCAATCAAGAGCTGCTTATGAATTGTACTTAGGTGAAACGAAGTTAGGTACTATAAAAGATCAGCATATGGTTGATGATATAATAGAAGCTTTGAAGAAAAAAGCACCAGAAGAAATAAAAGATGAAGTTAGTATAGGTGAAGATATAAATTATAAAAGAGTTTATGTTTCTTCAGATAAAATAACACCAGATTCGCTTCTTAAGACAAAATTAGAAAAATCAATAGAAATAGCGATTGATTCGAATTTAATATTAATTGATGGAAAAGAGATGTTTGCTCTAAAATCTAAAAAAGAAGTAGATGAACTATTCCAAAAGTTAAAAGAACCATATGAAGCTATTGAAGAAGATAAATCTAAGATAAAAGAAATAGGATTTTTACAAGAGGTTGAAGTAAAGGAAGGTAAAAATGATTTTGCTTTACTAAAGACAGTTGATGAAGCTTATGATTTTATCAAAGAAGGCGAAGAAACTACAAAAACATATAAAGTGCAAAAGGGTGATACTGCTTGGGACATCGCACATAAATATGAATTAAATGTAGAAGATATTGAAAGCGCAAATCCAAAAAGAGATATAGCAAGACTTCAAATAGGAGATGAAATAAACTTAAATGTTCCAGAGCCATACATAAGTGTAAAGGTTGTTGAAGAAGGAATATTTGAAGAAAAGATTCCTTATGAAGTAGCTTACGAAGATACTTCTAATTTATATACAGGAAGCAAGAAAGTTAAGATTAGTGGTAGCGAAGGGATTAAAGAAGTTAAGGCTGAAATAGTAAAGATAAATGGTATTGTTTCAGATAAAAATATATTAGGTGAAAAAATAGTAAAAAATCCTGTTAAAAAAGTTGTTCTTAAGGGAACAAAAGCTAGACCTAAAACTATGGCTTATGGTAATTTTGTAAATCCTACTAGAGGTAGAGTTTCATCAAGATTCGGTTATAGATGGGGAAGAAAGCATACAGGTGTAGATTTAGCAAATAGTACAGGTACTTCAATAAAAGCCGCAGACGGTGGAAGAGTTACTTTTGCAGGCTGGAAAAGTGGATATGGAAAGATAGTTATCATCAATCATGAAAATGGTTACCAAACATACTACGCACATTGTAGCAAATTACTTGTATCTAAAGGCTCAAGAGTATTTAGAGGACAAGAGATTGCTAAAATGGGTAACACAGGAAGATCAACTGGACCACATCTTCATTTTGAAGTTAGAAAAAATGGAGTTCCACAAAACCCACTTGGTTATGTAAGTTACTAAATAATAAAAACAGATTCTTTGGAATCTGTTTTTTTATTTTTTAAAAAGAAAAATATAATACTCACAATAACATCCGAGTGTATTTAAAATTAAATCATCAATATCAAACATGCGGCATGAGAAAAGACTTATTAATTGTCCTAGTTCTATAAATAAAAAAATAAAAAATTATCTTATTAGTAAAAAAACAAAAAGATGATTTTTTGTTTTTTTTGTTATATACTAAAGGTTGAACCATGTTAAGTGGAATTTATGGTTTTATAATGAAAATGAAATTTATAAGTAATATAAATATAATTTAGTGGTAGAAGATATATGTAAAATATATCTATGATTTTAGTTAAAAGAAATGTCTTGAGAGGAGAGATTTTGATGAATGAAAAAATCCTTGTAGTGGATGACGAAAAACCAATAGCGGATATACTTAAATACAACCTTAAAAAAGAAGGTTACGAAATAGAAGTAGCAAACGATGGGCAAGAAGCAATTCTTAAAGCCTATGAATATGAGCCAGACCTTATCTTACTTGATATAATGCTTCCAAAATACGATGGTTTTGAAGTATGTAAGAAAGTAAGAGAGAAATATTCAATGCCAATAATAATGGTAACTGCAAAAGAAGAAGAAGTTGATAAAGTATTAGGACTAGAACTTGGAGCAGATGATTACATAACAAAACCATTTGGTATGAGAGAATTAATTGCTAGAGTTAAGGCAAATCTAAGAAGAAGAGTTGCAGTAAAAGAAGAAGTTAAAATAGAACCAAAAGATGAAAATAAAATAATGGCAGGAAATCTTATTATAGACCTTATGAAATATGAAGTTAAAAAGGGAGATGAAACTGTAGAACTTACTGTTAGAGAATTTGAACTTCTAAAATTCTTAGCTGATAAAATGAACCAAGTTTTTTCAAGAGAACAATTATTAGAAAGAGTTTGGGGTTACGAATACTATGGGGACATTAGAACTGTAGATGTAACAGTTAGAAGACTTAGAGAAAAAGTTGAGGATGACTCATCAAAACCTACTCATATAATCACAAAAAGAGGGGTAGGATATTACTTTAGAGGTGAATAATTTGTTTAAGAGCAGTATAAGATGGAAGTTTATATCAGTATATTTCTTACTTGTTTTTGTTGCTATGATTATAGTTGGTGTATTTATAACGAAACAGTTTGAATCATACTACTTAAATAGAAGTACATTAGAATTAAAAGCAATTTCTCAAAATTCAATAAAAGGGTTTTTGCCAGAAAACAACATGTATGAAAATCGTGAAAAAATTCAAACGAATTTATCAAAAATACCACTTCAAATAGGGTATGAAGCATTTATAATAGATCCAAATAGGGATTATGAGATAATTGCATCAACAAATAATAGTTTTATAAATAAAAATGCTATAAAAGACTTAAATGAAATAGCAATATTAAAAAGCGCAAATAATCAAATTTTTGAAGATGATATAACTGATAAAAAAGATAATAATATAAGAGTTAAACATATGGCCATACCGTATGTAAATAAATCTAATGAAGTCATTGGTATTATATATACCAAAGCAAATCTTACAGATATATATAATATATTAGAAAGTTCAAGAGCGATATTTTTAAAAGGTACATTAGTTGCTCTATTTATAACTATAATACTTGGTTTTGTAATGTCTACATCAATTACAAAGCCGATAAATGAAGTTACAAAAATAGCTGAAAAAATGGCTAAAGGTGATTTTGACCAGAGGGTTAATGTGAATTCTAATGATGAAATAGGTCAACTTGCTGATATGTTTAATATACTAACATCAAAATTAAAATTAACCTTAGATGAAATATCTTCAGAGAAGGAAAAATTAGATGTAATAATAAGCAATATGGCTGATGGTCTTATAGCAGTTGATGATGATTCAAATATAATTCATTATAATCCTAGTTTTTTAAGGATGTTGAATTTAAAAGAAGAACATATGCAACTTGATTATGATAAACTCATGCTAAAATTCAGTGATAAATTAACATATAAATCAGTAAAAGAATTAAATACGCATAAAGGTAGTGGGATTATTGAATTCAAAAGTGGTAAAGCATTAAAAGCAACATATACAACTCTTAGAAAAGGAGAAAAGGAAGCTTCTGGGCTTGTACTTGTGCTCCAAGATATTACTGAAAATAGAAGACTGGAACTTATGAGAAGAGAATTTGTTGCCAATGTATCTCATGAACTTAAAACACCAATAACAACAATAAAGAGTTATACAGAGACACTACTAGATGGTGCTTTAGAGGAAGAAGAATTAGCTAAGAATTTCTTAAATGTTATAAATGGTGAATCAGATAGAATGGCAAGACTTGTAAGAGATTTGTTGCAACTTTCTCATATGGATAATAAAAAACTTAATTGGAAATTTGAAAGAGTTAATTTGCATCATATTGTAATTGATGTATTAAAGAAATTAGATCTTAAAATAAAGGAAAAAAATCAACAATTAGAATATGAATATACTAAAAAAATGGTATATGTAAATGGAGATAAGGATAAATTAGAACAAGTTGTATTAAATTTAGTCACAAATGCTATAAAGTACACCCCGAAAAATGGCGAAATAAATTTAAAGCTATATACTAAGAATTCAAAGGGAATTTTTGCAGTAAAAGATAATGGTATGGGTATACCAAAAGAATCATTAGGAAGAATTTTTGAAAGATTCTACAGAGTTGATAAAGCTAGGTCAAGAGATTTAGGTGGTACTGGTCTTGGACTTTCAATCGTTAAACATATAATAGATGAACATAAAGGAAAAATAGCTGTTAGGAGTAAAGTTTCAGAAGGTAGTGAATTTAAAATTTTTCTTCCTACAGTATAGTTAAAATCTTATTTTAAAGACTTAAAATAAAAATTAAAATAAAATATTAACGTAAAATCAACTTAAAATCTTTGTAATGATACTGTAATATAAAAAGTGTATAATTTATATATAATATAACTTAAGATAGTATAATTTTTTATAATATATATTTAAAATATAAAGGAGGGCAGAATTATGAAAAAATATATGATTACTATGATGAGTTTAATAATGCTAATATCTATGTACAGTCTGTCCTGCGCAGAAGAGGTTATTGGAGATAGTGTTGTTAATTTAAAAGATTTTATTGAGATTAAGAATATGGATGATTCATTAATTATCGAAAACATTAATATTGAAGAAGATAAGACTAAAGAAGATAATAAGTCAAATTTCGACAACAAAAAAGATAATGGAGAATCAAAAGATAAAGAAGACAAAGAAGATAAAGAAAAGAAAGATAAAGTTCTTTTTAAATTAATAAATCCAGGGAAAAAGAATATAGTTACTTCAAATTCAATGTTATTAATATCTGGTCAAGGATCTAAAGATGTTAATATGACGATAACTGTTAAATCGAAAAAACTTGTATTTAAAAAAGAATTTAAAATAAGTTCTACAGGTAGATTTGCTCAGGAAGTTAAGCTTTTTGAAGGTGATAATAAAATTACAATAGAAGGAAAGCTTGATAAGGATGAACAAAGTGTAGATTTAAAAGCTAAATACAATATTGAAGATGAAGAAAAAGCTAAAAAGGCAATAGATGAATTAAAAAACAAGAATATAAATGAGCTTTTAGAAAGTAATTCAGATAATGTTAAAAATTCAAATACTAATAAAGCAAAAGACAAGAATTTAAAAACAGAAAATAAAGAGATTGAAGAGTCTAAGTTAGAATCGGATTTAGATGAAAATATAATAGACTTGCTTGTTAATTAGGAAGCAGAATGTGGAGTTGTTTTTAGATGAATAAGCTAAAACAAATAAATAATAAGGAAAAACTAAAGACCATTTTATTGGTCTTTCTGTTTTTTAGTAATTTATTTTTTTTATTTTTTAATTTTAACCTTATAAATTTGGATAATTTACGTATGGGAAAATTAAATGATGAGGAACTAAATAGTTTGACAAGAATTGCTGTAAAAAATACTGTAAAACCAAGTAAAACATTTGTGCATTTTGGTGGTGGAGCAGGTAATCATACTGTTATATTTGAAGAAAGCTATGATTTATATAATGATTTAAAACCTGTTATAAAAAAGAGCTTCTCAAAAGAGTTAAATATAGAAGAAATTGATTATGAAGAATATTTACTAAAGAAAGATAAAAGAAGTATAGAATTTCAATTTAAAGGTGGTCTTTCTAATGAATTTTTTGAACTATCTTTGGGTTTAGAAGATAGTAATATTTCGGATTTAGAAGATGTAACACAGATTGTAATACCTGTTTTGGATGATGATAGAATATATATTGAAACTAATGAATCAAGATACTACTCTATTAAATCTATTTCAGAAAAAGAAAGAGAGATATTAGCAAGTAAAAGAGTTGTTATTGAAAACTCTTATTATGAAAGATATTATAGTATAAAATCTTTATATAATATAAATAATGATTTATTAATAAGTATAGATAATCCTAAGAAGCTACCATTTTTGACTTCAAAACCAATAAAAGATTTTGATAAAGAAGAGAATATTATGTTTCTAGCCCAAAAGTTCTTGGGAAGTAATTTGGATTTTGCAAAGAGAATAGAAGAAACTAGTGGTGCTAGTAGCTTTATTTATGGTCTTGGAGAAAAGACTTTGAGAGTTAGTGTTAGTGGAGATATTGAATATAAAAATGAAAGCATTCAAGGTCATAATAAAAATTTAAAAGAGGCTTATAATTCATCTATAAACTGGATTAATAAATTGAATATTGATTACAGTAATTTATACATCAGAGATTATGAAGAAATAAGTATAAATAATAATAAATTATATAAATTTGCTTTTGATTATAAATTAAATGGATATAATGTCAAAACTAAAGAGGTTGATTATGCACTTGAAATAGCAGCAACTAAAGATGATGTCTATATATTTAAATCACATATAAAAACTACAGGTAGAGTTATTCATACAAGTAGTGAAAATGAAGAAGATAATCAAATGCTTAATTTGGATATGGTGCTTAGTAAAAATTTAGATTTCATAAAATCAGTTCAGGGTTATCTAGGTTTTAAAGATGAAGAAGCCTCTACGTATATGTTTGGAAGTCTAAAAGAAGTAAATATGATATATTTAAAAAATACAAATGATATTTATTTTCCATGTTGGTATATCGAAATAGATGATACCTATTATATTTTTAATATTTACACAGGGGGCGATTTAAAACATGGAAAACTCTAGAGTAAAAACAATACTTATAATAGCGTTATTTATATCCAATGTACTTTTGATTTTTGATGCATATAAAAAGATGAATTATAATTTTGATGATTATAATTCACAAAAAAAATATCAAGTTGAGATAAGAAATATATTGGATAAAAAAAATATATATTTTGATAAAGAATTTGAATATTTCAATAAAGATATTGGAACAATTTCACTTACTCATTATAAATATAGCCAAGATGTTGTCGATAGCTTATTTGCAGAGGATGATGGGATTGTTAATATTGAGAATGATAAAAAACGACTTAAATATGAAGGTTATTTGGATTTAAAAGAATTTAATGAAAATGAAGTTGTATCAAAGATAGAGATTTTTTTAGATAAGTTTTCATCAAGCAATGAAAGATATCTTAAAACAATAAATTATAGTGATGAACTTATAACTCTTAGTTATTCTCAAAAGTATGAGGATTTATATTTAGATGGTGGATATATGAGCTTTTCGGTAAGAAAAGATGGTAATTTTACTATGAAAAGAGAATGGCTTAAAGTTATAGAAAAAGGAGATAAGACTAAAAAACCTATAAGTAGTGTAATAGCTACATTAAGAGCATTAGATCAAATAGAATCAGATTCTAAAATAATTGATATAAGTTTGGGTTATTATATTGATTTAGATGAAATGCTAAAGGTTCAAAGGTCAACTGCATTTCCTCATTGGAAAATAAGTTATATAACAAAAGACAATGTCGAAGAAGATATTTATATAGAAGCTTTAGAATTATAAAAAAGAGGCTGTAGCATTAACATAAAAAATTATGTTGATGCTACAGCATTTTTTATTGTGGTATTAAAGTTGATAACTTAATTACATTATTTTGTATTTCTTCTTGAAGCATAATAAAATCATTTATAGTTGCATTTGCTAAGTCTAGTTTATTATTTGGATTAGGACTTTCTATAGTTATTTTTTCGTCTAAAGCAAATACATTAAAAATATTAGTAAATGTCATATCAGCAGTACCACCTGATTCAGGGAATATATGATTGACATGTGATTTTATAAGTATTTGTCTGAATTTATTATCTGAATCAATTCTGTAATTTGTAACTAAATCCATTTTCTGATTCATTCCTAATTTAGTATTGTCTGAAGGATTAATTAATTCATCAAAGAATTCATCTATTTCAGTTCTTGTTTCGTTTGTATCAAATTTATAATCAGCAGGAATTTCTAAAATTTTATCATCACCATTAGCTCTAGCTATTTCAAGGAATTCTTCTCCTTTAGATATTATAAATTCTTTTACATCAGGGTCATTTTTTAATTTATTCATTAATTTCTCATTATAACCCTCATCCTTTCTAGCATTTGTAGTTAATGTATATTCAACTGTATCATATTTTTTTGAATCAAAATTAACAATATGATTTTTATTTGTAATTTTTATATTGTTTTTAAATTCATTTTTATAAAAATCACTATAAGTCTTTTCTATTTTTGCAAAAGAAGAAGAGTTTTCTAAGTTGAATAGCTTAGCATAATCTTTTATATGAAGTTGTGGTAACTGATATTGTTTAGATAATTTGGCGTAATCATCCCATTTAAAATAAAGAGTCTTTGAACTAAGTTGAGGAATGTATATTTGTATACATTCAGAATCAGTATAGATATTAAAGTCAACATTCACATCTTTTTTAGTTATCCCAAAATTAAAGAAGTATTTTTTATTGTCTTTATCCATCTTCAGAGCATAATTTAAAGATGCATCATCAAGTATTGCTCTAGCTTCATTAATCTCAGCGATATCTTTTTCACTTAAATTTTCGAATTTTAAATCTGATGAAATTTTTCCTGATATATCTAAAGTTTTTGCTTTGGAAAGTGATTTATTAGCTTTAAATACAGCATCATGAGCCTCAATTCCCTTCTTTCCATTACCATTTAAAATAAAGAATCCCACAGCACCAATAACTAATATTAATGCAATTACACCAAGCATTTTGAAATTAGACTTAGGAGGTGTATTATTTGATTGTTCAGTATTCAAATTATTTTCATTTGTAGACATATTACCAACCCTTTCGATTATTGTATATATTTTTATTAGAATAAATTATTTTTTACATAATATATAAATCGTGTATTTATATAAAAAAATAACTATCCAAAATGATTATATATAAAATAAATTCAAAAAAATATGGGAAAATATATTTATTTTTAATAAATTTTAAAATAATTTTATAATAAACATATAAAAAATAAATATTTCTAATAGTGAAAAAATATATATAATTTAGCATCATATAAAAAAAATAATATTATTAACTATTCGTATTCGAATGATAAATAAGTTAAAAATTTTAAATATATTGTATTTGACAAATAAAAAAGATTATCTAAAAACTTTTTTAAAATAATCTTGATACAGGATATATTTTAATTTTGAGTTTTTAGATAATCTTTTCTTATATTTATCGTTTTTATTTATTAATTATTACTTATTGCATTCCATTTCCCATCATAGATATCATCATAAATAATCCCATCATATTACCTTGGATTTCTGTTTTTAAATCCATGAAATCTTGTTCTGTTGCAGTTCCTAAATTAAATAAATTAGTTTTATCTAATTCATCTATTGTTAAAGGTTCGTTGAAGTTGATTATATCAAATGTAGACTTTGTAGATATTGTCATATCAAGATCATCTTCTTCATTTTTTGTTGTAGATGTTGACTCTTGAACCATCTGTCTTAATATATCTTTTTGATCTACTCTATATTTAGTAACAACATTAGTTTCTACACCTGACTCATTAGTCATATTAATCATTTCATCAAAATTTGATGTAGCTTCATTTAAGAATTCATCCATCTTAGTTCTATTTTCCTCTGTATCAAAAGAGAAATCTTTTGGAATTTCTAATATTTCTGCATCTCCATTTTTTCTAGCAATTTTAAGGAAATCTTCTCCTTTAGATATTAATAAATCTTTTAAATCTTGATCATCTTTTATTGTATCTATCATTTTTTTATTAAAACCAAAAGATTCTTCTTGATTTAAAGCGAAACTATATTCTTTTGTATTGTATTTTTTAGAATCTAATTCAATCTCTACTTGCTCTTTGCTAAGTACAGCTTTATGACCTAATTCTTTTTTAGCTAAATCCATGTATTTCTTTTCTAATTTCTTAAAGTTTGGATAATCAGTTATATTAAATAATTCCTTATAATCTTTAAGATGTAATTTTGGTAAATCTAATTTTTCTGCCATATTATCATAGTCATCCCATTTAAAATAAAGAGTTTTAGAACTTAAAGCAGGTATATTTAATTGGAAAGAATCTGCATCTGTGTAGATATTGATATTTATTAAGTCTGTATCTTTAATGCTATAACCTAAAGAACCAAAATATTTTTTATTATCTTTAT
This sequence comes from Peptostreptococcaceae bacterium AGR-M142, assembly GCA_045345765.1. Lineage (GTDB taxonomy): Bacteria > Bacillota > Clostridia > Peptostreptococcales > Peptostreptococcaceae > JAOARY01. Next base: position 1,443,699 of record CP148265.1, read on the forward strand.
CCATTTTAAATTCATAATTGTAAGCTAAGCTATTTATTAATTCATTTACTTGCTCCATACTTTCTTTATCTTCTTCTTTTACATTGTTTACTTTGTTGGAAACTGTTGCATTACCTTTGATTTCTAAAGTTTTTGCTTTTTGTAATTGCATTGTAGCATCATTGATTTTATCATATGGTGTTTTAGAACCACCTTTTGTCATAAAAAATGCTGCGATACCTATTACCACAACTACTGCAAGTATAGCTATTAATTTCATAGGTGATTTTTGTGTATTTTTATTTTCTAAATTTTCATTTGTAGACATATTACCCCATCCTTTCGATTTGTTTTATTTATTTTGAATTAGATTTATTAAGTCACATATATAAGCATAATGTAAAAAAAAAATTTTATCTATATAATATTAAATTTGTAATATTTTTTTAAGATTATGTTCATCTTGTTTTATTGTTTTAGGGTTGTTATTTCAAAGGTTATAGAAGGTTTATATCTTATTTTATTTTCTATATTATAAGATTTAAATATTAATTCAAAGTCATTTTGTAGTTTAACTAATTTATCAAATTCTATAATATCAAAGTATTGGCTACAATAATAATTAGAATTTTTATCATATCTTATACCTTTTATTATCTTAAGATTTGTATTTATATTATTATTTATACTTGCATTTAGTTCGTGTGAATAATCGTTTTGTATATATATTTTAGATACATATAAATTTTTAAGATTTGTATTGTTTTTAAGATTTAAGTTTATTATCTTTTTAGGATTTAGTTTATCGAGATTAAATTCTTCTATATTATTCACATAATAATATTTATCTACTTTAAGATTTTTTGCTTTATCTTCTTGTAATACATCTTTAATAACTAATTTTAGTTCTTTTTTGTAATCTTTTAATATAATTTCTTTTAATCTATCAATTGATGTAATTTCTTTATTTTTATATCTGTTTAATGCGTTTGATTTTACGCTAAACTCTAAAGTGTTTAGAATTTCCTTTGTAAGCAAGGTATCTAATTTTTTTAGATTAAATAAATTTGCTTTTTCTTTTTTTAATATTGTTTCAAATTCGCTATCTAAATTCATATCATCATTAGAATTATTGTTATTATTAAGCTCATTATTATTATTTTGATTATTATTTGGATTTGCTTTATTTAAATCTTTTATATTTATATTGTTATTTAAATTATTAATATCTTTTTCATTTGCACAAGATATTAAAGTAAATATGGATATCATAATCAAAGTTATAAACATTATTTTTTTCAATTAAAAAACTCCTTTAAAAAATCATTACTATGCTATTATATACTAATGAAGTTATTTTTTTAATAAGTTTTAAGGAGGATATTTGTATAATGAAAAAATCTATTGTATGTATTGTTTTTCTTATAGTATTTAGTTGTAGTTTTATTGTATGTGCAAATGAAAGTTATACAAAGCATTATAATGAAAATGAAATTAAGGAACAAAGCTTAAAAAAAGCACTCTTAGAAAACAAAGAAATTAAAGTAGAAAAAGGCGCTTGCAATGGTTCTTTTATAGTGAAATATCCAGTTAGATATAAAATAAAAGAAGAGTATATTAAATATGATGCATTTCCTCTTTGTCAAATCAGCTTTGATACACAAAAAGAGATGGAAGATATTAAACTTAAGTTGCAAAATGATTATATTAGTAATATAAATTGGGTTACAAATTTAAATTTTGCTTCAAATAAAGAGTTTGATTTAATAAAAGAATCTGTATTAGAAGAGGTAGTTAAAATTTCAATGACCACAAATTCGCTAGAAGTAAAAATGACGAAAACAATTGAAAAAAATAAAAAAGGATATTGTGAAATCTTTGCACATGGAGTATTTACAAAAGGAATTATGACTTATAAATGGACTGATATAACAGGAAATGAAGGCTATATTAATAAGGAAGTTATAGCTATATTACCACTAAAGGATTATAACAAATATAATATTCATTTTGGAAATATAACATATAGATATGATTAGTAGTATAAATTTCATTTGTTTTATCATAATAAAAAAAGTGGTATGAATTTTATACCACTTTTTGATTTATTATTAATTAAAGTTTTTAGATTTATCTTTTAATTCCATTTTAAGCATACCTTTTCTATCATTTGTAGGTATGATTAAATTAATTTTTTACTTTGTATTTTCTAAAAGCATATCATTATCTTTAATCCAGTTTTTATTTCTTAAATATTTACTAACTACAAACGAAATAATTGCTGGTAATATAAAATGCATAACTATTATAGTTGGCAAAATACCTTTTCCCATTACAGAAACCGTAGCAAATTGACCAACAAGTCCACTTGTTCCCATTCCAGCCCCGATACTATTTGTTTCTAATTTTAATACAGTAGTAGATATAGGTCCTAAAATTGCACTTGCAACTATTGGGGGAATCCAAATCTTTGGATTTTTAATTATATTAGGAACTTGTAACATAGATGTGCCAAGCCCTAATGCAATAAGACCTTCTACTTTATTTTCTTTATAAGAACTAATTGCAAAACCAACCATCTGACAACAACATCCTATTAATGATGCGCCTGCTGCAATACCGTTAAGTCCAAGTGCAATACTAAGTGCTGCTGAACTAATTGGCAAAGTAAGTAGTATTCCCATAAATATAGATAAAATTATTCCCATTGGAATGGGTTGTAAAGTTGTTGCCATATTTATCATACTTCCTATGTTTTTCATCATTGTTGATACAAATGGTGAAACCAAAGTAGCTACAAGTCCACCAATAATTATTGTTATAGCAGGGACTAGGACTATATCAACCTTTGTTTTTCCGTTTATTTTTCTTCCTACTTCACATGCAATTAAAGATGCTACAAAAGCACCCACAGGCTCACCTATGCCTATTTGAATTCCATTTGCTGACATAGTAAGTGCATTCGCTCCAAGTGCACCACTTACCAAACTTGCAAACAAAACCAAAGGTGGAGCACCAAGTGAAAAGGCAACAGAAGCTCCGATTGCTGGTCCCATCATGACTTGTGCAGTTTTTCCAAAAATAATAAGTTCTTTTAATCCAAGTAAATCACCTAATTGTTTTAATATAAGTCCAATAATTAAACTACAAAACAAGCCAAGTCCCATACCGTTTAATGTTTTAGTTAAATAATTTCTCATATTTATATACCTCCAAAGTAAAGTGCGCTGTCTTTACAGTACTATATACAAATATATCATTAATAGATTAATCTATCAAGTAACCTTTTTTACTTAATTCCTTTAATATAAATTCTAAATTTTCTTCTCTTTCAACGCTTATAGTATGAAAATGCATACCTGAAGTTAATTTTGAGATTGGATTTGATGAAGATTCTTCCATAGATTTTATAAAGTTCTTAACATCAATTCTACTGGATATATTAAGAGTTGCTTTAATTTCTCCATATGCATCATGATCAATTATTACATCTAAAATTTTTCCGCCATAATCAACGATTGTATTGAGTTCATCTTCCATAATATTTTTATCATCTGTATGATTTACAGCAATAACTTTTTTGATTATATTTTCATTTTCTTTTGGAATTAAATATCCCTGTGGTGTAGCAATAATATCAAGACCTCTAGCTCTTAAGATAGCTATATCTTGAACAATGACTTGTCTACTAACATCATATTTACAAGCTAAGTCTGAGCCTTTAACAGCATCACTTGCTTTTAATAGATATTCTTTGAGCCTAAGTCTTCTTTCTTTAGTCGTATACAAAAAATCACTTCCTTTTAATACTTAAAATAAAATAAATACACAATAAGATAATAAATATTTATTAATAATGAAAAACATTCTTAACTCTATTTTATGATATAATAGCAAAAATTTTAAGGGTAAATTATAATTACTTTAATGCAAAAAAATATAATTAGGAATATTACGGTTCTAATCATGATTATATACAAAAAATATGAAAATTTAAATATAAATTCGAATAAATTCAAAAGAAAATAAAAATAGGATAAAAAATATTATAAATAAAAAAAAGAGGACTTAAAAAAGTCCTAAGATTTCTTAGTTTTAAAAAAAGACTAAGATTATACAAATATGAATTTAATTTTTTAAACAATTAAAACACTCATCATAAAAATTTGATATGTAAAACAAATCAAAAATTAAATTTTTTTGTTTAAAAAATCTAATTAGATAATAAAGTCTTTATTTGAAAGACATATGTTTATCTAACATGGACTAATGATATCATATGAAATTTATAAAATCAATAAAAATAAATATTTTTTTATATAAAATTTTTATTTTAGATACTATTAACAATTCTGTAAACAAAAAAGCATAAGAATTTAACTTAAATTTAAGAAATTCTTAATCTTTATATATTATAATTAGTTTAGAAAGATTAATTAATTATAATTTATAAAATAAAAAAAGGAGGGAATTTGATGAAAAGCTTTAATAACTTATGTTTTTTCTGTGCAGGACTTATGATACTTGCAGGCGTATCTTTTATGTAGGATAAAATTTTATATAATACTTAAATATATAAATTTAAAATAAATTTTTCATATAGATTAAAAAGAAGTTATTTGGTATAACCTAATAACTTCTTTTTTTATTGAATTTAAAGATTGTTAAAGGGTAAAAGTAAAAATAGCAATTTGTTATAATGGATGTTAGAATAAGAATGCTAAATAATTTGTTATAATGGATGTTAGAATAAGAATGCTAATAATTTGTTATAATGGATATTAGAATAAGAATACAAAATAAAAGAAAAATATAAAATAAGATTTTAAGGGGGAATTTTTTTGGAACAGCTAAATAACGCAAAAAAAGTAGCATTGTCATTAAGTATTTTAGCTATATTGGTTATTATAAGTTCTTTTTCAAAGCTTATAAACTTTTTTGCAGACTATGCTTGGTTTAAAGAAGTTGGTTATACATCAACATTTTTAAAGCAGATATTTGCAAAATTATATGTAGGGGTGCCGTTTTTCATAGTGCTGTTTGTATTTATCGCAATTTATTTGTTTGGAATAAAAAGAAGTTATTATTCTCATATGAATGTAGGCTCTACTAAGGAAGAAGAAAAAGTTATAAAATCGATAATTATGGGAGTTTCTTTTGTATTAGCATTATTCTTTTCATTTGGAATCTCATCGAGCTTTTGGCTTGAAATATTAAAATTTGTAAATGCTACATCTTTTGATATCAAAGATCCGATATTTGCAAAAGATATATCTTTTTATGTATTTAAATTACCACTTATAAATGAAGTGTTTAGCAGTTTAACAGGCTTTTTATTATTCTTATTCATAATAACTGTAGCATTTTATTTTATTATGCTTTCGATTAAGCCGCCTACAAGAAGGATGTCTTTTAATGAAAATATAACAGATATAAATTCTTTTAGAGAAAATATGAATTCAATACCTAAAAGAATTATGAATTTAGCATTAAATCAGATATTAGTAATTGGTATAGTATTCTTTATAATACTTGGTCTTAGTAGTTATTTATCTGCATTTAACTTACTGTATTCACCAAGAGGAGTTGCATATGGAGCTAGTTATACAGATATAACAATAAGTCTAAATGTTTATAGAATCCAAGTTGTTTTGTCTATTGTATCTGCTGTACTTTTAGTACTAGCATATATGAAGAAAAAAGGTAAGATTGCTCTTATTGGACCAATTCTTATGATTATCGTTATGGTGTTATCTTCTTTAGTTGAAGCTGGAGTACAAAACTTTATAGTTGCTCCAAATGAAATTGTAAAAGAAGGTCAGTACCTAGACTATAATATAAAAAATACTAGAATGGCATATAATTTAGATGAAGTTGATGTTAGAAGTTTTGACCCACAAAACAATCTAAGTGCACAAGATATTTTAGAAAATGACGGAACTATATCGAATGTAAGTGTAAATGATTATAGACCAACAAAGGAAATATATAACCAACTACAAGGTATTAGAAGTTATTATAAATTCAACGATGTTGATGTAGATAGATACATGGTTGATGGCAAACTAAGACAGATGTTTATATCTCCAAGAGAGTTAAATAAAGACGCATTACCATCAAAGACTTGGCTAAATGAGCATATTAAATATACTCATGGCTATGGACTTGCTATGTCTTTTGTAAATGAAATAACTACAAGTGGTCAGCCTAAGATGGCTATTAAAAATATTCCACCAAAAACAGATTTTGAAGAATTTGAAGTTCAAAGACCTGAAATTTATTTTGGAGAACAAAGAGATAAATTTATAGTTGTAAACACTACTGAATCAGAATTTGATTATCCAAAAGGAGATACAAATGCATTTACAGCATATGAAGGAAATGCGGGTATTAAAATGACTTTCTTTAATAAACTTATATATTCAATTAAAGAACAAAGTTTAAAACTATTGGTTTCAGGTGGTATAAGTTCTGATAGTAAGATGATAATAAATAGAAATATAATGGATAGAGTCAAAAAAATAGCACCGTTTTTATCTTTTGATAAAGATCCATACATGGTATTAGTAGATAAGAAATTATATTGGATAGTTGATGGATATTCATATACTTCAAGATATCCATATTCACAACCATTTGATAATATAAGTAGAATAAATTATATTAGAAATTCATTTAAAGTAATTATTGATGCATATAATGGAGATACAACATTCTATGTAGTAGATGAAAAAGATCCTATTATAAACACTTATTCAAAGGTATTTAAGGATTTATTTAAGCCATATTCTAATATGCCAGAAGAATTTAAAAAGCATTTAAGATATCCAAAACAATTATTTAGTATTCAAGCTAAATTATATCAAGATTATCATATGATGAATACTGAAGTATTTTACAATAAGGAAGATAGATGGGAGATTGCTAAAGAAGAGTATGAAGGAAAATCAAGAACACAAGAACCTTCTTATGTAACATTTAAACTTCCAAAAGAAGAAAAACCAGAATTCTTATTATCAACATCATATACACCAAATAAAAAGCCGAATATGGTTTCTTTATTCCTAGGTAGAAATGATGGAGAGAATTATGGTAAATTAATAGCTTACAAATTCCCTAAAGAAAAAGCAGTACTAGGGTCTGAACAAATAGAAAACAAAATATCAAATACACCAGAGATATCAAGAGAATATACTCTTTTAAACTCTAATGGTTCATCAATAATAAAAGGACATCTTCTTACAATACCAATAGAAAATTCACTTTTATATATCGAACCACTTTATGTAAGAGCTGATACAACTGAAAGTATACCTGAAGTTAAAAGAATTGTAGTTGCGTATAATGACAAAATCGTTATGGAACCTACATTAGAAGAGGCTCTGGATAAGATATTTGGAGATTATCAAGAAGTAAATACAAATACAAATAATAATAATAATAATAACTCAGGAAATAACACTAATATTGTTATAGATCCATCTTTAGATAAGGATGAACTTATAATTAAAGCTGCAAATCTATATGATCAAATAGAACAATCAGCAAAGGATGGAAATTGGACTGATTACGGAAAATATATGGATGAACTTGGAGCTGTATTAAAGCAAATAAACTCTAAGGTTGAAAATTAAAAATTAAAACTTAAATTTTGATTTGATAAAAAATTAAAATTTAATATTAAAAAATTTAAAAAATAAAAAAACTGTTTTAAGATGATAGAAAAATTATCTTGAGACAGTTTTTTTATTATTTATAAAGAATACGAAAATAAATATGTTATATTTGTATAATTTATTTATTTTAATATAAAAGGTTAATAATAAGTATAATTAATTGTATTTATATTATATAAATTTGTATTAATATATAAATTATTTTTATGAAAAAACAATAGTTAAATAAATAACTTTTATATAATTATACTTATAAAAATTTTTGAATTTCATTTTAAAAATGACCGTGTATATATTGAAAAAAACTTTTTCCTCGGACAGAAGAAAATCTATAAAAAACTTATATTTAAGTTTTTGTAACCCTCTTGTAAATAAAACACAGTTTACATAATGAAATAAATGAGATATATTATTAATTAGGGGAATGTTTAAAGGTTAAAAAAATGGATAAATATTTAACATTGAGACTTAGTATTTATAGCTGTATATACTTTTGACCTATATTACTATATTAAAATTGGTAAATATAAATTATATAAAACTATCTAAGAAAATGCTAAAATTAATTTGTAAGCAATTTTAAATAAATTTATAAATTAAATATTATAAATAAATTAATTAAATTAATCTTTCATGAAAATGTATATATAGCATGAATAAAATATAAAGATAAAAAAGGGGAGGTAATATTATGAGAAATGCAGTAAGCCTAGCGGGATTATTATTAGTAGCAACAATGTTTAGTACTTATATGTAAGAATAAAGTATTAAATAATATTTAAGTATTATTGGGATGAGTTTTTATTATAAAGATTTTAGGAATTATACAATTATTTTTTAGGGAATTTTATAAAAACATAAATAAAAAGATGTATTGGGATTAAAATAAATATAAATAATTAAAATAGACTAAATTTGATATAAAAACCAAAAGTTTTTAATCTTAAAATAAAATATACAAAACTAAAAAAACCTCTAATGAGGTTTTTTTAGTTTGTTATTATAGGATTATTTAAAGAGTTTATAAAAAATTAAATTCTTTTAAACTTGTTTTTTTATTTTAATATAAAATATATATTATTAAATAAAAAGTAGGTGAAGATATGTGTTATTATTCACACATAATGTTAGAAACATATTGTGGAATTGATACTCAAAAGAACAAAGTTCCTGAATTTTGTATATTAGGAGCAAAAAAAACAGGATATCATTGTTACGAAAATGACTGTGAATTTAAAGCATGCACAAAAGTTCCAAATCAAATATCGTATGTAGATGAAAATGGTATTTCTTTATATGACATTGGCTTTGGTGGAGAAATGTATCCAAATGATTTTGATGAGGAAAAAACAAAAGAGTTAATAGAGCTTTGGAAAAAAATTTGTATGAAAAAGATAGATGAAGCTTTTGATGAATTTATGAAGATAAAATCAAAATTATAAAATAAAAAAACCTCATATGAGGTTTTTTTATTTTATGTTCAAATTGATATATTCCTTAACATTTGATTTGATTGTATCTATATCTGACTTTGATAATACCGATTTATCTATGAAATTTTCATAATTAAGCGATTTAAAAAACAGATAATTATCCTTTTCGATAATCTTTTTAAAATCATCGAAAAACATAAATTTTGAAGAATTATCCTCGATAAAAAAGATTCCTTCATGAGATAAATTAAAGTATTTTTCTTTATTCAATGATTTTTTTATATTGTGACGATCGTTTATAAGTAAATAAGACTTATAAGATGGCACAAATAAAGAATTCTTTAAGTTTTTTAAAATCCAAATTAGAGCTATTGTAAACATTGGGATTTTATAAAAAAATCCTTCAATATTAATACCATATTTATAATCAATAATAATATAAATTATAAGTAATAATAAAGTGCTTACACTAGTAATGATTCGAAGATTACTAAAAGATGATTTAACATGATAATAAGAATCTAAAAAATCATCTTTAAGAGTATAAGAATATTTAGATATATCCATGTTTATGACTCCTTTAACTGACTTTTTTTGGATTACGCTCATTAGTTGTGAAATTGAGCAAATCCTTTGGTTTTAAATTATGCTGTCTAAGTGTATGAATTGGAACTAAGATTTCTAAATTATTTTTCCCTTTAATTAAAACCATTTTATTAGATGTTTTTATAGATTTTACTTCATCGAAATAAATTTCTTTTTTTATAAATTTATTTTCCAGATAAAATGAAGATTCTTTTATGTAAAAACGAAAAGCTTTTAATTTAAATGGCTTAATTTCTTTTTCTAAAAATATTTTTATTAAGAAGAAATTAGTTAAAATAAGTATGGTAAACGTTATGCTAGGAATTATATAATTTAGATTGAAAAATTCTTTTAGAATAATGCTTATAAGAAAATGAATTTCGAAAAACATATATTTTAAAATATTTTTTTTGAATCTAGATGAAGAAAGTAGATCCTTTTTTTCTAAATTAAAGAACATTTCATCATTTATGTAGTAATCACTCACAATATCTCCCCCTTTATAAAATTTAATTAAATTCTCATTGCCTTTCTTAATTTAATTTTACTAAATAAGATATCATGATTAAATAGGTAAAAAAGACCCAATATGAATCATTATATAATACAAAAGTAACATATATTTCAAAATGAAAATAAAATAATGTTTTTTGTATTATTATATTTTAAATTACAACTGTGTAAAACGAATAATTATCTTAAAATAACAGAACCATATAAGAAAATATAATATATATAAATAAATTTATTTCAAAATATTATAATATATTGACTACATTTATATAAAGAAGTAAATTGGAATAGCTTAAAAAATTATTATGCGAATAAAATAAGATTATAAATTCGAATATAATGATTTTTTTTTATAAAAACAAAAACATATATTATAGGGGGGACAAAATTGAAAAAAATATTGTCGATTTATATTATTTTAACTTTTGCTTTTATGACTATATTTACAGGTTGTCAAAGTGAAAATAAGGAAAAAGAAGAAACTAAAGAAGTTGTAAAAAAAGAAATAACTAGTGAAGACATAAAAGATACAATTGTTTATTCTATTGTAAGTGAGCCATCTGGGATGTTTAATCCTCTAATATCAAATACTACATATGATGATAAAGTTAATAATTTATTGTATTCGTCACTTATAAATTATGATGAAAATATGAATATTGTAATGGATCTAGCTAAAGAATATACTGTATCAGAGGATAATTTAAAAATAAGTTTTACATTAAAAGATAATCTAAAATGGCACGATGGCAAAGATTTGACATTAGAAGATATTAAATTTACATTCAAATCTCTAGCAGATAAAAAATATGCAGGAGCTTTTTATTCTGTTGTAGAAAACATAAAAGGTGCAAAGGAATATAAAGAAGGTCTTAAAGAAGATATAGAAGGTATTAAGATTAAAGATAATCAAATAATATTTGAATTTGAAAATATTTATGCACCAGCATTTACAAAGATTGCAGGATTTCCTATAATACCAAAACATATATGGGAAAATGAAGATATAGCATCTTGGAATCAAAAGTCAGATTTATTAAAAAATCCAATAGGTAGTGGACCATATAAATTCAAAGAATACAAACAAGGTGAGTTCTTAAAATTTGAAAGATTTGAAAACTATCATGAAGGACTTTGTAAGACTAAGAATTTCATATTAAAAATAACAAATCCAAATACAACGATGGTTGAACTTTCTTCAGGCGTAATTGATATAGCAGATGTATCTTCTTTAAAAAATAGAGATAGAGATAATTTGAAAATGGACGGAATAGAGTGTATTTCATATCCAAATAGATTATTTCAATATATGGGCTTTAATTTAAGAATGGATGAATTTAAAAATAAAGATTTTAGAAAAGTGTTTATGTATGCAATTGATAGAAAATCAATGGTTGATAAATTAATAGAAGGAAATGGATCTTTAGTTAATGCACCAATGATTAATTCGTCTTATGCATATCCAGATGAAAAAGAATTAAATCAATATGAATATGATATAAATAAGGCTAAAGAAATTCTAGCATCATTAAATTATAAAGATACAAATAATGATGGAATATTAGAAGATGAAAAAGGTAATAAATTAAGCTTTGTATTAAAATATCCTTCTGGTGATAAAACTAGAGAACTTATAGCTCCAATAATTCAATCTAATTTAAAAGATATTGGAATTGAAATCAAATTATCTATGATGGAATTTAAGACTATGATGGCAGAAGTTGTTGGTAATCATGAATTTGAATTATATTTAATGGGTAATAATTTAGACTTAGACCCAGATCCAAAACCATATTGGCATTCAACTGCTTCATCTAATGAAAAAGGTGTTTATGGCTGGAATATAGCTTATTTTAGAAATGAAAAAGCAGATGAACTTATGGAAGAAGGACTTAAATACATGGATATAAATAAAAGAAAGGAAATTTATAAGGATTTTGCAAAACTTATGAATGACGAACTTCCTTGGATTTATTTATTCAATCAAGATAAAATTATCGCTTACAATAAGAATCTAAATAATTTCAAACAAAGTACTTATAGTGATTATATAAATATTAAAGATTGGTATATTCTAAAATAGATGAAATATTATTTAAAAAGAATAATATCAGCAATATTTATGATGTTTCTTATCTCCATTATAGTTTTTGTTTTGATTAATTTGATTCCTGGAAATCCATATCTTAATATGATTAGTCCATCAACTTCAAAGGAAGAAGTACAAAGACTTCTTAAGAATATAGGGTATTTTGATCCGATTAATATTAAGTATTTTAAATGGATTAAAAGAGTTATAGTCTTGGATTTGGGTTATTCAAGTTATTATGGAGATAAGATTATAAATATTATTTTTGATAAATTTAAATATACGTTTTTCTTAGGAACTGTAAGTATAATAATTACTTTGATAATATCAATTTTGCTTAGTGGAATTTGTGTCATCAAAAATAACAAATCATTAAATAGATTTATAGATGCTTTATTTATAGTAACGACTTCAATGCCATCGTTTTTTATAGCGATGATAGTAATTAAACTGTTTGCTTGGGATTTTAAACTACTTCCAGCTACAGGGAGTCAGTCATTATTTTTAGAAGATAGTTCAATATTTAATATCTTCATAGATAAATTAAGTCATCTTATATTGCCTGTTTTTGTACTTGTATTTATGAGTATTCCAAATTTCATAAAATACTTGAAGAAAGAATTTGAAGATATATCAAAGATGGATTTTATAAGAGTGTTAAAAGCAAAGGGATTATCTGATTTTGAGATATTTTCAAAACATGTATCCAAAAATGCGATAATTCCTATAATATCAATAACTTCATTAGAGCTTACTTATTTCTTGGGTGGAACTTTGATAACAGAAACAATATTTGTTTTGCCTGGAATAGGAAGACTTAATTATGAAGCATTTATAAATAGAGATTATTATCTTATAATGGCGTTATTATTATTTAATAGTTTTTTAGTAGTTTTTTTTAGTTTGTTTTCTGATTTTTTGTATTCTATTTTTGACCCGAGGATAAAGTATGATGAGTAGGTTGTTTAGATATTTAAAAAATATATTTGTAGAGGATAAAGTTTTATTTATAACTATTTCTTATTTTATATTGTTTTTTATTTTTTCATTTATTATGCCCCAGTTTATGAATGAAAACTTAAAATCAATAGATCTTTATATGATTAGTTCACCACCTTCAAATGTTCATATATTAGGAACAGATGAGCTTGGAAGAGATATATTATATAGACTTATGATTGGTGGACGAGTATCTTTTATAATAGGCTTTTTGGTTATGATAATACAGATATTAATAGGTGTCACATTAGGCGTTATAAGTGGATATTATGGAGGTATGGCAGATATATTAATAGTTAAGCTATGCGAACTTATAATGTCTTTTCCGATATTTATATTGATAGTATCTTTGTCATTGGTATTTAATGGTGGAGTTATAAGTATAATTTTGATACTGTCTTTTGTTAGTTTTACATCTTTAACAAGAATTATAAGAGGACAGGTTATAAGACTTAAAAATATGGAGTTTATAGTGGCAAGCAAAACTCTTGGCGCTAGTGACTTTCATATAATAAAAAATCATATAATACCTCATATTTTTTACTATATAAAGATATATTCAAATAGAGCATTTGCAAATGCTATTTTATCAGAGTCATCACTTAGCTTTTTAGGGATGGGAGTTGTTGAACCTCAAACAAGTTTAGGGTCAATGATTGCATCTGCAAAAAATATGAATGTTATAAAATATGAATGGTGGACTTTTGTCTTTCCTGGGATGATTATATTTATAACTGTTATGATGGGTATATTTATTGGAAATAGTAAAAAATTTACTCAGAGAAATAGCTATTTTTAGTATAAAATATTGGTCTTAATGAATTTTAAGGAAATTTTAATATATATTTGTTATTTTTGTAGTATAATATAGTTGTATAAAGAAAATTAAAATAGATTAATTTTATGCTAAAGTGCATAGAATGGAACTTTTAAAGAAATTTATACTTTTTAATATACTTTACTATCTGTATAAGTTTCAAAAAACATAAAAATATATAATAGAAAAACAAAAATCTAAAAAACTACTGATGAAATCTGAAACGGAAAAAGATTTCAAAAATAAGGCTGTCGTACTTAAGAATTTTATTTGGAATATATTTTGTGAACTTAAAATATACTTCGTATTCATTCTTAGTTAGATAGCCTTATTTTCATTGTAATATTTTAGAAAGAATAAATATATTATAACTTTATTTTAATTATAAGATATTCAAATAGAATTATTTACAAATATAATATTTGAGTTTGATTTCTATAGTTGACTGTTGATAATCAGAAATAAAATTATTAAGAACCATATAAATATGTGAATTTGGAATGTTGCTTTGATTTGAGGCTTGTTTTGCATGTTTTTCATCTTAGTAAGATTAAAAAGACTAAAACCCGTTAAAAAAGCCATTACGATTATTATATATAAAAATTGATTGCTTACCTGAAACTTAACCATAAAACACCTCCTGTACAAATGAAATTGTAAGTTTTTTTTAAATTATAAATATTCTTTTGGGTATATAATACTACTAGAATTCAAATAAAATTTAATTTAATATAAATATATTATGCTTATTATAATATATTATAATTTTAACATTAAAAAAGGAGGATTTTCTATGGATTTTATAGAGTATATTAGACTTTATTTAGCAACGCATATGATGAGTATATTTGAAGGTGTAGCTATATTTTTAATTGGTTATTATGTTGCAAGAGTAATAAAAAAATCAGTAAGAGCAATACTTGAAAAATCAAATTTTAATAGATCTATGGTTGGTTTTATAAGTCAGTTAGTTTATTTTTTTGCATTAGTTTTTGTAGTTGCAGCAACCTTATCTAAATTTGGTGTTAATTCTACATCTATGGTAGCAGCAATTGGTGCTGCTGGTTTTGCAATTGCTTTGGCATTACAAAGTTCACTATCAAACTTTGCATCTGGTATTATAATAATAGTGTTAAAGCCATTTCATGTAGGTGACTTTATAGAAGGAGCAGGAGTTAAAGGGCTTGTTGAAGAAATACAAATATTTAATACTACATTAAAAACACCAAATAATGAGGTTATAATAGTACCTAATTCAAATTTAACAAGTTCAAATATAAAGAATTACTCTAATACAGATAAAAGAAGAGTTGATGTTAATGTAGGTATTTCTTATGATGCTAATTTTAATGAAGTAAAATCACTTTTGATGTCTTTTATAACAAATCATGAAAAAGTTTTAAAAACTGAAGAGGCTAATGTATTTATAACTGGATTTGGTAATAGCTCTATAGATATATCTATAAGAGTTTGGACTAAAGCCAGTGATTATTGGACTGTTTATTTTCATTTAACTGAGAAAATCAAAGAAGAATTCGATAAAAATGGTGTTGAAATTCCATTTCCTCAAAGAGTTGTACATCTTAAGAATGAAAATTAATTAAAATTCAAAGTAAAATCAATTATTATTTTACTTTAAACACCTGTATATAGTCCTAAAAAAAATATTATATATGATATGACCAAAGAATCAATAACTCAAAGTTATTGATTTTTTTGTTTACATGGTACGAATTATATAGTAATTAATTTGAGGGGAGGTGAAAAAATGAGTTCTTTAATGGCTATTAAAATGAATGCTCAAAGTGCAAATTATGAGATCAATAGTAATTCGTTAAGTTATTTTGATAAAGAGACTGATTCTTTAAATAAAGCTAACAATACTATTGGTGCATTAAGTACAAAGATTGAAAATCTGTGTGACCGGATTTTGAGTATAAAGGAATGTAAAATGTATAATTTGATGAAGAGTCAAAAAGTACAAGCTTTAGAGATTGAGATTAAAAATCTAAACAATAAGATATTAGATATACAAAATAGAAATCTTATAGAAGCTGAAAATAGACAGGCTAAATTAAAATCTGATGAAGAAATTAAGGCTGATTTAGCAACAAAGTCAAGATTAAATGATATTAAGTTAAGAAAAATATCATCTTTAAACAGAATAAAAAACGATATAAAAGGAACTATAAGAGTTTCCTAATAAAAGAATAAAGGGTATTTGATTTACAAATACCCTTTATCTTTGAATAAATGATCTAATTGATATTTACCTTTTCTTAAAACAGCTTTTCTTCGAAAATCTAAAATACATGAAATTGTTAATATTATAAACGGTATAATTCCAATTGAAATTAATAAATAATTAGAAATTGTTAATTTTGTTTCTGTATTTATATAGTATATAAAAGAATATATAAATAAAAAGAAACTAAGTACATGCAAAGTAAGTTTAAAAGGAAATCCTCTTTTTAACATAAAAAATAATCCCTCCAATAGTAATATATAAATTCAGTTTTAGTTTAATCTTAATAAAATCTTATTAATTTAAACCTTACATTAGTTAAAGTATGTAATTAAAATAAATAATAAAAAACATTAAAATGTCTTATATTGACGAATATACTATAACATTATGCCATACAAATTTAAAATATTATAGTCAAAATGAAAATTATGAAATTTTCTAAATTAACTTAATATATAAACAATAATCGAAAGTATGTTCGGTATAAATATTATATACCTTATTATTATAAAATTAAAGCAAAATATTATTACTATATTTATTTTTTATAGATATATAGTTTTTGATAAAAAATATATAAAAAATAAAAAAATATGTTTAAAAAAAGTTTTTTGGGATATAAATAACCATGGTCGTATATTAAAACTGTGGGGGATTAATTATGAGTACGGTTATAATGGGAATTTATATTGTTAAAAGAGAAGATGTTGCAACTTGTGTTCAAAACTTACTTACTAAATACGGTTGCATCATAAAAACTCGTCTAGGTTTGCATGAGAGCTTAGACAAATCTTGTTCTTCTAGGGGACTTATAATTTTAGAATTTGTTGAAGAGAATATTTCAAAGATTCAAGAGTTACAAGACGAACTGAATAAGATTGATGGAGTAACTAGCAAGACTATGGATTTTAATTCTTAACCACTTATTGTTATAAGAAAGGTTAAATTTAGTACTTAAACTCATTTAATTTTTTAATTCATTTGAACTCCAAGGGTATATTATTGGGGGATAATATATCTTGTTGGTATCAGCTTTTTAGCTGATGCTTTTTTTTAAAAAAAGCTATGCGAAAGCGATTTAACAATCGCTCTTGCATAGCTTTATTATCTATATTAATTATCAATCAAACCAAACTCGATAACTATTTTTCCTCAAGATAATATATCTTTTCGCTACTCTTAACATCAACATAAGATGCATTTTCCTTTTTTGTGGTATCGTCATTATAAATAACTTCTATAGAAGAAGTAGTACTATCATAGTGTGTATCTATTTTTTTGATATCACTACCTGAATACTTTACATCATATCTTACAAGATACTTCTTTTGCTTACAGTCATAAATCCCGATTTCTTTCTTTGAGCCCTTATTATAAAAATAATATATATTTTTATCCTTGTTGTAAGTATAAGTAGCATTTTTTTGTTTATTTAACACACTCTTTGGTATAAATATATCCTTAAGGTCTTTTTTAGGGATATCACTTGGTGTAGAGTCTTTTTCGACACAATGATCACAACTAGAATCAACAGTTGTATTTTCTCTTATACAAGTACCATCCTTAAAATAAATATCTACATAACCAGTACTATCACCCAAATTAACCTTAAACATTTGAAGAATTTCTTTATCATAATCTTTTGTATATATTGGAATTTTTATATTCTTATTATTATCTTCAGATGCAAATGATGTGCAAATATTCATCATGCATAGTAAAATTATTATTGACGTTTTTTTTATGAATTTTTTAGAAAACAAAAAACCAACTCCTTTTGTATTATTAAAGTGTCATAATTTCTCTATTATGGATGTAGTTTATCATTAATATGTGAAAAAGTAAATGATGTAGATAAAGATTTAAGAATATATATAGAATACATTAGTAATATGAAAGAAAAATAAAATTGATATGACGGTTTTTTAATTAAAATGTGAATGTATTTGATTGATAATCGCTAAAAAATAAAATATTTTGAAAGAAAATGATTGATTTTGAATGAAAAATATTTTATAATAAAAATATAGATAAGGAAAAAGGTGATTTATATGTTGACTCAAGAAAGACAAGTACTTATTTTGAAAAAGTTGCAAGAAGAAAAGACTATAAAAATATCTGAAATTGTAAACATTACAAACTCGTCAGAATCTACCATAAGAAGAGATTTGACTCAACTTGAAAAAGAAAATAAATTAAGAAGAATTCATGGTGGAGCAACTTTGATTGATAGCAAAATAGAGGAACTTAGCTTTAATGAAAAAATGGTTCAAAATATGGAACAAAAGATTAAGATAGCAAAATATGCAGCCTCTTTGATAAAGGATGGAGATTGTATATATCTTGATGCTGGAACAACTACTTTTGAAATGATTCAATATATAAATAACAAAAATATTGTTATAGTTACAAATGGGCTAAAACATATAGATGCAATAGTAGAAAAAGAGATAGAAGCATATATAATTGGTGGTTTTGTAAAGAGTAGTACAAAAGCTGTTGTTGGAATTAATGCTTTAAATGATTTGAAAAATTACAGATTCGATAAAGTTTTTTTAGGTATGAATGGTATTGATTTAAAGAATGGATTTACAACCCCAGATTCAAACGAAGCTCATCTTAAAAAACTTGCTATGGATCTTGGTTTGGAAACTTATGTTTTGGCAGACAAATCTAAATTTAATAGAACGACATTTGTTAAAGTAGCGAATTTGTATGAGGCTACTGTAATTGTCGATGAAGAAGTTTTTAATATGGATAAATACTTAAATGAAACAAATATAAAGGTTGTGATTAAATGATTTACACACTTACATTAAATCCTGCAATAGATTATTTAGTATTTGTGGATGAATTTGAAAGTGGCAAACTAAACAGAAGCAAAAAGGAATATAAATTTGCTGGTGGAAAAGGTATAAATGTATCGAGAGTATTAAAGAATATGGATTTAAAAAGCATAGCATTTGGCTTTATAGGTGGTTTTAGTGGAGAGTATCTAAAGAGTTTACTTGAAAAAGAAGATATTGAATCTGATTTTGTAAAAGTAGATGGGGATACTAGAATTAATATCAAATTAAAGTCTAATGAAGAAACAGAGATAAATGCAAATGCTCCAGAAATTAAAGAAAGTGATATTGACTTGTTGCTTACAAAAATAGATGGGTTAAAAAAAGATGATATATTAGTTTTGGCGGGTAATATTCCTAGTACAATGCCAAATAATATCTATGAAATAATTTTAAAAAGACTTGAAAAAAAGGGAATCAAAGCATTAGTAGATACAACTAAAGAAAGTCTTTTATGTACTTTAAAATACAAGCCTTTTTTGATAAAACCAAATATAGTCGAATTAGAGGAATTATTTGATACAAAAATAGAAACTGAAGAAGAGATTATAAAATATTCAAAGGAGTTATTGAAAAAAGGTGCTAAAAATATCATAGTTTCAATGGGTAAAGATGGAGCATTATTTATTAATGAAAATAATATTTATAAAGCAAATGCCCCAAAGGGTGAACTTATAAATTCTGTTGGTGCAGGAGATTCTATGGTTGCTGGTTTTATCTACAAATATATCGAAACAAAAGATTTGATGAAGAGTTTTAGATATAGTGTAGCAAGTGGTAGTGCAACTGCATTTTCAAAGGATTTGGCAAAGATAAAAGATATAAAGGATTTGTTTTTAGATATTTTAGTTGAAGAAAGATAAGAATTTTTAATATTTTTATTTTTCTTTTTCTTCATAGATATTATATGAAAGGAGAATTTTATGAAAATTACAGAACTTTTAAAGAAGGATACGATAATACTTAAATTAAAGTCTAAGACAAAGGAAAACGTTTTGGATGAGCTTGTTGACAAATTATATGAAGCAGATAGATTAAATGATAAAGAAAAATTTAAATCGGAGATATTAAAAAGGGAAAGTCAGTCATCAACTGGTGTTGGAGATGGTATAGCTATTCCTCATGCGAAGACTGATGCTGTAAGGATTCCTTCTTTAGCGTTTGGTTATTCAAAGGAAGGGATTGATTTTGATTCTTTTGATTCAAAAAAAGCACATATATTTTTTATGATTGCAGGGTCAAAGGATGCCTCAAATGAGCATTTAGAAACTTTATCAAAATTATCTGTAATGTTATTGAAAGAAGAATTTAGAACAGCTCTAGGAAATGCAAAGTCTAAGGAAGAAATATTAAATCTTATAAATGAACAGGAATTGTTAGAAGAAAAGCCAAAAGAGGAAGTAAAAATAGAGGAAAATAAGGATTTGATTCTAGCTGTAACTGCTTGTCCAACTGGAATTGCACATACTTATATGGCAGCAGATATGTTAAAGGATAAAGCATCTGCAATGAATATTAATTTTAAGGTCGAAACTAATGGTTCAACTGGTGCAAAAAATCCACTATCAGATGAGGATATAAAAAGAGCAAAATGTATAATTGTTGCAGCTGATAAAAAAGTTCAGATGGCTAGATTTGAAGGTAAAAATGTAATAGAAGTTCCAGTTTCAAAAGCCATAAAAGAACCTGAAAAATTATTAAAAGATGCACTAAAGCAAAAAGGTAGAATATATAGGCATGAAAATTCTAATGAAGATAAAGAAAGTCCAAAGAGAACAGGTTTTTATAAGCATCTTATGAATGGGGTATCAAATATGCTACCATTCGTAGTTGGTGGAGGTATATTAATTGCTCTATCTTTTGTATTTGGAATAAAGGCATTTGATCCAAATGATCCATCATTTCATCCTTTTGCCAAACTTCTTATGGATATTGGTGGAGGAAATGCATTTAAATTAATGATTCCAGTTTTAGCTGGTTTTATTGGGATGAGTATTGCAGATAGACCAGGTTTTGCACCTGCTATGGTTGGTGGACTTATAGCAACTAATAGTGGCGCAGGATTTTTGGGTGGACTTATAGCAGCATTTTTAGGTGGTTATAGTATATTATTATTAAAAAAATTATTTAAAAATTTACCAAGTTCATTAGAAGGAATCAAGCCAGTTTTGATATATCCAGTACTTGGGATATTTATAACAGGTGCTACAATGCTTTTATTTGTAGTTTCGCCAGTGACTATCTTAAATGAATCTTTACAAACTTGGTTAAATTCAATGGGAACAACTAATAAAGTTATACTGGGACTTATATTAGGTGGTATGATGGCTGTTGATATGGGAGGGCCTATAAACAAGGCTGCATTTACTTTTGGTATAGCCATGATTGATGCTGGTAATTTTACACCACATGCAGCAGTTATGGCTGGTGGAATGGTTCCACCTCTTGGAATAGCTTTAGCTACAACATTATTTGCAAATAAATTTACAAAAAAAGAACAAGATGCAGGAAAAACATGCTATATAATGGGGATATCGTTTATAACAGAAGGTGCGATACCTTTTGCAGCAGCAGATCCAGCAAAGATTTTACCATCAGCGATAGTTGGTTCGGCAATTGCAGGAGCTTTAAGTATGGTATTTAATATAGGTCTTCCAGCACCTCATGGTGGAATGTTTGTAATCCCTTTAGTATATGGAAAACCACTATTATATTTACTAGCTATATTAATAGGTTCTTTGGTAACTGCATTAATGATTGGATTTTTGAAAAAAGATATAAAAGAATTAGAAATTTAAAAATTTATTGTTGACACATAATTTTATAGACTTTATAATTAAATAAAATTAATATTTAAAAAATGTTGAAAGAGATTAGTAAAAGAATAGTTTATTTTAAGAGAGCAAATGGTTGGTGTGAATTTGCAATAAAAGTCTTTGAATCTACTCTGGAGTTTTGAGATGAATTTAAGTAATTTCAACGTAAATAGGCGTTAACTATATAAGGTGGCAAAGATATTTAAATATTTTTGCAACTAGGGTGGCAACGCGGAGAATATATACCTTCGTCCCTTTTTTATAAGGGATGGAGGTTTTTTTATGTATAAAAAAAGATTAATCAAATATTAGGAGGATGAACCATGTTAGATATTAGAAGAATTAGAAACGACTTAGCTGAGATTAAAAGACTTATGTCTAAAAGAGGAGAAGCAGATTTTGATTTAGACAAAGCAATAGAATTAGATGATAAAAGAAGAGAATTATTACAAGAAGTTGAAGTATTAAAGAGTGAATCTAACACATCTTCTAAACTTATACCAGTTTACAAAAAAGAAGGAAAAGATACAGCGGAACTTATGGAAAAATTAAAAGGTCTTTCTGATAAAATAAAAGCGCTTGATGTTAAGGTTAAAGAAGTTGAAGGGGAACTTAGAGATTTATTATTAGGAATACCAAATGTACCTCATGAAGATGTACCTCAAGGTGAAACTGACGATGATAATGTAGAAGCTTGGAAGTTTATGGAGCCTACTGAATTTGATTTTGAACCAAAGGCACATTGGGAAGTTGGAACGAATTTAGATATATTAGATTTTGAAGCAGCTGCTAAAATAACTGGTTCAAGATTTACATTATACAAGGATTTAGGAGCTAGACTTGAAAGAAGTATTATAAACTTCTTCTTAAATACACATGCAGATAATGGTTATACTGAAATGTTACCTCCATTTATAGCTAATAGAGCAAGTTTTGTTGGTACAGGCCAATTACCTAAATTTGAAGAAGATATGTTCAAATTAGAAGGATTAGATTATTTCTTAATACCAACTGCTGAAGTACCAGTAACTAATATTCATAGAGATGAAATATTAACTTCTGATGCTTTACCAATTAAATATACAGCTTATACTCCATGCTTTAGATCAGAAGCAGGTTCAGCTGGTAGAGATACAAGAGGTCTTATAAGACAACATCAATTTAACAAAGTTGAACTAGTTAAATTCGTATTACCTGAAGAATCTTACAATGAATTAGAAGGTTTAGTTAAGGATGCAGAAAGTGTATTAAAAGCATTAAAACTTCCTTATAGAGTTGTTAAAATATGTTCAGGAGATTTAGGATTTACTGCTGCATTTAAATATGATATAGAAGTTTGGATGCCAAGTTACAATAGATATGTTGAAATATCTTCTTGTTCTAATTTTGAAGATTTCCAAGCTAGAAGAGCTGGAATTAGATTCAAAAGAGATAAAAAGAGCAAAGCTGAATTTGTTCACACTCTTAATGGTTCAGGCGTTGCTATAGGAAGAACTGTAGCGGCTATACTTGAAAATTACCAACAAGCAGATGGTTCTGTAGTTGTGCCAGAAGTATTAAGACCATATATGGGTGTAGATTTAATTAAAAAATAATTTATGAGAAATTACTATTATAAAAATTAGAAAAAAACTACTATAAAATTAATTGTTGATATTTATATCAATATAATTTTGTAGTAGTTTTTTTTATTCAAAAACTTCCTACAATAGGGTAGTTAAAGAATAATATAAAAGGGTAAATAGTACATATAAAAGATTAATATAAGGAGAATTTTTATGAAAAAAACTATTATTAATATATTTGGTGTTTTGTTTTTGACTATATTACTAACATCTTGTTCTAAAAAAGATATAAAAATAGGATTTTCTGCAACTTTAACAGGTTCTTATTCAGAACTTGGTGTTGCAGAACGGAATGCTGTTTTGATTGCAGTTGATGAAATAAATAGAAATGGTGGTATTGATGGTAGAAAAATAGATTTGGTAATAAGAGATGATAAAGGTAGTAATGAAGGTGCTAAAGAAGCCATTGAAGAGTTTAAAGCACTGGGAATAGATATAATAATAGCATTTGGAACAAGTAACAGAGCTGATGTAGTAAAGGAAGCAATTGCAAAGGATAAACTGTTATTTATATCTCCTACTATAACAACAACAAAAATGACAGGTATTGATGATAATTTTATAAGAATTATATCAGATTTAAAAAGACAATCAGAAGTTTTGGGGGAAATGGTTTATGAAGATTTAAAAATTTCTGAAGTTGGAGTTATATATGATGGAAAAAATAAAGGCTTTTCAGATTTAGTATTTGAAAATTTTAAAGAATACTATTCTAATGTGGGTGGAAAGATAATATTTGAATACACGATAACTGAAGATGTTCCAAGATTAGAATTAATAAGAGAACTTTTGTTAAAAAGTGATGCTAAGGGTGTTGTAGTGGTTGCTAATTCAGTAGATTCAGCATCTATAACTCAAGAAATTAGAAAACATGATAAAGATATAAAGATATTCATGAGCAATTGGGGTATGACTGGTGATTTCATAGGACATAGTGGAAAAGCTGCTGAAAATGTATATTTTGCAAGCAATTTTAAGCCAAATAATACAGATGAAGATTATTTGGAGTTTTTTGAGAAGTACACAAGTAGATTTGATAAAGAGCCATCTTATGCTGCTATATTTGCGTATGAATCTGTTATAGTTCTGAATGAAGCTATAAAAAGAAAGGGAACAAATATAGATAAATTAAAAAAAGAAATACTTAAAATATCAGTATTTGATGGTCTTCAAGGTGATTTTATTATAGACGAGTTTGGTGATGTAAAAAGAGAAATATATAAAATTAAGGTTGAAGATAGTAAATATAAAGGTTTAAATGAATAATGCTTCTGCAAGAAATTAACAAAAAAAATATAAGGGGTAGTATTATGAAAAAAAATTTTTTGATTGTTTATTTAATTTTTTTGATTGGCATATCTATGATATCCTGTTCAAAAAAAGACATAAAAATTGGTTTTTCTGCTACTTTGACAGGGGCTTATTCAGAAATGGGTGTGTCTCAAAGAGATGGTGTTTTGATTGCAGTTGAAGAGATTAATGAAAATGGTGGAATTAATGGCAGAAAAATAGATTTAGTTATAAGAGATAATAAAGGAAATGTTAAAGGTGCTAAAGAAGCAATTGAAGAGTTTAAAGCATTGGGAATAGATATAATAATAGCATTTGCAATGAGTAACATGAGTGATGTTATAGAAGATGCAATGGTAAAAGATGAGCTTTTATTTATATCGCCAACAATTTCAACAACAAAAATGACAGGAATAGATGATAATTTTATAAGAGTGATACCAGATTTAAAGAGACAATCAGAAGTTTTGGGGGAACTTGTTTATGATGATTTAAAAATTTTTGATATTGGAATTGTATATGATATAAAAAATAGAGGTTTTTCAGATCTTTTATTTGATGATTTTAAAGAAATTTATTCGAATAAGGGGGGGCAAAGTGTATTTGAGTATAAAATAACAGAAGAAAATCCAAGATTAGAACTTATAAGGACACTTTTGTTAAAAAGTAATTCAAAGGGAGTTTTAATAATAGCTAATTCGGTTGATTCGGCATCAATAAGTCAAGAAATAAGAAAATATGATAAGGATATAAAGATAATTATAAGCAATTGGGGAATGACTGGTGATTTTATAGCTTATAGTGGGAAAAACGTTAAGAATATTTATTTTTCGACTAACTTTGATATAAACAGTAAAGATGAAGATTATTTAAAATTTTTAGAAATATATAAGGCTAAATTCGATAAAGAACCTTCATATGCTTCGATATATGGATATGAATCAGTTATGGTATTGAAGGAAGGAATAAAAAAAGTAGGAACTAATATCAAAAGACTAAAAAAAGCAATAATAGATATCTCAAAATATGATGGTCTTCAAGGTGATTTTATTATAGATAAATTTGGTGATGTGAAAAGAGAAATATATAAAATTAAAGTAGAAGATTCTAGGTATAAGAACTTAGATGAAAAATAACTAAGGGGATGTATTATGAAAAAATTATTTTCATTATTGATTTTATTATTATTATTATTTGTATTTATATCTTGTTCAAAAGAAGAGATAAATATAGGTTTTAGCTCAACGCTTTCAGGAACAACTTCAGAATTAGGTGTTGAAAGTAGGAATGCTATTTTGATGTATATTGATAAATTAAATGAAGACGGTGGAATAAATGGTAGACAAGTGAATCTTGTAATAAAGGATGACAAAGGTACAAATGATGGAGCAAGAAAAGTTATAAAAGAATTCAAGCAAGAAGGTGTTGATATAATAATAGGTTTTACAACGAGTAATAGAGTAGAAGTAATAAATGAAGCTATAGAAGATGAAAAAATGTTATTTATGTCACCAACAATATCAACTACTTTATTAAGCAAAAAGGATGATTATTTCTTTAGGGTGATGTCGGATTTAACAAGTCAAGGAACTACGCTAAGTGAACTGGCATCTGAAGATAGAAATATAAAAGCTATGGCAGTTATTTATGATGGAAAAAATGCAGCTTATTCAAATGCAATAGCAGAAACATTTAAAGCAGATTTTGAAAAAAAGGGTGGAGAAATAGTTTATAAGTATAAGATAGAAGAAGATATTCCAATGACTAATTTGATAAGTAATTCTATCTTAGACAGTCATGCTAAAGGAATACTTGTGATTGCAAATTCAGTAGATTCAGCAGCTATAATACAGCAGATAAGAAAATATGACGATGAAAGTGACATATTCATTCCAGGTTGGGCAATGACAAATGATTTTATTAACTATGGTGGAAAAGCAGTAGAGGGAGTATATTGTTCGAGTGTTTTTGAACCTGAAAGCAAAACGCCTAGATATTTAGATTTTGTTAAAGAATATGAAAGAATTTATCATAAAAAACCTTCTTTTTCTGCTAATTTTGGTTATGATAGCATGATTGTTTTGGAGGATGCAATATCAAAAAAAGGTACGAATATAAAAGCTATAAAAGAACAAATAATAAAGACTAGAATATTTAATGGTTTGCAAGGTGAATTTATATTAGATGAATATGGAGATGCTCAAGGAAAGGTATTTAAATTTCAAATAAAAGATTCCATGTATAAAAAAATAGAATAAAAGCTTTTGGGGGGAAAGGTGGTGAAGGCGTTTTTGCTATATTATGAATAAAAATATTAAAATTATGATGCTTGTTGCTGTACTATTTATATTTTTGTATTATTCGTATATTAATTTTTTTAAAACAGAAGAATTAATAAAAATAGGTTTTGTTGGAAGTCTTACTGGAAAAGGTTCAGAACTTGGAGTAGCAACAAGAAAAGGTGTATTTATGGCAGCAGATAAGATAAATAGATCTGGTGGAATAAATGGAAAAAAAATAAAGCTTATAATAAAAGATGATAAAACAGATAGACAAAAAGCTAAAGAAGTTATAAATGAATTTGAAAATGAAAATATAAATATAATAATAGGTTTTTCTATAAGTGGAATGTATGAAGCTGTAGTAGATGCCGATAAAAAAGGTATGTTTATAATCAGTCCAACTATGACTACTATAAAGTTAAGCCAAAAAGATGATAATTTTACAAGGGTTCTTCCAGAAAATAGTAAACAATCTGATTATTTTGCAAAGATAATAGGTGATAAAGGCTCAAAGAAAATAGGAGTAATATATGATGATGATAATAGAGAATATGCAAGTCCAATTATCCAGCGATTTAAAAACAATTTGAAAGATTTGGATATAAAATTAGCATATGAAAGACGATTTAATAAATTTGATATGAATGCAGAGCTATTTGCAAAAGATATAAAGAGGTTGGAATTAGAAGCGATTTATATGGTTTGTAATTCAACAGATGCAGCAAAGATAATTCAACAGATTGATAAATTAGAATATAATATTGATAAATATGCTTCTAGTTGGGCGTTTAATGAAGAATTATTATCGTATGGAGGAAAAACTGTAGAAGGAGTTTATGGTGCAAGTGAATATAACTATTTGAACAACGACGAAAAATACTTGGATTTTGAAGCGGACTACAGACATTATTATAATGAAGAAGTTACATTTGGTTCGTTATTTGGATATGAAACTATGATGGTATTAAAAGAAGCTATGAAAAATGCGGATACATTAGAGCCATCAGACATCAAAAAAAGTTTTTTGAAAATCAAAAAATTTGAAGGTATTCAAAGTGATATAACATATGATGAATATTTAGATGCTAGTAGGGAAAGTTTTATATACAGAGTTGAAAATTCAAAGTTTAAAAGGGTTTTTATAGATTTATAAAATATAGTAGATAGGATTTGATAGTATGAGAAAGAATAGTTTAAAATTCGAACTTATAACTAAAGAGATTTTAAATATTATAATAACTATAATAAGTATCAGTATTATAGTTCTATTTACTATGGATAGCATAATAAAGAAGGAAATAGAAATAAAAAATAATATTTTAATATCATCTGTAGAATTTCAAATTGAAACTTATTTAGAACAAGCCAAAAATCAAATTCTACAAATTAAAGAGATATTATATGACCAAAGAGGTTTTAGATATTTTGATACAAATGAAATTTTAAGAATTTTGGTAGATAAGAATAATAGATTTTCGGATGTTTATATATTAGATAAAGATGGGCTTGTATTTTATTCACAGCCTTATGATAGTAGAGTTATAGGAACGGATCAATCATTATATCCATATTTTAATGATGATTTTGATATTGATGAAATATATTGGTCTAGTGCATTTTTTTCTTATAATTCAACAAAGCCTCAAGTAGCTCTTAGTTTGAGAGTTAGAAGCGGTGATACTGTAGTTGGAATATTAAATTTAGATGAACTTGGAAATTTACTCAAAGAAATAAATAAGAATGAGGAAAATATATTAGCTATAACAGATGATAAAGGAACTTATATAGCACATTCTGATATGAAATTTGTATATGAAAGAGAAATTGATCCTTATTTTAATGATTTTAAAAATAATAATAATATTCCTGATATTGAATATAAAGGAGATAGAGTTATTGCGAATTCAAAATTTATAGGATATAACAATTGGGCTGTAATAATATATCAATCGCATAAAGAGATAACTAAACCTCTTTACAATTCAATATATTTAATTCTAATATGCACTGTGTTTTTGGTATTATTTGCATTTTACATGAATTATAATAAGGTTAAAAAAATAATGAATAATATTTTAAATTTAGAGAATAAAACAAAATCAATATCAGAAGGTAATTACGATGAAAAAATAGAAAGTATGGATTATAAAGAGCTAAACTCTTTATCATCAAATTTTAATAAAATGATAGAACAAATTCAAAAAAGAGAAAGAAAGATAAAAGAAGATGAAATGACTGCTATTAAATTAAATGAAAAATTAGAAGCACAAGTAAGAGAAAGAACAAGACAGTTATTAACTTCAAATAATGAGCTTGCAAAATCTTTAGAAGAAGTAAAGACAATGCAAGAAGAATTGGTTCAATCAAAAAAAATGGAAGCATTAAAAGATTTGGTAACAGGAATAGCACATGAGTTAAATACACCAATAGGAATAGCTATAACTGCATCTTCCTATGTTGAGAATTTAAATAAGCATTTGGATGAGGTTATAAAAGATGGTAAGGTTTCAGGTAAGGATATAAAAGAATATATGGATAAAAGTAAAAAATTATATGAATCAATGTCTGTAAATCTAAAAAGAGCATCTAAATTGATTGAATTATTCAAAAAATTATCAATAGAACCAATCAATCAAAATAAAGAAGAATTTAACGTAAAAACACTTATAAGAAGTACTGTTACAAGTGTTAATATAGGTAGAAATAAAAATATAAAAATAAAACTTAGATGTAATGATAATATAGTTATTAATTCTTATAAAACATCATTTGCAACTATTATATCTTCTCTTATAAAAAATTCATTGGATCATGCTTTTGTTGATAGAGAAGAAGGAGAAATACAAATCAATGTTTCTGAAGGTGGGGATTATATAGTTTTAGAAATTTCGGATAATGGAGTAGGTATTGATTTTGATAATAAAAATAAAATATTCCATCCGTTTTTTACAACTGCTAGAGGAACAGGTTCTGTAGGTTTGGGACTTAATATTGTTTATAATATAGTGGATAGATTATTTAAAGGAACAATAACATTTAATAGTGATATGGAAAATGGAACAGTATTTACTATACTGATTCCACTTGGAATTGATGCAATAGAATTTCATGAATAAACAGACTGTTAAATTTTTTATTAAAATTTAAATAAGAAATATATATATTTCTTATTGTTCAATTCTAATAGTTTTTTAATCTATTATTATATTTTTTTTAAGATTTAAAGAGTAATATAATATATAAATTAAGTATATTAAAAAAAGAAAGGGTGTTTTTATGCATCACGATGTGCAATTATTAGAGTATTTAGGAGGTTTTATATTTGGAACAATTGGATTAGGAGTATTATTTGTAATATATCTTATAAATGCATTTGCTTGGTTTAATCTAGGTAAAAAAGCTAATTTATCATATTCAATACTAGCATTTGTTCCAATTTTACAGTTTTTCGTTTTCTTTGGAATAATAAGAAAGAGTTTTTTATGGGGATTATTATATTTAATTCCTGGAATAAATCTGTTGGCTTATTTATATTTTAATTATTTATTTTATAAAAACTTCAATACATCAGATATTATTATAATACTTTGTTTGGTATTTCCGCCATTAGGACAATTATATATGCTATATATGGCATTTTCTTATGATGTTAGATATGTTCCTTATTATAATAATTTTTAATAAAATTAAATTAAGTACTTGTTTTTAAATAAGCTTAGTTTATAAAAAATAATTATTTTAACATTGAAAAGAGGTTGTTCTATTAAGTAAACAACCTCTTTTTTGATAAATTTATTTAAATTTTATGATTCTTTATTTATAATTTCTAAGACTTTATCTACATATATATCTTGATAATGAGTAAATGATTCTGTATGCAAAGCACCCTTAGTTTCAAATAATTCTACATTTTTATTATTTTTAACTTTTTCATATAGATTTAAACTTTTTGAAAGTGGGATTGCCTCATCATCTTTACTGTGAATAAGCAATAATTTTTTGTATTTATATTTATCTTCATTTAATTTAACTATATCTTTTATTGGTGATACTTTATTAACATCTACACCCTTTAATTTAGGCAATGTAGATAGTATCATCTGTGTGAAAGGAAAATCAGGTAGCTTAGTCCATACTGTCATATTTTCTTCTAAATAAGTTCTAAGATCATCAAAAGGACTATCTGCAATTATTGTTTCAACATCAACTGATTCTACTCCAGCCATTAGAGCTGTAGATGCACCCATCGAAAACCCTAGTAGATGAATTTTTTTATTATTATATTTTTCTTTTGCAAAATCAATAGCAGAAAGTAAATCATATTTTTCATATAGACCAATTGATGCAAAATCACCTTCAGATTCACCGCTACATCTAAAGTCAAACATTAATATATTATAATTTCCTTTATCATGAAGTTTTTTGACTAATTTAAGTCCATCAATTCTTTCTAAATTTCTATTTTTTCTGTAACCATGAGCGATTATAATTGCTTCATTTGCATTTTCTTTTGGTATATAAAAACCTTTTAGATTGATATTATCATAAGCAGATTTAAACTGCACATTATCATATTTTAGATTATAATCTGTAGGAGTTTTTGTTATATTGATTCTTTTAGGGCTTAATAATTTAAGACCTACATAAGTAGATAGTGAAAAACAAGCAATAAAGCCTATTAAAAATATAATTCCTAGGATTTTTAAGATATTTTTTTTATTTTTTGTATTATTCATTTTTATAATTCCTTTCTTATATTAAATATTACTAAGTTAGCTACAAAGCACAAAAATTTATTTGTTGGTAGTATCAATCAAAAAATTTAAAAGTAATACTAAATATTATAAGTAAAAAATCCAAAAAGGTATATATTTTTAGAGAAATAATTAATTAAATATATAAAATTTTCATTATTTTTTTGTCTAAATAATTATTATTTTGTTCAAAAAACATGTTTTGTGTAAAAATTAATTGAAAAACTCAAAATTATATGATATCATTTTCTTTGTGAAGTAAATGCACCTATAGCTCAGTTGGATAGAGCGGTGGTTTCCTAAACCATGTGTCGAGGGTTCAATTCCTTTTAGGTGCACTTGTTTTTTATTTGGAGGCGAAATGGAGCATATTACTTTCATGCAAGAAGCGTTAAAAGAAGCAAATAAGGCTTACAAACTAAGAGAAGTTCCTGTAGGAGCTGTAATAGTTAAGGACGGCGAGATAATAGGCAGGGGATACAATAAGAAAGAAATTCTAAAAAATCCTTTGTCTCATGCAGAACTTATAGCTATAAATCAAGCTTGTAAGAACTTAAATTCATGGAGACTAAAAGATTGTAGTCTTTATGTTACATTAGAGCCTTGCGCAATGTGTGCAGGTGCAATATTACAAAGTAGAATTGATAATGTATTTATAGCTACTAAAGATTTTAAAACAGGAGCTTTGGGTTCGGTTATAGATTTATCAGATGTAAAAGAGTTTAATCATAAGATTTGTATAAATTATGGTTTATTGAAAGATGAATCATCGACTCTTTTAAAGAAGTTTTTTAAAGAGCTTCGTTCGAAAAAGAAGTGGAGAGATGACCGAGAGGTTGAAGGTGCACGCCTGGAAAGCGTGTAGGCGGGAAACTGTCTCGGGGGTTCGAATCCCCCTCTCTCCGCCACAAAATTGTCATAAAGTTTGCTGTACTAGATGGGGAGTTAGCGGTGCCCTGTAACCTGCAATCCGCTTTAGCAGGATTGAATTCCAATTGGAGGTTTGTTATCTTCATGGTCTGACTTATGTAAGTGGTGATGAGATTTGGGTCCTAAACAATGCTGACCTATAAACCCCGCCAGATCCGGAAGGAAGCAACGGTAAGTAGTAATCAGTGTGTGATTTGGGAGTGCCTAAGTTGAGCTAACTGCAAATGTAGCGCTTGGGGATGCAAATCGAATTTTGGTGTACAGCCTACATAATATATATAAGAAAGCTATCGATAAGAGTATTATCGGTGGCTTTTTTTAATTTTATTAAAAAAATATAGATTTTAATTAAAAATGCTGGGTATAAAGAATTTAAGCCATTATATTATACAAATAAGAAAATAAAAATAGTTGATTAAAGAAAGATAAAGTCCTTAGTGACTTTATCTTTATTTGCATTAAAACTTATTAAAATTAGAAGGAAATTATATATTGTTAAAGATTATTTTGCTAAAAATTTTAGATGATGATATAATAAAAAAATATTAATGAAAATCAATTTCAATTAGAAATGAATAATCAAAATAAATGGAGGACAAAAAATGAAAAAAACATTAAAAATTTTATTAGCAATAATGGTTTTATTAGTATTTACTGCTTGTACAAACGAAGAAAAACAAGAAAAACAAGAAATAATAAAAATATCTTCGTCAATACTTCCAATAGATAACTTTGTAAAGAAAGTTGGAGGGAATTTGGTTGAAACTATGGTTATGATACCACCTGGAGCAAGTCCGGCTAACTATCAGCCAACACCAAGAGAAATGAGTATGATGAGTGAATCAAGTTTATATTTTTCTGTAGGAGTAGCAACAGAGGCTACAAATATAATTCCTGCTGTTAATCAAGCTAATGTAAAGATAATTAATTTAGACAAAAAAGTAAAGGAGATATATGAAGATAGATATTTTGATGCTATAGTAGAACATGAAGAAGAACATCATGAAGAAGAACATTCTCATGGAGGAAGAGATCCTCATATATGGATGTCGCCTAAAAGAGCAATTGTTATAGTTGATCAAATACAAAGAGAACTTATAAACTTAGATCCAAAGAACAAAGAAATATATGAAGCTAATGCAAAAGCATACAAAGAAGAATTGATTAAATTAGATGAGTCTATAAAAAATACATTATCAAATTATAAAAACAAAACATTTATAATAATGCATCCATCACTTGGCTATTTTGCTGATGATTATAATTTGAATATGGTTGCAATAGAGAAGAATGGAAAAGAAGCAACAGCATCACATTTACAAAAGGTAATAGAATTTGCAAAATCAAATGATATCCATGTGGTATTCTATCAAGCTGAATTTGACAGTCAACAAGCAAATGTAATAGCAAATGAGATTGATGGAGAGGTAAAGGAAATAGCACCTCTTTCACCAAATTATATAGACAATCTAAATGAAATAATCAAAGCATTTGAAGAAGCATTAAAAGAGTAGGTGAGAAAATGAGTATTTTATCTGTTAAAGATTTAAAAGTGAATTATGGACATGTTAAAGCTTTATCTGGAGTAAATCTAAAAATAGATAAAGGCGAATTTGTTGGAATAATAGGTCCTAATGGTGGAGGTAAATCTACCTTTGTAAAAACAATATTAGGATTAATAACTCCAAAAAGTGGAGAAATCAAATTAGAAGAAGATAGTGTAATTGGTTATGTGCCTCAAAACAAATCATTTGACCACAGATTTCCTATATCTGTAGAAGATGTTATATTAACAGGACATTTGCCAAAAAAAATAAAACCATTATATAGCTTTACAAAAGAAATAAAAAATCATTCAAAAGAAGTGATGGACAAATTAGGAATATATGACCTTAGAAAAAGACAAATAGGACAATTAAGCGGGGGACAATTACAAAGAGTTATGATAGCTAGAGCTTTGATGAATCACCCAAATATATTGATACTTGATGAACCAACTGCTGGAGTTGATCAAAATTCAAAAAAAGAAATATATAATTTATTAAAAAATCTGAAAAAAGAGATGACTTTAATTCTTATAAGTCATGAAATAAAAGAACTTCCAGAACTAGTTGATACAATAATTTATATCAATCAAAAAGCACATATTCATAAACTAAGCAAAGAAGTTAAAAATGGTAAAGAAGTTTGTTGTCCTATTGATTGGTTTGTAGAAGGAGTAAAAATCCAAGAAGAACTTATGAAGGTAGGGAAATAGATGTTAGAAGCGATTTTTAGATATGAATATATGCAAAATGCAGTTTTTGCTGCAATACTTGGAAGTTTGATATGTGGAATAATAGGAACAATAATAGTAGAAAAGCGTCTTGTAGGAATGAGTGGAGGAATAGCACATGCTTCATTTGGTGGAATTGGAGCAGGATATTATTTTTCTATAGAACCTATTTTAGGAGGTCTTTTATTTGCAATAGTATCATCACTTAGTGTAAGCCAAATACAAAAGAGAACAAATGCTTATGCAGATACAATAGTAAGTATGTTTTGGGCTGCTGGAATGGCTATTGGAATACTCTTTATATCAATGACACCAGGTTATCCTCCTGATATGAGTTCTTATTTATTTGGTGATATATTAACAGTAAGTAGATTATATCTTTATATAATGGCTGGGCTTACTTTGGTTGTAATACTTACAATCAGTAGTCTGTTTAATTATTGGAAGATATATTTATTTGATGAAGAGTATGCAAAAATAATCAAATTATCTGTAAACAAATTAGAAATGATATTATATGTATTAATAGCAATTAGTATTGTACTTTTAATAAAAGTAGTTGGGATAATACTTTCTATTTCAATGCTTACAATACCACCAACCATTGCTAAGAAGTTTACATTTGATTTAAAACATATAATGATTTTAAGTTCTTTACTAGGAATAATATTCTCGCTACTTGGACTTACTTTGTCTTATTATTTAAATATACCATCAGGGGCAAGTATTATATTGATTTCTATAGTAGCATTCTTTATAACGGGATTAAAAAGTAAAAATTAAAAAGCTATTTAAAAATTCAAATATTCAAACCAAAAACAAACAATATAGTAAAAATATATTGCTTGTTTTTTTGGTTTTGCTACAATAAAATATAATATTATAGAATTTGGTATTAATACTTTAGGAGAGGATGAAGCTTATGAATTTTGATTTTTTTAATTCTATTATAGCTAATGGAATATATATTTTTAATACATCTTATGTTTTTAGAATTAATCTGTATTTGTACATAGTTTTACAATCTTTCTTTTTGTTTTTTATTATAAAAAAACCAAAACTTAAGGATTTACATAAAAATATTTTAAATATTTTAAGAATATCATTTATTATTTTTGCTATTTATTTCTTTGTGGAAGCTAAATTTGGATATAAATTTAATCTATATGATTCAAAAAAAGGAATTGCTTTTATGGCTGTTTTGATTTTGATAAATGTCATTTCAACAAATAAAAGTATAAAAACAATATATCATATTTAATATATTGTTTAAGGGTAGTACAAAAATGAAGAAATTCATTTTTGTACTACCCTTATTTTTTAATTAAAGCCAATACAATTATATTTATTTTTACAATATGATTTGCTATACTAGTGGAATTAAAAGTCATATCAAAATATAAACTATTCATAAATAAAAATTATTAGCAAGTAAAGTTAAAAAAATAACGAATTGTAAACAAGTTTAACTACTAAAGCAAGAAAAATACAAAAAAATAATATATAATAAAGAAGTAAGACTTTATAGATTAAAAAAGAGTTTATACATTAAAAAGGATGATATTAATGATTAAAGGAAGTAAAAAAAATTTTGTAAAAATTCTTTTTATTATTCTAACTACATTTCTCTTTAGTGGATGTATTGGAATAGTAACCCCAGAAGAACTTTTACAAAAACCAAAGATAGAACCATATAAAGTGCAGATAAAGAATGCAGTAGATACGTATATGCCGACAAATGGTAAACTTGCAATACCATATGAATCAAAAGGTGGTAGTTCGGTTAATTTAGTAGATTTAGATGGAGATGATAAGGAAGAAGTTGTTGTTTTTTATGAAGCAATGAAAGAATACTATCAAATAGGAGCATTTGTTTTAAAGGATGTAGATGGATATTTTGAAGTATCTAATTATATTCAAGGGGACGGAATATTCTTATTAGATGCTAGCTTTATAGATTTGACAGGAGATGATAATCCAGAATTATTAATGGGTTGGTATAATGGTAAAGATAAATACAAAACACTTGATATATATACTTTTAAAAATGATAATCTAAGAAAAATAGATACAATAAACTACACAAGTTTTGAAATTGGAGACCTTGATAATGATTTAGAAAATGAATTATATGCTATAAAGGTAAACAAGGAAGAGGATGAAGCTTTAGTAGAACAATATAAATTAGATGAAAATCTTAGTTTGGTAAAAACAGCATATATAAATACAAACAGTTTTGTAGATAATGTATCCAAAAGTGAAATTGCAAATATGACGAAGAACAAAAAAGCATTATTCATAGACTATGATGTTGCAAATTCAGGGTATACAAATATTATAACTTATGAAGATAATATGCTTAAGAAGGTATTTGATGATAGAAGAGAGAAGATAGAGGAAATTAAAACATTCCAAACTTATCCTCTTGGTAGTTTTGACATAGACGATGATGGAATTATGGAGATTGGAATACCTAAACCAATAACTGTTTATTCAAATGAAAACCTTAGAAATAAAGTTTTTATAAGAGTTTGGTATGAATATAATGATGGATTAAATCCTAAAGCCGAATATTATATAGATTTTGAACAGGAATACAAAATATTATTACCACAATTTTTATATGGGAAATTTACGATAGAGACAAATGAAAGGAATTTCTATCACGAGACTAAATTTATATATACAGGTAAGGATGTTAATTACAATAAAGAATTATTTACTCTTGCAAAAGTAAATAAGGACAGAGTAGAAGAAGTAAGGAATATATTTATAAAAGAGGGTAGAACCTATGATGTATTAGGTAGAAACTCAAGATATGTATTTTTTAAATTAAATCCTAATCTAAATGAGTACAAATACAGAGCATTTAAAGAAAGTCATGAGAATTTATTAAAAAGAATTGATTTAAAAGACAAATTTGAAATATTAAAAGATTAATGAATTTATACTGGGAGTGATAAATATGGCAATAAAGGTATTAATATTAGAGGATGAATTTCCAATTAGAAGTTTTATAAAAGAAAACTTAATGTTTAATAATTTTGAAACAGTTGAGGCAGAAAGCGGAGAACAGGCTTTAGAAATATTTGAAAAAACTGAAGAAAAAATTGATATTGCATTACTTGATGTGATGCTTCCTGGAATTAGTGGAATAGATGTATGTAAAAAACTAAGAGAAAAAAATCCTGACATGGGGATAATAATGCTTACTGCAAAAGGAACTGATGCAGACAAAGTCTTAGGATTTGGTTGTGGAGCAGATGATTATATAGTAAAACCATTTAGTCCAATAGAACTTATAGCAAGAATTAATGCACTTTATAGAAGAGTTAGTAAGATGAGCAAAGAGAAATTCACAAATGAAATAAAATTTGCACATTTTTTATTGGATTTAGATAAAAAAAGATTCTTTAAAGAAGATGAAGAGATAATATTAACTCCAACAGAATTTGAAATAATAAGATTATTTATGGAAAACCCAAATAAGGCGTTGAGTAGAGATGATATTATGGATAGAGTCTGGGGAAAGAATTGCATAATAGATCTAAAAGTATTAGATGTTAATATAAGAAGAATCAGAAGAAAGGTAGAATTAAATCCATCTTCTCCAAAACATATAGAAACAGTATGGGGATATGGTTATTGTTTTAGAGGAGAGGAATAATATGGGGATAAGAGGAAAAATAATATTTAACTATCTTATTATAGTATTATTAGTCCTATTGATATTAGAAGGTGCGTTTTTGGTACTTGTAAACAGATATTATGTTTATGGAGCGCAACAATATCTATTAAATAAAGGTTCTTTAGCAACAGAATTTTATAAGAGCAAAAAATCATTAGCAGCTTCAAAAGAAGATGATTTAAATTATATAATTGAAAATATAATAGTAAAAGATGATAAGACGAATGTTCAGATATTAGATACAAAAAATCATATAATATATGATAAACAAGGTTTTGCATCTAATAAAGAAATTGATTTTATTGAATATCAAGAGTCACTAAAATCAATGGAGATGGAGATATTTAAAGGTAAAAATGAGCTTACAGATGAAAATATAATGGCTCTTAGCATACCTCTTATCAAAAATGACGAAATTAATTTTGTACTAAGATATAGTGTTTCAACAGATAAATTATACAATCTTATCTATAAGGTATATTTTACATCGATATCTTTAGGTATGGTTGTGTTAGCACTTTCTTTAATATTATCATTAATCCTTGCAAATAGTATTGTTGTACCTATAATGGAACTTAAAAAATCAGCTCAACAGATGGCAAAAAAAGACTTTTCTAAAGAAGCTAGAAAATATAATGATGATGAAATTGGAGAACTTGCAGATGCTTTTAATCACATGTCAAAAGAGATAAAAAAAGCAGATAAATTAAAAAATGACTTTATATCTTCGATATCACATGAATTAAGAACGCCTCTAACTTCAGTAAAAGGATGGGCTGAAACTTTATTCTATGGAAATTATAAAGATGTGGATTCTTTAAATAGAGGACTTGAAATAATTATAAATGAGATAAATAGATTTATAACTTTAGTTAATGAACTTTTGGATTTTTCAAGGTTTGAATTAAATAGAATTAAAATAGAACCTCAAAAGGTGGATATAAAACAACTTATGATACAAGTGGCAAGTCAATTTAGATATAGATTTCAAGATGAAATGATTGATTTGGACTTAGATATACCAGGAAATAAGGATTTTTATGTGTTTGGAGATCAAAATAGATTAAAACAAATACTTATAAATGTTGTTGATAATTCTATTAAATATATGGATAAGAAAAAAACTTATAGATTTATTGGTCTTAAAATGTACAAAAAGAAAAATAGAATCTACATGGAAGTTGAAGATAACGGAATTGGAATGAAAAAAGAAGATTTAGAAAAAGCTAAAGATAAATTTTTTAGGGTAGACAATCAACTTCCAGGAAGTGGACTTGGGCTTTCCATAACAAATGAGATAATAAAACTTCATGATGGAGAGTTTTTGATGGAAAGTAAATTCCAAAAAGGAACTAAGGTAACAATAGTATTAAAGGAATTAAAAGAGACAATAGAAGATAGATTAAACAAAAGAATGCAAAAAGAATTAAATTATAATGAAGAAAGGAAGGAATAATATGAAAAAAATTTTTCTATATTGCTTTCTTCTTTTTATATTTATATTTTTATTGACTTCCTGTTCAAATAAAGAAGAAGTGATAATAAAACAACAAAATGATTTAAAAGTATTAAAATCTTTTGATGTCAAATTACAAGTAAATCCAAATACATTAGAAATAACAGCGTTATATAAAAACAAGGAATATGTAATATCAAATGCTTTAGAAGAATATGAAATAGAGGATTTGGTATTAGATAATAATAAATTGAGTTTTTATATACCCAATGAGGATATAAAATTTAATATAGAGCTTATAAAAAATAAAGTAGAAATAAATATTGAAACCAGTAAAATAGGTAATTTTACATGGCCAAATATCTCATATAATGACGATAAACTTGAGAGTGTAGTAATGCC
The DNA here is from genome assembly GCA_045345765.1 of Peptostreptococcaceae bacterium AGR-M142. Taxonomy (GTDB): domain Bacteria; phylum Bacillota; class Clostridia; order Peptostreptococcales; family Peptostreptococcaceae; genus JAOARY01. The sequence goes on from CP148265.1 coordinate 1,484,402, forward strand.
ATATAAACAAGGTTATAGCTATTCGAATAAAGATTTAGAGAGTATAGAGTTTTTAAAAGATGTAGAATCAGCAAAGATTGAAGATTTTTCGATGCCTTTTTATGCACTTAGTTATAAGAATGCAAATATAACTTATATAATGGAAAATCCATTTGATTCATTTTTAATTTTTTCAAAAGAAGGTTTTTCTTATAAACATGAATTTAAGAAAAATTGGAATAATAGATCTTTTGGATTTGAAATACTGTTTAATGAACATAATTTATTACAAGGAGCATTTGACTATAGAAATTACCTTATAAGAGAAAATAAATTTATAAATATAAAAAATAGAATAAAAAGTCATCCTATTTGTGAAAAACTTTTAGGAACTATACATTTTGTGACGGATTCAAAATTAAGAGATGAATATTACGAAAATGGTATAGACGATATTATTAAATTAGAAAAACAAGCAAAATTAATTGAAGTTGAAAATGAAATAAAGAAAACTACTGATATGAGGACAAAGCCTTTGGTTGAAGAAGGTCAAACAAAAGAGGATTTTGGGGTAAATTCATTAAACAAAGAGCACAAAGAAGATGAAGGCAGTAAAGAAGATATTATAAAATCAAAGGAAGATAGATTAAGGGTCATAAAAGAGTACGATACCCTATTTGCAAGATCGTATAATAAGGATTTTGAAAGATTTTTTACAAAATTTAAAATAAAAAATGCATATATTCATGTTAGTTATGAAAATACTCTACCATTTTATGAATTTTGTAATGTTATGCTAGAAAGAGGATTTTTACTGGGCATAAATGAAAACTTTATGAGAGTTAAAACTTCCATAAGTGATAAAAAATTAAATTACAATTATTTACTCGATTTGCTCAGAAATGGTTCAATCATACAAGAAGATGGTAAATATCTATATGTGGATAATGCAACAGTATTAAATCCTGTTATATCGACTTATTATGTTCAAAAAAAATTAGATTCAATAAAAAGTGAAATAGATTTTAATGCAGTGTATTTACAAGAAGATGGCACTATGAGTCTTAATGATGATTATTCACAGCTTCATAAGAGTAACAAAAAAGATGATTATTTAGGTAGAAAAGAAAGAGCCAAATATATAAAGGATAAATATAATTTAATTACAGGAACTAAAGGGGATAAAGTGTTTACTCCTTTTAATTATGATTATTTGGAGAGGTCTTTAAATATAAAAGATTTGGATTTGAAAAATAGAGATAGGTTTTTACCACTTTTTAATATAGTTTTTAATGATAGTATATTTAAAATCGTTGAAGTAAATAAGGATGATGTAAAGAACAAAGAGCTTATTATGGATATGTTTATGTTTAATTATATGCCAAAGATAAATATGAATTTATACCATATTTCTAAAAATCAAGATTTTATAGATGTGATAAATAAACTATCTGTTTTTTCAAAGAAAGCATCACTCTACTCATATACTAATTATACAAAGATAGGGGATGATCTTTATCTTAGTAATTATCAAAATAGACTTTTGGTAGTTGGAAACTATTCGAATGAAGATAAGTATTATTTTGCTAATAAAATACAAAAAAAATCCCTTCTAATTATAGATAAGATTAATGATACAATAGAGAATATAATAATAAATTAAAATATATTGGAGGGTTTAAAATGAGTGAAAATTATAAGCATTTTCAAAATAAAAAATGTGAATTTTTCCCATGTCACAAAGGTATAGATGAGGAAGATTTTAATTGTTTATTTTGTTATTGTCCATTATACCTATTAAAAGAAGATTGTGGTGGAAATTATAAATACGATCAAGCAACTGGAATTAAAGACTGTAGTAATTGTTTGATTCCACATTCGAAAGATGCGTATGATTATATAATGAGTAAAATAAACCTTGTAATAGAAAGAGCTAAAAAAGAATAGGTGAAAATATGAATAAATCAATCTATAGAGTTTTTAGACCAAAGACATTTAATGATGTTGTTGGTCAAGAACATATAACTAAAACATTAAAAAACCAAATACAAAATAATCATTTAGCACATGCTTATTTATTTTGTGGAACTAGAGGGACGGGAAAGACATCTACAGCAAAAATACTTTCAAGAGCAATAAACTGTCTAAACAAAAAAGATAATGAGCCGTGTAATGAATGTGAGATTTGTAAGGGGATATTGAATGAAAGCCTTATGGATGTTGTAGAAATAGATGCAGCTTCAAATAACGGTGTTGATGACATAAGAGAGTTAAGAGAAAATGTAAAATACCCACCATCAAAAGCAAAATATAAAGTATATATAATAGATGAGGTTCATATGCTTTCAACAGGCGCATTTAATGCACTATTAAAGACCTTAGAAGAACCTCCATCTTATGTTGTTTTTATTCTAGCAACAACAGAGATGCACAAGCTTCCAGCAACTATTTTATCAAGATGCCAAAGATTTGATGTCAAGAGAATTACTTTAGAAGATATCAAAAAAAGAGTTGAGTTTATATTAGAATCTTTAAATATCGAATATGAAGAAGAAGCTACCAAATTAATTGCAAGAAGTGGAGAAGGTAGTTTAAGAGATGCACTTAGTTTATTGGATAAATGTATATCTTTTAATGAAGATAAACTCTTATATGATGATTTGATAAATTTACTTGGAGTAACTGGTAAGGATGAACTAGCAAAGCTTAGTAATTCGATATTTGATTTGGATGTCAAACAAAGTATGGAAATTATTAATGAAGTAGTTTCTTGGGGAAAGGATTTAAAGATATTTGTAGATGATTTGATAGAATATATAAGAACTATAATGCTTTGTAAGATATCAAATAACCCAAAAGAGATACTTAATTTAACGGATGAAGAGATAGATGGACTTACTAAATTATCAGCTAAAGTATCTAATAATGAGATTATAAGAATAATAAATATACTTTCAGAAACAGAAAATAAAATGAAATACACAACTCATAAGAGAATGCTTTTGGAACTTAGTATATTAAAATTATCACAGCCTTCTTATGATGAATCAATTGAAGCACAGTTGACAAGATTAGATAAATTAGAAACCATGATTAAATCAGGTAATATAAATATATCTTCAAGTCAAAATAATAATCTAAAAACACAAGATGCGCCTATCCCTTCAAATGAAGTAAAAGAACCTATAAAGACCAAAAAGGTTGTAAGAGGGGAAGAAAAAGAGGTATTTAATAAAATCAAATCTCTGTGGAGAGATGTTTTTGCAAAGATGAAGGAAGATAAAAAACTTCCAATACAAGCGATGTTAAAGGAAGGAACACCTTATTTGGTCGAAAACAATGCGCTTATAATAAAATTCAAAGATGATTTTGAATTCCATAGAAATGCATTAAATAAAGATGCTAATAGAAAATATATAAAGTCAGTAATAACAGAAGTTTGTGGTTATGATATAAAAATAGATTTGAAATTAGCAAAAGAAATAGATTTTGTAGTTATTGAAGAAGAAGATTTGGGAGAAAAATTATTAAAAGATAGTTTGCCAGAGGAGCTTATTGAAATAAGAGAATAAAATTAAATTAAATTATAAAAAAATCAGTAATAAACTGTAAAGTGGTAGTAAAAACAAGTATATGATATAATATTTTTTGTATTTTACAAAAGAAAAATAATATAGTTTAAATATAGGAGGAATTATAATGGCTAAAAAAAGAATGCCAGGCGGAATGCCTAATATGAACAACATGCTTAAGCAGGTTCAAAAGATGCAAAAGGATATGGAAAAAACTCAAAAGGAATTAGAAGAAAAGGTATTTGAAGCTTCTGTTGGTGGTGGAGCAGTTATAGTTAAAGCTAACGGAAAGAAAGAAGTATTAGATATTCAAATCAAAGAAGATGTAGTGGATCCTGATGATGTTGAAATGTTACAAGATTTAGTATTAACTGCTGTAAATGAAGCATTAAGATCAGCTGATGATGCTATGACTTCTCAAATGAGTAAATTAAGTGGTGGAATGAATATACCAGGATTATTTTAAGGTATAATCATGGAGAATTTTACAAGACCAGTCGCAAGACTTATTGAAGAGTTTTCTAAATTACCTGGAATAGGTAAAAAGACAGCTCAAAGACTTGCATTTCATGTCATTAACATGAATAAGATGGATGCTAAGGCTTTATCTTCTGCAATTATATCTGTACAAGACGAGATTAGGTATTGCACTATTTGTTGTAATATAACAGATTCTAATCCTTGTGCGATTTGTTCTAATAGAAGTAGATCAGATGAGATGATATGTGTTGTTGAAGACCCTAGAGATGTAGCGTCCTTAGAAAGAGTTAAGGATTTCAATGGTAAATATCATGTGCTTCATGGTGTAATATCACCAATGGATGGTATAGGGCCAGAAGGACTTAAAATTAAAGAACTTATGGTTAGACTTTCTAATGAAGACATTAAAGAAGTTATATTAGCAACTAATCCAAATATAGAAGGTGAAGCAACTGCTATGTATATAGCAAGACTTATTAAACCTATGAAGATTAAGGTTACAAGAATAGCCCACGGTCTTCCTATAGGTGGAGATTTAGAGTATGCTGATGAAATGACAATTAGTAAAGCGTTAGAAGGTAGACGTGAAATATAAAAAAATATAAACATTTATAAAAGTATGTGTTAAAAATAATATTTTTGATACATACTTTTTAAGTTTTTTAATAAAGAAAAGGGACTTTAAAAAAATTACTTTTAAAGTCCCTTTTCTCTTAGGTTTAATAGTATATTTTAGGTTTAATAGTATATTTTAGGTTTATTATTTGGCTTTTAATTCATTTAAAGACATATGATGAAGTGCATCAAATTCATCTTTAGTAACATTTGATTTATCATTATTTTCGTATTTTTCAACCAAGATATCAGGATCAAAATTAATAAGTTTTGATTTATTTAGTTTAATTTCATTCAAATCATCTTTGTCTTTGACATCAACATTAATGTCTGCGATTACATTGTTTGAAGTCTCTGGATCAAACATTTTTTTACTATTTTTATTATGCGTTTTATTAAGTAAGAAGCCCATAATTAAAAGAGAACTAGCCATAATAATTAAAAAAGTAATATCCATAGAAAAAAACTCCTTTTAAAAGATTTTAAAATTAATAATTGGAACAATTCAACTTACATATTTAAATGATGAAGAATATCATAAATTACTTTTATATAGTCAACATATAATATAAAAATAATTAATTGTAAAATTTATCTTATTCAATAATTATATTCTACAATAAAATTCTGATATTGGTTAGTCCTTTATTTAAATATAATCCAAAAGTATTATAAAAAAATAAATATACAAAATGAAATTATAAAATTAGTTGGAAAAGAGATTGATTTTGAAAAATTATATTTTATTGTCGTAGGTTTTGAATTAAAGGATTTAAAAGATTTATCAAAAAGAAATGATACAAGTTTAGAATATGAACTTATTTATTTAAATAAGTATGATTTGGATAAGGATTTTTATAAATATTAGAAACAAAAAGAGCTATTGCATAAGCAAAAAAGAATGAGACTGTCGTACTAAGGGAAAATGATATAGCATATTGTGTTTGTTTTGGTTTTACAACACAATAGATTATAGTCAAATCTCTTGATACGACAGCCTTATTTAATCTAATTTAAAATCTCCCATCAAAACACCTTTGATTTGATTACCATCATATATAGGTACAGATAAAGCAACACAATAACTATTTGTATCTGGAGATATATATGGTTTAGAAATATAATTCTTTCCGTTCATAGCTTCCTTAAAATAGCTTCTGTGAGAAAAATCTATTAGGGTTTCACCTTTGGATAAATTCAAATTAGTAGCATGACTAAAACCATGTTCATCCATAAGTGATATAAGTTCAAATAATTTATTGTCCTTATAATTTTTACTTAAATACCTATTACATTTTTCGTAATTCATACTAAGAAGAAGTTTTTCTTTAGCAATATCTTTTAGAAGCTTAATACCATCCTCGATTTTTCTTTTCATAACAGAACTTATTTGATATTCCTTTATAAACTTCTTTAAAAATTCATTCATAGAGAAATTAAGTTCTGCTAAATCACCAATTGATATAAATATATTTTCTAAAGAGGCATTGTGTTCATTTGTAGATGCATTTACTTCTTCAATAAATGCATTGGTATCCATAGATATCTGAGACAAATCTTCACATACAATACCTAATTTTTTTAAATCTTTTACTTGCTTATCTATATTTTTAGCCATAACTTCGATTGATTTATATGTATCATTTGATCTTTCGTATATATCATTTAATGCTTTTTTTGTATTTTTTGATTTATCGATATTTTTCTTTATATTAGCAACTTCTTCTTTCATATCTCTAGATATATTAAATACATCTTCTTTGATGCTTGTTATTATATTTTGAATTTCTGAAGCTTCCTTAGAAGATTGTTCAGCTAGTTTTCTAATTTCTTGTGCTACAACAGCAAAGCCTTTACCAGCTTCTCCAGCTCGAGCTGCTTCGATTGATGCATTCAAAGCTAATAAATTAGTGTTTTCACTAATATTATTAACTGTATCCGCAATATTTTGAATAAGATATGCTTTTTCTTCTAAATTCTCGATATCACTTGATAATTTTATATTCTGAGATGTATTTCTTTCGATATCATTAATAAGATTATCAAAATCAGAATAACTATTTGAAACAGTTTGGCTCATTGAAAGTGCATTTTCTTTTACGTTATTAGAATGATTTTCTAGTTCGTGTGATGATTCAATAACAGTATTTACAAAAGCTTTACCCTCCAAGATATAATTCATTTGTTTTTCAGCTTTTGTAGATATATCTGAAATAGCGGAGTTTGCTTGAGATGTTATTTCAGCCGCATGTTTTGCATTTTGCGATAGAATAGTCGAATCATCGACTGTTTTATCAAGAAGTATAATAAGTTGAGCTATAAGACTTCTAAAAGAGAGTATAGTGTCATTTAAATAAGAACATAGATCAAAAAACATGGATTTTTTATTACAATTTATTAATTTTGTAAGGTCACCATTTTTCAAATCATTTAATGTTTTTATTATGTTTGATTTTGATTGATTTACTCTTGTTATAGCAAAAATAGCAGAAGATAAAGATAATATTAAAGAAAATATAATAAATGCTATGTAATTATATATAAGTAAATTAGATAATTCCATTGATTTATTAAGACTATTGAAATACAAAACAATACAAAATATTGATGAAAATAAAGAACTTAAAATTCCAAGCAAGATAGAACTTGCATATTTAGAATTAAACAAAATAAGACCCCCTTGGATGTATATGTTTTTTAGTTTATTATTTGGATAATACCCAAAACTATTAAATAATAACTAAAGAATTTGTTTTTTTTTATTATTTATATAATGTACTATATTTCATTTAAAGTTTAAATTTTTACATAATAAATATAAAAATGGGTAATTTTTTATTTATATAATATTATTATATCAATAAAATGATTTTTTTTGATATTATTTTTTGTAAATTTTTAAAATTTTAAAATAATGAGTATATTTAAATGTTTAGATAATTAAATAATATTTTTTTTAATATTTTATTAAAAAAAATATTAAAAAACCGATAAAAAGTAATAAAAATGGGAATATAAATATAATAATTTATATTGATTTTTATCATTGTCAAAGTGTATAATTTTATCAATAGCGTCATCTTTTATTTTTTATATTAAATGCTTGTAGGGAGGGATTTTAGGAAGTAAATTTTTATTTTTATACTAAATGTGAAAGATTTGTTTTAAGAGGTAGCAGTACTTATTTTTTATTATTAAAAATTTTTTAAGAGGTGTAAAAAAATGCAAGGTGTAACAGCGGAAGAATATAGTATATTAAAAGAAAAAAGAACTAAAAGTATGAATCTAAAATCAAAAGAGAAAATGTTAGAGGAAATGAAAGCTAAAAAAAATAATAAAAAGAAAAAAGGTGGCGAAAAGAAAAAGAAATATAACAATCTTAAAAACTTTGATTATGAATCTTATGAAGAAGAAGAAATTGAATTTGATTTTTAAAAATAGAAATAACATATAAAATATGTAAATAAAAAAGGTTGATTAAAATTATTTTAATCAACCTTTTTCAAATTTATAAATTTGTTATGCTTTTAATGTTGATGTTAAATTTGTATTTATATAATTAGTATATAATTTATATATATTTTCAGATGAATCTAATTTTTTTATATAATTCATATTTTCTTTTATACGTTGTAATCTGTGTGGATTTTCTATAAGAACTTCTACCAGAATTTTAAGATCGTATTTTTTTGTTGTTTTTAGAGCAAGTCCATTATTAAGTAAGAAGTCTAAATTCTCACCCTCTTGTCCAGGTATAAAATATGGAATTATAAGAGGGATTTCCATAAGCAAGGCTTCTGTAGTAGTAAGTCCACCTGGTTTTGTAACTAATATATCACTTATATTCATAAGGTTATTTATATTTTTAGTAAATCCATAAATCAATACTTTCTTATCTGTAAAAGAATTTTCATAAGTTTTTTCTAGCTTTTCTTTTAATGATTTGTTTCTTCCTGCTACTGCAATTATTTGAATATCATAATCAACATCTAATAATTTATTAAACTCATCCAACACATTTCCAGCACCAAAGCTGCCACCCATAAGAAGTACAGTTAATTTGTCATCAAATAATCCAAGTTCGGCTAAAACCTCTTTTTTATCTTTTGTTTCAAGGAATTTGCTTTCAACTGGAATTCCAAATGGATAGATATCATCTTTATTTATACCTTCTCTAATTAAAAGACTTTTTACAAATTCATCACCAGTTATATAATAGTCAATATTTTTACAAACCCATGTTGAATGAATTGTATAATCAGTTAATATACTCATAACAGGCGTATTTAATATATTTTTTTCTTTTAATTTTGAAACAGCCATAAGTGGAAATGGATGAGTTCCAATTATAAAATCATAAGAATTTTGTTTGAAAAATTTCTTTAATTTTCTTACCATGTATTCTAATAATAAATTTTTATTCAATTCTTTTTTGGCAATATTTAAATCAGAATATTTATATAACCTACCATAAGCTTTTGGCGTATAGATTGCAGATTTTTCATATCCTTTAGAAATAAGTTTATCCATAGTTGGATTTACAAATTTTAATGTATCTAAAATATCTACCTGGATATTTTCTTTTTCAAAAGTTTCTTTTAATGCATGTGCAGCTCTATTGTGTCCACCGCCTGTAGATGCAGATAGTATAAGTATTTTTCTCATGAAAAACTCTCCTTTAAAAAACTATAAATATTCATATTATAGTTTTTATTTTTTTATAAATTTTTATCTTTATGTGAATTACCACCGAGGTAAACAACGGAGGTTTTTGTTATTATTATTCATTTTTAAATATTTATTGCAAGATATTACCAATGTTTATTTTGATATTTTGCATAAGGACAATTATATTAATAGCTAAAATCTCTTATATTAATATAATAATACAGAATTTAAGATTCTAATCAAAATATCATTCTATTTAATGTAATTTTAATCTAAAATACAATAAATTTAAATGATATTGTGTTACTATTTTTATATTGATTTTTATAGGTCTAAGCTTGATAATAAGAATATATAATTGTTTTAGGAGGTAAAGAAGTTTAATGTTTAAAGATATGTATTATAAAAAATTTATGTTTTCTGTAATATTTATAGCGATTATAAGCATAATGGTTATGAAATTTGAAAATATAGTATCTGCTTTTAGTTTGATTTTGAATATATTAACACCGTTTTTTATAGCATTTTCAATAGCGTATTTATTTAATCCGCTTATGAAATTTTTTGAAGATAAATTTAAGTTAAAAAGAATATATGCAATTTTATTGATATATTTTATAGCTGTATTTGGAATTTTTGTTGCAATAACAATGGTATCGCCGACAGTTGCAAAAAACGTTGGACAGATATTTAATGATATGCCAAGTTATCTTAATTCAACTCAAGAATTTATAGAACAAAAGATAATAAATTCGCCAATGGTTCAAAAATATGATAGAAATTCTGAACTTGAAAATAATTTAAATAATTTTATTACGAATATATCAGAATTTGTAAAAATTGCACTTGATAATGTATTAAATTTTGTTATTGGATTTACATCAATATTTTTAAATGCAATATTAGGGATAATAATATCTATTTATATGTTAAAGGATAAGGAAGAGTTTATAAATAAAACAAAAAATTTAATTAGATCTCTTTTTAATACTAAACATGCAAGTATGATAATTTTATTTGGAAAAGAAGTAAATATGATGTTTTCAAAATTTATAATTGGAAAAATTATAGATTCAGCAATAATAGGTTTTATATGTATTGTTGGATTATTTGCATTAAATATAAAATATGCGCTTTTAATTGGTATAATTGTAGGAATTACAAATATGATTCCATATTTTGGACCATTTATCGGTGCTATTCCAGCTGTTATTATAACATTATTTTATTCCCCAATTAAGGCTTTATGGGTGTTATTATTTATAATAGCATTGCAACAATTTGATGGTCTTATATTAGGGCCTAAAATTTTAGGTGACCAAGTAGGCTTATCACCATTTTGGATAATATTATCTATAATAGTTGGTGGTGGAACTTTTGGAGTTATTGGAATGTTTTTAGCAGTTCCAATATTTGCAATGATTAAGTTAACTATAGAAAGATTCGTTTCAAAAACTCTAAAACAAAAGGGTATAGATGAATCTTAAACAATTCTGATAAAAAAGCATAATAAAGAGTAAATATATAATTAAAGATTATTTTAAAACAGATATTCTTATTTTGGATATATATTTTAGAATAGTCTTTTTTTATTGAGTTTAAATAATAAATTTTAGGGGAAATATATGATAGATTATTTTTTCTTTAAAATAGTTTGTAAATAGGTTATAATTAAAGTGAGTTTAGAATTGCAACCAAAACAAATTAAAATTAATATAATTTGAAAATAAAACTCACTTGACAAAGAATACCTACCTGGGGTATAATTTTTTATATAAAATAAATCGGAGGCGATAATTATGAAGAGAGTAAATATATATACTAGTAATACTTGTGGGTACTGTACTATGGCTAAGGATTATTTCAAGGAAAAAAATATAGAATATATAGAACATAATGTTTCTGATGATACAGATGCTAGAAAAGAACTTATGAAAATGGGATACATGTCTGTACCAGTTATTCTAATTGAAGGTGAAGAGGAAGCTATATTAGGTTTTGATAAGAATAGAATAGATAGTGTATTAGGTTTATAAAAACTATATAAGTAGTTGATAAGAGATTCTATATTAAATTAATATAGAATCTTTTTTTATTTAAATTTAATTACAAAAGGAAGCTTTTAATTTACAAGTATTTTATAAAAAAATAAATAAAAATTAGATTTATAAAAAATAAATAAAAATCGATTATTCAGACTTTAAAGGTTGCAAATTGATATTAATAGGAGGAAATAAAGTTTAAAGTGAAAAAAATGATATTTCAAGCAATAATTAATTACTAAAAAGGATATATTTGACTAAAAATGCCTTGCATGCTAATATATTAAGATAAGATTTAGATAATATATTATTTTGAGAGGTTACTTATATGATTGAAGTAGAATTTTTGAATTTGAATCAAACTGTATTATATTTTTTAGGTTTTGCAGTATTTTTTTTGATAACACAATCTATATGTACATATTTAATTTTAAAAAAACAAATATATTTTAATTCTTTTACCATGGCTATATTTAAAAAGATAAAATATATATCCTTAATTTCAAATGCTTTTGCTATTGCATTTTTTGTATATTCTATAAGATATAAAGGTGGACCAATAGATATGGAAAAAAAATTATTAAATACTGTTGGTCTTGCTATGTTTACCCTTTCTTTATATACATATTTAAAATTAAAAGAAGATTATGTTTAATCGATACAAAAATGAAGCTACACAATTAAGAAATTTACATATGATATACTGTGTTTTAGATTTAAAATAAACACAAAATATCATAATTTTTTTCTTATTGCTGTAGCTTCATTTTTATTTAATAATTTTTTTCTTATTGCTGTAGCTTCATTTTTATTTAATAATTCTTTTCTTCTTCTGGTTTTAAAATATCTATTTTTATTGAATCTAAATTTACTTCTTTTAGTTTTTTGCTTAAATCAGTTGGATTGGATTTGATAAGATCAAAAGTATCATAATGCATTGGTACTATAGTTTTTGGTTTTATAAAATCACAAGCTAAAACACAATCATCTAGATCCATTGTAAAGTTGCCTCCAATAGGAAGCATTGCAATATCTAAATTTTCTCTTTCTAATAATTTCATTTCGAGAGTAAGCCCTGTATCTCCAGCGTGATAAATCTTTTTGCCTTCGATATTAAGAATAAAACCGCATGGATTGCCTCCATAAACAACATGATTGCCATCTATTATTCCAGAACCATGTATCGCTATTGTCATTTTGACATTTCCAAAAGGAAAATCAAAACGTCCACCAATATGCATTGGATGACATTTTATATTATATTTTTGTAGATATAAACTTATTTCAAAATTACATATAACATTTGCCATATGTTCTCTTGCTATAGTGATAGTATCACCTAAATGATCAGAATGTCCATGTGTTACTAGTATATAATCGATTTTAGGCAATTCCTTTAAGGATAAAGAACATAGAGGGTTATCCTTTATAAAAGGGTCGATTAAAATATTTGTTTCTTTTGTATTTATCAAAAATGCCGAATGTCCTAAATATTTAATTTTCAAAAAAACACCTCCATAAAATAATTGCTATATATTAATGCTTATTTAATACAAACTAATGGCTTTATTTAGATTTAATTGAATTAAAAGAAAATGGACAGCCTAAAATATAGCATTAAAAACATGTTTGAAAAAATAATGAATATTAAGATAATTATAACATTAAAAAAGAGTGCTTAGCACTCTTTTAATAAATTTAATTTGAAATAACTTCTTCTTCTAGTTTTTCCATAGTAAGACCTGTAATACCGTAGAATAAAGATACTAATGGATTTAAAAGGTTTAAATATGCATAGAAAATATATTCAAATGGATGAACTCCTAAAGTTGCATGCATATAGGCTCCACAAGTATTCCAAGGAATAAGCGGTGATGTTAAAGTACCTGAATCCTCTAAACAACGAGATAAATTCTTTGGTGCGAGTCCACGTTTCTTATAGGCATCTTTATACATTCTACCTGGAATAACAATTGATAGATATTGTTCTCCTGTAACTATATTAACAAATATACTTGTAAATAGTGTTATAAGAACTAAAGACCCTGTTCCATGTGCGAAAGTTAGTAGACTCTCAGCGATAACTTCTAACATACCTGTTGTTTCTAAAATACCACCAAGACATAATGCGCAGATTATAAGTGATACAGTCCACATCATGCTATCCATACCACCACGAGATAATAATCCATCAACAATCTCATTCCCTGATTCAATAGAATAACCATAATGCATAACATCTATAATTGATTTTAAAGATGCTTTTTGGAACATGAATGCAAATAATCCTCCAAGTCCTGTACCAGCAATCAATCCTGGAACAGCAGGTACTTTTAATATAACCATAGCTATAACGGCTATTGGAGGTAAAAGTAATATTGGATTTAGGTTAAAGTTTGATGATAAAGTTGTTAATATTGAATTTATAGACTGTGTATCAAGCTCTTGACCTGCATATTTCATACCCAAAAATCCATAAAGGACTAAAGCAATTAAAAGTGCAGGACCTGTAGTATAAATCATATGTCTTATATGGTCAAATAATGTAGCACCAGCCATCGCAGGAGCTAGGTTTGTTGTATCGGATAAAGGGGACATTTTATCACCAAAATAAGCACCTGATATTATAGCACCAGCTACCATCTCTACAGGTATGCCAAGCCCTTGTCCTACACCTAAAAGTGCAATACCAACAGTACCAGCAGTTGACCAAGATGAGCCAGTTGCTAATGATACAACAGCACAGATTATACATGTTGCAACTAAAAATATAGAAGGCGATAAAACCTTAAGTCCATAATAAATCATAATAGGAACTGTACCTGATAAAATCCAAGATCCTATTAACATACCAATAATCATAAGAATTATAATTGCTTGCATCGCCATTGTTATTGTTTTTATCATACCATCTTCAAGCTCTTTCCAAGTATAACCTAATCTAATTGCAATAAGTGCGGCAATAACTGCACCAGCTACTATTGGAATATGAGGACTAGCCTCAAATTTAATTAAAGAAACAGCTAAAATAACAATAAGTGAAAGTATAGGAATGAAGGCTTCTAGTAAGGTAGCCTTTCTTTTTTCCTTGAGTTTATAATCATCCATAAAAAATCCTCCTCAAATAGTTTTGATATATTTTGAATAATCTTGTGATTATTAAAAACAAAAATTCCATTAAATAATATTAAAAAATAAAAATATACTCATAAAAATTATGCTAAAAATAATATACTTTAATACAATAAAGTGAAAATGGTATGTATAAAGAACATATTAAAAATATGTTTTTCTATTTTTATGTTGCTGTAGAAGAAAAAATATTAATCGAATTAAAAAATCGAATTTAAAGTTCTTAGTAAAACTTTAGTTTGTTATAATTATGATTTTGATTAGAATGTAGAATTATTATATTCAAATAAGGAATATAATTAAATATAATAAAAAAGCTAATACATATTATATGATTAGAAAATATCTTTAAAAAGATACATGTGGATAAGTTTTTGTTGCAAATTTTGTCTTATGTTTATATAATAACATAAAAATTCTGAAAATTCAATTTTTGAAATGAAGACATTAAATTGAAAAATTGCAAATATAATAAATATGTATTTTATATATACCCTTCAAAATGTGTTATAATTCAAAAAATATATTTCTAAATAGAATACTATAAATAAAAATAAAATGAAAGTTTTTAATTTTATTTATTTATATAAATTTATATATTTGTTAGGAAAAATAAATATTCGACAAAAATATTCATTTAAAAAGATATCAAAAAGGAAAATTTTAAGATATAATTAAATTTTGATGGATTTAGTGAGAGGACGATTTTTATGAATAAATTTTTACCAATGACAAAGAAAGATTTAAAAGAGCGTAATTGGGAACAATGCGATTTTATAATAATAACAGGAGATGCTTATATAGATCATCCTTCATTTGGAACTGCTATAATAAGTAGAGTTTTAGAAAATGAAGGATATAAAGTAGGGATAATATCTCAACCAAATTGGAATGATGCTAAAGATTTTAAAAGACTAGGCAAGCCAAGACTTGGATTTTTAATAAATAGTGGAAACATAGATTCTATGGTGAATCATTATACTGTAAATAAGAAGAAAAGAAAAAAAGATGCATATACAGATGAACAAAGGTCTGATAAAAGACCGGATAGAGCTGTTATTGTATATTCAAATAGAGCAAAAGAAGCTTATAAAGATGTTCCAATAATTATTGGAGGAGTAGAATCTAGTTTAAGAAGATTTGCTCATTATGATTATTGGTCTAATAAAGTAAGAAGATCAATAATATTTGATTCAAAAGCGGATTTACTTCTTTATGGTATGGGTGAAAAAGTTGTAGTAGAATTAGCACAAGCTTTGGATTCTGGTATGGATATAAAGTATATTAATTATATTAGAAATACAGCTTATAAAACAAAAGATATATCAGATGTGATGGACTATATTCATATACCATCTTATGAAGAAGTTAAGGAAGATAAAATAGCTTATGCAAATTCAACGAGAATACAATATGAAGAACAAGACTATATATCGGGAAAAACTTTAATTCAAAAACATAATGATTATTATTTAGTTCAAAATCCACCTCAAAAACCTCTAACTCAAGAAGAGATGGATGAAGTTTATAATCTTAATTATGTAAGAAAGCAACATCATTCATATAAAGAAAAGATTAAGGCTTTTGATGAGGTCAAATTTAGTTTGGTATCGGAAAGAGGATGTTTTGGAAACTGTTCATTTTGTGCAATTGCATTACATCAAGGTAGAGTTATACAAACAAGAAGTCATGAGTCGATAATTGAAGAAGCTAAAATTCTAATAGAGGATGAAGAATTTAAAGGTTATATACATGATGTTGGAGGGCCAACGGCTAACTTTAGACATAAAGCATGTAAAAAACAAGAAGATAAGGGTGTTTGTAAAAATAAACAATGTTTATTTCCAACGCCTTGTAAGAATTTAAATATAGACCATAAAGATTATCTAAATCTTTTAAAGAAATTAAGAAACTTAGATAAAGTAAAAAAAGTATTTGTTCGCTCTGGTCTTAGATATGACTATATAATGGCAGATAAAAATAGAGCAAAATTCTTAAAAGAATTATGTGAGCATCATGTAAGTGGTCAATTAAAAGTGGCGCCAGAGCATATTAGTGAAAATGTACTTTCTAAGATGGGCAAACCAGGCGGAAAGATATTTGATGATTTTAAAAATGAATATGAAAATATGAATGAAAAATTAGGAAAGAAACAATTTTTGGTTCCTTATTTAATGTCATCGCATCCAGGTTCAACGCTTAAAGATGCTATATTTTTAGCAACTTATTTAAAAAAAGCAAATATATATCCAGAACAAGTACAAGATTTTTATCCAACACCAGGAACGATATCAACAGCAATGTTTTATACAGGGATAGATCCAATTACAATGGAGCAGGTTTATGTACCAAAGGATATGCATGAAAAGAATATGCAAAGAGCGCTACTACAATTTAAGAATCCTGACAATTATGATTTAGTATATAAGGCGTTATTAAAAGCGAATAGAAAAGATTTAATAGGATACAATGAAAATGCACTTATAAGACCTAAAGGTGAAAATTACGATAGAAAAAATAATTCAAAATTTAAAAAGAATGATAAATCAAACAATAATAAATTGCGATATAATAAGAAGGGATTTAATAAATCCAAAGAAGATGAAAATAAAAATTCAAAGAGAAGTTTTAATGAAAAAAATACAAATGGAAGAAATAAAGGCAAAGATAAAGATAATATAAACAATAGAAAAAGAAGAAAAAGGTAAGAAAGTACAAGAAAGATATGAAGAAATAAGATAAAGATACAAAGAAAAATAAGATTTACAAATCTTTAATTTAGAATTAGCAATATTTAATAGAAAAATAAATATATTTTTTTGAATAGAACAAACCCTAGTTTAAACCTTGAAAAAACTAGGGTTTGTTCTTTATTATAAATAAAAAAGTAGATTAAATTAAATTAAATTTAAAAAAACCTGTTGACAGTTTTTTTTGATGATGATATATTATTACTTGTCTTAAGCAAGCGCTTAACGGCGCAAGACTTTTTAACATTTTTCTTTTAGATTGGATTTTAATAACTAATATATTATATATAATATGTAGGAATTAAAAATTAATCAGTTTTGTTTTGAATTCTATCAATAGGTTTTGAATCTTTATTAGAATGAAAAATTAAGAAATAAAAAAGATTAAAAAAAATGTTGACAAAGAAAAGTTAAGCTGATAAGATATAGAAGTCGCTAAAAGGTAACAACGCGACAAACTAAAAAATTAATTGAAAACTTTAAAGAAATATTTTAAAAGAATTGATTAATTTATAATTTGAACTTTGAAAACTAAACAGCATAAGTTACTTTTTATATATTTAAACGAATTATTCGTTTTAAACCAAGTAAAAGATAAACGTTAGTATTATCTTGAGCATCAACTTTTATTAAGAGTTTGATCCTGGCTCAGGATGAACGCTGGCGGCGTGCCTAACACATGCAAGTTGAGCGTGAAGCTTATATTGATTCTTCGGATGATTTATAAGTGGAAAGCAGCGGACGGGTGAGTAACGCGTGGATAACCTGCCCTATACTCCAGGATAACATACCGAAAGGTATGCTAATACTGGATAATATACATTAGTCGCATGGCTTTTGTATCAAAGATTACGGTATAGGATGGATCCGCGTTCCATTAGTTAGTTGGTGGGGTAATGGCCTACCAAGGCGACGATGGATAGCCGACCTGAGAGGGTGATCGGCCACACTGGAACTGAGACACGGTCCAGACTCCTACGGGAGGCAGCAGTGGGGAATATTGCACAATGGGCGAAAGCCTGATGCAGCAACGCCGCGTGAGCGATGAAGGCCTTCGGGTCGTAAAGCTCTGTCCTAAAGGAAGAATTTTTGACGGTACTTTAGGAGGAAGCCCCGGCTAATTACGTGCCAGCAGCCGCGGTAATACGTAAGGGGCTAGCGTTATCCGGAATTACTGGGCGTAAAGGGTACGTAGGCGGTTTATTAAGTCAGGGGTGAAAGGCTACGGCTCAACCGTAGTAAGCCTTTGAAACTGATAAACTTGAGTATGGTAGAGGAAAGTGGAATTCCTGGTGTAGCGGTGAAATGCGTAGATATCAGGAGGAACATCGATGGCGAAGGCAGCTTTCTGGGCCATTACTGACGCTGAGGTACGAAAGCGTGGGGAGCGAACAGGATTAGATACCCTGGTAGTCCACGCCGTAAACGATGAGTGCTAGGTGTCGGGGGTCGAACCTCGGTGCCGTAGTTAACGCATTAAGCACTCCGCCTGGGGAGTACGCTCGCAAGAGTGAAACTCAAAGGAATTGACGGGGACCCGCACAAGCAGCGGAGCATGTGGTTTAATTCGAAGCAACGCGAAGAACCTTACCTAAACTTGACATCCCTTTGCTACTTCCTTAATCGGAAGGTTTCCTTCGGGAACAAAGGTGACAGGTGGTGCATGGTTGTCGTCAGCTCGTGTCGTGAGATGTTGGGTTAAGTCCCGCAACGAGCGCAACCCCTATTTTTAGTTACTAACAGGTAATGCTGAGGACTCTAGAAAGACTGCCAGGGATAACCTGGAGGAAGGTGGGGATGACGTCAAATCATCATGCCCCTTATGTTTAGGGCTACACACGTGCTACAATGGTCGATACAACGAGTCGCTTAGCCGCGAGGTGAAGCTAATCTCTTAAAGTCGATCTCAGTTCGGATTGCAGGCTGAAACTCGCCTGCATGAAGCTGGAGTTGCTAGTAATCGCGAATCAGAATGTCGCGGTGAATGCGTTCCCGGGTCTTGTACACACCGCCCGTCACACCATGGAAGTTGGGGGCGCCCGAAGCCGATTACTTAACCTTTTAGGAGAGAATCGTCGAAGGTGAAATCAATGACTAGGGTGAAGTCGTAACAAGGTAGCCGTATCGGAAGGTGCGGCTGGATCACCTCCTTTCTAAGGAGTAAGTTCTTATGCTGTTTATTTTTGAGAGTTTAAATGGGGGTGTAGCTCAGTTGGGAGAGCACTTGCCTTGCACGCAAGGGGTCAGGAGTTCGAATCTCCTCACCTCCACCACTTTCAATTGTACTTTGAAAACTATATATGAATCAGTTTTTTAAACAGATTAACAATAAGTTAATTTTAGATATAAGGTCAAGTTATTAAGGGCAAAAGGCGGATGCCTTGGCACTAGGAGCCGATGAAGGACGTGATAAGCTGCGATAAGCTTTGGTCAGATGCAAGTAATCGTTGAGCCAGAGATTTCCGAATGGGGAAACCCACTTAGAGTAATGTCTAAGTATCCTTTAGTGAATTCATAGCTATTGGAGGGGAACCAGGTGAACTGAAACATCTAAGTAACCTGAGGAAGAGAAAGAAAAATCGATTCCCAAAGTAGCGGCGAGCGAAATGGGATAAGCCCAAACCTAAGAAGTTTTCTTTTTAGGGGTTTAGGATATGTCTTAAAGAAGAGGTATTGTAGTCAAAGAGGTTTGGAAAGACCCACCAAAGAAGGTAATAGTCCTGTAGACGAAACAAGAAGACTTTTGACATACTCCAGAGTACCACGGGACACGTGAAACCCTGTGGGAAGACGGGAGGACCACCTCCCAAGGCTAAATACTACCTAGTGACCGATAGCGCATAGTACCGTGAGGGAAAGGTGAAAAGAACCCCGGGAGGGGAGTGAAATAGAACCTGAAACCTTTTGCCTACAAGGTGTAGAAGCACATTATTAGTGTGACTGCGTACTTTTTGTAGAACGGGCCAACGAGTTATGGTAAGTAGCAAGGTTAAGAACTTCAGGTTCGAAGCCGTAGAGAAATCGAGTCTTAAATGGGCGTTTAGTTACTTGCTGTAGACCCGAAACCGGGCGACCTATCCATGAGCAGGGTGAAGCAAAAGTAAAATTTTGTGGAGGCCCGAACCCACGTACGTTGAAAAGTGCGGGGATGACTTGTGGATAGCGGTGAAATTCCAATCGAGCCCGGAGATAGCTGGTTCTCCCCGAAATAGCTTTAGGGCTAGCCTCGAGATTTATAGACATGGAGGTAGAGCACTGATTATCAAAGGGGCCCTTTGGGTTACCGATGACTGTCAAACTCCGAATGCCATGTTCTTTTGCTCGGGAGTCAGACTATGGGTGATAAGATTCATGGTCGAAAGGGCAACAGCCCAGATCGTCAGCTAAGGTCCCTAAATGTAGATTAAGTGGTAAAGGATGTAGGATTGCTTAGACAACCAGGATGTTGGCTTAGAAGCAGCCATTCATTTAAAGAGTGCGTAATAGCTCACTGGTCGAGTGGTCTTGCGCCGAAAATTACCGGGGCTCAAATCTACTACCGAAGCTACGGATTTCATTTATGAAATGGTAGGGGAGCGTTCTATATGGGCTGAAGCTGTACCGTAAGGAGCAGTGGACTGTATAGAAGTGAGAATGTTGGCATGAGTAGCGAGACGTGGGTGAGAATCCCACGGGCCGGATACCCAAGGTTTCCTGAGGAAGGTTCGTCCGCTCAGGGTTAGTCGGGACCTAAGCTGAGGCCGAAAGGCGTAGGCGATGGACAACAGGTTGAGATTCCTGTACTACCGATTTTTGTTTGAGAGATGGGGTGACACAGAAGGATAGGCTAGCTTGCTGTTGGTTGCAAGTACAAGCATTAAGAAAGTATCTTTAGGCAAATCCGGAGATATAATTTCAAGATGTGATGTGGAGCGAAATTAAAGTAGCGAAGTAGTTGATTTCACGCTGTCAGGAAAAGCCTCTATCGAGAAAATAGGTACCCGTACCGCAAACCGACACAGGTGGGTAAGGTGAGTATCCTAAGGCTAGCGAGAGAATTATTGTTAAGGAACTCGGCAAAATGACCCCGTAACTTCGGGAGAAGGGGTGCCCCGTTAGTGTTAACGCACGAGGGGGCCGCAGTGAATAGGCCCAAGCAACTGTTTACCAAAAACATAGGTCTCTGCTAAGTCGCAAGACGAAGTATAGGGGCTGACGCCTGCCCGGTGCTGGAAGGTTAAGAGGACGTGTTAGCGCAAGCGAAGCATTGAATTTAAGCCCCAGTAAACGGCGGCCGTAACTATAACGGTCCTAAGGTAGCGAAATTCCTTGTCGGGTAAGTTCCGACCCGCACGAAAGGCGTAATGATTTGGGCACTGTCTCAACAATAAACTCGGTGAAATTATAATTCCGGTGAAGATGCCGGATACCTGCGACAGGACGGAAAGACCCCATGAAGCTTTACTGTAGCTTGATATTGGATTTTAGTGTTAAATGTACAGGATAGGTGGGAGACTATAAAGCCAGGACGCCAGTTTTGGTGGAGTCATCCTTGGGATACCACCCTTTTAGCATTGAGGTTCTAACCATGTACTATGAATCTAGTACTGGGACACTGTCAGGTGGGCAGTTTGACTGGGGCGGTCGCCTCCCAAAAGGTAACGGAGGCGCCCAAAGGTTCCCTCAGTACGGTCGGAAATCGTACGAAGAGTGCAAAGGCATAAGGGAGCTTGATTGCGAGACATACAGGTCGAGCAAGGACGAAAGTCGGGCTTAGTGATCCGGTGGTTCCGAGTGGAAGGGCCATCGCTCAACGGATAAAAGCTACTCTGGGGATAACAGGCTTATCTCCCCCAAGAGTCCACATCGACGGGGAGGTTTGGCACCTCGATGTCGGCTCGTCTCATCCTGGGGCTGTAGTAGGTCCCAAGGGTTGGGCTGTTCGCCCATTAAAGAGGCACGCGAGCTGGGTTCAGAACGTCGTGAGACAGTTCGGTCCCTATCCGTCGCAGGCGTAGGAAATTTGAGGAGATCTGTCCCTAGTACGAGAGGACCGGGATGGACGCACCTCTGGTGTACCAGTTGTCACGCCAGTGGCATGGCTGGGTAGCTAAGTGCGGAATGGATAAGCGCTGAAGGCATCTAAGCGCGAAGCCAACTTCAAGATAAGATTTCCCATCTTTTTAGAGTAAGACCCCTGGAAGACTACCAGGTTGATAGGCTCAAGGTGTAAGTGCAGCAATGCATTCAGCTTACGAGTACTAATAGGTCGAGGACTTGACCTTATTTAAAAAACATTCATATATAGTTTTTAGAGTACAATGTTTTAGTCTCTTTTAATCTAATGCTTTGATATGCTAGTTTTCAATTGGTTTTGTTAGGCTTGTATAAAAAGTGTTGAAAAAGATTAAAAAAGATGTTGACACAAAAAAGATAAGATGATATAATAAATCTTGTCGCTAAGGTGTTGCAAACACTAAGACATAAAAATTCTAAATCAAATCTGGTTGCAATAGCAAAGAGGCTACACCTGTTCCCATTCCGAACACAGAAGTTAAGCTCTTTAACGCCGATGATACTTGGGGGCTGTCCCCCTGGGAAAGTAGGAAGTAGCCAGTTTGATTGTTCCGAAGTAGCTCAGTTGGTTAGAGCACCTGACTGTTAATCAGGGGGTCGTGAGTTCGAGTCTCACCTTCGGAGCCATAAAAGTTGCCGAGGTGGCGGAACTGGCAGACGCACAGGACTTAAAATCCTGCGATCCTTACCGATCGTACCGGTTCGATTCCGGTCCTCGGCACCACTTTTAAAAATAATATAATGACGCGGGGTGGAGCAGTTGGTAGCTCGTCGGGCTCATAACCCGAAGGTCACAGGTTCAAGTCCTGTCCCCGCAACCAAATTTGGCTCCTTGGTCAAGCGGTTAAGACACCGCCCTTTCACGGCGGTAACAGGGGTTCGATTCCCCTAGGAGTCACCATTTTAATATTGATGGGCGTATAGCTCAGCTGGGAGAGCATCTGCCTTACAAGCAGGAGGTCATTGGTTCAAGTCCAATTACGCCCACCATCAATTTAATAATATGAATAGTAAGTTTAAGTGGCTTGGTAGTTCAGTTGGTTAGAATGCCAGCCTGTCACGCTGGAGGTCGAGGGTTCGAGTCCCTTCCAAGTCGCCATTTAAATTGCTGGTGTAGCTCAATTGGTAGAGCAACTGACTTGTAATCAGTAGGTCGCGGGTTCAAATCCCATCACCAGCTCCATACTTTGCGGGTGTGGCGGAATTGGCAGACGCGCTAGACTTAGGATCTAGTGTTTAATACGTGGGGGTTCAAGTCCCTCCACCCGCACCAAAGTATTAAGCGGAAATGGCTCAGTGGTAGAGCATCGCCTTGCCAAGGCGAGGGTCGCGAGTTCGAATCTCGTTTTCCGCTCCAATTATGTGCCTGTAGCTCAGTTGGATAGAGCAATGGCCTTCTAAGCCATGTGTCCGGGGTTCGAATCCCTGCAGGCACGCCATAATTTTGGGAATTAGCCAAGTCGGTAAGGCACAGGATTTTGATTCCTGCATGCGCTGGTTCGAGTCCAGCATTCCCAGCCAATGATCCATTAGCTCAGTCGGTAGAGCACCTGACTTTTAATCAGGGTGTCCCGCGTTCGAGTCGCGGATGGATCACCATTTATCTAAAACTTTAATATACAGAATTGTTAAAGCAAAGTTGGCACGGAGGGGTACCGAAGTGGTCATAACGGGGCGGTCTTGAAAACCGTTAGGGTGCAAGCCCACGAGGGTTCGAATCCCTCCTCCTCCGCCAAATTTGCCCAGATAGCTCAGTCGGTAGAGCAGGGGACTGAAAATCCCCGTGTCGGTGGTTCGATTCCGCCTCTGGGCACCATCACTTTGTTGGCGGCATAGCTCAGTTGGCTAGAGCGTTCGGTTCATACCCGAAAGGTCACTAGTTCGAATCTAGTTGCCGCTACCATTTAAAGTGGGCCTTTAGCTCAGTTGGTTAGAGCGCCCGGCTCATAACCGGTAGGTCTGGGGTTCGAGTCCCTGAAGGCCCACCACTTTAAATAAAAGTTTTAGAAATCGAGGTGTAGCGCAGTTTGGTAGCGCACATGGTTTGGGACCATGGGGCCGGGGGTTCGAGTCCCTCCACCTCGACCATTGATACAAAGCAAAACAACATGGTGGGTATAGCTCAGTTGGTTAGAGCGCCAGATTGTGGCTCTGGAGGCCATGGGTTCGAATCCCATTATCCACCCCATAAGATCCATTAGCTCAGTCGGTAGAGCACCTGACTTTTAATCAGGGTGTCCCGCGTTCGAGTCGCGGATGGATCACCAAGTACGGCGACATAGCCAAGTGGTAAGGCAGAGGACTGCAACTCCTTTATCCCCAGTTCAAATCTGGGTGTCGCCTCCATTTTTTTTTACCCAAATTTAATAAGTGCTCATAGCTCAACTGGATAGAGTGTCTGACTACGAATCAGAAGGTTCGGGGTTCAAGTCCTCGTGGGCACACCAATCAAAAAACACGCTTAAATAAGTGTGTTTTTTTGTATATAGATATAAATCTTTGGGTATAAGGCAAACTAAGTCTATATAAAATTATAATAAAAATAAAATTTTAAAACAAAATATAATTATACATAAATAGCACTTAATGTCTAATGTATTTATATTTAAAATTATATATAATTATATTATATAACTTATGAAATAGTATAATGAATGAGATTAAAACTATATTAAAAAATGAAAGGGGGGTAAGCTAATATTAATTTATTAATATTAGCGAATAATTTGTTTAAATCGATTAAATTAAAAGTTATTATGGCATTTTTGATATCATTTATCATATCCTTTGGAATAATGATAAGTATATCAGTACAAACATCTTCAAATTTTATAAAAACAGAGGTGGAAAAAGCACTTTTATCAAGTGCCAAGTCCAATCAAAAATTAGTAGACGGAGTAATAAATAAGCATTTTTTATTTATGCAAACTTTGGCAAATAGAAGAATTATAGATGATGATACACCATATGATATAAAGGTAAGGGAATTATCAAAAGAATTTAAAAAAGTCGGTTATTTAAGAATGTTCTATGTTAAGCCAGATGGGACAGCACTTGGTCTAAATGGAGACCAAACTGTAATAAATGTTGCTGATAGAGAATATTTTAAAGAAGCTATGTTAGGAAAAACTACAATATCGGATTTGATAGTATCAAAAGTAAGTGGAGATGTATTATTTATAATCGCAACACCGATAAAAAGAGATGATAAAATAACAGGAATATTGTATGGAGTTATACCACAAGAATTTATGCAAAACTTAACAGATGGTTTTTCTTACGGAAAAACAGGATTTGCATATATGATGGATGTTGATGGAAATATAATTACAAGTAATGAGAAAGAAGATATAGAAAATAGATTAAATATAATAGAAGCAGCTAAAAATGATCCAAAGCAAGCTGAATTTTTGGATTTAATACAAAATAGAATGCTAAAAGAAGATATAGGTGTTGGAACATATTCTTATTTAGGTAAAGGTCGAATAGCAAGTTTTTCAAAACTTAAAAATATGGACTGGGTTTTAGTAACTGCTGTAAGGCCAGAAGAGGTATTTGAAAATGTTCCAAGAGCTAGAAATAAGTTTTTATTCATAGGCTTAGGTATTTTAATAGTAGCGTGTGTATTTATGTATTTCTTTGCTTCACATATGACGACACCGATAATTGACATTACAAAAGAAGTAAATAATATATCCAATTATAATTTAGATGAAGATGATAGTCATATTATAAAATATGAAAAGAATCAAGATGAAATAGGAACTCTAACCAAATCAATTATATCAATGAAACATAATTTAATTGATTTAGTCAAAAAGATGAAAAATACATCAGATACCTTAATAACTTCATCTTCAAATTTACTTGGAACTACAGAACAGTCTGCTTTGGCAGCCGATGAAATAGCAAAAACCGTAGAAAGTATTGCTCTTGGTTCATCAAATCAAGCAAAAGACACTCAAACTTCATTAAATAATGTCAAAACATTAGGTATATTATTAGAAGAAAACGAATCATATGTTAGTGATTTAAATGGTATATCAAAAGAAATTGACAAAAGAAAAGATGAAGGTTTTGAGATATTAAATACATTAATAGACAAAACTAATGATAATAATAAATCAACAAAAGAAATTTATGAGATTATATTAAATAATAATAAGAGTGCAGAAAAAATAGAAAATGCAAGTGCGATGATTGAAAGTATATCAACACAGACTAATTTACTTGCATTAAATGCAGCAATTGAATCTGCTAGAGCAGGAGAAGCTGGTAGAGGGTTTGCGGTTGTAGCAGAAGAAATAAGAAAATTAGCAGAACAATCAACGAGTTTTACAAATGAAATAAAACAAGTAATAGATGAGCTTAAAGATAAATCTTTAGAAGCAGTAAATAAGATGAATAATGTAAGAGAAGTTGTAAATTCTCAAAATACATCAGTAAATGAAACAAGAGACAGATTTGAATCTATTGCTGATGCAATTAGCAACACAAATGAAATAACAAATAAATTAAATGATTCGGTAACTAAGATGAATAAGAATAAAGATAATTTAATTAATTTGCTTGTTAATCTTTCGGATGTTGCGGATAATAATGCAGAGTCGAGTGAACATTCATCAGCAGCAATTGAAGAACAAACAGCATCAATTGCAGAAATATCAGATGCGAGTGATTCACTTATGAATATAGCTAAAGAATTAGAAGATATAATAAAAGAATTTAAATTCAAAGAATAATTAACAATAGAGCAATGAAAAATAAAAAAGATATAAGATTTTGATAAAAAATTAAGATCTTATATCTTTTTTTATTTTTTCAGAATGAAATTAAAATAAGCAATTAAAATATTAGGATTTAGAACAAAGAAAAATAACTTAAAAATAAATAAAAAAATAACTTGAATTTTATATTTTTATTTGGTAAAATAAATTCAAACAAAAGTCAAAGAAAGTCAAAGAATAAAATAAAGGTAAAAAAACTTTGGTTTTTATAAGGGTGTGATGTATTGGCGAAGATGTCGGATTTAATAGAAAAATTTATAAAAGAATTATTAGATGAATCAAATTCTGTGCAGATTAAAAGAAATGAATTAGCAGATTACTTTGAATGTGCACCATCTCAGATTAATTATGTACTAACTACAAGATTTAATTCAGACAGGGGCTATTATATTGAAAGTAGACGTGGGGGCGGTGGATATATAAAGATTATAAAGATTAATTTAAATGAAGATGATTATTTATCATATCTTATAAAAGAAGAAATAGGTTCTTCATTATCATATAAAAAGGCTAGACTAATAATATCAAATTTAAAAGAAAGAGATGTAATAAATCAAAAAGAACAAAAGATAATTCTTTCAGCAATAAATGATAGGGTATTAAATATACCTGTAGATGAACTAAGAGACAGGCTTAGAGCAAATATTTTAAAGAGCATAATAATAAATTTATTTTAATAATAAAAAATTTATTTTTAATTATTAAAATTAGTGGAATAAATAATAAGTATAGAGAGTTTATTATAAAAGGATAAGGGGTGTTTATATTGTTTTGTGAAATTTGTCATGAAAAAGAAGCGACAATTCATTTTAGTGAAATAAAAAATGGAATGAAAAAAGAAATGCATCTTTGCGAAAATTGCGCACAAAAAAAACAAGATATAAACTTTGATAACAATTTTAATATACCATTTTCTATACAAGATATATTTTCAAGCATAATGAATGCGGATATAGATAATGTATTTTCAAGAAAGTCAGAGCAGGCGTGTCCAAAGTGTGGAAGTACCTATAATAGGTTTAGAAATACAGGGAAATTTGGATGCGAAAAATGTTATGAAGTATTTCATGAACAAGTTTATCCACTTGTCAAAAGAGTACAAGGAACATTAGATCATACAGGAAAAATTCCCAAAAGAGCAGCAGGTCCTATAAGAGTTAGGAAAGAACTTCAGAAATTCAAAAGACAGCTTGCTATAGCTGTTGATAAAGAGGATTTTGAAAGAGCTGTTGAATTAAGAGATAAAATAAAAGAATTGGAAAAAGAAATCAATAATTAGAAAAATCCAAGAAGAATGGAGGTGAAGGCTATAAAATTAAAAAAATTTTATAGCTAAATATATTGGCTAATTGGTTTGAAGTTAATGATGATGAATCAAAAGTTGTTATAAGTTCAAGAATTAGGTTAGCAAGAAATTTAATAGATTATCCATTTCCAAACAAAATGAAAGAAGAAGAATCGATAGAAGTCTTAAAAAAAGCCAAGGATGTTATAGTTAATGGAAACACAGTATTAAAAGATGATTTTAAATATTATAAAATGCAAGACTGTGATGAAGTTGAAAAAGGCATTCTATTAGAGAAACATCTTATAAGTAAAGAAATTATGGAAAATTCTAATTCTGGAGTGCTTATAAAAAATGATGAAAGTGTAAGTGTAATGATTAATGAAGAAGATCATATAAGAATCCAAACAATATTTCCTGGATTTAAATTAAACGAAGCATTTGATTTGGCTGATAAAATTGATGATGTATTAGAAGAAAGATTAAACTATGCATATGATGAAAGATTAGGATTTTTGACTTCTTGTCCAACTAATATAGGCACAGGTCTAAGAGCTTCTATTATGGTTCATTTACCAGCATTAGTTGAACTTGGTTATATAGACGGAGTTTTAAAAGCAGCAAATCAACTAGGTTTGGCTGTTAGAGGTATTTATGGCGAAAATTCAAAGGCTTTAGGAAATATATTTCAAATATCAAATCAATTGACTCTAGGCAGAAAAGAACAAGAGATAATAGGAAATATTATGGGTATTGCAAAACAAATAATAGATAAAGAATTGGAAGCTAGAGATGTGCTAAAAAAAGAAAAAGGCATAAGATTTGAAGATAGAGTTTATAGGTCTCTTGGAATATTAAAGAGCTCGAGAATAATAGATACAAAAGAAGCTATGAATCATTTATCTAATGTCAAATTAGGAATAGAAATGAATTTTATAGAGGAAATTTCAACAAGAATTATAGATAAATTGATGGTTGATATTCAACCAGTCCATCAAATAAGCATGTATGAAGCAAAAAATGTAGTGGAAAGAGATATAAATAGAGCAAACCATATAAGAAAAACAATCGAATTAAATACTAAAAATAAAGAACAAAAATCATAAATAATAAATTAAAAATAAGTAAATAATAAATTAAAAATAAGTAAATAATTAAAAATAAATAAGTTATTAAATGATTAAATCAGAAGTAAAATAAAAGACAAAATAAATATCTTTCTAGGAGGGATAATATGTTTGAAAGATTTACACAAAGAGCAAGGACTGTTTTAGAAATAGCAGGTAAAGAAGCTAGTGCTTTAGGACATAATTTTGTAGGGAGTGAACATATTTTACTTGGTATTTTAAAAGAGAGTAATGGAATAGGCTCAAGAGTATTAAAAAAATTAGGAATTTCATTTGATACAGTTAGAAGAGAAATTATTGAAATAGAAGGAGAAGGAACTAATACTATGCAAGTTATTGGTTTTACTCCAAGAACAAAGAGAATATTTGAATTATCTCTTATAGAAGCAAAGAACTTGGGACATAGTTATGTTGGAACAGAACATTTGTTACTAGGACTTATAAGAGAAGGAGAAGGCATAGGTGCTAGAATATTAGATGATATGGGAATTGATATAGAACTTGTAGCTAAAGAAGTTGTATCTGTTCTTGGAAAAAACCATATTACAAAAGATTCAGGACCATATTCTAATTTTTCAAAACCCCAGTCACAAAAGAAAAATAATCCTAACTTAGAGAAATACGGTAGAGATTTAAACCAAATGGCTTCTGAAAATCTATTGGATCCTGTTATCGGTAGGACTAAAGAAATAGAAAGACTTGTACAAATACTTTCAAGAAGAACTAAGAATAATCCAGTATTAATAGGGGACCCTGGGGTTGGAAAAACAGCTATAGTCGAAGGTTTAGCTGGTCAAATTGTGGCTGGAGAAGTTCCAGAAATGTTAAAGGACAAGAGGATTATTAGTCTTGATATGGCTTCAATGCTTGCTGGAGCAAAATATAGAGGTGAATTTGAAGAAAGAGTAAAATCAGTTATGGAAGAGTTAACAGAAGATAATTCAGTAATATTATTCATAGATGAACTTCATACAATAGTTGGAGCAGGTGGAGCAGAAGGTGCTATAGATGCATCTAATATATTAAAACCAGCCCTTGCAAGAGGTGATATTCAAATAGTTGGAGCAACAACAATCGATGAATACAGAAAACATGTTGAAAAAGATTCCGCACTTGAAAGAAGATTCCAAACTATAATGGTTGATGAACCAACTGAAGAGGATTCGCTTACAATATTAAAAGGTCTTAGAGATAAATATGAAGCGCATCATAAGATAAAAATAACAGACGAAGCAATAAAGGCTTCGGTCGAACTTTCTCACAGATATATAACAGATAGATTTTTACCAGATAAGGCAATTGACCTTATTGATGAAGCTGCATCAAAAGTTAGATTATCAAAGCATACAGCACCAGATGAATTAAAAGAAATAGAAGATAAATTAGCAAGATTAGAACAAGAAAAAGAAGAAGCAATAAGCATTCAAGATTTTGAAAAAGCAGCAAAATTAAGAGATGAAGAAAAGAAATTAGAAGAAGAAATTAGTGAAATTAAGGCTAAGTGGAGCAAGGAAAAGATGGGTCAAAATGGTATGGTTACAGAAAAAGATATTGCAAATATAGTATCTAGTTGGACTGGTATACCACTTGAAAAATTACAAGAAGAAGAATCTGAAAAACTGCTTAAATTAGAAGAAACTCTTCACAAGAGAGTTATAGGTCAAGAAGAAGCTATTGTTGCAGTATCAAAAGCTATAAGGAGAGCTAGAGTTGGACTTAAAGATCCAAACAGACCAATCGGTTCATTTATATTCTTAGGGCCAACAGGAGTTGGAAAGACAGAACTTTCAAAAGCATTGGCTGAAGTTATGTTTGGTGATGAAGATTCCATTGTTAGAATAGATATGTCTGAATATATGGAAAAACATTCAGTTTCAAAACTTATAGGTTCGCCTCCTGGATATGTAGGACATGATGAAGGTGGACAGTTAACAGAAAAAATAAGAAGAAAACCATATTCAGTGGTATTATTTGATGAAATAGAAAAAGCACATCCAGATGTATTTAATTCATTACTTCAAATATTAGATGATGGTAGACTTACAGATTCTAAAGGTAGAGTTGTAGACTTTAAAAATACTGTGCTTATAATGACTTCTAATGTTGGAGCGACTAGTATAAATGCAGATAAAACTCTAGGTTTTGCAAATATGAAAGATGAAGAACAGCAAATAAAAAGTGAATATGAAAAGATGAAAGAAAATGTTACAAAGGAAATGAAGGTTAAATTTAGACCTGAATTTATAAACAGAATAGATGAAATAATAGTATTCCATTCATTAGAGAAGAAACATATAAGTGAAATAGTAAAAATTATGGTTTCTGGACTTATGAATAGAATCGAGCATATGGATATAAATATAGAGCTTTCAAAAGAAGCACTAGAATTAATCGTTAAGGAAGGTTATAATAAAGAATATGGAGCAAGACCTTTAAGACGTGCTGTACAAAGATTGCTTGAAGATAGGATTTCAGAAGAAATGCTTAAAGGCAATATCAAGGCAAAAGATAAGATTATAGTCAAAGTAAAAGATGATAAATTAGATTTTGTAAAAGATATATTAGTAAAAACAAGCTCTAATTAAAAATATCCAGATAAAAGGAGATTTCTATGTTTGAAAAAATAATGTTTCATAAAGATGGTTGTTGTGGTTCGGACTGTAGTTGTAACCATGATGAAGAAGTAAAAGACGATTGTTCTTGTGGTTGCGGTGGAGATGAGCATGACCACGACCATGAAAATACAATAACTCTTACTTTAGATGACGGAACTGAAGAAACTTTTAATGTTTTAACTATATTTGAATTTGAAGATAAAGAATATATTGCTCTTTTAAAAGATGAGGGTCAAGATGTATATCTTTATGAATTTAAAGAATTAGGTGATGATGAAATAGAGCTTACAAATATAGAATCAGACGAAGATTATGATAAAGTTGGAGCTTATTTTATGAATGAAATAGTATCTGAAGAGGAAGAAGTATAAAATAATAATTAATTAAATTATTATATGTTTCAAAGCGATTTGTAAAAGATTAAAAATTATTTATTGAATATCAAAAAAGGATAAGTAAATGATTAATTTCATTTGCTTATCCTTTTAATTTTATATAAATATAAAATTATTATTATGCTATATTATTTATTCATACAACATTTTTTGTATTTCTTACCGCTTCCGCATGGGCAAGCATCATTTCTACCTATTTTATCTTCTTTAACAACAGTTCTTGTTTTGTTGTATTCTTTTTTGATTTCTTTTCTTTTTTCAACTGTTAAGATATCATCCCAAGCATCAAGTTCATATAACCAATTAGCTTGAGCATCTAACATATTGTAGAATAATTTTTCAAAATCAAACTCTAAATTAACTTCACTATCTTCAGTTAATTCTTCTAATGCTATTTCATTAATTAATGAAGTATTAGCACCATCAATAAATCCTACAAAATCAACAAAATCCATATTAGCTTTAGTTGCTAAATCTTTTATAGAACCTTTTATAACATTGTTTTTAGATTCTAACATTTCACTGTAGATATCTCTTTCCTTTGGTAGATAATCATTCCAAATTTCTTCTAATTTAGCTCTATCTTCAGTAGACATCTTTTCATTCCATTTTTCAAATAAAGACATATATTTTCCTCCTCATATACAATAAAACTTCACAAATTTTATTATAAACTTTAAATAGATTATAAACAAGGTTTTTTGCTTACAAAACTAGATATATAGGACTTTTTAATCCTACAATAAAAAAACTATATATCAATAAGTATTAATATACAAAAAATTAAATATAATTATAAGGAAATATAAGTTATAATATCTGTGAGAAATATAAAATATAATTATCAAAAATGGTTACAATATAAAATTTTATTATAATTATAAAATATGTTTTAAATTTTATGAAAAATTAAAAAAATATCCAATAAGAGTAGAAAATTTGGTTATATATATATATTATATCTTCAAATTTATCAAACTATGTATAGATTAAAGAAATAATATTTATACATAAAGAAATAATTATGAATGGAGGCTTTGGTGATGAGAGTAAAAATGAGTGATAGTTTAAAAAACAGATATAAAGTGGATACACTATTATTTGCTGGAATACTAGAAATGACCATAATCTTAGCTTTATTGATGTTCAAAAATCAAATTAGTGATTTGCAGGACTTTGTTATGCTTTTTACGACTATGTTTCTTGCGTTTATAGGTGTTTTTTTTGGCTTAGTTCAAGGTCTTATAGGTGCAATAATGGCAGTATTTATGTTTGGGACTTTTAAAACCATGAATTTATTAATTAATCAAGTTGAAATAAGCAGTTATGATTATATATGGTTTTTTATAATGCCAATAGTTTCATATACTGCGGGTAGAATTGGAGATTTGATAATTAAATTATTAGATGAACATGAAATGTTAAATGAATTATCCTTTGACATAGTTGATAGGGATGAAATTACAAAATTTAAAAACTTAAAAACTTTCAACGAAGAAGCAACACAGGAGATGGAACTATCAAGAAGACATAAGCATACAATGTCTTTCATGCTTGTAAAGATAAAATATTTAAAGGATTTTAAAAATATATATGGAGAAGAAAATTATAAGACTTTGATGAAGGAAGTTTCAGAAAAAATTATAGATTTATTAAGGGTTTCAGATAGAAGATATATGATAAATGAAGGGGAATTTATTTTAATGCTTTTTAATACTCCTTATGATGGAGCTAATATAATAAAGCAAAGACTAAAAGAAAAATTAGAAAATATAAAGATTAAGAATAATGTAAATTATAAATTGGAATATGAAATAGCTATAAATGAATATGATAAAGAAGAATTAGAACCTACTAAAATAATAAGAAAACTTGAAAAAGAGTGCGAGTATGATGTTTAAATCAAAGAAATTACAAATCATAAATAAAATAAGTTTTATTATCATATTTATAATTTGTATTTTGAATTTAAATATAAATGTTTATGGCTATTTTCAAAAAGAAGCTAATAATAAATATATATATGAAGGTAAAGTAAAATCAACAGATTGTATGTGCATAGTTGCGGATTATTTAATAGATACAAAGACAAAAGAATTTATAGAAGATAATATAAATCTAAAATTAAAAACATTGCTTTTAAATGATGATATAAATATAGCTAATGATACAAAACTTCTCATGTTAATAAATAAAAATGAAGAAATAGAATCTAATTATGATTTTTTAGATGAATATATGAAGGATTCAAACAATATGATATATATATTTAATTATAATAAGCAATTAGCAAAAAAATTAAATATAGATATTGGAAAAAATCCTGTAAAAAAACCTGCAATAAGCTTAGATTATGATGGTCTTAAAGAAAAACCAAATGATAGTTATTATTATGAATTAGATATAGATTACTATAAAGATTATGAGCAAATTGGTAGTATAACAGATGGACAGACAAAAAGTCCAATTGCTCTTAGAAAAGATAATATATTAATTTTTTCATATTTTAATTCAGATAGTGAAATTTTAAAGAATATAATGACGGCTAATTTATTTCCTATAGAAGAAATAAAAGAAGCACAAAAAAAGATGCAAAGAGGTGAATTCATAACATATATATTTATCGGTTTAATAGTGATTTTTAACTTAGCACTTCTTATTATAATGCTTGTATATAGAGGGAAGTATAAGGATGGTCTATTTAAGTAATTAAATGAAAATTTTTAGATTTAAGGACTAAATCTAAAAGGAGTGGTATACAATATGAAAACAGTCGATTTATTATTTTTGTATTCAATAATAAGTATTTGGATAATGCTTATATATCAACTTATATTAGCATTTGGAGGATATGCTTTTTATAGAAAATTATATGCAAAACAAGAATCCATTGATAAAGGTATAGAAGAATTTCAAAATTGGCCGACAGTAAGTCTATTAATACCAGCACATAATGAAGAAAAAGTAATAGAAAAGACTGTTAGATCAATACTTTCGATGGATTATCCAAAAGATAAATTAGAAGTAATCGTAATAAATGATAATTCCAGTGATAAAACTGGTGAAATATTAAAAAAAGTACAAGATAGTGTTGAAGGTAATCTAAAAATTATAACTACAACCAAAGAAAATGGTGGAAAAGGTAAATCAAATGCATTAAATATTGGGTTTGAGGAATCAAAAGGTGAAATAATAGGAATTTATGATGCTGATAATACTCCAAACGTAAAGGCTTTGAAATATTTAACTTATCAAATACAGACTAATGAAAAATATGGAGCTGTTATTGGTAAATTTAGAACAAGAAATAAAAAGAGAAACCCTCTTACTAAATTTATAAACATAGAAACTTTATCATTTCAATGGTTATCTCAAGGTGGAAGATATTTTATATTTGGTTTCGCCACTATACCAGGGACTAATTTTGTAATAAGAAGATCTATGATTGATAAATTAGGTGGATGGGATATAAAGGCAATTACTGAGGACACGGAAGTCTCAATTAGGATATATTTACTTGGATATGAAATTGGTTTTATGCCTCTTTCAATAACCTATGAACAAGAACCAGAGACTGTAAGGGTCTGGTTTAAACAAAGATTAAGATGGGTTAAGGGGAATTTATATGTAATTCATAAGTATTTATTTAAAGTTATAAGAATGAAATCATATAGGATTGCGCTTGATATATTTTATTTCTTTTCAACTTATTTTATATTCTTAACATCAGTACTGATATCAGATGCAATATTCTTATTGGGGCTAATAGGGAATTATTTTGGTAGTGATATGTTTAATATAACAGTGCCGGGAAATTTTTTGGTGGTATGGCTTTTGGCATATACACTTTTTATACTAGAGATATCAATTGTATTATATTTTGAAAAGGGAGAAGGGACTTTTCGTAATTTTGTATATACTGTATTGATGTATTTTACCTACTGTCAGCTCTGGATAGTGCTTGCAGTACATGCATTTATAAGTTATATAGGAGATTTGATATACAAAAAAGAATTCAAATGGGTTAAGACCGAAAGATTTTAAAAAAGGATGTGAGATTATGAAAAAAAGAAGTTTTTTTATAGGTATATTAATCGTATTATTATCATTCCAATTGACTTTTGCACAGACTTTGTATAGATATCAAATAGGTTATTTTAATAGTGAAACAAATAAATTAAAAGCTATAGAAAGAATAAATAACATTGGTTTGAATGCATATTCAATGAATAATACTGTTTATATGGGGGATTATGAAGATAAAAATGAAATAAAAAAATATAGAAATAAAATAATAGAATTAGGATATAATCCTTATCTAAAGTCTTATAATAGAACTGGGGATATAAAAGAAAATGAAAATCTAAAAAAAGATAACCCGGGAAATAAAAACATATACCCTTTAGATGACGATTTTACTTTACAAGGTGTTTTTGGAACAACAACTTTTTTCTTTGAAAAAAGTGATTATTGGGATATAAATTATAATAATTCTTATGTAGTTATAGATTTTGATCAAAGTGGAATTAGAGAATTTGATTATTCTATGATAACTATACTTGTAAATGATATACCAGTAAAAAGTGAAAATCTTTATAATTTTAGAGAAACAGAAGGTAGTATAAAGATTAAATTAAGAAAAGATATATTAGTAGATGGTTTTAATAGTGTTAAAATAACATTATTCCATAGAATAACAGATGATGACTGTTATGATGATATAAATACAGCCAATTGGTTTGTAATCAAAAAAAGTTCTTATATTCATTTAGAATATGATTATTTAAAAGATAAAAACAGCATATCATCATTTCCTTATCCATTTATATTAAAAAATGATAAGAGTAATATCAATTGTGCAATAGGATTACCAAATAATCCAACTAATGAGGAAATAAAATATGCTATTGAATTAAATTCTTATTTATCATCATTAGTTCCTTTTGAGAATATAAAAATACCAATAAAGAAATATGAAGAAATCAAAAATAATGAAAATGCTATTATTATAATGAATGATGAATCTTTTAATAAATTAAAAAAATCAAAAGTAAACAAAGAAAATGGTTATTTATTAAAAGAAAATAATAATGAAAGTAAAAGACTTTATATAACAGGGAATTTAAAAAGATCATTTTATGCCTTGATAGATAAAGATTTTGTAAAACAAATGAAGAGTAATAAACAAATTGTTGATTTTGATGTAGCTAATGAATTAGAAAATAATATATTTGATGATTCGAAAATTACTTTTGCTGATTTAGGTTTTACAAATATAAATTTAGAAGGAATGTTTTACAAAAAAGCTAGATATACATTTGAAATACCTAATAGTTGGGATTTAAAAGAAGGTTCAAAAATTCATCTAAAACTTAGATATCCAGAGTTTATGGATTTGGAAAAATCAGATGTATCAGTATTTATAAATGGGGATCCAATAGCGTCAAAGAGATTGGAAAGAGAAAAAGCATTATTAGATATATTAGAATTTGATATACCTAGATATTATTTTGATGAAAAATTTATAAATTTAGAAGTTAGATTTTTCTTAGCTATGGATGATTATAATTGTAAAGAATCTTTAAATTCAAAGGCTTATTCTAGTATATTAAGTGATTCTTATTTAGAATTACCACATGAATATAAGGATATATCTTTCTTTGAAGATTATCCAAATCCATTTGTAAAAGATGGTTCGTTTAATAAATTGAATTTAGTTATGGAAAAGAATGATGATTTTTCTAAGATAAATATG
Source organism: Peptostreptococcaceae bacterium AGR-M142 (assembly GCA_045345765.1). Taxonomy (GTDB): domain Bacteria; phylum Bacillota; class Clostridia; order Peptostreptococcales; family Peptostreptococcaceae; genus JAOARY01. The sequence continues at coordinate 1,522,659 of CP148265.1, forward strand.
TATTCTTATATAATTTCAGCTATGACACCATTTAATTTAAATTATTTTGAATTAGATATAGTAAATGACATAAAAAACAAAGACAGTAATTATATATTAATATCATCTCCAGATAAAGATAATTTAATAAAAGAGTATAATAATAATTTAAATATCAAATTCTCAGAGGATTTTAAACATTTTGTTTCAGATGAAAAGGCTAAAGTTATAATAAATGAAGCTAATACTGTTTTAGCAATGCAAATAAAAAAATCACATTTAAATAAAGATAAATCAATATTATATATAACTTCAACAGATTCGTCTTATTTAGATTATATCTATGAACTTACGAATGAAGAAAATTTAAATCCAATGCAAGGGGATGTAATATTATTATCTGATGATGGTATTGTTGATAGTTTCTATTATGATAAGAAAATAGAAGAAGAAAAAGAAGTAGAAAGAAGTAATCAACAAAGATCTAAGCAATTTAGAATAAGTGGAAGAACAATGGCTATATTAATCACTTTATTCATATTCTTTGTAGTAATTAGTTTAATTTTATTATATAGAATTATAGGCTATAGAAGAAAAAAATGATAAAATAGGCTTGAGGTGATTAAATGATATATGAAGGCGTAGTTTATAGACCTCCTAGTGAAGCTAGAAGTCTGATTATTCAAGCCACAATAGGATGTTCGCACAATAAGTGTAAATTTTGTACTATGTATAAAGGAAAAAAATTTAGAATAAAAAAAAGACAAGAAATAGTAGATGACTTAATAGAAATGCATAATTATTATAAGGATGTAAGAAGAATATTTATTGCTGATGGTGATGCTCTTATAATGAAGATGGATGATTTAAAATATATTTTAATTAAAATTAATGAACTATATAAAAATGTTGACCGAATAGGAATTTATGCGTCACCAAAAAGTATAATGACTAAGAGTGTTGAGGAATTAAAGGAACTAAAATCTCTTAATTTAAAAATAGCTTATTTAGGTGTTGAAAGTGGAGATGATGAAGTTTTAGAACTTATGGATAAGGGTGTTAATTCACAGCAAATGTTAAGCGCAGCCCTTAGAATAAAAGAAAGTGGAATTAAACTTTCAACTATGATTTTATCAGGACTTGGTGGTAAGGATTTATATAAAAATCATGCACTTAATTCAGCCAAATTAATATCTAAGATAAAACCAGATTATTTAAGTCTATTAACTTTACTTGTTGAAGAAGATTCTGATTTGAATAATATGATTGAACAAAATGAATTTAAACTATTAACTCCAAAGGAAGTACTTGATGAAACTCAGATATTTCTTGAGAATTTAGAACTTGAAGATACGTTATTTAGATCAAATCATGCATCTAATTATGTGAATTTGCAAGGTGTTTTGAATGAAGATAAAGCAAGACTGTTAGAAGAAATAAGTATAGCATTAACAGAGAATTTTTATAAAGAAGAATTGTTTAGGAGATTATAATATGATATATGATGTAATTATAGTCGGTGGAGGAGCTTCTGGATTATTTTCAGGAGCTCTTTTATCTGGAGTAAAAACTTTGATATTAGAAAAAGAAAATAAGGTTGGTAAAAAATTATTATTAACTGGAGCAGGACAATGTAATGTAACAAATAGAATGGATATCAAAAAATTCTATGAAAATTATTATGAAGGCAAAAATTTTGTCAAACCAATATTAAATGCATTTACAAATGAGGATTTAATAGAGTTTTTTGAAAGCAAAAATCTAAAAACAATAACAAGAGATGATGGTAAAGTATTTCCAAAATCAATGAATGCTAAAGATGTGGTAGATTTATTATTAGAAGAAATAAGCAAAAATAAAGGTGAAATAAAATTAAATCAAAGAGTAAATAGGATAGAAAAACTTTATATAGATAAAGATTTTAATATTTTAGATGAAGAAGAATATGAAAATAAAGAAGATTGTCCACATATGGATATAAAAAAAATATTTAAAATCTATACAAATAATAATACTTATATGGCTAAGAATGTAATAATATCTGTTGGTGGAAACTCTTATCAAAATACAGGTTCAACTGGAGATGGATATAAGATATTAAAAAAATTAGATTTGGATATCGTAGACATTAAGCCTGCACTTAGTCCTATCGTATTAAAAGATTATGAATTTAAGGATTTATCTGGACTTTCATTTGAAAATGCAAAAATATCAATTTATGAAAATGATAAAAAACAAAAAGAATTTTGTGGAGACTTGTTATTTACTCATAAAGGACTTTCTGGACCAGTTATAATAAATAATTCAAGATATTTTGATTCCAATATGGAAATTAGAATTAATTTTTTAGGTGTAAATGAAAATAATTTTAGGGAAGATTTTATAATAAAATTAAAAAATAACCCAAAAAAATTAATAAAAAATATTTTAAAAGAATATAACTTATCCACAAGATTTGTGGATAATATTATAAATAGTCTAAATCTTTTTAATAAAACGGCTTCAAACTTAAAGAAAGAAGAAAGAACTAAACTTATCCACAGTATTGTGGATAACTCTCAAATAATAAGCTCTGTACAAGGATATCACTTAGCTATGGTTACTTTTGGAGGACTTAATAGAAAAGAAGTAAATAAAAAGACTTTGGAATGTAAAAAAATATCGAATTTATATGTGCTTGGTGAAACGTTAGATATAGATGCAAAAACGGGAGGATTTAATCTTCAATTTGCATTTTCAAGTGCATATGTTGCAGTCAAAAATATAAAAGAAAAATATAATTAAAAAAGTTTGATTTATTTTTTCAATATCAACTTTTTATGAAGTTGATATTGAAAAAATCATAATTGGGTATATTAATATTTGTATGATTCATATCATAAATCATTTAAATTTTATTATTTTGGAGTTTTTAAAGGAGGCTTTATTTTGGGTAAGGTAGCTAGAGAGATTGCAAAATTAGATGTTGATAAATTAATTCAAATGTTAAACGAAGCATTAGCAGAAGAATGGTATGCATTTTACCAATATTGGGTTGGTGCAAGAGTGATGGAAGGCCCAATGAGATCTGAAGTAGAAGGTGAACTTTTAGTTCATGCTAACCAGGAACTTAATCATGCAGTTATGGTTGCGGACAGAATTGTAAAATTAGGTGGAATACCAATACTAAATCCAAATAAATGGTCAGAATTTGCAAAATGCAAATATGAAGAACCAAGTGACCCGTATATAGAAGCTATATTAAATCAGAACTTAAATGGTGAAAGATGTGCTATAAAAAGATATGAAGAGATTGCTGAATTTACAAATGGAAAAGATTTTTCTACGTATCAAATGGCAATAACAATATTAGATGAAGAAATAGAACATGAAAATGATATAGAAGATTGGTTAACTGATATTGATAGAATGAGAGAAGATTTAAAGAAATTAAAATTATAAAAAATTTTATAAAGAATGAATAAAAAATAGATAAATTCATATGGATTTATCTATTTTTTTAGGTAAAAGAGACTAATAATCATATTTTTAATGTAAAAATACTGTTAAGTAGTATTAAAATCTTTGTATTTTGTGTATAATAAAAATGTAGATAATAAATTTTTATTAGGTTGGGAAGCTTTTTTAAAATTAAGGAGGTTTTTTTATTGCTTAATGGTGCTTTAATAAGAGAAGTTAGAAATTCTATGGGTTATACGACTAAAGATATTGAGAATTTATCTTTAAATGAAAAATATCCAACGAAGATTTCAAAATCTTATTTAGAGGAGTTAGAAAGGGGCGATAAGACTAATCCTAGTTTTAAAAAACTAATAGTTCTTGCAAAAGTACTCAATTGTAAGATTGATGATTTTGTTCATATGAGTTAAACCGAACTTTTATATATAAATTTATAAATTTTTTTTATAAATTTATAAGGTAAATGAAAATGTTAACACATACTAATTACAAGACTTATAGCTTTGGCTATGAGTCTTTTTTATTATAAAAAATTGGTCAAAAGACTTATATTAAAGGGAGTTTAATACTATTTAAAATTATAAAAAAAAAAGATAAACTAAATATATAATATAAAAATAAAAAATAATTATAGAAAAAATTGAATATGTCATTAAACATACAATACAAACAAAATTTAAGCAACTTGGTAAATCATAAATAATATACTTATGAAATTTTGCCATGCTTTTTTTAGTTTAAAAAACAGTTTTATTCATGGTTTTTAAGGAGGAGTTCGATTGAGGAATAAGGGTAGTAATTTAAAAAGTATTAGAAGCAAACTTATGATTGTAATGTCAGTAGTGATAATTATTCCAATGTTAATTTTAGGAAACAGATCTTATGTGAAATCAAAAGAAACATTACAAAATCAACTAGAAGAAAGTATGTATTCTAAAAATCAAACCAGCAATTATATCGTAGATGCTTATTTTAATAGTGCAACAAAAATAATAAAAACTAGTTCTGAAAATGATAATTATAGAGTGGGAATATCATGGGATGATGATACTCAAATAATGTATGCACTTAAGAGTTTGAATGAAAATTGTGATTATTTAGAGAATGTTTTTTTAGGCACTAAAAGTGGGAAGATGTACATATACCCAAAGGAAAATCTAAAAGAAAATTATGATCCAAGAGAAAGAATATGGTATCAGGAAGCTTTAAAAACAAATGATGTAACATGGACAAAGCCGTATTTAAGTTCGTCGAATGAAGATTTAATAATATCTCCAGCTATAAGAATTAAAGATAAAAGAGGGAATATTATAGGAGTTCTTAGTGGAAGTATAAAATTACAAGATCTTTCTGAAAAATTAAACTCTCTTGTTGGAAAAGAAAATATAAATCTTAGTATAGTATCAGAAGATAATAAATATCTTGTATCAAAAGATATAAATAATATAAATAAAGAATTAGAAGGTGTTAACCTAAAACAAATAAAAGAAAATTTTAGTGAAGATGAAGTTATAAAAACAAATTATAAAGGTCAAAATTTAATTGCTATGTACAAGAATATAGATAAATTAGGTTGGACTATAATAACAACTATCAATGAAAATGTAATATATGATGATATAAAAGAGATTCTTGCAAATACAATAATAATAACAATAATAGGTATATTATTAGCTTTATTTGCTGCATTTACTTATTCAACAAAGATAACAAGACCAATCAAAGAATTAGTCAGAGCGATGAATCAAATAAAAAATGGAAATCTAACGGCAAAGATAGATGTAAAAACACAGGATGAGATTGGAGAATTATCTAAAGCATTTAATATAATGGTTAAGAATATTAAAGCTCTAATAGCAAGTGCTAATAATGTAAATATGAAATTAAATAAATCAGCAAATGATTTATATCACATATCAAAATTAAGCAGTGATAATTTAGATATGATATCAAAAACTGTAGATGATATTGCAGAAGGTACAATTGAACAAGCAAAAGATTGTGAAGATGCTGTTATTAAGAGCGAAAATCTTTCTACTAATTTTGAAGAACTTATAGATGCGAGTAGGATGATGTTTATAAAAGCAAATGATGTAAAAGCTAAAAATTCTAATGGAGTTAGAATAGTTAAGAATCTTCAAGAAAAAAATATTCAAACAAATGATTCTAATAAAAGAATTAATAAAGCTGTTACTAATTTAGATTCAAAAACTGTAGAAATAGAATCAATATTAGCAACAATAAGATCAATAGCAGAACAAACAAATTTACTTGCATTAAATGCATCAATAGAAGCAGCAAGAGCAGGAGAGGCAGGCAAAGGATTTGCTGTAGTTGCTGGAGAAATAAGAAAGCTTGCTGAAAATACATCGAATTCAACAATAAACATAAAAGATATTATTGAAGAAATAAGAGATGAAAGTCAAAATACAGTTGATATAATGAATGAGGTTGAAAATATAATGATAGAACAAAATCAATCTGTAGAAGAAGCTACTGTTGTATTTGATGAAATAAAAGAATCTGTTAGTAAGATGAACGCAGAAATAAGTGAGATGAATGCGATAATACTAAATGTAAAAGATTATAAAGATGATATTAGTTCAGCGATAGAAAGTATATCTTGTGTGTCAGAAGAGAGTGCTGCTAGTATAGAACAAACAACAAAAACAATATCAGATCAATTGGAATCAGCTAAGGAAGTATATCAAAATGCAGCAGACTTAAAGACTATATCTGATGAATTAGATAAAGAAATAAATAAATTCATATATTAGTGAATTTATTTAGATAAATTGCCAAAGAGAATACAAAATTCAAAAGAATAAACTCCATTATCATTAGGTAATGGAGTTTATTCTTTTGGTGTGAAATGTAATGGATGTAATTTGTATATAAGATTATTTGAATATAAAAATATAATAAAGTTGCTATAATAAATGTTTTTAGAAATTTAGTATTTATACATTGCGTTACTAAAGTGTTTATGGGTATAAATATAATCTATTTGATGTCGATAATTATGTCGAATAAAGAAATATTTAATAATAATACAAATGTAATTTAAAAGAAAACTGAAATTAATATTGTTTTATATTTGATTTTTATGTTTCTTTTTTGATATTTTGAGAATATATATAATATAAATTAAATAATAATTTAAAGGAGGATTAAAATGAAAAGTTTAAAGACCAAATTATTAACTGCTATGATATTGCTTATAATAATACCTCTATTGGTGCTTGGCTATATGTCCTATACAAAGGCAGAATCTACTATAAGGGCACAGTTTGAAGATAGTGCATTAAAGATGAATAGAACAATTGAATATTCATTAAATAGTTTTATAAAATCGTTTAAAGAAGGAATGTATTTAGCGGCTGAAAATAAGAATTTTAAAGAAGTATTAAATAAAGATAATGCAGATGAAGTAAGAAGAGTATTACAAAAGATTGTAGAAAAATACGATGGGATAGAAATAGCCTATATAGGAACTATTGAAGGGGATATGTATATGTATCCTGGTGAAGAAAATTTAGGTGATGATTATGACCCAAGAACAAGGGGTTGGCATGAGTCGGCAATGGCATCTAATGATCTTATATGGACAACACCATATATAAGTGCAAGTACTGGTAGATTAGTTGTTACACCTGCTGTTAAGGTTTATGATTATGATGGAAATGTTGTAGGAGTTGTAGGAGCTAGTTTAGATTTGACGGATGTAGCTAAGAGAATATCTGCTCTAAAGCTTGGGGAAAATGGAACAACAGTTGTAATAGATGCTAATAATAAATATGTAGTTCATCCTGATGAATCAAAATTAAATCAAGAACCTGAAGGTGTCAATATAGAAGCACTTAGAAGTATGGAACAAGATAAAGTTATATCTTATAAAGTTGAAGGCGAAAGTATGGAAAGAATTGCAGTTTACAAGCATATTGAAGGTGTAGATTGGTTACTTTCAACAACAGCAGAATTATCAGAAATAGAAGATGACCTTAGAGGAATATCTTTTAATACAATATTAATAATTATTATAGCCGTTATAGTAGGGGGAATTATAAGTATATTATTCTCGCTTAAAATAACAACACCTATAAAGAATCTCGTAGATACAATGGCTTTAGTTAGACAAGGAGATTTTACAGTTGACGTTAAAGTTGAATCAAATGATGAAATAGGTAAATTATCAGAGGCATTTAATTATATGATTGTTAATATAAGAGATCTTATAGAAAGTATCAAAGATGTTGGTTCTAGACTTCATCATTCATCATCACATTTGGCGAGTGTATCACAAGAAACTAGTGAAAGCTCATCACAAGTTGCTAAAACAGTCGAAGAAATAGCAATAGGTGCAAGTGATCAAGCTGCTGATGGTGAAAAAGCTGTTATAGAAGCAAATGAATTGGAATCAAGATTTAAAGAATTATCTAAGTCTAGCTTAGATATGTCTAATAAAGCTAGTCATGTAATGGATATAAATAAAGATGGTGTTAGAATAGTAAATGAATTAAAAGAAAAGAATTCAAAAACTAATCAATCGAATGAAAAAGTAAATATTGCAGTATCTAATTTGGATTCTAAATCACAAGAGATAAGCTCTATATTAGAAACTATAAAATCAATAGCAGAACAAACAAATCTACTTGCCTTAAATGCATCAATAGAAGCAGCAAGAGCAGGAGAAGCTGGTAAAGGATTTGCCGTTGTTGCTGAAGAAATAAGAAAATTAGCAGAAAGTACTTCGGATTCAACTCAAACAATATCTAATATAGTAAGCGATATTCAAAATGAAAGTAAAAATACTGTAGATATTATGGAAGAAGTAAAAACTATATTTAAAGACCAGAATATATCTGTAGAAGAAGCTATATCTGCTTTTGAAAACATTAAATTAGCAGTTGAAGATATTAGTGAAAAAATATCGGATATGACAGATATAGTTAATACAGTTGAAGAATCAAAAGAGAAGATAGTATCATCTATAGAAAATATGTCAGCTGTTTCGCAGGAAACAGCAGCTTCAGTAGAAGAAGTTACTGCAACTATGGAGGAACAAAGTGCTTCTGTAGAACAAGTTGCAAATAGTGCGGTTGATTTAAATAATATATCAAATACACTTGATGAACAAATAAGTAAATTTAAAATTTAGTAATATAATAGGAATTAGGTTAATTGCAGTTAAATAGAGCTATAAATTATATATTAGAAATAAAAAACTTAGGTTTTTGACTTAATAAATTAAAATTAAGAGTTAATAAGAGGTGTTGATTGAATTTATATTCACACCTCTTATTTTTATACAACTTAATACTTTAGAAGTTTATTATATTAATAAGAATAGAAAAAACAATTATTTCAAGGTGATTATCCTATTGTTTTTTAAGGCGGAGAAGTGGATGTTGTGTAAATAAATATACAAACAAAAAAAGAAAAAATGAATTTTTATTCTAAAAAATGTTGATTTTTTATTTTTTTGTGGTATATTTATATTATAAAGATGAATAAATATTCTTAGATAGGACAAAAGTATAAATAAGCATGCGATAGTTTGTTATTTTTTTATCTATAATGGATTTTACAAGGAGGTTTTTTACATGTTATCTAATATTAATACTAATGATTTAGAATTTTTAAATAATGATTTATCATCAACAATAAAAATTTTAAATGTGTTTTCAAAATCACCAGCATGTTCAAATGACGAAAAACAAAGCATAAGAAAAATAATACCAAGATTAAGTGAATACTATAGAGAGTCTTCATCAAAATTATCAAAAGAAGATGATATAAGTAGAGAAGATTATGCAAGACTTATAGTAGGTAAAGAAATGTGTGATTTTTTGGATAATAATAATTTCGTATTTGAAACAAATATAGACAAAGAAGGTATAGAAGGCTGGGTAAATGGAAAGATTATAGTTAGATTTAATGGAAAAAATACAGAAGATGTATCTTCTTTAAAATCTAGATATTTTTCATTGCACAGAAGTAGAATTTAGTATATCAAGCCTTTTGGCTTTATATAAATATTTAATAAAAATTCATCCCATAGATTTTTATTAAATTTTAATTTGGTTAACTACCTCATTGAAAGCGAAGCTTTTAAAGAATTAATTTTATTCCCTTTAGTTCGGATATAACTTACATAGATAGAATTTCTCAAGTTATTATAATGAACTAAAAGAGCTGTTTAACAGCTCTTTTTTTTATTTTTATTTTTTTATAACTGCATCAACTGGACAAATTTCTTCGCATATACCACAGTCTATACACGTAGATAAATTTATTTTATGAATTTTTTTTATGGCACCGTATATTGAATTTGTAGGACATGTTTTAACACATTTAGTACAACCAATACATTTATCAGAGATAAAATAATTCAAAAAAGCACTGCATTTATGTGCTATACAATTTTTATTTATAATATGGTCGTAAAATTCATCATAGCAATTTTCTAAAATAGATATAATGGGATTGCATGATATTTTACCAAAATCACATAAAGAAGTTTCTATTATAGAACTAGCGATATTTGAAATTAAATTAAGATCTTCTAAAGTACCATGTCCTTTTGAAATTTTATCTAAGATGTTAAAAATACGTTTACTACCAATTCGACAAGGAGAACATTTACCGCAGGAAGTTTGAGTCATAAATTTTAGATAATATTTGCTGAAATTAACCATACAAATGTTGTTATCAAGAACTAGTATATTGGAAATATCAATTCCTAAATTACATTTATCTAAAATATCATTTAAATTCAAATGAAAATCTTTAGGATTTACATAAAATCCATTAAAACCTCCAACTAAAATTCCTTTTATATCATTTTTATTAGCATTACCCATATCAAAAATTAGATCATTAAAACTTAAATCAAGAGGAATTTCTAAAAGTCCAGAATTTTTAATTGAACCAAATAAGGTTATAACTTTTGTATTAATATAATCGCTATAGATATTAATATTAGATAAATTACACATAGTTTCAACATCTAATATCATATGTGGATTTTTTTCATCAAAAGAATAATCTTTTAAAATAGGTTCACCTCTATTTCCTCTTATAGAATTAATGATACCACTACCATTGCCATAGGAAAAATCAATACTGCTGTATTTAATTTCTATATCAAATGAAAATGATGAATTTAATATATTATCACCAAGTAGATTCAGTTTTTTGGCATCTAATAGAGCTTTTTTGATTCTTTTAAGAGCTAGAGTATAACCATATTTTATATAAATATAAGCTTTATTTGTGTTTGTCAAAACTCCACATAATATAATACCTTCTATAATAGAATGAGGAATTCCTTCAATTAATGATCTATTTAAAAAAGAATTAGGATCATTTTCACAACAATCACATATCAAAAATTTATTATCATTGGGACTTTCTTTTAAAGATTTGAATTCATCAAATAATGATAGTTTAAATCTTTTCTTATCTTTTATTGAATATTTATTAATATAATCAAAAATATCATAAGAGCAATCATCTTTTAAAAATTTATATAATCTATAATACCGAGAGTAGGCAATGGCTTCTTCTATGGAATTTGGATTGACCAATGACATTGTAGTTAAACTAAATCTATTTTGCATCGAAAAAAATTTAGTTTTGCTTTTTAAATCTTTTATATTTTGATTGTCTTTTTTAAACAGAAGTCTATCTATTATATTACCCATTATAAGATGACTGTGTATGATTTCTTTCGAATCATTTACATCAACATTAATATAATAAATATTATCAGGATAAATTTTTACTATAGGACCTTTTTCGCAAAGCCCAAAACAACCACTTTCAATAACTTTAATTGAATTTATTTTATTTGCTTTTACAATTTCTTTATTTAATGCAGCTATAAGTTCCTTGGCTTTTTTTGAATTACAATTAGTATTAGAACAGACTAATATATGTTTTATATCAGATGAATCTTTATAAATATCTTCATCAGAAGTTTTAGTATCAGAAGGAAGTTCTAAAGAACGTCGAAATTCTAATTTATCTATATATTTTTTTCTTAAAGAGAGAAAATCCAAATTATACCTCCTTATTTTTAGATGAATTAAAAATATAATTAATTATGATTAAAAATTAACAAAATAAAATCTATAATATTACATAATTAAAGATAACATAAAAACATGTATATAATCAACAAAAACCTTAGTAATTAAACATGTATAGTAAATTAACACTAGTTAAATACCAATTTCTAAATAAAATTTTAATAATAATAGAATTATAAAAAAACATAATAATTGTGAAAAAAATATCTTGTATTCAATCTATATAATGTATATTCCAAATATTTAGTAAAATATAATGATAAACTTATGGTATAATTATTTTTTATAAATATTTTTAAAATAAAAAGAGAGGAATGATTTTTATAACAGAATTAGTCTTATTATCACTTTTATCAGGATTAATATGTTTCCTATGGGGATTTATTAGTTTTTTTACTGGTATATTTACATGGGTTGGATTCGCAGGTTGTACAAGTTTTTTTGTTGTAAACGAAAAAGACCCTTTAAAAAGAGCAATGAAAGCGTTTGTATCGAATGTTAATGGAAGCTTTTATGCTTTTTCATCATTATATTTATCGTCAATTTTTGACATAGATTTTGTAACAATTTTTTTGACAACAGGATTGATAACTATATTTATAATATATCAATCTAAAAGTCAGCTGTTTTCATGCGTACCAGCTTGTTTTATAGGTTGCTTTGTAACATTTGGACTTAATGGAGATATAAAGATGGCTATAACTGGATTTTTTTGTGGAGCAGTGTTAGGGTATGCTCTTGAAATGGTAGGGATATTCTCTAAAAAAGTTATAAATAAGGAGAGTAATAATAAAGCAGCATAAGTATGAAAAATAATTATTATATAATAAATGTACAAAATAAATAAAATCATAGTAATAAAAGCATAGTGAAAAATATTTATAAAAAATGAAAAAGATAAATCAAATATAAAAATATAAAATCAAATTCAAATTCAAAAATATAAAAATATAAAAATATAAAATCAAATAGAACATTTTACCAAGTAAGTGGTAAAAATGTTCTATTTTTTATGAATTAAAACGCATTTTAGTTGAGATAAGGAGATTTATATAATAAAATTAAAAAAGGAATATATAAAAGGAATGTATAAAAAATAAATATAGATTTTGATAGGACTATGTATGTGAGGAATTATTTTAAAAGGGTATAAATATAATATTTATCATTATGTTTCGAGAAAACTCCATCCTCTACTGAGGATGGAGATGAATCGGAACGGTTTCCAAGTCTTTAACTCCTGCTTGAGAACGAATATATTTTTCGATTATTTCTATTGTTGCTCCACCAGTTGTTAAAATGCAGGAACTTTTACTCCAAAATACTGGTTCTAATAATATTTTTTCAAATATTCACTATGTTTTTTCGTAATTAATCTTGAAGAAACAGTTTTTAGAGTATTAACTAATTTTGATAATGCAACTTGTGGAGGCGTTTGAATATGCTGTAGCATAAAGGAGGTGCAAAGTCTCGCCGAAAATCAATAAAGCTTTTAAGTTTAGAATATATCCTAATTCAAGAACAATTAATTCTAATTCATAAGACTTTTGGTCGCGTTAGATTTGTATACAATAATTATCTTAATCAAAGAATTGAATTATACAAGAACGAAGAAAAATCAACTACTTATGTTAATCAAGCTAAAGAATTAACATCTTTAAAAAAAGAATTAACTTGGCTTAAGAAAGTGGATAGTGTTTCTCTTCAATCTACACTTAGAAATTTAAGATACTGCTTTTAAAAACTTTTTCCCAAAAAAGTAATGAAATATTCTGAATTAAATCTAAAAGGAATAATACTAAGTCTTATACAACTAAAAACACTAACAATTCAATAAGAGTTGAAGGTAATATGTTAAAGTTTCCAAAATTAGGATTATTAAAAACTAAGTTTCATAGACAAATACCTCAAAATCATAAAATATTATCTGCTACTATTTAGTCAAGTACCCACAGGTGCTTATTTTGTTAGTGTTACAACTGAATTTGAAAATAAATAGTTGAAGTTCCAAGCAGAAATATCGTAGGTTTAGATTTTTCAAAATTAAAAGGTTTGTTAGTTCTGAAAAACAAACTGATTATCCAAGATTTTTCAGATTGTTAGAATCTAAACTTGTTAAAGCACAAAGAAAACGTATCATGTATGAAAGTTTTCAAATAATTGGTACAAACAAAAAACTAAAGTAGCAAAATAACACATTATAAAATTAAAATGAATACTGATTTTTGCATAAACTATCTACTAAATTAGTTAATAAATATAATGCTATCTCAATCGAAGACCTTAATATGAAAGGCATGAGCCAAACATTAAATTGGTAAAAGTGTATCTGATAACGGTTGGGGAATATTCACTAAAATGCTTAAATATAAAACAAAATTAACAGGAAAACAATTTACAGATATAAATTCTATCCATCAAGCAAAACCTGTTGTGTTTGTGGTGGTAGTAAAACAAGACCTAAAACTATCAGATAGAGTATACAGTTGTGAATGTGGTATTTCTATAGATAGAGACTTAAACGCAAGTATCAATATAAAAAATCAAGGAAAATTGTTGTTAAAATATTAAATCATAAACAGGGTAGGGCTTACCCGTAAATCTTTACCAGGATAACGCATAGGGTTACTACATCCCAAGAAGCCCCCTCGAAACTGTTAAGTTTAGTGGGGGAGCATGTCACAAGAACCAAGAATATAAGACGAAATGAATTAAGGGTGATTACATTGAGAAAAGAAAATGAGAAGTTTATTTACAAATTTGAAATTCAACCAAGAAGAAGAAAACCTTTTATAATATTAATTATTTTATGCATTTTAATAGGATTAGTATTAAAATTTTTGAATATAAAAATTCATCCATTAGTAAATGATTATGGAGCAGATTTCTTGTGGTCCATGATGATGTACTTTATAATAGCATTTTTGTTAAAAAGAACTAGAAGCAGGAATATTTTAATAATATCAATTTTAATATGTTTTTCTTTAGAATTTTTGCAACTTATTGAAACACCTCAATTATTAGAATTGAGAAAAGATCCCTTCTTTAGGCTTGTTTTTGGAACTACTTTTTTAGTTAGTGATTTAATTATTTATTTTTTAGGAAATGTACTCGCATTTATAATAGAAAAACTATTTTTAAAAAGAAAGAAAAAATTCTTATTTGGAGATCTATTAAATAGAGATTAGCTTTGAAGGGAGGAAAAGGTATAAAAACCTTTTAGAACTATGGATAAATACACAGAATATGATAGAATTAAAAAAATTGCAAAAGACAAGGGTGCACAAGTTTCTATGCATAAGGAAATTAATTATGGAATACAGTTTGAAGTAAAAACTGAAGATGAAAAAGGATTATATAGGATATATCAGAGCAAAAAAGGCATAAAACACGATCTTTCTCAGTTAAGATCAGATAAATTAAAAGCACTTTTTGTAGAGGGTAAAGTTAGTAATGATAATAATCAAGGGAAAAATCAAGATAGTAATGAAAAAACTTCATCAAAGCAAGAAAAATTAAAAGATTATGATTTAATTGGTGTTGATGAATCTGGAAAAGGTGATTTATTTGGTCCTTTAGTTATAGCTTCTGTATATGTTGATTATGAATCCTATAAAAAATTATATAATTTAGGAGTTAAGGATTCAAAGATGATAGATGACATAAAAATCCTTAAATTATCAAAGAAAATAAAAGCAATATGTGAATATTCAGTAGTAAAAATAAGAAATGATAAATATAATGAACTTTATGATAAAATAAAAAATTTAAATAAGCTTTTGGCTTGGGGTCATGCAAGAGCTATAGAAAATTTATTAAATAAAGTTGATTGTCATACTGTACTTAGTGATAAGTTTGGAAAAGAAGAGCTTATAAAAAATAGACTTATGGAGAAAGGTCAAAATATAAATTTATACCAACAAACAAAAGCTGAATCAAATATGGCAGTAGCAGCAGCCAGTATTTTAGCTAGAGCAGAATTTGTAAAAGAATTAGATAATATAAATAAAGAGTATAATATTAGGTTTCCTAAGGGAATATCTCATATGACTATTGAAAAAGGCAAAGAATTTGTAAAAAAATATGGTCAGAAAGAGCTTTTTAAAGTTGCTAAACTTCATTTTAAGACTATAGATAGATTAAAATAAAAAAGCTTAAAAATATAATGTAAAAAAGCTTGAAAGTGTAATAAAAATACTTATAATTCAATGATGAGCAAAGAAAGTCTCGTAAAAAAAGAGGTTTGTTATGGAGATTATTTTACTTACAATAACATTATTTATAGCAATAATAGATTTCAAGCATAAAATTATAGATAAACAGATTATAAAAATTGGATTTATAATCTGTTTATTTTTTAAGTTTTTTATATTAAAAGAATATGCTTTATACAATAATATAGCGTGTGGATTATTTATTTTAATAATTTTCCTTCCTATATATATGTATAATAAAAACTTAATAGGTGGAGGAGATATTAAATTATTATTTTTTTTAGGATTTTTTTTAGAATTTAAAATAACTATTATATTAATAATATTAAGTTTTAATATAGGTGGATTAATTTCTTTAGTATTAATATTATTTAAAATAAAGAATAAAAAAGATAATTTAGCATTTGCACCTATAATATTTATATCTCTTTTAATTTTAAATATATATATTATATAAAATTATATAAAATTAAGTTCATAAAAATGAATATTCAGAAAAAAAATTAACAAAGATAATTTTGATTTTGAATAATAAAAATACAATTATTTATAAATAAAAAATATTATCAATGATTAATTTTATAAAATAATAATAGGTATTAATTGATAAAAATATTGTAAATAGTATATTTAAGAAAAGTATTTATAAAAAACAAGTGAAAATCAAGCAGGGTATTTAATAAAAATACAAAATAAAGGATGATAAACTAAAAGAAAGTAATGAATTTCAAATGAAAATAAATATTAAAAATGATTTTATTAGTTAAAATTATATCATTTTTTAAAAATTAAAAACTTATGTATTTTTTTTTGTACAATTAATGCAATAGTTCATAATTGTATAATCTTAGCCATTTAGGACTATTTGACAAGGTGATTCTCAAGTGATATACTTGTTTTGACAGCTTTTTTAAAAAGCATTTTTTATAAAATGATTTCTGCTTTTAAGGCAGGAATGATTTTTTTTACTCATTTTGAATTGTGTATACAGTATGGAAATTTAAAAAAATTGATATTGAAATATCAAAAAAGATTTTAAATTTAATTAAAAAGGGTATAAAAGACCAATGTATGTATTGATACATGAAAATAAAAATGAGTATATAAAAACCAAAATACATACACAAAAAAATAGTCGGTAAATAAATACTGATGAAGTAATATTTATAGCATTGAAAACGATACACTAAATGAAAAAGAGCATTTTTGTGTTTCTTTTGTGTTTTTAATTAAAATTTCTAGGAGGTAAGAAATATGTCTAAAGTTATGAAAACTATGGATGGTAATACTGCTGCAGCTCACGTTGCGTATGCGTTTACTGATGTTGCTGCAATTTACCCAATAACACCATCTTCTCCAATGGCAGAGCATACAGATGCTTGGGCTGCAAACGGAAGAAAGAACCTTTTTGGACAAAAAGTAAATGTTGTTGAATTACAATCAGAAGGTGGAGCTTCAGGTTCTGTACATGGTGCATTACAAGCAGGAGCTTTAACTACTACATTTACAGCGTCTCAAGGTCTATTACTTATGATACCAAATATGTACAAAATAGCTGGGGAATTACTTCCATCAGTATTCCACGTAAGTGCTAGAGCAGTTGCATCACACGCACTTTCAATATTTGGAGACCATTCAGATGTAATGGCTACAAGACAAACTGGATTCGCTTTATTAGCAGCTAGTTCAGTACAACAAGTTATGGATTTAGCTGGTGTTGCACATTTAGCTACAATCAAATCAAGAGTGCCATTTGTTCATTTCTTTGATGGTTTTAGAACTTCTCACGAAATTCAAAAGGTAGAAGTTATGGATTGTGATGAATTAGGAAAGCATTTAGATTGGGATGCGCTTAAGAACTTCAGACACAATGCTTTAAGTCCAGAGCATCCAGTAACAAGAGGTACTGCTCAAAATCCTGATATATTCTTCCAAGCTAGAGAAGCTTGTAATAGATTCTACACTGATTTACCAGATGTAGTTGCTAATTACATGGAAAAAGTATCTGAAATAACAGGTAGAGAATACAAGCCATTTACTTACGTTGGAGCTAAAGATGCTAAGCACGTAGTAATTGCTATGGGTTCTGTAACTGAAACTATAGAAGAAACAATAGAATATTTAAATGCTAATGGTGAAAATGTTGGACTATTAAGAGTTCATTTATACAGACCATTCTCAGAAAAATACTTCTTTAATGCATTACCTAAGACAGTTGAAAGAATAGCTGTATTAGATAGAACTAAAGAGCCAGGATCTACTGGAGAACCATTATACTTAGACATAAGATCAATGTTCTATGGTAAAGAAAATGCTCCACTTATAGTAGGTGGAAGATATGGTCTTGGATCAAAAGATACAACTCCATCTCAAATTAAATCAGTATTTGATAACTTAAAAGCAGATGCTCCTAAAGATGGATTTACAATAGGAATAAATGATGATGTAACACATCTATCATTAGATATAAAAGAAGAAATAGTAACTGAACCTACTGGAACTTCAAGATGTAAGTTCTGGGGACTTGGTTCTGATGGTACAGTTGGAGCTAACAAGAACTCTATAAAAATAATCGGAGATAAAACAGATCTTTATGCACAAGGATATTTCTCTTATGACTCTAAGAAGTCTGGTGGAGTTACAGTATCTCACTTAAGATTTGGTAAAACTCCAATTAAATCAACTTATCTAATAGATGAAGCTGATTTTGTTGCATGTTCAACACCATCATATGTAGAACAATACAACTTATTAAAAGGACTTAAAAAAGGTGGAAAATTCCTTCTTAACTGTAATTGGGATCAAGCTCAATTAGAAGAAAGAATACCAGCTTCAATGAAAAAATACATTGCTGATAATGAAATAGAATTCTATACATTAGATGCTACTAAGATAGCTGCTGAAATAGGTCTTGGAAACAGAACTAATACTGTTTTACAATCAGGATTCTTCAAATTAGCTAGCGTTATTCCTTATGAAGATGCTGTTAAGTACATGAAGGATGCTATAACTAAGACTTATGGTAAAAAAGGTGAAAAGATAGTATCTATGAACCATAAAGCTGTTGACATGGGTGGAGACGCTCTAGTTAAGGTAGAAGTACCAGCTTCATGGAAAGATGCTGTTGAAATGAAAGACACAGTTGCTGCTCAAAAACCTGATTTTATCAAAAATATTCTTGAGCCAATAAACAGACAAGATGGAGATAACCTTCCTGTTTCTGCATTTGCTGGTAGAGAAGATGGAACATTTGATAATGGTTCTGCTGCATTTGAAAAGAGAGGAATCGCTGTAAATGTACCAGAATGGCAAATAGACAGCTGTATTCAATGTAACCAATGTGCTTACGTTTGTCCACATGCTGCTATAAGACCAGTATTAATGACTGAAGAAGAAGTTAAAGCTACTGGACTTGAAGGTAAAAAAGCTATAGGTAAAGGACTTGAAGGATTAACTTACAAGATTCAAGTATCTGCACTTGATTGTACAGGTTGCGGAAACTGTGCTGACATATGTCCAGCTCCAAAATCTAAAGCTCTAGTTATGAAGCCTCTTGATACGCAAAGAGAACAAGCTGCTAACTGGGAAAAAGCAATGACTGTAACTGATAAAGAAGTTATGGATACTAAGACAGTTAAAGGTGCACAATTTAAAAGACCATTACTTGAGTTCTCTGGTGCTTGTGCTGGTTGTGGAGAAACTCCATACGCTAAGTTAGTAACTCAATTATTTGGAGATAGAATGATGATAGCTAATGCAACAGGTTGTTCTTCAATCTGGGGTGGATCGGCTCCTACAACTCCATACACTACTAATGCTAAAGGACAAGGTCCTGCTTGGGCTAACTCATTATTCGAAGATAATGCTGAATTTGGTTTTGGTATGTATATAGCTCAAAAACAATTAAGAGATAAAGTTGAAGACTTAATGAACGAATTAAAAGCTGTAGCTTCTGATGATGTTAAAGCAATCGCTCAAGAGTGGATAGATAACAAATACGAAGGTGAAGGAAGTAAAGTTGCTTCTGATAAAGTAAGAGCATTATTTGGTACAGATTTAGGTTCTAAAGAAGCTAATGATGTACTTGCTCAAATAGAAGATCATAAAGATCATCTAGTTAAGAAATCTCAATGGATAATCGGTGGAGACGGTTGGTCTTACGATATCGGTTATGGTGGGGTTGACCACGTACTTGCTTCAGGAGAAGATGTAAACATATTAGTATTTGATACTGAAGTTTACTCTAATACTGGTGGACAAGCTTCAAAAGCTACTCCAACAGGATCTGTTGCTAAGTTTGCTGCTTCAGGTAAGAAAGTTAAGAAAAAAGACCTTGGTATGATAGCTACAACTTACGGATATGTATATGTTGCACAAATCGGTATGGGTGCTAACCAAGCTCAAACTCTTAAAGCTATAAAAGAAGCGGAAGCTTACAAAGGACCATCACTAATAATCGCATACGCTCCATGTATTAACCATGGTATAAAAACAGGTATGGGAACTACTCAAAGAAGAACTAAAGAAGCTGTTGAAGCTGGTTACTGGCATTTATACAGATTTAACCCAGAGCTTAGAAATGAAGGAAAGAATCCATTCATCCTTGATTCAAAAGAGCCAACTGCTTCATTCCAAGACTTCTTAAGAGGAGAAGTAAGATATACTTCATTAGAAAAGACATTCCCAGAAGAAGCAAAAGAATTATTTGTATCAGCTGAAAAAGATGCTAAAGAAAGATATGCATCATACAAAAGAATGGCTGAAATGCAATATTAATATATAAGAATAAATTCAAAAGCTTAGGATAATATCCTAAGCTTTTTTTTTTATAAAAAAAAAAGCCTAATATTAAAAATAAATTACAAAACTATAAAAAACATTTAAAATTTAATTTAAATATAATATAATTTAATAATTGTTATATATATAATAAAAAATAAAAAAGGAATTGAGGAGAAAAGTAATGGAAGCAATGAAGAAAGAAGAATTACAAAAAGAATTTAAAATTGGAGAACAAACAAAAAAGTTTTTTGAAGAAAATATGAAAACAATTATAACGGCAAGTTGTATTATAGGTTTTATGCGTTTTATCATTGATATGATAGGATGTTTGGGTGGGGATTCAAATATGAAAGATAGCATTATTATAATAACATTTATAGCTCTTTTAATAACTATGTTTTTTTGTACAATGTCGATGAAAGTAATTGCGGGAAATTGGTATCTAAAAAACACTAAAATGAGTTTGAAAGAAGCTTATAAAGTATTAGAAGGTAAAAAATTAACGCTAATAATATCTAGTATAATAAAGAGTATTAAAATAGGACTATGGAGTATTTTGTTAATTATACCTGGAATATATAAGACTTTTTCATATATATTTAATGAAGATTTTATAATTTTTAATGATGCTAAATCATCAGAAGCTATAAAATTAAGTAAGCAATTAAGCAAAAAAAATATTTTGGAAATATTTATATATTATCTAGTAGTAATGATTATGGCATTAATACCGACATTCATAATTAAAGTATTAGTACCTATTTTACTTTTAATGGGATTAGATATTGTAACACCATTTATTTCATTTGTTGCAAATATAATAACTTATAGTGCAACACTTAGTATAGCTTCTGGTATTACAATGAAATTTATAGATTTGACTAAGAAGATAGGTCTTGAATTAAATATAAAATAAAAGGAAATGAAAATGGAAAACGAGAACGAAAAAGAAATCGAACAAGAACAAGAAATAGAGATATATAACAATATAGGAATAACAGAATTAGTAACAAAAACATATTCATTTTTAAAGAATAATATCAAAGAAATATTAAAATTAATATTTCTTATGATAATTTTTGGGGCTATATTTTTTGTAGCCATTGCATTTAGTACTGCGATTATAATTAATGCAAAAATAATTGATGATTTTATTGCAACACTTATGGTGGTATTGATATTTGGAATTGTAATTTTTTATTTGCAATCAATATATATATCTACATTAAAAAATTTGTGTGCAATGTGGTTTTTGAATGAAGAAAAACCTAAGTTAAAAGATTGCTATAAGAATATAAAAGGGAAAAAATTAAATATATTTAAATCGAATTTAATCAAACGAATTATTTTGTATTTTTTTATATTGATACATATTAGTCCCTATATAGCTAATTTTGTAGGACTTGCACTAAGACATCAAGAATATAATATGGATAGTCTAATATCAAATGCATTTTTTAATCCTGCAATAATTATAATTGCATTCATACTATTTATACCTTGTATATACTTTGGCTTAAGGACTGCATTTAATTTAGAATCTGTAATATTCAATGACAAATTAGCTATGGAATCAATAGAAGATAGTATGAGCATAACTAAAAACAAGGCTTTATCTCTTTTGTTTTATTATATTGTAATAAGTATAATTACAAATATAATAACAGGTGTATTAACATTATTTATAGAATTTTTCATTATTATGCCATCTTTATTTATTAGTACGACAGGTATAAATGAAATATTTTTATCTATAATGTTTATAATTTTAATGATTTGTTTAATAGCTTTAGGTATTATTATAAATAGTGCTATATATGTTGGAGAAACTATAAAATTTATAGATATAATAAGAGAAAAAAACCTTAAAAGTTGTTTACAAAATAACGATTAACATTCCAAAAAACCCAAAAAAAGCATATAATAATTTTTATATATAATTAAAAATTAAATGGGGTGAAATGATGGATAATAAGGATTTGGAAAAAGAAGAAGTACTAGAAGAATCAAAAACAAAAGAAGAAATTGAAAAGATAAAAGATTATTATAAAAACTTAGAAGGTATGACTTGTACAGAGATATTTAAAATGGTGATTAATGCATTAAAAATAAATATTTCAAATGTATTAATTTTAATATTAGGGTTTATAGGTGTATCTATAGTACAGAACTTAATAGCAACATTTATGATTGAAAATAATAAATCAGCTTGGTTAGATTTGCTATCTGGTGAAGTACAAAATATCCCACAGTTTTTTGGCAGAGAATTTTTAAGTAGTTTGTTAATTATTCTAATAATGCTAATAATAGAATTTGTAGTGATTTATATAATTGCATCTATTATTAAATCTTTTATGTATGATTTTTATTATAATAAAGAAAAATCAAATATTAATAAAGCTTATAGTAGAGTAAAAGATAGGATTTTTAAGTATTTTTTAGCAGATATGATGTATATGGTAATAAGTGCTTTATCAATGTTTTTAATATTTTTTGCATTACTTAAAATGTCATCAGATAATATCTTTGAATTTTTCGGTACTATGCTCATGCTAATTATAGTGATATTAATAGCTTATATATATATATCATTATTATTTATATTAAGAGGAGAGTTGATATTATTTTCTAAAAGAAATATAATTGAATCCTTCAAAATATCAAAAAAATTGGTTAAAGGACATAAATTTGATATATTTATAATGCAAATATTTATATTAATTGGTGGATTTGTGACTAATAAATTAATAGAAAATTTATTTAAAAATACGAATCAGAATTATATAAATGAAATAGGTAGCATTAAATCGTTTCTTATAAGTATACCAGAGATAGCTGTATCAAATACTATGACGATTATTCTTCATATGTTGATATTTGGAGTTATATCAATCAAATTCTTTAATATATTAGATATAAAGGGTAAAAATATAGATTTAGAAGAAAAAGCACAATAATAAAACAAGACAAATAAGAGTAAAGAATTTTAATAGATATGATTTTTTTAAAACATAAAAAACTGTTGAATTAGCACAAAAATTTGCTAATTCAACAGTTTTTCTTTTTCTATATCAATTTCATCATGTAAGATAGTTTTTATGCCTTTTTGATTACACAAATCCAAGTATTTAAGAGTTTGTCCTGAATACATTCCAAAAGTAAAAAAAGTTAAAATGATAAGAAATGCTACAAACCATAGTATTCCAAGTAGAATAACAACTAAAAAAAGATTATCATTCATCGAAAAAGGAACTATTGTTATTACAGCTACAATTTCCATAATAAAAATCATTACAAACATTATTATAGAATTAAATATATTTGAAACCAAATAATAAAGTAAAGTTTGAAATACACTTTTTTTTGTAACTTTAAGACTGTGAGTTATAGATTTAGTTGCAGACTTATTATTAAAAATTATAGAATCAAAATTAAATGAAAGTCTTAAACTAAAATATATTATTGGAATTATAAGTAGCATTTGAGATATAATTACCCACGGTCTTAATAATGCTTTAGGAGTTATATAATAAAATGTATTATATTGATATTGCATGTGCAAAAGACCTAAATTAATACCCATAGGAATTAAAGATAAAAACACCAATAAACAAATTAATAGAATTATTAAAATTTGTGAACCAAATAGACTTATTAATTTTGGTCGCATGTAATTAAAGGCTTCTTTAATACTTATTTTTTCATTTTTAACAAACCATAGACCACTTATATATTTAGCCATAGATAAGGGGATTAACTGTAAAAAACTCATTGATATATTCAATAAAAACATTAATAAATAGAAAAGTATAAATGTTTTTGAATTGATATTTTGATAATAAAAATAATCTTTAAAGATTAGAGTAATAGCAAAAGTACATAAAAAGAAAATTAAATAAAACACAATATTAAGATAGGTAAGATTTAATAATCCTTTAGTATTTTTCTTTAAAAAACTATATGGAATTAAAATTAAATCAATAATAGATAATTTAATTGATTTGTCCATTTTTATAATCCTCATCTAATAAGTTTTTATTTCCTATTTTTATATTAATATTTTTTTCTTTACATACTTCGATGAATTTCATAGTAACTCCGGCATTAATAAATACAAAGCTCATTAAACTGATAAAACTTATAGCAAAAAGAACGATAGGTAGTAATATTATAAGTTTCATTTTTAAAAGTAAAATATTTATTATATTAATAAACAATATTGGAATTACTAGTATTAAAGCAGTTATTATAACAAAAATAAATAGTTCTAATAAATGACCTTTACTATTTTCTTTACTAAGTTTTATTGAATCAGAAGCTTCTTTATTTCCAAATAAAATAAAATCTTGATTGAAAATATATGCAAATAGATGATAATAACCTGGTATAACAAGCAAACAAGACCATAACATTATTTTAATACATTTGATAAGATCAGAAATTAAGATAATCATCTTTTTTCCATCTAAAGAATTGTAGGCATCTTTTAGATTAATTTTATGATTATTAAAATACCAATTTGCAGCTATTATTTTTATTGAAGCACCTAAATAAATAACAACAAAAATGTTAGCAATAGGAGCTGTAAAGCTTAATAAAAAACTAATAAAACCTAATCTAATAAATGTTGAAAAAATTGATATTGAAAAAATTATAGTATATATAGATGCTAATAATAAACTTCCCTTTATCATTTCTTTATCATTTGCTTTCAAAAACTCTTTTGTTACTTCAAAAATTTTAAAATTCCTTGTTTTTATATTCTCCATAATATTCTCCCTTTTTTATATTTTTACGTTTAAAGTGTTAATTTACACACTATAAATCATTATAATGTTAAAATAATCACCCAAACAGTCTTATTTTTACTTTGAATCTTAAGTCCTAGTTACTTCCTTTAATGCTATGAAAAAACATAATTAGGACTTTTGTATTAAAGTGAAAAATGAGCCTTTTTGGGAAGAAAAAATGATTATATAATAACAAAGAGTATTAAAAAACATTAAAAATAAATATATATACATCAAAAATATTTAATTAAAAAGGGATTAAAGAGGGATATTTAGGGATTGGAGGAGAAGATGACAACAATGAAAACAGATCAATATCATATGATATTAGATGAAGTATCGAAAAAAAATACAAAGAAATTAAATTCAATAGATATTGTTTTAGAAGCACATAAATTTATAGGGAATAATAAAGTAAATATATTAAAATCGAGTATAAAATATATACTTATGATGAGTCTTTGTGTAGCATTATTTACTAATAGGGGAAATATACTTTATTATTTTGATTTGCAAAAAGGAATAAAAGTTGAACTTTCAATGACTGCTTTTGTTGTGATTACATCGTTAATAGTGTTTTTTAACAGGTCAGTATATAGAAGTGGTATAGCAAAGTCATCAATTATAAATAATTATAAAAATCAAGAATCGAAAGAATTTATTACATCTGTAGAATTTATAAAAAAGAATTTTTTAGAACTTGCTATATTAAAGATTATAAATACGAGTTTGATATATTTCGTACCATTTACAGCTATAATAATGAGTGCTTATTTAAATCTAAATAGTTCAGGTTCAGGTGTTTTTTTTGTATATATATTATCTACATTATCTATAGTTTGGATTATGTATTTTTTTATAAAGGTTGCTTTTTCAGAGGCGATATATCTAGACAAAAAAATTGAAATAACAAAAGCAATAAAAGAAAGCTTTGAAATAACCAAAAATAAAAAGATAGAAATCCTAAAAATATTACTTATAGTTATGTTTATATCTTTTTTAATAGGGTTATTTATAGGTGGAATAATGCTTGTTATGGTAGATTATACAAGATATTATATGTATAGTTCTATGGAGATTTATTTAATTGTTGGTTTGATTTCAGTTTTTGCATCACAATTTATGCAATCTTATATATATAGTTATATGGAGATGACATTAACAATTAAATATATGAATATAAAAGAAATGGAAGACATTAACAGTTAAGAGATTTAGTAACAATATACTGTGTTATAAATCAAAAATAAACATAGTATATTGTTACATTTTTAGTTTTACAGTTATTTTAAAATTTATTATTTGAATTAAATTGTACGATTAATTTTGTTATTTCAATTCAAAATAAAGAGTATTATCAATGTCTACTTTAGTTAATTTATTTTGATAACAAAGGTGAAGTAAATGAGTCATAGCTTCGCCACAAGCAAACCATTTTTGAGGATTAGGAAAATCCAAAAAAGACTTAGCTCTAAACTGCCAGTTCATTTTGCTTGCGACATCTCTTACTGTGATTTTAGGATTTTCTTTTACAATCTCTAAGATTTCTTCTAATCTTTCATTATGGTGATTTTTAAGTTCTTTAATTCTTCTTTGATGGTCAGTTAATATATTTCTATGTGCAGGAAAAACAATATCAATATCATAATCATTAATTTTATCTAAATTATTTAAAAATACATCTAAGATATCACCATGTTCATAGCCCCAAAATGCAATATTTGGAGTGATTCTATCTAATATATGGTCTCCACTAAAGAATAATTTATGATTTTTTTCATAAAGACCTATATGACCTGGAGTATGACCTTTTATATCAATTACTTCAAAGGAAAATTTTCCAATTTCAATTTTATCGCCATCATTTAAAGCGATAAAATCAATTTCTTCTTTTGGACAGTATTTATAGCCTGGATGATCATCAAATGTAATATTATCTTTATCAAGACCAAAGATTGTTTTGTAATTATTAAAATTATCCCAATATTCTTGTTTGGACATTCTATTAATCATATTACCATCAATTTCACCAGCATAAAGTTTAATACCTTCCTTACTAAGTTTGGCAGCCAAACCACTGTGGTCAGAATGAAGATGAGTTATAAGTAAATATGTATTATTCAAATCTAAATTTAATTTGCAAACAGCATCAAAAAACGCCTCTTTACAAGCTTCATGGTCAAACCCACTATCAATTATAAGATTTTTATCATCTGAAGTAATAATATAAGAATTTATAATTCTTAGTGGATTATTAGGTAAAGGTATTTCATTTTTATAAATATTTTCATATACTTTTTCCATTAAAAAACCCCCAATATAAAATTAATCATTTTAATTTTATCATATAAAAATAAAAGATTATGAAATAATGATAAATGATAAAAAATATCATCAAATAAAGAACCTCAAAAATTATCAGAAAGGATATGATATTGTGGAAGTTAAAAATATAAATAAATATAGTAATTATCAACTTATAAAAAAGACAAATAAGTTTTTTGCCAAAAATATAATTAAATTAGTCTTGTTTATATTTACAATGTCTTTTATAAAAGTCTTTATAGAGTTAAAAAATAATATGGATAGAAATTTTGGGCTTATTTATATTATTGTTTATATTACAATTTTTTGTTTTAAGTATATATATATTAAATTTAAAGCGAGTTGTTTTTATTTAAAGGATATAAAAAATATAAAATTATCAGATGATATATTACAGGGTAAAATAAAAAAAATATTAATATGCATTTTTCTTATAAGTAGTAGGATGGTTTATTTTTATATACCTGTTTCTATTGCTAAAGGACAGGCAATATATTCAACTGAAAATATTGTAGTTGAATTTATATTTATCATAGTATTTATTTTGACAGTTATAAATTTTGGATATTTTTGGCTTAGATATTCCTATAGTTTAGAGCTCATTATTTTTGATAATTATAATTCAAATGAAGCGATAGATAAAAGTCAAGAATTAACAAAGCTTGATGTTTGGAGTATGTATAAAATATATTTCATATTATTTGCTATTTATTTTGGAACTAATTTGATTTTTAATACATATATAAATAAAATATTTTTACATAGCGAATTTTATTTACATACTATATTTTTGCAATGTGTGATTATAAGGTTTGTAGTAGCCTACTCTTATGCTTTATTTAGCATAAAATATATGAACTTAAGAGATTATAAAGAAAGCACTCAGTTGAGTAAGACAGTGACATACTCTTCTTAATTATTTCTAAATGGTATTTCATGCTAAAGACTGAATGTGCATTAGTATCTAAATTCATTTATTTACACCTTTTTAAGTTATATTAACTGATAAGGTTGTTATATTATTTTTTTAGAAAAAAAACAACCCTCAATTCATCTGACCGCCTGTAGAGGATGGGAGAATTCTTGAGGGAATTTTGTTAAATCTTTTAACTTCTTAAGAGTTAGTTAAATATTTTATTTAATTTCAATATATTGAAAGCTTAACTAAATTTCAAATCTATGAATAATATCTTCAAGAACTTGAGAAAGATGATTTAGATCTTTTGTTTTTGAATTAAGTTCTTGAATAATATCAAGTTGATTTTCCATCGTTGCAGAAATCTCCTCTGAAGAAGCAGCAGATTCTTCTGTTACAGAAGATATACCTTCTATTGCTCCAAATACTTCATTTTTGTGACCATCTACAGTCGCGATATTTTCTGATAATATATCAACTTTGGATAAAGTTTGAGTAACTGAATGTTCTATAGTTTTAAAAGTATCACTCATTTCAGTCATAACTGATGAAGATTCCATAACAGCAGCTTTGGAAACATCCATATTAGAATTTGTATTTTTGATTTCATCAAGAATTTCAGTTATAATATTTTCAATTTGACCTGTAAAATTAGAAGTTTGTTCAGCAAGCTTTCTAATTTCATCAGCAACAACAGCAAAGCCTCTACCAGATTCACCAGCTCTAGCAGCTTCAATGGCAGCATTTAAAGCAAGTAAATTAGTTTGTTCAGCAATAGACTGAATAGTACTTATAATATCACCAATAAGTGATGATTTTTCAGATAAATTATTTACATTTGAAGATAAACTATTTGTACTTCTTTTAGTTTCATCAAATTTATCTTGTAAATTAGTTATAGAAGAAACACCTCTTTTGTTAACTTCATCAACTTCAATTGATAAATCTCTTACAGTATCAGAAATTCTAACGATACTTTCTATTTCATTAGCTAATATATTTAATTTATTAACAGCAAGTTGAGCATCTTCTGCTTGCATTTGAGAACCTTGAGCCAATTCTACTATTGCTGTTTTTACAGCCGTAACACCATCTACAACTTCAGATGAAGAATGGTTTAGTATTTTAGTACTAGAATTGACTTCTACAGAACCTTCTTTAAGTTCTTTTACTATTTTTCTTAACTCATCTCTAAGGTTAGAAACTGATTTTGCCATTATTCCAGTTTCGTCATTATAATTTAATAGATAATCATAAGTTGAATCATTTTTTAATTTGAAATTAGCTGTTTTATCCACTAATTCAGAAATAGCAATTATAGGTTTTGATATTTTTCTTGAAGTAAATAATGCAATTAGTGAAGAAATCACTATAGATATTAAAATAAATAAAGCAAGTCTAAATATACTAGAACGCAAATCTTTATTAGCTTCTTCATATTTTAAAGCAATTATATTATCAATATCATCAATATAATTACCAGTACCTATGACCCAATCAAAAGGTTTGAAATATTTCACAAATGCTCTCTTTGGAAGTGCTTTTGTTTCACCAGCTTTAGGAAAATAATAATTGTAATATTCATCATTACCATCTAAAGCAATTTGTATCAAATCCTTTATTATCTCATTACCTTTAACATCTTTAAGACCAAGTCTATTTGTTCCCTCGACGTCTTCTTTACCAAGTAAGACTACATTAGTTCCATCAGATTTATCAGCCCAAAAGTAACCAGATTCTCCATATTTAGAAGTTCTTATTAATTTTGCGGCTATATCCATACCTTGTTCTTTAGAAATAAGTCCTGCATTGATATCATCATTAATAATATCTAGTTGAGATACCATGGCTTCCACAATGTTTTTGATACTTTCATCATAATCTTCTCTTAATACTGTTTCAAGACTATTAATACTAGCTTCATTTTGTTTATAGGAGATATAAATACTTGTACCTCCTATTAATACAGCAACAATCAAGATATTGATAACTGTACCCAATATGATTTTACTACCTATTTTTTTCATAAAATCGACCCCTTTAAGATATTTTAAAAAACTCTAATATAACGAATAAATCTGCATGTAATTCATATCGTAAAAAAATGATAAAGATATAAGTATTTTAAAAATAAATTTTAGTTAATATAAAATTAAAATTTATTTTTGGATTGTTTTATGCAAATATAAAAACTTATAAGTAAATAAAAATAGACATTATAAGTTTTGATACCAAAGATATAATTATTGAATTTAATGTAAGATTTAACTTCTTTGTAGTTTTAATACCCTGAATATATAAAAAGAAACTAAGATAAAATATTTTTTATATTAATATTTTTTATAGTATTTAAATATATCTAAATAATATAAATTATATATACTCTAAAAATTAAATTATGGTATTATTAAAGATGATAAAGAATATATTAGATATTTAGTGATAAGGAAGGATGGATGATATGTACGTACCTTTTGGTAATGAAATGGTAGATAGCGAAGAAATAAAATTAAAAATAGAAGAATTAACACCTTTTAAATGTATAGCAGATTTATCTTTTGCTACAAAAAGAGAAGATGTGATTGCATTACATCTTAAAATCGAAGAGCAAGATTTAAAAGATATATTAGAAGAAGAAGGTTTTGATCTTGATGAAGATGAAGCGGAAGGTGAAGACTTAGTAGAAGAATTTCTACAATTAAGTGATGAAATTGGTGTTGATATAGAAAATATCTTAGAAGAAATAAAATACACTATGTTTAGAACTTATTCATATAATTATGATGCAGGAAATAAAGAAGTTAAAGCAATATTTTTGATGGCTCATAAAGATTTAGGAATAAAAAAATTAAATGATGTACTTGGAAGATTATTAAAGCAAGTATAAGAAATTTTTAGAAAATAAATATGAATTAGAATTGATTAAAGCATGAGTATTATATTATATAATACTCATGCTTTTTTTTATAAAAAAAATTTATACTTATAACAGTTGGAATAAAGATAGGTCTTTAATCCTAGTTTTTAATCCAAATTAAAATTAAGTTAAATAAAAATATGAAAATGTAAAAAATTTAAAATAGGTTTTAAATAATTAATATTACGGGTAGAAAAAGAATTAAGCCAAAACATATATTAAAAAGAATGTGAGTTTATAATTTTTTATAATTTTTAAGGGGGAGATTTTTTTGAAAATAGCTCTAGGAATAATAACTAAAAATATAACAGAAGATATTTCTGTACTTAGCTTTATTGAAAATGCAAGAAATCATGGACGTGAAATAGACAAGCTCATAATTGCATATTCTCATGAAATGGATTATGTATATTTAAAAGAATTAGAAGCACATATAGATGTAGATATAATAAAAATAAATGAATCATATTCAATTGAATCGGATCTTAGAAACATGGGAATTGAAGAAGTAGTATATAAGACATTTACTAAATCATTGGATTTTGAATTGTTTAATAAAGTGCCTTATAGTTTTTCTAGGAATTTAGTACTCATAAAGGCGATGTTACTCAATATGGATTATCTTTTCTTTGTTGATACAGATGTTTATCCGAGTATAGTAAATGAAGATAATAAATTAGAAGAGATTGATTTTATTAATTCACATTTAGAATATCTAAAAGACCCTGATGTTGCAATAACAACAAGTGATTATTCTGGATATTTTATAATACCACCTATGCAAGAGTTTTATGGACTCAAAGAATATATGTATGGACTTCAAAAAGAATCTGCTTATAATAGAGTGGTTTGTACAGATTGTATAAGTTATGGCAGAAAGGAAAATAGGCAGATTAAAGACACAAATAAAATTCTTGGAGGAAATGTAGCTATTAAATTAGATGCTTACTATAAAAAAAATCTTCCGCCATTCTTCTCAAGTACTTATAGTGTAAATGGTGAAAGAGTATTAACAAGAGGTGAAGATACATTACTTGGATTATTTGCCAAAAGAAATAATGCAAGAATAGTAGATATAGACCTACTTATATTCCACGACACATACAAACACTTTCCTACTATTCCAGACATAAAAACCCAACAAAATGTAAAAGACAGATTGTATTATGCATCCCTAGGTTGGATTGGAAGAAATCCATTTTTAAATTTTGTTAAAGAAGATAATTATTTAGCTAAATACAAAGAGCAAAGAGAATATCTAAAAAAATACTCAAAATATGTAGCGCAGCATTTAGACGATGACAGATTTTTAGTTATGGAAGATGCTATAGATTTAGCATTTGACAAGTTGCCTAAATTTGTTAAAGAATATGAAAACACAAGAGAAAAATTTAGTTTAATAGTTCAAAAAATTGCTGGAGGTGTCCTTGTAAATGAAAATAGTACTTGCTAATCACTTTCCATTAGAAGGTTCGGGAAGTGGAATTTATACGAAGAATTTAGCTATGGAACTTGCTAAAAGAGGAAATGAGGTTTTGGTTATATTACCAGATAATGAGGAATATACTCATCCTATGTTTGAGACAAAAACTATTATATTTAGCAATGGAATGAATGAAAATTGTGATCTTAATTTTAATTTTCCTTGCTTTACAACACATCCTAAGAGCAACAACACTTACTATGAACTTAATGAAGAACAAATTCAAGCTTATATAGATGCTTATAAAATGGCGTTTAAAGAAGTGATTGAAGAGTTTAAGCCTGATATAATTCATTGCCAACATCTTTGGATAACTCCATATGTAGCATCATTATACGATATTCCATATGTAGTAACTGCACATGGAACAGATTTAAAGGGTTTTTATAAAGATTCAAGATATCATAAATATGCCTTAGAAGGGGCTAAGAATGCAGATAAGATAATAACTATATCTAAACAAGTAGATTCTGAGGTCAAAAAACATTATAAAGTTTCAGATATTAACACAAAATTAATATTAAATGGTTTTGATGAAGATATATTTAGGGTAAAAGACTTAAATAGAAAAGATGTTTTAGAAAGTCTAAACCTAAAAAAAGATTATAAACATGTAGTTTCTTTTGTCGGAAAATTAGCAGAATTTAAAGGTGTTGATGTGCTTATACGTTCAGCAAAAATATACAAAAACCATTTAGAAGATGTAGCTACTTTGATAGTAGGAAATGGTCAATTATATGGACCACTTGTTAATTTAACAAAAGAATTAGAATTAGAAGATGTATATTTTTTAGGACATCAAAATCAAGATATAGTAGCAGATATTTATAATATTGCAGATGTATCTGTTGTACCATCTAGGGTTGAACCATTTGGTCTAGTTGCAATTGAGGCACTTGCTTGTGGAACTCCAGTTGTTGCAACTAATCAAGGGGGACTTCCAGATTTTATAGATGATAGCATTGGTTCATTAGTTCCTGTTGATGATGATATAGCATTAGGAAATGCAATAGTAAAAGAAATACTAAATGAAAACAAAGAAGAAAAAGGAAAAAAAGCAGCACAGATTGCATTAGATGGTTTTTCATGGAAAAGAGTATTAGATGATGTTGTTTTATTGTATGAAGAAAGTATAAAAAATCACCAAATGGTATAAAAGCTTCATTTGGATTTGATTATTGTAATTAATATTTGATTATTAATAGAAGGAAGTGATTTTGTGAGAAAGATGGTAGTAATACCTACTTATTGGTCGAGAAAATCAACTGAAAAATGGCAAGAGGGAGATGCTGTTTATGATCATCCAACACCGCTTGATCATGAAGGTACTTTAGGAAGAACCTTAGAAAGTATGAAATTATTAAAGGATAAGGATTATAAATTAGTATTACTTCTTTGTCCTACAACTATGGAGATATTAAATGAAGCTAGAACTAAGGTTGCAAAGATTTTAAGAGATGCAGATTTGGGCATTGATTCATATATAATCACACCACATGAATTAGAACTTATTAGAAATATAGCATCATCAAATAGAGTAGATCCAGCGGCTATAAATCTACTAAGTCTTCATGGATATGCAAATGTAAGAAATATGTGTATTTATTCTGCATATATCTTGGGTGCAGATGTAGCTATGCTTATAGATGATGATGAATTGTTTGAAAAGGAAAACTTTATACAACTTGCAACAGAATATATAGGTAGAAGAATGTATGGTAAAACTATAGATGGAGTTGCAGGATATTATCTTAATAAGAAAAATGAATATTATGATGATGTTAATATAGAACCTTGGATGACTTATTGGAATAGATTTGGTTCAAAAACAAAAGCATTTGATAAAATAATAGGTTCGCCACCAAGACTTAAACCGACACCATTTGCATTTGGTGGAGCCATGATTATTCACAGAAATTTATTTAAGACAGTTCCTTTTGATCCAAGAATAACAAGAGGTGAGGATATAGATTATCTAATAAATGCAAAGATGTTTGGATTCCATTTCTTCTTGGATAGAGAACTTTCTATAAAGCATCTTCCACCTAAGAAATCACATCCAATTTGGAAGAGATTTAGAGAAGATATTCATAGATTCATGTATGAAAAAGCAAAAATAGAAACTCAATATGAAGTACCAAATATGAATTTGGTTGATGCTTCAGAATTTGATCCGTATCCAGGAGCATTCCTAAAGCCTGGTCTTGAAGACATGGTATTTAAGTCTAATGTAATGCTTGCGATGGATTATATGAGTCAAAATGATATGGAAGGTGCAAGAGAATGTATCAAAAATATCTATATATCAAAATATGAAGCTAAGCCTCATGATGATGTATTTACGTATTTTAGAGAACTTCAAAGAAGTTGGAGAGAATTACTTTCGTTTACTAAATCTCATATGATGGTTGTAAGAGATATTGTTGAATATTGTGATGAAGAATGTCAAGCTTTAAAAGAAGATAAAAAAGCTGTTGTTTGCGAAGATTTATCACCAGGTGAAGTACAAGTATTATTAGAACAAACTACTTTCTTTGGTGAAATGGATAAAGATTTCAAAGAAATAATATCTGGAGTTGCAAAGGTAAATGTGTTTAAGAAAGATGAATTCATAACTTATGCAGGTCAAAAGAATGATAGATTATATATAATTTCTTCAGGTTCTGTTAGAGTTACGAGAAAAAATGAAGAAAATGAAGAAGTAATATTAGCTCAACTTAATAAAAATGAATATTTTGGAGAGACTAATTTAGTTAATGAGGTAGTAAGTGTTGATATAATAGCAGAAGAAGAGACTATATTGATTTCATTTGATGAAGAAGAAGTTATGTCATTAATAGAAACATATCCAAAGGTTGGAGTTGATCTTCTTATGATGATTACAAGAAAACTAGCAACTAAACTAGCAAATGCTAATGAAAGATATATGGATGCTTCTACTAAGAATACAGAGCTTACTATGCAATAAATATAAAAATTCTATGGGAATAAAAAATTTTATAAATAAAGATAATAAAAATAAGGGATAAAAGGAATTGAGGTGAATAAAGAAAAGACAAAAAATCAGTCTTTTCTTTATTTTTTTAATTTTTAATATATTCAGTTCTATTTTTTTTATCTTTATTATATAATAAATTTACAACATAAAATTTTTTTTGTAATAAAACGAACAAAACAATAGGGAGGCTTTCGAATGAAAACTGTAGTTTTATATAAAGATCAATTTGAACCGCTTTGTGATACACTTATATTACCTTTTTATGAAGGAATAGAATTTTCTAAAAAAGATATTATATTAAATGATGATTTGGAAAGTACAATATCGTATTTAGTAAGAGAAAAACTTTTTATAGGTAAATTCAATCAAGTTGAGAGTTTTAGAACTTTAAAAGAAGAAAATCCTAAGAATATAATACTTATAGGTCTAGGTAAAGAAGAAAATTTAGACTTAGAAAGAATAAGAGTTTGTATGTCAAAAGCAATAAAAAAAGCAAAGGAATTTAAATCTCGTTCTGTAGAGATTCATCCTTTTGGAATGTCTTCTAATATATCATATTTTGATGCTTGTAGAGCTATTGTTGAAAGTGCTATTATGACAGACTATAGATTCGATAAATACAAATCAAAATCAGAAGATGATAAAACTATTGATATAGAAGAGTTAAACATATTACATCCATCATCTAAAAAGCCAGAAAAAGTAGAATATGGAGCAGATGAAGGTAAGATACTTGGAACAGCAACTAATTATGCTAGAGATTTAGTAAATGAACCTTCTAACAATTTAACACCAAAGGATTTGGCTAATAAAGCAGTAGAACTTGGAAAGGAAAGTGGATTTGAAGTTGAAATATTAGAATATGAAAAAATAAAATCATTAAATATGGAAGCTTTTTTAGAAGTTTCAAAATCAGCAACAAATGCCAATAATGGACCTAGGCTTATAGTTCTTAAATACATGAATAATAAAGAATCAGATGAAATCCTTGGACTTGTAGGTAAGGGGCTTACTTATGATAGTGGTGGATTATCATTAAAGCCAACTGCTTCAATGCTTACAATGAAATCAGATATGGGTGGAAGTGCATCTGTACTTGGTGCATTTAAAGCAATAGCAGAAGCTAAACTACAAGCTAATGTAATAGGTGTTATTGCAGCTTGTGAAAACTCAATATCAGCACATGCCTATAGACCTGGAGATGTTATAAATTCTATGGCGAGAAAGACAATAGAAGTTATGAATACTGACGCGGAAGGTAGACTTACTTTAGCTGATGCACTTTATTATATAATAAATGAAGAAAAAGTAAACAAAGTAATAGATGTAGCGACTTTAACAGGTGCTGCGGTGCATGCATTAGGCTCATTTGTAGCAGCATCTATGACTAATGATGATGCATTTTATAAATATCTAAAAAAAGCAACGGATTTATCTGGTGAAAAAGTTCATAAGTTGCCAATGTATGATCATTATAAAGAACAGATAAAATCAAATATAGCAGATATAAAAAATACAGGTGGAAAGGAAGCTGGAGCAATTACAGCAGGATTTTTCCTAAAAGAATTTGTTGGAGATACACCTTGGATACATGTTGATATAGCAGGTCCTTCTTATTTAGATAAGGATAAAGACTATCTTAAAAAGGGAGGAACAGGATTTTTGGTAAGAACATTATATCATTTTGTAAATGAATATAATAAATAAATGAAGATAATTTAATTCAAAAAGGATATGTAAATTGAGTAATCTATCTAAAATATATGTTTTGCAAAATTAAAATTAGCAAAAATATTTTAGAATTTAGCTCAATTTGCATATCCTTTATCTAAGATTACATTATAACTGAATATAACTGAATTTTTTTATTTTAATAACTGGATTCAATTTATAACTGAATTCTTTCTATTTTAATGTCTTTATTTAATTCCAAATCATAAAATGTATCACCACATTTAACTAGTGGCTTTGAAATATTGTTAACATTCATTTTTATAATATTTCCTGTTTCTCCGTTATTAAGAACTACAGTTGAATTTATATAATAATTAATTATTTTTTTGATAAAAATCATAGAGTATTTAGGGTCTAAAAGTCCATAAGATTCCTTTTGGAAAACATCAAGCACTCTAAATAGAGAATCTCTAGTTTTATATGGTCTATTTGAAGTAATAGCATCAAAGATATCGCTAAGTGCAGTCATTTTACCAAATGGATGAATTTTTTCTCCAGTAAGACCAAGTGGGTATCCTGTTCCATCCTCTCTTTCGTGATGCATCAAAACCCCATATTTTATTGATTTTGATAAAAATGGGATTCTCTTTATAAATTCATAACTCAAAGTTGGATGTTTCTTTACGATTGAATATTCTTTTTCTGATAATTTTCCTGGTTTATTTAGAATATCTTCTTTAATCTTAACAAGTCCAATATCAAATAAAAGACCTGTTTTTATAAGAAGCCTCAAATCTCTACTTTCCATATTGTGCCAAGTTCCTTGTATATAATTAAGTAAAGCTACATGAGTTATATGACTATATAAATAATTTTCAGAATCAGATTCAATTGCGATAAGCTCCACAGTTTTTTTGAAATCAGTAATATTTAAAATAATATAATCAGTCATATAAGTCAAAAAATCTGAAGTTTTTACTGTACCTTCTTGTAATACATCCATATTAACTCGAATTTTATCTGTTATAAATGCTAGATGATCAGTCATTGGCATATCTATTTTTTTTGCTTTAGAATTAGGAGAGATTAGCATTCTATTATCTTCACCATCTGATTCTTGTATTTCTTTAAGTTCTTTAGATGCATCTAAGTTATCCAAATTAATACCATTTATCTTAGTTTCGCTTTTGTTATTCATCGAAGGTTCATTTTTTGTACCATTAAGATAAACAGTTACTTCTGTTGTAGAATAATCTCTAAGTCTATCTGTCAATAATTTAGAAAGCTTTGTATTTGCTTTTATAACACCTTCACCATATTTCAAATCCTTTGCTAAGACCATACCTGGCATTAATTGTGAAGCTTTTATAGTGGCAACTTTGCCAGAATGTAAAACACCCATAAAATCAACTCCCAAGAATACATTAATATATTTATTATATCATAAATAGTACATAAGTCCTAAATGTGATTACAATTTATAAATAACGATATTATGAAATATTTTTACTAAAAATCATAAAATATTCGTCAAAAAACTTTAAATCTAAAGATTTAATAGTTATAATAATCTATTATATAGATTAAAAAGGATGTGAGAAACTCCATGGAATATATATACCCAAAAATAAAACAAATCACAAATAAAGAAGAAGTTTCGTTTCATGTTCCTGGACATAAAAACGGAAAAATTCTTCTTAAATATGAAGAGGAATACGCAAGAGAACTCTATAAGATTGATACAACTGAAATAAATGGAACAGATGATTTGCATGATGCGAAAGAAATTATAAATCAAGCCCAAAATAGAGCGAGTAAATTATATAATTCTTATAAAACCTACTTTTTAATTAATGGCACAACAGTAGGAATATTAGCATCGATAATGAGTCAATTCAAGGAAAATGATAAAGTTGTGGTTCAAAGAGACTGTCACAAAGCAGTTATAAACGCTCTTATATTATCTGGGGCAAGACCAATATATATATATCCTAAAATAGATAGTAAAACAAATCTTAGCTTGGGTATAGATTCATCAGTACTAAAAAATTTATTAGAAGAAAATAAAGATATAAAAGGTGTTATAATATCTTCACCCTCGTATTATGGAATAGCTCAAGATGTATCTAAGATAAGCAAGTTAACAGATGAATACAAAAAGATACTCATAGTAGATGAAGCACATGGGGCGCATAATATCTTAGATACAAATCTTCCTAAAACAAGCTTGGAACAAGGTGCAGATATTAGTATAATGAGTATACATAAAACATTACCATCCTTCACTCAAAGCTCTGTGTTACATATAAACAATAAAAAAAATATAGATAAGATAATTGATATAGATAGACTTTTAATGTATTTAAAAATGCTTCAAAGTTCTTCGCCGTCTTATTTATTAATGACATCTTTAGACAAAGCATTTAAAATAGCAGAGCAAAAAGGTAAATACCTTATGAGTAAACTTCTAAAAGAAATTCTTAAATTAAAGAGTTCTTTAAAAAATAACAATGTATTTGAATTCTTAGAAAATGATGATATTACAAAGATTTATATAAAATCCAAAATATATGCTTTAGATGGAAAACAAATGCACGATATATTAGAAGAACGATATAATATAATACCTGAATTCCATGATGAAAGAGGAGTTCTTTTGGTCAGTAGCATAGGTAATGATGAAAAAGATTTTAGTAAATTAAAAAGAGCATTAGAAGAAATTATAAAAGAATATGATATAAAAAACAAATCAAAAATAGAAGAAAAAGCTTCGAAAAAAAATAAAAAGACTGACCAGATAAAAATAAATAAAAATAATCAAATTAAAGAATCAAAGAAATTAAAGGAAGATGAATTAAAAAAAGAAAAGAATATATTTAATATATTAGACGATAATTTAGTACTGACACCAAAAGAAGCATTCAATACTAAATCAAAACAAATCATAAAATTAAAAGATTCAGTTAATCAAATATCAAATGAATTTATAATACCATATCCTCCAGGAATACCTATATTAGTTCCAGGAGAAAGAATAACAAAAGATATAATAGATTATGTTATATCTAACAAAGATACTATAAATATATTAGGATTAAAAGATGATACAAATAAGAATATAGAGGTGATAGAATGCTAAAAATACTAGGTTTAGGCCCAGGTAGTTTAGATTATATAAGTTATAAAGCGATTGAAGAGTTAAAATCAGCTAATGAGAATAATAAAAAAATATATCTAAGAACTATAAAACATCCAATAGTTAGTGATATAAATAATATGGGTATTAACTACGAGGGACTTGATTATTTTTACGAACAAGAAGAGAACTTCAACGATGTTTATAAAAATATCGCAGAATTTGTAATGAAAGAAGCGCTAAAGGACGATATTATATATGTTGTTCCAGGCCATCCAATGGTTGCAGAAAAAAGTGTGGAGCTAATAATAAGTTTAGCTAAGCAAAATAATACAGAGTATGAAATAATAGAATCTATGAGTTTTGTAGATGCTATGTATAGATTATCTGATTTTGACCCTGTAAACGGATTTACACTTGTAGATGCGTTATCCATAGAGGAAAGTAATATAGATATATACAACCATTATATAATAACTCAAGTGTATGATAGATTTATAGCATCTAACCTTAAGATATTTTTGATGGAATACTATGATGATGATAAGATTATAAAGATTGTAAAAAATGCTGGAATCAAAGATATGGAAAAAGTAATAGATGTTAAATTATATGAATTAGATAGAATTGATGAATTTGATCATTTGACTTCAATTTATATAGAAGCACAAAAAGAAAAGACTTATGAAAGTATAAATGATTTTATAGGCGTTATGAAAAGACTAAGAGGTAAAAATGGTTGTCCTTGGGATCAAAAACAAACTCATCAAAGCTTAAAAACACATTTATTAGAAGAAGCATATGAACTTTATGACGCTATAGAAAAAGAAGATATAGATGAAATGATAGAAGAATTAGGTGATTTATTATTACATGTTGTATTTCATGGTTTAATAGCCGCAGAAGATGGATATTTTAATATTAAGGATATAGTAAAATCAATAAGTCAAAAATTAATAAGACGACATCCTCATGTATTTTTGGACGAAAAATTCAATGAAGAAGAGTACGATAAGAGATGGGAAGAAATAAAAAGAAAAGAAAAGAAAGAAGAAACTATAACGCAGGGTATTAGAAGGATTCCAAATGCTTTTCCAGGTCTTATGAAAGCTAGAAAAATCCAAGAAAAGGCAAAAATTGTTGGTTTTGATTGGTCTGATATAGCAGATGTTTACAAAAAAGTAGAGGAAGAATACAAAGAAGTGGTTGACGCGCATGCCAAAGGAGATATACAATACATAGAGGAAGAGGTTGGAGACCTCTTGTTTGCAGTTGTAAATCTTGCGAGATTTTTAAAGGTTGACCCAGAAGAAGCAATAAACAAAACTTCAAAAAAATTCATAGATAGATTTGAATATGTTGAAAAACAAGCCTTAAAATCAAATAGAGAATTAAAGGATTGTACACTTAAGGAAATGGATGAATTTTGGGAAGAGGCTAAGAAGATAGAAAAGAATTAGTTAAAATAAATTGTAAAGTGAATTTAATATAAGTTAAAGTCATTGAAATTAGTTAAATAGAACTAAAAATATCGAACATAATATTAAAATTTAAATAAAAAGTATGTAAAATATTTAATTATAGTTTATAATGGAGTTATCCATTTATAATAAATAAGAGGATTTGCAAGAATTTAAGGAGGTTTTTTTAAATGAATAAAGCAGAATTAGTAGCAAATATGGCTACAAAAAGTGGATTAACTAAAAAGGATGCAGAATCAGCATTAAACGCATTCATGAAATCAGTTGAGGAAGCTCTAGTTTCAGAAGATAAAGTTCAATTAGTTGGATTTGGAACTTTTGAAGTTAGACAAAGAGCAGCTAGACAAGGTAGAAACCCAAGAGACCCTAAGCAAGTTATAGAAATACCAGCTTCTAAAGCTCCAGTATTCAAAGCTGGAAAAGGTCTTAAAGAAATAGTAAATAAATAAGCATATTTATAAATTCTATATTATTTTGTATAATAATATAGAAGGACAAAAACAGTTCTTTTTAAGTATTTACTTTCAAAGAGCTGTTTTTTTATATCAAATTCCTTAAAAACCTTAAATTTTATTTAACTAAGTAAGTGAGATGGTCTATAATTAAAAGCTCACTAAATATAGTTTACAAAAATCATTAAAAGGATGTGTTAATATGCGTTTAGATAAATATCTTAAAGTATCGAGAATAATAAAAAGAAGAACAATAGCAAAAGAAGCTTGCGAAAGTGGAATGATACAGATTAATGGAAAAGTAGCAAAACCTTCAACAAAGGTCAAAGAAGGCGATGTTATAGAAATAGAAATAGGAAGTAGAAAAACAAAAGCAAAGATTAAGATGATAAAATCACATGTATTAAAAAATGATGCAGAGGAAATGTATGAGATCTTACTATAGTGATGGTAAGAAAAAAAATAAAAAGAAAAAACAAAATACTAATAAATTAAAAAACAATACAAATAAAAGAACAAAAACAAAACAAAATAAGATATCAACAAATAAAACAAAGAACAAACAAAATAAAAAAAATACTAGAAATTCAGATAAGCTAAAATCAGAAATAAAAGAAATAAATCATCTTAATAACAATATAATTAATTTTGAAGATAAACTGACTAAAAAGAAAAAAAGGGATAAAATAAAAAGATATATGGAAAATGAAATAGAAGATGAAGGAAAAAGAGATTATAAAAATAAAACAAATGAAAATGAAAGAACACGAAAAAAAAATACAAATACAATACAAATACAAAATTTGATTTTTATCTTAATATCATTGGCTTTAACGATATATATAATATCTAGTTTTGTAGAACAAGATAAAAAAATTAAAGAAATAAAAGAAAACAAAGCCAAAGTCGAAAAAGAGATACAAAGAGAAAAAATAATAAATCAAAATCTAAAAAAACAAATAGAAAATGTTGATACTAACAAATTCGTAGAAAGAACAGCAAGAGAAAAATTAAAGATGATTTATGATGGTGAAATTATGTATATAGATACAAATAAAATGGAGTGATGTTATGAGATATGCTGCTATTGATATAGGGACTAATTCGATGAGATTACTTATAAGTGAATATGAAGATGGAAAATTTATAAAAAGAGATAAATTTAT
This sequence comes from Peptostreptococcaceae bacterium AGR-M142, assembly GCA_045345765.1. Classification (GTDB taxonomy): domain Bacteria; phylum Bacillota; class Clostridia; order Peptostreptococcales; family Peptostreptococcaceae; genus JAOARY01. The sequence continues at coordinate 1,566,524 of CP148265.1, forward strand.
AAATACAACTAGAATAGGAAAGAATGTAGATGAACAAGGTCTAATATCAAAGGATGCCATAGAAAAAAACATAGATGCACTTTGTAAATTCTACAATCAAGCAAAGGATAGTGAATGTAAAGATATATATATAATAGGAACATCAGCACTTAGAGATAGTAAAAATAAAAATGAATTTATAAAGGAAGCTAAAGATAAATTAAATGCAAATGTAGATATAATTGATGGTGATATGGAAGCTAATATGGGATTTATGGGTGTATTAAGTGGAATGGAAGATAAGAAGGAAGATATTCTGGTAATAGATATTGGTGGAGGCTCAACTGAATTTATAGTTGGAAATGAAGAAGGGATTAAGTTTAGCAAGAGCGAAAATGTAGGTGCAGTAAGAATGAGTGAAAAATTCCTAAAAAAAGACCCTATAGATGAAGAAGAATATGAACAAATGAAAGATTATATATATAAGACTCTATCAAATACATTGGATATAATTAATGACTTTGATATCAAAAAAATAATAGGGATAGGTGGAACTATAACGACTTTAGCTTCAATGCATCTTAAGTTAGAAGAATACGATATGCAAAAGACTCATAATCTTAATTTAGATATAGATGACTTAAAAAGACAAATAGATTTACTTATGCCTTTAAATAAGGAACAAAAAAGAACTATAACAGGACTTCAACCAAAAAGAGCAGATATAATAAATGCTGGTTTTGCAATCTTAGAGATAATTCTTAATAATTTCTATATAGATAATTTGTATGTTAGTGAGTATGATAATCTTGAAGGTCTTATTTATTTTAACTATACAAAATAAAACAAAATTATTTACAAAATAAAAATTAAATGTTAACATATTCCTTATATTAATGAATATTAAATTCTAAGCTTAGAAAAAATAATATAGGGGAGATATAATATGAAAAAACTTGTATTTATTATCATTGTATTAGTTTTTGTTATAGCAAATATAAAAATAAATGTGACAAGTAAAAATAATAAATTTGATTACAAAGGAGATATGAATTTTTCTGAAATAGTTGATATAATATCAAAAGAAAAAAATATATCAAACGAAAAAGCGATACAGGATTTAGTAAAAAGAAATATAGTAAATGGTGATTCTAGAGATAAAATTATTAATCAACTAGAAAATTCGAATTATTGGGTTTTTACAGAAAAGATTAATCAAAATACGAGTTTGAAATTTTTATGTAGAGTAAGCAGTTCTAAACATTATATAGGTGTGTATGATATTTTAGACATATTTTTGAATTCTGATGACAGAGAATTTGAAGGAGAATATTATCATAACTTAGAAAATGCGTATACAATGTATTGGGAAGTGAATGGAGGTTTATCAAAAAACAGAAAAATATCATTTGCTGATATATTTGAATTGAGATTGGATGAATTTGATACCAAAGGTATATGTATAGATGGGAAAAAGAGAATATTATATTAAGTAAAATTGGTGCAGGTGAAAGTTGTTAAAAATAAAAAAAGAACTCGAAAGAGTTCTTTTTTATTTAATATTTATTTTTTATTTTCAACACTAGCCTTTATAAAATCTCTAAATAAAGGATGTGGTCTAGTTGGTCTTGATTTGAACTCTGGGTGGAACTGTCCAGCAACAAACCATGGGTGATTTGGAAGTTCAACTATCTCAACTAATCTTTCATCAGGAGAAAGACCAGATATCACAAGACCCTTCTTAGTTATTTGTTCTCTATATTCATTATTAAACTCATATCTATGTCTATGTCTTTCATAAACTAATTCATCAGTATAAGCAGCATAAGCCTTAGTATCAGCCTTGATTTTACAAGGATAAAGCCCAAGTCTCATAGTTCCTCCCATATCCTCAATATCCTCTTGTTCAGGCATTAAGTCTATTACTGGGTATTTACTATCCTCATTTAATTCCTTAGAATGAGCTCCCTTAAGTCCAACAACATTTCTAGCAAACTCAACAACTGCAAGTTGCATACCTAAACATATACCAAAGAAAGGAACATTGTTTTCTCTAGCAAATCTAATCGCTTCAATCTTACCTTCAACACCACGGTCACCAAATCCACCTGGAACTAAGATTCCATCCATAGAAGATAAGTATTCCTTAACATTATCCTTAGTTATATCTTCAGATTGTATCCACTCAATATCAACAATATGGTCATTATATATTCCAGCATGCTTTAAACTCTCAGCAACAGATAAATAAGCATCTTTTAATTCTACATACTTACCAACTAAAGCTATTTTAACTTTTTTCTTAAGATTGATTTCTTTTTCAACTATACTAATCCATTCGCTATGGTCAGCTTTTTTTGTTGGCTTTAAATTAAGTTCTTTTATAGCAATAGCATCAAGACCTTCCTTTTTAAGCATCAAAGGTACTTCATAAAGAGTTTTTGCATCAAGATTTTGAACAACATTTTCCTTTTTGATATTGCAAAATAATGCTATTTTATCTTTCATTTCTTTAGTTAAAGGCATTTCAGATCTACAAACAATAACATCTGGTTGAATACCTATACTACGAAGTTCTTTAACTGAATGCTGTGTAGGTTTAGTTTTTAATTCTTCAGATTTTCTTAAATAAGGAACAAGAGTAACATGTACGTATAACACATTTTCCGCTCCAACATCATATTTAATCTGTCTTATAGCTTCCATAAATGGTAGTGATTCGATATCTCCAACAGTTCCACCTATTTCAGTTATAACAACATCAACATTTCTTTCTTTAGATACTCTATGAACTCTATCTTTAATAGCGTTAGTTATATGAGGAATTACTTGAACAGTAGCACCTAAATAATCTCCTCTTCTTTCCTTATTTAATACAGACCAATAAATCTTACCTGTAGTAACATTAGAATTCTTAGAAAGATTGATATCTATAAATCTTTCGTAGTGACCTAAATCCAAATCAGTTTCAGCGCCATCATCAGTAACAAATACTTCACCATGTTGATAAGGTGACATTGTTCCTGGATCTATATTTATATATGGGTCAAATTTTTGTATAGTAACATTTAACCCTCTATCCTTTAATAATCTACCTAAAGATGCAGCCGTGATTCCTTTACCTAATGATGAAACAACTCCACCAGTAACAAAAATATATTTAGTAGCCATAAAAAACCTCCTATAATAATAACTATTTATATAGTTTTAAAAATTCAAATAAAAATAGATAATAATGACTAAAATACATTTATTGCTTGACATTGCATCTTAATTATATTAAAATAGTTCTTACCCAATAAAACAAATTTTTATAATTGATATAATGTCAAGACTAAAAATTATTTTTTAATGTTTGAAATATTTTAGTATTTTTATATTAATAGTTGCGAACCTGTTAATATGATATTACATATTTTTATTTAATTAATTTTATAATTTAATAAGGCAGGTTACCCTGCCTTTTTTTTATTAATAACTTTTATATAGTATCACTATTTATTTAATAATTCAATAGCTTTTTTTAATTGTTCATCAAACTCGTCTTTTCTCATATGTTCTGCATAGTTTGAAAGAATCTTTTTAACAGTTTCGATATTAGCAATACCAGTAGCATTTAAATTATTATTCTTTTGAAAATTACTAACAGCGTTTTTGGTACTTTCATTATACATACCGCTACCATCTTCTATTTTATATCCCATAGAATCTAACATATTTTGAAGACGAACTACTTCAAGACCAACTTCATTTATAACTATATCTGATTTTGTATCTATACTCAAATTATCTTTTATAGTTGATTCATCTTTGAATCTATCAATTTCATAATCAGGAACTAATCCAGTATCATTTATACTTCTTCCTGATGGTAGATAATATCTACCTATAGTAAGTTTTAGAGATTCATCGTTTTTAAATTTCTTTAATTCTTGAACAGTTCCCTTACCGTAAGATGTTTTACCTACTAATACTCCTGATTTAGTATCTTGAATAGCACCTGCTAAAATTTCAGAAGCAGAAGCAGAACCGTTATTTATAAGAACTACAACATCATCAAATTTCTTATTACCATAAGATTTTAGGGTTTTTTTAGTTCCATCACTGTAATTTACAGATACTATAGTTCCTTTATCTATGAAATTTTGAGCAACTAATACAACTTCACCTAAACTTCCACCAGGATTATTTCTAAGGTCTACTATAAGTTTTTTGACTGTTTGTTTTTGTAAAGTTTCAATAGCTTCATTTACATTCTTAGATACATTGCTATTAAAATCCTCAATCTTTAGATATCCTATATGATTAGCAATAATTTTTTTAGTAACAGGATTTATCTCTATTCTATCTCTTGTTATAGATATATCCATTTTATTTGTTCCTCTTAACACTCCTAAAGTAACAACAGAACCTTTTTTACCACGGATTTTTTCTATATGCTTGTCAATTTTTTTGGCATCAATAACATCTTCACCATCAATTTGTAAAATTATATCATCCTTTAATAGTCCAGCATCTTGAGCAGGTGTATTTTCTAATACCTTTATAATCTTAAGTTGATCATCTCTAACTCCAATACTAGCACCTATTCCAAAAAATTCTCCAGTTGTTTGTCTTATAAAATCACTGCTTTCATCTTTAGGCATATAATAACTGTGTTTGTCTAATTTATCAAACATACCATCAACAGCACCTTCGATTAATTCTTCTTCAGATATATCACCTTCATAGTTCTTAAGAATATAAGATTTTATAGCCCTAAAAAAATCTTCATCCTTTACAATTACATCACTATCTTCTGCAAAAACATTAAAACTAAATGTATTTATAATTAATAATGTTAATGTAAGTAATTTTGCTAAATTTTTCTTCATCGAAAAACTCCTTTCATATTGTAAGATAATAATATTGTACTACTAGATTAAAAATTATCATAATTTGTAACAACATTGTAAACTAAAAAATAGTGCTAATTTATTAAAATTTGCTTAAAATCTAGTTATTGATGTTAAAAAAATTTTGAAAGTGATATAATATATATGAGATTGAAAATGTTTATATCTGTTAAACATTTTCAATCTATATTTTTATATATTAGTTGAACAAATATGATTAATGGTATTTATACCTTAAACATCATCAGTTAAAAATCATATTTGATATCAATTATATCTATTATCAAAGTATTAAAAAATTTTAGGAGGGTTAATATGAAAAGAAAATCATTAGTTGCCTTAATCCTAGCAGTTGTGTTATCAACTTCTATGGCTTTTGGTTTATCTGGTAAGAAAGCAATTGATGCGTACTACCAAAACATAAAAATCTATAAGGATGGTAGTTTATTAAACACTACGCAAGAACCATTTATATACAATGGAACTACATATGTTCCACTAAGAGATGTAACAGAAAGTTTTGGTTATGATGTTAAATGGAATGGAGTAGCAAGTTCAATAACTTTAACATCAACAGGAAATATATCTAATACAGAAGTAGCAAACTTAAGATATCAATTACAACAAAAACAAATAGAAATCAATACATTAAAATATGAGATTGACAAGTTAAAGAAAAATGCAAAAGATGATGATAAAGATGATGATAAAGATGATAAAGATTTAGAAAAAGAAATAGAAGACAAAATAGAAGACAAATATGAAAAATATGATGATGGAAAATACGATATAAAAGTAAAAGATATTGATGTAGATGTAAGCTCTAAGAAAGTTGAAATAGAATTAAAAATAGATGCTGATAAAGATAAGAAAGAATGGGAAGATAGAGATAAAGGTGATTTTGAAGACTATATAGAAGATATATGTAAGATGGCAGCTAAGGAAGCTGATAGAGATATAGAACTTACAGTAAAAGATAAGAGTGATGACAAAGCTGGTGAATATGAATACGACGAAGGTAAAAGTAAATTCAAAGTTGAAGAACAAGCTGGCGATGATGATGACGATGATGAAGATGAAGATGATGAAGAAGATTATATAAAAGATAAGATAAACAAAAGTTATGATAAGTATGAAAATGGAAGCAAAGATATTGATTTAAAAGTTGAAAAAGTAGATGTAGGTTCTAAAAAAGTAGAAATAAAACTAGAAATGGATGTAGATAAAAATGATGATGAATGGGAAGATAGAGATAAGAGTGACTTTAGAGATTTGATGGAAGATATTTGTGAAATGGCAGCGAAGAAAACAGATAAAGATGTAGAAATAGAATTACAAGATAAAGATGAAGATAAAGTTGCAGATTATGAATATGATGAAGGCGATAAAAAATTCAAACATGATGAAGATTAATTAAAAATTCTATTTGTAATTTAAAAATTTAATATAAAGCCAAATGATTAAATAAAAAAAACTAGGGTAAAAAACATTAACGTGTTGCTCTAGTTTTTTTTATTGATTTATTTAGATTCAAAAAGTAAGTGTTTTGAGTTATTATAAGACAATCCATCATATGAAATATAAATGTAATACAGATGTAATACTACATGTAATATTTTTAGTATATAATACTAAGAGAACAATCAATAGACGTAGCAAATGAATATAGCAATCAATCCAGTAAAGAAAAAAAATAAACATTATAAATAATGACTTTTAAATAGAGCATAACTTAATATAAGGAAGTTTAAAATATTTTATTAAATATTAATGATTAATTTCTTATATTACAAATCAATTACAAATGGGTCTATTTAATTGACCGACAATATTTTTAGATGATATACTCTATTTTGTATAACGGGATAATGTCGGTAGTTACATAAAAGACCCGTGACAAATTATTTATTAAGAAGGAGTGGAATTTAATGAAAAAGTTTATGTCAATCATGCTTACAATGGGCCTAATGGCTTCAAGCATGAACATGGTATCTGCTGCAACTGCTGCAACAGATGATATTCAAGATAAGCACGTTAAAGAAGCTGTTGATAGATTAATGGCTTTCGGTATAGTAAATGGTATGGAAGATGGAAAATATCATCCAGAAATGAAGGTAACTAGAGAGCAATTCGCTAAGATAATGGTAGAAGCTTTAGGATTAGCTGACGCTGCAAAAGCTACTCAATCAGCTCCATTATTTACTGATATAGAAGCTTCAAGATGGTCAGCTGGATACATTTCAGTAGCTATCGGAGAAGGAATCTTAAAAGGATACCCAGATGGAACATTCAGACCAAGTAAAGAAGTATCTTACGCTGAAGCAGTAACTATGCTTGTTAGAGGATTAGGATACAAAGATGAATTCTTAAGTGGTGCTGCTTGGCCTCACAACTATATAGCTAAGGCTGCTTCTGAAGGAGTTACTAGCCATGTGGATTTCGATACTACAGGAACTGCTGATAGAGGATCTGTAGCTGTAATGGTTAACAATACTTTAGATGCTGATACTATATCTGCTTCTGAATATGCTAATGCAACTTTCGGAAACACTACTTACTCTAAGTCAGGAAAGACTCTTTTAGAAGATAAACTTGACATAACTAAAGTAGAAGATGCTACTATAACTGGTACTCCAAAAGTAGACAAAGATGTAGATGACGATCAAATCGAATTCAGAGCTGATGAAGATTACGATTCATTAGATATAGAAGAAGATAAGGAAATAGTTTTCGACGTTAAAGAAGGTATAGATTTAAATTCTTACCTTGGAGAAACTGTAAATGTATACATCAATGATGATGAAGAAGTAGTTTACTTCGAAGAAACTTCAAAAGAATCAGATGCATTCTACGGTGTTATAGATGAAGAATCTTCAGCTATAGAAGCAATCACTAAAGATGATGAAAAAATTGAAAAAGCTTTAGATGAAGAATTAACTATAATCGACGCTGAAGGTGACGATAAAGATTACGATTTAGCTGACGAAGATGAAATAAAAATCTATGTTGATAACAAAGAAGTAGATTTTGATGATTTTGCTGAAATGGTTAAAGAATCAGGAAATACTGTATTTGCTAAATTCATAAAAGATAACAAAGGTAAAATAGCTACAATAGATGCACAAATATTCGAAGAATTAGCTGCAACTGCTGTTAAGGCTGAAGATGATAGATTAGTTTACAGAGATGCTATGGCTGACTCTAACGATGATGAAGAAAAACTTAAATTCGGTGACGATGAAGACATCGAAAAGATAATCGTTATGGATGTTAACGGAAAGCAAATGTCTGTAGAAGATATTAAAGAAAATGATGTACTTTACATCAATAAGAATCTTTCTGAATTAGACAATGGTAAAATAGATTCAGATGATGATTTAGAAGAACAATCAAGCAAAGATGTTATAGCTTATGTAGTAGTAGTAAGAAACACTGTAGAAGGAGCTCTTAAGACTTTCGATCAAGAAGATGGAGAAGTTAAAATAGGATCTGATTCTTACGATGTTGATACTAAGTACGGAACAGTTACTTCTAACGAAAACGAAGATATCTACGAATTCGTTGACGATAAAGATGGAAAAGATGCTTTAGAAGCATTATCAGATGTTGATGATGAAGTAGAAGCATTCAGAGGAATCACTGGTGATTTAGTTCATATCCAAGGTAAAGCTGAATCTTCTTCAAGTGATAAATACGCTATAATAACAGATATCAATACAGCTAAGAGTAATCCTAAAATAGATTTATTAAATAGCGAAGAAAAAATAACTGCTAATATGGCATTAGACTTTGATGAAGATGAATTCTTAGGATATGATGATGAAGATGATTTCAAAGATAAGAGCGTTATCGGAGATGTTATCAAATACACTGTTAACAGTGACAATGAAATAGACCATATGGAAAAAATAGCTGAATTAGACTCAGACTTTAAATTAAAAATAGCTGATACTGATTTTGAAGATGATTTCAAAGTTAAAATGGGTAAATTAACTGATGATTTCAAATCTGATGAATTAGAAATAGAAAAAGATGATTTATCTGTTGATTCTAAAGTTGTTGTATTTAAATACGATGAAGTTGAAGAATATAACGATGTTGAAGATATAGATGTTCAAAAATACGAAAAACTTGACGGTAAAGGTGAAGATGAAGAAATAGTAGTATTCTACAACGATGATGATGAAGTAGAACTTATACTATTAACTTCAGACATATCTTCAGATGATGAAGCTCCTGCATATGTAATAGATGCTAACCAAAAATCTGATTACTCAGTTGCTGATATTCACAAGTATGGTCAAGATAAAGTAGAAGAAGATGTAGAAGTTGATGAATTAAACGGTACTTCTTCAGATGAAGATGATTACAAAAACATCAAAGAAAGAGTTGTTGTATACACTGAAAATTCTGATGGCGAATTAGAATTATTCACAACTCAAAAAGAATACGAAAAAGAATTTGAAGATGGAGATTACGAATTTGTAACTGGTAAAGTTACAGAAGATTCTTCTTCAAGAATTAAAGTAGAAACTGCTGAAGGTGACGAAGTAGTTATAACTCTAAGTAGTAGTACTTTAGTATTCGAAACTGATGAAGAAGAAGACAGAAGCGATATCGATACTGATGATATAGTAACTGTTCTTAAAGAAGGTAAAAAAGCTAGAATAGTTAAGATTTACGATATGGATGAAGATTTAGATCAAGAAATCGCTGAGGAAAATGGTTGGGATGAAAAAGATTTCGACGACCTTAAAGATGATGCTGAAGATCTTATAAAAGAATACAACAAGTTAGATGAAGATGATTACACTGCTTCAACTTGGGAAGACTTACAAGATGCTATCAAAGATGCTGAAGAAGCTATCGATGATAAAGATGAAGATGATTTAAGAAAAGCTATAGCTGACATGAAGGAAGCTAGAGAAGATCTTAAAGAAGTAGATGGCGGAGACGATGAAATAACTGCTGATGATATAACAGTTTCTTTTAGATCAACTAATCAAATATTATCTTTTATAGGATTATATACTGTAGATGTAGATGCTGATGGTGCAGATAAATATACAGTAACTAGTACTGGTGGTGGACAAACTACTACTACAGAAAAAACTGATATAGGTGAAGAATCAACTAATGAAGGTGGAAAAGATTCTTACGCTGAAAATGATGGAGATGTAGAAGTTACTCTTTATGATAAAGATGGAGAAGAAATAGGAACATTTACTGTTGAATACACTAAGTAATAATTAAATAAGTAATTGTTTTGTTTTATGTTTACCAAGTCAAAGTTTAAACTTTGACTTGGTTTAAAGAAGGTGTTTTAATTGTTAAAGAAGGCTATTGCTACTTTTGTTTCTGTCATGTTAATGGCTAGTGTAACTTTTGCACAAATGCCTAATAATACTATTGTATACAAAGATGCTAATAAAGCGACTGGTGTAGACAATTTTGATGGAGCTCTTTTATCGGAAGAGTTATATGATGCTAATAAAGCAGACTTGTTTTATAAGTTAAATGGAATATGGTACAATATAGAAGATGTAAGCTACGAGGTTGACTTAGATGAGATACCTCAGGTTAATTATCATGATAAAAATGGAAATATTACCGTTTATGAAAAGCATGATGGTGAAGAAATAACAGATTCTTTTTATATAAAAAATATAGATTAATGTTTGAGGAGGCAATTAAATGAAGGCAACTAAGAAAATAATTAGTACTGCGCTTGCTAGTGCTCTTATTGTTTCAACTGGTGCTACTGCATTTGCAGCAATGCCAAATGATACAATAGTATACAAAGATGCTAATAAAGCAACTGGTGTAGATAACTATGATGGAGCTCTTTTATCAGAAGAGTTATACGATGATAATAAAGAAGATTTATTTTACAAATTAAATGATGTTTGGTACAACGTAGAAGATGTAAGTTATGTTGTAGACCCTGCAACTGATATACCAGAAGTAACTCGTTATAATGAAGATGGAACAACTACTGAGTATATGGCTGGAGATGGAGATGAAGTTTCTGAAACAGCTACAATAGAAAGTGTTGAAGCTATAACTACTACTAAAGTAAGAGTTAAGTTCAGCAATAAAATAGATACAGCTACAGCTGCTAACTTCACTATAGGTGGATACGCAAACGTAACTATAGGTGGGGCAACTTTACAAGAAGATATGAAAACTGTTGACTTAACAGTATCTCCTATACAACCACAAGAAGCATATTCGCTTACTGCAACAGGAATACTTGTAAATGGACAAGCTCAAGAAGTTATGACTAAAGAATTCACTGCTCCAACAGCAGCTGAACTTTACTCAGGAACTACTCTTGTTAGTGATAAAACTACATTAAAAGCAGATGGTGCTGCTGGTTCAACTGTTACATTTGAACTTAAAGATGCAGAAGGAAATCTTATTGAAGATGCAGATAACGTAGTTGTTGAATTCAAAACTACATTTGGTAAATTTGCTGAAAAAAGAGTAACAGTAACTAATGGTAAAGCTGAAGTTTACTTTACTTCAGAAACATTAACTGCTACTAAGGTTGCTTTATTACAAGGTATAATAGTAGAAGCAGCAGACCAAAACCTTATAAACATAAAAGCAGAAGCTAATGTAATATTAGATCCAAACCCTACTGGTGATGGTGGAGATGTTATATTAGGTGCTAGAGTAACTGAAGTTGAATCTGGACAAGCTGATAGAATATTCTTATACTTTGATAAAGAAGTAACTCCAAGCATGTACACTAAAGATGATGGAACTGTAGATACAACAAAAGTAGAAATAACAGTTACTGATAATGTTAAGAATGATTTAACAGGCGGAAAAGAATTAGCGGTTAAAGGATTCTTACCAATAGAAGGAAACAAAAAAGGACTTCAATTATTATTAGATACTGAAAGTCTTACTACTCCAGGACCACATAACAACATATTAACGACTAACTCAAGAGTTAAAGTTGACTTTACTGACAAAACTGGTGATGTAGCATTACCTTCAACAGGATTAAGCTTCAACTTTACTGATAAGAGAACACCAGAAATGACTAAGGTTGATGTTGATGGACTTAAGTCTGTTAAGGTTACTTTCTCAGAAGCAGTATCGACTATAGATGATGCGGTTGGAGCAACTACACCAGCGTTACAAGCTACTGAGCTTACTAACTGGTCAATAGACGGTATTAGATTAGATAACACTACTAAATGGGGTAACGGTGCAACTGCAACAGTTGGAACATTTAACCCAGCTACAGGTGTAGATGAAAGAAATATAGTTACTATAACTTTAGGAACAGATAATTTAGGAAAGCAAAAATACTTTGGTGCTGGAGATCACGTAATCCAAGGTGCTAATATTGGTGACTGGGCTGGAGTTACAGACCAATTAAACAATAGAATGAATACACAAAATCTTGACTTTACTGTAGTAGCAGATACTTCTAAACCAGTTGCAACTGTTGAAGTTCAATCTCCAGAGCAATGGTTAGTTAAGTTTGATAAAGATATAGATGGAAGCGAATTAGATTTTGCTAATAAGGTTACATTAGAAAGATTCAATGAAAGTAACTCAACTTGGGAAACTGTTACAACTGATGGAAATGCAGCTGATTCAGTAACAAGTAATGATGCTACTATTGGACAAGATGATGATTTAGATATAGTTGTTACTAAGATTGGTGATAGAGAATTCTTAGTAGAAACTGACCTTGACTGGACTGTTAATCATGACAGTAAGCAAACTAACAAGAACTACTACCAATACAACTATAGATTAAACCTTCAATCAGCAGCTGTTACAAATCCTATAAATGGATTAGCTAATGATTCAACAATGCTTAATTTAACAGGTTCTATAATGGAAGATAAAGATTTCGTGAGTCCTGAAATAGTAAGTATTGGAGAAGCTAGTACTACTATTAAGACTGATTTAGCTATAGCGGAATCTCAACAAGCATATGTTGCAAGTATATCAGAACCAATCAAATTAAGATTAACTGATACAACTGGTGCAAATAATGAAGGTGCAACAGATTCTCAAAACCAAGGATATGACCCAGCTAACAATGATGATTGGGCTAATATATCTCAAGCAACAGCAACATTTGTAAGAAAATCAGATAAGAAGACTGTAAAAGGTAATGTAATTGCTATAAGCGACAACTACGATAAAGAAGTTGTTATAGTACCAGTAGACCAAAATGGAACACAAGTAAACTTAGAAGCTGGAACTTGGTCATTAAGTTTATCAGGATTATCTGATGATGTATTAAATACAATCAGTTCTAAAGATCAAGAGTTTGTAGTTGAAGGTGAAGGAACAATAGAAACTGACTTTGAAATCCTTTGGGCTTATGCTGATAAGCATGCAGATGCAGATGATGATGTAATAGAATACGATCAAGATAATACAGATGCATTAGATAAAGATGATGCTATCTACATCAAGTTCTCTAAAGAAGTTGATATAACAGGTATCGAAAGTGCTCTTGATACAGGTAAGTTCTTAGTAAACGGAAACGTATTACCTCAAGGTTCAACTGTTATAGCTAATATATCAGGTTACGATAACCATGATAATATAATTGATTCTGTTACTATTATGCTTCCAGATGATACTATTACAGATGTTAATACAACTACATTAAATGTATCACCACAAATAGTAAGTACTAGCAATGAAACACTTAAGATTTCAGGTGAATTTAACCTTTCTTACAGATTTGCTGAAAATACAACAGATAAAGAAGTTGCAACTATGGCAGAATTTACTGCTGCTATGGCAGATACAACTGTAAGAGAAATTAAATTAACAGCAAATGTATTTGCAGCTGAAACTCTTGCATTCACTAGATTAGTTAATGTAGATTTAGGTGGATTTACTGTAGGAACAGTAACTGTAGATAGTGAAGAAAAAGGTTCATTCACTGTAGATAACGGAACAGTAACTAACTTTACTATAGATGCTCCTAATGCAGATCTTAATGTAAAAGCTGGTGCTACAATAACTAACTTAACAGTAACTGATTTATATGCTAATTCAGTTAATGTAGAAACTGGTGCAACTGTTACTAATGTTACTTTAAATGATAGTACTACTATCAATAACAATGGTACAGTAGGTATTGTTAATGTAACATCAGGAAACACTGTAACTATAGAAGGAACTACTCCTCCTGCTGCAATAGTTGGAGAAGGATCTGTTGAAGTTGCAGTTTCAGATGATGATGCTAAAGCAGTATTAGATGCTAAAAATGTAGCTCAAACATCTGTAATTGATGGTGCTAACTTAGTTGTAACTTTTGCAGAAGCTATAGATGCTGGTATTACAATAGAAGCTTCAGATGCTCCAGATGGAACTTTCTCAGCTGTTACATTAAATACAGCTAGAACTGAAGCAACTACAGTAGCTGCAAATGTATACTTCAAGTACACTTCAAACACTAAATCAGTAACTGAAATGGTTTACGGAAACTAATATTAAATATTTATATTTTATAAATATTTTTTCAAAAAGGATGTCTTAGGACATCCTTTTTTATTTTTTCTAATAAAATAGAGTATATAGCTTCTGCAATAAAATAAGAAATATTAAAAATAATAATATAATTATTCTAATAGATTATTTAAACTTAGGACGAAAGAATTATAACAAAGTTTCAAAAATTAAATTAAAAATATATTGTAGTATATATAATTTGTAGAAGTGTTTGAATGAGTAGTCTTTTAAAATAAAAAATTTAAAAAGATATAAAAAATAATAAAATAAATTGTAATAATATTTTAAATTTTAAAATAAAAATATTTAAAATATTGTAATAAAAATTAGAAAAATAAAAATTTACAATTTATATTTTGATTAGAGAAAAGAAGTTTAAGGAAAAAAATTGATTTTTTAATAATTTAAATGTTAAAATATAATAGTATGATTAATTACTTAGATGAAGGAGAGGATTATGTTGAATAAAAAAATAATATTATTATTTATTTTAATATTTACATTTGTAATAACATCAGCATGCTCAAATGATGAGGAAAGTAGTAATAATAAAGAAGAAGTTGTTAACAAAGAAGATGATGAAAATAAAGTAGATAAAGATTTATTATTTCAAGAAGACTATCAAAAGGCAACTATTATGATACAAGAAGGTAAATTAAAAGAAGCAAAAGAAGAATTAGATGGACTTATAAAATCTAATCCGAATAATTATAATTACTATTTTTCTTATGGTACTATATTCTTAAAAGAAAGAGATTACAAAAATGCTCTTGAAAAATTTAATAAAGTAATAGAATTAGACAGCAGTATAATACAAGCTTATAATAATATAATTGGAATACACATGCTTGATAAAGAATATGATAAAGCCATTTCAGTCTTGGATAAAGCTTTAGAAATAGAACCAGAAAACAAAGATTTAAAATTTAAAAAAGGTCAATTATTGTTTGTTAAAGAAAGCTATCAAGAAAGTATAGAACTTCTAAGTGAATTAAAAGAAGAAGAAGCATATTTTGAAGTATATAGATTTATAGGTCTTTCAAATATAAATTTAAATAATAAAAAAGAAGCCATAAAAAATTTAGAATTATATTTAAAAAAAGCACCAGATGGAATACCTGTAAAAGAATCAATACAAAAAACATTAGCAGATTTAAAGAAATAATTTATAATGAATATAATATTATTCTACAAATAGTGTATTCTTATAAAAATTACAATAAGAAATTATAAAAAATGTGTATCTAAAAAGGATAGGCATTTTTTTATATGTGTTTTTTTATATATTAAATTCAGGGTATAAAAAATTATATAAATGAAGGATATAAACCGATATATATGTTGGACTTTAGTATTATCTTTTTTGAAATTAGTTAATTTTAATAAGATAGTAATATAAATATGATAAAATGAATTTATTAGAACTAAAAATTTAAATGGAGGTAAAAAATGAGAAAACAATTATCAGTATTACTAACTACATTAATAATACTTATGTCTGTATTTAATGTAGCTATAGGTAATTCATATGCCATATCAACAAACAATGACTTGGTAAATAATTTAATTAATAATGAAGGGTATTCTTATTTAGGTAAGAAAACGGACGTTCCACTAGATAAAATTTTTGAGATTAATTTTTCAAAAGATGTAGATTTTGACACAGTGGATAATAATATTAGAATAGTGAGAGGTTCATCCACAAGCGAAATTAGTTTAAATGTATCAAAATCAAATTCTTTAAAGACTATTAAAGTTGAATCAGTAAATAATTTTATACAAGACTCAACATATTATTTAATAGTAGATAATGATATTAAGAATGAAGATGGAGATAAATTATTAAATGGTGGGGTTTTAGAGTTTGAAACTCAAGATTTATCAAACTCAGGATTTAATGTAACTAATATAAATTATATTTCAAAACATGAGATAGAAATAGTATTTAGTGAAGATTTAGATCAAAACTCTGCGTTGAATATACAAAATTACACAATAGATGGGATAAATGCACAAAAATTAGGTGCAACAGTAGGAATAAAAGATAAAAATAAAGTAGTAATAACACTTATAACAGATTTAGAGACTATAAAATTTAAAACAACGGAAATAGTAATTTCAAATAATGTAAAAAGCTTTGCTGGTTCAAGCATGGAATATGATTATACTGAAGTTTTAAATTTAAATAATAAAAATGATTATACTGGTTCATATTTGTTTTTAGGACCTGCAAATTATAATAGAACTGAAATTGATGGTAGCGTTAATATATTTGGAGATAATATAAGAGTAAAAAATGCTAATATAACAGGAGATTTATATCTTCATGGAAGTTTTAATGAATTTGAAAATGTAGATGTAGATGGAACTATTTTTGTAGATATTGGTGTTAATGATTTTTTAGATTTAAAAAATGTAAAAGCTGATGATATAAAAGTATTATCTGCAAATTCTACTTCTGGACTTAGACTTTATGGTGTTCAAGCAGATACATTAGATGTAAGTTCAGCTTATGCAGTTGGAATATCACTATATAGTCATAGTTATCCGACTGAAATATATAGAACGAATATAGACTTAAAAAGTAATGTAAAGCTTACAAATACGACATTTGATAAGAACATATCTTTTGGTAGAGTAGAAGTAACAAAAGATTCTATAGAAGATAGAATATTATATTTAAACGGAGATGTAATAAAGGATAAAGAGTATTTAGAAGTATATAAAGGATGTAAAATAGAAGCTCAAAATTCATCAACTACAGTGCAAAATATTGTATTAAGACCAGAAGATAGAGGAACAGTAACTCTAGTAGGTTCTTCACCTTCTATATCAAATTTTGGAGAAGTATTTGTTGAAGAGCAAGGTTCATTAAATATTGTAAATACGACTGTGGCAAAAGTAATTATGAAGGTAAATCATAATTATTTAGATATTGTTTCAGGTGAAATTGGAATGCTTGTAACGAATAATAATGATGTTTTGATAGATGATTATACAAAACAAAATATAAGTAATATTGTTGTAAAAGATCCAGATGATCCAGAAGATGTTACTGCTCCAGAAGTTAAAGCGGAGGCACAGACTGTCTATAATACATTGAATAATGATGATTTCCCTGTTATCGCAAAAGTACAAAGTAATGAACTTAGTGGTTATGTATATATAGTGAAAACAGGAGAACTTCAAGACACATATAAAGAAATTGAAGAGTTAAGAACTAATAATAAGGCAGCAAGAGAATCTGTAAGTTCAATGAATGAAGATATGCTAATATCAACATTAGACTTAGAACCTGGAACTTACTATGCATATGCGATAGATGGAGCAAAAAATATTTCTACTCGTGGAGAAAATGCGATAGAAGTAATAGGATTAGAAAAAACAAGCATAGTTACATTAGATGATACACCTAGAGCTGGAGATGTAACAATTAGCGGTAAAGCAGAAGCAAATTCTATAGTTAGTATGAAGGTAGGAACTAATACACCAATAGAAACAACAGCAGGCGCAGACGGATTATTTGCATTTACAAATATATCTATAACAGAAGGTCAAGTAATAACATTTACTGCAAAACATCCAGAAAAATTAACAAGTGATGATATTAGCGTAACAGTACTACAATCACTTAAATTAGGTAATAATATAAATTCATTTATTTTCAAATCAGCAAGTAATGGTTCAATATCAAATGAATTTGGCGATGTTGTAGGTATAATAGATGAAAGTGTTACACCACCTGAGATAACTATGAATATACCAAGTGGTACAATAACATCTAATTTTGTAGCAGACTTTACTATTGATGAAGGAGCAACAGCTATGATTAATGGTGTTGCAATGTCATCAGGAGTATCACCATATATCTCTTATCAAGGTCTAAGTGTAGATGTTGAAGCTGAAAATGGTAATACTAAACAATATAAAATAATTCTTAACGAATTAAATGGAGAAACAAGAGTAACATCAACAGCTGACTATGTTATAAATGAAATACTAAAAACAATAGCTGGGGGAGTAAATGATAGATTAGATACTAATCTTACAGCAGCAGAATTTAATGCTAATATGGTTTATCCAGCAAATGCTAGCTACGTTATAGTCGCGTCAATAGCAGATGAAGCTAATTTTTCTAAAGTTGATTTTGATTTAATATATAATGATCAAACTAAACAAATAAATGGTTCAGAAAATCTAGTTATAGGTGCAAAGCTTATAGTTAAAGCAGAGGACAATACTATAAGAATATATAGCTTAGAAGTAACAGGACCAAAACTTCTTATGAAAGCAACAGATCAAGAAGTTACGCAATTAGGAAGAAAACAAAATGACGGAGTAAGACAACAGTCAACTTATAGATTAAAAACAGACCCAACAGCAATCAAAAGTGGGGCTATAAGAATAGCTGGAACAAATATCGAAATTTATCAATTAGAAAATATATTAGCTAATATAGCAAATGTATTAGATGGAGTTGCTTCAGGAGATATATCTAAGTTCGATGTAAGCTCTAATTTGGATAGTGAATTAGTATTTGATTATCCTACATCTCAAGACCCAATTGATAATATAGATCAAATATTTGATTATACAGACTTAGAATTTGGTACAGGTGGTCTTGTATATGTTAATCCAAATGATTCAGATACAGAGCCACAAGTAGATGCTAAACAAAAATTTGAAGTTCATGTAACAGGTTCATTAGATACAGATGACATTTATCAAGCAACTATAAAGGATACTACAAATAATAAAGAGATAGCTAAGTTTGATATATCTCCAGCAGCTACAAATATGTCAAATACTCAAATAGCAAATGCCATTGAAATGAGAACGTCAGATTGGTTAGAAGATATAGAAAATAATGTAATTAAATTTGAAAGAGATGTATATGATGCTACGAATATAGCTACAGTTGTAGAAACTGTGTATTCAGATGATGGAGTTGTATTAGAAATTAAAAATGCAACTGCACCACAAGTTGGGCAAGCTCAAGTAGCAACAGTACAAATGGGACAAGCGTTAGTTGAAGGTTATTATGATATAGAAATACAATCTGTTAATAATAACTCATTTAGTACAGAAGATTATAGAATATATGCAGGAACTATAAATAATAATAATGTAGAAACAGATATAGATATAAGACAAGCTCTTGTCGATGAAATAAATGCAAATGCATATTCATATTGGTCAGTAGCTACATCAGGTTCAGATGGAATAACTTTCACAGCAAAAGAGCCAAGTTCTTTAGAAGCCTTAGAGATAATTCAAAGAACTGAAAGAGTTCCAGTTGGAATAGAATTCTTCCCACAAGTAGATGTGGTAACAGGAGTTGCTAAAGTTGATAATCAACCAATTATAAAGGTTGTAGAATTTGATTTAACAAATTCAGATAGCCAAAATGAAATAGCAATAACAATAGAAGGTTCGTCAACTGCTGATACACCAGTAAGTTATAGAACTATAAAAACAGATATATCAATAAATGGAGCAGTTCAAACAACGAAAGAAGCAATAGTTGATTTACTAGTTGCATTAGATTGGACAGGAGAGGACTTTAAGATAACAAAAGACCCAACAAATCCAGATGCACTTACAATAGAAGGACCATTAGATGATATTGATGATATAACAGTAACTATAACGAATGAATAATATAAAATAAATCAAAAATTTATAAATTATAATCAAAATAAAAGCAATCTTGTAATAAATATTTATTACAAGATTGCTTTATTTTTTTTATATTAATAAATTTGTGTGAAATGGTAAAAGTCCAAATTATATGGAGTTATAAATAAAAAAAGAAAATTGTCGAAAAAGGTAAAGTAATCCATAAAGAACATAATCTTAAAAAAATTAAGGTTGTATAATATTGAAACAGAGTATAAAAGACTATATAATTGCTAATGAAGTAGAAAAAAAGCATTTAATTTTAAGAAAAGCTAAAAAAAGTATTTTTGAAAGAAATCAATCGCAATTGAATAAATTAAGGGGGATTTATATAATGAAATTGAGTAAAAGGATATTATTAGCAACATCTATGATACTATCAACTGGAGCTATAGCTTCTGCACAAATACCAACAAATACAGTTATTATAGGGGACAATGCATATGATATCAATTATGTAGGATCAAACGAAGAGATAAAATCAGAAGTTAAGCAAGCTTTAAATAACGATATGACTAATGATATATTCTACAAATTATCAGATGAAAGTATTGTTGATTTTGAGACATTTGAAAACTTTAATTTTGCACAAAATAAAGAAGTTAAATATTATGATGCATACGGGAATATGACTTATGAAAATATTTTGGATGAATTAAAATTAGAATATGTGGAATCTATTAGTGCGGATAGTGTGATTTTAAGCTTTAATACAAAAGTTTCTTCTGGTGAACATGTATTTTTAGAACAATTTCCAAGTGATAAATTTGATATTAGACTGTCTCAAATAGTAGATAATAAGAAAAAATATTTTAAAATAAAAGGTTTTAAATCAATAGAAGGAAATCAAAAAGGATTAGAAATGATATTGGATACAGATGTAGAAGATAATTATTTAATTGATAATTCTTCATTTGAAGTAGAATTTGAAAATAAACTTACAGGTGCTATAGAGTGTAAAAGTAATTATGTGACAGATTCTAGAAAAATAGAATTTTTAAAAGCAAAAGCAATAGATAATAAAACTATCGAATTAGAATTTACTGAACCTGTTTTTTACACATATGATAGTAATAATAAAAACTATGAATTATCTGCAACGAATATAAATAATTATTTGATAAATGGTGTAGAGATGGGAACGGGTTCTATAACTATAGGTAAAATAGATAGTTA
Source organism: Peptostreptococcaceae bacterium AGR-M142 (assembly GCA_045345765.1). Taxonomy (GTDB): domain Bacteria; phylum Bacillota; class Clostridia; order Peptostreptococcales; family Peptostreptococcaceae; genus JAOARY01. The sequence continues at coordinate 1,587,757 of CP148265.1, forward strand.
TACACAGGAAGATAAGAGAAATATAGTGACAATACACTTAGATAATAAATTAACGGAAGGTCAAAATATTATAGAAATTAAAAATATAGCAGATTTTGCAGGAGCTTCTGATGAATATAATAGAGTTACGTCTCAATCCTTATTATTTGATGTACAAAAAGATTTTGTAGTAGAATTTGCATATGCATACAAAAATATTTCGAATGGATTATCTGCTGATACAGTAGATAAAGGAAATAATAATGATGCAATATATATTAAATTTAATGATGAAATAGATCTTATAAAAGCTATAAATCCAGATAATTATGTTTTTAATGGTACTAGACTACCAAATGGTACAACTATAACAGCAAATATTAATGGATTTGATGAATTAGATGAATCAGTAGATTCTCTAACAATAGAATTGCCAGATGGTGAAATTGTTGATGGAAGTATTATAATGATTAATGCATATTCAAATGATGGATTTAATATAACAACAGGAGAATTGAAATTTCCTTATGTGGATGAAAACTACAATGGAGAATTACCATATGAAAATTTAAATGATGATATTAGTTTTAGCTGGGAAGCGCAATCTCCAGAACAGTTTATAATTAACTTTGATAAGAATATAGATTTAACTAATGCAAAATACACAATAGAGGCAAAGGGAATGGGTGACTTAAGATTAAGTTCAGATAATAATGATTTTGATATTAATGTTTTAAATGAAGGTAGTGAATATTTGGTTGAATTAAATAAGGATTGGACTAAGATACTAGATACACAAAGTACTATGTATAATTATTTCAATTATGATTTAACTTTAGTGATTGAAGTAGATGGGAATATATACAAATCAAACATGATTAAATTAAGTCCAGATTGGAATAGTCCTGACTTTGATGTTGAAGTATTAACATCAGTAAATAATCTTAATGAATGTTATGCAGGTTCTGATGATATAGAGAGTTATTTAAATTTAAGTGATGCAGGAGCTGTATATGTTAATTTTACTGAACCAGTTCAAATGCTTCAAAATAATAATGGTATAAAAGAAGTAATAAACACAACTCCAAATGGAGTTGATGGACAGATTCTTACACCATCTCAACAACAATGGGATGATATTCCAATATCTGATATAAGTTATATAAAAATAGAAGATGAATTTGGCAAAACAATAGAAAATGGACAAGAAGTAGATGGTTATATGATGAATACATCTGAATTAGAAGGAAATTATTCTAAAAAAGATATGTCTGTTATAATAAATCCAAAAGAAGCGCTTAGTGAAGGCAAATGGAATCTTATAATCAGAAATATTACAGATGACATTGGAAATTCTAGTGTTACAAAGGTAACAGAAATAACTATAAAAAATAATTAATACAATAATTTAAAATCAACCACTTTTAAAAATTTCGAAAAAAATTTTTAAAAGTGGTTGATTTTTTTGTGTAAAATTCCTTCTTATTATATGTAAGAGATTTTTGGGAGGGATTATTGTGAAGAAAACTATAATTAATGGATTAAAAGATTTAAAAAACAAAGAAAGTATAGTAAATGCATCAAAAGAAAGAATTAATGCACTAGAGATGACTAAAGAATACGAAGAAACAGCAGATGATTTATTCTTTGATGAAAAAGCAGACGACTCGTGGATAATCAAATTCATAAAACAAAAGAATTCAAAGAAATCATATATAGAATCAAACCTTATAAGAAAAGAAGAAGCAATTAAGATAATAGACAAATTAATAGAAAAAGAAAAAAGAGAGAACTTAATAATAGAATTAGAAGTAAATCAAATCACAAAGGCACTAGAATCATTAGATGAAAAAGAAAGAACAATACTAAAACTTAAATATATAGATAATCTAACATGGCTTAATGTGGAGTTTAAATACAATGAAATATATGAAGAAAGTTATATTACTTTTTCGGGGCTTAGAAAGATAGCAAATAAAGCTGTAGATAAGTTATTTCCTATACTTAAACCGTTTTATGAGATGCAAAATCTATAAAATAAACAGCTAATGGGACAAAATAAGGGCGAAAATATAACAAAAACTTAGCAGGAACCGGGCACAATTAACTAAAAAAACTTAGTAGAATATAAACTAAGAGATATCAGATATTTCTTAAACAATTCAGCTGAAGAAAAATTAAAAAAGAAATAGGTGAAATTATGAAGTTAAATGAAATAAAAGAATCTATTTATAACTTTTTGCAAAAAGAACTTAAAGATATAAAGATTTCTAAAAAAAGATTAAATGATGAAGAGCATATTTATATGAGCTTAAATCCAAGAAGAATTAAATATCAAAATAAATATCATATAGAAATAGAATTTTATTTAAATCTTGAATTATCAACTAAGGAAAAAAATAATGATGAAGAATTAAAAATAATAGAAGCCTTAAAAGAGGTATTTCAAAAACAAATAAAATTACAAAACAGAGTATTAACTACTAACAAGATATTTATATTTAAAGATGATAATAAGAACTTGAATTTAAGAATGGATTACAGTCTTATTGTAAAAAGAAATGAAGATGAAAATCAAAATGAGTATCAAAAAATGAAAACACTTATAACTAGGGAGGAATTTTAGATGGGATTACCACAAATAGATATTAGATTTTACACATTAGGAACATCAGCATTAAAAAGAAGTGAAAAGGGTGTTGTTGCATTAGTATTAAAAGACAATACAAATAAAACTTTTGAAACAAAGATATATAAATCATTAGATGAAGTAGATTATATAGATTGGAATGAAACTAATTTAGACTATATCAAAAAAACTTTTAAAGGAATACCTGCAAAAGTAATAGTAGAAAGATTAGATGAAGAAGAAGTAGATTATAACAAGGCATTTACTAGATTAAAGAACAAGAAATTTAATTATATTGCAATTCCAGGGGCTAATGAAGAAGGAATGCAAGCTCTAACAACATTTACAAAGACTCAAAGAAATGAAGGTAGAACAATAAAGGCAGTTGTTAATAATATAGATGCAGACTGTGAAGGAATTATAAACTTTGTAGCATCAGATATCAAAGTAGCTGATAAATTATATCAAGGAACTGATTATACTTGTAGAATAGCTGGGATACTTGCAGGACTTAATATGAAAAGATCAAGCACATATTACCACTTAGATGAAGTTGAGTCGGTTAAAGAATTTGATGAGCCAAATAAAGAGATTGATGAAGGTAGATTAATCCTTATAAATGACGGAGAACATGTAAAGATTGCTAGAGGGGTTAACTCTTTAGTATCAACAACTAAAGAAAAAGGAACTAAATTCAAAAAGATTAAGATTGTAGAAGCAGTAGATCAAATAAAAGAAGATATATACAAAGTATTTGATGAAGAATATGTTGGTAAGGTAAATAATTCATATGATAACAAGATATTATTCTTATCTGCAATAAATGCTTATTTCAAACAATTACAAAGAGATGAAATATTAGATCCGAATATAGAAGCTAAAGCAGTAATAGACATGCAAGCTCATAGAATTTATATAGAATCTAAAGGTCTTGATGTTGATACTATGGATGAACAAGCTATTAAAGAATTTAATACAGAAAGTAAGATATTTTTAAGTGCTAAGGGAAGCCCACTTGATGCAATGGAAGACTTATCATTTGGAATGCTTATAATATAGGCATAATTTATTAAGATATTAAAAAATAAGAAAATTACTCGGAGGTTATTATGAATAAATTAGAAGGATACAGACAAATATTAGGAACGCATGGACAAATGTGGTGGGATAATGAATTAGTATATGAAGTTGAAAGTATAGAGGCAAAAACAACAGCAGTTAGAGAAAAAGTAACTATGGCTGGTTCTATGGATGAAGACAGCAAGATAACTGGATTCAAATCAGAAGGGAATTTCAAAATCAAAAAGGTATATTCAAGAGGTGTCAAAAAAATTGTTGATGCTTGGAAAGAAGGCAAGGATATAAGAAGTAAATTAGTTGTAAAGCTTGCTGACCCAGATTCGTTTGGAACAGAAAGAGTTGTAATAGATAATATTTGGTTTAATGAAGTAGTATTAGCACAGTTTGAGATGGGCAAAAGATTAGATAGAACATATAAATTTGGATTTAAATTAGAAAATGTTGATTTTCCTGATTTAATAGATGTTAAATAATAAGAAATTAATAAGAAATTAAATAATAATAAGAACTAAATAGTTAATTTAGTTCTTATTATTAAGCTTAAAATATGTATTTAATGAAAGATACAATTATTAAAAAGGTGGGATAAATATGCAACAAACAGTTAAATTAGTGGATCTTATAAATAAAGCGGATGAAATAAAAGAGAGTAAAAAAGAATATAAACTAGTATTTGTAAACAGTTTAAATGGAAATATAAAGATAAAAAAACCATCAAGAGATATATGTATGCAAGCATATGAGATGGAAAATTGTGATGAATATTTGATATATGAATCTGTAGTAGAACCAAACTTAAAAGATAAAAAACTTCATGAGGCATACAAAATCTCTAATCCTTTAGATATTGTATCTGAGATTTTTGAAGCAGGGGAGATATCTAATTTGGGTGTAACTATATTAAAGACAGCTGGTTATGATGAGATGTCGGTTAAATTGGTTGATGATATAAAAAACTAATAGAAGAGAATACCTTATTTAATATGTTTTCATATTATTTAGAAAAAGGACATTCTCTAAAAGAATTATTAAACCTCTCAAAATTAGAAAAATTATTTTTTATAGCATCTATGAAAAATAATTCAAAAATTGAATAAATAAAGAAAGAATGATTTTTGATAATACAAGACAAAGTTGTAATAAGAGCTTGATAAATAATTAAGAATCATTCTTTTATTTTCTAAAATATTTGGAAAGGAGGTTATATATGAAAGAAAATAAGCAAAAATTATCAAAAGAAGCTATAGATAAAAAAATTGAAGATTTTGCAACCCCTGCACTAAATTTATTAACTTATGCATCAAGAGAAGTAGCATTACAAGAAGGTTTAGAAGAAGGGGTCAAAAATTCCAAAGATTTTATAAGGAAAAATACAAAAATAATGTTTAAAGACCTTATGAAAAAATCAAATAAGAATTTTAATAAAGCAAAGGCAAAGAATCTTCTAAGAGGAAAAAGTATAAAAAATATATTAAAAATTACAAAAGAAAATAAAATCAAAATAAGCCCTAAAAATATAAATAAATACTTTATAAAAAAGCCTCAAATTATAAACAATTATAAAAAGACTTTAGCTTCTTCTATTGATGATGTAATAAAAATGAAACCCATAAAAGCATTAGTTAAAGAAAATATAGTAACGAGAGCTTTTAAAAAAACTGCTGATATTACAAAGAATATAAGACCTAAGAATCTAAAGATAAATAAACTTAATCTAGCTAAATTAAATCCAAGTAAATTATTAAATAAAAATGCTCTAAAGAGCCTAAAATCTTTAAAAAATATGAAAATATCAAAACTAACTAAGCCATTAAAAATGTTTAAAAAACTACCTGGGATTGGAACAACACTAGATAGAGCCTATTCAGTAATCAAGGTTGGTAAGGAAGCATTAAAAGGAAATACAACAGGAGCATTAAAGGCATCTGTTGGTGTTGCTGGAATGTATGCTGGTGGTGCTCTTGGTGCAACGTTGGGAAGTGCTTTGGGGCCTGTTGGAACAGCTGTTGGTGGTATGGTGGGTTCTTATATAGGAGAGAAATTAGGAGATAGTGTTGGTGGACTTATATTTAATAAAACAACTGAAAAATTAGCGAAGAATACATTTAATTTTGCAAAGAACACTGCTGGTAAAATGTTTGATTTCGCAAAGAAAACAACAGGAAATGCATTTAATTATGGAAAGAAAGTCTTAAAAAATCCTAAAAAACTACTAAAAGATTATGAGAATGTAAAAAATAAAATTGTAGATAAAGGAATATCCTATATCAAAAATCCAAAGAAATTATTAAAAGATGCTAAGGATATAGGCAAAAAATCAATAGACTTTGCCAAATCTGCTTTGAATAAATTTAATATATTTAAAAAACCAAAAGAACTTGTAGCAAATAAACTAAAAAGCGCAAAATCTTATTTAAAGAAAAATTGGGACTTATCACTTCCTATGGCTGACTTTAAAGATATATCTAAACAAGTATTATTATCTCCTATTAATTTAGTAGGAGGACTTTTAGGTAAGGCTGGTAAATTTGCAACAAATACATTTAATGTAGGTGTTATGATGCAACCTTCAATGAAAAGTAATAACAAAGATAATAATATTTTAAAAAATACAAAAAAATCAACAAAAGATAAGAAATCAATAAATGATTTGGGAAGTAAAAAATTAAATACGGTGAATCTAAAAGTTGATAAAGCTTTAGAAACTCAGAAATTAGATAAGAAAAATATATTAAATACTCAAACTAAGGAAAAGAAAAAAACAGATCAAAGATATAAGAACTTAGATAAAAAAATCAACTTAACTAAGGAAGAAATAAAAAAAGCATTAAAAGAAATAGAAAATCTAAATAAAAAATTAAAAACAAATAAAGAAATAGATATAAATAATTTAAATGGTAAATTACTAAATGATTTAGCTCTTAAACTAGCTAATATAATGGCTACAAATATTAATTATAAATTATTAAATATCTAAAAAGAGGTGATAAAATGGATATATTTTTATCTATTAACAATAGAGAAGAAGTTCTTAGATTTCCTATAATTCCACCTAAATTCAGTATAACATCATCTTCTAATTTCAATTGTATAAATAATATAAATAAAGAAGAAATGCTTGTACTTGGGGACAAAAAATTAAAGACGATATCTTGGGAAAGTTTTTTTCCTTTTTTGGACTGTGAAATATCTAAAAATAAAAAGCTAAAAGGTTTTGAATTTAGTTCAAAGATTGAAGAATTTATACAAAGAAAACTACCGATGAGGCTTATAATAACAAGTCAAGATGCTATGGATGGAATAGTTAATATTCCTGTTTTGATTGAAGAATTTGAATATGGTATGAAAGATGGTAGCAAGGATGTTTATTACAAAATCAAATTTAAAGAATACAATCTATTAGAGGATTATTAATATGCTTAAATTATATTTAATAAATAAAAACAAAGTAGATATAACGAAGTTCTTATTGAGATTAGAGTTTAAATCAAATAGCGAAGAATTATCACAGGAACTGAGCTTTAAGGTTAATAAAAAACTTATGAATTTGGATATAGAATTAGGCTCGATAGTTACTTTGGAAGATAAAGATGAGATTATAAGAGCGATAATAGTCCAAAAATCCATAGAAGACGAAAATACTGTAGAATATAAGGCTTTTGACTTTGGTTTTTATCTAAACAAATCTAAAGAAACTTATCAATTTAAGAATGAAAAAATAAGTGATGCAATAGCCCAAATTGTTAAAGATGCAGGTATAAAAATAGGAAGTATTGCAAATATAAATATTAATATCAAAAAAATATATAGAAATGAAAGACTAAGTGATATTATAAAAGACCTTATAGATATTGCGTTTAAAGAAAGCAAACAAAAATATTATATGGAAATAAAAAGTGGTAAATTTTATTTGTATGAAGAGATGTCAAATGTAATAGATTCTTCATTTGTTATGAGTTCGAATTTAAGCAAGAAAAATGTATTTGATTTTGTTATAAAAGAGACTTTGAATATAAGCATCGAAAATATGAAGAACTCTATAAAAGTAATATCAAATGCAAATAATTCAAAATTTGAATATGAAGCAAAGGATAATTCGCTTATAGACAAATATGGTCTATTGCAAGATGTAAAAATTATAGAAGATAAAGATATAGCAAAGGCTAAGAATATTGCAAATAATTTATTAAAAGAAAATAAAAAGATAAAGAATGAATACAGTTTAGAACTTATGGGAAATCCTCATTTTAGGGCAAATAGAATTATAAAATTAAAAGACAAAAAAATAAATGGGGATTATAAGATAATAAATGCTAATCATATTTTGGAAGATGGTATTTATAAAATGAATATAAATATAAGAGAATGTATTAAGTTATAGGAGGAATTTTATGGATGGATATAGCAAGATAGCGAAACTATTTAAGGAAAGAGATAATGTAATGCCACTAAAAATAGAAGTAGCAACAGTCATAGCTGGTTTTCCTGATATAAAATTAATGCTTGATAACAATAAGATAGTATTAGATAAAGAGGATTTGTTATTTAGTAGTGCGGTATTAAAAGACCATCAAAGAGAGTATGTAACTAAGTATAATGGTCGATTAAGTGATCAAAGAACAATTATATTCAAAGATTATAGCATTAAATTAAATGATGAAGTATTGGTACTACCTTTATATGATAATCAAAAATATTTTATATTAGATAAGGTTGTGAAATTATGATATTTCCAAAGAATTTTGATATCAATCCTTCTATTTTGCAAAAAGAATATAAAAAAATCAAAAAAAATCTTCTCTTTGATTTTGATAAGAATGAGTTCTGTCTAAAAGATGGAGATATAAAGAAAGTAGAAGGAAAAAAGAGTATAGAAATATGGATAGAAAAAATCCTAAGAACCAAAAAAGATAGATACAAAATTTATGAGAATAAAGATTATGGAATGAAGATAGAAGATTTACTTGTTGGGCATAATTATACTCAGAGTTTTGTTGAATCAGAAATAAAAAGAGAGATAACAAAGGCATTAACCAAACATCCTAAAATACAAAGTCTTAGTAATTTTAAAATAACGAAGGATAATCCTTATTTGAATATAGATTTTGTAGTTAATTTAAAGGATGAATCTTTTAAAAAGGAGGTACAAATGGCTTATGAATAGAGATGAATTTCAAAGACGTATGCTTGAACTTATAGATCCTGATTATGATAAATCTGAAGGGTCTTTTTTTTATGATGTACTAAAGCCTGTTTCGATTGAACTTGAAGAACTTGATAACAAAAGAGAAGAAAATATCAAATCCTTCTTTGTTGGGAATCACAAAAATTCTGCGAGTAATGAAATACTTGATATAAAGGCATTAGAAATAGGGCTAAAAAGAAAGCAAAGTAAAAAAGCTAGAGGATATATAAATATAAGAGCCAAGGAAGGCGCTTTTGTAGAACGAAATTCAATAGTTACAAATGAAGATGGAACAATTGAGTTTAAGGTTTTAGAAAGTATGAAAGTAGATGAAACTAATCAAGCTAAGATACTAATTGAAGCAATAGAGGCAGGCAAAGAGTCGAATATGCCACCAAATAGTATCAAATATTTTAAGACCTCAATATATGGTGTACTAAGTCTTACAAATGAAGAACTAATAACAGGTGGAGAAGATAGAGAAAGTGATATAGAACTTACAAAAAGATATTTAGACCATGTTGGAAATGTAGTTGTATATGGTAATGGAAACTATTACAAAAAACTTTCTAAAGATATTAAAGGGATTAAGGATGCTATAGTTTATGAAGTTTTTGATGGCCCAAAAACCTTAAAAATAGTTCTGATTGATGAGAATAATAGAACACCATCTAAGGAAAAAATAGATGAAGTAAAAGAGTACATCGAGCTTTATAGAATGCCTTGTGCAATGGTTAGTATAGAAGGTTGTGAAGAAAAATCTTTAGATATTTCTTTGACTTTGGAATTAAAAGATGGTGTAGATAAAGAGATTCTAAAAGAAGAAATAGAATCAAAAATCAGATTCTACCTAAAAAACATGGACTTTAAAAAAGCTCAAAAAATAAGAAAGAATGAAATAGCTAAAATACTTCTAAATCACGAAGATATTATTGATTATGTGGAACTTAAAATAAACAATAAGTTTGAAGATATAGATCTTTTGGAAGGGGAAGTTGGCTATTTAAATAGTTTAACAATTAATTAAGGAGGAGTATTATGAATGGTGGATTAACAGATTATATGAAAAACAAAATTATGAATTTGATGTTTAGAAATGAACCTTTAAAGAGTTTTGAAAACATATATATAGGTTTGTTTGACAAAAACCCATTGGAAAATGGTATAGAAATAAATAAAAGTGGATATCATAGAGTAAGTGCGAATTTTATAAATTCTAATGCTGGAGAGGTTACAAATGAAGATGATATTTTATTTGGTGTATCTACAGAAGCTTGGGGAGAAGTAAGATTCATAGGTGTGTTTGATAAAGAAGAAGAAGGAAACCTTATATGGTATGGAGAGTTTGAATTCCCTAAGGTGTATGATATATCAGACCAAATGAAGATACCTCAAGGTGCATTTACAATGAGAATATCCTAGGATGTGATTAAATGATTATAACATTAGGAGCTAGTTATGAAGACTTAAAAAAATTAAAATATGAAGACTTAAAAAATAGAACTTGGAAAAGTTTAATGGGAGAGCTAAATCTACAAGGCAAGAGTATTGTTGATATTTATAATAATAAATTGGACAATACATTTGTTGATATTGAATCAAAAACAGTATTAAATGCTAATCTTGTTGAAGAAAAATGTGAAAAACTTTATATTGAATCAAAATCAGATGTGGACGCTGAAGTAGCATCTTGGAGAAGAAACATAAGAAAAGATTTGATAAATTATATGCCTATTTATTATAGAAAATCAAAGATAATAGATATTCTTATGGGAATATATGGTTCGAAATTAAGAGAACAGTTTTCCAAAAATGATGAGATGAAAAAGCAGTTTCTTATAGATGCAGCAACATTTATGTTACCTTATCATGAGGCTGAATATCAAAAGAAATCTTCATCTGTTGATATTGAACAAAGACAAAAATTCATATTAGCTAATAGATATGCAATTGGTAAGGTTATGAATATAACTGAACTCAAAAAACTTATTAATATGTTCTATGATTGTGAGATAACAGAAGATTTTGAGAATATGACTGTGAATATAAGAATTAATGATATTTACGTTGAACAACATTTATTGTTGGATCTAAAGAAAATAGCAAGAACATTTATTCCTGCACATATAGATATAAAAATAATCTATGATTTTATAAAATGGGATGAATTAGAAGCATTGAATATGAATTTTGAACAAATGGGAAAATATATATGGCAAGGTTTAGAACTTTTAAATAAAAATAAAAAGGATTAAAAATAACTAAAAAGGCTATTACATCAATGGAAAAATTGTTGTATATATTGTTGAATACTAATATTATAAAATAATTTGTTTGATGTTAATGGTCTTTTTTTAATGCAAGATAAATAAAGAGGAGGATTTTAATGAGTACTTCAAAAACAAAGGAATATAAATTGCATAAATGGGAAGGTGAGGATAATGTCAGTAGGGCTGAATTTAATGAAAATTTTGAAAAGGTAGATAAAAAATTAAGAAATATAGATGATAGATCTATGGATACATTTAATAAATCTGAAAATTTAAAAAAAGAATTACAAAATCAAAATAATAAATATAATGAATTAAGAAAAAAAATAGAATCAACTGTAGGTGATGTAAATACATCTGTTACTGTGGAAATATCAAATCTAAAAAATAAAATAACTTCAAATATAAATAAATTAAATAGCATTGAAAATAAATTAAATACAAATAATGTGAATTGTCAAGGTGGAATAAATTTAAATAAATCACAGATATCTAGTTTAAGTAAAAATATATCTAACAATAAATCTGATATTTCGAATAACAAAAGAAGAATAGATACATTGGATTCAAATAATAAAAATTTTAATGGAAAATTTATTGGATATGATTCATCAATAAATAAAATAAATAAAGATTTATCTAATAATTCAAGAAGTCTGAATAATTTAAATGTAAAAGTTGCAGCTCATGATAATAGCATAAACAGTATAAATAGCAGGATAAATAATATTAGTTCAGATGATGATTATACATCATTTTCATATTCAAAAGTTAGTGTAGGGCAAAGAATTAATTTTAAAAAAGGGAGTGGAATAGTTGAGTTTAGTAGACATATGCTTAGAGATGAACATAAATATAAGAATATAGGTTGGATAGTTATCGAAAATGAAGATAGGGCTATTTCTTTAAGAGTAGATTCATTTTATGGACATTTTCGTTTTGTAACAGGAAGTTTTGTTAAAAATAATAAAACATATTCAGGTTCTTGGCATGAAAATGGATGTAATATACCAGTTGCAGGATTAGATGATTATGGTGTAATAAGAGGTGCAATTTATGAGGGAGAGTTAAAAGGATTATTTGGAAATGGAAATCATGCAAAAGATTTAATAGTTCAATCAGTGTTTTTTACCAAAAATAATAAAGGAGACTCTGTGGTAAGAATAAACTATGAGAATAAAGGGTCTGCATTTACATCAAATAAAGTCTATATAAATGGATTTACATTTAAGTCCTAAAATTCAAATCTAAGAAAATATTTATCTAAGGAATGGAATACAAGGCTTAGGAGGGGTGTATTGGAAGATAAAATATTAAACAATTCTTTAATTGTACTTTTAGGGACATTGGGAAGTATACTTGTTGGAACTTGGGATAATAATATACAGATATTATTTTTATTTCTTTTAACAGACTATATAAGTGGAATAATGAAAGGAATAAAAGAAAAAAATATATCTAGTCAATTGGGTTTTAAAGGGATACTAAAAAAAATCGCAATATTTATGGTAATCATAATAGCACATCAATTAGATATAATATCTAATTTAGAGAATCCTATGTTTAAAACTATGACTATTTATTTTTATATTGGAAATGAAGGGATATCAATAATAGAAAATCTAAGTGCATTAGGTGTTATTTTCCCAAAATTTATAGAAGAAAGATTAAAGAATATACAAGAAAATAATACAAAATAAAAATTAAGACGTATTTAGGACAGTAGTAAATAATATTTAAATATGTGGATACAAAGAGTTATAAATAATTATTTTATAAAAAACTAATTTAGTAGAGGTATATTTTATGAAAAAAACAAAATTTTTAAATTTAACAAAACCTACTTATGATGATGGGGCAGATGTGATGGTATTAAATAAAAATTGGGATTATATAGATGAGGAGTTAGAAAAAAATCATCAACAATTAAACGAAGATAAAGAAATAAATTTTTTATTAGATTCAAATGAATTAAAAAGTTTTGGTTGCAACATACCATCTACAGTTAATATAAGTTATAAGGGAGCTTTTAGACAAAATTTAATTACAATGCCAGAAAATGAAGCGGATTATAATTTTGACAATTATGGTAGAGTAGCACCAATATTTAAAGAAAATGAAATTGTATTTCAAACAGACAAACCATACTATGGTATAGGTGTGAGAACATACAATGGACTAGAAGGAAAAAAAATATTGATAATAGCAGATATAAAATCTAGTGCAAATAAGTCTTTTCAATTTAGATTATATACTAATAACAATAAGAGTGATAACATCACTACCTATCAAACACCAAGAAATAATAATTATAATACCTATGCGATAAAAGCATATATAACAACAAGTTTATCAGAAACAAATGGTTATGGTTATAGGGTACAAGTTAAGAATGAAGATGCAGTTCAAAATACTATTTCGATTAAAAATATAGCAATATTTTTAATTGATGATAATGAATATCTATTATCAATTGATGAATTGACAAAAACGTATAAATATATTAAAAATGTAGAACCATCCAATCCAAAAGTAGAAATAAGAAATATACCAGCTACTAATATTATAAAAAATCATAATTTAAATAATTATGATTTTTGGTTTTCTAATTATTTGGATACATCAATAGAAGATAGAGAATTAAGATTATTAGCAAATAAACAATTTCAAAATATTCATCAAATTATTGATAAAAACCCAAAAGAATCGGATAAGTGGTTTATATATTCAAGAATAAAAGCAACTACTGATTCTGTTGTATTTTATATTAATGATGGAGTTACACAAAAAGCGGCAAAAAGATATGGACAATTAAATGAGTATGCAGATTATTATACAAATTTTAGGATAAGTAAAAATCCTAAAACTTGTATAGTTAAAATTCAAGACAATAGTGAAAATAACTTTGATTATATTTACTTGGATGGAAATGATGGGATTTTTGCTATCAATATGACTAAATTAGGAATTGAAGATTATTCTGATAATAAAATGTTAAGTTTAGTAGAAAATATACCACCAAAATATAGTAAATTTGAATTAAATGATTGGTTAGCAAATGATGAAAAATATGAAGATGGATTTTTAACGAAATATTGGAAAAAAATTTTGTTGAGTGATTATTTAGGTGAAATATTATCAATCGAAGAAAAAGAAAATGTATATTATTGCAAGATAACATTAAATATAGATTATGGAATTTATGAAAAAATTAAAGTTAAATTTAGAGATTTTATTTTTATTGAAGATAATACTTTGGATGCAAAACATATATATGCTCATGGATCATTAAATGAAATTATATATTTGTATCTGTTCATTCCAAAATTAGAATTGGAAAAATATATTGGGATTAATGTTAAAGAAAAATTAAAAAATTGGATAGACAAAAATAATGATTACATTTATTATAAAGAACAATCGCAAACAAGAACATTAGCAAATATAAAAAGTTTAGGGTCTTTATTGGAAGAAGATTTAGCTATAGTTAAAAATGAATCTTTTGGAAATTGTTCATTTGAATATCCATCATCAATAAAGGGCGCGATAAAAAATATAGTTCATGGAATAGAAATAAATTCAAAGAATAAGTCTATAGAAAAATTATCTAAAGATGCAAAAATAGAAGAAATAATAAATAAATTAAATGAAATTATATCAATAAAAAATTAAATGGATAAAAGAAAAAATAAGATTTTAAACAGTAACTTGGAAAGAAGATATTGATATATATATAATAAAGGAGGTTTTTGTATGAAAAAAAATAAATTTTTAGGTACAAATAAGCCAGATTATAGCGATTTAGCAGATATTCAAATATTAAATAAAAATACAGATTTAATAGAAAATCAATTTAAAAAAATAGACAAAGAAAAAAATAGTATGATAAATCATAAAATATCTTTAAATTCAAAAGAAATAAAAAGTATCATACCTACAATATCCACATTAATAAATCCAATTTTTAAGGGAGATTTTAGACAAAATTTAATAGATACAAATAAATGTATATATAGAGTTAATGGAGATGATTATTCTCCTATGCCTACAGATATAACTGATAATTCTATAAAAATAATGTCCTATAGTAGTAGATTTATTGGTACAGGATGCTATTTAGGTGTCATACCAGGACAAACATATACGATAAAAGCAGAGTCAATAGAAGAAACATACATTACTATTTATAATGCAAATGGACTAACAACGTCTAACTATACAACAAAGAGGATGATACTCAAAGGATCTAAAAATCATAATTTTAAATTTATAGCACCTACAGGTGGTTATATTTTTATTAGTCTTGATAAAAAAGGAAGTGATCCAAATGGAACTATTATGAAAAATCTAATTTGTATAGAAGGAGATTATGTAGACCAGAGTATAGAATGGTTTAAGGGTATAGAACCTGTATATCCTAAATTATATATACATGGTGATAATTTATTTGACGGAAAGTGGGATATAATTGATAAAGAGCTTGAATTAAGACAAAAAAGTGTAAGGGAATTTTCGATAAAAGGAATTGGAAATAAAAATTTTGATGAAAATCTGTTTCCAACTATTAAATTTAAAAAAAATACGCAATATACTTTTGTAGGAAAATGTGTTCAAGATATTGAAAAGAATACTACATTATTAATTAGATATACAGATGGTACATCAGATAATATATATAAACCAACCACGATAGAAAAACCTTTTTTAAGAATTTCAGGAAAAGGAAAAACAATAGAAAAAATATATTATAGTTATTCAAGTGCTGGAGGGACTACAACTATAAAAAATTTTATGATATTAGAAGGTACAGAACGACCAGTAGAATACATTTTACCCAAATATAGTGAATTTAAAATCAACAATTGGTTAGGTTATGAAGAAAATTATGAAAATGGTCTTATTAATAAGACTTGGGATAGGATGCTTTTGAGTGAATGGTATAATTCTAAAATAGGAATTGATATTGGTGTTATTTTAAATAATAATTATATAGTTAAAATTAAAAGAAGTGAATTTAGAGGATTTAAAATAACACAATGGATTCCTATTAAATTTAAAGATTTTATAAATTATTATTCAGATGCAATTGATTTTAAGTATATTGCAAATGGTTATAATACTAAACTGGGATATGATTATATAGTATTATCTATTCCAAAAATTGAGATTGATAATCAAATTGGTACAAGTTTAACAGAAAAATTTGAATCATGGATTTTAGAAAATGATGACTATATATATTATAAAAAATCAAAAAATCAAATAATATCAGCAGATATAAATTCAATAGCTGGAATATTTGGAAATGAATCAAACACCATTTTAAATGAGTCCTTTGGAGAATGTATGTTTAATTATGGAGAAAGTATTAATAGCGCTCTTTTAGATATTGTGTGTGCCCTTAAACTTAATGAATCTTATAAAAAAGATAAGAATCTAAAGGATATACAATCGGCTATTGGTTTAATTCCTAGACTTTCTCAAGAATCTAGTAATAGGGATATTATAGACAAGATAAATAAAATGATGATAATTATAGAAGGTAGGATTTAATTAAAATAAGTAAGTAAAAATAATAGAAATTGAGAAAATATAAATAGTATAAAGTGTGAAAGAATTAGGATATCTTAAAAATGATTAAAAAATTATTTTTAAGATATCTTTTTATTTTTTTGAGAATTTAATAATTATTTATCATGTGAATACAGGTGAGTTTTAATAGTTATCAAAGTTTAAAATCTTTTATTTAATTTGTAATTGTTAATATTACAGAATAATTTGAAAGCATCTTAAAATATGAAACTTTATTTTAAATTTATTCATTTTTATTTTATTAATTATTTGCTATTGCTATTATTTTGTTTTTCTATATTATTTTTTAAATTTATCAATGTATTGTTAATGTTTATATTTTCTATACCTATTTTTTTTATTTCTTCAAGTAATTTTAGCTTAAGTAACTCCATGAAAGTGCCTCCTAAGTAAGTTTTAGTCAATTCTGTAATGTCATCTATAATTTTAAATAGAATTCATGTATAAGTCAAACTTATAGTTATTCTACATATAAATAAATTTATCAAATGTATAATTATTTCGCTAAATTTTTCCTTTAATATAGATTTTAATAAGACATTTTTATTTTGAAAAATAAGCTTTTGAATAAGACTTGATAGTTTCATAAGATTATTTTTTTTATTTTTTTTGTAAAAATTAATTATAAAATCAAATATATTTTTTAATATATTTAAATTCTTTTCTCTAAAAAATTTCATATGAATAATTAGTTTGAAAAAAGATATATTTTCAAATTTATCATTAATATTAAGCTTTGTATCTTCTTTATATATATTGAGATTAGTATATCTAAAATTTGTCTTGATATCTAAATCCATTGCTGTTTTTATAGCTTCTTTAGCTTTTTTTAATTCATCTCTTTCTATATAGATTGATGATAAAGTAATCAAAGCTTTTAAGTTTATATCTTGTTCATTGCTTTCTTTTATTATTTTTTCTAAATTCTTAATAGCCATATCAAAATTCTTTTTTTTCTTATCAAACAATGCTAAATTAAATATATTTAGATATTTTATTTTTTTAAAATCAAATTGCTTACAATATTTAAGAATTTCAAAAGTTCTAGTTAATATACTATTATTAAAATTTGAACTATTTATATTTTTGGAATTTTTTATTTTAGATAAAATATTAAGACTATATTCAAACAACTGAATTTCAACTGTTTTTATGATTGAATTAATTTTTTTTTTATTATTTTTTCTAGCTTTAATTTGAATTTATTAGATTTAATAGTTTTAGATCGAAGATATTGTTTTAAAGTTTGAGGATAAATATTTAATTTTGATGCATAAACTTTCAAAATAAAATCTATTTTTTTTTATCGTTTAATTTAACACCATGTAATTTTAATATATATTCTTTTATTTGTTTACCTTCCCCAACTATCTCTATTTTATTTTCTAGATTCATAATGAAAACACTCCCTAAACTGTATGTTAATTTTTTATAGAATTTAATTTTATCATATTTTTAATAAACCTATAAAAAAATAAACATGTCATAATTCAAATGTATAAACACATTTGATTAATTGAACAACCAAATCTTGATAACAGTCGTTATTAAAATGCCCATCGACAACAGAATTCTTTAATAATAAGGGCTTAAAATATTTTATTATTTGATCTAAAGCATTTTTATTTTTATTTTTAGCTTCAAATATAAGTTTTTTATTTGAGAAATTTGATTTCTATTAAAAAAAGAATCAAAAAAATCATAAATATCATTATCATCAGTTTCATAAGATTCACAAGGAATATAATCTATATAAGAATTTTTATTTTCTAAAGAAATAGATATGTTTGAAGTACAATATTCTGATTTCTTTAATTTATTATATTGTTTTTTAAAATCTAAGGCTTTAAATTCTATGCTTTTTTTTATATAACTTAAAAAATTATTTTTAGTATTCATAATATCACCTTTTTCTAATTTGTATTTAAAGGAGCTGTTGTATTAAGTGTTGTATTTATAATGTATTATTTTACAAATCAAAATTAATAAAATAATATATTATACCGTTTCTTTTTATTGCAACAGCTCCTTTAGAAGGAGTTATAAAAAATTGTAATTTGGTTTGGCTATGTTAATACTATAACATTGTAAAAAATATTTGTAAAGTGAATTTACAATAAATTTTATTTTAAGAAGATAAATATTACAATTATTGTTGTAAAATCATATTACAAAATATGTTGTAATATGATTTTATAATTTTTATATACAAAAAAATGAAAGCATTGTCAATTAACAATTTTGTACATATAAATTTGATTTTTTTTAAAATTTATTGTAAAATGAATTTATAATAGCTAAATATAAAAAGGAGATGACCTGTAGTTAATAAATTTATTGACAAAAGTATTTTAATGTGTTTGTATTTTACTAAGGAGTTGATGAACACATGAAACACATTGTAAATTACAAACCAAAAGATTTTGCTGAGTTGTTGAATGTATCAGTAAAAACACTTCAAAGGTGGGATAGACAAAATATACTCAAAGCAAAGCGTACTCCAACTAATCGAAGATACTATACCTACGACCAATATTTAGATTACAAAGGAGTTAAAGAACAAATAGAAAGGAAAAAAGTTATATATACTAGAGTGTCTACTAATAATCAAAAAGATGACTTAGAGAATCAAATTGATTTTTTGAGAAATTTTGTAAATGCTAAAGGTATTATTTTAGATGAAGTTATTAAAGATATTGGAAGTGGATTAAACTATAATCGTAAAAAATGGAATAAGCTTTTAGACGAATGCATGGAAAATAAAATAGATACTATATATGTAACTCACAAAGATAGATTTATAAGATTTGGATTTAGTTGGTTTGAAAGGTTTTTAGGGAAATTTAATACTAAAATAGTAGTAGTAAATAATGAAACTTTATCTCCACAAGAAGAATTAGTTCAAGACATAATTTCAGTACTTGATGTATTTTCTTGTCGTATCTATGGATTGAGAAAATATAAGAAAAAAATAAAAGATGATAAAGAAATTGCTAAGAGCGTATAAAACAGAAATAAAACCAACCAAAAGCCAAATTGAAAAAATAAATCAATCTATTGGTATTTGTCGTTATTTATATAACTCATACTTAGCTAAAAACCAAGAGTTATATAGTAAATATAAAGATGAGTTAATTTCTAAAAAAGAAGCTACTTTAAGTGCTAATAAATTTGATAAGTATATAAATAATGAAGTTAAAGTTCTAGATGATTATAAATGGATTAATTTATGTGGTTCTAAAGCAAGAAAAAAAGCTATATGTAATGCAGAAACTGCATATAAACGATTTTTTAATGGAAAGTCTAAATTTCCAAGATTTAAGAAGAAAAATAAATCTGATGTTAAATTATATTTCCCTAAGAATAATAAAACTGATTGGAAGATACAAAGACACAAAATCAACATACCAACTTTAAAATGGATTAGATTAAAAGAAAAAGGATATATTCCAACTAATTTAAGAGTTATTAGTGGAACAGTATCAAAAAAAGCAAATAGATATTTTGTGTCTGTAATAGTTGAAGAAGAAGTTGATATCAAAAATAATATAAAAACCAAAGGAATTGGAATTGACTTAGGACTAAAAGATTTAGCTATTTGTTCAGATGGTAGAGTATTTAAAAATATTAATAAAACTATCAGAATTAAGAAGATAGAAAAAAAATTAAAAAGAGAACAAAGAAAACTTTCAAGGAAATATGAAAGTTTGAAATTAAAAAATAAAAGAAAAGGAGAAGCTACTAGGCAAAATATCCAAAAACAAATAGTCAAAGTACAAAGAGTTCATCAAAGACTATCTAACATTAGAACAGATTATATAAATAAAACGATTAATGAAATAGTTAAGCAAAAACCAAGCTATATAACTATTGAAGATTTAAATGTTAGAGGTATGATGAAAAATAGGCATTTGTCTAAAGCTGTGGAACAACAAAAATTCTATGAGTTTAGAGTAAAACTTAAATATAAATGCAAACTAAATGGAATTGAATTAAGAATTGTTGATAGATTCTATCCATCAAGTAAAACTTGTAGTGTTTGTGGAGCATATAAAAAAGATTTAAAATTATCTGATAGAAACTATGAGTGTAATAGGTGTGGTTCTACTTTAGATAGAGATTATAATGCTTCTATTAATTTAGAGAATGCTAAAATATACGAAATTACAAAGTAAAGTAATCGTATATATGTACCGATGGCTAGTCGGGAATTAACGACTGTGAAGTGCTATACAAACGAAAGTAGTATATTTTTATAAATTATGAAATCGAGTACGTTGAAACAGTAATAATCTCGATATGGATACTTTTGTCCATATTTTGAGTAGCAGTTATTGTTATGAAAACATTTGTGAAGGAAGAGTGGGCTAATATTTTAAGAAAAGCTATGGGTGAAAATTCTCAAACTAAGTTTGCAAAATTAGCAGGTGTTAGTAGAGTTAGTTTAAATTATTATTTAAACGAAAAATCGTTAAGTCAACCAAGTTATGATTATGCTATAAAGATTTCAAAGGCTTCAGAGTTTGTAAGCACAAATGAAGTATTAATTGCTGCGGGATATGATCCTTTAAAAGATGATATTAATATAGAAAATAGTAATCAAGAAGAAGCATTACTAAAAGATATTATGCATCTACTATTAAAGGAAGGTGAAATTTCATATGGTGAAGAACTGACTGAAGAAAAAAGATTAGAGGTTGTAAATTTACTAAAGAAGAGTATAGAAATAAAAAAAATCTAATGTAATATAAAAAACAATATATAAAAAAACAATTTGAATGAAATAATATCTTATATGAAATCAATAAGAAGAAGCTGTTGAACTAAGAAAAAATCAAACAGTATGTTGTGTTTATTTTTAATTTATAACACAATATATTGTAGTAAAATTCTTTAGTGAAACAGCTTTATTTTTATTGATTTTTTTTATTTTGTACATAAATCAAACTTCATTTCATATATATAGGTGAAAGGAGATGGTAATATGCCAGCACAAGCAAAGATATTAGAAACAAATTTAAGAATCAAATATGACATGGGGTTAGATGAAGAAGGCAAAACAATAACAAGAAACAAAACCTATTCAAACTTCAAAACATCTGCAACAGCTCAGGAATTAAGTGACTTCAAAGACGAATTACTAAAGCTTCAAAAAAATTCAGCATTAGAAGTAAAAAGAATTGACGAAAGCCTTATTTATCAGGGGTAAAAAAGTTAAAACAAATCAAGTTGGACTTTAATTTTTTAAATAAAACAACAAAATATCTAAAGAAAATAATTGATTTATTAAAGGAATTAAAGTCTTTACTGAAAATTTTGAAAAACTGGAGGATTTGATGATGAAAAAAGTATTAGCTATGAAATTTAATAGGGATGATGGAAGAAAAACAACAATAACTGTGGATGAAGTAAGAGAGGACTTGTTAAAGGAAGATGTAGTAGCATTTATGGATCACGTTGTTGCTTCAGGAATATTAACTTATGATGAAGCACTAATTACATCAAAGGATTCAGCAGAACTTGTAACAACATCAGTAGAAGAAATAGCAATTAATTAAGAATAAAGAAAATGACAAAGGGAATAATAAAGAAAATCAAAAATATAGTCAATTATGATATATAAAAATTAATCAAAGAGGCTGTTATCATAGGAATGAAAATTATAATATATTGATTAAATTTATAAAACAATATATTGTAGCATTTTCTTATGTATAACAGTCTTTTTTATTTTGATTTTAAATTTAGGTACAAAAAACTAACTCTAATAAGTAATATTTACTATTTTTGATGAGTTTAGTAGATATTAAACTTTGATTGTTATATTATCTATTATGAGTGTCAATTATTAAGAAAAAGGGGTTTTTTGTATGAATTATTATTATAAAGAATTAAAAGTAAAATATAATATATTGGGATTCTTTATTATATTTATCAAAGTGATGTTTTTTAGTATTCTTATTCTTGGAACAAAAACTTTTTTGGACGAAGCTTTTTATTCTTATAGAAAGGTTTTTGAGTACATAGGTATTGGGTTAATCATTATTATCGGATATTATTGTGAATCCAAAGCAATGAATTTTCTTAGGTTAAAAAACTTTGGGAGTTTGTTTGAGCAAATTACATTCTATGTAAAAAAGAACAAACATAAAAAAGCAATTAATTTTTTAGAAAATAATTTTTTAGCAAATTGGAAAAGAGTATTTGCAAATGCAGTCAAAGAAAAAGATATAAGGCTAAAGGAATTGTATTTCTTAAAGTATTTAGAAGCTAGAAATTTGATATATTTTGATATTATACAAAATGAGTATGATGAAAGTCTAAAGAATAATATATATAATTGTTTTGATAAAATAATAAAGATGTCTATAGAATTAAATGAAAAAGAAAGCTTGGCATATGCATATGCTAATAGAGCAAAGGCTAATATCACTATATATAAGCTTAATAATGATGCAGAGTATAAATTAAATGCAAAAGATGATTACAATAAAGCAATAGAATACATAGAAGATAATAATATAAAAAATGAATTAAAAAAACAATTAAATAAGATAGCTTAATAAAGAAAATACTTCATTTATATGGAGTATTTTTTTGGGGATATGAATTATATAAATAAAAAGTAAAATTGTATTTTTATATAAATATCAATTATTTAATGTTACTTTTGTTAATTTTTCTAAGATTTAATGAGTATGTATATATTGACAAAATACTTTTGTCGAATTTTGAATACAGTGATTATAAATGTAAATAAATGTGACAAAATAGTAAATATCTATTAAGCTTAATGTAATTTTATTTTGTCAAAATAAGAGTATAATCATCATAGAAAGTAATAATTATGTATTAAAAAACCAAATATACATAATAATTATTACTTAAATAAAAAAACAGGGGTGTTAATTATGAGATTAAAAAGAAGAGTAGGAAGTTGTGTATTAGCAGGAGCTATGCTATTAAGTACAGGTTCATTAGTATTTGCAGATTCAAATATTAATGAAGAGACTAATTATCAATACGGTATTATAACTGACTTAGATACAGCTGGATCAATTGTAAGACTGGATATATTAAATGAAAAAGGGGACTATGACTATAAAGATATAAAAATAGATTTTGATAAAAAAGAATTTTTGGGATATGATAGTGAAGATGATTTTAAGGATGCTGATATTATTGGGGATGTTATAAAATATAGTTTCAATGAAGATCATCAAATAAAGCATATGGAAAAAATATTAGATTTAGATAAAAATATGAATTTTGAAATAAACAATGTAGAATTTACTAATGGCTATAAAGTTAAATCAGGAATGTTAACAGAGGATATTGAACATGATGAATTAGAATTAGATAAGAAAAATTTTGAAATAAGTTCAGATGTAGTTATATTTGATTCGAATGGAATGGAGGTTGTAGATGATATAGAAGATATTGCAATATTAACGTTGAAATCTTTAGAAGAGAAAGGTGAAGGTGCTAATATAACTATATTTTATAATGATGATGATGAAGTTGAAATGATGATGCTAGATTCGGATGATATGGATAATACACAATATATAGGATATGTTGTGGATGGAAATCAAAAATCAAATTATACTGTTGTAGATATTTATGATATTGATTCAGGCAAAATGGATGAAGATGTAGTGGCTGAAGAATTAAACAGTTCATCAGTAGATGAAAATGATTATAAAAATGTAAAAGAAAGAGCAGTTATTTATACAAAAAACAATAATGGAGAATTAGAGATTTTCACAAATCAACAAGATTTTGAAAATGCTTCTGAGGATAGTGATTATGAATTTGTAACAGGAAAGGTTATAGAAGATAGTTCTTCAAGAATAAAAATAGAAGATGCAAGTGGAAGAATAGAATACATTACATTAAATGCAAATACAGCTGTATTCGAAACTGATGAAAAAGTGGATATATCAGATATTGCTAAGGATGATGTGGTGACAATTGTAAAGGAAGGCAAGAAGGCAAAATTAATAAAAATATATGATATGAGAGAAGAATCAGATCAAGAAATAGCGAAAGAAAATGGATGGGAAGAATCTGATGAGGATGAGTATATTATCGATGCAGCAAATGATTTAATAGAGGATGCAAAGGTTCTAATAGAAAGGGTAGATAATTTAAAGGAATCAAAGAAAAATTTAGAGGATGCCCTAAAAAGTAAAGATGAGGATGAGATAAAAGATTGTATAGAAGAAATAAAGAATGATTTAGAATTTATAAATAATTATTAGATTGATATGATATTTAAACTGTATAGAAAAAAGATTAAAATACAAATAATGGTTTTTGTGTGAAACTAACATATATAAATTAAATATGGATCTAAGTTTGCAAGAGGTTGTTGTACTAAGAAAAAGCTGTGATATACTGTGCGTCTATTTATAATAGGCACAATATATTATAGTTTTTTCTTGATATGACAGCTTTTTTTTATTTTTAAAACAGTAATAAAATATGTAAGTAGAATAAATGTATAGCTAATAAAGACTAATTTAGAGTATTTTTTAGCTTATTATCTTAAAAAAATGTAAACAAAGACTCATTGAATATGAAGATTTTTTATAATAAAATTTAGATTAGAGTGTCAAAATAAATATGATTATAATTTATTAATGTAAAAATATAAAGAGATTATATAGATATAAAAATATATAAATAAAAAAAACTAGTAAAATCAAGGTTTTAAAAAATAGTAAAAATATAAATAAAATATTAAAAAAATAACAAAAAAATGATAGAATAGTAAGGTAGCCTTATAGTTACTTTGAACTATTTACAAAAAAGCTTATAATAAATAGTGGGGAAATAAAAAATTTGTATTAAAAAATTTTATATTAATTTTTATACTAACAATGAAAGAATTAAAAAAGATTAAAATAAAGATAAAAATAAAAGGGATAAGAAAGGAAGAAAATAATGAATCAAAATATTAATCAAAACTATGATTACGAAGAAATATCATTAAGAGAAATTATAGAGACTGTTATAAAAGGATTTAAAACAATAGCTGTATGTGGACTTATTGGACTTATAATATCAGCAAGTGTTAGTTATTTTGTATTAGAACCTACATATGAAGCAGAAACACAACTTATTGCATCAACAACTGTTGACAAGATGACAAATACATTAGGCGATGGTTCGGATGTGGATGAAATATTAGATACAATGTCAAAATACCCATCAATGACAATGGAAACATATAAGGAACAAATCAAAAATCCACAGATATTAGGATTAACAATAGAACAACTTAATTTGAGTGAAAAAGGTATAACAATTGAAAATCTTTCAAATATGATTAGCATAAATAATGCTAAAAATACAAATCTGATAAACTTGAAAGTAAAATATAAAGATCCAGTTCTTGCTACTAAAATTGCTAATACTCTAGCAAATAATTTTACTAAATACATATCAGAAATGGTAAAAGAAAAAATGGTAACATCTTCCAAATTCATAAAAGATCAGATAGATAAGGAAAAAGAACAATTGGATGAAGCTCTTGTGGAACTTAAGGAATTCCTAAAGGAACCAAAGAGTATGGATGAATTAAAGGGTGAAGTAAGTTCTAAGCTTAGCATACTAAATACGTATAAGAATAATGTAACTAATAAGGAATTAGAATTAACAACAAAAAGAGCGGGGCTTAAGGAAGCTAAGGCAAAATTAACGCAAATAAATCCTACAATCAAGACTACAAAGTCACTTGCAAATGATGCTATCTTATCACAACTAGCAACGCAAAGTAATATGGGACTTAATGAAACATCTAATATACTTATAAATGATGAAGAAGTAAATCCTGTATATATTCAATTAGAATCAAAGATAGCTAATTATGAAATAGATATAGCATCACTTCAAACAGAAATAAGTACAACAAAAACACAGATTAAAAAAATTGAAAAGGAATTAGAAGAATTAAGAGTACTTCTTGCAGATAAGTCATATAAAGATACACTTATAAATAATAAGGTAGACTTAGCTCAAGGAACTTACGATTCATTCCTTAATAAATATGAAACAACAACAATTGCAGAGTCAGCAGAAGCAGGAAAATCAGCAATAATGATAGCATATCAAGCAACAGTACCTTCTAAACCAGTAGGGCCAAGAAAAGCACTTAATATGGCAATAGGTCTTATACTTGGAACAATGCTTGGAGTATTTGCAGTATTTATAAGAGCGTATTGGGAAAATACTTCTGATGAATCGACTTTAACAAAAAATAGATTAAAAAAAGATGATAAATAGAAGTTTCATTATAAAAGCATAATGTATTTAGTTGAACTATGGTAAATTTATTAGTAGATAATATTTATTATAATTATGCTTATGATAGTTAAGGGGGTTGCATTGTGGAAGGTGAAGTTAGTTCAAATATGGATAATAAAATAAAAAATAAATTAAATATAGATACAATAATTCTTAAGCTTACAATGTTGATGCTTATATTAGCACCGCTGTTTAGAGGGCTTTTCTTTGAAAAAGAACGAGCGTATTTTCATATAGCTAGCTTTTTATTAGCGCTTGTATATATGATAGCAAAATTAAGAACTAATGAATTTAAATTAATTAGGTCTAAGTCTGATTTGTTTGCGTTCTTACTTATGCTTATATATATAGTAAGTATTAGTTACGCAGTTGACAAAAGAGCTGCAATTATTGAGGCTATTAAGTATGTTAATTATTTTGTTATATATATGCTTATTAGGAATTTAGCAAAAACCAAAAAAGAGCATAATATAGTTATAAATTCACTTTTGGTTGGTGGATTTATAGTAACTATGATAGGGATATTAGCAGCAGTTGGGATAGTTAAATATAATGGAGCGGTTATGGGAAGTAGAATTAGTTCAACATTCCAATACCCAAATGCCCTAGCTTCTTATTTGTTAGCTTTATATGTTATAACAATAGGAAAGTCTTTAGTAACTAATAATAAAAAGATAAGACTTGTATATTTGAATCTTGCGAATTTGTTTGTGTTTACATTTATATTAACTTATTCAAGAGGTATGTGGCTTATTTACCCAATAATATTAGTTATCTACTTTGCACTTATTAATAGAGAGTATAAATTAAGAACAATTAAGTATAATGTAGTAACAAATATAATATCAGTTCCATCAGCGTTTTTGTTTGCAAGCAGGATGCAAGAACAAAATCAAGCTAAATTAATAGGAATTCTTCTTATTTCAATGGGACTGTTTACAATACTAGCAATGCTTTCATTTAAGTTAGAAAGAAAAATAGAAAAGATATCTCTAAAAAAGATAGTAGTATCAATAGTTAGTATAGCTATAATACTTTCAGGAGTATTGGTATTCTTGATAAACCAAACTGAACCAGTGTTATTAAAGAATGATGGAACTGAAGATAAATGGACTACATTCTATAGAGATATATATGAATTAGATTCAAATGAGAAGTACACAGTAAGTATTGATTATGAAATACTAAACACAAAGCTTAAGCCTTATGCAGGAAGGATAAGAGTAATTGGAATTGATAAAGATAATAGAACTGTTAATACTGTTTTGGATGAATATTTAACACCAGATAGGAATGAGGATGGCAGTTATAAGGATTATAATAATGAAGTTGTCGATGCTAGAGTTGTTATAGATTTTGATGAGATTGAAAGTCAAGAAGATAAGGATAAGATAAGGTACTTTAGGTTATCTTTACAAAATTATTACGCTGATACTTCTATGAAGATAAAGAAAGTTATAATAACTAACAAAGAAGGACAACTTATCAAAGATGTTAAGTTAAAGTATAAATATATACCAGAATCTATTGCAAGAAGAATTGAATCAATAGGTGTTAATGATAATAGTGCAGATGCTAGAATAACTTTTTACGAAGATGCTTCTAAGATAATTAAGAATAACTTCTTAATAGGAACTGGTGGAGGTGGCTGGAAGGCAATCTATAGAAAGTACCAGTCGTATAATTATGCGGCGTCGGAAGCTCATAATTATTATATGCAGCTATTTATAGAAGTTGGTTTTATAGGTTTTATAATGTTTATAGGTCTTATATTATCTATATTTGTTATCTGTTATAAAATCTATAGAAACATATATAAGGAATTGAACTTTGATTATGATTTGGTGGAATTTAATACAATTCATAAATCATTGATGATAGGTATTATAACTATATTAACTCACGCTATACTTGATTTTGATTTGTCTTTATCTGCGTTTACAATGATTCTATTTGCTCTATTTGGTATAGTGGTTTCTAATTATAAGGAAGATAAGATTCTTAAATTAGAAGTTAATAAAATTAATTCCAAAAACATTATAAGCTTTGTTGCTATAGTTCTAACTTTGGTTAATTTGGGAATTATATCTTCTTTTAAGATAGCAAATGTTAATGCTATAAATGCTGCGAAGTTGTTTGAAGAAGATAAGGATAAATCATTAGCCAAATTAGAGACAGCTTCTAAGTTGGATTTTGTTAATGTTGATTACAAGAAGGATTTATCTAAGATGTATCTAGAGAAGTTTAAGGAAACTAAGGATGACAGCTATATAAGTAGGTCTCAAATACTTATGAAAGAATCAGTTGGCTTGTCACCTAATGATTTTGGGACTCTAAAGACTGCGAGTTTCTATTATCTTAGTATAGGAAATATCGAAAAGGGTCTAAGTCTAGCCGATAAGCTAGTGCAAAGGCAACCACTTAATATAGAAAGCTACAAGATAAAATGTGATGCATATCTTTATGGATATTCTTATTATATTAATAGCCTAAGAGATATGGATAAAGCTAAGGAAACTATAGCAAGGGCTATGAAGATAAAGGAAGAAATAGAACAAGCGAAAGAAAAGACTTCAAGACCATTTAAGTTAGATAAGCAAATGATATATAAGTTAGGCTATATAAAATTCAATAGTGATAGTATAAATAATAAGATAGATTATGAGATACCAAAGAGATATAGATTAAAGACTGCTTATTATTTTGACATGGATTTGGATAATAATTCAGAGTTAGATTATATAAATATATCAAATCATAAGGATGGGAATCTAAGATATGATATAAAAGATGATTATATCAGAATTATGAATAATAAAGCCAAATATGGATTTTTATATACTAGATTGCTTGAATTCCAACCTGAGAAAGATTATAATGTTAATGTAACATTGGCTGGAAATATTGCCCCAGATAATTTGGATATATATATATATTGTCCAAGTTCAAAGCAAAAAATTCAAGGTAGATTCGAGATATATGAAGTTGGTGATAATTCGAAGGCTTATTCGGTTAATTTCAAGACTACAAAAGATATTGGAGATAATGTATATATAAGAATTTTTCATAAGGGAAATGATGAAGGTTATATAGACTTGTATTCAATAAGCTTATTTGAAAAATAATAAATATAGATTTGGAAATATGGAAGGATTGAATAATTATGCCTAAAAAAATATGGTTAGCTTCACCACATATGAGTGATGAAGGCTATGAAATGGAATATATAAAGGAAGCATTTGATACTAACTGGATAGCACCACTTGGGCCAAATGTAAATGAGTTCGAAAAAGAATTGGCGGCAAAAGTTGGTTCAAAACACGCTGCAGCTATGACTTCTGGAACAGGAGCTATTCATTTAGCTCTTAAGGCAGCTGGTGTTGGTGAAGGGGATATCGTATTCTGTCCTACCCTTACTTTTTCTGCTACAGCTAATCCGATTATCTATCAGAATGCTACTCCTGTTTTTATCGATAGTGATTATGAAACTTGGAATATGGATCCAAACGCATTAGAGGCAGCCTTCGAGAAGTATGGTAATAAGGTTAAGGCTGTTTTAGTTGTGCATTTATATGGTCTATCAGCTGATATGGATAAGATTATGAAGATTTGTAATAAGCATGATGTAGTGGTTATTGAAGATGCAGCTGAGTCATTAGGTGCTTATTATAAAGGAAAACATACTGGAACCTTCGGTGAATTTGGAGTGTTCAGCTTTAATGGAAACAAGATTATCACTACTTCTGGTGGAGGTATGCTTGTTTCTGATGATGAAGAAAAAATAAAGAAAGTTAGATTCTGGTCTACTCAAAGTAGAGATGCGGCAAGGCACTACCAGCATAGCGAATTAGGTTTTAATTATCGTATGAGCAATGTCGTTGCTGGGATTGGTAGAGGGCAGCTTAAAGTGTTAGATCAAAGAGTTGCTAAGAAGAAATATATCTTCGAGTTTTATAAGAGAGAGCTTGGTCAGTTAGATGGTGTTGAGTTTATGCCAGTTAATGAATGGAATGAGCCAAACTACTGGTTAAGTGTTATGACACTAAATGGTTCTGTAAGACCGTTAGACGTAATGGAAGAATTAGAGAAAGAAAACATTGAATCAAGACCAGTATGGAAGCCGATGCACATGCAGCCGTTTTTTGAGAAATACGATTATGTAGGTAGTGATATAAGTGAGAAGCTCTTTAAGAATGGTGTGTGCCTGCCATCTGATACGAAGATGACAGATGAAAATCTTGAGAAAATTTGTTCAATTATAAAATCATTATGGAAATAGAGTGGATGATATGACTGAGAGTAAAGTTAAACAAGAAGTTAGGATTTCAAAATGCATATACCGAAGGTTTTTAAAACGATTAATGGACTTTATTTTATCTTTGATGGCTATTATCGTTTTAAGTCCAGTGCTGATAATCGTGGGTGTGTTAGTAAGATTTAAACTTGGTAGTCCGGTGCTGTTTAAGCAGGAAAGACCTGGACTTAATGAGAAGATATTTACCATGTATAAATTCAGAACAATGACTGATGAGAAGGACGAGAAGGGGAAGCTCCTACCAGACTCAGTAAGGCTTACTAAGTTTGGTAGGATGCTAAGATCAACTTCTTTAGATGAGCTTCCGGAGTTATTTAATATTATTAAAGGGGATATGAGTATTGTTGGACCAAGACCATTACTCATTCAATATCTTGGCCTTTACAATGAACATCAAAAACGAAGACATGATGTAAGACCTGGTCTTTCTGGATATGCTCAAGTCAATGGACGAAATGCTATTAGCTGGGAAGATAAGTTTAACCTAGATGTTGAGTATGTAGATAATGTGAGCTTTATTGGAGATTGGAAGATTATCTTTCTTACTATAAAGAAGGTATTTGTTAAAGAAGGTATTAATTCGGAGACATCAGTAACGATGGAGCCTTTTAGAGGTAGCAAAGTAGAGAATTAAGAGGAAAGCAATTATACATTTGTTATTTTGGAATGTCTAATGAAGCGTATTTATAAATAACTAGTTCAGAGGGGGATATACTCATCATGAAAGATAAATTAATCATCATAGGTGCCAGTGGACATGGAAAAGTAGTCGCTGATATTGCGATAAAAATAAATAAATGGCAAAATATAGCATTCCTCGATGATGATGAGTCTATTAAGACATCTATGGGGTTAGAAGTCATCGGTAAAACTGCTGATGCTTTTAAATATAAAGATGATGCTGATTTTTTTGTGGCTATTGGAAGCAATACTACAAGGGAGAAGATTCAAGAAAAGTTTATGCATGAAGGGTTAAATATAGTCAGTTTGCTTCACCCAAGTGCGGTTATTGGTACTGATGTTGAGCTTGGCATTGGAACTGTTGTAATGGCGGGGGTTGTGATTAACAGCTCTACTAGAATAGGTGATGGCTGTATTATCAATACGAGTTCTAGCCTGGATCATGACAATGTTATTGAAGGTTATGTGCACATTTCTCCTGGAGTTAGTTCGGCTGGAACAGTAAAAGTTGGAAGGTTGAGTTGGATTGGAATTGGAAGTGTTATTAGTAATAATGTGAACATCTGCAGTGGTTGCAAAGTAGGTGCAGGAGCTGTAGTGGTTAAGGATATTATTAAATCGGGTACATATGTGGGGGTTCCGGTGAGGAGAGTTGATAGATGAAACGGAATGTATGGATTTGGAATCATTATGCGACAAATATGTTTTTTGATCAGGCTGGTAGGCATTATTGGTTTGCAGAAAACTTAATAAAACAAGGGTACAAGCCTACAATATTTTGTGCCTCTACTAATCACTTTGAAGACAATCATATTGATACAAAAGGAAGTAGGTATTTACTAGACTCCGTTAACAACATTCCTTTTGTTTTTGTTAATGCACCTAAGTATAAAGGGAATGGCAAAAAAAGAGTATTGAATATGATTTCGTTTTATAAAGGACTTTTTAAGACGGCAAAGGAGTTTGCAGAATTAAATGGTAAACCGGATGTGATTTTGGCTTCAAGTGTACATCCACTAACCTTAGTAGCCGGTATTAAGATTGCAAAGAAATTTGGTGTCCCTTGTATATGTGAAGTAAGAGATTTATGGCCTGAGAGTATTGTTGCTTATGGAAGTTTAAAAAGAAAGAGTGTAATTGCTAAAATTTTATACCTTGGTGAGAAATGGATATATAAGAATGCGGACTCTGTTATCATGACTTGGGAAGGTGGAACCCAATATATTCAAGACCAAGGATGGGATAAACAAATTGATTTGAATAAAATAAAACACATAAGTAATGGGGTCATAATTGATTCATTTGATAAAAATAGCCAAGACAATGTAATTATAGATTCAGATTTAGATGATAACAACTACAAAAATTTAGTATATGCAGGATCTATCAGAAAAGTTAATAATCTTGGACTTTTATTAGATTCTGCAAAGATAATTAAAGATTATGATAAAAATATTAGGTTTTTAATTTACGGATCTGGTGATGAAAAAGAGATGCTTGAGAAGAGATGCAAAGATGAGGGCATAAGCAATGTGATTTTTAAAGGTAGGGTTGAGAAGAAGATGATTCCATCAATATTAAAAAGATCTTATGCAAATATCTTACACAATTCTAGTACTTCACTTGATAAATATGGCCAGAGTCAGAATAAATTCTTTGAGTACTTAGCAGCTGGTAGAGCTATAGTACAAACTTATACAACAGGATATAGCATATTAGAAAAATATAATTGTGGTATTAGTGCTTCTGAGCAAAATGCTGAAGAATCAGCAAAAAGAATACTTGAAGTGTGTGGTGATGACGTAAAAGTGGAACAAATGGGACAAAATGCAAGAAAGGCGGCTTATGATTTTGATTTTAAAAAATTAACGAATAAACTTATTGAAACTATAGAAAATGTATAAATAAGGAGCGTATATTAATATGAAATTGTATGACAAAATTATAGAAAAAAAAGAAAAAATTTCATTAGTAGGTCTTGGATATGTTGGAATGCCTATAGCTGTTGCTTTTGCTAAGAAAGTTGACGTTATCGGCTTTGATCTTAATAAAAAGAAGATTGGTTTATATAAGGCTGGAGTTGACCCAACAAATGAGGTTGGTAATGACGAAATTAAGAAGACAACTGTTGAATTCACTGCAGATGAAACTAAATTGAGAGAAGCTAAATTTCATATTGTAGCTGTACCAACCCCTATTAATTCAGATAAGACACCTGATCTTTCACCTGTAGAAGGAGCAAGCAGAATTGTTGGACGTAATCTGACTAAAGGATCTATTGTAGTTTATGAATCAACAGTATATCCAGGTGTAACTGAAGATATTTGCGTTCCTATATTAGAAGAAGAGTCAGGACTAAAATGTGGGATTGATTTTAAGATTGGATACTCACCAGAAAGAATTAATCCAGGTGATAAAGTACATAGACTTGAAAATATAATTAAAATTGTTTCCGGTATGGATGAGGATAGTCTTGATGAAATTGCAAAAGTTTATGAATTAGTGATTGAAGTAGGTGTTCATAGAGCAGGCTCTATAAAGGTTGCTGAAGCAGCTAAAGTAGTTGAAAACAGCCAGCGTGACATAAATATTGCTTTTATGAATGAACTTGCCATGGTGTTCGATCGTATGGGGATAGATACCAAAGAAGTTGTTGAAGCAATGAACACAAAATGGAATGCTCTTGGATTCACACCAGGACTTGTTGGAGGACACTGTATTGGAGTTGACCCATACTACTTCGTCTATGAAGCAGAGAAGATTGGATATCATAGTCAAATCATATTATCTGGTAGAAAAATCAATGATGGTATGGGTAAATTTATCGCTGATGCAATCATTAAGAAACTCATATTGGCAAATAAAGTTGTAAGACAAGCTAAAGTTGTAATATTGGGAATAACCTTTAAAGAAAATACGCCAGATACAAGAAATTCTAAGGTTATAGATATTATTGATAGTCTTAGGGAATATGGTATTGAGCCTATTGTGGTTGATCCAGAAGCGGATGCTATGGAGACTAAGTATGAGTACGGAATTGATTTGATGGATATTAAAGATGTAAAGGAAGCTGATTGTCTGATTATTACTGTGGCACATAATAGTTTTAAAAATATGTCTATAAATGAGATTGATTCTCTTTATGGTAATTTAAAAAACAAGGAGAAAGTGTTGATAGATGTAAAAAGTATTTTAGATAAAGACGAAGTGTTAAGACTTGGTTATTCTTACTGGAGACTATAAAACAAGTTTACGTATCGAGAAAAATTAGTTAGGGAGGATGATACTATTAAAATCAGAAACGTTATATATATTGTTTTTTTAGCATTAATAACTGATTTTATACAATATGATGTAAATATTATCGAGTATTACTCTTTTCTTATCACTTTTATGGTGCTGAGCAAATATTTACTTAAAATAAAATGGTCAGAGAGTTTCTTTTTAATCTTAATAGTAAGTGTTGAAAGAAGTAGGTATTTATATGAGACATTTAATTTTAATTCTGTTTATTTAGGTGTTTTGAAGTATTTAGGGATTTTATATTTAACTTATAAGTTAATTATTAATATTAATAGGAAATATAGATTAACATTTTTCATTTCTATTTTCTTAGGGATAGCTTATGGTTGTATTGCGATGCTTTTGAATAACAGTTTATCGAATATTGTTCCTGATGTTGTCCGATTTTTTGTAATATTTATTTTACCTTACGCCATTTCAATAACAATGCCCAGAGAAAGTTTAGAGCGCGTTCTTGGTTTATATTTTGACTTCATTATCGCATATCCTGTTATAATTCTGCTGTTGCTGATTATCGGAAGAGTTAACATTTTTTTTGGATCAAGATATATTATTTATGATTCAATTGTAGTTTTAAACCTAGGTGTACTTTTATTGACCAATTCATATGAAATTAGGAAGTTGACTAAAACTTTTCTTGTTCTTATGTATATGTTTATTATTATGTTAGCGCCAACAACTGGAAATTTTGTCATAATTCTATTGTACGGGCTACTGATGTTGTCTAAGTTAGTTGTTAGTAAGAGTATGCTTTTAAAAAGTTTATTTATTATTTTTACTTCTGGGTTATTATTTTTATCTTCGATAGTATATTTGAATATTGAGAAAGTGGATTTGGATAATCCAATGCTAGAATTAAAAATAAATCAACTATTATCTCTGAGAAGTATAGGTAATATTGAGAAATTACCAAGTTCTGTGAAGGTTAGAGTGAAGGAATTTCAATTGATTTTTAACAACCACAAGGCTTTATTAATTGTTGGAAATGGCTATGGAGGTGTTATTATTGATGATGGGACAATGGGAGAATTAAACGAAACTTCTTATTCGGAGGGTGAACTTAAGTCAAGATGTTATAATAATTTACATTCTTTTATTTCTAATATAATTCTGCAGTATGGAATTGTAGGACTGTTGTTTTCTATAGTGCATTTTCTAGTGTTTTATAAAAAGACAAAGGGTACTAAATATAATTTACTTGTCATTCCATACGTTCTGCAATCTTTTTGGGGTTTAAAGTTATTGTTGATTATTTCAGTTATATATGCGTATTTATTATTACAGGAAAAAATCAACAATCTAAAAAGCGTAGAAATTTCGGTTTAATAGGAGTGTGAAAAGTAATGAAGAAGATTGCAATCGTGATAAATCACTATCCAGCTTCACCAAGGGTTACTAGATATATTGATATGGTAAAGAAAAAAGATAATCAAGTTGAGATTAAAATTATTGCGTGGAACAGGAGAACTAGTCCTATAACATCTACAGAAGATGTATTCATTATGAATAGTACTATTGGATATGGG
Organism: Peptostreptococcaceae bacterium AGR-M142; assembly: GCA_045345765.1. Lineage (GTDB taxonomy): Bacteria > Bacillota > Clostridia > Peptostreptococcales > Peptostreptococcaceae > JAOARY01. The sequence goes on from CP148265.1 coordinate 1,624,628, forward strand.
CACAAACTAAAAAAACTGCAAGAAATTCCCAAATTTGCTGCTTTTGTCAAAAAGGTTATTGAATGTGAAGTGTTTGATGTAATTCATTTTATTGACTGGGATATGTTGATGATATGCAATTTTTTAGATACTGATGATGTTAAAGTTATCTATGAAATCTTCGATATGCCATCGTTTAGCAATAAAGTATATACGAGATTAGCAAAACTAATTGAAAGAGTTACGTTGAGAAAAGTTGATTTGGTAATTTTATCATCACAATATACCTGTAAGTTTTATAATAAAAAAAAGTATACGGTATTAGAGAATATCCCAGATATTAAGAGTAAATTAAGAGATGATAAAGATAATAATGTAGATAACTCGGTGGTGAAAATTGGATTCATTGGAACGATTCGATATAAACATATTCTCGAAAATTTAATTGATGCTGTTGCAAGTTTTGAGCTAGTCGAATTACATTTTTATGGTGATGGACCATCAAATAGTAGCTTAATAGAGTACTCAAGAAATAAGAACAATATTTTTTTTCACGGCAGATATAATTATAAAAGTATTTCAAAAATTTACAAATCAGTTGATTTTGTATGGGGAGCATATCCCAACAAGCTATTTAACGTGAAATATGCAGTTTCAAATAAATTTTATGAAGCTCAAGTTTTTAAAAAACCTATTATTGTCTCTAATGGAACTAAAATTAGTGAATATGTGAAGGAAAAAAATATAGGGTATTCAGTAAATCCATATTCTAAAGAAGAAATCATAAAACTATTGGAAAAATTAAGCATGAAAGAATATGATTGCGTTAGAAATTATGAAAAATATGAAGAAATGTTATGTAGATACGATTTAAGTGTTAATGAAATTATAAATTATATTCAGAAAAAAATTGGAGATTGATTGCTATGTATAAAGTAAAAAAAATAATTCTTATTGTAAATATTTTATTTTTGATGTTCTATAGTGTTTCTTGTACTTCAACTGAAGAGGCTACTGTGACTGAAGACAGCAAACAGATAAATAACCTTATTGAAGCCTCAAAGGCTGAAGATATTAATTCAATTCAATCTAAAGTAGTTGTTTTTGACGATAAAGTGTATTCAAAGTTGATTGATGAATATTCAAAAATGGACTGTGAGGCAATTAATCAGATTATATACTTTGAGTCCATCTCATTTTTTGCAAACTATTATATATTAAATGATAAACCAGATGATGTTAAAGAATTAATTTTGATATTAACTGAACAAGCTGAAAGTCTTTGGGACTTGGAAAATGGAGGATATTGGGATTCTTCTGCATATCCATCATATATGAGAACGTCGATGTATACAAGAGCATTAGCAGATACTCTTATATTTATGAAAGAGGATTTTTCGTATAATCAACGAGCTTATTTAACTGAAATACTTACAAGAAATTCCAATTGGTTATGTGGTAATCAGATTGCTTTAGTTAAAAAAAATGGTGATTATGATTTAAGTAAGCACTCAGAGAGTGCTAACCAAAATATCGCTAAAATAAGTGCTTTGTCTAAGGCGTACATTGTTTTAAAAGATGAAAAGTATCTTGAAGAATTACGTATGGAATTTGACTGGATAAATTCTAATCAGTGGTTTGACGATGGAAATGATGAAGGTTACTATACCGAGCATTCTCATTTTGATATTGGATATTCTCAAGTTCAGATGTTACTATTAAATGATATTTATTTTGAAACAGGTAGAAATAAAGTGCGAGATAAAATTGAAAAGATATGGAATTGTATAAATAAAAAAGTTATAAGTGAAGAATTTGAATTAGATACATCAGATAGTTTTATTGTTCGTGACAAATATGCTACGTTAGGAATTCCTTCGGTTTTTTTCTATTCCTTAGTTGATGAAATGGACATTGGAAAAGCGTTGATTGATAAAAAATACCACAATCAATTACAAGATGGTCTTTTAGATGTTTCAAGTGGAGACAGTCTGGTTTTGACAACAAGTGATTATTATTTGAGAATAGGTAGTATTTTAAAATATAGCAAAGGTTATTTAGAATATGAATAAAATTATAGTTCGTTTTATGGAAATAATAGCAATGTATAGTTATGTTGTTATAGATATCATCCTTAAATTTATAACATATATTACAATACCGATTTTTGCTACTTTAATGACGCCGGAGGAATATGGACAATATTATTTGATGCTTTCATATGTGGCTATTATATCTATTTTTATAAATTTAAATGTTTCTACTGGAACTGTATTATTAAAAACTAGAGATGATTTTATTGATACTATCGCCCAATTACGCATACTTTTACTGGGAACGGGTATTCTTCTAATGGTAATTATATTTATGAGTGCTTTAAATTATATTGACATAAGTTTCGCCATAATAATAATCGTAGCTTCATTTTTTCAAGCATTGATAAACAGTATGCTTGAAAAGGAAAGAGCATTTCAAAGGGTTCGTAGATATAGTTTTATAAAAGCAACAATGAATGTGTTGGCAATAGTTCTTTCAATTATTTTGATAAAGTATTTCCCAGTAAGTACATTTGTTATGCGTTCTTGGGGATTAATAATAGCAATGTTTTTTACAGTATTAATTTTTATTGGTGGTATTGTTGTTAGAAGTGACAAAAACTTTATTGAAGCTTCAAAGGTTTATATAAAGTATTCAATACCTTTAATTCCATTTGCGTTATCATCTACGATGCTCGTGTATTTTGATAGAATCGTATTGGATATTTATAGACCTGAAAGTGAACTTGGTTTATATAGTTTTAGTTATAATATTGCTATGGTAATTAGCATGGTGGCTTTGGGGTTGAATAAATCGTTACAACCCAAAATTTATCAACTGCTTAAAATTTCGGATGAAAAGAATATTCATGTAAGTTTGAAAAAGTATAATATTGCATTTCTTTTTGCGCTTACTATTTTTTCAGTTTTTTTCCCATTAGGGTTAAAAATAATGAAACTTGGAGCCTATTCAGGTTCCTTTGATGTAATATTTATTATTGTAGCATCCCAAAGTTTAGTGTTTTATTATGCAATTAATTCAAACTTTATTTATTATACTGGAAATACAAAGCTAATATCATTTAGTACACTAGGAGCTACAGTAATTAATCTTGTGCTAAATATGATTTTCATACCTCAGTATGGTTATATTGCAGCTGCGATTACTACTTATGTTTCGTATCTAATTTTGGCATTCACAATTATATTTATTAGTTGCTCTATAAGTGGAGTAAATGTACGTAAAGAGAATTCGCTAAAGTATCTGTTTTTTTCTCAAGGTATCATTTTATTAATTTGGAGGGGAATATATGCGTGTTATTAAGCATTTAATTTCGAAAGTGTCATTTTTAAAATATAGAAAGAAATTGAGCTCTTTAAAAAATGTAGATATAATGAAAAAAACAAAAATCCATAACAGAGATAAAATAATTTTTGGTGATTATGTATATGTTGGACCTGAATGTGAGTTTATGGGAGCTGGAGGGATTGAAATTGGAAACAATGTGATTTTTGGACCAAAGGTCTCCATTTGGTCTGAAAACCATAATTTTAGATCGCGATTTATGGTACCATATGATGATGAATTAATAGCAAAACCAGTCATAATTGGCGATAATGTTTGGTGTGGTTATGATGTTAAAATTACACCTGGAACGAAGGTTGGAGAAGGTGCAATTATTGGAATGGGTGCAGTAATTCGAGGTGAAATACCACCTTGTGCAATTGTTATTGGTAATCCAGGAGAAATCATTGGCTATAGAGATAAAGAGATATATGACAGAATAGTGAGTTCTAAAGGTTATTATTATAAGTTAAAGAGAATGGGTGAGATAGAAGCTTACAAGGAACGAAATTTTAGGAGTGAGTTATGAAAAAAATTGTATTGATGGGTTATTATGGGCGTGGAAATTTTGGAGATGATTTAATGTTGTATAACATTACAAAACATCTTAATGAGGATTATAAATTACATGTATTAACAAGCAATGTTAATAAGACATATGTTTTTGGAGAAAATGTAATGTTGCATCAGACTTTTCAAAGAGCAAAGCTCAAAAATCTTGCATTATTGATTAATGCTTTTTTTAAAAAAGATTATTTAATTTGGGGTGGGGGAACTTGTTTTTCTGATCAAGATGGTGTTGTAAGCCCTATGATATTGTTATTAGCGAGATTATTTGGATTAAAAATTGTATTTATGGGAGTTGGAGCAAACCCAATCAAAAGAAAAAAGAATGTTTTCAAAATGGGTTTGATTAGTAGGCTTGTGGATAGAATTTATGTGAGGGATAGTAAATCCCAGCGAATTTTAGAGTCTTTTTTTAAATCAAGTATTGTTGAGAAAAGTGAGGATATTGCATATCTTTATGAGTTCCACAAATCAGAAAAAGAAGTTAACAGATTAGTAATTTCATTGAGAAATTTAGATAATTATTTAGAGATTAACAAAATTGATGAATTGGTAACTAATATAGCTAATTTTGTTGATTATTTGAAATCTAGAATATGTGTTGAAGAACTGATTGTCTTGAATCTAGATGATAAATTAGATACTAAAATTAATCTTATTTTGTATAATCAATTGAAACATTCAATGGGGAACATGATTCAGATGTCTTTTGTTGAGAACTCGAATATAGAAGATAAAATTGAAATTATTCAAAATAGTCGACTAAATATTCTTTTTAGATTGCATGGAATTTTTGTTTCTGTACTTTCTGATGTTGACACTATTGGTATTGGATATAGCCCAAAAGTTAAGAGCTTTATGGATTCCGTAAAGGCAGAAGGTTATATTGATATGTTAGATGTGATAAAAGATCCACATTTATTGGAGTACACTTTTGATCGGGTGCTAATTAGCAATAAACTAAATGTAAGAGATAAGGTGGTAAAAGCCTTAAAGAACTTTGAATTTTTGGAGGGTCAATAAAATGAAAATCCTTTTTATAGATTTATTAAGTCCTAAAGGACACAAAAAAACGAACAAGAAATTCATTGAACTTTTATCAAAAAAAAATGAATTGAATCTATTTATTAGGAAAGAATATGTTGATTATGTTCAGAATAATAATATTGGTGAAGTGGTGTACATTCCGGAAGCCTATTATGATTATAAAAATAGCTTGGATTTTAGAGTGAAAAATTTCAAAATGATTAAATGGCTTTTCAATCAAGTAGATTTTCGAGCTTACGATGCAGTATTTATTAGTAGTTATGAGACAATATCTTTTTCTTTATTCAGTCAGTTTAAACATTTTGAAGGGAATGTATTCATTTTTAATCACAACAATATTCAGGAGATTTTGGAAAGTAAAATTAAACATACCTTCTACAGGTTTATTAATAAAGAGGTTGTACAATTGGTGTATGATGATCAAATTGAATATTTTCTAAAAAAGTGTATAAAAATTAGAAATACTGTAAAAGTTGTAAATCATCCGATGATTTGTAGTGCTTCTACACTAGATGTTAAAATGAGTAGCAACATTACAATATTTGCACCAAGTAATAGTAATGATGAAAGTGAATTTGATAATCTGTATGAATTATTAAGTTCGAGGAGTGATATAACTGCATATATTAAATCACAAGAATACTTAAAACAAAACGAAAAAGTATGCTTTTCTAATGACTGGATTTCTACAGATGATTATGAACGATTGTTTTTATCAGCAGATGTTATTTTATTGAGTATTGGTGATAGATTTAAGTATAGAGCTAGTGGAGTGTTATTTGAAGCGATAGCTAATCAGAGATATGTATTAACCAATAATAAATATTTGTATGATGCTTATTTGAAAAAATTCCCATCGATAGGAGGTTATTACTCAAATATAAGCGACTTGAGTGAGATGTTAAATACACTTGATTTACGCCAAAAGAATACTGATGAATATGATAGATTTTATTTTGAACATTCGGATCAATTTATTGAGAATCAGTTAAATAATGTATTACTATCTGAAAGATAATAGGAGGATAAATATGATAATAAGGTCTAAAGCACCATTGAGATTAGGCTTAGCGGGTGGAGGTACGGATGTTTCTCCATATTGTGATGAATATGGTGGATCGGTTCTTAATGTAACAATTGACATGTATGCATATTGCACTATTGAGCCAACAAATGATGATAAGATTATTTTTGATTCGCCTGATAGATATCAAAAATTTGAATGTGATAGCAGACCATCTTTATTAATTGACGATGAATTAATACTACACAAAGGAATCTATAATAGAATTGTAAAGGATTATAATCATGGAAAACCGCTTTCTTTCCGTATGACTACATATTCTGATGCCCCAGCAGGTTCAGGACTTGGATCTTCATCAACCATGGTTGTTGCAATCATTAAAGCTTATATGGAATGGTTGAATCTCCCATTAGGTGAATATGATATGGCCCATTTAGCATATGAGATTGAAAGAGAAGAATTGAAGTTAGCAGGTGGTAAACAAGATCAATTCGCAGCTACTTTTGGTGGATTTAATTTTATGGAATTCTATAATAATAGCCAAGTCATTGTAAACCCGCTTAGAATCAAAAACTGGATAAAGAATGAAATAGAAAATTCTCTAGTACTTTATTATACAGGGACTTCAAGAGAATCTGCTGCAATTATTGAGGATCAGATTAAAAATACAAAAGATAAAAAACTAAGTAGTTTAAAAGCTATGCATGAAATAAAAGCCTCGGCAATTGAAATGAAAAATTCAATATTGAGAGGCGACTTTGAAGGTGTTGCTAATTGTTTAAAATCAGGGTGGGAATCAAAGAAGAAGATGTCTGCATCAATTACTAATCCGTTAATTGATAAAATGTACAATTTTATTATGGATAATGGTGCTAAAGCAGCTAAGGTTTCTGGAGCTGGAGGTGGAGGTTTTATGATGATCATTTGTGATCCTAAAGATCGCTACACTCTTGTTGAAAAACTAAAAAAAACAGATGGTCAAGTTATGTGTGTTCAGTTTGTCGAAAAAGGAGCCCAAGCTTGGACATTATATGAATAGAGGTGATGTGTGATGAAAAGAACAACAAAACAAGTAATTGACAAATTATTTGTAAGATATCCAGAATTAAGAACCCTACCGATAACTGAGTCAATTAGAGAAATAATTGACTGTTATTATCAAGAGAAAAAATTATTGGTATGTGGAAATGGCGGGAGTGCTGCAGACTCTTTGCATATTGTTGGTGAGCTGATGAAGGGCTTCCTTCTTCCAAGAAAACTAAATAAAAAAAAACAATCCGAGATACGAGAACAGTTTCCAGATTCGGCAGAGTATTTAATTGATAATCTACAAGGAACATTACCTGCTATTTCATTAGTAAGTGAAACAGCATTGTTATCTGCATATTCTAATGATCAGGCTCCAGATTTATCTTTTGCACAGCAAGTCCTGGGACATGGGAATAGTGGAGATATTTTGATTGCTATCAGTACGTCTGGAAATTCAAAAAATGTTATCTATGCCTCTCAAATTGCAAAAATTCAAGGAATGAAGATTATCTCACTAACAGGAGAAGGTGGAGGTAAACTGAGAGATGTTTCTGATATTCTAATCAACGTGCCTTCTAATGAAACGCATATTATTCAAGAATATCATCTGCCTATATATCATGCTATCTGTGCAGCTGTAGAGAATGAATTTTTTTCTGAGGAGGGCTAATAATGGAAGCGATAATTTTAGCTGGTGGATTTGGGACAAGATTAAAACATATAGTATCGGATGTAGCAAAACCAATGGCTCCTATCAACAATAAGCCCTTTTTGGTTTTTCTACTTGATTATTTAAAAAAAAACAACTGTACCAAAGTTATTATGGCTGTGGGTTATAAGAGTAATTCTATTAAAGAGTACTTTGGGAATTCATATAATGAAATGAGTATTGTTTACTCAGATGAAGATAGTCCATTAGGAACAGGTGGAGCTATAAAAAAAGCTTTAATCAATAGTGATAAAGAAGAAATATTTATTTTAAATGGAGATACACTTTTTGACTGCAACTTAGAGGAAATGAGAATTACTCATGAAAGCTCAAATTGCGATATTACTGTAGCAGTCAAGAAGATGAAGAATTATAGTAGATATGGCTCTGTTGTAATAGATGATAATAAAATCATTAAGTTTGTAGAAAAACAGAAAACAAATGAAGGTATAATTAATGCTGGAATTTATTTGATAAACAAAACAATGTTTGATGAAATTCAAGAAGAGGAGTTTTCTTTCGAAGAAAAAATACTAGAATCGCTTAAGTATTCAATGTGTGCATATGAAAGTAATGGATATTTTATTGATATCGGTGTGCCCGAAGATTACTATAAAGTGCAAAAGGATTTTGCCAATGAAAGATAAAGTCATATTTTTAGATAGAGATGGAACCATTAATAAAGAAGTAAATTACTTATATAAAAAAGACGACTTTGAATTTATTGACAATGCTCCAAAAGCAATCAATTTATTTCATGAGTTAGGCTATAGAGTTATTGTTATTACAAATCAAGCTGGAGTGGCTAGAGGATTCTATAGAGAGAAAGATGTTGAAGTACTACATAGTTATATTGATTATCTTTTAGATAGAGAAGGTACTTTTATAGATGCTTATTACTATTGTCCTCATCATTTTGAAGGAACAGTTGTAGAATATAGTTATATTTGTAGTTGTAGAAAACCTAAAATTGGGATGATAGAAGATGCTCTGAAAGACTATGACATTGATTTGCCTAATAGTATTTTTATTGGTGATAAAGAAATTGACATAGAAACAGGTAAAAGTGCTGGTGTTGGAAGGTGCTTTTTAGTTCGAAGTGGACATTGTATTGATGAAAAAGATACTAAAGCAGATGCAATATTCAATGATATATTTGAGATTGCGAGACTACTGAGCCAAATTAAACAATAAATAGGATTTGATAAGTAATGGGATATTTAGTAACCTATGTGAAGTAATAAAGATGTGTCCTGTAGACTAGGTAGCAGGATAGTAGATTTATTATGATTAAAGCTAACAGAATAGAGAATTTTGGTGAACCTATGCGAAATATGTTTAGGGCAATAAAACATATCGTGGATGAAACTGCTGATATAAAAGCAATTTATCCTATTCATATGAATCCTATTGTAAGGGATGCTGCTCAGGATATTCTTGGAGATACAGATAGAATAAGAATTATTTAACCACTTGAAGTATTAGATTTCAATAACTTCTTATCTAAATCGCATATTATATTAACTGAAAGTGGTGGGATTCAAGAAGAAGCACCAAGTTTGGGGAAACCTGTTCTTGTTATGAGAGATACTACAGAGAGACCAGAAGGTATTGCTGCTGGTACACTAAAATTAGTAGGAACTGATGAAGAGGCTATTTACAATATATTCAAACATCTTTTAGAGGATGAAAATGAATATGATAAAATGAGTAAAGCAAGCAATCCTTATGGAGATGGTTTTGCAAGCAAGAGAATAGCTGATATTTTGGAATATTCATTGTAGAGGATGAGAAGATTACCAAAAAAATAGCTTTTTTAATAAAAGGCTATCTAGTTAGTTTAAAATATTGTTTCTTAGCCAAATGATGTATGTGAGGATTTTAGCAGGAAAATAATGTTGTTTTTTTAAGGTAGTATGAAAATGAAAAACTCATTTTTATGTTACCTTTATTTTACAATCATCAACTATTGGCAGTACAGCTACAAAACGAGATAAAAAGTTAATAAAAATGGGAACGAGTCTTGAACGTTATAGATTTATTTAATAGATTAGATTTTATTTTAAAATAAAAAAAGGAAAGAGATGTATTGAAAAATAAGAAAATATTGTGTTGGGTATTAGTTATACTATGGATGATGATAATATTTTATCTATCAGCACAAGAAGCCAATGTATCTAATAACTTAAGTACAGGGATAACCAAAAAGATAGTAACTACAATAAACAAAGTATCACCAAACAAGCAGATAGATATAAGAGCATTTAATAATATAGTTAGAAAAAATGCCCACTTTATAGCCTATATGATACTAGGCTTTCTAAGTATTATGGCAATAAGATGCCAAAACAAACTACAAAGCTACAGATGTATTATATACAGCTTCTTACTATGCGTAATCTATGCAATATCTGATGAATTTCACCAATCATTTGTACCAGGAAGAGGACCTTCATTAAAAGATGTATTAATAGATTCATCAGGAGCCATTGTAGGAATTTGTATATATATTATTTTAGCTAAATTAATTAGTAAAAAGAGAACTTGGATATTTAGACGATAAATTAAAAATATTTGTTAATAAAAAAGGTTCTTTGTCAAATGGTGTTGGTAAAGATTTTTAGCAAGAAAATAATGTAATCTTTGAAGGTAGTATGAAAATGAAAAAACTCATTTTTATGCTACCTTTATTTTATCTCATAGCCAAATTCATCAGGTGTTCTATTGAAAAGGCTTAGGGTTTCTGCGAATGTATCTTCATCTATGAGATTGTCTTCAAAGTTTCTAATGATAATCTCGATTTCATTAGGGGAAGTACCAATATTTTTAGTTGGTTGATTAAGTTTAAGAAACACGTCTTTATTAGTGGCTAGACCTGCTTTACCATATGCACTTTGAAAATCTCGTTCATTAATAGAGTATAATTGTGCACACTGCTTTGAAGTAATTGCACCTATCTCGTACAGTCTTTTGACAAGTGAAAGGAATTTATGCTTGAAATAACCTTTAAATTTTTATATGTATTTAACCATTCTTGTACATCTTTTAGTTCTCTTGAATTTATCATATCTATAATTCTATGTGAATAAATATCTATCATAATACTTCCATTAAGCTAAGAGCAGTTCTTGATCAGATTGGGAAAGGGGATAAGAATGGTAGAAGATGAATTAAACACTTTAAAAAAAATAATGTCATTAAAAAGTGCAATTTAAAGCATAAAACGATAAAAACTTGAGAAAAAATCTCAAGATATTTGCAAAATTCTTCTCGTTTGGATATAATGAGAGCAAGATGAAATGCCTAATGAGGAGGTTTTAATAATGTTAATTGATTATAGATTTTCAAATTTTAGATCTTTTAAGGAAACGACTAATCTGTCAATGGTTGCCGGAGGACAAACGACACTTAATGATAACTTGATTAGAGAATATGACTTAAGAATTGTTCCGTCAGCTGTTATATATGGGTCAAATGCTAGTGGTAAATCAAATATCATCATGTCTTTAGCTGTAATGAAAGATTTGGTATTGTCAGGATCGCTTGAATCAAATCTACCTAATCTAAAGAATTTAGAACTATTTCCTTTTGTATACCAAGAATCAGAGAAACCTATGAGCTTTGAAATAGACTTTGTTTTTGGAGGCAAGAGAATAGAATATGGTTTTGAAATTGAGGTAAGTACTTTTAAGAAAGAAACATGTAGAATTGTATCGGAGCATCTTGCTTATATTGGTAAATCAAAGAAAAAAACATTAATTTATTCAAGAGATAATAATGGGATTGAAATCAATAAAGAAAAAAAAGCATTAGCCTTAATAGAGTTTGAAGAAAAGTTATTGAGACAGTTTGAAAAGAAAATTAATGAAAATATTGATGAAAAAGAGTTGTTTTTATCAAGAGCTTTTAAAAGCACGATTAGCAATTATTTGGCTGACGTGGTACAGAATTTCTTTAAGGAAGAGCTTATTGTTGTAAGTGATTTTACATTAAAGAAGACAAATTTAACGTTTTCTTTAGAAGATAGTCCTGAAAAAGATTTTTTTGTTTGGAACAGAATACTTGAAGGGTTTGTAAGAAACGCTGACTTTGGTCCTCAAGGGATTGTATTTAAATCAAGTAAAGTAGAAGACAAAGAATCATCTAGCATGGAACTGGTATCCATTTATAAGCATAATGATGAAAATATCTTAATCCCTGCAGAACTTATGGAGTCTAGAGGAACTTTAAAACTAGTGGATTTTGCTATACCCTTTGAAAAACTTTTTAAAGCAGGTGGTGTATTTGTTTTAGATGAATTTGATGCTGCAATTCATCCAGAAATAATAAAAGGGATTTTAGCGGTATTTAATGATAATGAGCTTAACAAGGCAGGCGCCCAGTTGATTTTTACTACTCACAACCCGATATATCTCAATAACAAGATTTTCAGAAGGGACCAGATACGATTTGTTGAAAAGGATACTGATAGCTACCAAAGTATAATTTATTCACTATCAGATTTTGGATCAGAAGAAGTAAGAAATGATCATAATTTCCTTATCAATTATTTTAAAGGTAACTATGGTGCACTTCCCTTCATCGATTTTTCTAAACTGTTGAATTCAGACAGAGATAGGAGGGATGAAGATGGCAAGATATAGAAAAACTTATTTGTGTATATGTGATGGGCAACAAGAAAAAATGTATTTACAGCATTTGGCTAAGTTGATTAAGAAATTTCCGCAAAAAGTTGTAACCTTTAATACTTTTATTGATTCCCCTCATCGGTTAGAAAAAAGATATGAGGAATATGATAGCGCTGCAGTATTTGATTATGACATGAATGACGTTGAGTTTAATAGAAATATTGAAATATGTGATAAATTAAATAGAGATTTAAAACCCACAAAAAGAAAAGATGGCCGTCATATATATCATGCCTATAGTAGTGTGAATTTTGATCTGTGGTTGATACTGCATAAAGAAGATTGTAATCGTAGTGTGTCTAGAAATGATGCTTATATTTCTGATATTCGTAGAATATATGGGTTGAACTCTACAGATAATATTAAAAATGAGGAAGTTATCAATAAAATTTTAAGTCAGATTTCTCTAAATGATGTAAAAGACGCTATAAAGCGAGCTGACAAAATTCGAAATAATAAAGATAAATCGGGTTGTAGGTTAGTGGGGAACACAAGCACCTTTTTAAATCCTGATTTTTCAATTCATGAATTTCTAAAAGTAGTTTTAGAAGGTAGCGGGGATTTATAAAAGTCATAAAAAAGACAAGGATGTTTAAGGCACTTTAATGGATTTGTTTTTTTTGTACCCAAAATTTAAATGAAAGAGAGGGATTAATGTGAATCTAAAAACTAAATTTATGACTAGGAAGGACTGCTTTCATAGGTGACTAGATTAGCTTGGTAAAGATTATTTAATTCCACTTTGTAATGTCATTTCATTATTCACAATGGGCTTTCAAAGAAAGCGACTTTCCATATAAGAAAGTTTGAGGTGAAAAAAAATGAAAATAATTAAGAATGAAAATAAATTATGTCTCATCTGTATGGAAGAACATGAAGTGCAGACTGTTATACTAAGGGATACAGAAGAGTTTAAAGGTGAGGAAGTATCTTTTGATGCAATGTATGAATATTGTGCTTATGCAGAAGAATATCTTGAAACTGAAGAAATGATTAAGGCGAATAGTTTAGCAATGAAAGATGCTTATAGAGAAAAATTGGTTTTTTTGACATCTAAAAATATTATTGAAATTAGAAATAAGTATAAAGTGAGCCAAAAGGATTTTTCAAAAATTCTAGATTGGGGAAGAGCTACTATTACAAGATATGAAAACCATCAAGTACAAGATAGAGCTCATGATGATGTGCTAAGAAAAATTGATACTGATCCTAAATGGTTTATTCAAATGTTAATTAGAGCTAAGGAAAAAATTTCTGATAAAGCATATAAAAAATATCAAAAAGCAGCTAGTGAAGAATTCAGAAGAATGAAAAATTACTATTTAATGGATTCGATTCAAGCGCTTTATGCTAACTTTGTTGATGATATGATTACTGGTGGAGTAGCGCTAAATCTTAACAAGGTGATTGAAATTATCAATTATTACGCTTCTAAAGTTTCGAGTCTCCATAAAGTTAAGTTAATGAAAATGCTATGGTATGGGGATAGCGTAAGTTATAAAAGAAGAGAGAAGTCTATAACCGGTCTAGTTTATAGTGCTTTACCAATGGGGGCAGTACCTGAAGGTTATGAGCAGATTCTAGATTTGGATGGTATTGAATTTCAAAAAGTTATATATGACTTTAATCGTATAGGTTATAAGTTCCATTCAGTCAAGGGTTTTGAGATTAATGAATTAACTGAAGATGAAATTGAAGTCTTGGATGCAGTGATTGAAGAAGTTGGTCATTTAAATTCCCAAGAAATTATAGATAAGATGCATGATGAAGATGCTTACAAATGTACTGATAGGAATGGAATAATTCCATTTTCGTATGCATGCAAGCTTTCGATTAGTTAAGCTAATTTAGTTTATTTCTTTGTCAAATGGTGTTGGTAAAGAGTTTTAACAAGAAAATAATGTAATATTTGAAGGTAGTATGAAAATGAAAAAAATTCATTTTTATGCTACCTTCATTGTGTTAATAGATGAAATAACTATATTTATATATAAATACATTAAAAAGGAAAAAGATATGTTCAAAAATAAAAAAAAGATATTTTATTGGGTATTAGTGATACTTTGGATGATGATAATATTTTATCTATCAGCACAAGAAGCCAATGTATCTAATAACTTAAGTACAGGGATAACCAAAAAGATAGTAACTACAATAAACAAAGTATCACCAAACAAGCAGATAGATATAAGAGCATTTAATAATATAGTTAGAAAAAATGCGCACTTTATAGCATATATGATACTAGGGTTTTTAAGTATTATGGCAATAAGATGTCAAAACAAACTACAAAGCTACAGATGTATTATATACAGCTTCTTATTATGCGTAATCTATGCAATATCTGATGAATTTCATCAATCATTTGTACCAGGAAGAGGACCTTCATTGAAGGATGTATTAATAGATTCATCTGGAGCCATTGTGGGAATTTGTATATATATTATTTTAGCTAAACTAATTAATAAAAAGAGAACTTGGATATTTAGACGATAAATTAAAAATATTTGTTAATAAAAAAATACTTCATTTTTATGGAGTATTTTTTATAGGTACAAAAAACTAGATATTATTAGTATATAATTCCTATTTTAACTATTACACATAGATTATTACATTATAATAGGATATTATGTATAAGACATAATATTTAGGGGGGGAACGATATGAGATTTAATTATATGCTTTTAAAGAAAAAAGAGAATTTTAAAGAAGTATTTTCAAAAATATTTTCTGAAATGTTTGGAACAATGGCAAAACTGTGTATACCGATACTTTTGCTAGTAGGAATGCTTTGGTTTATGGCTGATGTACTAAAAATAGCGGACTCTATTTTAAAGGTAATAGGTATTATTTTATTTTTAGTTTGGATACTTTACGTAAAAGTTTTTCACGCAAAAGAAAAAAGAAAGATGAGAGTATCGGGTATAATACAAACAACTGAAAACTACATAAAAAAAGAAAACTATAAGCAAGCAAATGAACTATTAGACAATACGTTTATAGAGAAATTAACAAGAGCATACAAAGAACCGTTAAAAAAGGACAAAGATAAGCAAGCTAAAATGAATTTATATTTAAGATTTTTGGAATTAAGAGCAAATCTTAATTTTGTTTATTTTTTAAATAATTATAATGATTCAATCAAAGAGGATTTGATAAAAATTCTAGACAAAATAATAGAAATATCAAACACACAAGATTTAAAGCAAAACAAAGCATATGCATATGCAAATAGAGCTATGGTCAATATATATACATATGAAAACAAAAAAAATAAACAAGATAAATTAAATGCAAAGAATGATTATAAAAAAGCAATAGAAGATATTGAAGATAACAATATAAAAAATGAACTAAAAAAACAATTAAATAAGATAGCTTGATAAATAGGTTCTTTGTCAAATGATGTTGGTAAAGAGTTTTAACAAGAAAATAATTTAATTTTTTAAGGTAGTATGAAAATGAAAAAAATAAGTGTTGGATATTTCTCCAACACTAAAAATTATAGAATTAAAATTATACAATCTTTTTATTTAAATAAGATTCATACAGATTATCCATACCATAGAAAAAATCTCCCCATTTAGGGTTTGTACTTTTTTCGCGATTGGTCAGATAATATTGGTATTTATAGAGCATTTTCATGGCTGTATTATCAGCCAGATTATTTTTGTAAAGATAGTAAATCAACTCGTACATTTTGATGGCTTGTACATTATCTAAGCCAGTTGACCACTCTTCTGATTTTTCAATAAGTTGAATGGCGTTATTATCGTTTGCTGCGAAGTAGAGCAGACCTTTGACAGCGATATAGGATAAAGATTTTACTTCTCCACGATCGTCTTTGTTATCGAGCAATGGTTCATATTTTGTGTGAGAAGCAATTCTAGACTCAATGGTATCCCTTAAGATTCTCTCTACTTCTGTTAAGGATGAGTCTTTGTGAATGATGATTTCTGGTGGAATGCTATCTCGTTTAGAATCCACATAATTTTGGGGAGAGATTCCAACCAGTTCATCATACACTGCTTCGTGAATAGCCAAATTTGGAAAGACACTAAAAATGGGTTCTAACCAGATCTCTCTAAATTGTTCAAATCTGATACCTTTCTTAGTGATGGGCCTTCTATCAGGAGCAATTAAAAAATTTGCATCTAAGGTGATGATTTGTTCTGGATCCTCGATAATACTAATTAATGCTGGGTTAGGCTGGGTAAGATTAATCTTCATCATCATCCTCCCCACTGAAGAAAGCATCAAGCTCATCTATGTCTTCTTGAGAGACTTTTATCTCATAGCCAAATTCATCAGGTGTTCTATTGAAAAGGCTTAGGGTTTCCGCAAATTTATCTTCATCTATGAGATTGTCTTCAAAGTTTCTAATGATGATCTCGATTTCATTAGGGGAAGTACCAATATTTTTAGTTGGTTGATTTAGTTTAAGAAATACTTCCTTATTAATAGCCTGACCTATTTTACCGTATTCACCCTGAAGATCTCTTTCGTCAACAGAATACAATTCTGCATACTGTTCTGATGAGATTGCACCTATCTCGTGCAGTCTTTTAACAAGTGAACGGTATGGGAGCCACCATGTACAGTGGAGTCTAGCGATAAATCTCAACAGTGTTTTATGTTGGATTTTTTCAAGGGTAGATGTCTTAAACTCATCAAGTACAATACTTTCCAGTACCGTTTCAGGTAATAAGAACTCTGCCGCAAAACGGTTAGCTTTTACCTCAATAAGGCTACTTTCTTCATCTTCCGGTCTGCTCAGATGTGAGCCGGACTTTGTGTAATAGTGAAATAGCTCATGGGCAATTGCAAAGATTTGCTTATCGTAATGATCCGCAGTATTCAGACCGATAAAAGTAAGCTTTTTATCGCCTTCTTCGGAGTACATTATAGCAGCAGAAAAAGCTGGTCTATCACCTTCAGGTTCGATGGGATATTCCAGCAACATGATGTCTAGTCTATCAAGGATTGTAAAGATGTCATTGGCAATAGGTGTTTCGCCTACAAAGCCTAGAAATCGGCGCTCATCTCCAGCTAATTTGCGAATTTCATCTACTTGGACTTCATTAAGCGTGATTGGATTCATTTTCAAATGAGCTCCTTAATTTAATTTGCTGTCTAAGGGACAACATCATCGTAAATAGTTTTTCTACGCCTTCTTTTTCACTATCGCTTAATGCTTCGCTTCGAAGCGCAACAAAAGAGTTCGTTCTTTCTTTCTCCACAAACATTTCTGTAAGATCAAACCCTAAAACATTAGATAGTGCTTCAAACTGTACAATAGATGGAGTGAAGTCTTTTCTTTCAATGCGGCCTATCATAATTCTGTTTATACCGGTTAAATTACCGAGTTCTTCTTTTGTATATCCTTTTGACTCTCTAATATTTTTAACTGTTTCAGCTAATTTTTTAGTTGATAAAGTTTTCATAGTTGGGCCTCCTTTCAATACTATAGTATGCCCGTATCTAATTATATGATACTATAAATAACAAAATGCGTCAAAGTTTATTGATATTATACCTAATTTGAAATAAATAATAACATAGATTGCAGCTTTTTCAAAGTGAAATGACTAAATCACGCTTGTGGTCAATTTGAGCCGAATTAGTCTATTGTGGAACAAATTGATCAAAAATTAAATATATGCTTTTAAAGAAAAAAGGAGATGACCTGTAGTTAATAAATTTATTGACAAAAGTGTTTTAATATGTTTGTATTTTACTAAGGAGTTGATGAACATATGAAACACATTGTAAATTACAAACCAAAAGATTTTGCTGAGTTGTTGAATGTATCAGTAAAAACACTTCAAAGGTGGGATAGACAAAATATACTCAAAGCAAAGCGTACTCCAACTAATCGAAGATACTATACCTACGACCAATATTTAGATTACAAAGGAGTTAAAGAAAAAATAGATACTATCTATGTAACTCACAAAGATAGATTTATAAGATTTGGATTTAGTTAGTTTGAAAGGTTTTTAGGGAAATTTAATACTAAAATAGTAGTAGTAAACAATGAAACTTTATCTCCGCAAGAAGAATTAGTTCAAGATATTATTTCAATACTACATGTTTTTTCTTGTCGTATCTATGGACTAAGAAAGTATAAGAAAAAAATCAAAGAGGATAAAGAAATTGCTAAGAGCTTATAAAACAGAAATAAAACCAACCAAAAGCCAAATTGAAAAAATAAATCAATCTATTGGTATTTGTCGTTATTTATATAACTCATACTTAGCTAAAAACCAAGAATTATATAGTAAATATAAAGATGAGTTGATTTCTAAAAAAGAAGCTACTTTAAGTGCTAATAAATTTGATAAATATATAAATAATGAAGTTAAAGTTTTAGATGATTATAAATGGATTAATTTATGTGGTTCTAAAGCAAGAAAAAAAGCTATATGTAATGCAGAAACTGCATATAAACGATTTTTTAATGGAAAGTCTAAATTTCCAAGATTTAAGAAGAAAAATAAATCTGATGTTAAATTATATTTCCCTAAGAATAATAAAACTGATTGGAAGATAAAAAGACATA
This sequence comes from Peptostreptococcaceae bacterium AGR-M142, assembly GCA_045345765.1. GTDB lineage: Bacteria > Bacillota > Clostridia > Peptostreptococcales > Peptostreptococcaceae > JAOARY01. The sequence goes on from CP148265.1 coordinate 1,643,617, forward strand.
AAATCAACATACCAACTTTAAAATGGATTAGATTAAAAGAAAAAGGATATATTCCGACAAATTTAAGAGTTATTAGTGGAACAGTATCAAAAAAAGCAAATAGATATTTTGTATCGGTAATAGTTGAAGAAGAAGTTGATATTAAAAATAATATAAAAACCAAAGGAATTGGAATTGACTTAGGACTAAAAGATTTAGCTATTTGTTCTGATGGTAAAGTATTTAAAAATATTAATAAAACTATCAGAATTAAAAAGATAGAAAAAAAATTAAAAAGAGAACAAAGAAAACTTTCAAGGAAATATGAAAGTTTGAAATTAAAAAATAAAAGAAAAGGAGAAGCTACTAGGCAAAATATCAAAAAACAAATAGTCAAAGTACAAAGAGTTCATCAAAGACTATCTAACATTAGAACAGATTATATAAATAAAACGATTAATGAAATAGTTAAGCAAAAACCAAGCTATATAACTATTGAAGATTTAAATGTTAGAGGTATGATGAAAAATAGGCATTTGTCTAAAGCTGTGGAACAACAAAAATTCTATGAGTTTAGAGTAAAACTTAAATATAAATGCAAACTAAATGGAATTGAATTAAGAATTGTTGATAGATTCTATCCATCAAGTAAAACTTGTAGTGTTTGTGGAGCATATAAAAAAGATTTAAAATTATCTGATAGAAACTATGAGTGTAATAGGTGTGGTTCTACTTTAGATAGAGATTATAATGCTTCTATTAATTTAGAGAATGCTAAAATATACGAAATTACAAAGTAAAGTAATCGTATATATGTACCGATGGCTAGTCGGGAATTAACGACTGTGAAGTGCTATACAAACGAAAGTAGTATATTTTTATAAATTATGAAATCGAGTACGTTGAAACAGTAATAATCTCGATATGGATACTTTTGTCCATATTTTGAGTAGCAGAATTGGTTCTTTGTCAAATGATGTTGGCATAGGTCTTTAGAAAGAAAATAATTTAATTTTTGAAGGTAGTATGAAAATAAAAAAAACTCATTTTTATGCTACCTTTATTTTATCTTAAGTAAGGTTCTGCTTTAGTAATCATTTTAAACATCTCCTAATGTAACAATTTACACTTTAAATATAACATTTGCTTCGTTACATTGTAAGTCATTTTTGTTACATTAGGTTTTATGTAATTTTCACTCATATTTTTGAATGTTTTCGCATACCAATATGAGAATTAAATCCACTCTGGAATTACATCATCTATCAAGGTTCTTTGTCAATTATATGTTGTTTTAGTCAAACCTAAATAAATTAATTGCATTATAATTGAAAAAATAGTATTAATATAATAAAATTATTATATATAGATATAAAAATAATTTTTTGAATTTTTTATTATGGAGGTCAGCAAATGAGGGTTGATAATGATGCAAAGAAAAAAATAGGGGACATAGGGGAACAAAATGTCAAATTAGAACTTGATAAATTAGACAAAGTTAATTTTAAAGTATTAAATGATATATTCATAAAACCATATGACAAAAGAACAAAACAGTATTATGGCGCACAAATTGATCATATAGTTATATCCAAAAAAGTTATATACCTTATAGAAACAAAAAATTGGAGTGGAACGGTATATGGAGACCAATATTCAAAAAACTGGATTAAATATTTAGGAAAAGATAAATTAGTTACATATAACATAGCAAAACAAGTTTGGTATCATAAGAAGAATTTCTTGAAATTATTTAAAGATGATATAAAGGATATGGAAGTCAAATCAATAATAGTTTTTGATACACTTGCCAAAATAGATAATTTATCTGTAGAGACAACATCGCTAAAAATAGATGAATTAGTATCTTTTATAGATGGATATGATAAAAGAGAAAATTATAAATTAGATGGCAAAAAAAGTCATGAATTAGATGGAGAAGAACTTAGAGTTTTGGAATCTAAAATAAAAGAAAAGAATATAGTTTGTAAAAAACAAAGATTAGAATATATTCAAAAGATAAAAGAAAGATGTGAGTTTGAAAAAATTGAATACAAAACGCCTATATCAAACAAAATGCAAGAAGTTAAAGAAAATACATATATAGAAAAAGAAAATATTTATGATAACAAACTTAGTAATTACAATGAAAAGAAAAACAATAATTATAAAAAGAAATTTAGTAATTCAAAGGAATATGAAAATAATAATATAAAAGCTTGTGATATCAAAAGAAGAGTTCATGCATATTTAATTGATTCTATTATGGATATGATATTTTATGGAGTTGGTTATTATATATTAAGTAAAGGTAATCTTCCAATAAAGACAATAATTATTTATATGTTGATTAATTTATATTTCATATCAAAATCAAAAAGCTTTGGAAAACATATGGTGGATATTAAAGTTGTAGATTCTCAAAGTGGAAATAATTTAAATCTAAAATCAATGCTAAAAAGAGAAATACTTGTAAAACCAATAATTTCTTGTTTTACTATGGGTATAGGAACACTAATGGCATTTGTAACAAAGGATAATAAAACGATGTATGACAAGATATTAAATACGGTGGTTGTAGATGATAAATAATTAAATTTATAATTTTGTTCTTTATATGATATATTATATCTAAGTATTATTAAAATAGTAGTATATACTTAGGATGGTGTAAATTAATGAATATAGATAAAATTTTAGATATAATAAATGGTGGAGAAAGTATAAATGTGGAATTTAAACAGAGTAAGAAAAAATTAAATAAAGATGTATATGATACTGTTTGTGCTTTTTTGAATCGTCATGGAGGTCATTTATTTTTAGGTGTTGAAGATAAAGGAGAAATAATAGGAGTAGATTCAATATTGGTAGACCAAATTAAAAAAAATTTTGTAACATCAATGAATAATCCAACGACAATGGATCCTACATTTTATTTAAATATAGAGGAATATAAAATAGATGAAAAAATAATTCTATATATAAATGTGCCAGAAAGTTCACAAGTACATAGATGCAAAGGTAAAATTTTTGACAGAAATGAAGATGGAGATTTGGATATAACAAATAATACAATATTAGTATCTCAATTATATATGAGAAAGCAAAGTACTTATACAGAAAATAGAATATTTCCATATGCCAAAATAGAAGATTTGGAAAAAGAATTATTTGTAAAAGTTAGAAAACTGGCTATAAATCAAAAACCAAATCATCCATGGAGTTCTATGGATGATTTAGAAATATTAAAAAGTGCAGGTTTATATTTGAGAGATATAAATACAGGAAAAGAAGGAATAACACTTGGTGGGATTTTAATTTTTGGTAAAGAAGAAATTATTCATGCGGCTTTACCACATCATAGAACTGATGCAATTTTAAGGAGAGTAAATATAGATAGATATGATGATAGAGATGATATAAGAGTAAATTTATTATATAGTTATGAACGATTAATGCAGTTTATATCAAAGCATCTTAATGATAAATTTTATTTAGAGGGAGATCAAAGGGTTAGTTTGAGAGATAAAATTTTTAGAGAAGTTATATCAAATCTTTTGATTCATAGAGAATTTGCAAATCCATTTCCAGCAAAATTAATTATTGAACAAAATCAAGTTTATATAGAAAATAGCAATAAACCACATGGAAATGGAAGAATAGACCCTAAAAATTTTTCGCCATATCCGAAAAATCCAACTATAGCGAAATTTTTTAAGGAAATCGGATGGGTTGATGAACTTGGTTCAGGTGTTAGGAATATTTATAAATACAATAAAATATACTCTGGTATGGAACCTGAATTTGTCGAAGCTGATATATTTAGAACCATTGTAAAGCTAAATGAAAAAGACAACCCGCAAGACAACCCGCAAGACAACCCGCAAGACAACCCGCAAGACAACCCGCAAAATACAGATACCGAAGATGTTAGAATTACTATGATATTAGAGTTTTGCAAAGAACCTAGAGCTAGAAAGGAAATACAAGAATATATAAAAATAAATGATAGAGAGTATTTTCGTAAAAAATATCTAAAACCTTTAATTAAAAAAGGATTATTAAAATTAACAATACCAAGCAAGCCAACAAGCCCTAATCAGAAATATTATTCAAATAAAAAAATACTTCATTAATATGAAGTATTTTTTTATTTGAATAATATAGTAATTAAGTTTGATTGTTATTAAATAAACTAGGTAATTAAAATCTAATTTAAATAATTATTTATAACTAAATTTAATAAATATGTAGAAATAAACATTTAATAAATATATCATATAACAATGTACATATAATATATTTATTGGGAGTGAGGATTATGGATTACAAATACAAGGATTCAAAAATTAAATTTTTGGGTGGAGAAAGTTTTAAAATAATGTCTATTTTATTTTTGGGTTGGTTATTATTATTTATATTAGCTTTATACATAGGAAATCAAATAGACAGAGAATATACAATTGAATTATTAAAATCAAGAAAATTAAAAATGATAGTATGCTTAATACCATTGGGACTACATTTGAAGATAACAGCTATAATAAGAGCTATTGAAGATGCTAATAAAAAATTAAAAAAAGGAGATATCAGTAACGCATTAGTAAAGCTAAAGGATGATGTAGAATTAGATATTGAAAAAAAGTTTAAATATGCAAATAGTAATTCACAAAAAGATAAGAAAAATAAATATAAATTTGCATATTTAGAAACTAAATTCCGCTGTTATTTTGAACTTGTAAAAACACAATATACAAAGGAAGCAAAAGAGAATTTGGATAAAACATTTGGAGAAATAATAGCTTTATTAGAAATCATGAATGAAAAAGAAGAACAAGCATATCTTTATTACAACAAAGGAATAGCTAGTGAGATTATTTATAATACAAATAGATCAAATGAATACAAGATTGAAGCTCAAAATAATTATCAAAAATCAATTGAACTAAGCAAAAATCAAGAATTTATAAATCAAGCAAATAAAAGACTTAATAATATATAAAAAAGAGGTGAAGATGTGAATTTTAATTATATGAGAAAAAAGAGGATTCCTACTGATTTTTTTTATTTGGGACCGTTTATATATGCAGATAGAAAAGAAGATATTATAATGATTTGTCTAGGGTCTATGATGATAGGTTTATCAGGAGTGATTTTTCGCTTAGGACTTGATTTAGCTTCTACTATAATTATACAAAGTCCAATTTTATTAATACTTTTCTTTGTAAGAAAGCATCGTAAAAAAGAAAGGAAAAAATCAAAGGTTTCTAAGTTATTAGAAACGATTGAATCATATATGGATAAAGGTGAATATAATGAAGCTAATAACCTATTGAATAATGTATTTATGACAAAATTAAATGAGGGGTTTAAAGAACCTTTAGAAAAAGAGTCAGATAAAGTGGTGAAGCAAACCTTATATGTAAGATTTTTGGAGTTGAAAGGAAATTTAATTTTTAATGATTTTATAAAGAAATATAGTGATGAAAATAGAGAAAAGTTAACTCAAATATTTAAACAAATAATAGATATAGGAACGGATTTATATTTGGAAGATAGTGTAGCATATTCATATGCTAATAAAGTTATGGTCAATATGTTTGCATATCAAAATACTAATATAGATAAATATAAACTGGATGCAAAAATTGATTACAACAAGGCTTTAGAATATATAGATGAGGATATTGAGGAGGATTTTTTTAAATCAACCAAAATAATTCAAATTTAATAGTTTTATTGGGGGTGAAGATAATGAATTATAAATACAAACATTCGAAACTTAAATCTTTAAAAGAGGAAAATGTAAAGGGAATTTCTGTAATGGTTTTAATAATTATAATTATAATTATACTGTTTATGTGTATTGGATCTCAAATTGATGCGGACTTAACACTTCGTTTAATGAAAAATAATAAATTCACAAATTTATTATTTGTAATACCAGCATTTATAGTATATAACAAAATAAGTTTAATACCAGCTATTGAAAGTGCTAATCATAAATTAAAGAAAAAAGATATAAATTCAGCATTAATAAAATTAAAAAATGATATAGAATCAGGTATAGAAAAAAAGTTTAAAAATGCAAATAGTGAAAAACAAAAGAAAAGAAAAAATAAATATAAATTTGTTCAATTAGAAATTAAATTTCGTTGTTATTTTGAACTTGTAAAAACACAGTATACAAATGAAGCAAAAGAGAATTTGGACAAAACATTTGAAGAAATAATAGCGTTGTTAGAAATCATGAATGAAAAAGAAGAACAAGCATATCTTTATTACAACAAGGGGATATCTAGTGAGATTATTTATAATACAAATAGATTAAATGAATACAAGATTGAAGCTCAAAATAATTATCAAAAATCTATGGAGTTAAGCAAAAATCAAGAATTTATAAATCAAGCTAATAAAAGACTTAATAATATATAAATATAATCAAAAGGTTTCATTGTTATTAAATAAAATAGGTAATTAAAATCTTATTTAAATAATTATTTATCACTAAATTTAATAAATATATGGAAATTAAATTTCTACTAATATATTATATAAAAATGTAGAAGAATATATTTATTAGGAGTGATATTATGAATTTTAAATATAGACAATCAAGAATTAAATTAGGTGATGAAGAATTTTTAAAAACAATAGGAATATCAATAATTCATTTGATATTATTATTCACTGCGGTAATTGCTATTATATTATTTAGAAATGATGGTTTTTTAAAGGATAGTGAGTTAAAGTTATTTTGGGGTTTGAGCTTTATTATTTCAATCACATATATAAGTATCAAATCTTATTTGGCTAGAGAGATTTTGAGTATCAAAAAACAAATAAAACTAAATGAATATCAAAAAGCTTTAGAAAAATTAAATAAAATTAGAACTAATATATATAAAAAACAGGGAAAAAATAATTTATTATACAAATACACATATGTAGAACTAAGATCTATTTGTTATTTTGAATTTTTGAAATTGGAATACAATAATGATTTTGAAAACAGATTAAACAAATTATATGAAGAAGCTTTAGACCTTCTTCATAAGATGAAATTAAAAGAAGAAAGAGCATATATGTATTATAATAAAGCTATGATGGATGAAATGATTTATAAATTCAATAAATCAAGGGAATATAAGATTAAAGCTAAGAAGAGTTACCAAAAAGCCATTGGTTTGAGTGCAGATCAAGAATTTATAAAAATGGCAAAAAAAAGATTAGTTGCATAATAGAAACAAATACTTCACGATTATTGTGGAGTATTTATTTTTTTGGGTAAAAAGAACATAAACTTAAATAAATCTTAAATATAGAACATAAGCTTAAAAATAGTGTAAAAAGTGAAATCTTGAGATTTAGATAGCAAATAGGCTATAATTAAAATAGGACAAAAGAACTATTTAAATTATCGGGGGGAATGATTTATTGTGAGGTTTGAAGAAAAAATAGATTTTTCGAAAGAAATAAGGGAAAATATATTTCATTTACATCAAAATGGTATATATTTAGAATTAGATGAAGATATATACAGTAGTTTTAGATTATATAATGATGTAAAAGAAAAATTAGAGCCATATAAAGATTTTATAGGTGATGAACTTGTTGAATTAAACGAATTTATAAATGATTTTAAAATAAAGATGGGAACAGAGATTAAAAACAATAAGACTCTAAAAATTGTTTTTTGTGGGCAAAGTCAATCAGGCATATCCTCATTTTTAAATGCTCTAATATGTGGGAAAAATCAAATTTTTGACAACTTTAAACAAAATATAAACCTAGTTCCTTATAAAATTTGTTATGGTAATACAAAAAAAGTAGAGATTGAGTTTTTTAGTCAAAAAGATTGGCGTTTTATATTAAAAAGAAATGAAAAAAATTTAAGGGAAGATAATTTTGATGAGATTATACTTAGAAATATCTATAAAAAAGCAGTATATATAGAAGCAAATAATTATTTAGATCAAAAGATTACAATATATAGAGATTGCAATGATGAAGAATTTATTAATAGATTAAATGATTATATAAATGTAAATGGGGAATATGCACCGATGGTCAAAAATGTTACAATTTATACGGACAATGAAGAATTAAAAGGTGTAGAAATTCTTGAAATGTTAGGAACAAAAGATCCTATAATAGATAGAGATTTGGAAACAAAAGATTTTATATCAAAATCAGATGTTTTGTTTTTCTTTAGTTATGCGGGTAAATTTATGGATGGTGGAGATTTATCTTATTTAAAAGAAAATGTATTAAATAAAGGTGCTAAAAATATTGTTTTTGTTGGAAGTAAATTTGATAATGTGCTTTTACAGCGAGCGCAAAAATTTAAAGGAAATATAAATAAGACTTTGAATGTTACCGTAGATGAACTGAAAAAACAAGCTGTTGAGAGTTTGAATAAATTAGATATAAGTAGTATGCGTTATAAATTATATAATTCTGAGAATTCATCAAAAAAAATTGAATTCATATCAACTATTAGTCATGATATTGCTACGAATAATTATGTTATGAGTGATTTGGGAAAAAATATATTTAAGAGTTTAAATAATAGTTTTGACAGTATACATTTTAATAGAAATTTCTTTAAAAAACTATCTAATGTGGATAAAATAAAAAGACAGTATTTTATAGATGGAAAAAAAGAAAAGACAAAGAGATTAAAATTAAAATGTAAAAATGTATTAAGAAACAGTGATTTTTATTTTAAAAATAGATTAGAAAATATAAAATTAGATTGTATGTCAAAGATAGATTTTTGCGAATCACAAAAACTTATAGAAAAAGATAAATATAAAAAAATCTATAAGGATGTTGTTTTAATTTTGGATAAAACAATAGAAAAATTAGTTTAAAAAATATTAAAAGGAATGTAAATGGAGGAACTTTTTATGTTGTACAATGGTCTAAAAGATAGGGATAAGGAAGGTTTAAATAAGGAGTTATTATATCGCGAGGAAAAAATAAAAAGAATTACAAGCAAATCCAAGCAATTATATGATGTAAAACTTAATATTATGGAGTTGCAAAAAGATGTGTTTAAGCATTTTTCTTTAATAAAGAACAAAGATAAAGATATGAATTTTGTATTAGAATCTATTTGCAATATTAAAGAAATTAATGATATAAGCTTAGATAAATTGATTGGAAAATCAAATATAATAAAAGAAGAAGATAAGTCCGGTCTTAAAAAAATATTCTTTTCAAATAAAAAATCAGTAGATAAATTAGATGCAGATAAAAGACTTATAAAAGCTGAAATTGAAAGACTTGAAAATATAGAGTATAGATTTATAGATAAAAGAAAATCGTTAATAGAATTATATGATAATTTTAATAATACATTTAATGATATAATAAATTGTTATCCAAATGATTATGATTTATTTAATAAAGGTCAAATAAAGATTGCGATGGAGTTTTTAAATAATATAAAAGCACTTAGCAATAAAATTGATGAAGAAATACATTAAATATGCTATAGAGCAGTGAATTACAGTATTGATAGTTAATATAGAATCATTGAAAATAGGTATATCATGTTTTTAATGGTTCTAACTAACTGTTTTAAGCGATGAATTTATGGGTATTAATTACCTGCTTATAAAATAATTACATTAAAATTGTCTTAAATCCTTTATACATTATAAATTATAGTGTATAATTTTTTTGTGATAAAAAGCTAGGGGTGAAAAAGGTGGATAAAAAGAGGATAAGAATCATACTTCTTTTGATTGTTGATATACTTATTATAAATGCAGTTTATTACATAGCTTTATATTTAAGATTTGATGGAAAGATAGATATGCAATATCTAGATGTTTATAAATCAAGTTTTTTATATCTTACTGGTATTAAAATTGCAGTGTTTTGGTATTTTAAATTATATGAAAGTATATGGAAGTATGCAAGTATTGAAGAGATGAGTCAGATTATAATTGCTTGTATAGTAGCTAATACTGGTTGTATTGCTTATATAGCACTTAATCATTCTATGTTACCTAGATCAGTATATGTAATAGTGGGTCTTCTTGATGTAATGTTCATTGGTGGAAACAGACTTAGTTATAGAACTATAAGAAGGCTAAAATCTACATCTAATTTAAAGACAAATAAAAAAAGAGTATTAGTTGTAGGTGGAGGAGATGCAGGAGCTATAGTTATAAAGGAATTTAAAAATCATAAAGAATTAAACAGTAATCCCGTTGCAATTATAGATGATGATGTAACAAAGGAAGGTAGATTAATAAATGGTGTACCTGTTGTTGGTCAAAGATATGATATTATGGGTGCTGTTCATAGATATACTATTGATGAAATAGTTATTGCTATTCCCTCAATAGAGAAGTCAGATTTAAGAGAGATTATAGGGGAAGCTGAAAGAACAAAAGTTAGAGTTAGAATTCTTCCAGGTATTTACGAACTTATAGATGGTCAAGTTGATATATCTAAGATTCGTGATGTTCAAATAGAAGATTTGCTTGGTAGAGATCAAGTAAAATTAGATAATCAAAATATTAATGAATATATAGAAAATAAAATAGTATTAGTAACTGGTGGCGGAGGTTCTATTGGTTCAGAACTTTGTAGGCAAATAGCTAAATTTAGACCTTCGAAACTTATAATATTAGATATTTACGAAAATAATGCTTATGATATTCAAAATGAATTAAAATCAAAATATGGTGATATGTTAAATCTAAAGGTACTAATCGCATCAGTTAGAGATGCTAAGAATATAGATAATATAATGAAGGAATATACACCAAATGTGGTATTCCATGCAGCAGCACATAAGCATGTACCACTTATGGAAGATAGCCCAAAAGAAGCTATCAAGAACAATGTGTTTGGGACCTTTAATGTAGTTAATGCGAGTGATAAATACAATGTAAATAAATTTGTATTAATATCTACAGACAAGGCAGTTAATCCAACTAATATAATGGGTGCAAGTAAAAGACTTTGTGAGATGGTGGTTCAAGCATTTAGTAAAAAAAGTTCAAATACAGAATTTGTTGCAGTTAGGTTTGGAAATGTGCTTGGAAGTAATGGGAGTGTTATACCGTTATTTAAGAAACAAATTGAAAATGGTGGGCCAATTACTGTGACTCATGAAGATATTATAAGGTATTTTATGACAATACCAGAAGCAGCGCAACTTGTTATTCAAGCAGGTTCGATGGCTAAGGGTGGAGAGATATTTGTGCTTGATATGGGTGAACCAGTTAAGATAATAGATTTGGCAAAGGATCTTATAAGGCTTTCTGGATTTGAAGAAGATGAAATTGAAATAAAGATTACTGGACTTAGACCAGGAGAAAAATTATATGAAGAACTTCTTATGGATGAAGAAGGTATAAAATCAACAACTCACCATAAGATATTTATAGGTAAGCCTATATTTAGGGATTATGAATTTATAATAAATACTTTAAAGTCTTTGGATGAAGGAATTAAGACTCTTGATAACAAAGGATTAAAGGAATTAGTTTCTAAGATTGTACCAACTTATAAAAGTAATAAGGAAGTAAATAATAAATTTATAAAAGCTGAAATAAAGGATTCGAAAAAGCAAAAACTAAAAGTTTCTAAGAGTGTTATCTAGATAATAAATAAAATGTTTTGAAAAATAGAATCAAAAAATAAATGGGTGCAAAATTATCTTTGTAAACAAGTTTATCAAGATAATAATATGATTTTTAGAGGTAGTATGAAGATAAAATTAATCTTTATACTGCCTTTATTTTGTTTAGCAAAGAATCAAAAGCGTAATACAATCAAGATATTTTGATAGTTAGAATCGTATAAGAATTATTATAAGGAAATTATTAAGAAAATTTAAAAAATTAAGATATTGATAAAATGAAAATATTGCAATAGAATCTAGTTAAAGGGGTGATTATATGGATAATGTAATAAATTATAAATTAAAAGATGAACAAATCAATAAAATTACAAAAAAAACTGATACAAGCCCTATTGAAGCTAGTAATAGTGCTAAATTATATGATTTAAATGCTTACAAAAAACAAAAAGAAGATATAAAAAGAAAATTGAATTTAGCAAAACAAAGTGAAAAAGATAAGATAAATACAAATAAAGAGATTGATATAGCAATACCATGCCCCTTAAGAAAACGATTATTTGCTTTTTTTATAGATGTAATTTTTATATGCTTACCATTTGCACTTGATAGAATTATATATGGTGATGGAAATTTTAATTTTTTTATGACTTTTTTTAGTGCAACAGCAGTATATCTTTTAGAAATATATTTTTGGGAAAATGGTCAAACAGTAGGGAAATTCTATATGAATATACAGGTTGTAAATTCTAAGAACAATGAAGTTTTTGATTTTTCAATGATGTTTATAAGAACTTTTATAGGTAAGATGATGCTTGGATTTTTAAGCTTTGGTCTTGGGTATTTTTTTGTATTTTTGAATAAGAAGAATAAATCAATACATGATATTGTTTGTAATTCGATGGTTGTTGATATTATAAATTAAGATTTAAATAGATTCCAAAAGATAAATCATATTGATTTAGAAGTTATATATAAGAATATAGATAATTAAATTTAAAGAAAATAATGAATGTGATTATATTACAAAATTATTAATTAATAATTTTTAAGTTTATTATATATGATTTAAGGTTATATAATAAATACATTTTAACATATCGAAACAATCTCCTTTTTTTAAAGAAATAAATTTTGATTTAATCAAAATTTATTTCTTTTTTTTTATGTCTTTTTTATATATAAATAAAAATAATTTTTGAAAGCAAAACTATTATTTTTATTTATATATAACTCTAAAATTACAAAAATAAAATAAAAGAATAATATTTCCCACAAAAACTCAAAAAAATCTGGTTCAAAAGTTTTAATATTTAGAAACTAGCATCTAATTTAAGGTTATATTTATATTCCTATGATATAATTTAGATTAGAATTATACCGATAATATAATGGGTAATAAAAATATATAGGTTAAAGAATTTTTAGTATCAAAATTTAAAAATATTTTGTTGGATTTACTAGAAATTAAATATGTAAAGCGCTAAAAGGCAAAATGAAAATTGAATATTAAAACAAAGAATTGTTTTTTAAAAAATAAAAAGGAGTGGTAGTAAGTTTATGAGTACATTAAAAAGAAAATTATCTTTAGTACTTACATTATCTTTAATTATTATGAGTTTGGCTACAAATTTTTCTTTTGCAAGCTCATATGTTGATTTAACATTTTTATTTAAAGATGATAATTCTAAAGATATTTTAGATGGTAGTAAGAATGTTAAATACAGTACTGCTAAGATTTCTATGGATTTTGACAAGAGATTTATGGTGGTTGATAGTAGTAAGATAAAGATTAAATGCAATAATGAAGATGAAAATTATAAATTTAATTTTATTGAAAGAACAGGTGGAATAGATTTTATACTAAAAGATCATTATAATCTTAAAAAACAATCGCTTTATTCTATTTATATACCAAATGATGCAGTAAAGAAAAAAGATGCAGATATTTATGCAAAATCAAAAACAATTTATTTTGTAACAAATACTGATGAAGGTGTTTATAAAACAGATATATTAAGATCTGTTACTCCAGCTAATGATTCGCATTCGAATGAATATAATGAAGACTCTATTGTATTTGAATTTGCTTCAGATATAGAATTTGTACCTGGTGTAGAGGATAATCTAAGTGATTATATTAAATTAGAATCAACGCCAATTACTAAATATATAGATGAATATTATAAGCCTACAAATGAGCAAAGTGATAAATTATCTAACTATGATGTTAAAATTTCAGGCAACAAATTAATTTTAGAATCTAAATATGGAAGAATTAAAGGTTTTGCTAATTATAAATTACAACTTAAGGACAAGACTATAAGACTTAAAGATGCTAAACATATAACTAATTACTCAGATTATTCAAGTTTTGAAGTTATAGAGTTCAAAACAGATAAGATGATAGAAAGTACTTACCCAACTAACAATCAAGAATATGTTGAAGTTGAACCAGATATTACTTTCGAATTCAAATATGATATTGATATTGTAGATGTAGAGAAGATACATTTTAAAGATTACAATGCAAATAGATTGCATTTGAATAGAAATAAGATATTTATAAAAGATGGCAACAAACTTGTGGTTAGAATCGGAGATAGTGAAGGTAAATATCCACTTAAGAAAAGTCATCTATATACTTTTGTATTAGAAGAAGGTGCAGTTAAATTTAAAGCTCATCCGCTTTCTAATTATGAAACTTTAATTAATTTCATAACTCAAGGTGATGGAGATGTTCCTTACCCAACTAAATACTCTTCGGATGATAATATGAAGGATGATATTACAAATATAGATGATACTAAATTAGATAAAGATGGTTATATCTATATAAAGATGAATGAAAATATTAGATTTGATAAGGATTTTGATTATTCAAAGAACTTCAAATTATCTTTAATGCAATACGTATTACCAAATGAAATAAAACAGACTCCAGATGGAGTTGATTATGGTTCGAGATATGACTATAGATACAATTCAAATACTATAGGTTATCATGCTGAACTTGCTAACAAATATGCAAATGAAGATGATAAATATGATAATTTAAGAGAGATTCCAATTGCTTATACAGATTTGGATGTAGTAAATGGAGATACTATAAGAATTAAACTGGATAATAGTAATCCTAAAACTATGTATTATCATGCTAGATATAAATTATTAATAGATAGATATATATTTGAAAATATGTATGGATATAATCCAAATGAAGATATTGAGTTTGAATTCTTTACAGATGTAGATCCTAAGGATAAGAATTTAGATTGGAGACTAGATTTTATAAAGGCTCAGTCGATTGAAGAATCAAAGGATGCTCCATATAAATCATATATATTAAAAGGGGTTCCAACTTATACAAATTATAAGGGAGACAATACGCAAAGACCTCTTACTATTAATGTATTAGGAGAAGTTATTCCTAATCCTAGAGGTTATTCATATTATACAGATACAGTTATTAATCCAAATCCTATAAAGATAAAACATGATTATTTGGATGATATAACGTTTAGAGAGATAAACAAGAGTAAAAGAACTGTTTTAGTTGATAAAACTAATGCAACTAATTTATCTCAACCAGAATATAAATTATTTATAACAGATGCAGAGGTTAATCAAGATATAAGTTTAGAGTTTGATTCAGAATTAGGAGTAGATCCATCAGATTTAGTTTGGACAACACAAGATGCTTCCAAAGTAATAGTTAGTAAAGATGGAGTTATAAGTGCAATATCTGATACTGATGTAGTCTTAGTAAGAGGATGGAAAGATGGAAAAATCTATATAGAAGTAAGCTTAAAGATTACAAGAGAATTATCTACTGATTATTGTCAAATTGAATATTATTATGATGAAGATGGAAACAAAAATACAAAGATATTATTATATCCAAATAAGGATGAATTAGATTATGGTAAAAGATATACATTAGATGTGCCTAAAGGTACTTTTGTTTCTAGAGATGGAAGTTTGATGGATAGATTAAATATTGAATTTATCACAAATGGAGATTTGAATGAAACAATAGGTATTGAGTATTTAGAGGATAATGTATTAAATATCGAGAATTTATACAGGGATCAAAAAGGCGAATTCTATATTCATGGATATAATTTCAATGAAGAAATAGAAGAAATAGAACTGATTCCTGTAAGTGGATCAAAATCTATATTTGTTCCAAAAAAACATATTTATTTCCAAGGTTTAACGAAAATTAAAGTTGTATTAAAGGATGAAATATTAGATCAAACAATAAATCAAGGACAGGATGATTATAAGATACTAATTAGATTCAAATCAAGTTCAGCTATTCAAACAAGTGATTTATTTGTTCAAGTAATACAAATGGGAGCTCCAGTTGTATTAGATAGGATACCTGATGCTAATGAAAATTTTGATGAACTTGATTTAGAACATGAAGTTGATGATAATTTTACTAAAGGTAGATATTTTATAAAAATTATATTTGATAATCCTGATGGAAGCTTAAAATTTGTTGAAAACGATAGTATAGCTTCAACAGGTCTTCAAAAGTTATTAACATCGAGAATAACAACTGCTGGAAGTACAGCAAGTATAATTGATACGGATTTTATAAACAATATAAAGGCTGTTGGAGATTTGGAAGTAAAAGATTATATCAATAAATATTTATTTGTTGAAGATGAAGATAAGAAACAAGCTACTTTATATATTCCAGTTAAGATAATGAGAGCTTCTACTTCGTACAATATAATTATAAATCCTGGTATAGTTACAAATTATGCAAAAGCAAATGAAACTATAAGATGGGATATAAAAACTCAAAATGTACCAATAATATCAGATGTTATAACGGGTAGTATTATTGAAGATTATGATGATGATAAACCAGTTATTATAAAGGGAGATAATTTCTCTGAGAATTCAAGAGTTTATCTTAATGATGAGGAAGCAGATGATGTTGATTACAAGGAAATAGAGGTAAATGGAGTTACTTATAAATTCCTATATATTTATCTTCCAAATAACTTAGATCCAGGTATATATACAATTAGAGTTAGAAATGATGAGAACCATGAAGCTATTGAATACGGTGCATTTTCTATAGTTGAAGAAGGTGAATTTGTACCAGATGATTATTTTGAATACCTTGAAGAGGTAAGAGAAGGGATTATCAAAAAAGATAGTAAATTGAGTGAAGGTATCATAGATATAGAAGAAAAATATAATGATGATACAGAACTTGAATTTGATTTAGATGAACTTATGGGAATCAATACTTATATCAGAAAATTAAGTATTGAGGGAGATGAGGATGATTATATCAACAGCGTAAAGACATATTCTAAATGGGCAGATATAGAAGTTAGATATGCTAAGATTGTTGATGAAGATTATTCTGATGAGTTTACAATCTATCTTGGTAGAGTAGAAGATAATATCAAAAGAAATTTAACTATTAGACTTAATAAAATTATAAAATCTGATTTTATACAAGTTAGAGGAGATAATTTTGAATGTAGAGAAATTAGAGTTTCGATGCCAATAATCTATAATACAAGCCCTATGCTTAGAGTTTATAGATATGATGAGAATTTAAGAAGATTTGAAGAAATAAGAGATATAAATGTAGATATGGTTAATAAGAAGGTTAGCTTTACTTCTTACAATCAAGGTATTTTTGTTGTAGTAGAAGAATAATTAATGGTGGTGTTAAAATGTCAAACAAAAAACATTTTATAAAAGATATGACTAGAAGAATCCTCGGATTTCTTCTAGCATTGTCTTTGATTTTGGGTGGAGCGCCGTTGGATGCAATTAAGACGGTTTATGCTGCCGATTATGAAGTTGTAGAAATTGTAATAAGAGCAGATTATGATAAATTTGCTGACAAACCAGAATCGTTAAAAATACAGGTTCAATTTGATAGGGATGTATCTTCTATATCGCCTCAAGTTAGATATATGGATGTTAATGGAGATTCAGTGCAGTTTAAGGGCGGAAACTATGCTCAGCTAGATACTTTTGAATACCTTGCAACTACTGAAGAAGAAATTACTGCGATAAAGGATAATTTACAAGGTATTAAAATTGGTGAAGGTATAGCTGATACTTATGAATTTGATTATCCAGGAACATATAATTTAACAGGTACTGATAGTATAGTTAAAAATGGTACAGATTTTATAGTTAGAGGGGAACATTTTGACCCTGCTATAAATTCTGATAAAAATGATCCTCCAAATCAAAGAGATATAGATATTGCAGATTCAACTTATGATGTTAGATATCAAGATGCTAATACTATTGAAATAAGAGATATCGACGCTGGTAAATTAGGGGTTAAGGATTTAAGTGTTAACCAAACTATAAATAATATAAGCAGTAAAGATGGTTCAAATCAGGTTGATGTAACTATTTCTAAAAATTATTTAGAGGCTTTTACAGTTACTGATGAGTTTGATTATGAGGGACTAAGAATCACACCTAAAAGAGGTGAAAGAGATTCGATTGTTTATGTAACTATGGATCCAGGTTTTACATTTGATGAAACTTATTCTGTTTTCTTCTTAGAAAATGATAATGTTAACTTTAATTCTGATTATCAAGTTAAAAATGGAGATATAAGAATAAGTCCAGATAAAAGAGTTTTATCTTTTAGAGTGCCAGATGTAAAACAATTAGCTTATCAAGTGGTACTTACAAATCAAATTACTCAAAGTGGAGATAATTTAGATAAGTATATAACTAAACGCTCAATTCTTGGAGATTTTTTAGTTACAGCAGTTGGTTCAGGTCCTGCAATTAAGGATGTAGACCCAACAAAAGGTTCTAATAATGGGGCAGAAGTTACTATTACTGGTCTTAATTTAGAGGAATTTGGTTATATAGATGGGATTAATAACTCTGATTTATCTGATAGTAATTTAGATAAAATAGAAGTTGTTAATGAAAATATTAATACAAGTTTATTTGATCCAGATGGAGGAGAAATTCCTGTTCAAAAGATTAAAATAACTTATAAAGATGTAAAAGATAATAATGATACACCTATACAAGTTGTAAGAAAGATAACAACATTTATAGGTTCGGATGCTCTTGTTAAATATGACCCTGCTGATATATTATCTAGTTTTTCTTTTTCGACTTTTGAAGGAAATGCTGGAGGGAATACAGATGATACTTACACAGTAATAACAAAAGCTACTACAGCTGAAAATGAGACTGTTGATGTTACTGTTATTGTTGAAACTGAATTTCCAAATGGAGAGTATGAAAGAGGTCTTAATATAGTTACGGAAGAAGATGCATATACTTTCCTTCCTAACAATGTAAAAGGTGAAATTGAAACTGTAACACCAGATAAAATTCAAGTTGTTGAAGCTGGAGCTGATTTTGCAACTAAAGAAGCTAATTCAATTTTGATTGATGGTTCTGATTTTAATGTATATACGTATGAAGTAGATGGAGAACAAGTAGTTAACTATCCAAAGATTGATTTAGGTGGATTAATTATTAAAAAGAAAAAAACTAATGGACATTATGAAGTCGTTAGAAATCCAGATACTAATGAAGAACAAGCTATAAGTGGCGCGAGAATTGATGTATATAATGATAAAGGAAATTTAATAACTGGAGCTATTGGAAATTCAACAGGAACTAAGATACTTATATATCTTCCAGAAGGTATTAGAATTGAAGAAGGTAATGTTGATAGAGAGGTTCCTAAAGATGTTCAAGTAGCAAATCCAATACTTGATGATTCCGGTAATGGTGGATACTTTAAATTAGAAGAAGCTATATCTTTTGTAACAATAAAGACAGGATTTCCTTCTATTGAAAATGTAGAACCAAATGTTACTGCATTAGAAGAGGGAGAAGCTATTGAAGTTACTGGTACTAATTTTGACAATGAAGCTAAGGTTTATATATCTGGTTATGAAATAGATATAGATTCAATAGAAGATTCACAAGATGGTAAGAGTCAGATAATTAAATTTGATTCACCAACTTTCCCAGATGTGCAAGAGGGTGAAACGGTACTTCAAGTTATTAATCCAGATGGTGGTAGTGATTCTTATAGATTTATATTTGTAAAATCTATAAATGAAAAACCTGAAGTGGAGTCTTTTGCACCTCAAAAAGGTACAAAGGATACTATAGTTGTAGTTGATGGTAAGAATTTTGTTAATAGACAAGTTTCTGTATCAGATACTTCTGGTATCAATATTTATAGACTGATAGGTACTAGAATATTTTTAAAGGGTGAGAATCAAGGTTCTGATGGAGATGATGTGAATCTTTATAACACAGATACAGGTCTTCAAAATGGTGTTCCAGAACTTAGGACTTATACTGCGCCATCTTCAAACAGAATTGTTCAAATTGTTGATAATCAAGTGGAACTTGCTGATTATTATAGAGCAGTTATATTAGAAGAAAATGATGCTGGAAATACGAATTTCTATACAATAGAATATAATGAAAATGATAATATCATACTTTATGATGGAGGAACAAAAACATTAGTTGGAGAAAAGAAAAACGAGTTTGAGTTCTTATATAAAGATGGTGCTATAAAGGCAGAAAGAAGTGATGGGATTATATACAATGTTTTAGTTGGAGATTCAACTCTTACACTGACTAATTCACAAGATGTTAGTGATAGTTTTACTCTTACATTAAAAACAGTGTATTTAATAGATGGAACTCAAATTGTAGGACAAAGAGCTTATGTTGTTGATAAAACAAGAATTATGCTTACAATACCAGAAAAGGTAAGAGGTCTTTATAATATAGTTGCTGTTAACCCAGATACTAAAAGTGGAGAATCAAAAGAGTTATTTGAATACTTCGAAAGAGCAGTTGTTCCAACGATAAACAAGGTAACACCTTCTTCAGGTTCTTATGTTGGGGGATATTCTGTTGTTATAGAAGGTCAAAACTATGAAGATAACAGTGTTTTATATGTTGATGGTATCAAATTAGAGCCAGATACTTATAGAAAAGAAGGTAATTCATTTATAATCGATGAATTCCCAGCATACAAAGGGGATTTAAAAACAGAAGGTATAGATAAAAAAGAGGTTCCAATATCTATAGAAAACTCTGGTGGAGGTAGTATTACTAAGACTAGGGGATTTACTTATGTAATTCCAGGAGCTGCACCTCCAGAAATAGTAGATATATCTTTACAAGGAAAAGATGAAGGAACTGCGGCAACTTCAAAAGGTGGAGAGATATTAAATATTGATTTTAAATATGTTTTATTTGAAGAGCCAAATGCATCAGAACCTAAGTACAAGACTTGGGTTGAAGGTAAAGATGAAGAAGGAAATACAATTTATTTTGATGATTTAAATGGAAATAAAGAGTTTGATAGATTTATAGATATTGAAGATATTCCAGAAGATAATGGCGTTGGTGATGTTTATTTTAAGAATCTAGATGAAAAAATAGATACGTATGAAAGATACATTGATAATGATATTACTAATCCAAACTCAGGAATATTCCCACAAGTTTATATTGGTGGAAAAAGAGCTAAAATAGTTGAATACAAAAATACTTCTGGTACAGGTGGGTATTTAAAAGTTGTAACACCGGTTAATCCAGAAGGCGATCAAGATGTTTATATAGTTAATAATGACTTTGGTATATCAAATATTGAAAAATTAGCTTATGAAGGATTGAATCCAGAAATAACTTCTATGAATCCTGAATCAGGACCTATATCAGGAAATAGAAAGACTTATATATATGGTAAAGGATTTGATGTTACTAAGTATAAATTAAGTAAGGCTGATGGTAGTGGATTCGAACAAGTTGCTCAAAAAATGCCAATTGTTAGATTTGGTGAATATGAAGCAGCAAAAGATATAAATAATAATAGAGCGGAAGTTTCTATTGAAGATCAAAAAGAGTCTTTAACAGTTAATTATGCTTTTGATGGAAATCTTGCTACATTAGATATTGAAATAGATTCAAGTAAAACAAATCAGTCTTTAACAGCTGATGATACTGATTTTATATTCAAAAAGCAATATAAAGATTATGAAAATGATAAGGTATATATTGATTTGACTCAGATTCAAAATGAAAATGGCACAAATTATTTAGGTTATGAATACATCGAAATAAACGTAGATAAAGATGTATTATATGTAAAAAGAGGATTTGCTCCAAAGGCAGAGTTGATATCAGGAAATGAAGTTATAGTTTATACACCTTCTTATTCTGAAGTTAAATCTGATGTTAGAGTAAGATATTTAAACCCAGATGAAACTTTTGCAGATTACAAATATGATTATTTAAATCCAGAAAGTGCTCCTTTTATTGATGATATCTTAAAGGATAACGAATGGAGACCAGGTGAAGAGATAGACGAAAATGGTAATTCGTATAGGGTATTAAGAGTAAATTATAAGGGTGGATATACTCTACAAATCAATGGTGGAGATTTTAGACAAGGCGCTACAGTTAAGATTGGTAATTTACTTGATATAACAAATGATCAAATAAATGAGCTTGGTATGCCAACTAGTTTATCGTTTGTAATGCCAGAACTTACTGAAGATGTTGTTGGAACTAGATATAATTTCTCAGTATTAAATCCAGATGGAGCTAGTGCGCTATCGGATGATGATAATGTAGTTCCACCTATTTATATAGAGTTTACAAAAGGTGAACCAATTCCTGAAATAGAAAGTATAGACCCAGAAAAAGGACTTTCTTCGGGAGGTACTTTAGTAACTATAACAGGTAATACAAAGGAAACTGTAGGTAGTTTCAGACAAGGTTTAAGAGTATTATTTGGAGATGTTGAAGGGGAAGTTCAAAGTGTTTCGTATAATGAAATCAAGGTATTAACTCCACCACATCTTCCAGGATTAGTAGATGTAACTGTTGAAAATCCGGATGGGGAAAGAGCTACAAAGGAAGACGGTTTTACCTATTTATCAGATCCACTTATAACTGCTATTTTGGCTCCTAATGATGAAAGAGAAGTAGATAGAATATCGTCTATTTCAATTCAAGGTGGAGAACAAATAAAGGTTAAGGGTAACGGATTTGTTGAAGGTGCTAGAGTGGTATTCTATCCAGTAATTGAAGAAAAAGATGAAGATAAGGAACAAACAGGTGAAGAGATATTTAGAAAAGGTGAAGAATTTGTATTAATTAGTTTTGGTGAAGGTGAAGGAGTAAGTTTTGTAGATAGTGAAACTTTACTTGTAACTACACCAGAAGGTAAATTAGATGCTTATGGTATTATGGTTATAAATCCAGATTTAGGTTCTTCTAATATATATGAAGACTTAAAATATGGACTTCCTCAAATTGATGCACCAACAGGTGTTGTAGCTGAACTTATGTATGATAGATATATAAAAGTATTTTGGAATGCTGTAGATGAAGCTACTGAATATGAAGTTTATGTTGTAATTGATGACAATGAATTTGAACTTATTGGTTCAACTAAACAATTAAGCTTAATATATGAAGATTTAGAGCCTAGAACTAAGTATAAATTTATAGTTAAAACTCTAGGTGAATACGGTGAGTCAAAGGCGTCTAATGAGAGTAATAGTGTAAAAACAGGAAGTAATGTAGGTTATGAAGACAGTGATGAAGGTCTTATTGATAATACTCAAATAGTAAGAAGTGGACCAAAGGTTAATGTTGTTCTAGGAACATCTGATTACGATGATAAGGAACTTAGAATAGATTTAACAAGAGGTGAACTTGCTGGAGCGAAAGAAATTACAATAAGCATGCCAGCAGAGGTTATATCAGATAATGATGCTAAAGATGTTTATATAATGGCGGGTTCTTATAGTGCTAGATTTAATCCAATGTCATTTAACAATGATTTGATGGAGGATAATGATAATAATGATGAAACTGGGATAAGACTTAGAATCAAAACGGATTCTATGGAATATGTAAAACCAGTTGGTAAGATTTCAAAATCAGTAATATCAGATCCAATAGTTATAGAAGGTAGCTATTTTGATGATAAGTATGAACAAAAGCTTGATTATATGAATGGTTATATCAATCTTTCTATGGATTATGATATGCAAATGGTTCAAATGAGAAAGTACAAAGTAATGACACTTAATTATTTTGATGAATACAGCGATAGTTGGAATCCAGTTATAGGAAATGCAGATACGGGATACAATGTTAATGGAAATATAAACAGAGCAGGAAAATACATCGTAATCGGCTCAAAGTATTAAATTTTAAAAATTTTACAGATTTTTATTTTTAAATTCTAAAAATTTTGCTGATTTTTATTTTTAAATTCTAAAAATTTTACTGATTTTTATTTTTAAATTCTAAGATATTCAATAAAAAATTCTACTAAATCAAAATTTATACTTTGCTAAAATCTAAAACTCGCTTCGCTTCAAACAGTTAGATTTTTTAACGCAAAGTATAAATTTAGATTTAAGAATTTTAATTTCATATCTATATAGATTTAAAAATAAAAATCAGAAAATTAATATTAAAAAAACTAAAAAGATTTAAGAATAAAAATCAAAAAATTAATATTAAAAAAAACTAAAAAGATTTAAGAACAAAAATCA
Source organism: Peptostreptococcaceae bacterium AGR-M142 (assembly GCA_045345765.1). GTDB lineage: Bacteria > Bacillota > Clostridia > Peptostreptococcales > Peptostreptococcaceae > JAOARY01. The sequence continues at coordinate 1,667,791 of CP148265.1, forward strand.
AAAAATTAATATTAAAAAAAACCAAAAAAGATTTAAGAATAAAAATCGAAAAATTAATATTTATAAAAAATTCCAATAATTTAATACAACAAGAAAATTAGAAAGATATATGATGTATTTTTTATGAAATATTTTGCACGGTTTATATTAAATAGAGTTGTTATTTATGGATTTTAAAAATAAAATATTTAAATAATGATTTGAAAAAACTAAAATGAAAAGAGAAAGGTGAGTTTGGATGAACAAATCTTTTGGATTTATAAAATCTATTATGGCTAAAATGCTTGTATTTGTTCTTATTATGGCTTTGTATAAGCCTTATTCTTTTGCTGAAGAATTTACGTATAGAGATTTAAATGGTACAATCAATGCGAAAAGTTCGAGAAGAATAACTATTTTAGGAACAGATGGTAATACATATGAGGCAACTCATGATGAAAATACGGTAATCAAAAAGAATGGAAAAACAGTTGATGATAATGGTGAAAAATTAACTTATAGAGGTTTATCAAATGGTATGGAAGTATATGTTAAACTTGCATATAGAACAAAGAGTTCAAATAGAAGAGATGTAAAATATGAATATTTTATAAAAGAAATAGAGACTTACTATGACACTAAACTTGGTGGTCTTGTTAAAGAAAATAACAACAATAATTTGGTTATTGATGTTGATGGCGGGAAGGAACATACTTTTCCTGTAGCTAATAACCCGACTATATGGGTAAATGGAAGACAAAAGGATAATAATGATCAACCTTTTACAATGAATGATATTGAAGTTGGAGCAAGTGTTGAAATTGTTTTGGATGATACAGATATAACTTCAATAAAATCATTATCTTCTGAGAATTTAGAATCTCAAAAGGTTGATATAGTAGAGATAAATGATAATGATGTTATATTTACAAGAGGAAACGATAAGAGTTATAAGCTTCCTAAGGCTAATAATTTTGTATTCCAAATAGACAATGTAAATAGAGATGTAGGTGATATTGATTTAGCTAAAGATGCTTATATTTTTACAGATGACAATAATAATGTATCAGTAGTTAAGCAGTTTCAAAATTATGAAAGTGGATATATTACTGCAATAAACAATGATGCAATAACTTTAAGAGATGATGATGGACAAAGTCATATATTCTACACAGAAACAAATGCTTATAAAAGTGAGCTTAATTTAGGTAAAAGAGTTTCGATTCAAGCAAAATATAATCCACAAGAAGAAAAGAATTTTATAATAGATATGGACAATTACGAAAGTCATATCAATCTAACTCATTTAGAAGGGATAATAAAGAGTGTTTCTAATAGCAAATTAGAATTAGAATCTATGCCTGATGAAAAGATGTATTATTTAGATATATTAGAAGATGCATATTTTAGGTTAGATGATGAAGACACTAATGTAAAATCATTTAGAAAAGATATGGAAGTTTATATAGAGCTTAGATCTGGTAAGGTTAGTTTGATGGAAAGTTATTCTACTGATAATCCAGGTTATATAATGCCAGGGACTAAAATGGTTATAGGAACTGTTAAATATATTGATAAGAATCAAGTGAATCTTAAATTACCAACAGGTAAGGAAGAAATATATTTTATGCCTCAATATGTACCAATAACTAAGAATAAAATATTTTCTTCAGTTGATAGGATTTATGCAGGAGACAGATTAAAGCTTTATTTTGATGAATATGATAGTAAAACAGCTTCAAGAATAGTAATTGATTCAGATTCTGTACAAATTTCTGGACTTTACTCAGGTGTATTAAAGCTTGTTGATGATATGTCTGATGAAATTGTATTTGAGAACCTAAAAAGATATAAAAATGGAGAATGGGAAGATGAAAATGGTCTTTCTAAATTAGAGTTATCAGATAAATTCCCTGTTTACATGGGTGGAAATGAACTTGGTTTAGACTGGTTAAAGCATTATAGAGGAAAGACAGCTTATATTGCAATGGAAGATTTCTTTTCGACTCAAAGAATCAAAAAAATGGTACTAAAAAATAATTTTGAAGTAACTTATGATGATGCGGCAATAGAAACATTAAATATGTATACTCAAAGTGTAGAACTTAATAACAAGAGAAATGTAGTATTAGATGATGGAACTATGATAATCAAAAACGATAGAATAGTAGATCCATATGCAATTAATTTTGATGATAGTGCGCTTGTAATAGCTGATAGAACTTCATCTTCAGAACTTAGAGGAGATGTATTATATGTTCATGATAATGGATTTAATCCAAATAATTCAGGTAATTATCAATTATATGCAGGTGAATTAGAAGAGATATTTAAAGAAAAAATTGTTCTCGATGATTTCTTTATATTACAAAATAATGAATGGTATTCATTTGATGATGAAAAAGAATTATTCATAGATGATGAAACTGCTTTTTATGATATGGAAGAAGAAGAACTTATATCAAGAGAAGAATTCTATGCTAGTAATTACAGTGTAGATGATGATAGTGATTATGCAGAAGATAGAAATTTAGATGATTATTATGGATATATATATACTAATGGAGATAGAGTAGTTGCGGTTGGTATAACAGAGGATTTAGGTTCATTAAATGCATATAGAACAACTACTGCGAAGGTTGAATCTATAAAAGATGATGAACTTGTAGGAGCTAAGGCAAAATTCTACGACGCAAGAGATTGGAGTAGAAGAAATGATAGATGGATGCCAAAATCAGCGTCTTTAAATGTAATACTTGATGAAGCTACAATTATAAGAGATAATAAAGTTATAAAACCATCAGAGTTGAGAGTGAATGAGACTGTATACATGATAAGGGATGGCGCAATAGGATATGTTTTAATAGTTAAATAGGAGTTGATTTAATGTTTAAGAAATTAATATCATTAATGTCTTTTATGATGATTTTGCTATCATCTTTTGGAACTTGTTATGCAGATGTTGTTGGTTTTAATGGCGGAGTTAATAATGAGTATGAGTACAAGGAAGTTGTATTTCTTTCTGGTGAACCTGTAACTTTTGTAGGAGAATATAGTTATAAGGTTAAAGGAAAGGGAACGCAAAAGAAAGTAAGTTATAAATTTGATTTAAAAGATATTAATAATAAAGAAAACACGCTTAGTAGAAAGATTGATTACACAGTAGATTATGACATAAGAGAAGATAAAGGTCAGACTATTGCTAATTTGGTACTTGATAAATATAGTGAAAGTGTTGAAATTGATGGCGTTGAATATGATTTGGAAGATTACCAACTTTCAAAATCAGATGTTGTTGATAATAGACCTGCTTCAGATTATATGTCTGGAAATACTAAGGCAAGAAAGTATTATTTGATAAATAAAGACCAAGGTAAAGTTATTGTAGAGGTTTCTGGTGGAGAAGTTGGTTATAGTAATTTTTGGGGAAATACTCAAACAAAACTAATGAATTATGTAATATCTTCTAGCAGAAGTGAAGTAGGGAAAGATGATAATAATGATGCTGATGAGTATAATTGGAATGGAACAGTAGAAATTCAAACTTCAGCAACTATGAATAAACAAATAAAATATTCAAATAATGATGCTAATTACACATCTTTTGATGGTGGAAATGTAAAGGTAGAAAATAGTGAAGTTGTATCTAGTTATACTTATGATTTGCCTGATATGTCGACAGATGGAACAGCAGATAACAATGATAGACAAAATGGTAATATAAAAATATCTTCAAATATGGTACCTAAATTACAAAGACTTATAGTACCAAAGTTTAAGGATATCAAAGGTCATTGGGGTCAAAAATATGTAGAAAAATTATATTCACTAGATATTTTTGATGAAAGAGGAGAACATTTTGATCCAGACATTCCAATGCTTAGAATGGAATATACAAAGGCTATAATGAGAGCTTGTGATATAAGAGTTAAGGCGAATTTAGGTGATTCATTTACTAATTTCCCGGTAAATAATTCAAATATAACAAAGGATGAAAAAATGCTTTTTTATGATGTAGATACTAATAGTGAGGATTTTGCATTCATAGAAAAAGGATTAGAAAAAGGTCTTATAAAAGGTATTGATAAGAGAAACTTTGGAGCTGATGATAAGCTTACAAGGGCTCAAGCAATAACTATAATGATTAGAGGATTAGGATTTGAAAACAAAGCACCTAACCCAGGATATAAGACTAACTTTAGTGATGATTATACAATACCTTCTTGGGCTAAGGATGCTATTTATGTAGCAAAAGAAATAGGTCTTGTTGAGGGTGATAGTTCTAATAAGATTCATGCAAATCAAATATTAACAAGAGCAGAAGCATCAAAGCTTTTAGTTAGATTTATGGAATTTTTAGAAAAGGATTTAAAGAAGGATTATAGAGAGAATATAATTTATTTTTAATATATGATATTAATTTATTTATCAAGATATATTTAAATTAGAATTTATAACAGCTAATTTAAATGAGTAATTCTAGTAAAGAAAATTTAACAAAGAAATAATTAAGTATGAAGGTAGTATTAAAATGAAAAAAATTATTTTAATACTACCTTCATTTTATTTATACAAACTTAATTTAAAGAATTTTTGTCTGAATTTTTGATTAAAGAAAACTGATGGATATATCTTTGGCACTATTTTTATAATTTAATATAAAAATTTAATATAATTTTTGCAAATTGTAAATTTTAAATGGTATAATAAAGAAGCTTTTTATTATATATTAGTTGATAAAGGGCAGGAAATAATTATATTTTTTTTATAGGATTTTATAATACAATGTATTTTGATTTGATATTTTATAGAGTAAAAAAAATATTAAAACTGATAAATTAATATTTTACTGTTTTTAGAATTTTGTTGTAATTAAAGTACAGGACTTGGAGGTTGTTGAAGTATGAATTTAGGTAGGAGTAAAAAGTTTATAGCTATATTTTTAATCATAAATATTTTTATAGCTAATTTTATAGTTTCATTTGCAGAAGGTGAAGGACTTCCTAATAATGATTTGGAAAATAAAACAAAAACTAATACGGAAAATAAAACTAACAATACAGAGAATACAAATACAAAGTTACCACCACAAACACAGGAGGAAAAGACAGAATATGAAGAACTTATGGTGGAATCTTATTATAAACTTGTTAAATTAGGAATAATAGAAGAATTAAAAAATTATAAAACTGATGTAGTGGCACTATCAAATAATGTGTCTGCAAAATCACATAGAGATGGAATGAAGTACGATTCAGCAGGTATATTAGCAGAACTAAAAAAGCCTGTGCTTAGAGGAAATTTTGCTAAATATATATCACTAATTATGGCGGATGAAACGGCATTACAGATATATGATAATCAAATAAATGTTGAAGATTTAGGAATTACAGATTTAAAAAACAATAATCCATTAAGAAGATATATTGCATTTATGATTGCAAATAAATATATGAGTGGATATGCAGATGGAAAGTTTAAATTATCGGATAGAATGAAGACTATGGAAGCTATAGCTGTTATGGTAAGACTTTTAGGATATCAAGATGCATATTTAGAAGGTTCTTGGCCGCATAATTATATTGCTAGAGCATTAAGAGATGGTGTTTTAAATGGAATAGATTTAAGATATCAAGAAACTTTGGATTTTGGGACTTATTGCATTTTGCTTTCGAATTTATTAGAAGCTAGAACAATAAAATCAAAAAATGAATTTGGATTTATTGAAGAAGGTAATGAAATTTTTAGAGAGAAATACTTTAAAATATACGAAATAGAAGAGTTTAAAATAAAAGAAAAATATGAATATGATAATTATGTAGAACTTACTTTGGTATTTGAAGAAGATAATGATAAGTCAAAGGCAAGATCTTATTCAAAAGGCGATGAAAGAACTTTTTTGTTAAAAGAAGGTTATATCCCTAATATTAAAATGGGGCTTAAGGCAAGTGCTTATGTAGATGAATATGATAGAATTTTGTATATAATGTATGATTCAAGACAAAAGAATTTGGATGAAAATGCATATATTGAAGAATCGTATAATTCATATCCAAAAGGGTATATAAAAATCAGTAATAAAGAAGATTATATAAAAATATCTTCAAGATCGGAAATATATTTAAATGGTGAAATAGTAGAAGAGAGAAAATTTGATGATATATTAGACGATTATGTATTTGGAAACTTTGTTGTAGAAGATGATGTTTTGGTATACGCATCTTTAGTATCTTGGGAAGAAAAAGATTTTTATATTGAAGAAATAGATAAGGAAAACAAAATTCTTAAATGTATAGAAACAAGCGAAGGTAGTAGAACAGAAGTTCAAATAGATGAGGATATAAGAGATTTTTATATGGTAGAAGGAAATACTACTAAAAAAATTACCTTTGAGTCTTTACAAGTTGGAGATATTATAAATATAACAGATGAAAGATATGATACAGAAACGAAGGATTTATATGCTTGGAGAAAAGTGCATAAAGGAAGACTTAAAAAAATATTAGGTGGAAATAATGGTCAACAAATAAGATTTACATTAGATAATAGTCAAGATACAGAATATAAAGTTGAAGATAAGTTTGGATATACGTACAACAATAATAAAAATATCTATGATGCTAGTAGTGAAAGTTCTGATGTTGCTACAGTATTACAAGATTTTTATAAAGAGAATTTATCCCTATATTCGAACTGGAGAGATAAGATAACTTATGTTTCAGGTAATTTTAATTTAAGTATTGACTTATATGGTGTATTAGTTGATTATGTAAGTGATTCATCAGGAAGGGTTAAGATATATGATAGTAATAAGAGTAGAAAAAATTATGATTTTGATGATATTGCTGATTATGATTATCTAAAAACCATTGCTGATGAGGATGATATAATAAAATATACAATAAAGAAAAATAGAAAATTAAAAAGAATTGAAATAGATGATATTATAGATGTATCAGAAGAAGATAAAAAGCTTTCGACAATTAAAGAAGGCGATGATTTTGGAGTGAGTACAATTGAAATAGATGGAGAAGAGTATGAAATGAACAATAATACTGTTTTTTATGATTATTCATCAAAAAATCCAAATACAGTTAAAAAGCTTAGTTTAAAGAATTTTAAAGAAAAAGATGTACTTTCTGATGTAAAGGTTATATTTAGAACTGATGATGATGATTCTAGTATGCTTACATTATTGGTAGTAAGAGAAAATATGGCAGGTATAAGAGAAGATACTGTTACTGCATATGTTAAGGATAGTTATAGGCTTGGAGATAAAAAATATGCACAGTTTATAGAGTATGAAAAAGATACTTATGCTGAAAGTAGAATAGATGATGCTTGGGATGATTACTATATTGATGGTAGAGTTGTCTTATATGAAGAAGGAACGGATGGATATTTTAACTTGGCATTAAATGAAAAAGACTTTGAGTTTGTGGCTGGAGAAGTAACCGATAAGAGTAGTAAAAAGCTTACAATAGATGATGATCAAGAGTTTAGAATAGATAAGAAAGAAAGTTTCTTAATAGAAAGAGAAATGGTTACAGATTTATCTGATTTAGATGAGGATGATATTGTTGTAGGATACGTATCTGGAAGCGAAGTAAGGATGTTAAAGAAATTAAATGAAAAAGGTGACAAGAGAAGAAGAGGAATAATTAGAGATATAGATTTAGAAGACAGAACAATAGAAGTTGAAATAGATTCAGAAGATGAAACATTTAGAGTATCTGACAATATAGATTTTATATTTAAAGATGATTATCTAAAACTTAAGAGTAATAAAAAGCTTCTTATTGAAGAATTTGCAGATAAGGATATTATAGATAAACCAGCGATTATAATCTATGATGATAAATCTAAGAAGATAAAAAATATAATTGTATACGACAATTTACATTAATTATCTTCTTAGATAGAAGATTTTAATAAAATATTTTAATTATTAGTTAAAAAGAGATTAATCTTTGGTAATTTTTTACCTTTGCTATTAATCTCTTTTTGAATTTGTGTTATAATAACTAAGTTGGCTACTTTATATAATAAATTTTTAGGAGGTGTATGTATGAAGATTATAAAATTATTATTTATATATTTATTAATAGTATTAAATACATTCATAGCTTTTGCTAATGAAGATATAGATTTTTCAAATAATGATACAAATTTAGATAATAATATAAAAACTTCATATATAATAAAATTAAATCCTTCTAAATACTATGAAGTTAAAGATAATATAGACAAACAACAAAAAGAAGATATACATATTGAAGAAAATAATAATAAAAGTGACAAAAATAAAGAAGAAAACAATACAGATGAGATTGTTTATAAAAGTTTAAGTAGAGCCTTAGATAAAGATTTATTAACGAATTTAGATATAGTAAAAAAAGATGATGAAATATACTTGGTAACCGTAGATAACGAAAAATCATTAGAACAATTACAAGAAAGTTTAAATGAAGAAATAATATATATTGAAGAAAATAAAAAAAGAAGCAAATTGCAAATAGATAATATTAAAGAAGATGCACCAAGTTTTAGTGAATCGAATTTAGATGATTTACAAAAACGTAGTTGGGCAGTATCAAAAATCAAAGCATATAATACGCATGATGCAATAGAAACTGATGGCGAAATAATAATTGCAGTTGTCGATACAGGCGTAGATTATAATCATGAATATTTAAAAGATAATGTAATGCAAGGTTATGATTTTTGGAATGAAGATTATGACCCTATAGACGATGATGGTCATGGAACACATGTAGCAGGAATTATAGCAATGACAATAAATCCATATAAATATAAAATCATGCCGATAAAGGTATTGGATTCTAATGGTGATGGTGATGATTATACAATAGCAAGAGGGATAAGATATGCAGTTGACAACAATGCGAATATAATTAATCTAAGTCTTGGTGGAGAAGGTTATTCTCGTACTATGAAGGATGCGATTGACTATGCAATTTCAAATAATGTATTAGTAGTATGTGCAAGTGGTAATGAGAATGAAGATATAAGAAATTTTTATCCAGCTAATTTTAAAGATTGCATAACTGTTGGAGCAACTACAGTTGCAGATCAAAGATGGAATTATTCTAATTATGGGGATAATTTGGATATAACTGCTCCTGGAAGAGATATAATAAGTTCTGTGCCAGATTTTGCAGATATAGATTCTAAGCAAGATGGATATACTTATTATGATGGTACATCTATGGCAGCACCGTTTGTGGCAGGTGCATTAGCATTACTTTTAAAAATAAATAAAAACGCATCTTCTGCTCAAATTGAAGATGAATTATACAAAAACACTTTGGATTTAGGGCCTTTAGGTAAAGATATATATTATGGTTATGGACGAATTGATTTTACTAATTTTAAAGTAGTAAAAGAATATAATATAGATGTCACCCAAAGTATAGATGTACTTGAAAATGAAATAGCATTAAATGATTCATATATAGATATAAAATTAAAAAATGATTTAAAGCCAATAGTAAAGGCATATCAAAATAATAAACTTTTGGAAGCTAATGTTGTATACGAAAACAAAGGTCTTAAAATATCTTTTGAAGAAGAATTAAATGAAGATTATCCACTTATTATAAATTTGGACGATAAGAAGGTAATTAAATTAGATATATTAAAAGATCAAAATGAATTCGAAATCGTTGAAAATTCGAATGTTGAATTTAAGATAAATGAATTTAATGAAATAGATATAAATAATACCAATTTTAAGCTACTGCTTTTAAATTATAATGATGATGATATTTCTAATTTCATACCTTTTGATGATTATACTTATGAGATAAAAGACAATAAGATATATCTAAGGCTTATGAATTTAAAAGAAGGTTATCACAGCATATATCTACAAGGGTTAAAGGACATTTCGGGTAATAATTTAGCATTTAGATTTGACTTTTATTATTATCCTAAAAATAATTAAAAGCTGTAGGAGGCATAATATGAGTTTGATAGGAAGTATATTTAATCCGCAAACAAGAGCGGTTAATAGATATAGAAAAATGGCTAAGCAAGTAATAGCATTAGAAGAAACATATAAGGATTATACGGATGAACAATTAAGAGAAAAGACAACTGAATTTAGAAATTTAATTCATAATGGCTCATCTTTAGATAGTATTATAATTGATGCTTTTGCTGTTGTTAGAGAGGCTGCATTTAGAGTACTTGGAATGAAGCATTATGAAGTACAAATCATGGGGGGAATTGCTCTTCATGAAGGAAATATATCTGAGATGAAAACAGGTGAAGGTAAGACTTTAGTATCTACTTTACCAGCGTATTTAAATGCACTTAGTGGAGATGGTGTATTTGTTATAACTGTTAATGATTATCTAGCAAAAAGAGATAGAGAAGAAATGGGTAAGGTTCATGAATTTTTAGGACTTTCAGTAGGTATTGTATTTAGAGATTTAACACCTGCACAAAAGAAATTAGCATATGCTTGTGATATAACATATGGAACTAATAGTGAATTTGGTTTTGATTATCTAAGAGATAATATGGCTGTATTAAAAGAACAAATAACACAAACAAGAAGAAATTACGCGATTATAGATGAGGTTGACTCAATACTTATAGATGAAGCTAGAACTCCGCTTATAATAAGTGGTATGGGTAATAGACCATCACAATTTTATATAACGGTTGATAAATTTGTTAAGTCACTTAAAAAAGACGATGATTTTGAAATTGTTATGGATGGTAAAATGGCTGTACTAACTGAAAATGGTATGGATAGAGCAGAAAAATTCTTTAGTTTAGATCATATTGCAGATGCTAAGAATGTAGAGTTATTGCATCATATAAGACAAAGTCTTCAAGCAAATTATGTAATGAGAAAAGATCAAGATTATGTTGTTAAAGATAATGAAATAATGATAGTTGATAAATTTACAGGAAGACTTATGCCAGGAAGATCGTATTCTAATGGACTTCATCAAGCAGTTGAAGCTAAAGAAAATGTAGAAATTAGAAAAGAATCAAAGACTATGGCTACTATAACATATCAAAATTATTTTAGAATGTTTAATAAACTTTCTGGTATGACAGGTACTGCATTTACAGAAAGACATGAATTCTTAGAAACTTATGGTATGGGTGTTGTAAAAATACCGACAAACAAACCAATTAAGAGAATTGATTCACATGATAGAGTTTATCAAAATGAAAAAGCAAAGATGAATGCAATTGTAGAAGAAGTAATAAAAAGACATGAAACGGGTCAACCAATACTTATAGGTACAATATACATTGATAAGTCTGAACAAATAGCTAGTATGCTAGCTAAAAAAGGTATTAAATACAACCTTCTTAATGCAAAACAAGATGAGAATGAAGCAGAGATAGTAAAGAATGCTGGTCAAAAAGGTGCAATAACAATTGCAACTAATATGGCTGGACGTGGTACAGATATCAAGCTTGGAGAAGGTGTTGAAGAATTAGGTGGACTTTTGGTATTAGGTACTGAAAGACATGAATCAAGAAGAATAGACAACCAATTAAGAGGTCGTTCTGGTAGACAAGGAGATAGTGGAGAATCATTATTCTTTGTATCATTTGATGATAGTATGTTCAAAAGACTTGATAAAGAACAGATGGAAAGAATAAGAAATATGGTTAAAAAACTAGGTGTTCCAGAAGATGAACCTATTTCAGATAGAGTAGTATCAAAAGCTGTAGAGAATGTTCAAAAGAATATTGAATCTATAAACTTTAGAATAAGAAAATCTACATTAGAATTTGATGCTATACTTAATAAGCAAAGAGAAACTATTTACAATGAAAGAAATAAGATATTAAAAGGGGAAGACAAAAAAGAATTTATCCAAGCGATAATAAAAGATATTATAGAATATAAGATAAATATCTATACAGAACATAGTGATTTCGCAGAAGAATGGGATTTAGAATCTTTACAAAAAGAATTAAAAAAGAATCTTGGATTCCAAGATAGAATAGATATACTTGGTAGAGATGAAAATGAAATAATGGAGCTTGATAGAGAAAAATTAAAACAAGAATTCTTAGAAGTTGCACTACAAGTATATGAAGAAAAAGAACAAATGATAGGAGAAAAGCAACTTAGATATGTAGAAAGACTTAATATGATGAAATTCATAGATAAAAGATGGATGGATCATTTAGATTTAGTTGAACAATTAAGACAAGGAGTTGGACTTCAAGGTATAGGAGCTCAAAATCCAGTTAGAGTGTTTAATAACGAAGCCTTTTCAATGTTTGAAGAGATGCTAATTCTTATAAAAGAAGATACAGCAAGATCAATTCTTACTATTTCAAGAAATGAAGAAGAAATGGCAAGAGATAAAGTTAAAAGAGAAAAGTTAAAAGAAAGTGAAAGAATAGAAAGAATCAAAGAATTAGAAGATAAATACAAGGTGTTTAGAGATAGACTTTATAAAATACCTCAAAACCTTCCTGCTATAGGATTTAATATGGATATAAATGCTACAGAAGAAATAGATGTAGTAGCAAGATTATACTATTTAGAAGATGGATATGAGATGCCAGTTGAAGGCTATACTAAGAAATTAAGAGTTAAAGGTGAATTTAAAGTAAACTTTGAAAGAATTGGCGAAGAGTATTTCAAAAAAGGATGGTATCAGGTTAAGGTATTTGTTGTTGGAGAAGAAGCTTCGACGATTAACTTTGAAGTAGTGGATGCAAAAGATTTAGAGCAGGTTAAAAGACAAGAAGAACAAAAGAGAATGGCTAGACCAAATATTGAATTTTTCCCAGATGATATACCTGTAGTTAGTTTTAAGATAAGAGATGATAAAACACAGTCAAAAGAAGCTCTTATGAAAATAGTTTATAATGGAAATATAAAAAATGCTCACACTGCAACAGTTCCAATAAAAGATGGAGAGGTTTTTGTAAGTATTAAAGAACCTAAAATTGGTTGGAAAAAGGGTATGTATAATGTGCTAGTTAAAATTGACGATAGAGAAGTCAATATGCCTTTTATGATTGTTAATAAAGTAGATAAAGACCAAAATCTTTGGAAGATTGATTTAAGATTTGAAATAGGAGATAAAGAAGATGAAACTGAAGAAGCAAAAGATTTAGAATCCAAAGAAGTTAAAGATGTAAATACAGAAGAAGTTCAAAATGAAGAAGTAGAAGATGAAGTTCTATTTAGTGGTATAGGACAACTTGTTTATATTGAAGAAGGTAAAGTAATAAATAATATGCCGATAAAGGTTAGAAAATCTGGTAGAGTCAGATTCAAACTTAAAAAAGATAAAGATAAGCAGTGGCCTTTAGGAAGATATGAATTTAGAGTAATAAATAATAATGATATTATAATGACGAAACATTATAAAGTAGTTTAGGAGGAAGATTATGTCTAATAAAAGTGTAAAATTAAACTTACCAAAAGAGTTTAGAGAATATATGTGGTTTAGGTATCTACCTGATTCAACATTTAAAGCATATATGCTTGTTGGAATGGCAATGTCTCAAAGATTAGAAGGTGAAGAAGCGCTTAAACTTGTTATGGGAATGAAATTAGAGTCTCAAGCAGAGCTTCCAGAGGCTGTAGTAGAAGAAAAGAAAAAAGTATTAAAGAAGTTTGGATTAGAATATCCAAGTTCTAGAGAAGAAGATATCAAATTACTTCAAAAGCTTAAACTTATAATTGTTGGTAAGACGAAGAAAGGAAATATAGCATTTGTTTGCACAAATCCAATTCCTAAGCCAGAAGATGTTTTAGATATAGATGATGAAGAAAGAGCGATATTAGAACAAGTTAAATTTGAAGCTAAATATCAAAATGCATTTAATATGGTACTAACATTAATGCTTAATAATAGTGGTAGTTACGTAGGTTCTCTAAAGCATATATGTGATACTACAAAGGTAAAACTATCTGAAGTTAAGAAAGTATTAGATTATCTTATAAATGAAGAAAAATCTTTAAGTCTAAGATCAAATAAGAAGTTTGAATCTCTAAAGAAAGACGATAAAATTTATATAGATATAGTTAAAGAAGTATTTGAAGAAAAAAGATTTGTAATAAGCGAATAAAATAATAGCGATTTCTATAAGTAAATAAAAAGTTTAAAATTAAAAGAGGATGTATAAAATAGTATTAAAATTTTATACATCCTCTTTATTAAATAAGCTTTTTTACAGAATTTTTTTCTATCAAAGATGTTAATAAATTTACATTTCCGATAAGTTCTTGTCCTGTGTTATACTTGCTTTTGATATTATTCAAAAGAATATCCATAGCTTTGTACCCGATTTCAAAACTAGGCTCTTTTATAGTAGTTAGTTTGGAGTTTGATATATTCTTGCTATTATTACTATGATAAGTTATTAAGCTAATATCATTAGGAATGGAGATATTGTGTTCATCAAAATAAGTAACTATGCCGTGTGCAATATCACTACAAGCACAAAATATTGCACTATATTTTTTTAAATCTATAGATTTTGCTATATTATAGCTCCAATCAAAACTACATTGCCCAAAGATTATATTTTCAAAACTAAATTTTAAATTATTTTCATTTAAAGCATCCTTAAAGCCTTCTAATTTATCCATATAGATATTTTCTTTATTTGAACCAGTTATATATAATATATTTGTATGTCCATTATCTATAAGGTAATTAGTTGCATCAAAACTAGCTTTTTTATTATCTACAAAAACTCTACCAACTATATTCTTTGCATTTATATATTTATCAATAGTTACAGTTGGTATATTGTAATCTAAAAAACTAATTTCATCATCATCTTTAATAATATTAAACAAAAGACCATCAAGATGAGTGTGTTTTAATATATCTTCATTTATATAAGTATTATCTTCGTTATATAGTAATATATTTGCATTATCTTCTTTAGCTCTTGTTTTTATTCCATCGATTATATTTTTATCAAGAGGTGTTTTATTTGACATCAAAACACCAATATTTTTAATCTTTTTTTCATAATCAAGTTTATTAAAGTGAGAAAGATTTGATTTAGTATTTTGTTTTTTTTCATTTCTTAAATATTTTTTTAAAAGCAAATTTACTTTATCTTTTGTTCTTTTATTTATATTATAATCCTGATGGTGCAAAATTTTAAATACAGTTGAAGTTTTAAGTCCTGCTAGACCTGCGATATTGTTAATTTTTTCTAAATCAATCTCCATTTTTATTACTCCTTTCAATTGCTTTGACTTTATAAATCCCTATAATAGCCAAATATGATATAATCAATATATAATAGCTGTTACATAAAAAATAATTAATATATATTAATTAAGTTGCTTAAATATCATATATTAAATAGTTATCCAATAAAATTAAAAATAATCTAAAATAAATCTTACAATATTGTCACTGACGGTCTTTACACTTATCAATCTACAAAAAATTAAATTAAATTAAGCCTTAATTAAAATAAATATTAAAAACAAAAATACTTATATATAAGATGGTGACTTTAGTTAAGTGAAATTATTGGATTGGGAATAAAATCAAAAAAATAAATTAAAATAAAATTATAACTATTAAATAAAATTATTTAAAAAACTTTTCAAATAATAAATTCTTATATATTAAATATTACATAAAATTTAGAATTTGAAACTAGGCAGTTTTTACTATATTAAAATTGGGCAATTAATATAATAATATTATTGGGAGGTAGTTTATGAAAATTTTTAATCTTATAATGGCAGGTGGAACTGGGAGCAGATTTTGGCCACTAAGTAGGGAAAAAAACCCAAAGCAACTATTAAATTTAAGTGGTAATGATGTAATGATCAATGAAACAATTGATAGAACAAAAGGCGTTACAGATGTTAATAATACAATAATAGTAACAAATGAATCACAAGGGAATTTATTAAAGGATTTAATAAAGAATAAGTATAATGATTTTAATGTAGAACATGTTTTAAATGAACCAAGTAAAAGAAATACAGCTGCGGCTATATGTTATGGAGCTTTTTATCTTAGCAAAAGATATGGAGATTCTATTATGTGTGTATATCCAGCTGACCATTTTATAAAAGATGAAGAGAAATTTAATGAGACATTAAAAAAAGCAATTAAATTAGCAGAAGAAAAAGATTATTTAGTTACAATAGGTATAAATCCAACATTCCCATCAACTGGTTACGGTTATATTAATTTTAATAAAGATGAAAAATTAATGGATGATTGTTATAAGGTTGAAGAGTTTGTTGAAAAGCCAAATTTTAAAAAAGCAACAGAATATATAGAATCTAAACAGTATTTTTGGAATAGTGGTATGTTTATATGGAAGACTTCAAAGATATTAGAGGATTTTAAAAGATATTTACCTAAGATATATAATAAAATGGAAAAAATCTTTGAATATTATGGAACAGATGAGTTTGATGCTAAATTAAATGAGCATTATTCAAGTATACAATCAACATCTATAGATTATGGAATCATGGAAAGAAGTGACGATGTTGCTGTTGTTAAAGGTGATTTCAAATGGAATGATGTTGGTTCTTGGGATGTACTAGGTTCCATATACAAAACAGATACAAAAGGTAATGTTAAAAAAGGAGATATAATAGAATTTGATAGTGAAAACTGTATATTCTATTCTAATGAAAGACTTATAACAGGTATAGGTCTAAAAGATATGATAGTAGTAGAAACAAATGATTCTATATTAGTTTGCCCAAAAGAAAGAGCGCAAGATGTTAAGAAGATAGTAGATACATTAAAAGAAGAAGGTAGAGCGGATTTATTATAATCATAAATTATTCTATATATTAAAATTAAAAGCTACAATATTTATTTAGTTATTGATGTTTAAAAAAATTTTTTTAGAGCATTAATTTACTTATAGATATTGTAGTTTTTTATATTTATTAATTTTATTTTGGAGGATAATAATATGGAGAATTTAAAAAGGGGATTTTCAGATTATAAAAAAGATAGGGATCATGATAAAAAAAATGATGAGGAATGCATAGATGATATAGAACAAATATCTAAAAAAGCTAGAGTTATAGGAAATCAAGATACTAAAAAGATATTATCTAAAGAAATGGATAACGATGAAGGTAAGATAAAAAATAAAAAAATTAAAAAAAAACTAGATGAGAAAAAGAAGAAAAAAGAAGGAAAGGAAGAACGAACAGCTTTTCCTAATGCAGTAAAGACGGCCTTTACAAAGGATAAATTAATGACAAAATTAGGATTAGGAAAAAGAGAGATACATTTAAGACATTTTGTCATGGGATCTTGGTTTAGAAGTTTACCAGAGATAGTATCAAAACAAAAGAAAGAAGAGAATACAGATGTAAAAACAGAAGTAATTAAACCTGAAAAAGAATTTAATATGGAAAAACAACTTAAGGATTTGATACCAAGACTTAATAAATTTGCTGGAGGTAAAAAATACAAAATAGAAGAGGATTTAATTCAAAATACAAGGATATTATCTGAAATACTTCATAATTTAGAACCAAATTTGAATGCAGGAGAAGGTTTCGAAAACAGTTTTATTGGAGTTTATTCAAATAAATTTACTGAGTTAGCATTTAAGATAGATGATGAAAAAACAGTATATAAGTCTACTGATATTGATAAATTATTAGAAGAAAGAATAATATCAAGTACACAGACAAAATTCAATAAGGATGATTGGTTAAAGGATACTAATTTTAAAGAGATTTTTAAGCTGATAATTAATATATATAAATCAGAAGAAAGTCTTGGTATTGATAATGATGATGAAATATCATCTCATATAATAGCTAATGCATTGCATTATTTTGCATATCAATTAGGGATGGATTTTATGAAACATGAAGAGGGAATTGGTAAGAATTTCAAAGATAAGAATGAGCCAATAAAAATATTACAATCTCTATTTGTTGGAGTTGGAGAGCAATTGTATTACATGGTAAAAAAAGCACATAAAGAACCTATTAGTGAAGATGATATAAAAAGCTTATTTGAAGAATTAGAAAAATTAACAATAGGACTAGAAAGTATGAAATGATAAAAAAAATAAAAGCACGTGAAAGTATTAAAAAAAAAGTTTTCCTAGAAAAAATCTTTATAAGGTAGTAATTTACTTGTTGCTAACCTTTTATTTTTTTGCTATAATACATCAAGTATTGCAAATTTAAATCAGTAAATTCCTATTTATCCAAAAGATAAATTCTAAAAGATAATCCTATCTGGTATCAAATCCTAAATTGTTGATAAAAATAAATAGATAGTGTGAAATGAAATTCACCATAAAAACTAAAAAATAAATAGAAAAATATTTTATGAAAATAAATAAAAATATAAAAGAAAGTGAGTGTTTTAACTTAATGAACAATTACAAAAAAGAATGGTTATATAATGTAAAGGGAGACATACTCTCATCAATGCTTGTTGCAATTGCACTTATACCAGAGGCAATTGGATTTTCGATTTTGGCAGGAGTTAATCCAATGGTTGGTCTTTATGCATCGTTTTTGATATCAATAATAACGGCTATTGCTGGAGCAACACCAGGAATGATATCAGCAGCAACAGGAGCAATGGCTCTAATATTTGTATCATTAGTAAAGAACTATGGTATAGATTATTTATTTATAGCAACTATATTAACGGGAATTATTCAAATTTTATTAGGATTTTTTAATTTTAGCTATATAATGAGATTCATACCTAGATCAGTTATGACTGGGTTTGTAAATTCTTTAGCAATATTAATATTTGGAGCGCAATTACCTCATTTTAAGGGTGCGTCAATGCAAATGTATTTATTAGTAGCAGTAGGGCTTTTAATAATTTATTTACTTCCAAAGTTTAGTGACAAGATTCCATCTGCATTAGTTGCTATTATTGCATTAAGTGCTTTTACAATCTTAACTAATTCAGATGTAAAAACAGTTGGAGATATGGGAGAACTTACAACAGCTCTACCTAAGTTTTATATACCTTTTGAACTTATTAATATGGAAACCCTAAAAATAGTACTTCCATATTCGATTTCTTTGGCGGTAGTAGGACTTTTAGAATCTTTATTAACATCATCAATAATATGTGATATGAATGAGCTTAAAGTAAATTCAAATAGAGAATGTGTAGGACAAGGTCTTGCAAATATAGTTACAGGAATGTTTGGTGGTATGGCTGGGTGTGCGATGCTTGGACAATCACTTATAAATGTTACATCTGGTGGTAAAAAAAGATTATCATCACTTTTAGCAGGTGTGTTTTTGATAGTATTAATATTTTTATTAAATCCATTTGTAACTAGAATACCAATAGCTGCTTTGGTTGCTGTTATGGTAGTAGTATCTATTAATACTTTTGAATGGGAAAGTTTAAAAAATCTAAAGACAATGCCAGTTGCAGATTCTTTAGTAATGATAATAACTATTATATCAGTAGTATTTACACATAATTTAGCTAAAGGTGTTTTTGTAGGAATACTTATAAGCAAATTAATATTTGTTGCTAAAATTTCTAAAATCAATGTAGATAGTAATCTGTCTGATTGTAAAACAAAAAGAGATTATATAGTTTCTGGACAAGTTTTCTTTGCATCTGTTATGGACTTTGTTAATCATTTTGATTATAAGGAAGATGTAAAGGAAGTTAATATAGATTTTTCAAATGCTAAGGTATGGGATGATTCAGCAGTTGGAGCGATAGATAAGATTATAGATAGATATAAAAATAAAGATATAAAAGTAAATATAAATGGCTTGAATGATGAATGTAAGAATTTAATAAAGAATTTAACAGTTCATCCATGCCTAAAAAAAACAGCATAGATATAAATATAGATAAATAAATATAAATTTTGAAAAATTATAGCATATAGATATATAAGAGGAATGACAGTGAAGTTTTATGGTAATTAAATTTTTGAGTTAGTAATCCCAATGATCGGTATAGGGATTTAAGAAAGAGAGTTATAAAAATGATGAAAACAACAAATAGTCCTTACGGAATGAACTACAAGGAAAGAGCAATAAAAGATTTAAATAATGAAAAGAGTTTAGAAGAAAACAATATGCTTTTAAAGGAAATCTTAAAAGAATTAAAAGTATTAACAACATACATGAGCAAGTTAGAAAAGTAATATAAAAAAATACTAAAGACCGTAATAGATTAACTAAATCTATTACGGTCTTTTAAAACTGAATACATAAATTGACTTTTTGTTATTTTAAATATAAGGTGATTTTATAGGGGTTAAATTGTAAATTTGACAATTATAATCAAATTATTGGGGGTATTCATTTGAAAAAAAAATCTATATTTATTTATTCAAGTTTGGTTTTAGTAATTCTAGTAATTGTATATTTTAAAACTGATATAATATACAATTATACTAAACCAAAGAAAGTCGATTATAACTATGGAATATCAGATTTAACAAAACAAAAAGCATTAAAATTCAAAGAAGAATTGATAAAAGATACTAAAGTTTTTAATTATGAAGATGATTTTAGAAGTATTGCATTAGAAGAAGTTTATAAAACATATTCTAGAGTTAGACATCTTGAATGGAATCATCCAGAATTAGTTGATGAGTTTGATATATTAAAAAAAGAAATGAATGTTTTGGAAGGAATAAGAAATTATAATTATATAGCTAGAATTTGTAGAGCAATTGATGATTATGAACTTTTAGGAAATGGTTTGTCTTTAAAAGAGTATTATAACGATATTCTAATAACTACAAATAATTACGAAAAAAAATTAATGGCTCTAAAAAATAGAGTTGTTAATATAGAAAAAAATTTTTTGAGTAAGGATAATTTTATAGATGTATTAGGATTAGAATATAAATTAGATAACGAAATTGGAAGTTATGAAGAATTAGTTCCTTATGAAAGGATATTTAAAAATGATGAATACAATATCACTAAGATAATAAATATAACTAGTATTAGTGATATAGATTTTTTGTATTTAGATTTTTTAGATAAGCAGATTCAAAAGCTGGAAGATAATTCAGTAATAACAGGTTTTTCTACAGAAAAAATATCATCAATGTCAAAAGAAAAATATGAAAAAATAAGAGAAAAATATAATAGTTTTGTAAAGAATCCTGATTATGATAACCATCTATATTTAATGAACTTGGATATAAACTTAGATTTTTCAAAAGAATCTAGGGACTTAGATTTTAGATTGATGGAATATTATTTTTTAATCCATGCAGATTTTTATGCAAAAGAAATGGATAAATTTGATGAAAAAACTATAAAAATACCGCGAAATGAAGAATTGATGGAACTATTATATGAGGAATATAATGCATATAAAAAAGAATTGATTAACTCAAATTCAAATAATATTGTTTGGTTAAAAAATGATTTTATCAAAAATTCTAGATATATAGAACATTTATTAAATGGTGTAATAAATGATTCGAAAGATGTATTTTTAGTAGAATATTTAGATAAATATATATATGGAAACTATATTTATTTAAAATCAGGACACGAATATTTAGAATTATATAAAAGTATTTTTAATCTCTAAAAATTTTGCTTAATTAGTTTGAGGGCATTAATTAAGAGATGACGAATTTAATAAAAAAGCAGTATGAAAATGAAAAAAGTCATTTCTATACTGCTTTTTATGTATCTATTAATAATAGAATTTATAAATTATTGTTTTAAATAAATATCTATATCTATATTAATATTTTGAAGTTGTTTTTTTGCTCTATCAATTCCCCAATCTTTAGGTTTTTTATTTTTATCATTCCATTTCCATTTACAACCATAATATATCCACTTACTTCTCAAAATTTCATGTACAATGTCAATTGGTAGAACGTTTTCTTTGTTAATGTTTAAATCTAAAATTTTATTTTGAAGTGAATTTAAAATAAAATTTTTATAGTCCTTAGATATTTCTAATTCTTCTAAGGTAATATAATCTGTAACATCATATTCATAACCACAGCAATCACAAATAGATCCAGGAACTAATTCTTTTATCAATTTAAAACCACATACTGGGCAATACACATATTTCAACTCCTTTTTTAAAACTACTTAACTCTTTCCATATAATAATGTAATGCTTTTAATGCCCATTTGTAACTATCATGCCAACTTCTCCAACCTGGCAAGAAATAAGTCATTATTTGACCAGTTTTTGGATTATAAATAAGATATTCTAATGTTTTAGTATTGAATTTTATACGGTATTTTGAATTACTTTTTGAAACTCCTTCTTTGATATTTTTTCCTTTTTGTTTAAGAAATTTCTTTGCCATTTCCCAATATTTATTTTTATCAGGTTTTTTACCATTACCACCAGGCATATCAGCAAATTCAGGTGAATGATCATCGTAATGTCTATCAAAATCATGGAATTCTTTTTCAGTAGGTAACCCCTGAGCTTTAGCTGATAGATAATCAAAGGCTTCACTTACAAATGAACCGAATTCAGTTACAAAGATATCAACTATATCATCCCAAACATCTTTTATATCATTCCAATAGTAGGCGATTATAGCGGCTAATCCTAAACCTACAATAACATCTATTACATTTCCTACTGGAACACCTAGTGCCGAAGCAAATGCAAGAAGTCCGTATTCTACAGCTGCTGGTAAATTTAAAGCTGCTAATTGAGTAGCTATACTTGGATTTGCAGCAGTCGTAGCAAAAGTTTTTCTAGAACAATCATATGATTGTATATCATTTAAATAATTTTTATCAACATTTTGAATATGATATTCTAATAATGAAGAATCACCTTTTTGAGATAATTCTTGAATATAATTCAAAAATATTTCTTTTGATTTATCATCTAAGTTTTCATATGCTTCAATAGCAAATTGTTTTTCATTTAAAATAGGGTTTGTAGTTATATTTGAGCTTGTTCCAGCATATGCATATACATTAACTGTACCTAATAACATTGTGATTATTAAGACTAAACTCATAATTTTATTTAGTTTTTTCATGTTCAATATTCTCCTTATGTTTTATTGTAAATTAATATTTAAAGTCTTGAGTAGTACATAATTATTACACAGTGATAAATAAGCTTATTTACAAAGCTTATTCTACTTAGGTAAATCAAAATTGTCAATTAATTTATTTTAAGAATAATATTGGATATATGACGTAAAAAAACACTTTAATATTAAAATATTTTTTTTAAGATGGATTTTTGTATAGACATGAGAATATATAGAAAAAAATACGAATTTTTATTCAATAAAATTTTTTTTAATAAAAAAAAGAAGAATAAAATATCAAAAATTATTTTATTCTTCTTTTTATAAATAGATATTATTAAATAATATCTTTGCTTGATTTAACGATATTTTTCTTAAGTCTTACATTTGGTTCACTTGGTAGACTAAAGAATGGTATTAATCTATCTAAGCCTGTTAGAGTTAATATTAATATAGATGCAACAGCTACCATTGCCATATAATTTGCTTTTATAATCTCAATAGCACTAAATTCATATAAAGGATATACAGCAGCAGCAATACCTACATAGAAACTCATATATACATGCCAAGGAATAAGTTGAGATCCAAATACCCCAAGAGCATCACCAAATGTAGCATTTCTAAGTCTTAATTTATACATGTCTTCTTCAGATGCTTCAACGTTCTCATCTGTAAGATTCTTAACTATTGGTCCAATTGTTACGATTTGAGCCATTTCATCAGAAAGTGCAGCATTACCAGCTATTGATAATATACCATTCCAAAACATTAATTGTCTTACTGATTTAGAGATATGAGCAATTAATTTAGATAATGGAGCAAAAGCTTTCATTTTACCCATTATACCACCAAATGCACCTACCCACATCATCATAACAATTACCCAAGAACCAGCATCGGCAAATCCACCTGTAACTAAATCTAAAAAGTCTTTAGTAGAAGGTATTGTTCCAGCAACATTACCTAAAATATAAGCACTTATTATTCCAACTCCTAAACATGCTAATGTTGGTATTCCTTTTACAGCAACTATCAATACCAATATAAGTGGTATTATCATATATAAAGGTACTCCATCTTGTACTTGATTTAATAATGTTACAGCAGCTGGTCTTTTTTCCATTAAAGCAGCCCAAACATTTTCTGGTATTTGAGCAATTGCAGAAGATGCATTTGCAGTTTCTGATGGATTAGAAAGTCCTGCTATAAAGAATAATATTCCTGCAACTACTAAACAGATTAAAGACCATACACCTTGATGTCTTATTCTGTGTATTACTTCAACATTTTGTATTCCTGAACTAACAACAGTAGTATCTGATATAAGTCCTATATTATCACCAAAACAAGCACCACCTGCTATTGCAGCAGTTGTAAGAACTATATTTCCACCAACGATATGGTTAAGCCATAAGAATATTGGTGCACATGCAGCAAAAGTACCCCAAGAAGTTCCTGTTGCTATTGAAAGTATAGCAGTAACAACGAACCCTGTAACAGCAATTGTTTTACCTGTTATACCTAGCTTTAGAGCCATTATTATTATACTTGCTCCAACTCCTGATGCCATAAATATAGCAGCCATTGCATATGCAAGCATAAGAATAAAGAATACTAATTGCATTTCTTTAACATTTTCAACAGCTGAATCAACAATATCATTAAAAGGAATTTTATCTGTTATAAATGCGATAATTGCAGCGTAAACAGTTGCAAGTGGTGCAGCTATAAGCGAATCAAATCCTTTAATCATAAGTATTGCCATCAAAAATACTGGTGAAATTTTTAAGATTGCGACTAAGATATTTGCTAACATATTGTTTTTCTTTGAATTCATAAAAATGTTCCTCCCCCAATTAAAATAATTTAAATATAAATATGATATAAAATCTAATTAAGTACGATAATTCGTTTTTTGATATATTTTTTATTATTATTAGATTTTATATACTTCCCCTAACAATATTATAAAGGGGAAAACGAATTTTTAAGTGCATTTTGTTAAAAAAATGTTAAGATTGCAAATTAAATTGCAGATTTAAAAATAAAATTGTATGCTTTAAATTCGCATTAATTTATTGTGATTATTTAAAATTAATATTAAAAGCTAATAAATGCAAGCTTTATAAATCAACATAAATCAAAATTATATCATAATTTAATTTAAGGATAAAATTAAAAATAATTCTTTAAATTCTGAAAATTCCAAAAATAAAAAAGTAATTATCTGAATTTTTAGTAAAAGAGAAAAGATATTTGCATCAAAATTTTCTTTTTTGAGATAAAGTGTTAAAGTAAAATGAAATTTATGATAAAAAAAATGAAATTTGATTAAATTTTATAAAGTTTATTAAAATTAATAAATTTTTAATCTTTGATTTTTTATTAAATTATTTATATATGGTATAATTGAAGAGTTATGCAGTTTATTTTAACGGTTAGGAGAATATTATGAGTAAAGTATTCAAATCAGTTGTAATTATAATGATTGCAATGATTTTTTCAAAAATATTAGGTTTTTCAAGAGATTTGTTCTTAGCTTATTTTTATGGAACTTCATCTTTTACAGATGCATATGTTTTTTCGTTTATGTTGCCATCTGTATTGTTTGGTTCGCTAGGAATGGCACTTCTTACTACTATAATACCTATTTATAAGAAAATCTCAAAAGAAGATGGGGAAGTTAAGAGTAATAAATTTTTGAACAATGTATTAAATATCGCTGTTATTATGTCTATAATAATTTCTGTAATATCATATGTATATCCAGAATTTATAGTTAATACTATGTCTTCTGATATTGATCACAGAATATATCAAACAACGGTAGAGTTTTGTAAGATAATATTACTTGCAGTTCCTTTTATAATGATTCAATATGTATTCATGGCATATTTACAATTAAATGATAATTTTAAAATTCCAGCATTAGTTGGTATTCCATTTAATATAGTATTGATTGCATCAATAGTATTAGGTTCTATGTATAAGTCAAAAGAAATTTTGATTTATGGTAGTTTATTTTCTTTTGTTGCAATAGTTATATTTTTATATGCTAATATTAAATCATATGGATATAAGTTAAACTTCAAGATAGATTTTAAGGATAAAGATACTATAAAGGTTTTTAAGAATTTAGCTTTTGTATTTGTTGGGCTAAGCGTTTTACAAATAACAACTATTTCAGATAGAGCCTTAGCGTTTGGTCTTACTAACGGAAGTGTATCAGCACTTAATTATTCAAATAGATTAAATGAGTTTATATTTGGTATATTTGCGCTTTCTATAATTACGGTTATGTATCCTAAGATGAGTGAACTATGTGTCAAAAAAGACTATAAATCATTAGAACATATAATTAGAAAATCAATAAATATAATAAGTATACTTATAGTTCCTATAGTATTTTTTATAATTTTCTTTTCAAATAATATAATTTCATTTTTATTTGAAAGAGGTAGTTTTGATGTTAATGCAACAATTATAACTGCAAATGCTTTTAGATTTTACGCATTTAGTATATTAGGTTTTTCTTTTATAGATTTGTTTTCTAAAGTGTTTTATTCTATGGATGAAAGAAAAACGCCTTTGTTTGTAGGTATATTAGCAATTTTTATAAATTTAATTTTGAATTATTTATTAAAAGATAAATTTGAAATTTCGGGAATCGCTATTTCAACAAGTGTAGCATCTATTTTGGGGGCATTAATACTTTTTGTACTAATAAAGCTAAAGACCAAGATTAAAGGTGGCAAAAAGCTTATAATTAATCTTATAAAGATATTTATAGCATCGTTTGTGATGTCGTATATATCATATTTTATAAGCATAAAACTAGAGTCTTTTATATTTATAGAAAATAATCTTATAAATAAAGCATTAAATCTTTGTATAAGTGGAAGTTTTGGAGTTTTAATATATATAGGTTTAATAATTATTCTAAAGGTAGATGAAATTAAGGAAGTTTTGGAGTTAATATTATCCAAATTAAAAATAAATAAATAGTAAAATATAACTAAAATACTTTAAAAACCTTTTTGTTAGTGGTAAAATCATAATTAGAGGTTTAATAAACGGAGGTATAATAATGGCAGAAAAATCTAGAGAATTTAGAATTGTAAGAAATGAATACGACAAGAATATAGAGAAGACAAAATTTTTCCCAGAAGGAATAGCTAGTATAGAGTTTGATGTTAATTTAAAAAATTATGATGGTGATACTGTTATGACTTCAGTATATCATGTTGATTCTAAGTCAGAATCAGTACCTGTTGAAATAAAAGTAGTTGATAATGTTGCTAAGATATTCTTCAACAATCAAGGAAACTTACTAAGAGAAGGTATGTATGAAGTTAGAGTTAAGACAAGTGAAGAAAAGACGTTTAAGATTCCTTTTGTAATGGCAGTTCCAATTAAAAAAGACCAAGAGTTTTGGGATTTAAAATTCAAAGTAAATAATAGAAATAAAAACGAAAAACTTGTTAATCAAATATTAAATACACAAGTTCAGTTTTTAAATTTAGATAGTAGAAGTTTAATATTAAATAAGGATGTTAAATTAAATACATCTAGTCCTATGGGTATGAGACTTCAAAATAATAAGGATGCTTGGACTGAAGGTAGATATGAACTTAGAATAACTAAAGCTAAGAACAATGAACTTATATTCCAAAGATTCTATATAGTAAAATAATAAAAATAAAAGGTATAAAAATCATTTTATAATGATTTTTATACCTTTTTTATTTTATTACAGTTTTAGCTATGTTTCTATAACTATATTATTGACAAAAATGGTTATATTATATATAATTTATTGAGATTAACATTTTTATTGATAATTTATTTTTTCTTTTTTTATAAACATAATGTATTATATCTTGAATCTAGTTTTAAAGATATGTTAATTGGACATAATGTAACTAGGCGATATTATTAAAAGAATACAATACATATTATATAGTTTGAAAATTATGAGTATGTATTAGATTATTTTAACAAAGGAGAGATAAGTATGGGTAAGTTTATGGTAATGGAGAATGACAAAAAGCAATGGTGGTTTAATTTGGAAGCAAATAATAACAAAACTATTGGGACTTCACAAATGTATACTTCTAAAAGTAATTGTGAAAAAGGAATTAACTCTGTTATAGATAATTGTGATGCAAGTATTGTAGACATTACGCAGGGAGATTCTGATAGTGGTTCTAGATATGAAATGTTTGAAGGTTCTGATAATCAATATTATTTTAGATTAATTGCAAGTAATGGAGAAAAGATACTTAAATCTGAAGGTTATACAAAAAAAACTAATTGTAAAAATGGAATTAACTCTGTTAGAGATAATGCATTAAATGCAGAAATAGTATATAAATAATAAAAAAATTGCTTAAAAATAATTTACAAATTATTTTTAAGCAATTTTTTTATTAAAATAAAGATATATTATTTTTTAATTTACCAATAAGTTTTTTCTTTGTGTATAGAAGTTTTCTATATTTTATATTTTTAAATTTTTCGATTTCTTTTAATTGATAGTTATTAAGAAGATGATATTTGAATATTAATTTTTCATTTGCATCAAGGGTTTTTGATAGTTCTAATAAGTTCAAATCATTATTTATACTATCTTCAAATTCAATTGTTTTTGAGTTTAAGCTATCTAATTTTTCGTTAGTATCTAAATAGACATTTCTTTTTTTGTTAAGGCTATCTTTTCTTTTTAAATCAAAATAAAAAGCATTAATCATATATTTAGCATACCCTATGAAATTATCATTTCTACTTTGATCAAATTTGTTTATAAGCTTGATTAAATGTAGATTACCTTCCTGGATTAAATCTTCATCTATGTATCCAAAGAAATGTTTAGAGCTTTTTAGAAGTAAAGGTTTTAAACAGATGATGATATCTTCTAATAAGTTTTTTCTTTTATTTATTAACTCTTTTCGATTTTTATTGTTTTTTGTATTTAATATTTTAATATCTATTTTCTTTATATCAATTACGAAATTGTTTATTTGTATATGTTTATCAAAGACACCCTTTTTAATATTTTTATTCATTTTTGACCCCTTTTGAAAATCAAAAAAAACAAAACCCCTATAAAAATAATAACCGAACATATGTTTTGTTTCTAGTCTTTATTTTTTGAAGGTTTTGTTTTATAATGTATAGCTATTTATCATTTGATTTGTCTTGCATTACTTTATATCTATTTCCGCGTACATAAAAAGTTTTTGAGTTTTGATAAACATCAACAAAAACTGCATCTTCCTTTATATTTGTACCATCCTTAAAATAAACCTTAATATTTATTTGATTTTTCTTAATTATGAAAATAAAGTTTGATCATTTGGGTTTTTAAATAACGCTAATAATTTTTCTTTAGTCAAATTATTAGTTTTTTTCTTATCTATATCAACAATAACTTTTCCCTTATCCATCATTATAAGTCTATTACCATAATCCAAAGCGTGTGATATATTATGAGTTACCATTAGAGAAGTTAGATTTTCTTCTTTGATTATCTCATTAGTTATATCCATTACTTTAGTTGAGGTCTTTGGGTCTAGGGCTGCTGTATGTTCATCTAATAAAAGAACCTTAGGATTCATAAGTTTAGCCATAAGTATTGCAATGCATTGTCTTTGTCCACCCGATAAACTCATTACCTTTGTTTCTAATTTATCTTCCAAATTAAGTTCAAATTCCTTTAGTTTTTCTTTATAAAATTCTTTTCTTTTAGAATTTTTCATAAAAGATAGATTGAATCTTTTGTTTTTATTTTCTGCCATAAGTAGATTTTCAAACACAGTTAATTCTTCTACAGTTCCTAATTTAACATCTTGAAATATTCTAGTTATGTTTTGGCTTCTTTTGTATTCATCTAAAGAAGTAATATCTTTATCTTCAAGCAAAATCTGTCCGTTACATGGCTTTATTTTACCACCGATTAGATTTAATAAAGTTGATTTACCCGCGCCATTGCTTCCAAGAACGCAGATAAAATCGCCTTGATTTATTTTGAAAGAAAAATCATCAAAAATCTGATGAGTTTCTACGTTGTTTGAAAATGATTTATCTATATTTTTAAGTTCAATCATTACGCAACCTCCTTTGTATCTTTTATTAAAGGAGCTGAAGTTTTTAATTTTTTAGTTAAAGAGTTTTTTTTCTTGAATTTAAAATTAGGTGAAGATAATGCTATTACAACGATTATACAACTTATTAATTTTAAATCACTTGGATTAAATCCAGCTCTTAATGCTATTAACAAACTTCCTCTATATAAAAATGAACCGATAAAACAAAGTAATGCTATATTTAAGCCTTTTATCTTTTGCTTTAATGAAAGTCCCATTATTATTGATGCTAAACCAATAACGATTATTCCTGTTCCCATATTGATATCGCTAAATCCTTGGTAGTAAGCCATCAAAGACCCCGAAAGAGCTATAAGACCATTTGATATACAAAGTGCTAATACTTTTATTTGATTTGGATTTCTTGATAAAGAAGATACCATTGTTTCATTATTTCCGCAAGCTTTTATCAAATATCCTAATTTAGTTTTAAAAAATAATGTAAAAAATATTGCTATTATCAAAGTTACCATTATACTAATAAAAAGTGGATTTTGTTCAAATAAATTATCATAATTAAATAATGCTATATTTGCTCTGCCCATTATTCTAAGATTAATTGAGTATAATGAAACCATAACAAGTATTCCCGATAATAAATTAGTTATTTTTAGCTTTACATTCAAAAATCCTGTTATACTTCCTGCCATAAATCCACCTACAAAGCTAAGTAAAACAGTTATTATAGGATTTATGCCCATTGCTAAGGTATTTGCAGTTATACTAGCACCTAATGTAAATGTACCATCTGCCGAAAGGTCAGGGAAATCAAGGATTTTGTAAGTTATATACACTCCCATAACCATTATTGAAAATATAAGACTTTGTATCAAAAGTCCAGAGATTAAATCGTTCATATATTATGTTTTCCTTTCGTTCTTATTTAGAACTTATTAATTTAGCTTGATCTAATAGTTCTTTTTCTGGGCTTAAATTAAGTTCTTTTAACACATCTTCATTTATTATAAGTGTTGGCTTATCTAATGATGATACAGGTAATTTAGATATTTCTTTGCCATCTAATATATCTGCTGCCATCGTTCCTGTTTGTTTACCAAGTTCAAAATAATCAATACCAAAGCAAGCTAATGCACCTTTTTGAATCATTGGTTCATCACATCCAATTAATGCAATATTTTTTTTGCTAGCTGTTTTTGCTATTATAGGAAGTGATGATGCTACCATATTATCTGATGGTAAGAATATAAAATCAACTTCATCTATTTTTGAACTAACAGCCATTTGAACTTCTGATGTGTTTGTTATGGGAATCTTTATTATATTTAAATCAAGTTCCTTAGATAATTCTAATGCCATATCTAATTGTTTCTTTGTATTTACTTCACTTGTATTGTAAACAAAACCAACATTTTTACTATCTTTTATTAATGTTTTACCAAGTATTAAGTTTTTCTTGATATCAACCATATCTGTTGTTCCTGTTATATTTTCTTCTGGTTCATTGGAATTTTTAAGTAGATTTGAACTTATAGGATCTGTTACTGCTGTAAAAAGTATAGGAATATCTTTAGTTGCATTTTTAACACTTTGTGCAGAAGGTGTTGATATTGCTAGTATCAAATCTTTTTTATCTGATATAAAATTATTAGCAATTGTTGATGTTAATGCCATATCACCTTGTGCTATTTGAAGGTCTACATCAATTTTGTCCTTTGTATACCCTCTGTTAGAAAGTTCTTTTAAGAACCCTTCTCTTGCCATATCAAGTGCATCATGTTCTACGATTTGACTTATTCCTATTTTAATTTTTTGATCCTCTGATTTTGATTCTTGATTTTTGCATCCACTAAATAGACCTAGACTAAGAGTTAAAATAAGTCCTAGGGATACTAATTTTTTAGAAAGGTTTTTACCTACCATGCTACCATCCTCCATATTATTTGATTTGTTTTTTTTGATTAATTTTGGGCTCATGCCCCTTCTACAATTCTACAGTTTCTACAATTCTACAAATTCTACATTTAACTTTATAGTTTATTATCATAGTGATTTTTTTTAATTTTGTCAACAATAAAAAATAATTTTTATAATATTTTGATTTATTTCTTATCTTAATAAAATGTAAATATTAAAGCATTAACTTATTATTTGTAAAATGTTATATTAATTATATAATTTAAAATAAAATAGAAAGAAGTGAGATTGATGAAATCAAATTTAAAATTGGATAAATTGTATCAAATTATAGATTTTTTATAAAATGGGGTGGTAGTATGGAACCAATTTCAGAAATAAGGCTTTTATTTTTGATTTGTATGTCTGTTTATTTCACATTGGATGGACTAGAGTTTTTATATGATAAAAATAAACTAAAATCAAAAGATTTAGAATCAAAGAAGTTTTTTAAGGTCAAAAATAAAAATAACCTACGACTTTTTAATGCTTATTGGGGATTGTTTTTAGGAGAGATTATAAGAATTTTTATAATAATAGATATATCTAAAGAAATATTTTTATTAGATATAATAGGAATAATAATATTTATAGCATTGTATTTCTTTGGTCGATTTTTATTTGCAAATCTTAAATTAAAATAACAATTATAATGAGTTGGATCTGAAACTCCCATGCCTAAAGGCAAGGGGTTCTTAGGTACTAAATAACTTTCTTATATATCTTAAAAGAATATATACACTAATTATTTTCCCTAAGACTTTCACTATCAAGGATTTAAGTCAATCCATTAATGATAGTATACGGCTCGTTTCAAAACCGTTTTATAGTTTTAGATTCCTATACTAGATAGATTATTTAATTTACTTAATCTTTCAATCTCAATATTGTGTAGCTTATAAAAATTATCAAATGTAGTATTGCATTTATCATTATCTATACTAATTAAATCACTATTTACGTTCATAATTAAAAAGGCTGAATATAAATCTCTTTGTAACTTGATATCTTTAAAATAGTTCCATCTTTGACTAAGTTTCTTTTTATTATAGCTTTGGTCAATGTGGTTGTACGAAGAAGCTTTAACTTTATAGGTGTCAATTTTTATTAAACTTAAACCATGATATTTTAGTTTTCTATCTATAATTGTTAATAACATTGAAGGAGCTTTGTTTGCCAATGATTTGCCAAAACGTTTCTTCCTATTGATTTTACCTTTTTCACTTACTGTTGTTTCTTTGGCTCTCTTTTGTAAACCTTTGAAATTCATGGTTTCAACATAGATATTATCACCTAGACTTATAATCTCATTTGCTAATATCTCATGTTGTAGTTTTCTAATATCAGCTTGTTTTTGATGTAATTCTTTTATTTTGTATCTAGCTTTTAGGTATTTATTAGAAAACATCCACTTTAGTTTAACACCACATTTAATAGTACCATTTTTATTGAAATTATTGGGATTGGTAGCTCTTTTGCTCCTATCCATATATCTTTGTATTTTATTTTTTTCATTTTCTATATTTTGTACTCTATTTGCTAATTCGTATAGTTTAACATCTGACTTGCTTGATATTGCAATAGTTTGAGTGCCAATATCTAAACCTACATCACCACTGCCAACTTGACGCTTAAGTTCACCAGTGTCTTTATTAACTTTTGTAGGAGGTACTCCTTTAAGAACTAATTGCAAATAGAATTTATATCTACCTTTAACAAATTTCCTCACGACTTTGCAATATTTTATCTTGCATCGCATAGCTTGATATTCATAAGGGTTGTTGTAATTTATTTGAACTTGTATGGTTAATCCATTCCAAAATAAAGTATCATTTTTAAATCTGATTCCTGATTTATTAGACTTACCTTCTAAAGATTTTAAAGTGTCATACTTTTTGTAATGGATTTGTTTACCATCACCAAATAATAGTTTTTCATATGCTTTCCAAAGATATGTTGCTATCTTCTGGGACGTGTTGGAATCGATGTTTTTCTTAAAGAATCTTTGCATATCTCTAACATCAGCATGAAATGAGTATTCATTGAGTCTATAATCTTTATAAATTTGATTAAGCTCTTTATATAATTCTTTTTGACGTTTTATTTTGGTTTTGTCAGTTGTGCCATATAAGGCTTTTAATTCTGACTTAATAGTTCTATATCTTTTAGTCTTAATCATTTCTTTATAACGCTTTTTAGTTATATTGACTAAAGAATTATATATTTTTCTACCAATTTCAAACCTTTTGTTTAAAATATCTTCTTGATATTGTTCAGTATTAAGTTTAAATGTTATACAAAAGTTACTCATAAATACTCACCTCCTCTCACATATAAAATTGACCATGTGTTTAAACCGTTCTTCAACATTTGGTATTAAGAATATTTTTCTTCGATACCTTGGACAAAAAACAAAATGATAGTTTATTAAAGATGTTGTTGTTTTGGTTTTTCTATATTCATTCATAAGTTAAATATAACACAACCCATGTATATTTCCAATATTTTCGTACACGAATTAAAATTATTTTAGTAGGAATATTTGTTTTTTAATTTATTTCAGAAAGGAGGTAGCAGAGCTAGGGCTATCCCTCCCACACCTAAAGGAGTGGGCTTCACGCCCAAATTCTGTGATGATTTATGAATTTAGATATTAAAATTATAATTATAATAGAATTGATTTCAATAATGCTAATATTTATTGGAATTGTATTTTTAAAATATAAAAATAAAAACATAAAAAATGATATTTTAGGAGTTTTGTTTATACTATGCAGTTTATTAATAACAAGTATTTATATAATTTACAATAGCAACAGTTTTATGATATCTACCTTAGGCTTGGTTATAATAGTGTTATTAATAGCAAATTTTTTGAACAATTTTATAGATTATTTAAAAGAGTATAAAAAAACTCCACTTTAAAGTGGAGTTTTTTTATTTATAAATACTTATTAAATGAAGAACCATTAGATGAGCTGGATAAAATATATAAAACAAATATCTTGCTTTGATTCCTAGCTTAAAATTATAAAGATTTATAAATATCAAAGAAAACAAAGAAAATATTTGAATGTTTGAAAAACCTACAAAATATATAAATAAAATATTTAATCCAAAAAAGCTTATAAATAGCTTTAATTTATCTTCATAAAAAACATAAAAAAGAAATATTAATAAAACACCATAAGAGCCATAGTCCATATTAGATATATCGCTTATATAAAGAATTAAAAATGAACTAAGACCTTTTAGTAAGATATTTAAATTAGAGTCATAAGCAATTATAAATAAAAGTCCAAAAGATAGGGTTAAGAATATATTCAATCTAGCAGTATCGGCAATTATACTATAGGGAATTTGAATCAAACAACCAAAACTAAATAATCTAAATAGATATTTTTTTTTGTTTTTGGTATTATAATATCCATTAGCAATTCCAAATGCGAAGATTGGAAATGCAAGCCTTCCAATTATTCTTAAACTAATATAATTAGGAAGAAGTATTGCACCTATATGATCTATTAACATAAATAAACATGCGAGTACCTTTAGATAAAATAAATTCATAAAATCCCTCCGACTTTTAGTTTATTTTTAGATATATTCCTTTTTTAATTATATCCAAAAAATAGAGCTATCAACATTAGAAATTAATGTGATAACCCTATTATTTAATATATCAAAATACTGAATTTAAAATTTGTTTCTTAGCCAAGAATTTCTTTTATTTCATCCTTGTTTGCAACTCTTCCACTTACTACAACTTTTTCATCAACAACTAATGCTGGAGTTTTCATAACACCATATTTAGCTATTTCTACAAAGTCACCTACTTTTTCAAATTCACAATCTAAACTTAATTCACTTGCTGCATTCTTTGCGTTTTCATAAAGAGTATCGCAGTTTTTGCAACCTCCACCTAAGATTTTAATTACCATTATAACTCCCCCTATCATTTATATTTAAATTATTTAAAATAAATAATTAAATGCATATCCAACTAAGATAATACCTATTGTTGTTATAACTACAAATGCAGCTATAAGTTTTGGTTTGATAACTTTTCTAAGCAAAATCATTTCTGGTAAAGATAGTGCTGTTGTTGCCATCATAAAAGATAGCGCAGTTCCAAGTCCTACTCCTTTAAGTATTAAGGCTTCTGCAATTGGAATTGTTCCAAGAGCATTAGAATATAAAGGAACAGCTAAAACAGTTGCAACAATTACACCAAATACATTATCTTTACTTGCGTATTTAACTAATAGATCTTCTGGAGCATAACCATGGATTAAAGCTCCTATGAATATACCTATAATCAAATATATATATATTCTTTTTATAATATCTTTTGTATTTTGAAGTGCAAAGTCCATTCTTTGCTTTTTGTTAAGAGTTTCAACTTCTCTTTCTGGCATCTTAATTTCATAGACATATTCTTCAACATAATCTTGCATATTTAATTTGTCTATAATAACTCCACCAACAACTCCAACTAATACACCCATTATAACATAAGAAAAGGCAATTTTAACACCAAATGAAGCCAATAGAATTGCAAAGGCAGCCTCGTTAACGATTGGTGATGTTATAAGGAATGAAAATGTTACACCAAGAGGTATTCTAGCTTCAACAAAACCTATAAAAAGAGGTACTGAAGAACAAGAACAAAATGGTGTTACTATACCAAATAATGATGCTAAGATATTTGATTTTATACCACTAAATTTCTCTAATACTTTCTTTGTTCTTTCTGGAGAGAAGAAACTTCTCATATAAGATATCAAAAATATCATAACAAATAAAAGTATTAAAATTTTGATAACATCATAAATGAAGAAATGAACACTAGCACCTAGTTGACTTTCCATTGATAGATTAAATACATTTGTAACAAGACTTTCAACTAAGTCATAAAGCCATTTAAACTCTAATATATTTTTTACCATAATCTCACCTTCTATATATAATTTTGTATATTACCATATAATCATATACGGGCAAAAAAATCAATAAATATTTATTAATTTGTTCAAAAAAAATATTATATTAAAAAGATTAATACTTTAAGAATTTATTATTATTTTTATCAATAATTTTAGTGGATTTTAAATTAGGATAATAGAATTATTTGTAATATTTGATTGAAATTAAATTAAGATAGTAAGAAAAACTTTTGATAAAGACTATATTAATTATAAAATTTCTGATTAAATTAAAAAATATAAGATAAAAATATATATAAATTGCGTGAAATTTGTTAATCTATTTGTATATATTTTTATTTTTATAAAAATAAAATAAAGGAGTGGATATTTTGGATAATAACAGTTCTGTAGTTGCTAAAGCTTCTATTAAGATGGCTATAAGCAGTAGAGAGGAAGAATCAGAGTTAAAGGATTTGTTTAAGGATGATGATGTGCTTGTTTGTGCAGCTGATATCGGAGGGAATTTGATTAACTCCATACCAAAGATAATTGAACGCGCGATTGTGTCAGCCAAAAAAACAAATATTATAAGAGATACTCATGTTCACGAAGGTGCAGTTGCAGGAGCAGCAAGAGAAGCGATAATGCAATTACAAGCAAAGGCTTCAGGACTTAGTGTTGGTGGTAAGATTGGGATTGCAAGAAGAGGAGAGCATTTAAGTGTTTGTATTTATATAAGTATTGGACTTTTGCATCTTAATGATTTGGCTATTGGTATAGGTCATAGATCAATACCTAATTAATTTATGAAAAAAAGAGGTAAGTATGAATAGTTTAAAAAAAGAAATCAAAAAATTAGATTCTATTATTCTTTGTTTATTTAATTTGATATTTATAGTAGCTTGTATATATTTTAATATACCTGTGTATTTAGGATTTTTTATGGGGATAATATTTACTTTATTATTATTAAAAAATAAAAATTACAATATCAAAGAAGTTATAAAAATTGGATTTAATGGCGTAAAAGAATGTAAGATTGCTATTTTTATAGTGTTTTTGATGGGGGCTAATATCTCATCTTGGATTAGTGGTGGAGTAGTTCCCTCAATGATTTATTATGGTTTTAATTTTATATCAGATTTTAATTTTTTAATAACTGCATTTTTGCTTTGTGCATTGGTTTCTGTATTTATGGGGACGGCAGTTGGGACATTTTCAACAATAGGAATTGCACTTATTGGAATAGGTAGAGGAATAGGTATACCACTTCCTATATTGGTAGGAACTCTTATATCGGCAGCTTATTTAGCTGATAGAATATCACCTATTTCAGGGCTTGTTAATTTGACTTTGGATGTCAATAAGATTGATTTTGATGAATTTTTAAAATCAAGTTTAAAGACTATTTCACTTGGACTTTTAATATCTTTAGTATTTTATTATTTTTTAGGAAATAAATATATGAGTGGAATAGATCAAAATGTAATAAGTACATATCAAAAGAATTTATCGGATTCATTTTATATATCCAAATTATTTTTAGCATTTCCACTTGTTATGATGGTGCTTGCTTTTAAGAAGGTAAATGTATTTTATAATATGAGTGTTGGTGTTATTTTAGGAGCATTGGCAGGACTTTTTTATCAAGATATGAATGTCTTAGATGTTATAAATTCACTTATTTTTGGATATGAATCAAACACTAATATAATGGAATTAGATTCGATATTAAAAGGTGGCGGGGCTTTCAATATGAAGGATGTAGTACTACTTAATATTGCTGCTATATTTTTAAATTCTATATTACAGGAATTAGATTTATTAATGCCTTTGCTTGAAGATTTTAAGACCAAGATAAGAACTACAAAGAGTCTGTATTTTAAAACTGGATTATTATCTTTTATACTGACGATGGTAACTTGTAATCAAGTTGTTTCTATTGTTTTTGTAACCAAATTATTAAAAGATAAGTTTGATGAATTTAATATAAATAAAGTAGAGCTTTCAAGAACTATTGCAGATAGTGGAACTTTAATAGCACCTGTTTTTCCTTGGAATGTAAATGCTATATTAATAGGACTTATTGTGAATCTAAATGCATTTGAATATGCTCCTTATGCAATTTATTGTTATATAGCACCTATTATTGCAATTCTTTATGGATTTATATTTAGAAATAAGGATGAAAATAAAATAATTACAAATAATTTTAATAAAGTAAAAGCTTAAGATTAGATTTTGCCTTATTAATATAGTTAATATTATAGGAAGTTTTATAGGATTTTATGCTCTTTATAGATTTGCAAATCAACTTATTAATAAGTTTTCTTAAATGTAACTTAAAAAACTGGAAATTGCCCTTCTTTTGTTATAATATATATTAGTGACATTAAAGATGGAAAGGGGATAAAAATGAAGAAATTTTTTATAATAAATATGCTTGTAATGCTTGTATTAACAAGTATTTCATATGCAGAGGAAAAAGTTGTAAAACTTGAAAATCATATAGTTGAAGATATTTCAAATGATTTGATAAGATATACAAATAAGGAATTAGGATATCAAATAGAAGTTGATGATAATTTAGAACTTAAGCTTCCTATGGATAAATACATAAGTGAGCTAAGAAGTGATGAGTTAGAGGTTGAAGTTTATTATGATGATTTATCAGAGCATTCATCATTTTTAAGCTATGTAAATTATACAACTAAGTTTTTGAATGATGAAAAAAGTCATAGTTTTGAATACAAAGAAAGTAAAAAATTAAATGGTAAGCCTTATAAACTTTTTAAATGGTCAAGAGATAAGATAAAAAATATAAAACATGATAGAAATCATTATGTGCTTGTACTTATAAATATGGGTGATAATAAAGCCTATACTATATTTATAAAATCAGAAGATGAATTTAAAGATTATAATTCTTATATGGATATAGTAAAATCATTTAAGATTACAGACAAAATTGGTATGACTAGATATTATGAAGATATGAGTGATATTCAAATTAGAGATAATTTTAATGAAGTTACAACTAATTTTGTAGATAAATATTTTATGAATAATAAAAAACTTCATTGGGGAATATTTGAACCAACTGCACCAACAGCATTTGATTATTTAAATTCATTAGAAAAACAAATTGATTATGATTTTAATTTCTTATTAAAATATCAGACTTTTGATTCTACTTTTCCATTAAATGAATTAGAAGAAGCCTATAAGAGAAATGAATATGTTGAACTTACATTCCAAACAATGTTCTTTAGTGACCCATCAAAGAATAAAGGGATTTTGTATGATATTATAGATGGAAAATATGATGATTATTTTAAGGAATATGCAAGACTTGCTAATGAATTTGATAAGCCAATACTATTTAGACTTAATAATGAGATGAATGGAGATTGGTGTGTGTATTCGAGTTTTTATCATTCTATGGATACAGATATATATAAGGATAGCTATAGATATGTTTATAATATATTTGAAGAAGCTGGAGCAAATGACAATGTGCTTTGGGTTTGGAATCCACATGATATATCATTTCCTAAGTTTAAATGGAATGATTATATGAGTTATTACCCAGGTGATAAATATGTAGATGTAGTTGGTCTTACAGGGTATAATACAGGAACTTATTATAAGGGTGAAGTATGGAGAGAGTTTGCACAAATTTATCCAGAACTTTATAGAGATTATGATGAAAAATTCAATAAACCTTTTATAATTACTGAGTTTGGTTCAAATAAAGTCGGTGGAGATAAGGTTAATTGGGTTAATCAAATGTTTGATGAGATAAGATATGGAGATTACAAAAAGCTAAAAATAGC
Organism: Peptostreptococcaceae bacterium AGR-M142; assembly: GCA_045345765.1. GTDB lineage: Bacteria > Bacillota > Clostridia > Peptostreptococcales > Peptostreptococcaceae > JAOARY01. Next base: position 1,708,591 of record CP148265.1, read on the forward strand.
TATTTGGTGGAACGGAATTGACTGGGATACACAGGGTAATCCAGCAAGGACTTATAGATTAGATAAGGATCCAAATGTAATAGAGGCATTTAAAAAAGGGCTTATGTTTTATTAAAAATAAATATCATAAAATAAAGCTATCATATTAAAAAATTAGCTAGAGAATATCATGTTATAAATCTTAAAAATAAGCATGATATTCTTTATTAGATTTTAGTATGATAGCTTTTGTTTTTTTATAAGATTGCAAATATGTACATGTTTGTTATTTTTAAGAATGGACATCTTCTATAGGAAGAGTGTTTCCACTATCATCATAGAAAGTGAATTTAGTCAAATCTAAATCTTCGGTATTGTAAGATATGAAGAAGGCTTTTTCGTGTTTTTTTAATTTTAAATCATTTAAATTACTTGCTTTAGGTAATTTATAGACTTGCATAGTTATGGTTTCTAGTTCCAATGCTTCTTTAGCCATAACAAAACCTTCTTCTTCTGTTTTGGAACAGCTTATACATTGTGGAAGATCAGGAAAATATATAGATATCCCATAGGTATCATATTCTGTATAATCAAATATAGCATAAAAACCAATCTGCATAATAACCTCCAAAATAAATTATTGTTTAGTAAATATATTATCATAAAAAATAAATCTTGTTTATACAGTTAGACTATGTTTATTTATTTCTTATCAAGATAATGATTTCTTGTTATATACATAAAAAAATGATAAAACTACCTATATAAATTAAAATGTAGGGAGAATTAAAATGAGAGAATTTGATTATAAAAAAATAGATAATGATTTATTTGTACCTGAAATTATGAATCTTATATCTAAAATTCATGAATATAAGGGGAAGCAAGAATTATTTATAGAAGCAAAACCAGATATATTAAATTCGATGCTAGAAATTGCAAAAATTCAAAGTACAGGAGCTTCTAATCGTATAGAAGGTATATTTACATCGGATGCAAGGTTAAGTGAATTAGTTTCAAAGAAATCAGAGCCACTTAATAGAAATGAAGAAGAAATTGCAGGCTACAGAGAAGTGTTAAATACGATACATGAAAATTATGAATATATATCTGTAAGATCTAATGTGATTTTACAATTACACAGAGATTTATATTCATATCATCCAAGTTCAAATTCTGGAAAATATAAAAATCAAGATAATATAATTGAAGAAGTAGATAGTAAAGGGAATCATCATATTAGATTTGAACCTATATCGGATTTTGAAACACCTGAGTCAATGCAAGCTCTTTGTAAAACTTATAATGATGCTATAAAAGAAGATAGAATTGATCCATTAATACTAATATCGAAGTTCATTTTAGATTTTTTGAGCATACATCCATTTAATGATGGTAATGGTAGAATGAGTAGGCTTTTAACTTTGCGCTTATTATATCAACATGGTTATATCGTGGGTAAATATATCAGTATAGAGATGCTTATAGAAAATACAAAAGACAGTTATTATGAAATGTTAAAAGCTAGTTCAAATAATTGGCATCAAAACAAAAATTCTTATTATCCATTTGTGAAATATTATCTTAGCATAATATTAAAAGCTTACAAGGAATTTGCAAATAGAGTGGAAACAGTTACATTAAAAGGTCTAAATAAATCCCAAAGAGTTAAGGATTTATTTGATAATAAACTCGGCAAAATTTCAAAATCAGATATACAAAAATTTTGTCCAGATATAAGTGTTGCAACAACTGAAAAATCATTATCAAAACTATTAAAAGAAAAATATATAATAAAAGTTGGAAGCGGAAGAGCAACATCTTATGTAAAAAATTATGATTAAAAAGTGATTGTATTAATGTTTTTAATTGTATTTTAGCTTTTGTAAAACTAATGTAAACAATATAAGTATTAATAGTAAGTAAAAAGGGATATCATATATTTGTTAAACAATATAAATATACAAGGAGGATATTATGAATAATTTTAAGAATTGGGTATTGGTAGTGGTTTCAATCATATTATCGCTTGGAATAATTGTATCATCTGCTATAATGACAAATGGATTCATAAAGGTAAAAGAAACGAAGAACGAACTTGTTGTAAAAGGTTCATCAAAACAACAGATAAAATCGGATTTGGTGGTTTGGAATGGTAGTTTTTCTTATGAATCTCCTAATCTTTCGGATGCATATGCGGGGATAAAAGAAAGTGAAAAGAAAGTTAAAGCATATTTACAAAAAGCAGGGGTAGAAGAAGACCAAATTGTTATGTCTTCAATAAATACGATAAAATTAAATAAAAGACTTCCATACGGGAATGGCTATTCAAATGAAGTTGAAAAGTACAGACTTATTCAAGATGTAAAAATAGAATCAAAAGAAATAGACAAGATAACACAAATATCAAGAAAATCAACAGATCTTATAAATGAAGGTGTGGAATTTGAATCATATCCACCAAGTTATTTATATACTAAATTGGCTGATTTGAAGGTTGAAATGATTGGTAAAGCTACAAAAGATGCAAAAGAAAGAGCTCAAAAAATGCTTGAGGTTACAGGCAATTCAGTAGGAAAATTAAATTCTGCAAGAGTTGGGATATTCCAAATAACACCTCTTTATTCAAATGAAGTATCAGATTATGGAATAAATGATAATTCGTCAATAGATAAAGAAATAACAGCTGTTGTTACTTGTAGTTTTGAAGTTAAATAAAAAATAAATATAAATAAAACAAAAAAGCTATACAAAGTATTTAATTGACTTTGTTATAGCTTTTTTTGAATTGTAAAACTATTTAATCGAAATAAGATTTTATAAAAAAATATTATTAAATTCCGTTTATTTTTTATCAAAAATTGCATAAATATGTTGACAAGATGTAAGAATATTTATATAATTGCTATAACATAGAAAAAAGGGTTGTTTTTGGCTGGAAAACGTTTGTATTTTCAATGCTTTTAGAGTCTTAATAATCATTTTCAATTACAATTCAATTAATAAATATAAATTTTTATTGACTTTATAAATATATTTTTGTAGAATATGAAAATATCTAATAAAAATATTTTTAAGTAAATTCTATTTGTATTTATTAAAAATTTTTATTACAACTTAATATCAATCGGATGAAGATAGCGGGAGAAGGTAAAGTAATACCTACCGAAGAAGTAAATCTTTCAGGTTTCTAAACAAAAGTAAGATAGGACCGTTATTGGACGAACCTCTGGAGAGACTCTATAGAGCACCGAAGGAGCAAATAATCTTTTTTAAGATTATGAAACTTTCAGGTAAAAGGACAGGGGATTTAAGGCAAGGTTATATTTTTATAGCTTGTATTTTGCATTGGATCTTTAGAGGTATTTATTTATTTAAATACCTCTTTTTTAATACCCTTTAGCGAAATAAAGCAATAAAAGGATGAAGAGTTTTTTATTTTCTTTGCTTTAAGTTCCTGCCAACAAATCAAAAAAAGGAGAGATTCAAATATGACGAAATTGGCAGAAATTTTAAAAACTATTGATAATTTAGTATGGGGACCACCTTTACTAATACTACTTGTAGGTACAGGAATTTATTTAACATTTTCACTTGGACTAATTCAAATTACTAAATTACCTTTGGCATTAAAATATTTATTTTCTAAGGATGAAAAAGATTTTAATGAAGGAGAAGGTGACATTTCTAGTTTTAAAGCTTTATGTACAGCTTTATCAGCAACTATTGGTACAGGAAATATTGTAGGTGTAGCAACTGCAATCAAGCTTGGAGGACCTGGTGCATTATTTTGGATGTGGATGGCAGCATTCTTTGGTATGGCAACAAAATACAGTGAATGTATGCTTTCTGTAAAATATAGAACATTTGATGAGAATAATAACGCCTGTGGAGGACCGATGTTTTATATCGAAAAAGGTGTAAAAGGATTTTTTGGAAGCTTTTTGGCTAAGGCATTTGCATTCTTTGGTATCATGGTAGCATTCTTTGGCATAGGAACTTTTGCTCAAGTTGATTCTATTACAACTGGTCTTAATGGTGCTTTTGGACTTAATAAAGTTTTGGTTGGAATTATACTAACTATATTAGTAGCGTTTGTAACGCTAGGAGGAATCCAAAAAATTTCAAAAGCAGCAGAACTTATAGTTCCTTTCATGACAGCATCTTATATAATAGCAAGTCTTTTAATTTTAGCTCTTAATTTCAGCGAATTATCAAATGCAGTATCTTTAGTTATTAAAGGTGCATTTACTCCAATTGCAGCAACAGGAGGATTTTTGGGTTCAACAATGATTTTGGCGATGAGAACTGGGGTATCAAGAGGTGTATTTTCTAATGAATCTGGTCTTGGTTCAGCTCCTATTGCAGCAGCCGCAGCTAAGTCAAAATCTCATGTTAAACAAGGTCTTATATCTATGACAGGGACATTTTTTGACACTATATTAGTTTGTACTATGACAGGTCTAGTTCTTATAATAACTGGTTTTTGGTCGTCAACATATGAAGGAGCTTCAATGACTTCTATGGCATTTAGAACTGGTATGAAGATAGATTTATTAGGACTTTTAATAGTTAATGTTGGACTTTGTTTCTTTGCTTTTACAACTATTTTAGGTTGGAATTATTATGGAGAAAGATGTGTTGTTTATTTATTTGGTAATAAAAAAGTAAAGTTTTATAAGTGGATATTTATAGGGCTTATTGCAATTGGACCTTATTTAGAACTTAGTACAATTTGGACTTTGGCTGATATAGTAAATGGACTTATGGCAATACCAAATCTTATAGGTCTTATAATGCTTAGAGATGTTATAAAAGTGGATACTAAAAATTATTTTGAAAAACTTAAGAATGTAGCTTAAAACTAAATATAAAAATTGGATTAGATTTTTGTTTTATATTTTGAAATTTAATTAAAGGATTCTTTATTTGGGGTTAAAGAGTCTTTATATAAAAAATTAAAATACCAAGGGGGAAATATAAATGAAAATGTTTTTAAGTGATAATGTGTCTGGAGTACACAAGAATGTATTGGATGAACTTAGCAAGGTTAATGTGGAGCATGTAAATCCTTATTCTGATGATATGTATTCAAAAGAAGTAAAAGAGAAGTTTTGCAAATTATTTAATAAGGATGTTGATGTTTACTTTACAACCACAGGAACATCTGCAAATGTAATAGGAATATCAGGAATGATTAATTCTTATGAAGCTGTTATATGTAGCGAAAATACACATATAAATGTTGATGAATGTGGTGCTTTTGAGAAGTTTTTAGGAGCAAAGATTTTATACTTTGAAACTAATGATGGTAAATTTGATATAAATAAAGCAAAGCGATTTTTAGAATATAAAGGTAGCAAACATAAGATACAGCCAAAAGCAGTTGCATTTAGTCAACCAACTGAGACTGGAACGGTATACAGTATAGAAGAGATTAAGGCTATTTGTGATTTTGCACATTCAAATAATCTACTTGTTCATATGGATGGTGCTAGAATTTCAAATGCAATTGCACATTTGGGTGTTAGTTTAGAGCAAATGGTAACAAAGACTGGAATTGATGTTTTATCATTTGGAGGAACGAAAAATGGAATGATGATGGGTGAAGCTATTATTATTTTAAACGATGAAGTCAAAAAAGATTTTCTATTTAAAATGAAGCAAGCTATGCAGTTGGTATCTAAGGGAAGATTCATTGCAGCTCAATTTAGGGCCTATTTGACTAATGATTTATGGGTACAAAATGCTAAAAAAGCAAATGAAATGGCACTTTTGCTCTATGAAAATTTAATTGAGTTTGACGATATAAGGGATGTAAGCAAGCCTGATGCAAATATATTATTTGCAAAAATACCAAAGGCTTGGAATGATAAATTGATTAGAGATTACCCTTATTACATCGTAAATGAAGAAACGAATGAAGTTAGATTCGTTACTTCATTTGATACATCTGAAAACGATATTAATGATTTTGTATCTAAGATTGGAAAAATTATAGATTTAAACCATTCTTTTAAGAAAAACTTAATCTATAATTAAAATTTGTATTAAATTATTATTATTAGGGTAAAATCTATATATGATTTATCTTCAGATTTTAGTATTCATGATAATACAGGAGGAAGATATATGGATGTATTTGTAGCAAGACAACCAATTTTAGACGAAAATGAAAATATATTTGCTTATGAGCTTTTATATAGAGACAGCCCTAATAATTTTTTTAAGACAGATTATACAGACGATAAGGTGACATCAATACTTCTAACTAATTCATATTTTAATATTGGTATGGAACAATTAATAGAAGGCAAAAGAGCTTTTATTAATTTTGATGAAGTTCTTATAAAGAAAGAAATTCCTCTTATGTTTCCGCCAGAATCTATTGTAGTAGAAATCTTAGAACATGTTATTCCAGATAGAGATCTTATAAGAAAATTAAGAGCTTTAAAAGCAAAAGGATATACTATTGCATTAGATGATTTTACTGTAGGTTATGAATTTCAAAGTCTTATAGATATTGCAGATATTATAAAAGTAGACTTTATGTTAAATACAAAAGAAGATATTATAAATATAATTTTAAAACATAGAAATCATACAAGAAAGTTCTTAGCGGAAAAAGTTGAAGATAGAGAAACTTATTTATTTGCTAAAGATTTAGGTTTTTCTTATTATCAAGGATATTTCTTTAGCAAACCAAAGCTTATAAAGGGGAGAGAAATAAGTATAGGAGAGCTAGCTTATTTTGATATATTTAAGGAGATGGATAATCCAGAGCCTGAAATATCTAAGATTTCAAAGATTATAGAAAGAGATATTGCTCTAACTTATAAACTTTTAAAGCTTGTAAATTCAAAGTTTGGACTTGCTAATGAAGTAACATCTATAAAGCATGCGCTTGCAATACTTGGACTTGCAGGGATACAAAAATGGCTAACACTTCTTATGGTATCTGATATATCCAAAGGTCAAAATTCAGATATTGCAAAGATGGCTATGTTTAGATCTCGATTTGCGGAGCTTGTGGCAAAAAATACAGATGATTTAAGATTAAAAGCAGATGAAGTATCTTTAATGGGTCTAGTATCTTTAGTAGATGTACTTTTAAATAGACCTCTTGATGAGGTAATAAAAGAATTACCACTTTCTAAGGATATAAAAAATGCGCTTTTAAATAAATCTGGGCCATTTAATGTTATATATAAAATAATAAATGCTTATGAACAAGGTCAGTGGAAAGAGATATATGAAATAGCAGAAGAACTTAAATTGGATATAGTAAAACTTCAAAATCTATATATTTCTTCTGTAACTTGGACTGATGAATTATTTATATATATAGAAAATAAAGAATATGAACAAGCTTAAACTGATTAATAAAGCTGTGGATAAGTAATTTTATATAAAATTAATAAAACTGTGGATAATTATTATTTAATTTATCCACAGTTTTTTATTATTTATAACCTATAATACTAGCACCGATAGCGCCGATAAATTGAGAATCTTTTGGAATTATTATATCTTTTTTTATTATTTGTTTTAGTGTTTCTTTTATCAAATTAGATTGAGATAGACCACCTGTAAAGGCTATTTTTGAATCTTGATTAATTTTGCCAAGCAAAGATGAACCTCTATTACAAATAGATACGATAATTCCTTTTAATATACTATCTTTACTTTCACCTTTTGCAAGCAAAGAAATTACTTCTGATTCTGCAAATACTGCACACATATTTGATATTTTAGAAGGCTTAACATCGTAAAAATCTAAATTATCCAGCTCATAAATATCAATACCTAATGTATTGCACATAATATTTAAGAATTTACCTGTACCAGCAGCACATTTATCATTCATAAGAAATTCTTTTACATTTCCATTATCGTCTAAGCTAATAACCTTACTATCTTGTCCACCAATATCTAATATAGTTCTTATTGAATTATCATAATAATAAGCACCTTTACAATGACATGTTATTTCAGTTACACTCTTATCAATAAAATCCATAGAGACCCTACCGTAACCAGTACCTATTACTTTTTTAATTTTGGATTTATCCAAATTATTTCTTTTAAGTAGCTCTTCATATATTTCTTTTGAAGTTGTTTTTGGACTCCATGAAGTTGGCTTTATTATTTTATCCACAACATTTTGCCCATCAAATAAAACAGCTTTTGTAGCAGTTGAACCACTATCTATACCTATTGAATACATAAAAACACCTCTTTTTAAAAATCAAACAGTTTTTTCTCGTTTGATTTATTTAATTCTTTTATACCTAATGTTTTGATACTTTGATTTTCATTTAATATATTATTTATTTTAGCTATATTTTCTTTATTAATTTTCATGGATATTCCACAGCAAGTTGATAATTTTCTAGGTGTTGGTGTTATAGTAAACGGTATATTTTTTTCATCTAAAATTTTTTTTAATAACATTCCACTAGATTGATTTTCAAATAATATATAATATTCCATTTTATAAATCCTTTCAATTCATATTATGTATAATCAAAAACTATAATGATAAACTTCAATTAATTTATAGTTTATCATTATAGTTTATTTATTTTAACTTAATTAATGTGAAATTGTCCCATCATCTTTAGCTGGGAGATAAATAGCATGTTTTTATCTATTTTCTAATACTTCAAAGAATGCTTCTAATCTTGTTTTCAATTGACCTGCGTCTTCTAATGAATATCCAGTTTCAATCATAGTAACAGGTATTCCTTCTTTGTCTAATCTTTCTTTAACTAATTTGTATTCTGTAGAATAAGTTTGGCAAAATGGTAGTGTAAAATAAACAACACCATCAGCTTTATGTTCTTTATAAAGTCTTATTATATCATCAACTCTACCATTATTAGGTGTAAAACATGCGCAGTTAATGCCCATATATCTATTTGCTAGATTCTTATATTGTTCTTCTAATGTATTACCTTCATTTGATACATAATTTTCAAAATATCTTGAACCTGTACATGTTTCTTCACATACAACCGCTCCACCACTTGATTCTATTACATGATGTAATTTCCAATTAGGTACAGCCATAGGTGTTCCAGATACTAATATTCTCTTTGCGTCTTTAGCAAATACGCTTTCATTATTAGAAACTCTTTGATCTAATTCATCGCATAACTCATTTGTCATTTTTATGAATCTTTTAGGGTCATCATAAAAAGCGATTTGGCTTATTAAAAGAGCATCTTTTCCGCTTATAGGAAGAACTTCATTTTTTCTTAAATCATAAAGTCTTTTAAGTGCTTTTCTTTTTTCATTTACAAGTTCAATAGATTCTCTTACTTTATCTGCCGTTATTTCATTTCCACTTAAATCTTCTAATTTTTCTTTGAATGATTTAAGTTCATCGCTAAAACTTGCATAATCTTTTTCTCTTTTCATCTGAGGAAGATCAATAACATACATATCTGTTTCTTTGCCTAGTATTTCCCAAGCTTTTTTCTTTGAATCACAAGTAGTTTCACCTACAAGTAAATCACAAGAGTTAAAGTATGGACATGTATTACCCATTTTAGCTCCAACAGCTGCTTTTACAAGAGGACATGTATTTTGAGGAACGTATTTTTCTCCATCTGGATGCCAAAAATCAGATCCTGCACATAATCCAACATTGATAACGTTTGCGGCTAAAGCAAGTTCATCTGGAACGAATACACAAAAACTTCCCATTACTTTATTTCCTTGTTTTCTATGATTATCAAGTTCTTGTATTCTAAGTCCGTGAATTTCAGATACGACCATATTGAAGTAATCCATTCCTTTTGGTCTATTTTCTTGTGATAAATATATTTCTGAATAGAACTTTGGTAAAACCTCGCAAAGTTGGTCATGCTTTTCTAAATCAATATTAAGTGATTGCCATAATTCTTTATAATCCGCCATATGTAATGTGGTTGCAAATTTTTTTTAATATTTACAACCTACACCTCCCTTTTATATAATTTTGCCTAACTAAGTAAGATTATATAAAAAAAAGATATAAAGATATAAGCTTTATTAAGATTTACAATGAAGAGTTATTTGTGGATAGATATATTTAATGAGATAGGGTTTTTGAATTTTAATATAAGATATTGAGATAATTAATTCTTATAGAATTAAAAAATAGGTACTGGATGCTTACCGAGTACCTACCTCTTAATTTATTTTAATTGTATTTTAGTTTATAAATTAATTAATAAATTAGTTTATTTTAAATAGAATATTTAGCTTTATTAGATTTACGAATCTAATAAGCTTTCAAATTCATCTAATAGTGAATCGAATTTTTTAAGTGCATTTTCTACAGGTTGTGGACTTGATAAATCTACACCTGTTGCTTTTAGCATTTCAATTGGATAATTAGATCCTCCACCTGCTAAGAAATCTAAATAAGCATCTATTTTTTCTTGGTCACCATTCATTACATTTTCAGATATTATAATACCTGAAGATAATCCTGTTGCATATTTATATACATAGAAGTTCCAGTAGAAGTGAGGAACTCTAGCCCACCAAACTTTAGCAAGTTCATCAACTTCAAAATCATCACCATAGTATTTAGCCATTAATCCGCCCCACATTTCTTTTACAGCAGTAGCATCTACAGTTTGTCCATTTTCAACAGCTTCATGGATCATTTTTTCAAATTCAGCATACATTATTTGTGAATATATACTTCCTCTGATTTGTTCTAAATAATTATTTATTAGATATAATTTTTCTTCTTTTGTTTTAGCATTTTTAATAAGGTAATCAAGCATAATAGCTTCGTTTGTAGTAGAAGCAACTTCTGCTGTGAATATTGGGTAATCAGCCTTTGCATAAGGTTGAGTTTTATTTGAATAATAGCTATTTAATGCATGTCCCATTTCATGAGCTAATGTAGAAACAGCATTTAAATTACCGTTATAATTTAAAAGTACATATGGATGTGTTGCAAATCCACCCCATGAATAAGCACCTGAATATTTACCTTTGTTTTCATAAACATCAATCCATCCACCATCTAAACCAGCTTTTAGATCTTTAACATATTGTTCACCTAGTGGAGAAAGTGCTTTACTAACCATTTCTTTTGCTTCTTCATAAGAAATTTCATCTGAAGTACTCTTAACAATAGGAGCATATAAATCATAATAATGAACTTTATCTTCTATTTTTAATAATTTTTTTCTAAGTGATATATATCTGTGTAGTGAATCTAAATTGTTATTAACAGCATCAACAAAACTTTCATAAACTTCTGGTTTTACATTGTCATTATCAAGTGATGCTTCTAATGCTGAGTTATAACCCCTTGCTTTTGCATAGAATATATTTGATTTAACTTCACCAACAAGTGCGGCAGTTATTGTATTTATATTTTCATCATAAGAAGAAAATTCTCCTATGAATGCATTTTTTCTAACTTCTCTATCTTTACTTTCTAATAGAGTAGAATAAGAAGACCCTAAAGATACTTCTTTTCCATTTTCATCTTTTACTTTGTTTATCTTTCTATCTTTATAATCATAAGCTTCATAAATTTTTTCTGGAGTAGCAGCCATTTCAGAAGCTAAAGCAAGAATTCTTTCTTCTCCTTTAGATAAAGCTTTATCTTTATTTTTAGCTAAATTAGTAAAATAAAAGTCATAACCTTTTAAATCAGTATTTTTAGCTAATTTTTCTAAGAATGATTTATCATTTTCTAATAATTCAACTTCATAAAAAGCATGTTTAGAAGCCATGTCTGTAAGTGCTGAATCTACTTTATCAACCATTTTAGAAGCTTCCACATTATTTGTATCAGTATCAGAACTCATATTTGCAAAAACTATTAATTTTTCTGCAAGTATTTCCATTTTTTCTTTATCTTTTACTGCCTTAACTATTTCAGATTCTTTATTAAGTTTTCCTTCATACTTAAGAAAATCATCAACCATAGAATTAAGTTTTTCTAAATCAGAATAAAATTCATCTGAAGTTTTGTAAATATCGTCTAATTTCCACTTGTACTCATCTTCAATTTGATCTCTTGTTGGTATTTCAGTAGCAAAAGAAACTGAAGATAGAATCATAAGAGAAACAAGAGTTGAAGATACTATCTTTTTAAATTTCATTATAAATCCCCCTTTAAATCTATTATGTATAAATATTAATTCGAATAATAGTTTAACAGATAAGTAACTAAAATCCAAGATTAAAAATTTTGAAAATTAAATTAATTATTGCATTTTAATTAATGATTTTAAGTCAAAACCATTTCGAATCAGTTAAATTAAAACGCAAAAGACTAAAATCTAATATTAAACCAATAAAATCAAAAAAATAAAATAAAAAATTTGCGTAAAAAAATAAATGATGTTATAATTATCAAAAGTTTTTATATGAAAAACAAATGTATTTAATAAAAAGACATGGAGTGTGAAAAAAATGTATGAAGGACTTATAAAAAGATATAAAAAATACTTAGATGTAGATGAAAAATATATAGTTAGTTTGAATGAAGGGAATACCCCTTTAATAAGAGCTAAGAATTTAGAAAAAATATTAGATGGGATAGAAATATACTTAAAATATGATGGTCTAAATCCAACTGGATCATTTAAAGATAGAGGAATGACTATGGCTGTAAGTAAAGCCTTAGAGGAAAATAAAAAAGCAATAATTTGTGCATCAACAGGAAATACTTCAGCCGCTGCTGCTGCATATGGAGCAAGAGCTAAATTAAAAGTAATAGTAATAGTTCCAGATGAAAAAATAGCAAAAGGAAAACTGGCTCAAGCAATTGCATATGGAGCAAAAATCATAGCTATAAAAGGGAATTTTGATGATGCCTTAGAAAGTGTAAAGAAGATATCAAAAGAAAGTGATATACAGATGGTAAATTCACTAAATAAATATAGAATAGAAGGTCAAAAAACTGCGGCATTTGAACTGATAGATGATTTGAAAGAATTAGATTATTTCATGCTTCCAGTTGGCAATGCTGGAAATATAACAGCGTACCATAAAGGCTTTAAAGAATATTTAGAGGATAACAAATTAAAAACTCTACCTCGACTTTTTGGTTTCCAAGCAAAAGGGGCAAGTCCTATTGTTGAAAATAAAGTATTTAAAGATCCAAAAACAATAGCAACTGCAATAAATATAGGAAATCCAGCTAGTTGGGACAAGGCACTAAATGCAATTGATGAGAGCAATGGACAAATAGATGCGATAACAGATGAAGATATATTAAAGGCATATAATCTACTTGCAAAAGAAGAAGGCGTATTTGCAGAACCTGCGTCATGTATAAGTGTTGCAGGACTTATAAAATCGTATAATGAAGGTAAGATAAAGAAAAATTCAAAAGTAGTATGTTTGCTTACAGGTAATGGTCTTAAAGATATTGATGTATGTATGAATAATATGGATTTTGATATAAAGAATTTAGATGATGATTATTTGCTTATAAAGAAAGAAATATTAAGTGAGTTATAGAAATATAAATTTTAATTATAAATAAATTCTAAACAAAGTGTAATTATTTATAATTTTATAACTAGAATTAAAAAGAGGTGATTTTATGTATAAAGTTGTAGTGCCTGCAACAACTGCTAATATGGGTAGTGGTTTTGATTGCCTTGGAATGGCGCTTAAAATATATAATGAATTTACATTTGAACTAAGGAATTTGAAATTTGAATTTAATTCAAAGTCTATAGATTTAAAAGAAAATTTAATTGAGCTTAAAAATTTTAAATTCAATGGAGTAGAGCTTGATAGAAAAGATAATTTGCTATATAAATCTGTATTAAAAGTATTTAAATTATATAATTACAAATTAGACAAAAAACTAATAATAACTCAATCGAAAACAAATATACCTCTCTCAAGAGGGCTTGGAAGCTCAGCAAGTGCAATAGTTGCTGGGGTTTTAATAGCTAATGAAGTAATGAATTTAAATTTGGATAAATCAAAAATAGCTAAAATAGCATCAGATATAGAAGGACATCCTGATAATGTAGTTCCATGTGTATTTGGAGGAATGCAAATATCATCTTTAGATGAAAGAGGACTTAATTCATCTGATGTAAAAATACCAAATACAATTGATTTTGCGGTAATGTATCCAGATTTTAAAACATCAACAAACGAAGCTAGAAAGGTTCTTCCAAAATACTATGATGCAAAATCTTGTGTGATAAATATATATAATGTGGCGATGTTAATAAATCTATTTAATAATGGTGATATTAGTAATTTGAGATTAGCATTTAATGATAAAATACATGAGCCTTATAGGATAAAGCTTATAAATAATGCTGTTGATATTTTTGATAAAGCAAAAGAATTAAATTCATATGCAGATTTTATAAGTGGTTCGGGTTCAACTTTGATTAGTATAATAGATAAGAATAATTATGAATTTATAAAAGATATGAAAAAATATTTAAAAAATTTAGACAACCATTGGAATATCAATCTTATATCATATGATGAGAAAGGTTCTTATGTGGAAAAGGTTTTTTCTAATATTGTTTAATTATAAAGGCTTATGCTATACTTTCAATATATATTAATAATAGGTATTATATATTAATTGTAGATTTTTTAAGAATGTATAGGGGTGATTTAATTGAGCAAAAAAAAGTTTTTAGTCATAAATGAAGAAATATTACCTGATATATTTGGAAAAGTTATAGAAGCCAAAGAACTTTTAAGAAGGGGTAGAGTTGAAGGAGTAACACAAGCGGTCAAGGAAGTTGGAATAAGTAGAAGTACTTTTTATAAATACAAGGATTATGTATTTAGATTATCTGAAGAAAGTTTAGGAAGAAAAGTTACAATCTCTATGCTTCTTAGTCATAACCCAGGTATTTTATCAAAAATATTAGATACTATAGCAAAGAATAAAGGAAATATACTAACGATAAGTCAAGATATACCAATAAATGCTATAGCTAATGTATCTATTACTTTTGATATTTCAAATGTAGAAGGGAATGTAAATGACATTGTTGATTCTATTTCATTTATGGATGGTGTAGAAAAAATTGATTTAATAGCAATGGAATAATATTAATAGTCTCCATCTTAAAATATATAAGATGGAGTTTGATATATTAAAATTTATATATAAGATTGACTAAACATATGTGAAATTTAAATTTAACTGAAATTTTGCTAGTTATAATTTAAATTATGATATTTTATTTTAAATTATATATAATAGTAGAAAAAATTATGAATGATTTTTTTGAAAAAAAACCTTAAAAATTTGTTGACACAAAAAACTTATGATGGTATATTTATATATGTCCTTTGAACACAGCCATTAAGCATAAGGCAAGGATTCAAATGATATTCTTTGTTTCTAAAAAATATCTTTAAAAAAGATATTGACAAAAGAAATTAAAAGAAATATAATGTAAGAGTCGCAACAAGCGGCTTGATAAAATTAAATTGAAAAACATTCAATTTATAATTTGAACTTTGAAAACTAAACAGCATAAGTTACTTTTTATATATTTAAACGAATTATTCGTTTTAAACCAAGTAAAAGATAAACGTTAGTATTATCTTGAGCATCAACTTTTATTAAGAGTTTGATCCTGGCTCAGGATGAACGCTGGCGGCGTGCCTAACACATGCAAGTTGAGCGTGAAGCTTATATTGATTCTTCGGATGATTTATAAGTGGAAAGCAGCGGACGGGTGAGTAACGCGTGGATA
Organism: Peptostreptococcaceae bacterium AGR-M142; assembly: GCA_045345765.1. Classification (GTDB taxonomy): domain Bacteria; phylum Bacillota; class Clostridia; order Peptostreptococcales; family Peptostreptococcaceae; genus JAOARY01. The sequence goes on from CP148265.1 coordinate 1,724,292, forward strand.
ACCTGCCCTATACTCCAGGATAACATACCGAAAGGTATGCTAATACTGGATAATATACATTAGTCGCATGGCTTTTGTATCAAAGATTACGGTATAGGATGGATCCGCGTTCCATTAGTTAGTTGGTGGGGTAATGGCCTACCAAGGCGACGATGGATAGCCGACCTGAGAGGGTGATCGGCCACACTGGAACTGAGACACGGTCCAGACTCCTACGGGAGGCAGCAGTGGGGAATATTGCACAATGGGCGAAAGCCTGATGCAGCAACGCCGCGTGAGCGATGAAGGCCTTCGGGTCGTAAAGCTCTGTCCTAAAGGAAGAATTTTTGACGGTACTTTAGGAGGAAGCCCCGGCTAATTACGTGCCAGCAGCCGCGGTAATACGTAAGGGGCTAGCGTTATCCGGAATTACTGGGCGTAAAGGGTACGTAGGCGGTTTATTAAGTCAGGGGTGAAAGGCTACGGCTCAACCGTAGTAAGCCTTTGAAACTGATAAACTTGAGTATGGTAGAGGAAAGTGGAATTCCTGGTGTAGCGGTGAAATGCGTAGATATCAGGAGGAACATCGATGGCGAAGGCAGCTTTCTGGGCCATTACTGACGCTGAGGTACGAAAGCGTGGGGAGCGAACAGGATTAGATACCCTGGTAGTCCACGCCGTAAACGATGAGTGCTAGGTGTCGGGGGTCGAACCTCGGTGCCGTAGTTAACGCATTAAGCACTCCGCCTGGGGAGTACGCTCGCAAGAGTGAAACTCAAAGGAATTGACGGGGACCCGCACAAGCAGCGGAGCATGTGGTTTAATTCGAAGCAACGCGAAGAACCTTACCTAAACTTGACATCCCTTTGCTACTTCCTTAATCGGAAGGTTTCCTTCGGGAACAAAGGTGACAGGTGGTGCATGGTTGTCGTCAGCTCGTGTCGTGAGATGTTGGGTTAAGTCCCGCAACGAGCGCAACCCCTATTTTTAGTTACTAACAGGTAATGCTGAGGACTCTAGAAAGACTGCCAGGGATAACCTGGAGGAAGGTGGGGATGACGTCAAATCATCATGCCCCTTATGTTTAGGGCTACACACGTGCTACAATGGTCGATACAACGAGTCGCTTAGCCGCGAGGTGAAGCTAATCTCTTAAAGTCGATCTCAGTTCGGATTGCAGGCTGAAACTCGCCTGCATGAAGCTGGAGTTGCTAGTAATCGCGAATCAGAATGTCGCGGTGAATGCGTTCCCGGGTCTTGTACACACCGCCCGTCACACCATGGAAGTTGGGGGCGCCCGAAGCCGATTACTTAACCTTTTAGGAGAGAATCGTCGAAGGTGAAATCAATGACTAGGGTGAAGTCGTAACAAGGTAGCCGTATCGGAAGGTGCGGCTGGATCACCTCCTTTCTAAGGAGTAAGTTCTTATGCTGTTTATTTTTGAGAGTTTAAATGGGGGTGTAGCTCAGTTGGGAGAGCACTTGCCTTGCACGCAAGGGGTCAGGAGTTCGAATCTCCTCACCTCCACCACTTTCAATTGTACTTTGAAAACTATATATGAATCAGTTTTTTAAACAGATTAACAATAAGTTAATTTTAGATATAAGGTCAAGTTATTAAGGGCAAAAGGCGGATGCCTTGGCACTAGGAGCCGATGAAGGACGTGATAAGCTGCGATAAGCTTTGGTCAGATGCAAGTAATCGTTGAGCCAGAGATTTCCGAATGGGGAAACCCACTTAGAGTAATGTCTAAGTATCCTTTAGTGAATTCATAGCTATTGGAGGGGAACCAGGTGAACTGAAACATCTAAGTAACCTGAGGAAGAGAAAGAAAAATCGATTCCCAAAGTAGCGGCGAGCGAAATGGGATAAGCCCAAACCTAAGAAGTTTTCTTTTTAGGGGTTTAGGATATGTCTTAAAGAAGAGGTATTGTAGTCAAAGAGGTTTGGAAAGACCCACCAAAGAAGGTAATAGTCCTGTAGACGAAACAAGAAGACTTTTGACATACTCCAGAGTACCACGGGACACGTGAAACCCTGTGGGAAGACGGGAGGACCACCTCCCAAGGCTAAATACTACCTAGTGACCGATAGCGCATAGTACCGTGAGGGAAAGGTGAAAAGAACCCCGGGAGGGGAGTGAAATAGAACCTGAAACCTTTTGCCTACAAGGTGTAGAAGCACATTATTAGTGTGACTGCGTACTTTTTGTAGAACGGGCCAACGAGTTATGGTAAGTAGCAAGGTTAAGAACTTCAGGTTCGAAGCCGTAGAGAAATCGAGTCTTAAATGGGCGTTTAGTTACTTGCTGTAGACCCGAAACCGGGCGACCTATCCATGAGCAGGGTGAAGCAAAAGTAAAATTTTGTGGAGGCCCGAACCCACGTACGTTGAAAAGTGCGGGGATGACTTGTGGATAGCGGTGAAATTCCAATCGAGCCCGGAGATAGCTGGTTCTCCCCGAAATAGCTTTAGGGCTAGCCTCGAGATTTATAGACATGGAGGTAGAGCACTGATTATCAAAGGGGCCCTTTGGGTTACCGATGACTGTCAAACTCCGAATGCCATGTTCTTTTGCTCGGGAGTCAGACTATGGGTGATAAGATTCATGGTCGAAAGGGCAACAGCCCAGATCGTCAGCTAAGGTCCCTAAATGTAGATTAAGTGGTAAAGGATGTAGGATTGCTTAGACAACCAGGATGTTGGCTTAGAAGCAGCCATTCATTTAAAGAGTGCGTAATAGCTCACTGGTCGAGTGGTCTTGCGCCGAAAATTACCGGGGCTCAAATCTACTACCGAAGCTACGGATTTCATTTATGAAATGGTAGGGGAGCGTTCTATATGGGCTGAAGCTGTACCGTAAGGAGCAGTGGACTGTATAGAAGTGAGAATGTTGGCATGAGTAGCGAGACGTGGGTGAGAATCCCACGGGCCGGATACCCAAGGTTTCCTGAGGAAGGTTCGTCCGCTCAGGGTTAGTCGGGACCTAAGCTGAGGCCGAAAGGCGTAGGCGATGGACAACAGGTTGAGATTCCTGTACTACCGATTTTTGTTTGAGAGATGGGGTGACACAGAAGGATAGGCTAGCTTGCTGTTGGTTGCAAGTACAAGCATTAAGAAAGTATCTTTAGGCAAATCCGGAGATATAATTTCAAGATGTGATGTGGAGCGAAATTAAAGTAGCGAAGTAGTTGATTTCACGCTGTCAGGAAAAGCCTCTATCGAGAAAATAGGTACCCGTACCGCAAACCGACACAGGTGGGTAAGGTGAGTATCCTAAGGCTAGCGAGAGAATTATTGTTAAGGAACTCGGCAAAATGACCCCGTAACTTCGGGAGAAGGGGTGCCCCGTTAGTGTTAACGCACGAGGGGGCCGCAGTGAATAGGCCCAAGCAACTGTTTACCAAAAACATAGGTCTCTGCTAAGTCGCAAGACGAAGTATAGGGGCTGACGCCTGCCCGGTGCTGGAAGGTTAAGAGGACGTGTTAGCGCAAGCGAAGCATTGAATTTAAGCCCCAGTAAACGGCGGCCGTAACTATAACGGTCCTAAGGTAGCGAAATTCCTTGTCGGGTAAGTTCCGACCCGCACGAAAGGCGTAATGATTTGGGCACTGTCTCAACAATAAACTCGGTGAAATTATAATTCCGGTGAAGATGCCGGATACCTGCGACAGGACGGAAAGACCCCATGAAGCTTTACTGTAGCTTGATATTGGATTTTAGTGTTAAATGTACAGGATAGGTGGGAGACTATAAAGCCAGGACGCCAGTTTTGGTGGAGTCATCCTTGGGATACCACCCTTTTAGCATTGAGGTTCTAACCATGTACTATGAATCTAGTACTGGGACACTGTCAGGTGGGCAGTTTGACTGGGGCGGTCGCCTCCCAAAAGGTAACGGAGGCGCCCAAAGGTTCCCTCAGTACGGTCGGAAATCGTACGAAGAGTGCAAAGGCATAAGGGAGCTTGATTGCGAGACATACAGGTCGAGCAAGGACGAAAGTCGGGCTTAGTGATCCGGTGGTTCCGAGTGGAAGGGCCATCGCTCAACGGATAAAAGCTACTCTGGGGATAACAGGCTTATCTCCCCCAAGAGTCCACATCGACGGGGAGGTTTGGCACCTCGATGTCGGCTCGTCTCATCCTGGGGCTGTAGTAGGTCCCAAGGGTTGGGCTGTTCGCCCATTAAAGAGGCACGCGAGCTGGGTTCAGAACGTCGTGAGACAGTTCGGTCCCTATCCGTCGCAGGCGTAGGAAATTTGAGGAGATCTGTCCCTAGTACGAGAGGACCGGGATGGACGCACCTCTGGTGTACCAGTTGTCACGCCAGTGGCATGGCTGGGTAGCTAAGTGCGGAATGGATAAGCGCTGAAGGCATCTAAGCGCGAAGCCAACTTCAAGATAAGATTTCCCATCTTTTTAGAGTAAGACCCCTGGAAGACTACCAGGTTGATAGGCTCAAGGTGTAAGTGCAGCAATGCATTCAGCTTACGAGTACTAATAGGTCGAGGACTTGACCTTATTTAAAAAACATTCATATTTAGTTTTTAGAGTATAATTAATATACTTTAATAAGTAATCAAAAATGATTTATTAAATATTTTATTTTTGATATCAAATCTGGTTGCAACAGCAAAGAGGCTACACCTGTTCCCATTCCGAACACAGAAGTTAAGCTCTTTAACGCCGATGATACTTGGGGGCTGTCCCCCTGGGAAAGTAGGAAGTAGCCAGTTTGATTGTTCCGAAGTAGCTCAGTTGGTTAGAGCACCTGACTGTTAATCAGGGGGTCGTGAGTTCGAGTCTCACCTTCGGAGCCATAATATCGCGGGATGGAGCAGTTGGTAGCTCGTCGGGCTCATAACCCGAAGGTCATAGGTTCAAGTCCTATTCCCGCAACCAAAAAGCACATTGGCTCCTTGGTCAAGCGGTTAAGACACCGCCCTTTCACGGCGGTAACAGGGGTTCGATTCCCCTAGGAGTCACCATTTTATATTGATGGGCGTATAGCTCAGCTGGGAGAGCATCTGCCTTACAAGCAGAGGGTCATTGGTTCGAGTCCAATTACGCCCACCATCAATTTAATATTTTTATTAAGTGGCTTGGTAGTTCAGTTGGTTAGAATGCCAGCCTGTCACGCTGGAGGTCGAGGGTTCGAGTCCCTTCCAAGTCGCCATTTAATAAATCAATAAGCGGAAATGGCTCAGTGGTAGAGCATCGCCTTGCCAAGGCGAGGGTCGCGAGTTCGAATCTCGTTTTCCGCTCCATTCTTGCGGGTGTAGCTCAGTGGTAGAGCCCTGGCCTTCCAAGCCAGTTGCGAGGGTTCGATTCCCTTCACCCGCTCCATTTTTTTATGTGCCTGTAGCTCAGTTGGATAGAGCAATGGCCTTCTAAGCCATGTGTCCGGGGTTCGAATCCCTGCAGGCACGCCATTACATAGAGAAAAGAAGGAATCTTGTTTAGTTAACGGGGTTCTTTTTTTTATGCTGTTCTTTAGCTTTTAATCTCTTATATTATTACTATTTTATATAAATTATCAAAAAATTGCATAGAAAAAAAATCAAGATATCAAATTTTAATAAAATAAGAAGCTTATTTATAAGTATTTTAATGTCTTGATTTTTTTTTATTTATTAATCATTATTTTTTACTAATTTTATATCTGCAATTGTTTTATAATTAGAATCTTCTTTAAGTGTGACTGAAATTCTTATAGTTTTATTATCTGTAGTTTTACTAAAATAATGTCTACTTCCAAGTTGATTTTCTTCTTCCTCATAGTAATCTTTTGATTCAAACACTTTTGTCAAAATTTCAAAGGCTTTGTTCTTATTGTTTTTTATGAACTTTATTGAATTTTTTTCTATTTTTAATTTTTCTATATCTATTATACTTTCTTTTATATCGCTATATTTATTATTACTATCCTTAAAATAAAAAAAGCTTCCAATTAAAACAATCAAAGATATCAAAATAAATAATTTTTTTTGCTTCACAAAAAATCCTCCCTTTAAAGTTATAATATAAAAAATATTAATATTTTTTATATTATAACTTTAAAGGGGTATAATGTCAAAAAATAGATAAAAAAATGATAAAATAGTTTTATTTTTTCTTTTTATATCTTTTCTTTTGATTTTGTAATGTTAATGTAAAACTCTTTTGATAAAATAAATATATAATAATATAGTATGAATTATAATATAGAGTTTTTAAGTTTTTGTATTATTAAAATTTTAGAGTAAAGGACGGGTTATAGTGTGGAATCTTAAAGATGTTATACTTAATATTGGTATATTTGATATACTTGATATTACGATTGTTGCATATATTTTTTATAAATTATATATGCTTATAAAAGAAACAAGGGCAGAACAATTAATTAAAGGGATTATAGTTTTATTGGTGGCAACAAAAGCTAGTGAACTATTGCAATTTCATGTTGTAAATTGGATACTTAGAAATACTATGACCGTTGGACTTATAGCTTTACTAATAGTTTTTCAACCTGAATTAAGAAGAGCATTAGAATACATTGGTAGAACAAAATTATTAGATATAAGTTCTTATGATGAAGAAGTAGATGATATTATCGATGAAATAGTAGAAGCATTATTTTCTTTATCAAGACAAAAGATAGGTGCGCTTATAGTCTTTGAAAAAGAAACAGGTATAAATGATATAGTTCAAACTGGTACTAGAATAAATGGAAAAATAACAAGACAGCTTCTTATAAATATATTCATACCAAATACACCACTTCATGATGGTGCAGTTATCATAAAAGAAAATAGAATAAAAGCAGCAGGGTGTTTTTTACCTCTAAGCGAAAATAAATATTTAAGTAAGGAACTTGGAACTAGACATCGTTCAGCAATTGGTATAAGTGAAAATTCAGATGCTATATCTATAACGGTGTCAGAAGAAACAGGCCAAATTTCAATAGCGGATAATGGTAAATTGTACAAAGATGTGTCAAAAGGATATATTAAAAATACACTTGAAAAAATATATAATAAAAAAGAAAAAGAAAGTAAAAATATATTTAATAAAGGGAATATTTTTTCAAAAGGTAGGTTTTTTAAATGAAGAAATTAATAAAAAGATTAAATAATAATTTTAAAGTTAAACTTGTTGCATTTTTCTTTGCATTTTTTATGTGGGTTTATGTTATGGCAGAGGTTGATCCTATAGTAATTAAGAATTTTACAAGTTTAGATGTTATGATTGTAAACCAAGAACTATTAAATTCAAAGAATATGGTTTTGTCACCTGAAAATGAAGCTAAAATGAATATGATTTTAAGAGGCAGAAGATCCCTTCTTTCTCATATAAAAAAAGAAGATTTAAAACCCTATATAACAATAAAAGATCCAATAATAGGAGAAAATACTTTTAATATAAATATAGATAAACTAGAAAATATAGAATATAACATAATTGATTCAAAGCTAAAACTGGATATAGAAGAAAAAATAGAAAAGGAAATGTCTATAACTCTATTTAAAGAGGGAAAGCTTCCTTTTTCATATGAAGTTAATAGAATTCTAAAAAATCCAAGTACCACATGGATAGAAGGTCCAAAATCTTTAGTTGAAAAAGTAGATAAAATTCAAGGTACTTATGATTTAACTTCTAAGACTGATAAATTTAACTTTAAGACTAATCTGATTCCTCTGGATAAAAATGGTGATATAGTTGAAGGTGTTAGACTTAAAGACAATGAAGCTATATTAAATGTATATATAGATAAAGTAAAAGAAATTCCTATAAAGATAAATATGGTAAATAAGTTATCAGAGGATTATTTATTTCATGAATTAACATTATCAGAAGATGAAAAAATAATAATTAAAGGTAGTAAAACAAAAATTGATTTGATACAAGAAATTGAAAGTAGAACAATTGATTTATCTTCATTAGATATGGCAAAAATTGAAGAAGATAATGGGCAATTAGAAGTATTTTTAAAGATACCATACGGAATAAAAGCTAATAAAACAACCGTCAAGGCAAATTTAAATTTTGAAAAAATAAAATCGAAAGATTTAATAATATCAAAAGAAAGAATTAATATAATCAATAAAGCTCAAAATTTAGATATTTCAAAAAATAATTTTCCGGATGAAATAAAAGTAAAGGTAAGATATTTGCAAAAAGATGAAGAGTTAATAACGCAAAAAGATACGCAAATTATTATCGATATGAAAGAATATACTGAAGGAATTGCAACGTTACCTTTTATAGTGGAGACCAATTACCCCTATGAAAGTATTGAAATAAGCCCATCAGAAGCCAAAATAGGGGATTTAGATTAACTAATCTAAATCCCCTTGTTGCTTTTTTTTTGTTTTCAATATATCATATAAATAGAGAGTGAATAAACAATTGAAACATTGGAAATACAATATTGCAAAATTGTATTTTTGGAATACAAAAACTAAAAATTGTACTTTTGATAAGTTTTTTTAGTTTTATTATTTCTTAAAAAGGAAAAGGATTTCTTTTCTTTGGATGAAAAGATTGTATACTATGAACAATCTTTTGAAATAATTTTTTTGAAATGTTATATTGCATAAATGGATTTTAAATTGTTATATAATTTAGCAAAGAGAATAATTAAATATTATTATTTATTCAAAATAAAAGTATTTAATTATAAATCCTGTTAATTAATATATATCACAAATAAATAAATATAAACATCAAATTTATATTGATGATAATAAATAAAAATGAGGTGGATTTAAAAATGAAGAACTTCAGTGAACTTTTAAGTCTTGCAAAAACAAGAGGACCAAAAAAATTAGCTCTTGCTTGTGCAAATGATAAAGATGTTTTATTAGCTGTTGAAGCTGCTAGAAAAGAGGGAATTGTAGAAGCGATTCTTGTTGGAAATCAAAAGGAAATCAAAGAAATTGCAGATTCGCAAAATATTGATTTAGGTAATTTTGAAGTTATAGACAAGGTTGATTTAGTTGAAGCTTCAAGAACTGCTGTTGAGCTAGTTTCTTCTGGAAAAGCTGATATGGTAATGAAGGGACTTGTTGATACATCCATTATATTAAAGGCTGTTTTGGATAAAGAAATAGGACTTAGAGGTGATAGCATATTATCACATACTGCTGTATTTGAAGTTGATGGCTATGATAGATTATTCTTTGTTACTGATGCTGCTATGAATATAGCACCTGATTTAGAAGGAAAAAGAAAAATATTAGAAAATACAGTAAAAGTGGCTCATGCACTAGAAATAAAAGAACCTAAAGTTGCTGCAATATGCGCTAAGGAGAAAGTTAATCCTAAAATGCCTGATACAGTTGATGCAAAAGCTTTAGAAGATATGAATAAAGAAGGAAAAATAACTGGCTGTATAGTTGGTGGACCTTTTGCACTTGATAATGCAATATCTGAAGAAGCTGCAAGACATAAGAAAATTGAACATGAAGTTGCAGGAAAAGCAGATGTATTATTAGTTCCAGATATAGAAGCTGGAAATGTTTTATACAAATCAATGGCATTCTTTGCAAAGAGTAAAAATGCTGGAATAATAGTTGGCGCAAAAGCACCAATAGTATTAACTTCAAGAGCTGATAATATGGAAGCTAAGTTAAATTCAATAGCTTTAGGAGTTCTAACTGCTGGAAGACTTTAAGATAGTTATTTTTAAATCTTAATCTGATATAAATGACAGAAAGTTAGGATTTAAAAATTTAAATATAAAAACTATAAATTTATAAAAGTTTTAAATGTTTAAAAGGGAATCGGAATATCAGTATAGATTAAATAAATAGGAGGGCTTTTATGTCTAAGAAAATTTTAGCTATAAACCCAGGTTCAACATCTACAAAGATTGCGGTTTATGAAGATGAAAAAGAAATATTTGAAAAAACGCTAAGACACTCGAATGAGGAAATTGAAAAATACGAAACTATAAGTGCTCAAATGGACTTTAGAAGAGAAGTTATAGAGCAAGCTTTAGTTGAAGCAAATATAAAATTAGAAGATTTAAGTGCAATAGTAGGTAGAGGTGGACTTCTAAAGCCAATGGCTGGAGGAACATATAAAGTAAATGAACCTATGCTTAAAGATTTAGAAGTTGGAGTACTAGGAGAACATGCATCTAATTTAGGTGGAAGAATTGCTCATGAAATGGCACAAAAAGTTTCAATAGAATCTTTCATAGTTGATCCAGTTGTTGTTGATGAATTAACTGATGTTGCTAGGATATCTGGTAATTCAAACTTAGAAAGAAAAAGTATATTCCATGCACTAAACCAAAAAGCTACTGCAAGAAGAGCTGCAAAAGAGCTTAATAAAAAATATGAAGAAACTAATATAATAGTTGCTCATATGGGTGGAGGAGTATCAGTTGGGGCGCATCAAAATGGTATTGTTGTTGATGTTAACAATGCACTTGATGGATGTGGACCATTTTCTCCAGAAAGATCTGGTGGAATACCAGCAGGTGATTTAGTTAAAATGTGCTTTAGTGGAGAACATAGTTTAGATGAAATCAAAAAAATGTTAAAAGGTAATGGAGGTATAGTTTCTTACCTTAACACTAATGATGCTAGAGAAGTTGAAGCTATGATTGAAAAAGGAGATAAGAAGGCGCAGCTTGTTTACAAGGCTATGGCTTATCAAATAGGAAAAGAAATAGGAGCTTGCGCTGCTGTACTAAAAGGTAAAGTAGATGCAATCGTTTTAACTGGTGGAATTGCTTATTCTAAGATGTTTACAGCTTGGATAGTAGAAATGATTGACTTCATAGGTGAAGTTAAGATTTACCCAGGAGAAGATGAAATGAGCGCACTTGCAATGGGAGCTTTAAGAGTTCTAAACAAAGAAGAAGAAGCTAAGATATACAATTAATATAATCAAGTATTTAATGATTATAAATTGGCTTATATAAATTAACTAAGTTTATTATATTTTTTAATATACTAAAAAGGTGATACTAATGATGAATGATAAGAGAATAAGAGTTATAACAGGCCATTATGGCAGTGGGAAAACTGAATTTGCAGTAAATTATGCTATGAAATTAGCTTCAAATAAAGATAAAAAAGTTGCAATAGCTGATATGGATGTTGTAAATCTTTATTTTAGATCAAGAGAAAAGAAACAATTACTACAAAATGCAGGCATAAGAGTAGTGGGAAGTTCTATAGAAGGAAATGCAGTTGATTTACCAGCTGTTTCTGCTGAAGTTATGTCTCCAATTGAAGACAAATCATATGATTATATTGTTGATGTTGGTGGAGATGCTATAGGAACTAGAGCTTTTGCTAGATTTGCATATTTGGTAGACCAAAACGAATATGATTTATTCTTTGTTGTAAATGCTAATAGAGAACAAACAACAGATTTAGAAGGTGTTTTAAAGCATATAACTGAAATCGAAACAATAACAAAACTTAAGGTAACAGGTCTTATTAGTAATACTCATTTAGTTAGAGAAACAACAAAAGATGATATCATAAAGGGATATAATCTATCAAAAGAAGTATCAGAGAAATTAAATGTTCCTATAAAATATGTATTTTGTATAGAAGAATTAGTATCTTCTTTACCAGAAGAAATAAAAGCGTTAACATTCCCAATCAAAACTCTTTATATGAGAGAAGATTGGATGTAAATAAATTTAATAACCATTTGGCTTTAAAAAGTATAATTTTTTTCTAAGGAGGGCTTGGAATGGCTAAAGGAAAAGTAACGTTTGATCAAGATCGTTGCAAAGGTTGTGAACTTTGTACGACAGTATGTCCTGTGAACATAGTTGTAATAGACAAAGAAAAAATAAATGCAAAGGGTTATAACCCAGCAACTGTAAGTGACCCAGATAAATGTGTTGGATGTGCAAGTTGTGCACTTATATGTCCAGACGCAATAATAACAGTAGAGAGAGATTAATTAAAGGAGGATAAGTTACTATGGCTAAAATACTTATGAAAGGTAACGAAGCTGTTGGAAAAGCTGCTATAGAAGCAGGTTGTAAATACTTCTTCGGATACCCAATAACACCTCAAAATGAGATACCAGAATATATGGCAAGAGAACTTCCTAATAGAGGTGGAGTGTTCTTACAAGCAGAATCAGAAGTTGCAGCAATAAACATGGTTTATGGTGCAGCTGGTACTGGAGCAAGAGTTATGACTTCTTCATCATCACCAGGAATCGCGCTTAAGCAAGAAGGTATATCTTACCTTGCTGGAGCAGAACTTCCATCAGTAATAGTAAATATGATGAGAGGTGGCCCAGGACTAGGTGGAATCCAACCATCACAAGCTGATTACTTCATGTCTACAAGAGGTGGAGGAAATGGAGATTACAGACATATAGTATATGCTCCAGCTACTGTTCAAGAAGCAGTTGATATGGTTATGGAAGCGTTTGAAGTTGCAGATTATTACAGAATGCCTGTAATGGTTGCAGGAGACGGAATGATAGGACAAATGATGGAGCCAGTAGAATTCAAAGCTCCTAAGAAGAGAGATTTAAAAGAAAAAACTTGGGCTTCTGTTGGTACAGAAGGTAAAAGACAACCAAATATTATAAATTCACTATTCTTAGATCCTCAAGAACTTGAAGATCACTGTATGAGATTAGAAGAAAAATATGCAACTATAGAAAAAAATGAAACTCAATATGAAATGTACAAGACTGAAGATGCTGAGTTAGTATTTGTTGCATACGGAACTACTTCAAGAATAGTTAAAAATGTTATAGAAGAATTAAGAGCAGAAGGTGTTAAAGCTGGTTTAATAAGACCAATAACTTTATGGCCTTTCCCATTCAAAGCATTTGATGAAGTAGCAGAAACTGCTAAGAACTTCATAACTGTAGAAATGAGTACAGGACAAATGGTTGAAGATGTAAGATTAGGAGCAAATGGTAGAGCGCCTGTACACTTCACAGGAAGAACTGGTGGTATGATACCAACTCCAGCTGGAATCAAAGAAAAAGCTCTAGAAGTTTTAGGAGGTGCTAGATAATGGCAGTAGTATTCCAAAAGACTAAAGGTTTAACTAACAAAGAAACTCATTACTGTCCAGGATGTACTCATGGTATAATCCACAGATTAGTAGGAGAAACTTTAGAAGAATTAGATGTATTAGGAAAATCAATTGGGGTTGCTCCAGTTGGATGTTCAGTACTTGCTTATAAATATTTTAACTGTGATATGCAAGAGGCTGCTCATGGTAGAGCTCCTGCTGTTGCAACTGGTATCAAAAGAGTTTTACCAGACAATGTAGTATTTACTTACCAAGGTGATGGAGACTTAGCTTCTATAGGTGCTGCTGAAATCGTTCATGCTGCTGCTAGAGGAGAAAAAATAACTACTATATTCGTAAATAATGCTATTTACGGTATGACTGGTGGACAAATGGCTCCAACAACATTACCAGGACAAAAAGCTACAACTTCTCCATACGGAAGAGATGTTGCTCATGCTGGTATGCCAATAAAAGTATCAGAAATGCTATCAACTTTACATGGTGCTGTATTTGTAGAAAGAGTATCTGTAGATACTCCAGCTAACATAAGAAAAGCTAAAAAAGCTATAAAAAGAGCCTTTGAAGTTCAAATAGAAGGTAAAGGATTTGGTATAGTAGAAGTACTTTCAACTTGTCCAACTAACTGGGGACTTACTCCTGTTAAATCGTTAGAATGGTTAAGAGAAAACATGATTCCTTATTACCCTCTAGGAAATTTAAAAGACCCTGCAAAAACAGAGGAGGTGAAGTAGTATGTCAACAGAAAAAATAATTTGTGCTGGATTTGGTGGACAAGGTGTTATGTCTATGGGACAATTAATGACATACGCTGGAATGCTTGAAGAAAAGGAAGTTTCTTGGTTACCATCTTATGGACCAGAAATGCGTGGAGGTACTGCTAACTGTAGCGTTATAGTATCATCTACACCAGTTGGATCACCTATTATAACTGATGATGCAACTACTGCAATAGTTATGAACTTACCATCATTAACTAAATTCGAAAAAGATTTAGTACCAGGTGGAAAATTATTTATAAATAGTTCTTTAATAGACATAAAAGCATCAAGAGATGATATAGATGTTTATTATATAAAAGCTAATGAAATAGCTCAAGAAGTTGGAACTATAAAAGCAGCTAATATGGTTATGTTAGGAGCTTACTTAGAAATAGTTAAGACTGTTGAAACAGAATCTGTATTAGAAGCATTCAAAAAAGTTTTTGGACCATCTAAAGAAAAATTTGTTCCTATGAACAGAGAAGCTTTAGCTAAAGGTGCTCAAGCTGTTAAATCTTGTGTTAAATAATAAAAAAGTATTAAACTTTTAAAAATATAAAAAGAACTCTTTTTAAAGGGTTCTTTTTTATTTAAAAAAATAAAAATAATATATTTTTATTGATAAATTATTGATAATTTGAAAATATTTAAGGGTATAAAAACTATGGTTATTAATTAATGTTTTAAAGTTAAACAAGAAAAAGATTCAGAAAATTCGAATATTAAGTATTTTGTTTGCAAATGAGATACAATATCTATATAAAAAAAGCTTTTGAGGTGAAATTTATGAAAAAAAAATTGATGCTTTACTTGGCCTTTTCAATAATACTTTCAAATATAATTCTTGGATTTTCAATAGAAAATTATGTACAGACTAGAATTGATGAGATGTTTTTGAATAAGGAAATACTTGTACAAAATAAAATGGATATTGTTTATTTGTCTAAAGGAGGGATTAATAATGTAATAGATTTGTATAATTACAAAAATTACAAAGAAAATATAATGAAATTAAAAGAAGAAATATATATATATTCTACATTTATTATAGCCTTTGTGACTATTGTAACGGCTATGATATCAACAAAATTATTTAATAAGACAATAGTTTCAAGAATTGAAAAGATACATAAATCCTTAAGTTATATAAAAGAAGGTTTTTATGATCAGGATATTATTCTTAGTGGAGACGATGAAATTTCAAAGATTTCAAAAGATATAAATTCTATGAAAGATATAATAAGTGACAGAGAAGAACAATTAAAAAAGAAGAATGGAAAAATAAAAGAAACATTAATGGAATTAAAAGAGGAAAAGAAGAGAGTTGAGTTTTTGGCTTTTTATGACCAATTAACAAAACTTCCAAACAGATATAATTTTTTAGAAAATAGCAAGGAATTTTTAAATAATGTGAAACCTAAATTTGCGATAATACATATTGATGTAGATGATTTCAAAAAAATTAATGATTTATTTAGTTCACTAGAGGGCGATAAGTATTTAAGAAATTTATCTTCAAAATTAAGAAAGTTTTTTAATAAGAATAAGTACATCTTTAGGATAGGTGGAGATGAATTTTGTATATTATATAAATTTGTTCATGAAGATAAATTGTATATAGAATTAAATAGATTATTTAAATATATTAATCATCCATTTAAAATTAGAAATAAAGAGTTTTATATGAGTACTAGTATCGGAGTTAGTATATATCCAAAAGACTCAAATGATTTTTATCAAATAGCAAGAAATTCACATATAGCATTAAATGAAGCAAAAAGAAGAGGAAAAAAGCAAATCATATATTATTCAGACTATCTAAAAGAGGATTTAAAAGCAAAATCAAAAATAGAACAGGATATGAAATTAGCATTAGAAAACGAAGAATTTTATTTACTTTACCAACCTAAAGTATCTATATTTGATAAAAAGATAAAAGGTGTTGAAGCTTTGATTCGTTGGAATAAAAATGGAAAGAACATATATCCAAATGAATTTATTCCAATTGCTGAAAGTAATGGTCTAATTATTGATATAGAAAAATATGTACTCAAAAAAGCATTACAAGATTTTTCGAAAATGAAATATTTAGGATTTGAAGACATTGAACTTAGTGTAAATATTTCAGCAGAGCATTTTAATTCAAAGGATTTTATAACAGATATAAAAAAAATAGTAAATGAAAACAAAGAAAGTTCTACTAATTTGGAATTTGAGATAACTGAAAATATATTCTTAGAAAATATTGATGAAGCTAATGATAAATTATTAGAATTAAAAGAGAGTGAAATTAATATAGCATTAGATGATTTTGGAACGGGTTACTCATCATTAAGCTATTTGAAAAACTTAAAAATAGATACTTTAAAAATAGATAAATCATTTGTAGATGATATACAGATAAACAAAAAGAGTGAATCTATAATAAAATTATTATTGGATTTGGCTGAAGGACTTGGTCTTGAAATTGTTGTTGAAGGTGTTGAAAAAAAAGAACAATTAGATATTTTTAATGGTAGAACAAGAGATTTTTTGATACAAGGTTATTATTTTTATAAACCTATTGAATTTACAAAATTAAAAGAAGTATTAAATTTTGACTCAAAAATTGAAGATAAAACTTTTTTATTAGTTTAATAAAATTTTTTAATAGAAATAAATAAAAATATAAAAGAAAATAAGGTCTGAAATATTAGATTTTATTTTCTTTTTTTTGCAACTTAAGGCTTATGCAAAATATAATTATATATGATAAAATAATTAGGTGTATGATTAATAAACAATTTTGAAAAGTATAAAATCAAATTTAAGGTGGTAAATATATGAGAAAATATTTTGGAACAGATGGCATAAGAGGAGTTGCAAATGAAGAACTAACGTGTGAACTTGCATATAAATTAGGTAGAGCAGCAGGTTATGTACTTAATAAATGTAATAATAAATTTAAAGTATTAATAGGTAAGGATACTAGAATATCATCAGATATGTTAGAATCAGCATTGGCTTCGGGTATTATGTCTGTTGGTGGGGATGTAGTATCTTTAGGGGTGATACCTACGCCAGGGGTTTCTTATCTTACAAAAAAATATAATGCAGACTTTGGAATAGTAATATCAGCATCTCATAATCCATACGAATATAACGGAATTAAATTTTTTAATAACAAAGGATTTAAATTAACTGATGAAATAGAATTAGAAATAGAAAAATATATAGATAACCAAGATCTTATAAACTGTGAATTTAACGCTAAAAGAATTGGAAAGAGTATAATCGAAGAAAATGCAACTAGAGATTATGCTTCTTATTTAGAAGAAATTGTTGGAACTAGCTTTAAAGGGCTTAATATAGTGCTTGATAGTGCTAATGGAGCAGCTTATAAAATTGCACCAAAGGTATTTGAAGAATTGGGAGCTAATGTAACAGTTATAAATAATGAACCAAATGGAATTAATATAAATGTAGAATGTGGTTCGACACATACAAAAACATTAAGAGAAACTGTAAAGAAATTAAATGCAGATTTAGGTCTTGCATATGATGGAGATGCAGATAGACTTATAGCAGTTGATGAAAATGGTGAGGAAGTAAATGGGGACTATATACTTTTAATATGTGCGAATCTTTTAAAGAAAGAAAATAAATTAAGAGATGATAGTTTAGTAGTTACTGTTATGAGTAATTTAGGACTTCATATAGCAGCTAAAGAATTAGGGATTAATATACATCAAACAAAAGTTGGAGATAGATATGTTTTAGAAAAAATGAAAGAGGAACATTATTCTCTTGGTGGAGAACAATCTGGACATATGATATTTTTGGATTATAATACGACTGGTGATGGAGTATTAAGTTCATTATTTTTGGTAGATGCAATAGTTAAGGAAAATAAAAAATTATCAGAACTTAAGAATATAATGACAGAATACCCACAAGTTCTTATAAATGCAAAAGTTAAAAATGAGCACAAAACAACTTATATGAATGATTTAGAAATAAAAACTAAGATAGAAGATATAGAAAAAGAATTAGATGGAAGAGGAAGAGTTTTAATAAGACCTTCTGGAACAGAACCTCTAGTTAGAGTAATGCTTGAAGGTGAAGATACAAACCATATAGATTCTCTTGCTAGAAATTTGGCAACAATAATAGAAAATAAATTATCTTAATAAATGTTTTTATAATTGAGGTGAATTCCTTTGGACAAAAAGGATATTAAGGACTTGGATAGTAATAATATAAATAAAGAAACAAATAGGGAAAAATACTGTAAAAACTGTACTAAAGAGCTTTTGGAAGAACTAATTGAACTTAGAAGAATATCAAAAAAATTAGATGCGGTAATAGAATCATCCTATGATGGTATATATATAACTGATGGAAATGCAAAAACTTTAAGAATTAATAAATCATATGAAAGAATTACAGGTATAAAAAAAGATACATTGCTTGGAAAAACAATGTATGACTTAGAAAAAGAAGGTTTTGTTTCAAAATCAGGGACTTTGGTTGTGTTAAATAACAAAAGATCCACTACATTACAACAAACATTAAAAACAGGCAAAAAGATACTTATAACAAGTACGCCTGTTTTTGATGAAAATGATGAAATAGAGATGGTTGTAACAAATGTAAGAGATGTTACCGAACTGATGAGATTAAAAGAAGAATTAGAAGAGAATAAAAAAAGAGCGGATAAATATTATAATGAACTTGAAGAAATGAGAAAACAAATAATAGATAGAAATTGTGTAGTTGTAAAAGACCATAAGATGAAAGATATATATGTTAAAGCTAAAAGAGTTGCATACCACGATACAACTGTTTTGATAACTGGAGAAACAGGTGTTGGAAAAGAAGTGGTTGCAAAATACATACATAAAAATAGCAAAAGAAATAAAAAACCTTTCATAAAAGTAAATTGTGGTGCAATACCAGAAAACCTAATAGAATCAGAGTTATTTGGGTATGAAAAAGGAGCTTTTACAGGTGCTAGCAATAAAGGTAAAATGGGTTTATTTGAAGTTGCAAATGGAGGAACAATATTCTTAGATGAAATAGGAGAATTACCACTTTCAATGCAGGTAAAACTTCTTAGAGTATTACAAGAACAAGAAATACAAAGAATAGGTGCAATAAATACTATAAAAATAGATGTAAGAATAATAACAGCAACTAATAAGGATTTGTTAGATTTATCAAAGAAAAATTTATTTAGAGAGGATTTGTATTATAGACTTAATATAGTTCCAATACATGTACTTCCTTTAAGAGAGAGAAAGGAAGATATAATTCCTTTGGCAGAGGAATTTTTGACTAATCTAAATAAAAAATATGCAGAGATTAAGAAGTTTGATTATAGTTCTTATGATCTTTTGTATTCTTACGATTGGCCAGGCAATGTAAGAGAATTAAAAAATATAGTTGAAAGAGTATTTGTTATGGGAAGAGATGATTATATCAAAGAAGATGATTTTCCAGATAGCATAATAAATGAAGCAAAGGTAAAAGAAAATTTAAATATAAAAGATGAGATATGGGATATCAAAAAAGCCTCCTCGATAGTAGAAGCAAATCTTATCAAAAAAGCTTTTGATAAATATAATAATGTAAGAGACGCAGCTAAAGCTCTAAATATTAATGCTTCAACATTTGTTAGAAAAAGAAAAAAATATGAAGATGAAGGCTATTTAAAATAAGTCAATTTAAAAATTAAATTGGCTTATTTTTTTATAAAAAAATGTTTAATTATATAAGAATAAAGCCTTAAAAGTTAATGAAATGGTTTGTGGTATAAATTATGCTTTTTTAGATTAATATAGAATTTTAGTATAAAATTCTTATAAAAAATTAAAATTGGAGTTATATTTTAATTAAAATCTAAAAAGGGGGAAATTATATGCAAGGTAGAAAAGAAGCACCATATATAAAGGCAGGCGTTTTTAAAATAAGGCTTCCTTTTGTTCACTACAAATTTGAAGGAGCGGATTATCTTCAGGGTTTACTTATGTGTGCGGTCTGTCTTGGGGCGATACCTATGTTGCAAGAATATTTAGGTATGCCTTTTGAAATTGCTATGGCGGTTGTTGTTTTAAATGGTTTTTTGTATTTGGCTCACGTAACCTTAGGTGACCCTGTAATTCCAGGTTGGATTACACCAGCAATACCACTTTTGATGATTCATATAAGTAATTACAAAATAGGTGTGGATAGAATGCACGCACTTATAGCTTTTGAGATGAGTCTTGGTATACTTGCAATATTTTTGGGTATAACAGGTCTTGGTAAAAAAATAGTATCAATAGTTCCAAATGCAATGCAAGCTGGTATAATAATGGGTTCTGGTTTTGCTGCTGTAATGGTTATTTTTAAAGAAGGAGCAAGATTTGACAAATATCCTATATCAATAACTTTATGTGTTGGAATTGGTTTTTATCTTTTATTTTCAAATCATTTTAAAGAAATTAGAAATAATAATAATATATTAAAATATATATCCAATCTAGGAATCTTACCTGTAATAGTACTAGCTATATTTATAGCACCTATAGTAAAAGAAACATCTTGGCCGACTATTGAGTGGGGTATAACAAAGCCTGATTTTTTAACACTATTTAAAGATTGGACTCCTTTTGGTAAATTAGGATTTCCAAGTTTGAATATGTATATTTCTTCAATACCTATGGTTTTATCTTCTTATATAGTTTTATTTGGTGATATGATTCAAAGTGAAGCTTTATTAGATGATGCATCTAAATTTAGAGATGATGAGATAATAGACTATAATCCTAATAGATCTCATCTTGTTTTTGGACTTAGAAATTTTGTTATGTCTATTATTGGACCGGACTTAACTATGTGTGGACCACTTTGGGCAGCTATGCAAGTTGTTATTTGCGAAAGATATAAAAAAGGTAAAAAATCAATGGTGTCAATAAATGGTGGAGCAGCTTCGTTTAGAATGGGAACATTTACAGGTTATCTAATACTACCAATAGTTACTTTGGTAAGACCTATACTTGGTATAGCTTTAGCACTTACAATGTTAATTCAAGGTTATGTATCTGTTAGGGTTGGAGTAATGAAAGCAAAAACACATAATGATTTAGGTATTGCTGGAGTTATGGCAGCTGTTTTAGCTACAAGAGGTGCAACAATTGGATTATTAGTTGGAATAATATTATGCTTACTTATAAAGATAGGAGATAAAAAACAAGAAGTCATGATTTATGATAATGAACTAGAAGAAAAAAAAGCTTAAATGTAGAAAATAATAAGCTAAAAACAAATAAAATATTTAAGAAATAATTATGGTAAAAAAAGTCGTTGCAAAACTGAAATCTTGTTGCAGTTTTGCAACGACTTTGATTTTTGTTATATAAATTCTATAATGATTTGTATAACAGAATATAAATATTTTTTTAACAAAAATTATACATTTAATTACATAATTCTGTTGCGAATTTGCAACGAATTTTAATAAATATAATGTATACAACAAAAATACAAAAATAATTTCAAAAAAGTATTTGATTTTTTTTTAACGAAAGTATATACTTAATAATATGAAAGCTAGACTTTAACATATGTTTTTAGTTGTTAAGAAATAGAAAATTCATAAATAGTAGTTATTGCCACAAAACTTGCAATTACATAATTATGAAAAAGATTGTATATTTATTTACAAACTTTTGAGTTATTTTAACAAAGTTAGAGGGTTTTATATAGAATTATTTAT
Source organism: Peptostreptococcaceae bacterium AGR-M142 (assembly GCA_045345765.1). Classification (GTDB taxonomy): domain Bacteria; phylum Bacillota; class Clostridia; order Peptostreptococcales; family Peptostreptococcaceae; genus JAOARY01. The sequence continues at coordinate 1,745,790 of CP148265.1, forward strand.
TATCTAAAGATTTGAATGATTTTTAAGTATTATTGATATGATGTGAAACTCTTGAAGTATATGAATGATTTTCAAATCAATATTATACCCAAAAAATGAGATTTTAAAATAAAAATAAAATAATAGAGTATAAGTTGGTATGCTTATTGCTCATTATATAAATCATAATAATCAAAAAAGGCTATGAAATACTTTTGATTAAAAATAAAAAAACAGGAGATGATTTTAATGGCTTTAAAGACTAGAGAGGAATATATTGAAAGTTTAAGAAAATTAGATTTAAAAGTTTACATGTTCGGAGAAAGAATAGAAAACCCAGTTGATCATCCAGTAATTAGACCATCATTAAATTCATTAGCTATGACTTATGAATTAGCTCAACATGATGAATACAAAGATTTAATGACAGCTACTTCACATTTAACAGGAGAAACTGTAAATAGATTCTGTCATTTACATCAAGGAACTCATGACTTAGTTAAAAAAGTTAAGATGCAAAGACTTTTAGGACAAAAAACAGCAGCATGTTTCCAAAGATGTGTTGGAATGGATGCATTTAATGCAGTATTCTCAACTACATTCGAAATAGATGAAAAATACGGAACAGATTATCATGAAAGATTCAAAAGATATATGAAATTCGTTCAAGAAAATGACTTAACTGTTGATGGAGCTATGACAGATCCAAAAGGAGATAGAGGATTAGCACCTTCTAAACAAGCAGATCCAGATTTATTCTTAAGAATAACTGAAGTTAGAGAAGACGGTATAGTAGTAAGAGGAGCTAAAGCTCATCAAACTGGAGCTGTTAACTCTCATGAACATCTAATAATGCCAACAATGGCTATGAGAGAAGATGACAAAGATTACGCTGTATGTTTCTCAATCCCATCAGATGCTGAAGGTATATTAATGATATACGGAAGACAATCTTGTGACGCTAGAAAATTAGAAGAAGGCGCAGATATAGATTTAGGTAACTCTCAATTTGGTGGACATGAAGCACTTGTTATATTTGACGATGTATTCATTCCAAATGAAAGAGTTTATATGTGTAAAGAATTTGACTTCTCAGGAATGTTAGTTGAAAGATTTGCTGGATACCATAGACAATCTTACGGTGGATGTAAAGTTGGTGTTGGTGATGTACTTATCGGAGCAACTGCATTAGCTGCTGAATACAACGGTGTTGAAAGAGCTAGTCATATAAAAGATAAATTAATAGAAATGACTCATTTAAATGAAACATTATACTCAAGTGGTATTGCTTGTTCAGCTGAAGGTTATGCTACTAAAGCTGGTAACTACCAAATAGACTTATTACTTGCAAATGTTTGTAAGCAAAATGTAACAAGATTCCCATATGAAATAGCTAGACTTGCTGAAGATATAGCTGGGGGAGTTATGGTTACAATGCCTTCAGAAAAAGACTTTAAAGATCCAGTACTAGGTAAATACGTTGATAAATACTTAGTTGCTAAAGATGGAGTAGCTACTGAAAACAGAATGAGAGTATTAAGACTTATAGAAAATATAACTTTAGGAACAGCTGCTGTTGGATACAGAACAGAATCTATGCATGGTGCTGGTTCTCCACAAGCTCAAAGAGTTATGATAGCTAGACAAGGAAATATTCAAGGTAAAAAAGAATTAGCTAAGTCTATAGCTAAAGTTGATGAAAGTAAAAACAGAGCAACTGTAAAAGCATAAGCCATCAAATATGAATTGATATATAAATGTATTTATATAAAGTTAATATTAGCCTATTAAGAAATTCATATTATATATAGGGGTCTAAATGACCCCTAAAATTAAATTTTTTTAAAAAAGAGAATATTAAATGTATAAAAGGGATTATATATATTTAAGCAGTTTTTTTGATGAATTGGAGGAATTAAATTGAGTTTGGATTTACAAAACGAAATAAAAAAAGTATTAGAAGAAGAAATAAGTCCATCGCTTAAGGCACATGGTGGAGACGCTGAATTTAAAGAATTTAAAGATGGTGTAGTTTATATACTTTTTCATGGAGCTTGTAAAGGATGTCCAGGAGCTCAATCTACTATAGAAAATATAGTAGAAGCAAGATTAAAAGCTAGATTTCCTCAAATCAAAAGAGTTGAACTTGCTAGTGAAATAACTCAAGATATGATTGATTTTGCTAAGAAGATTCTATCAAAGAAAAAGTAGATTAGATGAGTTTAATTTTTAAATAAAAAAATAAAATAGTTTATTTTTGATGATTTATTCTTTTATTTAGAAATATAGGTGAATTTAAGATTGATTATAGCTAAGAAAGGGAGTGCATTTTTTGAGTTGGAAAAATATTTATAATGAAAGACTTGTAAGTGCTAAAGAAGCTGCTTTAAAAATACCATCAAATTCAAGAGTGGTTTTAGGGCATGCAGCAGGAACACCAGTTGACATAATCGATGCAATGACTTCTAATAAAGAAAGTTTTAGTAATGTTGAGATTGTACATATGCTTTGTTTAGGTGAAGGTAAATACATGGCAGAAGATATGGATGGACATTTTAGACATAATGCAATCTTTGTAGGTGGAAATTCAAGAAATGCAGTAAAGGAAGATAGAGCAGATTTTACTCCTTGTTTCTTCCATGAAGTACCAAAACTTTTCAAAGATGGACTTATGAAGGTTGATGTTGCTTTAATTCAATTAAGTAGACCTGATGAGCATGGATATTGTAGTTTTGGAGTATCTTCAGACTATACAAAACCAGCTGCTGAAATTGCTGATATAGTAATTGCAGAAGTAAATGATAAAATGCCTAGAGTAATGGGTGAGAACTTCATTCATGTATCTAAGCTTGATTATATAGTTGAAACATCAAATGATTTATATGAAATACCACTTCCTAAAATAGGAGATACAGAAAAAGCAATAGGTGAAAACTGTGCAACTCTTATATCAGATGGAGATACATTGCAACTTGGAATAGGAGCTATTCCAGATGCAGTATTATTATTCCTAAAAGATAAAAAAGATCTTGGAATTCATACAGAAATGTTTTCTGATGGAGTATTAGAACTTGTTGAATCAGGAGTAATCAATAATAGCAAAAAATCAATACACAAAGGAAAGATGATATCAACATTCTTAATGGGTAGCAATAAGCTTTATGATTTTGTTCATAACAATCCTTCAGTTGAATTATACCCAGTTGATTATGTAAATGATCCATGTGTAATAATGAAAAATGATAATATGATATCTATAAATTCTTGTATCCAAGTAGATTTAATGGGTCAAGTGGTATCAGAATCAATAGGAACTACACAATTTAGTGGTGTAGGTGGACAAGTTGATTATGTAAGAGGAGCGTCTATGTCAAAAGGCGGAAAATCAATAATTGCAATACCATCAACAGCATCTAAAGGAAAGGTATCAAGAATTACACCTTTTATAACAGAGGGTAGTGCTGTTACTACTTCAAGAAATGATGTTGACTATGTTGTAACTGAATATGGTATAGCATCACTTAAAGGAAAAACTCTAAGAGATAGAGCGCAAAGTTTAATCAATATAGCTCATCCTGATTTCAGAGAAGAGTTAAAAGCAGAATTTGAAAAGAGATTTCCAAAAGCAAATATTATAGTAAACAACTAGAAGGGGGATTTTAAAATGGAATTATTTAAATTAAGCACTAAAATGCACAAATTTGATACATTCAAGGATTTTGCTAAAGAGTTTGACATCAAAAAAGGTGATGTTGTATTAACAAATGGATTCTTATATGAACCATTTATGAAAGATGCTAATGTTGATGCAAAATTCATCATGCAAGAAGAGTTTGGAACTGGAGAACCTTCAGATGAAATGATGAATGAAATATTAAAAGAAGCTAAAAAAGACGAATTCAATAGACTTATTGCTATTGGAGGAGGAACTGTAATAGATATAGCTAAATTACTTACTTTAAAAGGTATTGATGATGTTGTTGATGCTTTTGAAAAGAAAGTTGATATAGTAAAAGAAAAAGAATTAGTAGTAATACCAACAACTTGTGGTACAGGTAGTGAGGTTACTAATATTTCAATAGCTGAAATAAAATCAAAAGGAACAAAAATGGGTCTTGCTGTAGAAGCATTATTCCCAGACCATGCAGTATTAATACCAGAATTCTTAAAAGGATTACCTTACAAATTCTACGTATATAGCTCAATAGATGCACTTATTCATGCAATAGAAGCATATGTATCTCCAAAAGCTAACCCATATTCTAAAATATACAGTAAAAATGCAATAGAAATGATTATGGATATATACATGAATATAATCGAAAAAGGTGAAGATTACAGATTTGAAAGACTTGAAGATATATTAGTTGCTAGTAACTATGCTGGTATAGCATTTGGTAATGTTGGAGTTGGAGCTGTTCATGCACTTTCTTACCCACTAGGTGGAAAATACCATGTTCCTCATGGAGAAGCTAACTATCAATTCTTTACAGAAGTATTTAAGGTATACAATGCTAAGAATCCAAATGGAGAAATTAAAGAAGTAAATAGATTACTTGCTGATATATTAAATGTTAGCGAAGATAAAGTATATGACAAGTTAGAAGAAGTACTTGGTAAACTTCTAAACAAAAATGAGTTAAGAACTTATGGTATGAAAGAAGAAGAAGTTGAAGAGTTCTCTAAGAGTGTATTAGTAACTCAACAAAGATTATTAGCTAATAACTATGTTGAATTATCACAAGAAGAAATCAAAGGAATATACCAAAGATTATATTAATATCTAAAAATATATTCAAATATTAATTTGCAAGTATCAGCTTAAGTTAATACTTAGCTTAAGCTGATTATATAAATATACAAAGAAAAATAAGAGGTAGTTGTACTTTTTTAAATAAGAAAAAATTATATTTACATTGAATTGGAGGATTTAAAATGACAATACAAGAAATGGTAAATAACGCTAGAATAGCTCAAAAGGAATTTGAAGCTAGATTCAATCAAGAACAAGTTGATGAAATGGTTAAAATAGTAGGTAAAGTAGTATTTGATAACGCTGAAGAATTAGCTGATATGGCAGTTAAAGAAACTAGAATGGGTGTTTACGAAGATAAAGTAGCTAAAAATAAAGGAAAATCTAAAGCTATATGGTATGACCTAAAAGGCAAAAAATCTATGGATATAATCGGTAGATGTGAAGATACTGGAATGTTAGAAGTAGCTAAGCCAATAGGTGTTGTTGCTGGTATAACTCCAACAACTAACCCAATAGTAACACCAATGTCAAAAACTATGTTTGCTTTAAAAACTAAAAATGCTGTAATAATAGCTCCACATCCAAGATCTAAGAAGTGTTCAGGAAAAACTATGACACTTATTCAAGATGCTTTAGCTAAATTTGATTTACCAAAGAACTTAATCCAAGTTATTGAAGAACCTTCAATCGAAAAAACGTCTGAATTAATGAAAGCTGCTGATGTTGTAGTTGCTACTGGTGGTATGGGAATGGTTAAGTCTGCATACTCTTCAGGAAAGCCTTCATACGGAGTTGGAGCAGGAAATGTTCAAGTTATAGTTGATAAAGGATATGACTATGATAAAGCTGCTAAGAACATAATAGCTGGTAGAAAGTTTGATAACGGAATCATCTGTTCTGGAGAGCAAACTGTAATAGCTATAGAAGAAGAATATGATAAAGTAATGGATGCATTCGTTAACAATGGTGCTTACCTAGTTAAAGATGCTTCAGATAGAGAAAAATTTGTTAACACAATATTTGTTGATGGACATTTAAACAAAGATATAGTAGGACAATCTACTACAGATATAGCTAAATTAGCAGGAGTAGAAATTCCAGCTGATACTAAAGTTATATTACTTGAAGCTAATGGAATCGGAGCAGAAGATGTAATCTGTAAAGAAAAAATGTGTCCAGTAATGGCTACATTCAAAGCTAAAGATATTAATGATGCAATTCACATTGCTAAGACTAACTTAGAGCATGAAGGAAATGGACATTCAGCTGCTATTCACTCAAATAGCCAAGATAATATAGAAGCTGCTGGTAGAGCATTATCAGTATCAAGACTTGTAGTTAACGCTCCTTGTGCAACTACTGCTGGTGGATCAATCCAAAATGGACTTGCTGTAACTAATACTTTAGGATGCGGAACTTGGGGTAACAACTCAATTTCTGAAAACTTCACTTACAAGCATTTATTAAATATAACAAGAGTAGCTCCAATAAACGAAAACATCAAAGTTCCAACTGATGATGAGATTTGGGCTTAATATATAGATTAAAAAATCTAAATAAAGAGTTTTAATTTAATAAAATTTATGATAAAATAAACTCCTTGTGTATTATACATAAGGAGTTTTTTTGTGAAAATAATTGATATATTGTACAAATACAAAAAGTATATAAATAAAAATTATAAACATGTTGATAGATAAAAAATTTTAGGAAAATAAAAAGTTTTCCACAGTTGATAAATTTTATCCACATGTTTTTTTGGGATACAAGAACATATGTTTCGATTAGTGTTTACAAGGTTTTTAGATTTTATATTCTAAATTATATGAAAATTATCCACAACTTTATCCACATGTCAAGAATAAAAATTGTGAATAACTAAAAAAATTATCCGTAGTTTATAAACTGTGGATAATTTTTATTTAAAGATAAAATATTTATAAATTTTAAGCTATGTTTTCGTTGTATGGATTTTTCATAGATGCACTTAAGAATAATGAAGGATAATTATCTTTAAGATATTCCATATAAATAACCCATTCATAAGATAGATATCTATATATTTTTATAACATCAGTTTCAAGATGTTCTAGAGTTTCCTTATCATAATTAGAAATATCTCCTCTTAATATAAGCTCTTCTTTAAGATGAACAATTGCCATAAGAAGTTCTGTGAATGTTTCGTGTTCCAAAAGAGCAGGATTTGATATAAGATTTATAAAGAACATTCTTTTTTCAAGAATCATTTGTTTTAATTCATTTAAATCAATTTTATTAATATCTAAATTGAATTTATGGCTTTGGGTGCTATTCATACATTTAACAAAATTATCATGATTCCATTCATTGTTAACCATATGTTCTGTTCTTATACTTTCGATATTAGAATCAGCCTTTACAAGTAATCTTGTCATATCAAGACCTATTTCAGTAAAGAATATTCCTATAAGCATATTTAATTTTTCTAATTTTTCTTTTTTCTCTTTTTTCTCTAATACTTTTTCAATTATCAAACTAACAACTAATACTTCAATAGGTATAAATGCTAAATCTTCTAAAAAGAACACCGCTACATGATGAAAATCGTGAAATATTCTAACATGTAAAATATAAAGTATTGTTGACAATAATATTAGACCAAGACCTGTTTTTATATGATCTTTATGTCTATCAAAAAAATTTGCATTTCTCAATTTAAAACCCTCCAAACTTTTATTAACATAAAATAATAAAATTTATATATTATTAGTATTAAACTTGATAATATTATATAAATTTTATTTAATATTAAAAATTAATAACCACCACAATATAGTATAACTTAACGGATTTAGAATTTATATAGTTATCAAATATTATTTGATAAAAAATAGGCTAAAAGTTACAAATTATTAAAAACACTCTTATTTAGCGGTTTATCGTGGTATAATAAGTTTATGCTTTTTGAAAAAATTTAAAATTTTACAGCGCCAGAACTGTTATGCAGTTGACGAGGAGTAAGGTTATCGAAGTTTTCGGCGGATGCCTTGCAGGTTATCACAACCTTAAAAGAGAACAAATCCATAAAGTGATTTTTGGGACAAAGACTCTTTAGTGATGATTTTCTTCTTAAAGCAAATAATAAAGGGTATATATTCTAAGCTTAATTATTTTTTTGTGCTGCAAATAGAATATGCCTGATTTGATTAGGAGGATTTAATATGTGCGGAATAGTAGGTTATATAGGAAGTAGAAAAGGTAGCGATGTTGTAGTTGATGGTTTATCGAGATTGGAATACAGAGGGTATGATTCGGCTGGTATAGCGATAAATACAAAATCGACTTTGGAAGTAAAAAAATATAAAGGAAGACTTGCTGTATTAGAACAAGAACTTGCAAAGGCTCCAGTTGATGGACATCTTGCAATTGGACATACAAGATGGGCAACTCATGGTGCGCCATCTGATAATAATTCACATCCACATTCAAATATGGAGAAGACTATAGCTGTTGTTCATAATGGAATAATAGAAAACTATATGGAATTAAAAGAAGAGTTAGAAAATATGGGTATTAAGTTTTCTTCAGAAACTGATACAGAGGTTGTTGTTCATTTAGTTGATTATTATTATGAAGGGGACTTAAAAGAAGCTGTATTTAAGACTTTAGATAGATTAAAGGGTGCTTATGCTCTTGGTATTATATGCAAGGATGACCCAGATACTTTAATCGCAGCAAGAAAAGATAGTCCACTTGTTGTAGGTGTTGGAGAAGGTGAGAATTTTATAGCATCGGATGTTCCAGCATTATTAAAATATACTAAGGATGTATATTTCTTAGATGATAATGAGGTTGCTGTTTTAACTAAGGATGATATTAAGGTATATAATTCTTCTAGAAAAGAAGTTAAGAAGGAAAAAGTTACGGTTGAGTGGGATTTGGAAGCTGCTTCTAAAGCTGGTTATGAACATTTTATGCTAAAAGAAATTCACGAACAACCAAGAGGAATTAAAGAGACTTTGGTTAGAAGATTAGATGAAAATGGAGATATTAAATTAGATGATATTCATTTGGATAAGCAAGTGTTAGATAATATAAATAAGATATATATTGTTGCTTGTGGTACTGCTTATCATGCAGGTCTTGTAGGAAGATATGCAATTGAGAAGTTTGCAAAGATTCCTGTTGAGGTTGATATTGCATCTGAATTTAGATATAGAGATCCTTTTGTTGATGATAAGACTCTAATGATTATAGTTAGTCAATCAGGAGAAACTCTTGATACTTTAGCTGCTTTAAGAGAAGGTAAGAAAAGAGGCGCTAGAATACTATCTATTACAAATGTACTTGGTTCTTCTGTTGCAAGAGAGTCAGACGATGTATTTTATACTTGGGCAGGACCAGAAATAGCAGTTGCTTCGACTAAGGCATATACTACACAATTAGTTGCGTTTTATATGATTGCTTTAGATATGGCATTTAAAAGAGATGTTATTGATGCTAAGACTTATAAGGAAATGATAGAAGAAATCAAGCTTACTTCAGGTCAGGTTCAGCATATATTAGATAAGGATAGTGAACTTTTAGATATAGCTAATTCTTTAAAGGATAAGGAACATGGTTTCTACTTAGGTAGAGGTTTGGATTATAATGTTGCTATGGAAGGTTCTTTAAAGATGAAGGAGATTTCATATATGCATACTGAGGCGTTTGCTTCTGGAGAATTAAAGCACGGAACTATTGCTCTTATTGAGGAAGGTACTCCAGTTATTGCTTTAGCTACACAAGAAGCTCTTTTTGAGAAGTCTGTGTCTAATATGAGAGAGGTTAAGGCTAGAGGTGCTTATGTTATAGCGATTGCTCAAGAAGGTAATACTATGGTTGAAAGGGTTGCAGATAAGGTGTTTTATATACCAAAGGTTAAGGATATTTTAGCTAGTATTTTGGCTGTTATTCCACTACAAGTTATTTCTTATCATGTGTCTGTTTTAAGAGGCTGTGATGTGGATAAACCAAGAAATCTTGCTAAGTCTGTTACTGTTGAATAGATTGTTTTAGGAGAAAGACTTTAGTCTTTCTCCTTTTTTAATGCTTAAAATCAAAAACGTCAAATCACCTAAAATTCAAAACTCGCTATGCTCAGACAGTTGAATTTTTTATTTTGTGCATCGAATAGGGTTTGGGAAACGGGAGCAATTTTTTTATTTTAAAATGCAAATAAACAATATAAGAAACTCTGATAAATCAAAAATATCAAATTACCTAAAATTCAAAACTCGCTATGCTCAGACAGTTGAATTTTTTATTTTGTGCATCGAATAAGGTTTGGGAAACGGGAGCAATTTTTTTATTTTAAAATGCAAATAAACAATACAAGAAACTCTGATAAATCAAAAATATCAAATCACCTAAAATTCAAAACTCGCTATGCTCAGACAATTGAATTTTTTTACGTTGATTTGATATTTTTGATTTAAGAGTTTTAATATTGTTTATTGATTGATTTAAAAATAAAAAAATTGCTCCCTGTTTTAGTTTGGTTTGTTATTAATGAAAAAAATAAATTTTTGCAAAATGATATGGGTATAATTTCTATTTTATATTTTGTTTTGTAAATCTAATTTCATTGTGTAGTATGTTTCACCTGGTGGATAATCTTTTAGAGCTCCAACTACTTTGAATCCAAAGTTTTCATAAAAATTTTTTGCTTGGAAGCTATATGTTTCTAAAGCTATATAATTACATTTATTTTCTTTAGCAATATTTATAAGTTGAGTGAGTAATTTTTGTCCTAATCCAAGTTTTCTTTTGGATTCTTCAATCTAAAAATATCATATTCCAATACACTCTGGCAATTGCTCCTACAACAAAAATATTATTGCATTCTTTACATATTTTATAGATTCATTTTATCTGTTCTTTTTGTGATAGATTAACATTGATAAGAACATAATGGTGTTTTTTAATTTAGAAATAACTAAAGAGTTAAAATTTAAATTTATCAAAATATAAAAATACTAATAAGGAAAAAAAATAAAATATTTCTAAATATGATATAATAATTAAAAAATATATATTTGGAAGTGATTAAATGGATTTTTTTAATTTTGATGCAAATGAAATACTTGAGAAAACTTCTCAAAAATATAAATTTTCAGAGAAATGGTTTATTAAATGGAATGAATTAGATAAGGATCAGAAAAAAATATTTGAGGATGGGAGTGTTAATTTTGTGGTAACTGGTTGTGCTGGAAGTGGAAAAAGTATTATTCTTATTCACAAATTGTATAGAATTTTCAATGATGATATAAAAGCACATCAATCATATTTAATTGCAGTATATACAAAAGCATTGATGGAATTTTTTCGTGATGGATTAAATGTATTTTTACAAGAAAATAATGATATTGAGGACTTGTTTAATGTGAAAATTAATGATAAGGATATTATAAATATAGATAGATTAAATCTCAATGATTTTGGCGAAAAAAAGAAATATCTTTTTGTTGATGAATATCAGGATATAGGAGTATCTGATTTTAAAAAACTTATAAAAAGAGCAGAAAATTTTATGATTTTTGGAGATGATGAGCAGAGGTTATATGACGACAGAGATTTTTTAGATATTAAAAAATTAAGAGAGATTTTAGGAGAAAAGATAGTATTTCATTTGTTAAAGACAACATATAGATTACCATATGATATAGCGAATTTTGCTGGAGATATAATCGACAGTAATATTAGAGAAAAATGCCACAATAAAGATATTGGTGCTAATTTACCTAAAATTGTTGAATGTGAATGTACTGGTGGAAAAGATTATTTTAAAAATGAAATAAAATTTATTATAAAAGAAGTATGTGATAAAGATTTGAAGGATGTTGCGATACTAATTCACAATAGAAAAAATGCTAGAATAGCATTAAATTTAATTATGGATGAAGTTGAGCAAGTATATAATGAAGAAAAAAAAGATAAAAAACCTATTATAAGTTTTAAAACACATAATGATACAAACAATTTAAAATTTGCAAAAGAAGAATGTATTACTTTAATGGTTTTTCACAGTTCAAAAGGTACTCAGTTTCAAAATGTTTTTGTTATAAAATGTGATGAAGAAAGTATATGGAGTAATAAAAATAATTATGATGTAGCACTTTTTGTTGCATGTACGAGAGCTAGTAAGAATTTATACATAACGCATAGTAAAACTAGGACAAAATTTTTGGATAAAATAAAAGAAAATAAATATGATAAATACAGATATTTAGATGGAAAAGTAAAAAATATGATAACATATAGATAAGAAAAATAATCAATAAAGAAAGGAACTCTAAGATGAAATTATATTTAGTTTACAATAAAAACAATTTAAGAAATGTATTTTTTAGTGAAAAAATAATGTTTCCATCTAGTTATTCCAGAAAATTTTACGATTACAAATATTGTGATTATGAAAAATTTAAAAATGCATTAATATTATTTAAGAAAGTTCCGAAATCCATAGTTAATGAAGAGTGTTTTATATTAGAATTTAAAATTAAACTTACAAATAGAGATTACTTAAAACATGACGAAATGTATATTTTTTATAATGATATTTATTTAGATCATAGAAATGTTAATTTAAATAAAATATATTATGGTTCAGAAAAAATTTTTAGAGAGTTAACAGTTGATTCAATTATGGTTGATCAAGTCAAATATTTTAAAAAATATAAAAATAAAATGGTTAAAATGAACAGTGATAAATTTATTTCTTTAAATAAGTTCGATTTAAGATATGATGATGTAGGACTTCATAAATATAACAATATAGAATTACAGAAAGATGTAGTATTTGATTCTTTAAAAGGCAGCTTAATATTAACAACTCATTTTTATCCTCAAATTCTTATTTTAAGCAAAAAAGAAAAGAGTTTAACAAATAAGATAATGCTAATTAACAATAAAATAAAAAAAATAGAAAATGATAATATTTTTAAAAATAAAAAAAATTATATTATTAAAAAATTAGATAAAAAGAAATCTGAATATATGAGTTTAATAAAAATGGAAATAAGAGACAAAAAGAATATTATATTTGAAATTAAACATAATAATCATATTAAAGTTAATTTTAGCAATGTGTTTGTTAATGATAAAAATGAAAAAAAATTAATTGAAAAAATAATAAATATAATAATGAAAATAAAATTAAAAAGGGATATTATAACAGATTTTGAATTTAAGAAAAATATAATAGAAGAATTAGGCAAATGTTGTAAAAAAGATTTCGATGAATTGATTTATAATGATGCAAGGTTATTATATGCAGTTATTATTAATAGAAATTTGGAAAAAAACCACAAAAATATCAAAAGTAATATTATGAGATTTTTATACTATGCTTTAGAGTATCATGACAATATAAATACTATAAATTTAATTGTTCGAGATTATAAATTTGAAAAATATCCAATCATTTATTTTTTTACAGGTTTAATAATTGGTTTTGAAAAATTAAGTAAAATATATACAGACAGTCAAGCGCTAAGTGTTTTTAAAGAGAGATGTAATATACAATTGAGTGATATTTTACAACAATTCAATCAAATGAATAAATTAAATAGGTATTACCAAATTGATAATAAAGAAATTTTAAAAAAAATACTTATAGAAAAAAATTATTATAATTTAATTAAAAATTATTGTTTAAATAATAAGGATAAAGGAGTAACGATAAAAAGAATTAGAAAAAGTATTTCTATAATAACGATAAATGATAAATATAAAATTTTTTTGTATATTAAGCCTAGAAAAAAACAAGAGAGAGTTTATTTTTTACATAAGGGTAAATGGAAAAATACTAATTTTAATGAATTTAGATACTGCAATATAAATGGGGGGAAGTTAAAATATATTGATGAAATAATGTTGAACAATAAATTGAGTGAAATATGGATAAATATAAATTTATAGAGGGGGAACGGTATTTATGAGTTTTAAGGATGACTCAGCAAAAATATCAAAAGAAATTAAAGCAAAAATGAATGAAGATAATAGTTCGATAAGTGATTTAATAGAACAGTTTCCAAAGAATTTGATAGATACAATTTTGGATGGAAATATTCCATATACCAAAGAGATGAATCAAATTGCTTCAAATATATTGGACAGAAAAATTGATTGTTCAATTGATATAGAAGATGGAATAGATTGGTCGTTTAGAAGCGAATGTTTTGGGAAAAAATCAACTTCTTTTATGTCAAATATTAAAAAAATATTCAATCGTGAAATATTGCAAAGAGAATATGAAAAAAAATTAGAAATACAAATTGATACTATTCAAGATTTTAAAAAAACATTTTACTGTGATAGTCCTATAACAATCGAAAAATTTATATGTAAAAATAAAGATAAAGATAATTTTATTGTTATAATACAAGGTAATAATGAGGGGATATCAGGAGCTTCTGCGAGGATAAATATCGATGGAATGGGAATTAATTGTATTTATGTTAATTCATACGAAACTCTTGGTAGACAAATATTCACATTTTTTCACGAGTTGTATCATATATATGTAGAAAAATCTGAAATGAAAAAAAATTTTCATGTTTTAAAAGAATGTGAAGTGAAATATGAAAATATAGAACTAGAAAGTAAGGCGCATCGATTTGCAAATGAAATACTAATAGATAATGTTAAGCTTATAGATTTTTTTAAAGAACAAGAATTAAGTTGTCATTTGGATTTAAAATTTAATCAAGTTTGCAATATACAAAAACGATTTAATGTTACTTTTATGGCAGCTATTTATAAAATAAATTATTTAAAAAAGCTAATTAAAAAGGATAGAGATGAATGTAAAATTGATAAAATAAAATATAGAAAATTAACTAGTTGTATTCCTGATGTTCCTGGAGAATTTTTTAAGTATAAGCATAAACAATATTGGAATGAATTAGAAAGATTGACTATTGATGAAGATCCAAAAAATTTATTGAATACTCCTACAGGTATTTCAATAGTATTGTAACTATGGAGTGATATGATGGAAATATTAGGATGTTTATTTTTAATTAGTTTGATTGCGATGATTTTATTTAAAGTTAATGGAAAAAAAACAAATACAAATAAAAATAAACTAGTATCAGAATGTACCAAAAATTTGTTTATTATAATTTTAATTTTGACTGGAATGAGTTTTATTATACCTTTTTTTTTGGAAATATTTGTTTATAGAAATCAATACAATTCAACATTAAATAATGCTGAATTGGCATCTTTTTTAGGTAGTTTTCTTGGTGGTATAATTGGAGGTGGAATGACTTTGATAACTATGATATATAGTATTAAAGAAACTAGAAAAGATTTTAATAAAAGTGAGATATATAGAAATAGAAGTTATTTGGATATTTTTGGCAAAGTATCGAAGAGTGGAATTTTAAAAGAAATAAGAGGTGATTATAAGAATGCAAAAATTGTAATTGATGAATACTATAGTTTTTTACTGAAAAATAAGACTGAAATAATAAAAGAAAATAAAGGAATAAGATTTATTGGAATTAAGAATTGTGGACCTACAATTCTTAGAAATATAGATATTGAGATAAAGGATGAGTTTAATAGATCAAAATATGTTAATTTAAATAGAATATTAGTTGAAGAAGTAATATTTATACCCTTTATACATGAATCATATGATAATATTGACTGTTTCATAGAGCAAATAAACATCTCTTGTATTTCTTTAAGTAATGAAGTTATGAAAATTGAAAAAACTTTCAGTAAAGATTATTCATATGAGGAAAAAATAGATTTTTATATGAATATGAATAATAATATGAATAAAAAAATTAATAAATTAAAAGATATTAATTTATTTTAAAGTTTATATATTGATATAACGGGTATACTTCAATGAAGATTTGTGAAGTTATTTTTTTATGATTGTTAAATTTAATTAGTTTACGAAATTAGGTGGGTGGAGTATATGTGATTATAAATGCAAGAGATGGAATTTTGCTTATAGATGAGATTGAAACAGCAATACATCATGGTGCATTAGAAGAAGTTTTTAAATGGTTTATAGATGCATTATTGGAATCTGCAATGAATTACAAGGGAAGTAATTATCTAAAAGACTCCATAAATTTAATAACTCTAAAACGTGGAAATGATTATTATGATACTAAAGTAAGAGTATTAGATGGTTTTAGTGCTTATGAAATGAGAGAAAATTTTAAATAGAATTGAGGAAACAGGAATAATTTTTTTATTTTTAAATTAATGAATAAACAATATTAAAACTCTTAAATTAAAAATCTCAAATTATCGTTAAAAAATTCAATTGTCTGAGCGTGGCGAGTTTTGAATTTTAGGTAATTTGAGATTTTTGATTTATTAGAGTTTCTTATATTGTTTATTTGCATTTTAAAATAAAAAAATTGCTCCCTAGTATACAAATACCAGATAATATTATTGAGATAATAGTTTTTCATAACAATAAAAAGATTTTTCTTTTCCTAGAAAGCTCATTTCTCCAATTAATTTAAATTCAAATTTTTTAAATAATGAATCCATTTTTGTATTCAAAGAATAGGTATCTGTCTTTAAATATTTGATTCCGTTGCTTATTGCTAATTCTTCAGCAAAATTCATTAGTTTTGTTGCTATTCCTTGATTTCTATAAATAGAACTAACTGCAATTCTATGAATTACCATAGATTGTTCATTAGAAGACCAGTTTAATGAATTATACTCAGATGGTTCTATATAGTTGATACATATAAATCCCGCAACTTGTCCATTTTTGTCCTCAACATACAAATCACCTTTTTCAATATCATTAGCGAAATCTTTAGATTGAGGATAATTTTCATCCCATTGATAATTATTATAAGAATGCATCTCTTTAATCGTTTCTGCTATTATATTCATAATACCATTTAAATCAGTTAGATGTGCTTTTCTCATCATTACAATCACTCCTTATAATTATGTAGCTAATATAAATTTATTAGTGAATAAAATTGAAAATTCAATTAAATAGAGAATAATATAAAATAGTTGAAAAGTCAATTGTTTTATTGAGTTTATATTTTGTATTAAAATAGATTTAATGAATAGAATAATAAATAATAATATTTAGAAATTCAAGGAGGTAAAAATTATATAATGGATAATTATAATGAATATATGACATATAAAAAGAGCAATACATATCCAGATGACTTTATAGTTTTTGATTTTGAAACTACAGGATTAAGAGCTGAAGAAGAAAATATAATTGAAATTGGAGCTGTGACATGCTCCCCCACTAAACTTAACAGTTTTGAGAGGGCTTCTTGGGATGTAGTAACCCTATGGTTACTATAATTACCAAGCTCTACGGGTAAGCCCTACCCTATTTATGATTTAATGTTTTAATAACAATTTTCCTTGATTTTTTATATTGATAGACGCATTTAGGTCTCTATCCATTGAATTACCACATTCACAACTGTATACTCTATCTGATAGTTTTAGGTCTTGTTTTACTACACCACAAACACAACAGGTTTTGCTTGATGGATAGAATTTATCTATCTTTACAAGTTGTTTTCCTGTTAATTTTGTTTTATATTTAAGCATTTTAGTAAACATTCCCCAACCGTTATCAGATACACTTTTACCGAATTTTAATGCTTGACTCATGCCCTTCATATTAAGATCTTCAATTGAGATAGCATTATATTTATTAACTAATTTAGTAGATAGTTTGTGCAAAAAATCAAGTCTTGAGTTTTTAATTTTATAATGTATTTTTGCTACTTTAGTTTTTTGCTTGTACCAATTATTTGAAAACTTTACCATACGTGATAGTTTTCTTTGTGCTTTAACAAGTTTAGATTCTAACAATCTGAAAAATCTTGGATAATCAGCTCTTTGGTTTTCGGAGCTAACAAAAAGTTCTTTCATTGAAAAATCTAAACCTACGATGTTATTATTGCTTGGAACTTCAATTATTTCTTTTTCAAATTCAGTTGTAACACTAACAAAATAAGCACCTGTGGGTACTTGACTAATAGTAGCAGATAATATTTTATGATTTTGAGGTATTTGTCTATGAAACTTAGTTTTTAATAATCCTAATTTTGGAAACTTTAACATATTACCTTCAACTCTTATTGAATTGTTAGTGTTTTTAGTTGTATAAGACTTAGTATTATTCCTTTTAGATTTAAATTTCGGATATTTAGCTCTTTTTTCAAAAAAGTTTTTAAAAGCAGTATCTAAATTTCTAAGTGTAGATTGAAGAGAAACACTATCCACTTCTTTAAGCCAAGTTAATTCTTTTTTTAAAGATGTTAATTCTTTAGCTTGATTAACATAAGTAGTTGATTTTTCTTCGTTCTTGTATAATTCAATTCTTTGATTAAGATAATTATTGTATACAAATCTAACACAACCAAAAGTCTTATGAATTAAAATTAGTTGTTCTTGATTAGGATATATTCTAAACTTAAAAGCTTTATTGATTTTCATAGATTTTCACACCTCCTTTATAATATAATTATATATTATATTGAAACTCCTTTGCAAGTTGCATTATCAAAATTAGTTAATATTCTAAAAACTGTTTCTTCAAGATTAATTAGGAAAAACATAATGAATATTTGAAAAAATATTATTTGAAACAAGTATTTTGGAGTAGAAGTTATTGCATTTTAACAACTGGTGGAGCAACAATAGAAATAATCGAAAAATATATTAGTTCTCAAGTAGGAATTAAAGACTAAAACCGTTCCGATTCATCTCCATCCTAAGTAGAGGATGGAGTTTTCTCGAAACATAATGATAAATTAGAAATATTAAAAAAACATCTAAATATAAATATTGGTTCTCATAATGCATTAGATGATTGTATAGTTTGTGCAGAAGTTTATAAAAAATGCAAAGAAAACTTTTAGATAATTTATTTAGAATTGTATATATCGAAGAGTTGATTAGAAATAAATAAGACTAGTAAAGTTAAAGAAGCTTTACTAGTCTTATTTGTTTATTTTTGTGATGAACTTAGTATAAATCCATCTATTTCATTCCAACTCCCAGTTAAATTTAATTTTGAAATAACATCTGAAGTAAGTGGTATATAATTAATATTATTTGCTTTAATTAGTGGATATGTGTTTTTTAATTCTATTATATTACTATTTATAATTAAGTTTTTTTCTGATTTTGATATTTCAACTTTTTGTCCTTTAGAATTTGTACCATTTGTAAATGAATTTTTAAATACAGTTTCTGAATTTGAATTTAAATTAGCTGTCAGCCTTATATACTCATTTTCATCCCATCTATACTCAAAATTAAAGAAAGTTATAATATCTGAAGTAAGTGGGATATATGTTACATTGTTAAAAAATACAGGTGGATATTGAGATGTAGAACTGTTTAAATCAACTCCATCTAATTTTACTGAAAAACTAGGAACAGTTGCCATAGGTCTAGTAACATTTGTTGTTTTAGTTGATGAAGAATATCCTACAGAAGATGAAGTGTTTTCTGTAGAATAAGGACAGACTCCATTTGGATGTAGATGTGCTGGGTATCCACCACAATGATAGTGATAATAACCTAAACCACTTTTGTTTTTATTATCCTTATGTCCACCTGAACTATCTGTTCTTCCAGAATGAGAATATACACAGTTTGAACCTAGTAAAAATAATGATAATAGTATTGCTAAAATTTGTTTTTTCATAAATAAAAACCCCCCCAATTTTGTATTATTCAATAATAGTGTATCATTATACAATATTATCTGTAAAGATTAAAAGGAATTACAATATTTGTTATTCGGAAATGAAAGGTATTACATAATAGAATACAACTATGTGTTTATGTACTTTTATATAAAAAATCAAAAATAAAATAATTGTAATTATGAATATTAATTAATATAATGATGTATAAAATTTTTATTATTAATAAAATTCATATAAAATAAAAGATTTGAAAGGATGATAAATATGAGCAAAATTATTTTGAATTTAGCGATTAGTTTGGATGGATATATTAGTGACCTTGATGGTAGATTTGATTGGATTGTTGGTCATGGTGAAAATGAAAAAGATGCCAGTGAAGCATTTGATTTTATTAAGTTTTTAGAAGGTATTGATACTATTGTTATGGGGTCAAAATCATATGAAGACTGTGTTTTAAGTGGACTAACTACTTTTGATGACAAAAAAATTATAGTGGCAACTTCAAGAAAGTTAGAAAAAAGAGAAAATGTAGAGTTTGTAGATGAGAATATTTGTGAACATATTCTTAATATAAAGAAACAAGGTGGCAAAGATATTTGGTTATTTGGAGGAGCTTTGCTTAGCGATATATTTATAAAAGAAGATATTATTGATCAATATATAATTGCTGTAATTCCAACTATATTGGGAGATGGAAGAAGGTTATTTAGAGGTGGTTATCCTAAGATTGATTTGTATTTAGATAAACATATGGTAAGTGAGGGTACGGCTGTTTTGATTTATAGTAAAAGAAACTTAAAAGAATAAGAATATTAAATATAAAAATGGGAATAAGAATTTTGATAATATAAAATATTTTTTTAGATTAAAGATTTTATCATTAATAATTTTGGAGTTGACTGTATATGGATATTTACAACTTCGATAATATGTATTTTGTTTGGGTATATTGGAAGTAGGTTGGGACAAAGAACCTTTAAATATATAAGTTCGTACAACTATACAAATTAGATATTTATAAGGAGGATAAGATATGAGTCAAATGAAATGCCCTGTAACTGGTGCTACTAGCAGTGTAAAAACAAAAGGGACAACAAATCGTGATTGGTGGCCAAATCAAATTAACTTAAAAATATTACAACAAAATTCAAACAAAATAAATCCTATGGATGAAGAATTTAATTATGCTAAAGAATTTAATAAATTAGATTATAAAAAGCTAAAAGAAGATCTTTATAAACTAATGACGGATTCACAAGATTGGTGGCCAGCAGACTATGGTCATTATGGTGGACTTTTTATTAGAATGGCTTGGCATAGTGCTGGAACATATAGAATGCAAGATGGTAGAGGTGGTGCAGGTACAGGAAATCAAAGATTTGCGCCTTTAAATAGTTGGCCAGACAATGCGAATTTAGATAAGGCAAGAAGATTATTATGGCCGATTAAGAAAAAATACGGTAAATCAATTTCATGGGCAGATTTAATGATTTTGGCAGGAAACTGTGCGTTAGAATCAATGGGGTTTAAGACATTTGGTTTTGCAGGTGGTCGTGAAGATATTTGGGAACCTGAAGAAGATATATATTGGGGAGAAGAAACAAAATGGTTAGAAGATAAACGTTATAAAGGGGAAAGAAAATTAGATAATCCACTTGCAGCAGTTCAGATGGGTTTGATATATGTTAATCCAGAAGGACCAAATGGTGTTCCTGATGCTGTGGCTTCTGGTCAAGATGTAAGAGAAACTTTTGCTCGTATGGCAATGAATGATGAAGAAACTGTAGCATTGGTAGCAGGAGGACATACTTTTGGAAAATGCCATGGTGCAGCTAGTGCAGAACATGTAGGGCCAGAACCAGAAGCGGCTGATATAACTCAAATGGGTTTAGGTTGGAAGAATTCTTATGGAACAGGTAATAAAGATGATACAATAACTAGTGGTATAGAAGGACCTTGGAATTCGACACCAACTAAATGGGATAATAATTATTTTGATACATTGTTTGGTTATGATTGGAATTTGGTGAAGAGTCCTGCTGGAGCGTGGCAATGGGTACCTTCAGATCCACAAGCACATAATATCAAAACAGCACATAATAGTGGTGTTCAACCACCAATAATGACAACTGCTGATTTGTCTTTAAGAATGGATCCTATATATAAGCCTATTGCAAAAAGATATCATCAAAATCCTGATGAATTTGCTGATGCTTTTGCTAGAGCATGGTTTAAATTAACGCATCGTGATATGGGACCTAAATCAAGATATTTAGGACCAGAAATACCAAAGGAAGATTTAATTTGGCAAGATCCTATTCCAAAGATTGATTATGAACTTATAGATGAAAGTGAATTAAATGAATTAAAATCAATTATTAGTAACTCAAATCTATC
Organism: Peptostreptococcaceae bacterium AGR-M142; assembly: GCA_045345765.1. Taxonomy (GTDB): domain Bacteria; phylum Bacillota; class Clostridia; order Peptostreptococcales; family Peptostreptococcaceae; genus JAOARY01. The sequence continues at coordinate 1,767,636 of CP148265.1, forward strand.
AATTTCTAGTTTAGTTAAAACTGCTTGGGCAAGTGCATCTACATTTAGAGGCTCAGATTATAGAGGTGGTGCAAATGGGGCTAGAATTAGATTAGCACCTCAAAAGGATTGGGAAGTAAATCAAGATAAAGAAATATCGAAAACAATAGATGAACTTGAAAATATTTCAAAAACATTTAATGCTAAGCTTAGCAAAAATAAAAAAATATCTCTTGCTGATATTATAGTATTAGGTGGTTGTGTTGGAATTGAAAAGGCAGCTAAATTGGCTGGATACGAAATTGAAATTCCTTTTGAACTTGGACGAAATGATGCTACCAAAGAACAAACTGATGTACAATCATTTGATGTACTTCAACCGATTGCTGATGGTTTTAGAAATTATCAAAATCAAAGATATGAAATCAATGCAGAAGAGCTACTTATTGATAAAGCACAGTTACTAAAATTAACTGCACCAGAAATGACAGTATTAGTTGGGGGAATGCGTGTGTTGGATACTAATTATGGAAATTCTCCATTTGGTGTATTTACAAATAGACCACAAGTCCTTACTAATGATTTCTTTGTCAATGTACTTGATATGTCAACACAGTGGAAGGCTGTTGATGGTAATGATAAAGTATTTGAAGGGATTGATAGAGAAACAAATAATAGAAAATGGATGGCAACACGTGTTGATTTAATATTTGGTTCAAACTCTCAACTTAGAGCATTTTCAGAAGTGTATGCAAGTGATGATGCTATGCCTAAGTTTATAAATGATTTTGTGAAAGCTTGGAATAAGGTTATGAATGCAGATAGATTTGATATAAAAAAATAAATTTATAGAGGTGAAATATTTAATTTTTACGAAAGTACTTATATTATTAATAATATAAGTACTTTTGTAAAATGAGATTAGTTTAAAAGATTTTTTTAAAAGGAGATGAAAATTATATTTCATCTCCTTTTTCTATTTTCTTTCATTAAGAATACCTCTGATTTAAGAATATTGAAATCTTTATATGGTATTATTTTATAGTAATGAAAAATATTTGTCTATAAGGAGTGTTAAACTATGACTAATAATATTAGAACTATTGAAGTTGTTGAATATGATGAAAAGTGGAATGAGATGTATTTAGCTGAAGCAAAGAAAATAAAAGAAATACTAAAAGAAGAAATAATAAATATATACCATATAGGAAGTACATCTATACCTAATATGGATGCCAAACCAGTAATAGATATTATGATTGAAGTTAAAAATATAAATAATATAGATAAGTACAATGATAAAATGAGTGAAATCAATTATATTGCTAAAGGTGAATATGGAATAGAGGGAAGAAGATTTTTTCTAAAAGGATTATATAAGAGAACTCATCATGTACATATATTCCAAAAAAATAATAAAGAGATAAAAAGACATATTAATTTTAGAGATTATATGATATCAAATCAAAAAGAAGCAATAGAATATTCTACTTTAAAAAAGAAATTAGCAGTAGAATTTAGACATGATATAGATGGATATTGTAAGGGCAAGGACTTATTTATAAAAAATATAGATAAAAAAGCAAAAATTTGGTCTGAAAATAAAGATAAATAAAGAAATGCTTTTTACAAAAGTACTTATATTAATATTGATATAAGTATTTTTGTAAAAAAAAAAGAAAGGAATATTATTATGAATGATATAGAGATAAGAAAAATGAATAAAAGTGATGAAATTCCTTATGATTTACTCCTTTTAGCAGATCCATCAAAAGATTTGATAGATAGTTATATTAAGAATTCAAATTCTTTTATTGCTCAAAAGGAAGATAAGATAGTAGGGATATGTGTTGTTATAAAAATAAAAACAGATATATTTGAAATTGTAAATATTGCAGTAGACGAAACATGTCAAAGAAAAGGGATAGCAAAAAAGCTTATTTATAATGTTATAGAATTTTTAAAACTTAAAGGGGCAAAAGAATTATACATTGGGACAGGTAATTCAAGCATATACCAATTGGCACTTTATCAAAAATGTGGATTTAGAATTGTAGGTATTGATAAAGATTTTTTTAAAAGAAATTATAAGGATAAAATAATTGAAAATGAGATAGAATGTGTAGATATGATTAGACTTAAAATGAAGCTTTAGACTGCTTTTTAACTATAAAAAAAGGGGTTATTGCATTAAGAATTTTAGCTACAATATATTGTTTTGTAAATTTAATACAATATATTGTTGTTTTTTTAGTGTTATAACCCCTTTTTATTTATAAATAAATAGGTATAAATAAATTAGAGACTTTAATTATGAGTAAAAAATGAACTTAAGGGGATGATTAAATGTTAAAAGGGTTAAAGGGAAACATTGTTTATACCAAAACTATTGATAAATTAACTATTATAGAAAATGGATATATAATTTGGGATGAGAACAAAGTAATTGGAGTTTTTAAAGAACTAAAAAGAGAATATGAAGATATAGAAATCAAGGACTATAAGGATTGTATTATTATGCCAGGACTATGTGATTTGCATGTTCATGCTCCACAATATAAATTCAGAGGTTCTGGAATGGACTTAGAACTTATGGAGTGGCTTGATAAATATACTTTTCCTGAAGAAGCAAAATTTAAAGATATTGATTATGCCAAAAAGATTTATGATAGATTTGTACAAGATTTATTAAAAAGCCCTACAACTAGAGCTAGTATATTTGGAACAATACATGTAGATTCAACCATAGAACTTATGGATTTATTAGAAAAAAGTCATCTAAAAACATATGTAGGAAAAGTAAATATGGATAGCAACTGTCCTGATATATTGACTGAATATAATGCAGATACATCTATCTCTAACACTAAAGAGTGGTTAGATAAAATAAAAGATAAATATCAAAATACCAAACCTATATTAACTCCTAGATTTGTACCTTGTTGTGATTCAAAGTTATTAGATGAACTTGGAAAATTATCAGAAGAAGAGAACTTACCAAAACAATCACATTTATCAGAAAATCCTAAAGAAGTTGCATTTGTAAAAGAATATGAACCAAGATCAAAATTTTATGGAGATGCTTATTATATGCATAATTTATTTGGCGGAAAAAACAAAACTATAATGGCTCATTGTGTATATTCAAACGAAGAAGAAATAAATCTTATGAAAAAACAAGGGGTATATGTAGCACATTGCCCAGCGTCAAATATGAATTTATCTTCTGGAGTTGCACCTGTTAGAAAGTTTTTGGATAGAGGATTAAATGTAGGAATTGGAACTGATGTGGGTGGAGGTCATAGTTTATCAATGCTTAGAGCGATGGCAGATTCAATTCAAGTATCAAAATTAAGATGGAGACTTATGGATGATAGTCTATCGCCACTTAAAATATCGGAAGTATTTTATATGGCTACAAAAGGAGGGGGTTCATTCTTCGGTAAAGTTGGAAGCTTTGAAAAAGACTATGAAATGGACGCAATTATAATTGATGACAGTACGATAAATAATATAAGTAAGTATGACATAGAAGATAGAATTGAAAGGATAATATATTTGGATGGTGAAATAGATATAATATCTAAATATGTTTCAGGAAACAAATTATTTTAAATTCTTTAAGGATGGTGAATTATTATGTTTAAGAAATTTGTATCAATAGCTATGGGGTCAATGCTTGTGTTTGGTAGTTTTAGTACTGTTTTTGCTGAGGATATTTTAGCATCAAGACAGATGGTATCAAAAGATGATTATAAGATTGAAAAAGGTAAAGATAATGGAAATGATAAAAATAAAGATACAAAAGATAATAATGGAAAAAACGATGATAAACAAAACAATGAAAAAAACGATGACAAGGATAACAATGGGAATAGTGAAAATAAAGATAATAAAGGAAAAGATAAAGAAGAAATACAACAAGCTAAGGAAGAAAGAGATATATTGAAAGAGGAAAAAGCAGAGGAAAGAGAACAAATAGAAGCGCAAAAAGATGAATTAGAAGAGAAAAAAGATAGTTTGGAAAGTGAATATGAAGAAATAAAAAAACAATATGAAGAAGCAATTGAAGCAAATGATGAGGAATTAGCAGCAAAATTAAAAGAAGAAATGGACGAACTAGAAGAAGAATGGATGAATGCTATAGAAGAATTTAGAGAAAAATTAAGAGAAATGAAAACTATTAATGTACGAAAATATAGTAAAGATGAATTAGATGAATTAAAAGAAAAGACAAAACAATTAGAAAAACAAGGAATGAAAGTATTACCTGTTGAAAATATATTTAGCAAAAAAGATAATTTGAAATTTGAAATACCTCCAGTTATAAAGGATGGAAGAACATTAATACCAGTAAGAGCAATTTCAGAAGGTTTTGGTGCAGATGTTGAGTGGGATGAAGAAGATAGAACAATTGAAATAACAAAGGATGAAACTACAATAATATTAAATTTAGAAGATGAAATAGCTATAGTTGATGGAGAAGAAATTAAGTTAGACACAAAGGCTGAAATAATTAGTAACAGAACTGTAGTGCCACTTAGATTCATAGCAGAGACATTAGGGCTAAAAGTTAATTGGGATGAAGATGAAAGTATAATAGAGATTGAAGATGAAGATAATGAAAATGAAGATCAAGAAGATAGTGAAGATTAAAATTTTTAAATAGAATAAAAATAGAAATAGAGTTTAAAAAATAATAAAAATAGAAATAGAGCCTTAGTTTAAAGCTCTATTTCTATTTTTTATTTTGTCTTTTGTTAATTTTGTTTTTATATATTTTGTTATAATTATTATAATAAGGAGTGATTTTTAGTGGCTTGTATGTGTGAATTTGGGATTATAGAAGAATTTAAAGAGGATGAAGAGTATTTTTATGAACCTCAAAAATATAATTGTATTTCGATAAATGATGATATTTTAAATGATTGGTGGGATGAATTATCTTTGATTCAGACATATTTTAATTCTTATGGTGAAGTAAATTGGGGTTTAAATAGATGGGGGACTACAATTATACCTCCAAAATCATTAGATGCTTTTTATGAAATTGTATCAAAAGATAAAAAATCGAAAACATCCAATGATTTAAATGAGTTAATGATTTTGTTAAGAACAGCAATATCAAAAAATAAATATATTATTCATTTTGGTGTTTAGAATTTGTATAAGGATATTTATTATGATATTCATATAATTTTTTTGTAATATCATTATTTTTTTTAATCATAATAGACTCCTTTAAATAAGAAATTTATAAAAACATATTAATTATATCATTAAAATGAAAAGGTGGGAATTAAATGAAAATTAAAAAGCTTAAAAAAGGTGATATTATAGGGATATTTTCACCATCAAGTCCAGCAACAAATACTTGTCCCAAGAGGTTTAATAGAGCTAAAGAATATTTAAAATCCAAGGGATTTGAGATTCTTGAAGGAAGTTTGACTGGCAAAAATGATTATTATAGGTCAGGTTCTATAAAGCAAAGAGCAGAAGAATTAAATGAACTTATTAGAAATAAAGATGTAAGGTGTATAATGTCTACTATTGGTGGATGGAATTCAAACTCTATACTTCCTTATATTGATTATGAAGCATTCAAAAAAGATCCCAAAATAATTATAGGTTATTCAGATGTAACCGCGATACTGCTTGCTATATATAAAAAGACTGGAATAAAAACTTTTTATGGACCAGCACTAGTGGCTTCATTTGGAGAATTAGAACCTTTAGTTAATCAAACTTTTGAGTATTTTGAGGATTTGATAATTAAAGATATTAAATATCCATACGAGTTTAAAATGCCAGAGTTTTGGACTGATGAGTTTATTGATTGGGAAAACCAAGATAGAGCTAAGAAATTAAGAAAAAATGATTGGATTTGTGTGACCAAAGGTTGTGTAAAAGGAAGACTTATTGGTGGAAATCTAAATACTATGCAAGGATTTTTTGCTAGTGAGTACATGCCAGAAATAAAGAAAGGAGATATCTTATTTATAGAGGATTGTTTATCAAATAGTGCTGTTATAGAAAGAAGTTTTTCGATGCTAAAGGTAAGTGGTGTTCTTGATAGGATTGGTGGAATAATCTTAGGAAAACATGAATTATTTGATGATTTAAAAACAAATAAAAAACCATATGAAATTTTATTAGAAGTATTAAATGGAAGAGAAATACCTTTTATAGCAGAGTTTGATTGTGCTCATACTCACCCAATGTTAAGTGTTCCAATTGGATGTGAAGTGGAATTAGATGCAACAAATAAAACAATAAAAATATTAGGGGAGTTTTAGTAATAAATGAATATTAAATTATATAAGGATTTAGATGATTTTGTCTATAATTCAATCAAGAAAATAGAAGAATATGATAAACAAAGATATATAATTTTTTCAAATAGAAGAAAAAATCTAATAATAGAAGAATTGGATAAGATTAAGGATGTAAATAATATCAGATTATTAAAGTATTTGATTAAATTTTCTTTGGATAAAGATTTTGATATTGCATCAAAAGCATTAAGTCATTTAAAAAACATTATTGATAATCTTAGTATGAAAGAATTTTTATTTTTGGCTGAGTTTTTTAGAAGTTATTTAGATAATTATTTTACCTATTATTATGGTGGAAAAATAATTGATGAATTAGAAAAGAAATATTTTGAGATTAAAAAATTTAAATTAAATCTTATAGAAAGGTTTGATGATGATAAAAAATATATATTAGCAATATTAACTATGTATTCAAATGGATATGTGAGAGAAGATGCGTTAAAAGAACTAGCTAAGATAGATGATGGATTTAAATTAAAATATATAATGGTTAGAATTAATGATTGGGTGTTAGAAGTTAGAACTGTAGCCAAAAATGAATTAATAAATAATATAAAAATAAAATATTTAAAGGATTTTGTGGATTCATTACTTATAATAAGAAGAATTGAATTTTGGAGTAGAGACAATCATGAAGATGTATTAAGATTTATAAAAGATTTTATACTTGATGAGAATAAATATGATATTTTGTTTGATTGTTTCAAACATACAAAAGATTTTTTTGTAAAAAGAGAATTATTTAATTATTTATTAAATATAAAATTAGATCCAAAACTGATTTTGGACTATGGAATTAAGTCTAATGATGTTTTGATTGTAAGAAATGCAGTTAAAAAGATAAAAGAGATAATAAATGATGATAATAAAAATGAAATATTTAATTTATTAAAAGAATCAAAGAATAAATTTTGTAGAATAAAAGCTATTGATATTTTAGAGGATTTAAATAAAGATATAAAAGATTATATACCATTTTTGTTCGACAGTTCTTGTGGAATTAGAGATTATTGTAGATTTAAATTAAGAAAGAAAGAGATTTTTGATTTTAGAAAAATATATTTAGAAGAATTAGAAAAAAATAATTATAAGTTAGCATGTATATTATCAGGATTAAAGGATGTTGGGTTAAAGGAAGATAGTAAGATTTTCAAAAATTATATAGATCATAAAAATATGAAAATTAAAAGAATAGCTTTATTTGGAATGTTTTCTTTGAATGATGAAGAAGATAAAAGATATCTTATGAAATTTTTAGTATCTGATGATAAAATTGAGTCTAATATTGCAAAAAAAATTATTATTAAAAATAATATAAGATTGGATTTTGAATTTGTATATGAAGCATTTAAGGATAGAAATTATGAGGAATATGTATATAGTAATTTGATAATACTTATAAATTCATATTCTAAATGGTCGATGATGGAGTTTTTATTTAAATTATTAGATATTATAGATGATAAATATATAAGTTTAGTAAATCAAAAACTTGAAAATTTAATATTAAATTTTAATAATTCGTTTTTGAAGCCAAAAGAAAATGAATTACAAAATATAATATATTTATTTAAAAAAATTAATAAAAAGTTAGATACTAAAAATAAATCATATATAGAATCAATACTTAAACTTGAATAGATAGATTAATAATAAAAGGATATGTTAAACAAAACTCTAAGTATAACATATCCTTTATTTATATTAGATTAAGATATCTAATATATGTTCAATTTTATCTATTTCATAAGTGGCTTTCGAATTAGGAATATCTTTAAAATGTTTTATCAAAACAGAATCTATTCCAAACTCATATGCTCCTTTTATATCTGAATTAGGAGTATCTCCTACCATAAGAGTATTAAGTTTATTCATATTAGGATATTTATCAAAGATTATTTTAAAGAAATTTTTATGTGGTTTTTCAAAGCCTAATTCATCAGAAATAAATATATCATCAAAGAGTTCAATTAGCTTAGAATCACTAAGTCTCATCCTTTGAGTTTTAGAAAGTCCATTTGTTCCTGCAAATATTTTATATTTATTTTCTTTTAATTTTTTTAATGTATCAAATGCATTTGGAAGCATGTGATGACCTTTATTTATATGACTTCTATACTCATTTTCAACTTCATTTGCATCAATATCAAAGCCATAATGGTCAAAAAATTCCTTAAATCTTCCAACCAAAAGCTCTTCTTTAGAAATAAGACCATCTTCTAACTTAGTCCACATTTTAATATTTATTTCTTTATATTTGCGATAAGTTTCATCATTAAAAGGCATATTAAATTTTTTAAATACTTTTTGTAAAGATATATTTTGTGTATGTTGAAAATCAAATATAGTATCATCAAGATCAAAAATTATAAATTCATATTTTCTCATAAAATCACCTCTTTATTATTAATGTAATTTAAGGGGTATCTTATCATAAGAATACCCAATTAGCTTTAATTTATATTTAAGAAAAATTAATTTATATTTAAGAAACTTTTTTTGATTTTAAATATCTAGCATGCATATTTTTTCCGAAATTCATAGCAGCTGATAGTATGAATAAGCTGATTATCGTACCTTCTCTTATATAGTAAGGTAGATTATATAGATAAGAAACTATAATAGATATAATTACTGAAAATACATCAACACTATATCTTAATTGTAAGAAAGAAAAATTAGTTTTTTCGCTAATAGCAATACAAAAGCTTTCTAGTGGAAAGGTTATAACATTATAACTTATTATTACACCGACACTAAGTCCTCCAATTACTGTTCCCATAGTAAAGACTAACACATTTAATAAGTAATTTGTTATATTTAGATTGGATAATAGATTATATACAAAGAAATTGATGAAGAAACCAAACATAAATACGGACAATGTTTGAATTATGTATTTTTTCTTATGTTTAAAATTACTAAGTATCATATAGCCTACTAAAAAGAGTATATTTAACACAGTTGTTATTGTACCAACCTTTATATCAAAGGCTTTGGCTATGGAAAGATTCATTGCATTATAACTACTTATACCTATTGATGCCTTGATGGTTAGACTTGTTCCAAGTGCACAAAGGACGTAAAAGAAATAAGATTTTAGCATTTTGTTTAAATTGTTCATACAAAAACTCCCTTCATATTTAAATTCAATTAGAATGATTATACCAATTAGAAATTATATTGTATAGTAGTTTTGTATTAAAAAACATGACTTATGTCATCTTTTTAAAGTTTTTTTATATAAATATACCTCATATATAATCAAATGATTTGATAAATATATAGTAAAATAAATATTAGAATATACTAAAAGATTGAGGGTGAAGTTTTGGAAATAGGATTTTTGGATGTTGGTCAAATTGATGAATCAAAATTAGTTGTTGTACTTATTGTTTCTAAACATAAGGATAAATGGGTATATGTTAGACATGAAAAAAGAACTACATTAGAACTTCCAGGTGGTCATATTGAAGATGGTGAAGAAATAGATATAGCAGCAAGAAGAGAATTATATGAAGAAACAGGTGCGAAGGAGTTTGAATTAACACCAGTTAATGATTATTATGTCAAAGAAGGAGATATAATAAATTATGGAAGACTTTATTATTCAAATATAAAAACATTTGATAAACTTCCTGATTATGAAATTGCAGAGATTAAATTATTAGACTCTAAGCCAAAGCATATGACTTATCCGCAGATTCAAGAGGCTTTGTATTCTAGGGTGTTAGAATTTTTAAGAAACTAAAAAAGGAGATGATTATATTGAAAAAAATACTTATAACTGGTGCAGGAACTGGACTTGGTAAGGAATTAGCAAAATTATATGCTAAGGATAATAATCATATAATTTTGGTTGCAAGAAGAAGCGATAAATTAGAAGAAGTAAAAAAAGAGATAGAAAAAGAAGGCTTTAGTGCAAGTGTGATGACTTGTGATATAAGTAATTATAATGAGGTTCAAGAATTAAGAAGAAAACTGATAAAGGATAATTCTAAAATTGATTATCTTATAAATAATGCTGGAGTAGGTTACTTTGGAGCATTAGAAGATCTTAAATTAGAAGAATTAAACACTATGATAGATGTGAATGTAAAGGGAACAATAATGCTAACTAAAGAATTGCTTCCTTATATTAAAGAGAGAATAATAAATATAATATCAACAGCAGGATTAAAAGGCAAACCAAATGAAGCTGTATATGTTGCATCTAAGTTTGCAATAAGAGGTTTTAGTGAGAGTTTGGTAAAGGAATTGGAAGGCAAGGAATTAAAGGTAACAGCTGTTTATATGGGTGGTATGAATACACCGTTTTGGGATGACTCGACACATATAAAGGATAAATCAAGATTAAAGTCACCAAAAGAGGTTGCAAAAATTATAAAGGAACAGGATGATGGTAGAAATGAAATAATAGTTTCTAAATAAATGCTATACTTATAGATATAGGCTAAAAATGAAAGGAAGATTATATGATTAAATCAAAATTAAAAGATATGGGAATAGTATTAGGAGAATTTGCAGAAACATTAGGAATTTCAAGAAGTACATTGGACAAATATATTAAATTATATGAACAGGGAAAAGTTATTCCAAAAGAAGACTATGATAATATATTTCATATATTATTTGATGAGGTATTACCATATGATGAATTTCTAAATATATTAGGTGAATTTGAAGAAGAAATGATGAGAGTTGAAATGATGGATATCAAAGAGTTTAGTCCTTATGAAAGAGGATTGCTTCTTGGTAATTTTGATATCATGAAAAAAGATATGAAGGACAAAAGAGGATTTGATAATACAGTTCACGAATTTGCAGGATTTAGCATATCAGCATACAAGGATATAGAAGTTTTATATCATGTAACAAAGTTATTTTCATATATGGTAGGAATTACAGATATGAAAAATGTAGAGGAAAATGAAAAGATATTTATTTCTAATTTATATAGATTAATTCAAGATTTTGAAAAAGGTGAGTTAAAAGTTGATGAAATAGCTTTTAAAAATTTACAAAAAGAAATAGAATCAAATAAACAAATGATAGAAGATGGTAGAGAGCGTATGAAGGAAGAACTATTAAAGCAACCTGAAATAAAGCAAATGATGGATGCAGGAATAGATATAGATTATATAGTAGATACTATAATTGCAAATGAAGAATTTGAAGACTAGAATAATTGAATTTATAATTTTTTAATTTGATATCAAAGCAAGTTAAAAAAATTAAAAATAATTGATTTAGGAGCTATTTTGCTAAAAATACAAAGATATATTGTGTTTATCTTAAATTTATAACACAGCGTATTATTGTATTTTTTATGTAATAGCTCTTTATTTTTTTAGATATATTTTAGGTTTTGTAATTTGTAATAAATTATTTTTTTAGATATACTTTAGATATTCAAAATAACAGTGACAAGGAAGGACATTAAGATGTTTTTATACAAAATAGAAAAAGATAATTTAAAAGAAATAAAGGAAAAACCATTTAAAAAAGAAGTAGAATTACATAAACTTTGTGAAAATAATTTGGAAAATATATTTGGACTTAAATTTGTAAAAAGAGAATTTGCATTTAAAAATTTTAGATTAGATACCTTAGCATTTGATGAAAATACAAAGTCATTTGTAATAATAGAATACAAAAATACAGGTAATTTTAGTGTTATAGACCAAGGATATGCTTATTTATCTTTGATGCTAAACAATAAGGCAGAATTCATTCTTGAATACAATGAAAATTGTAATAGCACATTAAAAAGAACTGATGTAGATTGGTCACAATCAAGAGTTATATTTGTTTCGCCTGTATTTAATAATTATCAAAAGGAATCAATTAATTTTAAAGATTTGCCTTTTGAACTTTGGGAAGTCAAAAAGTTTAGCAATGATACGGTTTATTTTAATCAAATAAAAGCATCCAAGAAAGCTGAATCAATAAATAAAATATCTACAAATAGTAAGGAAGTTAATATAGTTAATAAGGAAATTAAATTATATACAGAAGAACAACATCTAAAAAATACAAGTGAAGAAATAGCAGATTTATATGAAAAACTAAAGAGCTATATATTATTATTGGATGATAATATTGATCTAAAGCCTAAAAAAAGAGAGATAGGCTTTATGTACAAAAAAAGAATGATGGTAGATATACTTCTTCAAAAGAAATCATTAAAAATGTGGCTTAATGCAAAAAAAGGTGAATTAAAAGACAATAATAAAATAACAAGAGATGTATCAAATACTGGTCATTGGGGTAATGGTGATTATGAGATACAAATAAGTGATGATGAAGAAATTGAATATATATTTATTTTGATTAAACAATTATATAAAAGTAAAAATAAATAGTAAAATGATTAAAAGGAGTGATTTTGATGGCTATAAATAAGGTAAGAGAATATTTGAGCAAATGGAATGTGTCCGAACGTATATTGGAATTTGAAGTATCTAGTGCCACTGTTGATTTAGCAGCCAAAGCAGTAGGATGTGAACCTAAAAGAATTGCAAAATCTCTATCATTTTTGGTTAAGGAAAATCCCATTTTAATTGTAACTGCTGGTGATGCCAAAATAGATAATAAAAAATTTAAAACTATATTTGAATCAAAAGCTAAAATGATAAATAAAGATGATGTAGAAAAATTAATTGGCTATGATGTTGGTGGTGTATGTCCTTTTGGTATAAATGAAAATGTAGAAGTTTATCTTGATGAGTCTCTAAAAAGATTCAAAACAGTATTTCCTGCTTGTGGAACAGCTAATAGTGCAATAGAGGTTGATTTAATTGAATTAGAGACTTTTTCTAATTATAAAAACTGGATAGATGTATGTAAGGACTGGGAATAATAATGGTGCTGATTTATGAAACTTAGTTATTATTATATGGATGAATTAATTGAATTTGATTTGGAAAGAAGAAAAAGGAAGAGTATATCAATAATAATACATCCTAAAAAGAACATAAGAGTATTAGCTCCAAAACATTTAGATAAAGAAGAGATACTCAAATTCGTCAAATCAAAATCAAATTGGATTAAGGATAAATTAGATAAAATAAAAGAAATCAGACCTTATATAAAGGAAAAAGAGTTCAAAGATGGAGAAAAGTTTTTTTATCTTGGCAAAAGATATGCATTAAAAATAATAAAAGATAAAAATTATATAGAACCCAAAGTGACTCTATATAGAGGTAATATAAACATATATACAAAATCAGTAGCAAAATCAAACATCAAAAAAGCTTTAATTGATTGGTATAAGATAAAAGCAGAAGAAAAAATAATAAATAGTATAAAAAAATATCAAAAATATATTGCTATAAAGCCTAGATATATAAAGATAAAGGAACAAAAAAGAAGATGGGGAAGTTGTAGTAGCAACAAAGATTTGTTTTTTAATTGGAAAATAATAATGGCACCATCTAAAATAATAGATTATTTGGTTGTGCATGAAATGAGTCATCTTATACATATGAATCACTCAAAATCATTTTGGAATTTAGTTGCCAAGATTATTCCTGATTACAAATCAAAAAGAGAATATTTAAAAAAAGAAGGATTTAAATACTTCGTTTGATTGTAATAATCAAAGTCAATTAATTTTGGAATAAATATATTTATTTGTTTGTAAAAATTAATTTGGCTGATATATAATTAGAATGAACAAATATAGAGATTAGTTGGAGGTTTTTTTATGGCTATAAAGTATGAAATAGAAAAAGAAATAGGAGCAATATCAGATTCAAACAAAGGTTGGACTAAAGAATTAAATATGATAAGTTGGAATGACAGACCTGCAAAATATGATTTAAGAGATTGGGCACCAAATCACGAAAAAATGGGTAAAGGGATAACTCTTTCAAAAGAAGAACTTATAAATTTAAGAGAGTTATTAAATAGTATGGATTTATAATTAGAATAAAAACTAATTATGTAATTAATTTTAAACCGAAAAAAGTGTATAAATATTTAAAAATATTTTTTCAAAAATTTTTGATGGGTATATATTAATCGAATTTGAATAAATATTTTGGAGTGATAATATGGATTTTAATTATAGATTTTATGAATATATAAATAAACATTTAAGAGAACTATCTTTAGAAATCATATCAACTCAATATCATGAAATTGCACTTAGGAATTTACCAGAAGAGTTTAAAGAAGAGTATATAAAATGTTCAAATGAAAATTTGAAGTATTTATCGATGTCGATAAAATTAAAAAATCCTAGATTGTATCATATTTATTTAGAGTATTTTGCAAAAAAAACAAAGGATAAATGTGCTTCAAAAGATCTTGTATTAAAATATTTTTTATCTGCAAAAATGGTATTAGATTTTAGGTTAGGATTCATAAATATAGATAATCTTCAAGAAATATTAGATAAATATTTAGATGCAGGAGTCAATAATTATCTAAAAAGTTATCATAATAATATAGATGAGATGGACTTGTATAGTAAAAATTTTACCACTTATTTGTTGGAATTGAATAAAGATAAGGCTAGAGATTATATATTAGATAAATTAAAATATAAAATAGATTTGAAAGAAATCTATTCATTTATAATAAGACCAAGTGTTTACGAGCTTGGAGTGATGCTAGATAATGAACAAATAAGTATACAAAAATCAAAATATATATTGAATATAATAGAAGAATTGGTTAATAATCTAGAAAAAGAAGAATTTAGAAATATAAAAAGATATAGTAGAAATATGGTTGGAATTTGTGCTGGGAATGAGATTCATGGTTTGAACATGAAAATTTTATGTGATTTTTTTGATTTAAATGGTTGGGATGCAAACTATTTAGGTCATAATAAAAACATAGACCAAGTAATAAAAAAATTAAATTTAAAAAAGCCAAATTTCGTAATAATATCAGCAAATTTAATTACGAGTATTGAATATGTTAAAATTCTGATTGAAAAAATAAGATTAGTAAAAGAGTTATCAGATATTATGATACTTGTAGGTGGTAGATTATTTGATAATTGTGAAGGTTTATGGAAACAGTTAGATGCAAATTATTATGTAAAGGATTTGCATAATGCTTTTGAAGATGCAAATTATGTTTTGAATGATTAAAAATCTTTTTTTATTTAAGTATAACAATCGCCAAAGAGAATACTTTATAATTATTTATTGATTTTTATGAATTTAAAGATCTTAAGACTATAGAAAAAAACAATAATGAACAAAAGCCAATTACAGTTATTAATGTGATTAGCATTATTTTGAATTCTTCTTGTTCTGTTTTGATTTTTTCTTGCTTAGGGTCTTTATTTTTTTCATTTATAAAATTATGATAAAGAATATAGTAACTATTATCTTTGTATTTAGACTCATTTTTTTTAAAGAATTTTGATACACTTTTTATAGTAAATTTATCTTTTGTGATTATATTCTTTATATCTTTATCTAAATTTTTCTTATCTTTATTTAAAGCTATATAATTTTCTAAATTAAAATATGCTTTTTGATACTGCTCCATTTTAAAATTCAAAATACAAAGCCACTTAAAACAACTATTAGGATTGACTGTATTATTATTTTGATTGAGAAAACTAATACAATTTTCATAATAAAGATATAGATTTTTTTGACTATATAATATAAGATCATATAAATTTTTGTACTCATCATTATGGTTGATAAATTTATTTAATTGCATTATATAATCATAAGCATTATTTATAAATCCAATTTTATGGTTTATAAGCGAAAGAAGATATATAGTCTTTTGATTTGATTTATTATGACTTAAAGATAAGCTAAGATAATCTAAAGATAGTTGGAATTTACCTATTTCATAGTAACAATAGCCAAGATTATAATAAATTCTATGATCTTTTTTATAATTATTTACACATTCTAATAATAAATCTATTGCCTTAGAATAATCTTTGCTTTCTATATATTCTCTTATAATTTTTAAATTATCATTAAGACTCATAAGAACCCCCCTTTTTTTTAAAACATGTTATTTGTATATACTATATTATATTAATTAAGAAATAAAATCTAGCAATATATTAAAAATAGTAGCCTTAGCCCATTTAAAAACAGGACTTATGTTTATCAAAAATCTAACGACGAATAAGATTCGGATAAAAAACTAGAATTAAAGAAAGTAAAAATTATGATTTTATTTATAAATTACTAAGATTAAATTTTAATGTATAATTATAGAAAGTATGTTTAACAAAGAGGTTATTGTTAATTAAATAGTATAAAAAGTATTATAAGAATGAATATGGGGGAAAATAAAATGGAAATAAGAAAAATAAGAATAGAGGATGCTAAGAAATTTTTGGAGATGGCATTACAGCTAGATAAGGAAACTAAGGATATGATGTTAGAAGAAGGGGAAAGAAAAACAACTGTAGAACAAATGCAAAGAGGAATAGAAAATACAATAAAAAGTGGTTCTGTGATATTTGTTATAGAAGATAAAGATAAGATAGTAGGATTTTTGAAAGCTTCAAGAGGTGAATATAATAGAATAAAACACAGCGCTCATATAGTTGTTGGAATGTTAAGAGCATATAGAGGTAAGAAATTAGGAACGAAATTATTTGAACATTTGGATAATTGGGCAATAGAAAATAATATCAAAAGACTTGATTTAACTGTTATAAAAACAAATGAAATAGCTTTGAATTTGTATAAAAAAATGGGATTTAAGGTAGAGGGTTTAAAAGAAAAAACAATGATTGTAGATGGTATATATAAAGATGAATATTGCTTGGGTAAAATTTACAATTGATTAAATTGTAAATAATATATTCAAATTTAGAAATTAAAAAGATTTTTTACAATTATATTAAATAAATTCGAATTAAATTTATTTGAGTTCAAGATATGGTACTATATAGGAAATATAATAAAAGGGGTTAATTATGGGGGAAATCACTAAACAAAAAGAAATAGTATCAAATTTAAATAGTTTTTCATTACCACTTATATTTAATGCGGTATTTAACACTGTAATAAGTTCATTTATGGCTGCAATTGTTGGAAGAATATCTATTCAAGCAATTGCTTCGACTCAAGTTGTTGATAGTTTTATATATGCTTTGCTTGGTATACTTGGGGTATTTAGTTTATCTTTTAATATCAATTCTTCAAAGGTAAGACTAAAAGATGAAAAATTATTTAGAAATTATTTTAAATCAATATTTGAAGTTAATTTTTTTATAGGGTTGGTATTTTTAGTTGTATTTATATTTTTCTTTAAATATACACTTAAATTCTTATATGGTTTTGATGGTCAAGTACTTTATATAGGTTCACTTTACTCAGGCGTATTATCATTTTCTATATTATTTGAGATGCTTATATTTGCAATGTCAAGTTTGATGAAGGTAAGAAAAAAGACCAAACCAATAATGATGGTTGGAATTATAAGCTCTATTCTTCAACTACTAATTACTTATATATTTGTTTATTTTGTATTTGAAGCAGAATATAAGATAATTGGGGTTGCATTAGGTTCTGTAATATGCTTATTTACACAGCTTATTTCTTATATGTTCATATTAAGAGAGGATTTTAAGAATTTAGTAAATATAAAAAGTACTAAGAAGCTTTTTTTGCTAAAAAAAAGTATACCACTTGTAATGCAAGAAATATTAGAAGGTGCAATATTTAGCGTATGTATTACAGCTTTGATAAGTAGATTATCTATAATTGAATTTTCATCATATAGTGTCTGCTTAAAAGTGACTAGTATATCTTTTATGGTAGTTTATATGTATTGTAACGGAATAATAATTATAATTGGAGAAAGTATATCAAAAAAAGATACAGGGTCATTAAGATTAATTCCAAAAATAAGTTTGAAATTGATTTTAGGAATATATTTTATAACAGGAATGATATTTGCAATGTTTAAGGATTATGTAATTAGATTTTTTACAGATCAAGTAGAGATAATTACAAGAAGCTTGGAGTTAATACTTTTCATAATAATAATAAATTCTTTTCAAATTTTCTTTGAAATTTCTAAGTATTCTTTGCAAGCCTTGGGATTTGAACATAGAGTACTTAAGATAACAGGAATTATTAATTTTAGTATTATAGCTATATTGATTGTTGTTAATTCGATTTATGAAATAAATATTTATATAATACTTTCATTTTTGGCATCTAATTATTTCATTTTATATATTTTATTTAATAAAAATTATATGAAGGAAGTAGAAAGTTTATAGGTAATAAATATTAAAAAAAGAGGCTTTAAATAAATAGCCTCTTACTATTGGAAAAGTACATAAATTAAATTATAGTTCTAATCCCATTAAATGACTATCATAATATTTATTGTCTATAAAATAACTTCTTGTTGTAGTACCTTCGATTTTAAAGCCAAGTTTTTCGTATAATTTTATTCCACCATGATTATCTGTTCTTACATATAAATTTATTTTTTTTATCATGTTTCCTGATTTTGCCCAATCAATCATGTAAAGAAGAAGTTCTTTACCTACTTTATTGCCCCAATAATCTTTTAATACAGATATTCCAAATTCTCCAACATGCAATATTCTTGGTCTTTGTGAAGCAGAAAGTTTAAGGTTTCCTATAATTTTTTTATTATGTTTGGCAACGATATAAAGAATATTATCTTTAGTAATACTTTCTTTGATGGAGTATTTAATATCATCTATAGTTTGATCAAATTCTCCCTCGCCAAAAGTCAAAAAATCACTTTCACTACCGACTTTTTTCATATAATTTATAAGTTCTAAAGCATCATTTAAGTCTGCTTTATCAATAACAATTTCCCCAATTTTGCTTTCAAAAGTTTTCATTTTATTAACACCCCATTAAAAAAATTTTGATTAAATTAAGATGATTATACTTATAAATTATTTTAATGTCAAAGGAATCTTATTTTTTACAAATATATTGAAAAAATCATATTTAAAATATAAATCTTTATACTGTGATATTATTATAAAGGATTTGGGGAAATCGAGTTTAACTTTACATTAGAATAATTGGAGGAGGTATTTATGAGGATTTTGTTTAAATTTATAATTCCACTTTGGTTTGGAATGATAGTAAATACATTGCTTGGGATAACTGATTTTTATTTTCTAAAAAAAATATCATTAGATTATTTGGCTGTAATAGGAGTTAGTTATATACCTTTTAGCTTAATATCCACAATAACAGTTGGGGTTGGAATTGCATGTAATAGAGAAATAGCAAGTTCAAAAAAATTAGATTATAAAAAGATATTAATATATTTAGTTTTTATAAGTATAATTTTAATTAGTATATCTAAATATTTTAAGGAATATATATTTTTCTTTGCAAAAGATAATATATTATATGATGAAATACTAGCTTATTTTGATATATTATCTTATTTAATACTTCCAACATCCATATTTTATTTTTGTACAGGAATACTAAGAGGACATGGAAGACCAAAGGAGTCCATAAAGTTTAATATATTGGTTGTAATACTTAATTTTTTATTGGATTATTTGTTTATCAAACTAAATATATTAGATAATCCTTTAATAGGATGTGCTTATGCATCATTTATATCAGACTTTTTTGTAAGTATTATATACATTGTTTATCTACATAAAAAATCATATCTAAAATTAGAAAAAGATATTTTGGATACCAAAGAGTTTTTTAAGACCTCGTTTTCTTTTTCATTAGAAAAAATATTTTCGGTTTCAACAATAACCATAATAACAAGTATTTATATTTCTAAATTAGATAAAAATTCTTTAGCTATTTATTATGGTATTGATAGGTTTTTTATGCCTATAGTGATGTTTGTATATTGTTATTTTGAATGGGTTATATATGCGATATCTAAGAAATTAAAATTATATAATAAAAATATTTATCTTTATTATTTCTTATTATTATCTGTTTTTGGAATTTTGATTTCAAAGTATTTGAATCTAAATTATATAAAAAATATATATTTAATATTATTTGTTTTTTATAATTTTATTTTTATATTGGAAAGGGAATTAGTTTCCAAATTATTTGTGCTCAAAAGAGCATCTTTGGTTAATAAGGTTATATTTATAAAAAATATAATTATGCTGATTTGCTTTGATTTATTTTTTAGAATTGATAATCTAAATCTTATATCTATAATCATAATAAAATTAAGTCTTATTATATTAGAATATCTGATACTTCTTTATTTCAAAAAGAGGTATCAGATATTTTTTAAGACTCTAATCATCTCTTTTATAGCCATTAATTTTTGTTCATCATTAAGATGATGAAATGCATAAGTTGATATTATAAGGTCAAACTTAGAGTCATTTTAGTTTTTCAAATTCATTATTGATAAATTGTATTTGATTATAGAAATTATCCAAAGCCTTAGATTAATGTCAAGTGTATTAAATCCATTTTTTATATCTAAAAAATCTTATCATTGAAAAGGCTACTAAAAAGCATGTAAATAAAAATATAGGATAAGAATATTTAAAAGATAATTCTGGAATATGTTCGAAATTCATACCGTATATCCCAGCAAGAAAAGTAAGGGGAATAAATACAGCTGAAAATATGGTTAAAGTAGTCATTATTTGATTCATTTTATTACTGACATTTGTCTGATGTGATTCAAACATGCTATTAATCATCTCTCTATATATAGTTACAAAATCCATTATTGATATTATATGATCAATAATATCTTTGATGTATTTGGCAGTATTAGAAGAAATAAAAGCTCTAGTTTCTCTTAGTTGATATAGAATTTCTTTTAGTGGCCAAATTGAAGTTTTTAATAAAAGTAGTTCTTTTCTTAGTTTGTATATTTCACTTATGATATTGGATTCTTTGTTATTTATTATATTATCTTCTGTTATTTCTATTTTTGATTCGATTATATTTAATATATTAAAATTGATATCTACAATAGAGTCGATAATTGCATATAATAAATAGTCTGCTTTATTTTTTCTTATATTTCCTACATTCTTATCCATTCTTTCTAAAATATTTTTAAATATATCATTTTTATTTTCTTGAAATGTTATTAATATATTTTTAGTTAGTACAAAGGATATTTGTTCTTCTTTAAGCTTAAATGCTTTTTCATCAAATGATAGGATTTTAAGTACTAAGAATATATATTCATCATGTACTTCGATTTTAGGTCTTTGTCCTACGTTTAATATATCTTCTAAATTTAATTTATCTATTTCTACTATGCTTTTTATTTCTTCAATCTTTTGCACATCTGATAAACCAAGAATTTTAATCCAATTAACATATTTTAAATCTATCAAGTCTGAGTCTATATTTTTTGATTGTATGTTTTCGAAATTATTTAGATTAAATTTTATATGATTTATTAAAATATCTGTTTTTTCTCCTGAACCTGTGTAAACTAGGCTTCCAGGGGGTCTTCCTATTTTATTTAAATTTTTATTATTGAAAAACATTCTTCAAGTCCTCCTATATCATATTTTTAGAAATTATACCCTTAATATTAATAATTTTTCAAAATAATAATAGATATTTATTAAAAAAAGGGGTATTTTCTTAATGTGAAAAAATAAAAAATCAAAATAAATTTAAAAAAATATTTAAAAGAATGGAGGGTAGTATTTAAAATATGTATAGAAGAATATTTAATTCTATTAGTGAAGCTATTATGGTGTGCAAGATTGAGAAAATTAAAGGTAAAGAAAGTTTTATCTGTATAAATGTGAATGAGGCTTTTACCAACAAATTCAAACTAAAAAAAGAAGATTTATTAGAAAGAGATATATTTGATATATTTGGATTTTGGGACAAAGAGATTCTAAGAAAATATATATATGCTGTTTTGAATAATAAAAAATTTAGAAAAACAAAATATATAGACAGCTTAAGAAAATATTTTGATATAGAATTAGGTCTTCATGAGAAAGATGAATTTTTTATAAAGTTTACAGATATAACAGATATAAGAGAAATGAAGTTTTTGGTAGGTAAGTATGAATTTTTATTTGAAAATGCAAGGGATGTAATATTATTTATAGATATGGATGGAAATATTTTAAAAGCAAATAATACAGCAGTAGAACTTTATGGTTATAGTAAGGCCGAACTTTTGGAGATGAAGATATTTGATTTAAGATTTGATACAAATGCATTTGTATTTGACCAAATGGATGAAGCTAATGAAATTGGGATAATATTTGAATCTGAACACAAGACTAAATATAATAAAAAGATTCCTGTAGAAATAAGTTCAATAGGTACAGATATAAATGGAGAAACAGTTCTTCTTAGTATAATAAGAGATATAACATCAAGAAAAAAAGATAGGGAAAAAATAAAGAAATTAGCTTATTATGATACTCTTACAAAATTACCAAACAGAAGATTTTTTATAGAGGAATTAAATAATATAATAGATTATAATAGAGAAAGTAAATCTAAAATTGCAATAATGTTTTTAGATATAGATAAATTTAAATTTGTAAATGATAATTATGGTCACAATATTGGGGATATTTTACTATGTAATATTGCAAGACGAATGGAGAATGTGATTAGAGGAAATGATGTTGTTGCTAGATTAGGTGGCGATGAATTTGTGATATTAAATTACGATATAACAAATATAGATGTTCTTGAAAAAATAGCATCGAGGATAAATTATGTTTTGAAACAAGAGTTTATGATTAATAATAAAAAAATTTATGTATCAGCAAGTATCGGTATTAGTATTTTTCCAGATGATGCGCTTACTAGTGAAGAACTTATGAGAAAAGCAGATATAACTATGTATGATGTAAAAGAGTCTGGTGGAGATTCTCATTTATTTTATAATGAAAAAAATAGAAATAAAAATTTGATAAAAACTAAAATATAGATGATGAGATTTTTTATTATTTAAATTAATATGATATATTTTATTGACATATACCCAAAAAAGATTTAATATAGAAATATAAAGAGCATATGCTCAAAATAAAATTTATAAAAGGAGGATTTAATATGCCAAGATTAGATCAAAGCGGACCAAAAGGAGAAGGTAAATTAACTGGTAGAGGAATGGGTAGATGTCAAGAAAATAGTCAAATTAATGAAAGTGGATTAGGTCAAGGATTGGGAAGAGGTAGAGGTCAAGCTAGAAAATGTGGTACAATGTCTATGAGAAGAAAAAATGGTAATTGTATGGGATTTAGACAAAGAAGAAATGTAGGCTTTAATGATGATAAAGAGATATTGCAAGTAAGAAAAGCTGTATTAGAAAAAGAGTTAAAGGACATAGACATACAATTACAAGATAGATAAAGGAGTGTACCATGCCAAGACCAAGAAAATTTAGACGAGTATGCAAAAAGCCAACAATAGAGGCGTTTGGACCCGTAGTAGCTTATAATAATGATATAGATGAAGATAGTTATATAATTATGTCTTTTGAAGAGTATGAAAGCATAAGACTTATGGATTATGAAGGACTAAATCAAGAAGAATGCGGAGTTAGCATGAATATAGGTAGATCCAGTGTACAAAGAATATATATTGATGCTAGAAGAAAAATTGCAAAGGGTATGGTTGAAGGTAGACCTATTCGAATTGAAGGTGGAGACTATAAGCTTTGTGAAGATGAACAAGAGATAGAAGAAAGATGTCCAAATTGCAAAAGACTTAAAAATCAAGGTAATTGCAATGGAAATGGCAAACAAAAAGGTCGTGGAAAAGGAAGGAGATTTTGATATTTTTAATCAAAATCTTCTTCTAATTTTGTGCCACAATTAAAGCAGAAATTTGAATTTGAGTCATTTAATTTAGAACAAGCAATACATTTTATTTTATTTGAATTATCTTTATCTAAATCAGTAGCAGAAAGATTTTCATTTTCTTTTATATTATTTTTATCTAAATTATTTATCTCGATTTCATTTTTAGAAATATTATCTTTTGTGTTATTTTCCTTATTTAATTCACATTCAATATCATTAGGATTTTCATTTGTTATATCAATATTGTTTTGTTCTTCACTTTCATAATTAATATCTTTATTTAGGTTCAAATCATTAGTTATATTTTCATTAAGATCACTTTCGTTTTGCAAATTCTCATCAGTTTTAATATTGTTTATATTCTCTTCGATATTTTTGTTTTCATTGTTAAATTCATTAAAGAATTCTTGTGGTTTTTTGTTGTAACTATTTAGAATTTCTTGTTCTTCTAATTTGATGAGTCTTAATTTTTCGAATTGTAAATCGATTTTTTTATCAAATTCTTTTATAAAATCACAATTCTCTTCAATAGTCTCAAGGTCTAATTCATTTTTTTTGCTAAGTTGATATATTTTTTTACCAAGTTCACACACAAGAACATCTCTTTGTTCCTCTAAATTAGATATATATCCTTTTATTTTGCTAGCTTCAATTGCTGTATAAGATTTTGTACTCACATTTGCTACTTTTTTATGTATATTTTTTTTGATTGATTTAAAAAATTTACTCATTTTACACCTCTATATATAAATATATTTTATTAGTTTTTGTATTAAAAGATTTTATAAATGAATATAAAGTCTTTTTATTTGATTTATTTAAATTATAGCATCTATTTAAAATTAATTTTACACAAATTATTTACAAACTGATTATAAATGTTAAGTTTAAGAATATTGTATTTAAATTTTGTAAAGACAAATTAAAGAATAAAAGAAATTTTGATATTATAATTTCTTTTACCCAAAAAAAGAGAGCTGTAAGTTAAAAGAAAAAGCTATAATGAATTAGACAAACTTAAAATTTGTATAATCAATTATAGCTAAATTTTGAGATAGATGATTATTTTTTGATGTATATTATTTAATCATATTTAACAAATAATTCATTTGAGTATCTTTAGAGTTTAGATAATCATTATAATCAAGTTCAATTTTATAATCTGCAATAACAGCAGAATTTCTATCAATTCCATCAATAAGTTTATCTTCCATAACTATTTGAGCAAGTGGTATGTTGATTATTGTTTTTGTATTTGGAAGTTGAAAATCAAGCATGAATCCAGCAGTTGTTTCATAGAAATTACCGCCTGTTTTAGTTCCAACAACAAAACCCTTATCTAGTTTTTGAACTCTTTGAGGAAATATTGATCCACAAGAAAAACTAGCTTCATCAACAAGTACATAATTATTACCACCAAAAATATGATTTTCGCTAGGTTCAATTGGTTTTTGCTTAAACATTATAGAATTATCATTAAATAACTCTACTTCTTCATTGTTTTCTTCTTCATACATAGAAATGCTTTCTTCATCTTGTACAATACTTGCAAATTCTTGTGCTAAAGATTTATAAAATTCCAAACTATCTTCTGTTAATAAATCTGTTCTATAAAGTGACAAATCTCTTACATGAATGTATTGTGAGCTTTTAAATTCTTTTTGATGTAGATAAGATAAGATATAATTTACAAGCTCTAAATCTCCACCTAAATTGCCTCTAAGATCGTAAATAACATTTGTAATGCCATCATACTCTATTTTTTCAAAAAATTTATCTACATAAGTTTTAAATTCATCAGGATCTTGCGGTGAAAATGTTGAAATTTTAAGTATAGCTGTATTTTTATCTTTTAAAAATTGAGCTTTTAAAGGTGCTGTAGAACTTATGAAGCTATTATTTAAATAATTTGAATGTGAATATTTATTTAATGTTTTTATATCAATATCTTCATTATTTATAGTTACCAATTCTTTTTCTTTTGTAACTGGATTTATAAATTCAATATCATGGCTAGTTCTTTCTTCTATATAAATAGGGTATAGATTCGATAGAGCTAGTTCAATCATTTTGTAAGATAAAGCATTTTTATCAGTAATTTCTGAACCAGAACTATATTGTAGCTTTCCTATAACAGAATTCATGTCCATATTATTTATTTTTGTGATTTTTGCGCCAACAGGTATATATTCGTAAAGTCCATCATTATACCAATTATCACCAATGTGAATTACTTTAAGAGGTAAAAACGTCATATTTTCTTCAATCATCATAGATAGATAGGATGAATTTGTAAGATAAGTATGTCCATCTCCAACTTTTGCGATTATTTTTGCCACTATAAAATTAAAATCTTTTAAAGTAGTACTTGAATCTATTTCATTAAAACTTCTTTCGAATAAATCATCTAATTCTTCTTTTTTTACATTTTCATATAAATTAGCGTGATTTTTTTCTAATAATTCTTTTAATACTTCTAAATCAGCTTTGAATTGAGTTTGAGAGTATTTTATTTCTTTTGGAAAATAATCAACCTCTGCAAAACTTGTGAAACTCATTGTAAAAATCATTAAAATTCCTAATATAAAGCTAAATTTCTTTTTCATTTTCAAAAAAACATCCTTTCTCATTCATTATTTTTATTTGTCTATAGGAATTATAACAAAGTATTTACTTAAATTTGATTAATCAGCAATTAGAAAAAAATTAAAAAAAGTCCTATAAAATTAATTTATTTTTAATAATTAATTTTATAAGACTTTTTTATTTAATTTATTTAATCATATTTAATAAATAATTCATTTGTGTATCTTTAGAATTTAAATAATCATTATAATCAAGTTCAATTTTATAATCAGCTACTACTGGTGATTGTCTTTTTATACCATTAATAAGCTTGTCTTCCATAACTATTTGAGCAAGTGGGATGTTTACTAAAGTCTTTGTATTTGGAAGCTCAAAATTAAGCATGTACCCAGCAGTTGTTTCGTAGAAATTACCACTTGTTTTAGTTCCAACAACAAAACCATTATCAAGCTTTTGAACTCTTTGAGGGAAGATAGAACCACAAGAGAAACTAGCTTCATCAACAAGTACATAATTATTACCTTTAAAAACATGTTTTTCACTTGGGTCAGTAAATTTTTGTGTGAACATAATAGAATTGTCACTCATTAATTCTACTGTTTGATTTTCATCTTCTTCTAATGTCTTTAATTCTTCATCATCATTTAAAGCAGTAGTAAGGTCATCCATAAGCGACTGATATTGTTCCATACTACTTTCTGTTAATAAATCAGCTCTATAAAGTGATAAATCTCTCATATGCATATATTCCATAGTCTTAAATTGGTCATCATTGATATAAGATAGAAGATGGTCAACTAAAGAGAAGTATCCACCTAAATTACCTCTAATATCATATACTATATTTTCAACACCATCGTATTCTACTTTTTCAAAGAATTTATCTATAAATACTTCAAATTCTTCTAAATCATCTGGTGAAAAAGTTGATACTTTAAGTATAGCTGTTTTCTTTTCTGGAACAAATCTAGCGCTTAAAGGTGTTTTATTGTTATAAAAACAATTTTTTAGATAATTAGAATGTCCGTATTTATTAAGTGCTTTTATATTTATATCTTCATTATTTATAGTTACAGTTTTTTTCTCATCTGTTATTGGGTCTATAAATCCAATCTCATGAGTAGTTTGTTCTTGAATATAAACAGGATATAAGCTAGATAAACTCATTTCAATCATTTTATAAGCTAAATCATTAACATCATTTGTTTCAGAACCTGAATTGCATTTCAATTTTTCTATTACAGAATTCATATCCATATTATTAATAGAAGTAATCTTTGCACCAACAGGTATGTATTTATAAAGTCCATCGTTATACCAACTATCACCTATATGTATTACATTTAAAGGTAAAAAAGTCATATTTTCTTCAATCATAGAAGATAAATAAGATGGATCACTAAGATAAGTATGACCGTCTCCAACTTTTGCGACTAATTTTGCAACTATAACTGCAAAATCTTTTGCATTAATATTTGAATCTATTTCATTAAAACTTTTTTTGAATAAATCATCTAATTCTTCTTTTTTTACATTTTCATATAAATTAGCATGATTTTTTTCTAATAATTCTTTTAATACTTCTAAATCAGCTTTGAATTGTGTTTCACTGTATACTACTTCTTTTGGAGCATATTCAACATCTGCAAAACTTGTAAAACTCATTGTAAAAATCATCAATAATCCTAAAATAAAGCTAAGTTTTTTTCTCATCTAAAACATCCCTTCTATATATATATTCTTATTACATAATAATTATAGCAAATAATTTCCTTAAATTTAATTGATTTATATTTAAAAGAATATTATAAAAAAATTTATAAAAAAAACCATAAATTATCCTAAAATATAGAATGAAAAACCTTGTTTTAAAATAATTTTTAAAACAAAATATGTTTTTTGATTTTTATTTAAGAATTTTATACAAAGCTTTTTCGAATAAATAAAAACTATTAGAAATAAGCTTGTTTTTTTTGTAATATAAACATGATTAAGTATTTATTAAAAAGAGTGTAAATAAGGAGGAAGTAATTTGAAGAAATTTAGTGCAATAATATTATCATTTATTTTAATTATTACTGCTTTGGCTGGATGTAATAGTTCAAATGAAGATACTAAAGCAGAGAATGCTAAAGAAAAAATAGTTGTTTGGTTACCACCAATTGGTGATGATGACGCACCTGTATGGGAAAAGATATTTAAGGATTTTGAAGATGAGAACAATGTTGATATAGAATTAGAAATAATTCCTTGGGATAACTATCCTGAAAAATATGCTTCTGCAATAGCTGCGGGACAATCTCCTGATGTTGGTTATATGTATGCTGAGATGTTTCCAAAGTTTATAAAAATGGGAGCAGTTGCAGATTTAAGTTCATATTTAACAAAAGAAGATTTTGATAATTATATCTACATAGAGGATGCTAATATGCTTGGTGGATATTATGGACTTCCAATAGAAGCAGCAAATCCTGCTGTGCTTTATTATAACAAGGATATATTAGCATCTATAAATGAAGAGCCACCAAAGACTTGGGAAGATTTTAGAAGAATAGCTAAAAAAGCAACAAAGGATTTAGATGGAGATGGAAAAATAGATCAATATGGTTTTGCTCAAGGTTGGGGCAGAAAAATGTTTGGTGACCTTAATTGGAATTTCTATGGATTCTTGTGGCAAGCAGGTGGAGAACTTTATAATGAAGATTTAAAATCAGTAAGATTTAATGATGAAGCAGGACTTAAGGTTGCTAATTTCTTATATGATTTAAAATTTAAGGATAAAGTATTACCAGAGGATGCGATGTCTAAGACAAATAAAGAAATGCTTCAAACTACGTTTGGAACTGGTAAGAGTGCATTTTGTATATGGCTTTCATCGGCAGCATCTGAAATATTAGATAAATCATTTGAGGATTTAAACTATGGAATGATTTTATCTTTAGAAGATGAAGCTATGGGAACTTTTGCATCAGTAGATCAACTTACATTGATGTCTAGTGCAAAGGATAAAGAATTATCATTTAAATTAATGGAACATATGGTTAGTGCAAAATCTATGAATATATTCCACAAATATCATCCAAGAGCTCCAATAACTAAGGATGAAGAGTATCAAGGGGATGAAAGATTAAAGGAAATGATACAAGCACAAAATGGAGTATATAGACCTTTAGTTGTTGCACCACATGGGGTTGAAGTTTATGATTACTTATGGAAGCAATTACAAAGTATGATGGCTGGAGAAGTTACTCCAAAAGAAGCTATGGATGAAGCGGCTAGATTTTCAAATGAGCTTTTAAAAGAGGACTAATAATGAATTTGACTAATAAATATAAAGATAAGGCTAAGCCTTATCTTTATATATTGCCATTATTTATATTATTAACGATGTTTTATGTGCTTCCAATTATAATGTCTTTAATTTTAAGTTTTACAAAATTTAATATAATAAATACACCTAAATTCATAGGTCTAAAAAATTATATTAAATTATTTAGTGATAAAACTTTTATAGCTTCTTTAAAAAATACCTTTTTATTTACTTTAATAACAGTACCAACACAAAGTATATTAGCTTTATTGTTAGCTAATTTTTTAGTAAGAAGAAAAAAATCTAAAATAAACGAAATAGCAAAATGTATTATATTCATACCTGTTATATGTTCGATGGTTTTGATGGCTATAATATTTAGAATTATATTAAATGGAGATGCATCTCCTCTTAATTTGATTTTTGAATTTTTTAATATAAATCATCCTAATTGGCTTGGAAATCCAAAGCTTGTATTATATACACTTTCATTTATAACCGTATATAAAAATATAGGATATTTTATGGTCATATATATCTCAGGGCTTATGGATATACCAGAAACTTATTATGAAGCTTGTAAGATTGATGGATGTAATAAATTTAAAGAATTTATACATATTACAGTTCCTATGCTCAATCATATCAATATATTAGTTTTATTTTTGGGTCTTATATGGTCATTTCAAACATTTGACCTTATATATAATTTGACTGGTGGAGGTCCTGGTAATGCAAGTGTAACTATGGTTGTGAATATATATAATGTAGCATTTAAACAATTTAGAGCAGGTTATGCTATGGCTATTGGAAATGTATTATTTTTAATAATTGCATTTTTTTCAATTCTTCAAAAGCGTTTATTAAAAAAAGACGAGTATTAGGATGTGTTTTTATGAATCTAAAAAAGATTATAGGGGATTTATTTTTGCTATTTATAATATGCATAATGATAATCCCTTTTTTATATATGATAATAACTTCATTAAAGGTAACTTATACAGCGTATGATTTTTCAATTGGATTTGATGATTTGACTTTGCAAAACTATATTCAGATTTTAAGAAATGGTGATTTTTTTAATTTCTTTAAAAACTCTGTGATAATAACATTTTGCGGAGTGATTTTGACTTTGACATTTAGTAGTTTGGCGGCGTATTCTTTTGCTAAATTAAGATTTAAAGGAAGTTTTAATTTATTTTTTTATATGCTTATGACTCTTATAATTCCATCTCAAGTAACTATGATTCCTCTTTTTATAATAATGAAATATTTGGGTTTTATAAATACTTATTATGGTCTTATACTACCAATACCAACTGCTTTTGGTGTTTTTTTGTTAAGACAAGCTATAATTAATATTCCAAATGATCTTATTGATAGTGCAAAGATAGATGGATGTTCAGAATTTATGATTTTTATAAAAATCATACTGCCACTAATAAAACCAAGTCTTATAGCTCTTAGTATATTTACATTTAGTGCAGCTTGGAATGAATTTTTATGGCCACTTATAATGACTACAAATAATGATGTTAGGACATTAACTGTAGGCCTTTCTATATTAAAGACTCAATATACAGTCAATTACGGGCTTGTAATGGCTGGAGCTACAATTACTTTTATGCCTTCGTTCTTAGTTTATATAATATTACAGAGTAAATTTGTAAAAGGAATAACTTTAACAGGAGTAAAAGGGTAATTATATAAAAAAACAAAAGGGTGGGGTTTAAATGGATATAAGAAATTTAAAATCTTGTGAATTTGATGAAGCTTCAAATCTTATAAATGAAGTATTTAGATTGGATAGAAATGAAAAACCAACAATGGTAAAGGAATTTCCTCTTTTATTAAATGAAAATAATATAAAAAGAAGTGTTGGATTATTTGTAGATTCAAAATTAGTATCTATAGTAAATAATGTAGTATTAGATATTCATTTACCGAACACCTTACTAAAAGGAGCTTTTGTTGGAGCTGTATGTACAAATAAAGATTATGAATCTAATGGTTATTCATCTAAGGTACTTGATTTAGTAGAAAAAAATTTAAAAGAAGAAAAGCTTGATTTTGTTTCTATATCAGGAACAAGAACTTTATATACAAGAAGAAAATTAATAAAGGCAAATTCTTTTTATGAATATAAATTAGCAGATAAGAAGAAGTATTTTGATTTAGATAATCATAAATTAATAGATTTTGATGATGAATATCTTGAAGAAATATTAGATAGCTATAATCAAAGTTCAACGAGATTTAGAAGAAGCAAAAAAGAATTAGAAATATTACTCGATTCAGCAACAACGCCATTAAGAAACTATAGTTATAAAAAATTTATCATAGTTGATAAAAATAATATGTATAGAGGTTATATAATAATAAGATTTATAAATGAGAATGAAAAAACATACGCAAAAGTAATAGAAAGCTGTGGAGTTACTTTACTTATAAATTTATTTTTGTATCAGATATTAGTTAAATATGATTTAGAATATATAAATTACTATGTACACAGTAAGGATTATAATAATTTACTCAGTTCATATGAAGAAAGAAATATAACAAATATAGGTGGAACTATTAAGATAGTTGATTATATATCTATGATGAATAAATTAAGAAATTATTTTGCTGCCTTATTTGATTTTAGTGATGAATTAGAATTTGAATGCGAAGATGAAAATTATTATATAAAATGTTTTGGTGAGGAAATAAAAATAAATGGAATAGAGAATATAACTAGATTAGTATTTGAAGGTGCAAATGATGAACTTATAAATAATATAAAGAACAAAAATTTAAAAAGATTTATTAAAAAAGCATTCCCGATACCATTTGTATCAACAGAGGGTCTTAATTATCAGTAAAATAATATATCTAAATTATAAAGCTTATAAATAGAGATTATCAAAAATTTTAGATAATCAAAGATTAACTAAGTAAAATAGATTAGTTCATTATATCAAGGAGGATCATATGGATTTTAAATCAGGAATTATAGATAGTTCATTTAGACATAAAAAATATTCAATACTAGAAGATAGATATTTTGAAAAAGATTATTTTAGGCTTAAGCTTTATAAAAATTCTAAAGCAGGATTTCAAATAATAAATCAGTCTAATGAAGAGTTTTTATTATTAGTAGATAGATTTAATGAGATAAGCTATAAGGGGCTTATAAATAGAGTTAGAATAGATGTCAAATCTGATATAGGAAATATTAAGCCAAATGTTAGATTATTAGGTTATACAAAGACTGATTCAAATGAAATCGTAGCAGATCCGATAATAAATGATTTGTCTGTAATAGTAAAAAAAGATATCGCTCAAATGGTTTATGTTGATTTTGAAATCCCAAAAGATATTTCAGAAGAAAAACTAAGACTAAAAATTGATTTTTATCATACAAAGGGATATGAAGACGAAGAAATTATAAAATCAATGGATGTAATAGTGGATATAAAAGATTATGTATTAGAGGATTTAAATAAATCAGATTTTTTCTTAGATCTTTGGCAACATCCTACTTCTTGGGCTAGGATGTATAATGTTAGATTATTTAGTGATGAGCATTTT
The DNA here is from genome assembly GCA_045345765.1 of Peptostreptococcaceae bacterium AGR-M142. Classification (GTDB taxonomy): domain Bacteria; phylum Bacillota; class Clostridia; order Peptostreptococcales; family Peptostreptococcaceae; genus JAOARY01. Next base: position 1,801,183 of record CP148265.1, read on the forward strand.
ACTATTATAGATAATTATCTAAAGGAATTAGCTTCATTAGGTCAGAAGGTAGTGACTATAATTGCTTCAGATTATTCATGGGCTGGACAGGATTGTTATAATGTATCAGATAATGCATCTAATTTATTTGAATTAAATATGATAAAAGTATATAAGGATGAAAACAATAAATTAATATGTGATTTTAGCAATATTGATAGGTATATAAAAATAGCTTTCAAATATGGAATTGATAAAGAAATAGATTTGTTTGGACTTCTTTGTAATTGGGATAGAAGAGGATTTAAGACTCCAATAAAAGATTATGAAGATCCAATTAGAATAAATTATTATGACAAAAAAGATGATAAATTTAAATACATAGATAATAAAGATATGTTAAAAGAATATATAAAACAAGTCTTAAAATATTTTAAGGATAATAATTATCAAGATAAATTAAGGATAATGACAGATGAACCTAATGATATTTTGCAATTTAAAAAATGGAGTGAGTTTTTAGATTCTTTGTGTGATTATAAATTAAGATATAAATCAGCTATACACGATCAAGATTTTATGGATAATCTGGATGACAAAATAACAGATATATCGTTTAATGCATGTCTTAGTGTTAAAGCTAATTTAAAGATTGAAGATTATAAGAATCTTATAAATAAAAAAGACGGTGTATTAACTTGGTTTGTATGTTGTTTTCCAAAGCGACCTAATAATTTTATATCTTCACCTCCGCTAGAATCAAGACTTATTGGCTGGTTTTCTTATTATTTTGGTTTTGACGGTTTTTTAAGATGGGATTATGCAATATGGCCAACAAATCCATTTGAAAATCCTTCTTACAAATTCCCAAGATGGAAGGCTGGAGATATGTTTTTTGTTTATCCTGGAAAGAATCTAAAGCCTGTTAGTTCATTAAGACTTGAGAATTTAAGGTATGGGATTCAAGATTATTTGATATTAAAGAAATTACAAGATGATATTGGAAAAGAAAATCTATATCAAAAATTAGAAAAATTATTATCCAAAAAGCAGTCTATGACTTATGATATCAAAAGTTCTGATGTAAATATAGATTATAGTTTGGACTATGATGAATATATGGATATAATAAGTTAGTAAAAAACTTGATTTATTTTACAATGATGTGCGAAAAAACCTATAGTCTTTAGACGTAGAAGCATTAGTAATTTTTAAGATAAGAAAAATTAAGAGGATACCATTTTAAGAAAAACTTTAAAAACTGCGTTTGTTTTAAATATATAACACAGAATGTAGTTGAATTTCTTAATAGGAAATCCTCTTTTATTTTGATTTTATTTTTAATTTTTTTTATTAATAAAATTTTTCTAAGAAAGTAGTAATCAACTCGCAATTAGTAATTAACTCGAAAAATTTAAGAATTAAGCGATTTGATTATCTGGCTTATCTTTAACATCCTTATAGAATAATCCTCTTAAGATTAAAGCTAAAGCTCCATCTCCTGCTACATTACAAGCAGTTCCAAATGAATCTTGAATAGCAAAGATTGCTATTAATAGCCCAACTCCATCACCATCAAATCCTAATACACTTGTTACTATTGCTAAAGACGCCATTACTGTTCCTCCAGGTACTCCAGGCGCACCTACTGCAAATATTCCAAATAGTAAAGAGAATAATAATATAGTACCAAATGATGGCATTTGTCCATAAAGCATTTGAGCTATTGTCATACAAAAGAATGTTTCTGTAAGTACTGATCCAGAAAGATGTGTAGTTGCACCTAGTGGGATTGCAAAATTTACTACTTCATCTGGTAGTACTTTTGATTTTTTAGCTTGAGTTAATGCTACTGGCAATGTTGCTGCACTTGACATTGTTCCCATTGCAGTAAGATATACTGGTGGATAATGTTTAATTACCTCAAATGGATTTTTCTTAGATATTAATGCAGCTATTGAATATAATAAAGCTAACCATATAAAATGACCTATTATAACCAAAATAATCATCTTAAAAAATATCGGTAATTGTTTTGTTAATAGTCCTTCATATGAAAGACCACAGAATGTAGTTAAGATGTATACTGGTAGTATTGGAATAATAATCTTATTTACAATACTTAGTATCATATTTTGAAATTCATTAAATAATGCATCTACTTTTTCAGACTTTGTCCAAATAATTGATACACCAAGCATAATAGCAAGAACTAAAGCGGACATAACAGGCATAATTGGATCAATAGTAAGCTTAAATCCTAGCTTTGGAATTTCTCTTAATATTTCTGCTTTTGAAGAAATATTAAGCATTGGTACTATAACATACGCTGCTGCTGCTGAAAATAATGATGCTCCAACAGCTGAACTATAAGAAATTCCAAGATATGTACCTAACATTTGGCTTGCGTTTTTTCTTAAACCTGAAATAGCAGGTGTAACAAATCCTATGATTACCATTGGAATTGTAAAGAAAATAATAGAACCAAGTACTTCTTTAACTGTATGTAATACAGCTATTACATTTTCACCAGCATTAAGACCGATTAAAATACCTAATATGATTCCAATAAGTAGTTTTGGAATCAAGCCAATTTTTTTCATTTTTTACCTCCAAAATATTAAAAATTTGTAGTCGTTCATTAAAAAATAATGAACAAGATATGTAATAAATTAAAAATTTAGTGATTTAGTACGAGATAAGCATAGAATAAAATATTTTTTTTGTCAACATACATTAAATTATTTGATATTAAAGTGATAAAAAGATGATATTGATAAGAAAAATCTATGCGAAAAATGAGAGTTATTATTGTATAAAAACTAGTCTATAGCTTATTCTATTAAAAATTTTTATGTAAATATAAATTATGGCTTGAACTATGATGAATATATGAGTATAATAAGCTAGTTAAAAAAAATATATTTATATTTTGTCGAAAAATAATAGTATTTTTCATTGTTATAAAAGTATAAATATAATAAAAATTTATTTAGTTTTATATTTTTTGTAATGATTTTTATGTTTAATTTAAATGAAAAATATTTATATTTAAATATTTAGGGGGGTCATTTGTTAACAAATTTTTTTAATATTAATTTTAATGAAGAAAGAAGGATTGAAAGTGTTTAGCAAAAAGAATTTTTTAGTAATTAATTTAGTGGTTGTTTTTGTGTATTTCTTGTTTAACTTTGTTTTTAATTTTAAAGAGGATTTAGTTGTAGATATATCCCCACAAAAAGATAAGATGATAAAGATAAGTCAAGTTAAGAATTATGATAATGAAAGTATTAGATTAGATATTGAATATGGTAATAAGAATTTATTTGAAATAAGTAAAAGAACGTTTAATATTGTGCTTAAAAACAATGAATTATTTACCAATAATAATGAAGATTTATCTGTAAATTGGGTAAATAATAGTAATATAGATATAAATATAAAAGATAAATACAAAGATGAATTTGTAAATGTAAATATTGATATGGACAATATAAAAATACAAAAAAATATAGTGAAAAGAGACAATATATAGGACGATATATTATAAGTAAAATGGTTTTTAAAATTTAATATAAAATAGTGATTTAAAGCCTTGTATATGTAGTTAAAAAATGGTATAATATAATTAGGAAGGGTTGCGGTTTTTTTAATTTCAAGGAGATGATTTTGATGAAAAAATACAGTTATAACTCTTTAAAACATACAAAAAGTACAATGGCTTTTGAAAATTTTAAAATAGACTCTAATGTGGTGGATATATTCAAAGATTATCTTGATGGAAATAATGATCAAGATGAGATGATGGATAAGATATCACTTATAACTCAAAAGATGATAGATAATAAAATACCTTAAAATAATTATTAAAATTATTTTAGGGTATTTTTATATTTAAAAAAGTCTTTGTGGGTGATATTATGCATGAAAAGAAGGATAATATATATTGTTATGATTCGGAAGTCTTGATAAATAAATTTGATGAAAAAAATTTTGATAGATTTAAAATAATTGAAACAAATTTTACTGCTGCTAGAATATTATTATTTCAAAAAGAAAAACCACCAGAAATTTTTAACTTAGATTATCTTAGATATATACATAAATATATATTTCAAGATATATATAATTGGGCTGGGCAGATTAGAAATATAGAGATATCAAAGGGACAACTATGGTTTGCTAGATGTGAATTTATAGAGAATGAAGCCTATAAATTATTTAAGAAATTAAAAGAAGAGAATAATTTAAGTAGTTATGATACAGATGAGTTTTGTAAAAGAATAGCTTATTACAAGACCGAAATAAATATGATTCATCCTTTTAGAGAAGGAAATGGTAGAGCTATTCGTGAATTTATAATAAAATTAGGGATGTATAATGGTTATGATATATGCTTTAATGAAGTATCCAAAGAGGAATATTTGGATGCAATGTATCGTTCTCCTTATGATGATACTAAGCTCTATAATATAATAAAAAAAATCACCAAAAAAGTTAAAGCTTAGCATAAAAATGTAAATATTAAATAAAGTTTACTACTAATTTTTTTTGTGCTAAAATTTTAAGGTAAAGTATATGATAAGAGTAATAGGAGGAACGTATGGGACGTATAGGAAACATAATTAATAAAAAAGGTAAACAAGATGCAAAAAGAGCAAAGATATTTACTAAGTATGGTAGACTTATCGCAGTTGCTGCAAGAGAAGGTGGAGGAAATCCAGAATATAATGCTGCACTTAAAACTGCAATAGATAAAGCTAAGGGTATGAATATGCCTAATGATAATATTGATAGAGCTATCAAAAAAGGTACTGGTGAAGGTGGATCGGATAATTACGAGAACGTTGTTTATGAAGGTTATGGACCAGGTGGAGTTGCTGTAATAGTTGAAGCTCTTACTGATAACAAAAATAGAACAGCTGGTAATATAAGATATTATTTCGACAAAAACGGTGGAAACCTAGGAACTTCTGGTTGTGTAGGTTTTATGTTTGATAGAAAAGGTCAAATATTTGTATCAAATGAAGCTAATGAAGAAGAATTAATGGACGCTGCATTAGAAGCTGGAGCTGAGGATTTTGTATCTGATGAGGAAGGTTTTGAAATAATAACAACACCAGAAGATTTTATGACAGTTAAGGAAGCTTTAACATCTAAGGGATATGAATTTATTGCTGCTGATATCAAGATGATTCCTCAAACTACTACAAAATTAGATAGTGAAGAATTATTAAAGCAAATGAATAAAATGATAGATGCTATGGAAGATGATGATGATGTACAAGAAATCTATCATAACTGGGAAGAATAAGCATAATTTAATCTAATTTAAATTAATAAATCACTTTTTTAAATAGTTATATGTATATATAAATATTTGGAAAGGTGATTTTTTTATTACATATAAGTTCTGTAATTTTTAGACTTGTTTATTTAAGAAAATGATAAGATTATAATTGAAGAATGTACAAAAAACCGTACGTTTGTATTGAAAAAAAGTACGATTTATAATATAATAAGATTAAAGATAGGAGGTGCTGTTATGAAAGCACTAGCAAGTTCGAATGTTAGAAAAGATTTTAAAAATGTTTGCGATATGGTGGTAAGTGATAGTGAAACAGTAATAATTACAAGAAGTGGAAAAGAAAATGTTGTTATGATGTCAGAAGATGAATACAATAATATTATAGAAAATTTTAGAATTTTTTCAAATCCAATATTAAGTAATAAAATCAGTAAGGGAATAGAACAAATTGAAAAAGGTTTTTCAAAGAAAAGAGAGCTTTTAGATGAATAAAGTTTTTGCAGATATTGCATGGGAAGATTATTTGTATTGGCAAATTAGTGATAAAACAAAGATGAAAAAGATTAATAATCTTATTAAAAGTATAGAACGTGATGGATATAGTAATGGTATTGGAAAACCTGAACCGTTAAAACATCAATTTAAAGGATATTGGTCTCGTAGGATTGATAGTGAACATAGATTAATATATAAAGTTGATAAAGAAAATATATATATTGTATCATGTAAAGACCATTATTAAATAAAATGATATTTTCAAAATATTAAATAAAGAAGTTGTTATATATAAGAAATTTAGTTGTGATATACTGTGTTTTAAATTATTAAAAACACAGTATATCATTTATTAATTAGCTTTCTAATTAAAATAAATTAACTATAAAACCATAATAAATAACTGGTATTAATATAGCTGGTAGCAAATCACCTATCTTTATCTTAGTTATTTCAAGAACATTAAAAGAAATTCCAAGTATCAAAACACTTCCAACATTACTTATTGCATGAATAACATCAAAAGTTAAAAAATCCTTTATAAAGACTGCAAATATTGTTATAAGTCCTTGGTAAATAAGAACTGGAAAAGCTGAAAGTAATACACCAACACCCATAGTTGAAGCAAATGCTATTGCAGAAACACCATCAAGAATTGATTTAGCAAATAATTTTTGATGATCTCCACTTATACCAATATCTAAAGCACCAAGTATACCCATTGCACCAACACAGTATATCAAAGTTGCAGTTACAAATCCTTTAGATACCTTAGAACCCTTAAAATTAAGTTTTCTATCCAAAAACGAACCAAAATCATTAAGTTTTTCATCTATACCAATGATTCCTCCAAGAAGTCCACCTATTGCTATAGACATAATCATAAGAAGTACATTAGGTTCATCTATAGCACCTTGTATACCTAAAACCATAACACAAAGAGCCATTCCTTTGATTATTGTATCATTGTATTTTTCCATATTAAAATTCTTTAAAAATAGTCCAATTGCACTTCCTATTATAATTGCAAAGAAGTTTGCCAAATTACCTGCCATAAAAATTCCTCCTACTGACAAAAAAAATAAAAATCAATTATTTGATTTTTGTATTAATCTAAATATTCTAACACAATATACTTAAAAAGAAAACAAAAAGACTATCTCAAATAAGATAAAATCAAATAATATATTATGTTTGTTTTTAATTTTAAACACAATATATTATTATCAAATTTCCTAAAGTGATAGTCTTAAATATAGTTATTTTAATATTAAATTATATATTTAAATAAGCATATATACTTATTATTTAGTTTCTATATCACTAACTTCAACATCTTTAATATCTTCATTCATGTTTTGATTCATAAATTGATTTACAAGGTTTGGATCAAGATTATTAAGGTCAATATTGTTTAAATCAACATTAGTTTCTTTATTTTTTCCTGAAAGTAAATCCATAACATTAAGACCAGTTAGTGCCTCAACTGTTTCAGGTAATTGAGCCATCATATCTGTAACATAGCCAGTAACCTTAGATGCACCTTTTGAATGACCATCTTTAGAAGAACCATTATCAACAATAACAATTTTTTCTGTTTTAGCAAGTGGTTGTGCGATTTCTCTAGCTATTTCAGGTAATTTTTCTATAATCATTTGAGTAACAGCTGCATCATTATATTGTTTGTAAGCTTCAGCCTTTTTAAGCATTGCTTCAGCTTCTGCCTTACCTTTTGCTTCAATAATATCAACCTCAGCCATACCTTCAACTCTTTTGGCCTTGGCTTTAGCTTCCCCTTCTAGTTGAATTGCTTCAGCTCTAGCTTGAGCATCTTGAACTTCTTGATACTTTTTTGCTTCTGCTTCTTTTGCTTTTTTGTATTTTTCAGCATCTGCAATTTTTTCAACACTTGCTTTAAGTTCTTCAGCCTTACGAATTGCTTCTGATTTTGCAAGGTCAATTTCTCTTTCCTTTTTAGTTATTTCAACTTGCATTTCTTTTTCAGTAAGTTCTTTTTGTCTTTCTTGTCTTACAAGTTCAACTTGCATTTCATTTTCTACAACTTTTTTCTTAACGCTATTAGCTTCTATTTCATAAGCTAAATCGGCTTTAGCTTTTTTGATTTCTTGTTCTTCTCTATATTCTTGAACCTTTAATTCCTTTTCCTTAGAAGCTCTAGCGATTTCTGTTTCTGCTAGTATTTGAGCTTCTTCTCCTTTTTGATATGCTAAAGAAGTTTTTATTTTAGTTTCTTTTTTAGCTTCAGCTTCAGCTATTTCAGCATCTCTTTTAACATCAGCAATCTTAGATGCTCCTAGAGCCTTAAGATATTCATTTGGATCATCAATATCTTTTATTGTAAATGTAATTATTTCAAGTCCCATTTGTGCAAGATCTTTATCTGCAACATCTTGAACCTTAGATACAAATTTTTCTCTATCTTTATATATATCTTCAACTGATAATGTTGATACTATTTCACGAAGTTTACCATCTAAGACATTTGAACACATATCTTTTATAACTTCAATAGTCTTTAGTTCATTTCCTGTGTTGAATTGTTCTACAGCTGATAATATAGAACTCATATCAGATTTAACTTTAACTATTGCAACAGCATCAGCAATTATTGGAACACCTTGTTCTGTCAATGCTCCATCAGTAGTTACTTCTATTTTCATATTTTCTAAAGAAATTTTATCAAATCTCTCTAATAGTGGGATTACAAGTCCCCCACCGCCTGTTATTACTCTTCTTTTAAGACCTGTTACAACTAATGCTTTGTCCTGTGGTACTCTTTTCCACATACTTACGATTGCTATTATTAGAAGTACAATAATTCCTACAATCGTAGTTGGCAAATAATACGCTCCCATAAAGATCTCTCCTTTTCCCTTTGAATGAATAGATTTTCTTCTACATAAAAGACATGATCTTTTATATCCACAATAACAACTGTTTTATTTTGATCTATTCTTTTGCCGTCTTTTGTTTTTGCAGAACCAGTAAACTTATTGCCCTTTGCTATGTAAGAAATCTTACCAAAACCATTTTCTATAATAGCGTTAATTACAATTGCTTCTTTGCCAATCAAAGAATCTTTTGTAACTGCTAAACTTCTATCTTGAGCATTATAAAGAGGTACGACTACAAAAAAGTATAAAATAGATGAAACTAATAAAGAGGTTAATAAAGCTATTAAAAATGTTTTAATAGATGAATAATTTAATTGATAACCAAACATACCCATACCACCAAAAGTTGTTAAGAATGAAACTATGATGATTGGTTTTAATGGAGATATATTAAATATTCCAAAATCCATATCAATATCTAAATCTATATCAATAGAACTTAAAAAATTTCCAAGTAAGAAAGTCGTTAATGTATATATTACACCGACCAAAAACATTACTTGATAGATTCGATACACTTAAATTTCCCCCTTTTTTACTTAAATTGTTATTATGATTATAAATAGTATAGCATAATTTTTTGATTTTAATTAATTTGTTTCTATTTTGTAAATTGATTGCAATAAAAATTTAAGGTTAGTTAGGAACACAGAATTATTTTTAAGTAATTAGATAATTATTATCGTTTTTATTTTAGATAAAAAATAGGGCTGTTACACTAGAAAATTTAGCTACAATATACTGTGTTTATAAATTTAAAAACAAACACAATATACTGTATAATTTTTTCTTGTTGTAACAGCCCTATTCGATGTTGAATATCTAGCTAATTTATTTAATTTATATAATACAAAGTATTATGATTTTAATATCTACTATATAAGAAGCCAACTCTAGTTAATTTATAAGAACCAGTTCTTAACCAATTGTCTAGCGCATACGGATGTAAAAAACGTCTACCTTTTGCTCTTTTACCTTCAACTATTTCTTGTATCCATTTATTTACAACGTTGTGGTCTGCATTATAATATGCATTTAATACTAATTTTGAAGAATATATAGGATTTATTTTATGAAGGTCTCTGTTTTTTTCATGAATTAATTCATCCTTATTTTCTTTATAGAATTCTTCAACCCAAGTAGATGCATTATTTGATAAATTTTCATTATCTTTATATCTATAAACCATTATATGATTTCTATTACTATATTGATTCTTAAATTCTTCTAATGTGATTTTTTCTATAGCATTTATACTGCGTCCATCTGTAGGTATAGATGGTGCATGAATAACTTGTTTATCAGATACAGCTATAGCTACATGACCACAAAATTCTTTATTTCGAGTATCTGATATCAAAATATCTCCTGCTTTAATATCATTAATATTCATAATATCTTTTCTTCTAGAGGTGCTTTCTTTTCTAAGTATTTTAGTAACTTTAGTTTTTTGATTTGATTTTAAAGCATCTGTGGCAAATGAGGAAGTTGTTAAACCTAATATTAATACCATTGATGTTACTGCTAGCATTATTTTTTTTCTTAACATATGAATCATCTCCCAACTTAATAAAGTTTTAATTACAATAATAATTTAATTAATTAAAAAATACCATTGTAATCTATCTGATACCAATGCTTGAACGGTAGCTGTGGTATCTATGAGTCAATTATATAATTTTAAAATTTTATTTTCAATATATTTTAAAATTATAGTATATTAAGCCTAAAAACTATGAAAATACTATAATTAAGCTTGAAAGCAAAAAAAATAATATTAAATAAAAAATAAATTATTTTTTTAAGTATAATTTAAAGCTTTTTGAGTATTATTTATGATTATAAAAAATATTAAAAGCGAAGGTCTTAAGTCCTAGAAATTATAAATTTAAATGATAAAAATTCTTATTTAAAAACATTTTACCAAAATTTAAGTAAAATATGATGGATTTATTTTAAAAAAGGGAATAGTAATAAGGATGTATTATATTTAATAAAATGTAAAAAACAATACTGGTATGGGAAATAATTTTTTTAGGGGTGATTTGTTTGTCAAATGAGATTAAGTATTTTGATATTGCCTATAATTCTATTTACGATGGTGATGGAATTAGAGTTGTAGTTTATTTTCAAGGTTGTAATGCAGATTGTATATGGTGTCATTCTCCGCATTCAAGGCTAAAAACTTCGCCTTTATTATTTAACGAAGAAAAATGCATTAATTGTGGACTATGTGAGCAAGTTTGTGAAAAAGGGGTTCATATGGTTAAGGAGAATTTACATGTTTTAAATAGAGAAAATTGTAATTACTGTGGTAAATGTGTATTAGCTTGCCCAATGACTTATGATTTTTTGGATATTGGAGTACTTTCTTTGCCAACAAAAAAAACAAATGTAAAAGAGCTATTTGATAAACTGAGCCCACATCTTAAATTAGTAAAAAATACAGGTGGAATAACTTTAGGTGGAGGAGAAGCTTTACTTCAATCAAAAGCTTGTAAAGAGTTATTAACACTTTCAAAATCATTTGGAATAAATACAACTGTTGAAACATCAGGTCTTTTAGAAGATGAATATTATAAAGATTTAGAAGGTTTAGTAGATACTTTTTTATTTGGAATGAGATTTACAACAAATTATAAAGAAAACGATTATACCAATAGAGTTTATAGATCATATGAAATACTTAGTAAATATGATAGTGAAGTTATACCAAGAATACCGATTATAAGAGGGCATACTGATACTAATTGGTATTTAGAAAAATCATTAGAATTTTTGCAAAAGCACAATATAAAAAAAATATATATAAATCCTTTTAATGAAAATATAAAACATTATTATGATCTTTCAGGAATTGAGTTCAAATTTGAAAGTGATAAGATGTCAGCGGTTGCACGAGGAAAAATATTAAATTATTTCAAAAACAATGGTTTTGAAATAATTAATATAAAAGAATTTATAAGTGAAAAAAATTTTAGTAGATAAAGGGAGGTAGTTTTGTGGAAAAATTAATTCGAGAACTTAAAGATAAGATGAGTAGTGGTAATAGAATTTTGTATGATGAATTAATAGAAAGAAGTTTATCAGATAGATCAAAAGAATGGTATGTAGAAAGTAAATTACCTGATATAGCTAAAAAATATCCAAATGAATCTGTACTTATAAGAAGAGCTAAAGCTATAGAAGCAATGCTTAATTGTATGAGTGATGAAAGTATTTCAAAGGATAGTTTAACCGCAGAGATTTTTGACAATGAACTTCTTCTTGGTAGAATGCCAATGGGTTCAAATGGACTTGGTAAAGTATTTCCTAATTATCTAACTGAAGATGAAAAAAGAGCAGGTTCTATTACAAATAGAGGATCTATGTCTTTACTAGGGCATAACAGTATAAATTATGAAGACTTAGTAAACAAGGGTTTACAAGCGATTATAGATGAATGTGATATCAAAATCTCAAGATGTAATTCAAATGATTCTAATTCGGATATATTTAAAAATTTAGGACTAGATTCTATATTATCTAATGAAAAAATGATAAAGAATCAACATGATTTTTATCAAGCTGTAAGAATTGCTTGTCAGGCAGTTATAGATTTTGCAAATAAAATGGGAGATTTAGCTCTTAAAAAAGCAGAAAAAACAACTGATAAAAAGAGAAAAGAAGAACTTATTAATATGGCAAACATTGCATATAAAGTTCCAAAAGAAAAAGCAAGTAATTTTAATGAAGCATTACAAAGTATTTATTTTTATCATGTCGCACTTCATGCAAGTATGAATTTAGTTTCTCTTGGTAGATTAGATCAAGTATTAAATCCATTTTTGAAAAAAGAAAAAGATCAAAATAAAGCATTAGAACTTTTTGAGAATTTTATAATAAAATGTGCTTGGAGATTGAATCTCAATCTAAATCCTTTAAATATAGTAAAACAAGATCATGTTGATAATAATACAGTGTTAGGAGTTAATCCATACCTAATAGATCAAAAAGCGGGAGTGAATAATTTCTTACAAAATATAATAATTGGTGGACTTACTAAAGACGGCAAAGATGCTACTAATGATTGTACGTATCTGATATTAAGAGCATTTTCTAATGTAAATCTTTCAACTCCAGGTATTTATGTAAGAATAGGAAGAGAAACACCACAAAAATTATTAAGAGAAATAGCAAAATCATGGAAAAAAACAGGCAATAATCCATCTATAATAAATGATGAAGTTATGGTTAAAGCCATGGAAAAAGCTCTTTCTTTTGATATATTTAATGGAAATATTAAAGATGATAGGGATTTAAATGAATTAAAAGCAGAGATAAAAAGACAAGCAAATGATTTTTGTGTTGATGGTTGTTGGGAACCGATATTAAATGGTCAAAGTGATTGGACTTTTGGTATGCCAAACGCATTAAGTGCATTAGAATGTGCCTTGAATCAAGGGGCATTATTAAGTGGAGATGAAGAACTTTTAAGAGGAGCAAAAAAAGCTCCAAGAAGTAAAAAACCAAGTAATTTTGATGAACTTATAGAAGTGTTTGATAAGCAATTAGGATTTTTTGTAGACCAAACTGTAATATCATTATTCTTATATTATATGATTGATGAATATGCTTGCCCTTCACCATTATTATCAGCATTTTTAGGTGGTTGTATGGAAAAAGGAAGAGATAAGTCTTGGGGTGGAACAAATTATAATTTAGGTGGAGTTATATTGACAGGTGTACCTAATGTTATAAATACTTTAGCAGCTATTAAAAAATATGTATTTAATGATAAACCTAAATATACATTGGATGAAGTTTGTTATGCATTTGCAAACAATTATGAGTGTAAAGATTCTAATGATATAGCGATGCAAGATAAATTAAATCAAATGAGAGTCGATTTTTCAACAAATACACCTACTTTTGGAAATGATGATGATGAGATATTTGATATAAGTAGAAAGGTATTAGATATTTTTTATAATAATGTTATGGATTCAGCAAGTTTTGCTAAGAAAGTATATGAACAAAAACCTTCTAAAGAAGATAAAGATAGAATATTAGCACTTAGAAGTATTTCTGGATATTATGGACTTTCATTAGAAGAGAAATTTAATAATTTTGATATGAAAGTGACTTGTGGTCTTGGAACATTTGAACAATATAATTGGATGGGTATGGGAAATTCAGCTTCAGCAGATAGATTAAAAGGGCAACCTTTAGCACCTAATTTCTCTCCTGTATCAGGAACATTAAGACAAAACTTTGGTAACTTATTTAATACATTATATAGATTAGGATTAGATAGATTTGCAGGAGGGGTAATAACAGATACTTGTTTGGAATCAGATGATGCAAGTGAAGAAAATTTATATAGTATAGTTAGTAACTTTATAGAATTTGAAGGTGCTATGATGACTATGGCTATAGGTAATAAAGATTTGTATGAACAAATTTATGATGAAGTTATGGAAGCAGATAGTCTTAATGACATGGATAGGGTAAAAGAAATATTAAAGAAATATGCGCATGTAAATGTAAGAATTGGTGGATGGCAAACACCTTTTGTAACATTACCAAAGTCGCATATGCTTAATTATATAGATAGACCAATGGATAAAGGAAAATTTGATGGTCTAAAGATATAAAATTATTATATATTAATATTTGTTTTGATAATTTATAAATAAAATTGAGTGGAGTTGATTTGTAATTTAATCTAAAAATACAAAACCTTAAATAATTGTTACTATTAAAGGTAATTTTTATATGATAAAATTCTTCTTAAAGAAAAGAAAATTTAAGGGGTGATTTTATGGATTTTACTTTTGCATTTCAAATATTAAATACTGTTATTTTAATAGCAATACCAATAGTTTTGATAAAATATATATCAAAATATCTAAAGGAAAGAAAATTGCAAATGAAACAATTAGATAAGGTTGCGAATGATGTTTCGAAAATGGCATTGGAATTACAAAAATTAAATAGTAAAATAAAATCTGAATAAATAAAAACATCTTGGTAGATTTTGATATAATAAAATTTACTAAGATGTTTTTTTATAACAATAAAAAGGGGGAATTTTGTGGATACAATATCTAAGACTAAGGATTTTGTAAAAGAAAGATTGATGAATGAAAAATCAGGACATGACTATTGGCATACTATGAGGGTTTATAATAATGCTATTGATATTGCTAAAGATGAACAAAAGGAAAATGAATTAGATATGATGGCAATAGAACTTGGAAGTTTGCTTCACGATATTGCTGACCATAAGTTTGGTTATGATGATGAGGATAGAAAAGAAATAATAGGAAAGTTTTTGACTAAATTAGATGTAGATAGTCAGACTATAGATAATGTAATACATATAGCAAATAATATATCTTTTAAGAATAAGGATAAGAAAAACACAATAAATACTTTGGAAGGAAAGATTGTTCAGGATGCAGATAGACTTGATGCTATTGGAGCAATAGGTATTGCAAGAACATTTACTTTTGGAGGATTTTATAAAAGAGATATGTATAATCCTACTGATGAGGATGATAATGAACATACAATAGCGCATTTTTATGATAAATTACTTTTGTTAAAGGATAGAATGAATACCAAAACAGGCAAACAAAAGGCTTTAAAAAGACATGAATATATGAATGAATTTTTAGACCAATTTTATGATGAATGGGAAGGCAAGAGATAAATTATTAGAAGAATAAAATTAAATAAATTTGTAAATAAAAAAGATTATAAAACTGTTTGGATAAATCATTTATTAATATCATGAATGATTAAATCTAAATAGTTTTATTTTTTTTGTATTATTATTCATTGAAACATTATAAAATTCCGAAAAAACGTGTATTTTAAATCAAAGTTTTGATACAATTAAAATTAAAGTAATAAAAATACATATAAAGAAAAGGTGAGAATTAATGTCAAAGGGATGTAATGATAAAAAAGAAATAGTTATAACGCTATATACCACGAGTAAATATAAAGAAAATGAATTTAATCAAATGGTAAATGGTGTAGTTGATGATACAAAGAAAAAAATATATAAATTTAAAGCACTTAAAAATAAGAAAGATATAAATGAACCACAGAAGATGAAAGATATTAAATCATTTATGAAGCAAAAGACTTTGGAAGCATATAAAAAATATAAAAGACCTATAATTGTTGAACATACAATGCTTTCAATAACTCATTTTAATGGATTACCTAATCATATAACAGGTGAATTTTGTGATAAGATGAGTAATTATGAAATATGCAAACAAATGGAAGGGATTAAATTAAGAGATGCTATAGCAAGAAGTGTAATAGGGTTTTGTGATGGAAAAAAGATAGAAATTTTTGAAGGTATAGTACAAGGAACTATAGCTAATTCACCAATTGGAGATAATGGCTTTGGTTGGGATGATATATTTATTCAAAAAGGACATCATCTTACATATGCACAAATGAATTCTGATGAAAAGAACAAAATATCAATGAGAGGAAAAGCTTTACAAGAATTAATAGAGTATTTAAAACATAATACGGTGGACTTTTTCGATGAGTCGGATAGTAATTTAGAAGAATTAAAAAAAGATTTATTAGGATTACAAAAACATAAAGATGAATCAAGTGAAGAATCAATTAAATCTAGCAAAGATAAAAATAATAAGAAATTGATATTATTTGTTGGTGCAGGTGTTCCAAGAAATTTAAAATTGCCATCTTGGTATGAACTTATGGAGGAAATAGGAGAAGACTTAGGTTTTGATAAAGATGTATTTATGGCTTCTGATACAGATTTCTTATCTTTAGCAGAATATGCTAGTATAGTTGATTTGGAAAAATTTAAAAATAAATGTATAGATAAGTTTAATTTAGATAAATTAGATAAAGAAAAGTTGGATATAAATTATGAAATTGATAGATCTAATATATATAGGTATATGGTCAAACTAAAGCCTGAAAGAATATATACAACTAATTATGAAGATACAATAAAAGAGGCTTTTAGGATACATGGAAATTTGAATGTAAACACAGTGAAATTACATGGAGATATAAAAAATTTAGAGGGACAAAAGGTTAAGAATTTGGATGATTTAAATAAAAATATGGTGTTAACTGAATCGGGTTATTTTAATGCTATTAAATGTATAGATGATAATAACGGAAATTGTGGGTCAAATATATATGGAGATTTAGCAGAAGATTTAGGAGCAAATAAGGAAAATATAATTATTTTCTTAGGATATAGTTTGAGTGATTTTAATATAAGATATTTCTTAGAAAAATGTAGAGAAAAGGCAAACAAAGAAGAAAATAAAGAAGAAAATAAAAATAAATTCTATATGTTCACAACAACGCCAAATCCAATACAAGAAAAAATATTAAACCATAGAGATATAAAAATAATTTACGGAAAAGATCCAGAACCAAAGCAAGCATTAAAAAAATTCTTATACGATATTGTGGAAGCAAAAAATTATAATTTAAATGACGATAATCAAAATTTAAACCAGAATTCAAATAAAGAGATTCAAAGAAAGGATAATGATAATTCAAAAGAAGAAAATAAGGAGGGTGAATAGAGCAAATAAATTATATAAAAATATCAATGCTGATATGTTTATTACTAAGCTTGATAATTATGATAGTGAAATTACATTAAAGGGAGATTGTAATATGGCAGATAATAATATGAAAATAGGTTCAAGAAGACTTACTGTTAAAGAGTTAGAAGTTCTTTTAAAGGATTATACAAATATATATGAACAAATAAATTCTATTAGAGATAATGCATGGGAATTAAAAAATAAAATAAGAAATGATGAAAATTATAGAAAAATAGTAGAAGAAGAACCAGAATTTATTAAGCATCATAATAATGTATTTTCGATACTTGGAACTAGAGGAAGTGGAAAATCATCTATATTAATTAGTATCAAATATACTATAATGAATCAAATTATAAAAAGAAAAAATGGTGCTAAGGAGATTTTTGAGTATGACTCAAAAGGTCAAAAAATATCATATGATATAGAAGCACATGATACGGTACTTCCTATAATTGCACCTCAAGATATGGATGAAGATAGCGAATCACTTGGGTGGATAATTGGTTTTTTTGAAAAAGAAGTAGAAAAAAGTGAAAGATTATATATTGAAGATAGAAGAATATTTGATTATCAAAATGAGAATTGTAATTTATGTTCGAATAGAATAATTAATAAGAATCCACTTAAAGAATCTTATGATAAGCTCAAAGAAGCATATTTTAAGAGAAAAAAAGATTATAAAAATAGACTTATGGATGTAAATTCGGATTCAGATTATATTGAGCTTAAAGGAGAAACTCTATGTCAAGATGTTAGTTTGGCTAAAAAATTTAAGGGATTTATAGATGAATTTGTGAAGTATAAAAGCGCAGTAGCAAAAAGAAAATATAACGAAAGTGTTAAAGAACCCTTAGTATTTGTATTCTTTGATGATGTAGATATAAGCACAAAAAAATGTATAGATGTGTTAGAAACCATAATAAGATATCTAGCACATTCTAATATAGTTACTTTTGTATCTGGAAATTATAAGACGTTTGAGGAAACAATAACCTTAAGATATTTGGAGCAAGATGGTCTTTTGGATAAAGAACTTCAAGAGATTAATTTTACAAATTCAACAAATGACTTAAAGAATAATGCAATTACAATAAGAAAAAAATTAACTTATGATTACCTAAAAAAAGTGCTTTCACCTGCACTTAGATATCATCTTACTAAAATTAAGGATGAAGATAAATATAATTTTGCTTATAGGATTGTTGAGGATGAAAATGAAGAAAAAACATCAGAAAAAGATGATGGTGTGCAATTATATAAATTGATAGAAGAAGCGTTTGGTTTGGATGATGATAATTTTATGAAATATGAATTGGTATATCCAACTGATGAAAAGAAATATGAAGTGATGAATAAGTTCTTTATGCCATTTGATAATAAACCGAGAGGTCTTATAAATATTTATTACTATCTAAATTCTATGTGGGATAAAGTAAAGCTTGAGCTCAAAAAACAAGGAGAAGATAAAAAGAAAAAGATATTAAAAGATATATGGACTGAATCAGAATTAAATAAATTCCTTACCATAATAATAACATCTAATTCAAGATTAGATATATATAGAAAAACGATAAAGGATGTAATAAAGATAAAGAAAAATTATGATGGAGAGATAGATGTTGATGTTGATTATTTTCAAATATGTGAAGGTGAAGAATTTGAAAATATAATAGGGGATAAAAACACAAGATTGCAAGTATTGATTCTAGGTTTATTTTTTGATGGATTGATAAGTAATTTGATTTCAGTATTAAGAAATACTAATAAAAATTATAATGATATTTTCATTCAAGATGAAAAATATGATGAATATAAGTTGGTATGTGATTTTTTGGAGAATTCAATAGCAAAACAAGCTAAAAAAAATTTTGATATAAAATTAATATATAAAACAAATCAAGTTTTTGATATTTTATATTTTTATCAACATGCATTAAATTATAGATATGATATAAAATATGGGAATATAAACTATATAAATTTTATGGAGTATTTAAAGTCAATAGAACAGAATGATTCAAGTTCTAAAATAAAAGATGAGGATAGAATAGTAAAAATTATAAAAGTAAAATTAATAGAAAAGGATATTTTATTAGAGTCAATATTAAGAGTTCAGAATTTAAATTTTTTAAAGTTAAAAAATGATTTAAAAAATAATATTTTGAAAGATATATATGGAGAGTTATGTGTAAAATATAAAAAATATAAAAATATAGATATAGAAAAAATAATTATAAAAATACTAGAAACAGAGGATTTTGATTGTTGTAGTTTTATTTATGATGACAAATACATAGAAAATTATAGTGAAATAGAAAAAATATTCTGGTATATAAGCAGTATAAAACAGTTTAAATGGTCATTACTTAAAAAGGAGTACTTTGGAAGGCAAAAAGGAACTAATCTATATAATATAGAAATCATAGCAAAATCTGATGTTTCATTGTATATAGAAACTATAAAAGAATTTGAAGTTAATGGTGATATCTATGATTTAGATGAACTTGGAGTGAAACTGATTGAATATATAAAAAAATTTTTAAATATAAAAAAAATAGTAAATTATAGCTATATAGTAATAAAAAAATATTCAGAACATGGCAGAGAGTTATTAGAATCTACGATTGATAAAAGTAATAGAGAAATTTCATATGATGAGTTTATGGAACGAATTTTAGAAGAAATGGATAACGACGAAACGGAAGATTTATCTTCTTTAGTGCAAACTTTTTATGAGTACATCAAAAAACAGACAAAGGGTCAAAGTTTAGATTTAGAAAGAGCTAATTTTGATATGTATATAAAACGTTTTTTGACTAGAAAAGAACATTCCAATTATAATTATATAGAAAGATATGCTTATCATATATCTCAATTTGAAAATAAAATTATTAGCAATGTATTAGGTTTGGATGATATTTTTCTTGAAACACAATATTTGATAAATCAAATAATTGAATGTAATGAAGATTATTTTGATTTTAACTTTAATGATTTAATAAATTGTGAGAAAGCAAAATTGAATGAAGTTATTTTTAAGAAAATTTATAAATTGATAGATTTATATACTAAAAAATTCGAAGAATTAAAATTTATGTATAAATTAGAACATATTTTAGGTAGATTTAAATATTGTGTTAAAAATTTATGTCCGAATGAAAATATAAGAAATAATTATAAAATTATATACGGAGATGAATATATTTTAAAGTATAAAAATTTAGAACCTAGAATTGTTGAAAAAGATGAAAATAGTTTGGAATTTTTAGAAAGAAAGGATATTGAAGAGTTGCTAGATCCAAATAAACTTATAATCAATAGACTTTATAAAATGATAAATAATAATGAAAAAATAGATATAAAATTATTAAAAAATGCAATTTATAATAAGTGTGAAAAGTTTAAGAAAGAAAGAATAAAAGATAATAAAATTATAGTATCAATACCATATAAAGTATGTGAGAAAGATTATATTAACATGGAGAAGGAAGGTGTTAAACTTAAAAAAGATGTAAGTAGAAGTCAATATACAATAGATGACTTAAATGAAATACACGTATTGGAAAAATATTTAAAGAAAAATATAATGGTGAACTGGTTTTCTGAAGAAAATGAATCTGCTTTTATGGATTTTTTATCATATATTATTTATTATACGTTTATTTATAAAAAAGAAATGAGCAAAAAAGAAAATTTTGACAAAAATGAAAAAATATTTAGAAAAATTTATACAGAACTAAAAGAAATATTTGAAAAAGAATCTAAAAATAAAAGGGTAGAATTATTAGACTAAAAGGATGTGTTGATATGAAAAATTCTAAGAGTATGAGAACCATTGATCTTATGATTAAGACATCCTTACTTCCTATAACTCAGGTGGAATACTTTGGTGTAGATATATTAGGTCTAAATGAGCCACAAAGAAAAGACTATATATACAAAAGCCTTAACAACCATATGAATATAGATAATCTTGATGAAATCAATTTATTTTGGGATTTATTTTATAACAAGAGAAAGCTAAGTAAGATAAAGAAATTAGAAGACAAATACAAATCATTAATAAGCAGAAGGAATATTGATAAATCACTTGATGTGAAGCTAATATATAAAAATAATATAAAATATCAGCACAACAATTATATTATAGATTTGCTTACTCAATTTAGTGAGACATTCATATCTCAAAGAGACTCTAGGTTAGTATTCAAATACTGGGAAACAGAAAAAAATAAATATTTTAAGACATACAAAGGAATCAATAAGGTACTTGTATGGAACAGTTTAAACAGATATCTTGCTACAGATATACTAGGAGTATTATATTTGATTAACAATGGTGTTAAGAATGAAGAATACCTACAAGATTATTATTCAAACATTGCATTAGAAGATATGCAATTAGAAAAAGTATTAAAAAAAGGGCTTGCAGAAACACATCTGCATGCCTCTGCTTCTAGGGATTTTTATTCTACATGGCAAAACTTAATGTCACCATACAATCAAAATGCAAAAATAGGGTTATTGGATAAAGTTCAAGTCATATCTAATAAGAACAAAAGCTTAAAGAAGCTTGTAAGAATAGCAAGTATATATAGAATGCTTATGGCTTATTATATAAAAAACAAAAATAAAATGCTGAAAAACTTATGTTTTGGATGCTTTATAGAAAACATTTATTATAAAAATTTTGAAAAGCCATGTTCTAAATATGAAAGTAATCATAATAAAGATAATTTCAAAGAAATTAATAATAAAAATGTATGTGATTATGAGGATGCAGATTGTATAGTAGATATTTATTACAAGAAGACTAAATTAAGAATGTTTTTAGAAAAATTGGCTAAGATTGATTATTCTAATATAGAGAAATTTTCATTAGATGAATTAGATGGTTTTTATAAGATTATATTTGAGGATATTTTGGGATTGAGAAAGAAGAGGATTGATAATAAAAAAAGTGAGAGTTCAAAGGATATAATTGATTTTATTTTATTTGAACAAGATTATGATTATAATTCAAATATCAAGACTTATAGTGAAAATATATTTTTATTTAGATTAATAAATTTTTTAAAGAAAACACAAAATGCAAAGTATGATGAAAATATAGATTTTTTTAAAAGTTTTAAATCTGTTAGTAGTGAACTAAAAAATATAGTACATGGAGATTATTTGCTTAGTGAGTTTTTTGTAAATTATTTAAAAATAAAAAATGAAGTATTTACTTTATTAGTTCAAGGAAATCAAATAAAAGGTCTTCTTAATTTTCAAAATTATTTTAAAAGGTCTACAAAAATCAGTAGGTTAGAAGATGAACTCGATATGTGGGAATATAGATTCAGATATTTGTTAAAAGACGAGAATCTTAGAAAGTTAGAAATAAGAATAGCACCACCATCTGCCAAAGATAATAAGAAGAAATTAAGAAATCAATCGAATATAAAAGATGATATGAAAAAAGAACTTAAAAAAATTTTTGAATCATATTTAAAGGCAATTGCTCATTATATGGATTTTGATTATGAAAAAGTAAAAAATTTAGTCGAGCAAAAAGATAAGTATCCAAATTCTAATTATGATAGTTATACCAATGATGATATAAGATTTTTAAGAACTAAGATAAGAAGAAATATACCTAAGCTATCTATAATATATCACTTTATAAAGAGTGATGATTTTGATGTTGATAAGAAATGCTATATAGAGTATGAAAAGGAGTACCAAAGAGAGAATTTATATTTTGAAGAACATAGAACTATTTATGATATGCAAGCAAAATCAATAGTGGAATTAAGAAGAGATATAAGTAATTTATCTTACTATGTAGTGGGATTTGATGCAGCTAGTATCGAAGACTATACAGATCCTTGGGTGTTTGCACCTATATATGAAGATGTAAGAGATAGCAAACGTTTTATGTTTGATAAGAATCACAAAAAAATGCAATCCCTTAATTTTACTTTCCATGCTGGTGAAGATTTTAGGCATATATTAACGGGACTTAGAAGAATTGATGAATCAATAAAATTCTATAAATATCATGCAGGAGATAGAATTGGGCATGCAATTGCACTTGGTCTTAATTTGGATTATTGGCAGAAGAAACATCCTATTGTTATAATGCCTAAGATTGAGTATCTTGAGAATTTGGTTTGGCTTTGGGGACTATGTAAATACAAAGATACAATAATTGATTTAGGATATTTGGAAAGAAAGATAATGGATATATGTAAAGATATATATATGAACACAGAGGGAATTACAATATATCTTTTGTGGGAGGTATATGAAGCTAAGTTTCAAACAACAAATGATTTTATAAATAATATAAAACAGAAAAAAGACTGTATTTTAAATGGACTAAGAGAGAATAATAATGATTTAGACGAAATAGTAGATGATATAGACTTTGATATTTGGGATGAAGATTGCAATTTAGGATGTTTAAATATAAATCAAGACAATAAGAAAAATGAGTCGAAGAATATTAAAAAACCTTGTTTTAGATGGGATAAAGAAAAATTAAAACTGGCTTATCATTGTAAGGTTATATTAAATAGAATGAGAGAGCCTATGAATGTTGAAGTTCCAAGAGATAAAATAGATATATTAAAAGAAATCCAAGAAATAATAAGAAATAAGGTAAGTAATAGTGGAATTATTGTAGAGACTAATCCTAGTTCTAATACTGCTCTTGGAGAGATTGAGAGTATATTTAATCACTATATAACCTATCTTAATAAGATAGATACTATAAAGAATCATGATTCTTTGATGATTAGTATAAATACCGATGATCCATCTGTTTTTAATACCAATTTGAGTAACGAGTTTGCATATATATTTTATTCTTTGGTTGAAAAGGGATATTCAAAGGAAAAGGTATTAAAATGGATTGATAAAATTAGACAACATGGTATGGATTCTAGTTTTATAAAGGATGATAGTGATATTGATGAGAATTATATTATAGAGATTATTAGAATCATAAATGATTTAAATGAATATTGATAAAGGTGTGTAGGTTAAATCTACCACCTTTTTTTATTTATCAAATTTATTAAAATTTTTATATTTGTAGAAAAAATTACTTTTAGCTTTAATATGGAAGCTGTTCTTTTTACTTATAACATCCTATACATTTAAAAAAATAATAAAATATGTTATTATTAAGCAATGAAAAGCTTATAAATAGTGATATTTATCGAATATAGAGAGATAAGATAAAGGATGGATAAAATATGAAGGCAGACAATATAAATTTATTAGAATTTTTGGGTTCAAGTAAGAGAACCTTTAATATACCTGTATATCAACGAAACTATGATTGGAAGAGGGAAAACTGCAAGAGACTATTTGATGATCTTATAAAGATTATTAAACTAAACAAAGAAGGGCATTTTCTTGGAACCATAGTATATGTAGATGGTGATAAGAGTGCTAATTTTAGAGAGTTTGTAGTTATTGATGGACAACAAAGACTAACCTCAACTATGCTATTATTAAAAGTATTATATGAATGTATAGAGGATGAATATATTAGACAAGATATATTAGAAGATTATCTTATAAATAAAAGAGCTCCAGAAAGATTAAGACTTAAGTTAAAACCCATAAAATCTGATTTTGATATATATAATAAGATAATCAATGATGAGGAGTTGGAAGAAGAACACAGCAATCTATATAATAATTACAAATATTTTCATGAACTAATAGAGTTAAGTGAAATAAGCCCAAAGGATATATTTAATGCAGTACAAAAGCTTGAAATAGTATATATTCAATTAGATAGCGAAAAAGAAAATCCACAGCTTATATTTGAAAGTCTTAACTCAACAGGTTTGGATTTATCTCAAGCTGATTTAATAAGAAACTTTTTACTTATGGGAGAACCTTATGAAAGACAGGATTATTTATACAAACAATATTGGATCAAAATAGAGATGTTACTTCCTAGTACAATAATTTCTGATTTTATAAGAAGTTATATAACTTTAAAGAATCAATGTATTCCAAACAAGGATAAGGTATATGAAGAGTTTAAATTATATGTTGAAACTCTAGGTGTTTTTGATGTAAAGGATATATTAATAGAGATACTTTCTTTTGCAAAATATTATAGTTATTTTGTTTATTGTAATTGTAAAAACAATAAAATCAATGATAGATTAGAACAATTACAAAGATTAAAATCAACAACAGCATATCCTTTTATACTAAGTATATTTGAAGAATGTTATTCTAAGTTTAATATAGATGAAGATGAAGTTGTAAAATGTTTAGATGTTATTATCTCTTATGTATTTAGAAGAATAATTTGTGATATACCAAAAAACGCCTTAAATAAGATATTTGCTTCATTACATAAAGATGTATTAAAGATTGAAGAAGAATTATCTTTGCACGAGAAAGTATTTGTTGCTCTTTTAAATAAGAAGGGAAAAGGTATATTTCCTAGAGATGAGAATTTTAAAGAGAAATTTGTTACTAAGGATGTTTATAATTTTAAGCAAAATAAATATTTACTTGAAAAATTAGAATGCAAAAATAGCAAGGAAAGAATAGATTTTAATGATGTAACAATAGAACATATAATGCCACAAGCATTAACTCCTAAGTGGCAAGTTGATTTGGGTAAGAAATACAAAGATATTCATACCAAATATCTTCATAGAGTAGGTAATTTGACTTTAAGTGGTTATAATGGGGAACTATCAAACAAAAGTTATAGAGAAAAGAAGATAATATTAGAAGAATCAAATATATATCTTAATAGAGAACTTACAAGGTATGAATATTGGAATGAAGATACGATAAATAAAAGAGGTCATGAATTATTTAAAAAAGCCAAGGTTATATGGCCACTTTTGGATGTGAAAATCAATAGTATAAATGATAATGACATAAGAAATGAATTTGAGCTTATGGAAGATAATAATGTTACAGGAAGAGAACCTTATGAGATAAATATAGTTGGAGAAAGAATAATAATTTCTTCATGGCGAGAGTTTTTTAGAATGGTTTGTTCTAAGATGTATGAATATGATGGAGAATTATTTGATAGTTTGCTTAAACATAAGGACTTTGAGGGTAGAAGAAAAACTATAATTGCAAAAGGTGAAGAAGAATTAAAAAATCCTTTTAAAATTAGTGATAATGTATATATAGAACAAAATTTATCTGCAAATGATGCACTTAATTATTCAAAATTGATAGTTGAAAAATTTGAGGGTATGGAAGATGAAATAAAATATAAAATCAGATAGAAGACATTATATATAGTTGTAGATACAATTTGATGAAAATTAAAATAAGTAAAACAGAATAGATTAAGTAGATATAACCTATGGATGATGAAAAATGTCGTTTATAGGTTTTTTGATTATTAAAACAAAAAAATAAAATTGAAAAACAAAAATAATTATTATTAAAATTCAAAATCTATACATTAATATAAAATAATATATAGATTATTATTAAAAAATGATGATAAAAGTAGTTTTTTGAGGAAAAAATCTATTGAATTTCGACAAAATATTTCCGCTATTCAAGTATAAATATATTATATATAAAAATAAAAAACACGAACTTTAAATATTTTAATGTAAGGTTATAAAATTAATGTTTTATTTAACTAAATTTTGTAGTAAAAAACTATAGGGAATAATAATTGATTTAATCGAAAAAATAATTTCTTTATAAATATAAATTTAATCATAAAAATTATTCAAAATAAATAACAATAATAATCTAAATATACATATAAAAACTTTTTTAGGTACTAGTTCTTTGGAATTAAAATCAATAAAAAATATGAAGAAAAATGTCGAAAAAGGGTTTTTTATAAAATTATATTAAAAAATATTTCAAATATACTTTTAATTTAGTAAATTTAGGTCTTTTTAACTAGGGAATAAGACCAACCTTTAATTTACTACCAGAGAATTATATTATATAATAATTATTAATGATAGTTATAGATTTTGATTCTAAGATATTAAGAAATAATTTATTTGAGAATTAATTGATAATCAAAATTATTTATATATGATATGATTTTGATAAATTTTAATTTTAGTTATTTGAATTTTTTTCGAATGGCTAATCTGAATTTTAAATTAAGTTTATGCAAATATAGTTAGATTGTATAAACTTATTTGGATATTATCCGAAATATATTAAGATATGTATTTTCTTATTTAGAATATTTTAAGAATAATGTTGAGTTGTATTTCAAATAAAACTTAAGTTTTATTAAAATATTTTAAAAATATATATTATAGTAGTAAACAAGGGGATTAAAATTAATGGTAGACTGAGTTTGAGAGAAAATTTAATAGCTGAAGAAGGTGAATGTATGAGAATTTCTGTAGAATATCAATCTGTATTTTCAAGAAAAAACACAAACTTTTTAAAGCATTTTCTAAAGAATAGTGAAAATTTTTTGAAGAATAGTGAAACCGATTCCTTTTTAAAAAAGACAAAAGATTTAGAAAAGGAACGTGAAGAAAATGCAGAGAGTCAAACCAAAACAGATATTTGGTTAGAATTAAAAAAAGAATATAATATAAAATCTATGAGTAGAAAAAAATTGCATGAACTTAACTTAAAGATGTTATTAAAGGGTGTAATTGGAGTTGAAGAATCTTTTAAAATAAGTTTGGCAGATGTTAATATTAAAGAATGTAAAGAAGGATATGAGGTTAAAGAGGTACAAGAGGCGAATTGGATAGAAAGAATTAAATTAAGAGGAAATAAAGAGTTAGAGATTGGTAATAAAAGAGAATATGAACTTTATTTAATTTTAGCAAACAAATTAGAAACGTATTTAACTTAATAAAGATTAAGTACATAGGGATTTAGGGTATGATAAAAAAACATATAAAATATTTTATAGGACTTATATAATACATTATTAGTTTAAAAAGACTTTTATTTAATAAGGTAAACTTCTAAGAAGTTTAAATTATTAAATAGAGGTTTTTTTTATATATTATATTATTTGGATATAACGAAAATAATCAGAAAATTAAAATAAATACAAGGACAGATTATATACCGTCTTTTATAGAAGAAAAAAGAAAAATATTCGAATAATCAACTATTTATTTAAATAAAACTTAAAAATATATTCAATTGAATATCTCTACAGCTTAGTCGATATATAGTTCGAAAAAAAAATAAGGAGGTAGAGTTTATGAGAATAAGTACTTCAATGCAATCAACAAGACTTACAGATGTTTATAGCAGTAAATATTTCAAAATGATGACTAGAAATATAGAGGAAGAAGAAAAGTTAAAAGAAAGTGAAAAGACTACAAATGAAATAAATAAGGATGCTAAAGTAACAGATGAAAAGAAGGTTGAAACTTCTAAAGATGATACAAAAAAAACTGAGTCAAAAACTAATGATAAAAATAATGTTAAGTTAAGTAAAGAGGATGAACAAATGAAGATTTTTAAAGAGTTTATGAAATATCATAACAATCAAAGATTTAGTAGTGAAATGAATCTAAGCGATATAAGAACTCAAAATATGAAGAGTATGATGTTAAGAGCAAATATGGCTACAAGTTTGTTAAATTATATTTAGTATTAATATTATATTTGTAAATAAAAATTGGATATTTAGAAATTTTAAATAGAAATAAAAAGACTATTTAGAACAAAAAGTAATATTGTTCTAAATAGTCTTTTTTATAGTAATTTTAATATTTTTGAATTTATTAATTTAAATATTAGTGTGAAATGAGAAGTATAAGAGTTATAAAAAAATAAATATATTGTATGATATAATCAGCTTAATTAATATATTAAAAATACTTATTCAAAGAGGTGAGCTGTTTGAAAATTTTGCATACTGGAGATTGGCATTTGGGGAAATTGGTTCATGGAATACATATGGATGAAGACCAAAAATATGTTTTGGATAAATTAATAGAGATGATAAAAAAATATAATCCAGAGCTGATTATAATAGCTGGAGATATTTATGATAGATCAATTCCTCCTGTTAGTTCAGTGGAGTTATTAAATGAATTTTTAAATACTGTTGTTCTAAAAATGAAGAAAAAAATAATAATGATATCAGGAAACCATGATAGTTCTAATAGACTTTCTTTTGGAAACAAACTTCTTGAAGACCAGGGACTTTATATTGTTGGAGAAGTCGATAAAAATATCAAAAAAATTGTGTTGGAAGATGAATATGGAAAGTTGAATATATATTCAATTCCTTATATCGATGTTTCAGTGGGTAGATTTATTTATAAGGATGATGAAATAAAAACACATGATGATTTACTAAAAAAAATTACAGATAATATAAAGTCTAATATGAATAAGGATGAAAGAAATATAGTCATATATCATGGATTTGTTATCAATTTAAATAAAAAAGAAGATGTAGAGGTTTCTGATTCAGAAAGACCTTTAAGTATTGGTGGGTCTGATTATATAGATGTAAATTATTTTACTGATTTTGATTATAGTGCATTTGGGCATCTTCATAAGCCTCAAAAGGTATTAAATGAAAATATAAGATATAGTGGTTCTTTGATGAAATATTCTTTTTCGGAACATAATCAAAGAAAAGCAGTTACTTTAGTGGAGTTAAAAGACAAAGGTGAGTTTTCTTATGAATTATTGGATTTAATTCCAAGAAGGGATTTAAGAATAATAAAGGGAAATTTAGATGATTTGATAGATGAAAATGTATATAAAGATACTAATTTAGATGATTATATAATGGCTATACTTACAGATGAGGGTCAAATATATGATGCACCATCTAAATTAAAGGCTGTATATCCTAATTTATTAAAGATTGAATTAAAAAGAAATATATCTGATAAAAAAATAGATGTAGATAATGAAGATTTTGAAAAAAAAGATATACTTGAGTTGTTTAAAGATTTTTATGAAGAAAATACTAATATGGAGTTTGATGAAAATAAAAAAAATATATTAAAAGATTTTGCAAAAGAAATAAAGCTTTGGGAGGATAGATAATGAAGCCTGTAAAACTTAATTTGTGCGCATTTGGACCTTATAAAGATGAGCAAATAATAGATTTCAATAAATTAGAACAAAATAGTCTATTTTTGATAACTGGTGAAACTGGCTCAGGAAAAACGACAATATTTGATGCAATTTCTTACGTGCTTTATGCAAATGTAAGTGGAAGCACAAGAGATAATAAATATTTAAGAAGTCAATTTGCAGATATTAATGATCTTACTTATGTTGAACTTGAGTTTGAGGTTAGAAATAAATCATACAAAATAAAAAGAATCCCAGAACAAGAAGTTCCTAAAAAAAGAGGAGAAGGAACAACAACTCAAAAATCTGTGGTTGAATTACTATTTTTAAATGAGGACAAAAAACCTCTTACAAGACAAAAGGATGTAGAAGCAGAAATTCAAAGAATAATAGGCTTAGATCATAATCAATTCAAACAAATAATGATGATACCTCAAGGAGAATTCAAGAAATTGCTTACTTGTTCTGTTGATGAAAGAGAAGGTATATTAAAGAAATTGTTTGATACTTCAATGTATGAGCTTTTGCAAAATAAATTAAAAGAAAAATCAAAAGAAATATATATAAAGATAAAGGATGAAAGAAATTTAAGAGATGAATCAATAAACAAAATAGATTTGGATTATTCTTTTGAGTTATTGGAAGATGAAATTATAAAACAAGATGAGGATAAAGAAATAAATGAAAATAAAGACATGAATGAAGATTTTAGTTTTATAGATTTATTAAATAAATTAAAGACATTAAAAGATAGTGAAAATAAAAATGTGGATTTTATACTTAA
The DNA here is from genome assembly GCA_045345765.1 of Peptostreptococcaceae bacterium AGR-M142. GTDB lineage: Bacteria > Bacillota > Clostridia > Peptostreptococcales > Peptostreptococcaceae > JAOARY01. Next base: position 1,832,323 of record CP148265.1, read on the forward strand.
ATTATTAAATTCATTTATAAAAAAAAATAGTGATATTTGTTTAGAACTAGATAAGAAACAAAAGAAATTAGAACTAAAAAAAGAAGATTTTATAAAATTAATAGAAAAGAAAAAATCAGATAATGAATTACTAGAGGAAAAAGAAGATATAGCTAATAAATTACTATCTTTATTTGAAAATAAAGAAATAAACAATTTAAAGAAATTAAAGATAGAAAAAGCTAATAAAGCCAAAGAAATAAATATAATAGATAAGCAATATAATGAATTATTAAATGATAAGAAAACGAATGATGAAAAATTAATATTATTAGAAGAAAATCTAATAGCTTTAAAAGAAGAGCTTAAAAAAGCAAAAGTTAATAAAGATAAAGAAGAAAGCGAAGAACGAAAAAAACTAAGAGATAATATAAAATTACAAATAGATAAATTAAACGAAAAGAAAAAGATAATACTAACATTAGATGATTTAAATAAGGAATTAGAGCTTTATAATAAAAATATAATAAAAGAACAAGATTTATTATCTAAAAAAGAAGAAGATGAAATAAAAGCAAATAAAGAAATAACAAAAATTCAAAAAGAAGAAGAAAATATATTAAAAGAAGAACAAAAGTTAAGTAGAACAAATGAAATAGAATTAGAAATAAATAATATTTTAAAAAATATAAATAGCATAATTTCCTATAAGGAAAATCATATAAACATAAAAAAGAAACAATTAAATGATGCGAGAATGATGTTTAAGAAATATGATGCTAAGAAGAAAGAAGAAGTAGTAAATTTAGATAGATTAAAATTAAATCATAAAAAATTAAAAGAAAATATGCTTTTATTAAATAATAAGATTGAAAAAGCTAAAAAAGATTTGAAAGAAGAAAAAATTAGCCTAAATGATATGGAAGGAAAGTTTATAAAGAATCAAGCGTATTTTTTAGCAACTAAATTAGAAGATAATAAACCTTGCCCTGTATGTGGCTCTTTAGAACATGATAAGAATCATATTAAATCATTTGATAATCTAATAGAAATTAGTAAAGAGGATTATGAAAAGAAAAAAACTATATATCAAAAAAAGGAAGAAGATATAGAAAAATTAGAAAAACAAGCTAAAAAAGAAGATGATAAATTAAGAGAAGAAGAAAATCAAATAACAAAATTAGAATATGAAATCAAACAAATAGATAGTAAATTAAAAGATCAAAAAGATATTGGTGTCCAAAAAAGAGCAGAACTCTATAAAGATTTTGATTATATCAAAGCCAATTATATAAATATGCTTAAATTAAAAGAAGATGAAAAATACCTAAAGGATGAAATAATATTATCTTATATAGATGAGTTTATAACAGATGAACAAGAAAATTTAAAGAAAAAGAAAGAAAATCTAAATGAATTACAAAAGAGAATTAAATCATTTGAATTAAAAAAAGAAGAATTAAAGCTAAAGAAAGAAATTAATAATAAAAAGATAGAAGATTTAAAAAAAGAGCTAAAGGAAATTACAAATAAACTAAAGGATTTAAGGGAAGATTATAATAAAAAATTAGGAAGCTTAGAAGAAAAGAAAAAAACATTGCAAATAGATACTAACATAGATGAACTTAATAATTTAATAAACAAAAAGCAAGAAGAATATATTTCTTTAGAAGAAAGTTATAAAAGAGCATTAGAAGAATTTAATAGAGCAACAAATGAACTAATAAAGATAGAAACATCTAAGAAGATATTAATAGAAAATAAAGAAATAATAAATGAGAGAATAAAAGAAAAATTAAAAGAATTAGAAAATAAAATAATTAAAAATGAATTTGTGGATTATGATGATTATAAAAAATCATATATACAAGAAGAAAAATTAAATATATTAAAAGATGAATATGATAAATTTAACAAGATATTAAATGAATTAGAAAATAAATTAAAAGATTTGAACTTAAAAACTAAAGATATGAAAATAACTAACATAGATGATTTGGCTAATGAGTTAGAAGAATTTAAATTAGTTATAGAAAAGAATAATAATAGGTTTAATTTTATAAAAAATAAAAATGAATATAATAATAAGGTTTTAGAAGATATAATAAAGAAACATGAAAAAATAAAACATTATGAAGATGAAAATAAAATTATAGATAATCTATCAAAAGTCGCAAATGCTGAGCGTGGTAGTGATAATATAAATAATATAAGTTTCGAAAGATATGTGCTTGCAAAGTTTTTGGAAGATATATTAAGAGCATCGAATCAAAGATTACTGAAAATGACTTCATCAAGATATGAATTAAAGATTCAATATGAGGTTCAAAATAAAAATAAAAAAGGTGGGTTAGACCTTGATGTATTTGATCATTTTACTGGTCAAAAAAGAAGTGTAAAAACTTTATCTGGTGGGGAAAGCTTTAAGGCATCTTTAGCGATGGCACTTGGACTTAGTGATATCATAAAATCTTACGCAGGTGGAGTTAGTTTGGATACTATATTTATAGATGAAGGTTTTGGAACATTAGATCCAGAATCTTTAGATAGTGCTATAAGCACATTGATAGAATTAAAGGAATATGGTAGACTAGTAGGTATAATATCACATGTTCCAGAACTAAAAGAAAGAATTCCAACAAGACTTGAAATCAAAACTTCAAAGTTTGGTAGCAAGATAGATGAATTTATATTATAAAGTTAAAAAAAATATATTTGGGTCTAATTGACTGTTTACAAAGGTTTTGTAATATAAAATATTATTATTTTGAAATATATTTTTAAATTTTATTGCTTTTTGTTTTTTGTGGTGTTATAATAAGTTGAGATGTTGAATTAGAGTACTACCCTTAATAATTAAGGTTTTGATTTTCTATTAAATGATAAGAATCACTTTCAGTTTGAGAGATAAAGATTTACAAACTATAACAAGTTAGCTTCATTTTAGATATTCTTCAAAATTAGCATTATTGTAGGTTGGTATGGATTCGATAAATAAGAATTATGGAGGTATCTACATGAAAGGTACAGTTAAATGGTTTAACGCAGAAAAAGGATTTGGATTTATAACAGGTGAAGACGGAAATGATGTATTCGTACATTTCTCTCAAATAAATAAAGACGGATTCAAAACTTTAGAAGAAAATGAAGAAGTATCATTCGAAATAGTTGAAGGACAAAAAGGTCCTCAAGCTTCAAACGTAACTTCTTTATAATATATAAAGTTACAACTGATATCAAAAGACAAACTTTTTAGTTTGTCTTTTTTTATTGAAAAAATATGCTAAAATATAGCTAAAGAGAGGAGAATTTATTTTGAATGCAAAGAATATATTAAAGAAATATTTTGGTTATGATAGTTTTAGAAAAGGGCAAGAAGAGATAATAACTAAAATAGTAGAAAAAAACGACACTTTAGCTATAATGCCAACAGGTGGAGGAAAATCTATTTGTTATCAAATTTCATCGCTTATGTTAGATGGAATAACAATAGTAATATCACCACTTATATCACTTATGAAAGATCAAGTAGATTCCATAAATGAAAATGGAATAAAAGCTTATTATATAAATAGTTCATTAGATAATTTTGAAATACAAGATATATTAAATGAAGCTAGTATTGGTAATGTAAAGATTCTTTATATAGCACCAGAAAGATTAAAATCGAAGGAATTTATATCTCAAATAAAGAATTTAAATATATCTCAAATCGCAATAGATGAGGCACATTGTGTATCGCAGTGGGGACATGATTTTAGACCAAGTTATACTTATATAAAAAATTTTATTGATATAATAAATTCAAATCCTGTTGTAAGTGCATTTACTGCAACAGCTACAAAAGAAGTAAAGGAAGACATCGTAAAAATACTTAAATTAAAAAATCCAAAAGTATATAGCTTTGGATTTGATAGAGAAAATTTGAGTATAGAAGTGCTAAAAGGTATTAATAAAAAGAATTATATCTTGGATTATGTAAAGAATAATAAAGATAAGTCAGGAATAATTTATTGTGCAACTAGAAAAGAAGTTGAAAGTATTAGTGAAATACTAAATTCTAACTACTATGATGTTACAAGATATCATGGTGGACTAAGTAATTTGGAAAGACAAACAAATCAAGAGGATTTTGTTTATGATAGAAAACCAATTATGGTAGCAACTAATGCATTTGGTATGGGGATTGATAAACCCGATATTAGATATATTATCCATAATAATTTGCCTTCAAATATAGAAGCTTACTATCAGGAGATAGGAAGGGCTGGAAGAGATAATTTGGATAGTGAATGTATACTTTTATATGATTCTAAAGATATTGTATTACAAAAATATCTAATAGAATCAAGTGTATCTAATCCATTAAGACAAGAAGATCAGTTCAAAAAACTAAAATTTATGAATGAATTTGTTCATAGTGTGGATTGTTATAAGAAATATATATTGGATTATTTTGGTCAAGATGATTTTAATAAATGCAACAATTGTAGTAATTGCAATGAAGATTATGAAGTAATAGATAGAACTATGGATGCAAAGAAAGTTTTATCTTGTATATATAGAATGAAAAGACCTTATGGAGTTAATATGATTATAGATGTATTAAGAGGTTCTAAAAATAAAAAGGTATCTGATTTTAATTTAGATAAACTTAGTACCTACAACATAATGAATGATTATTCTAAGGAAGATTTAAAAGAATTTATCAATATACTGTTATCCTTAAAGTATTTAGAACAAACTAATTCTAAGTTTCCAACGGTGTTTTTGAACCAAACATCAATAGATATATTAAAAGGAAATATGGAAGTTTTGATAAAACAAAAGCTTAAAAAAGAAATTGTTCTTGAAGAAAATAATTCATTACTGGATATATTAAAAGGAATTAGAATGGAAGTAGCAAGAGAGAATAAAGTACCGCCATATATGATTTTTTCAGATATGTCATTAAAAGATATGTCTATAAAATTACCTTCTAATGAAGCAGAATTCTTAGAAATTAATGGTGTTGGTGAACAAAAACTTGAGAAATATAAAGATAAATTCTTACCAGTTATAAATAAGTATATAGAGGATAACGAAATTGATTGTAGTTTTAAAGATGAAATGAAGATAAATAATATAAAAACAACTAATACTAAAAAAGAAAAAAAGAGTAATGGCAAAAAACAAAAGGCTTTTGAATTTTATTTAAATGAATTAAAAACAAAAGATTTTTATTCGGTAATAGAAGAATATGAAATACAAGAAAGAACTTTATTTAATCATATATTCACTTATTTTAAGGAATACGGTGAGATTGATTTTGATATAGATTTTAAAGATTTGTATACAGATGAAGAACAAAGTTTGATTCTTGATGTTATTGATAAGATTGGGTTTGAAAAATTAAGACCTATAAAGGATGAACTTGAGAAATTAAATTATGATATAGAATATCCAAAAATCCAAGCTGTGATAGCAAAGGAATTTTATATAAAAAATTAAGATATTATTAGTTCAATGATTATTAAATCATTGGACTTTATTTTATATTTTATTAAAAAAATAAGCTAAAAAATTAATTTATTAGCTTAACAAAAATATTTTAGGGGTGGGATTTTGTGTCTTTATAAGCTTAAAAAAGAAGAGTTTGAATATAGCGTAGAAGAATTTTCAAAAGGTTTTTATGATGATTTGCTTTATAAAATAATAGAAGAAGATGATAATAAAAGAGCTAAAGCTATAAGATGTTTTTTTAAGATTTATATCAAATTATTTTGGAAATATCATGGAGTATATGCAGATTCTAAGGACAAAAAAGCAGTTGTTTTGATATGCAAAAGAACAAGTAAAAAAGAAGATTTTAAATTATTTTTTAAAACAAAAATAGCATTGTTTAAATCTCTAAGATTAATAAGTATCATGGGATTAAAAAAATATATAAGAGCGAAAAAAATTTTAGATAGTATGGATTCTTCTTGGATAGATGAATTTGTGCATAAGGATTTTATTCATATTGATCTAATTGTAGTAAAAAAGGAATATCAAAAACAAGGGATAGGAAGTTTTGTAATCAAAAATATATTGGATTATGCAAAGCAAAATAATTTGGTAGTAACTTTAGAAACTCAAAGCTTATACAATAAATCTTTGTACGAAAAATTAGGATTTAAATGTATAGGACATTATAGTGAATATAATCTTACAAATTATTTTATGGTTAATGAATTTAATTGATATTAATAAAATGAATAAAATCATATTTAAGGCTAATTGTATTAAGTATGCTTAAAAATAGATTAAAATCAAAAAATTGACTTCGGGCAAATATTGCTATAAAATAATTTTATTGGGAAATACATAAATTATATGCGCATAAAGTAATTTTTTTGACTGACAAAAAAATAGACATAATAGGAAGGTGCTAGATAATGAATTTAAGAAATAATATAGCAAAGTTTTTAGTAGTAGGAGCAATATTTATATCAGCAGTATCACCATCTTTTGCGATTGAAGAATCTAAGACTGTTAGACTTAATGAGCATGATGATGAAAATACAGATTTTATCGAAAAAAAAGTAGGCATAACGAAAGGGAAAGATGTAAAAGTAGCTTGTGATGATTTGGTATTTGATTATAATAAAGATACAAAAACTATATATGAATTAAAAGATATTAAATTACTGTCAAATGTGAATATGACTATAGATAAAAATAAATTATCATATGAAGTAAAAACAAATAATAAAGTAGAAGAAATAAAGCTTACAATCGAAGCTTGGAATCAAAATCTTGATAAAAAAGAAGAAAGTTATACTAGAAATTTTGAAAATTCATTAGCTGATACTATTAGTTTTAAGGATGATATAGTATCTTATAGTAGACTAAAAATTAATATAAAAGATAATGGACAAACATATGAAAAAATAATAAATTTGAAAAATGATAATTTATATAAAGATACAAAAATTGAATTTATTTTTGTTGATATTGATGGTGATGAGCGTTTGGTAGCTATTACTAGCGACATAAAAGAAAATATTTTTGTATATGATATAAAATCAGATATCAATATGTATGAAATATCAACAGATATAGATATATTTGAAAATGATTTGGATAGTTATAATTATAAGAAGAAAAACAAAATATCAAAAGAATTAAAAGGAAATATAAATTTTCTAAAAACTATTGATAAAGTTAATATGAAAATAAATTTAAATGATTCAAAAAAAATCATAAATAAAGCAATTACGATAAATAATTAATATTAATAAAAAACACTTAGCAAAAATTTTAGCTAAGTGTTTTTTTGAATTTAATAGATGCTAAAAATAAAAGTACAAATGTTATTATACTAAGATTTAATATATCGAATCTCAAATTAATAAGAGTAGAATTTTTTAGAATTATACCCCTTAAAATATTAAGAAAATAAGTAAGCGGAATTACATTTCCAAGCATCTTAATAGGAGCAATCATTTCTTCTCTTGGAAAAACAAAGCCTGAAAGCAATACACTTGGTAAAATTATTATTATAGACATTTGCATAGCTTGTCCTTGGGTCTTGGCAACCGTTGAGATTAACATACCTATTGATAAAGAACAGATTACAAATAATAAACCAAGTGATAAAAGCAAAAATAAATTACCTCTTATAGGAACATCAAACCAAAATGTACCAAAGCTTAGAGCTATAAGAAAATCTATACTTCCAATCAATATATAAGGAACCATTTTTCCTAGAATTAATTCTAATGATTTAATAGGGGTTACAATAAGTAATTCCATTGTTCCGTTTTCCTTTTCTCGAACCAAAGAAAATGCAGTAAGCATAACGGTTATATTTTGCATTATAAGTCCAATAAGTCCTGGGATTGTGAAATTAGAACTCTTTAGATTAGGGTTATAATACACTTTTGGTCTTATATCTATTTGATTGATATTTGATAGTAGTTTTTTATTTTTAGTAACTATTTTAAAATTATAATCTTGAATTATCAAAAGTCCACTTTGTAAAGCGGTTTTTGCAGTTGTAGGATCAACACCATCTATTATAAATTGAATACTTTTATTTAGATTTTTTTTATAAAAACCTTTTGGAATTATAAGCCCTGCTTTTATTTTATTTTCCTTTATCATAATTTCTAAATCATCTATATTTTTTAGATAATTATCCACAATAAAATAATTTGAAGTCTTAAACTTATCAACAAGCTCTTTGCTATTTGAGGTCTTGTCCATATCCAAAACGGCAATTTTGATATTCGATAAATCGCTGTTTACCGCGTAACCAAATAACAATATGAACATTAAAGGCATCATAATGGCAACGATAAGGCTTGGTTTATCTCTTTTTATGTGTATAAATTCTTTTTTTACTATTGCAAAAAATCTAGTGAAATTCATATTATTCACCTTCTTTAAAGAATTTTAAATCGCTAAATGAACTATCTACAGATATATCTGAATACTCCTTAGAATATTTTATAAATAAATCTTCTAAATTAGATACATTATGTTCTTTAATAAGCTCAGCAGGATTACCTTGACCAATTATTTGACCTTTGAATAAAAATACCACTTCATCACAAGTTAAAGCCTCATCCATATAATGAGTTGTTACAAGGATTGTTATGCCTTCTTTAGATAAATCATATATTATACTCCAAAATAATCTTCTCGATACAGGGTCAACTGCTGATGTTGGTTCATCCAAAATCAAAATTTTTGGTTTATGAATAATTGAACATCCTAAAGCTAGTCTTTGTTTTAGACCTCCAGAAAGATTTTTAGCTAATGTATTTCTTTTGTCTTCTAAAGATGATAGTTTTAGAATTTTTTCTATTCTATCTTTTTTTATTGATTTATCTATTTTATATATTTCACTATAGAATCTTAGATTTTCTAATACGGTCAAATCATTATAAAGACTAAATTTTTGGGACATATAACCGATATTTTCTTTTATTTTTTCGCTGTTTTTTATAACATCCATATTCATAACAAAGGCGTTACCAAAGCTTGGTTCTAGTATTGCACAGATAATTCTAATTAAAGTTGATTTACCAGCACCATTAGGGCCTAAGATTCCAAAGATTTTTCCTTCTTCGATATTTAAATTAATACCTTTAAGAGCGTAAAAATCATCGAAATTTTTTTTTATATTATCTATTTTTATTATATAATCAGACATTTATTTATTCCTTTCAAGTTGCAAATCAATTAATTGACCAGATTTTAGATTTTCATTTATTTTAACTTTTATTTTAAATACTACTTCTTGTTTATTTTCTTTTGATTCTATATTTTTAGGAGTAAATTCGCCATAAGAAGATATATAAATAACTTCGCCTTCCAAATCTTTATCTTTGTAATCTAATTTGAGTTTTAATTTATCACCTAAATTTATTTTTGAAAGATTTTTTTCTTCTATATAGAAATAAGAATATAAAGAAGAGATATCATTTATTGTAGCGAAATGAGAATATGCAGTTATATATTCTCCTTCATCGAAATTAAGGCTTTCGATTATTCCATCTTTGGTTGCTATTATATTTTCTTTTGACAAATCATAATTAAGACTTTCAAGGTCGTAATAAGCTTTTTCGTATCTTGCTTGTGATATATTTACTTCTTCTTTGGTTGAACCAAGAATCAATAAATTAAGATCATGATTTAAGTATTTTAAATTTTCCTTTGCCTGTTTTAGATTATAATAATCATTATCTTTTTTTAGACTGTTATTATCGTATACATCTTTTGATATGCTACCATTTTCATAAAGTATTTTATTTTGTTCATAGAGATTAAGTGAGTAATCATAGTTCTTTTGTAATTGTTCTATAATGGTATTTTGCTGAGTGATTTTTGTTCTTACTTTTCTTATTTCATCTTTTTTAATAGGGTTTTTTGTGTGTTCTAAGGCATTTGATGCTTCTTTTAAATTAGCTTCTAATTTATTCTTTTGTATTTTTAATTTAGTTGTATCTATTATTGCAAGTATTTGACCTTTCTTTACGCTATCTCCTTCTTGGACATAGACTTTATTTAGCATTCCACCTATTTCACTACTTATATCAATTTTATTTGAATCTATTATTCCAGTATATATATTATTATTTTCATAAGAACAGGAGCTTAACAAAAGTAATGATATTAAGCTTAATATTAATAATTTGGATTTTTGCATAATAACCACTTCTTTCTTTAGTTTATTTAATATAGTTATTATATCCTTTTTCTATATATTTTAAAATTTATTAAAAATGTAAAAAATACTACTTGATTGGTTTAAATTTATAAATTAAAATTATTATTAAATAAAGTTTTGTACTTCTTTCGAAATTAGCTATTTTAAGTATTTAATTAAATTTGATTTATTAATTTTGAAAATAATTTATAAATTATTCTTATGAAAAAGTAAATTATAAGATATAATATAAGTAGGGAAATAGATAATGAAAATCATTATTTTTAACATAAAAATATGCGGAGGTGTTATTTTGACTCAAAATAAAGAACTTTTATCAAAGAGATATTCTATTGGCGAAGAAATTGCAAATAGTATAACTCATGGGCTTGGTGTGGTATTTAGTATAGTTGCACTTACTATACTTTTAGTATATTCAATTTGGAAAAAGAATGTACCTGCTATTGTAGGATTTAGTATTTATGGAGTTTCATCAATATGTTTATATACTTTTTCTACTTTGTATCATAGTTTTAGAAAAGAGAAAATAAAAAAGATATTCAGGATATTTGACCATTCTTCTATATTTTTATACATAGCAGGATGCTATACACCAATAGCTCTTTTGGTTATGGATGGAGCTTGGAGAATTGGGATACTTATTTCAATATGGGCGATTGCAATATTTGGAATAGTATTTAAGGCGATAAATCATAATAAATTTGATAAATACAAAGTTTTTTCAACATCATTATATATCCTTATGGGTTGGATTGTGGTTATAGCAATTAAGCCTATGATGGCAAATGCACCAAAAGGATTTTTACTGTGGTTACTAGCAGGTGGGATTGTATATACTTTGGGAACTATTTTTTATTCATTTAAAAAAATTCCATATAACCATGCTATATGGCATGGATTTGTACTTGCAGGAAGTGTACTTCAGTTTTGTGGGATATTAATCTATTTAGCTTAAATAATTCATCTAAATAGATTTTAATTGAAAGAAATTGATTGAATTAAAAAAATTATAGATAGATTAAAACTACAAGAAATAAGGAGCTTTTGCACTAAGGATAAATGATAAAGCATATTGTGATTATTTTAAAATTTATAACACAATATATTGTATCTAAATTTCTTAATGCGACAGCCCCTTATTTTTTATTTTGTAAATAATCAGATAAAAGATAAATGAATTGAACAAATAATTAACATCAAAAGAAAATGATTTCCTATGACTAGATACCTATAAAAATGAAGGAAATTATTTTGTAAAAAACTTTTTTGCAAGTATACTTGCAAAATAAAATATTTTTGGTATACTAAAGGTGAATCAAGAAGAAAATAATTTTTTTTATATAAATAAAAAGGTGGTCTATATGTTAAATTTTAAAGAAGAAATAAAAAAATATTTGTGGATAATAGTTGCAAGTTTTCTTTCTGCTATTGCTATTAATATGTTTTTAGCACCAAATAAACTTTTGAGCGGTGGAACTGGAGGTATTGCTGTTTTAGTAAATTTTTTAACTGGATTTAATAAGGGACTTATAGTTCTTATTATAAATATACCATTGTTCATATTTTCTTATTATAAATTAGATAAGAAATTTACAATCAATAGTTTTGTAACTATGATATTATTTTCATTCATATTAGGAATAACTGAAGACTTATCAATTGATCTTAACAATGATATAATGCTTTCTTGCATAGTTGGGGGAGTATTAAATGGTATTGGTATGGGGATTAATTTTAAAAATAGAAGTTCTCAAGGTGGGATGGATATAATTGCAACATATCTAAAGAGAACAAAAGATATTGAAATAAAAGATACTTTGATGTTTTGTAATATGATTATAGTAACTTTTGGAGCATTAAAATTTGGAATAGATAAAGGACTATATACAATAATTTCACTGTATATAAGTTATGAAGTATTAGATAGAATTAAAAATATCGGAAATGAAAAACAATCTATGCTTATTATTTCTAATAATAACAAAGAGATTGGAGATTATTTAATTAATGATATGAATCTTAGTATAACTTATTTACATGGAGAAGGTGGATATAAGGAAGATTCTAAGAAAGTTATATATTTAGTTGCACAAAATAACAAAATGAAAGATATCAAATCATTAGTAAATAAGGTAGATAAAAATGCAGTTATAAGTATAAATCAAATATATGAAGCTAAAGGTAGAGGCTTAAAGCAAAGTTTTGTATAAAAATAAGGTCATAATCTATATAGATTATGGCTTTTTTTATTGTATTTTTTCAAAAAATCACTTTGTTACTGAGATATTATTAAAAGAATAAAATAATAATTAAATAATAAATTATTTAATTATTATAATTTAAGGTATATATATAAACGGTAAGAAAAATTTGTATTAATATTTATAGATATTGATTTTAATGGGATAAATCAAATAAATAAGAATAAAATAAATCTTTAAAGAGAGGTGGAATTATGACTAAGAATTTAAAAATTTCAAGAGTTTTGAGTGTAGGTTTTTTGTTGATTGCGATAATATTGTTTGTACAAATAATGTATTCATATAGGAGTATAAGCTTTTTAGCTAAAACTCAAATGACTAAATTAGAGTCTACACAGGAATTAGAAATAGCAATATTAAATATGAGAAAGAATGAAAAAGATTTTATATTAAGAGAAACTATAAATAAAGATTTTTTTGAGACAAAAAAGAGTAAGTATCTTGATGATATGGAATTAAATTATCAGATTGTTTTAAATAAATTAGAGTATTTAAAGCCTTTTGTAGGTGTTAATGAGTACGAAAATTTAAAAAATAATGTTGAAATTTATAAAAATTCTTTTATGTCTTCCAAAGAATTATTGTTAAAAAGAGGTTATACAGATTATGGTCTTTTAGGTGATCTTAGAAATGCTGTTCATGAAATAGAAGATTATTTAGATAGATTCAATAATAATTTATTAAAAGTAAGTATGCTACAGCTTAGAAGAAATGAAAAAGATTATTTATTAAGAAAAGATATATCCTATAAAGATAAATTAATAAATAATTCAAATATATTTGAAACTCAAATAAGAAATTCTAATATTGATGCTAATTCAAAATCACAGTTAATAAGTCTTTTAAATAACTATAAAGAGTCTTTTATAAATATGGTAAACACAGATATTGAAATTGGATTAAATGAAGATGAAGGGATTTTAAAGATTTATAGAGAAGCAGCATCAGAGTCAGTAGCTTCAATTGAAAAAATAAATAAAGAATTAGTAGAGACTATAAATGCAAATGTAGCTAAGAATATAAATTCAAATATAATTATATCTGTTTTATTTATAATTATATTAGTAACTATATTAGTAATACTTGAAAGAACTATATTAAAGCCAATTAAAAAGACTAATGAGGAATTGTATGATTTATCTCGTGGAGAAGGAGATTTGACTCATAAAATTTATTTTGGTGAACAAAACGAAATGGGGATGTTAAAAGAATCTATTCAATTATTTATAGATAAGATAAGAAATATTGTTAGTAATGTAATTTCAAGTACAGATGTAGTGGTTGATTCATCCAATCAATTATCCAAAGCTTTGGACGAAGCGAATAGGAATATTGAAATAATTGCAAATGAAGCAACTGAGATATCTTCAGAACTTGAAAATTACTCAGCTTCAGTTAGGAATACTTCAAATAAAGCAAATGAATTATCAAATAGTGCTAATACAATATTAAAAAGATCAATTGAAATGGAAGATGAATCGTTAAATGTATTAAATTCGGTTGACATTGGTGGACAAAAGATTAATATGGTAGGAAATTCTGTTACAAATATAAAAGCAAATTCTAATAAAGTTGTAGATTCTATTACAAGCTTAGAAAAACAATCTGTAAATATAATAGATATATTAAGTATAATAAAATCTATAACAGAGCAAACTAATTTACTTGCATTAAATGCATCTATAGAAGCAGCAAGAGCAGGTGATGCTGGTAAAGGTTTTGCAGTTGTGGCAGAGGAAATAAGACAATTAGCAGATCAAAGTTCTTCTTCAGCAGAAAATATAAATAATATAGTAAATGAGATTAAGGATAATATAAAAGAAACAAGTGAAGAAGTTAAAAAGGAAGTTGAACTTGTTGATTTGACATTAAATGCTTCAAATGATGCTCAAAATGAATTTAGAAATATTGAAACTCAAATTAATAATATTTCTAAAAAAATAGTGAGTATTAAAGAGTTATCAAATCTACAGGCTATGACAAGTGAAGAAATATCTCTTGTTATGAAAGATGTAGATGAATCAACACAAAGAAACACAAATGCATCAATGGAGATAAGTTCAAATATAGAAGGTCAAGTCAGTATTTTTGAAGAGATTGGAGCGAGTTTAGTAGAGCTTAATGATATAGCAGAAAGTCTAAAAAATGAAACCGATAAATTTAAAGTTTAGGAGTAAATGATGAAAATATTAAAAATTAATATAATATGTATGATTTTAATTAGTTTTAATATTTGCTTTGCACAAACAAATATTATTATAAATTTAAATGAAGAAAATTTTGAGAAATATTATAATGATTTTTCATATGAAAATGCTAATATTTTAAAATATAAAAATAAAGATATACTAATTTTTTATAATAATAGAACTTATAAAGGTCAAAAGGAAGACATAATAAAAACATTAGATGAATCTTTGCATCATTTTAATGTAAGGACTAAATTAATAAAAATCAGTGATTTTAAAAATAAAAAATATAAGGATATGGATTTGTCTTCATATCCTTATATTTTTATCATGGATGAAATACAAGATGAGTATTTACTTAATAAATTGAAAAAGTACAAAAATGAAATTATTTATATTGGTAAGGGGATATATAGTTATTTAAATATTAATAATTTGGATTATGAAATAAAATCTTATAATCTCAAAGATAAAGTTTATTATAATAAATCATTAGAAATAAAAAAATCTAAAGATGAATATATTATAGATTCTGATGTAAGAAGGAATTTAAATAATATAATGCTTTATGAATTTGATTTTTTTAAATTTAGTAATTTAGAGGATTATTTAAAACAAAAAGGAAAGAAAATTCATATAAATTTAATAAATGAAGAACAAGAAAATGTGGATATGAATCATATATTGAAAAATATAAAAGTATATTCATTTATAGCTGATAGAAATTCTATTCACCCATATATATATAAGATTGATAATAATTATTTTATATCAAGATTTATTCCTTATGATAGTTTGTTTGGTGTATTTTGTGATTTTAATCATGAGATATTAAAGGAAGAACATGAATACAATAAAAGTGTATTTATAAGAATTGAAGATGTTCATATGTTTAGGGATTTAAATAAGTTACAAAGAATAGATTCATATTTATTAAAAGAAGATATTCCGTATATGATAGCATTAATCCCAGCTTATAAAAATATAAATACAAATTATATAAGTGATTTATCCGAAAATGAAAATTTTACTAAACAAATAAGAATTATGCAAAAGAATAATGCAGGAATAGTATTGCATGGTTATTTACATTCTTTAGATGATGAAATTGTTACTGGTGAAGGGTTTGAGTTTTTTGATGGAAAAAAAGATAAACCATTAGATGTGAATATGAAAAAATATGTATATAAAAAAATAAAAAAAGCTTTATACGAATCAACGAAAAATGGGATTTATCCTGTAGCTTTTGAATTTCCCCATTATGCTGCAAGTGAAGATGCTTATTTTGAAATAAATAAATATTTTAAAACTTATACAGGTCAATTACAAATTTCAGATGAAAGTTTTGTGACTATAGATTTTCCTTATATGATTTATAATTCAAATACGACAAATAAACTGCTTCCAGAGAATCTTGGTTTTATTGAGGAAGGAGATAAAAATTATTTAGAAAAACTTAAAAACAATTATTATAAATATTCAATGGTTAGAGATTATATGGGTGGATTTTTTTATCATCCATATTTAGAACTTAAAAGCTTTAAATCATGTATAGAGTTTTTAAAATCAAAAAATCTGGAGTTTTATGATATAAAGAAAGATAATAATATTGTTGTTTTTGAAAATTTAAAGATTGAATCTAAAGACAATAATATATATGTAAGTGGAAATATAGAATATAAAAAACCTCTATATGAAAAGATATTAGGCGTATTTAATCTATACGGTTATTTCATTTTATTTATTATATTTATAATAGTTTTAGGAATAGCATTTAAGCTCAAGGAGAAAAAAGATAATAAAAAGGAATGCAAATAATTTTCATATGATAAAGTAAATAAATATTTATTTTATTAAATTTAATAAAAAGGCTATTGAATTAAAAATGAAAGAGTGCTTTTATTTTTAACCAAATAGCCTTTTTTTTAAAATCATTATTAATTTTGATAAGTATATCCTCTTTGATTCACATAGTAGTATTCCCAAATATAAATATGTGAAAATTCTTTTTCAAAGCCGTTATCAATTGCTTTAGTTATATTATCCCAAACCAAATTATTTTTGCCTGTTAAATCAAAACCAACAAAATAATGCGTTCTTGATGGTGGATAACCAAGAACATCAAAAGGCATATTTAGCGTTTGTTTATGTTTTTCAAGTTCATTATTTATAAGATAATCATAATCTTCAATCATTATAAAATCTAAATTAGGATATTTAAATGAATCTATTGGAAAATTTACTTCTCTCATCATCTTAGGAACTCTATCAACATCGGTTACAAATGGAGGAAAGAATAGTATTGTATATTTTAAATCAGGATACTGCCTTTTTAGATTCATCATAAGATAATCACTAAATTCCCCGTTTTTATTTTGAAGCCATTTTATAGTTTCCTCATAATTTGTATAATCATCATAAGCGGACTTAAATATTTTCATAGTATAACCATAATCCTTTAAAAAAAGTTCTCTTGTTGCTCTATCATAAAAACATGGAGAATAAGAATTATCATTTTCTATATACCACCACCAAGGTTCTCCTAATTGCATGGTTTTTAATAGTTTTGCTTCATCTAATATTTTAGCTAGATTAGAATATACTTTTAAATAATAATTTTTTATTTCTTCATTAGTAAAACTAATTAGATAGGTTGGTTCTTCCCAATAAGTAGTAGCTTTTTTATTATCATAGGTTCTTTGAATCCAATCATCTTTTGGATCTTTTAATTCCATAGATAAAGAATTTATTATTTGTATATTAGCTGTTTTTAGATGTTTTATATAATTTTTATACCAATTATAAAAAGCATAATTAAATGTTTTTTTGTCATTTATTATGAATTTATTATTTATAAATTCCTTGTCATAGTATTTTGATGCACCTAAATAAAAACTTAATATATCTTTATAATTTTGTCGTTTATAATCATTAACAACTCTTAAAGGAGAATAAGTATAAGTGTTATCATAATTACAAATTACATTTGTTTTTTTTATATTATCAGATTTTTTTAATTCACCTAGATTTATATTACCTTCTGGTTTCCAATTTGTAATTTTACAATGGAATTCATTGTTGTTATTTATATGTTTAATATTTCCAATATCTTCTTCATAATTTTTAGGGATTAAAGAAAATGATATTTTTTTTATATTTTTTGGACTTATTTTTTTAAAATCATTTGATTTAAGCCATTTTTCTTCCTTGTTGTCATAAACATAAGGTTCATAACCTTCATATAAATTATCAAAATCTATTTCAATATGTCCTTTTTTATTTGTTCCATCAAAATTATTTCTACCTTCTGGGAATCTAATGTTTTTATTATTTTGTTTTGACGTTTGTATTTCATAATTATCAAGAGGTCTATTTTCTACATAATTCCAAAGCCTTACAAAGTGTTTTTTATCATTTTCTTTAGTTATTGTAAGAATAGGACCATAAACAGAATCCATAGGTTCTAAAAGTCCACTAAATTCATAATCAAAAGATAATTTCATATTTGAATAATCGTTGGAATAATTATATTTAAAATCTTTATGAGAAAAAGAATCATATGATTCCCACATAAATTCAAAATAATCATTGGTAGTTCGAAATTGCCCTAGTAAATCAAAGCTATCATCATCATAAACAATTATAGCTCCAGACATTTGTGGATTAAATTCACATACCAAAAACTCTGGTTTTAATTTATAAATTTCTTTGGAATATGACATATTTTGCTTTGAAATTATCATTAGAATAATCATAAAAACTATAAGGTATTTTATGATTTTAAATTTTTTCAAATTATCAAAATTCAAAGTAAAGACCCCTTTTTATAAAAATTTTAATCTCTAGTAAGTTTTGTGATTATATCTTTGTGTTGTGGATGGAGACTAAGTAGTTCGTCTCTTTTATATAATTTAAATTCATCAAAAGTAAAGCCTGGACTTACCATACATCCGACTAATGAATAACCTTCTTCATTCATACTAGAACCAAATATACAACCTTTTTTTACTAAAACTTGCGGACTTTCGTTATTTTCTATATCCAATCCTAATTGTTTGGTTATTAGGTTACCATCTTCATCAATCATATAGATTGTAAGCGGAGAACCACTGTGATAATACCACATTTCATCAGATTCTAATTTATGAAAATTAGATACTTCATTTTCTTCTAAAAGAAAATAAATACTTGTCCATAATTTTTTATCCTTAGAATCTATATTTACATTTTGAAGGGAGTTAAAACATTCTTTATAATATCCTCCTTCAGGATGTTTGTTCATATCTAAGTTTTTTATAAAATAATTTGCATTTTTCAATTAAAACACCACCTTAAATAAGTTAAAAAAAATAAAAGATGCCAAAGCATCTTTTATCTATTTTAACTTATAAATTTTTTTTTGTATACAAATCGTATAAATTTATTTTTTGAAAATTATTTTAATTATTAAATTTTATTATATTGTTTAGTTAAAAGCTATTAATATTAATCTATTTTAAAGTATTTTATATAATCTTCTAATGTTACGGCTATATCTTTAGATTGTTTAGCTGTACTTTCTAATGTTTCTATAAGACTTAATTGTTCTTGTGTTGAAGCTAATACTTCCTCTGTTGAAGCTGAATTTTCTTCAGCTATGGCTGCGATACTTTGTGTTGAATTTAGAACATCTAATTTTGATGAATTTGCTTTTTGAACACTATCTTTAATATCTTGCATTTTAAGACTTAAGTTATTAATTGACATTGATATGTTTTTAAATACATCATTTGTGTTAAGAACTGATTTTTCTTGTTCTACTGTAATTTCTCTAGTACTCATCATACTATTAGCAACAACTTCGGATTGTTGATATATTTTTTCAATATATTCTTTGATTTCTTCAGCTTTTTTATTTGATTCTTCGGCTAATTTTCTTATTTCATTAGCAACAACTGAAAAACCTCTACCAGCATCACCAGCTCGAGCAGCTTCAATTGACGCATTAAGTGCTAGTAAATTAGTTTGATCTGATATAGAAGATATTGCATTCGTAATCTCTCCAATTGATGAATTCATAAGAATCATTTCATTTATAACATCTTCCATATTCTTAGAAGATATATTTAATTTATTAGATGTATCCAAAAGTTCTTCAACGGTATTAAGACCATCATTATTAAGATTAGTAAGATCTTTAGTATCATTTGTCATATCAATAGTTGAAGATGTTACATCTTCCATCATTTTTGAGAAATCATCCATATTGTATGATATTTTTTCAATATCTTCAGCTGTTTTGGATGATGAAGTGGCAATCTCTTCGATTGCTACAGAAACTTCTCTAAGCCCTTTTGCATTATTTTCTCCAACTTCAAATACATTTTTTGAAGAGTTTAGTATTTCGTCTGAAGAATTTTTTATTGTTGTAAATACATCTTTTAAATTGTCTTTTAATCTATTTATGGAATTTGAAAGAATTCCAATTTCATCTTTTTGATTTAATAATTTTTCGTTAATATCAATGCTAAAATCACCTTTTGATATTTTGGATATATCATCAACAAGTAATTTAATTGGTTTTGTTATACTATTTCCTATTAGATAAGAAGCAATTGTGATTGTAAGTAATATGACTATAAGAATTAGAAGCATATTTGTAAGCGCGGACCTAATATGTTCATCTAATCGACTTGATGGGAAAGATGTTATAACTTTCCAAGAAGTATTTTGTATCTTAGCTGATGATACATAGTAATCTTCATCATCATATTTATAAGTTTTTGATAAATTATCATTATTTTTTATTTCATCTTTTATTGATTTTATTTCTTCATAAGTTCCGTCATATGCATTTAAAGTGTTTAATACATTATTATCTTCATGTGCTATTATTACACCATTTCCATCTATTAAATAAGGTGATTCTCCTTCTATTTTAATATCAGAAATAGATTTTGAAAGTTCACCTAAAGAGATAGTAATACCTACAACCCCTTTAAATTTATTATTTTCTTTAAAGCTTTTTTCGATAAGCACAATTGAGTCATTAGTATGTGAATCAATTATTGCATCAGTCATATAAAAATCTGTTTTGCCACTTTTTAAATCTTTAAAATCTTGAAATTGATTCATAGTAAATGTAGCATCGTTTGTATCCCATCCGTTACCAAATTCATCTATAATAACTATACTTGCAATGTTTGAATTTGAATTTGCGATATCTTTAAGATGCGATGAATATATATCTCTTTGTAAATTAAAAACACCCTCTGTTTTTTCTAAAGAACTTAAAAGTGTTTTGTATGTGTTTAACCAATGGTATACTGTTTGCGATGAAGATGATAATATTTCATTAGTTAATTTACCGGTTGTTTGTCTATTTTCATTTTTTAGCTGGATATAAACTATGGAAGATGATAATAGCATTATTACTGCCATCAAAATCGTAAAATTAAGAATGATTTTGTTTCTTATGGATTTCATTTTTTGTTGCCTCCTTAAAAATATAAAAAAATAACAATAGTTCATGCATAGCTTAGTTAGTAGGAAATTTTCAGATTGGAATTTTTATTTAATTAGAATTTTTATTTTATAATTGCATAGAACTAATTTTAATAACAATTAATTATATATCAATTTGCCTATTTTTTAAATACAAGTCAAAATAAATGATTGAAAATTTGAAAAATTAGTTAAAAAAATACTTTTTTTATTTATATTTTAAATTAAATTTAAATAGGGAAAAGGTTTATTCTAATTAAAAGAAGTGAAAATGAGTCTAAAATAGGACTGGGGAACTATTTTTATCTTGTGTTTTTTTGATTTTCAAATCTTTGTTTTAACATTTTATATTGATAGAATGTCAATTTTACTGTTTTATTTTCTATATCTAAATAACCCTCTTCTTTTAATTTTTTCAAATTTCTATATAAACTTCTTAGACTTATACCTATTTCATTACTCATGTCTTCTCTTGAATCTTTTATGTTAAAATTTTTTGCATTTGGATTTTGTTTTAGTATATTTGATGACTGTTTTAATATATAAGATATGGTGGAATCAAGTGTAGAGTTTAAAAGTGGATAACCATTATAATAAGCTGTATTGTAAGAATATTTTGAAATCATTAAAGCTATGTATTTACTAAAGAATAAATCTTCATTAAACCATTTCAAAAATGCATTTACATGGATTTTATAAACTAAAGAATCTTCAACTGTAACAACACTACAAGCAATTTTTTTATTAATTAAAACTTCCATTGCACCAATAACAGATCCTTTTAACATATAAGCAAAAGAATAAATATTACCATTTGAAAATTGATTTTCAATTTTCATCTTGCCGTCTATAAAAATATAAACATAATTTGTTTTATAGTCTTTTTTTAATATATATGTCTTTTTTCCAACCTTCTCAAAAGAAGAACTATCTTTAACATAATAAGGCATGTTATTAAATAATAAAGCTAAATCTTTATTTTTTATTTTAAACTCCTCAATATTTATTTTTTCTCTACCTATATTTTTTTTCATAAAATCACATCCTATTAAAAAATGCTATTATAAACATATTAATTATAATATAAAGTTGGTCAAGAAGACCAACTTTATTTATATACTACGTTATAATAACATTTTTAAGTCCATTTGATAATGCTAAATTTTTAAGCTCATGAGTTGTATCGTCATTTGGAGTTTTTAAGTTTAGTGTGTTTTTTAAAACTCCAAGGTTTCGATATTTGATTAATTTGTATCTCAAATCAGGATTGTGATTATTTATTATTTTGCTTATATTATCTACATTAAAGTGATTATCTAAATAATTAGATACAATTACAGTTCTTACTTCATATAATTTATCTAATTTTAGAAGATAATTTAGATTTTTTAAAACAGTTTCATTAGACATTTTGGTTAATTTAATATGTTCCTCATTGTTATAGGATTTTACATCCAACATGATTTTATCACATACATGTATTAATTTATTATCTTTAGAAAAATCAAAAGAACCATTGCTATCTAAATATAAAGATAAATTAATTTCTTTTAATCTAAGACCAAGTTCATATATAAAATCATTTTGCAAAGTACATTCTCCACCTGAAATAGTAACTCCACTTATAAATGGTTTTAGTTTTTTTATTTTGGTCATTATACTATCAGTATCATAAAGCTTAACTCTAGGATCAGACATATGATTACAAGCTTTTAAACATAAAGAACAGTCAATGCATTTATCTTCATGATAAACTAGACTATTATTTTTAGAATCAAATTTTAAAGCATTATTTTTGCATGCATTTATACATTCAAGACAATTTATGCACATGTTTATTGTTTCGGGATTATGACAATATGTGCAGTTATAATTGCATCCTTGTAAAAAAATCGCAAATCTATTTCCGGGACCATCAACATTACTAAAATTTATAAATTTATTAACGTAAGCCTTAGCCATTGTTATTTACCTTTCTTTCTAATATATGATGATTTTGTGTAGCATCCATACCTAAAACTACACTATTTGAATAGACTTGTTCATCATTTTTAAGTTTTTCAATATCTGATTTTTTGACTAAATAACCAGTAATTCTTATAACATCAGCATCATTTGAGTACAGTGAAAAATATCTCATTTGATTCTCAAAAGAACCTTTTAGTATATCATATACAAAAGATGGGTTTTCTTTAGTTTGTTTATCAAATGGATAAATATTACCGATACCAGATGGAAAATATTTATGAAATTTGGCTTCAAATAATAATTGATCAAATAATTCTATATCTTCTTTTATTGGTACTCTACATCCTGGTGTTATTCCAATATCATCAGATATACCAACTTGGGCGTGTAATAAGAATTTATTATTGGAATAATTACAATACTTATTATCATGTTGTTTTACTAATTCATCTATTTTTTTAATTACGCTCAATGCAAAGTCAGTAGCCTTTTGTCCTTTACCATATCTTTCATTAGGATTAACTAAATTTAATAGATTATTGGTGCATTCAGCAAGTCCAACCAGTCCAAACATCGCACTAAATTTATTTGCATCAATAAGACTTTCTTTTATCAAGAATGACTCTTTAAAAAATGGAGTTTCACATACTAAGAATCTTATTCTTTCATCCATATATTCACACATTAATTTAATTGCATTAGGAAGAGTAATTTCCAAAAATTCATCTGTATTTTTAGCTTCTTTAGATAGATTTGCCAAATTTAATCTTGTAAGAGTATAAGCTCCACCGCTAATAGGAAGACCATTATAACAACTTGCTATTGCATAATCATTATTAAATTCCTTTGCGAAGATTTCATCATTAGCAAAGCTAGGTTTAGCAGTTTTTAAAGCGCAGTCAATACCATCTAATATAAAATCTTTTGGAGTAGAAGAATTTACTTTCATTGTTAAATTAGGTATGGCTGTTTCTAATTCCTTTGTTGCTTTTAGTATTAAATGTCCAGCTACCGAATCATGTGGACCTACATTAGCATGACAAAATGAATCAGTTAAAGTTCTGTCAATATGTAGTAAAAAATTCTTTATAGCTTTATAAGCGTCTATTTCATCTTTTATAAAAGGATCTAATAATGTATCTAAATTACCAAGATAAACAGGGAATGAAGTTATTGATGGTATATTTTTATATAGAATCAATAGGTGGTTAGTAGCTTCATATATATCTGTTGGTGGTTTTAGATTTAAAAATTCACTTCCGTTTTTCATGAATTTTTCAAAATCTACAATTACATAACGTGGTCTATAAGGAGCATTTCCTTCATATAAATCACATATTATTTTTTTATCTCTTAAATCATTAATTTTGTCATCTATTTTAAGAACATCTAATGTATTTTCTGCAAATTGTGCTAAAGATAGTAGTTTTTGATGATAAGTTAAACTCTCATCCTTTATAATTTTTAATGCACCTTCCATATAATCACCTCATAAATAATAATAAATACAAATAAAATACAATTCTATCATATAAATTCATATATAAATCCATATATTATTATAAATGATTTTTTGAATTTAAAAAATGCCAATTGGCACAAAATCATTAATTTTATAAAAAATAATAAAATGGGCGCATATATATTTTTTTTTATGGTTGATATAATTATATTTATAATATTTTTTTATTTTATATAAAATAGTATTGTTAATACATGTTAGGGAGGTATTTATGAGAAAAATAAGTAGCAAATTAGTATTAGGAGCAATTATAAATATAATATTAATTACTTTATTCTTAGGAACTGCAAATTATATTATTTCAAAGAAGGAAGCAGATATACAGGTAAAGGAATTTCGTCAAGCTATGATGGAATATAGCAGTGAAGAAGCTAAACAAGATTTAAATAGAAAATTGCAAACTTTCGAAAGCAATCTCTATGAGAGAAAGGTTAAAAATATATCCACATTATCTATTTGTGCTTTGTTAGCATCTTTAATAGGTATTTTAATATCGTATATAACATCAAGAAATATAACAAAACCTATAAGAGAGGTTTCAAAATTAGTTCAAAAAACTGCAAAACTGGATTTGAATTATGATAGTGAATTTGAGGATTTGCTAAAATGTAAAGATGAAACTCGAATGATAATAGATTCAGTAATAGAAGTTAGAAAAATTTTAAGAAATTTAGTTACAGATTTAAAGGATGGGAGTCAAAATGTTAAATCTGGAGCAAATTCATTAGAATCATATCTTGAAGAATCTACAATGGGTGTAGAAACAGTTCAAATAGCGATTACTGAATTAGCTCAAGGAGCACAAGCACAGGCAGAGGATGCGCAAATTAGTGTTGAAAAATTAAATGTTTTAGCCAATGAGATAAATAATATAGTTTCCATTTCTGATGGTGTAAAGAGTTTATCAAATCAAGTAAATGATGCAAATCAAACTGGAGCAAATGCTATAGATAAATTAAAATCAACTTTTGATCAAACAAAAACTAGCACAGACAGCTTATCGAATAATGTTACGAATCTATCTTTAAAATCAAGCCTTATAAGTGATATTACAAATACGATTAAATCAATTGCAGAACAAACTAACTTACTTGCTCTTAATGCTGCTATAGAGGCTGCTAGAGCTGGAGAAACAGGCAGAGGATTTGCTGTTGTTGCAGATGAAATAAGAAAATTGGCAGAACAAACAGCTAATTTTACAGGACAGATTGAAAATATAATAAACGAAATACTTACAGAAATTGAAAACACAAATAATAATATGCAAGTTTCAAAAGAAACGGTAGATGAATCATCGATTGTTGTAGATGAAATGGCAAGAACATTTTCGGTTATAGAAAATTCTGTGAATAAAACTTTAAATCAGATGGATATTTTATCTTACAATATAGAGAATATGAACAGAGATAAAGATGAAGTTTTAGGTTCGATTGAAGGAATTTCTTCAGTTACAGAAGAGTCTGCTGCATCTTCAGAAGAATTAGCAGCAACAATGGAAAATCAAGTCGATATAATAAAGAATCTTCAGCAACAATCTAAAGATTTAAATAATTTAGCATATAGTTTGGATAAAATAGTAAATAAATTTGAATTAAATCAATAAATAATATAAAAAGACTCAATTTTTCTAAAAAAATTGAGTCTTTTTAATTGAATTTTTTTTTAATTTCTTGTATACTTAACTCTTGAGTTTAAATTAAAAAAGAAGGTGCAATATGAATGAAATAAGGAAAGGTTATATAGCTGCATTTTTATATGCTATTATAATTGGATTGGTATTTTTATTTACTAAAGCAGGAGTTATGATGGCAGGACCTATACAGGTTATGGCTTACAGATTTTTTATATCATTTGCAGTGATTTATATATTGAAAATATTAAAACTTATTAAACTAGATTTAAAAAACAAAAATATAAAACCTCTTATAGTGATATCTCTATTTTTCCCAAGTGGATTTTTCTTTTTTCAAAGTTTTGCATTAAAATATGCAAAAACATCAGAAGCTGGAATTGTAAATGCATTAGTTCCAATAATTGTTTTGATATTAAGCGTAATATTTTTAAAAGAAAAAGTTAATAAAAAGCAAATAATATCATTAATACTCTCGGTTTCTGGAGTATTTTATATATTTTTTGTCGGTGGAAATTCAATATCAAAAGAAAGTTTTATAGGTATAATATATATGTTTGTTGGTGTAATATCTTTTTCTGTTTTCAATATTTTGGTAAAAAAATATTCGAAAAATTATACACCTATGGAAATAACTTATGTTATGCTAGCTGTTGGCTTTGTATTATTTATGATAATAAGTATGATATTTGATAGGGTTAGTTTAGATAAAACTATATATCTTTTTAGCAATATGGATTTTGTGATATCAATACTTTATATGTCTGTACTTTCGACTTTAATAACAGCTATTTTAAATAATTATGCATTATCTAAATTAGATGCTAGTAAGGTTGGTGCATTTGCAAATTTAGCTACAATAGTTACAATTGCTTCAGGAGCAATATTTTTAGAAGAACAATTATATTTATATCATTATATAGGATCATTTCTTATAATAATTGGAGTTTTAGGGATGAATATTTTTTCAACTAAAAAGAATTTGAAGCAAAAAGAAATAGTATAATTTTTAGTTTAGAGTAAATTATATTATATTTTTATTAAATTAATATTTATGTTTATTTATGAATTCGTATGAATTTATTTATATAAAAAAATTATTGGGGAATAATTTTTAGACGGGTAAAAAAATAAAGCTCTTTTGAGCTTTATTTTTTTTATGGATATAATATATTAAATTAGTTTTTGACCGAAAACCAATATGTTATACAAGTTTCGTGATGTGAATTATGATAACTATGAGGGGTGAATTTTTTTATATAGATGCTGTCACCTTCTCTTAAAATATAATCTTTATTATTTATGGTTAAATTCAAAACGCCTTTAGTCACAAGACCAATTTCATCATAATTATGACCCCAAGAGGAGTCACCATATTTACTATTTGGTTCTACAGTTATACAAATTGCATTTAATTCTTTTTTTCCATCCGTTATAAGCTCAAATCTAACCTTATCGTTGTCAGTTTTGAAAAATTCTGTACGTTCACTTTTTCTCACAATAGGACTATCTTCAACGCTCGATTGTATAAGTTCAACTATATTTATATCAAGAACTTCACATATATGTTGTAAATTACTCAAAGAAGGACTGTTTATATTTCTTTCTAGATTACTTATAAAACCACTAGAAAGTCCTGTTAAAACAGCTAATTCTTTTATTGTAAGATTTTTTTGTTTTCTAAAATATTTAATTTTTTCTCCAAGCTCCATCAACTACATCCTTTCTATTTTGTATAAAAAAAATTCATTAATCCCATTATAACATGTTTAACCCCAAATTGCTTTTAGAAAAAAATATGAGAATAAAAATGGCTAGTAGAGTTTGATATAAAAATAAGTAAATTAAAAATTTAATAATAATATAAAAAAAACAATAAATATAGAAAAAGAAAAATTAAAGATATAATAATTTTTGAAAAATAAATATATAACACTTGTAACTATTGAATTATAATTGATTTGAAATTAAAAAAACATATAAATTTAACATAAAATCATGTCTAAAAATGTTTAAATAGATTCAAATAGGTTATATAAATATTAATCTAAAAAAGGAAAAACTTGCATAAAGCCTTTGACAAAAAACAAAGTATAAGGGAGTGAGATTCTTGTTCAGGAAACTATCTATTAAATGGAAAATTATGAGTTATATGCTTGTGATAGCTTTGCTAGGAAGTGTTATAGGTTTTGTATCTATTTTTAGCATGAAAAAATTGGAGTCAAATTACAAAACACTCATTGAAAAGGATATACCAATTCAAACAGTATTATGGGAATTAGACAGCTATCAAAATGCTATGAGCACTACTGAAAGAGGCGTTATGTTAAAGGCATTTACTGACGATATTAGAAAAGCAAATTATAATTTTATGTATAAATATTGGGATTATGTAAAGGAATTATACAAAAAGTCTGATGAATTAGTTTCATTTAGAGGTGGAGGCGAAAAATGGCAAATATTCAAACAAAAATTTGATCTTTGGATAATAGCACATGAAAAATTCATTGAAATGGCTGAAGATTATGAAAAGTTATTGGAAGAAAATAAGATTGTAGAATCACAAGTAGCATATCAGGCATTGGCTCAGCAAAGTATAGTGAGTAGAAATACATTTGTTGATTCAGAAAATGTATTATTAGAGATAATAAAAGACAATGAAGCTTTTGTACAAAATGAAGTTGTTTTGATGAATTCTAGTTTAAATAAAACTTTTACATTATTATCAGTAATAATGGTAATAACATTATTATTAGCTTGCGTAATTGGATATTTATCTGCAAGTAAGATTTCAAAGAGAATTAAAAAAGTTGTTGAATATTCAAAAGAATTATCTTTAGGAAATATAAATATAAATATATCCAATAAAGATTTAGGAAGAAATTCAAATGATGAAACAATAGTTTTGATGGAATCTTTTAATAGAATGAAAGATAATATATCATATCAAGCAACAGCAATTAATAGGGTTTCTAATGGAGATTTGGATTTTGATATGAATATATTATCCGATAAAGATCTTATGGGAAACAGTATAAATAAAATGATAGAGAATATAAAAGTAATACTAAGTGGAATAAATCAATTAAAAGAAGATATATTGGATGGCTATATTGATAAAAAAATGAACAATGAAAGTTTAAATGGTTCGTGGTCAGATATGATATTAAACTTTAATGAATCATTAGAAGTATTGTCAGATAATTTAGAAAATATGCCTTTGCCTTTTATATCAATGGGTAAAGACTTTGAAATTAAGTATATGAATAGAAAAGCTTTAGAATTAGGAAAAATAACAAAGAGTGATTTGGAGTACGGTAAAAAATGTTATGATGTTTTTAGAAATGATCATTGTCAAACACAAAGTTGTGGAACAAATAGAGCTATACAATTAAAATCATCATATCAGGCAGAAACTAAGATAGGAAGTGGAGAAAACGCTCAATATGTAAATTATATATCAAATTCTATATTAGATAAGAGCGGTGAAGTTAGAAGTGCTACAGAGATAATAATAGACCAAACAAAGGTTAAGAAAAATCAAATATTTATGGAAAAGGTAAATAAATATCAAGATAAAGCTGTTAAAAAATTACAAGGGAATATAGATGATTTAAAATTTGGAAAGCTGTCTTTAGTTAGAGGACTTGATAAATTTGATAAAGAACTAGAATCTGTTGCTAGTAATTATGTTCAAATAAAGAATAGTTTAAATGAAACAGTTTCTAATTTAAATTCTATGTTAAAAGAAATATTTATGGTAGCAGATCAAGTAGCTACAAGTTCCGATGAAATAGCAAAAGCTTCAACTTCAATGGCTAAAGAAATAACTGAACAATCGGCAGCTAATGAAGAGATTGTTGCGAATATTGAAAATGTACAGAATATGACTCAACAGAATTTTGATATGGTTGAGGAAACTAAAAAATCTTCAGATGAATCAATTTCATATGTAAATGAAGGAACCGATCAGATGGAAGAAATGCTTACTGTAATGAATGAAATCAATGAGGCTTCTGTTGAAGTATCTAAGATAATTACAACAATCCAAGAAATTGCAAATCAAACAAATTTATTATCTTTAAACGCTGCTGTTGAAGCTGCTAGAGCTGGTGAACATGGTAAAGGTTTTGCTGTGGTAGCAGATGAAGTAAAAGAGTTAGCTAGAAGAAGTTCAAAATCAGCAAAAGAAACGGAATCTATATTAAGAACTGCAATTGATAAGTCAGCAAGAGGTAAGGAAACAGCAAAGAAAACAAAAGAAGCATTTATAAATATAAAAAAATCATTTGATAATGTTGAGAATTTTATAACTAAGATAACTGAGTCATCTCATTCATTTTCTGAAGCGATAAATGAAATAACTTTAGGTTTACAACAACTTGCTATATCCACAGAAACTAATACTGCAACTGTTCAAGAAAATACAGCAGCTAGTGAAGAATTAGCAAGTCAAGCAGATACATTAAAAGGACTTATAGAGAAATTTGAAACATATGAAGAAAAAGATGAATTAAGAGCATATAACAAATATGAAGAAGATGAAGAAGTGTATATAAGTTAAAATGGGCAAGAGATTAAGAGATTAAGAGATTAAGAGATTAAGAGATTAAGAGATTAAGAGATTAAGAGATTAAGAGATTAAGAGATTAAGAGATTAAGAGATTAAGAGATTAAAAAATGATGTTAGGGTAAAATATTCTAACATCATTTTTTTATAAATTTTATAAAATTAATTTATGATTTTAAGATCTTTAGGATAAGAGTTTAATACTTCACAACCATCTTCTGTTACAAGTACTAAATCTTCTATTCTAACTCCAAATTCATTAGGAATATAAATTCCAGGTTCAACTGAGAATATCATTCCAGGTTCCAAGATTTCGTGATTAACACTTGATACATCACCAGTTTCATGAACATCAATGCCAATGCTATGACCTGTTCTATGTGTGAAGTACTTACCGTAACCTTTGCTTTCTATATAGTTTCTTGCAGCTAAATCTATTTCACTAAATTTTGCTCCAGGCTTAACTTTTTCTATTGCTTTTTTATTTGCTTCTAAAACTGTATTATAAACTTCTTTAGCTTTAGAAGAAGCTTCTTTATAGAATACAGTTCTAGTCATATCAGAACAGTAAGAATCTTTTATACAACCGATATCAACTATTATGCTATCACCTGGTTTTAATGTTGAATTATCTGTTTCATGATGTGGGTCTGCTCCATTTTTACCAAAAGCAATAATTGGATCAAATGAATGTCCAGATGTATTTAAATTTTTATATATGGAAGTAAGTTCAACTGCCATATCTTGTTCATTTTTTGCATCTGAAATATTATTTATAAGCATTGAAATTGCATCATCATTTAATTTTGATGCATTTCTCATAAGTTCTTTTTCTTTATTATCTTTCTTTTGTCTAATATAATCTACTAAGTCAGAACCATTAACATACGATGATGCTATATTATAATCCATCATTTTAAGTAAAAATTTAGATGGCCAATTTTTATCTATACCTATTTTTTTATCATTATCAATGTAATTAGATAATAGTTTTACACTATCATCAGTATCTTTAAACCATATTTTTTCTACTCCTAAATCAGCTGTAACTGGGAATAACTCATTTATAAATATTTTATTTTCATTTTCTAAAGATATGTAAAGTGCTAACATTCTTTCACCTGGATGAATCCATTCACCAGTAAAATAAAATATTGAAGATGGATCTGTTATAAGTATTTGAGGAATATCGTTTTCCTTCATTGTGCTTAAAAGTGAATCAACTCTATTTTGAATCATAGAAAAAACCCCCTATATAGTTATTTTATTTTCATAAATTGAATATGATAATAATATCTATAGTAATTTTAACACATAAAAAATAAATTTATCATAAAAAACAATAAATTTATTTTTTAGAATATATATTTTCACCACTTGAATTAAGGTATAAATATAAAATACTTAGTGGATTAAAGAACTAGTTTTTTTTTAATATATAAAAACTGCACTCATTGACTTTAGATTATGATATAATAGTCTAGCAAATATTTAAATTATTGATAATTGATATTAAATAGAAATGATATTTATTTAATATATATAATATAAAAAATAAATTTATATGATATAGTTTTTTATTTAGATTTTGAAGCTTTTAGCTTAGGAAGGACGAAGATTATGGATATAAATATAGGGAAGAAAATAATGGATTTTAGAAAAGGAAAGAGTTTGACTATAAAAGAATTAGCCTTAAAATCTCAAATAACAGCATCTTTACTTAGTCAAATTGAAAGAGGTTTGGCAAATCCTTCGATAAATACAATTTCTAAAATAGCTAAAGCTTTGGAAGTCCCAATACATGCATTTTTTCTAAATGAAAAAAATACAGATGACCTTGTGGTTAGAGCGCATAATAGAAGAAGTTTAAAATTTCCACAAGGCGAGAATTTTACTTATGAACTTTTATGTCCGGATTTTAATGGTTCAATAGAATTTGCACTGATGACTTTAGAAGGAAATACAGCTTCATCTGCTTCTGAGGAATTTTTTATTCATAATGGAGAAGAAGTTGTATATATACTAAAAGGAAGAGTATATCTTTATTTAGATAATGATGTGATAATCTTAGAAGAAGGAGATAGTGTTAGAATTCCAGCTGGGATGAAACATAGATGGGAAAATCCATTGGAAGTAGAAATGAAAATGATATTTGCAGTAAATCCACCAATATTTTAATGGATATAAAATTTTTAAGTCATTTAAAAAAATAAAAACAATTTAATATGTTTAAAATAAAAGGGGTATCACGCTAAGAAAAAATACAATAATATGTTTTGATTGTGTTTAGTTTACAACAAAGTATATTGTTGTTAAATATCTTAATGTGATAACCCTTAATTTATTAATATAACAATTTATTTTATTTATGAATACTTTTTATTTACCTTTTTTCTTATTATATATATCTATAAATACTGCTAGTATAAGAATCAAACCTTTAACTATAAGTTGCCAATATGATTCTGTATTGAGAATAGACATACCATTATCAAGAGAAGCCATTACAAGAGCACCTAAAACAGCCCCTATTATTGTTCCTTCCCCGCCTAATAAAGATGTTCCTCCAATTACACAAGAGGCAACTGCATCAAGTTCAAAACCATTTCCAGCATCAGTTGTTGCAGTTCCTAATCTTGCAGTTAATAAAATACCTGCAATAGCCGCCATCATACCCGATATTATAAATATCTGTAAAGTTCTAGCTTTTATATTAATACCAGATAGTCTTGCAGCTTCTTTATTACCACCGATTGCAAAAACTTGTCGTCCAAACTTTGTTTTTGTAGCTACGTAATGAAGAATAAGTGCAAGAACGATAACTATTGCTATTGGCATAGGAATACCTTTATAAGAGTTCATGATATAAACAAATAATAAAATTAAACATACATAGACTGAGTTTATAAGAATCTCTTTTTGCAAAGAGTTAACTTCAAAATTAAATTTTATACGACTCTGTCTTTTTTTAAGGGATAAATAAAATACTAATACACAAGTAATAATACCAAGAATCCACCCTAAATTAAATGGTATATATGCAGTTCCTAAAA
This sequence comes from Peptostreptococcaceae bacterium AGR-M142, assembly GCA_045345765.1. GTDB lineage: Bacteria > Bacillota > Clostridia > Peptostreptococcales > Peptostreptococcaceae > JAOARY01. The sequence continues at coordinate 1,866,176 of CP148265.1, forward strand.
ATCTAAAATGAGGATGACTTGTTGGAATTGAGGCTCCTTGAGAAAGTCCCATGATAGCACCTCTATAAGCAAGCATACCTCCAAGTGAGGCTATGAAGGCAGGAACACCTGCATTAACCCAAGAACCTGTAAAAATACCACATAGTATTCCAAGTAATATTGTTAGAACTATTGCTAAAAAAGGATTAAGATTAAAATGATACATAAGTAGAGCACAAACTCCACCACTTAAACCAACTAAAGAACCTAAAGATAAATCTATATGCAAATTAACAAGAATCATAAACATTCCCATTGCTAAAACTGCTGTTACAGACATCTGTTTAAATAAATTTGATAGATTTCTAGGTGTTAAAAAGGTCTTTGAACTATCTAAGAAATAAAATAAAATCCATATCCCTATAAGTGCAACAATCATTGTGTATTTTCTTGTATCAATATGTTTTAATTTTTCTTTTAAACTACTCATTTATATCTCTCCTTCCTGTTGCAAAATACATAATATCTTCTTGGGTTGCAGATGAAGAAAGTTCTCCTTTGAAACTACCTTCATGCATTACTAAAATTCTATCAGACATACCTATAATTTCTGGCAATTCAGAAGAAATCATAACAACAGCAACTCCTTGCTTTACAAGTTGGTTCATAAGAGTATATATTTCGTATTTGGCACCAACATCAATACCTCTTGTAGGTTCATCTAATATAAGTATTTTGGGTTCTGTCATAAGCCATTTACCAATTACGACTTTTTGTTGATTACCTCCAGAAAGGTTTTTAACAAGTTGTTCAATACTAGGTGTTTTTATTTTAAGCTGATCAACATATTTATTTGTAAAGAATGTTTCTTTATTATTATCTAGTGAAATTCGGTGTAATACTTTATTTAAAGATGCTAGAGTTGTATTTATCATTATGCTTTGGCTTAAAACAAGTCCATTTCCTTTTCTATCTTCTGTAACTAAAGCCAAACCATTTTTTATTGCATCTTTTGGAGTTTTTATATTTACTTTTTTTCCGTCTATATAAATTTCACCTGTTGTATGTGAATATGCACCAAATAAACCCATAACGAGTTCTGTTCTACCAGCACCCATAAGTCCTGATATACCTAATATTTCTCCCTTTTTAACTTTAAAAGATACATTATCTACAAGTTTTTTATCTGGAATCAAAGGATTATATACGTTAAAATTTTTAACTTCCATTATTATATCTTCACTTTTATGAGTTTCTTTTGGATATCTATCATTTATCTCTCTTCCAACCATCATCTTTATGATTTTATCTTCATCCAAAGTATTAGTCTTATCAGTGGATATAGTTTTACCATCTCGTATAGTGGTTACTGTATCAGAAATCTCAAAGATTTCTTCTAATTTATGAGTTATTATAATGAAAGTAATCCCCTTTTCTTTTAATTCCTTTATTATTCTAAAAAGAGTTTCAACTTCACTATCTGTAAGTGCAGCAGTAGGTTCGTCTAATATAAGAATATCTACATTTTTTGAAAGTGCTTTTGCTATTTCAACTAATTGTTGAACACCTACACCTAAAGTTTTAACAAGTGTATTGGTTGGAATATTTAATTTTAATTTATTTAAAAGTTCTTTGGCCATATAATTTAGCTTTTGTTCATCTATTGTCGTGTTTCCGTACATTGTAGGTTCGTTAGCTAGGTATATATTTTGAGCAACACTCATTTGTGGAACCAAGGCTAATTCTTGATAAACAATGGCAACGCCTTTACTTTCTGAATCTGCGATATTATTAAATTTTTGAATTTCATCATTTATGATAATATCTCCGCTATAACTTCCAAAAGGATAAACACCACTTAATACTTTCATAAGAGTGGATTTACCAGCTCCATTTTCTCCACATAGAGCATGAACCTCTCCTTTTTTTACTTTGAAAGTTACATTATCAAGAGCTTTTACTCCCGGAAATTCTTTGGTGATGTTTTTCATTTCTAATATAAATTCGCTCAAACAAAACACCTCCATAATAAGATTAAAAAGAATATTTAAAAAAATTTTATTTTTAGAAAATAATTTGAAAGAAAATTTAGAAATTTTATTTTATAAATAAAAATGGGCTATCTCAATGCATATGCTTTTTGAGATAGCCCTTTTAGTCTTATATTTATATTACATATTTTCAGGTCTATCTTTTTCGTCTACATTTTTATAAACTTCTTCAAATGGATGATAATTGTCTTGAATTATTGTATCCATCATATTTTCTTTATCTACTACTACTGGTTCTAATAGATAAGATGGAACATCTATCTTATTATTATTCACAGTATTATTAGTATCTATAGTTTCATTCATAGCTAATTTAATAGCTAAATCTAATGCTGTTTTAGCTAATTTAGGAATTGGTTTATAAACTGTCATAGTTTGTCTTCCTTCAACAATTCTTTGACAAGCAGCAAGTTCTGCATCTTGACCAGTTACAGGAACGATACCTACTAATTGTTGTTCAGAAAGTGCAGATATTGCACCACCAGCTGTACCATCATTTGCACAAATAACAGCATCTACTTTATTTTTATTTGCAGTAAGAGCATTTTCCATATGTTTTTGAGCTTCAGATGGTTGCCAGTCTTTAGACATTTGATCATAAACTAAATTGATTTTTCCTTCATCTATAAAAGGTTTTAATATATCCATTGCTCCTTTTTTAAATAGATGTGCATTATTATCTGTAGGAGCCCCACCTATATAAACATAATTACCTTCAGGTACTAATTTAGTTATATATTCACCTTGTAAATTACCTACTTTTTCATTATCAAAAGAAACATATAAATCGACATCTGAATTTTTTATAAGTCTATCATAAGAAAGTACTGGAATATTTTCAGCATGTGCATTTTCTACTATTGCAGCAGCTACTTCAGCGTTATGAGGAGCTACCATAAGTACATCTACACCTTGTGAAATCATGTTTTCAGCTTGAGCAATTTGTTTATTATCATCGCCATTAGCAGCCTGGATGATTATTTGAACACCTTTTTCTTTTGCTTGTTCTAATAAGATATCTCTATCTTTTTGCCATCTTTCTTCCTTTAATGTATCCATAGAAAAGCCTATTTTTATAACATCTTTATCCATTGCTTTTTCATCATCTTTTTTTGCATCTTCTTGATTAGAATTATTACATCCGATTAAACTAGCAAAACATAAAGTTGTTATTGTTGCTATTGCTAAAAATTTCTTAAGTCTTTTGTTCATCAAAATATCCTCCTCTTTTACAATCAAAATTTAATACATTTAAGATTATAGCCATTTTTTTGGTTATAAAACAATAATTCTATACATTTTTAAACTTTGCTTAATATCTATAATGATTGTTGTTTATTGTAGTTTTATTTGGAAATATACTATAAGTAAGATATTTAATTTAGCAGATTAAACAAGTTTATATAAATAATTTATTTAAAATGAATATTGAAAATAAATTATTTATATATTAAATTTTATACATAGGTTTGTTAATGATGTCAAAGGGAGAAAATTATATTGGAAAGAGGTGCTAGTTTGAAGGAAATTTACTGTGGTGTTGATATTGGAGGCACAAAGATTAATGTGGGTTTGGTTACTAAAGATGGTGAGGTTTTAATAGATGAAAAATTTGAAACTAAATCAGAACTTGGGGAAGATTATTCTATAAATAATATCAAAAATAGCATAGATAAATTATTAAAAGAGAAAAATTTTGAGATAGGAGATTTAAGAGGAATAGGAATAGGAAGTCCAGGTCCTTTAGATAGTAAAGAAGGAATAATAATAGATGCTTGTAATTTGAAGCCTTGGAAGAATGTTAGAATAGTTGATGAACTAGAGAAAAAATATAAAGATATTCCTATAAAATTACAAAATGATGCTAATGTTGCTACATTAGGAGAGTATTTATATGGTTGTGGAAAAGAATGTGATAATTTTGTATATATAACTGTGAGTACTGGAGTTGGGGGTGGTGCAGTTGTAGATCATAAATTACAAGTAGGGTCAAATTCGAATGCTTTTGAAGTTGGACATACGATTATAAATTTAAATGGACGTAAGTGTAATTGTGGGAATAATGGTTGTTTAGAAGCGTATGCTTCTGGTACTGCTATTGCTAAAATTGCAAATGAAAGAGCTAAGAATGAGGATACCAAAATGAGCAAAAATGGAGACCTAATAGCTAAAGATGTTTTTGATTATGCGAAGAAAGATGATAAATTAGCTTTGGATATTATAAAAAATGAAGGTTTTTATTTAGGGGTAGGTTTATTTAACGTAATCGCTTTATACAATCCAGATATAATAGCTGTTGGAGGTGGAGTATCTAATGCATTAGATATGTTCTATGATGAAGTGCAAAAAACACTTGATAAAATGTCTTTAGATGCAAGTAAAAAGGCTTGTAAGATAGTTAAAGCAACAAGAAAAGATTGTGGTCTTATTGGTGCGGCAGCTTTAAGTTTTTATTTAGATTAGTTATAAAATTAGCTTATTGAATGAACAATATGAGTTTATATGAAAAAATTAAATAGGAAAAATATAAAAGGGCTGTTGTATTAAGAATAAAATTTCTTAATATAACAGCCTATTTGTGTTTTTTATATTATTCTAAATTTTTTATTATTTCTTTTGCTTCATTAATGTCTATATCATAATCAAAAGTCAGTTTGTATAAAACACCATCTTTAGACCAAAGGAGTTCTTTTCTTTGTTCACCTTTAGTAAGAAGAACATAATGAGTATCTTCATAATCAAAGCTTTTTATTGTAGGTTCTTCTAAAAAGTCGATTTCATATTTTTCTTTTTGATTTTCTTCTCTTTGTTGAGTAAAATCAATATTTTTATCTTCGTTTTTATATTGAAGTTTTAATTTTTTATCATCTTGTGAAAAAAATACTTTTGAAAGTTCATAAGGTAGTTCTTTTAAAGCAAAATCAATAGAGTTAATGACATCATCTAAAGTTGTTTCTACAAAATTATCATTATCAATCGGTTCTTTTATACCATCATTATTGTTAGAATTAGTAGTGTTGTTTGTAGATGAATTATTAAATAAATTTGATAAGTCCAAAGAAAATTTATATGGTTTAGTAAGAAAATCTTTTGACATGTAAATCAAAGATATTAATAATATAGTTATTAATAAAAATTTTAAATTTATTTTAAAGCTTTTCTTTCTTAGTTTATTAGAATCATTAAATTCCTTATTTAAATAGCTCTTAGGAAATTCAAAATTCTCCATATCTTCTTTTAAAATAACAGATATATCAAAATCTATTTCTTGAATTTTTATTTTTCTCATTTCAAGCAATTTATATATTTTTTTTCTAAGTATATCTGTTTTAGTTCTAACGCTTTCCTTATTATCATTTAAAATCGTGGACATTTTAGGATAATCATAATTTAGATAATATTTAAGAAGTATTAAAAGTCTATAATCTAAATCTAAATCTTTATATAATTCCAAAACTTTTTTTAAATCATCTGAATACTCGGCTTTTATAGGATCTGAATTAACATCTTTATTATATTTTGAGACTATCTCTAAAAAAATCAAAAATATCCAAGATCTAAAATTATCTTCTGTTTGTAATTCCTCAATATGGTCAAAAGCATGAGCAAAGACTTTATTAGTAAGTTTTTTTGCCATGGATTCGTTCCTAAGTAGATAATAAGAACAATTATACATATGAGGATAATGTTTTTCAAATAGTTCAAATTCTTGATCTTTATTCATATTGGAATTCAATATATCAACCCCTCTTTATTAAGAATATAGGAATTGGCTTATGTGTATTGAGCTATCTTCATACAAATCAATAAATCCATCATCAGTTAAAACTAAAGGACGTTTAATGTCGTATTTATTAAATTGAACTATTTTAGCCTCTTCTCCTGTAGATAATATTACATGTGAACCAACATAAAAATCTGAAAATTTCTTTATAAATATAATTACAATATTCATATCTAATTTAGAAAAATAATCTATTTGTAATTTATATAGAGCTTCAAAAGGACAATAACTTTCTTTTGAAAGTAAATTTTCAAAAGTATCAGCAACGGCTATTATTTTTCCAAATTGATTTATTTTATCACTCTTAATCATCAGAGGATAACCAGAACCATCTTCTCTTTCATGATGTGTAAGTATACCTTGAGCCAATTCATTATTAAGTTCATTACTGTGCAAACTGTTTACAAATTTAAATCCTTCATGAGGATGTAATTTCATAAGAGTTTCTTCATCTATATCGGGATTTTTTTCTTTAAGCTTAATTTTACCAATATCATGAAGTAAAGCAGCTTTTGTAAGAGAATCTAATCTACTAGATTTAAAATCTAACCATTTTCCAATCATATTCGCAAGTGCTGCAACATTTAGACTGTGTTTAGATATTTCTTCGCTCGAATTAGCACCAATCATAACATTTTCTAAGACTGAAGATTGGTATTTAAATTCATCAGATATAAAGGTAGAGACCTTAGAAATATGCTCTTTTAAAATTCTATCATTTACACCATCTGAAAACAAGCTAGATTCAATCATTGCAGTAGCTGTTAATATTTTTTCATTAGATATTTTTTGCTCTTCTTTATGAGATAGAGAAGTTTCGCGGTTAAAACTAATTTGATTGCTTAATTTTATATCTGAATTTTTTGGAATCAAGATGTGTACAAAGTAAAGGTCTGGAATTCTTCTTAATTGCTTAATTGTAGTTTCTGTTAATTTTGTGCCTTTATCTAGGATAAGAATACCCATTTTGGTATATATTTTTCTTGCTATAATCATCCCTTCTTGGAGTTCTGATACAGTGACTGTTCTTGACTCGTAATTTGATTCTTCATTTTTGTTTTCTTTAATATCTTTATTTTCATTCATATTCTCATTCATAAAAAAAGCTCTATAGAAAACTCTATTCGCACATAGTACATAATGACATATCTCTACAATGTCATACCGTGAGCTTGACGGTTTTTCTTCACTTCCTTTCTTAAGGCAAAATATATAATTTTGTAGAGTATATATTCCACCCTTGATATAATGTATACCAAAACATAAGATTATAAAAAATTATGCTAAATTAACTGAAATTTATTTAAAATTTAAAATTTAAAAATACTAATTATATTAATTATATCCATTATATCAGAGGAATATTCCATACATATATAATTAATAAGTATTATTTTTTTGAAAATAAAGGTTTTTGTACTTTATTTTCAAATAAAAAAACCTCTTCTAAATAATTAATTAAAAATAGAAAAGGTTTAAGAAAAGTTATTTATATGAATATTTAGATGCGCATCAAAATGCAAAATCTTGAATGCTTATATTTTTTATTATAGATAAATCTATAAAAGAATTACCAACCATTACAAGTGGGGTTTTTATATTATTATTTGCAAAGTGAATTATTTTACCAACTTCACCTGTTGATAATATTACCTTAGAGCCTATATAATAAGTTGAGAATTTTTTTATAAATAATTTCATTATACTTAAATCAAGTTTAAGTATATAATCTCTTTCAAGAATTTCAAGTGCTTTAAAAGGATTTAATTTATCTTTTGATATTAAATTTTCAAACACATCAGCAACTGCTATTATTTTTGCAAACTGTGGAATTTCATGACCTTGTAATGCAAAAGGATAACCAGAACCATCTTCTCTTTCATGATGCATCAAAATACCTGATGTTATTTCTTCATCAAAATCATCTATATCAATTATCGTTTCATAACCAAGTTGAGGATGACAATATGATATTTCACTTGCCTTTAAATCTACTATATTTTCATTTAATATATCTATTTTACCAATATCATGAAGCAAAGCGGATTTTATAAGTTTCTTTATTTTATCGTTTGGAAACTTAAGCCATGTACCAATCATAAAACATAAGGATGCAACATTTAAAGAATGTCTACATACATCATTTTCTTTTGATTTTAATTTCATTATATTTTCTAAAACTCCAGAATAATCATTGAATTCATCTAATATAAAATTAGATACAAATTTAACTTTGTTAGCAATTCTATTATGTGGAGTTTTTATTTGGTATATAGATTCTCTTAGAAGCATTTCTGTATGTTCTATTTTGATATCTAGTTTTATATTTTTAGGATCTCTAAAAGTAACTTTATAATTAGCATTGATTTCATAAGATGCATAATCTTGATTTTTATCATCATTAACAATATTAATAGAGTCGATTGTTGTCATATTTTTTATTTTATATATGAGACTATCTGTCAAGACACTACCTTTATCTAATAAAACAACACCATTTCTAGTAAATATTGCATCTGCGATTTTCATATCAGGTTTTAGATTATCTATAGGAATACGAGTATTTTTCATAAAACTCACCTCTTTTAAAATAAAGAAAAATAAATAAACAATATTTTGTGATATTTAATTTATGTTTAGGAATTAAAATATAAGAATAAAACTTTTAAAATCAAAGAATTTGGATAAGTATTATATAAGGATTGAATTTATAGAATGTCAATCTATATAATAAAATAAAACTTCAGATTACTTAAAATTTTATTTTATTATATAGACATTGGACTTAAATCTTCTGCTTTGTATTTTTTCAATAATGAATTTAATTCATACCAATTATCAAATGCTTCTTCATAAAGACCTTCTTCTTCGTTTGTAACAGCACTTTGATAATGTTTTTGTATTTTTGAAAGATCTTCTAATAAAATATCTTTTATAGGCAAATCTTTTATAAATTCATTAAATGAAGGATATTTAAATGTAGAGTTTAATTTTATATTTTTTGTATTTTTCATATAATTACAAAGTATATTTGCTATATCAATCCATTTTTCAGAAGAGTTATAAAAATCGTTTTTTTCTTCTAAAAATAGAATTTCATTATATTTATTTTCTAATTCTATTAAATCAGAGTTTGATATTTTTTCTACAAATTTTTGTGCAAATTCGCTCATAAACTCTTCGAATGATTTTTTCTTTTTAAAGTACATCTTATCTTCCTTATTAGTTTGAATTATTTTGAAATTAGATAATTCATTAAGCATTAAAGATGAAGATAAAGATAATGACAGAAACTTTTCATAAGTCATAATATTTTCTCCTTTCTAAAAAAAATATTAGAGAGGGAAGTCCCTCTCTAGGGGTCAAATGAAGTGAATTAATTATCTTATGTGCATAAGATATCACTATTAAAAGGAATTAAGAAATCAAACTACATATAAATGTAATAATAAATTATTAATCATTTTATGCGAGGAATAAAAAAGGTTTTAATAAAATTATTGTTGATTTCCTTAGTTATATAATACTAAATTGTTTTGTACTTTTTATGACTAAGTTATGAAGTTTTTTAGTTTTTTAATACATAAAGAGTACACAAAAAGTACACAAATGCCGAATAATAACTTATAATTAAAATATATAATACATAATAACCTAAAGGAGTTTTAAATGATGAAGGGAAAAGTTCTAATAATTGAAGATGATAAATTCATAAGAACTATAACAAGAGATTGTTTTTTAGAAGAGCGATTTGAAGTTATAGAAACTTCTACAGGTAAGGATGGTTTCGATACTTTTGATGAGACAATTGACTTAGTGATATTAGACATAATGTTACCTGATCTTGATGGATGGTCTGTATGTAAAAGAATAAGGGCTATTTCTGATGTGCCTATTATAATTCTTACTGCTAGGAGTGAAGATGAGGACAAATTAATGGGGTTTGAACTTATGGCAGATGATTATGTTACAAAACCTTTTAGCCCTGCTGTTTTAGTTGCTAGAGCAAAAGTTCTTATAAAAAGAGCTAGGGGAAATATTTTAGGAGAAAAGGATTATATCGAAAAATCAGGAATAGTTGTGAACAAAAGTTCAAGAGAAGTAAAAATTAATGATGAAAGCCTTGAACTACCACCTAAAGAATTTGATATACTAATATATCTTATGGAGAACGAAGGAAGAGTGCTTTCAAGAGATATGATATTAAAAACCATTTGGGGTTATGATTATTTTGGTGATATGAGAGTTGTGGATACTCATATTAAAAAACTAAGAAAAGTTTTAAAAGACAAAGCTGGTTTTATAAAAACTGTATTTGGTGTTGGATATAAATTTGAAGTTAAATAATAATTGGGTTTAACCCTTTTATTTTTAACTTTCTTTTTTGTTTATAAAGGAAGTTAAAAATAAATATAAATAAAATTCGAGATAAAAATTTATAAAAAATAATAAATAATTTATAAAAAATTTTTTTATAGTATTATATAAATTTTTTAATTTATATAATACTTTGTTAAAAAAAAATTAAAATAATCAATTTTGATTATTGATTATAAAAAAAACAAGGAAAAAAGTTTTGCGATATTATTAAATTAAAAAAAATATAGCTAAAAAAATAAGTAAATTTAGGAAAAATCCCTAAAACAAACTTTGGTTGGTGAAAACTTAAGAAAAATTCCTAAAATAAGTTGTTAAAAATAAATCGAATATAGAAATATTCTGAAATTTTCAAAATCACAATAATTGAATATATTATGTTTTTGAAGTATAATTATTGAAAAAGCTTGTGTTATAAGTTTTTTTTATAAAAAAAATATAATAAAAGGTTTTCCTAAAGAAATCTTTGGCACGATTATTGTTAATATATAAAAGCGAGGGTAATAAAATATGAAGTCAAAATTTATAGAAACTATAGAATTAAATCCTATAATAAATGCAATAACAGATGAGGAAAAACTAAATTTATCATTAAAATCTTCTGGTAAGATAGTATTTTTGCTAACAGGAAGTATATTTAATTTAGAAGAAACAATAGAAAAAGTAAAAAAGGCGAACAATCTTGTATTTGTCCATATTGATTTGATGGAAGGCTTTTCAAAAGATAAGGTTGCACTTAATTATATTATAAATAAGATGAAACCAGATGGAATTATAAGTACAAGACCAAATATTATATCTTTTGCAAAAAAGAATAATATATTTGCAATACAAAGATTTTTTATGTTAGATAGCTTGTCTTTAGATACAGCAATTCATTCTATAAAGCAAAATAGACCTGATGCTGTTGAAATAATGCCAGGAATAATACCTTCAATAGTAGAAAAAATCTACAAGGAAACAAAAATTCCTATAATAACTGGTGGTCTTATTATGACTAAAGATGATGTTATTAATTCTTTAAAGGCTGGAGCAATAGGAGTGTCTACAAGCAAGGTGGATATTTGGGAAATGTAGTTTGAAAAAGTGAATATAAAAAAATATATTCACTTTTTATATATATTTTTTAATAAAATAAAAAATGAGGTGAAGTCTTTTATGTTAAAGCGATTAGGAATTATACTTGGTAGTGCAATTGCAGGAATATTTGTAATGAGTGTTTGGGGTGCTTTTGCATCAGCATATGGAATTGGAGGCGGATGGTTTGCTGGGTTTATAATTATAGGACCTATGTGGTTTATGAACCATTACCTTGGAGTGTTAACTAATGAAGGAGCTTGGATAGATATGGCTCTAGGTATAGGTGTTGCAGGTACTATGAGAGATGTATTTTTACACGGAGGGCAAGCGTTTACATCTTCTTTACCAACTTTAATATTAGTAATAGCAGGTGGTATAACTGGTGGTATAACAGCAGCTATATTAGAAAAACATATAGTTAACGCAGAAAATGAAGAAGATGCAGCTTAAAAAAATTATAAGAATTTTATAAATATTTTCTAGGAGGCTTTATTTATGGGAGAAATGACTTTTAAATTAGGAATAGCTACTTTTGCAGGTGGTTTTATATTTCCATTTATGATAAGAATACTTTGGGGCAAGATGGTAGATAATTGGGGTCCTATAGGTGGGTGGATGGCAGCTGGATTTATTGTTGGAACAGCTTGGACATTAACTCATGGAGTATCAATGATTCATCAAAGTGGAACAGCTTGGATAGATATGGCTTGGGCAGCTGGTTTTGGTCTTATGGCAGCATCAGCAATAAGCGGAGATTGCCTTAAAAAATGTATACCATCATTTGTATACTCAATAGTTGGTGGAGTGCTTGGTGGATTCATACTATCATGTTTTATGTAAAAAAATAAAAATAGAAATATTAATATGAATGATAAATATCAATATTAAAAATTAATATATAAATAAAAAGAGAACAAATGAATAATGAATAGTTAATAATAAAGAATAATATTAAGAAGATTAAACAAAAGAATAATAAATTTTATTAATCGATATATTAAGGAGAGGATAAAATGAGTACTAAAAAATATATAATGGCATTAGATCAAGGAACGACTAGTTCAAGAGCGATTATTTTTGATAAAGAGGGTAATTCTATAAGTACAGCTCAAAGTGAATTTACTCAAATATATCCAAAGCCAGGTTGGGTTGAACACGATCCAATGGAAATATGGGGAACTCAAAGTGGTGTAGCAAGAACAGCTATAGAAAAAGCTGGTATAACACCATTTGAAGTTGCTGCAATAGGAATAACAAATCAAAGAGAAACAACAATAGTATGGGATAAAAATACTGGTAAACCAGTTTATAATGCAATAGTATGGCAATGTAGAAGAACTGCTTCTATATGTGATGAACTTAGAAAAGAAGGTTTAGAAGATTATATAAGAGAAAACACAGGACTTGTATTAGATGCATATTTTTCAGGTACAAAAGTTAAATGGATACTTGATAATGTAGAAGGTGCAAGAGAGAAAGCTGAAAATGGAAAATTATTATTTGGTACAGTAGATACTTGGCTTTTATGGAATTTAACAAGAGGAAAAGCACATGTTACAGATTATTCAAATGCATCAAGAACAATGCTGTTTAACATAAAAGAATTAAAATGGGATGAAAAAATACTTAAAGCTTTAAATATACCACTAAGTATGATGCCTAAGGTTAAAGCGTCAAGTGAATTATATGGAAATACAGATGAAAAAACTTTCGGTGGAGCTAATATTCCAATAGCAGGTATGGCTGGAGATCAACATGCTGCATTATTTGGACAAGGTTGTTACAATCCTGGTATGGCTAAAAATACTTATGGTACAGGTTGTTTTATGCTTATGAATACAGGTGAAGAAATGATACCATCTAAAAATGGTCTTTTAACAACTATAGCTTGGGGCGTTGATGGTAAGGTTGAATACGCATTAGAAGGAAGTATATTTATGGCTGGTGCATCTGTACAATGGCTAAGAGATGAGCTTAGACTTGTTCACGATGCAAAAGATACTGAATACTTTGCAACTCAAGTAGAGGATACTAATGGAGTATATATGGTTCCTGCATTCGTAGGTCTTGGAGCTCCTCATTGGGATATGTATGCAAGAGGAACTATGGTAGGTCTTACAAGAGGGACTAATAGAAATCATGTTATAAGAGCGACATTAGAGTCAATTGCTTATCAAACAAGAGATGTACTTGAAGCTATGCAAGATGATTCGAAGATAAATCTAAAAGCTTTAAAAGTTGATGGTGGAGCAGTTGCTAATAATTTCTTAATGCAATTCCAATCTGATATATTAGGTGTACAAGTAGATAGACCTGTTGTAACAGAAACTACTGCACTTGGAGCAGCTTATTTAGCTGGACTTGCTGTGGGATTTTGGGAAAGTAAAGAAGAAATATCAAAGAAATGGTCTGTTGATAAAGAGTTTATTCCAGCAATGGAAGAAGGAAAGAAAGAGAAGTTATATAAGAAATGGCAAAAAGCAGTTTCAAGAGCAAAAGCATGGGAAGATGATGATGATTGCTAAAAAAATGTTTTCCTAAAAACATTTTTATGATATAATTAGTTATAAATTAATATTGAATGGCGAGAATTGGAGAAAGCCACACTTATTTAAACCTATATACAGGTTTTAATTAGTGTGGCTTTTTTGAATACTTAAAAACAAAATATTGTATAAAATAAATAAAATTTAAAATAAGTGTATAAATGGGAGGAATAAAATGTTTGATGTAGCGGTTATAGGTGCGGGTGTTATAGGTACTGCAATATGTAGAGAGTTAACAAGACTTGATTTGAATATTGCTTTAATAGATAAGGAAAATGATGTTTCAAATGGTACAACTAAAGCTAATAGTGCAATTGTTCATGCTGGATATGATTGTACAGAAGGAAGTTTAATGGCTAAATTCAATGTTTTAGGTAATAAAATGTTTGATAAATTATGCGATGAATTAGATGTTGAATTTAAAAGAATAGGATCTTATGTTTTAGCTTTCTCAAAAGAAGAAGAAGAAGAGCTTAAGAATTTATACCAAAGAGGCTTAAATAATAATGTTCCAGATATGCATATAGTTTCAGGTGATGAAATAAGAAAGAGTGAGCCGAATTTAAGTAAGGAAGTGGTTGCAGGTCTTTTAGCTAAAACAGGTGGTATAGTTGGACCTTTTGAACTTGCAATAGCATTAGCTGAAAATGCAGTTGATAACGGAGCAAAACTTTTATTAAATAATGCTGTTAAAGATATTAAAAAAGAAGAAGATTATTATACTATAATAACTAATAATGGTGAGATAAAAGCGAAATATGTTATAAATGCAGCAGGTGTTTATGCAGATGAAATACATAATATGGTTGCAAAGCCGACTTTTAAAATAACTCCAAGAAGAGGACAGTATTACGTACTTGATAAGAGCTGTGGTTCTTTAGTAAATCATGTAATGTTCCAATGTCCTACTAAATTAGGAAAGGGTGTTTTAGTAACACCAACGGTTCATGGTAATTTACTTGTTGGACCAGATGCACAAGATTTAGATGATAAAGAAGCATTAGAAACTACAAGTGAAAGACTTTCATTTATAGCAAATGCAGCTAAAAAAACAGTTGAAAATATACCAATGAATATGGCTATAACAGAATTTTCAGGACTTAGAGCTCAACCTGATGTTGGCGATTTTATAATTGAAGAAGCTAAGGATGCAAAGAATTTTATTGATGTTGCAGGAATCAAATCTCCTGGTCTATCATCAGCTCCAGCTATAGCAGAATATGTTATGAATATGGTTAAAGATATGGGTAAATTTAAAGAAAATAAAGATTTTAATCCAATAAGAAGAAAAATGCTTAGATTTGATCAATTAAGTGATCAAGAAAAGGCACAGATTATAAAAGAAGATGAAAGATACGGAAGAGTAATCTGTAGATGTGAAAACATAACAGAAGGCGAAATTATAGATTGCATAAAAAGAAATGTAGGAGCAACAACTGTTGATGGTGTTAAAAAGAGAGTAAGACCAGGAATGGGAAGATGTCAAGGTGGTTTTTGTGGGCCTAGAGTTATGGAAATAATTGCAAAAGAATTGGAAAAAGACATGAAGGAAGTAGTTAAGACTAGCTTAGATTCAAATATGTTAGTAGGAAGAACTAAAAATCAATAGCATTAAAAAATAGAATATAGAATTAAAAATTTGGTTTTTAAAAAAGATTTATTTATAAATAAGACTGTATTGGAGTGAAAATAGATGAATTATGATGTAGTTGTAATCGGTGGAGGACCAGCAGGACTAGCTGCTGCTATAGAGGCAAAGAAAAATGGTGTTGATAATATATTAGTTATAGAAAGAGATAAAGAATTAGGTGGTATATTACAACAATGTATCCATAATGGTTTTGGACTTCATGTTTTTAAAGAAGAGTTAACAGGACCTGAGTATGCACAAAGATTTATAGAAGAGTTAAAATCTATGAATATTGATTATAAATTAGACACTATGGTTTTAGAGATAAACAAAGATAGAAAAGTAAAAGCAATAAATACAAAAGATGGATTTTTAAATATAGATGCAAAAGCAATTATACTTGCTATGGGTTGTAGAGAAAGAACAAGAGGAGCAATTGCAATTCCTGGTTCAAGACCTGCTGGAGTTTACACAGCTGGAACAGCTCAAAGATTTGTTAATATGGAAGGTTATCAAGTTGGACAAAGAGTATTCATATTAGGTTCTGGAGATATTGGACTTATAATGGCAAGAAGAATGACTTTAGAAGGAGCTAAAGTTCTTGGAGTAGCAGAATTAATGCCTTTTTCAGGTGGACTTACAAGAAATATAGTTCAATGTCTAGATGATTATGATATACCACTTTATTTAAGTCATACAATCACTAATGTAGAAGGTAAGGGAAGACTTACTAAAGTTACAATAGCAAAAGTTGATGAAAATAGACAACCAATAGAAGGAACACATAAGGAATTTGAATGTGATACACTTTTATTATCTGTTGGACTTATTCCAGAAAATGAATTATCAATGCAAGCAGGTATACAGTTAGATTCGGTAACTAAAGGACCAATAGTAAATGAGTCTATGGAAACTTCAGTAGAAGGAATATTTGCATGTGGTAATGTAGTACATGTACATGATTTAGTTGACTGGGTAACTAAAGAGAGTATTAAGGCTGGTAAATTTGCAGCTAAATATGTAAAAGAAGGATTAGAAGAAGAAAAAAATGAAATAAAAACAACTGCTAAAGATGGTATAGCTTATATAGTTCCTCAAAAGATAAGAACTAAAAACGTTGAAGATAAGCTTCAAATGCTTATGAGAGTTAGAAATGTATATAGTGGTAAAAAATTAGTTGTAAAAGCTGATGATAATATCATAAAAGAAGTAAAGAGAATGCATATGGCTCCAGGTGAGATGGAAGAAGTAGTGTTAGAAAAATCATTACTTGAAAATGTCAAAGAAATAAGCATAGAAGTATTATAGGAGGGACGTAAGATGAAAAAAGATTTAGTATGTATAGTTTGTCCAAGAGGATGTAGACTAACTTTAGTTGAAGATAAAGCAAGTGAAAAAGGTTATAAAGTTGAAGGAAATATATGCAAACGTGGAGTGGATTACGCAATAAAAGAAGTAACAAATCCAACAAGAGTTATAACTACTACTGTAGTTATAGAAAATGCATTATTAAACAGACTTCCAGTTAAAACTTTAGGTGAAGTTCCTAAAGAAAAAATATTTGAATGTATGAAAGAGATAGATAAAGTAAGAGTAAATGCTCCTGTAAATGTTGGAGATGTTATAATAAAAGATATTTGTAATACAGGTGTTGATATAGTTTCTAGTAAAACGATGTAAAAGGAGAAGATAATATGACGAATATAACTCCCTTTAAAAAACTAAATGAAATAGATTTTGATTTTTATTTTGATACTAAAAATATCTTTGATGAATTTGATATGGGAATAATAATAATAAATGAGAACGGTCAAATTATATATTCGAATGAATTATATCAAATGATATTTGAAGAATCTTCAAATCAAGGGAGTATATTCGACTCTTCTTATGATAAGGCTCTTTTTAGCGGTTATAAAAATAAAAAGAATGTAGAAGGATATATACTTAAAAATTATAAAAATCAAAAGGTTTATGCTAAAATAAAACCCCTTTATAAAAATTCTAAATTTAAAGGGGTTATTGGCATATACGAATTAAAAGAAGAAGAAAATATAATAGAAATAGAAAAGTTTAAAACTCAAGTTAAGAAAAATATAAAATTAAAAAAAGAATTCAAAAAAATTATAGGTGAAAATAGAGAATTAAAAAAGATACTATTGATGGCACAAAAAGTTTCAAAAACCAATTCTACTATAATGATTAAAGGTGAAAGTGGAACTGGAAAAGAATTGCTTTCTAACGCAATACATATAGCTAGTGATAGAAAAGAAGAGCCTTTTATAAGTATAAATTGCAGTGCAATACCAAAAGATTTGATGGAATCAGAGTTTTTTGGATATGAAAAAGGTGCTTTTACTGGAGCGAACAAAAGAAAAATAGGTAAATTTGAATATGCAAATAAAGGAACAATATTTTTGGATGAAATAGGAGATATGCCGTTAGAATTACAAACTAAACTTTTAAGAGTTTTGCAAGAACGTGAAATTGAAAGAGTTGGTGGTAATGAAACTATAAAAATTGATTTAAGAATAATAGCAGCAACTAATAGAGATTTAGAACAAATGGTAAAAAATAAAGAATTTAGAGAAGATTTATATTATAGACTTAATGTTATTCCAATGAATTTACCTTCGCTAAAAGAAAGAAAAGAAGATATCCCTTTACTTATTGAACATTTCAATAAAGAGTTATCAAAAAAATATGATTTGAAAAAAATAAAGCTAACTAATGAAGCTTTAAACATGTTTATAAACTATTCTTGGCCAGGAAATATAAGAGAATTACAAAATATAATAGAAAGACTTTTGGTATTAAACGAAGGTGAAGAAATAAATATAGCTGATTTACCAGAAGAGCTTTCAAATATATATGAATATCAAAATCATAAAGAGATTGATGATATTATAAATATTAAATTAAACGGTGTAATGCCAACTTTTAAAGAATATGAAAAAGAGATAATAAAAAAGGCGATGAAAAAATACAAAACATGTAATAAAGCAGCAAAAGCGCTGGGTCTTACAAATAAAACTGTATCAGCAAAAGTTCAAAAATATAATATAATATATAAATAAATATTTTGTTAATATTTGGAGGGGCATTTTTTATTTTTTTAATAAGACAAAAAAGATAAGAAACTCTAAAAAATCAAAAATCCTATTATACCTAAAATTCAAAACTCACTTTGTTCAAACAGTTGAATTTTTTAACGGCAAAATAGGATTTTTAATTTAAGAGTTTTAATCTTTTTTATCAATTAATTAAAAAAATAAAAAATGCTCCTCTTATAAATTGTGAAGTAAAGATATTAAATTCTATTTATATAGAGTAAAGATAGAGAAATGGGGAGAACACTTGAAAGATTAAAATATATGGAAGTTTTATTTTTCTTAAAAATAGATTAAAAAATTGAAGAATACAAAAAGAAGACACAAAAATATGTTATTATATTTGATGAGGTTGGAAAATATAGATAATTAAATAATCAAAAATAGAAAGTGTTTTAAAAAGTGTATACATAAAAAACTTTTAATCATCTTTGATTTTTTTAATATTTAAAAAAAATCAAATCATTTTCTAATACTATTTTAATAAACCTCTGCTATATTTATATTATACATAAGTATAGATAAAAAAATAGGAGGAAATAAGATGAAAAAGAAAGTAGATGTACTCATCCTTACAGCTTTCTTTGGAGCGGGACATTATACAGTGTCTAAAGCGATAAAAGAACAAGCTTTAAGTAAAGATGATACGATAAATATAGAACTTTTAGATTTATTTAATTTGGTGAACTCTAAGTTTGATAAATATCTTTATAAATTATATAATTTTATGACAAAAGACACTCCAGAACTTTACAATTTTTTCTATAATATGAAAAGAGATTATAAAAGAAATTATCAAGATGAAATAGCTGCTACAATAGGACTTCAGAAATTATCTAATTATTTAAAGGAATGTGAACCAAAGGTTATAATATCAACATTTCCTGTATGTTCAACAGTAGTATCAAAATTTAAGAAAAAATATAATTCAAATATTCCATTAATAACGTGCATAACAGATGTTGTAGATAGTTGGGAATGGATTAAAGAGGGGACAGATAAATATTTTGTTCCAACAAATGAAATAAAGCAAAAACTAATAAATAAGGGTGTAAATGACGATATAATAAATGTGACCGGAATTCCTGTAAGAAGAAGTTTCTTAGATTTAAATGCAGATTCACTCAATAAAGAAAATGATTTAAAGAGAATTCTTATTATGGGTGGAGGTAGAGGAGCCTTTGATATAGGTATGGATTTTCTATATTGGTTAGATTCACTTGAAGATACTACGGTTACTGTAGTGACAGGGACGAATAAAGAATTATATCAAAATTTAAATGATAAGAATTTTAATAGAATAAAAATTTTAGGTTTTGTAGAAGATGTAGCATCGCTTATGACCAAACATGATCTTCTTATAACAAAGCCTGGTGGAGTTACTTTATTTGAAGCTATAAATTGTCAAACGCCTATGATTGTTCAAAGACCGAAGATTGGACAAGAAATAGAAAATGCAAACTTCATAGAAAGAAGCGGAATTGGTATAATAAATGAAAACCAAGATGAAATGAAAATGTCTATTGAAGAATTATTTCATAAATCAGAAAGAATAGATATTATGAAAAAATCTATTTTTGATATCAAAAAAACATTAGAAACTTCGAAGGTTGGAGATTATGTACTTGAATTTATAGCTAATTAATTTGTATTTAAAAAGGAGATTTAGATGAAAAATAATAAATTAAAGTTTTTCATAACTTTTATTTTGATATTTTTAACAATTCGTGTTCTTACAAAAGATATAGATATAATTCAGTTTAAAAATATTTTAAAGACAGTTAATTTAAACTATGTAAGTTTAGGTTTTATAGCATTATTTGTATATTTGCTAATAGAGATGGTTATAATAGATGATTTATTAAAATCAATTCACAAAGTAAAAGGATATTGGATATCATTTAAAGCTATGGTTGTAGGTCAGTATTATAGTTTGATAACTCCTTTTTCGAGTGGAGGACAGCCGGTACAATTATATGTTATGGGAAAGGATAAAATTCCACTATCGAAGGCAACTGCTGTTTTAGTAAATAAATTTGTATTCTTTCAAGTTGGTGTAACTATATATTCAATGGTTTTGTTCCTATATAATTTTTCGCAATTTAAAGATATATTGCAAAAAGCATTTTTATTTGTAAGTATTGGTCTTAGCATAAATATAGTGGGACTTACTTTTATAATAATGTTATTTTATAATCCTCATAAATTAAAATATATAGTATATAAGAGTTTGAAATTCTTAAATAGAGTAAAAATTGTTAAGAATGTTAATAAGCAATATAAGAAATTTTCTAGATATGTAAATGAGTATAAAGCACATATTATAATGATTAGAAATAATAAATATCTTATGATTAAGAGTATAGTTCTAACATTTATTCAATTGACAGCTTATTTTAGTATAACTTATTTCGTATACAGAGCATTTAATCTAAAAGGGCATACTTTTGTTGAGATTTTATCACTACAATCATTTTTATATATGGCAGTTTGTTTTATGCCTCTTCCTGGAACTTTAGGAGTTGGAGAGATAGGGTTTCATGCTATACTTGGAATAGTGTTTAAACAAAATGTATTAGTCTATGCAATGCTTCTATGGAGGCTTATAAGCTACTATGCAAATCTTATAATATCAGGAATTATGACTTTAATAATTCATATAATAGATAAGAAGAATGAAAGAATATTAAAAAAGAAAATTAATTGATAAAATTGATTTATAAAAAGGAGCTGTTGTAGTTTTTTACAACAGCTCTTTTAGATTTTTTGATAAACCTTAATTGTATTTATTTTTTGATATATAAGCTTTAAAATTTGTGGTTAAAACTTAAATTTATTTTATAGTTTTTTTAAAATAGGGTCGTTGTAATTTAATATAGGCATATCTATTATAAATTTACAGCCGTTATTAATAGTTTTATCTAGATATAAAAGTCCACCATGTCTATTTATTATAGAATTTGAAATACTAAGACCAAGACCACTTCCGTCTATTTTTGAATTTCTCGAAAAATCAACTTTTGTAAAAGGTTCAAATATTTCATTTGAATACGATTCATCTATTCCAATTCCATCATCTTTTATTATTATTTGATAGTTTTTTTCATTTTTTAAATCTAATTGTATATCCATATTAAAACATTCACTGTGTTTTATTATATTTTCTAACATATTCGAAATAGCTTTAGAAAAATTTTTTTGATCAATCATTGAATAAACTGTATTGTGTGTTATCAAGACATTATAATTTATGTTTTGTTTTTCGAATTGTGGGATATATTGTATTATTATTTCTCTTAAAAGTTCATTTATTTCAGATCTTTTAAATAGATAAGTATAGTCTTTACTTTGCATTTTGGTTAAATCATTTAAATCCAGTAGTAATTTATTTGATTTATTTATATTTGAAATTATTATATCAATATATTTATTTTTCGTATTTAAATCAATATCATCATGGTATTTTATAATTTCAATATAGCCAAGAATATTGGTAAAAGGTGTTTTTAAATCATGAGATATATTTAATATAAAGTTTCTTCTATGTTCGTCTGCTTTTTTTCTAAGTTTAATTTCTCTTTCCAATTTAAATTGTAAGTCATTTAAACTATTTTTTATGATATTAAAATCTTCATTAAAATCATTGTTGATTTTAAAATTATAATTTCCTTTTTTAACATTTTCTAAAAAGGCAATAATTATCTTTATAGGTTTTAATAAATTTTTAGACGTATTTTTAAAATAGATAAATAAAATTAAAGATAATAATAGTATAAAGCTTGGAAATAAAATTTTAAAAAAATCTTTTAAAATATCATGATTAAGATTTAAATGATTTTTTTCGAATATAAATAAAGAAAAATAGAAGCTTAGAAAAAATATAAATACTACACCTAAAAATAGTATTATAGAATTTAATCTAAGTTCTGAATTTAAATCTTTTTTGAATGTATTAAGAGGTTTATTTTTAAGCATTTTTTATTTCACCTTTTCCATTCTATAACCAATACCTCTTATTGTTTTTATAAATTGTGGTTTTTTAGGATCTACTTCAATCTTGTCTCTTAAATGACTTATATGAACCATTATTGTATTATCATCACCCCAATAAAGTTCTTCCCAAACTTTTTCATATAATTGTTTTTTTGTATAAACGATATCTAGATTTTGCATGAATAAAGAGATTAGTTTAAATTCTTTTGGATTTAAATCTATATTATCCCCATCTTTTTTTAATGAATATGTATTTAAGTCAAGTTCTAAATAATTGTTTTTTATAATATTTTTTTTATCTAAAGGATTATATTCATTGCATCTTCTAAGTATTGCTTGAACACGAGATTGTAATTCAACTAAACTAAAAGGTTTTGTTATATAATCATCTGCGCCAAGTCCTAACCCTAAGATTTTATCTTCCTCTTCTATTTTTGCAGTTAAAAATATCACAGGTAATTGACTGATTTGTCTTATAGATTTAAGTACAGAGATACCATCTAATTTAGGCATCATTATATCAAGAATTAATAAATCTATATGGTTTTCTTCAAAAATTTTAAGTGCCATAGCACCATCTTTTGCTTCATATACATTATAATTAGAATTTCTTAAATGTAATGCGACTAAGTTTCTAATATCATCCTCATCTTCTGCTAATAAAATATTTATACTCATAAAAAATCCCCTTTCGATATTAATTTTTTTATAAATACTATTTATAAAAAAATAGATGAAAAACTTTGAATAGCTTTTTCTTATAAAATATTACAATAATGTTAGTTTCAAAAATAGTATAATAAAATATAATATTTATATATAGGCTTAAATGGTTACAAATATTTGAATTAATAATTCATATAAGTATAAAAAGGAGGTTTTTATGAAGAAAAAATTATTTTTATTATCATTTTCTATAGCGCTAATGTTTTTTGGAATTTTAAGAGGTGAGATGCAAAAAGTCTTTTTAAAGGCAATAAATATATGTTTGGAGTGTATCGGAATTGGCTAAATTAAATAGATTAAAAATACAAATTATATCAACTTTGATTACAAATTTTAAATTGGATAATTTTTTTAGTGGAAAGATATATAAAGGTTTTACTAAAAATCTTTGTTCACCAGGACTTAATTGTTATTCTTGTCCTGCTGCTGGTTTTGCATGCCCTATTGGAGCGATGCAAGCCGTAAGTGGTGGTCGAAAATTTAATATACCTTTTTATGTTTTTGGATTTTTAATGTCCATAGGTATTATTTTTGGTAGAATGGTTTGTGGCTTTTTATGTCCATTTGGCTTGATTCAAGATTTATTAAATAAACTAAGTAAGATTAATTTAAAAATACCTAAGTTTTTTAAATATATTAAATATATAATGCTTATATTTTTAGTATTAATTTTACCTATTATATATTCAACTGATATATTACTTGCAGATCCTTATTATTGTAAATATGTATGTCCAGCAGGGATATTAGAAGGTGCATTTCCACTAATAATGACAAATAAAAATCTAAAATCAGCATTAGGAAATTTATTTTATATAAAGAGTATAACTTTAGCGCTTATAATATTTTTATCAATAATTATATATAGGCCATTTTGTAAGGTACTATGCCCATTAGGTGCATTTTATGCTTTTTTTAATAAGATAAGTATAATTAAATTAGAACTTGACGAGAGTAAATGTATAAGCTGCAATAAATGTAATAATGTATGTAAGATGGATGTAGAATTTACAAAGAATCAAAATGCATTAGAATGTATAAGATGTAATGAATGTAAAAATATTTGTCCAACAAATGCAATTACGATAAAAAGAAAATAAAAAAAGACAAAAAAATAAAGCACTAAGTGCTTTATTTTTTAATGAATGAGAATTTATACATTAAAGGGAGATTGTTAGCATAAAATTAAGTGACTTAATAATATGCTTAATCTTTAATTAGATTTTACAGCTAAATGAATAAGATGTCGTTTACAAAGAGTTGACAAATAAGTTACGATAAAAGAATAAAGTTTTGACTAGTAGAAAAGATTATAATATATTAATAGTATTAATGCTATTAATTATAAAAGTAATATAATTTTTTTATGAAAATAGTATAAAAATGCTTAGAATATTATAATTAATATTGTGAGTGAAAATGAAAGGATGTTATATTTGAAAATAAGAGGTTTTGAAAAAATAAGTAAAGAAATTTTTTTTAGAGATTTAGATGATTTGAATTTAAATATAAATTATGAAGAGATAAATAAACCAAAAAGAGGTACAAAATATTCTGCTGGTTATGATTTTTATTCTCCTTATGATTTTACTATAAAACCAAATGAAGAGATAAAAGTAAAAACGGGAATAAAATCATATATGCAAGAGGATGAGTATTTAAAGATTGTTGTAAGAAGTGGACATGGTTTTAAATATAATATAAGACTTAAAAATCAAGTGGGTATAATTGATAGTGATTATTACAATAATCCTAATAATGAGGGACATATTATAATAGCATTAAAAAATGAAGGACAAAAAGATTTTGTTATAAAAAAAGGAGAAGCTTTTGCTCAAGGAATTTTTGATAGATATTTACTTGTAGATGATGACGAGTTTGTTTTTGATAAAAGAATTGGTGGATTTAATTCAACTTCAAAATAATAAATTATTAAAGATTAGTCAATTTAATAGATAAAGAGGGATATTAAACTAAGTAACGGTATTTAGTCTAATTTCCCTCTTTTATTTTTTTATTAATAAATTTTAAATTACTTTATAAAATCTCCTGTTAACCCATTTACTAAATTTTTATTATTATTAAAAACTAATTTATAGGCGAAAATTATATCATCATCCATTTTTAAATAAACAGGAATGAAAGAGATATCTTTTAGAAGAATTTTTTTTATTTCTTCTTTTGTTTTTATATTTTTAATATTGTTTTTAATTTCATTTAGATTATAAATATCATCCCATACTAAATTATAACTTTGTAATTCTCCATTTATGCTGTTAACACCAATGTAGATAGAATTTGATTCATAAGGAATATTATTTATTGTTCTTATAAAATTAAAATAATAAATAGGATTTTCATTTATTTGATTATTTTTATTCGAATTATAATTATATGCATTTAAATCTATTTGGTTTAATTTATTATTTCCAATTAGACTGATATAATATAAAGCTTTTTTATAAGTATATTCTTTTTTATCAAAATTACTTCCTTTTAAAATTGATTTTTTTTCAATAGGAATAAAAATATTTTCGACTTCATTGGTACTGTGGTTAAAAGAAATAGATGCTAAGTTCTCACTATTTGAATATGAATAATTTGTGACATTATGGTTTTTATAATTTTTGTAATTATCCTTATAACTAAATTTATATTCTTTTGGTATGAATTTTTCTTTTATAATATTTAAAGTATTATAGCTTGATTCATTATTCTTATAGTCTTTAATATCAAAAATTGAATTATTTTTTAAATCATCAATATTCACATCATAACAAACTTTATTATCAATATTATTGTAAGGGTTGATAATTTTCTTGGTAGAAGCATCAAGATAAAATCCATGATTATAATCAATTTGATATACTGGTACCAAAGAGTTTCCAAAATCCATATAACTAAGGTTTAATTTTATTTTATCAAAAAATAATTTATTTATATTTTCTTCATTTAGATTTGTATCTTTTTGAGGGAAAGAAAGATTATTATCCCAATCAAGTGATAAATAAGTTATTTTTGAAGATGCATCTATAGTTATATTCACACCATTTTCATCATAAGGGATATCATCGTGCATTCTTGTATAGAAAAAATTATATTCATAAGCTTCAGTTTTTTTATTAAAATAATTACTTTCTAGTATTTTAATATTTTTATTACTAAATTTTTGTTCAACAAAATTATTAGCAATATCTAAAGCTTTTTCATATGAAATGGTTTTATTTTGTAGTAGATTATCATAGTAAATACTAAAGTTTGTGTAATTATCATCGTCATTAAATAGTATATGATAATTCCTATTATGATTATCATCTAAAAAACTAAAATTATAATTAATATATTTATCATTATTTATAATTTCTAACTTTTCATTTGATGTGTTTTTTATTTTGACATCAAAGTATTTGTTAAGATAGTTAGTAGATATTTCAAGAGCTTTATTTATGCTCATATCCTTAGAATCCTCAATATTGGAACAAGAACAAGAGATAAATATTATTATTATAAATATTATTGCAAATAAATTTTTTTTCAATAAAACACCTCCATTAATATATCCCTATACATATTATAAGAAAAAAGCTTTTTAAAAGATATAAATTGTAGTATTTTAATGGTTACAGTAAAGTTACAATTTATTTTTTTTGATTATTTTATCCAGTTAAACAAAAAAATATACGAATAAAAAATATAAAATATAAATTAATATTCGAATTTTATATTGACTATGAAAATTAAATCTGATATTATTCTTTTGTTACGAAAATTATTGATTAAAAAATTATGAATATACGGTATAAGGGTGAATGATATGGAAAAGTATTTTAAATTAAAAGAAAATAATACGAATGTTAAACAGGAATTCATAGCAGGAATTACTACTTTCATGACGATGGCATATATACTTATAGTTAATCCAAGTATTTTATCTGCTGCTGGTATGGATTACAACGCAGTATTTACTGCAACAGCAGTGTCTGCTATAATAGCAACTTTAGTAATGGGATTATATGCAAAACTACCATTTGCACAAGCACCTGGAATGGGTCTTAATGCGTTTTTTGCTTTTACAATAGTAAAACAAATGGGTTATTCATTTAATTTTGCATTAACAGTAGTATTTTTAGAAGGAATTATATTTATATTACTTACAGCTTTTAATGTAAGAGAAGCAATTGTAAATTGTATACCTTTAAATATAAAAAGAGCTATTTCTGTTGGAATTGGACTTTTTGTAGCATTTATAGGTTTAGAAGGTGCACAGATTATAGTACATCCTCAAAATTCTACAATATTAGCACTTGGGGATATTACTTCTAGCCATGCGCTTTTAGGTCTTATAGGACTTATAATAACAGGTGTTTTATTAGCAAGAAATATAAAAGGAGCATTACTTATAGGTATTATAGCAACAACGCTTATTGGTATTCCTATGGGAATAACTACAATACCAACAAATATATTTTCTATGCCTCCTTCATTATCACCAATAGCATTCAAATTAGAATGGCATAATATATTTACTTTTGATATGTTAATTGCATTGTTTTCGCTTTTGTTTATGGATATGTTTGATACGATAGGAACTTTAGTTGGTGTAGCAACAAAAGCAAATATGTTAGATGAGAATGGAAATGTTCCAAATGTAAAAAAAGCTTTATTTGCAGATGCAATAGGAACAACTTTTGGAGCTTTACTTGGAACTTCAACAGTTTCAACATTTGTTGAAAGTGCATCAGGAGTATCTGAAGGTGGAAGAACTGGACTTACAGCAGTATCTACAGCATTTATGTTCTTCATAGCATTATTTATATCACCAATATTTATAATGATACCAACAGCAGCTACAGCACCATCTCTTGTTATGGTAGGTCTATTTATGATGGAACCAATAAAAGAAATTGATCTTAATGATTATACAGAAGCTATACCTTCGTTTTTTACAATAATAATGATGCCTTTAGCTTATAGTATTGCTGATGGAATTGCCTTTGGAATAATATCTTATGTATTTTTAAAAGCATTTACAGGGAATCAAAAAGATTTAAATATAGCTACAGTTTTAACTAGTGTTTTATTTATTGTGAAATTTCTAGTTTAAATACATTAATACACAACTTTTAATACTTTGTTTTAGAATATTTTATTATTCTATGATTTTAATACTGCTTTTTAGCAGTATTTTTTTTAGTTTGTAATAGTGTTTTTTATAAGTGTTTTATTAGTCATAAATACATATTATGTAATAATAGAGATTATTTTATTTTTAATAATTATTAATTTGTGGTATATATAATATATAAAGTTAAATTAAAAAGATTATAAAAAAGTATCCATTACAATTGACGGGAGGGGTTTTTGTGTTATTCAAAGAATATTTAGGTGCAAGAAAGTCAGTAAGGGAATATGAATTAAAAGCTATTAAGGAAGATGAAATAAATGAATTAAAAGAAGTTGCAAGATTATTAAATGAAGATGAAAGTGTTAAAATAAAATATTTTGATGATGGAAAAACTATAAGAGAAGCATTAAAAGGAAAAGCTGGTTATTCTGGAGTTATGATTGAGAGCCCTCATTATTTAGCTTTGGAAATAAAAGATTTTAATGAACAGACTTTAATCAAAGGTTCTTATAGAATGGAAGCGACTATAAAGAAGGCTTATGAATTAGGACTTGGAACATGCTGGATAGATTTAGATAATGTTTCTGATGAAATTCTAAAGGATTTGTTTAAAGAAGAGATAAAACCAAATTATTTAGTTGCAATTGGATATCCAAAAGAAAAATCTATATTGGAAAAAGGTTTATTTAAATTTATGACGACTAATAAAGATTTTAAAAATGATCCATATGCAAATAAGATAGTGAAAAAAGGCGATACAAGTGGAGCTAGAATACATTTAGAAGATTTGGTATATAAAGATTCATTTGCAACAAAAATGAGCATAGAGGAGATTGAACAAAGAGGTTTTGAAGAAATTTTTTATTTAGTTAGAAATGCTCCATCAAGTAAAAATTCTCAGCCATGGAGATTTGTAGTTGAAGGTAGCGATATATACCTTGCTATACTAGAACCTGAAAATAAAATTAATTTTATAGATGCAGGTATAATGATGTATTTCTTTGAGGGAATAGCGCATGATGTAGGAATAAAAGGAAAATGGCACGTGATAGAGAGTATTGAATCAAACAGTTATAAGGATATTAATTATTCTTATGTTGCTAAGTTTCAATTTTAAAAGAGATTTGTTAATTAGCAAAATATAATTAAGAAAAATCTATAATTATCTATTATATGAATAAAAAAGATGTGTTAAAAGATTTTAAAATCTTTTAACACATCTTTTTTTATTATATTAATCATATAAAAAAAGAAAATCAAATATTAGATTGAAGTAATAAAGTTATTAATTGTATAAAATGTTTTAATTTTATACTTCGAATTTATTAACAAGTTCATTTAAGTCTTCTATAATATTTTCTAGATTATTTATAGTTATAGTTATATTTTGTACGGAGGCAGATTGTTCCTGCGTTGATGCTGCAACTTGCTGTGAGTTAGCAGCTGCATTTTCAGATATTTGTTCGATTTCATCCACATTACTCATTACAAAATCAGCTTTTTCCTTAATGCTAAGAACTTCTGTTGATAATCTATTCATCTGTTCAATCGACTTATTGAAACTATTAAACATAGTATCCAAAGATTTTAGAACTTCTGAAAGAACTAAAGAACCTTTTTTAGTCTCATCATTACTTTCCTCTATTGTTAAGAGTGCTTTTTTAGTACCTTCTTGAGTAGAATCTATAAGAGACCTGATGTTATCAGCAGATTCAATTGTGCTTTCAGCTAATTTTCTAATTTCTTCAGCAACAACAGCAAAACCTCTACCAGCTTCACCAGCTCTTGCAGACTCTATAGATGCATTAAGTGCTAGTAAGTTAGTTTGAGCAGCTATATTATTAATTATATTAACTATATTAACTATTTCTGAAGAAGTACTATCTAATTCGTTTATAGTTTCAGAAGATGAATAAACTTTATTTTCTATTAATTTCATTTGGTTGGTCATTTCATCAATTTGATTTTTGCTATTCATTATTACTTTGCTTGTATTTTTAGCATCATCAGACATTGATTTTATTTCTTTTTCCATATTATAAATATCTTGAACAACATTGTTTACATGTTTAGAAGCTTCCATTGTAGAGCTTACTTGATTAGTTGAACCTTCTGCAATATCTTGAATAGAAAGTGCAACTTGTTCTGAAACATTAGAAACTTCTCTTGCTGTTGCAGATATGTCATTAGCATCTTTTTTTATTACAGTAGAGACATTTTTAATATTATTTATCATATTTTTTAGACTTATTATCATATCATTAAAACTATTACCAAGTATTCCAATTTCATCGTTAGTTATTACTTTTACAGTATTTTTTAGATTTCCTAAAGAAGCTTTTTTAGATACTTCAACTAATTGGTTAATAGGTTTTATAAATTTAGATATACTTAAGTATATAAATATTCCACCAAATAAGAGAGAAATAAAACCTAAAAGATAAGAGGTTTTAGTAATTAAGTTTTTAGTTTCTAAGTAGCTGTCTAAATTGAGTCCGATATTCACAGCTCCTATAATTTCACCATTGTATTTAACAGGAGTTAATATATCATATGATGGAAGTGTTCCTTTATACATATAACCTATATATTCATAAGGAGTGCCGTCTTTAATAGCTTTTACACTACCTTCATCATTTTTTAAATCAATGCCAATGCGATCTTTTTCACTATGTGCAGTAGCTATTAAATTAGAATCTATAAATAAAGCATATCGAATAGAGTTTCTGTTTGATAATTTATCTATTATACTTTGTTTATCTATATTTTTTTGAATATTAATAAGAGTATCTGCAGATATTCCTATTTGTATATATTTACTATCATTTATTTTTACGGCTCCATATTTATAATATTTACCATCATCATTGCTCTTTCTAATAGATTCTATTACAGTATCTTTATTTTTATTATATAAATCCTGTATTGAATGTGTGGATTCATAAGATGTATTAACATATTCATCAAAATTAGAATGAGTAACTAATACATTTTCATCGACGATATTTATTTCATCAACATTTGCTTTTTTAGCAATTTCTCTAAGTTTATTATTTGTTGGATTTTCAATAGCACCAATTGTATAAGCTACACTTATTATCCTTTGAGCCATTTGATCTTCTATTGTTTTTTCAACTAATGTAGTATTTTGAATTTCAGAAACAATTTCTTCTGTAAGAAGGTGACCACTTTCTCTTAATTGTTTTATTGTAGAAGATGAAGAAATTTTGTAAAAGGACACAGAAATTATAGCTATTGCAATTGAAAATACAAATAATGGAATTATAGTCAGTTTGAATTTTAAAGAAATATTTTTATTGCTTTGTTTTTTCAAAATAATACCTCCTTTTAATAATAAAATAAATATATATTTATATTTATTTACAATATATATTTAATATAATCAAAAATTAAAAAGAATTTATTGATATATTTTATTTGTTGTAATATCAAAAATAAAAAACACTAAAAACATAGTTGATAAAAAACTATATTTTTAGTGTTTTTTTGTAAGCTATGAATTTTATTTTTATACTTCAAATTTATTAACTAGGGTATTTAAATCCTCTATAATATTTTCTAAATTAGCTATTGTAGAAGTAATATTTTGAACAGATGCTGATTGTTCCTGCGTAGATGCAGCAACTTCTTCTGCATTTGCAGCAGCATTTTCAGAAATTTGTTCAATTTCATCAACATTACTCATTACTAAGTCAGCTTTTTCTTTTATATTTTTTACTTCTAGACTTAATGCATTCATTTGAGTAATAGAATTATTAAAACGATTAAACATTGTATCTAAGGATTTTAGAACTTCTGATAAAACTAAAGAACCTTTTTTTGTCTCATCATTACTTTCCTCTATTGTCAAGAGTGCTTTTTTAGTACCTTCTTGAGTAGAGTCAACCAGAGTTCTTATATTATCAGCAGATGCTATTGTATCTTCGGCTAATTTTCTGATTTCTTCAGCAACAACAGCAAACCCCCTACCTGCTTCACCAGCTCTTGCAGATTCTATAGATGCATTAAGTGCTAGTAAATTGGTTTGAGCAGCTATATTATTTATTATATTAACTATATTAACTATTTCAGAAGAAGTACTGTTTAATTCGTTTATAGTTTCAGAAGATGAATAAACTTTCTTTTCAATAAGTTGCATTTGATTATTCATCTGATCTATTTGGTTTTTACTTGATACTATTACATCGCTTGTATTTTTTGCATCGTCAGACATCGATTTTATTTCTTTTTCCATATTATAAATATCATTTACAACAGTATTAACATGTGTAGAGGCATCCATTGTAGAACTAACTTGATTAGTTGCACCTTCAGCAATATCCTGAATAGATAGAGCTACTTGTTCTGAAACATTGGAAACTTCTTTAGCTGTAGACGAGATATTGTTTGCATCTTCTTTTATTGTTACAGAAACATTTTTTATATTATTTATCATATCTTTAAGACTTAATATCATATTATTAAAACTACTACCAAGATTTCCAATTTCATCAGTAGAATTTATTTGAACAGTATTTTTTAGGTTTCCTAAAGATGCTTTTTTTGCAATTTCAACCAATTCTTTTATTGGTTTTATAAACTTAGAAATACTTAAGAATATAAGTATTCCACCTATTAATAGTGATAAGAATCCCATAATTATTGAAGTTGTAAGAAGTGTTCTTTTTGTATGAATAAAGCTATCTATATTAAGACCTATATTCATAGCACCAACTATTTCGCCATTATATTTAATTGGAGTTAATATATCAAATGATGGTAAAGTATCTTTATACATATAATTGATATCTTCATAAGGAACTCCATTTTTTATTGCTTCAATACTACCCTTATCATTGCTTAAATCAAGACCAATTCGATCTTCTTCACTATGCGCAGTAGCTATTAGATTTTTATCTATAAATAGAGCATATCTAACTGAATCTTTTTTGGTAATTTTATTTATTATACTTTGAGTGTTTAGATTCTTTTTAATATCAACAAGTTTTTGCGCTGAAATACCTATTTGAACATAAGTATTATCATTAATTTTAACTGAACCATATTTATAGTATTTGCCATCAACATCACTTTGTCTTACTGCTTCCATAACATGTTCTTGATTATTATTAATAAGAACAGCAGTTAAAGATGTATCCTTATAGGTATAACCAACATTTGCTTCTACATTAGAGTATGTTATTATTTTATTTTTATTAATTAGATTTACTTCATCTATCTTTGCATAATTTGCTATTTGTTCTAATTGATTGTTGGTAGGATTATTTAATCTACCAATAATATGTGAGGCTGTTTTAATTCGTTCTTCCATTTGATTTTCTATAGTTTCTTCAACTAAAAAACTACTTTGAATTTCTCCAACCATTTCCTCGGTAAGTAGACGACCATTTTCTCTAAGTTGAACTTCTAAAGATTTAGAAGAAATTTGGTAGAATGAAAAAGACATAATTGATATGGCTATTGCAAAAATTAATAGTGGAATAGCCGTTAATTTAAATTTTAATGAAATATTTTTATTATTTCGATTACTCATAATTATAAACCTCCCTGCATTTTTTTATTTTAATTATGACGAACCTAGATGTTTTGTAAAAATGCTTTTAATAACAAAAATAGATAAAAAAATATTTATTTCTGTAAATAAAGCAGTAAATACCTATAAATGATAGCTAAAAACAAAAAACACTCTTAATCTAAAGTATAATTTAAATGAGAAATAAATGCAAAAGTATAATTAAATTTAATGATAAATAATATGAATAATAATTAATATAAAACGAATTACACTTTTTATGAAATTAATTATTAGATTCTAATATATGTATTTACAAAAATACAGGATTATAATCATAAAGAAAAAAATTTTTTATATTAAGTTTTAATTATATTAAAATTGTAAGTAGTTATAATTAAAATTAATGGAATAGATAAAATATTAACAATATTTAAATTGATATCAAGAATATAGAAAGGGACTGTTGTATTAAGATCTTTATCCTGTTACAACAATCCCTATTAATTAATTTATTTTTATACTATGAATTTATCTATATTTTTATTTAAATCCTGTACTATATTTTTTAGATTGATTAGAGTTTCACCGATTGTTTCTAATGAAGCAGTTTGTTCTTCTGTAGAAGCAGAAACTTCTTGCGAATTAGATGCTGATATTTCTGTTATATTTTCTATTTTAGATATATTATTTTTAATATTATCTGATTTTTCTTTTATAGTTATAATATCTGTATTTACATGACTCATAGTATTTTTTATATTATCAAATTTATCAAATAAACCTTCTAATGAGAATAAAACCTCATTTAAAATTTTAGACCCTATTTTTGTTTCTTCATTTCCTGAATTTATATTATCTAATGTTATTTTAGTTTGGTTATGTGTAGTGCTTATAAGATCTTTGATATTATCAGCTGATTTAACTGTATCTTCAGCTAATTTTCTAATTTCATCAGCAACAACAGAAAAGCCTTTACCAGCTTCACCTGCTCTAGCAGATTCTATAGAGGCATTAAGTGCTAATAAATTAGTTTGAGAGGCTATATTATTTATAATATCTACAATTTGAACAATTTCATTAAAAGTATTGTTTAATTTAATTATACTATTTGCGGATGTAGAAACTTTATTATCAATAATATTCATTTGATTAGTCATATCGTTTATTTTATCTTTGTTTTCAACAATTACATTGCTTGTTAAATGGGACTCTTTAGATAAGTCATCTATTTTGTTGTTTATTGTATGAATATCTTCAACAACATCGGCTATATTACTTCCTATACTTAAGGTTAGTTGCAATTGATTAGAAGAACCGTCTGCAATATCAGCAATTGATTTTGAAATTTGTTCTGATACTACAGAAACTTCAGTAGTTGAATTTGAAATTTCAGTACTGTCATCCAATATGTTTTTAGAAATATCTCTTATATTAACTATCATAGTTCTTAAATTGATAATCATATAATTGAAACTCTCCTGTAATAGACCTATTTCATCATTAGATGTTTTTTTAACATGTTTTGATAGATTTCCTGAAGAAATTTCTTTTGCTATATCAGATAAATCATAAATAGGTTTGATAAATTTAGTTATAGTTATAAGTATTAATAAAGTACCAATAACTATACTAAAAAATCCTATTAATAGAGCAGATATAAATAAATCGTGTACAGAATTTATGTATTTTTCTCTTGATATACCAATATTCATAACACCAACTATATTATTTTTATATTTAACAGGTATAACAAGGTCAATTACATTTTTGTAATATTCATTTGAGTAATTTTTTGTATAGGTAATTTTATCATTTCTAATAGCATTTATAGTATTTTCATCATTAGATAAATCAATGCCAAGAAGTTCTTTATTTGTGCTTGCATCAATGATAAAATCATTATTTGTAAAGATGGCATATATTATATTTTTATTAGATTCTAATTTTGATAAAATTGTTTGCTTGTTTAATTTATTTTGCAAATCCATTACAGACTGTGCTGTTAAACCTATTTGAATATAAAAATTATCTTTAGCTTTTACAGATCCAAATTTAAAATATTCTGTACTTTCCTCATCTGTACTCTTTCTTATAGGTTCCATAAGTTCATTAATTTGTCCACTAAACATAGGTGTCATAGGGTGTGAATCTTCATATGTTTCTCCAATATTAACATCATAATTTGAATATAAAATAGTTCTAGTTGAATCAGAAATATTTATAACATCAATATCTGAAGCTTCTCCAATTTTTATGAGTGCTTCATTTGATATAATATTTAAATTTCCTATGATTTTTGCTACAGATCTTATTTTGTCTTCGATTTGTTCATTTAATATATCATCAAAAACATATGTTGTTTCAATTTCCTCAACTACTTTATTACCGAGTGTTATACCATCCGCTAATAGTTGCTCTTCCAATGCTTTAGATGATTTTAAATAAGATGAATATGTAATCGATAAAATGGCTATAAGTAGTATTAATACTGGTGTGGCAATTAATTTAATTTTTAATGAAATACCTTTTTTTTGTGTAAACATTAAATACCCCCCTTTTAAAATTAAAAATATAATTATAATTATAAAATAATATTATTTTATAATTATATTCAAGAATATTATATTATATTATATTATTGATTTATATGGTTTTAATAAAAATGGGACAAATTAATTATAATTTTAATTTTATTTTATAATTATTTTGTAAAATAAAATTAAAATTATAGTAGATTGCATTTTCTCTTAACTATGTAGTAATATTAAAGATGGAATGATTTTAATTTTGGGAGATGAAAATATGGTGAATTTGACTGCATTATTAAATAAGAATAATGATGAGATAAGGTATCACAAAGCAAAAATGTCCAAAAAAGGCATAAAGAAAAATTTTGGTCCTGTTGTTGTATGGAATATAACAAAAGAATGTAATCTTAATTGCAAACATTGTTATTCTTCTTCAAATATAAAAGATAATAAAAAATATTTTAATAAGGAAGAAGCATGTTCACTAATTGAGGATTTTAAAAAACTAAATGTACCTGTTGTTTTGATTTCAGGAGGAGAACCTCTTACATATCCTTATTTCTTTGACATAGTAAAAAAATTAAGACAAGAGGATATAAAAGTAAGTATTTCTACAAATGGAATACTAATAGACAACAAAATTTCAAAGAAATTAAAAGATTTAAATATTAACTATTGTGGCATAAGCATAGATGGAGATTCTTCTTTTCACAATAAATTTAGAGGTCAAAAAAATGCGTTTGAAAAAACAATTGAAGGAATAAGAAATTGTAAAGATAAAGATTTAAAGGTAGGTCTTAGATTTACAATTACAAAAGAAAATATAAAATATATTCCCTTTATATTTGAACTTATGGAAAAAGAAGAGATTAAAAGAATTTGTTTTTATCATTTAGTACCAGCTGGAAGAGGGATTGAAATTGAGAGTTTGATTCCATCAAAAGAGGAAATAAGAAAAGTGATGAATTATATATATGAAAGAGCTAATTATTACAAAGAAAAAGATAAAGATATGGAAATACTCACTGTAGCAAACCATACGGATGCAGCCTATTTTTTAATGAAGATGAAAAATGATAATATATTGTCATATGAATTTGCATATGAAGCATTAAAAAAACAAGGTGGAAATAGATCTGGTAAAGCAATTTGTTCAATAGATTGGGAACAAAATATTTATATAGATCAATTCTCAAAATTTAATTGCTTGGGAAATATAAAGGACAGTAGTTTTTATGATATATGGAATTTAGAAAATGAATTTATAGATGGAATAAGAAATAGAAAAGATAATATAAATGAAACGTGTAAGGCTTGTAAGTATTTAGACATATGTTGCGGAAATTTACCTGCAAGATCTTATTATTATAATAAAGATATAAATGGATTTGATAAATCTTGTTATTTATATGAAGAAGAAAGAAAATAAAATTAAAAATAAAAGGTGATAGAATGATAATTTCATGGAATACCACAAAAAGATGCAATCTTTATTGTAAACATTGTTATAGAGATTCAGATACAAAACCAATGTATGATGAACTTAGTACTAAAGAAGGACTTAAATTAATAGAAGAAATAAAAGAAGCTGGGTTTAAAATCCTTATATTAAGTGGAGGAGAACCGCTTATAAGAGATGATATTGAGATTTTTGCAAAAAAGGCTTGTGAAATTGGACTTATGCCTGTTTTGGGAACCAATGCAACTTTGATAGACAAAAAAAGAGCAAAATCTTTAAAAGAGGCAGGTATTAAAGCTTGTGCTGTAAGTATTGATAGTGTTGATGAAAAAAAACATGATAATTTTAGAGGTAAAGAAGGTAGTTTTAAAGCAGCTCTAAGAGGGATTAAAAATCTAAAAGATGTTGGCATTCGAGTTCAAATAAATTCAACAATAAGAAAAGATAATTTACATGAAATAGAGGCTTTAAATGAATTTGCAATAGAAAATAAAGCAAGTTCTCATCATCCTTTTTTTCTTGTAAAAACAGGGAGAGGTTTAAATATAGGAGATGTGTTTTTGGATGAAGATGAATATACAAAGGCTATAGAAGAAATTATAAAGCTTAGTAAAAAGTCTAAAATAGAATTAAAACCCACTTGTGCACCACAATTTATGGTAGAGGCAAAAAAACAAAATATAAATATGAGATTTAGTCGTGGTTGTATTGCTGGAACTAAATATTGTTGTATACTGCCTAATGGAGATGTTCATATATGTCCATATGCACCTATAAAGGTAGATAATATAAGGATTAATACGTTTGATTATATATGGAAGCATAATGATATATTTTTGGAATTAAGAGATTTTGATAAATATAAGGGTGTATGCAAAAA
The DNA here is from genome assembly GCA_045345765.1 of Peptostreptococcaceae bacterium AGR-M142. GTDB lineage: Bacteria > Bacillota > Clostridia > Peptostreptococcales > Peptostreptococcaceae > JAOARY01. Next base: position 1,904,980 of record CP148265.1, read on the forward strand.
TTGTAAAAATATAAATATATGTGGAGGCTGTAGAGCGAGAGCTTATGAAGAAACAAATGATTATATGGAGGGGGATAGTATATGCAAGTTAAAGAAAAACTGGAGAGATTTAAATTAGATGAATATGATAAACTGATATTAAATGAATTACAATTAGGACTACCTCTTTGTGATAATCCATTTGAAATTATAGCAAATAAATTAAATATGAATGAAGATTATTTAATAGATAAATTAAATAATTTAAAAAAGGAAGGTCTTATAAGGAGATTTGGTGGAATATTTGACTCTAATAAGGTTGGTATAAAAAGTTCTTTGATGGCTTTGAAAGTAGATAAAGATATAAATCAAAATGCGTTTAATTCCATAGTAGAGATATTAAATTCATATCCTCAAATAACACATAATTATATAAGAGAGCATGAATATCAAATTTGGTTTACGCTTATGGCTAAAGATAATAAAGAATTTGTTAAATTGATAGATGAAATAAAAAAAAGAACTGCTTGTAAAGATTTATTAAAATTAGAAGCTATAAAAAAGTATAAGACTAAGGTTTATCTACAATTATAATAGCTAAATTTATTTTATATTAAATTTTTGATAAAAAATTTTATTTAAGTAAGCAAATGGTTGGTAGTGAACTAATAATAGAAAATGTATTCTTATTAGAGAAATCAACTTAAAAAGGATGTGAATTTATGATAGATAAAATAGATAAAGATATTATAAATATAATGTGTAAGGATATTCCTATAAGAAAAGATTTATATGATTATATAGCTAATAAATTAGGAATTTCAAAGTTAGAGTTTTTGGATAGATTAAAAAGATTAAATAAAAAAGGCATATTAAAGAGAATTTCGCCAATAATGTATCATTATAAAACTAAGTACAAATACAATGTTATGACAGTTTGGAAATTAGAAGATAACGATAAGGAAGAATTTTTAAAAAATATATTATCATTTGATATGATAAGTCATGTGTATGAACGTGAAGCAAAGGAAGGCTTTGATTATAATATGTATGCTATGATACATTCTTCAAATGAAGATGAAATATTTAATATAGTAGATAAAATAAAAAGATTAAAGGGTATTGCTAAATATGATTTGTTATTTACTAAAAAGGAATTAAAAAAGACAAGTCCTGATTATGGACAGATTTTAAAAGTGTAAGATTATAAATAAAAGAACTGTTATATTAATTTATCTAAATATTGTTTTTTTAATATAAAAATTAGCACAATATATTTTGGTTTTTTTAATTAAATATAACAGCTCTTTTTTTTATCTAAATATATCGATATTATTTTATTAATATATTTTTCTATTTAACTAAGCAAGTGGAATGTAGTTTACTTAGATTTATTTTATGTAACTATAAATTAAAGATTTTTAGAAATATAGGGGATAATATAACGGTTAAGATTCCACAGACCCCTATACTTAGTCCGCTCATAGCACCTTCCACAGATCCCATTTCAATAGCTTTAGAAGTACCAACAGCATGTGCAGCACTACCAATTCCTATACCAATTGCTATTTTATTTTTTATTTTAAAAATTTTCATTATACTTGGTGCTATTATAGAACCGAAAATTCCAGTTATTATAATCGAAACAACAGTTATTGAAGTTATTCCACCAAGTGAATCACACAGGCTTATTCCAAGTGGTGTAGTAATTGATTTTGGAATAAGTGAATAAAATATTTTATTATCTATATTAAATAGTTTTGCCATTATAAATATCGAAATAAAGGATAAAAATACACTAAAACTAATACCAATAAGTATAGGCATAAAATGTTTTTTTAGATGTTCGTAATTTATATATAGTGGAATTGCTAAAATTATAGTAGATGGAGTTAAGAATAATTTAATTAAATCTCCACCTTTTTGATAATGTCCTACTGGTATATTAAAAATATATAAAAAACTACATATAAAAAATATGCATATAAGTAAAGGATTTAGTAATGGATTATTAAATTTTTTGTTTATAAAAATTCCAAGCCTAAACATTAAAATAGATAAAACAATTCCAAATGCTTCTGTATTTAAAATATCAACCATGTTAATCAAACCTTTCTGCTAAAAATTGGACTAATAAAGAGGTTAAGGCCATAACCACAACTGTAGATATTAATATAATAACACTAAGTGGAATTATATTTGCCTTTATTATATCTAGGGATTTTAGTATCATAACTCCTGGTGGAATAAAGAAAAACGCAAGGTTTTTTAACATAAAATCAGACAAATCATTAAAGAATTCTACATTTAATATTCTAAATTTCAAGAGTAAAAATAATAGTATCATACCAATAAGCCCAGATGGTAAAGGGATATAAATTCCGATAAAATCACTTATTAGCCAAATAAAAAATATTAGAGCTATTTGTTCAAGTATTTTCATAAATTCAACTCCTATAATATTGTATACAAAACATTTTACTATTTATAAAAAAAAAATCAACCTAAAAAACATAAAAAATAAATTATATAGCAAACAAATAGTAAGAAAAATAAATTATAAGAATATCTTATACATGATTAAATTATATGCAAAAGAGGGTAGATATATAATAGAAGTTCTTTGTTTAGAAAAATCTTTAATGGAGGTGGTGAATTTGAAATTTGATCCAAAAGATTTATACAAAGAAGATAGAAGAAGCAAAGAAAGAAGAAAAAATGATGACATATGGGTTAAATTTATAAAATTATCATCAGTTACTGTATGGTTTTTGACTATGTTTATGTTGATATTTATAGATATGTCTAGTCCCCAAGAAGAGAGTTTTTTTACAGAATTATTATCTATAAGACCAAGGAATTCTTGGGATATGAAGAATTTAACAATAGCTTTTTATATAGCAATATCCTCATTGTTTTATTCTATAACTGTTTTGATGGTTAATCTAAAGAGACTAAAAAGAAAATCGGATAGGATAAGTATTTCTAATATATTTATAATGCTTGTTTCAATAGGAGTAATAATATTTTATATGACAAAGACTTTGATTTAATTAATTGTGTTTTTATGAATTTATGAATTTTATAAAATCTATGAAAAAAAGGTGATTAAATTAATATTTAATCACCTTTTTTTATATATAAGTTTTAGTTATTAAAAAAATGAACATTTTAAATAAGTATCATATAATTCATCGAAGCTAAGACCTAGTATTTCACCAATAGAAACAAAATAGCTAAAAATCTTTATATAGATATTTATACCATCTATAAAATTATCTTGTTTTAAAGCTGATTTTAGGCTAGATATATTATCAAATATACTAGAAAATAGTTTGATTAAACTTTCTTCATGATCTATTGAATCTATAACTGTATTATCTATTATATTAAAATTATAATTATTTCCTATTGATAATAAGAATTTAAGTGTATCCATATATCTTATGATTAATTTTTCTTTTGGGATTTCATAGTCAATCATAGAGTATTTATAACATTTTGTTAAATTAGCAAGTTCGCCTAATTTTGTTTGCAAAGCTAGAAATTTTACATCAAATAAATTTTCTTCCCCGATAGAATCTTCTGAGATACTAGACATTTTCTTTATTTTATTTTCCATAATATCTTGTATTTTGAATAAATTATTAAGTTCCATAAAGACCTCCAATATAAATAATATATATGTAAATTGATTTTAATTTTAAATTAGTACCTGATACTAAAACCTACTATAATGATATACTATAATTTATTATTTGTAAAGATATTAACTTTGAAAATTTTACAAAAACGTTTTCTTGAGAATTTAGACAATGTAGAATTAAAATACAAAATAAATTTATATTTTTAACTTGCTTATAATTAGGGTATGTATCAAATATGTGTTTTTTAAAATTTGAAAGAGAAGGAAGGGTTTTTATGAATAATTCTTTGGTAACCATTAAAGAAAGTATTTTAAAAAGTTTTAAAAGAGCATCATTAACAATTTTTGTATTTATTTCAACATACATAGTTATAAATTATTTTTTTATGCAAGGAGATAATAAAAATAATTTAAATGGAATGGCATTCTTTTTTATTTTTATAATAAGTATTTTAGTTATCATATTTATATTAATGATGGATAAAATAGATATATCTGTTGATGGTAAGATAAATATTCTTAGTTTTAGTTTTTTGATTGGACTTTCATTTGTAGCTAAATCTGCATATACAATAAATATATTAACATTTACATTTGTTATGGTAGCATTTATTCCTATCGTATTACTGCACGATAATATAGCTTATATGATATATCAAGCATTAATATATGTGATATTTTATCTAACAGTAGGAACATCAAAAACAGCAGTGCCAACGCTTAATGAACTTATCAAAATTGACGTAGTTGCAGGAAGACTTAAAATCACTATATTTATAATAGTATTGATAGCTAGTATAGTAACGTATTTTATTAGAAAAGGTATAATTTCGATATTTGAAAGTTTAGCATCTTCAATAAATGAAACAAATGAACTTGCTAGAAAACAAAGAAAAAAATCAATTGAATTAGTTGAAAGTATTAAATTCTCAAAAGATCAGTTTAACGAACTTAGTGCATCAACAAATTCATTACATGATGCGATAAGTGAAATCGATAAAGCTATGGATGAAATGGCAAGTGGAGCTGTTACACAGTCATCAGCATTAGATGATGGTATGGGAGCCTTATCTAATTTAAGTAATATAATAGACAATATATCAACAACTATAAGTGAACTTAGTGCAGGAACAGAAGAAAATCATAAATTAAATAAAGAAAGTACATCAACATTGGATGAATTAGAGAGAAATATGAGTAATTCAAAAGGTCTTAACACAAAGATTATAAAAACTATAGATAATATGTTAGATAAGTTTAAACATATTATAGAAGCAATAAGCAAAATAGATTCGATTGCAGGACAAACCAATTTATTAGCGCTTAATGCTTCTATTGAATCAGCTAGAGCTGGAGAAGCTGGTAAAGGTTTTGCAGTGGTAGCAGAAGAAATTAGAAAATTAGCAGAAGAAACATCAGATAGTGCAAGAAAAATAAATGAGGTAATAGAAGATATAAATAATAATATAAATGATGTTAATAAGACTTTAGGAGATTTAAATGAACAATCAAATGAGACCAATTTGATTGTAAATAAAACTTCAGAAAATATAAATAAAACATTAAATTATTTAAATGTATCAGAACAGGGATTAAATAAAGCTTCTAGTAAATCGAAAACACTTGAAAATGTTAAAAATTCAACTTTAGATACATTTAGCACAATATCAGAGGTTGCACAAAGATATTCAGCAACAGCAGAGGAAGTCAGTGCAAGTGTTGCTAAAGTTTTGGCAGATATACAAGATATAGCTGAATACTCAAAAGCAATAAATGAAAAAATAATTCATCTTACAGATGAAAATTAAATAAATAATTTTTGGGTTTGAAAAGATATCTCAATTTATTTATAATTATGAGATATCTTTTTTGATTGTAATAAGAATTTAATAATTTTTAAATATAAACTATATTACAATTAAAAAAAAATAGGGTATTATTATAATGTAAATAAATATATATTGATAAACAAAAGGTGATAAAATGGCAAAGAAAAAAACAAAATTTATATGTCAAAATTGTGGAACAGTTCAATTAAAGTGGATGGGAAGATGTCCGGATTGTGATGAATGGAATACTTTGGTTGAAGAATTAGAAGAAAAAGTAGTGGATAGGAGAAATATTAAATTTATAGATAAAATTTCAGTAAAAAAGCCTATTAAGATAAATGAAATAGAAATAGGAAAAGAAGAAAGATTCAAAACTGGAATTGATGAATTTGATAGAGTATTAGGTGGAGGAATTGTTAAAGGTTCATTGGTATTAATAGGTGGAGCACCTGGAATTGGTAAGTCAACTTTATTAATACAAGTTGCAAAGATATTAGATAATATAGGTAAGAAAGTTCTATATGTTTCTGGTGAAGAATCTGTTGCTCAGATTAAATTAAGAAGTGATAGATTGGATATAAAATCAGAGGATATATATTTATTTGGTGAAAATAATTTATATAATATAGAAAAGATAGTTGAAGAATTAGAACCAGAAATACTTATAATTGATTCTATCCAAACAATGTATAATCCTGATTTATCTTCAGCACCAGGAAGTGTTAGTCAAGTTAGAGATTCAACTTCTTCGCTTATGAAGATTTGTAAAGGAAGAGGAATATCAACTTTTATTGTTGGACATGTTACTAAAGATGGTGGTCTTGCAGGTCCAAGAGTATTAGAACATATGGTTGATACAGTTATATATTTTGAGGGTGATAGATATAATACCTATAGAATGATAAGAGCCGTAAAAAATAGATTTGGTTCAACTAATGAACTTGGATTATTTGAAATGAATGATAAAGGTCTTAAGGAAATATTAAATCCATCATCTGTATTGATTTCTGAAAGAAATAAAGAGGTTTCAGGTTCTTGTATAAGTTCGATAATGGAAGGAACTAGACCTATTTTAGTTGAAGTTCAAGCTTTGGTTTCACCTTCTAATGTGGGTATACCAAGAAGAACTTCATTAGGGATTGAATCTTCAAGATTATCATTATTATTAGCAGTATTAGAAAAAAGAATAGGGATAAATGCAAGTTCTAAAGATGTTTATTTAAATATTGTTGGAGGTCTTAGACTTTCGGAACCTGGAATGGATTTGGCTATAATAAGTTCAATTGTTTCGAGTCATAAAAATATTTCAATAAGTGAAAAAACTGTTGTTATAGGAGAGGTTGGACTAACAGGTGAAGTAAGAGGTGTATCATTTTTAGAAAAAAGATTATTAGAAGCTAAAAAGTTAGGGTTTGAAAAAGCTATAATACCAAAATCAAATCTTACAAATGTAAAAGATATAGACGAGTTAAAAATCCATGGTGTTGATAATGTTAAAAATGCATTAAATATTATATTAAGTGATTAAAAGGGGGGGAATAATTTGAGTTCTAAATTTTTTAAAGATGAAAAAAGTTTAAATTTCTTTAAGATGATTGCTCCAGGAACACCTCTTAGGGAAGGACTTGAAAATGTATTAAGAGCAAAAACTGGAGCGTTAATTGTTATTGGTGATAGTCAAAAGATATTAGATACAGTAGATGGTGGGTTCAATATAGATTGTAATTTTTCTCCTGCAAATCTTTATGAACTTGCAAAGATGGATGGTGCAATAATACTTAATTATAACGTGAGTAAGATTTTGTATGCTAATACTCAACTCAATCCTTCGCCATCAATAACGACAGATGAAACTGGAACAAGACATAGAACAGCTCAAAGAGTTGCAATAGAAACTGATGAAATTGTTATTTCAATCTCACAAAGAAGAAATATTATAACTTTATATAAAGGCTATGACAAATATGTATTAAAAGACACTACAAGAATATTATCTAATGGAAACCAAGCTATACAAACTTTAGATAAGTATAGAAAGACATTAGATCAAAATATGATAAACCTTACAGCTTTAGAGTTTGAAGATTTAGTTACATTAGAAGATGTTGCAAAAGTCATACAAAGAACTGAAATGGTTATGAAAATAGCAAATAAAGTTGAAAGAGCTATACTAGAACTTGGTGAAGAAGGACAACTTGTAAGTATGCAATTGGATGAACTTGTAGTCAATGTAAAACAAGATTCTAAGCTTGTTTTTAAAGATTATTGCAAGAATCTAGATATGAAATACAATGATTTTAAGAAGCTTATAATGCAGCTTGGTTCTGAAGAACTTTTAAATTTAACAAATATAATAAAAATATTAGGATATTCTTCATTAGAAGAGGATATAGAAAAAGCAATAAGTACAAGAGGATTTAGAATACTTAAAAAAATACCTAAACTTCCGTATAATGTTATAGAAAATTTAATATATTATTTTGATTCTTTTAAAGATATAATGAATGCTACAACTGAAGATTTAGAAGAAGTTGAAGGGATAGGAAATGTAAGAGCCAAATCAATAATAAATGGGATAGAAAGATTAAAAGATCAAGTCTTTTTAGATAGACATATTTAATTATTTTTAGAGAATAATATATATAAATTAAGGCAAAATAAAAATTAGTTTATAAAATTAATTATAAACTAATTAAAATTTATTTACAGGAGAATTAAGTTTTGTAATTATTTTAATCTATTAAAACATAAATTATTATCTTATAATTTATATAATTAAATTAAAATTTATTTTTATAAATTCAAAATAAATTAATATTATTTTAATTCTTTATTAATATTATATTCTAAACTTAAAGAGTATAATATATATAAGTATTATTAAAATAAACTATATTTACCAAGAGTATTTATTTTATTATATTCATCTTCAATTGTTTTTTCTAAATTTATATCTAAGGTATTAGCAAGTGCAAATAAATAAAAAATATGATTTCCTATTTCTTCTTGGATTTTATCTTGGCAAATAGGACATATATGACCATCTATATGATTTTTCATTAAATCAGATAAATCGTCTAAGCTGATGTCCATCGGAATTTCTTGTTTTTTAGCATGAATTTCAACACAACCACAAGATGTGACAGTTTTTACAACAGCTCTGTTTATTTTTGCATTTGTTTCATCTAATTTTGTAATTATGTCTAGGATGCTTTTATGTCTAAATAATACTTCTTTACTTCGTTCTTGAAACTTTTTTAGAGTATTTTCCAATATCAACAGCTCCTTTAAGTAGATATAATTTAATATATTTTATTTTAAAAAAACAATACTTTGTAATAATTATAATCAAAAAACATATATTGTGTCAATTTTTCGAAAAATATATTTTGGTAATTTTACAAATTTATAAAAGAGATGATATAATTAACTTGGATTTTAATGTGTTAATATTTTATTTGAATATGAAGGGAGGGTTTTGGAAACTTTTTATTGAAGTTAGAAGCTTTTTTATAAGTTTTCAATAACAGATATGATTAATAGAGTAATAAAATCGATAATGGCTCTTGTAGGACTAGCGATAGGTTTTGGTCTTTATATGAGTCTTAGTGCTAAATTTCCAGAAACATTAGCAGCAACTGGGATATATTCTTTGATAAATCCAATTGTATCAGGTGTTTTGCTTGGTATTATATTTTATTTGATATCACCATGGGTATTAAATGAAGGAAAGAAAACAGCGAATTGGGTAGAAGGAGAAATATCTAAAGTACCACCATTTGAAATTTTTATCAGTTCTATTGGACTTATTTTCGGACTTATAATTGCTTATTTAGTTAGTGGATTACTATCAGAAATTACGATTCCTTTTGTAGGAGTCATATTATCAGTAATGGTGTATATTTTTATGGGATATATAGGGATTAATATTGCAAGAAGAAATAAAGATGAATTATTTAAGTTTCCAGATATTTTAAAGACGACAGCTTTAAGCTCTTCTAAGGAAAAAAGTTCCGATCAAAAAGGCAAAAAAAATTGCACTTGTCCTAAGATTTTGGACACATCAGTTATAATAGATGGAAGAATAGCTGATATTTGTAAAACTGGCTTTATAGAGGGAACTTTAGTTATACCAGAATTTGTATTAGAAGAGTTAAGACATATTGCTGATTCTTCAGATGATTTAAAAAGAGTTAGAGGTAGACGTGGATTAGATATATTAAATATAATTCAAAAGGAATTAGAGATAGATGTTATGATTTATGAAAAGGATATAAAGGATGTAGCAGAAGTTGATGTAAAACTTCTTAAATTAGCTCAGATAATGAATGGTAAGGTTGTAACTAATGATTTTAATTTAAATAAAGTTGCTCAATTCCAAGGAGTTGAAGTATTAAATATAAATGAACTTGCAAATGCAGTAAAACCTGTTGTAATACCAGGAGAAGAAATGGTATTACAAGTTGTTAAAGAAGGTAAAGAACATGGTCAAGGTCTTGCTTATTTAGATGATGGAACGATGATAGTTGTTGACACTGGTAAGAAATATATGGGTGAAACAATAACTGCGGTAGTTACTTCAGTACTTCAAACTGCTGCTGGTAGAATGATATTTGCTAGACCTAAGAATGAAAGATAATTCTAATATAAAAAAATAAGTGATTAGATAAAAATAAAATTTATATTTTATCAAAACAGTAATTTAAAATTAAAATAATAAGAATAAAGAATAAAAAATACCTAAAAAATAGTTTTTAAGATTTTCTAGGTATTTTTTTATAAAAAAAATTAGTACCAGGTATAAAAAAACTTTATTGGATTTGCAATGTATATGCTGGGTATACAAATTTAGAGAGTTGATTTTTTGTATTCCATAAATTAATATAAATATAAGTATATAAAAAAATACAAGGAGGAATTATATGAATATAAATGTCATTTTAATTGTGGCATGTTCTTTTTTAATAGGGTCTATCCCATTTGGATTTATATTTACTAAGAAACTTGCAGGTGTAGATGTTAGAACTGTTGGTAGTGGAAATATAGGGTCAACTAATGTTAAAAGAGCTGCAGGTTCAAAGATTTCATTATACACACAGATTATGGATATATTAAAGGGGTTAATACCAGTAGTTCTGGCAATGCTTTTATACCCTTATTTAAATACAAATTTAGATAAAGATTTAGTTATGTCTTTATGTGCAGTATTTGCAATATTAGGACATGATTATACACCATTTTTAAAATTTAAAGGTGGAAAAGGTGTTAATACTACACTAGGTTCATTTTTATTAATATGTCCAATACCTGTTTTATTAAGTGTGCTTACACATAAAGTGCTTGGATTTGTAACTAATATAGTATCTATAAGATCTTTATTATTAGGTTTTGTAATACCTGTTGCAGCATATTTTATGAATTATAATAAAGGTGTGGTTTTGTGTGCACTTGTAGCTGCAATACTTATAGTTATAAGACATGAATCGAATATAAGAAGACTTATAAATGGAGATGAAAAATAAAAGTATTGGAGGAATTTTCATGAACTGCGCATTAATTGTGGCTGGAGGAACTGGCAGTCGAATGAAAATGGATATAAATAAACAATTTTTTAAATTAAATGATAAAGAAATTGTTATAAGAACTATGGAAGCTTTTGATACTAATTTAAATATCGATGAAATAGTAGTTGTTTTAAAAAAAGAAGAGATAGAATTTTTTAGAACAAAAATATTACCTAAATACAGATTTATAAAGCCGATAAAACTTGTAGAAGGTGGACAACAAAGGCAGGATTCTGTGTATAATGGGCTTAAAGCTTTGGATAAGGATTGTAAAAATGTTTTGGTTCACGATGGAGCAAGACCATTTGTTAGTCAAGATATTATAAATAATACAGTATCAAAATTAAAAGCACTTGGAGCTGTTGTTGTTGCTGTTAAAGTTAAAGATACTATAAAATATGTTGATGAAGAAAATAATATCGAATCAACATTAAATAGAGATAGTTTGTTTGCAGTACAAACACCACAAGCATTTAGATACAAGATGCTATTAAAGGCATATGAGCATGCTTATGAAAATGAGATAATAGCAACTGATGATTCATCTTTAGTAGAAGAACTTGGTTATAAGGTTAAGATAATAAACGGTTCATATGATAATATAAAGATAACAACAAAAGAGGACTTAGATTTTGCTTATCAAATACTAAAAAGAAAAGGTGAGTAGATTGAGAATTGGAATAGGCTATGATGTTCATAAATTAGTAGAAGGTAGAGACCTTATTATAGGTGGAGTAAAAATACCTTATGAGAAGGGCTTGCTTGGACATTCTGATGCAGATGTTTTGACACATGCGATTATGGATTCAATACTTGGTGCATTAGCATTAGGAGATATAGGGAAGCATTTTCCTGATACAGATCCTTTGTATAAGGGTGCTGATAGTATAGAACTTTTAAAACATGTAAATAATTTAATAAAACAAAAAAATTATGAGATTTCTAATTTAGATTCAATAATAATAGCGCAAAAACCTAAAATGGCAGGATATATAGATCAGATGAGAAAAATAATAGCAGATGCTTTAGAAACTAAAATTGAAAATATATCCGTAAAAGCGACAACTACTGAAAAACTAGGTTTTGAAGGAAGATTAGAAGGAATATCTTCTAAATGTGTGTGTTTGTTAAAGACTACTGGTAATATCAATGAAAATTAGTATTGATATTAGTTTTTTAAAACTGTTAAATTATTTTAAATAAAAGCTTAAAAAAATAAAACGTAGAATTATCTACGTTTTTTTCTTTTGTTTTTCGAGACATTCTTTACATATTCCTTTAAAATGGTAATAAGCTTTTTGTACTTTAAATCCTTTTAAATCAGCAATTTTTTCTTTTTTTTCTTCATCTAAATCAATATCATAAATATTTTCACAAATTTCACATCTAAAATGACCATGTGAATTAGGATTATAAAGGTCATATCTGATTTCATTACCTTCAATAGTAATCTCTTCAACAATATTTTTTTGTACAAATAATTTCAGGGTATTATATATAGTGGTCTTTGAAAGTGAAGGAATTTCATCAATAAGTGCATCATAAATCACATTAACATTTGGATGATTTCTGTGTTCAAGTAAATACTCATAGATTCTCTTCCTTTGGTAAGAAGGTTTGATTTTATGTTCAAGTAAATAAGCTGCTACATTTAATTTTTTCACAATTTGTACCTCCTTTCAATATGAAATCATTTTAAAAATGCTTTTATTTTTATTTTATCATAGATTTAAAATAAAATACATATTATTTAGCTAAAAAATAAAAATAATTCAAGAATATTATTGACAATCAAAAAAATATAATATAAAATAAAAATCAAATTTTATAAAATAAGAAACTAGGAACAAGAATAGTAAAAAAATAAATCTTCAAAGAGAAAAAACCATTTGCTGAGAGGTTTTAAGAATTTGTTTTTTGAACCAGCTTGGGAGTTTAAAGGATGAAATTAAGTATTCCTTTACGCTTAATTTAGCGTTATAAATATTTAAGATAATTAAAGATATATAATATATTTTTAATTAATTAGAGTGGTACCGCGTGACTTCGCCTCTATATTTGAGGTGGAGTTTTTTTATTGCATAAAATTATAAACTGTTTATAAAGATATTATATGTACTTAAAAGATTTATCAAAAAATGAATATAAGATATTAGGAAAGAATTTTCGAGTATTTTATTCGTAGGAGGAAGAAAAATGGCTAAGAAAAAAAATAATTTTGTTGAAGAAATTACATTGATGGAAGATGATTTTTCTCAGTGGTATACGGATGTTATAACTAAAACTGATTTGGTTGATTATTCACCAGTTAAAGGTTTTATGGTTATAAAGCCTTATGGTTATGCACTTTGGGAAGGAATACAAGGATTTTTAGATAGAAGATTTAAAGAGACTGGACATAAAAACTGCTATTTTCCTCTTTTAATTCCAGAAAGTCTATTAAATAAAGAAGCTGAACATGTTGAAGGTTTTGCACCAGAAGTTGCTTGGGTAACTCATGGGGGAAAAGAAGAATTAGGAGAAAGATTATGTGTTAGACCAACATCTGAAACAATAATTTGTTCGATGTATTCTAAATGGTTAAGTTCTTGGAGAGACTTACCATACCTATACAATCAATGGTGTTCTGTTGTTAGATGGGAACAAAGTACAAGACCTTTCTTAAGAACTTCTGAATTTTTATGGCAAGAAGGTCATACTTTACACGAAACTAAAGATGAAGCACAAGAAGAAACTATTCAAATGCTTAATATATACAAAGAAATGTGTGAAGATTTACTTGCAATACCAGTTATTACAGGGAAAAAGAGTGAAAGAGAAAAATTTGCAGGTGGAGAAGCTACTTACACTATTGAAGCGCTTATGCATGATGGTAAAGCATTACAATCAGGTACAAGTCATTTCCTAGGACAGCATTTTACTAAAGCTTTTGATATAACTTATACTGATAGAAATGGTAAAGAAGCTAACCCATACCATACTTCATGGGGAGTATCAACAAGACTTATTGGTGCACTTATAATGGTTCATGGTGACAATAGAGGTTTAGTATTACCTCCAAGAATAGCACCAACACAAGTTGTAATGGTTCCAATAGCAGCACACAAAGGAAATGTTATGGAAGTTGTTAATTCTATTTATGATGATTTAAAATCTGACTTAAGAGTAGAAGTAGATGATAGAGATCAAAGCCCAGGTTGGAAATTTAACGAATGGGAAATGAAAGGTGTTCCAGTAAGAATTGAAATTGGACCAAGAGATATAGAAAATGGACAAGTAACAGTATTTAGAAGAGATACATTAGAAAAAACTCAAGTTAAAATGGATGGACTTAAGGATTATCTTAAGAATTTAATGGATGAAGTTCATAATTCATTATTAGAAAAAGCAACTAATATGAGAGAAGAAAAAACTTATGTTGCTAAAGATATGGATGAATTAAGAAAAGTTATAAAAGAAACTCCAGGATTTGTTAAGATGATGTGGTCTGGAGAATTAGAAGAAGAACTATTCATCAAAGAAGAAACTGGTGCAACAATAAGATGTATACCATTTGAACAAGAGCAAATATCAGATAAATCAATAACTGGTAAAGAAGCTAAGCATATGGTTTATGTAGCAAGAGCATATTAATAAAAAAATAGGACTTATCAAAATAAAATCTGCTTTATATATAATATTAAGTTAAAGATTAGGATATTTGATAAGTCCTTTTCTTATATAATAAGGGGTGATTAAAATTAAATTTTCAAATTTTTTACTTAAAACAAAAAAGAAAAAAGATAAGGATATGGAAGGTCTTTTTATGGAAAGTCTTTTAAGAGGGGGATATGTAAAATTCTTAGATGATGGGAGTTTATCTTATACATATTATATGAATTTGATAAAGAATAAATTAAAAACAAAAATAGAAAAATATATGTTTGAAAGTTTTTATATTGATATAGATAATAAAGATTTGATAAAAGAATATACTAAGGATCTATCTTCTTATAAAGCATTACCACTTGATTTATCATATGAATTAAAAGAAGATAATGAAAGATTTAATTTTAAATATGGGCTTTTGACACCAAAGAAACAAAAGCTTTATACATTTAATAAGATAGGAACTAAAGATGATTTAAAAGGAAATTATTTAGAGTATTTATCTAAATTGGATGAATTAAATAAAGAATTAAATCTTAATTTGGATAAATTAAAAATTGAAGATA
Source organism: Peptostreptococcaceae bacterium AGR-M142 (assembly GCA_045345765.1). GTDB lineage: Bacteria > Bacillota > Clostridia > Peptostreptococcales > Peptostreptococcaceae > JAOARY01. Next base: position 1,920,212 of record CP148265.1, read on the forward strand.
ATAATATATCTTTTTATCATATTGATGATGAATATAATTTATCGGATATTTTAAAAGCAAATGATTTTGGTGGCTATAAGGATGAGGTAAAGATTAAATCAGAAAAAAATCAAAAACAAGAGCCAAAAGAGAGTGAGCAAATATATACAAAAGATATAAAAACAATAGAGGAATTGGAAAACTATTTAAATATAGATGCTAAGCATTTTATAAAAACTATGGTTATAAAAGTTGATGGTGAATTAATAGGAGTGCTATTAAGAGGGGACAGAGATTTAAATACTAAATTATTAGCAGATTATTTAGGTGTTAAAGAATCAAAAATACAAATGGCAGATGAAGAAGATATAAAAGATAGTAATTTGGTATTTGGTTTTGTAGGGCCTATTGATTTTAAAAATAGACTTATATGTGATGAAGAATTAAAAGATAGTTGTAATATGGTTTGTGGAGCAAATAAATTAGATTACCATATTAAAAATGTAAATATTGATAAAGATTTTAAGGTAAAGGAATTTGCTAATCTAAAGATGGCAAATGAAGGGGATTTATCTTTTGATAATCAAAAATATAATTTGTCAAAAGGTGAAAAATTAATATCTATAAAATTAAAAAAATTAGATTCCATGTATCTTAATGCATCTGGAAAACAAGATGAATTATATTCATTAGAAATTATATTCTATATAGATAAGATTTTAGCTTCTTTTATTATAAATAATATGATAAAAGATAATATCTATTTAGGTGAATTATCTTATTTTGATAGTGCTATACTTATATCAAATATAAAGGATGAAAATTTAGTTAATGCATCTATTAAATTATACGAAAGTTTAAAAAATAAAGGCATAAATGTGTTTTTGGATGATAGAAAAGAAAGACTTGGATTTAAATTAAAAGATTTTGAACTTATGGGCATTAAAAAAGCATATATAGTGGGTAAAAGTTTAGAAGAAGGGCTTATAGAATTAAAAGATAGAACTAAAGAAGATAATGAATTTATAAAATTTGAAGAGCTAATTTAATAAATTATTAAATTAATTTATTAATAAAAAAAGAAACTAAATTATATAATTTAATAAAAATATATTTAAAGTCTATACTATTAACAAAAATAAGGGATTACCGTATAGAAAAACTTATGATTTTTCTATATGATAACCCCTATTTTAATTTATTAGATTTGTATATTATATATTAAATTTTTTAATTTCATCTTTAAGTTTTCTTGCTAATACTTCTAAATCTCTAGCAGATGTAGAAAGTTCAAGTATTGAAGCTGTTTGTTCTTCGGATGAAGCCGTTACTTCTTCTGTTGAAGCAGCTGTCTCTTCTGATACCGCAGATATATTTTCTATTGAAGCTAATATATTGTCTTTACTATTATTCATATCAGAAACAAATTCGCTAATAAGTTCTATATTACAATAAATTTCATCAATTGAAAAAGATATATCTTTAAATGATGTAGACACAGTACTTACTGCACTATTTTGTTCTAAAGAACTTTCTTTTACATCATTCATAATATTTACTGTCATATTAGTTTCATCTTGAATATTTTTTACTATATTATAAATTTCATCTGTTGAAGAATTTGATTGAATAGATAGTTTTCTTATTTCTTCAGCAACAACAGCAAAACCTTTACCATGTTCTCCAGCTCTAGCAGCCTCTATAGATGCATTTAAAGCAAGTAAACTTGTTTGTTCAGAAATAGATGTTATAGTTGCCAAAATATTTCCAATATCTAAAACTTTATCCTTAAGTGAAAGTACAGCATTTTCAATTCTATGAATTGACTTTTCGCTTTCAACTGATTTATTTTTTAGTACATCAATTGATTTATTACCTTCGATATTCTTATTCATTATAGATTTAGCAGCATCCATCATAGTTGTTGAATTATCAACTAGGTTATTAAATTGTGAATCTAAATTATTAACAAGTTCAACACATTTTTCTGATTCCTCAGCTTGGCTAGAAGCACCGTTAGCTATTTCTGTAACAGTATTTGATACTTCTTGAGCAGTTGTAGAAGCAACATCAGTTGCAGTTGCAAGATTTTTGGCTGAATCATCAATAATATCTATTGTAGATTTAGTGTTTGTTATAAGAGAATTCATATTATTAAGCATTAAATTAAATGATTTTGCTAAGACCCCAATTTCATTTTTTGTTTTTATATTAACATGTACATTTAAGTCTCCATTACTTGCTTTATTAGTAGCATCAACTAATTTATTTATAGGGTCAGTTAATTTTTTTGAATATAATACAGATGCAATTGATCCTATTATTATAGAAAGAAGCGTAAATATTAAAGTATTATAAAGAATATAATTTGTATGAGATTTTATTTCATCTATATTTATAGAACCAACAACTGTCCAATCACAGCCATCTAATTTTGCATAACTATAGACATAATCTTTACCATCATAAGATGCTCTTGTTAAACCTTCTCTTTTGTTAGATTTTAAAGCATTTACTAAGGCTTCATTACTCATAGTTTCTCCGATTTGTTCTTGGTATTCATGTGCCATAATTTTATTATTTGCATCTAATAAAAAGGCATGTCCACCATTACCAATAGTTATATCACCAATTTTTTCTGATAATCTTTTTAAAGATATATCTATTGCCAAAACTCCAACTAATTCATTATCTTTTTTTATTGGAGCAGAATAAGTAATTACATGAGTTTTAGAGCGTTCATCAAAATAAGGGTCACTACAGACTACGCTGTCTTTAGCAACAGCATTTTTATACCAAGGTCTTGTAGTAGGGTCATATGTACCATTTGAATTTAAATCTAAATAAGGATATATTTTAGTATCTTTATTTGGAAATCCCATATAAACATAATCAACATCTTCAAATGAATTTTGATATTGTTCAAATTCACTTAAAATTTCATCAAGTGATTCTTGTGAATTTTGATTATAATTAACTAAATTATTGCTCTTTGATATGTACGAAGCTGATTGCTTATATATATCTAAATAAGTCAAAATTCCGTTTCTTGTTTCTTTTGTAGTAGACATAGAGGTTGATTCAAGACCTTTTGTCAAAACCTCTTTGGATCTTAAATAATTGAAACTTCCTTGTGTAATAAGAGGAATACTTATTAAAATAAGGAACATAACAATAAGATTATTCTTAATTTTTTTCATCTCTATCACTTCCTTTTTTAAACTTTAATTTTAAAATAGAATTAAAAAATAATATCAATTTTTCTAAAATTTAATATTATCTATAATATATTAATATAAAGAATTAGAATAATCAACTTTAAAACTTATTGACTATTGCAAATTTAATAAATAGTAATATTTTATTATAAAAAATAATAAAAAAGATCCCTTTTAAAATTAAAAAAAGAGATCTTTTTCCTATTTTTATAATGAATATTAAAAAAGTATAATTAAATTTAACTGAAAATATTTACAAAAAACAACAATAATAAAGAATATTCTGTCAATAAACCAAAACCTCTAAACGCTTAGTCTTAAAAGCTTCTTCTATTGTTAAATCTTTAATTCTAGCTTTTTCAAGAAGTTCAGATTCGGTTCTTGTTTTTATGAAATTTCTACTATTTAAAGCTGTAAAAATATAATAACTATGTTCTATTAAGGTTATATTATATTTCTCATCTTCGTATATAAGATCTATTTTGTCTTTGTTTTTAAGATCTTTTAAAAAGTCATTATAATTGTATTCTATGAACTTTGGAAAAACAATTCTAAGAGGTTCGTAATTAATTACCTTTTCATACATTTTAATAATACCATTATCAAACAAATCCGAGATATTTAGATTTTTCTTTTTTAAGAATTTCATCATAGATTTTATATCTTTAAATCTATAATCTTCATCTAAATCTATATCTGTAAAAATATATCTTCGTTCATATCTAGATACAGAGTAAAATTTATCTTGAATTTTAAATTTTAAAGCTGCACCATTTTTTATATCTCTGTAAAAATCAATATAGTAATAATCAATATCTTTTAAAGAAAGCCACTTAACCATAAAAAAACCTCCTAAATTTTCGACATCAAATAAAAATAATTAATAAATAGGTTATAGAAGCTTCGATATTAATAAAACAATTAAAAGGAGAAATCTATATATTATATTTATACACATAAAAATTAAAATTAAAAATAAAATTCGAAATAAATTAAAATTTAAAAATGTTTTAAATTAGTCATTATTTTTATTATTCAAAAGAAGTTTAAGGGGTAGAAAATATAATAGTGGAAAAATTTTTAACGACCTATGATTTGAAGGGAGTCATTCATTAGGGAGGGTGATGTTATGATTAATGAAAAAAAAGCATTTTTTAACAAAAACTATACATTTGATGTTGATTTTAAGTTAGAACAACTAAATAATTTGAAAAAGAGTATAAAAAATAATGAACAGCTCATATTAGATGCATTGAAAGCAGATTTGTACAAATGTGAATTTGAAGCCTATGAAACAGAACTTATGATGGTTTATGAAAGTATAAATTATTTTATTAAAAATTTAAAAAAATTAGATAAACCAAAGAAGGTAAAAACACCTATTCATTTTAGACCGTCAAATTCTTATGTGATAAGAAGACCTTATGGTGTTAGCCTTATAATTTCTCCTTGGAATTATCCTTTTTCTTTAGCAATGGATCCATTAATAGGAGCTATTGCAGGTGGAAATTGTGCAGTTATAAAACCATCAGAATATGCAAAATCTGTGTCAAAAGTAATAAAAAAAATTATAGAAGAAACTTTTGCAAAGGAGTATATTGAGGTTATAGAAGGAGATTACAAGGTTAGTGAAGATTTATTAGAATTAGATTTTGACCATATATTTTTTACAGGAAGCACAAAGATAGGAAAGATAATAATGAACAGGGCTTCAAGAAATTTAATTCCAATAACTTTGGAATTAGGTGGTAAAAGTCCAACTATTGTGCATTTAGATTCCGATATAAAAGAAGCTTGTAAAAAAATAGTTTGGGCAAAGTTTATAAATTGTGGTCAAACTTGTGTAGCACCAGATTATGTGCTTGTTCATTATAATGTATATGATGAATTTTTAAAGGAGCTTAAAAAGACTATAATAAAGTTTTATGGCAAAAATCCTTTAAAGAGTAAATCTTATTCAAGGATTATAAATCTAAAGCATTTTAAGAGAGTACTTAATATGATAAATTTTAAAAAAATTTATCATGGTGGAAAATTTATAGAAGAAGAACTATATATAGAACCTACAGTTCTTACAAATGTAAATTTTCACGATACTATTATGCAAGAAGAAATATTTGGACCAGTTCTTCCTGTTATAAAATATGAGGATATAGATACAGTTATAAATATATTGAATAAAAAAGAAAATCCACTTGCTCTTTATGTGTTTACGAGTAATACAAATATAGCGAATAAAGTTGTAAATTCAATAACTTTTGGTGGTGGTTGTATAAATGATACACTTGTTCATACATCTAACATACATCTACCATTTGGAGGAGTCAAACAATCAGGAATGGGTAGATACCATGGAAAAGCTTCATTTTATGAATTTACCTATGAAAAAAGTATAATGGAAAAATATAAAAAGACTAAATTTGAACTTATTTATCCACCTTATAATAAGGCAAAGCTTATGATGCTTAAGAAGCTTTTTAAATAATTTTCATGCTTTTTATTGAAATACTTTAAGTTTTATAATATTATTTATATTAGTAAGTAAAAGGTATACTAACATTAGTATACCTTTTTATATGTTTATAAGGAGGATTTTAAAATGAGCGTTAGAGTTAGATTCGCACCAAGTCCAACAGGATTTGTGCATATAGGAAGTCTTAGAACTGCTCTTTATAACTACCTTTTTGCAAAAAAAATGGGTGGTACGTATTTATTAAGAGTTGAAGATACTGATAGAACAAGACTTGTAGATGGAGCTATAGAAAATATGCTTCATGCAATGTCATGGGCTAATGTGGAGCATACAGAAGGTGTTGTATTAGGTGAAGATGGAAAGGTTACTCAAGTAGGAGAATACGGACCGTATATACAATCAGAAAGACTTGATATATATAAAGAATATATAAAGACTTTATTAGAACAAGATAAAGCTTATTACTGTTTTTGTTCAAAAGATAGATTAGATAAAGTAAGACAAGTTCAAAAATCAGAAGGTAAAGTACCTAAGTATGATGGACATTGTAGAGGATTATCTAAAGAAGAAGTGCAAGCTAAGATAGATGCTGGGGAAGAATATGTTATAAGACTTAAATTACCAGCTAATAAAGAAATCAAATTCAACGATATGGTTAGAGGAACCGTAAAAATGAACACTAATGATTTAGATGATCAGGTTCTTATGAAATCAGACGGATTCCCAACTTACCATTTTGCAGTTGTTGTTGATGATTATTTAATGAAAATTACGCATATAATAAGAGGGGAAGAATGGATATCATCTACTCCAAAGCATGTGTACTTATATGAAGCATTTGGATGGGAAGCACCAACTTTTGTTCATCTTCCAAATATATTAAATACAGAAAAGAAAAAATTAAGTAAAAGACATGGTGATGTTGCAGTTGAAGACTTTAGAAAGAAGGGATATTTCCCAGAAGCTTTAGTTAATTATGTTGCACTTGTTGGTTGGTCACCAGAAGATAATCAAGAAATATTTAGTATGGATGAATTAGAAAAAGCATTTGATGTTAAAAGAGTTTCTAATAGTGGTGGAGTATTTGACACTAATAAATTAAACTGGGTATCTCAACATTATATGAAAGATGCTGATGATGATGAACTTACTAAATTATGTATACCATTCTTAATAGAAACAAATATGATAACTAAGGAAGAAGCAGATGCTGATTATGATAAGATAAAAGCCATGGTTTCTTTAGTTAAAGAAGGAATGCATTATGCAAAGGAAATCAGTGAGAAAGTTGATGTATTTTTCAAAGATGAACTTAAAATAGAAGACCAAGAAGCTTTAGATTTCCTAAAATTAGAGCATATGCCAACATTATATCAAGCGTTAGAAGAAAAGATTTCTAATATGGATGAAATTCAAGCTGATCTTATAAAGCCTATGTTTAAAGAAATTCAAAAAGAACATGGAATAAAAGGCAAGAACTTATTTATGGGAACTAGGATATTAATAACTGGTCAAATGCACGGACCAGAAATCCCTTATGTGGTTACTATTTTAGGAAAAGAAGAAGTATTAAAAAGAATGTCTTTTGTTAAACAAAATTATATGTAAAAAGATGCTATATAAATATAAAGCTAGGGTATAAATTAATTACCCTAGTTTTTTTATAAAAAATTTATTAAAAGGTGATTTTATGTTTAATAAACACAGAGATTTTGTAGAGAAAATATTTATTATATTTTTATTTTTAATATTGTTTTTAATATTTTTCAATAATTTTAATAATGCAAAAAATATATTATTGAGCTTTAAAAATATATTAAAGCCATTTTTTATAGCTATGTTTATAGCTTATTTATTTAATCCTCTTATAAATATATTACAAAAGAGTATTAAAAGTAGAGGTATTTGTATAGCTATAGTATATTTAAGTTTTTTAGGTGCATTGCTTTCATTATTTTTATTTGCATTACCAACAACAATAAAACATATAACACAAATTATAAATGAAATTGCATCTAGTCAATATCAGTTAAATGATGATTTATATAAAATATTTGGTGTTTACGAGGATGAAGTTAGAGCTGGTATAGCAAACCTTTATTCTAAAATACCACTTATATTAAATTATTTATTTAATAATCTGGTAAATATATTAAGGAATTTCGCTGATGTTTCAATAACTAGTTTTTTAGCACTTGTACTATCAATTTATATGGAAATAGATAAAAAGAATTTGATGAAACTTTCAAAAGAAATAGTAAAGATGTTTTTGGATGAGCAAAAATCTAATGAATTTTTCAAATTCATGAAAGAAGTAAATAAGATTTTTTCAAAATTCTTAACAGGACTTGTTATAGAAGCCCTTATTATGGGATGTTTAGCTCTTATAGGATTTAGTTTAATTAATATAAAATATAAATTCTTACTTGCAAGCATTGTTTGCATGACAAATGTAATTCCTTATATAGGACCGTTTATAGGTGCGATACCTGCTGTTATAGTAACACTTATAAATACGCCAGAAAAAACTTTATGGGTAGCATTTTATATACTTATAATACAACAATTAGACGGAAATTTTATAGGTCCAAAGATAATGGGGAATTTTATAGGTTTATCACCTATTTGGATTATACTGGCTATTAGTATAGGAGGAACATTCTTTTCTCTTCCTGGTATAATTTTTTCTGTTCCAGTAGCTGCAATTATAAAAATTATTTTTATAAGAATAAAAAATTCAAAGCTAGCTAGTTAAAGTATTATAAAAATATAGAGTATGAAGTTTATAAGAATAAAATAGAATTTAAAAGAAATTATTAAATTTTTTAATTGACAGTTATTTAGTTGATAATATATAATCGTTTTAATTCCGAGTTTTAAACTAGGGATTAAAACTTTTTTTATTTAAGGAGGAGATTCATTGATTTATGATAATATAACAAATTTAATAGGTAAAACACCTATTATCAAATTAAACAAATTACAATCAGAAGATATGGCTGATATTTATTTGAAGTTAGAATCATTTAATCCTGGTGGGTCGATAAAAGATAGGATTGCACTAAATATGATTGAAGAAATGGAAAAGAGATTTGAAATAAAACCTGGCTATACATTAGTGGAACCTACAAGTGGAAATACAGGAATTGGACTTGCGATGATAAGTGCGTATAAGGGATACGAAATGATTCTTGTTATGCCAGATACTATGAGCACAGAAAGACGAAATTTATTAAAAGCATATGGAGCCAAACTTATATTGACAGATGGTAAGCTTGGGATGAAGGGTGCTATAGAAAAAGCCAAGGAAATAGTATTGAATAATAAAAATCATGTATTAATAGGTCAGTTTGAAAATATGGATAATAAAAATGCGCATATAAAAACTACAGCAAAAGAAATTTTAAAAGATTTTTCTTCTTTAGATGCTTTTGTGGCTGGTGTTGGTACAGGTGGTACTATAAGTGGCGTATCAGAAGTATTAAAAAAATATTATAAAGATATAGATATTATAGCAATAGAACCAAAAGATTCGGCTGTATTAAGTGGTCAAAAATCGGGATCTCATAAAATACAAGGTATAGGAGCTGGTTTTATTCCTAATATATTGAATGTTGAGGTTATTGATGATATAGTAAGGGTAAGCAATGAAGAAGCTATAAATACTATGAAGTTGCTTGCAAGAAAAGAAGGAATCCTTTCTGGAATATCTTCAGGTGCAGCGTTATTTGGAGCTTTAAAAATTGCTAAAAAACTTGGAAAAGGTAAAAAAGTTCTTGTGATATTACCTGATACAGGAGAGAGATATTTAAGTGGAGGTGTTTTTAATGACTGATAAAGAAGACTGTTGTGGTTGTTGCTTATTATATAGAATTTTAAAAGAAAGGAGTTGTTTATTTATATAATTAAAAATTATTCTTAGTTGTATAAATAAACGACTCCTTTCTTAAGACAATCGCAATGAAAATATATATTTAAAATATAAAATTTAAATATAATTTAAACTTTATATTTTTATAACATAATCCACAGGAATATGTTATCATTAATTGAGTATAATCTGTTTAAGACTTAAAAATAGGTAATTTTAATTGAAAATATAAAAAATATAATTTGTTAAATTGCAAAAAAATTAAATCAATTAAAAATATAAAATTTATCAAATATTTAAATTGCAAGAAAGGAATTTATTAATGTTCGAATTATTAAAATCATATAAAGAAAAAGATCCAGCGGCATCTAGTTTGATAGAAGTATTTTTGACTTACCCTGGAGTACATGCAATATTTTTCTATAGAATGTCAAATTTTTTTTACAAGATAAAATTAAAACTTTTGGCTAGAATAATTTCTAATATGGGTAGATTTTTTACAGGTGTTGAAATACATCCAGGAGCGACAATTGGAAGAAGATTATTTATAGATCATGGTTTAGGTATAGTTATTGGTGAAACAGCTATAATTGGAGATGATGTTACTATATATCATCAAGTAACACTTGGTGGGACTGGTAAAGAGGTTGGGAAAAGACATCCAACTGTTGGTAATAATGTGTTTATATCAGGTGGAGCAAAGGTGTTAGGAAATATAAATATTGGGGACAATGTTAAAATTGGAGCTAATGCTGTTGTATTAAAAGATGTTCCAGATGGATGTACGGTTGTAGGAATTCCTGCTAAAATAGTAAGAAAAAATGGAAATAAAGTAAGAGAAGTTTTATAATATATAAATAGATTAAAAAGAATTGGAGGTGAAAGCTAAGATAAATAATTATTTATCTAGCTTTATATATGAAATTATACAATACACTTAAAAGACAAAAAGAAGAATTTATACCAATAGAAGAAAATAAGGTTAAGATGTATGTATGTGGACCTACAGTATATAACTATTTTCATATAGGAAATGCAAGACCTTTTTTAATATTTGATACATTTAGAAGATATTTAGAATATAGAGGATTTGAAGTTACTTATGTTCAAAACTTTACTGATGTTGATGATAAGATAATAAAAAAGGCTAATGAAGAGAATGTAAGTTCAGATGATATAGCTAAAAGATATATAAATGAATATTTTAAGGATGCTGATGGACTAGGCATCAAAAGAGCTGATATACATCCTACTGTTACAGAGACTATGGATGAAATAATAGCATTTATACAAGATCTTATGGATAAGGGTTATGCTTATGAATCTAATGGTGATGTATATTTTGAAGTTGCAAAATTTGAAAACTACGGAAAGTTATCAAAACAAAACCTTGAAGAATTAGAAGAAGGTGCAAGTGACAGAGTAGATAATGAAAGTGAAAAGAAAAGCTTTATGGATTTTGCACTTTGGAAGAACAAAAAAGAGGGAGAACCAGGATGGAAAGCTCCTTGGGGTGAAGGTAGACCAGGGTGGCATATAGAATGTTCAGTTATGATTGATAAACATTTAGGCAAAACTATAGATATTCACGCTGGTGGTCAAGATTTATCATTCCCACATCATGAAAATGAAATAGCTCAAAGTGAGGCTAGAAATGGTGTGCCATTTTCTAATTATTGGCTTCATAATGGATATATAAATATAGATAATCAAAAAATGTCTAAATCTCTTAATAATTTCTTTACGGTAAGAGAAATATCACAAAAATATGATTTAGAAATTGTTAGATTGTTTTTATTATCAGCACATTATAGAAAACCTGTTAATTTTAGTGATGAACTTATAAAACAATCAGAGTCTGCACTTAATAGACTTTATAATACAAAAGATAAATTACAGTTCATAATAGATAATTTAAAAGATAGCAATGAAGAAGTTGATTATAGCGAGTTAGAAAGTTTCAAAACTAAGTTTATAAATGCTATGGATGATGATATAAATACGGCTGAAGCAATAGGGGCTATATTTGAACTTTCAAAATATATTAATACGAATATAAATGAAAATACAAATAAAAACTTTGCTAAAAAAGCTATGGATTTATTTGTGGAATTAACTTCTGTTTTAAATATAATGACTAAAGAAACAAAAGAAGATGAGCTTGATTCGAAGGTTGAATCTCTTATAGAAGAAAGAAAAAATGCTAAAAAATCAAAAGATTTTAAAAGAGCAGATGAAATAAGAGCTGAATTAAATGAAATGGGCATAGCAATAGAAGATACTAGACAGGGGACAAAATGGCACAGAATATAGAAGACAAAAAAGATGCAAATTTAATATCTCCAGTAGTTTTGGCTTATATGGGTGATAGTGTATATGAAATCTATATAAGAAAACATGTGCTTTTAAATAATATAAATTTTAAGGTAAATGATATTCATAAAGCTGTAGTAGGTTATGTTAGAGCTTCTGCCCAAGCTAAAGCATTGAATGCTATAATGGATGATTTAACAGAAGAGGAATTAAAGATTTTTAAAAGAGGAAGAAATCAAAAGACTGGTGTTCCTAAGAATGCAAATGTAGGAGAATATAGAATAGCTACTGGTTTTGAAGCTCTTTTAGGATATTTATATATAAAAAATCAAGATGAAAGATTAGATTTTCTTATAAAAAAGAGTATAGAAGCTATTGAATCTATAGATTAAAATAGTTATTTTTAAGCTGAGTATTTTGAGTGTAAGAAAACTTAATAGTCAATTAGTTTTTCATAAAAAAATTAAATAAAACTTATAAAAGGTTGTCTTAAAATGCAGTAATTTGTATTTAGACAACCTTTTTTATGAGTTTAGATTTTAATAATTATGTAAATATAAATTTCTAGTAGTAAATATTTTGGTATGTTATAATAACTATTAGTTTAAAATAAGGAGAGGTTTTGAGTGAAGGTAAAACTTTTAGAATATACAAAGAATCCTGAAAAAGTAATATCTATGGCAGCTAAACTTTGTTACAGTCCAGTTGGAATAGATGAAATAGAATCAGGATTAACAGCGGATAATGTTGATAAATTTTTAAATAGACTTATGAATTTAGGTCATGAAAGCCCAATTGAACATGTTTGTTTTACTTTTGGAGTTGAAGGAATTAGTAGAACTTGTTCGCATCAATTGGTTAGACATAGAATAGCTAGTTATTCTCAACAATCACAAAGATATGTCAAATTAGATCAATTCGAATATATAATACCACCACATATTGAAAATAATAAACAAGCAAAAGAGTTATTTATAAATGCTATGAAGGAAGATCAAAAGACTTATGATGAGCTTGTTGATATTCTATCAAAACAACATTTAGAAATGTTTTTGAAAGAAGGAAAAGATGAAAAAGAAGCAAATAGATTATCTTCAAAAAAGGCAATAGAAGATGCCAGATTTGTTTTCCCAAACGCATGTGAGACAAAGATTGTATTTACTATGAATGCAAGAACTTTATTGCATTTTTTTAGACATAGATGTTGTAATAGAGCACAATGGGAAATTAGACAAATGTCTGATTTAATGCTTGAAGAACTTAAAAAAGTAGCACCTATACTTTTTAAAAATGCAGGACCAAATTGTGTAAGTGGAGCATGTCCAGAAGGAAATATGACTTGTGGACAAATAAAAGAAATAAGAGAAAAATATAAAAATATGAATTAATAATAAATAAGGAGCTGTTAAGCTAAACAAAAATACAACAATAAATTATGCTTGTTTTAGATTAATAAAATAGCAGATTGTAGCTGTATTTTTTTGCGCGAAATCCCTTTATTTGTTATACTAGTTTATTGAAAGGAAAATAATTATGAAAATAGAAGGTAGAAATCCCGTTGTGGAAGCAATAAAAGCGGATAAGGAAATAGATTATATATATGTATCAAAAGATGCAAAAGGTTCTATTTCAAAGATTATAGGAATGGCAAAAGATAAGAAAATAATTATAAAAAATGTAGATAAGAAAAAACTTGATGAACTTAGTGAAACGAAGAATCATCAAGGTGTAATAGCACTTGTGAGTGAATATAGATATTATGAATTGGAAGAACTTTTAGCTATACCAGAACAAAGAGGAGAAGAACCATTTTTTATAATATTAGATGGTATAACAGATCCTCATAATTTTGGTGCGATAGTTAGAACAGCTTGTGGTTCTGGTGCGCATGGAATAATAATACCTAAAAGAAGAACTGCACTTGTAACACCAACATCAATAAAAACTTCTGCTGGAACTATGGATAAAGTAGCTATTTGTAAAGTTACTAATTTAAATAGAACAATAGATTTGCTTAAGAAAAAGAATATCTGGGTTGGAGCTTTAGATATGGGAAAAGTTCCATATTATAAACAAGACTTTAAATGTGCAACAGCTCTTGTTATAGGAAGTGAAGGTAAGGGTGTTTCGCCTTTGGTTAAGAAAAATAGTGATTTTATAGTTAGTATACCTATGAAAAATGAAATGGATTCTCTAAATGCTTCAGTCGCAGGTTCAATAGTTATGTATGAAGTGTTTAAACAGAGGAGTTAAATGGGAAAATTAAAAAAAGAATACCTAGTTGTAGATGGGTATAATATAATAAATTTTTTGAGTCAAACAAAGGCACTTTATAAAGAAAATCTTGAACTTGCTAGAAATAAATTAGTAGATATTTTGGCTGAATACAAGGGGTATACAGGTATTGAAGTTATAATTGTTTTTGATGCTTATAAAGTTAAGCAAAATATAGGTAAAGAATATAACGAACAAGGAATTAAAATTATATTTACAAAAGAAAGAGAAACAGCAGATCATTATATAGAAAAATTGGTATCAGATTTGCCAAAGAACTCAATTATAAGAGTTGCCACAAATGATTTTGTTGAACAACAGATGATTTTAGGAAAAGGAAGTGTAAGGGTATCCGCAAGAGAGCTAGAATTTGAACTTGAAAAATCGAATAGAAAGATAAAAAAAGAAACGAATAAAATTTCTAAAAGAAATACTTTAGAAAGTTATTTAGATGAGGATGTATTAAACAAACTAAAAAATATGTTTAAGGATGAATGAAAAAGTCTATATAGTCTATAAATGAGGTGTGTTTTGATGTGTGGATTAAATGAGGAATTTTTAGGTGATTTTGATTCCGATAAATTAAGTATTAAAAAAGATAAACAAAAAGATTTAGACTATGTGATAACCAATGAGATAATTTCATCAGCAAAACAAAATGATTATAATGCAATTAAGATGATTATAGATAGCTATTATAATTATATAAAATTAAAAGAAAATAAGTACTTTGTAATTGGAGCAGAAAAAGAAGATTTATACCAAGAAGGGCTTATAGGTCTTTATAAAGCTATAAAAAATTATGATTTTAGTAAAAATAATTCTTTTTCTAAATTTGCTAAGATGTGCATCAATAGACAGATAATATCTGCAATAAAGACTGCAAATAGAAAAAAACATCATCCTCTTAATTTTTCTATATCTTTAAATACGGATAAGGATGAAAAAATCACAGTAGGAAAATTTGATTCATATAAATTTTTTGATTCAAATTTAAATCCAGAAGAATTAGTGCTACAAAAAGAGCAAAAGGGTATTTATTTGGAATTTATAGATAAAAACCTTAGCAATTTTGAAAAAAAAGTTTTGAATCTATATTCAAAAGGAAAAACGTATGAAGAAATAGGTTTTTCCTTAAATAAAAAAACAAAGTCAATAGATAATGCCATACAAAGAATAAAAACAAAATTAAAAAAACAAAACAAAAAACAATAGAGCAAAATAAAAAATAAAAAAATATTATCAAAAAAAATAAAAATAATATTGACTTTAAAAACTTTCAGTAATATAATTATTTACGATAGTTTCAAGGTTTTGCCCATACAAAATTTTTGAAGAATTTAAGTTGTTTTTTTTGAATAAACTTAGCACT
Source organism: Peptostreptococcaceae bacterium AGR-M142 (assembly GCA_045345765.1). Lineage (GTDB taxonomy): Bacteria > Bacillota > Clostridia > Peptostreptococcales > Peptostreptococcaceae > JAOARY01. Next base: position 1,935,712 of record CP148265.1, read on the forward strand.
TCAAATATTTTCATGGGTTTTAATTTGTCTAAAAAATAATTTATTTTTCTATAGATAAAGAAACACCAGGAACAGTTTTCGGGAGTGAAATTATTTATACAAAAATAAAGTACTTAGGTTAAAAAAAGAAAAAATTATTATAAAAGGAGGATTTCAAAATGGCTAAAGCTAAATTTGAAAGAAATAAACCACATGTTAACATAGGAACAATAGGACACGTTGACCACGGTAAAACTACGTTAACAGCTGCAATAACAAAAACATTATTCTCAAGATACCAATTAGGAGAAGCAGTAGATTTCGCTAACATAGATAAGGCTCCAGAAGAAAGAGAAAGAGGAATCACAATATCAACTGCACACGTTGAGTACGAAACTCCAAACAGACATTACGCTCACGTTGATTGCCCAGGACATGCTGACTACGTTAAGAACATGATCACAGGAGCAGCACAAATGGATGGAGCAATATTAGTTTGTTCTGCAGCAGATGGACCAATGCCTCAAACAAGAGAGCATATACTATTATCAAGACAAGTTGGGGTACCATACATCGTAGTATTCCTAAACAAATGTGATATGGTAGATGACGAAGAATTATTAGAATTAGTTGAAATGGAAGTAAGAGACTTATTAAATGAGTATGACTTCCCAGGAGACGATACTCCAATAATCCAAGGATCAGCATTAAAAGCATTAGAAGATCCATCAAGCGAGTGGGGAGATAAGATAATCGAATTATTCGAGCAAATAGATACTTATATTCCTGAGCCAGAAAGAGCAATAGACAGAGATTTCTTAATGCCAGTAGAAGATGTATTCTCTATAACAGGTAGAGGAACAGTTGCAACAGGTAGAGTAGAAAGAGGAATCCTAAAAGTTCAAGATGAAGTAGAAGTAGTAGGAATCCAAGAAGAGTCAAGAAAAGTAGTAGTAACAGGAGTAGAAATGTTTAGAAAGCTTCTAGATCAAGCAGAAGCAGGAGATAACATCGGAGCATTATTAAGAGGTGTTCAAAGAGATGATATCGAAAGAGGACAAGTACTTGCTAAGCCAGGTTCAATAAACCCTCATACAAAATTCAAAGCAGAAATCTACGTTCTTAAAAAAGAAGAAGGTGGAAGACATACTCCATTCTTCAACGGATATAGACCACAATTCTACTTTAGAACAACAGATGTAACAGGTGCTGTTGATTTACCAGAAGGAGTAGAAATGGTAATGCCAGGAGATAACACTACAGTAGAAGTAGAATTAATCTCTAAGATAGCAATGGAAGAAGGATTAAGATTCGCAATAAGAGAAGGTGGAAGAACAGTAGCATCAGGTGTTGTTGCTTCTATCATCGAGTAATATATAATTTAATATATTTATTTATACTGTGAACTAAAGAGAAGTGATTTCTCATCACTTCTCTTTTTTTGATTAAATTAAAAATCTTTTACCAACATATTTAGTTTGATAAGAGTTTTAACATTCTTAAGAATTTAATATATGGTTAAAATAATAAAAGGTTTAAGAAATATTATCTAAATAAAAATATCTAAAAAACATTTGACATGGATAAAAATATGTGATAGATTTTATTGAGTGATATTCTATAATGGCATTAATATGTCGTGTTATATAGATAAGCTTTATTTAGTATTTAGGAGGTGTCATAGTGAGAGTAAAAGTTACTTTAGCATGCACAGATTGCAAGCAAAGAAATTACAACACTACTAAAAACAAAAAGAACGACCCTGAAAGAATAGAACTGAAGAAATATTGCAAATTCTGCAAAAAACATACTGTTCATAAGGAAACAAAATAATATTTCCTAAGAAAAAAGGATGTGAATGCTGTGTCAACTCAAATAGAGTCAACTAAAAAAGAAAAATTCAGCATAGGAAAGTTCTTACAAGAAGTAAAGGGAGAATTGAAAAAAGTACACTGGCCGAACAAGAAAGAACTTGTTAATTATACAGGTGTTGTACTTGTAACTTGCCTAATGATGGCAATACTTGTAGGGCTTGTAGATTCAGCTATGGGTTATTTCCTAAAGTTGATACTGAAATAGGCCAAGTGACGTCCCTAGTAAAGGAGATGGCTGGTTAAATGTCAGAAGAGAATCAAGCCAAATGGTATGTAATACATACCTATTCAGGTCATGAGAATAAGGTCAAAGCGACAATTGAAAAGACCGTAGAAAATAGAAATATGGGACATTTAATTCAAGACGTAGCCGTACCAGTTGAAACTGTTGTAGAAATCAAAAATGGGGTAAAAAAAGAGAAGAAAAGAAAAATCTTCCCTGGATATACTCTTGTTAAGATGATTATAACAGATGAATCTTGGTATATAGTAAGAAATACTAAGGGTGTAACTGGATTTGTTGGTCCAGCATCTAAACCTGTGCCTTTAACTGAGCAAGAAGTAAAAGCCATGGGTGTAGAAAAAGTAACATCTGAAGTAGATTTTGAAGTAGGCGATGTTTTAAATGTTATAGAAGGACCATTTGATGGTTTTTCAGGAGAAGTTCAAGAAATCAATCTTGAAAAAGGAATTGTTAAAGTTCTTATTTCTATGTTTGGAAGAGAAACTCCGGTTGAATTGGAGTTTACACAAGTAAAAAAATAAACTAAAATAGTTTATGCAAAATTTTGAGGAGGTGTAAAAGATGGCTAAAAAAATAGTAGGACAAATAAAACTTCAAATACCTGCGGGAAAAGCCACTCCAGCGCCACCAGTAGGTCCAGCTTTAGGACAACATGGTGTTAATATTATGCAATTTACAAAGGAGTTTAACGCAAAGACAGCTGATCAAGCTGGTTTAATAATTCCAGTTGTTATCTCGGTTTACCAAGATAGATCATTCACTTTCATAACTAAAACTCCACCGGCAGCAGTTCTTATAAAGAAAGCTTGCGGGTTAGAAACTGCATCTGGAGAACCAAATAAGAAGAAAGTTGCTACAATCTCTAAAGATAAAGTAAGAGAAATAGCAGAATTAAAATTACCTGACTTAAATGCAGCTAGTGTTGAATCAGCAATGAGTATGATAGCTGGTACTGCAAGAAGTATGGGGATCGTAGTTGAAGACTAATAGTCTTTTAAATTAGTGGAAGGTTAATAACCGATATTACCACAAGGAGGTTAGAATAATGGCTAAAAAAGGAAAAAGATATTCAGCGGCTTTAGCGTCGTTTGATAAAGAAAAGCAATACGAAGTTAAAGAAGCTATGGACGTTCTTATGGGAATGGCTAAAGCTAAATTTGACGAAACTGTAGAAGCTCATATCAAACTTGGTGTTGACTCAAGACATGCAGATCAACAAGTTAGAGGAGCAATAGTATTACCACACGGAACAGGAAAAACTAAAAGAGTTTTAGTTTTTGCTAAAGGTGAAAAAGCAGAAGAAGCTAAAGCAGCAGGAGCTGACTTTGTCGGTGAAATGGATTTAGTTTCTAAAATTCAAGGCGAAAACTGGTTTGAATTTGATATAGTAGTTGCTACTCCAGATATGATGGGTGTAGTAGGTAGATTAGGTAGAGTTTTAGGACCTAAAGGTCTTATGCCAAACCCTAAATCAGGAACAGTTACTTTCGATGTAGCTAAGGCTATTGAAGAAATTAAAGCTGGTAAAGTAGAATACAGATTAGATAAGACTAATATAATTCACGTACCAATCGGGAAAGCTTCTTTTGGTGCAGATAAATTAAAAGATAACTTTACTACTCTTATGGAAGCTGTAGTTAAGGCTAAGCCATCAGCAGCTAAAGGACAATACTTAAGATCTGTAACAGTTGCTAGTACTATGAGCCCAGGAGTTAAAATAAATCCTAACAAAATTAATGACTAATAAATAAAAAAAGTTCTTGACTTTTTATATTTATTAAAATATAATAATAATTGCTTTGAAATTGAATAATTACCGCAGACAGTAGGGGCGAAAGCTTAATTATCCTACCTAGGTTTATCATAGATTAATCGAAAGATTTAAAGTATGAATATTATCCTTGTGTCTGCGTGGCACAAGGATTTTTTAATAAATTATTAAACTGTGTAATTAGTTCATTTTTAAGTAATACCTTTTAATTATAAAGGAGGTGGACACTAGATGTCTAAAGCAGTAGAGATGAAGAAAAGCGTTGTTGCTGAAATAACTGAGAAATTTGAAAAAGCAGCTTCTGTAATAGTAGTTGATTACAAAGGACTTACAGTTGAACAAGTAACAGAGCTTAGAAACAAGTTTAGAGAAGCTGGAGTTGAGTACAAAGTTTACAAAAACACTCTAGTAAGAAGAGCTGCAGAGGCAGTTGGACAAGGAGAATTCATTAATAAAGAAAGCCTTGTTGGAACAAACGCTTTAGCATTTGGTTATGAAGATCCTGTTGCTCCTGCTAGAATAATAAAAGAGTTTGCTAAAGAAAACGAAGCTTTAGAACTTAAGATGGGTATCGTTGAAGGAGAATTCTTCGACCAAGCTAAGGTTACATCACTTGCTAACATACCATCAAGAGAAGTTCTTATCGCTAAATTACTTGGTAGCTTAAAAGCTCCAGTATCTAATTTCGTTTACTTAATAAACGCGATAGCAGAGAAGAAACAAGAAGCTTAATATCAAATGTGTTAATAAGCAATTTATTCAATGTAAAACTCATTTAGAGTAAAGATACTTATGTATCGAAATGTTAACTATATTAAAAAAATTAAAAAAATCACGGAGGTGTTCATAAATGACTATAGAACAAATTCTAGAAGCTATAGAAAATATGAAAGTTCTTGAGCTTAACGAACTAGTTGAAGCTGCGGAAGAAAAATTTGGAGTATCTGCATCTGCACCAGTAATGGTAGCAGGAGCTGCTGGAGCTGAAGGTGGAGCTGCTGAACAAACTGAGTTTGATGTTATACTTGCAAGTGCAGGATCATCAAAAGTTAAAGTTATAAAGGCTGTTAGAGAAGCTACAGGATTAGGATTAAAAGAAGCTAAGGAAGTTGTAGATAACGCTCCTAAAGCTGTTAAAGAAGCTGTTTCTAAAGACGAAGCTGAAGCATTAAAAGCTAAGTTAGAAGAAGCTGGAGCTTCTGTAGAAGTTAAGTAATAACTTTTACCAATAAAAATAAATAAAAGAGGATGCAAGAGCATCCTCTTTTTAAATGCTTATTAGAAAATAAAACCTATGAAAATCTTTTAAATAAAAGAGCAATTCATTAAGACAAATCTTAGTTAATCAATTAAATCTATATAATTCTTATATAAAATTACATAAAAACTATAAAAGTTTTAAGCAAATATCTACTAGATGTTAATTTAAAACTTTTATAGTTTAATAAACTTAGAAGGCAACTTTTTCATAGGAGCTGAAAAAAGAAAAATCAAAATGGTTTTTCTTTTTTCGAATTATTATCTGGCTGATTATAGGGTATAATTGGTTAGAAGAAAATATTAAAAGATTTTAAAAAAAACTATTGATATATTGACTTAAAAGTGATAAAATTATTGAATGCATAATACTGAAAAGTAATAAGAAAAGCGTTAGAATTTTTGTAAGGGGTGAAAAATTAATGCGACATCCTGTCAAGATAGGTAGAAGAACAAGAATGAGTTTCTCAAAGATTAATGAAGTGGTTGGACCTCCTAATCTTATAGAAATTCAGTTAGATTCCTATAAGTGGTTTTTAAAGGACGGATTAAAAGAAGTTTTTGAGGACATATCTCCAATACAAGATTATACTGGAAATTTGGTTTTGGAATTTGTAGATTACTACCTAGAGAAAGAACCTAAGTATGATGTGGAAGAATCGAAAGAAAGAGACGTTACGTATTCTTCTCCCCTAAAGGTTAAGGTAAGACTTGTAAATAAAGAAACTGGTGAAGTAAAAGAACAAGAAGTGTTCATGGGAGACTTCCCACTTATGACTGAAAAGGGTACATTTATAATTAATGGAGCCGAAAGAGTTATAGTAAGTCAGCTTGTAAGATCTCCAGGAGTTTATTACTCAGAAGAAAGAGATAAAGCTGGTAAGAAATTAGTATCATCAACTGTTATTCCAAACAGAGGTGCTTGGTTAGAATATGAAACAGATTCTAACGATATAGTATCTGTTAGGGTTGATAGAACTAGAAAGCAACCAATAACTGTTTTACTAAGAGCTTTAGGTTTTGGTACAGATATGGAAATTCTAGATCTATTAGGAGAAGATGAAAGATTATTAGCTTCTTTAGAGAAGGATAATACAAAGAGTATAGAAGAAGGTCTTTTAGAAATTTATAAGAAATTAAGACCAGGTGAACCACCTACTGTAGAAAGTGCTTCATCTTTAATAAATTCACTATTCTTTGATCCAAAAAGATATGATTTAGCGAAAGTTGGTAGATATAAATTCAACAAGAAATTATGTTTATCAAATAGAATCATGCTTAAAATTGCTGCAAAGGATGTAATAAATCCAGCAACTGGAGAAATATTCATCCAAGAAGGCGAAACTATAAGTAAAGAAATGGCAAGAAGTATTGAAAATGCTGGAATAAACCATGTTTTTGTTTATGGTGATGATGACAAAGAAGTTAAAGTAATAGGAAATAACTTTGTAGACATTCAAGGATATATAGATTTTGAAATAGATGACAAAAGATTACAAGGGAAAGTTCATTATCCAACATTAAAGAAATTAATGGATGAATTTCCAGACGAAGCGGAATTAAAAGAAGCTTTAATAGAGAATGTAAAGCAATTAGTTCCTAAAAATATTATATTAGATGATATTATAGCATCTATAAGTTATCAATTTAACTTATTCCATAGTGTTGGAAATATAGATGATATAGATCATTTAGGAAACAGAAGAATAAGATCTGTAGGAGAATTATTACAAAACCAATTTAGAATAGGTTTATCTAGAATGGAAAGAGTAATAAAAGAAAGAATGACGATTCAAGATATGGAAGCTGCAACACCTCAAGCTCTTATAAATATAAGACCTGTTGCTGCTGCTATCAAAGAATTCTTTGGTAGTTCTCAGCTTTCACAGTTTATGGATCAGACTAACCCTCTTTCAGAGCTTACACATAAAAGAAGATTATCTGCACTTGGACCTGGTGGACTTTCAAGAGAAAGAGCTGGCTTTGAGGTTCGTGACGTTCATCAATCACATTATGGTAGAATGTGTCCAATAGAAACGCCTGAAGGACCAAATATCGGGCTTATAAACTCACTTGGAACATATGCTAAGATTAATGAGTATGGATTTATAGAGTCTCCATACAGAAAAGTTGTAGATGGAAAAGTAACTGACCAAATAGATTATGTTACTGCTGATGAAGAAGATATATATATAAGAGCACAAGCTAATGAACCGCTTAATGAAGATGGAACTTTTGCTAACAGCAGAGTAACATCAAGAACAAGTGGTGGAGTAGTGGTATTAGTTGAAGGAACTAGAGTAGATTATATGGACGTTTCGCCTAAGCAAGTGGTTTCTATTGCAACAGCGATGATACCTTTCTTAGAAAATGATGATGCCAACCGTGCACTAATGGGATCAAACATGCAACGTCAAGCGGTTCCACTAGTAAGAAGAGAAGCTCCTGTTATAGGTACAGGTGCGGAATATAGTGCTGCAAGAGATTCTGGTGCAGTTGTTCTTGCTAAAAACGATGGTATAGTAGAAAGTGTTAGTGCTACACAGATTGTTATAAAAAGAGAAGATGGACATAGAGATAAGTATAAACTATTAAAGTTTAAAAGATCAAATCAAGGTACATGTATCAACCAAACTCCTATTGTAGATAGAGGAGAAGTAGTTAAAAAAGGTGATGTACTTGCAGATGGGCCATCAACAGAACTTGGAGAAATAGGACTTGGTAGAAACTGTCTTATTGGATTTATGACTTGGGAAGGTTATAACTACGAGGATGCCATTTTGATAAATGAAAGACTTGTAAAAGAAGACAGATTATCGACTATGCATATAGAAGAATATGAAGCAGAAGCTAGAGATACTAAACTTGGACCTGAAGAAATAACTAGGGATATTCCAAATGTATCAGAAGAAGCTATAAAGAACCTTGATGAAAGAGGAATCATAAGAATAGGTGCTGAAATTTCTTCAGGAGATATATTAGTAGGTAAAGTTACACCAAAAGGTGAAACTGAACTTACAGCTGAAGAAAGACTATTAAGAGCAATATTTGGAGAAAAAGCTAGAGAAGTAAGAGATACTTCCCTAAAAGTTCCTCATGGTGAATCAGGAATAATAGTAGATGTAAAAGTATTTACAAGAGAAAATGGAGATGAATTACCTCCAGGAGTAAATGAACTTGTAAGATGTTATATAGCGAAGAAAAGAAAAATAAATGTTGGAGATAAGATGGCTGGTCGTCATGGTAATAAAGGGGTTATCTCAAGAGTATTACCAGAAGAAGATATGCCATTTATGGAAGACGGACAACCATTAGAAATAGTACTAAACCCACTTGGAGTACCATCTCGTATGAACATCGGACAGGTACTTGAGATACATTTAGGTTTAGCTGCTAAAAAACTTGGATGGCATGTTGCTACACCAGTTTTTGATGGTGCAAAAGAAGAAGATATAAGAGAAGCTTTAGTTGAAGCGGGTTATCCTGAAGATGGAAAACTTGTTTTAAGAGATGGTAGAACTGGAGAAGCTTTTGATAATAGAGTAACAGTTGGATACATGTATATGCTTAAACTACATCATTTAGTTGATGATAAGCTACATGCAAGATCAACAGGTCCTTATTCATTAGTTACGCAACAACCACTTGGTGGTAAAGCGCAATTTGGTGGACAAAGATTTGGAGAGATGGAAGTTTGGGCATTAGAAGCATATGGTGCTGCGCATACTTTACAAGAAATCTTAACAGTTAAATCAGATGATGTTGTTGGTCGTGTTAAGACTTATGAAGCGATTGTAAAAGGTGAAAACATACCAGAACCAGGTATACCAGAATCGTTTAAAGTTCTTATAAAAGAACTTCAAAGTTTATGTTTAGATGTAAAAGTTATAAATGAAGAAAAAGAATTTGAAGTTGAAGATGATGAAGTTCAAGAAGGCGAAGAAATTAAAAACTTCGATGAAGTTAGTGTTATAGATAAGGAAAATGATGACTTAGAAGATAGTCTAATCGAAAGTGAAGATATGGACGACGATGACTTTGATATAGATATTGAAAATGCTAATTTTGAAGAAGAATCTAATGACGAAGATGAAGATGATCTATCATTAGAAGATGATTTATTTTAATATAATCAATAGATATGATTAATTAAAATAGAAAAAACTTGTTAATAAGATTTTAAATATGGAAATTTTAGTTTGTGTGGATATTATTTCACACAAACTACTTTAAAATTCATCTACTATATATAGGAAAGGAGCGAAACTCCTTGTTCGAGTTAAATAATTTTGAGGCTATAAAAATAGGATTATCCTCACCAGAGAAAATCAGAAATTGGTCTAGAGGAGAAGTTAAGAAACCAGAAACTATAAATTATCGTACATTAAAACCAGAAAAAGATGGTCTTTTTTGTGAAAGAATATTTGGACCTACTAAGGACTGGGAATGTAATTGTGGTAAATATAAAAGAGTAAGATATAAAGGTATAATATGTGATAAATGTGGTGTAGAAGTAACAAAGGCTAAAGTAAGACGTGAAAGAATGGGTCATATTGAATTAGCAGCACCAGTATCTCATATATGGTATTTTAAAGGTATTCCATCAAGAATGGGACTTTTATTAGACATGTCACCTAGATCTTTAGAAAAGATACTATATTTTGCATCTTATGTAGTAATAGATCCAGCTGATACTGGTCTATTAGAAAACCACCTTTTAACGGAGAAAGAATATAGAGAAGCATATGAAAAATATGGAGATAAGTTCAAAGTTGGAATGGGTGCTGAGGCTGTAAGAGAACTTCTTAAGAAAGTTGATTTAGAAAGTTTATCAAAAGAGCTAAGAGCTAAATTAAAAGATTCTACTGGACAAAAGAGAGTTAGAATCGTAAGAAGATTAGAAGTAGTTGAAGCGTTCAAAAAATCAGGAAATGATCCTTCTTGGATGATATTAGAAGCGGTTCCTGTAATACCACCAGATTTAAGACCAATGGTTCAATTAGATGGTGGAAGATTTGCAACTTCTGACTTAAATGATTTATATAGAAGAGTTATAAATAGAAATAATAGATTAAAGAGATTATTAGAGCTTGGAGCACCTGATATCATTGTAAGAAATGAAAAAAGAATGCTTCAAGAAGCTGTAGATGCTCTTATAGATAATGGTAGAAGGGGTAGACCAGTAACTGGACCAGGTAATAGACCACTTAAATCTTTATCAGATATGCTTAAAGGAAAGCAAGGTAGATTTAGACAAAACTTACTTGGAAAGCGTGTTGATTATTCAGGACGTTCGGTTATTGTTGTTGGACCAGAACTTAAATTCTATCAATGTGGTCTTCCAAAGAAGATGGCATTAGAATTATTTAAACCATTTGTAATGAATGAATTAGTTGAAAGACAATTAGCGCATAATATAAAGAGTGCAAAGAGAATGGTAGAAAGAGTTAAAGGTGAAGTTTGGGATGTTCTTGAAGATGTTATAAAAGGACATACAGTATTACTTAACCGTGCTCCTACTCTTCATAGACTTGGTATTCAAGCTTTTGAACCAATCTTAGTTGAAGGTAAGGCTATAAAACTTCATCCACTTGTTTGTACTGCATATAATGCCGATTTTGATGGTGATCAAATGGCTGTCCATGTACCACTATCAGTTGAAGCACAAGCAGAGGGAAGATTCTTAATGCTTGCTACTAATAATATATTAGCACCTAAAGATGGATCACCTATAACTACTCCTACTCAGGATATGGTACTTGGTAGTTACTATCTTACAATGGATTTTAATAATGCTGAAGAAACAGATGAAGTTCCTAAAGGACAAGGTAAAGTATTTAAGGATATGAATGAATTAGAACTAGCTTATCAAAATAAAGCTGTTCATTTACATGCTAGAGTTAGGCTTCTTGTTAAACTTTCAGAAGAAGATGAAGGAAAGCTAATAGAAAGTACTGTAGGTAGATTTATATTCAATAAAGATATACCTCAAGACTTAGGTTTTGTAGATAGATCTGTAGATAAATATGCATTAGAAGTAGATTTCTTATGTGGCAAAAAAGAACTTGGTAAAATAGTAGATAAATGTTTTAGAAAACATGGAAATACTATAACTGCTGTATTATTAGATAATATAAAGAGTATGGGATATAAATTCTCAACAAGAGGAGCTATAACTATATCAGTAGCAGATATGGAAATACCAGGTGCTAAAGAAGAATTAATAAAAGAAGCTGAAGGTCTAGTTGAAAAATATGCAAAAGCATATAGAAGAGGTCTTATATCAAATGAAGAAAGAGAAGAAAAAGTTATCGAAACTTGGACTAAGACTACAGATGATGTAACAGATGCTCTTATGGCTGGACTAAAAAGAACAAACAATGTATTTATCATGGCAGACTCAGGAGCCAGAGGTTCGAAGAACCAGATAAGACAGCTTGCTGGAATGCGTGGTCTTATGGCCAATGCTTCAGGTAAGACAGTTGAGATACCAGTTAAATCTAACTTCCGTGAAGGATTATCAGTATTAGAATACTTTACATCTTCACATGGTGCCAGAAAAGGACTTGCGGATACAGCACTTCGTACTGCCGATTCAGGATACCTTACAAGAAGACTTGTTGACGTATCTCAAGATGTTATAATAAGAGACCTTGACTGTGGAAGTACAGAAGGTATGGAAGTTATGACATTTAGAGAAGGAAATGAGATAATCGAAGAACTATACGAAAGAATAGTTGGTAGATTTGCAACTCAAGATATAATAAATCCACAAACTAAAGAAGTTTTAGTTCCTGCTGGAGAACAGATAAATGAAGAAGAAGCACAATTAATAATTGATGCTGGAATAGAAAAAGTTAATATTAGAACTGTTTTAAATTGTAAGACATCACATGGTGTATGTGCTAAGTGTTATGGTAGAAACCTTGCAACTGGTAAGGACGTTAATATTGGGGAAGCTGTAGGTATTATAGCTGCTCAATCTATCGGGGAACCAGGAACACAACTTACGATGCGTACTTTCCATACTGGTGGGGTAGCCGGTGGAGATATTACACAAGGTCTTCCAAGGGTTGAGGAACTTTTCGAAGCGAGAAAACCAAAAGGTCTTGCTGTTATAACTGAAATTGCAGGTTATGTAAACATCAAAGAAGAAGGTAATAAAAGAGATATAACAGTTTCTGATGGACAAGGAGTAGTTAAAGAATATAGTATTCCTTACGGAGCTAGAATAAAAGTTAAAGAAGGACAATATATAGAGGCTGCTGGACGTTTAACAGAAGGTTCTGTAAATCCACATGATATATTATCTATAAAAGGTGTTAGTGGAGTTCAAAACTATATTGTTAAAGAAGTTCAAAGAGTTTATAAGATGCAAGGGGTTGATGTTAACGATAAGCATATGGAAATTATCGTTAGACAAATGCTTTCTAAAGTTAGAATAGATTCACCAGGAGATACTGATATGCTTCCAGGTGGACTTGTTGATAAATTAGCATTTGATAAAGCTAACAAAGAAGCTATTGAAAATGGTGATGAACCAGCTACTTGTAACCATGTACTTCTAGGAATAACTAAAGCTTCGCTTGCGACAGATTCTTTCTTATCTGCTGCATCATTCCAGGAAACTACAAGAGTATTAACTGAAGCTGCTATAAAAGGTAAAGTAGATAACCTAATAGGACTTAAGGAAAATGTTATAATAGGTAAACTTATACCAGCAGGTACAGGTATGAAGAAATATAAAAATATAGATATAGAAAAAGCTTAAATAAAGTATTTATAAAATATTTATATATGATATAATAATAAATGGTGAGCTAATGCTCACCATTTGTTTTTTTATTAAAATGTTAAATTTCAAAAAAATATATTGACACATCCAGACATGGGTGTTAATATATTTGAGTGTGCAATTTAATAAGTGGACTTTTTAAAATGTAATTAAACAATTAAAGAGGAGGATACTTATAAAATGGACTTATCTTATTTAAAAGATGAAACGAAGAAAGTAGTAGGCACCAAACAGACTACTAGGGCACTCAGAGAATTTGCCGTAAAAACTGTTTTCATAGCAGAGGATGCTGATAGCTACGTCACAAATAAAATTATTGAACTTTGTAATGAACAAAGTGTTGAAGTTATAAAAATTAACTCAATGAAAGAATTAGGAAAAATTTGTGGAATAGATGTCAAAGCTGCATGTGCAGCCCTGCTTAAATAGTTGGCAGACAATGAATTTTATATGAGGAGGTGCACTGAATGCCAACAATTAGCCAATTAATACGTAAAGGGAGAGTTTCTTCTGAAAAGAAATCAACTGCTCCTGCATTACAAAAAGGTTTTAACTCTTTAAGAAAGAAGGGTACTAACCAAAGTTCTCCACAAAAGAGAGGGGTTTGTACTTCAGTTAAAACTGTAACACCTAAAAAGCCAAACTCGGCACTTAGAAAAGTAGCAAGAGTTAGACTTACAAACGGTATAGAAGTTAGTGCTTATATACCAGGAGAAGGACATAACTTACAAGAGCATAGTGTTGTACTAATCAGAGGAGGAAGAGTAAAAGATCTTCCAGGGGTTAGATATCACATAGTAAGAGGAACTCTAGATACAGCTGGAGTAGAAAACAGAAATCAATCAAGATCAAAATACGGTGCTAAGAGACCTAAGAAGTAAATAATGGTGCGTTTTATATAGATGATATATAAGGCACCCCGATAGGGTTTTAGTATCGAGTACCGATGAAGATGTAAAAGATAACAAGGAGGGAAGTAAAGTGCCAAGAAAAGGAAATATACCTAAAAGAGTTCTTACTCCAGATCCACTTTACGCATCTACAAAAGTGACGAAGCTTATAAACTACGTTATGTTAGATGGTAAAAGAGGAGTAGCTCAAAAGATAGTATACGGAGCATTCGATCTTTTAAAAGAAAGATCAGGAGAAGATGCATTAGAAGTATTTGAAAAAGCTTTAGATAATATAATGCCAGTTCTTGAAGTTAAAGCTAGAAGAGTAGGGGGAGCTAACTACCAAGTACCAGTTGAAGTTAGACCTGAAAGAAGATTAACTTTAGGATTAAGATGGTTAGTTAAGTACACTAGAGCTAGAGGTGAAAAAGGTATGACTGAAAGATTAGCTAAGGAAATCTTAGATGCTTTCAATAATACTGGAGCTTCAGTTAAGAAAAAAGAAGATACTCACAAAATGGCAGAAGCGAACAAAGCATTTGCTCATTACAGATGGTAAAAAAGAATTTAAAAGGGGAAATTATGTCTTTTGGACAAATTTTCCCTTGTTACTATATACAAAATATTCTTTGTGTATAAACATAATTATAATTTTTAGCAAGTACATAAAAGAATATGTAGGTTTTTATAAAAGAAGACATTTGTTTTCTTTTTTGAAATTGAAGGGAGGATACTTTAAGTGTCTAGAGAGTTTCCATTAAGTAAAACTATAAATATCGGAATAATGGCCCACATCGATGCGGGTAAGACGACTACAACTGAAAGAATATTATTCTACACAGGTAGAACTCATAAAATAGGAGAGACTCATGAAGGTGCATCTCAAATGGACTGGATGGAGCAAGAAAAAGAAAGAGGTATCACAATAACTTCTGCTGCAACAACTGCACAATGGAAAGGTAACAGAATAAATATTATAGATACTCCAGGTCACGTGGATTTCACTGTTGAGGTTGAAAGATCACTAAGAGTACTTGATAGTTCTGTAGCTGTTTTCTGTGCTAAAGGTGGAGTTGAGCCTCAATCAGAAAATGTTTGGAGACAAGCTAATAAGTACAATGTACCTAGAATAGCTTTCGTTAACAAAATGGATATCATAGGAGCAAACTTCATAAGAGTTGTTAATATGATGAAAGAAAGACTTTCAGCAAATGCCGTTGCTATGCAATTACCAATAGGTGCTGAAGATGATTTCACAGGAATCATAGATTTATTAGATATGAAGGCTAGAATCTACAAAGATGATTTAGGTCAAGATATCGAAATAACTGAAATTCCTGAAGATATGAAAGAATTAGCGCAAGAATACAGAGAAAAATTAGTTGAAGCAGTAGCTGAAACTGATGAAGCTTTAATGGAAAAATACTTCGAAGGTGAAGAAATTTCTATAGAAGAAATCAAGACAGCTGTAAGAAATGCAGTTATCGCTTGTGAATTAAATCCAGTATTCTGTGGATCTGCTTACAAAAACAAAGGTGTTCAATTATTACTAGATGCAGTAGTAGACTACATGCCTACTCCTCTTGATGTACCTGCAATTGAAGGTGTTGATGATGAAGGAAATCCTGATACTAGACCATCTTCTGATGAAGAGCCATTTGCAGCATTAGCATTCAAAATAATGACTGACCCATTTGTTGGGAAATTAGCATTCTTTAGAGTTTACTCTGGTTCATTAGAATCAGGTTCTTATATAGTAAATGCTACTAAGAACAAAAAAGAAAGAATTGGACGTATTCTTCAAATGCATGCTAACTCAAGAGAAGAAATACAAACAGTATACGCTGGAGATATAGCAGCTGCAGTTGGTCTTAAGAATACTACAACAGGAGATACTTTATGTGATCCTAAGCATCCAATCATACTTGAATCAATGGAATTCCCAGAGCCAGTTATAGATGTTGCTATCGAGCCTAAGTCTAAAGCAGCTCAAGAAAAAATGGGTGTTGCACTTCAAAAGCTTGCTGAAGAAGATCCTACTTTCAGAGTAAGAACTGATGAAGAAACTGGACAAACAATAATCGGTGGTATGGGTGAGCTTCACCTTGAAATCATCGTTGACAGACTTTTAAGAGAGTTCAAAGTAGAAGCAAATGTTGGTGCTCCACAAGTTGCTTACAGAGAAACTATAACTAAAGCTGTTGATATTGAAAATAAATATGCTAAGCAATCTGGTGGTAGAGGACAATACGGTCATGTTAAGATGAGAGTTACTCCACTTAAGCCAGGTGAAGGATATAAATTCGTTAACGCTATCGTTGGTGGATCTATACCTAAAGAATACATTGGACCAGTTGATGCAGGGGTACAAGCTGCTATGGAATCTGGTATAATGGCTGGTTTCCCAGTTGTTGACGTTCAAGTTGAATTATATGATGGTTCTTACCATGATGTCGATTCATCTGAAATGGCGTTTAAAGTTGCTGCTTCTATGGCATTCAAAGAAGCTATGCAAAAAGCACAATCTACTTTACTTGAGCCTATATTCAAGGTTGAGATAGTTACTCCAGAAGATTACATGGGTGATGTTATGGGTGATGTTAACTCAAGAAGAGGTAGAATCGAAGGTATGGAAGCTGAAAATGGAGCTCAAACAATAAGAGCTATGGTTCCACTATCAGAAATGTTTGGATACTCTACTCAATTAAGATCTATGAGTCAAGGTAGAGCGACTTACACTATGATATTTGACCACTATGAGCCAGTACCTGCAAGTGTTGCAAAGAAAATCATGGAAAACAAATAAGGTTAAATAATTAAGATAATTATTTAAATTTATATAAAATATAAAGATTATAAATTGAAGGAGGATTTCAAAATGGCTAAAGCTAAATTTGAAAGAAATAAACCACATGTTAACATAGGAACAATAGGACACGTTGACCACGGTAAAACTACGTTAACAGCTGCAATAACAAAAACATTATTCTCAAGATACCAATTAGGAGAAGCAGTAGATTTCGCTAACATAGATAAGGCTCCAGAAGAAAGAGAAAGAGGAATCACAATATCAACTGCACACGTTGAGTACGAAACTCCAAACAGACATTACGCTCACGTTGATTGCCCAGGACATGCTGACTACGTTAAGAACATGATCACAGGAGCAGCACAAATGGATGGAGCAATATTAGTTTGTTCTGCAGCAGATGGACCAATGCCTCAAACAAGAGAGCATATACTATTATCAAGACAAGTTGGGGTACCATACATCGTAGTATTCCTAAACAAATGTGATATGGTAGATGACGAAGAATTATTAGAATTAGTTGAAATGGAAGTAAGAGACTTATTAAATGAGTATGACTTCCCAGGAGACGATACTCCAATAATCCAAGGATCAGCATTAAAAGCATTAGAAGATCCATCAAGCGAGTGGGGAGATAAGATAATCGAATTATTCGAGCAAATAGATACTTATATTCCTGAGCCAGAAAGAGCAATAGACAGAGATTTCTTAATGCCAGTAGAAGATGTATTCTCTATAACAGGTAGAGGAACAGTTGCAACAGGTAGAGTAGAAAGAGGAATCCTAAAAGTTCAAGATGAAGTAGAAGTAGTAGGAATCCAAGAAGAGTCAAGAAAAGTAGTAGTAACAGGAGTAGAAATGTTTAGAAAGCTTCTAGATCAAGCAGAAGCAGGAGATAACATCGGAGCATTATTAAGAGGTGTTCAAAGAGATGATATCGAAAGAGGACAAGTACTTGCTAAGCCAGGTTCAATAAACCCTCATACAAAATTCAAAGCAGAAATCTACGTTCTTAAAAAAGAAGAAGGTGGAAGACATACTCCATTCTTCAACGGATATAGACCACAATTCTACTTTAGAACAACAGATGTAACAGGTGCTGTTGATTTACCAGAAGGAGTAGAAATGGTAATGCCAGGAGATAACACTACAGTAGAAGTAGAATTAATCTCTAAGATAGCAATGGAAGAAGGATTAAGATTCGCAATAAGAGAAGGTGGAAGAACAGTAGCATCAGGTGTTGTTGCTTCTATCATCGAATAATATTTCGATATAATTTAATCTTATATAAAAAGGATGTTTCTTTTGAAACATCCTTTTATTTTTATAAATTATTTTTATAAAAAATAAATTTTAATATTATTTTGAAATTATATTTATTTTTATTTGTGTAAAAAATTAGGATTTTAAAAATTCTACCCAATTTCTATATATGATTTTATTGTATTTTAGATGATTATAATTTTTAATATATTTTAAAAATATATTATTAACATGTGAATAAGAATTATTATTTTTTAAATTTTTAATTTTATCAACAGTTTTATCAACAGACTTATCCACAAAGTTATCCACAAAATAATTTGATGGAATATTAATATCTTTTTTGGCATCTATATCTCTTAGAAATTCATTTAAAATTGTCAAATTATCATATTCTAAATGCCCAAAGAATAATATATCTTTATAATCATTTATTTCAGCAATAGCAACATCTGCAACAGAATTAGACTGTGCTATTATATTAAGATTTTTAATATTTTTTAAATCAGTATTTAAATTATAAGAATATCTCGAATGAGGTATATAAAACTCATTTAAATTTATATCATTTATACCATCAAATAGAAATGAATTGTGGATAAAATGTTTAAAAAATCCGAAAATTTTGATATCTTTTAATTTCTTATCAACACTAAATTCATTATACAAAAAAGCTTGTGCCGCCCAACAAATATAAATCCTTGATTTTATATTTGTCTTTACATAAGAAAATATCTTTTTTAGCTCATCGAAATAATAAATATCAAAAAAATCAAGATGCTCGATAGGAGCACCTGTCATTATAAATCCATCGAATTTTAAATTTCTTAAATCTTCTAACTCTAAATAATTATTATTCAAATATGAAATATTAGCATTTTTATATTTATGAGTCTTTAATTTTAAAAAAGTAAAATCAATATCATATTCATCTGGAAAACATTTAAGAAGATCAAATTCACTTTCTTCCTTTTTAGGCATTAGATTAAGGATTAATATATTTAATCTATTTTTCGCATAGATTGGTCTTTTACTTGATTTAAATTTATAATTTATATTATTTTCCTTAAGTCTTTTTATATCTAAATCTTTATTAATAAAAATAGCCATAAAATCACCTAAATCTTTGAAAGTGCTAATTCAAAATCTTTTTTGATATCATCAAAAGATTCAATACCCACAGAAACTCTAATAAGTTCTTTTGGAATACCAGCCCTTTTAAGTTCATCATCATTTAATTGACTGTGAGTAGTGCTAGCTGGGTGCAAATATGAAGTTCGTACATCTGCTAAATGAACAACTAAATTAGCTAATTTTAAATTTTTACTAAGTGTTAAAGAAGCTTCATAACCATCTTTAAGACCAAAAGACAGTATTCCACTTGCACCTTTTTTAAGATAAGTATTAGATAGTTCATAATATTTATTAGACTTAAGCTTTGGATAATTAACCCAAGCTATTTTTTCATGATTTTCTAGATACGTGGCTAATTTAAGTGCATTTTCACTATGCCTTTCCATTCTAAGATGAAGAGTTTCAAGTCCATTATTCATAAGAAATGCATTAAAAGGAGCTAAGGTTGAGCCTATATTTCTAAGTAATTGAACCCTTAATTTGATGATATAACAAAGTTCTTTAAAATCTCTGGTATAGATAACACCATTATAAGAATGATCCTTTTCGTTAAAGTTTTTGAATTTAGGATGAGTGTAATCAAAATTTCCACCATCTATTATTACTCCACCAACACTTGTTGCATGACCATCAATATATTTAGTTGCAGAATGAACAACTATATTAGCGCCATAATCAATAGGTCTAAGTAAATATGGACTAGCCAAAGAATTATCTATTATAAGTGGTAAGTGTAATTCACTTGTTAAAGTTGAAAGTTTTTTGATATCAAGTACTTCTAAATTAGGATTAGAAAGACTTTCTGCAAATACACATTTAGTATTATCATCAACAAGAGCTTTAATATCGTCTTCTTTATAATCACTTTTTATAAATCTTACTTCTATACCAAGATCTTTTAATGTATTAGCAAATAATACATGACTACCACCATAGATTGAAGCTAAAGAGATAAAATTATCTCCTGATTTACATAAATTCAAAATACTATAAAGTATAGCAGACATTCCTGATGCAGTACTTACAGCGCCTACACCATTTTCTAATAAAGCTATTTTTTTCTCAAAGGCATCCAAAGTAGGATTAGAAATCCTAGAATATAAATGACCTTCAGCTTTTAAATCAAATAAATCACTAACATGCTTAGGATCATCATATTTATAAGTGGTACTTTGATAAATTGGCAAAACTCGAGCCTCTCCTGATTTAGGTTCATAACCACCTTGTACACATATTGTTTCTATATCTTTAAACATATTTATCCTCCTTTAAAACTAAGTATCAATTATTTTGTAAAAAAAGCGTATCTATATATTTATATAACAAAATGATTCTCTTTAAACAATTATATTGCTTTTTTAAAATAAAATTATATTATTTATATATTCATATTTGTATAATCTATTTATATTTTTTATCTTTTATCTTTTAGATGTAGGTTTTATTTAAAAATTTTAAACAAAATCTAAATTAAATTTAATATTCTAAAATTAAGCGACTATTTGTGATTCTATTAGATTTGAATGCAGTAATTTTGAAATCTCTAACGAAGAAGCTTCATCTATCAAAAATGAATATCTACAAGCTGAAGATGAGAGCAGATGAATATCATAATCGTTAAGTTCATTTAATATTTTAGAAGTGATATCTAAATTTTCATTGATTCCAAAACCTATAATAGAAACTTTGACCAAATCATAAACAACATCAATATTATCTAAAAACGAATTAAGCTCATCTTCCACTTCTAAATAACTATCCTTAGATAATGAAAAGGAAATATTAGAATCATAAGTAGATAGGTTATCTATATTTATCTTTTTATTTCTAAAGAAATTTAATAATCTAAAAAGATTATCATATTTGATATTTAATTTGACTAAATTATTTTGAGTTGCAATACCCTTAACCTTAAACTTTTCCATATTATCTCCTCCGCTCACTAAAGTAAATTTTTTATCATCAAATGTAGATTTAACATATATTTTTAGATTATTATATGAAGCTAATTTAACACATCTATCATGAAGAACTTTAGCACCACAATAAGCCATTTCAAGAGCTTCATCATAGGATATCTGTGATATATGCTTAGCCTTATCTATTTTTCTTGGATCAAAAGAATATATTCCATCAACATCAGTATATATCTCACAACATAAAGCATCCAAAGCAATTGCTAAAGCTACAGCAGAAGTATCAGAACCACCTCTGCCTAAAGTTGTTATATTATCAAATTCATCAAATCCTTGAAAACCAGTAACTACAAGTACATCGTTAGTTTTAAAATGATTTAAGATTTTAGAACTATCAATATCTAAGATGCTAGCATTATTATAAAAAGAATCTGTTTTGATTTTGCACTGATAACCTGTTAATGATATTGATTTATAATTAAGATCTTCAATTGCCATTGCAAGAAGTGATGCAGTTTGTTGTTCACCTATTGCAAGTAGTGAATCGAGATTTCTTTTGGAAGCATTTTTACTGACTGTAGATGCCATATCAAGCAGATTATTTGTAGTATCACCCATAGCCGAAACAACTACTAATACTTTTTTAGAATCTAAATTATCACAGATTTTTTTTGCTATTTTTTTTATTTTATCTAAAGAAGATACAGAAGATCCTCCAAATTTTTTAACCACTATCTCCAATCTAAACAGCTCCTTTTAAGATATGACAGTAAAACTCATCTTCTAAGCAGAAGTTTTTAAGAAATTCATTATTAGTATCAAAGATTTTATAACAATTATACTTATTATCACTATCATCTATCACTTCGTATTCATAATCTTTAGAAATTTCTCTATTCTTTTTTAGTCTTAAATAATAATCTCCATCTAATTTGCTACTGATATCTAATTCTTTATTTTCAATATCTATATCAAAATTTTTCTCATTTAATACATCCATCAAATCATTTAATATAGCACTACCTGTAGGAAGACTTCCAGCTCCGAGTGAACTAAACAACGAATCTTTAGTATCACCTTTTAGGCTAACTATATTAAAGGAATTATTGATATTAGAAAAAACATGTGAATTATCAACTAACATAGGACTAACACCTATATTTAATACATCTAAATCTCTAAAATATCCTATTAATTTAGGTATTAAATTAAGTTTTTTGAAGGCTTTTATATCAAGTAAATTAATATCATCAATACCTCTAGCTTCGATAAGATCTTCATTTATAAATACTCCTTTTGATATTGAAGATAAGATATTTATCTTTCTTTTTACATCTATACCTTTAACATCATCAGTAGGATCAGCCTCTGCAAAACCAAGTTTTTGCGCTTCTTTTAAACAATCATCATAAGATATATTTTCATTATACATCTTTGATAATATATAATTAGTAGTCCCGTTTAGTATTCCTTTGATTTCTGTTATAGAATCAAATCTACATTCTTCAATAAGTGGTTTTATAATCTTTGTACCACCAGCAACACTTCCTTCAAATAAAAACATTACATTATTTTCTTTTGCAACTTTTAAAAACTCATCAAGATGCTTGGATACAACAGCTTTGTTAACTGTAATAACATGTTTCTTATTATTAAGAGCTTTTAATATGCATCTTCTTGGAAGTTCAATTCCGCCCATTGCTTCTATAACTATATGAATAGTTGGATCATCAACAATATCTAAAGGATTAGAAGAAAATATCATATTAGTTGAATTTCTTTTTTTGTAGATATCTCTAATAAGAGCCTTTTTAGGTATTATATTTTTATTAGTTGCTTTTAATATCCTCTGTTTATTTTTTGTTAAAATATCATAAACACCGCTGTTTACAACACCAAATCCTAAAAATCCTATATTTACATCATTCATAATAACTCTCCTTTATATTCTTTTTGTTTTTTCGATTTATAAAATATCTATTAGTTTTTTTAAACAAAGGTTAAAACTCAAAATACTAAGTGTATAAAGGGATTTAGATAATAAAAAAAGACCCTTTATGAGAAAGGATCTTTAGATAAAACGAATTACTTCACTTTATTAATATCTTTTCTCATCTTCCAAGTTTTAAACTTGCTGGAATTAGCACCTTTATCCATGATGATAATCATAGATGGTTGCCGAGACGTCTTAGGGCCAGTCCCTCAGTCTCTCTTGATGAGTAATTGATAAAATTATTATCAATTTTCTATTCAATTTAAAAAATTAAAATTCATATTTGTATAAGAAATTAAAAAAATTATATTTATATTATATTTATATTTGTATGTGTTTGCTTTTTTTTTTTTAAGTATTTGAAATGAATTGTATAATAAATAAAAACAACTGTCAAGCAATAATTTATTAAAATTTTTAATTTTGCAAAAATTAATACCTAAAATTCGTTGAAATATTAAGAAAGCTAGATAAAAAAAATAAATTAATAAAAAAAATAATACTTGACTTTTTTTTATAAAGCATTATATAATCGTTAACAACATAAAATATTAAAAAAAACTATTATTTTTATTCATTAACATAAAAGAATATTATGTAGTTTAAATATTATAAAAAAACCTAAAAATTAAATATGACTCTTATCAAGAGAGGCTGAGGGACTGGCCCTTTGAAGCCCGACAACCGACCAATTGGCACGGTGTTAAATCCTGCAAAACTTATGTTTTGAAAGATGAGAAAAGTGTTTTTGATTATAACTACTTTTCTAAGTAGTTTTTTTATTTACATAAATTATTTGCAAAAATCCAAAGCATTTTTCATTGTAAGAGTTTTATAAATTGTTTATACAAGGAGAGATGAAAATGTATTTGGACGAACTTTATAAAAAAAATGATTTTACTTTATCTTTTGAGATTTTTCCATTCAAAAAATGGTCAAACAAAAAAATCTATGAAATGTTATTTGAATTATCAAAATTAAATCCAGACTTTATAAGTATAACTTATGGTGCAGGTGGAACTAAAAGAGGCTTAGCAACTTTAGATATTGCATCCGTTATAAAGGATGAATATAATATAGAACCGATGATTCATTTAACAGGAATTAATTCTTCAAAAGAAGAGATTGATGAGATTTTGGATGAAGTTAAAAGAAGAGATATAAAAAACATATTAGCATTAAGAGGAGATATTAATAAAGATATAAATAAAAAAATTGAATTTGAATATGCAAAAGATTTAACTAAATATATCAAATCAAAGAATAAAGAAATAGTAATTGCTGGAGCTTGTTATCCACAAGGACATAGCGTTAATTCTAATATAGACGAGGAAATAGAACATCTAAAACAAAAGATTGAAGCAGGAGCGAAGTTTTTGATAACTCAATTATTCTTTGAAAATGAAAGATTCTATGAGTTTAAAGATAAATTAGTTAAGAAGAATATAAATATAGAAGTAATACCAGGAATAATTCCAGTTACAAATAAAAAACAATTAAATAAAATAATAAGTCTATCAAATGCTTCTGTTCCAAAAGATTTGCTTAGAATATTAAATAAATATGAAGATAATAAGCAAGCTTTAAAAGAAGCAGGAACTATATATACTTCAAAACAGATAATAGATTTACTTAGTTACAAGATTAAGGGGATACATCTATATACATTAAATAATCATGAAATAACTAAAAAAATAAAAGATAATATAGATCCACTAATTAAATTAAATTCAAAAATAATTTAGTTAAGAACAAAAATAAACATAAAGAAATAAACATAAAGAAATAAATATCAATATATAAGTATAAAAATATCAGGAAATAAAAATAATAAATAAACGATGGAGATTGCTATTAAGAGTGTTTAAAAAGGTGGGAATAAAATGTATGATGAGGTACTTAATTATTTGGGATATAAAAACCAAATTATAAATAAAGATTTAGAAAATACTATTAAAGAAACTATTAATGAGGGTAAAAAACATATATCAGAGAAATTTGTAATCAAAAAATTTAAATTTAAATTAAAAAAAGATGGAATAAATCTAATAGATAATGATTTGGATTTTAAATCAAAGGATTTAAAAAAGCATCTAAAAGACTGTGAAGAAGTGATGATAATAGCTTTGAGTGTAGGATTTGAGATAGAAAGACTTATAAATATGTACCAAACAAATGATATGTTAAAAGCATTAATATTAGATGCATTTGCCACTTCATATATAGAAAAATTCTGTGATAGAATACAAGAAGATGTAGAAAAAACACTAAAACCAAATAAAAAATATTTAACTTCAAGATTTAGTTGTGGTTATGGAGATTTTTTGTTGGAAGAACAAAAGAAAATAATAAAACTATTAGATACTAAAAAAAGTATTGGTCTTTATTTATCATCATCAAATATATTAACACCAAAGAAATCAATAACAGCCTTTATAGGAATAAGTGATAAGAAGACCAAAAAACTTAAAAAATGTGAAAACTGTAATCTAAGATTCACTTGTTATCTAAATAAGGAGGACAATTCTTGTGATTAGAGATAAAATAGGCAAAGAATTTTTGCTCTTTGATGGAGCAATGGGAACAATGATATTAAAAAAAGGAATAAGAAATTATAATATACCAGAAGATTTGAATATCGATAACAAAGAAATTATAGAAGCTATACATAAAGAATATGTAGAATCAGGAGCAGATATAATAACAACAAATACTTTTGGTGCAAATAGATATAAGATAACAGATAGTAAATATTCTTTAGAGAAAATAATAAAAGAAGCTATAAATAGAGCAAAATCAGCAAATCCAAAATATATAGCTTACGATATAGGACCTCTTGGAATGTTATTAGAACCAATGGGGGAGCTTAGTTTTGAAGATGCATATGAAGCTTTTAAAGAACAGATATTAATAGCAAAAGACCATGTTGATTTGATTTTAATAGAAACAATAACAGATGTATACGAAGCCAAAGCAGCAGTATTAGCAGCTAAAGAAAATTGTGATTTGCCTGTTGTTTGTACTATGTCATTTGAAGAAAGCAAAAGAACATTTTGTGGAAATGATATAAAGACAATGATAAGTGTATTAGAAGGGCTTAATGTAGATGCACTTGGATTTAACTGTTCATTAGGGCCAAAAGCGATGTACAATTTATTAAAAGAATTATCAAAATTCGCATCAACTCCAATAATGGTACAAGCTAATGCAGGAATACCGACTATAGAAAATAACGAAACTGTATATAAAATGACTAAAGAAGAATACAAAAATGATGTATCGTTATTTTTGGATCTCAATGTATCTATAGTAGGTGGCTGTTGTGGTACTACTCCAGAATATATAGAAGAATTAAAGAATCTAATAAAAGATAAAAAAGTAAAACAAATAACTAATAAAGATATAACAATAATATCTTCACCTACTAAATCCATAGTATTAGAGGATTTGATATATCCAGTTGGAGAAAGAATCAATCCAACAGGTAAACCAATGTTAAAAGAAGCAATACTTAATGATGATTATGACTATATATTAAATATGGCAATAGAACAAAAGAATGAAGGAGCTAAGATATTAGATGTTAATGCAGGAATACCAAAAACAGATGAGGTATCTAATTTAACTAATATGATTAGAAAAATTCAAAGCATAATAGATTTGCCATTACAAATAGATTCATCAAAAGCAAAGGTAATAGAATCAGCACTTAGAATATACAATGGAAAACCAATAGTTAATTCAGTATCAGCAGAAGATTCATCCTTAGATAAAATACTGCCACTTATAAAAAAATATGGGGCATGTATAATAGGAATAGCTTTAGATGAAAACGGAATACCTCAAACTAAAGAAGGTAGATTAAATGCAGCTAGAAAAATAGTAAATAAAGCAAAAGAATATGGAATAGACAAAAAAGATATAATAATAGACCCATTAGCACTAACAGTATCAAAGGAAAAAGAAAATACATTAGAAACTCTAAAATCATTAGAACTTATAAAAAATGAACTTGGAGTAAAAACAACCTTAGGAGTATCAAATGTATCATTTGGTCTACCAAAAAGAGAAAAAATAAATAAGACTTTTTTGGCGATGTCTTTATATAGTGGACTTAATTTTCCAATAGTTAATACAGGAAATAAAGAAATAATGGAATGTATAAGAGTATCAAGGCTGTTAAAGGGACATAAAAACTCAGTAGATGAATTTCTAAAAATAAAGGATGATTATGATAGGGTACTCGGAAATGAAAAAGATGAAGACGAAAAATCTTTGTATGATTTGATAATAAACGGGACTCAAAAAGAAATTATAAAAAAGTATGAAAGCCTTGATCTAAAAGCACTTGATATAATAAATAAATATGTTATACCTGCACTTGATAAGGTGGGGGATGATTATGAAAAAGAAGTAATATTTTTGCCACAATTAATAGATGCAGCCAAAAGAGCAGAAATTTTATTTGATAGGATAAAAAAAGATCATAAAGGTAGTGAATTTAAAAATAATAATAAAATAATTATGGCTACTGTAAAAGGTGATGTACATGATATTGGTAAGAATATAGTTAAATTCATACTTAGTAATTATGGTTATGAGATTATAGATCTTGGCAAGAATGTGGATAAGGAAGTTATAAAAGAAAGTATAATAAAAACAAATGCTAAATTAGTAGGGCTTTCAGCACTTATGACAACAACTGTCGAATCTATGGAAGAAACAATTAATTATATTAGAAGTCTTAATTTGGATGTCAAATTCTTTGTAGGTGGAGCTGTGCTTACAAAGGAATTAGCAGAGCAAATAGGAGCTGATTTTTATGCTAAGGATGCAAAGGAATCTGTTGATATAGCAAAAAAATTCTTTGGCTAAAAAACTAAATAGAAATACAAACTTATCATTTAGATTTTTTATAAAAAAGATTTGGTGAAGATTTTTAGCAAGAAAATAATATAATATTTTAAGGTAGTAAGAAAATGAAAAAGCTCATTTTCTTACTACCTTTATTGATATATAAGATACTAAATAATTTTATAAAGAATATTATAGATTATGAAAGTATAAATAACACTAAGTAGTGTACCAAGTAAATAATATTCAGCAAATATTTTATTATCCATCATTTTAAATCTTGCTAATGATTTTATTGCGATAATAAAACCTATTGCTGATAAATCATTTTTAAATAGAAAAATAACTATTAAAGTTCTTTCAAAGATGCCAATATATCTACCTGTTTTGACTTCATCTATAAATGATTTTTCTTCATCTGATAAATTATTTTTTAATAAATCATTTAGAATAGAATTATAATTACTAACACGTATATAAATTAAATTTAGAATTAAAGGAATAAAATAAGCACCTGAAAAAGATATATATATAATTATAAAAATTAATTTGAAATTTAGAATATCAAAGCTATTATTTTTTAATAAATTGAAAAGTAAATAACTAATAGAATTAAATTCAATTTTTATATTTTGTGTAAAGTATAAAATAATTATGATATGAAAGAATTGATCTATAAGAAATAACAAGATTGAAGATATTCTAATTAGTTTGATTTTATTTGTAAATATTTTTTTAATAAGAATTAAAATATATTCTTTGAATAAATCGAAAATAATATGAATAACAATTATAAAAGATATTTTGGTTATTATTTGTTTATAGC
The DNA here is from genome assembly GCA_045345765.1 of Peptostreptococcaceae bacterium AGR-M142. Classification (GTDB taxonomy): domain Bacteria; phylum Bacillota; class Clostridia; order Peptostreptococcales; family Peptostreptococcaceae; genus JAOARY01. Next base: position 1,964,320 of record CP148265.1, read on the forward strand.
TGTTAAATTGGATAAAAAGTAGTAATGTAGATGATGGAATTAAAATTTGAAAGAAATGAAAAAAATAACCTTTTAATTTCAGTTCTGATTTTAATTTTGTGGTATTATCTGTTTGTAAAATAAAATCTGATAAAGTATGTGAAATTAACATATATATAGCAAACATTATAATATTGAACCCCTTTTTTTAATTATTTCAACTATGGATTGTAAAGCCTCAATTATATTAGAAATATTTGAATTAGATAATCTTTCATAGTAACTTGTAAGTGTTATATTTAATTTTTTTTCTATAGATTTTGATTCCTCATTAGACAAATCTAATTTTATAGCTTCCCATTGTTTATCAGTAATTTTAGATAAATTAACATTTATCAACGAAAGGATATTGTTACAAATTAAATCGGAATGACTGTATTCGCTAAGAATCAAGCCATCATAATTTGTGCTTTTCTTTAATTTAGCTATACAATCACTAGCATTCCAAAATATAGGACCATTCATATCCCAAGAATTTTTTTTGAGTTCAGAATCAAAACTACCAACACTTATGGCATATCGAAGTTTATAAGGTCTTAGATGAGCTATAGCAGATATTAATAAGTATATAAAAATATCACTAAAAGGAATTATTATTTGGATTGCATCACCTTGTGATATGTGGAATTCTCTATTAGTATTATAAATTTTATTAATAAAATTATTTAGATTTTTTACTTTTTCATTTAAGTCCTTGTTAAATTTTTTGTAATCAATTTTTGTAGATTTTATTATATCCATACTGATAACAATATAATCTTGAATTTGTCCATAATCTGAATCTACAAGCATATATTGATCTCTTGCAATAAATTTTATTATATTATTTTGTTGTAATTCATATATAAGCGATTCAACTGAATTTTTTTTTATTGTATTATCAATATTTTTATAAAAATTATAAAAATCAGCTATGCTAATACTGTTGTATGATTTGAAATATTCTTTGACTTCATTGATATGAAGATTTTTGGAATTAGTCACTTTAAGCCACTCCCTTCTAAAAAAATAATAGCATAAAATTTCCAAAAGGTCAATAAAATTCAGGGTTTTAACCCGTAAAATATAAGATTCAGGGTTTTGACCCGTAAAATATAAGATTCAGGGTTAAAACCCTGAATAGAAAAGAAATAAATAGTTATATTGTAAAAAAATTATTTTTGGATTAAAATAAATCAAGGGTGAGAAATATGGAAATAAAAATAAAAAATCTTAAAAAAGAACAAGTAAGGAGTATATTTGATTGGAATTACCAAGGTGAATACAAGGTGTATAATATGCCTTCTATGGATTTGGCGATAAGAAATAATATAGGTATAGTAAATGATGACAAAAGAGATAAAGAATTTTTTTCTCTTTATGAAAATAACGATTTCATAGGTTATATAAGATTAATTGATCTTGAAGATATAATAAGCTTTGGAATAGGACTAAAACCTAATTATTGTGGAAAAGGTTATAGCAACAAAGTTATGCCTAAAATTTTGGAGTACATAAAGGATAATTATAATGGAAAGGAAATAAGATTAATAGTTAGGAGTTTTAACAAAAGAGCTATAAAAGTATATGATAAATATGGATTTGAAGAAATAGGAACAGAATATATTAATAATATAGAATTTATTGTTATGAATAAAATCATAGAATAAAGAAGGTGTATTATGAATAAATTTAAATTGATATTAATAAATACTTTGATACTTATATTGTTTGGAGTTGTAACAATGAGTTTTCATAATAATAATTTAGACTTGTATGCAATAATTACAATGCAATTGATGCTTTTATATTCAGCTATAATTAGCTGTATAAATTTATATAAGCAAAAAGGTAAGGTAGCTTATTTAGTTTTTTTATCTATAATAACATTTCAGATATTTATATTTTATAAACTACAATATAAAAATATATGGAGGTATTAAATATGTATGAATATAGGAATTTGGAGAATGTAGAACTAAAAGATTTGCATGAAAGTTTTTCGAAGGCTTTTTTGGACTATGAAGTGAAGATAGATCTTCCTATTTCTAAATTTGAAAATATGTTAATAAGAAGAGGTTATAAAAAGCAGATTTCTATTGGTGCATTTAAGGAAGATAAGCTTGTTGGATTTTTGTTAAATGGATTAAGAAATTGGGATAATATATTGACTGCATATGATAGTGGTACTGGGGTTATAAAGGAATATAGAAAACAAGGTATTACAACAAATATGGTCAAAAATGCAAAGCTAAGCTTTAAAGAAATGAGAGCAAAAAAATGGTTATTAGAAGTTATTCAGTCTAATAAATCAGCATTTGAACTATATAAGAAACAAGGATTTGAAATAACTAGAGAGTTTGATTGTTATAAGACAAATAAAAAGATGTATGAATGCAAGTTTGATAAAAAATATAGAGTTGAACATATAAGACAAATAGATGAAGATACATGGAAGAAATTAAGCACATTTTGGGACTATAAACCATCTTGGCAAAATTCTATTGATTCTGTTAGGGCTGTGGCAAATGGATTTATATATTCAATCATTAAGGATGAAGATAAGATTGTGGGATATGGAATTATAGATAGTAAATTAGGAGATATTCCACAAATAGCAGTAGATAAGAATTATAGAAATAAGGGGATTGGTAGAACTATAGTTACGGATTTAATCAAAAACACTAATTCAAAGGATATAAGTATTATAAATATAGATAGTAAAGATAATAATTTAAAAAATTTTGTTACAAGTTTAGGTTTTGAACATATAACAAGTCAGTATGAAATGATATTGGATTTGGAATAGAAATTATTATTAAAGTTATAAAAAATATATTATTGGCAAGAATATTAATATGATTCTTGCTATTTTTGTGTATAAGGAATATAAATATTTGATATAGAGGAGTGTTTAAATGAAGTTGTTAGATGATTTAAAAGAAATTATTTATGATTTTTTTGGATTTATAGTACCTGGTTTTTTTACTGCTATAATTATTTTTATATATTATAGCAGTTTTAAAGTTAATAATAATTATACAAGTGTAATAATGTTTCATAAAGGTTTTGATTTTAAGAATACATTTGAGACAATATTGAAGATTGATAGTTCTTCACTTACTATATTTATTGGTCTATTAATATGTTATTTGTTAGGTATTACTGTAAATATTTTAGCTAGAGTGATTTTTAGTTTAATAAAAAAATTTAATTTACATCATTTGTTATCAGTTAAATATTTTTTAGATTATATAAGAGGCGATTCTAAATATATTAATTTTAAATATCTTGGTGGTGAAAGAATAACAGATACAAAAGAAAATGAATCTTTATATAGATTTTTATTAAGAAGAAAAGATTCGGATTCACTGATTCAAAAATATATAGCAAAGTATAATTTTTTTATGAATATTAAATTGGTATTATTATTAATATTTTTTATGAATATATTTACGTGGTTATTCGAATCAGATATTTTTAATTTTGTATTCTATCCATCTAAAACATTGTTGATTATTTTATTATCAGTTACTTTGTTATATTCAGTTGCTAATGCGTGTATGGTAAAATATAAAAAAAATAATGAAAAAAACTCAAACGGAGAAGAAAAATATATATCAAAATTTGATGAATGGACATTACAAGCATTAAATGATGAAAATAGACTTAAAAATCTAAAATCATTTTTATTTTTAATTAATTATATTATTTTAATACTTTTATTTATCATAAATAAAAATAGTAATCAAATAAATAATTTGAGATTTTTTGTATTTAATATAAGTTTATATACATTTTACTTAGCTATGGATTTTGAACATGTTAGACATTATTATTTATCTAAAAAAGAAACTCATTTGGGGATGAATTATTTAGAATATATAAATTCAAAAGATAAAAAGAATGATTAATAAAATGAAAAAGATTAAAAAAGGGTGATTATATGGAAAATGTAGTTTTTGGAGAAGAATTTCATTTATATGATTATTTAAAAAGGGAGATAAAAAAAGCGAATGAATTAAAATTTATAGTATCTTTTTTAAGAGAGTCGGGAGTAAAGCTATTATGTGAAGATTTAAAAGAGGCTATAAATAGAGGGGTAAAAATAAAGATTATTACTGGGACATACTTAAATATAACAGAGCCTTCAGCAATTTATTATTTAAAAAGTGAATTAGAAGATAATTTAGAAATAAGAGCGTTTAATGAAACAAATAAATCATTTCATCCAAAAACTTATATAATAAATCAAAATGATGATGGTGTTATTTTTATAGGTTCATCAAATATATCTAAATCAGCATTAACTAATGGTTTGGAGTGGAATTATAGAATAAAAAAGAGCAAATTAGAAGAAGATTATATTAAATTTGAAAGCAGATTTGATGAAATATTTGAAAATAGATCTTATCTTATGGATGATCAAAATTTAAAAAAATATGCATTATCATGGACAAAGCCTACATATTCAAGAGTAAGTAATGAGTCTATTTATGAAGAAGATAAAAAAGATTCAACACCAAAACCAAGAGGTGCTCAAATTGAAGCTCTATATGAACTTAAAAAGGCAAGAGAAGAAGGTGTTAAAAAAGGGCTTATTATAGCAGCAACAGGAGTTGGAAAAACTTATTTATCAGCCTTTGATTCTTTAAATTACAAAAAGATATTATTTATAGCGCATAGAAAAGAAATATTAAATCAAGCAAAAGAGACATTTATGTCATTAAGAAAAGATTTAAGTATTGGATTTTTTCAAGGTGAAGAAAAAACAAATACTAAAGATTTGATTTTGGCTAATATAGCTACTATTTCAAAAGATGAATATTTAAATACAAAATATTTTAAAGAAGATTATTTTGATTACATAATAGTAGATGAATTTCATCATGCAGGAGCAAAAACATATTTAAAGGTAATAGATTATTTTAAACCAAAATTTTTGCTTGGAATTACGGCAACTCCTTATAGAATGGATAACAAAGATTTATTAAGTATTTGTGATGATAATATTATATATCAAATTGATATCAAAGATGCTATAAATAGAGATTTGTTAGTTCCATTTAAATATTATGGAATCTATGATGAGGTTGATTATTCTAACATAGATTATAAGAATGGAAAATATGATATCAAACAATTAGAAAAAGAATTATCACAAACAACTAGAGCTGATTTGATTCTTAAGAAATATAGAGATTTTTCGGGCAAAAAAACTTTAGGATTTTGTTCTTCAATAAAACACAGTAATTTTATGGCTAAATATTTTACTAAAAATAATATAAGAGCTTTTTGTGTTCACAGTAATAAATCGTTATTTGATGAATATACAATGGATAGAAAGGAAGCTATAACAGCGTTAGAAAATGGAGATATAGATATTATTTTTAGTGTTGATATATTTAATGAAGGTGTTGATATAAAGTCTGTTGATACAGTAATGTTTCTAAGACCAACAGAATCTTATGTTGTGTTTTTACAACAATTAGGTAGAGGTCTTAGAAAATCAGAAGGAAAAAATTATTTAATAGTATTGGATTTTATAGGAAATTATAAGAAGGCTCATTTTATACCAATGATATTAAAGGGTCAAAATCCAATGAATCTAAAAAATATTGATTATAATAAATTAAATGATAACGAAGAATATCCTTTTTCTTGTAATGTTAATTTTGATTTTAGACTTATTGATTTATTTAAGCAGATGCAAAAGAATAATCCTTTAAGAATAAGAATGAAAGAAGAATATTTTAATTTGAAATCTAAATTAGATAAAAAACCAAATAGGTTAGATATATATGAAGGAATTGATATAGATATTTCAAATTATTTAAAGGATAGTTATTTGGGATTTTTAAATAAAATAGAAGAGTTAAATCCTATTGAAAAGGAATTTTTTGATTCTGTTGTTTATGATTTTTTTAAGGAGTTAGAAAAGACTTCTATGTCTAAATCTTATAAAATACCAGTATTAAAGAGTTTTGTATCAGAAAATGGTCTTAAAAAAAGAGTATCATTAGATGAAATAGCTAAGGTTTATATGGAATATTATTTGAATGACAAACGACATTCTATTGATTTAAATAATAAAAAACATAAAGATTTTAGAAATTGGGATATTGAAAAATTTAAAAAAGAAGCGTTAATGAATCCTATAAAATTTTTGAATAAGGGAAAATATTTTAATTATGATGAGGTTAATCAGGAATTTTGTATAAATGAAGAAATACATCCTTATATGAATAAAGAATTTGAAAAACATTTTAAAGATATTATAAAATATAAAAGTAATAATTATTTTGCTAAAAGATTTAAAGAAAATAATTAATAAAGAAAGGATGATATTGTTGATTACACATAATAAACTAGTAAGAGATAAGATTATAGATATTATAAAGAGTGATAATAAGGATTGTTCATATGAAATATTAGATGATAAAAGATATAAAGAGGAGCTTATAAAAAAATTACATGAAGAAGTTAATGAATTTGTTGAAAGTGAAGAAATCGAAGAAATAGCAGATATACTAGAAGTTATAGAGTCTATCTTGACGCTCAAAAACTCTTCATTCGAAGAAGTATTTAATATAAAGGCAGAAAAGACTTCAAAAAGAGGTGGATTTAAAAATAGATTATATTTAAAAGATGTATTTTAAGAGGTGTAATATGGATTGTTTATTTTGTAATTTTGATAAAAAAGAATATGTATTAGAAAATGAATTAGCATTTGTTATATATGATAAATTTCCTGTTAATAAGGGTCATGCTTTAGTAATACCTAAACGTCATTTTGAGAGTTATTTTGATATTACTAATGAAGAGCTACTAAAAATAAATGAACTTATTAAGAAGATGAAAGATATATTAATTGAAACTTATAAGCCTGATGGATTTAATATAGGTATAAATATAGGTAAATATGCAGGACAAAGTATTTTTCATTTGCATGTACATATTATTCCTAGGTATAAAAATGATGTCAAAAAACAAAGATTAAAAGGTGGAATAAGAAACTTTAAGGAAGCAATTGTTAAATATTAATTCAAATAAAGCATAATAAATTTAATATATTTTATTTATATATAAATAAAATATATTAAATTTTATTAATAACTTTGCGCTATAATAAGCTTTTCAATCATGTTAAACTTTAATGCGAATTATTTAGTATTGATTTTTATTTTATAATCCTTATAATTAAATAATGGTCAAATAATAAATATAAATATAAATATACTGATATAAAAAGGAATAAGAAAAAAATACATAAAAGTTTTCGATTTTAATTATTATAGGAATTAATTTAGTATAAAAATCAATTTAAGTTAAGTTTTTTTTTATAAGGGTAAAAAGATTATAAGTATATAGAATTTTATCTTAATAAAGCAAATAAACTTAAAAGGGTGGTTTTTATATGAAGAATGCTATTACGGGTGAAACTATACATCTTTATGATTATTTAAAAGAAGAGATTCCTAAAGCTACGGAGATAAAATTTATGGTAGCTTTTTTAAGAGAGTCTGGAGTTAAGCTATTAATAAATGATTTAAAAAAAGTAGCTGCAAATGATGTTCCTATAAAAATACTTACAGGAACATATCTTAATATAACAGAGCCTTCTGCTCTTTATTATCTAAAAAAGGAATTAAAAAATAAAGTTGATATTCGAATATTTGATGATGAGCTTGGGTTTAATCCAAAAGCTTATCTTATAAATCAAGGTAAAGAAGGAGTTATGTTTATAGGTTCTTCTAATGTATCTAAGCCAGGACTTACATATGGTTTAGAATGGAATTTTAGATTAGATAAAGCCTTATCGCCTAATGATTATAGAGTTTTTGAAGCAAGATTTGATAAGATGTTTAATGAAAGAGCTATAAAATTAGATGATAGATTTCTAAGACAATATTCTCTTGGTTGGAAAAAGCCTATAATATATCCTAAAAAACCAAAAGTTTATGAAGTAAGAAATGAACTTATTGCCACACCTAAGGGATTTCAAATAGAAGCGTTGTATGAACTTCAAAAAGCAAGAGAACATGCACTTAGAACTGGTATTGTTGTGGTTCCTGCGGGTATGGGTAAAACTCATTTAGCTGTATTTGATTCTATGGAGTTTGATAAAGTTTTATTTGTTGCGAGAAGAAAGGAACATTTGGAACATGCTAGATCTGTTTTTTTAAAACTTAGACCAGATAAAACTATAAGCTTCTATCATAAAGATAGAAAGGATTTTAGTGGAGATATAGTTATTGCTGATGCAAAGACTTTGGGAGATATAAAAAATCTTTCTTCTATAATGTTAGATCCGCTTTCGTTTGATTATATAGTTTTTGATGAATTTCATAAAGAAATTGGTGAGTATTATGAAAATATATATGAATATTTTGAGCCAAAGTTCTTGCTTGGTATAATAAATACACCATTTAAAAGAGATTATAGACAGATGTTTGAATTTTGTAATGACCATATTATATATGAAATAAATCTTAAAAACTCTATAAATAGAAATCTTTTAGTTCCATTTAAATATTACGGTATCTATGATGATAGTGATTATTTAAATGTAGAATATAAATATGGAAAATATGATGAAGAAAAACTTCTAAAAGTGCTTTTAAATGTTGCAAAAGCAAACTTTGTATATGATAAATATATGAGTTTTAAGGGTAAAAAGACAATCGCATTTTGCTATAACAAAGAACATGCAATATATATGCGTGATTTTTTTAATGATCATAATATTAGGTCTAAAGCCGTATATACAAAGAGTTCAATGTGGGATAGTTTAGAAGATGGGTTAGAAGTTGGTAGAGAGTTAGAATCAGGCAAATTAGATGTGATATTTTGGGCAGATTCACTTAGTGATGACGTTTATATTCCATGTGCTGATACTGTGATATTTTTATCACCTATAGATTCATATAGCTCATATTTGCACCAACTAGGTAAGTGTTTGGGTAAGTATGAAGATAAGGATTTCTTAAAGATTGTTGATTTTATTGGTAATTATAAAAAGGCTTATTATATACCAAAATTATTAACAGGTAGAAATCCAATCGCAAATTATGATTTTGATTACCTGGATATACATGATAAGGAATACCCAGCATCTTGTAGTATTCATTTTGATTTTAATCTTATGAATATATTAAAGAATTTAAATGATGAAGATGATTTAAAAAGTCGTGTTAGGGATGAATATTTTAGAATTGCTATAGAAACAAGTTCAAGACCTATGCGTCTTGATATTTTTGAAGGTAGTGATATTGACTTTAAATATTTTAGACCAGATGGTTATATAGAATTCTTAAACAGTTTAGATCAACTTACTCAAATTGAAAAGACATGGTTAAATGAAAGAGCAGTTGCTTTTTTAAATGAATTAGAAAGAGTATCTATAAGCGAATCTTATAAGATTCCAGTTTTGATAAGTGTTTTAAATTATGATGACGAAGATAATTTTGAAGCTTCGTTTAATCACATAGTAAATTTATTTATTAGATTTTATAGATCATCAAAATTAAGAAGAATAGATCTTCCTGATTATATAACACAAGATTTTGAAAAATGGCAAATTGACGACTTCAAGGAGATTGCATTAAAAGGAATAAAAGAGGTTTGCCGTAGTGAGTTTTTAGAATTTTGTGATGAAAATAGAAGTATAAAAATAGACCCTAGTCTTAAGAAATTTATGAATGAAGATTTTAAAAATCATATGAGAGATATTATTATGATAAAGGAAATTAAGTATTTTAGATTATCTTTTAAGAATTAATATGAGATTATTTTTATTAAAAAAAAGACCATAGACTCATAAGAATCATAAAAAAGTCTTAGAATTATAAAAATAAACTTAATTCCAAAGTAATAATTGACGATAAATCTACTTGAAAGACTATACTTAAAATAGGGTTGCTAAATAAGAAGAGGTGGAGAGGTTGAGAAGTATAAAAAACAAAATAATTGCTTATTTTGGAATTGTGTTAATTCTTTCATGTACAGTATTGGGTGTATTATCATATAGAAATGCTCAAAAGGTTTTAGTGGAAAGTTCTAAGCAAAATATGACTTTGGTAGCAAAGCAAGTATCAAATACTATTGATGCAAGGCTAGAATCTATATACTATACATTAGATGCTATTGCAGCAAGAAATGTGATATCAGATCCTAATGTTTCTCCTGAGGAGAAAAAAGAAGCATTAAAAGAAAATTTAACAGATATGGATTTGATGATAGAGTATGTAGGGTTAGATTATAAAGCATATGCTACGAACGGTATGGTTTTTGATTTATCCGATAGAGATTATATCAAAAGAACATTTAATGGTGAAAATGTATTATCAGATTTAATGGTCAGTAAAGCAGATGAATCTGTTATTTTTACAGCTTCAGTTCCTGTAAGAAATAATGGGAAAATAATTGGAGCAGTTGTAACTGTAAGAGATGCGAAAGCTCTTACCCAGTTAATATCAGATATTAAAATAGAGCAAACTGGATATGCATATTTGATAAATGATGAAGGTATTATAATAGCACATAATAATTATAAATATGTACAGGATGAATTTAATTTATTAAATGAATCTAGAAAAGATTCTAAATATAAAGCATTAGAAGAATTAACTACAAAGGCTTTAAATAAAGAATCTGGTAACGGAGAATATTATTTTAATAATATGGATAAAATAATGGGTTATGCACCTATAAAAAATGCCAATTGGTCACTTGTTACAACGGCACCTAGAAGTGAAATTTTGGATGAGGTTTCTGGAATGAAGATAACTTTTATGTTGACTTTACTTCCTATATTAGCAATTTCAGCAGTTGTAATTTACTATATAGGACAGAGTTTATCAAAGCCTATAAAATATGCAGCAGCATTCGCACTTCAAATGGCTAGAGGAGATTTAACTAGAGCTATGCCTCAGCAGTATTTAGATTCTAAAGATGAAATAGGAACTCTTGCAAGGGCATTTAATGAGATGAATAGAAGTTTTAATACTTTGGTAAGGGGAATTATGGATTCGTCATCACATGTATTTGATTCAGCAAAAAAACTTCATGAAACATCTTCTCAAGCGGCATCGGCATCAGAAGAAGTTGCAAAAGCTATTGAAGAAATAGCAAGAGATGCAACAGATCAAGCGCAAAGCACGAGTGATGGTTCAGTAAGAACAAATGAATTAGGTACATTAATAGAGTCTAATGCAAATTATTTAGATAGTGTAAATCTTTCTTCTTCAAAGGTAAACTCTTTAGCTGAAGAAGGTAAAGATATTATAGATCAACTTATAGAAAAAACAGAAAAAACGGATAAGGAAGCAGTAGCTATTAATGAAATAATAACAAAAACAAGTGAAAGTACAGAAAAGATTGGTCAAGCGAGTAATTTAATAGCATCTATAGCTGAACAAACTAATTTACTTGCATTAAATGCTGCAATTGAAGCTGCAAGAGCTGGTGAGGCTGGTAGAGGTTTTGCTGTTGTTGCAGAAGAAATAAGAAAATTAGCAGAGCAATCAACAAATTCAACTGTTGAGATAGATGTTATAATAAAAGAACTTATGGAAAGATCTAATTATGCTGTTAAGAGCATAAAAGATGTTATGGTTGTTTTGGGTGAACAAAAACTTAAAGTTGAGGATACTAAGGTTAAATATGACCAGATTACAAATGCAATAAAAGAATCAGAAACAGCTATATTAGATCTTATAAAATCAGGTAGAAATATGGATAATAAAAAATCTGAGATTTTGGATATTATAAATAATTTATCTTCAATAGCAGAACAAAATGCAGCTTCTACTGAAGAAGCAAATGCATCAGTTGAAGAGCAATCAGCATCTATGGAAGAGATTGCTTTTGCGTCAGAATCTTTATCTAAGTTGTCTGAAGAATTAAAGGCATCAATAGAAAGATTTAAAATATAAAAAGAAAAAAAGGACAGATTATAGAATCTGTCCTTTTAGTATGGGAATTGAAATATTAGTTGAAAATTCATACAAATAAGACTTGTTATATGAATTACTCAACTATGTTATCGGCTAATTTTTTTAAATATTTAAAAAGATTTTTTTCATTTAAATTATTTTATAATAAAAATTTAAATAAATTACTTTTTTGTTTTTAAATTTTACAATTTTATTAAGAAAGTCTTAAAATTATAGATAAAATACTTATAATATATTAAACTAGATTTAGAATAAAAATTAGGAGGACGATTGATATGAAAAAATTAATTAGTTTTGTTTTGATAATGATGTTATCGTTATCTATGCTTAGCGTTTCTTTTGCAGATTCGAAAGATGATGATAAAAAAGAAACACAAAAGGAGATAGATAGAGATTTAGAAAGGTATTTAAAAGATAATTATGAGTCTTTATATGATTTATATAAAGATGGGGGATTTAATGTATATGATGAAGAAGTGGATTTAGATGATGATGAAAGTATGGATATTGAAGCAATAGTAGCAGATGAACATTCAATTGTAGTTTTAACAACTGTAAAAGGTGATAAAAGAACAGATTTTTTTGATTTAGTAAGAGATATTGATATTGATGTAAAGAATGCAGAACGTCATGATAGAGATGAAGAAATGAGAGTAGTTTCTAGAAATGATTTTATATTAGATAAAGATGAGAAAGTTGGAATTATATATACTTTCTTTAGAGAATTAGAATTAGACGATGATGAAGATGATAGCGTAATAAAGTTAAAAATAGAGTATAATGAAAATGATGTAGAAGCAAATTTAGAATTACCATTCAAAAAAGATGATATAAAAGAGACATTTTTTGATGAAGAGGTTGAAATAGAAATAAAAACTGATGATGTAGAATCAGAAGTTAAAAATATGTTTGCTTCTAAATTAGGGGTGTTAATGGTTCTGGATAATGATTTAGATAAAGGTGATGATGAGTTAGACTCAGACGATACATTTTTATATAAAGAAGAAGAAGACGACGATAATGAGCTTAAGCTTATAGGTTATTATAATGTTGATATGGATGACGATGATGAATCTAGAACATATTTACTATATGCACCAATTGATGAAAAAGAAAAAAAGGCTGTTTTTGCAGCTGGTGGGAAAATTTATTCGATAGATATGAAAGATGGTGAAGTCGAAGAAACTAGAGGTAATTTTGATGTAGATGACGATCATGCTTTAGAAATAGAGTTAAAATCAGATGTTAGAGATGGTGGAATTGAGTCTCTTAAAATATACATTATAGATGAAGATGGCGAGTCTGTTGAAATGAGAATTAGATATGATGAAGATGATCAAGAATTAAGAATAGAGCCTAGAGATGAAGATGATGATGAAGAATATGAAATCTATATTGAAAAAGAGTTAGAATAATATTATAGATTAATGATATAAAAAAGTGCCTAAATTAAATTTTGGCACTTTTTTTTATAATGTTTAGAAATAATATTAATAGTGATATTTATTTATATTTTTTAGGAAGGATTTCAATCCAATAATTATCTGGATCATTTATAAAATATATTCCCATAGCTTTGTTTTCATAACAAATACAGCCCATATTTTTATGGTGTTCATAAGCCTTATCAAAATCATCAACTTCTAATGCTAGGTGAAATTCATTTTCTCCTAAATTATAAGGTTCTTTTCTATCTCTTAGCCATGTTAATTCTAGTGTATGTGTGCTTTGTCCATCTCCTAAATACACTAATATAAAGCTAGAATCAGAAGCTTCCTTTCTTCTAACTTCTTTTAAATTAAGTGCATCTTCATAAAATTTAATACTCTTATCCAAATCAAGTACATTAAAATTATTGTGTACAAATCTAAAATTCATATTAAAAACTCCTTTTACAAGTATTGTTTTGATACTTTTTGTTCATATTTATTTTGTTAAATAGATTTTATATTGACAAATATCAAAAAAAAATATATATTTTATATACATGTGTTAGACATTTGTTTAGAATTTTTTAATATATGTTTAGAAAATATAAAATTATTTTTAATAAATATATATTATTATATCAAAATAAATAAATTTAAACATAAAAATATTTATTTAATAATATATCTTAATATGCTTAGCAGATTGAGACTAATATTAGCTAATTTATATAAAAAATTAAAACTGAATTTTTTATATTTTTATAAATTTCTTTATTATTTTATATTGGATAGTGTATCTATATAGAGATAAGGGGATTTTATAAAGGGTGATAACACGAATGCAATTCGTCCCTTAGATAATAAATTTATCTAGGGGTTTTTTATTGAAATTTATTAGGAGGTACTTTTTATGAAAATTGCAATTATATCTTTATTTGTTGGGCTTATTACAGGACTTATATTCTCATTTGCTAAATTACCATTACCAGCACCACCAACTTTACCTGGGGTAACTGGAATATTTGGTATATATGCAGGATCTTTATTAGCAGCTAAGATAATGGAAATGATGAGCAAATAATTAAAATTGATATCATCAAGAAGAACTTATCCAATTGGGTAAGTTCTTTTATTATATTTTAAGGTAAATTTAAGCATAATATGTTAAAATTAATTTTGATATAAATATATTATTATATTAGATTTAATAATATTAAAATATCATATACAGTTTAAAAATTTGAATAATATTATAAAAGATAAAAATAAATTTTATATTAATGAGGAGGTAAAAATTTATCATGTTAAAGAGAATAATAACTTTTACTATTTCTTTGATAGTATTTATGACCACTATTAGTGCTAATTCTGTTGTAGGTTTGATACATCAAGAAGAAGATTTTTATTGTATTGAAATATCAAATTTCTATAAGAATTTGAAATCATGTAATTATATAATAGATGATTTTTTTGAAGAAGATATAAAAAAGATGAGTGATAATGAAATTTTATATAATGATTTTGAAATAACTATAAAGAGAATAGAGCTATTTAAAGAGGTGTTAAAAGAAAATGATATGGAAAGTGAAAATATAAATAAATATTTAAAGACTTTATACTATATAAAGGATGATTATACAAAATTATCAAAGGAAGATAGTAAGATAAAAGACTATTTAAATGTATATAGTCATATTAAAGGGAATATTAAAGATAATATGCTTATAAATGATTATGGTGAATTAGAAGCAGAGGAATATATAAAAGAAGAATATAAAACAAATTTAATTGAGGATATAATAAAATCAAAAAATAAAGTATTATTAAATTTTGTAGAAATAATTGATGCAGTTTAGAGTGGGGTGAATAATTTGTTTAATGGTATTATGGCTTTTATAAAATCACTAAATTTTTTTAAAAATGAAGATGATAAATTAAGAGATGAAGCTTTTGATAAAGAATATGATGAAAATAATTTTAAATGGTATTATTATCCTGTTGTTATTTTGACTATATTATTTTTATTATTTTATTATCAGGATATATCAAGCAGAATTGATGTGGTTTATAAAATCCAAGATCAACAACTAAGAATTAATATAGACGAAATTGTTAAGATGACAGATAGACTTTTAGATGAGGATTATGATGATAACGATAAAGTGTTTTTAGATTTTAAATTAGATTCAGAAATTGCTAATACTTATTATATACATAGTAATATACAAGAGTCAGCATTTTTATTTGAAGATATAGAATATGATTTTATGCATTATATTGATTCATCTATTTCTTATATCCGAAAATGTGTTGATAAAAAACAGATAAGTGGTATAGATAAAGAAGTACTAAGAACTATAAACAAGGATTTAAGAAATATAAATGATGTACTAACTAAGGAGAAGGATATAGATATATATATATTGTCTAAAGCTAGAGCAAATCTAAAGGAAAAATATAAAGAATTGAATGAAATATTTAAAACTATTGAATTAAATAATACTATATCTAAAATATATATGAATACAGATGAAGAATATGAAGAAAAATATGCATATAAAACAATATATAATTTATTAGAAAATAAATTTGGTTATAAGATGATTGGAAGTTTTGAATATGAAAAAGATTATAATATGGATGATGATAAATTAGTTTTGGTTGATTTTGATTCTGATATTAGATTTAAAAAAATTTGGAATCATCAAGATATACCGTCTGTAAATAAAATGTTTGAATTTAGAGTTTCTAAGCAAGATGAATTATTAAATACAGATAAGATGATAGTAGAGTATTTAAGTAAAAAGGGAATAAAAATGATAGATAGAGAATATGAAACGGATATATACCAATTACCAGAAGAATATGATAAAGCTTTAGTTGATAAAGTTATTATAGAGGATAATGATTATGAAGTATATACGAATGTAGATTATGAATTTAATATAGATAATATAATTATTGAATTGAATTTAGATACAACTGGGGTGATTGAAGTTTCTATAGTTGCAACTAAATATTAAGAAATAATAAAAGTAAAATAAATAGGGCTTTTGTATCGAGTAATCAAGCTTAAATGTAGAGTGTTATTATAAAAATAAACACAATATATTTTAGTTTCTTACTTAATACAAAAGCCCTGTTTTTATTTATTGATTTTAAATTGTTTTTTTAACTAATTCATATATTCTAAAATCACATTGTTGTTTTTAAATATTTCTAAAGTATTATTAAGTGCATTTTTAGCTCTTGTTATAGAACTTGCTTTTAATAGATTATATTCTTCATAATTTTTTAGAGCTTTATGAAGAGGTAAGATTTCATAAACTCTTTTTCCATCTTTATAATTTAATCTATGAACCCATGTTGGAATAAATGAAGCTTCTTTATTTAATTTATCATCAAATACTACTTTTAAGATAAGACCATCTTCAGGATGTCTTTTCTTTAATATTTCATAACATTGATTAGATAAAATATTTCCCAGGGAATAAGCTACTAGAGTTTCTTTTTTTAATTTATTTTCTTCATCATAAGATTTTATTGTTTTTACAGGTTGAACAACATGAGGATGAGAGCCTAAGATTAAATCTACGCCGTATTCATTTAATTTTGATGCTATATATTGTTGTTTTTCATCTTCCTTTAAATGATACTCATATCCCCAATGTATATAAAATACTATAATATCTGCATTTTCTTCTTTCATATTGTCAATATCTGATTTGATTTTTAATAAATCTTTATCTAAAGTGTCATAGTTAAAAGTATTTATTAAATCAGCCATTTTAGGATCAACGGGTATTCCATTTAGTGTTTTCCTACCTTTATTTTCTTTTGTTTCATAAGAATAAGCTGTTAATGCTATTTTTTTACCTTTAATATCTTCTATTATATAGTTTTTTTCATTTTGATTTAACCTTCCACCTAATACCTTTAAATTATTATTTTTTAATACTTCTATAGTTCTTTTGTAACCTTCATAGCCCTTATCATTAGTATGATTGTTTATTATGCTAACATGAGTAAAACCTGCATTTTTTATAGCTGTTGCAAGAGAATCAGGACTAGTGAATCTAGGATAGGTTGTATAACGCCCATTATCCTTACCTGCAAAAGTAGTTTCAAGATTGCAAATAGAAATATCATTTGATTTTACATATTCTCTTATAAAATCATAATTATTATTAAAATCATATGTATTAGTAGCTTGGTTATATTGTGCTTTAAGTTGTGGTGAATGAACCATGGTATCGCCAGCTCCTAATATAGATATGTTTTTATTTGTGATATTTTGTGCATATGATAAGCTGTTTAATTGCAATAGTGTAAATATTATTAGAATGCTAAAAAATTTTCTCATAAAATCACTCCTGTCATATTAAATTAAAATTCTTTCTATATAATATATTAGTATTAGTACAAAAATCAAATTATAAATTGATTAGAAATTATTTTATAGTTTCTTTGCAATTGAAATGAAAACGATTTTTTTAAAATACTAATTAAAAAGATGTTTTATGTTAATTTGTTAAATACTATTGATATATAATTTGTTTATTATTATATATTAATGAAGGAAAAAATAAAATCAGAAGAATGTCCTATATTTATTATTTAATTGTGTTGATTTTAGGATGAAGAAATGTATTAAAAAAAAAATAAAAAAAATCAGCAATAAGTATTGTAAAGTTTTAAAATTTGTTTTATACTATCATGGTGTGTTAAATAAAAGCAGTTAAGATAAGACTTAATTAATTTCGAACAGATGGTTTTGCAAGGCTAAATAAAAAATGATTTTTTTTAAAAAAAGCTCTTGAAAAAACATCTTTAATATTATATAATAGCAAGGTATGTATAGAAGAGGCGATGAATCGAAAGGTAGCCAACAATGAGTTGGGAAATTTTCGTGGAGTATGTCTGTATCGAGGAATCGGGCGACTAAGCAAGGGGAGCTGTCCCTTTATAATTTTGCATAACGCAACACACCCGGGACAGTTTTTCTATGCTGGGTCGTACGTCAATATTATAACGTGCGATGAGGAGGTAAATTTAAAATGGCAAAAGAAAAAATAAGAATAAGACTTAAGTCATATGATCACAAAATGTTAGATCAATCAGCAACTCAGATAGTTACAACAGCAAAGAAGACAGGAGCTGGAGTTTCAGGTCCAGTACCACTTCCAACTGAGAAGCAAATAGTTACAATACTAAGAGCGGTACATAAGTACAAAGACTCTAGAGAGCAGTTCGAAATAAGAACTCACAAAAGACTTATTGATATATCGAAGCCATCACAAAAGACAGTTGATGCTTTAATGAAGCTTGACTTACCAGCTGGTGTTGATATAGAAATAAAACTGTAAGACACATTAGACAATAAGCATTAAATGCTTTTATAAATGATATGCTTATTAACTAAGATAACAGGTATAGATAATATCCTTTATCTTAGGATGATTGCAAATGCAATCCGCTGTAAGATTATAGGAGGTGTAAGGATGAAAAAGATACTAGGAAGAAAGTTAGGAATGACTCAAGTATTTGATGAAAATGCGATCGTTGTTCCAGTTACTGTTGTTGAGGCAGGACCTATGATAGTAACTCAAATAAAGACTAAAGAAACAGATGGATACAACGCGATCCAAATTGGTTTTGAAGATGCTAAAGAAAAGCATTTAAACAAGCCAGAAAGAGGACACTTTGATAAAGCAAACCTTGCTTACAAGAGAAACCTTGCGGAAGTAAGAATGGACGATGTTTCAGCTTACGAAGTAGGACAAGAAATCAAAGCTGATATCTTTGAAGCAGGAGCTATGATAGATGTAACTGCAACTTCAAAAGGTAAGGGATTCCAAGGTGTTATTAAAAGACACGGACAATCAAGAGGACCTGAAACTCATGGTTCTAGATACCACAGAAGACCAGGTTCAATGGGAGCGGCTTCAGATCCTTCGAGAGTATTCAAAGGAAAGAATCTTCCAGGACACATGGGAAGTCAAACAGTTACTGTACAAAACTTACAAGTTGTGTCAGTAGATGTAGAAAAGAACTTAATCTTAATTAAAGGTGCTATTCCAGGACCTAAAAAAGGTTTAGTTACAATCAAAGAAGCTGTTAAGAAGTAATAACGCTTTAATGGAAAGGAGGATAAATAATGCCTAAAGTAAATGTTCTTAATATTAAAGGTGAAAATGTTGGTGAGATCGAACTTTCAGCAGATATATTTGCTAAGGAAGTTAAGGATCATGTTATATATGAAGTAGTTAAAAATCAATTAGCTAACAAGAGACAAGGTACTCAGTCAGCTAAGACAAGATCAGAAGTAAGAGGTGGCGGGAAGAAGCCATGGAGACAAAAAGGAACTGGTAGAGCAAGAGCTGGTAGTTCAAGACAACCAAACTGGATTGGTGGTGGAGTTGTATTCGCACCAAAGCCAAGAGATTACAGATACTCACTTCCTAAGAAGATGAGAAGATTAGCTCTTAAAGGTGTTCTTACTAATAAGGTAACTGCTAACGATTTTATCGTTTTAGATGAGTTAAACTTAGACATACCTAAGACTAAAGAAATGGTTAATGTATTAAAGGCTTTAGAAGCTAAGAAAGCATTAATTGTAACTGCGGAAAAAAATGATAATGTAGTAAGAGCTGCAAACAACATTCAAGGTGTAGCTACTGCATTTGTTAATACTATAAATGTATACGACATCTTAAGATATGAAAAATTAATAATAACTAAAGATGCTGTTAAAAAAGTGGAGGAGGTGTACGCATAATGACTAATCCACATGATATAATCATAAGACCAGTTATAACTGAAACTTCTATGGATGCTATGGCTGACAAGAAGTACACATTCATCGTTACAAAGAAAGCTAACAAGTTTGAAATAAGAAAAGCTGTTGAAGCGGTATTTGGTGTGGAAGTAGATAAGATAAACACTATGAATTATACAGGAAAAACTAAGAGAATGGGAAGAAACATTGGTAAGAGAGCGGACTTTAAAAAGGCTGTTGTAAAACTTACAGAAGCTTCTAAAGAAATAGAATTCTTTGAAGGTGTTTAATTCCTAAGCAAGCATAAAGGAGGGAAATTAAATGGCTATTAAAAAGTTTAAGCCAACATCTGCCGGACGTAGACATATGACTGTACTTAAGTCAGATGAAATAACTAGAGAAGGTTATGAAAAATCACTAGTTGTTTCTCTTAAGAAACATGCTGGTAGAAATGCGCAAGGTAAAATAACTACTCGTCATAAAGGTGGCGGAGCTAGAAAGAAATATAGAGTAATAGATTTCAAAAGAGAAAAAGAGAATGTTCCAGCAAAAGTTGCTGCTGTTGAATATGATCCAAATAGAACTGCTAATATAGCGTTATTACACTATGTTGATGGTGAAAAAAGATACATCCTTAGCCCAGTAGGACTAAAGGTTGGAGACGTTGTATTATCTGGTAAAGAAGCGGATATCAAACCAGGTAACACAAGAAAATTAAAAGATATGCCAGTTGGTACTATGCTTCATAATATCGAGCTTAAAGCTGGAAAAGGAGCACAATTAGTAAGATCTGCTGGAGTATCAGCTCAATTAATGGCTAAGGAAGGAAAATACGCGTTATTAAGACTTCCATCAGGAGAAATGAGATTAGTTCATAATGAGTGTAGAGCAACAGTTGGACAAGTTGGAAATGTTGAACATTTCAATGTTACTATCGGTAAAGCTGGTAGAAAGAGACATATGGGTGTAAGACCTACAGTAAGAGGTTCTGTAATGAACCCTAATGACCATCCACACGGTGGAGGGGAAGGTAGAGCTCCTATAGGTAGACCATCACCAGTAACTCCTTGGGGTAAACCAACTCTTGGATTTAAAACTAGAAAGAAAAATAAAGCTTCAGATAAATATATTGTTTCAAGAAGAAAGAAAAAATAAAGTAAGCTAATATATAAATGTTAAGTTGGAAGGAGGAAGAATAATGAGTAGATCAACAAAGAAGGGACCTTTTGTACACCCTAGACTTCTTAAGAAGATTGAAAAAATGAACGAAACTGACGAAAAGAGCGTTGTTAAGACTTGGTCAAGATCGTCAACTATATTCCCTCAATTTTTAGGACATACAATTGCTGTTCATGACGGAAGAAAGCATGTTCCTGTATATATTACGGAAGAAATGGTTGGACATAAATTAGGTGAATTCGTTTTAACTAGAACGTTTAAAGGTCACAAAGGTGACGATAGAACTTCAAAGAGAAAATAGTTAGAAATAACTTTTGAATAGTGGAAGGAGGTTTTTGCTGTGGAAGCTAGAGCTATAGCAAAATTCGTACGTGTATCTCCTAGAAAAGCAGGTTTTACTGCTGATCTAGTAAGAGGTAAAAATGTAGACGAAGCATTGGCGATATTAAAGTATACGCCGAACAAAGCAGCTAGAGAATTAAGAAATGTTTTATTATCTGCTGTTGCAAATGCTGAAAATAACCATAATATGGATAGAGATAAATTAGTTGTATCAAAAATGGTTGCTAATCAAGGTCCAACAATGAAGAGATTCAGACCTAGAGCAATGGGACGTGCTACAACAATAAGAAAAAGAACTAGCCACTTAGAGGTAGTTGTAAAAGAAAAGTAATTGATAAGGAGGGAAAATAATGGGTCAAAAAGTTAGTCCTCACGGTTTGAGAGTGGGCGTTATAAAGGACTGGGATTCTAGATGGTTTGCAAACAAAGAGAATTTCGCAGGACTTTTAAAAGAAGACCACGAGATACGTAAATTCTTAAAGAAGAAACTTTACACTTCTGGAATTTCTAAAATAGAAATAGAAAGATCAGGAGAAAAAGTAAAGCTTAATATAAATACTGCAAAGCCTGGAATGGTAATAGGTAGAGGTGGAGCAGGAATCGAAGAAATTAAAAAAGATGTAGCTAAGATGTCTGCTGCTAAGGTTATACTTATTAACATAGTAGAGGTTAAGCGTCCAGAAAAAGATGCTCAATTAGTTGCTGAAAACATTGCATTAGCACTTGAAAGAAGAGTTGCATTCAGAAGAGCAATGAAACAAGGTATGCAAAGAGCTTTAAGATCTGGAGCTAAAGGTATTAAAGTTGCTACTGCTGGTAGACTTGGTGGAGCTGAAATGGCTAGAACTGAAGGATACAGCGAAGGAAATGTACCTTTATCAACTTTAAGAGCTGACATAGATTATGGATTTGCTGAAGCAGATACTACTTATGGAAAGCTTGGAGTTAAGGTTTGGATAAACCACGGTGAAGTACTTCCAAGTAAAACTGAAGAAAGAATCTTAGGATTCAATGAAAGAAAAGAAGTTAAAAAAGGTAATAAAAGACCTAATAACAGAAGAAATAATAACAGAGGGCCAAGAAAGCCTAAAGCTGAATAATAGATAAGCAGTTAAGGAAGGAGGAATAGACCATGTTAATGCCTAAAAGAGTAAAACGTCGTAGAGTTCATAGAGGCAAAATGAGAGGTAAAGCTCAAAAAGGTAACACGGTAGATTACGGAAAATATGGTATGGTGGCACAAGAAGCTTCTTGGATTACATCTAATCAAATAGAAGCAGCCAGAATAGCAATGAATAGATACATGAAGAGGGGCGGAAAAGTTTTCATAAAGATATTCCCTCACAAGCCTGTAACTAGAAAACCTGCAGAAACTCGTATGGGTGCTGGTAAAGGTTCACCAGAATATTGGGTTGCAGTAGTTAAGCCAGGTAGAGTAATGTTTGAAATTGATGGAGTTTCGGAAGAAATAGCAAGAGAAGCAATGAGACTTGCTATGCACAAACTGCCAATCAAATGTAAGTTTGTAGTAAAGGGTGGTGAATCAAGTGAAAGCTAAAGAAATAAGAGAAATGAGCGGGAACGAGCTTGTTCAAAAGCTTGCAGACCTTAAGGGTGAGTTATTTAACCTTAGATTCCAATTAGCTACTGGACAGCTTGATAACCCAAAGAGAATAAGTTTAGTAAGAAAAGATATCGCGAGAGTTAAGACTGTAATAAGAGCTAACGAGCTTAACGCGTAGGATATATAGTAGTATTGCGTGAAGGGAGGCAACCGCTGTGGAAAGAAATAGAAGAAAAGTTAGAGTTGGACGTGTTGTAAGCAATAAGATGGATAAAACTATAACTGTTGCAGTTGAAGAGTTTATTCGTCATCCACTTTACAGTAAAGCAGTTAAAAGAACTAAAAAGTTAAAAGCACATGATGAAAATAATGTTTGTAATATAGGCGATAGAGTAAGAATAATGGAGACGAGACCATTATCTAAAGATAAAAGATTTAGACTTGTAGAAGTAGTACAAGAAGTAAGAAAGTAATAATATGCTAGAATGCGAGAGGAGGTATTAGCATGATACAACAAGAAACTCGTTTAAAGGTAGCTGATAATTCAGGTGCAAAAGAGATACTTTGCATACGTGTTTTAGGCGGAACAAAGAGAAGATATGCTCGTGTAGGAGACGTTATAGTAGCTACTGTTAAAAGTGCAACACCAGGTGGAGTTGTTAAAAAAGGTAAAGTAGTAAGAGCTGTTGTAGTAAGAACTAAAAAAGAACTAAGAAGAAAAGACGGAAGTTATATTCAATTTGATGAAAATGCTGCTGTTTTAATAAAGGATGACAAGTCTCCAATGGGAACTCGTATATTCGGACCAGTTGCTAGAGAGCTAAGAGACAATAACTTCATGAGAATAGTTTCACTTGCTCCAGAGGTACTTTAATCTAAGGAGGTGTAAGCAAAATGATGCGTATTAAGAAAGATGATACAGTGGTAGTAATCGCTGGTAAAGATAAAGGTAAAAAAGGTAAAGTGCTTGAAGTAAATCCTTCTAAAGGTAAAGTATTAGTTGAAGGAGTAGCTATGGCTACAAAGCACATGAAACCATCTGCTAAGGTACAACAAGGCGGAATAGTACAAAAAGAAGCTTTCATAGATATGTCTAATGTAATGCCATATTGCAAGAAATGTGATAAAGGTGTTAGAGTATCTTTCAACATAGAGAACGGAAGCAAAACTAGAGCTTGTGCTAAGTGTAACGAAGCTTTATAGAAAGAAATGAAAGGAGGATATTCACATGGCTATAAGACTTTTAGAAAAGTATAAGAAAGAAGTAGCTCCAGCATTAATGGAAAAATTTAATTACAAAAGTGTAATGGAGATACCTAAACTTGAAAAAGTTGTAATAAACATGGGAGTAGGAGAGGCTAGAGAGAATCCAAAATCTTTAGAAGCTGCTCTTAATGAACTTGGAATAATAACAGGACAAAAACCAGTTGTTACTAAAGCTAAGAAATCAGTTGCAAACTTCAAATTAAGAGAAGGTATGCCTGTTGGAGCTAAGGTAACTCTTAGAGCTGAAAAAATGTATAATTTTGTAGATAAATTTGTAAGCATATCATTACCTAGAGTTAGAGACTTTAGAGGTGTAAGTGCAAATTCATTTGATGGAAGAGGAAACTATGCTCTTGGGGTTAAAGAACAACTTATATACCCTGAAATAGAATTCGATATGGTAGATCAAACTAGAGGTATGGACGTTATATTCGTAACAACTGCGAAGACTGACGAAGAAGCTAGAGAGCTTTTAAAACTTCTAGGAATGCCGTTTGCAAAATAGATAGGAGGGTTAAAAGATGGCTAGAAAGGCGATGAAAGTTAAACAAGCCAGAAAGCAAAAATATTCTACTAGAGAATATACAAGATGCAACCTTTGTGGAAGACCACATTCTGTACTAAAGAAATTCGGTATCTGCCGTATTTGCTTTAGAGAGTTAGCTTACAAAGGTGAAATTCCTGGAGTAAGAAAGGCAAGCTGGTAGAAATAAGTTACTTGGAAGGAGGTTTTTAATATGACAATGACAGATCCAATAGCAGATATGCTGACTCGTGTAAGAAACGCAAATTCTGTTAAGCATGAATCATTAGAAGTACCTGCTTCTAACATCAAAAAAGAAATAGCAAGAATACTTCTAGAAGAAGGATTCATAAAAGGTTATGATGTTATAGAAGATGGAAAGCAAGGTATAATAAAGATTCAACTTAAGTATGGAAGAAATGGCGAGAAAGTAATCAGTGGAATAAAGAGAATATCTAAACCTGGTATGAGAGTATATGCTGGTAAAGAAGATGTGCCTAAAGTATTGAACGGATTAGGAATATCAATAGTATCTACTTCAAAAGGTATAATAACTGATAGAGAAGCTAGAAAACAAAACGTAGGTGGAGAAGTAATCTGTTACGTTTGGTAATAATAAGTCGTGAAGCAAGGAGGTGCCAGAATGTCAAGAATAGGATTTAAAGAAATAGTTGTTCCTGCAGGCGTAGAAGTTAAAGTTCTAGAAAACAACACAGTTGTTGTTAAAGGACCTAAAGGAGAACTTAGCGAAAAATTAGATGAAGCTATGAAAGTAGTTATAGAAGGTAATATTGTTAAGGTTGAAAGACCAACTGAAAACAAGAAGCATAAATCTCTTCATGGATTAAGTAGAACTTTAATCGCTAACATGATTGAAGGTGTTACTAATGGTTATGAAAAGAAATTAGAGCTTGTAGGTGTAGGTTATAGAGCTCAAAAACAAGGTAAGAAATTAGTTATGAACCTTGGATTCTCACATCCAGTTGAAATGGAAGATCCAGAAGGAATAACAGTTGAAGTACCTAACCAAACTGAACTTATCGTAAAAGGTATCAACAAGCAACAAGTTGGTAATTACTCTGCTAAGATCAGAGATTGGAGAAAGCCTGAGCCTTACAAAGGTAAAGGAATAAAATATGCTGGTGAAATTATCAGAAGAAAAGAAGGTAAAACTGGTAAATAGGAAAGGAGTGAAAAGGGATGTTTAATAAAGTGAGTAAAAATGAAGCAAGAAAAAAAAGACATGCTAGAGTAAGAGGCAAAGTCTTTGGAACTCCTGAAAGACCAAGATTAAATGTATATAGAAGTCTTAATAACATATATGCTCAAGTTATAGATGACGTTAACGGAAAAACTTTAGCTTCAGCTTCTTCTTTAGATAAAGAGTTAAAAGCTGAAATTAAGCATGGCGGAAATAAAGAGTCAGCTAAAAAAGTTGGAGAGTTAGTAGCTAAAAGAGCAAAAGAAGCTAATGTTGAAACAGTTGTTTTCGACAGAGGTGGATACATTTACCACGGTAGAGTTAAAGAACTAGCAGAAGCTGCTAGAGAAGGTGGTCTTAAGTTTTAATAGAAGGAGGCTAATAAATGTCTAATAAGCTAATAGACGCTAAAGCACTAGACATCACTGAAAAAGTTGTTGACATAAGACGTGTTGTTAAAGTTGTTAAAGGCGGTAGAAACTTTAGATTTGCAGCCCTTGTTGTTGTTGGAGATGAAAACGGACATGTGGGTATGGGTACAGGAAAAGCTATGGAAGTACCAGATGCAATCAAAAAAGCAATAGATAATGCAAAGAAAAACCTTATAAAGGTTCCAATGGTTGGGACTACAGTTCCTCATGAAGTAGTAGGACATTTCGGTGCAGGTAAAGTTCTTATAATGCCAGCTGCAGAAGGTACAGGAGTTATCGCAGGTGGACCAGTACGTGCTATATTAGAACTTGCAGGATTTAAAGATGTTAGAGCTAAGTCTTTAGGATCAAATAATGCAAGAAATATGGTAAATGCAACATTAGAAGGATTAGGAAACCTAAAGAGAGCCGAAGATATCGCTGCACTAAGAGGAAAAAAGGTTGAAGATCTTTTAGGTTAGGAGGTAGCAAAAATGCTTAAAATAAAGCTAACTAGAAGTGTAATCGGAACAAAACCTAAGCAAAGAAAGACTGTTGAAGCTCTTGGGCTTAGAAAAAGAGAACAAGTGGTAGAAAAGCCAGATAATGCTCAAATAAGAGGCATGATAGAGGTTGTTAAACACTTAGTACAAGTAGAAGAAGCATAGAAAAAAATTGCTTTAAAGGAGGTGCTAAAGAATGAAGTTACATGAACTTAAACCAG
Source organism: Peptostreptococcaceae bacterium AGR-M142 (assembly GCA_045345765.1). Lineage (GTDB taxonomy): Bacteria > Bacillota > Clostridia > Peptostreptococcales > Peptostreptococcaceae > JAOARY01. Next base: position 1,991,712 of record CP148265.1, read on the forward strand.
CAAAAGGTGCTGTTAAGAATAGAAAAAGATTAGGTAGAGGTACTGCTACAGGTCAAGGTAAGACTGCCGGTCGTGGACAAGATGGTCAAAATTCTCGTTCAGGTGGAGGAGTTAGACTTGGTTTTGAAGGTGGACAGATGCCACTATTTAGAAGACTTCCAAAGAGAGGTTTCAGCAATTTCAATTTCAAGAAAGTTTTCACTGAAGTTAATGTTGAAGTACTTAACAGATTTGAAGATGGAACAGAAATAACTGCTCAAGTTTTAAAAGAAGCAGGAGCTATATCTAAAATAGAAAAAGATGGTATAAAGATACTAGGTAATGGTAACCTAGAAAGAAAACTAACAGTAAAGGCTACAAAGTTTACTAAGTCAGCGGCAGAAAAAATAGAAGCTGCTGGTGGTAAGGTAGAGGTGATTTAATTTGCTTACTACCTTTAGGAACGCGTTTAAAATACCTGATTTAAGGAAGAGAATATTGTTTACACTATTAATGGTAATAGTGTTTAGAATAGGAGCATCAATCCCAGTACCAGGAATAGATAGAGAATATATTAAGCAAACTGTTGAAAATGCTGGTATATTATCTTTTTACGATTTGGTTTCTGGAGGTGCATTTAGAAACTTTACTTTATTTGCATTAGGTATTTCTCCTTACATTACAGCTTCCATCATAGTACAATTACTTACAATTGCTATTCCGAGTTTAGAAGAACTTTCTAAGTCCGGAGAAGAGGGAAGAAAAAAAATGATCCAGTATACTAGATATGGAACAATTGTATTGGCACTTATTCAGGCAACTGGTATTAGTGTAGGGTTATTTAGAAATGCATTAGTTTCTAAAGATACTTTATCAATTGTTACTGTAGTTCTTACATTAACAGCAGGAACTGCTTTTTTAATGTGGTTAGGAGAACAAATCACACAAAAAGGTATTGGAAATGGAATATCAATACTTATATTCGTAGGTATAATTTCTAGACTTCCAGGTTCGACATTTAGAAGTTATGAGTTATTTAGCAAAGGACAACTTAATGTTATTCAAATTGCTATATTTACTCTGATGGCTCTAATGGTTATTGTAGGAGTAATTGCCATATTGCAAGGAGTTAGAAAAATTCCAGTGCAATATGCAAAGAGAGTAGTAGGAAGAAAAATGTATGGTGGACAGAGTACACATATACCGATGAAAGTAAATACTGCTGGAGTTATTCCTGTAATATTTGCAATATCGCTTATGTATTTTCCTCAGACAATAGCGTTCTTTGTAAAAGGAGATTTTCAAGCCTTTTTAAGCAAATGGTTTTCCACTAATGGTAACCCAGGGATATGGATTTATATAGGTGTTGAGGCCTTACTTATTATATTCTTTGCTTACTTCTATACATCAGTTACATTCAATCCGTTTGATGTTGCTGATAATATGAAGAACTCTGGTGGATTTATTCCAGGAATTAGACCTGGTAATGCTACTGGAGAGTACTTAAGTAAAGTATTAAATAGACTTACTTTTGTAGGATCAATATTCTTAGCTATTATAGCTGTTATGCCAGTACTTATTATTAAGTTTGGTAATATACCATTTAGATTCGGTGGAACATCGCTACTAATTATAGTAGGGGTTGCGCTTGAAACAATGAAGCAAATAGAAGCCCAAATGTTGATGAGACATTATCAAGGGTTTTTGAAATAGAAAATTAAGGGGATTTTATCCCCTTTAGTTTGGTTTTAAAATAATCGACTAGGAGATGAGGAATATGAGACTTATACTACTTGGACCTCCAGGTGCTGGAAAGGGAACACAAGCAAAGAGTATAATTAATGAATATAAGATACCTCATATATCTACAGGAGATATATTTAGAAAGAACATAAAAGAAGGAACTCCACTAGGCAAAAAAGCTAAAGACTTTATAGATAAAGGTCTTTTAGTTCCAGATGAGCTTGTTGTTGATCTTGTTAAGTCTAGATTAGATGAAGATGACTGCAAGAATGGATTTTTACTAGATGGTTTCCCAAGAACTTTAGTTCAAGCTACGGCTTTGGAAGAAGTTTTAGGAGATTCTATGAAATTAGATTATGTTATCAATATAGAAGTTAAAAAAGAACTTTTAGTTGATAGAATAACAGGTAGACGTATGTGTAAGGATTGCGGAGCTGCATTCCACGTATCGTTTAATCCTCCTAAAAAAGAATCTGTTTGTGATCTGTGTGACGGAGAACTTTATCAAAGGAAAGATGATACAGTAGAAACTGTTGCTAGTAGAATAGATGTATATTTAAATGAAACTATGCCTTTAGTTGATTTTTATACAAAAAAGGATATACTATTGAATGTAGATGGAGAACAAGAGATATCTAAAGTTTTTGAAGACATAAAAAAAGCTCTAGGAAGTGAGGAGTAATGATACAAATAAGATCCTCTAAGGAAATAGAAGCTTTAAAGGATGCTGGAAAGATAGTAGCAGAAACTCATGAACTTCTAAGAGAAGCTCTTAAGATAGGAATAACGACAAAAGAACTTGATGAATTAGCTGAAAAGAATATAAGAAAATATGGTGCTACTCCTTCTTTTAAAGGATATGGTGGTTTTCCAGCTAGCATATGTGCATCGAAGAACGAAGTTGTAGTTCATGGATTTCCTGATAAAAAACCTCTTTTACAAGGGGAGATAATAAGTCTTGATATAGGGGCTTATTACAACGGTTATCATGGAGATGCAGCTAGAACTTGGGCTGTTGGTGAAATATCAGAAATTGATAGAAAACTAATTGATGTAACTCAGCAAAGTTTTTACGAAGGTATAAAATTTGCTAAAGAAGGATATAGATTATCAGACATTTCTCATGCGATTCAAGCTTATGTAGAAAGTTTTGGTTTTTCTATTGTTAGGGACTTTGTTGGTCATGGTATAGGTAAAGATCTCCACGAAGATCCTCAAATTCCTAATTACGGTCTTCCTAATAGAGGACCAAGATTAACAGAGGGAATGGTACTAGCAATTGAACCAATGGTCAATATAGGAACTTATAAAGTGAAAGTACTTTCAGATGGCTGGACTGCTGTCACAATGGATGGAAAAAAATCATCACATTATGAAAATACTATTGCCATTACCAAAGATGAGCCACTTTTATTGACGGTTCTATAAAGCCAAAGAGGTGAAATTGGTGAATTTAAATGATTTAGAAATTGGACAGGTGGTCTTTTCCAAAGCGGGAAGAGATAGTAGAAAATTTTTTTTTGTAATTGGTATAATTGATGACAATTATGTATATATTGCTGATGGAGATTTAAGAAGATTAGATAATCCAAAAAAGAAAAAAATTAAACATCTATCAAAGACTAAAACTGTATCAATAAAATTAAAAGAAAAAATCTTAGCTAATGAAAAGGTAAACAATGCTTACCTAAGAAGAGAGTTAAGAGAATTGGGATTTAATCCTGAGGAAAATAGAAATGGAGGGTTGGTTACTTAATGGCCAAAAAAGATGTTATAGAATTAGAAGGTGTTGTCGTTGAATCTTTACCAAACGCCATGTTTAAGGTAAAATTAGAAAACGATCATGAAATCCTTGCTCACATTTCTGGTAAACTTAGAATGAATTTTATTAGAATTCTTCCAGGAGATAAGGTAACAGTTGAAATGTCACCTTATGACCTAACAAAAGGAAGAATAATATGGCGTAAGAAGTAGTTACTCTAAGGAGGGATATAGATGAAAGTTAGAGCATCTGTAAAACCAATATGCGAAAAATGCAAAGTAATCAGAAGAAAAGGTAAAATAATGGTTATTTGCGAGAATCCAAAGCATAAACAAAAACAAGGTTAATTTTAAAAAAAAACTAGATTTTTTTGTGCGAATGATGTATAATTTTGCATTGGACAGTAAAGTAAAGAATCATTGAATTGATTAGGAGGTGTAATCAAATGGCAAGAATAGCCGGTGTTGACTTACCAAGAGATAAGAGAGTTGAAATAGGACTTACTTATATATTTGGAATAGGAAGAACAAGATCTAACGTATTATTAGAAAAAGCAGGTATCAATAAAGATACTAGAATAAAAGATCTTACAGAAGATGAAGTAAATAAGTTAAGAGGATTAATAGACGAAGATTACCTAGTTGAAGGGGATCTTAGAAGAGAAATTACTCTTAATATAAAAAGACTTAAAGATATCAAATGCTACAGAGGTATCAGACATAGATTCAGTTTACCTTTAAGAGGACAAAAAACTAAAACTAATGCTAGAACAAGAAAAGGACCTAAGAAAACAGTAAGCCGTAAGAAATAGGTTATAATCTAGTGATAAAGGAGGGAAAATAAATGGCTAAGCCAAAGAAAAAAGCTACACGTGTAAGAAGAAAAGAACGTAAAAACATAGAACGTGGACATGCTCATGTTAAATCTACATTTAACAATACAATAGTTACTCTTACTGATGTACGTGGTAACGCAATTGCTTGGGCAAGTGCAGGACAATTAGGTTTTAAAGGATCAAGAAAATCTACTCCATTTGCTGCTCAAATGGCTGCAGAAACAGCTGCAAAATCGGCTATGGAACACGGACTTAAGGCGGTAGAAGTATTTGTAAAAGGACCAGGTGCAGGTAGAGAAGCTGCAATAAGATCATTACAAGCTGCAGGGCTTGATATAAGCATGATTAAAGATGTTACTCCAATACCTCATAATGGTTGTAGACCACCAAAGAGAAGAAGAGTTTAATTGATATAATAGGAGGTGTATTGAAAAAATGGCAAGATATAACGGACCAGTATGTAGACTTTGTCGTAGAGAAGGAATGAAGTTATTCCTTAAAGGAGACAGATGTTATACAGAAAAATGTGCAATGAACAAAAGACCTTATGCTCCAGGAATGCATGGACAAGGTAGAAAGAAAGTTTCAAACTTTGGAACTCAATTAAGAGAAAAGCAAAAAGTTAAGAGAATATATGGAGTTTTAGAAACTCAATTTAGAAATACTTACGAAAAAGCTGAAAATATGCAAGGTAAAACAGGTGAAAACTTACTAAGCTTACTAGAAAGAAGATTTGATAATGTAGTTTACAAAATGGGACTAGCAGCATCAAGAAAAGAAGCTAGACAGTTAGTAAGACACGGACACTTTACACTAAATGGACACAAAGCAAATATACCATCAATGTTAGTTTCAATCGGAGATGAAATAGTAGTTAAGGAAACTTCTAAAACTTCACCAAAGATGAAATCATTAGTAGAGAACTACACTAGAGTTGTTCCTAATTGGTTAAATGTAGAAATTGAAAAAATGCAGGGTAAAGTGGTAGCTCTTCCTACAAGAGAAGATATAGACCTAGAAATAGAGGAACACTTAATCGTTGAGCTTTACTCTAAGTAGAGGGTAGATTAAAACTCAGCAATCGAATCAGTTGCTCTTATGGAAAAAGTTGCCCTCAAGTTTGGTCAAAAAAACATAAGGAGGGTTTAATAGATGATAGAAATAGAAAAGCCGAAGGTTGAGATTCTGGAATTAAATGAAGACCATAGATATGGAAAATTTGTTTTAGAACCTTTGGAAAGAGGTTATGGTATAACTCTTGGTAATGCACTAAGAAGAGTACTTTTATCTTCGTTACCTGGTGTAGCAGTAAAATCAATCAGAATAGATGGAGTTTTGCACGAATTTTCTACAGTTCCAGGAGTTAAAGAAGACGTAACTCAAATAATGCTTACTTTAAAAGAACTTTCTGCAACAATTGATGGAGAAGGCGATAGAACAGTAAGAATAGAAGCGCAAGGAGATCAAATTGTTACTGCTGGTGACATTATATGTCCTCCTGACGTTGAAATAATAAATAAAGATCTTAAAATAGCAACTTTAGATAAAGGTGCTAAATTTAACATGGAAATGGTTATAAGCAAAGGTAGAGGATATGTGCCATCAGAAGAAAATAAATCTGATGATATGCCAATTGGTGTTATTCCAATGGACTCTATTTATACTCCTGTTGAAAAAGTTAACTATAAAGTTGAAAATACTAGAGTTGGACAAAGAACGGACTTTGATAAACTTGTTATAGAAGTTTGGACAAATGGAAGTATAAATCCACAAGAAGGTATTTCTTTAGGATCTAAAATATTAACAGAACATCTTAATCTTTTCATAGACCTTACTGAACATGTTAGCAATGTTGAGATAATGGTTGAAAAAGAAGAAGATAAAAAAGAAAAAGTTCTAGAGATGACTATCGAAGAACTTGATCTGTCAGTAAGATCGTATAACTGCTTAAAAAGAGCTGGTATAAATACGGTTGAAGAACTTACTGAAAAGAATGAAGAAGAAATGATGAAGGTTAGAAATCTAGGAAAGAAATCTTTAGAAGAAGTTGAACAAAAGATAGCTGAATTAGGCCTTAACCTTAAAAAAGAAGACTAGGCGAAGGAGGGAAATTAGATGGCTAAACAACGTAAACTAGGTCGTGTTACTTCACATAGAAACCTAATGCTTAGAAATCTTGTAACTGATCTTTTAAGAAACAAAAAGATGACAACAACTGTTACAAGAGCTAAAGAAACAAGAAGAATAGCAGAAAAAATGATCACTCTTGGTAAAAGAGGAGATTTACATGCAAGAAGACAAGCTCTTGCTTATATATTAGATGAAACTGTAGTTAAAAATCTTTTTGATGAAATAGCACCTTCTTATGCAGAAAGAAATGGTGGATACACAAGAATAATGAAGCTTGGACCAAGAAAAGGTGACGCTGCAGAAATGGCTATTATTGAATTAGTTTAATAATAACTTTTCACTAAAAATAAGGAAGGCTTAGTCCTTCCTTTTTATAAAAATATATGTTTTATATATTGTATAAAACCGAATATGAGTTTAGTGTGTAGCTTTAACAAGCGTAAAGATACTAGACGGAGAAGCTTATTAAATAAACTATACATCTACATAACGGATGCATAGTTTAATTAATAATCTTTACACTTAAGAGGGAAAGTATTTAGCTTTCCCCTTTTGTGTATAAAAAATAAAAGTATTTATCATCCAAAGAGGTGAATTAATTGAAAAAAACTGTAAGTGTAAGCAATGTAATTTTTGAATATCATAGAGATGAAGAGGCATTTAAAGCTTTAGATGATTTAAATATTGAAATTAATGAAGGTGAATTTGTTGTAATATTAGGTCATAATGGTTCAGGTAAATCTACATTAGCAAAACATTTAAATGCAATACTAAAGCCTAAATCTGGTGATGTTTGCATAAATGGTATGAATACTAAAGATAATAATTTACTTTGGGATATCAGACAAAGTGCTGGTATGGTTTTTCAAAATCCAGATAATCAAATAGTAGCTACTATTGTTGAGGAAGATGTTGCATTTGGACCTGAGAATTTGGGCATCAAACCCAAAGAAATAAGAAATAGAGTAGATGAAGCACTAAAAGCTGTTGATATGTATGAGTTTAGAAATAAAGCTCCACATTATCTTTCTGGGGGTCAAAAGCAAAGAGTTGCAATTGCTGGAATAATAGCTATGAAGCCAAATTGTATAATTTTTGATGAACCAACAGCAATGTTAGACCCATCTGGCAGAAAAGAAGTTATGAATACTATAAAAAAATTAAATAAAGAAGAAAATAAGACAATAATACATATAACACATTTTATGGATGAAGCAGTTGATGCTAATAGAGTAATAGTTATGGAAAAAGGTAAAGTTATAATGGAAGGAAAACCAAGAGAGATATTTAGTCAGGTAGAAAAACTAAAGAATTTAGGACTGGATGTACCTTCGATGACTGAACTTTCATATGAACTTAAAAAACAAAACATAGATATATCTTCTGATATATTAACAGTAGAGGAGATGGTGGAAAGTCTATGCCAATTGAAGTAAAGAATTTAAGTCATATATATTCAAAAGGTACACCTTTTGAGAGTAAAGCATTAGATGATGTTAGCTTTCAGATTGAAGATGGAGAATTTACATGCATAATAGGGCATACTGGTTCTGGTAAATCAACTTTGATACAACATCTAAATGGGATACTTAAAAAAACATCTGGTAGTATTATAATTAATAACGAAGATATAACAGATTCAAATATGGATCTTACAAGAATAAGAAAAAAAGTAGGTTTGGTATTTCAATATCCAGAATATCAATTATTTGAAGAAACAATTGAAAAAGATATTGCATATGGACCTAGGAATTTAGAAATTGAAGAAGATAAAATAAAAGAAATTGTAAAAGAATCAATGGAAATGGTAGGTTTAGATTATTCATTAAAGGATAGATCACCATTTGAACTTTCTGGAGGACAAAGAAGAAGAGTTGCAATAGCTGGAGTAATAGCTATGAGACCAGAAGTTTTGATATTAGATGAACCAACAGCAGGATTAGATCCTCATGGTAGAGATGAAATCCTTGATATGATTAGAGATCTTCATAACAAATATAACACTACAATAATTTTGGTATCACATAGTATGGAAGATGTTGCAAAGATAGCAGATAAACTTATTGTAATGGCAAATGGAAGAGTAAAATACTTAGGTACTCCTAGAGAAGTTTTTCAAAATGAAGAGGGACTTAAAGCAATAGGTCTTGATATTCCTAAAGTATCTAGTTTAATGAATAGATTAAAAGAAAAAGGCTTTGATGTTAGAACTGATATTATAAATATTGAAGAAGCTAAAGAAGAAATACTTAGAGTTTTAAGGGGGGATAATAATGCTTAAAGATATAACAATAGGGCAGTTTTATCCAGTAGATTCTTTACTTCATAAAATAGATCCAAGGGTCAAAATAATAGCAACATTTCTATTTATGTTATCATTGTTTGTGATAAATAATTTTTACGGTTATTTAATAGTACTTGCTTATTTAGCCACAGTTATAACAATTTCAAAAGTACCATTAAAATATATGCTAAAAGGCTTAAAACCAATATTTATGATAATTATACTTACATTTTCATTAAATATATTTTTAACACCTGGAGAGGTTATTTTTAAATTCAGTATTTTTAAAATAACAAAAGAAGGTCTTCATCAAGGATTATTTATGGCATTAAGGTTAGTACTTTTGATAATAGGAACATCAATATTAACTTTGGTTACTTCACCAATAAAATTAACAGATGGAATAGAAAAATTACTAGATCCATTTAAAAAGATTGGAGTTCCATCTCATGAAATTGCTATGATGATGACAATTGCACTTAGATTTATTCCGACGCTTTTGGATGAAACAGATAAGATAATGAAAGCTCAAATGGCTAGAGGTGCTGACTTTGAAAATGGTGGGCTTATAAAAAAAGCAAAGAGCATGATACCTCTGTTAGTGCCACTATTTATAAGTGCTTTTAGAAGAGCTGATGAACTTGCTATGGCAATGGAAGCAAGATGCTATAGAGGTGGAAATAATAGAACTAGAATGAAAGAAATCAAAATAGAATCAAGAGATCATGTAGCATTATTATTTATTTTTATATATATGATTGCGATAATTCTTTTTAGGTTTTTATTTTAATATAGATATAAGGATGGTGAGTTTTTGAGAAACATAAAGCTTACTGTGAGTTATGATGGCAGTAATTATTTTGGATTTCAAATACAGCCAGACAAAATCACAATACAAAGTCAAATACAAAAAGCATTAAAATCACTTTTTAAAGAAGATATAAAAATTTTTGGTTCTTCAAGGACAGATGCTAAAGTTCATGCACAAAGAACAGTATGTAATTTTCATTTGGATAATAAAATAGAGTGCAAGAATATAGTAAGAGCTTTAAATACTAAATTAAATCCTGATATAAGAGTATTAGAAGCAAAAGAAGTGTATGAAGAGTTTCATAGTAGGATTCATTCTATAGGAAAGTCTTATAGATATAGAATATATACAGGTGAAATAATGTCTGTATTTGAAAGAAATTATGCTTGGAATTTATGTAATGACCTAGATATTGAAAAGATGAATGAAGCTTGTCAATATATTATAGGTACTCATGAATTTGATAGTTTTAAGGCTGCAAAAGGTTCAGCTAAGACTTCAAGAAGAACAGTATATGAGTTAAAAGTTAGTAAAGATAAAGATATTGTTTATATAGATATAAGAGGAAATGGATTTTTATATAATATGGTAAGAATCATTGCAGGTACTCTTGTAGATGTAGGAACAGGCAAAATAAAGCCATCTTATGTAAAAGATATTATAGATGCAAAAGATAGAACTAAAGCTTCTAAAACTGCACCTGCATGCGGATTATTTTTGATGGAAGTTTATTATTAGGTTAGTTAATAAATTTTAAAAGCAGGTTTAAATTAGTCTTAAATTTTTTATAATAAAAATTAAGGATTTTGATTTGCAAAAAAACATATTAAAATCTAATCAAAAAGCTTGACACACTAGGTTCAATGTATTAAACTATTTAAGTGTGTTAATTATTAATAAGTTATTATGTCCACTTGCCCCGGACTTTAAATATAGTTCCTTTTTATAATGGATAGTTTTTAGTTTCTGATGTGGTAAGGACGTTAAAAATTAGCAAATTATAATAAGGTTATGTCACACTGTTTGTAAAAGTAGTGTAAGGAGGGAAAAGATATGAAATCGTATAGAGCAAAAACTAATGAAGTAAAAAGAGATTGGTTTATAGTAGACGCTAAAGGAAAAACTTTAGGTCGTATGGCAACTGAAATAGCAAAGGTATTAAGAGGAAAGAATAAGGCAATATTTGACCCTAGTGTAGATTGTGGAGATTTCGTAGTAGTTATAAATGCTGCTGACGTTAAATTAACAGGAAAGAAACTAGATCAAAAATTATACAGATACCATACTGGTTATGTAGGACACCTTAGAGAGATCCCTTATAGAAGACTTCTTGCTGAAAAGCCTGAGGAAGTTATAAATCATGCTGTAAAAGGTATGCTTCCAAAGAACAAGTTAAGAAGAAGAATGATGACTAGATTAAGAGTTTTCGCTGGCGCAGAGCATACTCATGAAGCTCAAAATCCAGCAACTTTAGAAATATAGGTTTGAAGGGAGGACAATAAAATGGCAAAAGTTCAATATCAAGGAACAGGAAGAAGAAAGAACGCTGTTGCGAGAGTTAGATTAGTAGAAGGAACTGGTAAAGTTACTATAAATAATAGAGATATCGAAGAGTACTTAAATTACGAAACTTTAAGAAAAGACGTAATACAACCATTAGCTATAACTGAAAATGAAGGTAAATTCGATGTTATAATAAGAGTTCACGGTGGTGGATTTACAGGACAAGCTGGAGCTATGAGACATGGTATAGCTAGAGCATTATTACTTGTAGATGCTGAAAACAGACCAGCTTTAAAAGCTGCTGGATACCTTACTAGAGATGCTAGAATGAAGGAAAGAAAGAAATACGGACTTAAAGGTGCAAGAAGAGCTCCTCAGTTCTCAAAGAGATAATATTTTATTTATCAAAAAAAAACCTCACATTGTTGTGGGGTTTTTTTATTTTTGTAATATCTAATGTTTAATTAAAGTTTCTTTAGCATCTTTGACCTGCCACTCTTTCCATACGTTACCTACTAATTCTGGTCCTGGACTAAGTGTTTTTTTGCCTGGTTGCCATCCTGATGGTGTTGCTTTAGTTCCTTTTGATTCACGAACTAATTGGAAGGCTTGTAATTGTCTTTTGGTTTCTGATACATTTCTACCTACTGGTGGCGTTAAGACTTCGTATCCTTGAAGTATTCCGTCTGGATCTATTATGAAACGACCACGCATTTCAACTCCAGCATCTTTATCATAAACTCCATACATAGAACCAACTACTCCGCCTTGGTCTGATAGCATCGGAAATGGTATGTTATCTTCTGTAATCATTTTACTAAGTTCATGGTCATTCCACATCTTATGAACAAATACGCTATCAACACTAACAGAAAGAACCTCTGTATCTAGTTTTTGTAGTTCTTTGTATTTTTCAGCAACTGCTGAAACTTCAGTAGCTCAGACAAATGTAAAATCGCCTGGATAGAAACAAAGCAATACCCACTTACCTCTAAATTCTTCTAATGTAAATTGCTTAAACTCTCCATTATGATAGCCTGATAACTCAAAATTAGGAACTTCTTGTCCAACTTTAACCATGACTTCTTCCTCCTTGTTAATCTCATCTTTTTTAATAGGTTCTTCTATCTTGTTTTCGATAGTTTTTTGTGGTCTAGCACAACCGGGTTTAAAAGGTTTACCCATCTTAAAGCCTCCTATAATATAAATAAAATTAATAATGAAATGATTTACTATTAATTTCTTAAATGAGTTTATACCCGTAAATATTGCTTAGAATCTATATCAATGAGAAAGTATATAAAATGATTTTTATTATCACTAAAAATAAGTTAGATTTTTATGATAAATAAATAGGTTTGGAGAAAGGAATAAAATTATTATTTTTTAAATCAAGAAATATAAATAAGAAATCCAAACAAAATAAAAATAAGAAACTTACTAAAATCTAAAACTCGCTACGCTCAAACAATTAGATTTCTTAACGTAAGTTCCTTATTTTTATTTTGAGAATTTCAATTTATATTTCAGATAGATTAAAAAAATAATAATTTTATTCCTTATATAATATATCTAGTATTTTTAATAGATAAAAATTTATACGTTGGTTATTTTGTAGAAGAAATTGAATTTTATATTTATATGTTTTTCTTGTTTGTCTAGTGTGTAATATATACTATAGATTTCATCGCGTGGTGTTATTTTATTTATACTTATTACTGTGCCTCCTAGATGGTTTATATAACTATGTATTTTGTTGTGACAGACTTTTGGTCTATATTCCTTTTCATATACTAAAAGTATCAAAAGAAATAGAATAGTTAGTATTTGTTTCATTTATATCATTCCTTATAATATTATTTTTTAATTTTATTGTCAAAATTAAGATGCTATAAAATAAAAAATTATTTTGTACCATTATTATAATATATTAACTAAAGTTTTTTTATAGTTATAATAAATTTTAATTAAAATACTTATAAAATTTCGTTTAAAAGATATAATAATGAATATATATTATAAAATAAATATGTATTTAATAATATGATTAGGAGGTTTTTTATGGAGTTATTGTATATATGGATTAATAAAAGTAAATATGATGTTTTTGAAGATAGCCAAATATCTTTAAGTGAAGAATTTGATATTAAATTAGATAAAAGTGAAGGAACAGTAAAAATTAATATTAAAAAAAATGAAGACTATTATAATATATTTAAAAGTGATGTTATTTCTAATATAACAGCATTAGTTGGTAAAAACGGTTCAGGAAAAACGACTTTGCTTGATTTTTTGTATAATAAAGATATAAGCCCTGAAAATAAAGTTGTTAATGATGATTATAAGGATTTACATAAAGAAAGATATCAGCAAAATAAGACTTTACAAGTTTTTAAAACTGAAAAATTTTCAGAAGAAAAGAATGTGAAAGAAGAAGTTTTGAAATTGGTACATAATTTGGATTGTGAAGTCAAAGTTGATGAAAAAACAGAAGTAAAATGTGAAATAATAAAGATGAACGATGATATTTTTAGAGAATCTTTTGAGGAAGAAAATAATGTAGAATCTATTACCAAAATATATTTAACGAATAGTTTTTATACGCAAAATATTAGTTCGGGATATGGTTCAGGAAAAAAAATAAATAAAGCTATACTTTCTAATAGTGAAGTAGAAATTCTATCTTATAGTTTTTATGAAAAATTATTAAATATAAAAGATGAAAGGACTTTTCTTGATGAAATGATTTTAAAGACTAGAAATTTTAATAATTTTCAATCTGTTTGCGATAATTTATATTTTAAAAAACTTTTAGATGAGAATTTGTTTGATGATTTTGCATTTGAATTACAAAAAAAAATCAGTATTAAAATTAATTCTGTATATAGTATTAAAACGAAATATGAAAATAATATAAATGACGTACATGAAATTATAAATAAAATAGAAAATTTTAATAATAAACAAAAAATAAAAGAATTAGAGGATATTTATGATATTAAAACTAATTATATAGAGAGATTAAAGCATAATTTAATTTATGAAATATTAATGAAATTAAAAGATAGAATAGATAATATTGATTTAAATATATTAAGAAATAAAGATGATTCTATTGGTCATTTTATAGATACTCTTTTATTAGATAAAGATAAAAAAGAATATTATAAGAGTTTAAATGCAGAGATATTAGAATTTGAAGAGATATTGAATGAAAATCATCATATTGGTAATAGAGTTCCAAAAAACAGTGATTCATATGAATTTTGGTATGAAAGTAATGATAAGAATACCATAGAGAATTTTATTAATTTTATAGATAAATATGCTAGAAAAGAGTATTCGTTTGTACTTAGATATATAGAATTTGAAAAAGTAGGATTGTCATCAGGCGAAAGAGCATTTTTGAATTTTTTTTCTTGGCTTAGTTTAATTGCATTTTTTAATCTTATAAATAATAAGTTAATAGATTCAACAAAGGATAATATTTTATTATTAATAGATGAAATAGATTTGTATATGCATCCTGAATGGCAGACTAGAATTATTTTTGATTTTATTTCTGAGATAAAAAGACAATTTAAGGAGAAGAATAAAAAGATTCAAATTATATTTGCAACACATTCGCCTATTATTCTTTCGGATATGCCTAAAACAAATATTGTATATATGTCAAAAGATGAAGATAAAAATGAAAATAAAAATAAAAATAAAAATATAATAGTCAATAGAAGTACAAGGCGAGAAACTTTTGGAGCAAACATATATAAATTATTTAATGATTCATTCTTTTTAAGTGAAAAAGGGTTAGTTGGAAAATTTGCAAAGGATAAAATCAATGAAGTCTATAATACAATTAACAAAGCTAAAAGTTCTAAGGATAAACTTACAGATGGAGAGTTAAAAAAGTGCAAATTTATAATAAATCAATTGGGAGAAGATATTATAAAAAGAAACTTAGAAAAGATGTTAGATATTCAATCTAAGTTAACAGATGAAAATATTATGAAAGCAATAGAAAAAATTAAAGAAGCAGAGAACGATAATGAAAAATTAGATATTATAAAGAAACTTATGAATAAAAAATAATAAGAGAGTGATAATATGATAAAAATAGATATAAAAAAGATTGATAATTGGGAAGAAATAAAAGAGTGTCATAATATATATTTTGAAAGATATATTAAAGAAAAGATTGAAGAACACAAAGATAAATATAGAGATATATATGATTTTTTAATTAAAAATTTAGATGTTATAGCAGTTGGAGAAATGAGTAAATTAAAAGAAGAAGTCATAGATTTTTATTCTAAAAATATAAAAGGAAATTCTAAAAAATATGAATTAATAAAAGAAATATTTAACTATAATAATTTTATAAAAAATAAAAATAAAATTAAATATAAAGATAAAGAAATAAGTTGGAATAGACATAAATTAATTTCTCTATTAGGTATAAGAACTTGTCCATATTGTAATAGACAGTATATAACAAATTATTTTGATCATAATCAAAATAAAACAAGTGCAGACTTAGACCATTTCATATCAAAATCTGAATATCCAATATTGGCACTTTCATTATACAATTTTATTCCAAGTTGTTTATTTTGTAATCAAAGACTTAAAGGAAATAAAGAATCAATGGATAAAATTATATATCCATATGAAGAAGATTTTGGAGATAGTTGTAAATTTGATTTGGAGTTTAATATTGCTAAATATATTTATAATAATTTTAAAAATGAAGAAGGTGTTAATCTGAAATTAGATAATACTGATTCTAATAATGCAGAGAAAATAAAAAAATCAATAGAATTATTTAAATTATCTGCAATGTATCAAGCACATAGTGACTATGCTTTGGAGATTATTAAAAAACTATATATATATAATGAAGATATGATTAAAAGTCTTTATAATCAATATAGCTATATGTTTGATACTGAAGATGACATTAAAATGCTTTTGCTTGGGAATTATTTTAAGTATGAAGATTTGGACAAAAGACCATTATCTAAATTAACAAAAGATTTATTTGATAGATATGGTTTTTGAATATTGATTAATTTTTATGTAATTTAATTATAACAACAATTTGAATGTTATTTATTCTTTTTTACTCTATTTTACTTGATATTGAAATTCTAAAAACAAAATAATTCTTTTTCGTTAAGAAATCTAACTGTGTGAACGAAGTGAGTTTTAGATTTTAGAAAAAGAATTATTTTGTTTTTAAAAGAATTTCTTATAGAAAGTATGAAGAGCAAAAAAGACTAAATATCATTCTTAATACAAAATAAAATATCAAAAAAGACTATCTTTCGATAGCCTTAATCTTATTGTCCGTAAAGCTCTGCATAATAATTATTTATATCGTCATTATTAATAGCAAACTTCTCTCCAAACTTTTCAACAACTTCTCTTTGCTTATTTAATACCTTATCATAAAACTCATAATTAACATCTGGATCAACATATTTATAATCATTAGCTTCAAGAACCTCTAATAATTCTTTAATTAAAGTTCCGTAAAAAGAATTGCTTTGAATATCATTTTTATAAGAAGCTAATAAATCAGGTTGAATTTTTCCTGTATTAAAGTCAAATGGTGGTGTATTTGCCTCACCATGTATATAAGAACTAAAATACAAATATTCTTCAATTGCAATCTTTCTTTGGATTTTATTATTTTTATCATAATCCTTAAGGAAATCTTCTCCTAATGCAATTCTATTAGATAATTCTTCATAACTTATAGCAAGACCTGCATCTATATGTGCAGGATTAGCTGAATCCATAGCTTTGAATTTAAGATAATTTGCCATATCTTTTGAAACACTAGTACTATATTCATTAATTGCTTCATAATCAACCAAATAATTAATCATACCTTCTGGAGTATATATTATATATCCACCATCCTTAACAAAGTTTAGATAGTCTTTAACATCACTATTTGAAATTTCATTTCTATTAGCCATTAGCTTATTATAATCATATGAGTAATTTTCTCCTTCTTTAAATACATCTTCTTCTATATTAGAAGCCTTAATATAAAGTGTATTTGTTTCACTATAGGCTAAATTAGTAAGTAATATTTTTTCTAAGTCCAAAATCATCTTATCAGCATTTTTCGTAGACATATGAGAAATATTTTCCTTAACTAAAGAAACTATTTTTCTAGTATCATTATTTATATCATCTTTATTATTTTTTGATTTTAATTCATCAAATTCCTTTAATATTTCTTCTTGTTTACTTTGTTCATATTCTTTTGCAACCTCGTTATTATTAGTATCATTAGAGCCACATCCAACTAATAATAAAAAACTAAGAACAAAAACAAGTGATATCTTTAAAAATTTCATTGTAATCCTCCTATGTATTTATAATTCCTTTCTTTTAAGATTATACACAGTGGTAATTATTAAATATAGTTTTATTGGTTACAACTTATTAAATTAAATGTAAATTAAATTGAGGAACTTATTATAAATCTTAGTAAATCCTTAATTGATTTGATTATAAATGATATAATGTAAAGATAGGCAAAAATAAATAGTAATCAGAATAGTTTTTTATATATAGTATAGATTTATTGTTATCAAAAATATTATAAGTATATCAAATATTAATTATAATGATAGTGATGAATGTATGATAGTGGGAATTAAAATAAATGAGGAAAGGTAGAATTAAATGTCAGGAAAATTAATAATAATAGAGAGTGGTTCAGATGGTAGTGGAAAGGCTACTCAATCTAAGAAATTATATGATAGATTATTAGAAGAAGGTTATAAGGTTAGAAAGGTTGAATATCCTAACTATGAAAGTAGTTCATCTTCTTTAATAAAAATGTATCTAAAAGGTGAATTTGGAGATAAACCAGATGATGTTGATGCTTATGTTGCTTCAACTTTTTATACAGTAGATAGATATGCATCTTATAAAAGAGAATGGGAAGAGTTTTATTTAGGTGGAGGCATAATCATTGCTGATAGATATACAACATCTAATATGGTTCACCAAGCTTCTAAAATAGATGATATAAAACAAAGAGATGAGTATTTAGATTGGTTATTTGATTATGAATATAATCTATATAAATTACCACAGCCAAGCCAGGTTATATTTTTGGATGTAAACCCAGATGTAACATTTAAGCTTATGGAAAATAGAAATAATAAATTTAGTGGAGATTCAAAGAAGGATATTCATGAAAGTAATATGAATTATCTTAAAAAAACATATGAAAATTCTTTATATATAGCTAATAAGTATAATTGGACTAAAATTAATTGTATAGAGAATCAAAATCTTAGAACAATAGATGATATACATGATGAGATTTATTCTAAGGTTAAAAATCATATAGATAATAATTAATAAAGGATGTTTATCAATATGTTTGAAAATATATTAGGTCAGGATATGCCAAAAAACTTTATAAAAAAAGCTTTAGAGAATAATAAAATATCTCATGCATATATATTTGAAGGACCAAAAGGGATAATGAAAAAAGAATTTGCTATAGAATTTAGTGAAATTATATTAAAACAAAACCCTTTAAGTTCTCCTGATTTTACTATTGTAAGACCAGAGAAAAATAGTTTTAAAATAAGTCAAGTAAGGGAGCTTATAAAGGATATATATATAAAGCCATATAAAGAAAATAAAATATATATTATAGAAGATGCTCACAAAATGACTATCCAAGCTCAAAATAGTTTCTTAAAAACATTAGAAGAACCGCCTTCTTATGCAATAATAATATTAATTTGTGAGAATATCAATTTGCTTTTGGATACAATAAAATCAAGATGTGAAAGTGTAAAATTTAGACCACTTAGAATAGATGTAATAAGAGATTATTTAATAAATGAAAAAAATATAGAGGAAAAAGAAGCTTCTATGCTAGCTTCATTTTCTTCTGGAATTATAAAAAGAGCAATAAATCTTTATGAATCTAAGGATTTTAATAGTATAAGAAAAGGTATTGAAAAATTTTTAGATATAATATTAAGTAAAAAGGTATTAAATATTTTGGTTTTAACAAAGTATTTAGAGAATAATAAAGATGATATTACAGAAATACTAGACTTAACTATAAGTTATTTTAGAGATATGATGTTTGTGAAAGAAGGAATTTATAATCAAATAATAAATGTAGATAGAATTGACTTTATAGATGATTGTAGTTATAAATTTTCGAGGAAAGCTTTGATGAAAGCAGTATTAATAATTGAAGATAGTAAGCTTAAATTAAATAGTAATTGTAATTTTAATCTTACTATGGAGACTATGCTATTAAATTTAAAAGAGGTGATAAAATGATTAAAGTTGTAGGCATAAGGTTTAAAAAAGCTGGAAAAATATATTATTTTGATCCAGTAGATATAGATGTAAAAAAAGGTGACAATGTAATAGTTGAAACAATAAGAGGTTTGGAATTTGGAAATATTGTTGTTGGTCCAAAAAATATTTTGGAAGATGATTTAGTTTCTCCATTAAAGCCAATAATAAGATTTGCAACAGATGAAGATATAAAAATACACAGTGAAAATAAAGTTATGGCAAAGGAAGCCTATGATGTTTGTGAAGAAAAAGTAAAGCTTCATAAACTCGATATGTATCTTATTGATTCAGAATACACTTTTGATAGAAACAAATTAATATTTTATTTTACAGCTGAAGGAAGAATTGACTTTAGAGAGCTTGTAAAAGATTTGGCTGCAATATTTAAAACAAGAATAGAATTAAGACAAATTGGAGTTAGAGATGAAGCAAAATCAATGGGTGGACTTGGTTGTTGTGGAAGATCGCTTTGTTGTGCTTCATGGCTTGGAGATTTTCAACCTGTTTCAATAAAGATGGCAAAAGATCAGAATTTATCACTTAATCCATCTAAAATATCAGGTGTTTGTGGAAGATTATTTTGTTGTCTAAAATATGAACACGAAACATATGTTAAGATATTAAAGAGAATGCCGACTATTAATTCTATAGTATTAACGCCTTATGGAGAAGGTAAAGTAATAGATACTAATACTTTATTAGAATCAGTAAAAGTAATTGTAGATGAACTTGATGATATTAAAATATGTTCAATCCATGAAATTAAAATAATTGAAATGGGAAAGAAATCGAAATATATAAATACCAATCAAATGGTTGATAAAACAGAATTTGAAGAGCTAAAGAAGTTAGAAGAAGAAGATAAAAAAGAATTGGGTGTATCAAAACCTAAGAAAAAATACAAAAAAGATAAGAACCAGAGTAATAATAGAAATAAAAAAGATAAAGAAAATATAGATAAAAACAAAGATTCTAACAAAGACTATAACAAAGACTCAAATAAAGATAAAAAATATGATAAAAAGCCATATGTAAAACAAGATAAAAAATCGGATAATAAGCAAGGAATAAGACAAGATAAATACAAAGAGAAGAATCAAAAATTTAATAAAAACAAAAAAGATAAATATAAAAAAGAAGAGAGAATTAACACAAATAAAGATAATAATTAAATAAAAGATAATAAAAAGAGGTTATTCAAGAAGAATAACCTCTTTATTAATTTATATTTTTAGCTTTTGGCACTTTCTGATCTTGAGGCTTTAACAACTAACATTGTAAAACCACCAAAATAAAATGCTATACATCCGATCATAAACATTATTGTTTTAGGCGACATTGTCTTTTTCCTCCCTTTCATCAATTAATTTATTGATTTTATTATTTGAAAGAATAAGTACTAGAAGCAATAATCCTATTTGAGATATTATTGTTCCAGCTGAATATTTTTCAAATGGAGAATACCAAGTATTTGGATACCAAGTGATTGATTGATAAATCCACCATCCAAATAATATTGTAAATAAAACAGGGAATATTTTTATCATATAACTCCATGATTTATTTATTTCAATATCTGACCAAGGGCCATTAATAACTTGTGTTCTAGCTTTCTCAAGTCCAAATTTGAACATTGCACAAGCACAGAATAATCCTGAGATTAGAAGTCCAACACCCCATACCATATCTTGATTGTTTAGGAAATGTATATTATATGCTGATGGAATACCAACAACAAGTCCTAATATACCTGATATCATACTGCCTTTATGTCTTTCAATTCCAAAGTCCATAAGTATTTTTACACATACTTCTAGCATTGCAAGTATAGAAGATAGTGCAGATAATATCATTGCAAAGAAGAATAATGAAGATAGAATTCTTCCTCCTGCCATTGTTGGGAATAATTTTGCTAAATAAACAAAAGTAAGACCTTCGTTACCAGCCGTAAGAGCAACGTTAGCTCCATCTGCACCACCAGTAAGTGCGAATACTGTAGGTACAACAGCCATTGCAGCAATTAAAGAAGCACTATTATTACCAAAACCAGTAAGTAAACAATTTAGGCCGATATCAGTATCATCTTTAGTATAAGCTGAATAAGTAATTATAAAGCCCCAACCTGCTCCTGTTGACCATGCTGATTGAGTGAATGCTTCAAGCCAAATTCTTGGATTTTTTAAATCAGCTAAATTTGGTGTAAATAAGTATTTATATCCTTCAACTGCATTTGGTAAAAATGCTGTTCTTATTGTAATTATAACCATTATTATAAATAAGCAAGGTATTAAGAATTTACATGTTTTTTCAATTCCGTTAGTAACACCTTTATGAATTATAAATGTTGCTATACCAATTGCTAATATATGAAAAAATATAGTTTGTGTAGGAGTGTTAGTAAATGTCTCCCATATAGATGTTGTATCTTGAACTGTCATTCCAGCTTTAAATGTTCCAGACACTGCCATAGTAAAGTATTTCATACACCATCCCATTACAACTGAATAATAAGACATTATAAAGAAACATACCATTGCAATAAATCCACCCATCCATGTATACTTTTTACCCATGAATGATTTAAAAGAACTTAATAATCCTTTTTTAGCTTTTTTACCAATAACCATTTCTGCCATTAATAGTGGAACAGACCATACTAGAGTTGCAATAGTCCAAGCTATTATAAAAGATCCACCACCATTTGTTGCTGCTACTCTAGGAAAACGCCAAATATTTCCCGTTCCTATGGCCATACCAATTGTTGCAGCTATAAAGCCCCACCTACTTGAAAAACTTTCTGTGGTATTTTTACTACTCAAAATATTCACCTTCCTTAATTTTCTTTTAAAGTTTGTTTTTTTATAAACAAACATCTTTATAAAAGAATAATTATAGAATTATACAATGAATTCATAATTATTGTTAAGGTTTTATTTTATTTGAATAAGATAATGTATTTATATTGTATACAATATATAATAAAACCTATTTAATCAATTTATGTTTTGTTCTGATTAAATGTCATCTTTGAATAAAAAACGTGATTTTCCTAGTTATATGATTAATTTTTACTAGAAATAGTAATATCAAAGAAAAGATGTTTGTAAAAATTGAAAATATGTTGCGAGGATTTGAGGATGTGGCTAAATAAAATACAAGTGATTTAATTTGCCATCAATTAAATTATATTTGTTTTTTGTCGATTTGTCAAATTAATAGCAAATAATTATTATGAAATTTAGAAAAAAAGTTTAAAAAAAATTTAAAAATAAAGACTATATACTTATTTTTTTACAAAAATATAGTCCAAAAGGCTGTAAATTTAGTAGTGTAACTTATGTTATAATTAAGTTATATTAATGGAAAGGGGTGTTTTAAATGAAAAAATTAAATTTATTTATAATTTCTTTTGTAATTATAATGATTGCGTATATTATAAAGGTGAATTTTGTCGAAAATTATATTTATAAGAAGCAAAGTATTGAACTTAAAAAATATTATAAAAATATAGAAGATAATCAAAATTCATATCTGCAAAAGGGAACAAAAGCCCCTGAATTCGAACTTAAAAACTATAAAGATAAAGAATATAATTTGAAAAATTTTAAAGATAAAAAGAGTTTCTTTGTATTTTTTAATTTTAAAGAAGATTTAGATAAAGAATACAAAAAAATA
The DNA here is from genome assembly GCA_045345765.1 of Peptostreptococcaceae bacterium AGR-M142. GTDB lineage: Bacteria > Bacillota > Clostridia > Peptostreptococcales > Peptostreptococcaceae > JAOARY01. The sequence continues at coordinate 2,014,792 of CP148265.1, forward strand.
ATTGAATATTGCGAAAAAAATAACTTTAATTTAGTATTTATAAATTTAACAGAGCTTGAAAAACAAAATATTGATAATATAAAAGAATCGAAAAAAGATATATTAAAAAAACATCTTATATTATTTGATCTTAAAGGGAAAGCTTGTTTTGATTATAATATTTATCAAATACCTACAACATATCTTCTTGATGAAAATTTAAATATAGAATATACTTTCTTAGGAAGGATAAATGATGAATTTTTTGATAAGATACAAAAAGGAGATAATAATGGAACTAAAAATGAATGAACAAATAGATGATTTACAGATAAATGATTTAAAAATTATCCAAAATAAAGATGGTTTTTGTTTTGGAATAGATGCTGTACTTTTATCTAATTTTGCTAGAATAAAAAAGGATCAGACTGCTATAGATTTAGGAACTGGGACTGGTATTATACCAATACTTATGGCTGGAAAGAGTAATGCAAAAAAAGTAATTGGTATAGAAATACAAGAAGAAGTGGCTAGCATGGCTAAAAGATCAGTTATTTTAAATAATATGGAGCAAAGAGTAGAGATATTAAACGAAGATTTAGTAAATATAGATAAAGTTTTAGGTGTTCATAAATATGATGTTGTAACATCAAATCCACCATATATGCATAAGAATGGTTTGATAAATGAAAATGATAAAAAGGCAATATCGAGACATGAGATAAAATGCAATTTAGAAGATGTTATGAAGAGTGCTTCAAGACTTTTAAAATACAGTGGTAAATTTTTTATGATAAATAGAGTTATAAGACTTGCAGATATAATAATTTTGGGAAGAAAATATAATTTAGAACCTAAAAGAATAAGATTTGTACATCCTAAAAAAGATAAAGCACCAAATCTTTTATTAATTCAGTTTACAAAAGATGCTAAGCCAGAATTAAAAATGGAAGATCCATTATACGTATACAATGAAGATAATACTTATACAGATCAAATAAATAAAATTTATTCAAGCAAAAAAATCGGAGTGATTTAATTGAAATTATATATATGTCCAACACCTATAGGGAATTTAGAAGATATAACATTAAGAACTATAAACGTATTAAAAGAAGTTGATTTTATTGCAGCAGAGGATACAAGAAGAACTCTTTCTTTGTTAAATCACCTTGAAATCAAAAAAGGTTTAACAAGTTATTATGAACATAATAAAGATAAAAAAGGTATTCAAATAATTGAAAGAATTAAATCGGGTGAATCATGTGCATTAGTATCTGATGCAGGAATGCCAGGAATATCAGATCCAGGGGAAGATTTAGTAAAACTATGTATAAAAGAAAATATAGAATTTGAGGTTTTACCTGGTGCAGTAGCATTTATAACAGCTCTTGTTGGTTCTGGTTTAGATACTACTAATTTTTATTTTAGAGGTTTTTTATCAAGAGGTAAAAAAGAGAAGAAAAAAGAATTAGAAGAACTAAAATATCAAAAAGGAACAGTTATATTTTATGAATCACCTCATAGAATAAAAGAAACATTGAATTTGATATTGGATATACTAGGAAATAGAAAAGCTTGTATAGCAAGAGAGCTTACAAAGAAATATGAAGAATATATACGAGGGAATATAGATGAACTTATTTTACAGATGCAAAATAAGGATAGTATTAGAGGTGAATTCGTTTTGATGATAGAAGGCTCTAATGAGTCTAAAGATGAAGAAGGTGATTCACTTATAGACAAATATACTATAAAAGAGGAAATTATCTTAAAAATGGATGAAGGGCTTTCAAAGAAGGATGCTATAAAATCCGTATCAAAGAGAAGAAATTTAAAAAAGAGTGAAGTTTATAAAGAGTCGATAGATATATAAATTATAATTTATATATTATTATAATCAAAAAATTATAATATAAATAAAGTATATAATTTGATTATATTTATACTTTAGTAAATTAACTATAAAAAACTCAATTCTAATAAAAAAGAAACCATTATGGTTTCTTTTTTATATTTGAATTGAGTTTTTTTATTTTTATTATTTAAGTTTTCCTATTTTCTTAGAACATTCTGGACATATGTTCTTTCCTTGGTAGTTGTGGATGTCTTTAGCGTTTCCGCAGAATATACAAGCTGGCTCATATTTCTTTAATATTATTGATTCACCATCAACGTATATTTCTAAAGCGTCCTTTTCAGCAATGCTAAGAGTTCTTCTTAACTCTATTGGGATTACAACTCTTCCTAGTTCATCAACTTTTCTTACTATACCTGTAGATTTCAAATTAATTACCTCCTAAATTATTCTTAAAAATTTAAATTCATAATGTTATTACATTAAAAAACTTCTCATTAATATTATAGTACTAATTGATAAAAAATACAAATCAAATTTCGACATTTTTTGCTTAATTAAATAATAGCAACATTGTCAATAAAAGTCAACCTTTATTTTGAAAAAAAATTATTTTTTTTTAAAAATATTTTTTTTATTGAAAAAAAACAGCATAAAATGCTTAATATAGAGCTTTTTTGATAAAAAAATATTATATTATACCAAATAAGATAAATCTTAAATAAATTTAATTTACCATAATAGAGATAAATAGTAAAAAACTTTTCAAGTTATAAAATTAACAAAAAAAATCCAATTAAGATTAGATTAAATAAATTTATATTTTAATATGATTTCTAATTTAAAAATAAATTTATACGAAAAAAATAATAAAAACCTTATACGGTGTTTTTTGGTAAGGCTTTTATTATTTTAATCTATTAATTATTAATTTTTTTGTATTTTAAATTTAATTTGGTTTAACTTTATCTATTAAATTATTTTTAAGTTGCCATAATTCTTTTGATAAATCAACTTTATAAACCTCGGCAGAAGTTAATCTTTTATATTGAGGCCAAAGTGTTTTTAGTTCTTTTTTTGTATATTCTTGAATTTCTAAAATATCTTTTTTAATATGTTTAGATATACCATCTATAAACAAAGGTTTTAATAATTCTTTTACTCGATACTCTTTAAAAGTTTTCTTCTTCCAAGTATGTACTGGATGGAATATAACCAAATCTTTAGCGCTATCTATAATTTCTTCATCTAAAGCTATTAAATCAGCCTCAGCCTTATTATTCTTATTATAGATTCTAAATACTTTTTTAAGACCAGGATTATTTATTTTTTCTGGTGTTTCTGATATTTTAATTTTTGGAATAAATTTATTATTTTCGTATGCGCCACTTAATTTATAAACTCCTCCTAGTGAAGGACAATCTTTTGATGTTATAAGATGAGTACCAACACCCCAAGAATCTATTTTAGCATTAGCATTTTTTAATTGCATAATTTTATATTCATCTAAATCATTTGATACAACAATTTTTGCATCTGAAAATCCATTCTCATCTAAAATTTTTCTTGCTTTTTTAGATAGATATTCTAAATCACCAGAATCTATTCTAATTCCTGCTGGTTTATATCCTTTTTCTTTTAGTTCATTAAACACGATAATGGCATTTTTAAGACCACTATTTAATGTATCATAAGTATCTACTAATAATAATGCGTTACTTGGATATACTTTGGCATATGCTCTAAATGCTTCTAATTCACTTTCGAATTTTTGAATCCAGCTATGAGCATGAGTTCCTATAACAGGTATATTAAAAAGTTTTCCTGCCATAACATTAGCAGTGGCATTACAACCTCCTATTACAGCAGCTCTAGCTCCATAAGTTCCAGCATCAGGACCTTGTGCTCTTCTTAGTCCAAATTCTAAAACAGGGTCCCCTTTAGCAGAATAACAGACTCTAGATGCTTTTGTTGCAATAAGTGATTGAAAATTTATTATATTAAGTAAAGCTGTTTCAATGAGCTGAGCTTGATATAAAGGTGCCTTAACTCTTATTATTGGTTCATTTGGAAACATAACACTACCCTCTTCAACAGCGTAGATATCTCCTGTGAATTTGAAATCTTTTAAAAGATTTATAAAATCTTTTTCAAATAAATTTAAACTAGTTAGATAATCTAAATCATCTTTTGTAAACTCTATAGTATTTATGTATTCAACTAGTTGTTCAATACCTGCTATTATGGTATATCCACCGTCACAGGGATTTTTTCTAAAAAACATATCAAAAACTACTATATCATTATGTATGTTATTTTTAAAATATCCATTCATCATAGTGATTTGATAAAGATCGGTTAATAATGTTAGGTTTTTCATATTTACCTTCCTCTTTTAGTTTATATTTTTATTTAACATATAAATTTTATCAATAAATACTAGGTATAACAACTATTTTTGCAATATATTTATTTTTTTAAATAGTTGCATATTAAAAAAATAAATATATTGATTATTGTATTTGAATAAGGTTTAAATATTAAAAACTATAATAGGTTATCTAAAAATGAAAAAATATTTTTAGATAACCTATTATAGTTTAGATATTATTAGTTTAGATATTATTTTTTAGATATTCAATTATATCATTGAAGTTTTTGTATTTTATATATTTTGTACCGTCTTCATCGAGTTTATTTGCCAATTTATCTTTTGCAAATATAATACTCCCCTTCTTACTTGCACAAAAATCAGATGTTGAGTCACCAATGTAGATTATTTTTTTATTCTCTTCATTCAAAATATCGATAAGTCCAGCTTTACAATTACCACAATTTTTGCAAGAATAATTATAATTAGGAAATTCAGCTTTGATATTTGTATTATCAAATTCTATTTGGTTTGCAAAGATATGAAGACCATGAATATTATTATTATGAAGTATAGTTTCGATATTCAAATCAAAACCATCACTCAATATGTAAAATTCCAAAGTTTTTTGTCTTACAAACTCAACAAAATTTTCAAAATAAGGATCTATATGAATTTCTTCCAATATAGATATATACTCTTTTTTACTTATTTTCATTTTTTTAAAGATTTTTTGTGTAAGTGTTTTTGCATCAATTTTTTTTTGATTGTAAAGGTCAGCAAATTCATCATAATCATTTTTAAGAATTTTTTTACCTACGTAATCACAACTATCTTCTTTTGTTATTGTTCCATCAAAATCACAGATAACCATATAAGACATATAAAAATCTCTCCCTTGTAGTAAAAAGATTAACTCTTAGTAATAATAATTCCCATATAGTTAGGATTCTATCAAAAAAATTATAGATTTAGAATAGTTAATAGTAATCAATTCATATTAAAGAAAAAGATTAAAGCTTTTTTATTTGGGGTATTGACAACTTATAAATAATAATATATCATCCAATTAAATTAAATTATTATTTTGCTATGAAAAAGTGAGTAAATAAGGTGACTTTTTAGAGAGTGAGGGATAGGTGAAAGCTTCACAAGGTGACTTATTGAATATGGCTTTGGAGCTTTTTTTAATCGAGATTTTAGATATTTAGATTAAGACGACTAAGAACCGTTAGATTCTTTAGAGGATAAAATAGATTATATTATTTATTTTATTAAACTAGGGTGGTACCACGAAGCTTCGTCCCTTTTGGGAGCGGGGTTTTTTTTATTTTATAAATTAAGGAGAGATAGTATGAGTAAAAAGACTTTTTATGTAACAACACCTATTTATTATCCAAGTGGAAGACTTCATATTGGACATACTTATACAACTGTTGCTGCGGATGCAATAGCAAGATTTAAAAGATTTACAGGATATGACGTAAGATTTTTAACTGGAACTGATGAACATGGTCAAAAGATACAAACAGTTGCGAAAGATAAGAATTTATCTGAAATAGAATATTTAGATGGTATGATTGCGGATATTAAAGATTTATGGAAAACTATGGATATATCATACGATGATTTTATAAGAACTACAGAGAGCAGACACAAGGATGTAGTACAAAAGATATTTAAGACTCTTTTTGATCAAGGTGATATTTATAAGAGTGAATATGAAGGTTGGTATTGTACACCTTGTGAATCATTTTGGACAGAAACTCAATTAAAAGAGGGAGAACTTTGTCCAGATTGTTCAAGAAAAGTAACTAAAGCAAAGGAAGAAGCTTATTTCTTCAAGCTTTCAAAATACAAGGATAGACTTATAAAATACTATGAAGAACATAGTGATATTTGTTATCCAAAGTCAAGAATGAATGAAATGCTTAATAATTTCTTAAATGATGATTTACAAGATTTATGTGTTTCAAGAACTAGCTTTGATTGGGGAATTAAAGTTCCTTTTGATCCTAAGCATGTTATATATGTTTGGATAGATGCACTATCTAATTATATAACTTCATTAGGATATTTAACTGATGATGAATCTAATTTTAATAAATATTGGCCAGCAGATGTTCATATAGTAGGTAAAGAGATAATGAGATTCCATTCTATTATATGGCCAGCACTTTTAATGGCGTTAGATTTACCACTACCTAAAAAAGTATTTGGACATGGTTGGATATTATTCTCAGAAGATAAGATGTCAAAATCTAAAGGAAATGTAGTTTATCCAGAACCTTTAATTGAAAGATACGGAATAGATTCACTTAAGTATTTCTTACTTAGAGAGTTTACTTTCGGACAAGATGGGAACTATACTAATAAGAATTTCTTAACAAGACTTAATTCAGATCTTGCAAATGATTTAGGCAACTTAGTTAGTAGAACTGCTAAAATGGTTGAAAAATACAATGATAAGAATTTACCTGCAAGTAAAGTAAGTGGCTCATTCCATGATGAATTAAAAGAAGTGGCAGTAAATACTCATAAAGCTGTTGAAAATTACATGAATGAACTTGATTTTTCTAATGCTTTAGAAAGTATATGGAAACTTATAAGAAGATGTAATAAATATATAGATGAAACTACACCTTGGATACTTATAAAGGATGAAAGTAAAAAGGATGAATTAGATACAGTATTATATAATCTATGTGAATCAATAAGAATTGCAGCTGTTTTAATAAGTCCAATCATGAATGAAACTGCTAATAAAATATTTGGACACCTTGGAATTACAGAAGATAAAGACCTTTTAACTTTTGATTCAACTAAAGAATTTGGTCTATTAAAAGAAGGTACGCTAATAGAAAAAGGTCAAAATCTATTTAATAGATTAGATATAGAAAAAGAAATAGAATTCTTAGAAGAATTATTTGCACCAAAGGAAGAAGATGATGGAGCATATAAAGAAGAGATAGTTCACAAAGAACAAGTAACTATTGATGACTTTGCTAAATTAGAATTTAGAGTTGGTAAGGTATTAGAGGGTAAAAAACATCCTAAAGCTGATAAATTACTTGTATTTAAAATTAAAGTTGGCGATGAGGAAAGACAAATAGTTTCAGGTATATCTAAGTTCTATGATCCTAAGGAACTTGAAGGTAAAAAAGTTATAGTTGTTTGTAATTTAAAGCCTGTCAAATTAAGAGGTGAATTATCACAAGGTATGATTTTAGCTGCATTTAGAAGTGATGATTCTAAATTAGAATTACCATTTGTAACTGATATTGAAGATGGCTGTACTGTAGGTTAAGCTAAATATTTTAATAAAAGAAATAGTTTTTATTATAAAGCAATAATAAATGAATTATAAAAATGAATATTTGAATTTAAGTATTATCTGGAGGGATATTATGGATGAAAATATGAAATGGCTTTATAAATCAAAAGTAAATGAAATCATATCTAATCTTGAAAAGAATAATATGCAAGGCTTTTATGTGGAAAATAAAGAAGAGCTTATTAAGAAATTAGATGAGTTAGTAAAAAACAATTCAACTGTTAGTGTTGGCGGTTCAATGACCTTATTTGAAACTGGAGTTATTGATTATTTAAAAAATAAAGATGTATTATTTTATAATAGATATGAAGAAGGACTTAGTAAAGATGATATAAAAGATATATATAGAAAGAGTTTTTCTGTTGATTATTATTTTACAAGCACTCAAGCAATTACTTTGCAAGGTGAACTGTATAATGTAGATGGTACAGGTAATAGAGTTGCAGCTATGCTTTATGGCCCCGAGAATGTTATAGTAATAGTGGGTATTAATAAAATAGTTGATGATTTTGATGCTGCAATTAAAAGAAACAGAAATATTAGTGCTCCTGCGAATGCAAAGAGGTTAAATAGAAAAACACCTTGTGCAAAAACTGGGTATTGCATGGAATGTAATAGTAATGATAGAATATGTAATGAGTATACTTTGATAAAACGTCAATCTCAAAAAGATAGAATCAAAGTTATTATAGTAGCAGAAGAATTTGGTTATTAAATTTTATTATTAATAAAAGGCTATATCATTTGATATAGCCTTTATTTTGTTTTGTATTTAAGAAATTGATATTAGAAGGGGGTATGATTTTGGAAAATTTAAAACATTATGATTTTGATACGGAAAAGAATTATTTAAAAGAGAGCTTAGAGGTTTTGGATTTTGAAATAAAAAGGCTTGAGGAAGATGTTTTGGACTTTGAAAAATCTATGAAAGAGATTAAAAAAGTAGGAAATAAGTCAGATGAACTTCAAATAAAGATAAATTTATTTGAATTAAAGGCTAAAAAATTAAAAGAACTTCAAAAATCAAAAGAAAAAGCTTATTTTGGTAGAATTGATTTTAAAGAAGATGATAATGATACAAATACTTATTATATTGGGAAAACGAGTTTGGAAAGAAATTCAGATAAAAAAAGATATATATTAGATTGGAGAGCACCTATTTGTGGACTTTATTATAGTGGAGAATTAGGTACGGCTATGTATACAGCTCCTGATGGTCTTATAACGGGAGAACTTAAGTTGAAAAGACAATATGAAATAGATTATGATAATATAATAAATATTTTTGATAAAGGTCTTACCCCAATGGATGAATTTTTGCAAAATGCTCTTTCTAAGAAAAAAGATAATAGATTAAAGGATATAGTATCAACTATTCAAAAGGAACAAAATGATATTATAAGAGCAAATAAAGATTCTAATTTAATTGTTCAAGGTGTTGCAGGTAGTGGAAAAACAACGATAATTCTTCATAGAATTGCGTATTTATTATATACATATAAAGATGAATTAAAGCCAAAAAATATTTTGATGCTATTTCCAAATAAGCTATTTTTAAATTATATAAAAGATGTACTTCCAGATTTAGGAGTATCAGATATAAGACAAAATACTTTTATAGAATTAGCTTTTTCGATGATGAATGAAGAATTAAATATTTTTGAAGAAGAAAAAAATCTTTTAGCGTTGCTTTATGATGAGGAACAAAGAGATAAGATTGCTAGAGTTTGCGATTTTAAATCTTCTTTGGAATTTAAAGAGGCAATAGATAGTTATTTAAAGGAATCAATGTTAACACGAATAGACATGAGAGATATAAAAATTAAGGGTTATACATTATTTAAACAAGATTCTATAAGAGATTTATATGAAAATGAATTTTCATATCTTTGTATTAATAAAAGAATAAAAAGAGTTACATCTTATATCAAAAAATTAGGAGTTGAAAGAGCTCAGATACTAATAGATAAAATAGAAGAAAAATGTATATTAAACATTAATAAAATAGAACAAAGATATAAAGATGATTTGGATTTATTAAAAGAAAAGAAAATTAATTTATATGATAAAAAAAGTGAGTTAGTAGAATTTATAGATAAGAAAAAGAAAAATACAATACATGGCTATACTAAATTTTGGAAAAAATTTGATTATAAAAAATTATACAAAGAGTTTGTAAGCTCAAAAGAAAATCTAAGAAGACATTTAAGAGAAGATGATTATTATATTATTGATGATCTTATTGAAGTATCAAATAAAAGTTTTATTGAAGATAAATTTGATATTGAGGACATATCAGGTCTTTTATATATGTATATTATGCTAAATGGAATTGAAGAGGATTTTAAATTTTCACATATAGTAATAGATGAGGCTCAAGATTATTCCAAATTCCAAATGGAAATATTAAAGAAATTAAATAGAAAAAATTCTTTTACAATAGTAGGAGATTTGTCTCAAGGAATACATTCTTATAGAGGCGTTAATTCTTGGGATGATATAATTATTGATGTATTCAAAAATAAAAGAACTAAATATCTGAAAATAAGAAAATCATATAGATGTACAAAACAGATAATGGAGTTTGCAAATGATATATTAAGAAATGTAGGAATAAATGAAGAAAATTTAGCGGAGCCTGTTTTAAGAGAGGGTGATGAAGTTAAGTATTATAATTATAATAAAAAAATAGATATTAATGATATAAAAACTAAAATAAAAGAGTTAAAATCAAAAGATTTTAAATCAATAGCAATAATAACTAGGAGCTTAGAAGAAACAAGAGCGCTTTATGAAGAATTAAATAAAGAGTTTGACATACAAATTCTTAAGTCAAAGGACGATGAATATAAAAAAGAAATAGTAATATTACCTATACATCTTTGTAAAGGACTTGAGTTTGATTGTGTACTTCTTTATGATTTTAATGAAAATATGTACAAAGAAGATGAACTATTTTCTAAATTATTCTATGTTGGGATAACTAGAGCTTTGCATAAATTATATATTTATAAAATAAATTAGTGTTAAAAAATTTTAAGGAGGTTTTTATGAATTTTAAATCACCCATATCTGATTCAGAATGGGAAGTTATGAAGATTATATGGAAGAATAAAAATATAAGTGCAAATGAAATAATTAAAGAATTAGAGGATCTTAGCACTTGGAAACCAAAAACAATAAAAACTTTGTTAAATAGATTGCTCAAAAAGGAAGTTATAGGGTTTAAAAAAGAGGGAAGAACATATTTATATTATCCTTTATTAGAGGAAAAAGAATGTATTAAAGCTGAAAATAAATCTTTTCTAAAAAAAATATATGGTGGAGTTTTAAATACAATGTTTGTAAATTTTTTAGAAGATTATGATTTGACAGATGAAGATATAAAAGAATTAAAGCAAATTTTAGAGAAAAAAGAAAAGTATAAAGGTGATAAAAATCAATGAACATAAGTAATTTTATTTCTTGGATAATATATACATCTATAAACGCCTCATTTTTAGTTGTGGGAATATTTGTATTGAAAAAATTAATAAAGGATAAAATTGATAGTATATGGGGTTATTATTTGTGGTTATTATTAATAATCAGATTGATAATTCCATATGGAATATCAAAATCATTTAATTTAGCTTTAGTGCTAAACAAAGTAGTCAAAGACATGTTTTCATTTTCAAAAGAAAGTATGTTAAATAGAAGTGATTTTATAGCAAAACAAAGTAATTTAAATGATGCTATTGATATAACAAAAGATTATTCAGTAGCGATAGATAGTCAGATCAAATTTTTGGATTTGGATTTAATATTTTATATATGGCTTTTGGGTTTTTTGTTTTTTATAGTATTTAGAATTTTTATAAAAAGTAAATATATGAATTATAATAACTGTATGCATAATTTGTATAATAGACGTATTATGAATGTATTTAATTCTTGTAAAGAAAAATTAAATATAAAAACTAAAATAAATTTAGTTACAAATGATAGTGTAAGAATGCCTATGATTTATGGGATTTTCAAAGTATATTTATTTTTACCAAAACAGGTTTTTAATAATTTAGAAGATAGAGATATAAGTAATATTGTATTGCATGAGATGATACATTACAAATATAAAGATATTCTCATAAATAATATTATTTGTTTATTGCAAATTATTCATTGGTTTAATCCGATTATTTATATAGGTTTTGAAATGATGAGAAGGGATAGAGAGCTTGCTTGTGATCAAAGGGCATTATCATACTTAGATGAAAGTGAGTATCATGAATATGGTAAAACTATGATAAAGCTGATGAGTTTTTCTAAGTATAAATTAGAACAGAATTATTCTATCGGATTTTTAAATAAAAAGATATATTTAGCAAAAAGATTGAAAAATATTTTAGAATTTAAAAATAAAGCAAAAAAGAATATGTTTTTTTTAACTGTGATTATTTTCTTTTTTGCTAATATATTTTTATGTGATGGTAGTACACATATATACAATATATACAATTATGCAGCAAAAATGCCAGTAAATTATGAAAAGCAAGATTTAAGTGAGTATTTCAATGAATTAAATGGAAGCTTTGTAATATATGATTTAAATAAAGATAGTTATGGTGTATACAATGATAATTTATGTAAAAAACGCGTAGCTCCAATGTCTACATTCAAAATTGTAATTGCACTAATTGCATTAGAAGAAGGTGTATTAAAAGATGCGTTTGAAGTTATTCCTTGGAATCATACTAAATATGATTTTAAAGAGTGGAATAAAAATCATAATTTAAAATCTTCCATGAAATATTCTGTAAACTGGTTTTATGAAGATATAAGTTCAAAAATAGGTATAGAAAATATGAAAAGTTATGTAGAAAAATTATCTTATGGAAATAAGAATATTATTGAGAATAAAAATGGATTTTGGAATGAATCTAGTTTTAGAATATCTCCTATTGAACAGATATATTTTTTGAAAGATTTATATAAATATAAATTACCATTTTCAAAAGAAAACATAGATAGTGTAAAAGAGAGTGTGAAATTAGCTCAAAATAAAGATGCAATATTATTTGGAAAAACAGGAACAACTATAATCGATGATTGTGATGTAAATGGATGGTTTGTAGGTTGGATAGAAAAAAATGATAATATTTATTTTTTTGCAACAAATGTGGAAGCAAAAGATAATGCTAATGGTTTAAAAGCTAAAGAGATAACTTTAGATATATTAAATAAAAAAGGAATATATAAAATAACAAGGTGAGTAGTGCCTTGTTATTTTTTTATTGACAAATTTAGATTACAAGTGTAATATTAATTACGCAATGAAGATTACGAATGTAATCTTTGTTGCGTAATTAAATTTTGGAGGTGATAAATTATAAGTTTTTTTAGTAACAACTTAATTTTGAAAATAAATTTGAGAGATATTAAATATTTTTTAGTTGATAAAGGAGCTATGTAATGATTAGATTTTTGAATTTAAATAAGAGTATTGTTAATATATTTTTGATTTTAATTATAATTATATTTTCTGGATGTACACAAGTTGAAAATCAAGATAGTACAAATATTAATATCAAAGAGGATATAAATAAAATAAAAAAAGAATATGAAAGTAAGTTTGTAGAATTAGAAAAAAAATATGATGTAAAACTTGGAGTTTGTGCTATTGATTTGAACTCAAACATAGAGATTAATTACAATGCAGATGATAGATATCCATATTGTTCAACATCGAAGGCTTTAGCAGCAGCTGCTGTTTTAGAACAATATAAATTAGAAGATTTAGAAGAAATAATTAAGTATAAACAAGAAGATTTAGTATCATATTCTCCAATAACTAAAGATTATGTAGATAGTGGAATGTCTATAGAAGATGTATGTTCTGCAGCTGTTAGATTTAGTGATAATACTGCGGGTAATATATTATTCAATCTTATAGGTGGGCCAAATGGATTTAAATTATCTTTAGAAAAAATAGGAGATAAATTTACAAAACCTTATAGAATAGAACCAGAATTAAATAATTATGAGCCAGGGGGTTTAAAAGATACAAGTTCACCAAGGCAATTAGCGTTGGATTTAAAAGAATATACAACTGGAGATACTTTGACAGAGGAAAAGAAGCAAATTTTGATTGATTGGATGTCTGGAAATGCTACTGGCGATAAATTAATAAGATTAGAAGCTCCAAAAGATTGGATTGTTGCAGATAAAAGTGGTGCTGGTGCTTATGGAAGTAGAAATGATTTAGCTATTGTTATGCCTAAGAATAAGAAGCCAATAATAATTGCAATAATGTCGATAAAAGAAAAAAAAGAAGCAAAATTTAGTAATGAAGCAGTTTCAGACGCTGCAAAAGTAATTTTTGAATGTTTAGATTAATAATAGAGTTATCATATTAAAAAAAGCTATAATATACTTGTTTTGAATTTCAAATACAGTATATTATAGCTTTTTTTAGAGAATGACTTTTTTATTTTATTTCATCTAATTTATCTTTTAAATCTGATAAGTTCTTTATATATTCATTTGCTAAATCATGTTTGATAGTTTCCAAATCAACGATGGTGATTTTTATTTTATTTAATAATTTATTTTTATAATTCTTATCAATATCTATAGTCTTTGTAGCTTGATTAAAAGATTTTATATAATTATTTATTTTAACAATTAGATTTTCGCATTTAAAATAGATTATTATATCTGGATTTGCTTTTAAATCAAATTCTTTAAGCAAATTAAAATTACTATTTGTATAATTAGATGAATAAGCTTTATCTTTTTTTATATTTTCCTTCAAAGATGTACTAAGTGTTTTTATTGAACTATTCATGCTTATGAATATATAGATTATACTAAGTATTCCAAAGCTTATAACTAAAGATATTATTATAAACATATCTTTTTTAAATTGTTTTGTTTCTTCTAAGATATCGTTATAATTGATTAGAGATATTAGTTTCCAATTGGTAGAAGGATTAATTTTATATGATATATAGTATTTTTCATCATTTATATAATCATAATAATTATTTTTTCCTTTAAGATTTAGATTTTCTTTTAATTTATAATTGGAGTTTAAATCATTAGAATTTAAATTATTTGATATAATTTCTATGAAATTACCTTCCTTGTCTATTAAAAATATATCAAATTTATTTGGAGCTTTAAATTCTTTTATCTTATTTTTTAAATCTTTTAAAAATATGTCTATTGCCAAAACACCTATAATATTATCATTTTTGTCTTGAACTGTTTTTGAAACTGTTAGTGTTTGTTCTTTTGTTGTGGCATCCTTATAGGGATCTGTCCAAATTATTAAATCTTTATTCTTTATAGCTAAGCTATACCAAGGTCTAGATATTGGAAACCAATCTTTAGTTGAGAGTTCATTTGATGTATCTGGCCATGTTATTAATTTCTTTCCATTATCTAATTTAATTACTGGTGCAAAATAAGCGTAAGCAGTTGATGAATACGATTCTTGGAAAGATTTAAATAAATTTATAGTACTATTATAATAATTAGTATTTGTAGTCACTTTTATTAAATTTTCACTGGAAGAAAGCATATAAATAGCACTTTCAAAATTTAATAAGAATTCATTCAATGATGTATTTACATGATCTAAAGATATTTCAAAATCCTTTATATATTTATTTTGCAAATTAAGATTAGAACTTTTTATATATAGATTTCCTAGAAAAAAACCGATGAACAAAAATATTAGAATAATCCAAAATAATAGTCTATAGAAAAATTTCTTCAAATTATCACATCCTATAAATATAGTATAATTATATATTATATTTTAGATAATATAATAACAAGGATTTTTATATATATGTTAAAATTAATTTTAGTAGGAATTTAAATTTTACTTAGAAAAAGAGGGAGTTTTATTGAAAAAATCATTTAGAACAAGAGTTTTGATACCATTATTATTGTTATTATTAATACCTATAGTTTTACTTAATTTTATGCATTATGGATTTGATTTATCAAAACTAAAAAATGAACCATTATTTTTTATTATTTCTGTAATATTTATAGTATTTGGTTTTGAAGCTATTTTATTTGTGACCAATAATATGATAAAGCCTATAAATATTTTATTAGATGCTTATAATAGTATATTAAACGAAGAAGATATTAAAACTAAGGAAAATAGTATAAATCATCTATCGAGAGCTTTTGATGATATGAAAAAAATTATAGAGATAAGAACCAATAGATTCTTATTTATGAAAAAATTCAATGAGGATATATTAAAGAATATAGATACTGGTATTATAACAGCTGATATAAATGGAAATATAATAAGTTTAAATGAATCAGCTAATAATTTAATAAGCTGTTTATTAGATTCAAATTCTAAAAATGATATTATAAGAGTATTTAACAATCAAATATTAAATACTTTAAAAACAAATCATAATATTAATGAAATTATTGAATTTGAATTAAAATCCGATATTTTATATTTTGATATATCAACAATTATAATGAAAAATTCATCAAATGAAAATAGTGGTGTTATATGCAGTTTTAAAGATATTACTAAGCGAAAAAAATTAGAAAACAAAATAGAAAGAATTGACAAATTAGCATCGCTAGGAGAATTATCAGCTGCATTAGCACATGAAATAAGAAATCCACTTTCGGGAATTAAAATGAGTGCGCAGGTTTTGAGTAAAAGATTTAAAAAATATAATCAAGATGAATCAAATGAAAAATTATTTGAAGGAATAATAAAAGAAATTGATAGATTAGATAATCTTATAAAAGATATATTAAGTTTTTCTAAGCATAAAACAATTAAACAAGAAAAAATTGAATTAAGAACATTTATAGAAAATTCTTTGAAGTTTTTTATAAATGATTTTGAAAAAAAAGATGTAAATATAAAGCTTGATATCAAAGAAGATAAATTTATTTATTTTGATAAAAATCAATTAACTCAAATATTTTTAAATCTTATATCAAATGCATTAAAAGCTGTAGAACAAAATGGTAATATATTAATCCAAATGAGTGATTATGATAATAAATATATTAAATGTGAAGTTATAGATGATGGAAAAGGTATAGAAAAAGAAAATTTAAAAAAGATATTTAATCCTTTTTTTACTACAAATGAAGATGGAACAGGTTTGGGGCTTAGCGTAGTTTTTGAACTGTTAAACGCAAATGATGCAAATATAGAGGTTGAAAATAATAATGATAAAGGATGCAATTTTAAATTATTTTTGCCTATATACAAGGGGGTTTAGATGGATAAGAAAATACTTATTATAGATGATGAACAAATTATTAGATTTTCTTTGATGGAAGGACTTAAAGACTATAATTATAATGTAGAGGTAGCAAAAGATTCAAAAGAAGCTTTGGAAAAGCTTATAAGTTTTAGACCTGATATAATACTTTTGGATATGAAATTAAAAAATGAAGATGGTCTTAGTCTTGCAAAAGAAATAAAAAATATAGATGATTATGTTGAAATAATAATAATGACAGCTTATGCAGATATAAAAACTGCAATAAAAGCTATAAAATTAGGAGCAACAGATTATTTAAAAAAGCCTCTTGATATAGAAGAGATTAATCTTAGTTTATCAAAAGCTATGAAGAATCAAGCAATGAAAAAAAAGCTTATGATGTATAAACAATATAATCAAAATAAAGATAATACTTTCTTGATGAAAGATCCTATAATGAATGATGTAGTAAAAAAAATGAATATACTTGCCAAAAATGATTCTGTGACAGCTTTAATAACTGGAGAAACAGGCTGTGGGAAAGAAGTTGTAGCAAATTTTATACATAACAACAGCAGTAGAAAAGATAGTTTGATGCTTAGTATTAACTGTGCATCAATACCATCTAATTTGCTTGAATCAGAATTATTTGGTTTTGAAAAAAATGCATTTAGTGGTGCAAATAAATCAAAAAAAGGTCTTTTGGAATTGGCTCATAAGGGGACTTTATTTTTGGATGAACTTGGGGAGATACCTCTTGATATACAAGCAAAGTTACTTAGGTTTTTGGAAACTAAAAAATTTAAAAGAATTGGTGGACTAGATTCAATAGAAGTCGATATTAGAATATTAGCAGCAACAAATAAGAATTTAGAAGAAGCCATACAAAAAAATGAATTTCGTTCAGATTTATTTTATAGATTAAATGTATTAAATATAAAAATTCCACCACTTAGAAATAGAAAAGAAGATATTGTTTTTTTAGCAAATCATTTTTTATCTTTATTTTCGAAAAAATTCAAAAAAAATATATTAGGTTTTGATTTAGATGTAGAAAAAATATTTTTGAATTATAATTGGCCTGGGAATGTTAGAGAATTAAAAAATATGATTGAAAGATTGGTTATATTAAATGATAAAAAAATAATAACAAAAGATTTGATTCCATTTGAGATGATTGATAATAATGATTTTATGATTTTGGAATCTGAAGGTCATGATAAAAAATATAAAGATTTAGAAGAAGAAATATCTTTAGAAGAAGAGGTTAAGAATTTAGAGATATATTATATAAAAGAAGCTTTAAGATTATCAAATAACAATTATTCAAATGCATCTAAGATGCTTAATATATCAAGACATGCATTAAAAAGAAGAATGGAAAAATATAATTTACAATAAAAAATGCTCGATATTGAACCAACTGTTTAATATCGAGCATTTTTTTGTGCGTTTTCAAACGATAATAGAATAAATAAAAGAAAATAATCATTTATTTGTATACAAAGATGCAAATATTGCAAAAATTCTTTTTTTTATAGACTTTTTTATTTTGTTTGTTTCAAAATAAAAATCATTAATTTAGAATAAAAAATCAAAAATCAACTTAAAACATATTTATTTAGAAGTTTTTTAGCAAAAAGCAAAATTATTTTAAATATTTTAAATATTTTAAATAAAAAGAAAACGTTTGGCATACAAATTGCATTTATATCTTTATATAATTATTAAATAAAATTAATATTGTTTGAAAAAATATATATGAGGGTATTAAAAAAAATTGCCCATAAACAATATTGTCTTAATTTTATCATTGATGGAGGGAAGATAATTGAATAAGAAATTAGAACAAATAATAAATAATAACAGAAAATATGTACAAGAAGGATTGGTTGCTAGTTATATACCAGAACTTGCAAAAGCTAATAAAGATCATTTAGCGGTACATATATTTGATGTAAATTGTAATGAGAATTATTTTGGAGATGTAGATGTTAAGTTTACAATTCAAAGTGTTTCAAAAGTAATAACTTTAATATGTGCATTATTAGATAAAGGAGAAGATAAAGTCTTTGAAAAAGTAGGAACAGAACCTTCTTCAGATGCCTTTAATTCAATAGCAAGATTAGAAACTAGAGAATCACATATACCACTTAATCCATTTATAAATGCGGGTGCAATAGTTACAACAGCTCTTATAAATGGGGATAATGGTTATGAAAAATTCGAAAGAGTTAGAAATTTAATAAGAAAGATGGCTGATAATGATACTATAGATGTTAATTACAATGTATATAATTCAGAAAAATTAACAGGAAATACAAATAGAGCACTTGCTTATTATTTAAAAGGTGCAGGGATTATATGTGATGGTGTTGAGGATATACTAGATGCATACTTTAAATTATGTTCTTTAGAAGTAACAGCAAGAGATATTGCTAAAATTGCTTCTGTACTTGCAAATAAAGGTGTAGCACCTTGGTCAAATGAAAGAATAATAGGTGAAGAGCATACTAGAATTGTACTTGCTATAATGACAACTTGTGGTCTTTATGATTCTTCAGGAAATTTTGCTGTTAAAGTAGGAATGCCATCTAAAAGTGGTGTTGGTGGATGCATAATGTCAGTTGCACCAAAGAAAATGGGTGTTTGTGTATTTGGTCCAGCATTAGATCAAAGTGGTAATAGCATGGCTGGAAAGATGGTTTTAGAAGATGTATCTAAGGAATTAGACCTTAGTATATTTTAAATAAATGGGGAGGTAATTGTTTATGGGCGAAGTTTTAAATTTAGTTATTTCAAATGTTAACAATATTTTATGGTCTTATGTACTTATTGGTTTACTATTAGTTTTAGGTGTTTATTTTACATTAAGAAGTAATTTTGTTCAGTTTGTATGTTTTCCAGATATGATTAAGATACTTACAAATGGAAAGAAAACAGATTCAAAAGGTGTATCTTCTTTCCAAGCTTTTTGTATAAGTGTTGCATCTCATGTTGGAACTGGTAATATGGCTGGTGTTGCAATTGCAATAGCAGTTGGAGGACCTGGAGCTGTATTTTGGATGTGGCTTATAGCACTTATTGGAGCTGGTTCGAGTTTTGTAGAAAATACATTAGCTCAAGCATATAAAGTAAAAGATGAAGATTCATTTAGAGGTGGACCAGCTTACTATATGGAAAAAGCATTAAATAAAAGATATTTGGGTATAATATTCTCGATACTTATAACAATTGCATTTGGTCTTGTATTTAATTCAGTTCAAGCAAATACAATAAGTTTAGCATTTTCAAATGCATTTGGTCTTAATAAAATGCATGTTGGTTTTATAGTTGCAATAATTACTTCTTTTGTTATATTTGGCGGAATAAAAAGAATTGCAAAAGTTGCAGAGTCTATAGTTCCAATAATGGCAATTGCATATGTTATAGTAGCTTCTTTTGTTATTATAAAAAATATTTCATTAGTTCCATCTGTGTTTACTCTTATAATAGAAGATGCATTTGATTTTAATTCAGCTATAGGTGGAGGAATTGGTGTTACAATAATGCAAGGTATAAAAAGAGGATTATTTTCAAATGAGGCTGGAATGGGTAGTGCTCCAAATGCAGGAGCGACTGCTGATGTATCACATCCTGTAAAGCAAGGTCTTATTCAAACTTTTGGTGTATTTATAGATACTATAGTTATTTGTAGTGCAACAGCATTTATAGTATTATTATCTGGAGCTTATCAAAATACAGATCTTAATGGTATCGAACTTACTCAATCAGCACTTAGTTCTCAAGTTGGTTCTTGGGGAAATGTTTTTATAGCTATATGTATACTTATGTTTGCCTTTAGTTCTATAATAGGAAATTATTATTATGGAGAATCTAATATAGAATTTATGACAGAAAATAAATCCGTATTATTATTATATAGATTGGCTGTTGTGGTTATGGTTCTTTGGGGTTCTTATACTAGTTTAGATATTGTTTGGAGTATGGCTGATCTATTTATGGGCTTTATGGCAATACTGAATTTACTTTCGATACTAGTACTTTCAAAATATTCATTTAGATTATTAAATAATTACAAACAACAAGTTAAAGAAGGAAGAGATCCCGTATTTGAATCTTCAATGATGCCAGATATGACTGGAATTGAATGTTGGGATAATGAATTAAAATTAGAAAAAAAGATATAATAAATTGAATCAAAAATATGCAAAGTTTTTTGCACAGTTTAATTACACTAAAAAATATTAAATATAAATTATGTCGAAATTATAAAAAATATAAAAAAAAAGAATCTTTTTAGGTTCTTTTTTTTATATTTTTATAATTAAAGAATATAAAAAATAATTTGAAAATTAAAAAAGTAATATTGAATTATAAAATATAATTAAAATAGAAAAAAATAAAATTATATTTAAAAAAATAAAATAAAAAAAATTTAAAAAAAATTACACAGAGTGGTTGCACTCTAAAAAAATCTCTGTTATAATTCAACTTAAATTAGACATTGATGTAATAAACAGGAACAAAAAACTATTTATAGCGATTTAATAAAGTTTTAGAAAATCAAAAATAAATAAAAAGCTTTAATACTTGTTCTATATTAAATCAGGTCTAAAAATATTATTGGGAGGGAAAATTTAATGAAGCGATTTTTATCTTTAGTAATTTCAGTATTTTTGATGATTACTTCATTTTTATCAGGATCTATGAATATTCCAACGGCTAGTGCGATGGAAGCGAATGGTTCTACTAAAGAAGTAGTTGTGTACTTTCCAAACTGGGGTACATACAGTGATACACATCAACGAGTAACTGTAAGTGATATTCCGTGGGAAAAGATAACTGTTGTAAATCATGCATTTTTTACAGTTTCAAAAGATTTTAAATTAGTAACAACTGATCCTTTTGCAGATTATCAAAAAGCTTATGAACATTCACCAGCAAGTTGGGATGAATTAAGAGGTCATCTTGGTGAATATAAGTATTTTAAATCTGTTTACCCAGAAAAGAAAGTTCTTATATCAGTTGGAGGATGGACTAGATCTGAAAACTTCCATGATATGGCTAAAACTGCTGCAACAAGAAAAATATTTATAGATAGTTGTATTGATTTTATAAAAGAATACCCATTTATAGATGGTATTGACTTAGACTGGGAGTATCCAGGTGTAGATAGACCAAAAGATCCAAATGATCAATATGATAAAGGTTCTCCAGGGGGACCTGAAGATAAAGAAAACTTTACTTTATTATTAAAAGAATTTAGAGAAAGTTTTGATGCTAATTCGATGACTGAAAAATATTTAACAATAGCTGCACCAGCTGGTTATGATAAAGTTGAAAAACAAGAACCTAATGTTTATCATCAGTATCTAAACTTTATAAATGTTATGACTTATGATATGCATGGAGCTTGGGAAAACGTAACTCACCATCATTCGCCAATATACAAAAATCCTAATGATCCATCTCCAACGCAGCCGACAAATATAAGAGATATGTACAATACAAGTGCTGCAATGGAGTTATACACTAATACGTATAATGTTCCAGCAGAAAAATTAAATGTAGGTTCTCCATTCTATTCTAGAGGATGGTCTAATGTAGATGATAGTACTGGTGAAAATGGACTATTTGCAGATGCAACTGGTTATATTCACGGCGAGTGGGATGATAAAATGAATCCAACACCAGGTGGACAAGAACCTTGGTTTAAACTTAAGACTATGGAAAACACTAATGGTTGGGTTAAGTACAGAGATGAATATGCAAAAACTCCTTACCTTTACAATAAAGAAAAGAAAATGATGCTATCTTATGAAGATGAAGAATCTTTAAAAGAAAGATGTAAATTTATAAATAACAATAATTATGGTGGAGTTATAATTTGGGAAATATCTGGTGATGATTTTGGTGCTGGATATCCAATGACTTCTATAGCTCATGATTATATGGTTAAGCAAGTACAAGATAAATTACCATTAGAAGCTCAAATTACAGTTGATAAAGAAATTACTTCTGATGGTATAGTTAAAGTAACTGCTAATATACCACAAAATTCAAAAGCAGATATAGCTAAGCTTTTAGTAAATAATGTTGAAAAAGAAGCTAAAAATGTATCTAATCAAGTTGTATTTGATTTGAATTTAGAAACTGAAGGTGAATATGTTGTAACTGTAAGACTTGAAAATGAACATGGTCATACAGATAGTAATAGTATTGTTATTAAATTTGAAAAACCAGTATTAAAAACACCAAAATTATCAGTAGATAAAGCTGTTAATTTTGGAGATTACACAGTTAAGGTAGATATTGAAGCTAATACTACAGCAAATAAGGTTGAACTTTACGAAGATAATAATTTAATAAACACTTATGATGTAGTAGATAATAAAGTATCTAATACTTTTGAATTTAAAGTACTAGATAAAGAAAAAGGAAATTACTCTTATAAAGCAATTGCTTTAGATAAAGAATTAAATAAAAAAGAAAGTGAAGCATTAAATGTAGAAGTAAGACAAGGTAGCAACTCAATTGAAGATTTTGAAATAACTTTTGATTGTGGTTCTTCTTGGGAAACTGGACATAATTTCAATTTTACAATGAAAAATATTAGTGATAAAACGTATAAGAGTTATGTATTAAACTTTGATTATGATGGTGAAATATCAAGTATTTGGTCTGGTGGAGTATTGGTTTCTAAAGATGGAAAAACTTACACAGTTAAGAATCCTTCTTATATAAATAATATAAAACCAGGTGATGTAATAAGCTTTGGTGGACAAGGAAAAGGCGCTTACCCAGGTGTTAAGCCATATAACTATATATTAACATTGGAAGATAAGAATGCAGCTAATTTAGTAGCACAAGAAGTAGTTAAAAATGATTTAACAACTAAAGAAGTAGCAGACCCTAATGAATTTAAGACTAGAGTATTTGCTCCATATGTAGATACTTGTAATTATCCACTTTTCAACAAAGAAAAAATGGATGAAGCAAATGTTTATAACTATGTTTTAGCTTTCTTAGTTGCTAAAAATTCTATGGATGATACTCCAAGATGGGGTGGATTTGAGCCATATGATTTAGATTACTTTAAAGATGAAGTAAATCATATAAGAACTAATGGTGGAGAAGTTATGGTTTCGTTTGGTGGAGCTAATGGAACACCTTTAGCAGCAGCGTGTAAAGATGTAGAAGCGTTAAAAAATATTTACGCAGATGTTATAGATTCTTACAAATTAAACTATATTGATTTTGATATAGAAGGAATTTGGGTTACTAAGCCTGAATCTATAGAAAGAAGATCTAAAGCAATAAAATTATTACAAGATGATCCTAAGTATTCTCATGTAAAAGTATGGTATACATTGCCAACTTTACCTTCAGGACCAGATACAAATGGTAAAAAAGTTTTAGACTCAGCATATAAGCATGGTGTAAGATTAGATGGAGTTAATTTAATGACTATGGATTACGGTAGTTGGGGAGCTCCTAACCCAGAAGGTAATATGGGGAACTACGCAATAGATGCTGGAGAAAATTTATTTAATGTATTAAAAGGATTAAATGAAAAATACAATGTAGATAAAACTGACGAAGAAGTTTGGAAAATGGTTGGACTTACTCCAATGATTGGACAAAATGATGTAAGAGCTGAAAGATTCTATCAATCAGATGCTCAAAAACTTGTTGAATTTGCATTACAAAAAGATATTGGATTATTATCTATGTGGTCAATAAACAGAGATAAACAAGATCCAAATAACCCAAATAATCCTCAAGCTAGCGCAGATTATAGTGGTGTAGCACAAGAACCATTTGAATTTAGTTCAATATTTAAAGCTTTTGAAGGTGATCAAATTGATCCAAATGAACCGTCTACTTTAAAAGCAGCTGAAATTTCAGTAAATAGCGAACAAAATACTGGAAAGTATACTGTAAGTATAAAAGTACCAGCTAAAAACTTAGCAAATACAGTTTCATTATATGAAAATAATGAAGTTGTTAAAACTTTTGATGTACAAGCAGAGTCTAATTCAGTAGCTAGATTAGCTTTTGATGTTACAAACAAAGCATTAGGTGAATATAATTATAAGGCTGTTACAAGTGATGGAACAAATTCACTAGATTCTAACGAAGTATTAGTAACAGTTATGGATGAAGTTATAGTACCAGAAGATAAACCAGGAAAACCATCAATAGATGCTACTTTTGTAGATTGGAATACTAAAACAGATTTCGATTTAAAAATGAGCTTATGGTGGGGAGTTAATGGAACTAGCTGGAAATTATATGAAAATGATGTAGTTATAGAGGAAAGAGAATTGGAATACAAGGACGACAAAACAGCTCAATTTGATGTTGTTACGTTTACAAATAAGGAAAGCGGAACTTATGTTTATAAGGCAGAACTTATAAACCCACTTGGTTCAACATTCTCAAGAGAATTAACTATAGTAGTTAAATAATGAGATTATATAATTAAATTGATAGAATTTAATTATATAAGGATAATATGTAGTAGATTTTTAGATTAAAGTTTTTTTATATTGTAAAACCCTAATATTTATTTTTATAAAGAGGATGAGAGATGAAAAAAGATATTTCATTTCTCATCCTTATTTTTATTAAAAAAGCAGCTGAATTTTGATTTACTTTTTGTTTTTTATTTAATCTATAATATTAATTTATATTAAAAAATGTTTTTGCATTTTCTAAAGTTGTCTTACAAACTTCCTCATAAGAAATTTCTTTTTCATCTGCTATCTTTTGAGCTATAAGGCAAACATAAGTAGGGTCGTTTCTTTTGCCTCTATAAGGGTGAGGTGTTAGATAAGGAGAATCTGTTTCTATCATAAGATGCTTAAGTGGAATTTCCTTTACTACCTTTGGTGTTTTTTTATTGTTTTTGAAAGTAACAGGGCCACTAATAGAAAGCATACAACCTAATTTAACATATTCTTTTGCAAGTTCTACACTACCAGAAAAAGAATGCAAAACACAGCCAATTTCATTTGATTTGTATTCCTTTATAATATTAAAACAATCTTCATGTGCATCTCTATCATGTATTATTATTGGTAACTTTAACTCATTAGCAAGTTTTATCTGCTCAATAAACCATTTTCTTTGGTCTTCTCTTTTAGAATTATCATAATAATAATCAAGTCCTATTTCTCCAATAGCAACTACTTTTTTATTTGTTGCAAGTTCCTTTAATTTAGTTATATCATCATTTGTCATATCTTTTACATCATGAGGATGAACCCCTACTGCTGCAAATATAAAATCATATTTATTAGCTAGTTCTATACTAGATATAGAAGATTTCATATCTGCACCTGGATTTACTACAAAAGATATATTATCTTTTTTTATTTTGGCTATAATATCATCTCTATCAATATCAAATTTTTCATCATTTAAATGTGCATGTGTATCAAATAACATTTTAATTCCTCCATCTATTAATTTTATTCTTTCATTGTAACATAGCTTTAAGTTTTTTTATAATAATAATCAAAAGTCTTTAGATTAAAGCTATATATATAGTAAAATAGATATTAGAAGAGAAAAAGCAAGTTATAAAGGAGGAAATAGGGCATCTTACATTAAGAAATTTAGTTATAGTATATTGTTTTATAATTTAAAAGCGAACACTATATGTTATATTATTTTTCTTTGTTTAGATAACCTAGACTATTTTATATGAATATTAGTTCGAGAAATTTAGCGATTATAATAGATTTGTTAAAATCATATGATTATATATCATATGATTATTTTATAAAAAAATACGATATTAGTGAAAGAACATTAAGAAATGACCTTTCTAAGATTGATAAATGGCTTATGGATAAGGAATTACCTATACTTATTAGAAATAAATTTGAAGGGATTTATTTAGATCTTACTAATATTATAAAAAACGAGCTTTTAAACGAGTTACTAGATTTACCACTTAAAGATTATGCGAAGGATTCAAAACAAAGATGTATACTTATGATGCTTATGTTTTTAAATAAGGATGATATAAAGATTGCAAATATAAAAGAAAAATTAAATGTAAGTAGAAATACAATTCTTAAAGATTTGGAGTTTATTGAAGAGTACCTAAAGGATTTTTCTTGTAGTTTAAAAAGGATACAAAAGAGAGGTATTATACTTACTGGTAGTGAATTTAATATTAGAAATATGTATATAGATTTTTTTATGAATATATGTCTGTTTAAAGATTTTGATTTTATTTCTATGAAGATAATAGGAAAAGAAAAAGATATTTTTTATGATATTTTGATAAGAGAAGTTTTTAAGAAAGAAAATGTAAATAGATATTTAAATATTATTGAGAGCTTGGAAGAAAAATTAGAATTAAAATATGCAGATGAATCAAAAAATATAATAATTATATCAATTTTAATAACTATTAAAAGAATCAAAAAAGAAAATAATATTAATTTTAATAAGATATTGCTTTATGAAACTCTAAAATTATCAAATGAATATAAGATTTTAAAAGAGGTTCTAAAAAGTCATGAAATAATTGTATCTAATTATGAAAAAGAAATTGCATATGTTAGTTTGTACTTATTAACAAAGAGAGTGCTTGATGGAAATATATATAATAGTTCTTTGGATGATTTAAAGGATATCGTTATTAAGATGATTGATATAATGGAGGAATACACAAGACTTAAAGTTAAAGATAAAGATAGACTTATAAAGGGGCTTGTACTTCATTTAGAACCTGCAATATACAGAATCAGATATAATATCAAAATCGAAAATGACTTCTTGGATGAGATAAAATCAAAATATCTACTATCTTATAATGCTTCTAAACTTGCTTGTAGTTATTTATCTCAACAATTAAATATAGAAATTCCAAAAGAGGAAATAGGTTATATAGCAATACATTTTGGAAGTGCTTTAAATATTGAAAAATTAAAGATTAAAAAAAATATTGCACTTATTTGTAACTCTGGGATGAGCACTGTAAGAATTTTAGAAAAATCATTAAAAGAAAATTTTTATGATTTTAACATATCCAAGATTTTAAGTTATTTTGAATATAAAAAATTAAAAAAGGAAAAATATGATCTTTTTATATCAACAATAAAATTAAATGAAAAAAAAGATAATATAATAAATGTAAGTCCTTTTTTACAAAAGGAAGATATAGATAAGTTATCAATATATCTAAAACGAAAGAATATTGTAGAGGAAAATATTAAATTTGATATTCAAAAGATATTAAATATTGTAAAGAAACATGCAAATATAGACGATGAAAAGAAATTAAAAGATGAACTACTTCTTTTTATGAAAAATAGTGATAAAAAATCACTTTTGGACTTGATTGATAAAAAGTATTTTAATATTGTAGACAAGGTTAATTCTTGGAAAGATGCAATTGATTTGGCTTCAAAACCTCTTTTAAGTCAAAATATAATAAATGAAAATTATATAAAGAAGATGAAAGAAAATATAATAAAATATAATGCCTATGTTGTTATAAAGAAAAATGTTGCAATTCCACATTCTAAAATTGAAGATGGTGCATTAAATTTAGGATTTTCTCTTCTTATAATAAAGGAAGGTATTAATTTTAACCATGAAAAGAATGATCCTGTTAATATAGTGTTGGTTACTTCTCAAATCGATAAAACAAGTCATTTAAGAGCATTAGAAGAATTTTTTAAATTTATAAAAGACGATAAAAATATAAAGAAATTAAAGATTATAAAAACTTATGAAGATTTTTTAGATATTTTTAAAAAACATCAAAAAAGGTTGGTGCAAAAATGAAAATATTAGTTTTATGTGGTATGGGTCTTGGTAGCAGTCATTTTATATCTATGAATTTAAATGATATATTAGAAAAATATGATTTGGATGATATTGAAGTTGAGAACTCTGATATATTGAGTGCTAGTTTTAAGGAAGCAAATATATATATTGGTGCAGACTATTTACTTTCATCTTTAGATAAAGAATATATGATTAAATTAGAGGATATTTTGGATGAAGTTGAACTTGAAACAAAATTTCTTAATATGTTGGAGCAAATAAATGGAAATGATTAATAGTTTAGCAAGAAATATATTTAATAATATGTATATAGTAATTATTTTTTATATTGTCCTAGGTTCATTTTTTGAAAAAAAATCATTAACAAATATAATAAATTCCATATTAAAAACATTGATGGCTGTTTTTATAATGGAAATAGGTATAAGTGTGCTTAATTCTTCTATGGCTAATTTAAATTATATAATACCAAGAGCTTTTAGAGTGATTGGTATTATACCTCAAAATGAAGGTGCAGCAGCTTTGGGAGAGTTTAGGTACAAAGAAGTTATTAATAATATAATATTTTTAGGGATGATTGTAAATCTTCTTATGGCGAAATTTAGCAGATTTAAATATATATTCTTAACAGGACAACAGATTATTTTTATGGGTTCAATGCTTGGAATAATATTAGTTCCTCTTAATTTTAACTATATAAATTCAGTACTTATTGGTGGAATAATTTTAGGTGTACTTATGAGTGTTATACCTGCGCTTATAAAGGACGAGAGTCAAGAGATTATTAAAAATAAAAAAATAACAGTAGGGCATTTTAGTACTTTATTTTTCTTTTTTAGTATTAAATTATCTTCTTTTTTAGTTAAAATAAATGAGGATAATAAATTTAAATTAAATAAAAAAAATAAAGTAAAAACCAAGGAATTATATAATAAAAAAATAGATAAGAACTTTTCGATGTTTTTGGATGCAAGTATTATGAGTGCTTTATTTATGATAGTAATATTTATACTAAGTGCAGTATTTGCAAAGAAGGAATATGTTGAAGAAATAAGTGGAGATAGTAATTATTTGATTTTTGCATTTAAACAAGGTTTTTTATTTGCTTGTGGAATACATATTGTATTAAATGGAGTTAGAATGTTTATACAAGAGATTATTCCTGCTTTTAAGGGGATTGCCAAAAAATTTGTTCCTGATGCTGTTTTAGCATTAGATGTTTCTATACTTTTTCCTAGGAATGAAAGTGTACTTATTAGCAGTTTTATAATGAGTTTTCTTGGTGGGATTTTAGCTATGATACTTACTTCTTTTTATAATTTTATGGTTGTATTACCAGCAGCAATGATTCACTTTTTCACAGGTGGTGGCTGTGGAATATATGCAAATAGTAAAGGAAATAAAAAAATTTCTCTATTCGTATCTTTTGTCATGGGTTTTTTGATCAATTTATTTCCGCTAATACTTATTAGTCATTATAAAGAAATTCATTTTAGTAGAATGGTATTTGCAGAAAGTGATATAACTTTTGTTGGCTTTGTACTAAGATTTATAATTAAATTATTTAATTAATATTTAGGGGTGTTTTTTAACACCCCTAAAATATTATTTATTTTGGTTTAAGAATTTAACTGCTAAATCTGGATAATCTGTAAATACTCCATCAACATCTGCTTTGTTGTAAAAAGCATCTAATAATCCATCAAAATCGTCACAATAAGCAGGTATTCTACCTTCATCATTTCTAAAAGTATAAGGATGAACTTCTAATTTATTTTTATGAGCATCTTTAACTAAACTTGTGATTACTAAATTATCTTTAGTAGATTCATCTTTAATTATCATTGGTTTCCAAGGACCAACACCATCAGCATATTTAGCTATTTTGTCCATTCCATCAGCTTCAAACATCCAGTCATAATCATATGGTTTAGCTTCATCATTTTCATAAACCATAGTTTCATTCCAGCTTGTTTCTGCCATAAGTTGAACTAATTTAACATCCATATCATATTCTTTTAATAATTCATCATTAATTCTAATAAGCTCATTAGGATCGAAACATTGTAAATAAGCTTTTTTGTCTTTAGTAGTATATCCATATTTTTTAAATACTTCTAAAGTTTTTTTACTTATATCTTTGTTTTCATGTCTATGAAACCAAGGTGCTTTTATTTCAACGTATATTCCAACGTTTTTATTCATGCTTTTATTAAGACCTTGAATCATTTCGATTTCTTCTTCTAATGTATGCACTTTAAAATCCGATTGCCAAATAGGGAATCTTTTTTTGTAATTTGCAACTTCTTTACCTTCTTTTACTTCAAATCCTTCAGTCATTTCTAATGATTTTATTTCATCTAAAGTAAAATCTATAGCATAGTATCTTGCGTCTTCTCTTTTTCTATCTGGGAAAACTGAAGCTACATTTGTGACTCTATCAAGAAAGTGGTCATGAAGTACAACTAATTGGTCATCTTTAGTCATAACAACATCTTGTTCAATATAATCTACACCCATAGCATAAGCCATTGATTTACAAGCCATAGAATGTTCAGGTAAATAACCACTAGCTCCTCTATGTGCAATAACTATCTTTTCATTAGCAAATGATACACTAAATAAAGATAGAGATAATGCTCCAATTAAAGCTAACGATGTTAATTTTTTTATGAATTTCATAACAATACCCCCTGTGACTAAATTTATTTTATTTAATATATAATTATAATAATAGAAATTTTAAGAAAAATAAAATATTTTATTATAATTTTACTTTTTTAATATGATTTTAATATTTATATCTATTTATATTTTTCATTTGACCATATCTAAATTTTATTATAAAAAGAACCGATGAAGATGAACTTCATCGGAATTATTAAGTATATGAGGTGAAGTCATTTACTTAATTTATGAAAAAATGAATAATAAATTTTATATTAATATCAACTATTAAGCTGATTTTTTAGAGTTTCTAACACTATTAGTATCTGAGTTCCAAGTAAATGATAGGAAGAATATAGCAAGTACTGAAGCAACCATCATAAAGTTAAGAGCAGCACCCCATCCGTAAGCATCTACTATTTTACCTATTGCAAAACTTGAAAGAACAGATCCACCTAAGTATCCAAATAATCCTGTAAATCCGGCTGAAGTACCAGCGGCTTTTTTAGGTACAAAATCTATAGCAGCAACACCTATAAGCATTACAGGTCCATATATTAAAGCACCAATTAAGGATACAGATACATTTATAAGTAAAGTACTATCACTTGTTGAATAAACAAATAATGCACCTACAACACCAATCATACAAATAATACCTACTGGAGCTCTTCTACCTTTAAATATCTTATCACTTAACCAACCGATAAATATTGTTCCAGGTATAGCAGCAGTTTCAAATAAGAAGAATGGTATTCTTGCACTTTCATGTGAATAACCTTTAACTTCTTGTAAATAAAGTGGAATCCAGTCCATAACACCATATCTAACTAAATAAACAAATATATTAGCTAAAGCTATAAACCATACATATTTATTATTTAATACATGATTAAATAATATTTCTTTTGCTGATAATTCTCTTTCGCTTTCAGCTATCTTAGTTCTATCAATATCTTCTGGGTAATCGTTTTTATACTCTTCAATTGGTGGTAAACCTACTGACTGAGGAGTATCTCTTGCGAATAATAATATCATAGCAGCCATCGAAACACATAAGAACGCTGGTGCATAGAATATACCTAGTTTCCAACTAGAAAAAGCATTTATAAGTACAGTTGCAATTGGAACAATTAAAGCAGCACCAACATTATGAGCTGTATTCCAAACTGCCATTACAGATCCTCTTTCTTTATTTGAATACCAGTGAGCCATTATTCTACCACATGGTGGCCATCCCATACCTTGGAACCAACCATTTAAAAGCATAAGTACAAATAGCATACCAACACTTTGTGTTAAACCAAACATTACATTTACTATTGCAGAAAGAACTAGACCAGTTGCTAAGAAATATCTTGCATTAGATCTATCTGAGAAATTCCCCATTATGAATTTACTAAGACCATAAGCGATTCCTAGTCCAGAACCTATAAATCCGATATCAGCAGTAGAAAATCCATATTCTGATTTGAAGTACGGATACGCAAGTGACATATTTTTTCTAACTAAGTAATAAGCTGCATAACCAGCATATATGCTTACAAATTGTTTAAGTCTGAATTTTTTATAAGTACCATCAATATCTTTTTTAGGTAATTGTGATATTGGTGGTGGTGGTGCGAACATTTTTAACATAACAAACCTCTCCCTTTTTTATTTTTTAATAAATATTAAAAATTTTGAATAATATTTTTTTTGCCGAATATTATTCGTAAGTTAATAAATTATTATGAAAATGATTTCCTGATTTGATTATAGGTTTTAAATTGCTTAAAATCAATAATTATATACTTAAAATATTTAAAGTGAATTTTTTGGCTTAAAAGCAAAATTCGTTAAAATCCTTAATATAAAAAGAAGAGCCAATAGGAAAACATTTTTTTAATACTTTTTTTTCCGAAGTTTTTTGAAATATTGAGCATTTAAAATAAGAAAGATTTATAGTATATTGAAAAAGAAGGATTTATAATTGAACGGAGCTGGTTATATGAGGATTAATAAATATTATATTATATTTTTTATTTTTAGTATTTTAGGATTTAGTTTTTTTAATATCTTTAATAAAGAAGAGGAACTTATAATATATACAAGTGTTATGGAAGAACAAGCTATTGCTGTTTTGGACGAGTTTCAAAGAGAATATGGAATAAAGACTAAATTTATAAGAATGAGTAGTGGAGAAATTTTAGAAAAATTAAAAGAAGAAAAAGATGATATGAAAGCATCTGTATGGTATGGCGGAACGGCAGATACTTTTATAGCTGCTAAAAATTATAATCTTATAAAAAAATACAAATCAAAAAATTGGGATGATATACCTTTGCAATTTAAAGATGAAGAAGGATATTGGACTGGAGTATATATTGGATATTTAGGATTTATAGCAAATAGGGATTGGCTGAATAAAAATAGTTTGGATATGCCTCTTTCCTGGTTTGATCTTTTAAGTCCTGAATATGAGGGAAATATAATACTTTCTAATCCAAAAACATCAGGAACTGCATATACTACTATTTTTACATTAATACAGCTTTTGGGTGAGGATGAAGGGTTAGATTATTTAAAGAAATTAGATAAGCAAGTAAAGAAATACACTAAATCAGGACTTACACCAGGTATGATTGTTGGCCTTAATGAACAAGGGATAGCTGTAACTTTTTTAAATAATGTGGTTAGGTATGAAAGAGAAGGTTATAAAAATCTTGTAATGGCTGTGCCAAAAGAAGGTACTGGATATGAAATTGGTTGTGTAGCTCTTTTAAACAATTGCAAAAATGAAAAAAATGCAAAAGCTTTTATTGATTTTGCTCTTACTAAAAAAGCACAGGAAGTAGGCGTTAAGGTTGGTTCTTATCAGTTTCCTACAAATGTAGATGCAAATAAGACAAAAGCTTTAAAGAATTTAGATAATATCAATCTTATTGATTATGATTTTGATGAGGGGGGGCAAAAAAGGGCATATTATCTAAAAAAATTTGAGGAATTAAAAAAATAATTAATTTATGAGTACTCATAAATTAATTATTTTAAATATTTTTACAAAAATATAAATTTAAATGATATAATATTAATAATTTTGTTAGTAGATTTTTAATTTTGAAGGATTATATGTTTGTATTTTTTCAACAACTTTGTCTTTGCTGTCACCAGGTGATTCTACTATTAATATTAGGTTTTTTCTTTCAGGATGGCTTATATAGTTTCTAGTATTTTTACCACTATAAAGTAAAACTATAAAGCCTATTGAACTTCCAGCAGCACCACAGGCTAATAAAACTAATATAATCATAACTGTATGTGATAAGCTCCTAAATATATTTTGAGCCATACTAAAGGATATGAACACACCAAGTAAAACTCCAAGAAGTCCACCTATATTTGTTGCAATTTTTAATTTATTAGGTTCATATTCAGATATTGACTTTTCTTCTTCTACATATTCTTGTCTAGCTACTGTATAAGCTTTAGCTTCATGTGGAATGATTTTTCTTATATCTGTAAGACAGCTATAAGCAGTTTTTGGTTCTTCAAAAAAAGCTAAAATACTAGGCATTCTAAGCACCTCCATTATTGAACTTTGTAAAAAACTTATGAAAAAATTCTGTTACATATTTGTTTTATACCCATAAAATTATTAATAAAATTAAATTAGTAAAAATAATTATATAAAGGATGTGAATTTATATGAAAAGGGATAGATTATATTTTTTTATAATTTCTTTTTTGGCTTTGGGACTTATATTTTCATATGATTATTGTAAAAAAGATATAAAAATAATGGATTCAAAAGAAGATAATACAATAATCAAAAGAAGCTTTAAAAAAAATATAAAAGAATTTTTAGATGAGAATAAAATAAAAATATCAAAAGCAGATTATATAAATTATTCTAAAGATGAAAAATTAATAGATGGTATGGATATAATAATAAAAAGAGCTAGAGACATAAAGATAGTTGATTTTGAAAATGAGATTATAGTAAAAACATATAATACAAAGGTGGAAGATATAATTAAAGAAGCAAATATAGTTTTGAACAAAAATGATATAGTAGAGCCGAGTTTGAATGAAGAAATAGCATTAGATAGTAATTTTGATATTAAAATAAATAGGGTAGAAACAAAATTTGTAAAAAAGTATAAAGATATTGATTTTGATACTATAATTAATGAAGATAATAATTTAGAACTTGGAAAGACTATAGTATTAAAAAAAGGAATAAAGGGGAAGAAAGAATACGTATATGAAAATTCTTATTTGAATTCAAAATTAATTGAGTCAAAACTTATAAAGACCAATTTAATAAAAGAATCTGTTTCTAAAGAGATAAAAAAAGGAACGAAAGATTATTTTATAACTTCGGAAGGTGAAAAAATTCAATTTAAAAAGGCTTTAAAAGTATCAGCAACAGCTTATCATGCTGGTTTTGAAAGTACAGGAAAAAGACCTGGTGATAAGTATTATGGAATGACAAGGTCAGGAACTCAAGTCAGAGCTGGAGTTATAGCAGTTGATCCAAAAGTTATACCGCTTGGTTCGAAAGTATATATAAAAGAATATAAAAAAATTTATAGCGCTGAGGATACAGGTGGAGCAATAAAGGGAAATAAAATAGATATATATTATGAAGATAAAGATTTTGTAGATAGATTTGGACGAAAAACTCTTAATATTTATGTATTAAAATAGTATTTTTGTTTTTAATAATTCTATTTTGGGGTAAAAAATAAGTTAAATTAACTAGGATTCTAATTAATTTAACTTTTTTTTTATATTATTCAGTTACTGAAAACTCGTCTTTCCCAACACCACATAATGGACAAACCCAATCATCTGGAATATCTTCAAATGGAGTTCCTGGAGCTATACCTGAATCTGGATCTCCTGCCTCTGGATCATAAACATAACCACATACATCGCATACATATTTTTTCATAATTATCCTCCTTAGATTCTTATTTATTTTAAAATAATGTTTTTTCAAATAAGCAATTAAAACAATTTTGTTTTGATTACAATTTTATTTTAATGCTTTTTTTAGTCTTTGTCAACAAAAAATTAAAAAAGGAATGATTTATATGATGTATAAAATTTTAATAGCCGATGATGAGAGTAATATAAGAAATTTATTAAAAGATTATTTAAGTAAAAAATATGAAGTTTATGAAGCAAAGGATGGTAAAGAGGCTTTAAATTTATTAAAAAATAAAGATATAGATTTAGCGATATTAGATGTTTTGATGCCTTATTATGATGGATTTTCAGTAGTTAAAGAAATAAGAAAGGAAAAACAAATTCCAATAATAATGCTTACTGCAAAAACACAGGATTATGATGAGTTAAAAGGCTTTGATGTAGGGGCTGATGAATATATCAAAAAACCTTTTAATATGAATATATTATTAAAGAGAGTCGAAGCAATATTAAAAAGAATTTACAAAAAAGAAAGTACAAATATATTAAATATAAATAATATGAAATTAAACTTAGATTCAAAAGAATTATATATAAATGATGAGAAGATAGAAATAACAAATAAGGAATATGAACTTTTGTTTTATTTTATGAATAACAAAAACAAAGCTCTTAGTAGAGATCAAATTCTTGATAGTATCTGGGGTATTGATTATTTTGGAGGTCTTAGAACAGTAGATACACATATAAAAAGGCTAAGAAAAAAATTAAATGACGAAAGTAAATATATAAAAACTGTGAGAAATGTAGGTTATATGCTGGAGGCAAATAATGAAATCAATAAAATCTAAATTATTTTTAATATTTTTAATAATAATATCTTTAAACACAATGATAATATTTATGGGAAATAAATTTTATCTAAAAAATTATTATATAGAAAGAAAAAAAGAGGAACTTAGTGATTTAGTACTTAGGATAAATAAAGAAAAAGATGAGATTGATATAGTGGATAAGTATGTAAATTTTGATGGAAATATTATATTAATAGATGATAAAAAGCTTTATAATATAGTATTAAATTATAGTTTTTCAGGTATGAGAATGAATAGAAATATGGGTGGAAATAATTACAATCAAAATAACTCAAATAACTATAGTTCTATTAGTTATGATTTAAATGAATTTGATAATTTAAATGAAAATGAATATGTATTTTTATATTCGACAAAAACTAAATTCAATATAGAATTTTTGACACTATATTATAAATTAAAAAATTATAAATATATTGTAGATATTCCTCTTGAAAATATTGATAAGAGTATAGATATTTCTTCTGATTTTATTCTAATAAATTCTATAATAGCCTTATTTATAAGTTTACTAATTGCTATAGGTTTTTCTTTAAAAATAACAAAACCAATTATACAATTATCAAAGATAACAGAGAATATATCGAATTTAGATTTTAGTAAAAAATTAAAGGTAGATTCAAAAGATGAAATATCTATTTTGGCAATGAGTATAAATAAAATGTCAGATTCATTAGAAAAATTTATAAAGAATTTAAAAAAGGATTTAAAAAAAAGAAAAGAATTAGATGAACTTAGAAAAACTTTTGTTTCAAATGTATCTCATGAATTAAAAACACCAATAACTATAATAAAAGGCTATATAGAAGCGATAAAAGATAAGGAAGTTGAAAAAAATAAAAAACAAAATTACATTAATATTGTTGAGGAAGAAGTAAATAATATGAGTAATATGGTTGAAGAATTACTTTTATTATCTAAATTTGAGGATGTAGATTTTGAAATCAAAAAAATTAAATTTGATTTATCTGAATTGATTGATGAAATATTAGAAAAATATAATATTATATTTAAAAAGGAAGATATAAATGTAGAACTCATTAAAGAAGATATAGTGGAAGTAAATGCAAACAAAAATGATATAAAGCATGTTATAAGAAATTATTTAGATAATGCGATAAATCATTTAGATGAAAATAGATATTTGAAAATAGAATTAAAAAAAGTAGAAAATAGCTATAAATTTAGCGTATTTAATAGTGGTAAATTTATAGAGGATAAGAATAAAAAACTTATATGGGATAGTTTTTATAAAATTGATGAATCAAGAACAAAAAAAGGAAATGGAAGTGGTCTTGGTCTTAGTATAGTAAAAAAAATATTACAATTACATGGTTTTGATTTTGGATTTGAAAATATATCTCTAGATATAAATGGTGTTGAATTTTATTTTTTTATAAATTAAAAAATGTCACATGAATGACATATTTAAATCCTATACTTAGATTATAGAAAAGAAATTCTATAAAATTTAAGGAGGAATTAAAATGAAAAAGAGATTATTATCAATGGTTTTAGGTTTAGGAATGTTTGTATCTATGTTTAGTTTTTCTTTTGCACAAGATATTAGAAGTCAAGCACAAATCTTGGCTGATATTTTGGATATGGAAGTAGAAGAAGTATACGACCTTAGAGATTCGAATCAAACTATACATGATATTGCTAAGGACAAAGATGTATTAGATGAGTTTTTAGAAGAATCTTTAGAAAATAAAGAATTAGTATTAGATAAAATGGTTGAGGATTCTAAACTTACTAAAGAGGAAGCAAAAGATATATTAGAAAAAATTAAAACTAATTATGAAAATGGCGAATTTAATATGGGCCAAGGATTTGGTTATGGTCTTAATATGGGTCAATATAATGGTAGAAAAGATGGTACAGGTGAGGGCAAAGGCTTCGGTAAAAATTCTAAACAAAGAGGAAATCAAAATAACGAATGTCCATATGGTAATGAAAATCAAAGACAAAGAAGAAACCAAAATAAATAATATTTTATAAATATTTTAGATTAAAATTTCTTATTTATATTGTATAAATAAAGAGAAGAAAAAAGCTGTTTTTTAAGAATAAAATTTATATATTATGCTGATTTTAAATTGTAAAATATATAGATAGATATCTTAAAAACAGCTTTTTTTGTTGATTAAATTCTACTTTTGTTTTATCATTTAATAATGGTTAAATAATTAGGTATGAATATAAGGAGTAATTTATGAGCGTAGTTTTAAAGACTGAAAATAAAAATAGTTATTTAAAAGGTGTAGTAAGTATTTGTATGGCAGCTCTTTGTTGGGGAAGTATTGCGCTTTTTTCAAGAACTATAACATCATACGGTGCAAGTCCTGAGCTTAGTGGATTACTAAGACTTTTATCCGCATCGTTGTTTATGTTTGTATATATTTTTGCAAATGACAAAAATCTTTTTAAGATAGACAAAAAAGGCATAATAATATCTTTGGTAATAGGATTTATAACCCAAACTTTATTTAATCTTTCCTATCAAAATGCGATAAATAAAACGACTGTTTCAACTGCTGTAATACTTTTGTATACATCACCGATATTTGTTGGTATATCTTCTTTTGTATTTTATAAAGAAAAGATATCTAAAAAGAAAGTGTTCTCATTATTATTATGTATGATTGGAGCGTTTATAACTGTTACAGGATTTGATTTAAGAACTTTAAAAGGTGATGTATTAGGAATATTATTTGGTTTGGGTGCTGGAATTACATATTCTATGGTTCCGGTTTTAGGTAAATTAACACTTTCGAAGTATAATAGCTTTTCGGTTATATTTTACAGTTTTTTATCAGGTTTTATTTTTACAATACCTTTTTCTAATATAGGTCAAATAAAAAATATCAATTTTGATTTTAAATTTCTTTTGGCATTTTTGGGCTTTGGTTTGATTGGCACGGTATTTCCATATTTATTTTATTATAAAGGAATGGATTTAGGTGTTTTACCATCGACTGCTAGTATAATAGCTACATTAGAGATTGTTATATCAATTATAATGTCTATTATATTTTTTAGAGAAGCGATAGGAATGATTAATTTACTTGGAATATTAATAGTTTTTGGGTCAATTATTATTGTTAAGGATGAATAGATGAAAGGATAGATTATTTTGATAAAAGAAGTTATTGTTGTTGAAGGAAAAGATGATATAGATGCAGTAAAAAAAGCTATTGATGCGGACTTAATAGCTACTGGTGGTTTTGGATTTCCAAAAGGAGTTGAAGAAAGGATTATAGAAGCTTCTAAAAAAAGAGGAATTATAATTTTTACAGATCCAGACCATGCTGGTGAAAAGATTAGACTTAGAGTTTCGAAATTAGTTGAAAATGCAAAACATGCATTTTTGCCAAGAGAAGAGGCTATGAATAAAAAAGGTGATAATATAGGTATTGAAAATGCTTCTAAAGAAAGTATTTTAAATGCTTTATCTAAAGTAAGATATGAAAATATAAAAGTTAAAAAAGAATTTTCAAAAACGGATCTAATAAAAAATAAACTTATAATGTTTGATGAATCGTCAAATCGAAGAGATTTACTGGGAAATATTTTGGGAATTGGTTATGGTAATGCCAAACAATTTTTAATAAGATTAAATAATTACGGAGTTACAAGAGAAGAATTTGAAGAAGGTATAATAGAAATGAAGAAAAGGCTAGGTGAATAATATGGATATATTATCCAATCCTAAGGTTACAAAGGATATAGTAGATAAACATGGATTTAAATTTTCAAAATCATTAGGACAAAATTTTTTAATAGATAATAATATATTAAATAAAATTGTAGATTCAGCACTTATTGAGGAAGATGATTACGTTATTGAAGTAGGTCCTGGAATAGGAACTTTAACAAGAGAAATAGCAAAAAGAGCTAAGAAAGTTATAGCAGTTGAAATTGATAAAACTCTAATACCGATATTAGAAGAAACTTTAGCTGATTTTGATAATGCATCTGTTGTAAACGAAGATATATTAAAATTAGATATCAAAAAACTTATTGATGAAGAGTTTGAAGGCAAGAGAGTTAAATTAGTTGCTAATTTACCTTATTATGTTACAACTCCTATAATAATGAGATTTTTAGAAGAAGAAATTCCTCTTAAAAATATGGTTGTTATGATTCAAAAGGAAGTTGGAGAAAGAATAGAATCTAAGCCTAATAAAAAAACATATGGAGCGCTTTCTGTAGGAGTACAATTTTACAGTAGTGTTGATATTATAGGTATAGTTCCAAAAACGGTATTCATTCCACAGCCAAAGGTTGATTCAATAGTTATTAGATTAAATATTTATGAGCAGTTACCATATAAGGTGTCAGATAGAAAGAAATTCTTTAAAATTGTAAGAGGTGCATTTGCACAAAGAAGAAAAACTTTATTAAATACATTATCATCTTCATTATCAATTTCAAAAGATGAAATTAAAGAACTTGTAAAAGATGAAATAGATTTAAAAAGAAGAGGAGAAACTTTAAGTATTGAAGAGTTTGTAAAATTATATGAACTTATATACGAGGGTAAATAAAAAAAGTGCTTATAAGCACTTTTTTTATTTATTTTTTATTTATTTATTTTGCAGTAGTTTTTATTATTTCTAATACCATTCTTGCTGAATCTTGCAGATCTTTTATCTTGATATATTCTTCTAATGTGTGAACTTTTTGCATACCAACACCTAAATTAACTGCTTTTATTCCATTAGCGTTATAGATATTAGTATCGCTTCCACCACCTGTTGAACAAGTATAAACTCTTTCAAATTTACAGTTTTCACAAGCTTCTTTTGCTAATTTTACTATAGGTTCATCATCAGATAATGCAAATGCACCGTAAGCTCTTGAAGTATTTATTTCTATTTTAGCACCGAATTCTTCAGCAGAGTTTTTGAAAGTATCAACCATATGCTTTGTTTGTGCATCCAATTTTTCGTTTGATAAACTTCTTGATTCTGCTTTTATTTCTAATTCAGGCATAACTATATTAGTAGCTATACCACCATTTATATTACCAATATTAGCAGTAGTATCTTCGTCAATTCTTAATAATTTCATATTCGAAATAGCGTTTGCTGCAACCATCACAGCAGATATACCATTTTCAGGAGCTAAACCTGCATGAGCTGGTTTTCCTATTATTTTAACATCTATTTTATCTTGAGCTGGCGCTTTTGTTATTATTTGTCCAGGAGCTCCACCACTATCTAATATAAATGCCATCTTAGAATTTAATTTAGAATAATCAAGGTTTTTAGCTCCGTTTAAGCCACCTTCTTCCCAGATACTAAAAACAACTTCAACATCACCAGTTTCGATATTATTTTCTTTTATAGTTCTTAAGGCTTCTAAAATTGCAGCAATACCAGCTTTATCGTCAGAACCTAATACTGTAGTTTTATCACTTTCTATTATTCCTTTTTCTTTATCAACTACAGGTTTAACTCCTATACCTGGGCTTACAGTATCCATATGAGAACTAAATAATATACATGGTGCATCTTTTTTCCCTTTTAATTTAGCTATAACATTACCTGTTTCCCCATTAACTTTTTTACCAGCATCATCAATAGTAACTTCTAAGCCTAATTCTTTTAACTTGCTTTCTAATACTTTTGCAATCTTACCTTCTTTTGATGTTGGACTATCAATTTGAATTAATTCTAAAAATTCATTTAAAATTCTTTCTTCATTAATCATAATGAGCCTCCTCTTATGTATAATTAATATCTCCTTAATAATATTTTAATGTAAATAAGATGGGTTAATATATTAAGAAGTATCAATAAAAAATTTTTTATATATTATTTTTTATATATTAAAAGATTAACATATACCAAAAAAAAATGCACTAAAATTATCTTTAAATTAAAATATTATATTATTATAATAGAGTTTATTTAAATTATAAAAGTGTTATAAAAGATAAAAAACGGTATATATACTATATAAAAATAACGAAAGAGGGTACAGGTTTAGAAAAATATAAATGAAAAGGGTTGATTTTATGTTTGTTAGAGTAATGGTTGTGCTTACTACCGTGATGATTATTATATTAATAATGATTAGAAGAGCTATGAAACCTAAAGAATACATATTAGTAATAGAAGATTATAAGGTTATAGGAAAGGCGCTTACTTTATACAAGGAAAAAAAACATGCATTGCCACTTGATTTAAAAAGTTTGGAAGATTATATAAAAAAATTAAATTACTGTGAAGATGCTTGTAATAAATATGAATTTACAGAGGATAAAAAAGGCTTAATAATCAAAGATTTGACAGATGAAAGTTTAAAAAAATTAAAAGAGATATTTAAATCAAAGGCTTATTATGATAAAGATGTAGGGAAAAATTCAATTATTCTTTATTATGGAGATACAAAGAGATCAAGTATACAACCAAAAGCAGTTATAAAAATATCTCCTATGGAAATTTATACAACTACAAATATAAATTATTCATCAAAAGAATCTATTACAGAGGGAAGGGAAATTGTAAAGGAAGAATGGAAAAATAAAGAAATTAGATTTAGAGAACCAGGCAAATATGAAATAAAATTAAAAGTTCAAGATAAATATGGTTCATGGTCTCCATACGCAGTAAAGGAAATTGAAGTGCTAGAGAAGAAAGGCGTTAAAGCGATTTATAGAACTGAAGAAGATTTACTACTTCTTAAAAATAATGGAAAGGTTTATAAATCTGTAAAACATGTATTAGAAGATGAGGATGGGTTTGAATATTCGTTTGAGCAATTAGAGGATTTAGATAATGTAAGAAAATTTGCATTTTCAGAAGGACATTTTTATTATCTTAAATATGATGGACATGTTTATAGTAGAGGAAATAATGAATCTGGACAACTAGGAATAGATTCTATATTAAGTAGTGATGAAGAAAATATGGTTAGAAGACTTGTTAAAATAAAAAAAATAGCAACTGGTTTTGATTTTGGTGGAGCATTAGCAGTTGATGGGAAGTTAAGAACATGGGGAAATAATAAATTTGGACAATTAGGTGATGGTACTAATGCAAATAGATTAAAACCAATAGATATAGATAGTTTATTTAATGTAAGAGATATTAGTTTTGGAGAAAGACATTGTGCGGCAGTCGATCTTAGAAATAATGCGCATACATGGGGGAGTAATAAGTATGGACAATTGGGTGATGGTTCAAGAACAGATAAAAGGATTCCAAATACATTATCAATAGAAAATGTAAAAGCAATTGCTTGTGGAAAGGATTTTACTTTATTTTTGAACTTAGAGGGTTTTGTTATGGCTGCTGGAAATAATGAATTTGGACAATTAGGTATTGGAGGTGGAAATTATAATAAACCTGTTCAAGTTGAAGGTGTTGGTCATATTGAACAGATTTTTGCAGAGCATAGAATTTCTGTAGCCGTTGATAAATCAGGAAAACTATATTATTGGGGAAGTTTTGAAGATCAAAGTCAGCCAATTAGAAAGCCTAAAAAAATGTCTTGTCCAAAGCCAATAAAATTTGTTACAATAGGGAAATATGATGCTTATGCTCTTTCGAGTGATAATACTATTTGGGCATTTAATAAGGATACTGATAATTTAGAGTATTTTGCACATATAAATGTTTAACAAGGAGATAAGTAAATGGATAAAA
Source organism: Peptostreptococcaceae bacterium AGR-M142 (assembly GCA_045345765.1). Taxonomy (GTDB): domain Bacteria; phylum Bacillota; class Clostridia; order Peptostreptococcales; family Peptostreptococcaceae; genus JAOARY01. Next base: position 2,059,519 of record CP148265.1, read on the forward strand.
GATATGATGAGGCTAACAAAATAACCAATTTGGGCATAATTATAAATATTATATTATCAGTAGCGAAGATATTTGCAGGAGTAATAGGAAAATCATCAGCAATAATTGCTGATGGAATACATTCAATTTCAGATGTATTTTCTTCAATTGGGGTTTTGATTGGTATAGTAATATCAAAAAAACCAAATGATGAAGGTCATAATTATGGACATGAAAAGGCGGAGACTTTAGCTGGATTTTGTTTGGCAATAACACTTATAATAATAGCTTTAAAGATTGGTTATGAAGGAGTGTTATCTTTAATTAATTTAGATGAGATACAAAAACCTTCGCTGTTACCACTTATAGTGGCGTTTATATCAATAATTGTAAAAGAATATCAATATAGAATAACTATAAAAGTTGGAAAATCAATAAATTCAAAGGCATTAATTGCTGATGCTTGGCATCATAGATCTGATGCACTTTCATCTATTGCTGCATTTTTAGGGATTTTAGGTGCTAGATTTGGTTATAAAATACTAGACCCAATAGCCAGTTTAATAGTTTGCGTATGTGTTTTTAAAGTTGGAATTGATGTACTTAAGGATACGTCAAATGAACTTTTGGATGCATCAATAGAAAAGGAAAAGGAAAGTATATTAATTGATATAGTCAAAACTACAAATGGTGTTGACTATATAAGCAGTTTAAAAACAAGAAAACATGGTCCCATGATTTATGTTGATATTGCTGTTGCTGTTGATTCTGATTTGACAGTCGAAAAGGGACACACTATAGCAACTTCTGTTGAAAATAATATAAAAAATAATATAGAGAATGTAAAAAAAGTGTATGTTCATATAGATCCTTCTATAAAATTTCATCCAGAGAAAAATAAATATATATAAGGAATAAAAATAAAAGGTTGCAATTTTTAATTGCAACCTTCTATATTAAAATTTATAGTATCATCATCATCATTTTCTTTAAAATATATAAAATGATATTGAGCAAAGGAGTGTATAAAACCTTCTACTCTAAAATTTACGCTCTGATTATCAAATTTATATTTATTTTTAATTATATTACATATCTTAGATACTGAGTTTTGACCATTAATTAATTTCCAAATATCAGAACCAACTAGGTCAAGATCAATAGCTGTTTTTTGAGGAGTGTTAAACAATAATTTTTTAATAGAATTGAAAAAATCGTTTCTCTCTATTAATATGCTAACACCACCATCTAATCGTTCTATGGTTTTGAATTCGCCTTCTTTTACTGGTATAGAGTTTTTATCAAATCTATATTTGTTTAACATAACAATCACACTCCTTATAAAACGAATAAAAGAATAGAAAAGTTTCTATACTGTTTTAATACCCAAAAGCAAAGGCTGTAATAATTAATCTAATATTAAGTCAGATATTTTATAAACATCACCTGCTCCGATGGTCATGAATATGTCATCTTTTTTTAGCAGTGGTTTTATATAATTTGATATTTCTTCAAAAGTATCAAAAGAAATCGATTTGATATTGTTCTTATCAATTTGTTCGCTAAGCATTTTTGAACTAATACCTAAATTATCTTTTTCTCTTGCAGCATATATTTTTGCTATTATAGCTAAGTCTACTTTTGAAAATGAGTTTGCAAATTCATTAAATAAGGATTTTGTTCTTGTATAAGTATGTGGTTGGAATACACAATATAAATTACCTTTACAAATTTTTCTTGCAGATTCCAATGTTGTTTTTATCTCAGATGGATGATGAGCATAATCATCTATTATAACAGCACCGTTATACTCGCCTTTTATTTGAAATCTTCTATCCACACCCTTATAATTTCTTATTGATTCTTTCAATTTATTTTCATCTAAACCATTGCAAATCGATATTAATAAAGATGCACAAGCATTATAAATATTATGTTTTCCTGGTATTTTGATTTCAAATGGTCCATAAATTTTATCATTATTTTTTAATTTGAATATACTACCTTTTGCATCTAAGTTAATTACATCTATAATTTGATAATTATTATTAGAGTTAAATCCATAAGTTATAGTATTTCTATTGGTTTTTGAAAATACATCTAATACATTACTATCATCACCATTACCTATTATAAAACCGTCTTTTTTTGTTTGATTTATAAATTGCAAAAAAGAAGTTTTTATATGGTCTAAATCTTTAAAATAATCTAAATGATCAGCTTCTATATTACTTACAAGTGAAATTTTAGGGTGGAATTTTAAGAAGCTATCAACATATTCACATGCTTCAGTTATAAAATATTTTGACTTTCCTATTTTTAAATTACCACCAATATGAGATAAATCACCTCCCACTAATATTGTGGGATCTGTATTTAATAAATCATATAATACAGCTGTCATGGAAGTTGTACTTGTTTTTCCATGAGTTCCTGCTATAGCTATTGAATTTTCATAATGACTCATAAGTTCACCAAGATAAGAAGCTCTTTCTAATGTTTTTATTTTTTTATTTCTCGCTTCCATAAGTTCTTCATTATCATCTTTTATTGCAGCAGTATATACTACTAAATCTATATTATCTTTAATGTTTGATTTTACTTGTGCTAAATTAATATCTACGCCTAGTTTTATAAGTTGTTTTACATGTTCATTTAAATTAATATCAGAACCAGATACATTATATCCTTTTGATAAAGCGATTTGGGCAAGTGCACTCATATTAATACCGCCAATACCGATGAAATGTATATTCATTGAACTACCTCCTAAAAAAATCTGAACGTTTAGCTATTGAATTAGTCTTAATTTTCGTATATAATGAAAAAGCTAAACATAAAGTTATTATAACATAAGATAAAGTCGCAATTTTACATAATTGTTTTATAAAAATTAAGGTGGGGGATTTTATGAAGTTTAAAAGAAATGAAAGAATTGGAGCAATAGTAAAAATTTTATCAGATAATCCCAATAAAATTTTTACGCTAAGTTATTTTACAGAGAAGTTTAATGCTGCAAAATCTACTATTAGTGAAGATATACTGGTTGTTAAAAATGTTTTTGAAAAACTTTCACTTGGAAAAGTTATAACTATATCAGGAGCTGCTGGTGGAGTTAAATATATACCACAAATATCAAAAGTTGAAAACAAAGAATTTTTGGTGGAACTTTGTGAGAACTTAAAAGATACAAAAAGAATTTTACCTGGTGGATTTTTATATTTGGTCGATATATTATATAATCCGCAAATAGCATTCAAAGTGGGTAAGGTTTTTGCATCTTGTTTAAATTATGAAAAGGCAGACTATGTTGTTACAATGGAAACTAAAGGTATTCCAATTGCACTAGCAACAGCCAAAGCTATGAATTTGCCTCTTGTAATAATTAGAAAGAATGCAAGAATATCAGAAGGTTCTTCTATGAGTATAACTTATGTATCTGGTTCAAAAAATTTAGTGCAAACAATGACCTTGCCAAGAAGAGCGTTAGACGAGGGCTCAAGAGTTGTTTTAATAGATGATTTTATGAGAGGTGGAGGTACCTTAAGAGGTATGGAAGCGCTTATGAAAGAGTTTAAGGCAGAGGTTATAGCTAAAGGAATTTTAATATCTACAATGGAACCAAGTAGAAAATTAATAGATGATTATATATCATTATTAGAACTTGCAAATGTCGATGAAGAAACAGGAAAAATAAATGTGTTTCCAAACAAAAAAGTTATAGATTTATTTTCTTAATAAAAAATAAAAATTTAATAAAGAACTCCTTTTGTTTATAAAAATTGTTTAAAGCGTTTATCTAATAGGTATATATCTATTTGAGGACTGATGTTACTAAATGAAAGAAATGCTTAAAAGGAGTGAAGACTTTGGAAGTTACAGACGTTAGAATTAGAAAAATTACCGACGATGGGAAGATGAGAGGCATAGTTTCAGTTACATTTGATAATGCTTTTGTAGTGCATGATATTAAAATAATAGATGGCCAAAATGGACTTTTTATTGCAATGCCAAGTAGAAAGGTTGCAGAAGGTGAATTTAGAGATATTGCACATCCTATTAATTCGGATACAAGAAAATTAATTCAAGATCAGGTTCTAGATGCTTATAAAGATGAATTAGAAAATGGAAGTAGTGAACCTTCAAATGAAACAGTAGAAGAACAAATTTAGACCCGTCTGATTTAGACGGGTTTTTTTATTGGGAATATTTAATATGTCATATAAATTATATATGCGTATTATTTGAGTTTTTTATTGTTTTTGTGTATACAATTTAGAAAAAAAATGATATAGTATTTAATGAAAATTATAAAAGAGGTGAAAGGATGAGTTTTAAAACTATAATTCTTGCGGCAGGAAAAGGTACAAGAATGAAATCAAAAAAGGCAAAAGTATTACATGAAGTTTGTGGAAAACCAATGGTTAATCATATTATTGATGTGTCTAAGTTAGCAGGCTCAAAAGAAACTGTTGTAATAACTGGTCATATGAAAGATGAAGTTTTAAAAGCTTTAAATGAAGATGTAAAGATTGCAGAACAAAAAGAAAGATTGGGAACTGGTCATGCAGTTATGATGTGTAAAGATTTTATAAATGATGATGATAAGATTATGATTCTTTGTGGTGATACACCTCTTTTAAATGAAGAAACATTAAAAAATCTTTTGTATTATCATAATAAAAATTCATACAAAGCAACGGTTCTTACATGTATAGTGGAAAATTCTAATGGTTATGGTAGAATTATAAGAGATGATGATAATAATTTACTTAAAATAGTAGAGCAAAAAGATGCTTCGAAAGAAGAACTTTTAGTAAAAGAAATAAATTCAGGAATATATATATTTAATGGTATGGATTTAAAAATAGCATTAGATAAAATAGATAATAATAATGCTCAAGGAGAATATTATCTTACTGATACATTAGAGATAATTAAAAATGAAGGTAAAGCAGTAGGTGCATTTAGCGGAGCATTAATAGAAGAAATTATGGGTGTTAATTCAAAATTAGATTTGTCAAAAGCTAATGAATTAATGAGAAAAAGAATAAATGAAAATCATATGCTTGAAGGTGTTAATATAATTGATCCAAAATCAACTTATATAGACTCAGATGTTAAAATAGGTATGGATACTATAATAGAACCAAATGTAATACTAAAGGGCAATACTGTCATTGGTGAAGACTGTAATATAGGAGCGAATTCAAAAATAGTCAATTCAAATATAGCTAATAATGTTAATATAGCAAATTCAACTGTATTAGAATCAAAAATAGATTCAAATACTACAGTTGGACCATATGCATATATAAGACCAAATTGTAATATAGGTAAAAATGTTAAGATTGGTGATTTTGTTGAAGTTAAGAACTCTAATATAGATGATAATACAAAAGCATCTCATCTTACTTATATAGGTGATGCAGATTTAGGTAAAGATATAAATTTAGGTTGTGGTGTTGTATTTGTAAATTATGATGGCAAAAATAAATTTAGAACTACAGTAGAAGATAATAGTTTTATAGGTTGTAATACTAATTTAATATCACCAATTAAAGTAGAAAAAAATTCTTATATTGCAGCAGGTTCTACAATAACTATGGATGTACCAAAAGATAATTTAGCAATAGCAAGAGCTAGACAAGTTAACAAGGATAATTGGAATAAAAAATAGTTTGTTCATGAAATTTATTGAAATTTCATTTTGTATATTTTATTAAAATCAAATTTAGGAGGATTCATTATAATGAATTACATAGGCAAAGAAATGAAAATTTTTGCTGGAAATTCTCATCCGCAATTAGCACAAAAAATAGCAGAAAACCTGAGACATAAGGTTGGAAATGCTTTAGTTACAACATTTAGTGATGGTGAAATATCAGTAAATATCAATGAAACAGTAAGAGGTAGAGATGTATTTATAATTCAATCTACTTGTAATCCAGTTAATGAAAATTTAATGGAATTACTTATAATGATTGATGCTTTAAAAAGAGCTTCAGCTGGAAGAATAATAACTGTTATGCCTTATTACGGTTATGCTAGACAAGATAGAAAAGCAAAGGCTAGAGATCCAATTACAGCTAAATTAGTTGCAGATTTACTTACTGCTGCAGGAGCTTCAAGAGTATTAACTATGGATTTACATGCAGCGCAAATACAAGGATATTTTAATATCCCAGTAGATCATTTACTTGGAGTACCAATACTTGCAAAGTATTATAAAAAATTAGATCTTGAAGATTTAGTTGTTGTATCTCCTGATTTAGGAAGTGTTACAAGAGCTAGAAACTTTGCTAATCATTTAGATGCACCAATAGCAATAATTGATAAGAGAAGACCAAAGGCAAATGTTTCTGAGGTTATGAATATAATTGGAGATATTGATGGTAAGAATGTTATCTTAATAGATGATATGATTGATACAGCAGGAACTATAACAAATGCTGCAAATGCTCTAAAAGAAAGAGGAGCAAAGGAAGTTTATGCATGTTGTACTCATCCTGTTTTATCTGGACCTGCAATAGAAAGAATAAAAAATTCTCAAATAAAAGAATTATTAGTATTAGATACAATAAACTTAGAAGATGATAAAAAAATTGATAAAATCAAGGTGGAATCAGTTGCACCAATTTTAGCTGATGCTATTGAAAAGATATTCTCAAATGGTTCGGTTAGTGAATTATTCTAATAAAAGAAAAATAAAATTAAAAAAGAAGGGTTAACCCTTCTTTTTTAATTTTATTTTTTTTAAAACTCTTGTATAATAGATTAAGTATTTTAATTAGTTTTTATAAAGAAGAAAGGAAGATATAGATGTATATAGTAGTGGGACTTGGTAATCCAGGAAAGAAGTATGAAAATACAAGACATAATGTTGGTTTTGATTTTATAGATTATGTAGCAAGTGAATATGGAATACAGATGAATAAATTGAAATTTAAAGCGGTTATAGGTGAAAAAAATATAAATGGTCAAAAATTAATGCTTGTAAAACCGCAAACTTATATGAATTTAAGTGGAGAAAGTGTAAGAGATATACTTAATTTTTATAAAGATGTGGAGAGTAGTAATTTAATAGTTGTATATGACGATATAGATTTTGAAGTTGGAAAAACTAAGATTAGAAAAAAAGGTAGTGCAGGAACTCATAATGGGATGAAGTCTATAATATATCAAATTCAAACTGATGATTTTCCTAGAATTAGAATAGGTATAGGAAAGCCTCCATTTAAAGATTATGATTTAGCTGATTATGTTTTAGGTAAATTTACTAATGATGAGAGAAAATTAGTTAATGAAAATATAAAAGATTTTAAAAATGCACTTGATATGATACTTAGTGATGGTTTAGATAAAGCTATGAATAAATATAATAGATAGGGATGATTAAGATGGATAAGGGTATAGTTAAATATCTTAAAAATACCAATTTGTTCAAAGAAATAATGAATAATATAAATAAAAAAGATTACCCACTTAATATAAGTGGGTTAGAAGATTCTATAAAACCTTTTTTGACAAAGATTTTATATAAGGAATCTAAAAAGCAGATTTTATATGTATGTGCAAGTGATTATGAAGCTAAAAAGAGATATGAAGAATTAAAGCCACATATTGAAGATGATATTATCTATTTCTTGCCAAGTGAAGATATATTCTTTTATTTTTTAGAAGCAAGAGATAGAAAAGAAGATGCAAATGTAATTGATATATTATATAGACTTAGTAAAAAAGAAAATATAATACTAATAGTTAGTATAGAAAGTTTATTAAGAAAATATATGCCAATTGATATATTTAAAAATAGTATAATTGATATTAAGATTGGGCAAGAATTAGATTTAAATGCTTTGACAAAAAAACTAATAGACTTTGGTTATGAAAGAGAAGAAATTGTAGAAGGAATTGGTCAATTTAGCATAAGAGGTGGAATTATTGATTTTTATCCGCCATGTTCACAACCTGTAAGAATAGAATTATTTGATGATGAAGTTGATTCTATTCGTTATTTTGATGCACAAAATCAAAAATCTATAGAAAAGATAAAATTGTGTTCTATAATGCCAACTAGACAGGTTATTTATCCTAAAGAATATGATAAAGAAAGTTTATTAAATGAAGCTAAAGAAATACAAAATGAAGATTTTTATTTGATATTGGATAAATTGAAAAATAATTCGTATATAGAAAATCTTGAAAATTATATAGATTATTTATATAAAAATATGGACAAAAGTTTATTTTCTTATTTTGAAGAAGATTTTTTAATTATATTAAATGATTTTGAGAAGGTAAAAGAAAGGCTTAAATTGTCATTAGATGAATTCCATCAAAACTTCTTAGATTCAAGAGAAAAAGGGTGGGCTTTAAAATCCCAGAGTGATTTGTTATATAAAGAAGTTGATTTTTATGAATTTTTAGAAAATAAGAATGTGATTTTATATGAAAATTTATTTAAAAATAAAAAACTTATAAATGAAGTTAATATGATTAATCTAGAAATAAAGGAAGCTTCTAATTACAATTCAAAACTAAGTTTTTTAAAAGATGAACTATTATATTATAAAAAGAGAAATTATAAAATAGTATTATCTTTTGCAAAAGATGAGTTGGCAACTAATATGCAAGAGTTTTTAAAAGACGAAAGTATAACATATTCATCAGTTAAGGATATTTACAAATCAAAAAACAATATAAATATTATCACAGCAGATATTTCTGAAGGTTTTGAATACAAAGAAGGTAAGTTCTTGCTTATAACGGATAAGGAGGTATTTGGAAATCACAAGAAAAAGAAAAAAAGGATAAAGAGAAAAAATGCTAAGAAAATAGATTCATTTTTAGAATTAGAAGTTAATGATTATGTGGTTCATGAAAACCATGGATTAGGTAAATACTTAGGTATAGATGAACTTAAGCTTGATGGTATAAAAAAAGATTATATGAAATTAAAGTATAGTGGTGACGATGTATTATATGTACCGATTGATCAAATTGATAAGGTTCAAAAATATATTGGAGCAAAGCATTCAAGAGTTAAATTAAATAAGATGGGTTCAAATGAGTGGCAAAAGACAAAAGCTAAGACAAAAAAATCTATCGAAGATATGGCAAAAGATTTAATAGAACTATATTCTAAACGTGAAAAAGTTAAAGGTTATGCTTTTTCAAAAGATACTCCTTGGCAAAGAGAATTCGAAAATTTATTTCCTTTTGAAGAAACAAATGACCAAATAAAAGCAATAGAGGAAGTAAAATCGGATATGGAAAAAGAAGAAGTTATGGATAGATTAATATGTGGTGATGTTGGTTATGGAAAAACAGAGGTTGCAATAAGAGCTATTTTTAAAGCTTGTATGGATAGCAAACAAGTGGCCGTATTAGTTCCAACTACAATATTAGCCCAACAACATTATGAAAATTTTAAAGAAAGATTTGAAAAATTCCCCATTAAAGTGGAGGTTTTAAGTCGCTTTAAGACATTAAAAGAACAAAGACAAATAATAGAGGATTTAAATTTAGGTCTTGTAGATGTAATAATAGGAACTCATAAAATATTATCAAAAGATATAAAATATAAGAATTTAGGGCTTTTAGTAGTGGATGAAGAACAAAGGTTTGGGGTTAAACATAAGGAAAGTCTAAAGAAATTTAAAACTTCTGTTGATGTACTTACTCTTTCAGCCACACCTATACCTAGAACTTTGCATATGTCTCTTTCGGGAATAAGAGACTTATCAACAATAGAAGAGCCGCCTGAAGAGCGTCATCCAGTTTTAACTTATGTTGTAGAGTCAAAAGATGATATTATAGCAGATGCAATAGAAAGAGAATTATATAGAAAAGGTCAAGTATTTTTTGTATATAATAGAGTTGAAAATATTGAAAAGATGGCTATAAAGATAAAATCCTTAGTAAAAGATGCTAAAGTAGCACTTGCGCATGGACAGATGACTTCTAGGAATTTAGAAAAGATTATGGTTGATTTTTTAAATAAAGAGTATGATGTTTTGGTATGTACAACTATAATAGAAACTGGTATGGATATATCAAATGCAAATACAATTATTATTTATGATGCAGATAAGATGGGTTTATCACAGTTATATCAATTAAGAGGTCGTGTTGGAAGATCAAAAAGACAGGGGTATTCTTATTTAATGTATGAAAAAGATAAGGTATTAAATGAGGTATCTCAAAAAAGATTAAAGGCTATAAAAGAGTTTACTGAATTTGGCTCTGGTTTTAAAATTGCCATGAGAGATTTAGAAATTCGTGGAGCTGGAAATGTTTTGGGTTCTAATCAACATGGACATATGTCTACAATAGGTTATGATTTATATGTTAAAATGTTAAGCACATCAATAAAGAAATTAAAAGGTGAAGAAATAAAAGAAGATGTAGATACTGAAATAGACTTAAAATTAAATGCATACATTCCAAAAGATTATATACAAGATGAAAAAATGAAAATAGATATATATAAAAGAATTGCTCTTATAAAAGATAAAAATGATATGTATGAGCTTGAAGAGGAAATTGAAGATAGATTTTCAACTTTACCTCTACCTGTTATAAATTTATTAAGAGTAGGATATATAAAGTCTATGGCTAAAAAATTAAATATAAAAAGTGTTAAACATCTTGATAATAAGATATTATTTGAACCTTATTATAGATTTGTTCCAAAGTTTGATAAAGGCTATGAGTTAGTTGAAAACATAGTTGGTGAAATGGAAAAATTCACACAAACAGTAATTGAAAAATAATTACAAAAAGGTTACATGAATTGATATATATAAGTAAAAACTATATAATTAAAATATTGAATAAATAAGTGAGGTGTAATAAGTGAAGAAGATATTAAATATATTTTTGATTTTTGCAGTACTTATATCGTCATCAGCTTGCAGTTTTTTATCAAAGAGCGATGCGCCAGATAATGTTGTTGCAAAGATTACAAAAGTAGTTGAAAACGAAGAAAACGAAGAAACAATAGTAATAACGCAAAATGAATTTAATAAAAAAGTAAATATGTATAAGCCTGGTATAGAATTATCTCAAGGCAGTGATATTTGGACTAAAGATGTTGGAGAAGGAAAAACATATCTAACGTATTTAAGAGAAATAGTTTTAGATCAGATGATTTTAAGTGAGATAGTATATTCTAATTATTCAAATGATGAAAAATATAAAGTTAGTGAAGAACTTTTAAATAGTAGATTTGAAGAATTAAACAAAGGTTTGGAAGCTAATAAAGAAATAAAAGGTTTTTATGAGGATAATAACATAGATGCAGATTTTCTAAAGAAACAATTAGAAAAAGATACACTGCTTGATAATTATAAGAATGTATTTGAACAAGGGATAAATGTAACAGATCAACAGATAAGTACTTATTTTGAGACAAATAAAGAAAAATTCAAATATGAACAGGTTCACGCTGCACACATATTACTTTCGACAGTTGATATGGAAGCTGATGAGTTTAAACCACTTAAAGAAGAAGATGTTGAAAAGAAAAGAATTTTAGCAAATGATTTATTAACTAAGATAGAAAATGGAGAAGATTTTGCAAAATTAGCAAAGGAATATTCTGAAGATCCAGGAAGTAAAGAAAAAGGTGGAGATTTAGGATGGTTCTCTAGAGGAAAAATGGTACCAGCATTTGAACAATCATCATTTGCGATGAATAAAAAAGGTGAAATGTCTAAGGTTGTTGAAAGTAAATTTGGTTTTCATATAATTAAGCTTTTAGATGATAAAAAAGTAAGTTATGCAACATTGGATGAGGTAAAACCTATGATAAATTCAAAGATAAAAGAAGAAGAGTTTATGAAAAATATAGATAAGATAAAAGAGAATTATCAGATTGTAAAAGTTGAAGAAAATATGAAAGAAGAATAGTCTTAGACTATTCTTTTTTTAAGAAAAGTGATTAGGAGGAAATGATGGGAAAATCTTTATTTAAAGGTGCTATGATACTTGGAATAGCAGGTCTTATAGTGAAAGTTATGGGAGCCTTTTTTAGAATACCTTTAGGAAATATTATAGAATCGGAAGGTATGGGTTACTATTCTACTTCATATCCTGTCTATGTGAGTTTGTTAGTAATTTCTACTGCTGGTTTTCCAACAGCTATATCTAAATTAGTATCAGAAAAAATGGCATTAAAAGATAGAAAAGGTGCGCATAGAATTTTTAAAATATCTTTTATGATGTTATTTGTAATAGGTATTATAACTAGTTTTGTACTTTATTTTGGTGCAGATTTTATGGTTAACCATATGTTTAAAAATCCAAAGGCTTATTATTCTATGAGAGCAATAGCTCCAGCTTTGTTTTTTGTATCTTTAATGTCTGCTTATAGAGGATATTTTCAAGGAATGCAAAATATGAAGCCCACAGCTATTTCTCAAATTATAGAGCAGTTTTTTAGAGTGGGTCTAGGTCTTTATTTAGCTATTTATTTTATTTCTGAGGGAAAAGATATAGCGGCGGCGGGAGCTTCTTTTGGAGCAACAGCAGGAGCTTTTGCAGGTAGTTTATTTATGTTTTTAGTATATTTTTTAAATAGAAAATACATAAAACAATCAATAAAGAAACAATCACATGAATTTGAAGAAGAAAATGCACAAAAAGTAATAGGAAAAATTTTAAATATTGCAATACCAATAACTATTGGAGCTGCTGTTATTCCGATGATGAGCCTTATTGATACATCAATAGTTATGAGAAGATTGCAAAGTAGTGGTTTTTCTGTAGTTGAGTCTTCAGAGTTGTTTGGTCAACTAACTGGAATGGCTGCAACCTTAGTTAATTTACCACAAGTGTTAACAATGGCGATGGCTATGAGTTTAGTTCCATTGGTATCTGAATATTTTATTAAAAAGGAAGTTGAAACAGCTAAGGAAGTAACTAATATGGCATTAAAGACTTCGTTTTTAATATCTATGCCAGCTGCATTTGGACTTTGTAGTTTGTCTGTTCCGATAATGAAGATGTTATTCCCAAAAGAATCAGCATCAGCAGGGCATATATTATTCTTTTTATCTTTTGGAATAATATTTTTATGCGCAATACAAGTATTGACTGGAATTTTTCAAGGAATGGGACATGCTCATATTCCAGTTAAAAATTTATTTGTAGGTGGAGTTTTAAAAATTATTGTAAGTTATAGTCTTACAGGAATAAAAGTTTTAAATGTAAAAGGTGCTGCAATTGGTACAATAACAGCTTATTTTGTTGCATTTGTTTTAAATATAAGAGATATGAATAAACTTATGAATATAAAAATAGATTTAAAAAAATCTATGTCAAAGAGTTTTGCAGCTTCTTTTGTAATGGGAGTTTCATGTTTTATAATGCATAAATTATTTTCTTTTATATTATCAAATACGTTATCTACAATAATATCTATATCAATAGGGATATTTTTATATTTTGTATTGATACTTAAGATAAAAGGTATAACTAAAGAAGAGATAATGAAATTGCCAAAAGGAAGCAAAATAACATCTGTATTAGAAAAAGTACAATTATTATAAGTAAATTAAATTAATTTAATTTACTTATAAAGCAAAAATGTATAATTTGAATTTATAAAAAATAAGATTTAATATAGGATGGCGTGAAATAGTATAATTTATTTTCATACCATCTTTTTTTTGCAATTACAAGATTATAACTATGAATTAAAAAGAAAATCATAAATATATATAATTAAATTTAAAAAAACTTATTGACATAGTTTTTTTTTGATGATATATTATTACTTGTCCTTGAGAAAACAGTTTTGAAGCAAGTTTGTTAGAGTAGATTGCTATTTTCTATTTTCAGTGTTTATAGGCTGAAATTATGAAAAAAATAAATTGAAAAAACACCTTGACAAAATAATTGCTCATTGATAAAATAAAGAAGTCGCTTAAACAAGTGGCGAGCAATTTGAACTTTGAAAACTAAACAGCATAAGTTACTTTTTATATATTTAAACGAATTATTCGTTTTAAACCAAGTAAAAGATAAACGTTAGTATTATCTTGAGCATCAACTTTTATTAAGAGTTTGATCCTGGCTCAGGATGAACGCTGGCGGCGTGCCTAACACATGCAAGTTGAGCGTGAAGCTTATATTGATTCTTCGGATGATTTATAAGTGGAAAGCAGCGGACGGGTGAGTAACGCGTGGATAACCTGCCCTATACTCCAGGATAACATACCGAAAGGTATGCTAATACTGGATAATATACATTAGTCGCATGGCTTTTGTATCAAAGATTACGGTATAGGATGGATCCGCGTTCCATTAGTTAGTTGGTGGGGTAATGGCCTACCAAGGCGACGATGGATAGCCGACCTGAGAGGGTGATCGGCCACACTGGAACTGAGACACGGTCCAGACTCCTACGGGAGGCAGCAGTGGGGAATATTGCACAATGGGCGAAAGCCTGATGCAGCAACGCCGCGTGAGCGATGAAGGCCTTCGGGTCGTAAAGCTCTGTCCTAAAGGAAGAATTTTTGACGGTACTTTAGGAGGAAGCCCCGGCTAATTACGTGCCAGCAGCCGCGGTAATACGTAAGGGGCTAGCGTTATCCGGAATTACTGGGCGTAAAGGGTACGTAGGCGGTTTATTAAGTCAGGGGTGAAAGGCTACGGCTCAACCGTAGTAAGCCTTTGAAACTGATAAACTTGAGTATGGTAGAGGAAAGTGGAATTCCTGGTGTAGCGGTGAAATGCGTAGATATCAGGAGGAACATCGATGGCGAAGGCAGCTTTCTGGGCCATTACTGACGCTGAGGTACGAAAGCGTGGGGAGCGAACAGGATTAGATACCCTGGTAGTCCACGCCGTAAACGATGAGTGCTAGGTGTCGGGGGTCGAACCTCGGTGCCGTAGTTAACGCATTAAGCACTCCGCCTGGGGAGTACGCTCGCAAGAGTGAAACTCAAAGGAATTGACGGGGACCCGCACAAGCAGCGGAGCATGTGGTTTAATTCGAAGCAACGCGAAGAACCTTACCTAAACTTGACATCCCTTTGCTACTTCCTTAATCGGAAGGTTTCCTTCGGGAACAAAGGTGACAGGTGGTGCATGGTTGTCGTCAGCTCGTGTCGTGAGATGTTGGGTTAAGTCCCGCAACGAGCGCAACCCCTATTTTTAGTTACTAACAGGTAATGCTGAGGACTCTAGAAAGACTGCCAGGGATAACCTGGAGGAAGGTGGGGATGACGTCAAATCATCATGCCCCTTATGTTTAGGGCTACACACGTGCTACAATGGTCGATACAACGAGTCGCTTAGCCGCGAGGTGAAGCTAATCTCTTAAAGTCGATCTCAGTTCGGATTGCAGGCTGAAACTCGCCTGCATGAAGCTGGAGTTGCTAGTAATCGCGAATCAGAATGTCGCGGTGAATGCGTTCCCGGGTCTTGTACACACCGCCCGTCACACCATGGAAGTTGGGGGCGCCCGAAGCCGATTACTTAACCTTTTAGGAGAGAATCGTCGAAGGTGAAATCAATGACTAGGGTGAAGTCGTAACAAGGTAGCCGTATCGGAAGGTGCGGCTGGATCACCTCCTTTCTAAGGAGTAAGTTCTTATGCTGTTTATTTTTGAGAGTTTAAATGGGGGTGTAGCTCAGTTGGGAGAGCACTTGCCTTGCACGCAAGGGGTCAGGAGTTCGAATCTCCTCACCTCCACCACTTTCAATTGTACTTTGAAAACTATATATGAATCAGTTTTTTAAACAGATTAACAATAAGTTAATTTTAGATATAAGGTCAAGTTATTAAGGGCAAAAGGCGGATGCCTTGGCACTAGGAGCCGATGAAGGACGTGATAAGCTGCGATAAGCTTTGGTCAGATGCAAGTAATCGTTGAGCCAGAGATTTCCGAATGGGGAAACCCACTTAGAGTAATGTCTAAGTATCCTTTAGTGAATTCATAGCTATTGGAGGGGAACCAGGTGAACTGAAACATCTAAGTAACCTGAGGAAGAGAAAGAAAAATCGATTCCCAAAGTAGCGGCGAGCGAAATGGGATAAGCCCAAACCTAAGAAGTTTTCTTTTTAGGGGTTTAGGATATGTCTTAAAGAAGAGGTATTGTAGTCAAAGAGGTTTGGAAAGACCCACCAAAGAAGGTAATAGTCCTGTAGACGAAACAAGAAGACTTTTGACATACTCCAGAGTACCACGGGACACGTGAAACCCTGTGGGAAGACGGGAGGACCACCTCCCAAGGCTAAATACTACCTAGTGACCGATAGCGCATAGTACCGTGAGGGAAAGGTGAAAAGAACCCCGGGAGGGGAGTGAAATAGAACCTGAAACCTTTTGCCTACAAGGTGTAGAAGCACATTATTAGTGTGACTGCGTACTTTTTGTAGAACGGGCCAACGAGTTATGGTAAGTAGCAAGGTTAAGAACTTCAGGTTCGAAGCCGTAGAGAAATCGAGTCTTAAATGGGCGTTTAGTTACTTGCTGTAGACCCGAAACCGGGCGACCTATCCATGAGCAGGGTGAAGCAAAAGTAAAATTTTGTGGAGGCCCGAACCCACGTACGTTGAAAAGTGCGGGGATGACTTGTGGATAGCGGTGAAATTCCAATCGAGCCCGGAGATAGCTGGTTCTCCCCGAAATAGCTTTAGGGCTAGCCTCGAGATTTATAGACATGGAGGTAGAGCACTGATTATCAAAGGGGCCCTTTGGGTTACCGATGACTGTCAAACTCCGAATGCCATGTTCTTTTGCTCGGGAGTCAGACTATGGGTGATAAGATTCATGGTCGAAAGGGCAACAGCCCAGATCGTCAGCTAAGGTCCCTAAATGTAGATTAAGTGGTAAAGGATGTAGGATTGCTTAGACAACCAGGATGTTGGCTTAGAAGCAGCCATTCATTTAAAGAGTGCGTAATAGCTCACTGGTCGAGTGGTCTTGCGCCGAAAATTACCGGGGCTCAAATCTACTACCGAAGCTACGGATTTCATTTATGAAATGGTAGGGGAGCGTTCTATATGGGCTGAAGCTGTACCGTAAGGAGCAGTGGACTGTATAGAAGTGAGAATGTTGGCATGAGTAGCGAGACGTGGGTGAGAATCCCACGGGCCGGATACCCAAGGTTTCCTGAGGAAGGTTCGTCCGCTCAGGGTTAGTCGGGACCTAAGCTGAGGCCGAAAGGCGTAGGCGATGGACAACAGGTTGAGATTCCTGTACTACCGATTTTTGTTTGAGAGATGGGGTGACACAGAAGGATAGGCTAGCTTGCTGTTGGTTGCAAGTACAAGCATTAAGAAAGTATCTTTAGGCAAATCCGGAGATATAATTTCAAGATGTGATGTGGAGCGAAATTAAAGTAGCGAAGTAGTTGATTTCACGCTGTCAGGAAAAGCCTCTATCGAGAAAATAGGTACCCGTACCGCAAACCGACACAGGTGGGTAAGGTGAGTATCCTAAGGCTAGCGAGAGAATTATTGTTAAGGAACTCGGCAAAATGACCCCGTAACTTCGGGAGAAGGGGTGCCCCGTTAGTGTTAACGCACGAGGGGGCCGCAGTGAATAGGCCCAAGCAACTGTTTACCAAAAACATAGGTCTCTGCTAAGTCGCAAGACGAAGTATAGGGGCTGACGCCTGCCCGGTGCTGGAAGGTTAAGAGGACGTGTTAGCGCAAGCGAAGCATTGAATTTAAGCCCCAGTAAACGGCGGCCGTAACTATAACGGTCCTAAGGTAGCGAAATTCCTTGTCGGGTAAGTTCCGACCCGCACGAAAGGCGTAATGATTTGGGCACTGTCTCAACAATAAACTCGGTGAAATTATAATTCCGGTGAAGATGCCGGATACCTGCGACAGGACGGAAAGACCCCATGAAGCTTTACTGTAGCTTGATATTGGATTTTAGTGTTAAATGTACAGGATAGGTGGGAGACTATAAAGCCAGGACGCCAGTTTTGGTGGAGTCATCCTTGGGATACCACCCTTTTAGCATTGAGGTTCTAACCATGTACTATGAATCTAGTACTGGGACACTGTCAGGTGGGCAGTTTGACTGGGGCGGTCGCCTCCCAAAAGGTAACGGAGGCGCCCAAAGGTTCCCTCAGTACGGTCGGAAATCGTACGAAGAGTGCAAAGGCATAAGGGAGCTTGATTGCGAGACATACAGGTCGAGCAAGGACGAAAGTCGGGCTTAGTGATCCGGTGGTTCCGAGTGGAAGGGCCATCGCTCAACGGATAAAAGCTACTCTGGGGATAACAGGCTTATCTCCCCCAAGAGTCCACATCGACGGGGAGGTTTGGCACCTCGATGTCGGCTCGTCTCATCCTGGGGCTGTAGTAGGTCCCAAGGGTTGGGCTGTTCGCCCATTAAAGAGGCACGCGAGCTGGGTTCAGAACGTCGTGAGACAGTTCGGTCCCTATCCGTCGCAGGCGTAGGAAATTTGAGGAGATCTGTCCCTAGTACGAGAGGACCGGGATGGACGCACCTCTGGTGTACCAGTTGTCACGCCAGTGGCATGGCTGGGTAGCTAAGTGCGGAATGGATAAGCGCTGAAGGCATCTAAGCGCGAAGCCAACTTCAAGATAAGATTTCCCATCTTTTAGAGTAAGACCCCTGGAAGACTACCAGGTTGATAGGCTCAAGGTGTAAGTGCAGCAATGCATTCAGCTTACGAGTACTAATAGGTCGAGGACTTGACCTTATTTAAAAAACATTCATATATAGTTTTTAGAGTATAATTAAAATTACTCTTGACAAAGTATCAAAAATGATTTAAAATAAATCTTGTTTTTGATAACAAATCTGGTTGCAATAGCAAAGAGGCTACACCTGTTCCCATTCCGAACACAGAAGTTAAGCTCTTTAACGCCGATGATACTTGGGGGCTGTCCCCCTGGGAAAGTAGGAAGTAGCCAGTTTGATTGTTCCGAAGTAGCTCAGTTGGTTAGAGCACCTGACTGTTAATCAGGGGGTCGTGAGTTCGAGTCTCACCTTCGGAGCCATAATATCGCGGGATGGAGCAGTTGGTAGCTCGTCGGGCTCATAACCCGAAGGTCATAGGTTCAAGTCCTATTCCCGCAACCAAAAAGCACATTGGCTCCTTGGTCAAGCGGTTAAGACACCGCCCTTTCACGGCGGTAACAGGGGTTCGATTCCCCTAGGAGTCACCATTTTATATTGATGGGCGTATAGCTCAGCTGGGAGAGCATCTGCCTTACAAGCAGAGGGTCATTGGTTCGAGTCCAATTACGCCCACCATCAATTTTATAATATGAAGCAATTATATTAAATGGCTTGGTAGTTCAGTTGGTTAGAATGCCAGCCTGTCACGCTGGAGGTCGAGGGTTCGAGTCCCTTCCAAGTCGCCATTTAAAATGCTGGTGTAGCTCAATTGGTAGAGCAACTGACTTGTAATCAGTAGGTCGCGGGTTCAAATCCCATCACCAGCTCCATAATTGGAGGAGTTCCCGAGTGGCCAAAGGGGGCAGACTGTAAATCTGTTGGCATCGCCTTCACTGGTTCAAATCCAGTCTCCTCCACCAATTTTAGTTGCGGGTGTAGCTCAGTGGTAGAGCCCTGGCCTTCCAAGCCAGTTGCGAGGGTTCGATTCCCTTCACCCGCTCCAATTATGTGCCTGTAGCTCAGTTGGATAGAGCAATGGCCTTCTAAGCCATGTGTCCGGGGTTCGAATCCCTGCAGGCACGCCATAATTTTGGGAATTAGCCAAGTCGGTAAGGCACAGGATTTTGATTCCTGCATGCGCTGGTTCGAGTCCAGCATTCCCAGCCAACGATCCATTAGCTCAGTCGGTAGAGCACCTGACTTTTAATCAGGGTGTCCCGCGTTCGAGTCGCGGATGGATCACCATTTAAAATTAAAAATGAAGTATTAAACTGTTATGGAGGGGTACCGAAGTGGTCATAACGGGGCGGTCTTGAAAACCGTTAGGGTGCAAGCCCACGAGGGTTCGAATCCCTCCTCCTCCGCCATATAAATATGGAGAAGTACTCAAGTGGCTGAAGAGGCTCCCCTGCTAAGGGAGTAGGTTCTTTACGGGGCGCGAGGGTTCAAATCCCTCCTTCTCCGCCATTTATATATCATATTTCGAGGTGTAGCGCAGTTTGGTAGCGCACATGGTTTGGGACCATGGGGCCGGGGGTTCGAGTCCCTCCACCTCGACCATTAAGGGCTTATAGCTCAGGTGGTTAGAGCGCACGCCTGATAAGCGTGAGGTCGCTGGTTCGAGTCCAGCTAAGCCCACCAGTTGATTAGTTTGATATGTAGTTTTTAATAAGAATTATTTTAAAGTGGGCCTTTAGCTCAGTTGGTTAGAGCGCCCGGCTCATAACCGGTAGGTCTGGGGTTCGAGTCCCTGAAGGCCCACCACTTTAAAAATAGGGGTATAGTTCAGTGGTAGAACGTCGGTCTCCAAAACCGAATGCCGTGGGTTCAAATCCTGCTACCCCTGCCATTAAAATTTTGTATATATTAAAGTCGAGGTGTAG
>CP148265.1:2082500-3356854 GCA_045345765.1 Peptostreptococcaceae bacterium AGR-M142
TCGATTCCCAAAGTAGCGGCGAGCGAAATGGGATAAGCCCAAACCTAAGAAGTTTTCTTTTTAGGGGTTTAGGATATGTCTTAAAGAAGAGGTATTGTAGTCAAAGAGGTTTGGAAAGACCCACCAAAGAAGGTAATAGTCCTGTAGACGAAACAAGAAGACTTTTGACATACTCCAGAGTACCACGGGACACGTGAAACCCTGTGGGAAGACGGGAGGACCACCTCCCAAGGCTAAATACTACCTAGTGACCGATAGCGCATAGTACCGTGAGGGAAAGGTGAAAAGAACCCCGGGAGGGGAGTGAAATAGAACCTGAAACCTTTTGCCTACAAGGTGTAGAAGCACATTATTAGTGTGACTGCGTACTTTTTGTAGAACGGGCCAACGAGTTATGGTAAGTAGCAAGGTTAAGAACTTCAGGTTCGAAGCCGTAGAGAAATCGAGTCTTAAATGGGCGTTTAGTTACTTGCTGTAGACCCGAAACCGGGCGACCTATCCATGAGCAGGGTGAAGCAAAAGTAAAATTTTGTGGAGGCCCGAACCCACGTACGTTGAAAAGTGCGGGGATGACTTGTGGATAGCGGTGAAATTCCAATCGAGCCCGGAGATAGCTGGTTCTCCCCGAAATAGCTTTAGGGCTAGCCTCGAGATTTATAGACATGGAGGTAGAGCACTGATTATCAAAGGGGCCCTTTGGGTTACCGATGACTGTCAAACTCCGAATGCCATGTTCTTTTGCTCGGGAGTCAGACTATGGGTGATAAGATTCATGGTCGAAAGGGCAACAGCCCAGATCGTCAGCTAAGGTCCCTAAATGTAGATTAAGTGGTAAAGGATGTAGGATTGCTTAGACAACCAGGATGTTGGCTTAGAAGCAGCCATTCATTTAAAGAGTGCGTAATAGCTCACTGGTCGAGTGGTCTTGCGCCGAAAATTACCGGGGCTCAAATCTACTACCGAAGCTACGGATTTCATTTATGAAATGGTAGGGGAGCGTTCTATATGGGCTGAAGCTGTACCGTAAGGAGCAGTGGACTGTATAGAAGTGAGAATGTTGGCATGAGTAGCGAGACGTGGGTGAGAATCCCACGGGCCGGATACCCAAGGTTTCCTGAGGAAGGTTCGTCCGCTCAGGGTTAGTCGGGACCTAAGCTGAGGCCGAAAGGCGTAGGCGATGGACAACAGGTTGAGATTCCTGTACTACCGATTTTTGTTTGAGAGATGGGGTGACACAGAAGGATAGGCTAGCTTGCTGTTGGTTGCAAGTACAAGCATTAAGAAAGTATCTTTAGGCAAATCCGGAGATATAATTTCAAGATGTGATGTGGAGCGAAATTAAAGTAGCGAAGTAGTTGATTTCACGCTGTCAGGAAAAGCCTCTATCGAGAAAATAGGTACCCGTACCGCAAACCGACACAGGTGGGTAAGGTGAGTATCCTAAGGCTAGCGAGAGAATTATTGTTAAGGAACTCGGCAAAATGACCCCGTAACTTCGGGAGAAGGGGTGCCCCGTTAGTGTTAACGCACGAGGGGGCCGCAGTGAATAGGCCCAAGCAACTGTTTACCAAAAACATAGGTCTCTGCTAAGTCGCAAGACGAAGTATAGGGGCTGACGCCTGCCCGGTGCTGGAAGGTTAAGAGGACGTGTTAGCGCAAGCGAAGCATTGAATTTAAGCCCCAGTAAACGGCGGCCGTAACTATAACGGTCCTAAGGTAGCGAAATTCCTTGTCGGGTAAGTTCCGACCCGCACGAAAGGCGTAATGATTTGGGCACTGTCTCAACAATAAACTCGGTGAAATTATAATTCCGGTGAAGATGCCGGATACCTGCGACAGGACGGAAAGACCCCATGAAGCTTTACTGTAGCTTGATATTGGATTTTAGTGTTAAATGTACAGGATAGGTGGGAGACTATAAAGCCAGGACGCCAGTTTTGGTGGAGTCATCCTTGGGATACCACCCTTTTAGCATTGAGGTTCTAACCATGTACTATGAATCTAGTACTGGGACACTGTCAGGTGGGCAGTTTGACTGGGGCGGTCGCCTCCCAAAAGGTAACGGAGGCGCCCAAAGGTTCCCTCAGTACGGTCGGAAATCGTACGAAGAGTGCAAAGGCATAAGGGAGCTTGATTGCGAGACATACAGGTCGAGCAAGGACGAAAGTCGGGCTTAGTGATCCGGTGGTTCCGAGTGGAAGGGCCATCGCTCAACGGATAAAAGCTACTCTGGGGATAACAGGCTTATCTCCCCCAAGAGTCCACATCGACGGGGAGGTTTGGCACCTCGATGTCGGCTCGTCTCATCCTGGGGCTGTAGTAGGTCCCAAGGGTTGGGCTGTTCGCCCATTAAAGAGGCACGCGAGCTGGGTTCAGAACGTCGTGAGACAGTTCGGTCCCTATCCGTCGCAGGCGTAGGAAATTTGAGGAGATCTGTCCCTAGTACGAGAGGACCGGGATGGACGCACCTCTGGTGTACCAGTTGTCACGCCAGTGGCATGGCTGGGTAGCTAAGTGCGGAATGGATAAGCGCTGAAGGCATCTAAGCGCGAAGCCAACTTCAAGATAAGATTTCCCATCTTTTTAGAGTAAGACCCCTGGAAGACTACCAGGTTGATAGGCTCAAGGTGTAAGTGCAGCAATGCATTCAGCTTACGAGTACTAATAGGTCGAGGACTTGACCTTATTTAAAAAACATTCATATTTAGTTTTTAGAGTATAATTAATATACTTTAATAGAAATTTATGTGGTTACTATAGCAAAGAGGCTACACCTGTTCCCATTCCGAACACAGAAGTTAAGCTCTTTAACGCCGATGATACTTGGGGGCTGTCCCCCTGGGAAAGTAGGAAGTAGCCGCATAAATTTTTTTTGTGCGTTAGGAAGTAGATTTTTATTTTTAAATCTAGAATGAAATATAAGAAACTCTGCTAAATTTAAAAATATATATTATCTAAAATTCAAAACTCATTTTGTTCGGAGAATTGAATTTTTTAACGATAATATATATTTTTAAATTTAAGAGTTTTAATATTTAGTTCTAATAGATTGTAAAAATAAAAATCTACTTCTTTTTGTATAAAGACAAAAGAAAATATAAGAAACTTTACTAAATCCAAAAATATATATTATCTAAAATTCAAAGTATAAATTATTTAAAATTTTATATCATAAAAATAGAAAAATTTCAATGATTGAAAAATATTTTTTTGTGTATATAATACTATATATGGGCCTTAAAAAAACAAAAAGCCTATATATAGTATTTTTATTTGAATATTATTTTTGAGTTTTATTTGTATAGATTTAGAATATGAAAGAAAGATGGTGAGTTTTGTTGTTGAAAGTTAAGAAGAGAAACGATGATATATTAGTATTTGATTATAAAAAGATAAAAAGAGCAATAGAAAAGGCTATGATGGAGACTTCTAATGGAATGGATGAAGATTTGAGTAAAGATATAGCTTTAAGAATAGAAAAGGCTCTTAGTTTAAATGATGAGGCTATAGACGTTGAAGATATTCAAGATATGGTTGAAAATGCACTTATGGATTCGAATAGAAAAGATGTAGCCAAAAGATATATTATATATAGACATGAAAGAGAAAAAAGCAGAACAAATAGAAAAAAAGAAGACCGTTTATTAGATAATGAATTTATAAGTAAATATAAACATAGTAAATCACCAATGATGCAACTTGGAAATTTTGTTTACTATAGAACTTATTCAAGGTGGTTAAAAGAAGAAAAAAGAAGAGAATACTGGTGGGAAACTGTTAGACGTGCTGTTGAATATAATTGCTCTTTAGTTAGAACTTCAAAAGAAGAGGCACAAAAATTATTTCATAATATATTTAATTTAAAGCAATTTTTATCAGGTAGAACTTTTTGGGTTGGAAATACTGAAGTTGCAAAAAATTATCCTATGGCTAATTATAATTGTGCATTTCAAAAAATAGAGGAATTTGAAGATTTTAAGGATTTATTTTATCTTTTAATGGTTGGATCAGGTGTTGGAGTTAGGATTTTAAAAGATGATGTTGCCAACTTACCAAAGGTTAGAACTGATTATGAACTTATTCATGAAGATTATACTTTTATAAAAAAAGAAGATAGAAAAGATAGCACAAGCTTGGAGTTTTTAAATAATAATACAGCAAAAATTATTATAGGAGATAGCAAGGAAGGTTGGGTACAATCTTTAGATTATTTATTTAAAATTATATATAGTAATGAATATAGAACAATTGAAAATATAATAATAAATTACGATAATGTAAGACCAAAAGGAGAGGTGTTAAATACTTTTGGTGGTACAGCTAGTGGTCATACAAGTATAAAAAATATGTTTTATAAAATAGATAAAGTTATTAAGAAAAGAGCACTGCTAGAAGATTTAAAAAGAATTAAATTAAAACCTATAGATTGTCTAGATATTGTAAATATAATTGGTGAGAATGTAGTTGTTGGTGGAGTAAGAAGAACTGCTGAAATTGTATTGGTTGATGAAGATGATAAAGAATCAATAGAAGCTAAAAATAATTTATATAAACAAGTTGATGGAAAATGGGAAATAGATAAAGATATAATTCATAGACAAATGAGTAATAATTCTATTTATTATAGAAAAAAACCAACAAGAGAAAAATTAAAATGGCATCTAAATAAAATGCGTTATTCAGGCGAACCTGGATGGGTTAATGAAGAAGCTGGTCTTAAAAGAAGAGAAAATATGAATGGTGTAAATCCTTGTGGAGAAATTTTATTAGATTCTAAGGGACTTTGTAATCTGACAACTGTAAATGTATATGCTTTTGTAAATGATGAATTAAAATTAGATATAGAAGCTTTAAAAGAAGCACAAAGACTATCTGTTAGAGCTGGATATAGAATGACTATGGTTGAACTTGAAATGCATAAATGGGATAAGGTTCAAAATAGAGATAGGTTATTAGGTTGTTCTTTAACTGGATGGCAAGATATGGTCAATGCTACATCTATGTCAAAAGATGAACAGGCTAAGGTACTTGCGATATTAAAAGAAACTGCTAGAATTGAAGCTAAAAAATATGCAAAGGAACTTAATAAGGAAGAACCACTGCTTATTACAACTGTAAAACCAGAAGGAACTTTATCACAACTTCCAACAGTGTCGAGTGGGGTTCATTATTCACATGCACCATATTTTATAAGAAGAGTTAGAATAAGTGCAGATGACCCACTTGTTAAGGTTTGCGAGGAATTAAAATATCCAGTATTCCCAGAGGTAGGACAAACTATAGAAAATGCGACTACAAAAGTTGTGGAGTTTCCTGTGAAAGCACCAGATGGAAGAACAAAAATGGATGTTAGTGCTATTGAACAATTAGAAAATTATAAATTATTTATGGAAAACTATGTTGAACACAATTGTTCTATAACCATTCATGTTAGAGACCATGAATGGGAAGATGTTGAAGAATGGGTTTATAAAAACTGGGATGAAGTAGTTGCTCTTTCATTCTTGTCTTTAGATGATAATTTCTATGAGTTATTACCATATGAAGAAATTAATAAAGATGAATATGATAAGAGAGTAAAAGATATGAAACCTTTTGTACCGTCACTTATAAGTAAATATGAAAAAGAAGAAACAGAATTTGATATAGGTGATGAAGGTTGTGAAAATGGAGCTTGTCCAGTCAGATAATATAAATTAATGAGATTAAAATAAAAAATATTTAGGCTATACTAAAATTATAATAAATTTTAGTATAGTTTTTTTTATGATCAATATAAATTAATACAAAAAATTAATAAGGGAGTGTTTTTATAAGTTTCTATAAAAACACTCCCTTAAACCTCGGGTTCTAAATTAATCATTTTGGTGGAATCATCTCCTATCATGTTTAATATTCCTTAATCACTTGAAACTCGTAAATTAAATAAGTTCCTTTGACCACCCTTTCTTTTGGCAATATTCTAAAAATAGAATCTTGTTAAGTATAAATATTGAACTATAAACGTTTTGGTGGAACCATCTCCTTTTTTCTTAATATTCTTTGATGACCTTGGTAAAATAAATAATTAAAATTCTTTAAATCACCCCATTCTTTATCAATTTAATACTAATATTAATAAAAAAACTGAGCCATCTCTTAAAAGAGATTAATAATAATATTATTATTTAATATATATATACCTATGATTTTTGGTTTTAAACAAAAAAATAAAAAATTTTTTATAATTTTTATTTTTTATTAAAAATATTGATTTATTAGATAAAAAATATGGGGAAAATTGCTCAAATAGTGGTATTTAACATAGAAAATACACAATTTCATTTTATAATATATATAAGTCTAAACAGAAAGGATGTAAATTATATGAATATATTTGTTATTGATGATGAAAAAAATATAAGAAATTTGATTGATAAATATTTAAAAAAAGAAAATTATAATACTTTTTTATTTGATGGAACAGAGGATATAATAAAAGAATTTAATGATATAAATCCAGATTTAATAGTTTTAGATATAATGATGAAAGATATGGATGGACTTACTTTATGTAAGGAAATAAGAAAAATAAGCGAAGTACCAATTATTTTTGTATCAGCAAAAAATGAAGAATTTGATAGAATATTAGCATTAGAACTTGGTGGAGATGATTATTTAGCAAAACCTTTTAGTCCTAGAGAATTGGTTATAAGGATAAAAAAAATATTAAAAAGAGCGGGAAGTATAAATGAAAAAGATAGTAATAAGATAGTAATAAAAGATGTAGTGTTGGATTCTAATAGAAGAAATGTATATTTAAAAGATGAAGAAATTGAGTTTACAAAGAAGGAATTTGATTTATTAGAGTTTTTATTTATAAATAAAAATATTGCATTTAAAAGAGAGGTTCTTATAGAAAAAATTTGGGGTTATGATTATATTGGAGATACCAGAGTTATTGATGATTTGGTAAAGAGAATTAGGAAAAAATTAAAATTTTCTAAGATTCAAATAAAAACTATTTGGGGGTTTGGATATAAGGTGGAAGAACATGAATAAAAAGAGAGGTAAATTAATAAATAAGATAATATTTAGTTTTATATCAATAATTGTTTTAGTCGTAATAATAACTTATAATATTTTTAATATATTATCAGAAAGATATTTGATTAATGATTATAAAATGCAATTAAAAAGGGACTTAGAATATGTTGCTCAAACACTAAAGCCAAAACAATTAAAAGAAGATTTTCTAAGAAAAGATGCAATTGATGATAAATTAAAAAGGGATATTCAAAATTTTAATAAAAAAAATAAAAAAATAGAGATAAAGGGATTTAGCGTAGAAGAATTTTTAAGATTTAGATTTGCTGGAAGGCGAATGGAATCAAGTATGATGCTTATAGATAATGATAATAAAATGATTTTTAAAACATTAAGAGAAAAAGAAGATAAAGCGATTATAGTTAATATAGAAAATATATTAGAAGGAAGTTATCAAAATAAGAATTATCTAATTGAATATGTAAATTTATATGATGAATATGAGAATTATAAAGGTAGATTGTATGTTTTTATAAGATTAAATCAATTACTTTATATAAGAGATATATTTAGTAGATCAATAATAATTAGTTTATTAGCAAGTGCTTTATTTATAAGTATAATGATAATAATATATTCAAAAACACTTATAAAACCACTTGAAAAATTAAAAAGAATGATAGAATATTATGATTTAGATGATGAATTAGAAGAGGACGAAATTAATACTAATGATGAAATACAAAGTATTTATGAAAGTTTTAGGTCTTTAGCTAAGAGGCTTAAGGAAAAAGATATATTACAAAAGAGATTTATTCAAAATGCATCACATGAATTAAAAACACCACTTATGTCTATTCAAGGTTATGCAGAGGCTATAAAAGATGGTGTTATTGAGGGTGATGAAATAGAAGAATCATTAGATATTATAATGGATGAAAGTAAAAGACTAAAAATTATTGTTGAAGAAATAATATATTTAAGTAAATTAGAAGAAGGTAATCAATTGATATTAAAAGATGTATTCTTAAATGATATTGTTGATGATTCAATAAATACTTTAAAACTAATAGCTAAGGAAAAAAATATTAAAATAAAAAATAATTTAGATAACAAAATAAAAGGTCTTTTGGATGTAAATAGAATCAAAAGAGTGTTTATAAATGTAATTTCAAATTCAATTAGGTATGCAAAAGAAAACATAGAAATATTTGATGAACTTACTAAAGAAAATATAATTATATATATAAAAGATGATGGTGATGGGTTTAAAAAAGAAGATATAAATCATATTTTTGAAAGATTCTATAAAGGTAGTGATGGTCTTAGTGGTCTTGGTCTTTGTATATCAAAAACTATAATAAATCTTCACGGTGGAGAAATTAAAGCTTATAATGATAATGGGGCAGTAATTAAAATAATCTTACCAATAAAAACTAAAAGACAAAGGTGATAGTATGAATGAAGAAATAGTATTTGAAATGAAAGAAAAAGAAGATGCATTATTTTATTTAAAAGAACTTATTTTAATTTCTCAAATGAAATTAGATAGAATGAAAGATTATATAAAAGAAATGAAAAATATAATCGAAAAAAAAGAAGAAGAAGGAAAGATAAAAAGTAGAATTTATGAAAATTATAATGATAAAATGGCTGCTTGTAGTAATTATA
Source organism: Peptostreptococcaceae bacterium AGR-M142 (assembly GCA_045345765.1). GTDB lineage: Bacteria > Bacillota > Clostridia > Peptostreptococcales > Peptostreptococcaceae > JAOARY01. The sequence continues at coordinate 2,091,198 of CP148265.1, forward strand.
TAAAAAACATGTATTTGAGTAATGATAAATTAGATATTTCTTATTATAAATTTAGAAATGATATATTAAATAGTGATATAGATGTATCACTTGAAGATGTTGATTTTAAATTAATAAAAACAGAATTAGATCAAATTTTTGATTTGAAGGGTAATTGGAAATTAAGATTAGATAAAAGAGCATTAGATGTAACTTTAAATGCATTTAATGAGATGAAAAGTACTAATCCATATATATCTTTAATTGATGAGAATGGAAATTTACCTGTATTTTATTATGAATATTATAAAATTGATATCTTTAAAGAGTTATATCAAAATTCAAAGGATTTTTATGATTATGCATCAACATTTAAACAAAAAATGAAAAGAGATTATTCTAAGATTTTAGGAAAAAGTCTAAGAATCAATAGGACATATAATAATTACAGACAATATTAATATAATATTATACTACAAATGATTTTATGATAGGGCTATCGCATTAATGAAAATGATACAGCTAAATATACTTGTTTAAAATTTATAACAAAGTATATTGTAGCGAATTTCTATAATGCGATAGCTTATTTTTTTTAGATAGTATTACTAAACTTGAATTTTATGCATCAAAAGTAATTTTGTATTTAAAATATGCTTTTTAGATATTTAATGCATTTTTTATGATTTCATTTTCATTAAATTCTATAATTTTATTATTTATAAGTTGATATGATTCGTGTCCCTTACCGATAACAAGAATAATTTCATTTTCGCTAGCATTTTTAATTGCATATTCTATTGCTTCTTTTCTATCTTCAATAAAGATTGAATTATCTTTTTTAATACCTTTTTTAATATCAGATATTATTTTATTTGGATCTTCAGTTCTTGGGTTATCAGTAGTTAATATAACTAAATCATTATAATTAGACGCTAAATCACCCATTATAGGTCTTTTAGTTGCATCTCTATCTCCACCACATCCAAATATAACAGTTTTTTTGCCCTTAGCAAACTCATCTACTGTTTTGAATATATTTTCATAACCATCAGGTGTATGAGCATAATCAATAATAACACTAAATTTCTTATCTTTTGGTTTAAATACTTCAAATCGACCTCTAACACCTTTTATGTTTTCAAATCCTTCTTTCATAGAATCTAAAGATATATTATTTAATAAACAAGCTCCACAAGCTCCAAGTGCATTATAGACATTAAATATACCAGGTGCATGAAGTTTGATTTTGATACTACCTTTATCTGTGTTTAATAAGAAACTAGCACCATCAATATCATTTACTATATCAGTAGCATATATATCTGCTTTAGTATTAATTGAATAACTTATTACATTTTTAGTATTATCTTTTATAAGCTTATCATATAGTTTTTTACCATAATAATCATCAATATTTATCACAGAGTTTTTTGACATATCGAATAATTTTGATTTTGCATCAAAATAATCATCTAAATCTTTGTGAAAATCCATATGTTCTTTAGATAGATTGGTAAAAATAGAAGTATCAAAAGTATTACCATAAACTCTATCTAATGCTAATGAATGAGAAGAAACTTCCATTATACAAGAATCTATATTAGATTCACTCATATCATTAAATATATTTTGTAAATCAAGAGATTCTGGAGTTGTATGAGTAGACTTTTTTAATTTTCCATCTATTATATTTCCAATAGTTCCTATTACACCTACTTTTTCACCATTGTTTTCTAATATTGATTTGATTAAATAACTTGTTGTTGTTTTACCATTTGTTCCTGTAATTCCATAGAGATTAAATTTAGATATTGGTTTATTGTAGAAATTAATAGCTATTTTAGACATAGCTTTTTTGGTATCAGAAACTTTTATAATAGTACCATCAAATATATAATCCTCATCGATGTCTTCCAAAACTATTGTAGTAGCACCTAATTCAATAGCTTTTTTTATAAATTTATGCCCATCAACATTAAAGCCCTTTATGGCAAAAAACATAGAATTTTTATTTACTTTTCTTGAATCATAACAAAGAGTTTCTATATTTTTATTTAAGTCTCCTTTAACAATTGTATAATCTATATTATCTAATAAATTTTTTAATATCATAATATCACCTTTTATATATAATATGTTCCTTTACAAATTCTTTTGGCTGGACCTGTCATATAAACATTTTGATCTTCTTTTTCCTCAATCAAAACAGAACCACCAAGTAAATTTACTGTTGTTTTTTTGCTAGTATTATTAATCATAGATGAGATAACACTTACAGTAGAAGCACCAGTACCACAAGCTAAGGTTTGCCCAACTCCTCTTTCCCATGTTAGAACATCTATATTGTCACATGAATTTATTTTAGCAAAATTAACATTTATACCTTCTTTGAATATCTTATGTTTTTCAATTTTAGAACCCAAATCCTTAATATCTAGATTTTTAAAATCATCTACAAATATTACAGCGTGAATACTTCCAATTGCACCGACTGACATTTTGAACTCAAAATCATCAATTTTAAAATCTTCATTTATAAATTTTTCTTTATTAGTATCCATTGGAATGTTTTTAGGATCTAAATTTATTTTGCCCATATTAACACAAACTTTGTAAACTAAGTCATAAGAGTCTGTAAATATCTCTGGTTTCATTACTCCAGCTAGAGTTTCTACACTAAATTTTTTTTGAGTAACAATTTTATTATCATAAACAAATTTACAAAAACATCTAATACCGTTCCCACACATTCTAGCTTGGGAACCATCAGCATTATAAAAATCCATTTTTATAGAAGCTGTATTAGAATCTAAAACAACCATCATACCATCAGCACCTATACCAAAATGCCTATCACATACTTCTTTAGCTAATTTGTTATAATCTTTTACATCATTTTTTCTACCATCAAATATTATAAAATCATTTCCAAGCCCATGAAGTTTTTCAAAATCTAATAACAAATAAATCACCTTCTTATATTGATATGTTTTTTATATGTATTTCACTATATAACATTCTACCATGATTAAAAAAAAAAAAGAAATAAAAAAGAGCATGTGCTCTTTTTTATTTCTTTTCTTAAAATTATCAAATTTATATTATGTAAAGTATGTGAAATAGATAAGCTAGTTATTTATTTTGAAATTATCTGATTTAAATTTGGATACAAAATTTAATATATTTTTTAAAGCCTTATAGTCTTCATTGAGTTTTGATAATTCTTCAGAATTAAAAGTTTTAAAATGTTTTAGTTTTTTTAAAAGTTTGTCTAAAAGGTTTAGATGCAAAAGAGAATAATCATAATCTTCTTTAGATTCAATTAGTATTATTGAATTATAAGTGTAATTTACTTGTTTATTAATCATGCTTTGAACAAAATGCTTGTTACTTTCCAAATCGATTAATTTATCTATTGAATCTTCATCTAAATATTTTTTTTTAAAACCTACCATAAAATCACCACTATCTTTTATGAGAATTTAGTTTAAATCTTTTTTCTATTTCTATAATATGCTAACATATAATCTAAATTTTATCTATAGTAAATAGTGCTTAAGTATTATACTATTACTTAATTTGTGAAGAAAAAAAATTAAAATATAATAAAAAGATAAATTAAATTATTTTTTTGATAACAAAAAAGTGACTTATAGAATTATCAAAATATAAATATGTCGAAATTTGATTTTATACTAGGTATTTGATACTAAATATATTAATTATTTTTTTATTTAGATTAAATTAAAAATTCTAAGGGTATAAACTTAACTAAATTTAAATAGTATTATATTTTTATTTTAGAAACAGGAAAAAATTATATTAAGGGAGGAATTTTAATGAGGGTTTATGAAACGAATAAGATAAGAAATATGGTTGTTTTAGGTCACAGTGGATGTGGAAAGACAAACTTGATGGAAGCTATTTTATATACTAATGATAAAGCTAAGAAGATAAGTCAACCTAATGATAATTCAACTATTAGTACTTCCCTAGATTTATATCCAATCGAGTGGTCAGATCACAAATATAATTTTATTGATACTCCTGGTTATTATGATTTTTCTAGTGAGGTTAAATCTGCGTTAAAAGGTGCTGCTGGTTCGATTATAGTTGTAGATGGAACATCTGATTTAGCAGTTGGAACAGATTTATCACTTGAAATGACAGACGAAGAAAATATTCCAAAACTTATATTTGTAAATAAAATAGATAGTGAAAAAGCAAATTATCAAAAGGTAATAGAACAGCTAAGACAACGTTATGGTAAAAAAATTGCACCATTTCATGTTCCTATGGGAAAAGATAAAGATTTTAAAGGTTTTGTAAATGTTGTTGATTTATTTGCAAGAGAATATAATGGTAAGGAATGTGTGACAGTTGATGTCCCTGATTATATGAATGACGAAATAATAGGTATTCGTGAGATGCTTTTAGAATCAGTTGCAGAAAGTGATGAAAAACTTTTAGATAAGTATTTTGAAGGTATTAAATTTAGCAAAGAAGAAATACATACTGGTCTTAGAAAAGGTGTTCTAAGTGGAGATATAATACCAGTTTTATGTGGTTCTACTGCTAAGAATATTGGTATTCATACGCTGTTAGACATGATATGGGATTATATGCCATCGCCAATGGATGCAGGTTATGAACATAAGGATGATAAATTCTCTGGTTTTATATTCAAAACTAAGATAGATTCGTTTATAGGTAGGATATCTTATGTAAAAGTTATTGAAGGTGAAATAAAAAAAGACCAAGAAATTTATAATGTAAATACAAGAACTAAAGAAAAAATTTCACATATATATACTATGGAAGGAGATAAACAAATAGAAATAGATAAGGCTATTGCTGGAGACATAGTTATATTGACTAAACTTTCAGATGCTCAAACAAATCATACTCTTAGTATATCATCATCACATAAAGAGTTTGAACAAATAAATTTCCCTAAGCCACAACTTTATTTAGCTCTAAAAACTAAGGATAAGGGTGATGAAGATAAGATAAGTAGCGCGCTTCATAGAATTATGGAAGAAGACCCTTCTATAAAAAAATATAGAAGTAGAGAAACTAAACAAACTCTAATTGGTGGTCAAGGTGAAATGCATATAAATCAAATAAGAGATTTGTTAAAATCAAAATATAATGTAGAGGTTGAACTTGAAGAACCTAAGGTTGCATATAGAGAGACAATAAAATCAAAATCAGATGTACAAGGTAGACATAAGAAACAAAGTGGTGGTCATGGTCAATTTGGTGATGTTAAGATAAGATTTGAACCTTGTAATGAAGATTTTATATTTGAAGAAGAAATATTTGGGGGTTCAATACCAAAAGGATATATACCTGCTGTAGAAAAGGGTCTTAAAGAATCTATGGAAAATGGTATATTAGCAGGTTATCCAGTTAGTAATATAAAGGCAGTATTATATGATGGTTCTTATCATGATGTTGATTCTTCTGAAATGGCATTTAAGATGGCTGCAAGTAATGCATTCAAAAAAGGTATGGAAGAAGGAAAGGCTACTTTATTAGAACCAATAATGAAATTAAAAATTATAGTTCCAGATGATTATATGGGAGATATAATGGGAGATATAAATAAAAGAAGAGGTAGAATACTAGGTATGGAACCTGTTAAGAATACTAAAAAACAAATGATTTTAGCAGAAGCACCTCAAGCAGAAACATTTAGATATTCTATGGATCTTCGTTCTATGACTCAAGGTAGAGGTAAGTTTGAGATTGATTTTGAAAGATATGAAGAAGTGCCAGAACATTTAATAAAAAAGATATTAAATTTAGTAAATGCTTAATATAAAAAAATAAAAAACAGTCAAATAAACATAATTGTTTATTTGACTGTTTTTTTATGAGTTTATTTTTTTGAAAAAACTTCTTTAGTTAATAAATATAAAACAGAGTAAAATAATAAATTTCCAACTAATCCAATTATCAAAAATAGATTATAAATTACTGTGTCAATTGAACCAAGTGGAGAATCCATATGAAATAAATTACTTAGAGATATACTGCCACCAAAATTAAATTTTCCTAAAAAAGGATGTAGTATAAGTATTATAGAAAGAAACAATAATAATAGTAATTTTGTTATTTTTTCATTATTCAAAAAAACATCTCCTTATTTTTTAATATATTCTTACATTCACCACCTTTTATATTTATTTTGATTTATATTGCTAAAAACCATATTAAATTAATATGGATATTATTAAAAAACAAAAAAGATAAATATGTATTTAAGATAAAAAATAACTTTATTAAATTAAATTATATAATTTTCAAATATCTATAAAAATATTAACATTAATATACTTTTTAGTCAATAATAAAAAGTATATTAATCTGTAACTATTTTGTAATGGCTTATAATATATGACTTATTGATATAATAGTATGTATATGTTCATATAAAATTATATAAAAAGGTGGTGAGATGATGGAAAAAATTATGGAGATTCAAAATTTAAGAAAAATTTATAGAGTTGGGGATGAAAAAATAGTAGCTCTTAATAAGATTGATTTAGAAATTTATAAGGGTGAAATCTGCTGTTTACTTGGAACATCTGGTTCTGGTAAATCGACATTACTTAATATGATGGCAGGACTTGAAAAACCAAGTAGAGGAACTGTTAAGATAAAAAACAAAACCATAACAAAATTTAACGAAGACCAAATGGCTTATTTTAGGCAAAAACACATTGGATTTATATTTCAATCATATAATTTAATACAGTCTATGACTGCGCTTGAAAATGTTAGTTTGCCACTTATATTTAGAGGAGTTCCTCATAAATTAAGAAAAAAAAGGGCATTAAAATTATTAAAAGATGTTGGGATTTCAAAATATGCAAAACATAGACCAAATCAAATGTCAGGGGGACAACAGCAAAGAATTGGTATTGCAAGAGCTTTTGCAGCAAATCCAGAGATAATATTTGCAGATGAACCAACGGGAAACTTAGATTTTAAAACTACAAAAGAAGTTATGAAACTTATGGTTAATATAGCAAGAGAAAAAAATCAAACATTAATAATAGTAACTCATGATAGAACTATTGCTGATTATGCTGATAGAGTTGTATATATATTTGATGGAAATGTAAAAGATATTGAAGTAAGAAATAGAAATACCAATAAGCTTGTTAACTCAAAAGTGAAAGAAGATAAAGAAAAAATTAAGGAAACAAACTTAGAAGTTAGTGATAATAAAGAGATAAAAGAAGATGAGCATAAAGAAAACAAAGAAAAAATAAAAAAGTTGGAGGTTAACGATGAAAATAAAGAAATTTAGTTTTATTATGATATATATATTATTGTTTAATCTATTTATAAATATAGATATTACATATGCAGATGAAAAAGATAGGGATAATGCAAACCTAGTGATAGTAGATAATGAGGAAATTAAAGAATTTGAAGCTGGAAAAGAAGCTAATATAACACTTTCTATTGAAAATGATAATGAAGATGGTCGAGCATACGATGTTAAACTTTCACCTGTTGTTGGTGACGCTGAAGAATATCCTTTTATAATAGAAAGTAAGAATATGAATCAAGATATTGGAAATTTTTCTGGAGGAGAAAAAAGAAAAATAGATATAAAGATGACTGTGTCTTTGGATGCAAAGCCAAAGATATATCCAGTTACATTTAAATTAGAACATAAGAATTTATATGATCAAAAAATATCTGACGAAATAATATATTATATAAAAGTAAAAAATGATAAAGTAGGAGCAATTCTTGGAGTTAATAAGGTAAAATTAAATGGAGATTCATTAGTTGCTGGAAGAAGCCAAGAAGTTACATTTACTATTAAAAATAATGGAGATAGACCAGCTAAAAATATAAAAGTTTATCTTACAGATAATGAAAAAATAACTGTATATCAATCAATGAATTCACAATTAATTAGTTTTTTGGATGGAAAATCAGAAAAAGAAATTAAATTTAATGTGCTTGCAAATGAAGATTTAGAATCTGGAGTTTATAATATACCATTTAAATATGTCTATTATGACTCACTTGGTAAGGAACATGAAACGACGGCAAATACATCGATTAGAGTGGTTTCTGAAGACGAAAGAGAGATTGATTTTGTTTATGAGAATATGATATATCCACAGGAAATTGATGAAAATCAAGATTTTATAATAGCATTTGATTTATTTAATCCTACTGCGGATGATGCTAAAAAACTAAGAGTATCACTTGAAATGGAAGATGAGTTTTTATCAAAATCAACATCTATAAAAAATATACAGACATTAAATTCAATGGGAAAACAGCATGTAGAGTTTAAACTTACAACAAATGATATTAAAAAAACTAAGAGTAATCAAATAAAGATTAAGACAGAGTATGAAACAGTAAATAGCAATGATACAAAAGAGTATTATGAATATATAAGTATTTATACAAATAAAGATGCATTTGATGAAGGTAAGCCTAAATTAATTGTAAATAACTATTCTTACGGAAGTGAATATATAAAGGCTGGAGATAGTTTTAATCTTAATTTATCATTTTTAAATACTAGTAAATCAAAGGATATTGGAAATGTAAAAGTAACATTAAGTTCTTCGGGTGATGTATTTTTACCTGTTGGATCAAGTAATTCATTTTTTATAGAAAAGATATCAAAGTCTAATAATTTAAATAAAGTATTAAAATTAAAGGCAAAGCCTGATGCAGATTATAAAATTCATAGTTTGGATATTAGTTTAGATTATCAAGATTCTTCAGGGGATTCTTATAGTGAAAAAGAAACTATAGCAATACCTGTTATACAAGAGATGAGACTTGAATTAAGTGAAATAGAATTACCGCCTGAAGTATATGCTACAAGTCCTACTTCTTTGTATTTAGATTATTATAATATGGGTAGAGCAACTATTCATAATCTTACTATAAAAACAGAAGGTGAAGGTTTTAGAGTAGAAGATGGTTCTACTTTTGAAGGTAAATTTGAAGAAGGACAAGATGATGATTATAGTGTTACTATTGTTCCAGAAAAAGAAGGAGAAATAACTGGTAATATAATATTTGAATATGAAGATGATATTGGAAATAAATTAGAAACGAAAAAGCCATTTACTTTGACTGCTATGAAATATGAAGAACCTGATTATGGAGATTTTGATGATTTTGAAGGTAAAGAAGAAGAACCAGAAGGAATTTCTCTATGGTATTATATCGGTGGAGGTGTAGGTTTAGTAGTTATAATAGTGGCAATTTTAAAGATTAGAAAAAGAAAGAAGGAAAAGCAAAGAGAATTAGAGGAGCTGGAGTTAGATGAATAGCAATGATTTATTTAAAATGGCACTAGCTAATTTATTTAGAAGAAAAACAAGAACTATTCTTACAATTTTAGGAGTTATAATAGGTACAGCATCTATTGTAACTATGATGTCTTTAGGTATTGCAACTGAATATAATTTCAAAAAAGATTTGGAAAATTGGGGAGATTTAACAACTGTTGAAGTTCAAAAAGGTTGGAATGAAGACCCTAATGCTAAATTAAAATATCTTGATGATAGAACTGTATCTGTATTTAGAAAATTAAAGCATGTTGATGGTGTAATGCCTATAAAAAGTGAGAGAATGAATATTATAATGGGTGATTATAAAGCGAGTATAAATGTCATTGGAGTTAATCCTAACGATTTAGAGGCTTTTAAATTCAAGGCTGAAGAAGGTAGATTATTATCTGAATCGGATAGAGAGGCTATAATTTTAGGCGATAATATCAAAAGAAGATTTAGTAAGATGAATACAAAAAGATATGAAAGATTAGATGAAAATAAGGTAAAGTTATTAAATAAAGATTTATTAATAACAAGTGATAGGATGTATGGAGAAAAAGATAGAGACAAGGATGATAAGGAATTAACGCCAAGAGAAGTTAAATGTATAGGGATTTTAGAAGCAGCAAAAGATTATAGAGGGAATAATGCTTATATGAATTTATTTGCATTAGAAAAAATATTGGAAGAAGATAAGAAGGAAAGAAAGAAAAATGGAGATGATAAGGAAGATAATTATTCTCGTTATTCAAGAAATGATGGAAAACAAGATAAGTACGAGACTATAAATGTTAAAGTTAATGATATGGAAAATGTATTGGAAGTTCAAGAAGCAATAGAAAAATTAGGTTTATCAGCTTATTCTGAGATGGATTATATAAAAAGAATGAAAGACCAAGCTGAAAGTATGCAAAAGCTTCTTGGTGGGATAGGTGCTGTAAGTTTATTAGTTGCAGCAATAGGAATTACAAATACAATGGTAATGAGTATATATGAAAGAACTACAGAAATAGGAGTTATGAAGGTTATAGGTGCAAGAATAGCTGATATCAAGAAATTATTCTTAATAGAATCTGCTATGATTGGATTTTTAGGAGGATTACTTGGACTACTCCTTAGTTATTTGGTCTCCTATTTATTAAATGGAGCTGGAAATATAGACCTTGGTAATTTTTCGATGCAAAATTATGGTGATAAAATATCTATGATAACTTGGGAACTCGCTACTGGAGGGGTATTATTCTCTACTTTGATAGGTGTAATCTCAGGATATTCACCAGCTAGAAGAGCCATGAAACTAAGTGCTTTAGAAGCTATAAAAAATAGTTAAATTTTAATTGTAAAAATTATATAAATAAAAAAAAGCTGTCATATTAACAGATAATCTAATAATATATTGTGTTTATTTTAAATTTGTAACACTGTATATTGTAGCTTTATTTCTTAATGTGACAGTTTTTTTATAAATAATTAAAATATAATTGTGCGTCATAATAATTAAATGGTTATAATTAATATATTAGTTTATTTTTAATTTTTTAGAAAATAAAAATAATTGATAATAATTTAAATAATTAGGGGGGCTTTATTTGAAAGAAAAAAATATAAAAACTTTGGTTTTAATGGGCGTATTTTTCACTTCGTTTTCATCAATATTAGTTAAATTTTCAACATCACATCCACTTATAATTGCAACTTATAGATTGCTATTTACATCGATTATATTGTTTCCAATAGTAATTACAAAGGAAAGAGAGAATTTAAAAAAGTTGAATTTAAAAATGATAGGTATAACTGCGCTTAGTGGAATATTTTTAGCAATTCATTTTTCTTCTTGGTTTTTATCTTTAAGATATACAACAGTTGCAAGTTCAACTGTATTAGTTGATACTCACAGTTTATTTGTTGTTGCATTTAGTTATATATTTTTAAAAGAAAAAGTATCAAAAAAGGCATTATTTTTTATATTATTAACTTTTGTTGGGAGTATAGTTATTTCTTTTGGAGATTTTTCATTAGGAAAAGAAGCTTTATTTGGAGATTTTTTAGCTATAATAGGAGCTTTTAGTGTTTCGTTATATATGATTATAGGTAGAAGTGTTAGAAAGTATTTAAATGTTAATACCTATACTTTTTTAGTATATAGTTTTTGTACTATGACTTTGGTAATACTAGATATTATATTTAAAGTGCCATTTAAGGTTAGTTCTAATAAAGAATATATGATATTTTTAGGCTTGGCGGTAGTTTGTACTTTACTTGGTCATAGTGTATTTAATTTTGCATTAGAACATGTAAAGGCAACATTTGTATCAACAGCTCTTTTAGCAGAACCTATATTTGCGAGTATAATGGCTATAATATTCTTTAAAGAAATGCCAAAATTGACGATATTAATTGGTGGTTTTATGGTGTTATTTGGAATATTTAATTATATAAAATTGGATTCAAAAGAAAAGAAAGTTGCCTAAAATAGATATCTAGTTTAGATATAATTAACAATTTTTTATTTAGAAATAATAGATTTTTAAATAAAAAGGTTGTCAGATTAGAAAATTCAGTTGAAATATATTGTGTTATGTAAAAATAAACACAATAGTTTCTAGTTATTTTTCTTAATTTGACAACCTTTTTTTATTATCTATTATAGATATTTTTTTATTTATAATGAATTAAAATTTAAATTAATCATAAGTGTTTATTAATTTAAAAAATCACCTTCATCATTAAATCCAGTACCAATAATAGTTACTTTTACTTTATCATTTAAAGACTCATCTATTGATGCTCCAAATATTACATTTGCATCTTCATGAACAAAATCTCTCATGTATTCAGCACATTCACTAACTTCAAATAAACCAAGATCCATGTTTGAAGTTACATTCATTAAAACGCCTGTGGCATTATTAATATTTCGCTCTACTAAAGGACTTTTAAGTGCATTTTCTATTGCCATTATAGCTCTATCTTCACCATGACCAACACCCATACCCATATAAGCTTCGCCTTTATTTTTCATTATTGTTTGTATATCTGCAAAATCAAGATTTATTATACCTGGAACAGATATCAAATCAGAAATACCTTGTATTCCTTGTGTAACGACTTTATCAGCAGTCTTAAAAGCATCTGTCATAGTGATTTTTTTATCTGCTAATGTAAGTAATTTCTCATTAGAAACAACAATTAGAGTATCTACGTTCTTTTTTAAATTATCCAGACCAAAGTTTGCATTAATACTTCTTTTTCTACCTTCAAATTTAAATGGAATAGTAACTATTGCAACTGTTAGTATATCTAAATCTTTTGCTATTCTTGCAATTTCAGGTGCAGCACCAGTTCCAGTACCACCACCCATACCAGCAGTTATAAACAGCATATCAGTATCAGCTAAAAGTTCCTTAACTTCATTTTCGCTTTCTAATAATGCTTTTGAGCCTATTTCAGGATTAGCACCTGCACCGAGCCCTTTTGTTAAGATTTGACCTATATGAACTTTGTTATTTGAAGGAGAGTTTTTTAGTGCCTGAGCATCGGTATTTACACATATGTATTCAACACCCTTAACATTTTCTTCTATCATTCTACCAACAGTGTTTCCACCGCCACCACCAACGCCAATGACTTTTATTTTAGCATCAGCAGAAATATCACTTAAAAAATTTTCCATAAACTATCATCCTTTTCAATTGTTTTATATATTATTTTTACCCAAAAGGTTGTATTCAAATATGATATAAATAAAACTCGCTAATATTATTTTAATATGTTTTTTATAAAAATGCATTAATTAATTCAAATTAGATGATTTTAATGTTTTTTTAATTCAAATTATTGAGTAATTAAAATTTATTTTGACAATAAAAATGAAGCAGATTAAAATTCTGCTTCATTTAAGATTTATTTATTCAAATAAATAATCCACATGATTTTTATTTTCAACTGTATTTAAAGTTGTTTCTTTATCTATATTTTTGTTCGAATAATCATATATGAGATATTTTGATCTAAGCTTTAAGAATTTGTTTAAATCATCTTGATATGAATTAACTATTTCTTTTGGGGAAGTATGTGATTCTAATAACTTTCCGAATTTATCAGTACCAATAATTTTTTCAAACATTATTATATTATTTTTAGATTTTGGAACTTCAAAATTAGTTAATTTGTGCGCATATGTTAAAGCGTATATGCCTGTTTTACAAGGATTAAATTTCTTATAATCAGTTATTTTAAGTGCTACTCCGTTTCTACTTCCTATTGTTTTTGGAATGAACTTAACACCTTCTAATGAAGATGAATTTAAAAGATTGGCAAATTCATTTGAATTTTTTATAGCAGAAGAACCGATGAATTTAAATTTTTCACCTTGGCCAACACCTGTACCACTACCAATACCTGTTGCCATATAGCCAAAAGCAGAATCTAAATCAGGTATATTTGGAGAAGTCATTTTCCATGGTAAATTGGTATCTTGATAAACCATATCTCTATAATAATTTTTCATTGTAATAATTTGTAGATCACAATCTATATTTCTATTAAAAAACTTTGCTATTTCACCAACTGTCATACCATGAGCCATTGGCATAGCATCTATACCTACAAATGATTTGTATTTTGGTTCTAAAGTAAAACCTTCAACAATATGACCACCAACTGGATTTGGTCTATCTAATACAATTATTTTTTTATTATACTTTTTAGCTGCTATCATAGAATAATTAAGTGTGGATATATAAGTATAAGTTCTAGAACCTATATCTTGAATATCAAATATCAAAACATCAATATCTTTAAGCATATGTTCTGCAATCATTCTATTAGGTCCATATAGGCTATAAACAGGAATATTATATTTTGGATGAACACTTGACTCAATATATTTTCCTGCTTTAGTAAGACCATCAAGACCATGTTCTGGAGTGTATAATGCTTTTAAATTAGTTTTTTTGTAATTGTATAATACCTCATAAGTATTTTCACCTTTAGAATTAATACCTGTTTGATTAGTTATAACACCGATATTTTTATTATTTATTAGGTGAGAGTATTCACTAATAAGTCTTTCATTTCCTAAAATTACCTTGTTATTATCAGCAAAAACTATATTTGAAGATAATAATATCATTGTTAAAACAAAAGAAAAAATTCTTCTCATAAAAAAGCCCCTTTCACAAATTTATAATCATTTTATTTTAGATATCTTTTATTTGTATGTATCTAGGATAATATTTTTTAGCTCAAAAATAAAGCTTTTTATCAATATTGTAAAGAAGATTTAACTATTATGTTTTTTTTATGTCTTAGTTTATCTTTGGGTTTATTTATAATACGATTAAATTCAAAAATTTTTTATAAAAATACAAAAGAAAAAGAGCCAAAATAATATTTTGACTCCCCTTCTTTTGTATTTAAAAATTTTTATTCTAAATGCTCAGCCATTACAGCAGAAAGTTCTTCTAATGCAGCAGCTTCATCAGCACCTTCAGTTATTATTGTAACTTCTTGGTTTTGCTTGATTCCTAAAGACATAAGTCCCATTATACTCTTTGCATTAACTTTTTTTCCGTTAGTTTCAACAAATACGTCAGAGTTAAATTTAGATGCAGACTTTACAAATATTCCTGCTGGTCTTGCATGTAAACCATTTTCAGCTTTTACTACTATTTTTTTTGATGCCATTTTTATTCCTCCTAAAATATAAAAAAATAAGTTTTTTAAAACCTAATTGATTTTTAAATAGATACATAACTTTCTTAAGTGAGCTTACAATGTTTTTACTTGATGAAAATAAAAATATATTAAGAAAGTTATGAACAATTTATTAAACTGCTTTTTAGCAATTATAATTAAAATACGGTGATTCCTAATTTCTTTAATTCATTATGAGCAAAATCTTGAACTTCTTTAGCTGTATCTAAAGTTAAAGCTTTTTTTGCTATTTCTTTAGCTTCTTTCATTGAAGTTGAACGTATAACTTTTTTAACTGCTTGAATAGATGGTGCATTCATTGAAAATTCATCTAAGCCCATACCTAAAAGGATTAAAGTACTTTCTGGTGTTGAAGCCATTTCTCCACACATACCAGTAAATTTACCTTCCTTATGTGATGCATCTATAACCATTTTAACTAATTTTAATATAGCTGGATGTAGAGGGTTATATAGATTAGAAATCTTTTCATTCATTCTATCTACGGCTAATGTATATTGGCATAAATCATTAGTACCTATACTAAAGAAATCTACATGTTTTGCAATTTGGTCAGCGATTATTGCTACTGATGGAATTTCTACCATTATACCAATTTCTATATTTTTATCATAAGATATATTTTCTTTATCTAATTCATCTTTACATTCTTCAACTATTTCATTTGCTTTTATAATTTCTTCAAGAGATGATACCATAGGGTACATTATTCTTGCTTTTCCAAATGAACTAGCACGTAATATTGCTCTTAATTGAGTCTTAAACATATCCTTTTGTTCTAAACAGATTCTAAGTGCTCTATAGCCTAAAAATGGATTTAATTCTTTTGGTAAATCAAAATAAGATAAGTTTTTATCTCCACCAATATCTAAAGTTCTTATTATTACTGGTTTATTTTCCATTTTTTCTAATACAATTTTATAAGATTCAAATTGTTCATCTTCAGTAGGGAAATTATCTCTACCCATATATAAAAATTCACTTCTATAAAGTCCAATAGCCTGTGCATTATTTTCTAGTACACCATCCATATCTGAAGGCGCTCCTATATTTGCAGCCATTTCAACATGGTGATTATCTAAAGTTATAGCTTTTTCATTTTTTAATTTATCTAAATCTTTTTTATAAGATAAAAAGTCTTTTGCTTTTTTACTATATTCATCTAAAAGTTCTTTAGATGGATTGATATGAATTGTACCATTAATAGCATCCATTATAAGCATATCACCATCATTGATATCTTTAGTTGCTGTTTTAGCACCAACAATACCTGGTAATTCTAAAACTCTTGCTATGATAGCTGTGTGAGAAGTTTTACCTCCTATATCAGTAGCAAAACCTTTTACAAATTTTTTATCTATTACAGCTGTCTGTGAAGGCGTTAAATCATGTGCAAGAAGTATGACTTCTTCATCAATTAAAGATACATCATTTATCTTTTTATTTAATGAATTTAATACCATTCTGCTACCAACATCTTTAATATCAGCTGCTCTTTCTTTAAAATATTCATTATCCATACCTAAAAACATATTAGAGAAAAACTCCACTGTTTCATTTATAGCATAATCAACATTTGCTTTTTCGTTGTTAATTTTAGATTCGATAGAACCTATAAATTCTGGATCATCTAAAAACATCATATGTGCATCAAATAATGCTAATTTATCTTCTGATAATGTTTTTGATGCTTTTTGTTTTATAGTTTGAATTTGATTTCTACTTTGTTCAATTGCTTTACTTAATTTTTCTAATTCTAAAGAAGGATTAGATTCTGTTTTTTTTATATTTAATTCTTCCTCTTTTATAACAAATGCTTTTGCGATTGAAATTCCTGATGAAACACCAAGTCCTTTAACCAATATAATCATCCTCTCAATTATAAACTGTTAAACTTATTTTATTTTTATTTATATATAAAGTTCTTAACTTTTAAAGTCCATATTTATTCCCGTGCTTTTTATAAATGGGAGGCATAGCCTCCACTATTTATAAAAAGTTTTAAATGTACAAAGGGAATTAAATCTTATCAAAGGGTACTTTACATTAATGCAACATGCGTGCCAAAAATAAAAAAATAAACAGAATGAAAAACGTAATCATTCTAAATACTTAATTCAAAACAAAAAAAATAAAAAAAACAAAAAAATTAAATTTAAAAAAACAAAAAAATTAGACAAAATAAAATATGAGTTGATAAAAAATATCAGGGGGGTATGATAAAAAATATCAACTGTTGATATTTTTTATCATACCCCCCTGAAAAATTTTCAATTAAAGTATGAAAGCTTTATATTAAAGTATAAAATAATTAATTATATTTTTTAATATATTATAAATTTATTGTTGAATAGATGATAAGTTTATGAAAATTATTCGATAAGATTATATTTTCTAGCTTTTAGAGCAACCGTTCTATGAGTAATTCCAAGTGCTTTTGCAGCCTTATTAAATGATTTATATTTATCTAATGCTAACTTGATTATCTCTTTGTCGTATTCTTCCATTGTTTTTAATTCACCATCAAAAATATTTACATATGAATTTTTATTTTGTTTAAGTTCATTGTTATTTCCTATTATATAAGAAGGTAAGGTATTAATATCTAAACTATCCCCTTCTGATAAAGTAATTACTCTAGTCATTATATTTTCCAATTCTCTTATATTCCCAGGCCAATTATATGATTTTAAAATATCTAAAAAATCATTGGTGATTTTTTTGATATTTAGATTTTCGGCTTTGCAGATTTTTTTATTAAAATGTTCTACTAATAGTGAGATATCCCCGCTTCGATTTCTTAATGGAGGAAGGTTTATAGGTATTACATTTAGTCTATAGTACAAATCTTCTCTAAATTCATTGTTTTTAACCATTTCTTCTAAATTTCTGTGAGTTGCAGCTATTATTCTAATATTTGTTTTTATTGTTTTTATTCCACCAACTCTTTCAAATTCTTTTTCTTGAATAGCTCTTAATAATTTAGCTTGAAGTTGGAAAGAGATTTCGCCAATTTCATCTAAAAATAATGTTCCATTATGTGCAAGTTCAAATTTACCTATTTTTTTTGAAGAAGCCCCTGTAAAAGAACCTTTTTCATGCCCAAATAGTTCGGATTCTAATAAATTACTAGGTATTGCAGCGCAGTTTATTTTAATAAAAGGTCCATTTTTTTTATTAGAAGCCTCATGAATTGCTTTTGCAACTAATTCTTTTCCTGTTCCACTTTCACCTCTTATGATTACATTGGCAGATGTCTTGGCAGCTTTAGAAGAAAGAGCTAAAGAATCTTTTAGGATATCGCTATTACCTATTATAAGATCAAATGCTTTATCAACCTTTGTTTTTTTATCTAATTCATCCTTATAATATTTTATTTCTTCTTTGGCGTAGTTTAGTTTACTCATCATTTCTTTTATTTTTGTCATATCTTTATAACTTGTTATAATACCAATGAATTCATCCTTTATATAAATTGGTGTTGAATTTGATATTATAAATTTATCTTCATTTTTTATACTTACATCAAGTAGTTTTGTTTTTTCTTCAAGAGCTTTTAATGAGGGGCGATTTGGAAATTCATCATAAGCATTTTTTCCAATTAAATTATCTTTATTTGTATTGAATATAGTTTCATATGATGGATTTAAATAATTTATAACTCCATTTTTATCCATCAAACAAATACCATCACTTATATGATTTAATATATTAGATAACATATTTTTTACTTCTTTTATTTCGTTTAACTCTTCATTTATTGTATTTGTATTTTCTTCAAGAACCCTATCAAAGTCCTCCATATTTAAAATTTTGCTATCTATCTGTCCAGAAAAATAATTAGCCAAATCTTTTAGAGCTTCTTTTGAGTCATCGCCTTTAGCACATAATATAACATTATCGCCTTTTTTAAGTCCTAATGAAGTAAGCACTAACATACTAGATAGAGGAAGCAGTTCATCTTCTTCATTTCTTTTTATATAGAAAGAAGAGGAATATTTTTCACTTAATTTATTTATAAAAGAAATAATTATAGCAGCAGTTCTTGCGTGTATACCTTTTTTATTTTCTATTGTAATTTCTTTATACATTTAATCACTCCATTTTAATTAATATTAATATTATACCAAAAGATACTCAACTTATAATCAAAGATGTGAGTTTTATAAAAATTTAGGGTATATATATGATAAATTGGAGGTGCTTAATTTGGTTGATATAAAAACAAAAGAAGAGATATTAAATTTATATGTTAAAAGATATGATGAATTAGACTCTTATGCAAGAGAAAATTTGTCGCAAAAATATGATGAAATTTTAAAGGACTTTGAATCAAAGAATATAAATACCAAAGATGATTATAATAATTATTTTGATGAACTTGAAAGAAAGAATGAAGAATTATTTAAACTAAGCACTTGTGAGTGTTTAGAAAGTTCACCAGCCAAAAGATTTACAGAAATATTAGCAAGTTATGGTATTATAGTTTTTTTTAGAGCTAATTTAATCAAATAAATAAAAAGATATATATGTTCAATAAGATTACATGTAATAATTTTGAACATATATATTTTTTTTTGTTAGTATAAAATTTATACATGAAGAAATAGACAAGAGTAGTAAGTAAGAAATATTCTTTTAGTATTAAGCTTTATAATTTTGAGATATTAAAATTAATTTTTTGTTTATAATTTTAATTCTAATTTTTTATTTTTATGCATAATTATTTATGAAAATAAGTTATTTTAAAAGAAAATGTTTTCTTCAACTGTTCAAATTAATTACATATTCAAATGAATGTTAAAAATAAAACAAAATTAAAGAATAGTGACAAAAAATAAAATAAACAAAGAATTTGGATTTATATCATTTTAAATGAGGATTTATAAGGTTTTTATAAAAAGGTTTTTTTTGTTAGAATAAATGAGTAAGTAAAAAATGTATTTGGCATTGATATTGCTATGCTTTATTATGGGTTGTAAATAAATATTTATGGAGGTTTTTAATATGAGAAATGTAGTAGTTGTAAATGCATTAAGAACTGCAATTGGTTCATTTGGGGGAAGTTTAAAGAATGTAAGTAGTATAGATTTAGGAACTACAGTTGTAAAAAAAATATTAGATGATTCAAAGATAGATAGAAACTTAATAGATGAAGTTATAATTGGTAATGTATTACAAGCTGGTCAAGGTCAAAATGTTGCAAGACAAATAAGTATAAATTCTGGACTTGATGAGCAAACACCTTCTTATACTATAAATAAAGTATGTGGATCAGGACTTAAAAGTGTTGTTTTAGGTGTGCAAAGTATAATGCTTGGTGACAGCGATGTTGTAATTGCTGGAGGAACAGAAAGTATGTCTAATGCTCCTTATTTAATGCCTCAAACTAGATGGGGTGCGAGAATGGGCAATGCTAATGTTGTAGATTCAATGATTAAAGATGGTCTTTGGGAAGCTTTTAATGATTATCATATGGGTATAACAGCAGAGAATATAGCTTCTAAATGGGAATTTACTAGAGAAGAGCAAGATGAATTTGCATTAAATTCGCAATTAAAAGCACAAAAGGCAATTGAAGAAAATAGATTTGAGGATGAAATTGTTGAAGTTTTAATACCTCAAAGAAAAAAAGATCCTATATCTTTTAAACAAGATGAATTTCCAAGATTTGATTTAACAATAGATAATCTTAAAAAATTAAGACCAGCATTCAAAAAAGATGGAACTGTAACAGCTGGAAATGCTTCGGGAATAAATGATGGAGCAGCTATGGTTCTTTTAATGAGTGAGGAAAAAGCAAATGAGCTTGGGTTAAAACCTTTGGCTAAGATTAAATCTTATGCTAGTGCTGGATTAGATCCAAAGATTATGGGTTATGGACCTGTTCCTGCATCAAAAAAAGCTCTTGAAAAAGCAAATTTAAAAGTATCTGATTTAGATCTTATTGAAGCTAATGAAGCTTTTGCAGCACAATCATTAGCAGTATTAAAAGATTTAGAATTAGATGCTAATAAAGTTAATGTAAATGGGGGAGCTATTGCACTTGGTCACCCAATTGGTGCAAGCGGAACAAGAATTTTTGTTTCATTACTTCATGAAATGCAAAAAAGAGATTCTAAATATGGTTTAGCTACTTTGTGTATAGGTGGAGGACAAGGAATATCAATAGTTGTAGAAAGATAGATTGATTTAATAATAATAAATTGTAACCAAATTTACCTTTAATAATATAATGCATTTATATAAAATATTATTAAAAGAAATTTGGAGGTGTTCTTATCAAAAAAAATATAATAATAGGAATTTTGATAGCTATATTGATTTTGATGTCTTATTATATATATATATTAAAAAGACAGGAAGAAGAAATTGTAGATATGGAACATATAATAATGGGTTGGGATTATTCTGGAGATATAAACTTGGTTAAGGAAAAAGCTTCTAAAACTAAGTATAATACTGTTTCTCCAATATGGTATCATATTACTGGTAATAAAACAGATTATAAATCAATAGGATTAAGTATAAAAACCAAAGAAGAATATGTGAAATTAGCTCATAAAAATGGTTATAAGGTATGGGCAATGCTTTCGGATGGTTTTTCGCCAACTAGAAGTAAGCTTTTATTTGATAATGATGAAAAAGAAGATGAAATAATAACTAAATTAGTAGAAGATGTAGTAAAGAATAATATAGATGGAGTTAATTTAGATTTTGAAGGTGATGGAAGAAAAAATACTCAAGGATTTTTAGAATTTAGCAAAAAGTTATCAGATAAATTAAAAGAACATGATAAAATATTAAGTATTGATGTAACAGGATATGATAATTTTACACTTTCTTCTTATTATAATAGAAAAGAACTTTCAAAATTTGTTGATTATCTTTGTTTTATGGGATATGATGAGCACTGGTCAGGTTCTAAGATAGCAGGTTCTGTATCTTCAATTGATTGGGTTGAAAAAAATATTATAAGAATGCTAGAAGATGTTCCAAGTGATAAAATAATATTATCAGTACCTTTTTACACAAGAGTTTGGAGAGTCATAGAAGATGAAGTTGCTTATGTAGATAATACATTTGTAAATATAAGATTAAAGCCTAATTCAAATTCAAAAAAACTGGGTGTTGCTAATAAGAATGATTTTTTTAAGTTTAAAAAAGAAGTTAAGGGTGAAACTGTTGGAAAGTCAAATGTTTGGCTTGAAATAAATTATGAAGGTAAAATAGCTTATATTCATTCTAATTATTCTTCTTACAAAAATTATTTTAAAAATGGAAGAGTTTCAACAAAGGCATATAGTATAAGCAGACAAAATAAAATGTTAAGAGAAAGAGATGATTTTGAAATAGAGTATATAGAAGAGGATGGTCAAAATCTAGCTGTAGCTGTAAATGATGATGAAAGTAAATATAAGATATGGCTTGAAGATGAGATATCTATAAAAAATAGATCTATTTTGGTAAATCAGTATAATTTAGCTGGTATTGCTGCTTGGAGACTTAATTATGAAGACGAAAATACTTGGAACTATTATAATAAATATTTAAAAGAAACTAAAGGAATGGTATTTTCAAATAAAAATCAGTAGTATAATAAGTATTAATTTTTAAATAAATTTTAGATTTTTTCAGTAGAATATTAAAAAAAACAGTAGTATTAATTATTTAGCACTACTGTTTTTTATTTATAAAAAATTAAATTTAAGATATTATAAGAAAAAAATTAATTTTTACTTATAATATTATTCCAAATAGAAACGTACTTATCCATTGCCCATTGATTTAATATAACTTCTTCATTTGTTTTTAAATCTAGTTTTAATTTTGGTTCGTTTAAATTAATATCATCAAACACTAATAATTGATTTTTGGTAAAAACTAAAAACATATTATTATTTGGAGAAGATATTAAATCATAAGAATTTTTATAAAGTGATTTTACTTCATCAAAATTATGATAATTATCATCGAAAGCAACAATTTCCCAAGGTAAAGATTTTCTAGTTATAAAATGAAAATCTTTAATAGATTCATGGAGGCTTTCATTGTTTGGATTGTAAATAATATCCTTTGTTGGTAAAAATAAATTCCAATGTCCATTTTTTCGTTTTAATATAGAATTTTTTAAATCTGTATCCAATTTTGAAATTACTATATTTTCGTTATTTTTATTCTTTACACTTTCCAAAATTTTTGTATATTTGTTTTCATAATCTTCTACAGTTGAAATCTCTCTAAGAGAAAAATTGACAATTTCTGAAATATCTAATTTTTTACTATGTAAATCATAGATAGGATACAGATTGATTTCGAATTTTGTAGAGGAATAATCATTAGCATCTGTTTGAAAATAGTTATCCTTAATCATAACATAATTATTACCAACATGTAATAATTCTTGAATATGATTTTTATAAGGATGATTTGATTCTAAATCCTCATCTATATTATAATATTTATTCTTAGAATCCAAAGGAAATGAAGATAATTTTGAAATAAGAAATTTAAAATCATAATCTTTAAAAGAAGAAAACGAAGAATTAGATTCAACCTCTTTAGAAAGCAAGCTCTTTTTTTTATTGAAATTTCTTATTTCCCAAAACCCATCAGTATAAGGAGCTATTATAACATTTTCTATTATACTATAGCTTATTTCGTTATCAATATTATAAATAAAAAGAGTTCGATAACTAAAAGTATCACTATCAGGAGATTTGGATTTTAATCCAATTAATACTCCGGAATTAGATTCTTTTGAATAATCTAAATTACTAAGTACTCGAAAGTCGTCATCTTTTAATTCAAAAGATGAAGTATCTTTTTTATTTAAATCTTTATTATTACAAGAACATAATAGTAATAATACTGTTATTAATATAAATTTACATAAGTTTTTCATAATATCACCTAAAAACATCTTTTTTTTAATAGTTCTATATTTTATTATACACAATTTAAGGGTAGAAATTAAATATTAAATATAAAAACTTGTTTAAAAGTATAGAAAAGGAGGTTTTTAGATGATAGTTAAAAATTATGATATAAAAGATATGCATATTGAAAATCAAGACTTTGTTTATTACAACGCAATTAATATAGATGATAATAAAGAATATATTATAAAGACATATAATAAAGATTTGGATTATATCAAAAATAAGATATTAAAAAAAGAATACAGTGTTTCAAAGCAATTAAATAATAAAAAAATAGTTAACTATAGTGATTTAATAGAAGTAAATAATAAATTATATTTGGTTTTAAAAGAAAATAACATAATAAGCCTAAAGGAATATTTAAAAGAAAAAAATATTTTGGATATAGATGAATTTTTATATTTTACAATACAGATAATGGAGAGCCTTAGTTTTTTAGAAAATAAGAATTTGAATTTTAAAGATATAATAATATCTAATATATACATAAATAAATCTATAAATAAAATAAAAATAGGTGATTTAGGATACTTGTTTGAAGCAGATGATGAGGAGATTAAATATAAAAATGTATATGATTTAGGTATTTTGATATTCAATATGTTATGTAGTGATTTTTCAATCAAAAATGATTTTATAATAAAAAGGAAGGATGTAAATAATCGTTTAAAGAGTCTTATATATAATATGATTAATATAAATTCTAAAAAGAAGTATAAGAGCATAAAATCACTAGAGGAAGAATTTAAAAATATATATTCAAAAACAGATAATAATTTATTAGAAAAAGAAAATATTATAGAAGATAAAAGTGAAAAAAGAATATTTAAATTATCCAATAATATATATAATTTAGATGAAAAGATAAATGAAACAATTGACAAAATCAATAAATTTGATTTATCTTCAAGAGAATTATTTATTATAACGGGAAAGGAAGGAGAAGGTAAAACAACTTTTGCAAACGAACTTGAAAAGAAATTAAAATATATAAATGGATATTTTGTAAGAGGAAATTTTGAAAACAATGATTTTAATATTCCTTATAAAGGTGTAATAGAAGTCTTAAAATCTATTATAAATAAGATATTAAATACAGAATCTAAAAAGAAAGAAGAAATAAAAGCAGAACTTAAAAATATTTTAGGTAAGGATATTTCTTTTTTGGTAAACTTTATACCTGAGTTTAAAGATTTATTGGGCGAGGGTGAAAGATTTAAGGAAATTGAATCTAAAGAAAAAAAATATAGATTAAAAAAATCATTAAGAGATATATTGAAGGTATTTATAAGAAGAGATGAATATTTGATTATATTCTTAGATAACTTACATTATATAGATAGGGATAGTTTGGATATCATATTAAAGTTATTTAGTTCAGCAAATGCAGGAAAGATTGTTGTTATTGGTGCTGTTAAATTAGAATTTAATATAAATAGTTCCAACTTGTTTTTAGAAAATTTGAAAGAAGATTTTAAAGTAAATTATATTAATTTGAAACCATTTAATAGAGAAACTATAGAGAGGTTTTTAAAGGATAGTTTTTTGCAGTATCAAGTTTTGGGTAGAGATTTTACACAAATTATTCTAAAAAGAACAAATGGTAATCCACTTTTTATAAAAATGTTTTTGGAATCGTTATATGCTAAAGGTATAATTTATTTTGATAAAATATGGACTATTGATTGTGAAAAAATAAAAGAAAATCAGGATAAAATACATGATTATATATCTACTGAATTTGTAAATAGATTATATAAATTCAATAAAAAATCTTTAGATATTTTAAAAATAGCCTCCTGTTTAGGTTTTAGTTTTAAAATAGATGATTTATCTAAAGTTTTAAATAAAAATAATTCTTATATAGAGAAGTATTTAAAACCTATTGTGTTAAATGGGATTTTAAAATTATCAAAAGAGGGTGAATATATATTTTCTAATAATTTAATATATAAAAATATATATAATATCATGAGTGCAGAAGAAAAAAATGAAAAACATTTTTTAATAGGTAAGTCATTATTAGATAAATATCATGGTGATAAAAAAAATAAAGATATATTTAATTTAGCGAAACATATGAATTTATCAAAAGATTTGATAGAGGAAAATAAAAGGGATTTAGTAAAGATAAATTTAATTGGTTCTAAGGAAGCAAAAGATAATATGGCTTATAATAATGCTTTGGATTATATAAATCAAGCTGTTTTATATATCAACAAAAATTTATGGGAAGATGAGTATGAGCTTTGTAAAAATGTTTTTAATGAGTTTATAGACATAAGTTTTTTAAATAATGTTCAAAAGAATATGGAAACTATGGCATTTGATATATTAAATAATTTAAAATCGATAGAAGATAAAGTGACTTGGTTAAATAATATTGCTGTTAAATATTTCAATATAGGAAAATATGATAAATCTATTTTATTTATATCAAAATCTCTTGAATATTTCAATATAAATATAGAAAATAAAATAGTTAGAAAAGCATATCTAAAAGAATATAATATATTAAAAATAAGTTTAAAGAAAAAAGATATAAATAGAATAAAAGAAAGTGATTTAGTAAAAGAAAAATTAAATATACTAATTATGAAAACTTTAATTATAGCATTAGATATATTTAATTTTAATAGTTATAAATATACTTTTAATTATTTGATTTGTAAATGGATGAACATGACTTTAGCCTATGGTATATATGAAGAAACACCTTATGGTTTATTTTTATATTTAAATTTTTTAATATTTGAAGAAAAAAACTACAAAGATGTTTATAATATATTAGATTATACATTTGAATTAGCTGAAATTCTAGGATTTTTGGGACAAAAGGTTAAGATTATATATTCATATTATAAAAATTTAATGGGTATTGTTAAGTATTTAAGATGGGATGATAATTATTTAGATGAAAATATAAGATTGTGTGAACTTGGTGATAAGTATAATTACTTATCTAATCTATATTCTATAAAACTAGATATAATGTATAAGAACTCTATTAATTTAGAGGAAATGGAGACTCTTCTTCTTAAATATCATGAGTTTGCAAGAGAGAGGGATTTACCTAAATTAAAATTAAAGGTTAATATGTATTTTATAATACTGAGTAATTATTTTGATATAAATAAAAATTTATTTACGAATATGATTTTAGATGAAGAAAAATTAATGGAAAAATTTAAATTCTTTAATCTTACAAAGGAAAAGTATTATTATTATTTAATTGTATTGGAGAATTTATATATTTTTAAAAAATATGAGGAAGGGATAGAGTTTGTAAAGAAAATTCAAAGAGAAGTATTAAATTCTAAATCTATATTTTTAAAATATGAATTTTTATATTATAAATCTTTGTTTTTGCTTGAAGAATTTAATGATATAAAGGATGTAAATTTAAAAAAGAAATATTGGAATGAGATTGAGATAAATAAGAAATTCATAAAAACATTGGATGAAGAATTCTCAAATGACTATAAATACAGATATTATTTTATAGAAGCTAGAATGTGTGATATTTCAAAGGATTATTTTAATGCTATTAAATTATATGAAAAAGTATCACTTTTACTAAAGAGTACAGATCAAAATAGAGAAAAAGCTATTATTAATGAAGAAATAGGTAGATTTTTCTTGAGATTAGAGCATTATACATTTGCAAAAGCATATTTAAAAGAAGCATATAGAAATTATTATATATCTGGTGCAAAAAAGAAAATAATTTCTATGGAAGAAAAATATATAAACATATTACAAGGATTTTTATCAAAAAGATTTACAAACTTAAAATTGAATTCTAATAACTTGGATATCATGTTAGATGAAAATAAAGATATGTTGGATTTTATATTATATGCAGCTACAAATAGGGATTTGAATAAAATTTATAATTTATATGTAGATAAGATAAAAGAGCTTATAAATCCAAAAAAATTAATGCTTATATTAAAAGAAGATGAATTTAGAGTTAAAATATTTCATTTTGATAAAACTTATATATTGGATGATAGTTTAGATAATTATCAAAATATAGCAAAAACAATAATAGAATATAGTTTTTATACAGGTGAGAATATATTGTTTCCAAATTCATATCAGGAAGAAATTTTTAAATATGATATGTATGTGGAAAAAAATAGTCCGAAATGTTTAGCTTCTATACCAATAGAATTTGGAGAAGAAATAAAGGCTGTTTTATATTTTGAAAAAGAATCGTCAAAGGATGTATTTGAAAATCATATTTTTGAAAATATATTAAAATACACTAACAATTTAATATATTTAATAATGAAGCAGGAAGATTATAATTTAAATTATGATAAAGATAATATTGTAAAAAGTATATCTGATGATATAGTAAATGGAATAAAAGAAAATATAAGTATAATGGAAATAATGAAAAAAAATATTTTAAGAGAAAAAATTGATAAAAATTTTATAAAAAATTTAGATGTAGACTTATCTTTTATAATAGAATCTTTCTATAGTATGGTAAATAAACTTGAAGGAATATCAAACGATACAAAACCAGTGGAAGAAAGTAAAGAACTATTTTTTGTAAGAGATTTAGTTGATGATATATTAATAAGTATGAGAGATAAGATAAAGAGAAATAATTATAAGGTAAATATAGATATAAAAGATGATGTAGAGATTTATAGTTATAAAAATTTATTTGAAAATATTTTGAAGGCTTTTATAATAAACTCGATAGCACATGAAAAACAAGAATTAAAGGAATCAAATATAAATATAATAGTGAATGAAGATAGTATGAATTTATATATAAAATATTTAGATGATGAAGTTGCAGTTGAAGATGATGAACTTGAGAATGTTTTTGAGCCTTTTTTTAAATCAAAAAATCAAAAAAGGAGTGTTTTGGGTTTAGATAAAGTAAAAAATATAGTTAATAAAAGTTTAAATGGAAAAATAATATGTAAAAAGGATGAACTTGATAAAATGAGTTATTTGATAGAGATACCACTTAAATATTTGGATAGAGATTTTAATGAAATTTTAAATAGTTGATGACAATTAAAAAAAAAGCTGTTATAATGATTTTGTAATTTAATATGAGTTTAACTAGGGGTGCCGTTATTGGTCGGCTGAGATAAAGAACCTTAATTTTTTGACCCTTAACCTGATCTGGATAATGCCAGCGTAGGAAAGTTTATTTTGATGTATTCAAACCACAATTTTCCTAATTGTGGTTTTTTATTGTTCTTATAACAAAATGATTTATAAAAAATTTTAGTGTTAAATGAAAAAAATTAAAAATTTAGGATATAAAGGAGGTGTAATATGTTTATAAATGGGGAGAATATGGATTTTAATAAATTAAATATAGAAGAGATTTTAGATAAATTAAATGTAAATAAGCATAATGTAGTAGTTGAAGTTGATTTGAAAATTATAAAAAAAGAAAACTATAATGAATTTTATCCTGATATATCTTCTAAGATTGAAATAATTAATTTTGTTGGTGGTGGTTAAAATAAAAATTAAAATAAATGAAATTGATGAAATAGTTGATGAAAATACGGAAATTTCTGAAGTTTTAGAAAAATTCAAAGAAGATGTAGATGTAGTAATTTTAAATGGACATATTATAAAAGAAAATAAAGTACTTAAGGAAAATGATAATTTAATTTTAATAAAAAAAGATAAAAATTATACAAAAGAAGAATTAAAAACTTTTTTGTATGCAAGAAATACAGATGAAGTAAATAAGAAATTTAAAAATTCTAAGGTTGCAATAGCAGGGTTAGGTGGAATTGGATCAAATGTTGCTCTTTCTCTAGCTAGAGTTGGTGTTACAAATATGTTGCTATTGGATTTTGATATTGTTGAGCCTTCAAATATAAATAGACAAGTATACAGTATTGTTGACATAGGAAGTAAAAAAACTAAGGCGTTAAAAAGACATATAGAGAGTATAAATCCATATATAAAATTAAATATTATTGATAAAAAATTAGAAAAAGAAGATGTAAATGAAATTTTTAAGGATTATGAAATTATTGTTGAAGCATTTGATGATCCTAAATACAAATCTATACTGGTTGAAGAATTATTATTATCAAAGAAAAAAGTCGTTGCATGTAGTGGTATGGCTGGTTATTTCGATTCAAATCTTATAAAAACAAAAAAAATCAATGAAAATTTATATATTTGTGGGGATTTTGTAAATGAAGCTAAAGAATTTAGCGGACTTATGTCACCAAGAGTAATGATAACAGCGGGACATATGAGTAATATTGTATGTGATTTAATTATTAATAAGAGGAGATGAGCTTTTGGATAAATTAAAGATTGGAAATGTAGAATTTAATAGCAGACTTTTTATAGGAACTGGTAAATATCCATCAAAAGATATTATTAAAAAGGCATGTGAAAACAGTGAAAGTGAAATGATAACGCTTGCACTTAGAAGAGTTGATTTTAAAAGTAAAGAAGATAATATAATTGATTACATACCAAAAAATATGAGATTATTACCAAATACTTCAGGTGCAAAAAACGCAGATGAAGCAATAAGAATAGCAAGACTTGCAAGAGCTTGTAATTGTGGAGATTTTATAAAGATTGAAATTATACCAGATAGTAAATATTTAATGCCTGATAATTATGAAACTATAAAAGCAACAAAGGTTTTAGCTGATGAGGGTTTTATTGTAATGCCTTATATGAATCCAGACTTAGTTGCGGCAAAGGAAATGATAAAAAGTGGTGCGGCTTGTGTAATGCCTCTTGGTGCCCCGATTGGTAGTAATAGGGGAATACAAACAAAAGAATTGATAAGAATAATGATAGAAGAGATAAATGAAGTACCGATTATTGTTGATGCAGGTATTGGAAAACCTTCTCATGCAGCGCAAGCTATGGAGATGGGTGCAGATGCAGTTTTGGTAAATACAGCAATAGCATCAGCAAAAAATCCTGATTTGATGGCTAAAGCATTTAAATTAGCAGTTGAATCTGGAAGAATTGCATATTTAAGTGGACTTTCAAAATCAAAACAAATAGCAAGTGCATCTTCGCCACTTACTAATTTTTTAGGAGAGATGTAAATGAGTTTTTATGATTTGTATAAATCTTATAAGAATGAAGATTTAGATTATATACTTGAAAATACAATTAAAGATGAGATTGATGAAATTCTAAAAAAAGATTTTTTAAATGAATTTGATTTTTTAAAACTTTTATCAAAAGAAGCCAAAAATCATTTAGAAGAAATGGCATTAAGAGCAAATTTCTTAACTTTAAAGCATTTTGGAAGAGCAGTACTTTTATATACACCTATTTATATATCTAATTATTGTGTTAATAAATGTGTATATTGTAGTTATAATCATGAAAATGATATAAAAAGAAAAAAATTAAAATTAGAAGAGATTGAAAAAGAAGCAATAGAAATTTCAAAATCTGGATTGAGACATATACTTTTGTTAACTGGAGATTCAAGAAAAGAAAGTCCTGTATCTTATATCAAAGATGCAGTAAAAATATTAAAAAAATATTTTGATGCAATATCAATAGAAGTATATGCACTTAAAGAAGATGAGTATAAGTGCCTTGTAGATGCAGGTGTTAGTGGACTTACAATTTATCAAGAAGTTTATAATGAAGAAATTTATAAAAAAGTACATTTAAAAGGGCCAAAATCAAATTATTTAAATAGATTAGATGCACCAGAAAGAGGGTGCAAAGCAGGTATGAAATTTATTGGAATTGGTGCTCTTTTAGGACTTAATGATTTTAGAAAAGAAGCTTTTTATACAGGTATACATTGTAATTATTTGCAAAGAAAATATCCTCATGTTGAATATAGTGTATCAGCACCAAGAATAAGACCTCATGTTGGAATATTTGACCTTATAGATGAAGTTGATGATAAGGATTTAGTCCAAATAATTTTAGCTTATAGAATTTATCTTAAAAGTGTAGGCATAACAATGTCAACAAGGGAGAAACAGGGTTTTAGAGATAATTTAATACCTCTTGGTGTAACTAATATTTCAGCAGGTGTTAAAACTTCGGTAAACGGTCATAGTAAAGATGATGATAAAGGTGAGCAGCAGTTTGAAATAGCAGATCAAAGATCTGTAAAAGAAATGAAAGAAGCAATAAAAAATATGAATTATCAGCCGCTTATGAAAAATTGGATGAATATTTAAAAACTTAGGAGGATTTATCATGACACAGATGGAATCAGCAAGAAAAAATATTATAACTAAAGAAATGCAAATAGTAGCTAAAAAAGAAAATATAGATGTAGAGGAATTAAAAAAATTAATTGCAGAAGGAAAGGTTATAATTCCAGCAAATAAAAACCATAAAAATATAGATCCAGAAGCGATAGGTCTTAATATGAGAACTAAGATAAATGTAAATTTAGGAATATCAAAAGACAGTTCTGATTTTGATTTGGAAATGGAAAAAGTTAAAAAAGCAATAGATTTAAAAGCTGAAGCTATAATGGATTTAAGTTCTTATGGAAAGACAAAAGAGTTTAGAACTAAGTTAATAAATGAATCAAAAGCTATGATTGGTACAGTTCCAGTTTATGATGCACTTGGTTTTTATGATAAGGAATTAAAGGATATTAGTTCAAAAGAATTTTTAGATGTTGTAAGAGAACATGCTAAAGATGGAGTGGATTTTGTAACTATACATGCTGGAATGAATAAAGAAACTGCAAAAATATTTGAAAGAAATGAAAGACTTACAAATATAGTTTCAAGAGGTGGATCTTTGATGTTTGCTTGGATGAAACTAAATAATAAAGAAAATCCATTTTATGAATTTTATGATGAATTATTAGATATTTGTTATGAATATGATGTTACTTTAAGTCTTGGAGATGCGTTAAGACCTGGAAGTATAAAAGATTCAACAGATGCCTCTCAAATAAAGGAGTTAATAACTTTAGGAGAACTTACAAAAAGAGCTTGGGAAAAAAATGTACAAGTAATGATTGAAGGACCTGGGCATATGGCGTTAGATGAAATAAAGACAAATATGATTTTACAAAAGAAATTATGTTTCGATGCACCATTTTATGTGCTTGGACCAATTGTTACAGATATAGCTCCAGGCTATGACCATATAACAAGTGCTATTGGTGGAGCATTAGCAGCTTCTTGTGGTGCTGATTTTTTATGTTATGTAACTCCTGCTGAACATTTAAGATTACCAGATTTGGATGATATGAAAGAAGGTATAATTGCTTGTAAAATTGCAGCGCATGCAGCGGATATTGCTAAAGGAATTAAAAATGCTAGAGATTGGGATAATAAGATGAGTGATGCAAGAAGAAGACTTGATTGGGAAGAGATGTTTAGTCTTGCTATTGATGAAGAAAAAGCTAGAAGATATAGAAAAGAATCTACACCAGAACATGAAGACAGTTGTACTATGTGTGGAAAGATGTGCTCGATGAGAAATATGAATAGAGTGATGGAAGGTAGAGATATTAACATATTAAGAGCTGATGCAAATTGATTTTTTTTATAACAAATTCAAATTTGGTGGATGAAAAGCTTTATTTTTCAAATATAAAAATAGCTTTAGAAAAAAATATTTCATATTTGATAATAAGAGAAAAAGATAAATCCTATAAAGAACTTTATGAAATATCAAAAAAAATTTTGGAATTAAAGAGATTAGTAAATTCAAAAACTAAGATTTTAATAAATTCAAATTTGGATATTTTAAATAATTTAAATTTAGATGGAATTCATTTATCAAATGAATTCTATCTAAATAATAAAGACAAAATAATTAAATTAAAAGATAAGATAATTGGGCTTTCAATTCATAATAAGTATGAGTTAGTAGAACTGCCTAAGAGTATAGATTATTTGATTGCAGGTAATGTATTTGAAACAGATTGCAAAAAAGGTCTTAAGGGCAAAGGGGTAGAATTTTTTAAAGAATTAAAAAAAAATACAGATAAAAAAATAGTAGCTGTTGGTGGTATTAATTTAAATAATATAAAAGAAATAAAAAAAGCAAATTTATATGGCTATGCTTTTATGTCTTCTTTTATAAAAAATAAAGACTTAAAAGTATTTATAGAGGATTTGCTTTATAAGATAGAGGTTTAATATGTTACTTGAGGATAAGTTAAAAGAGGAATGCGGTGTTTTTGGACTTTTATTAAAAAATAATAGAGTAAAAGATAATAAAAATTTGATATACAACGCTTTATTTTCATTGCAACATAGAGGTGAAGATGGAAGTGGTGTGTATTGTTATAATGAGGGAAATACGAATTTGTACAAGGAACTTGGATTTGTTTTGAATAATTTAAATGAGAATAATTCTAAGGATTTTTTTTG
Source organism: Peptostreptococcaceae bacterium AGR-M142 (assembly GCA_045345765.1). Classification (GTDB taxonomy): domain Bacteria; phylum Bacillota; class Clostridia; order Peptostreptococcales; family Peptostreptococcaceae; genus JAOARY01. The sequence goes on from CP148265.1 coordinate 2,125,527, forward strand.
TAATGTTTCATTAGGTCATAATAGATATTCAACCTGTAAAATAAATGAAAAATCAGCATTACAGCCTTTTTTTAAAAAATTTATAGACAAAAATTTAAATATAGCAATTGTTCACAATGGAAATTTAATTTTAAAAAAAGATAAATATGGTGAAGCATATAAAGAATCTTATAAAAATTATAGTGATAGCAGAATTTTTTTTGATATATTTTTAGAAAAATTAAAAATGGTTTTAGAAATATATGATATTAAGAATTTAAAAACTAGAAAATCATTTAAATATATAAAAAAAGCCTTGGTAAGTAGTTTAAATTATTTTGATGGAAGCTATGCTATGATAATTTCGATAAATGATATGATAATAGCTTTTAGAGATAAATATGGTTTTAGACCTCTTTTTCTGGCAGAGGATTATGAGGGTTTCTATTTGGCATCTGAAACATGTGCATTTGAAAACATAGAGTGCAAGAATATAAGAGAAATAAAAAATAATACTATAGTTTTTATAACGAATCATTTACATGAGGAATGTATTTATGAACAAGAAATAAAAGAAAGATTTTGTGCATTTGAATATATATATTTTCAAAGAGAAGATTCTTTAATAAAGGATAAAAGTATATATAGTTACAGATATGATTTAGGCAAAGAAATAGCAACACGAGTAAAAAATTTAGATATTGATATCATTACTGGAGTACCTATGTCAGGAATACCAAGTGCTTTAGCGGTTTCGAATGATTTAGGCATAGAATATAAGGATATATTTTTAAAGCAAAGATATAAAGGAAGATCTTTTATAAAAAATTCAAATGAAAAAATAAAAATTGCTATAAATGAAAAAATAAAAATAATAAAAGATATAGTAAAAAATAAAAATATATTAATTGTTGATGATTCTTTGGTAAGAGGAATTACTATGAATTATATAGTAAAAAAGTTAAAAGAATATGAAGCGAAGAAGATACATATTGCTATATCTTCACCTATAATAAAATATCCTTGCCACCTAGGAATTAATATAAGCACTAAAAAGGAACTAATAGGTGCGAAATTATCAAAAGATGAAATAAAAGATTATCTAGGTTGTGATAGTTTGATTTACATTGAAACTAAAGATTTAAAAAATATATTAAAATTTGGTATATGTACAGATTGTTTTTTTAAGAGATAAATTTAAAAGATTTAGCTAAATTTTTTGAATTTACTCTTACCAATAGACATAAAAAACCTTTTATGATACCATAGTGATAGACTATTTGATAAAGGAGAGTTAAAATGAGCGAAAATAAAGTTCTTGCAACAGTTAATGGAAAAGAAATAACTAAAGCAGATGCAGATTTATTATTACAAAGCATAGGACCTCAAAGAGCTATGCAATTTTATTCAGAAGAGGGACAAAAACAACTTTTAAATGAGTTGATAAACCAAGAACTTATATACTTAGATGCTGTTGATTCTAAGATAGAAGAAGAAGAAGAATTTAAAAAAGAAATGGAAATAGTTAAGACAAATGTTATAAAGCAATTTGCTATAACAAAGATACTAAAAGGAGCTTCTGTAAATGAAGAAGAAGCGAAGTCTTTCTATGATGAAAATAAAGATATGTTTAAGCAAGTTGAAACTGTTCAAGCTAGTCATATATTAGTTGACAGTGAAGACAAAGCTAAAGATATAATAAAAGAATTAAATGATGGTTTAGAATTTGGTGAAGGAGCTAAGAAATATTCTTCTTGTCCATCAAACCAAAGAGGTGGAGATTTAGGAAGCTTCTCAAGAGGACAAATGGTTCCTGAATTTGACCAAGCAGTATTTGAAATGGAAGTTGGTGCTATTACAAATGAACCAATAAAAACACAATTTGGATACCATGTTATAAAGCTTGTTGAAAAAACTCCAGAAAGAGTTCAAGATTTTAACGAAGTAAAAGATAATGTAACAAATCAATTACTAGCTAAGAAACAAGGCGATTTATACATGCAAAAAGCAGAAGATTTAAAAGGAAAGTATCCAGTAGAAATTAAATAATTCTTGTTTTATTTATAATAAAATTATATAATAAAAAAAGGCTTGAAAATCAAGGCCATTGAAAACATTTAAATAAGGCAGTGATATATTTAAAAATATATCACTGCCTTATTTTTTTTATTTTATCTATATAATAAATTTTTATGGGTAAAAATTTATATATTAGTATTATTTTTTAGAAAGGAGGCCTTGATTTTGCTAGACCTTAAAACTGACTTTGAAAAATTTTTAAGTATTTCTTTTGATAGTGCAATTGTTGTAAATAATAATAAAAAATTAATTGATTTTAATGAAAAATTTTTAAAAATATTTAATTACACAGAATCAGAAATTAAAAACAAAACTATTGAAGAAGTTTTTTTTATAAATAATTATAAATTAAATGAAAATTTTAATAAAGATAAGGAATTTATAATTAGAGGAAAATTAAAAGATTCATATGTAAATCTTAAGTTTTCTAAATTTTTATCAGAAGATAAAATTAAAATTATAAATATAAGAAGGATTTATAATTTGGATAAAAATCAAAATCAAGAAGATTTTTATAAGTCGATAGTAGAAGATTTAGAAACGTTAGTAGCTGTAGTTGATGAAGATTATAAATATATTTATGCAAATTTAAAATACAAAGAATTTTTTAATATAAAAGAAGATGATGTAAATAAGGTTTTTATAAAAGATACGATAAAAGAAGAGATATTTATAAATGATATAAGACCTAATATAAATAAAGCTTTGTCTGGGAAACAAATTAATATAGAAAAGTGGATAGTTAATAATGATAATAAAAAAAGATGTATAAACTGTGTGTTTGAAAAATTGAAACATGGAAATTTGGATTATGTTGTTATGAAGTTTAAAGATATAATGGATAGAAAAAAAATAGAAGAAGCTTTAATTTTAGCTAGAAAAATGGCTGATTCGGCTTATAATGTGAAAAATTTATTTTTAGCAAATATATCTCATGAGTTTAAAACACCGATAAATGGAATACGCGGTATGGTTCAGCTTTTGAATCTTACAAATTTAAATGAAGAGCAAAAATCATATACAAAAATGTTAGAAGAATCAACTGATAGAATTAGCATATTAATAGAGAATATATTAGAGTTTTCAAAAATTGATTCTAAAGATTTTTCTTTAATAGAAAAGAAACTTGTTTTAGATGAATTTGTAAAACAGGATATAGAGCCTTATAAAAAAAGAGCTATAGATAAAAAGCTTAGTTTTAGTTTATTTATAGATGAAAATATTCCTAAAATTTTATTAGCAGATAGAAAGAGATTAAAGCAAATTTTTTCAAATGTGCTTGATAATGCTATAAAATTTAGTGAAAATGGTGGAATATTTATAGAGATAGAAAGGGAATTTGAAGACGATTTAGGTGTTGGAATAAAAATCAATGTTAGAGATAGTGGAAAAGGAATAAAAAAGGAAAAATTAAATTATGTATTTAATATATTTGCAAAAGAAGATGAAAGTAATACAAGTAGCAATGGTGGTGTAGGACTTGGACTTGCAATAACAAAAGAAATAGTTAATTTTTTAGGTGGAGATATTAGAATTGAAAGTGAAGAAAATGTAGGGACGAGTGTTTTTATATCATTATATTTAAAAAAATTTTTGGATATAAAAAAGGAAAAAGAAATTTATAAGATAAAAAAAGAGATGAAGATATTAATAGTTGAAGATGATAGGGTGAATGAAAAAGCACTAAAATTACTATTAGAAAAGAATAATTTTAAAGTAAAAACTGCAAGTACTGGATTACAGGCAATTGACTTTATAAAGATGGAAGATATGGATATAATACTTATGGATATTAAATTACCTGATATTGATGGTTTTGAAATAAGTAGACAGATTAGAAAGATAGAAAAAGAAAGAAAATCATATACACCTATAATTGCAGTGACGTCTTTGGATGATTCAAAATTTTTAAAGAAAGCATTAAAAGCTGGAATGGATGATTTTTTAGAAAAACCATTCAAAATAGAGAAGATTTACAATAAAATAAATAAATTATATGATAAAAAAATACATTATAAAAATACAAATGATCCAGATTTAAAACAAGCATTTGCTTTTTCAAATAATGATAAGAATTTATTTATGGATTTAGTTTATATACTTTTAAATACAGATTATATAAAAGATAATTTAAATGCAATAAAAAGAGCTTTAGAAAATTATGATGAATTTGAAGTAAAAAAAATTGCAAAAAGTTTGAAGGAAGGTATTATAACTTTTGGTGCAAAGAAAGCCTATGAATTAGCATTTGAATTAGAAAGTTTAGAAAGAAGAGAATTAAAATCCAAGGGAATAAATTTATATTTTGAATTGGAAGAAGAGTTAAATAGAGTTATTCAAATTTACAAAACTATAAAAATATCTTAGTTTAAGATAGATTTATAGTTTTTTTTTGGGGAATATATAATCTTAGAAAGTTTTTTAAAAGGAGGCATTAATTTTGTATTTCCACTTAGGATTAGAAGGAGATTTTAGGAAATTATTACTTAGTATATCTTCTAAATTTATAGATGTTACAGATTTGAAGGTTGGACTTGATGAGAGTATGAATGAAATAATACAATTAACAAACTTAAAAGAATGCTTTATCGCCAAATTTGACAATGAAAACAATAATTTAAATAGGTTTGCAGAAAGTGACAATTGTAAAATAGAACCTATTTTTGCTAATAGATTTAAAAAAATGATGAAAATATCAGAAGTTGCTGAGATAAATTCAAATGATATAAATTATTACTTTAAAAATTGTGATGGGATAAAATTGGTAATAATAATTCCGATATTTGTAAAAGGGGAATTGTATGGTTTTTTAGCTTTGGTAAGTAAAGAAGACTTGAAAGTAAGAGTTCAAGAAAAGCTAATGTTAAAAATAATAGGAGAAATATATGGTAAGGCATTTGAACATTATGAAAATATAAGGAATTTAAGAGAAAGTGAAATTAGATACAAGACTTTGGCAAATGTATCACCTTACGGTATTATTATAATAGATAAAAATTACAAGGTATTATTTATGAACAATGAAACAGTAAATATCTTAGATTTACCTAAGATGTCTGAAAATATAAATTTAATGGAAATAGTGTCTTCTTATACATTTGACATTATAAATTTAAATACAAGAAAAATAATAAATAAAGATAAGGAAAAAATCAACATTAAGAGTAATATAGAAACGGTAAGTTTAAAATCAAAATATCTAGATATTTCAATGACAGAATTTAAATATTCAAACGAAAATGCAGTTCTTATAATACTTAATGATATTACTATAGAAAGACAAAGAGAAGAAGATATCAAAAAATTCTATAGAGTATTAAAACAAATTCCTGAAGTGGTTATCATTGTAAATGATAAAGCGAATATTGAATATATGAATAATTACTTTAGCGAAAAATCAAATATAAAAGAGAATGATTTATTAAATAAAAATATAAAAGAACTAAAGGATTATAAATTGAATGCTCTTTATGAAAAAATAAATGATGTAATGGAAGTTAAAAAAGCTTTTTTTGGAGAAATTTATATGAACTTTTATGAGCCTAAATATTTCTTAGGCTCAATATCACCTTTAAGAAATGAAAGTCATGAAATAACACATTATGTGTGTATATTAAAGGATATAAATGAACAAAAGATAATGCAAGAGGAATTAAAAGAGAAGAATGAATCTTTTAAAATTATGATTGGAGAATTAAAAGATGCACAAGCACAGCTTATACAAAAAGAAAAACTAGCAGGAATAGGACAGCTAGCAGCAGGAGTTGCACATGAAATAAATAATCCGTTGGGTTTTGTAATTAGTAATTATGATACTTTAAAAAAATATATAAAAAGATATGAAGACATACTTTTAGCATATAAAAATTTATGCAAAGAATTTGAAAGCCAAAATACAGATCAGAATTTTCAAAATAAGATTATGGACATAAAAAAGATGGAAAAAAAATATGGAATTGATTTTATTATAGAAGATATGGATGATTTGATATCAGATTCTAAGGAAGGTTTAGATAGAGTTGGAAAAATTGTTCAAAGTCTTAAATATTTTTCAAGAGATGCACAGTATAATGAATTTGAATCATATGATATAAATGAAGGAATAGAAAATACTATATTAATAGCGAAGAATGAAGTTAAATATAGTGCAGATATAGAACTTCATTTAAATGAAGTTCCTCTTATAGATGCTATATCCGGGCAGATTAATCAAGTTATATTAAATATAATAATAAATGCGGTACAAGCAATAAAAGAAACTAAAGAATTTGGTGTAATAACAATAAAGACCTATAAAGATTCAAAATATGTTTTTTGTGAGATTCAAGATAATGCTAAAGGTATTGATGAAGAAGTTTTAGATAATATATTTGAACCTTTTTTTACAACTAAAGAAGCTGGTGTAGGAACTGGACTTGGTCTTAGTATCGCTTATGATATTATAACAAACAAACATAAGGGGAGTTTATTTGTTGAATCAAAAAAAGGTGAAGGTACTACTTTTATAATTATGCTACCGATAAAGCAGGGGTGAGTTATGGACTTTAAAGCGATTGTAATAGATGATGAAAAACAGATATTAAAATCATTAAGAAGATTATTTATAGATTTGGATTGGGAATGTTATTTTTTTTCAGATGGTAATGAAGCTATTGAATTCATGGAAGAAGAAGATATAGATCTATTGATAACAGATATAATGATGCCTCAAATAGGTGGCAAAAAGATTTTAGAATACGTAAAGAATAATCACAATCAAGTAATAAGACTTGTTATAACAGGCTATACGGATGAAGATATATTTAATTTAATAAGAGAAGATTTGGCCCAAGTTTTAATATTCAAGCCATGGAATAATGAAAATTTATTATATAGATTAAAGGAATTAGAAGAAACATATTTATATTTAAAAAATAATAACCTATATCAAAATATAATAAATATGAATTTTTTGCCTATGAAAGAAAAAAATAAGACGAAAGTTTTAGAATATTTAAGTGAAGAAAAAAGTTTAGAAGAAGTAATTGATTTTATTTATGATGATCTTATTTTATCTATAAATATTTTTAAAATAGCTAATAATATAGAATTGGATAATAAAATAGGTTCTCTTAAAAAAGCTGTAAAAATATTAGGGATAGGAAATATGACAAAAATTATAGAATGTATGAATGTTATAGATTTACCTAAATTTTTAGATACAATAAATAACTATCAATTGTTTTTGCATAAATTATTTATATCAACATATAAAGACATATTTGGTGAAGAAATAAATGATAATATCAAAGATGTTTGTTTATTTTTAAATATATCCTATTTATATTATTTTAAGATGAAAGAAGCTGTTTCTTTAGATGATGCTATTATTAACGAGGAGTATTTTAGGGAAAATCATGAAAGAATATCTTATTATATATTGAAATGGTGGGGATTTTCTAAAGAATTTTGTGATATTGCATTATATCATCATAATCCATTAAATTATAAAGGTGAAGAAAATATATCAAGGATAATTCACTTTATAAATATTTGTAATACGATGTTTTTAAAGCAAATCGAATACGAACAGTATTATAAGGATAATTTAGAATCTTCGATAGAGTATTTAAATTTAAATGATGAACACATAAAAATTTTAGAAAGACAAATAGATATTCTAAAAGGAAGTGTTAAAATATGAAGGTAAATAAAATACTATTTGTAGATGACGAAGTAAAGGTATTAAATTCTATAAGACGTTCACTTATGGATGAAGAGTTTGAAACTTTTTATGCTGTTGGAGGAAGTGATGCGCTTAGAGTATTAGAAGAAGAAAATATAGATGTAATAGTAAGTGATATGAGAATGCCAAGAATGACAGGTCTTGAGCTTTTGACTAAGGTTGAAGAATTATATCCTAATATAGTAAAGATAATATTATCGGGTTATACAGAACTTAGTCAAATACTTACAACAGTCAATAAGGTAAATATATTTAAGTATATGACTAAACCTTGGGATATGGAAAATGAATTTAAACCAATATTAAAAAAAGCAATTGATTATTATAATTTAAAGAGTGAAAAGAAAGAATTAGAAGAACAATTACAAAAGAGAAATGATATGTACCAAAAGATTGTTAAGAGCGTTGAAGAAAAATTTAAAGAAGTTAAAAATGATATGAAGAAAATTCATGGACTTAGTGATTTTTTTGTAGATATTATAGAAAATAAAGAAAAATTTGAAGATGTAGACACAAAATTATTAAAAGATTTTTTAGGGTTTTATTTGGAATATATACCTAGAAGGATAAAGGAATTTGATTTTATGTCAATGTATAATAAATTAGAAAAGGAATTAGATTCTAATGATTTTTCATATCAATTAAAATTAGAAAGTAAAGATAATACAAAATTAAAATTATTAGATGATGCGGACTTAGCTGTAAAATTAATAAATTATATAGCTAAAGCCATAAAGGGTGAAGAGATTATAAATGTAGATATACATTTTATAAGAGAAGAAAATTTAGGTGTTTGTGTAGCTACTCTATCAAAAGAATATGGTCAAGTAGATAAGCTTTTTATAAATGCAATAAAGAATATTTCTAAGAATGATAAATTTGATATAAAATCATATAAAGTAGATCATATTTGTGAAATTCAGATGAAATTGTTCTTTAATATGAAAGTAGATAGATAAGATGAATTTATTTTTAAATATAATTATTCTGTGCATAAAAATTATTTATAATTAAAAATTTCTGCTATAATAAAGCTATCATCATAAAATGATAGGAGTGAATTATTTGGATTTTAAACAATTAGAGACATTTGTTATGGTTGCAAAATTAAAGAGTTTTTCTAAGGCGGCTGATAAGCTTTTTTTGACACAACCGACAGTTAGTAACCATATTCAAAATTTAGAAAAAGAATTAAAATCAATTTTGATAAATAGACAAAGTAAGTATATAACTCTTACTAATGCAGGGGATATTTTATTAAAATATGCGGTGGATATATTAAATAAAAGAGATAATGCGCTATTTTCATTAAGCGAGATAAAGGGAAAAATTGAAGGTAGTTTAGAGATTTCAGCAAGTACTATTCCAGAAGAATATTATTTACCACGTGTAATAAAGGAATTTCAAAAAAAATATCCTCTTGTGAGCTATAATTTAAAGAAACTAAGCTCAAAAGAAGTTTTAGATCATATTTTAAATGGAGATGTTGATTTTGGAATAGTTGGATTTAGGCAAAAGAATATATATTTAGATTATAAAAGTATAATGGAAGATGAAATTGTTTTGGTTTCCTTAAAAGATTCTAACTATTCGAGTATAATAGATGAAAGTAAATTGACAAAATTACCTCTTATAATGAGACAAAAAGGTTCTGGAACAAGAGAAATAGTTGAATCATATCTAGATGAGAAGAACTTAGATGTAGATAATTTAAATGTAATTGCATTTGTGGAAAATAATCAAACTATTAAAAAAATGGTAGCTTTAGGTTTAGGTGCAACATTCATTTCTAAAAGAGCTGTTGAAAAGGAGCTTAAAAATGGCGTATTTAAAGAAATTAGAGTTTTTGATTATAAAATGATGAGAAATTTCTATTTTGTATATCATAAAAATAGAATATTATCACCACTTGCAGAAGAGTTTAAAAAATTTATATTGTAAGAAATTCCTTGATTTTAATCTTGGAATTTTTTATGATTATTTTTTAATTTGGAGGGACTATTGTGAACAAGGATTATATAAATTTTTTGAAGAAAAAATTAAATACATATTATGATGTAGAGGAAGATTTGGAATTTCAAAATTTAAAATTTGATTTATTTGCAAAATATAATCAAGTTAATTCTAAATATATAGGTTTAAAATCAATATCAGTATATGAATATAGAAATAATGAGTTTTTATATGTTAAAAATTCGAAAAATTTCGACATGGATGAATTTGATATAATTGTTGAAATGTTTAAAATGAATATAAATAATTTAATTGATAAGGACAATAACCATATGTCTTCTTTAATTTCTTTTATATTTCTTGTAGATGATATGGATGAGGATTTATTTAAATATATAAAAAAATTTAGTTATAGCAAATCTTTTGCTTTTGGTTTTAAGGGTTGGGTTGATTTTGGAGTATCTATAATAAATTTGAAAGATAAATATATAGTAAATAACAAAAAAACAAAAATTTATAGAGATTTATTTGATATTGATAAGGAATATAGATTTGTATAAAAGCATGTATATAATATTTTTATTATATAGATAAAAAATATAAAAGGGGTGATTTTATGAGTGCTATGACACTTATACTTTCGAGTTCTGTTATTTTCATTATTGCTTATTTTACTTATGGTTCATGGCTTTCAAAAACATGGGGGGTAGATGTAAATAAAAAAACGCCAGCACATGTTTTGAATGATGGAGTGGATTATGTTCCTGCAAAAGCACCAGTTCTTTTGGGACATCATTTTGCATCTATAGCTGGTGCAGGTCCAATTGTAGGACCAATAGCAGCATCTATATTTGGATGGGTTCCAGTTATGATTTGGATTATAATCGGAGGTATTTTCTTTGGTGGCGTACAAGATTTTGGTTCTTTATTTGCATCATTAAGACATGGGGGAAAATCAATCGGTGAAGTTATAGAAGTTAATATGGGTAGTACTGGAAAAAAATTATTTTCTAGTTTTGCATGGTTAACTTTACTTTTGGTTATAGCTGCATTTGTAAATATTGTAGCTAATACTTTTGTAAGTGTTCCTCAAGCAGCATCTGCATCTATGTTTTTTATAGTACTTGCTGTTTTATTTGGTTATTTTGTATATAGAAGAGGAGCACCGCTTGGAATTTCAACTATAATCGGTGTAACATTGTTATTTTTATGTATAGTTCTTGGAAATATGTTTCCACTTGTTTTAAGTAAGAATGTATGGATTGCAATATTACTTTTATATATATTAATAGCTTCAGTAACTCCAGTTTGGATATTACTACAACCAAGAGATTATTTAAATTCCTTTTTACTATATGCGATGATTATTGGTGCAGTTTTAGGTCTTGTTATTTCTAGACCTAAGATGATATTACCACCTGTAACTAGTTCAGTTGTAAATGGAACCCCATTATTCCCTATGCTTTTTGTAATGGTTGCATGTGGTGCAATATCTGGTTTCCATTCACTTGTAGGTTCAGGAACTTCATCAAAACAATTAGATAGTGAAAAGGATGCAAAATTAGTAGGTTATGGTGGAATGCTTATAGAATGTGTTCTTGCAGTTATAGCAATTATAACAGCTGGATATATTGGTGTTGATAAATTCAAAGAACTTGCAGCAGCAGGAGGGCCTGTAAATGTATTTTCTGATGGGATAGGTCACTTTATGACAAGTTTTAATATTCCGTTTACAGTAGGTAAATCTTTTGTTGCTTTATCAATTTCTGCATTTGCACTTACAAGTTTAGATACTGGAACAAGACTTGGTCGTTTTATATTCCAAGAATTTTTCCAAACTGAAAAAGCCTTGGAAGAGGGGAGAGAAAATATATTAGCTAATAGATATGTAGCAACAATAATAACTGTATTTTTAGGTGGATGGTTAGCTATGGGTAGTTGGACTGCTATTTGGCCAGTTTTTGGTTCTGCAAATCAGTTATTAGCAGCACTTGCACTTATGGCTATTGGTGTATGGCTTAAAAATTCAAATAAAAATTATAAAATGTTTATAATTCCTATGATTTTTATGTTTACAGTAACTATATTTGCACTTGGAATTCTTATAAAACAAAATTTTGTAGCACAAAAATATATATTAGTAGTATTTCCTGTATTTTTATTATTATTATCTTTTATTTTAGCATACCAAGCTATAAAAAAATTTACTAGTAAAGCTTAAAAGGAGTTGATTTTATGGGGTTATATGATGGTTCAAAACTTATAAATATGATTGCTATTAATGAATCGAAAATAGGAAAATTATATGAAAATTTAGCCAATGATGTTATTCATGAAAAATCTAAAAATCTATTTAATAAATTAGCTAAAGATGAATATAGACATGAAAAAATTTATAAAAAGCTACTAGAGAATTTGGGTGAAAATAAGAATATTGAGTTGGATGATGATGAAATTGAATATGTTGAAGCTTTAATCCAAACAAATGTATTAAATGATAAAAATTTAAATACTAAATATACAAAAGAAGAGGCTATAATGCTGGCAGAACAAGTTGAACGAGATGGAATCATTTTGATAAGTCAGCTAATAGATATGTATGATCAAAGAGATTTAAAAGAAATAAAAACTATATTAAAAGAAGAAAAGAAACATTTAAAATATGTTCTTGATGTAAAATTTAATTCAAATGTGTCTTTACTAGGTTTATAAAAAATATATATAAAAGATATTTTGAAATTAATTTTTAGGTAAATAAATATATTTGTCTAGAAGTATTAAAATTTTGAAATATCTTTTATTTTTTTGTTATTTTTATATTATAATCTTTAAATATTTTTATTATGATGATATAATATTAACTATGTTGAAATGATTATAAAAATAGAATAATTATATTTAGGAGGCATTAAAATGGTAAATACGGTTGCGATAAATGAAAAAGTACATTGGATAGGTGTAAACGATAGAGAAACATATTTATTTGAAAATTTATGGCCTTTAGATAAGGGTGTATCTTATAATTCATATCTTATAAATGATGATAAAGTAGCTATAGTAGATACAGTTAAAAATAGCAAAATGGATGCTTATTTAGAAAAAATAGAAAGCATAATAGGTGATAAACAAGTTGATTATATGATAATAAATCATATGGAGCCAGATCATTCAGGTGCTATAAAAGCAGTAAAATCAAGATATCCAGATGTTAAAATCGTTGGAAATGCTAAGACTTTTACTTTCTTAGAGAATTTCTATGGAAAAATGGATAATTACCATATAATAAAGGATGGAGATTTATTAGATTTAGGAGAACATAAACTTAGATTTTATTTAACTCCAATGGTTCATTGGCCAGAAACTATGATGACTTATGATGAAACTTCAAAGATTTTATTTTCAGCAGATGCATTTGGTGGTTTTGGAACTTTAGATGGTGGAGTTTTTGATGATGAAGTTAATTTAGAATTTTATATGGATGAAATAAGAAGATATTATTCTAATATAGTTGGAAAATTTGGTCCTATGGTTCAAAAGGCACTTAAAAAACTTACAGACTTAAATTTAGAATTCAAGGTAATAGCACCAACGCATGGTCCTGTTTGGAGAACAAATCCGAATTGTATAATTGAACATTATGATAGATGGTCAAAGGCAGAAACTGAAGAAGGTGTAGTAATAGTTTATGGTTCAATGTATGGAAATACACAAAAAATGGCTGATTTTATAGCTAGAAAATTATCAGAAGAAGGAATTAAAAATATAAGAATATATGATGCTTCAAAAACTCATGTATCTTATATAATAAGTGATATATGGAGATTTAAAGGTGTAATTCTTGGTTCTTGTGCTTATAATACAAAATTATTCCCTTCTATGGAAACGGTTATATCTAAAATAGAAAATTCTCAACTTAAAGATAGATATTTAGGTGTATTTGGTACATCTTCTTGGAGTGGTGGTGGAGTTTCTAACTTAGATAAGTTCCAAGAAAGAATTAATTGGGAAAAGATAGGAGACTCTATAGAAGCAAAATCTTCACCAAAAGCAGAGCAATTTGACAAATGTGAACAAATGGCTAAGGAAATGGCAAAAAAACTTATATCAGAAAGATAAATAAAGACAAGAAATATAAAAGGTTGATTCTAATTTTGAATCAACCTTTTTAATATAGTAGTCTAAAGTATTTCTTTATTTATTTAAAATAACTATTTCGATTCTTCTATTTTTAGCTCTACCTTCTTTGGTAGAATTATTTGAAATTGGAGATGTAGAACCATAACCACTTACTGAAAATCTAGAGCTATCAATATTTAATTCTTTAGATAAAAAGTTAACAACATTTATGGCTCTAGCACTAGATAATTCCCAATTTGAAGAATATTTTAAGCTATTTATAGGGACATTATCAGTATGTCCTTCGACTAATATTTTATTATTAATCTTATTAAGATCTTTTCCGATTTCTTTTAATATTTCAAGTCCAAAATCAGAAATATTTGCGCTTGCTGATGTGAAAAGCACATTATCTTTAAATCGTATAAGAAGACCTTTTTCAGTCTCTTTAAGTTCTATATTATCAAGCATATTTTTTTCTTTTAATTTTTTTATAAAATCTTTATTTGAAGTTTTTAAGTCTTCTTCTATATCTTTTATATCAAACAATACTGATGATAATTTTTCATTATCTTGTTTTAATTCTTGATTTTCTTTTTGTAAAGATTCTACTTTTGTAGAAAGAGAATCTTTAACTTCAGATAATATAGAAACCTGACCTTCTGAATAATAAAAGAAAAGTATGAAAAAACAAAGTATAATAGTAATCATATCACTATATGTGATAAGCCAGCTATCAATGCCTTCGATTTCTATTTCGTTGTCATCATGAAAAATATTATTGGATTTCTTCATAGTAATTTTCTACCTTTTCTTCAATTCTAAAAATAGGCTCATTTGGATATTCTAATCTATTTGATTCTTCTAACATTACATTCATTTTATCAAAGACATTTCTAGGGGAATCATTTTTAGATAGTAATAAAATACCTTCTTTTATTATTCTGTATCGTAACATATTCTTATCAATATAATTTTTAATTCTATTCATAAGTGGAACTGCTAAGAAATTTGCAAGCATACTTCCGTATAATGTACTTACTAGTGCAGATGCCATAGAATCCATAATAAGAGCAGGGTTAGTTAAATCAGATAATAAAGATATAAGACCGACTAATGTACCTATAAGACCAAATGCAGGAGAAACATGTGCAATTAATTTCATTACATTGTAAGGAATATATAAATTTATTTTTCTGGATTCTATATCTGAATCTATTATGCTTATTATGTCTTCCTCTGTTTTAGAATCAGCAATCATAGAAAGTGCATTTTTCATAAATATATCATTTTCTTCTTCCATTTCATTTTGTACAGATAAGTTTCCACTTTTTTTTATTTTTATAGAAAGATTATAAATTTTA
Organism: Peptostreptococcaceae bacterium AGR-M142; assembly: GCA_045345765.1. Classification (GTDB taxonomy): domain Bacteria; phylum Bacillota; class Clostridia; order Peptostreptococcales; family Peptostreptococcaceae; genus JAOARY01. Next base: position 2,140,743 of record CP148265.1, read on the forward strand.
TAAATATCTTTATAATAGTCAATTTCATATTTAAAAGATTTTTTGATTGTTCTTATTGTATAAATTAAATTTTCAAAAGAGAAACTGATTATAATAGAGATTATAATTCCGGCAACTATTATTTCAAATGCTTTAAGATTAAAAAGAGATCTTAAACTTATTGAATCTACAAGCGAATGTATCATTAACCCTAAAGTTAATATAACTATAAAAATTTTAAATGGTTTTTTTTCAAACTCCATAATTTACCTCCTGATTTTTTTAAAAGGTTATAAATTTATTTGCTAATTTAAAACCTAAAAGAATTTTATCATAAAAACTTTGCTATTAGAATAATTCTCTAAAAAATAATAAATATTAGGTACAAAGTTTTATTAATATATATATATAAATGAATAAATTATACTAATAAAAAAACTATTATATATAAATATTAATAATGTATTTATGAGATTTTATACCCACAAAAATATTTTTAGAGTATAGATTATAAAATTAGGGTATAAAATTTAGTGGATTTATTTTATATATTTGATATGATAGAAATTTTTTTTACAAAAATATATTATATAAAAGTTCGAAAAGAATATTTCAAATATTTCGAATATATAAGATGAATCAAAAAATAAAATGGGAGGCTTAAAATGTCAGAAAAACAAAAAATCGGTCTTAAGGAATCTGCATATAGACCAAAACCAAATGAAAAGTATATACCGTTTATTCCTGCTAATAAGGTAATGCCTGAATTTACGGGAACATCAATTATTGTAGGTATTCTTTTAGCAATTGTATTTGGTGCTGCAAATGCGTACTTAGGACTTAGAGTAGGAATGACGATAAGTGCTTCAATTCCTGCGGCAGTTATATCTATGGGTATAATAAGAGGAATACTTAAAAAAGAATCAATCCTTGAAAATAATATGGTACAAACAATTGGTTCTGCTGGAGAATCTCTTGCAGCTGGTGCTATATTTACATTACCAGCGTTATTTATATGGTCAAAGGAACTTGGTCTTGGAGATCCAAGTTTTTTAAGAATAATGACAATATCTTTAATTGGTGGGGTTTTAGGTGTTTTATTAATGGTTCCATTAAGAAAAGCGCTTATAGTAAATGAGCATGGAGTACTTCCTTATCCAGAGGGAACTGCATGTGCAGAAGTTTTAGTTGCTGGAGAAGTTGGTGGTTCAAAAGCATCTACTGTATTTTATGGACTTTTTATAGGATCTGTGTATAAATTTATAGCAGATGGTCTTAAAATTTTTCCTAGTGAAATAGAATGGGAAATAAAAGGTTATGAAGGTGCTGCGGTTGGTGGAGATGTACTACCAGCTTTGCTTGGGGTAGGTTTTATAATTGGACCTAAAATTTCAGCTTATATGCTTTCTGGTGCAATAGTTGGCTGGATTGCTATAATTCCTATGATAATATCATTTGGCCATATGATGGATGGACCTTTATATCCAGCTTCTGTACCTATTTTGGAACTTGGATATTGGGGTGTTTGGGATAATTATATTAGATATGTAGGTGCTGGAGCGGTTGCATTTGGAGGTATAATAAGCCTTATAAAATCATTGCCACTTATAATAACTACTTTTAAAGCTGCACTTTCTGGTTTTAAAGCTAGCTTACAAACTAAAGAAGAAAGAACAGATATTGATATGCCAATGAAATATGTTGTTTTAGGGATATTAGTATTAGTAATTATAATGATGTTTACACCTTTAGTTCCGGTTGGAATAGGTGGAGCACTTTTGATTGCCATATTCGGATTTTTCTTTGCAACAGTTTCTTCAAGACTTGTTGGTTTAGTTGGGAGTTCATCAAATCCTGTTTCAGGAATGACAATAGCGACTCTTTTGATAACTGCCATTATATTTAAAGCAATGGGAATAGAGGGACCAAAAGGAATGATAGCAACACTTTCAGTTGGTGCAGTTATATGTATAGTTGCAGCTATGGCTGGGGATACTTCTCAAGATTTGAAAACAGGATTTTTGGTAGGTGCAACACCAAAGAAACAACAAATAGGAGAACTTATAGGAGCAGTTGCATCAGCACTTGTTATAGGTTGGGTTTTAGTATTATTAAATAATGCATGGGGATTTGGTTCTAAAGAACTTCCTGCACCTCAAGCAACTTTAATGAAGCTTGTAATAGAAGGTGTTATGAATGGTAATTTACCTTGGGCATTTGTATTCACTGGTGCGGGAATTGGTCTTGCAGTAGAATTACTAGGAATACCAGTACTTCCTTTTGCAGTTGGATTATATCTTCCTATACATTTAAGTACACCAATAATGGTAGGTGGGATTGTTAGAGGTTTAATAGATAAAAAATTAGATAAAGAAAAGAAAGAAAGCATAAAAGAAAAATTAAAAGAAAAAATAGAAGGTGGAATACTTTATTCTTCAGGTCTTATAGCTGGAGAAGGTTTAATTGGGATATTATTAGCTGTGTTTGCTATAATACCACTTTCAAATGGAAGCAGTATAGCTGATATTATAAATTTATCTGCATTTTCAATTGGAAAATATGGAGCTTTATTAGCATTTATATTATTAACATATAGTTTGCTTAGAGTTTCTTTACTAAAAAAAGACTAATTTAAATGAATAGGCTGTTGCATTAAGTTGTACAAAATATAGTGATTTTTATTAAAAAATTAATATATTTTGATGTGTATACTTATTGCAATAGCTATTTGTTTTAGGAGGATAATATGGATAAAAATTACTTGGAATATATACCGAGATTGAATTCTAGAATAAATTTTGAAGAAAAAGATGGAAAATTAATAGTGATAATACCAAAGGAAAAATTACATGAAAAAATAATTTCTAAGTTTTTAAAAAGTAGTTTAAATTATAAATTGCATTTAGATGATATGGGTTCTTTTGTGCTTAGAAATATAGATGGAGATAAAAATATTTATGAGATAGGTGAAGCAGTAAAGTTAAAATTTCAAAAAAAAGCAGAACCTCTTTATGAAAGATTAATAAATTATATTGAAATACTTAGAAAAAATAAGATAATAGAAATTAGTTAATACAAAACTTATTATAATGATAAAACTTATTATAATAAAGAAGAGATGTTATAAAAGGAGGAATAAGTTGATTTTTTTTAAAGGTGTTTTATTAAGTGCTTTTTTAACTTCTTTGATATTTTTGATTATTTATTATAAAAGAGCTAATAGAGAATATATATTAACAAAGAAATTTTTATCAAAAAGCAAAAGAAAGATATTAAAATTATTAAAGGATGAAAAAAGAACAGAATATGAAATATTAAGAGAATTAGAAAAATTAAAAGTCTTTGATTTTAATACTTTAAGATATGTTTATTTAAAAGATTACAAAAAGTTCACAAAAATTCTTTTAACAGATTTACTAAAAAGGAATATAATAGAACTGTATAGTAAAAAAAATAAAAAATATTATACTTTAAAAAATACAAAGGGGGAGTTTTACGATGAAAAAATACATAGACAAGTATAAAGATGATATGATTAATGATTTGGTGGAACTTATAAAGATTAAGAGTGTTGAAGAAGAAAAAATAGATAATTTACCATTTGGTAATGGACCTGCTAAAGCATTAGATAAGGCTTTAGAACTTTGCAAGGATAAAGGGTTTAAAGTAAAAAATGTAGATAATTATGCAGGGCATGCAGATTTGGGAGATCAAGATGAAACTTTAGGTATATTATGTCATTTAGATGTTGTTCCAGAAGGTGAAGGTTGGAATCATGGACCTTATACAGGCGCTGTTGAAGATGGTAAAATATTTGGTAGAGGAACAATTGATGATAAAGGACCTGCTGTTGCTGCTATGTATGCTATGAAAATAGTTGATGATATGGGAGTTAAATTAAATAAAAAAGTAAGAATTATATTTGGAACAAATGAAGAAACAGGTTCTAAAGGGATTGAATATTATTTAACTAAAGAAAAAGAACCAGATATGGCATTTACTCCAGATGCAGATTTTCCAGTAATACATGGAGAAATGGGAATTTTGATATTTGATCTTAAAAAGAAATTAGAAAATATAGAAGATGATAATTTTAAAATTGTGGATATAAAAGGTGGTAATGCACCAAATATGGTTCCTGAAGGAGCTTACGCGGTATTAGAATTAAAAAATAATGAAATTTTAAATAAAATAGAAACTCTTGTTTCAAAAGATAATAATTTAGAAATAGAAAATAAAGATGGTAAGGTAAAGATAATTGCTAAAGGTATATCAGCACATGGAAGTACACCTAAAAAAGGTGTTAATGCAATAACTATATTATTAAATGCTTTAAATCAAATAATATCAAATGATAACGATATTAATGAATTTATAAGATTCTATGAAGAAACTATAAATGAAGAAGTTAATGGTAAATCAATAGGTTGTGGTCTTAAAGATGATATATCAGGAGAATTGGTATTTAATGTTGGAATGATTAATATTAAGGATGGCGATATAAATTTAAAAGTTAATATTAGATACCCTGTAACTAAAGATGATAAAGAAGTATTTGATGGAATGAGAAAAATTATATCAAATTATGGAGTGCAGTTAGTAGAAGATGAACATGCAAAGCCTTTATATATGGAAAAAGATCATGAACTTGTTACTAAACTTATGGATGTTTATAGAGATGTAACAAAAGATGAAGAAAGTCAACCAATTGTAATTGGTGGTGGAACATATGCTAGAACTATGAAAAATGCAGTAGCATTTGGACCATTATTCCCAGGTGAAAAAGATACAATGCATCAAAAAAATGAATATATATCAATTGAGAGTCTACAAAAAATGACTGAAATATATGCAAAAGCTATAATTAGTTTATGCAAATAAAATATATAAATTTATATATTTTAAAAAGATAAATTGAGAAAGAAGTAATTAAAATATATTGAAACTTAAAAAATACCTATAGATAAAACCTTAAAAGAGTGTTTTATTTATAGGTATTTTTTATATAGATTAAAAAAATAGACTTAGAAATAAATTAAATGTAGTATATACAATTAATAACATATTTATAATGATTACAAAATAATTTATTTTGTTATATAATATTATAGGACTGTATAACAAAGCGGTTATAGTTTAGGATATAATAAATATGGTAATAATAAGAATATAAATAAACAAGAGGTGGTTATATGAAAGGAACAGTTGTATCTACATGGATGAAAACTTGTAAAAAGAATTTTTCTGATGATATAGTTTCTAAAGCTATGGAAAAAGAGGGACTTTCTAAAAATAAAACTTTTAGTCCTTTTGAGGATGTTAATGATAATACAATAAAAAACATAATAAAAAATATTGCTAATTCAGTGAATATGCAAGAAAAAAAATTATGGAATATAATAGGTAAAGATAATGTTGTTACATTTACAAAAGACTATCCTGCTTTTTTTAAACATGAAAATTTTTATCATTTTTTAAAATCAATGAATGATGTTCATGAAATTGTAGTAAAAAGAATACCTGGTTCTAAACCACCTATTTTTGAAATGGAAAATATTTCAGATGATGAAGTTTTATTTACTTATAAATCAAAAAGGGGTATGTTTGATTATTTTGAAGGTCTATTAGAAGGTGGGGCAGCCTATTTTAAAGAAAATATAAAAATAAATGAAATTGAGAAAAAATCAGATATGATGAAGATAAAAATTAAATTTCCATATATTTGTTATGAAAAGAAGAAATATAGATTTAATAAATTGATGTCATTAGGATTTATAAGAGATATTAATTTTAAAGTAGCAATATTTGCAACTATTATATTTGCTATTATCGAATTTCCGATAAGTTTAATAAATTCCAATTTATCACATTTGCTATCTATTCTTTCAGCATTATTTTCAGTTTCACTATCATCAAAACTTTTAAATAAACCTATGGATATAATTTTTGAAGAATTTAAGACTATCACAAATAGAGATTATTCGAAGAACAATCATATTGAAACAAATGATATTTATGAAGATTTATTTTTAGAATTAAATAAATACAAGGAACATTTAAAACGAGATTTTGTTGGATTTAAGGGACTTACAGATGAAATGGCTACATTTAGTAGAACTTTAAACCAGATTGCTTCAAATATGTCTGTAACATCTGATGAAATTTCAGATATAGTAGAACAATTAGCTACTGCTGCTGTTAGCCAAGCAGAAGAAACTGAAAAATCAGTTTCAATATTAGATGATAATGTTGAAGCTATAAAACTAGTAGCAAAAGAAGAACAGGTAAATAAGGATGATTTGGAAGGTTCTATTATTAAGATAGAAACAGGATTTAATAATGTTGAAAATACAGCAAATAAATTAATTGATATATTATCATCGTTTAATAATGTTAAAGAAAATGGATATTCATTAAGAGATAAAGTTAGTGATATAACTAATGTTGTTGAATTAGTATCATCGATATCATATCAAACTAATCTACTTGCATTAAATGCATCAATAGAGGCGGCTAGAGCTGGAGAAATGGGTAAAGGTTTTGCAGTAGTAGCAGAAGAAGTTAGAAAATTAGCAGAAGAAACGCAAAATGCAGTAGAAAAAATTAGTGGAAATTTAAATGCACTTGTAACAGGAGTATCATCTTTGGTTGAAGATATAGATACTCAGTATAGTATACTAGAAAAAGAAAATGAAAAATTATCATTTGCTGTTAATAATTCTAGTAAGGCAAATGATAATATTAAATCAGTTGCAAATAGAATGTATGAAACAGCTAAAAAATTACAAAGTGAGACAAAGTCAATAAACTCAGTATTTTCTAATATAGAATCACTTGCAGCTATAGCAGAAGAAAATTCAGCTTCAGCAGAGGAAGTTAGTGCAAATGTTACAACTTATACAGACGAACTTCAAAACTTAACTAATAGTATTAAAGAGTTTAATGATTTAACTAAAGATTTTTCTAAGGAAATAAATGTATATAAGATTTAATATTAATAAAAACAATGAATTTATCAAAAATTCATTGTTTTTTCTTTTTTTCAAAAATAAGATATAGTATAATTAAATAGTCAATAATAGGATTAGGGATGGTGTTTTTAATGGATAATAAAATGGAAAATATGGATTTGAATATTAAAGAATATAAAGTAAATGATGTAGTTAAAGGAACTGTTCTTTTAGTTAAAGATGATGAAGTGATAGTAGATATTTCATATAAATCTGATGGTATAGTTATGAAAAATGATTTTGATTTAGATGAAAATCAAAATTTAAAAGATATTATAAAAGAAGGTGATGTATTACCTTTTATGATTATATCTTTAGATGATAATAACGGAAATGTATTATTATCAAGATCGAAAGTAAGAAGAATTGAAAATAAAGAAGCTATAAAAATAGCTTATGAAAATAAAGAAATAATAAAAGCAAAAATTGTATCTATAAATAAAGGTGGATTAAATGCTAAAGTAAATGGTTTTGATGCATTTATACCAAAGTCACAATTTAGCATAAAAAGAGTTGATTTTAATGATTATATAAATTCTACATTAGAATTTAATATAATAGAATTAAATTTAAAAAGAGATAAAATTGTATTATCAAGAATAGATATAGAAAAAAAATTAGAGGCTCAAAAAAAATTAGAAGCATTTGAAAGATTAAATGAAGGCGATATTGTAGAAGGTAAGGTTGTGAGAATTGAAAAATTTGGTGCTTTTGTTGATTTAAATGGAGTTGACGGTCTTATTCATATATCTAATCTTTCGTGGGGCAAGGTAAAGAAAGTGGAAGATGTTATAAATATAGGTGATAATATAAAAGTTAATATTATATCTTTAGATAAAAAGAATTTTAAAATAGGACTTAGTTTAAAAGATATATCTTTAAGTCCATGGGAAAAAATAAAAGGTGAATTAAATATAGGTGATATCATAGAAGGTAAAGTTGTAAGATTTAGCGACTATGGTGCATTTATAAATATAGAGGAATTCATAGATGGTTTTTGTCATATATCACAGATAAAAGAAGAAAGAGTTTTGAAGGTTGAAAATGAATTAAATATAGGTGATGTAGTTGTAGCAAAAATCATAAACTTAGATTTGGATAATCAAAAGATAGGACTTAGTATAAAGGAAGCGAAGGAAGATGAATTAAGAGCAGAGATAGAAGAATATATAACAGAAGATGAAGATGAAAACATGGGTACAATTGGTGAACTTTTTGGAGATTTATTCAAGGATTTTAAAGAAAACTAAATCTAATATATAGCATATGGATTTAAAAGAGGAAATTATTTAAAATAAATGATATAATATTATATATGTTAATTTATAGATTGTTAATCTGTGAATATTTTGAAATTATATATTTATTTTAAGATAAAGGAGATTTTTTAAATGTTTAAAAAAATAAAATCATTTTTTAGTAAGAAAAAATTCTTAGGAGATGAAGCTGTATTATTACAAGATATACAATTCATGAAAAAGAGCAAATTCTCTAAAAAGACACAAACTATTACAATAAGAAAAGGTAGAAAAGTAAGAGTAAAAGGGAATAAGATGATAATAGATAAGCATATAATAGATAAGACTGGTGTGAAATATAAGATTTTAAAGAAAAATTTTAAAACTAAAAAATAAACTAAATGCGAATTATTTATCAAATGATATAGTACTTATAGATTAGACATTAAAATTGTCTTATTTATAGGTACTATTTTATTTTTATAAAATAATTTATAGATTTTTTTATTTAAGTATTTTGATATAGAGAATTATTATAAGAAGCAAAGGTGAAATAAAATATTTCTATTTGATATAAGTATTGCAAATACATATAATCAAGATTAGGTAATTAATTTTTAGGAGTGATAAAATTGAAGGAAAATAGAAGTATTTTATTTTGTGGAGCAATTATTGGATTATTATCAGCATTATTAGTTAAGTTCGGAAACCCTCTTAATATGGGAGTTTGTGTAGCTTGTTTTTTAAGAGATATTTCTGGATCATTAGGATTACATAGAGCCGCTGTGGTTCAATTTATAAGACCTGAAATAATAGGTATTATAATGGGTGCTTTTTTATCTGCATTTATTTTTAAAGAGTTTAAATCAGTTGGAGGTTCGTCGCCTTTTATTAGATTTTTGCTTGGAATTGTAGTTATGATAGGTGCATTAGTATTTTTAGGTTGTCCGCTTAGAATGGTTTTAAGATTAGGTGGAGGAGATTTAAATGCAATAATAGGACTTTTAGGTTTTTTTGTTGGAATATTAATAGGAATTTATTTCTTGCAAAAAGGATTTTCGCTTAGAAGAAATTATAAACAAAATAAAATTGAAGGCTATTTTGCACCATTATTTGCAATATTTTTATTTGTATTATTAGTATTAAGACCTGCATTTATATTATTTAGTGAAAAAGGTCCAGGGGCTATGTACGCACCAATAGGATTTTCTTTAGCTGTAGGTTTATTAGTTGGGTGTTTATCTCAAAGAACTAGACTTTGTATGGTTGGGGGATTAAGAGATATTGTGTTATTTAAGGATACATATTTAATAAAAGGATTTATAGCTATATTTGTATTTGTACTTATGGGAAATCTAGCTTTTTCTAATTTTAATTTAGGTTTTTCTAATCAACCTATTGCTCATACAGAAGGTTTGTGGAATTTCTTGGGTATGGTTATAGTAGGTTGGGGGTCTGTATTACTTGGAGGATGCCCATTAAGACAGCTTATATTAGCTGGTGAAGGAAATTCAGATTCATTAATAACTATAATGGGTCTTATAGTTGGAGGTGCAATTGCACATAATTTTTCATTAGCGGCGAGTCCAAAAGGTGTACCAGCCAATTCAAAAATAGCTGTATTTATTATAATAGCCATTTTAGGATTAATATCTTATTTCAATATACAAAGAGTTAAAAAAGGAGTGAATAAAAGTGCATAATATTGATGTTAGAGGGATGTCTTGCCCACAGCCAGTTTTGATGGTAAAAAATGAAATTAATAATATTGATAAAAATTCGAAATTTAAAATAACAACAGATAATAATACTGCAATGAATAATATAAAGAGATTTTTAAATTCTTTAGGAATTAAAAATATAGATGTTTATGAAGATGAAGAAGATATTGTGATTTTAATCAATCATTAAAGGAGAGTTAGTTTGAAATATATAATGCTTTTTTACACGCATTTTGGAGCGATGAAATTAAAAAAAACATTTAAAAATTTAAATATAGATGCAAAAACTAAGCCTACACCAAGGATCTTAAGTTCGAGTTGTGGGGTATGTTTGGAATTTTATGATGAATTATTTGATATAGAAATGTTTTTAGATGAAGAAGAAATTCAAAGTATATATTTTTATGATGGAAATGAATATATAAAAAAATACGAATCCGACTAGGATTCGTATTTTTTTTATATTAGTTTGGGATAAAACCCATTTTTTTATGCATTTTTCTAACTTGTTTTATAGATTTTTTAAAGGCCTTAGCGCTACCTTCTTTATAGATTTCTTCTAATTCTTTTTTATTATCTAAAAGTTCGTTTACTCTTTTTTGGATAGGTTCTAATTCATTTATAATTGCATTAGCACAATCTTCTTTTAATTCTTTATAACCTTTATCTTTATAGTACTTTACAAGTTCATCTGTAGTTTTATTTTCAAATACAGAGATTATATTAAGTAGATTCTTAACACCTGGTTGGTCATCACTATAATTAACTGTACCAATACTATCTGTAACAGATCTAGCTATTTTTTTTCTAATTACATTTGGTTCATCCATAATAAGTATGTAGCTATTTGGATTATCATTTGATTTAGACATTTTCTTAGTTGGTTCTTGTAAATCCATAATTTTTGCACTAGCTTTAACAATATGAGGTTCTGGAACTGTAAAAGTAGGAGAATAAGCATTATTAAATCTTTCAGCAAGATTTCTAGCAAGTTCTAAATGTTGCTTTTGATCTATTCCTACAGGAACTAAGTCAGTATCATAAATTAGTATATCAGATGCCATAAGCACAGGATAATTAAATAAACCTGCTGGTATATTAGCACCAGATTTTTGACTTTTATCTTTATACTGAGTCATTCTTGATAATTCACCCATATAAGTCATACAATTTAATAACCATGCACCTTGAACATGCGTTGGAACATGTGATTGTATGAATAAAGTTGATTTTTTAGGGTCAATTCCAGAAGCTATATAAGTTGCTAAAACTTCTAATGTATTTTTACGAAGTTCTTTTGGTTCTTGTTTAACAGTTATAGCATGTAAATCTACAACACAAAAATAACAGTCGTATTCATCTTGAAGAGGAATCCAATTTTTTATTGCACCTAAGTAATTTCCTAAAGTAAGTCTTCCTGATGGTTGAATACCACTAAATATAGTTTTTTTGTTTTCACTAGACATTTTTTTCCTCCTTTTAGATTATATAATCGTATAATTCTATATTATACAGTATTTCGTCTGGATTTTGATAAAAAATAATTATATGTATTAATTTTGTAACATGGTTGGAAAATTAATACATATAATTTATTAAACTGTATAATAATTTTTATATATTTTAATTTTATTTACTTTAACACGATAAAACTTTATTATAATATAAATTTATATAAAAAGCAAAGAAAATTAAAAAATTATATTGTTTTTAAAAATTCTATCATTTATACTGAAATAGTAGTAGATAATAAATACAAATTTCAGATAATATTTTATTATCTGAAATTTAAGTTTTTTAAATTTTGGGGGTGTATTATATGAATAAAGTTATAATTGATGGATTTAATTTAAAAATTGAAGATGTTATAAATGTTTCAAGAAACAATTATATGGTTGAATTAGAAGAAAATGCTAAAAAGAGAATAATAAAGGCTAGAAATTTAGTTGATGAATTTGTAGATAGTGAAAAAGTGGTATATGGTATAACAACTGGTTTTGGTAAGTTTTCAGATGTTGCTATAAGTAAAGAACAAACAAAAGATTTGCAAAAAAATCTTATTATTAGTCATTCTTGTGGTGTTGGGGAACTATTTAGTGTAGACATAGTAAGAGCAATAATGTTACTTAGAGTAAATGCTTTAGCAAAGGGAAACTCTGGAATTAGAATGGAAACGATAAATACTTTAATTGCTATGCTTAATAAAAAAGTACATCCATGTATTCCGCAAAAAGGATCTTTGGGAGCTTCTGGGGATTTAGCTCCACTATCTCATATGGTTTTACCAATGCTTGGAGAAGGAGAAGCCTTTTATGATGGTGTAAAAATGGACGGAAGAACTGCTATGCAAAAAGCAGGTATAGATGTTATAGAAATTCATTCAAAAGAAGGTCTTGCATTAATAAATGGAACTCAGGTTATGACTGCAACTGGAACTTTAGCTCTTTTTGATGCTATTAATTTATTAAAAACAGCAGATATAGCAGCATCGCTTACAATGGAAGCTTTAAATGGTATAACTACGGCATTTGATGAAAAGGTACATAAAGTAAGATCTCATCAAGGTCAAATAGATACAGCTAAAAATATATTAAATATAGTAAAAGATAGTAAAAATACAACGAAGCAAGGAGAAGTAAGAGTTCAAGATGCATATACATTAAGATGTATTCCTCAAATTCACGGTGCTAGTAAAGATGCTATTAATTATGTTAGAGAAAAAATTGAAATAGAAATAAATTCAGCAACAGATAATCCTTTGATATTCCCAGATGAAAGAGAAGTTATATCAGGTGGTAATTTCCATGGTCAACCAATGGCTTTAGCATTTGATTTTTTGGGAATTGCACTTAGTGAAGTAGGGAATGTATCAGAAAGAAGACTTGAAAGACTTGTAAATCCTGCATTATCTAATTTACCAGCATTTTTAGTAGAAAAAGGTGGGCTTAATTCAGGATTTATGATTGTTCAATATTCAGCAGCAGCATTAGTTTCAGAGAATAAAGTATTAGCACATCCTTCTTCAGTGGACTCAATACCTTCTTCTGCAAATCAAGAAGATCATGTATCTATGGGAACTATTGGGGCAAGAAAGGCTTATGAAATACTTAAAAACTCAAGAAATGTAGTAGCTATGGAGATTTTAGGAGCTTGTCAAGCTATAGATTTATCAGCAAATAAAGGTCTAGGATTAGGGACTAAAAAAGCATATGAGATAGTAAGAGAACTAACATCTAAGATTACAGAGGATAAAGTAATGTATAAAGAAATAAATAAAATTGAACAACTTATAATAGAAAATAGATTGGTTAATGAGGTAGAAAAAATTTCAGGAGAAATTTTGGTTTAGAATATTTAATTTGAGTATAAATAGAATAGAAAAAAGAAGGTATATACCTTCTTTTTTTTAATAAAAAATAAAAAGGGTAATTTTTTGAAAATTCAAAATAACAAAAAAACTATTGAAAAAAACACTTCAACGCTTTACAATGATAAAGTATAAATTAAAAAAGGGGGAAATTAAATGATTTTTACTAATCCAGTTGTATTATCAGTTTTATCAATGATTATTCTATGCTTACTTAATTTGAATGTAATAATTGCAATTTTGGTGGCTGCCTTAGTTGGAGGTTTAGCTTCTGGAATGACTTTTTCACAGACTATGAATATTTTAATAAGTGGAATGGGAGGAAATAGTGAAACAGCAATAAGTTACATTTTACTAGGAGCACTAGCTGTAATAATAAACAGATCTGGTCTTGCTAATATTTTATCTTTAAAAATTTCTAAAATTGTTAAGGACAAAAAAGTTTTATTCTTATTTATGATTGGTATTTTATCTTGTTTATCTCAAAATCTAATACCTGTTCATATTGCATTTATACCTATATTAATACCACCACTTCTAAAAATGATGAATAAGATGAAATTAGATAGAAGAGGTGTTGCTTGTGCATTAACATTTGGATTAAAAGCACCATATGTAATGCTTCCAGTTGGATTTGGACTTATATTTCATAATGTTATTAGAGATAATATGATATTAAATTCTGTTGAAGTTAAAACAGATATGGTTTGGAGAGCTTTATTTATTCCTGGATGTGGAATGATACTTGGATTTTTAGTAGCGGTATTATTTTCATATAGAAAAGATAGAGAATATAAAGATTTAGATGATAGTCAAGAATTAGTTGAAGTTGAAAAATTAGATAAGAATCATTATTTTGTTTTACTTAGTGCTGTAATAGCATTTTTTGCACAACTTTATACAAAGTCCCTTCCTTTAGGTGCAATCTTTGCAATTGTATTTTTGATGGTATTTAGAGTTATTAAAATTAAGGATTTAAATGAAATAATGCATGATTCAATAAATATGATGGGTTTTATAGCTTTTGTAATGCTTGTTGCATCAGGTTTTGCACAAGTTCTAAGAGAAACAGGTGCTGTTGAAGCTTTAGTACTTAATATAAGCGGTAGTGTTGGTTCAAGTAAGATATTGGGTTCAATGCTAATGCTTTTAGTAGGTTTATTTGTAACTATGGGTATAGGAACTTCTTTTGGTACAATACCAATATTAGCAACTATTTATTGTCCACTAGCAACAAGCTTAGGTTTTTCGAGTATGGGAATAATTGCACTTATTGGTGTGGCGGGAGCTCTAGGAGACGCTGGTTCACCAGCTTCCGATAGTACATTAGGACCAACATCAGGACTTAATGTTGATGATCAACATGACCATATATTTGATACATGTGTTCCAACCTTTATGCATTACAATATTCCTCTTTTAATTTTTGGTTTTATAGCTTCTATAATTTTATAATAATAAAAAGATGGTACTATAATACAGTACCATCTTTTTAAATTTTATTATAAAATAGAAATGATGAAATTTATATTTTATTTTCTTTTATTCAACAAAAAATATTTTTAATTGTAAAATTAATCTAAAAGAAAAGGGGTATAATAAATAAAGTTATAATATGAAAAGGGGTGTTTTATTTGAATAATAAAGAAGATTCTAAGATTACAAATGATGAAATGGATTTATTGATGTCTAATAATAATAATAATAATTATGATGATGAACATAATAAAGCTGAAAAAAAAGACATTAAAAATGAAGAAAATACTTCTTCTAATCAAGAAATCAATCAATCAGAAGCGAAGAAAGAAGATTTAAAGCAAGATTCTAATGAAGATAAAGAAGAGTCTAATGAAGATCAGAATAATGAAGAAGATAGTGATGAAAAAAAAGATGATAAAAAAGATGATGAAAAAGATGATGAAAAAGATGATAGTAACAAAGATAAAAAAGAAAAGAAAAAATCATCAAAACCATTATTATTTTTAGTATTAATACTTATAGGTGTTATAATATTTTTTTTAGTTGATCATAAGTTAAATTCAAAATCGAATATTTCAAAAAATGATAAGGATTTAATTGTGGATTATAATAAGACAAATGAAGAAGATAAAGATTTAGCTGATGATAATAAAATCAAAATAGATGATAATAATAGTGAAAATAATGATGATTTAGGTAATTTAGAAAATGAAAATGATTTAGGCCTTGAAAATAATGATGAAAATTCAGCAAGCTCGGATACTCAAGATTTTATAAATATTGATACGAATGATGATTTGACCCTAGATAATAAAGATAAGAGTATTAACAAGGCTAATTCTAATGAAGAAAAGAATACAGAAAATCAAGGTATTGAATACAGATATTATAAATTAAAACCAAATGAGACTTTGTTTTCATTATCAATGTGGTATTATAACAAAAAGAGCAAAATTCAAGAAATAAAAAGATTAAATAATATAACAGATGTAAATTCTATAAGTACTAGAAAAAATCTTAAATTAATGCCATATAAAAATAGTAAGATGTCTTCATATGCACCGAAATATTATAAAATTAAAAAAGGTGAAACTCTTTTTAGTTTGAGTATGAGATTCTATAGTGAAAAAAGAATGATTGAAGCTATAAAGAAATTAAATAATATTTCAAATGAAAAAGTTAATGATATATCAACAGGTACTACTCTTATTATGCCTTAGCCAAAATTAAAATCTCCTTCTTAAAATCTTAACAATGATATTATATATTATATTAAAGAAATTCATAATTTTTATGAATTATGGTATGATAATTATTGTTAAGTTTAAAGAAGAGAGGTTTTTTTTATGAATTATAAAATGGTAGTGGTTGATATGGATATGACTTTATTAAATTCAAACCATGAAATAACAAATAAAACAAAGAATATTATCAAAAAAGTGAGACAAAAAGGTATAAAGGTTGTTTTGGCTTCAGGTAGATCATACATATCTATGCTTGATTATGCAAAAGATTTAGGGATTGAAGATGAAATTATAAGTTTAAATGGTGGAGTAATAACAGATATAAAAGAAAACAATATGATAAAAGAAGATTATTTAGATGAGGAAAAATATATTCGATTAATGGAAAATTTAGAAAAAACAGATTATAGTTATATGATTTTTAATGCAAATGAGCAGTACTATGAAAGAAATTATTGTAAAGAAAAAATAGATTGGATAAAAAGCATTTCAAAGGTAAAATTAATTGAATTACAAGATTATAAAAATGTTTTAAAACCAATAAAATTAGGTTTTCAAATAAATGAAGAAAATGATTATAATAATTTAGTTAAACTACCAAATTTGAATTATTTTAAGGTTATAAAAACTGGTTACAATTTTGTTGAAATAGTAAAGAAGGACACTAGTAAATGGAGTGCTGTTGAATTTTTAAGAGAAAAATATAATATAGATTCAAAAGAAATAATAGCTATTGGAGATAGTGAGAATGATTTAGAGATGATAAAAAACAGTGGTTTGGGTATTGCAATGAAAAATGCTTATGATAATATAAAAGATATAAGTGATTATGTGACAGATACAAATGATAATAATGGTGTTGCAAAAGCATTAGAAAAATTTATATTCTAAGAGGTGAAAAATTTGTTTAAAGCAATAAATCTTATAGTGTCTATGTTTATATACTTAATTGGAATAAATAGTGTACTAAAAAAATCGCAAAAATTAAAAACAGAAGGAAAATTTGAACAAAGGGATGAACTTTTGTTAAATGAAGCAAGTAAATGGGCTGATATGGTTTTAAATAAAGCTGGGGTTAATTTAATAGTGAAAGGTAGAGAAAATCTAGTAGATGAACCATGCTTATTTGTATGCAATCATCAGAGTAACTTTGATATACCAATATTAGTGAAATCATTGGACAGGATGGCTGGTTTTATAGCAAAAAAAGAACTTGCTAAAATTCCAGTACTGAGTAAGTGGATAATAGAAGTAGGATCAATTTTAATTGATAGAAATAATCCGAGGGAAGCGTTAAAAGGAATAAAAGAAGGAATAAATAGTTTAAAAGAAGGTAAATCTTTAGTTATTTTTCCTGAAGGAACTAGATCGAAAAATGGAGAAGTTTTAGAGTTTAAAGCTGGAAGTATGAAATTAGCTATAAAAGCAGGAGTAAAAATAATTCCTGTAAGCATAAATGGTTCAACAAATATAATGAAAAGTGGTACTTTTAAGATAAATAGTGGAGATGTTTTTGTAAATATATTAAAACCAATAGATGTAAATGATTTTTCAAAAGATGAACAAAAGACAATGTCATCTTATGTCGAAAATTTAATTAGGGAAGATATAAATTCGCAAAAAAAATAAAAAAATAAAAAAAGTTATTAATAATTTTAATTATTAATAACTTTTTTTATTTTTAAATATAAAATATTTAATTTAAATGATTATATGTATAAATAATAAAATTAATTGAATTATATTTTATGTTGAAAAAAAGGGGTATAAATATTAAGAACTTAGAGTAATATATAATAAAATTTTATTTAACATATATAGCTTTGGAGGTGTTTTTATGCGAGAAATAATAAAGGAAAAAATACTTGGGATAATAATTGATAAGAATAATATAGTACTAAATTCTTTTGGATATGATGAAAATTTTACTAAGGTAAATTTTTATAAAAATATAAAGATAAATGATTATTTAAAAAGAGATATTATGATGATAATAGAAAGTGGCTTGGAGAGAGTAAGAAAAAACAAACAAAAACTTGTATATAGTGGTATTTGTATAGAAAATGAAGGTTTAAATGAAAATATAAATTTATTTATAGAATTTTTTAGAGAATATACAATTATTATATTTGAAAGGAATGAACAAATTCCAAATGAAGATACTGATACAAATGTAAAAAAATTATTTAAATATGCTGTAGATGAACTAAAAAAAGCAAATACAAGATTAGAACGAATAGCGTATTATGATGAACTTACTGGACTTAGTAATATACATTATTTGAAAGAACTTATAAATTCGGAAATAAATAAAAAAGAAGAATTTATTTTGATACAGATAAAAATAGAAAGATTAAATATAATAAAAGAAATTTTAGATAGAAAGCATTTAGAAGAATTAATAAAAGATTTTTCGAATTTACTTAAAAATACATTAAAAGAGGGAGAAATTATCAGTAAAATTGATGATGAAAACTTTATAATTTTTACACACGAAATAAATAAGCAAGATATAGATTTTAAATGTGAAAGTATCAAAAATGTATTTAAATCTCCTATTTTAAATAATGATGTGGAAGTGAATTTAAATGTTAAAATTTCTATAGTAAGTTATCCAATTGATGGACTTTATGATGATGAACTTATAAAAAATTTAGAAATAGGAATAATGAATGGAATAAAAAGAAAAGAAACAGTTACATTTTTTAAAGAAGAAATGCAAGAAAAGGTTAGAGAAAAAATATATATAGAAAATGCACTTATAAAAGCACTTGAAAAAAAAGCATTATTTATGAATTATCAACCTCAAATAGATCTTGTTTCATCAAAGATAGTTTCTTGTGAGTCTCTTTTAAGATGGAACAATGAAGGGATACTTATATCGCCAAAGGAATTTATACCAATAGCTGAAGAAATTGGTTATATATCGGTTTTAGGGGAGTGGGTTATAAATACAGTATTTGAACAAGCTTCAAAATGGTTTAGAAAAGGATTAATTCATGATTTTATATCACTAAATGTATCCCCCTCACAATTTTATTTACAAAATATAGTTGCAATAATTGAAAATGCAATTAATGTTAATAGAGTAGATGGGAATAAAATTTGTATAGAAATAACTGAAGGACTTAGTATATTGAATGAAGAAAAAGTTATAAAAAATTTAAAAAAATTAAAAGATTTAGGTGTTTTAATAGCAATAGATGATTTTGGAATTGGATATTCTTCATTTAATTATATAAAAAAATTTCCAATAGATATAGTTAAGATTGATAAATCTTTTATAGATGGAATAGCTAAAAATAAAGAAGATTATAATATAGTAAAAGCTACAATAGACATGTGTAATAATTCGAATATAAAGACTATAGCAGAGGGAATAGAAGAAATAGAACAGCATCAAAAATTATTAAATATGGGTTGTACTCATGGTCAAGGTTATTATTATTCAAAGCCTTTAAATATATATGAATATGAAAATTTTTATCAAGAAAATAAAAATAAAACAATTTCATTTGAAATATTTTGAATTTTATTATATCTTATTCTTATAGGTTTTTTATAGGGGGAAGATATGCAAAGGAAATTTAAAAGTATTAAATTTACAGATAAGATTTTTTATAATTTTAAAGATTACCAAAAGATAATAATAATAATATTTTTGTTAGGGTATTTACCCTTTTGTATGTATTCAATATATATATACAATAAATCTGTAAAAATTCTTGAAAATGAGAAATTAAGTGCTCTAGATGTTTTTATAGATAAGAATATGGAACAAATTGATTTTTATTTATATTCAATAGAAGAGGATGCAAAAGGTTTTTGTAATAAAAAAGCGGTAAAAAAAACTACTGAAGTATTTTATACATTGAATTTAGCGATGCAAAAAAATGTAAGAATAAGTTTTAGAAATTGGCTAGAAAAAGTAAAGATAGATAATTATCTAATAGATGAATTTATATATATTATAAATGAAAGAAATGAAATTATGAATTATTTTGGAGAAACAAATATGGATCTGGACTATCTTTATATGTCTGATGAATATAAAAATACAGCAAAACAAAATGGAGTTTGGATAAAGCAAGATGATTCAATGTTTGTTGAAAAAAAGGACGGTTTAGTTTTTTTAAAAACAGTTACAACAAATGAAGGGGAACAAGTTGGCTTGCTTATGACCTTTTTGGATGAAATCCCTTTTTTATATGATAAAATAAATACATCAAAAGATGAAATGACCTTATTTATATATGATAATAAGGAAGGGAGGCTTATAAAAGAACAGGAATTTTATAAAGATTTAGATATTGATTATACAAAAGTTAGTGATGAATACAATTTTATAAAAATAAATGGGAAAGAATATGCTTATAAAATAAAAAAGCTAGACAGATTGGATTGGAATTTAGGCTCTTTAATATCTATGGATGAGATAAATGATAGCATAAAGAAAAAATTTAGTGCGTTACTATGGTCATTTATATTTATAGGAATGTTTTTATATTTGTTATTTTTTATAGGTATTAATTATATATCTAGATTAGTTACAGAAAAAGAAATCTCTTCATATAAATTAAAAGCGGTTGAAGAAAATAATGAGAAATTAAGAATCTACAGACATGATTTTTTAAACCATTTACAAATTGTAAGAGGACTAATTGAAATGAATCATGAAAGTAAAGCGCTCAATTATCTAGAAAAAATAGGGGCTGAAGGGAAGGGAATTCGAGCTAGTTTTGAAATAAATATTCCAGAACTTGAATCGACTATACTTAATTTTACATCTAAAGCTTCAAAAATAGGAATAAAAACTGAATTGAATTTGGTGAAACTAAACAAAGAAAATTTAGATTGTGATATATATGATTTATCAAAGGTCTTGAATAATCTTTTAAAGAATGCTTATGAAGCACTTGAGAGTGAGGTTGGTGAACGTATACTAAAAATGAATGTCTTTAATTCTAGAGAGTACTATGTGTTTGAAATAGTAAATAATAAGCCTTTAATAGATGGGGAACTTAGAGAAAATATATTTAAAAAGAATTATACAACTAAACAAAGAGGTTCTGGTCTAGGTCTGCACATTATAAAGACGTTATGTGATAAAAATAATATGGATTTGAATTTGGATACGGATTTTGAGGGGAACCATTTTTATATAAGAGTTAAAAAACATTAATTTTATTTTTTTACAAAAAAGGGGCTGTCGCACTAATTTTTAGTGCGATAGCCCCTTTTTTTATTTATTCAGCTGTAGATGGAGCAAATACTCTATTTGCAAGTTCTGAATCAATCATATAAAGACCTCTAGGATCGTCTTTAAATAATTTTAATTTCTTTATAATCTTATCAATACTTTCTTCTTCTTCAACTTGTTCATCAACAAACCAATTTAAAAATGAAATTGAAGCATGGTCTTTTTCTTCTACAGCTAAATCCATAAGTTCATTTATAGATTTAGTTATGAATTTTTCATGTTTTAAAGTCACTTCAAGTGCATCTAGTGGTGAGTTATAATCACATTTTGGTTTTTGTAGACCTTCAAGTTCTACTTTTCCCGAAACTGAATTTATATAATTGAATAATCTATATGCATGATCTCTTTCTTCTAATGCTTGAACATGAAAAAAGTTAGCAAAGCCATCAAGACCGATATCCGAAAAATAAGATTCCATACCAATATAAATATAAGAAGATTGGAATTCTTTTTGAACCTGATTATTTAAAGCTTCTAACATTTTATTACTAGCCATATAAAAAACCTCCATAATAATTTATTAATAAACATGTAAACTATACCCTTTAAGAATAGTCTGTAAACAGTTTATTCACAAGGTAATAATATTATTTAAATAATATTTTGTCAAATATATAATATCATTAGTTCATTTTAATAATATTATATATTTTTTTATACTTATTTTTATGTTATAATGAAAAAATATGTGCAAATTTAAATATTTAAATTTGTTTTGTTAGGGAGGTAAAAAATTATGATGTTATTAGCAGATTCGTGGAAAGATTATGAACTTATAGATGTAGGAAACGGAGAAAAATTAGAAAGATGGAAGGATTATGTACTAAGAAGACCAGATCCTCAAGGTATATGGCCATTACTTAATGAATGGAGCTTATGGAAAAAGCCACATGCGCATTATCACAGAAGTAATAGAGGCGGAGGTAGCTGGGAATACAAAAAAGAAATGCCTGAGGAATGGACCGTTAATTATAAAGAGCTTAAATTTAAAATAAAACCTACAGGTTTTAAACACACGGGTTTATTTCCAGAACAAGCAGTAAATTGGGATTGGGCTATTGATAAAATACAAAATGCGAAAAGACAAATAAAAGTATTAAATTTGTTTGCTTATACAGGTGGAGCAAGTGTTGCTTGTGCGTATGCTGGAGCGGAGGAAGTTTGTCATGTTGACGCATCAAAAGGTATGGTTTCTTGGGCAAAGGAAAATATAGCTTTATCTGGACTTGCAGATAGAAAAGTTAGATTTATAGTAGATGATGTTGTAAAATTTGTTCAAAGAGAAGTAAGAAGAGGAAGAAAATATGATGCAATAATAATGGACCCCCCTTCTTACGGAAGAGGACCAAATGGTGAAGTATGGAAGATAGAAGATGAAATATATAAATTAGTAAAATTGTGTATGGATGTTTTGTCAGATGATCCTTTATTTTTCCTTATAAATTCTTATACATCAGGTTTTTCACCATATGTAATGGAAAACATATTAAAGCTTACAGTGGGCAATAAATTTGAGGGAAATATATACTCAGGCGAAGTTGGGATACCATCAACTAAAAAAGATTTGGTTTTACCTTGTGGTATATTTGCAAGATGGGAAAGATAATGAAATTAGAAGTTATTTATGAAGATAATCATATAATAGTTGTAAGAAAGCCTGCAAATATTTTGACACAAGGGGATTCAACTAATGATATTAGTATGCTTGAAATTATAAAAAACTATATAAAAGTAAAGTATAAAAAAGAAGGTAATGTATTTTTAGGTCTTTTGCATAGATTAGATAGGCCTGTTTCTGGTATTATGGTTTTTGCAAGAACATCAAAAGGTGCATCAAGAATTTCAGACCAGATAAGAAGAAAGGTTTTTAAAAAAACATATTATGCAGTACTTCTTGGTAATTTAGAAGAAGATAAAGGTGATTTAAGAGATTATCTATATAAAAATAAAAAAGAAAACAGGGTATATGTAGTTGATAAAAATCATAAAGATTCTAAATTAGCAGAGCTTTCATATGAAGTTATTGAAAGAAAAGATAATATGACTTTGATAAAAATTGATTTAAAAACTGGAAGACCACATCAAATAAGAGTTCAATTTGCATCTAAAGGATATCCTTTATATGGAGATAAAAGATATGCAAAAAATTTAAATAAATATAATGATCAAATCGCACTATTTTCAAATAAAATAGAATTTGAACATCCAACAAAGAAAGAAAAATTAGAATTTTGCATAAAACCAAAGGAAGTATATCCGTGGAATGTATTTAATAAATTGAAATAGATTAAGATAAAAAAACTAGATTTTAAAATCTAGTTTTTTTGATATAATTAAATTTAAAATAAATTTATAGTTTATATGTAAATAACATGAAAAAGTTTAAATTAGTTTGATTTATAGTATATATTTAATAGGAGATAATAATTTGTTAGGAAAAATTATTATAAAACGCATTGTTTTATAATATAATGATATGAGGATTAAAATTTTTATTAAAAAAGCAATATTTGATATAGATATAAAAAATAGTTGGGAGGAGTTTTTCTTTGGATAATATAGAGATTAAAAATAGTTTAAAAGGAAAGATGATATTATATTTTTTTATAATAATATTTTTGCCAATTTTTTTAATTGGTTTATATTTTTATGGGGTAACAACAGATTATCTTAAAAAGGAAGCTAAAGATGAATTAAATCGTGTATTGAATTCTAATGTCGAAAAAGTTGATATGGAAATTGATAATCTTAAAAGATATTTAAATTTTACAAGAGAATTAGATACAGTAAAAATTTATTCAAAAGGGTTATATGAAGAAGTTGTAGAAGAAGAAATATATGGAAAAACATTTAAAGAAATAAGCAATTTAAAAAATGAATTAAATGATTATTTAGAAGATATAAGTATTGTGGATAGGTATGGAAAAATAGTTTTGACTACAAATTCTGATATTTTAGGTAAAGATTTTTCAAAAGAGGAATTTTTTAAAGAATCTATAAAACAAAAGGAATTTATAGGAGATATACATAATGTAAATGGCAAAAATAAAATGATTATATCAACTGATATATCAAATTATAAAAATCAAGTTTCAGGAACTTTGGTTTTTCATATTGATTTTGATAATATAATAAAAAAAATGCCAAATTTAAAATTTGGTGAAACAGGTTATTTATTCATTATAAATAAAGAGGGACATTTGTTATATCACCGCAATAACACAACAAATCAAGAAGTGAATTTACTTGATTATAGAAACTTAAACATAGATAAAATAGTAGATGATATAAAAGAAAATAAACAGGGGGTTAGACAGTATACAATAGAAAATCAAAATAAACTTTCTTTTTATCGAACATTTAAAAATATTGGAATTGTAGTAAGTATAAATGAAGATGAATATCAAAATAAAAATCTTGATATAAAAACAAAGATATTCTATATATGTTTAATAGCAATAATAATAGCATTTTTAATAGCGTTTGTTGTAGCCAGAAACTTTATAAAGCCGATAAAAGAGTTTATAAAATTAATGAAAGAAGTAGAAATGGGAAATATTTCAGGGAGAATTGAAATAAAGTCAAATGATGAATTAGAGCTATTAGCAGATAGTTTTAATAGAATGTTAAATGGACAAAGTATTTTAGTTAAAAGTGTCATAGCTTCTGCTAAAAAAGTAAATGATTCTGCATTGGAATCAAGTAGTATATCACAGGAAATGGCATCTTCATCAGAAACACAAAATGCAGCATTGGATGATTTAAAAGATGTTATGGATGAAATGACTAAATCTGTTGGAGATGTAGCTGATAGTGTCAGTCTTACAGCGGAAAGCCTTATGGATGTAAATTCATCTATGGAAAGAATGGGTTCTTCAGGAGATACCGTATCAAATCATGTAAAAGAAGTGAGCAGTTCTATGCAAGATTTAATAGGATCTATGCAAGAGATAAATTCGTCGATAGAGCTTATTGCACAAAATTCATCAAATGCAAGTCTAAAGGGAAAAGATACATTTAAAATAGCACAAAATGGTAAATTTGCAGTTGATAATACAGTTAAAGAAATGGATAAGATAAACGAATATATCAAGGAATTATCAAGAGTAATAGAAGGTCTTGGAAATTTTGCATTAGAAATAGGTAATATAGTAGAGGTTATAGATGATATATCAGAACAAACTAATTTGTTAGCATTAAATGCGTCTATAGAAGCTGCTAGAGCTGGAGATGAGGGTCGAGGCTTTGCTGTTGTTGCTGAAGCTATTTCTGACTTAGCAGAAAAATCATCACATGCAACAAAGGATATTGCAGGTTTAATAAAACAAATCCAAAAAGAACTTGGAGATGTAAAGGATAAATCAGAAGAAGGAGCAAGACAGGTTGAACGTGGTGTTAAACTTGTTGCTAATACTGGAATTGCACTTGATAAAATATTTAAATCTGTTGAAGAGACTACTAATTTAGTTGATGAAATTGCTTATTCAACTGAGCAACAATCAAATGCAAGTAGATTTATAATGAAATTAGTTGAAAAGTTAAATGCTATAATTCTTGTAGTTTCGGGATCTGTAGAAGTTCAATCTGAGATTGTCTCAAATGCAATTACAGAGGTCGAAAAAGTAACAGCCTTATCACAAGAAATTGCAGGAACTACTCAAGAACAATTTGCAAGTAGTCAAGAAATATTAAATACGATAGAAGAAATTGGAAAGGTGTCATTGGACGTTTCTTCAGCTGGTGAAGAAGTTGCAAAAAATGCCCAAGAACTAGCATCGGAGGCTGATGATTTACTTAATAAGGTCTCGATTTTTAAAGTGGATTAGGTGATATTGTGATTTATATGAAGTATAAAATATCAAATAAAATATATGCAATTGAATTATCTAAGGTTGAACAAGTCCTTAGAGTTAAGGATTTAAATGTACAACAAATAAAGAGAACTAGAAAAAGGCTTAGTGGGATTTTTAGTTTAAGAGGGGAAATAATACCCCTTTTAGATCTTTATTATATTATTTGTGAAAAAAAAGAAGATATAAGTAAAAAAAAGGTTATGGTTATGAATGTGAAAGGAAATAAGATTGGTTTTGTAATAGATGAAGTACAAGGCAAGATAAAGGTTGAAGAAGATGTAGAACTAAAAAAAATAAATGATGCAAAATATATTGATTATATACTTAATATAGGAAATATAAATATCAAAATATTGAATATTAATTCGCTTGTAAATGATTAACACAAAGGGGTGATGTTTTGAGTAGCCTTTTTCATAATATGTTTTTAGAGGAAACAAAAGACCAAATAGACTATATAGAAAAAGAATTTTTGAAATTAGAAAAAAATGGATATGATGATGAGATTATAGTTTCTACACTTAGAATGGCACATTCTATAAAAGGTGTCTGTAATACTTTGAATTTTTCAAATATGGCAAAGATATCTCATTTACTTGAAAATGTATTAGTTGATTTGAAGGATGGAAAGACATCAATACAAACTGTGATTATAGATATTTTATTTAAATTATTGGATTCCTTAAAGAAAGAAAGAGAGAATATAAGTTTAAATAAAAAAGAAAGTTTGGATATAAAAAAATTAACTGCTGAAGTTGAATCATTATATTCAAATCTAAGTAAAAATGAACCAGAGGATATATTAAAAGAAGAATCAAAGCAAGAAGAAATAAAGATGCAAGAAAAAGAGATTAAAAAATTAGAAGAGGAAAAGGTTGAAAGACAGGAATTAAAATTAGAAGAAGATGAGTTATTTTTAGTTAATAATGTTGTAGAGTATTTAAATATATATAAGATTGCAATTTACTTCTCAAAGGGAACAAAGATGAAATCTGGAAAGGCTTTTTTAATTATAAATAATTTACTTGGGATAGGTGAAATAGTACAAACAACACCTAATAATTATGAAAATTTAAAGGATGAAGAATTTTCAGATGCTTTTTTTGTAATACTAGCAACGAGAAGTAGTCAAAAAGAAGTTTATGAAAATATAAATGTTATATCTGAAATAGAAGATATAGGAATTTTAAATATAAGAGAAGGTAAAGGAATAGATAAAAAAAAGAATTTTAAAAACCTAGGAACAAATAAAAATCAAGTTTCTTCAGTTAGAATAAATATGAATGATATAGATGAACTCTTAAATTTGATGGGTGAATTTGTAATAGATAGGCAAAAATTATTTGATATATCAAAGAGTTTGAAACGAAAATATGGAAAAGATGAAGATATTATAAGATTGAATGATAATTTAAGAAAAATAGAGTTTATAACATCTAAGATGGAAAATATAATAATGGCATCAAGAATGTTACCTTTGGAATATATATTTAGTAGATATGAAAGACTTGTAAGAGATTTATCAAAAAAACTAAATAAAAATATAAAAATAGAGGTGTATGGAGAGAAAACTAAGATAGATAGAAATATAATAGAGGCTTTGGTAGAGCCTATAACCCATATAGTAAGAAATTCTATAGATCATGGAATTGAAGATATAGAAGAACGAAAAAAGTCTAATAAGAGTGAAGTGGCAAAGATTGTAATAGGAGCAAGAAGAGAAAAAGATAATGCTTTAATAGAAATAAAAGATGATGGTAGAGGTATAAATTTTGATAAAATAAAAGAGAAGATAAGAAAAGAGACATTTGATAATGAAAAAATGGAAGAACTTAGTGAGAAATCTCTTTTAAATTATATTTTTGAAAGTGGTTTTACTACTTCAAAAAAAATAAATGAACTTTCTGGACGAGGCATTGGTTTAGAGATAGTAAATAGAGAAATTGGAAAATTAAACGGGATTGTGGATGTTAAGACTAAGAAAAATATTGGAACGAAATTTATAATAAAAGTTCCAATTACATTAAAAATTATAAAGGCGTTATTAGTTGAAATTTGTGATTTTAGATATGCAATACCGTCATCACTTATTATTGAGATAATAAAATTTAAAGAAAAAAAAGATTTAAATAAACATTTGGAATTTGTAGATGGAAAGTATTATTATTTTTGGAAAGATAAAGAGCTTATAAATGTACTTAATCTAGCAAATTATATGAGTTTTGATTGTTTGAATACTCAAAAAACGTATTTAATAATATTAGGACATTCAGAAAAAAGGTTTGGAATAATAGTTCCTAATATTCTTAGAAATGAAAATATAGTGATAAAAGATTTGACGCATTTTATGGGAAAAGATAAGATCATGGGCGAAAATTTAGGTATATTAGGTGTTAGTACTTTAGGGGATGGTGGTTTTGCACAGGTTTTAGACATTGCTTCCCTTGTTAAGGAGTTGTGATTTAATGCTAAAAAAAGTATTGAAAAAATTGGAATTAAAAACAGATCAAGAGAATTTTATAAAATTAAGAGAGGAGGCTTTCAATTTAGGTAGGCATTATGTGAAGGATAAAGGGAGAGTTTTCGACTTTCTATTATGTACAGAAGAGATATATTCAAATTCATATATGCATGCATATGAAAGCGATGGAACTATAGAAATATGTTTTTTTATAGAAGGAAATTTCATAGGAGTAAGTATAAAAGATTTAGGTGTAGGAATTTCTGATGAATATATATATGAGGAATTAAAAATAAAAGATGAAACGGCTGAGTCTGGTCGTGGGCTTTTTATTGTAAATAGTCTTTCGGATAAAATGAATATAAATAGGAATAAAGATAGGGGTACAGAAGTTATCTTTTATTTTGAAAGGATTTGATATTATGATTATAGAAGTTAATAAAAAGAAAGATGTTAAAATTATACAAATTTTTGGCAAGGTGGGGTTTGAAAATTCTGTAGAATTTAAAAATACATTGATTGACAATATAGGTGAATGTGACAAAATACTTTTGGATTTTACTAATTTGACATATCTTAATAGTATGGGTCTAGGTATAATTGTAAAGGCATATACTAAAGCTAGTGAAGAAGAAAGAAAGCTATGGGTTTGTGGACTTAGTGATAATATTAAAAAATTATTTTCTATAACAAAATTGGATAATATCATAACTATAAAAGAGGATTTAGAGGATGCATTAATATCTTTTGATAAAGAATAGGATGTGGTATTTTGAACCTAGACTTAGAATTTTTAATGAATGAGAATGAGTCATATAAAAAGAAAATAAAAGAACTTAGATTGCAAAATGGACAATTATTATTTTTGGCTGATTTTTCGAGTACAATATTTAAAACAAGTGATTTAGATACTATAAGTCATCTTATTATTAATCAACTTAAAAAATTAATAAAATCAAAAAAAGTTAAATTTATGAGAAAAGAATCAAAAGAAGATTTATATGCAAAATATGTACTTGAAGGTCAAGAAATAAAAAAGGTGAATTTGAAAAGAGAAGAATTAAAACAAGATAGCTTTTTTATTTATTGTAATAAAGTTTATATTTTTTCTGAAGATGAGGAAACTATGGTTGCAATACCAATAAAATACCAGGGTGAAAATTTAGGAGCTATAATATTTGAAGATTTCAACCCTAAAAATTTGGATAATTTGAATCATAAACTTTTAGATTTTTATGGAGATTTATGTGGTCTTATAATAAAGAATGCAATATTAGTTGAAAAGTCAAAGGATGAAAAAAACATAATATTAAATCAAAATATAAAAATGGAAAATGAACTTAAGTTAGCTCAAAGAATTCAAAAGAATATACTTCCTTCAGGATATGATGAATATGAGGATTATACTTTTTATAAAGATAATAAAGAGGCATATTATCTTGGTGGAGATTTTTATGATATTTTCTTAGGTAATGAGGATGAAGTAGTATTTTATATAGCAGATGTTTCAGGTCATGGTGTTGGGGCTTCATTGCTTACGGTGTTTTTAAAACAAACAATAAGAGGAATATCTAAAAGTTTTAAAAGTAAGAAAATTAGACCTGATAAGGTTTTAAAGGAAATGCAAAATAGATTTTTAGATATTGAATTAGAGGAAGATTTATATATTGGTATATTGGTATGTGTTTTAAATCTAAAAGAAAATAAGATCACCTTTTCTAATGCTGGACATAATGTATATCCAATTCATGTAAAGGGGAATTATTATGATGCTTATAAGATTCCAGGTCTTCCTATAAATCATTGGTTTAAAAGTGAAGATTTTTATAATTATCAAATTCTAGAAAAAGATTTTGAAAAGGGAGATAAAATATTTTTACTTACAGATGGTTCTATAGAGGCTAAATCAAAAGAAGGCATACAAATAGGAAATGAAAAAATAGAGGAGATTTTATTTGATAGTAAAGATAACGACTTAAAGCATATATTTGGGGATTTATGCAAGCAACTAAAAATTTATACAGATGACGATTTTTTTGAAGATGATATTGCTTTTGTCGCAGTTGAAAGGAAATAGTTTAATGGATAATATGTTTTATAAAAAGAGTTTTTTTATCTTAGAAAATAAGGGAAATAATTCTTTTTCTTTTGAAGAAAGAAATAACAAAAAAATACATGTAGCATCAATTATAGATGGTGAGATAGATGATGTTAAAATAGGAAATGAAACTGCTTTTAGTGAAATGATAGACGGGAAAGAACAAAACTCTTATGGTCTTGAAAATTTCGTGAAATTAAAAAATAAAAATATTTATATTTTTGATAATCATAATCATTCTTTTTATTTTTGGTGCTTAGGGCTTAAAGAAAATATATTTAAAAAAAATTTACTTTTGGTTCATGTTGATCAACATAAAGATATGAGAGAACCAAAAGAATTAGATGTTAACATTAATGATTTGCAAGAAGTATTTGATTATACTAATTATCAACTTAATGTTGGAAATTTTATAAAACCAGCACTTTCAAAGGATATTTTTAAAGATGTTTTGATAATTGATAGTTCTTATTCTTTTGAATCAAAAATAAATGAAGAGTATGTATTAGATTTAGATTTAGATATTTTTTCAAAGGATATGGATTATATTGATTGGGATTATAAAATTAAAAAAATAAAAAAATTAATAAGAAATGCTAAGTTTGTAACAATTGCAACAAGTCCTTTTTTTATAGAGTTTGAGCGAGTAAAAAAAGCTTTGCTAGAATTGTTTTAGAAAATTAAAAATTTAGTGAATAAAATATCAATTTTCCTTGTATTTTTATGAAAAGTGCAAAAAAATTGATATTTTTTTGAGTTTATTGAATATTTATAAAAGAATTGACTTTCAAAATATTAGATAATATACTATAATTGTAGTTAATAACTACCGACGTAGGTAGGAACTTTTGAGGGGTGTTTAAAATGAGTAAAAACATTTTAAATGTAAAATCTGAGATAGGCAAATTGAAGAAGGTTCTTCTTCATAGACCTGGTTATGAAATTGAAAATTTAACACCAGACGTTATGGATAGACTTTTATTTGACGATATACCGTATTTAAAAGTTGCTAGAGAAGAACATGATTTTTTTGCTAAGACATTAAGAGAATGTGGGGCAGAAGTTTTATATTTAGAAAATTTAGCAGCAGAATCATTAAAAGATTCAGATGTTAAAAATAAATTCATAGATGAATTTATAAAAGAATCTGATATAAGAAGTGAAAGAAAAAGAGAGTTAGTAAAAGAATATTTAAATGGATTCAAAGATTTAAATATGATGGTGTCAAAGACTATGGAAGGGATTATGAAAGATGAGATAAAAGATTATAAAAGAACATCTTTACAAGATATGGTTTCATCAGATTATCCGTTTATAGTTGATCCTATGCCTAATTTATATTTTACAAGAGATCCATTTGCAACAATAGGAAGTGGGATTTCTTTAAATCACATGAGAACAGTTACAAGAAATAGGGAAACGCTTTTTGCTAAATATATATTTAAATATCATGATGATTTTAAAAATCAAGATATACCATTTTGGTTCAATAGAGAAGAACAAACAGCCTTAGAAGGTGGGGATCAATTAGTTTTAAGTGATAAGGTTATAGCAATAGGAATATCTCAAAGAACAGATGCTCATTCTGTTGAAAAATTAGCTAAGAGAATTTTTAAAGATCATCAAAGTTTTGAAACTGTTTTGGCTTTTGATATACCAAAGAAAAGAGCATTTATGCACTTAGATACTGTATTTACAATGGTTGATTATGATAAATTCACAATTCATCCAGAGATTGAAGGACCACTTAGTGTCTATTCAATAACGAAAGCTTCGAAAGGTGAAGTTAAAATAGAACATGAAACTATGGAACTTGAAAAAGTTTTAGCTAAATATCTTAATTTAGATAAAGTAACACTTATAAGATGTGGAGGAGGAAATCCAATACATGCAGGTAGAGAACAGTGGAATGATGGTTCTAATACATTAGCTATCTCACCTGGTGAAGTAGTTGTTTATTCAAGAAATCATATAACTAATGAACTTCTTGAGAAGCATGGAGTTAAACTACATATAATACCATCATCTGAACTTTCAAGAGGTAGAGGTGGTCCAAGATGTATGTCTATGCCTTTATATAGAGAAGATTTAAAAATTTAATAGGGGGTTTTTAAAATGGCTGTAAACTTAAGAGGAAGAAATTTTATAACATTAAAGGATTTTACTCCAGATGAAATTAGATATTTATTAAATCTATCAAGAGATTTAAAAAATAAAAAAAGAGCTGGAATAAGAGGAAATTTATTAGATAGAAAAAATGTAGTATTATTATTTGAAAAAACTTCAACAAGAACTAGATGTGCTTTTGAAGTTGGAGTTATGGATGAAGGTGGATCTGTTACTTTCTTAACTAATTCACAAATGGGTAAAAAAGAATCAATAGAAGATACTGCAAAAGTATTAGGAAGATTCTATGATGGTATAGAGTTTAGAGGATTCAAACAAGAAACAGTAGAACTTTTGGCTGAGCATGCAGGAGTACCAGTTTGGAATGGTTTAACAGATTTATATCATCCAACACAAATACTTGCAGACTTCTTAACTATTATGGAACATGTAGATAAGCCACTTAATAAAGTTAAATTTGTTTATGCTGGTGATGCTAGAAATAATATGGGTAATTCACTTATGATTGGTGCAGCTAAGATGGGAATGGACTTTGTTGCATTAGCTCCAAAAGAATTATGGCCAGATAAAGATTTGGTTGCAGAAATGGAAGAAGTTGCAAAAGAAACAAACGGAAGCATTACATTAACTGATAATGTTGATGATGTAAAAGGTGCAGACGTTATATACACTGATGTTTGGGTTTCTATGGGAGAAGAAGATCAGTTTGAAGAAAGAATAAATATGCTTAAAGATTACCAAGTTAATATGGAAATGCTTAAGAAAACTGAAAATGATAATGTGGTATTTTTACATTGTTTACCAGCATTCCATGATTTAGAAACTGTTGTTGGTAAAGAAATTAATGAAAAATTTGGTTTAGATTCTATGGAAGTTACTGATGAAGTATTTAGATCTAAGCATTCTAAAGTATTTGATGAAGCTGAAAATAGAATGCATACTATAAAAGCTGTTATGGTTGCAACTATTGGTAATCTATAAAATATAATAAAAAAATAAATAAAATATAAAGAAAAAGGAACTCAAGCATATACTTGAGTTTCTTTTATAGACAAATATCATTTAATCTATTAGATTTTTAATTTGGGAGGAATTAAAATGAAAGACAAAATAGTTGTAGCTCTTGGTGGAAATGCACTTGGAAAAACACCAACTGAGCAATTGGAGCTTGTTAAAAAGACTGCTAAACCGATAGTGGATTTAATAAGTGAGGGTCATGAACTTGTTATTGCTCATGGAAATGGACCTCAAGTTGGGATGATTAACTTAGCATTTTCAAAAAATGATCCTCAAATGCCATTCCCGGAATGTGGAGCTATGAGTCAAGGGTATATAGGATATCATTTACAAAATGCAATAAGAGAAGAATTATTAAATAGAGATATGAAACAAAAGGTTGCTACTGTAATAACACAAGTTATAGTAGATAAAGAAGATCAAGCTTTTAAAAATCCTACAAAACCAATTGGAGCTTTTTATACTAAAGAAGAAGCTGATGAGTTAGAAAAAACTAAAGGTTTTAGTATGAAAGAGGATGCAGGAAGAGGATATAGAAGAGTTGTTCCTTCACCGCTTCCAGTAGATGTAGCCGAAAAAGAAATAGTAAAAACTTTAGTTGAAAATGACCATATAGTAATAACTGTTGGTGGTGGTGGAATACCTGTTGTAAAAGAAGGGAATTCTTTAGTTGGTGTACCTGCTGTTATAGATAAAGATTTTGCAAGTGAAAAGATGGCTGAAATATTAGATGCAGATTATCTTATAATACTTACAGCTGTTGAAAAAGTTGCAATTAACTTTGGAAAAGAAGATGAAAAGTGGTTAGATGAAATAAGCATAGCACAGTGTCAAAAGTATATAGAAGAAGGCCATTTTGCCCCAGGGTCTATGCTTCCAAAGGTTCAAGCAGCTATGAAATTTGCAAACTCAAAAAAAGGTGCAAAGGCTCTTATAACATCTTTAGAAAAAGCTAGTGATGGTATAAAAGGTTTAACAGGAACTGTAATTGTAAATAAATAATTTATTATTTTTTTATAAAAGGCACTATGGACTAGGTTCATAGTGTTTTTTTATATATAAATTAAAATTCTTAAGAAGGTGGTTAAGTGGAAATTGAAAAATTAATAGAATCGATGATGGAACTTGGATTAAATAAATATGAATCAAAAGCATATATAAATTTGCTTAAAAATTCAAATATAACAGCATATGAACTTGGAAATTTGTCAGGTATACCTCAAGCTAAAATATATGAAACTATGAATAAATTATTAGAAAAAAAATTAGTAAACATTACATCAAATAACCCTAAAAAATATATTTGTGTTGAATATGAAGAATTTTTAGAAAAAAAAGAAGAAGATTATAAAAATAATATAAAATATTTAAAAAATAATTTAGCGAAATTACAAGAAAAAAAAGAAGTTTCTCATATACTACATTTGCAAGAAGAAAAAATAATTGAAGAAAAAATTATAAAAATGTTAGATAATGCAAATGAATTTATTTATCTTGAAACATGGAAAGAAGATTATACGAAGATACAAGAAAAATTAAAAGAGATAGAAAAAAAAGGGATAAAAATAGTTTCTATGATATATGGAAAGGGTATAAATGAAATCGGCAAAGTCTATTATCATGAAATGAATGGTATGGAAGAGAATAAAAATATAAGGGGTAGATGGTTTACCCTAATAGTAGATAGAAAGGAATCTATGTTTTGCGTATTTAAGGACATTAATTCTCAAGCATTTTGTACAAAAAATCAAGCCTTTATGTTAATGGCTGAATCTTTTATAGCACATGATATTTATTTGGCTGAAATATATAAGGATTATAAAAAAGAATTAGATTTAAAATTTGGGCCGAATTTAAAATCCATAAGAGAAGATATTTCAATAGGTTATTCATAAAAAAAGACTAAAAAACTATTGACATTTTGAGCTTAAATATGTACAATTAAAAGTTATAAACTTGACAAAATCATAAATCGTGTGATATTATGTTAATAAATACGTTTAAAGAGAAGGTGATTTTTTGGCAACTAAGAATACTTTAGATAATATAAAGAAAGATATAGAGAAGTATCTTGGAAAGAAAGTTGTTCTTAAAGCAAACAAGGGTAGAAAAAAGATCGTTGTCAAAGAAGGGGTAGTTGAAAATATATATCCTAGTGTATTCGTTGTGAAATTAGATGATAGATATAATAATACAACTAGAATATCCTATAGTTATTCTGACGTACTCACTTCTACAGTAAAATTAGAATTATTTAGTCCAAGTAATAATATAGGAGTATCATAAAACCCATCTTTTTTTAGGTGGTTTTTTTTTGAAAATTTTTATTATTAATAAATATATAAGTACATATAAAGAATTTTGTTTAGTTTAAAAAAATATAGTATAATATATATTGTATAAAGTTTTAAAAAGAATAAATAAGATTATTCATAATAAAATTAATTTAGAGGTGTGAATTTTGTCAGGTGTTAAAGTTATTACAAGAGGTAAGATAAATATATCTATAGATGTTTTAAATAAAAGAGATGATGGTTTTCATAATGTAGAGATGATTATGCAAACGTTAGACATAAAAGATTATATATACATAAAAGAGTTAGACAATGATATTATAAAAATTGATAGTGATTGTGTATTCATACCTTGCAATGAGGAAAATTTAGTCTATAAAGCAGCACAGCTAATTAAAAAAACATATAATATAAAAAAAGGACTTGAAATTTATATAGATAAAAATATTCCTGTAGCTGCTGGTATGGCAGGTGGAAGTAGTAATGCAGCAGGTGTGTTAAAGGCATTAGATTATATGTGGAGTCTAAATATTGAAGATCAAAAATTAAAAGAATTAGGAGCTACCTTAGGTTCAGATATACCATTTTGTATGGAGGGTGGAGCAGCACTAGCAATGAATAAAGGGGAAAAGTTAAAAAAAGTAAAAAGTCTGGATAATATTTGGGTTTTGATAAGTAAGCCGAGTATCTCTATATCAACGCCTTGGGTTTATAAAAATTTAAATTTGGAAGATATAAAAATTAGACCTAATACGAATAAGATATTGAATTCACTTGAAAATAATGATATATACGAAATATCAAAAGAAATGGTGAATGTTTTAGAGACAGTAACTATAAAAGAATGTAAAGATATAGATATTATAAAAAATAAAATGATTGAATTTGGAGCATTAAATTCAATGATGACTGGGAGCGGACCGACTGTGTTTGGTTTTTTTAAAAATTATAAACAGGCAAAAGATGCATGCTTGAATCTAAAGAAATTTTATAAACATACGTTAGTTACAAAGACATTTTCTGGAGGGATAGAAATTGAGAGATGGAATTAGTAAATTGGGTTTAGAAAATTATAAGCCATTAAGAGAAATCGTATTTGAACATTTAAGACAGTCTATATTAACTGGAAAATTAGAACCGTCTCAAAGGCTTATGGAAGTACAATTAGCCGAAGAATTAGGTGTTA
The DNA here is from genome assembly GCA_045345765.1 of Peptostreptococcaceae bacterium AGR-M142. GTDB lineage: Bacteria > Bacillota > Clostridia > Peptostreptococcales > Peptostreptococcaceae > JAOARY01. The sequence continues at coordinate 2,178,077 of CP148265.1, forward strand.
GTAGAACACCTGTAAGAGAAGCTATTAGGAAGTTGGAATTAGAAGGTCTTGTAGTTATGATACCTAGAAAAGGTGCATATGTTGCAGATGTATCATTAAAAGATATAATAGAAGTTTTAGAAATAAGATCTGCACTTGAGGGATTGGCAGCATCGCTATGTGCAAGTAGAATGGATGAAGAATCTTTAGAGAAATTAAAAAAGATTTCAGATGAATTTGAAGAAGCTTTAAAATTTGATAATGTTGAACTTATGGTTGAAAAGGATATTGCATTTCATGATTTAATATTTAAATCTACTAGTAATGATAAGTTAATACAAATGAATAATTCATTAAGAGAGCAAGTTTATAGATTTAGAGTTATGTATATATCAGATTTTGATAAATCAAATAGTCTTATTAATGAACATAAATCTATTGTTAAAGCACTTATGAAAAAAGATAGTAAAGCAGCAATGGATGTTTCTATGAAACATATAGATAATGCACAAAGTTTTATCGTTGAAAAAAGTAAAGATTCTAAAATTTTAAAAGTAGATTAATATATTTAAAAGAGAACCAATTTTTAAAAGTTTGATTTTTAAAATTGGTTTTATTTTTTGTAAATAATTAATATAGATAAATTAGTTTATTTAAATTATAATAGCTTAGTAGAAGTTAATATAATATGAAGAAGGTGTTATTTTGAAGAAATTAAATATAGCATTGCTTTTTGGAGGAAATTCTAAAGAGTATGATGTATCACTTATATCAGCTACACACGTATATGAAGCATTAGATAAAGATAAATACAATGTATATAAAATAGGAATAACTAAGGATGGTTTTTTTAAATACCATAGTGGAAATATAGAAACTTTAAAAAATGATGATTGGCAGAATTATGTGGATAAAGATGTTGTAATTGATGTGCTTCCTAAAGATAATGATGGAATGAAAATAATACTAAAAGATGAGAAAATAAAAATTGATGTTGTTTTACCTATAATACATGGGCCAAATTGCGAAGATGGAAGCATGCAAGGTTTTTTACAAACAGCAAAATGTAAATATGTAGGTTGTAATGTTTTATCTTCAGCAATAACTATGGATAAAATTCTTTGTAAGAAAGTATTTGACAGTATAGGTTTAAAGCAAACTAAATATTTTTGGGTATTAAAAAATGAATACTATAAAAATAAAGAGAATATTATAAAAGATATTGAAGAAAAAATAAACTATCCTATTTTTGTAAAACCGTCAAATATGGGTTCGAGTGTTGGAATATCAAAATGTGAATCAAGAGAAGAACTTATAAAAGGTATGGATTTGGCATTTGAATTTGATTACAGAGTTGTTTTGGAAGAAGGTCTTAATATTAGAGAAATTGAAATTGGAATATTAGGAAATGATGATCTAAAAGTATCTGTTGCTGGGGAAATTCTTCCTGGAGCTAGTTTTTATGATTATGAAGATAAGTATATGAAATCAAATTCAAAAACACAAATACCAGCAGATATAACAAATGAACAAGAAGAAATAATTAAACAAATGGCTATAAAAGCATTTAAAATTATGGATTGTAAGGGTATGGCAAGGGTAGACTTTTTTATAGATAAAATTAGTGGAGAAGTTTATATAAATGAGATAAATACTATACCGGGATTTACACCAATTAGTATGTATCCAAAATTATTTATAAATTCTGGTATAAAATATAGTGAACTATTAGATGAACTTATTGATTTAGCAATTAGTAGATAAGAAATTTTAGAGGTGTTTTTATGAAGGAAGAGGCTTTTTTAGAGATAAAAACAGAGCAAATTGATTTAAATGGCAATATAGATTTAGTTGAATTTAAAACCAAAGTAGAAATATTAAGAAAAAAAGATTATATATACATTAAATATGAGGGTAGTGAAGTGCTAAATACTGAAGGCACAACAAATTTAATAAAAGTAGAAGATAATATTGTGACGATGAAAAAGATGGGAAAAAATTCGACAACTATGATATTTGAAGAAAATAAAAGATATAAAACTATTTATGGAACAGAATTAGGCTTTTTGCCTATGGAGATATTACCTGAGGTAGTCGATATAAATATTAGTAAGGATTTAAAGAAAACTCTAATAAAAATAGAATATAATATTTGCATAATTGGTATTTTTGAGGGTAAAAATATAATAACAATGAGATTTTTATAAAATGAAAATGTAAAAAAAATTTTAAATTTTATTTTTTGAAATCTATTTTATAAAACTTTAGATTTATTTTTTACTTAATATTTAGTACTTTATAGTCACTATGAAGTAGCATTAATATCTGATAAAATATTATAAGATAGAGTTTTTACTTCGAGGTGATTTCTTTGGAAAATAATGAAAATAAAATTATGATGGTTATAATACTCAATGTTACAATGTTTTGCTTAATAATGGCTGCGTCTTTAAATATTTATCTAAATTCTTTAGGTAAAGAAACTGTTATAACTAGGTTTAAGGATGCTGGAATTATGACTGATTATGACGAAATTGAAAGACAAAGAGCTATGATTTACAAAGAAGTGGACAATTTACCGATTTATAATCCTCTAAATAGCAAAGATTTTGATGCACTTATGACTTTAGGGTATGATGATAGGGTTATGTATTATAATTTAAAAAAGATAAATAAGTTTAATAATGAGGAGATTTTGGCTCTTATAGACTTAGGAAAAAATTATAATATTGATATGTCCGTATTCCTAGTAGCGCTTTCTTTAAATGAAAATTCTTTAGATACAAATGATATTTTTAAAGATGATAGTATCAAAGAAATTTTAGGCAGGGAATATAAAGAAAGTGAATATTTAATCTTGAATCAAAAGAAGAGAGATTATAAAAATCTATATGTTAAAGGGATGTATTTTAATTATTTATATGAAAAATACAAAAAAGAAAATAATATAGAAGAAGATCCAATAATAATAAGCAGAAGAGTAAATAGTGCTAATGTAGATATTGTTAAAAATTTTTTAGCATTAGATAATTTTGTTATAAGTAATTATGACAAATTGATGAGTACTTACAAAGATGCAGAAATATTAAGAATTACGAATAACAATTTATACGTAAATTATTAAGTAATTATTAAATATTTATTAAAATAAGCAATCATTTTGATTGCTTATTTTAATTTTTGATATAATGAGAGAATAGGTTCTTTGTACTGTGGTATTAAAATATAATAGTTATTGAATTATTTTGTAAATTTCAAGAGGAGCAGAAATATGATAAAGAGTATAATAAAGCAGACAATAAAAAGAGAAAATCTTATAGATAGAAATGATAAAATAATTATAGCCTTATCAGGAGGGCCAGATTCTGTTGCACTTTTACATGCTTTGAATAGTTTAAAAGAAGAATTAGAAATTAAATTATATGCGGCGCATTTGAATCATCAAATAAGAGGTATAGAAGCACAAAAAGATGCTTTATATACAATGAAAATATGTGAAGAATTAGGGATAACATGTTTTGTTAGCTCAAAAGATGCTATAAAATATTCAAAAGAACATAAAATGTCTTTGGAGGAAGGTGCAAGAAAATTAAGATATGATATGTTTTTTGAATTAAAAGAGAAATTAAATGCAAATAAGATAGCAATAGCACATAATAAAGATGACCAAAGTGAAACATTTTTGATGAGAGTTATAAGGGGTAGCGGATTAGATGGTTTAAAAGGAATTAGATATAAAAGAGATGATGGTATTATAAGACCTCTTTTGGATGTTGATAGGAAAAGTATCGAGAAATATTGTGGGGAATTTGAATTGAATCCAAGAATTGATAAGACTAATCTTGAAAATATATACACAAGAAATAAAATTAGATTAGATTTAATACCATATATAGAGGAACATTTTAATTCGAATTTAAAATCAAATATATCTAGACTTTGCAATATGTTGTATGAAGATAGTAACTATATAAATAAAAATGCTAAAGAATATTTTGATAAAATAAAAATTGAAGATGATAGCAAAATAAAATTTAAAATTAATGATATTAAAACTTTAGATTATTCAATAAAAAGTAGAGTATTTAGATTAGCATTACAAAAATTTATAGTTGATTTAAAAGGTATTGAATATATTCATATAGAAAATATTATAAAACTTTTAAATGGTGAAAAGGGTCAATTGATTGATATTAAAAAGGGTGTAAAAGCTTTTTTAATTGATGATGAAATTATATTTTCAAAAGAATATATAAAAAAAGAAGTCCAAAGATTAAATAGATATGAGTTACCCAAAAGTGGTTTTATAAAAATAAAAGAATTAAATTCGATATTAGAAATAAAGACTTTTAAAAAAGGTGAAGAAGAATTAAAAAGTGACAAGTATACAAAATATTTTGATTTAGATAAGATATCTTCAAAACTTGTATTAAGGTCAAGGGAAAATGGAGATAGAATTAAAATGTTAAACTCAGGAACTAAAAAAATAAAAGATTTGTTTATAGATATGAAAATAGAAAAGGATAAAAGAGAATTAATCCCAATAATCTCTGAACAAAAAGGTATTTTATGGGTTGTTGGTCATAAAATGAGTGATGACTATAAAATTGAAGATAATACCAAAAATATTTTAAAATTATTTTTTAAAAATCTTTAAGAAATCATCAAAATTAAGTAAAATAGATATTTGTAATATTGAAAATAAAAAAAAACTATGATAAAATTAATTGATACTTATGGAAAAGAGAGGAGGACTCTTTTTGAAGAAAAATTTCAGAGGATTTGGAGGAGTTGGCTTTTATCTACTAATAATTTTATTAATAGTCGTTGTTATGCAGTTTGCAATACCACAAAATAATTCAACTACTTCATTCACATTTACACAGGTTTATAAACATTTGAAAGATGATAAGATTGAGTCTATAACATTTGTAAATCGTAGGATAAGTGGAACATTAAAAGATGGTAAGAATTTTAATTCATATTTACCATATCCAGCAAGTGAAGATTTCTCGAAGCTTTTGGATCAAAAGATAAATGAGAAAAATCTTAAAGTTGAAGGAAAAGCAGAGGCTGGAACTCCTTGGATTATGCAATATATACCAACGTTTCTTATGATTATTGTTTTTGTAGTCATATGGTATTTGCTTATAAATAATTCCCAAGGTGGCGGAAGTAGAGTTATGAATTTTGGTAAATCAAGAGCTAAAAGGCATAAGGAAGATGAAAGTACAAAAGTTACATTTGCGGATGTAGCGGGTTTAGAAGAAGAAAAAGAAGAGTTAGAGGAAGTTGTAGATTTTCTAAAAAACCCTAAACGTTATATAGAACTTGGAGCTAGAATACCAAAAGGTATTTTAATGGTAGGACCTCCTGGAACAGGAAAAACATATTTATCAAAAGCAGTTGCTGGCGAAGCTGGTGTACCATTTTACACAATAAGTGGTTCTGATTTTGTTGAAATGTTTGTCGGAGTAGGTGCTTCGAGAGTTAGAGATTTGTTTGAACAGGTTAAAAAGAATTCTTCTGGTATTATCTTTATTGATGAAATAGATGCCGTTGGAAGAAAAAGAGGAGCAGGAATTGGTGGCGGAAATGATGAAAGAGAACAAACGCTAAATCAACTTCTTGTTGAAATGGATGGTTTTGGTGTCAATGAAGGGATAATAATAATCGGGGCTACAAATAGACCAGATACATTAGACCCAGCGATATTAAGACCAGGTAGATTTGATAGACAAATTATGGTTGGAATACCAGATGTTAAAGGAAGAGAGGCTATATTAAAAGTTCATTCTAGGAATAAACCTTTATTTGAAGATGTAGATTTAAAAGTGTTAGCAAGAAGAACGCCTGGATTTACACCTGCTGATATAGAAAATTTAATGAATGAAGCTGCTTTACTTTCAGCTAGAAAAAGAGATAAATTTATTAAGATGGAGACTATAGAAGAGGCAATAACGAAGGTTATAGCTGGACCAGCTAAGAAGTCAAAAGTAATAAGTGAAAAGGAAAGAAGACTTACAGCTTATCATGAAGCAGGACATGCTATTGTTGCGACATTGCTTCCTAATTCAGATCCAGTACATCAAGTTACTATTGTTCCAAGAGGACAAGCTGGTGGATTTACTATGATTCTACCATTAGAAGATAAATATTATGCAACTAAAACTGAGATGGAAGAAAAATTAATACATTTACTAGGTGGTCGTGTTGCAGAAAAATTAGTACTTGAAGATATTTCAACAGGAGCTCAAAATGATTTGGAAAGAGTATCTAGGATTGCAAGAGGTATGGTTACTAAATACGGAATGAGTGATAAACTTGGAACTATGGCATTTGGAGATAGTTCAGATGAAGTATTTTTGGGTAAAGATTTTACAACGAGAAGAAATTATTCTGAAGAGGTAGCATCTGAAATAGACAGAGAAATTAGAAGAATTGTTGATGAAGCATATGAAGAAACTATTAGATTGTTAGATGAAAATATGGATAAGCTTCACTATGTTGCCAAATGTTTATTGAAATATGAAACATTAGATGCAAATGAATATCAACGTGCATTTGATATGGAACTTTCTTTAGAAGATGAAGTTGAGGATGAAAAAATCAACTTAGAAAAAGAAGAAGAATCAAAAGTATCAGATGATATTTCTTTAGAAAAAGAAGATGATTCTAAAAAAGAAACTATTTTAGAAAATAATTTGGATGAAAAATTAAAATTAGAAGAAAAAGAAGAAAAGATTTATAAAAGTAAAAAAGAAAAGTTAGAAGATAATAAATAATAACAAATTAAATATATTTTAAAAAATTCTTTGTCAAGTTTTCTTGTAAAGAGTTTTAGGAAGAAAATAATGTAATCCTTGAAGGTAGTGTGAAAATGAAAAAAACTCATTTTTATGCTACCTTTATTTTATTAATAGAAAAGAAATTATTTTATTAAATATTATTATTATGAAAAAATTAATAAATTTCTTGCATTTTAATATAAAAATAATAATGATTAGATATGTAATTTTATTTTTGAATTAAAATAGAATATATGTATATTTAAAATTAATGTAATAGTCTGAAAATAAGGTTTTTCAAAGAATTAAAAAAATAAAAGAAAAATTCGTTAAAATTTAAATTAATATATTAAAAAAAAGAAGAGAATAAAAAATTATTATAGATTAATAAAAAATGAAAAAATAAAAAAAAGAATTGCATAAAAAATATATTTGTCCTATAATAAATAGTAAGAAACCTATATCAAAACCTTGTTAGTTATGATAATGAAATGGCCTTTCATTATAAAAGTAACTATGTGCGGTAAAATTTTAGACTCTGGTCTGTTTTAGCGCATTTTTTTGTTGGGAACATTGACAAAAAATTATTAAACTTTATTGAGCTTTATAATTTTTTTATACAAAAACAACCTTAAAAGCATAATAAATATTAGTTTGAGGGGTATAATTATTATAAAAAACAATATTTGTGTTAATTTATTATTAATTTAAGTTTAATAGTTTAGGATTTTCAACTTACGGTTTTTGTAACTTATTTTGATTGGGGAAGATAAGAAAGGAAGGGTTGAATATGGAATTGTTAGGTATTATTAAATTTGATGCATTGGGGTGGCTTTTTAACTCATTTGTACTTATGTTTGTGGCAGTCTTTACTGGAATGTTATTTGGAAAAATCAAATTTGGAAAATTTAATTTTGGTGTTTCTGGAACATTATTTACTGGTCTTATAATAGGTTGGTGGGTATATGGAAAGGGACAATTAATAGTAAAAAATCAAGATGCAGCAAGTAGTGCAGCAAAAGCAGCATCTAAAATGATTTCAGCGCAAGTTGTAAGTAAGGATTTTTTTACATTGTTTTTAGTTATATTTGTTGCAGCGGTAGGGCTGTTAGCAGCAAAAGATATGGGTGCAGTACTTAAAAAATATGGACTTAAATTTGTTATTATGGGATTTTTGATAACTTTAATGGGAGCAGCAGCAACTTATGGAATGACTAAATTTTCGCCAGGTGCAAATCCATATGAGGTATCAGGAGTTTATACAGGAGCACTTACAAGTTCACCTGGACTTGCAGCAGCAATAGAAACTGCTAAAGGTCATGCAACTCACAAGGTTGAAGAGTTTGATACAATGACTGATAAAGAAAAAGATAAGTTTTTTAATATATTAGGAGATGAAAAATTAAACAAAGAAAATACAAAGAAATTAACACCAGAAATTAAAGAAGCTTTTATAAAAAAGGCTGAAGCAGGAATAGGTGTAGGACATGCAATTGGTTATCCATTTGGTGTACTTATAGTTATAATAGTTGTTAACTTCTTCCCTAAAATATTTGGTATGAACGTGGATGAAGAATACAAACGATTCCAAGCTGAAATGAATGAAGCTAGAGGAATGACTGGTGGAAAAGAAATAGAAGAAGTTAATTTTGATTTAACTGCATTTGCAGTTGCTTGTTTTGTGGGATACACCATAGGAAAAATAAAGATTTATTTAGGACCTGTTTTGGGTGATTTTTCACTGGGTTCAACAGGTGGAGTATTAATAGGTTCTTTAATTCTTGGTTATATAGGTAAAATAGGAATACTTAATTTTAGAATGAATAATAAAATATTAGGTGTTATAAGACAATTAGCATTAGCATTCTTCCTTGCAATTGTTGGACTTAGATATGGATTTAGTGTTTTTGATTCATTATTTGGGTCAGGTGCATATTTAGCATTAGTGTCATTAGTTGTAGGAGTTGTAGCTATGTCTGTTGGTTTTGCAATAGGAAGATATGTATTTAAGATAAATTGGATTATGCTTTCAGGAGCTATATGTGGTGGTATGACATCAACACCAGGTCTTGGAGCAGCGATAGAAGCAGTCGGAAATGATGATCCTGCTGCTGGTTATGGAGCAACTTATCCATTTGCACTTTTAGGAATGGTTATATTTACAATTGTTCTTCATAACTTACCTATGTAATTCTTATATGTGAAAAATAAAAAACTTTAGGGTATAATCATGTTAAAAAAGTATTATTGGAGGCAGAATTATGACAGAAAAAACGATTTTTATAACAGGTTATGCTAAATTACCAAATGGAATAACAGCGCAACAATTATATTCAGTAGTAGCAATAGGTTTACTTGTAGATAGGGAAACTGGAATAATTGTTGATGCAGATTGTACATTAGTAACAACAACAGGTAAAAAGTTTTTTAGAGAGAATGTTTTAGGTAAGAATATAATTGATTACAATAGTATAGAAAAAATATTTTTAGATAGATATTTTGGTTCAGCAAAAAAAGCTATATTATCAGCACTTAGAATTTGTTCAGATAAATTTGAAATGATTCAAAATGGAGAAGATTATAAGTGTAATAATTAAGTATTAGATTTGGAGGGAAAAACATGCAAGATAAAGTTATTCAAGAAAGACTAAAATGTGAAGCTTTAAAATCAAAAGTTATGACAGCAAAGGAAGCCGCTAAGTTTTTTGAAGATGGTATGTTAGTTGGTTGTAGTGGTTTTACACCAGCGGGTTATCCAAAGGCAGTTCCATTAGAAATAGCCAAAAGAGCCGATAATGGTGAAAAAATTGAACTTAGTATAATAACAGGTGCATCCGTAGGAGATGAACTAGATGGAGCTTTATCTAGAGCAGGAGTTTTAAAAAGAAGATATCCGTACCAAACAAATAAAGATTCAAGAAATGGTATTAATAATAACGAAATTCAATATGCAGATATGCATTTAAGCCATGTACCTCAGTGGGTGCAATATGGATATTTTGGTAAAATGAATATAGCACTTGTAGAAGCAGTTGCAATAACAGAAGATGGAGGAATAATACCATCTACTTCAATTGGTAATTCAGATGTATTTGTAGAAGAAGCTGATATGGTTATTGTTGAAATTAATACGTCTCAACCATTAGATTTAATCGGAATACATGATATATATACACCAAAAAAACCACCATATAGAAAGGCAATACCTATTGAAAAAGCAACTGATAAAATAGGAACTACTTATATCCCTTGTGATATAAATAAAATTGCAGGAATTGTAATAACAGATATAAAAGATAAAACTAGAGCTGTTGCTCCAATTGATGAAACTTCATCAAAAATGGCTAAAAATCTTATAGGATTTTTAGAAAATGAAGTTAAAGAAGGTAGACTTGGTAAGAATTTATTACCACTTCAATCTGGTGTTGGTAGTGTTGCTAATGCTGTTTTAGGTGGACTTGTTGATTCTGATTTTGAAGATTTATTAGTTTATTCAGAAGTGCTACAAGATTCAGTACTAGATTTATTAGATGCTAATAAAGTTAAATTTGCTTCGGCTACATCTTTAACAATATCACCAGAAAGATTAGATGATTTTTATAAGAATTTCTCATCTTATAAAGATAAATTATGTTTAAGACCACAAGGAATTAGTAATAATCCAGAAGTTGCAAGAAGACTTGGTGTTATTGCTATGAATACAGCAATAGAAGTTGATATATTTGGAAATGTAAATTCTACAAATATAATGGGTTCAAGAATGATGAATGGTATAGGTGGTTCTGGTGATTTTGCTAGAAATGCTTATTTAACAATATTCACAACAGAATCTATAGCTAAAAATGGAGATATTTCAAGTATTGTTCCTATGGTATCGCATCATGATCATACAGAACATGATGTAATGGTTATAGTAACAGAACAAGGAGTTGCTGATTTAAGAGGAAAATCTCCAAAAGAAAGAGCCAAAGAAATAATAGAAAATTGTGCTCATCCTGACTATAAAGATATGCTTTGGGATTATTTTAACAAGGCTATGGAAGGGAAGTACAAACATACTCCGCATGTTATAGGTGAAGCTTTATCTTGGCATGATAGATTTTTAAAGACTGGCAGTATGAAATTAAAATAAATTTAATATCGACAAAATACGCCTATTAGTGAAGTCATCATATTTATGATGGCTTCTATCTATATAGAATGAAAAATAAAAAATTAACAAGTAAAAAATAGTGGCAGAATTTTTTGAAAGGTTGTAAAATGGTAATATGTCTTTATGAATTAAAAGTTTCAATTTAAAAAAAATATGAAATTTTTAATTCTAAATTTAAAATAGTTAATGAATTACAATTAAAAAAATATAAAAATAATATTGTAATTTTATATAAATTTTATTTATCGTTTTTTCTTGGGGGGAAAGAATTATAATGTTGGGAAGTTTAACGTTTTCATAATTGCATTTATTGCATTAAAAAGATAGGAGGAAGCTTTATTATGTTTGATAAGGAAAAATTAGGGATGATGAAGGATTCACAAAAAAAATATGATGAAAAAGTAGCAAAAGCAACAGAAAGATTTCCAGAAAGAAAAGAGGAGTTTGAGACAGGTTCAGGTCTTGATTTAAAAAGACTATATACTCCAAATGATGTTGGTCAAGATTTTGATTATGAAAAGGAATTAGGTTTCCCAGGAGCGTTCCCATATACTAGAGGAGTTCAACCTACTATGTATAGAAGTAGATTCTGGACAATGAGAATGTATGCTGGTTTTGCAACAGCAAAAGAATCGAATGAAAGATATAAATATCTTATAGAACAAGGTTCTATGGGTCTTTCAGTAGCATTTGATTTACCAACTCAAATGGGTTATGATTCTGACGATGTTATATCAGAAGGTGAAGTTGGGAAGGTTGGAGTTGCAATAGATTCATTAGCAGATATGGAAATATTATTTGATGGTATACCACTAGATAAGGTATCGACATCAATGACGATAAACGCACCAGCATCTGTTTTACTTGCTATGTATATAGCTGTTGCAGAAAAGCAAGGTGTTACATCAGATAAATTAAGAGGAACAATACAAAATGACATATTAAAAGAATATGTTGCAAGAGGGACTTATATATTCCCAACAAAACCGTCAATGAGACTTATAACTAATATATTTGAATATTGTTCAAAAGAAGTACCAAAGTGGAATACAATATCTATATCAGGTTATCATATAAGAGAAGCTGGTTCTACAGCTGTTCAAGAAGTTGCATTTACATTAGCAAATGGAATTGCTTATGTTCAAGCTGCAATAGATGCAGGTCTTAATGTAGATGATTTTGCACCAAGATTATCATTCTTCTTTAATGCTCACAATGATTTATTAGAAGAAGTTTCTAAATATAGAGCAGCAAGAAAATTATGGGCTAAAATAATGAAAGAAAGATTTGGAGCAACTAATCCAAAATCTATGGCATTAAAATTCCATACTCAAACAGGAGGATCAACATTAACAGCACAACAAACTGAAAATAATATAGTTCGTGTTGCTATCCAAACTCTTGCAGCAGTACTTGGTGGAACTCAATCACTTCATACAAATTCTAAGGATGAAGCGCTTGCATTACCAACTGAAGAATCAGTTAGAACAGCACTTAGAACTCAACAAATAGTTGCACATGAAAGTGGAGTTGCAGATACAATAGATCCACTTGCAGGTTCATTCTATATAGAAACTATGACTAAAAAGATTGAAGATGAAGCTATGAAGCTTATATCTAAAATTGATGATTTAGGCGGATCTCCATCAGCTATAGATAAAGGATATATGCAACAAGAAATTATGGATGCAGCTTATAAATATCAAAGAGAGATAGAAGAAAATCAAAGAGTTATAGTTGGAGTTAATAAATTCCAAGTTAAAGAAGAATCACCAAAAGGTTTATTAAGAGTAGATCCTTCAGTTGGAGAAGGTCAAAAGAAAAAATTAGCAAAACTTAGAGCTAATAGAGATAATGATAAAGTAAAAGATGCTTTAGATAAACTAAGAGCAGGTTGTGAAGGAGATGCTAATTTAATGCCTCTAATACTAGATGCAGTAAGAGAGTATGCTACTTTAGGAGAAATCTGTAATGTTATGAGAGATGTATTTGGTGAATATCAACAATCAGTTATGATATAGATTGAAATTTTTAATATTATTTTATTCAAATATAAATTTTTATAAAAATTAAATATATTAGTTATAGAATCGGAGGGAATTAATATGAGTAGACCTATTAGAGTATTAGTGGCTAAACCTGGATTAGATGGTCACGATAGAGGAGCAAAAGTTATAGCAAGAGCATTAAGAGATGCAGGAATGGAAGTTATATATACTGGACTTAGACAAACACCAGAACAAATAGTTGCAACAGCAGTTCAAGAAGATGTTGATGTTGTTGCTATGAGTATATTATCAGGAGCGCATAATCACTTACTTCCTAAGGTTGTTAAACTGCTTAAAGAAGAAGGCGTTTATGATGAAATGTTAGTAGTTGGTGGAGGCGTTATTCCAGATGATGATATACCTTTCTTAAAGGAAAATGGAGTAGCTGAAGTATTTACACCAGGAACACCTACACAAGTTACAATAGACTTTATTAAAGAAAATTTAAAGAAAAAATTAGATTAATAAATATTATATAGATATTATTAATTAAATTTTTTATAAGAATATATTATATGTTGAGTTTAAATGAAGATAATATTATTTTTGTTTAGACTCAACAATTAAAATTAACAAAAAAATTTATTATAAGATCTTATAATATAAATATTTTTAGTTAAAAAAAGAGGCGATAATATGCAGATGGTAGAAAAGCTTCTAGGTGGAAGTAAAGTTGCATGCGCAAGACTTATTTCTAAAATTGAAAATGAAAGTGAAGGTTATGTAGATATATTAAAAAATATATATAAGCATACAGGAAATGCTTATGTTATAGGTATTACTGGACCTCCTGGTGCAGGAAAATCTACATTAACTGATAAATTAGTAAAACATCTTAGAAAAGAAGATAAAAAAATTGGGATAATTGCAATAGACCCAACAAGTCCTTTTACTATGGGAGCGATTCTTGGTGATAGAATTAGAATGTCTGATTTAAATACAGATAAAGGTGTATTTATAAGATCTATGGGTGCAAGAGGTCATCTTGGGGGTCTTTCTAAAGCTACACAAGGAGCGATTAAAGTATTAGATGCTTATGGTTGTGATTATATTTTTGTTGAAACTGTTGGAGTTGGACAATCTGAAGTAGATATTGTAAAAACTGCGGATACAACTGTTATGGTTATGGTTCCTGGTCTTGGAGATGATATCCAAGCAATAAAAGCAGGTGTTATGGAAATTGGAGATGTTTTTGTTGTTAATAAAGCAGATAATGATCATGCTAAAAGAACAAGATTAGAACTTCAAATGATGCTTGATTTTAAAAAGGATTGGGATTTTAAACCACCAGTAACTATGGCAATTGCTAGTGAAGATGAAGGTATTGATGAACTTTTACAAAATATAAAATCACATAGAGAATATCAGTTAAATAATGATGTTCTTATGAAAAAAAGAATAGAAAGAAATAAGATTGAGATAAGAGAGATGATTCATAGATATATTGAAAAATTAATATCTAATCATGAGGATGCATCTTATATAGATGAACTGTTATTAAAATCTGCAAACAAAGAAATTGACCCATATAGCATAAGTGAAGAGATTATAAAGAATATTTTGAATAAATAATATATTTACGAAGTTATAGTACCAGGTACTAATATCTGATATAATGGAAAATGTCAGGTAGTATTCGTATAATATTTTTAAATTTTTATTTAATAAAATTTATTTATAATTTGCTTGAAAATATGTTATATTTTAATAGTGATATATTTGAATATATTGAATTTAAGGAGGATATTATGGACGTATCAAGAGTTGATCACATAGGTATAGCGGTTAATAACTTAGATGAGGTTGTTAAATTTTATGAAGATGTTTTAGGTATTAAATGTGAAGGAACTGAAGTTGTAGAAGATCAAAAGGTAAGAGTTGCATTTTTACCAGTAGGAGATACTGAATTAGAATTTTTAGAATCAACATCACCTGATGGCCCTATAGCTAAATTTATCGAAAAGAACAATGGTAGAGGCGGAATACAACATGTTGCTCTTAGAGTAGATAATATTGAAAAAGCTATAGAAGAAGTTATCGAAAAAGGATATAAAATGATTGATAAAGAGCCTAGATATGGAGCAGGTGGAGCTAAAATAGCATTTTGTCATCCTAAGTCAACTCATGGAATATTACTTGAATTAAGTGAAAGACAATAAAAAATTTAAAAGTAATTTAGGAGGTAATAATATGTCTCTAAATAAGTTAGAAGCTCTTAGAGAAAAAAGAAGAAAAATAGAGCTTGGTGGTGGAGAAAAAAGAATAGCAAAGCAACATGAAAAAGGAAAACTTACAGCAAGAGAAAGATTAAATATATTATTTGATGAAGGAACTTTTGTTGAAGTTGATGCTTTTGTTAAGCATAGATGTACTAATTTTGGAATGGAAAAAGTAGACTCACCAGGTGAAGGTGTAGTTTGTGGATATGGTAAAGTAGATGGTAGACTTGTATGTGCTTTTGCTCAAGATTTTACAGTTGTAGGTGGATCTTTAGGTGAAATGCATGCTAAAAAAATTGTAAAAGCTATGCAACTTGGTATGAAAATGGGAGCACCAGTTGTAGGTATAAACGATTCAGGTGGAGCTAGAATACAAGAAGCTGTAGATGCACTTTCTGGATATGGAGATATATTCTATAACAATACAAAAGCTTCAGGTGTTGTGCCACAAATATCAGCAATAATGGGACCTTGTGCAGGTGGAGCAGTTTATTCACCAGCATTAACTGATTTTATATGCATGGTTGATAAAACAAGTCAAATGTTTATAACTGGACCACAGGTTATAAAAACAGTTACAGGAGAAGATGTAACAGCAGAAGCTTTAGGTGGAGCTATGACTCATAACTCAACTTCTGGGGTTGCACATTTAATATCAAATGATGATGAATCTTCATTAGAGGATATCAAAAAACTTTTAAGCTTCTTACCATCAAATAATATGGAAAAAGCGCCTAGATTTGATACAGGTGATGATGCTAATAGAATAATAGAAGAATTAAATGATATGATACCAGATAATCCAAATAAGCCTTATGATATGAAAGATATTATAGGAAAAATAGTTGATAATGCAGATTTCTTTGAAGTACAACCTTATTTTGCACAAAATATGATAACTGGTTTTGCAAGAATTAATGGTGAATCAGTAGGTATAGTTGCAAACCAACCAAAGGTTATGGCTGGTTGTATGGATATAAATGCATCAGATAAAGCTGCAAGATTTATAAGAACTTGTGATGCTTTTAATGTACCACTACTTACTATTGTTGATGTGCCAGGATTCTTACCAGGAACTTCCCAAGAATATGGTGGAGTTATAAGACATGGGGCAAAAGTTTTATATGCTTATAGTGAAGCGACTGTTCCAAAGGTTACTGTTATAACTAGAAAAGCATATGGTGGAGCTTACATAGCTATGTGCTCAAGACATCTTGGAGCTGATATGGTACTTGCTTGGCCAACTGCTGAAATTGCAGTTATGGGACCGCAAGGGGCTGCAAACATTATATTTAGAAAAGATATAACAGATGCAGATGATCCAGTTGCGATGAGACAACAAAAAATACAAGAATATACAGATGAATTTGCTACACCTTATAAAGCAGCAGAAAGAGGTTATGCAGATGATATTATAGAGCCGGCATTTACAAGAATTAGACTTGCAGATGCGTTTGATTTACTTTCGTCAAAGAGAGAAAGTAACCCAGCTAAGAAACATGGAAATATACCTCTATAAAACTATTATGTAGGAAGGTGAAATAGTATGGATTTCGTTGTACTTTTAGACAAAATGTCTACAGATATAAACTCACTAACAAGAGATGAGAAACTGTTAGGGTGTTTAGTTGTAACTCTTCTTGCTATGGTAATAGTTTTTGCGGTATTAGTACTTCTTATGTTTATAGTAAAAACAATGAAGAGTTTTGCGAACAAACCTAAAAAAGAAGAAGTAGTAGTAAAAGCTAAACCTGTAGAAGAAGAAGTAGAAGAAGAAGTTAAAACAGATGATAAGCAGTTAGTTGCTGTTATAACAGCGGCTATTGCAGCAAGTTTAAATACTTCTACAAGTAAAATAGTTGTAAAAAGAATTGAAAGATTAAGTGAAGATCCTGCTTGGGCTCAAGCTGGTAGGATAGAACAAATGGGATTGAGTAAATAAATCATTAAAAATAGATTGAGGTTTTAAGGAGGATATATAATGACTAGAAATTTTAATGTTACTGTAAATGGTGAAACATATAGTGTGGAAGTTGAAGAAATAAAAGCAGATGGTAGTGTAGCTACGCAAACAGTTAGTAGACCTGCACCAGTATCAAAGCCAGCACCAAAGCCAGCTGCTCCAGCTAAAAAAGCAGTACCAAAAGCAGCACCAAAGCAAGTTACAGCAGGTGCAAGTACTATTGACGCTCCAATGCCAGGAACAATATTAGATATAAAGGTAAAAGAAGGAGATTCAGTTAAAGAAGGACAAGTTATTGTTATTCTTGAAGCAATGAAAATGGAAAATGAATTAATGGCACCAGCTGATGGTGTAATAGCTTCTATAAATGTTGAAAAAGGCGCATCGGTTAATCCAGGAGAAGTTTTAGTATCTATTAACTAAGGAAAAAAATAAAACGGAAAGGAGATGTACCGATGTTAGATGTATTGATTAAATTCTACGGTTCTACCGGTTTTTCAGCTATTGAGCGTCCACAAGTTATAATGATTTTGGTTGCCTGTGTGTTTTTATACTTAGCAATAGCTAAAGGTTTTGAACCGTTATTATTAGTTCCAATATCATTTGGAATGTTGCTTACAAATTTACCTCTTGCTGGACTTATGGCACATCCAGAATCTTTTGTAAGAGTTTATAATCCAGATAGTGCAGAAACCATGAAGTTGGCAGCAGAGGGATTTATGAAATTTGATGTTATGACAAAGCTTCCTGGTGGACTCTTACATTATTTATTCTTAGGTGATGAGCTTGGAATATTCCCTCCGCTTATATTTATGGGTGTTGGAGCCATGACTGATTTTGGTCCACTTATTGCAAATCCTAAGAGTTTACTTTTAGGTGCAGCAGCTCAAGCTGGAATATTCTTTACTTTTGTTGGTGCAATAATAATGGGCTTTGATGCTCAGGCAGCATCAGCGATTGGTATAATTGGTGGAGCAGATGGACCTACTGCTATATTTTTGGCAACTAAATTAAAGCCAGAACTTCTTGGCCCAATTGCAGTTGCAGCATATTCTTATATGGCACTTGTTCCTGTAATACAGCCACCTATAATGAAATTATTTACAACTAAAGAAGAAAGACAAATTAAGATGAAACAATTAAGAGTTGTAAGTAAAAAGGAAAAAATATTATTTCCAATAATAGTAACAATAGTTGTATCATTAATATTACCACCAGCAGCAACTCTAATAGGAATGCTTATGTTAGGTAATTTATTTAAAGAATGTGGTGTTACAGATAGACTTACAAAAACAGCTACGAATGAACTTATAAACATAGTTACAATTTTCCTTGGTCTTTCAGTTGGAGCAACTGCAAAGGCTGAAGATTTCCTAAAAGCAGAGACATTAAAGATATTAGGTCTTGGTGTAGTTGCTTTTGGAATAGGAACAGGTTGTGGAGTTTTACTTGCTAAACTTATGAACAAATTCTTAGATGAACCTATAAATCCACTTATTGGTTCGGCAGGAGTTTCAGCAGTACCTATGGCAGCAAGAGTTTCTAATAAAGTAGGACAAGAAGCTAATCCTTCTAATTTCTTACTTATGCATGCAATGGGACCAAATGTTGCAGGAGTAATTGGTTCAGCAGTTGCAGCAGGTGTATTACTTAGTTTATTTGGACCTAAATAATATAAATTAAACTGTCTTAAATTTTTAAGGCAGTTTTTTTATATTTTAAATTAAATGCTAAAATATAATTCCAATAATAATTTTTAGTTGGTATAATTAAATTGGTTAAAATCTTTTATGTAGGGAGATTCAAAATGAAAAAACAAATATTAAAATATTTAATAGAAAAAGATGATTTTATATCTGGAGAAGAGCTCTCTAATATATTTAATGTATCAAGAACTGCAATTTGGAAACATATAAATAATTTAAAAAAAGAAGGCTATTTAATTGAATCAGTAAATAAAAAAGGTTATAAACTTCTAAATAGACCAGATATATTAGATGAAAATATAATAAAGGAAGATTTAAAGGCAAAGTATTTTGGGAAAAAAATATATCATTTTGAAAGTTTAGATTCAACTAATAATTATATAAAAAATAATTATTTAAAATTAAATGATAAAGATATTATAATAGCAGAAGAACAAATTAAAGGTAGAGGAAGAACAAATAGATATTGGCATTCTAAAAAAGGTGAAGGTATTTGGATGAGTATATATTTAAAACCAGACATATTACCATTTAAAGCACCTATAATAACTCAATTAACAGGTGCAAGTATAATAAAGGCACTTGATAATTTGGGCATAAAAACGAGTATAAAATGGCCTAATGATATATTTTTAAATGATAAAAAATTATGTGGTATTTTAACAGAAATGAAATTAGAAGTAAGTGATTTAGAATATATAATTGTTGGAATTGGAATGAATGTAAATTCTATTGATTTTGATGATGAAATAAAAGATATAGCAACATCTATAAAAGCAGAAGGTTTTGATATAAGTAGAGTTGATATTATAAGAGAAATATTAAAAGAGTTTGAAGTTTTTTATCTTGACTATATAAAAAATGAAGATAAAAAATTTATGGATATTTGTAGAAAAAGGTCTAATGTTTTAGGTAATGATATATTCATTATAAAAAATAATGAAAGAATAAAAGCAAAAGCAATTGATTTAAATAATGATGGTAATTTAATTGTATTGAATGAAGATAATAAAGAAGAAGAATTATTTTCAGGAGAAGTTTCGATAAGAAAAGATGATAAATAAAAATATTAATAAATTTAGCTTTTAAAACTATTTAAAGGAGAAATCAATTTGAATAATGAAATTTTTAGTATAAAAGGAATTAAAATAGGTCAAGAACAGGATGAAAAAGCCTTAACTGGTTGTACTGTTATCTTATGTCAAGATGGAGCTACATGCTCTTGTGATATAAGAGGAGGAGCTCCAGGGACAAGAGAAACAGATTTATTAAATCCTATAAATACAGTAGATAAAATCCATGCTTTGGTATTATCTGGAGGTTCTGCATTTGGACTTGAATGTATGAACGGAGTTATGAATTTTTTAGAAGAAAAAAACATAGGTTTTGATGTAGGTGTTACAAAAGTTCCAATTGTAACAGGAGCTGTATTGTTTGATTTAACACTAGGAGATTATAAGATTAGGCCTACTATGGAGATGGGATATAAAGCCTGTTTAAATGCAAATGATAAGATATTTAATGAAGGTAATTTTGGTGCAGGCTGTGGTTGTTCTGTGGGTAAAATTAAAGGAAAAAAATATTCAATGGCAAGTGGCGTTGGAACATATACATTAAAATCAAATGGTTTAATTGTAAGTGCTATAGTTTGTGTAAATGCATTTGGAGATATAATAGAAGATTCTAAAATCATAGGAGGTGCTTTAAATGAAGAGCTAAATGATTTTATAAATACATCAAATTATTTAATTAAAAATGATAAGGAACTATCATTTGATATGAAAAATACAACGATAGGTGCGATTATAACTAATGCAAAATTAGACAAATCGAAATGCAAAAAAGTATCACAAGTTGCACATAATGGTTATGCTAGAGCTATAAATCCAGTACATACTGGCTTTGATGGAGATAGTATATTTACTATAGCTACAAATGAAATAGAGGAAAAAGATATAAATAAAATAAGCATCATGGCATCAAAGGCTATGGAAAAAGCTATAATAAGAGCTTTTAAAGCTTCAAATTCTAAAGATGAATTAAAATCATATAAAGAATTAAATAAAAATAAATAAAATTTAAAATAAAAATTTAACAAATTTTAATAAGATGATATAATGATATAGATTCTTAAAAAAAACAAAAGGGGTGTTTAAATGAGGAAATTAATTAGTTTTATTATGATTTTTATTGTTTCTTTAACCTTCGTTGCTTGTAATCAAAATAAAGAAGTGACTAAAGAAAAGGAAAATAATATGTTAGTTTATGGTAGTGCATCAGATTATTCAAGAATTAATCCTGCTATAGATGAACATGGAGAAATCCATTCTTTAATATTTAGAGGTCTTACAAAACACGATAAAGATTCTAATATTGTAATGGATATGGCAAAAGAAATAAAAGTATCAGATGATTTTTTAAGATATGATATAGAATTAAAACAGGGGATTAAATGGCATGATGGACAAGAGTTTAGTGCCAAAGATGTAAAATTTACATTAGATAGCATTAATGATTCTAAAAACTTATCAGAAATAAGTTCAAATTATAAGGAAATAAAAGAAGTGATAATAAATAATGATTATAATTTGACTATTGTTATGAAAAATAAATGTAGTGCTATTATGGATTATCTTTCAATAGGTATGATTCCAAAGCATGTATTTAAACAGTATCCAATATATGAAGATGAAGCAAATAAAGCTCCAATAGGAACAGGTCCATACAAGTTAACTAAATGGGAAAATGGTTCGTACATAGAGTTACAAGCTTTCGATGATTTTTATGGAAATAAAGCTAGTATAGAAAAGGTAGTTTTTAAAATAATACCAGATGAAAAAATGAGACTTATGCAATTACAAAGTGGAGAAATTAATTTAACACAATTAGAACCAAGAGATTTAAAAGCAATAGATAATAAAAAATTAAATGTGTATGAAAGACAAACAGCTGATTATAGAGGTGTTATGTTTAATTTTTCAAAAGATATATTTAAGGATAATAATTTTATAAAAGCAATGTGTTATGCAATTGACAAAGATAAAATAATAGAAGTAACATTAGACAATAAAGGTCAAAAAGCATATAGTCCACTTCAAAAAAGTAAATACTATCTTGAATTAGAAGAAAAATATGATTTTGATATTCAAAAATCAAAAGAATTATTATTAAATAGTGGTTATGAATTTGATGATAATAATAAACTTATCAAAAATGGTCAAAAGATAGAATTTAGACTTACTGTTTTTGAAGGTGACCCAATAAGAGTGGATATGGCAAAAATGGTTGCTACTAATTTAGAGGAAATTGGTATAAATGTGATTTTGGATATAAGTTCAAAAATTGATTGGGATAATTTAGATGCATTTTTAATTGGTTGGGGAAGTCCTTTTGATCCAGATGATCATACTTATAAGGTATTTAATTCTAATGAGATTGAAACAGGTATGAACTTGAATTTTTATAAAAATGAAGAAGTAGATAGTGCTTTAGAAAATGCAAGACAATATATTGATTATGAAAAAAGAAAAGCATATTATGATAAGTTTCAAAGAGCAATAAATGAACAACCACCATTTGCATTTATCGCTTATATAGATGCTCTTTATGGTTCTAATTTAAATATCAAGAATTTAAATAATAATATATTAGGTCATCATGGTGTTGGTTTTTTATCTAATATAGAAGAATGGGAGATTGAAGTTGAAAATTAAAAATAATATAGGAAGATTTTTTTTAACTATATTCATTTTAACTTTTTTTGTATATTTATTTTCATATTATGCACCAATAGATCAATCTAAAGCATTTTATGGAAATACAGCATCGAGAATAAGTACTAAAAATAATGAATTTTTAAAAAAGGAGTTTAGTTTAAAAAATGAAAATATTATAAAAGGATATGCAAAATGGAGTTTTAATTTTTTGAAATTAGATATGGGTTATTCTCTAAAATATTCAACTGATGTTAAACATATTATATTTAAGGCCCTAAAAAACAGTTTCTTACTAAATTTTGTAGCTTTTTTAATACTTATAATTCTAACTCCTATAATGACATATTTAAGTTTTAGTAATAGATTAAAATTCATTGGGAACCTGCTAAATTTAATTAGCAGGCTTTCCTTTTGTATTCCTGAATTTTGGCTGATTATATTTTTAACTTATATTTTTAGTTTTAAATTAAAAATATTTTCTTCCTCATTTGATATATTTGCAACTGATTATATTTCATATATAAAATCACTTATGATTCCGATAATAGTAATTGTAATATCACATTTAGGTTATTATTGTGGATATTTACAAAAAGAAGTTGAAGATGAATTTAAAAAAAACTATGTATTGTATTTAAGAGCAAGAGGATTTTCAAATCCATATATATTTTTTAAACATATATTAAAAAAATCAATACCTTCATACCTTAGCTTTTTTTCAAATTCTTTTATTCATTTAATATCGGGCTCATATACAATTGAATATATGTTTTCATATCCAGGTATGGGAAAAATATTAATAGAAAGCGCAAAAACAGGAGATTATAATTTACTTCTTAGTTTTGTTACTATAACAGGTATGATTGTTATAATAGGATTTTTTGTTTGTGAATTTATATCAAATAATGCAGACCCCATTAGAATGGATGGTGATAATATTGGATTTCACGAAAATTGATAATAAAGAAAATTTAAAAACTTCTTTTATTAAAATTGATTTTAAAAAGCATGATTTTTTAAAAAAATTAAATTTTTTAAAGAAATCTATGGTTTTTTTTATACCAATTGTTTTATATATATTATTTTTTTTCACAGAAAAATTAGTGATATCATATTTCAATGTATATAAAAATGAGATTTTATTATCGCCAAGTTTAAATCATATATTAGGAACTGATTATTTTGGAAAAGATATGTTTTATATATTAATAAAGGCATGTAAAAATTCACTTTTAATAGGATATATAGCTTCTATGAGTGCATTATTGATAGGGGTTGCAATGGGATTTTTATCTAGTTTAAATAAAATTTTAAATTATTATATAACTATATTGATAGATGTATTTAATAGTATACCATCTATAATTTTTTTGATATTTTTACAAAGTTTTTTAAAATCGAATAATATTTATATAATTGCATTATTGATAGGTCTTACAATGTTTACATCATATGCAAAGGTAAGTAGAAATAAAATTATAGAAATAAAAAATAAAGATTTTTATAGAGCTTCATTTTTAATGGGTGCAAATAAATTATATTTATTTAAAAAACATATATATCCTTATTTAAAAACACAAATTATGTACATATTTGCATTTAATGTAGGGAAAGCAATACTTTTAGAATCTTCTCTTAGTTTTTTTGGATTTGGAATTTCAATTCAAGAATATTCACTTGGGAGTTTACTTATAGATGCAAAGAAATCTGTTTTTGAAAATAAATGGTGGACTTTTTTATTTCCAGGATTATCAATAATTTTTTTGGTATATATAATGAAATTTTTTGCTCAAAAATCAGAAGAATAACTATATTTATATTATTTTTTGAATTTATAAAAAAATGAATTTATAAAAATAAAAAAATCAGCGAAATTTATCGATAAAATTCTTGAAATATTTAATTCTTATTGCTAAAATAAAATTAATTTCATATTGATGTGACTTTGCTGTGATTTTTAGATTAAAGTTCACAAGCTAGTATCTTTAAGAGCTAGACTGTATGATTAAAAAAATTTTTTGATGTCCAGTATCTTTTATGAACTGGAACGGAGGTGCAAGATGATAAATGTAAAGAGTGAGAAGAATTTATTTTCGACAAAAAAAATGGTTTTAACAGCAATGTTAGGTGCTATTTGTATTATACTTGGTAGCACACCACTTGGTTTTATACCAATAGGACCAGTTAGAGTTACTATAATGCATATACCAGTTATAATAGGAGCTATATTAGAAGGGCCTTTAGTGGGTGCGATTGTAGGACTTATGTTTGGTGGATTTAGTATTTTTCAAGCTTTAACGCAACCAACACCAATATCTTTTGTTTTTTTAAACCCTTTGGTTTCGATATTGCCAAGAGTTTTAATTGGGTTGGTATCTGCGTATTTATATATGGGACTTAAAAAAGTTATAAAAAATGATAATTTAGCTACTGCAATTACAGGTGGTATTGGGACTTTAACAAATACTGTTGGAGTTTTATCTATGATATATCTGCTTTATGGAGTTGAATTTGTAAGCAATTTAGGTGGAGATATAAAATTAGTAGGGAAATTTATACTAACTATTGGACTTACTAATGGAATACCAGAAATAATACTTGCTATATTTGTAGTTGCTGGGGTATGTAGAGCATTAAGATTAGTAAGAAAATAAAATAAAAAGAGGTTAGTATATTTATGTTATTAGTATTTGATGTAGGTAACACCAATACTGTAATTGGTGTTTACAAAGGCAAAGAATTAATACATTATTGGAGAATGGCTACAGATGAAAAAAGAACTTCTGATGAATATGGAATGCTTGTAGATAATTTATTTAAATATGAGAATTTAAAATTGAAAGAAGTTAAAGATGTTATAATATCATCTGTTGTTCCAAATGTTATGTATTCTTTAGAAAATTTTATAGGAAAGTACTGTGAAAAAGAACCTTTAGTAGTTGGACCAGGTATAAAAACTGGGATGAATATAAAATATGATAATCCAAAACAAGTCGGAGCAGATAGGATAGTAAATGCTGTTGCAGGTCTTGAAAAATATGATGCACCACTTATATTGGTTGATTTTGGTACTGCAACAACATTTTGTGCTATTTCTAAAAATGGAGAATATTTAGGGGGTTCAATAGCTCCAGGAATAAAAATTTCTAGTGAAGCATTATTTCAAAGAGCATCTAAGCTTCCAAGAGTTGAACTTATAACTCCTGGTAAAGTTATTGGAAAAACCACAGTTAATGCTATGCAAGCAGGTATAATTTATGGTTATGCAGGTTTGGTTGATAATATAGTAAAGAAAATGAAATTGGAACTTGAGGATTCTAATACAAAGGTTGTCGCAACAGGTGGATTATCAACTTTAATAGCAAATGAATCTGATACTATAGATCATGTAGATAAATTCTTAACTTTAGATGGACTTAGAATAATATATGAAAGAAATCAAAATTAAAGTCAGGATATCCTGACTTTTTTTAACTTGAAGAATTTTTGGAGGAAAAGATGCAAGAAATTAATTTTAAAATAGGTGATTATAAACCAAGTGGTAAAGTTTATTTAGCACCAATGGCTGGATATACAGATTTGGCATATAGAATTTTAGTGTCAAAGATGGGTTGTTCTTTATTATTTTCAGAAATGATAAATTCAAAAGCACTATCATTTGGAGATGAAAAAACAAATTCTATGATAAAAATAGATGAAAAGGAAAATGATTGTGCAATTCAGATATTTGGACATGAAGAGGAATATATAAAAAGAGCATGTGAATTATTAAATGATAGTGTATGTAAACTCATAGATATAAATATGGGTTGTCCAGCACCAAAAGTTGTAAAAAATGATGATGGTTCAGCCCTAATGAAAAATCCAAAACAAGTGCAGAAAGTAATAAAAGCTGCATGTGAAGGGTCAAATAAACCTGTAACAGTGAAAATAAGAAAAGGTTGGGATGAAAAGAGTATAAATGCAGTGGAGATTGCTAAAATAGCAGAGGCGAGTGGTGCGAAGGCTATAACAGTACATGGAAGAACAAGGGAACAATATTATTCAGGTAAGGCTGATTGGGATATAATAAAGGAAGTAAAGAAAAATGTTAAGATACCTGTTATAGGAAATGGTGATGTATTTAATTATTTAGATGCAAAAGCAATGTTTGAACATACTGGTTGTGATGCTATAATGATTGGTAGAGGGGCTCAGGGAAACCCTTTTTTATTTTCACAAATAGAATATTATTTAAAACACAATAAAGATCCGCAAAAGATTAGTGAAGTTAAAAAAATTGAAACAGCAATAGAACATCTTAATTTAGCTGTAAAATATAAAGGGGAAAGAGCTGGTGTTGTAGAAATGAGAAAACACTTAGCTTGTTATTTAAAAGGACTTAAAAATAGTTCTTTAGTAAAAAATGAAATTTTTAGAATAAATTCATTGCAGTTGGTTATAGATAAATTAAATAATTATAAAAGGCAGTTTGAGTAAAAGGCAAAATGAATTCTTGACATAAAAACTTTGCTATTTTATAATTTGAGTTATATGAAAATGGGTTTTTGTGATTTTTTATAGGAATTTATAAGCAAAAGATTAAATCATATACTATTATATTTTAGATTTTTAATTTATAAGGATATAATTTTAAAATAGCGTATTACTGCTTTTGATATATAATAAGTCATGTTAAAAAGGAGATGTTTTTATGGAAGCAAATAAGGAAGTAATCCTTACACAAGAGGGATATAATAAGATGGAAGAGGAACTTGAGTTTCTAAAAACGGTAAGAAGAAAAGAAGTTGCTGGAAGAATTAAAGAAGCTATATCTTTTGGAGATTTATCTGAAAACTCAGAGTATGATGAAGCTAAAAACGAACAAGCACAATTAGAAGAAAGAATAGCAAAGATTGAGGGTATTCTTAGAAAAGCTAGAATTATAGAAGAAAGTGAAATAGACTCAAGTATAATAACGGTAGGTTCAAAAGTTACAGTTTATGATTTTGAATTTGAAGAAGAATTTGAATATACTATAGTTGGTTCTGCTGAAGCAGATCCTTATGAGCAAAAGATATCAAATGAGTCACCAATAGGTAGAGCTCTTATAGGTCATAAGGAAGGTGAAACAATAGAAGTTCAAGTACCAGATGGAGTAGTAAAATTAGAAATTAAAGCTGTCACAAGATAATACGGAGGTGTAAAAATTGGAACAAAGTTTAAATGAAATGCTTCAAATCAGAAGAGAAAAATTAAGTTCTTTACAGGAAAAAGGGAAAGATCCTTTTAAAATAGAAAAATATGATAGAACTCATCATAGTAAAGATGTATTAAAGAATTTTGACAATTTAGAAGGTAAGGAAGTAAATATAGCTGGACGTATGATGAGCAAAAGAGGTCATGGAAAAGCTTCCTTTATAGAATTACAAGATCAAGAAGGTAGAGTACAAGCATATGTTAGACAAGATAGAATTGGTGAAGAAGATTATGCAGATTTTAAAACTTATGATATTGGAGATATATTAGGAATTAAAGGGGAAGTATTTAAAACTCAAAGAGGAGAAATTTCTGTTAAGGCAACAAATGTAACGCTTCTTTCTAAATCACTACAAATATTACCAGAAAAATTCCATGGACTTAAAGATCCTGATTTAAGATTTAGACAAAGATATGTTGATTTAATAATGAATCCAGAAGTAAAAGAAGCTTTCTTAATAAGAAATAAGGCTACAAAAGCATTAAGAGAATACTTAGAAGAGAAAGGATTTTTAGAAGTTGATACACCAATATTAAATACAATTGCAGGTGGGGCATCGGCAAGACCGTTTATAACACATCACAATACACTAGATATAGACATGTATTTAAGAATAGCAAATGAATTATACTTAAAGAGACTCATAGTTGGTGGATTTGAAAAAGTATATGAAATGGGTAGAATGTTTAGAAATGAAGGTATGTCTATTAAGCATAATCCAGAATATACTGCAATGGAGTTATACCAAGCATATGCTGACTATGAAGAAATAATGGAACTTACAGAAAATATAGTTGCACATATGGCTATAAAGGCAACTGGTTCTTCTAAGATAAATTATCAAGGAAAAGAAATTGATTTTACACCTCCTTGGAGAAGATTATCTATGCAAGATGCAGTTAAAGAATATGCGGGTGTAGATTTTGATACTATAGAAACTGATGAAGAAGCTATAAAAATAGCTAAGGAAAAGCATGTAGAGATAAGAGAAGGTATGACTAGAGGTCATATAATTAATGAATTCTTTGAAACTTTCTGTGAAGAACATTTAATGCAACCTACTTTTATAACACATCATCCAGTTGAGGTATCACCTTTAGCAAAAAGAAATCCAGAAGATCCAAGAATAACAAATAGATTTGAAGCATTTGTTAACACTTGGGAAATTGCTAATGCATTCTCTGAATTAAATGATCCAATTGACCAAAAGGGAAGATTTATGGATCAGTTAAAGCAAAGAGAAATGGGTGACGATGAAGCACATTTATTAGATGAAGATTTCTTAAATGCTTTAGAAGTTGGATTACCACCAACAGGAGGTTTAGGAATAGGAATAGATAGAGTTATGATGTTACTTACAAATTCAACATCAATTAGAGATGTAATCTTATTCCCAACGATGAAACCTATTGAAAAAAATGAAGAAGTTTTAGAAGAAGAATAAATTTTATTGGGGCTGTTGCGCTAAAAGAAAATTCAATAATATAATGTGTTTTAATTTATAACATATTATATTATTGAATTTCTTAATGTGATAGCCCCTTGATAATTATAAAAATAGTAAATAAGAAGTCATTTAATGATGCTTTTTTACTATTTTTTTTTATAATTAAAATTAAATGAATTTTATGACGATAAATTTGGTATAAATTAATTATAAAATTAATTAAATTTTATGGAATTTTTAAATTCGTAGGTTAAAAATAGTACTTTAATGGTATATAATATAATAGTAAATAATTTTAATGTTGATGTTAATAAGAAAAATTTATGGGAACAAATTATGTGATTTAAAGAGGTGAAATAGATGATTCCTAGATGGATATGCTTTATATGTATTTTAATGTTTTCATTAAGAATGATGTTTTTTTTATATGCAGGTATATCCATTGATATAAGTGATAAAAAAAAGAAATCTATTAATAAAAATAAACAAACAAAGAAGAAAAGAAAAACAGTTAAAAAAGTAAATTTAGATGAAGATATAAAAACAAGAAGAAAGATTGCTAAATAGCTCTTTCTTCTTGTTTTATTTTTTGTAAGAATAATTAAAATGAATTATCTAATCAAATTATACTTAAACTAAAAATTATAAAAAATTATTTAATTTCAAGAACTTTTTTAGAATATTTATGAATTTTTTCTAGACCATTTTGCAAATCATCCAAAGAAGAGGCTAGTGAAATTCTTATATAGTCATCATTTCCAAATGCTATTCCAGGAACAACTCCAACTCTAATTTTATCCAAAATATCATTGCAAAAAGCTTTAGAAAAACTATTATCATATTTTATATAGTTTTTTAAATTAGAAATATTTATAAATATATAAAAAGCTCCATCTGGCTTAATATATTCAAATAAATTATATTTATCTAATATATCGATAGCAAGATTTCTTCTGTTTTTGTATTCAATAACCATTTTTTTATTATCTTCTTTACAATATTTTAAAGCTCCTAATGCGATATATTGACTTACTAGGCTTGGATGAGAAACTAAGTGACCTTGAATTTTAGAAATATAAGAAGCTATGCTTTTATTACTAACAGTATATCCAATTCTAAGACCTGTCATTGCAAATGATTTAGAAAAACCATTTATAGTTACTACTATATCTTGAGCCTTTTCATCCAAAGATGCTAGGCTGGTAAATTTATTTGAAAAATCAATAGATTCATAAATTTCATCAGCTATTATATAGATATTATTATCATAACAAAAATCTAAAATTTCTTTTAATTCATCTTTACTATAAATAGCACCAGTTGGATTTGATGGATTACAAAGTATCAAAGCTTTTGTATTTTTATTTATGTTATTTTTTAAAATTTCTTTAGTTATTTTAAAAGAATTTTCCGTAGAAGTGTCTAAAAATTTAGGAACACCACCTAAAAGTTTTATAGTTTCAGGATAAGAAACCCAATAAGGCTTTGGGATTAAAACTTCATCATTTGGATTTATCAAAGCTATAAATGTATTAGTTATAGCATGCTTAGCTCCAGAACTTACTACAATATTATCTTCATCTACTTGTATATTATTTTCTACCTGTAATTTCTTTTTTATTTCTATTCTAAGCTCTTTTAAACCACTAACTAAATCATAACTGGTTTTATTCTCATTAAGGCTTTTAATACCGTAATCTGTTGCTTTTTTAGGTACATTGAAATTAGGTTCTCCTATGCTTAGGTTTATTATATCTATATTATTTTCTTTTAATTTTTTTATTTTAGAACTAATATCAATTGTGATAGAGGGAGTTATATTTAAAGCTCTATTTGAAATCATAAAAACACCACCTTTAAAAATAATTAATTTTTTAAATTTTATAATAAAAGAATTTTTTAATCAAGAAAAATTTTTATTTTGATGATAAAATTAATTGTAGGCAATAAAAAATATATTAGTTTAATATAATAAATTTATAAAGTACATATTTAATCAAATTTTGCTTAAAAATTATTTTTATAAAAATAAGCAAATGAATAAAAATAAGAGGTGTTAAAATGGCAAAAGGAATTATGTTTCAAGGTACGAGTTCAGATGTAGGAAAAAGTATATTAACAGCAGCATTTTGTAGAATATTAAAACAAGATGGTTTTAAAGTTGTTCCGTTTAAGTCACAGAATATGGCGCTTAATTCATTTATAACAAAAGAAGGACTTGAAATGGGGAGAGCGCAAGTATTTCAGGCAGAAGCTGCTGGTTTAGAACCTGATGTTAGAATGAATCCTATACTTTTAAAACCAACAACTCATAAAAAAAGTCAGGTAATAATAGAGGGTAAAGTTTATGATGATATGAATGCTTCTAATTATTTTGAATTTAAACCAAAGCTTAAAAATATGATTAGTGATATTTATTATAATCTTACAAAAGATTTTGATATTGCGCTGATTGAAGGTGCAGGAAGTCCAGCAGAAATTAATCTTAAAAAAGATGATATTGTCAATATGGGAATGGCAAAGATGAGTGATTCAGATGTTATATTAATAGGTGATATAGATAGAGGTGGAGTTTTTGCATCTATTTATGGAACTATAAAGCTTTTAGAAGAAGATGAACAAAAGAGGATAAAGGGTGTTATAATAAACAAGTTTAGAGGAGATATAAAAATATTAGAACCTGGAATAAAAATGCTTGAAGATTTAATAGATATACCAGTTCTTGGGGTTATTCCTTTTATGGATGTAAATATTGAAGATGAGGATGGACTTTCAAGTAGATTTAAAAATTTAAAAAATAAAAATGCACCTATAAAAATTGAAGTTGTTTATTTACCACATATATCAAATTTTACAGATTTTAATGTATTTGAAACTCAAGAAGATGTGGATATAAAATATGTAAGAAGAGGAGAAGATATAACAAATCCTGATTTACTTATAATTCCAGGGAGTAAAAATACGATAGAAGATTTAATTTACTTAAGAGAATCGGGTCTTGAAAAACAGATATTGGACTATCATGCTAAGGGTGGTAAAATATTTGGTATTTGTGGAGGATATCAAATGTTAGGAAGTAAAATATTTGATCCACTTGGAATAGAATGTGGGATTAAGGAAATAAATGGACTTAATTTATTAGATGTCGAAACTAATTTTGAAGGAAAGAAAGTAACAACGCAAGTTAAGGCTAAGATAAATAATGGAATTGGGATGTTAGAAGGTTTAAAAGATGTAGATGTTTATGGTTATGAAATTCATATGGGAAGAACTAAATATATAAAAGATTTAAAATCTTTAGATACAATATATGAAAAATTAAATAAGGAAAGTGAAATTATAGATGGAGCAATAAGTTCTTGTAATAGAGTATTTGGAACATATATTCATGGAATATTTGATAATATTAATTTTACAAGAGGAATGCTAAATAATATCAGAAAAGAAAAAGGTTTAGAATCCATTAAAAGTGGTATAAAAACATTTAGGGAGTTTAAAGAAAGGGAATATGATAAGATGGCTTCAATTGTCAGAAAAAATGTCGATATAAAGAAATTGTACCAAATAATAGGTCTTAAAAATCCTAATAAAAAAAATAATTAAAATTGCTAAGCTTTTGAAATAACTTATTTTCAAAAAAAAAGAATAGCGTTTTCAATGTATATAAAAATTTGACGTATAAAGCTAAATCTGATAATCTAAATATGGCCCTTTAACTGGGAAAGTTGAAGGGAATTTTTTTGATTAATATAATCTATATGTGGTATAGAATAAATATTCGCTACTATATATTCGACTGAAATTATTAAAAATGATTTTTTAAAATCATTTTTATTATTTTTTATAGCATTATTTTTATTATTAAATAAATTAAAAGATCTATTAAAAACATAAATAAAATAAAGATATCATTTGAAAGGAGATTGTAATAAATGGTTGAAAAAGTAAAAAAAAGAGATGGTAGAATTATAGGTTTTAATAAAGAAAAAATTACAAGAGCTATATTTTTAGCAGCTTCAGAGGTTGCAAAAGAAGAAAATAAGCATGCAAATTATAGATTAGCTGAAGAACTTACAAATCAAGTTATCGCATTGGTTAATGAAAGATATAAATTAGAAGTTCCAACAGTTGAACAGGTGCAAGATTGTGTTGTAAAAGTTCTTATAGAAGATGGTCATGCTAAAACTAGTGAAAGATATATTCTTTATAGAAGTGAAAGAAGCCGAATTAGAAATTCAAAAACAAGACTTATAAAAGCCATAGAACAAATTACTTTTTTAGATGCTAATGATTCTAATATAAAAAGAGAAAATGCAAATATAGATGGAAATACAGCAATGGGTACAATGCTTCAATATGGAAGCACAGTATCTAAAGAATTTTGTAAATCATTTATTATAAAGCCAAAACATTCGCTAGCACATGATAGTGGAGATATACATATCCATGATATGGATTTTTTGAACATGGGAACTTTAACTTGTTGCCAAATTGATTTAAAACAATTATTTGAGGGTGGATTTTCTACAGGACACGGTTTTTTAAGAGAACCGCAAGATATAATGAGTTACGCAGCATTAGCAGCGATTGCAATTCAATCTAATCAAAATGATCAACATGGAGGTCAAAGTATACCATTTTTTGATTACGGTCTTGCTAAGGGTGTTTATAAGACTTTTAAAAACCAATATGCACAAAATTTATTTAAATTTGTATCAATATTTGATGATTCAAAAGAATTTAATGTAGATGAATTTAAAGAACTTATAAAAGAAGTTGAAGAAAAATCAAATACAAAACTGACTTTAGATATATCTAGGGACTATGTAGCTTTAGAAAAAGAAATATTAGCGAAAAAATATGAGCTAGATAAAACAAATGTAGATAAAATACAATCTATGACTTTAAAAGAAGCAAATAGAGAAACAGATAGAAAAACTTATCAAGCTATGGAAGCATTTATTCATAACTTAAATACAATGCATAGTAGAGCTGGGGCTCAAGTTCCTTTTTCGAGTGTTAATTTTGGTACAGATACATCTATGGAAGGTAGACTTGTTACAAAAAATCTTTTATTATCACAAGAAAAAGGATTAGGAAATGGTGAAACTCCTATATTCCCAATACTTATATTTAAAGTTAAGGAAGGAATAAATTTAAATACAAATGATCCTAATTATGATTTATTTAAATTAGCATGTAGAGTTTCAGCTAAAAGATTATTCCCGAATTTTAGTTTTATAGATGCACCTTTTAACAAGAAATACTATAAAGAAGGTAGACCTGAAACAGAAGCTACTTATATGGGATGTAGAACTAGGGTTTTAGGGAATGTATGTGGAGATGAAATAGTTACAGGTAGAGGTAACTTATCATTTTCATCAATCAACTTACCAAGACTTGGCATAAAACACGGAATTTTATACAACAAAAAGACTGATTTAGATGGATTCTTTGAGGATTTGGATTCAAAGATTGATTTACTTATAGATCAATTATTAGAAAGATTTGAAATACAAAAAAAGAAAAAAGTTAAGAATTTCCCATTTTTGATGGGTCAAGGTGTATGGCTTGATTCTAATAAATTATCTTGGGAAGATTCTTTAGAAGAAATTATAAAGCATGGTACTTTAACTATTGGATTTATAGGTTTAGCTGAATGTCTAAAAGCACTTATAAACGAACATCATGGAGAATCTAAAGAAGCTTTTGATTTGGGTTATAGAATAATTAAGCATATGAGAGATAGAATGGATGAAGCAAGTAATAAATATAAACTTAATTTCTCACTAATCGCAACTCCAGCAGAAGGCTTATCTGGTAGATTTACTAGATTAGATAAAAAAGAATTTGGAATTATTGAAGGTGTAACGTCAAGGGATTACTATACAAATTCATTCCATGTACCTGTTTATTATAATATATCAGCTTTTGAAAAAATTAAAAAAGAGGCACCATTCCATGAGCTTACAAATGCAGGCCATATAACTTATATAGAATTAGACGGAAATCCATCTTCTAATTTAGAGGCATTTGAGTCAGTTATAAGAGCGATGAAGGATAGTGGAATAGGATATGGGAGTATAAACCATCCACTTGATAGAGATCCTGTTTGTGGGTTTAATGGAGTTATAGGTGATACTTGTCCTGCTTGTGGAAGAAAAGATAATGAAGATGGAATTAAATTTGAAAGAATAAGAAGAATTACCGGTTATTTAGTTGGAACTGTGGATAGATTTAATGATGGTAAGCTTGCTGAGGTAAAGGACAGAGTAAAACATAATTAATAGAAGGTGATCAGGGTGTTTGTTAGATTAGCATATGAACTTACCAAGGATAGTATTGTTGATGGTGAAGGGTTAAGAACTGTAATATGGGCACAAGGATGTAGTCATAATTGTAAAGGGTGCCATAATAAATCAACTCATGATTTTAATAAAGGAATATTAAAAGACGTAGGTGATGTTATAGATGAGTTAAAAACATTAAGATTACAAAAAGGAATAACTTTATCTGGTGGAGATCCATTTTTTCAACCAAAACCATTTATAGAAATTGCAAAATTTGCAAAAAGTATAAATCTTGATGTATGGGCATATACAGGTTTTAAAATTGAAGATTTTTTATATGGAAATATGGAAAATAAAAAGGATATTTTAAATCTTTTAAATTATGTAGATATACTTGTTGATGGAAAGTTTGAAGAAGATAAAAAAAGTATAGAACTTAGTTTTAGAGGTTCATATAATCAAAGAATTATTGATGTTAAAAAAACAATTAAGAATAATAATGTGACTATATATGATAAATATATTAATGAGCATATTTATTTTCAAAATAAAAATAATTCATTTATAGATTTAGCATTATAATAAAAATAATAATTAGAACAAGAAGTTTTTAATAAAAATCATGATATATTAAAAACTTCTTGTTTTTTATTATATTATAATATAAATTATATATTATAATATAATAAGAGTTTTTGGTTATTATATTATATAAATATAAAGTTTTTTGGTAGGTTAAAAGGTTTTAGTAGTTTTAGTATAGAATTTGGAGTGATTATATGGAATTAATAAATTTGATAAGAGGATTTTCAGATGAGAACAGGGCCAGAATCATAAATTTATTAAGCAAAAAAGCTTTATGTGTAGGAGAAATCCAATATATATTAAATATAAATCAGTCGAACGCATCAAGACATTTAAATAAATTAAAAAATTTAAAAATAGTTGTATTTGAAAAGAAGGCTCAATGGATTTATTATAAATTAAATACAGACTTAATAAACAAGTATGAATTTTTTAGAGCTATAATTGAAAAAGATTTCAAAAATGAAGAAATATTAGCAAAAGATTTGAAAAAATTAGAAGAATATAAAGGTAGTAATCTTTGTTGTGAAAAATTAAGAAAAGAAAAATTGATATAGAAGAATTTCTATATCAATTTTTTATTTATATTAAAATCTAATAATTTATTGTTTTGTAATGTTTATAGCATTTATATTAGCATTTAATATTTCCAACTCTAAAGACAATCCATCCTTATTGATATTAATAATATAATAATTAGAATTTATATTATCATTTGTAGTATTTGGGGTAGGATTAGTATTTTCATTGGATGTATTCTCACTAGGTTCAGAATTTGTAGCTTTTTTGCTTTTATCAATTTTATTATAATTTGGGTTTAAACTTAAAATACGATCAATAGTCATATTTGAATTTATACCCATCACATCAAATGGTGGATAATATCTAAGTTTTGATATATTCTTAGTACTATTGTCGATAAATATATCAAATTTTGGTTCATCATATTTTAAAATTATATTATTATTTGAAAAATCTTCTTTTGAAGGATCTAAGAAATTTTCTTTTATTTGAGTTTCATTCAATGTAAAGATTTTATTAAAATCTTTATTGTCATTAGTAAAAAAGCCTTTAAACGAAATAGTTTTATCACTATTATATAATATTCCAAATCCAGATTTTTTATCAGCATTAAATTGACCTTCATAGGAAACTATACCATCTTTGTTATATAATTTTCCCATTCCGCTTTTTTCATCATTAAAAAAATCACCTTCATATAAAATACTTCCATCATTATTATAAAGCTTACCTAGACCATTTTTTAGATTATTATCAAATTCTCCCTCGTATGCGATATTTGTATTTGTAAAATATAATATTCCTTTACCAAAGTATAAACTATCTTTAAAACTACCTTCATAGATTTTATTTGATAAATCATCATATGAAATACCTTGACCATTAAATTCACCGTTTTTAAATTCGCCTTCATATTGTAAGGTTGAATCAGGATAATATAATTTACCTACTCCATCAAATAATTTGTTTTTAAATTCACCTTCATAAGCTAATGTTTTATCTTTATAAAACTTACCTTGACCACTAAATTCACCATTTAAAAAACTACCTTCATAGACCAATTCATCATCATTAAATAACTTACCTTGACCATTAGGAAGGTCAGTTTCTATATCAATATCACCTACATATAGTTTTTTCCCAGCGTCATCATATAAAGTTACATTTTCTGAAGGTTTGCCATCTTTAAATATACCACTAAATTTGATTTTAGAATCAATATTATATAAGATACCATCTCCAGAATAGAGACCTTCTTTAAATTGACCCTTATATTTTATATTTCCATTATCAAAATATAAAGTACCATTACCATCATATTTATCATTTAAAAAAGCACCTTGATATAAAAGTTTAGAATCTTGAGTATATAAAGAACCATTGCCATCAAATAAATTGGCTTTGAAATTACCATTATATTTTAAATTGCCGTTTTTAAAATATAATATACCACTACCTTCATATAAATTATTCAAAAAATTTCCTTGATAGATTAAATTACCATTATCATCATATAGATTACCTTCTCCAGAATATAATCCATTTGAGAAATTACCTTGATAAATTAAATTACCCTCGATATTATAAAGTTTTCCTTTGCCAAAATATTCATTATTTAAAAAATTACCTTCATAGATAATATTTTTAGTAGATTCATTATATAAAATACCATAACCATTATATTTACCATTTTCCATATTACCTTCATAAATTAATTCTTTATCTGTATTATATAATGTTAAATAACCATTATAAGTTATACTGTTATTATAACTTTTATAGATTTTTTTTGGTGCTTTTAGATAAACAAAGAAATAATAAAGGCCAAGTAATAAAGCAATTAAAGCAATTATTATAAATACTATAAGTCTTTTGGATAAATAGAGATTAAAAAATTTGATATAATCTTTTTTAGATTTTTCTTTTTTTTGAGTTATTTTAAATACCTTTGATCTGATTTTTCTCGACAACAGTCTAGGACCCATTTTTATTCTAGCTCTTATAAATCTAAATTTCATATATATAGGTCGAAAAACAGAGGTTAAAAGTAATTTAATCTCAAGTATAAATCTATCCATTTAAAAACCTCCTTCTTCTATTCTATTTGTAATATATTTAATTTATTTAAATTTATATTTTTTTCATAAATTTTATCATTAGAAATATCTTTTATATAAAAATAACTGTCTTTATTTAATGTATTAAAATAAAGTATGGATTCTTTTGAATTTATATCAATTTCTATATTATATGCGTTATAAAGTTCGTAATCTGTATCTATATTGAGTTTTAAATTTTCTTTAAGTATAATTTTTTTTAATATTTTATTTTCATTATTTTCAACGATTGTATAATCATTTATCAGAAAAAGCATATTTTTATCAGTAGAAAATAAGATTAAATCACCTTTTATATCTTTTTTTGTTTTTATAAAAATTTCGCTATTATCTTCATTTAAAGATTTAAATAAATTGATTTTAAATTTATCGTTTTTTAAAAAACCAATAAATTTAGAATCTGCATTTTTATATTTTATTCTAAGAAGTGTTTCTTCACTTTTAAAAATATAATTTGTATTTGGAATTAAAAATACATCGTTTAAACTAATATCATCTGTATTTAATTTTAAATTTTTTTTAAAATAATATGGGTTTGATATCTCAAAATTTTCTATTTCATTCATTTCACCTTTTAAAATAAAGATATCATGATTATTTCTATCAACTTTAATATATGGATTTGAACATGTTATTTTAGTATTATTAGAAATACTTTTTTTGCTATAATCATCAAATAATCTAAATCCTATCATTTTCATAATTATCACCTAATATTTTTGACTTATAGTAATATCTTTTTTAGTAACATAAGAAACTTCTCTAGTTTTTCCTGATTTAATAGGTATACCAGATAATTTATAAGCTATACAAAGTTCATAGGGCTTACTTGGAACAGAAAATATTTTAGATAGTTCATCAAATGTTAAATTCTCCATATGGATTTTTATTTGCAAATCATCATCAAAATTATCACCTAAATCATTTGATTTTAATACAGGATTATCATAAAAAGTTTGAATTAATTTACCCATAAGTTTTTGTTCATCTAAAACTTTAAATTTATCATCACCTTGAGATTTTATTATAAAAAGATAATATAAATTTAAATGCATATCTGGATAAACAGCTTTACTACCTGTACCTCTTCTTAATCTATAATTTTTATAATCCATATTTTCTTCCATATGATATAGATAGATACCTATATTTGAAGAAGCATAATTATCTAAATTAACTGCTCTTATTTTTTCTTCATCTTGTATAAAATCTGGAATAAAATTCTTCTTTAAAAGGTTTATAAGAGAATTTGTTACCAAATAGATGCTTTCAAAACCTTCCATTAAAAACTCACCTCATCCAATAAATCTTTATATTCGTGTAAATCATTTTTGGTAAATAATTTACCCATTTTTTCCATTTCTTCTTTTATAGATGATAATATATGTTTCATATAAATCTTATCATTTTCTCTAGCTGCTTTAAAAGCAGATTTTAAGGCAATGTTTTTTATATTACCACCAGAAAGATGGAATTTTTCTCCCAAAAATTCGTAATCAATAAAATCGCAAAGTGGAGTATTTTTTGTAAAAGCCTTTTTCCAAAGATTGATTCTATTTTTTGAATCAGGAAATGGGAAATTAATAACATAATTAATTCTTCTTAAAAATGCAGAATCTATATTTTTTAAAAAGTTTGTTGCAAGTATTGTCATGCCTTCATATTCTTCCATTTTTTGAAGTAAATAAGAAGTTTCCATATTAGAATATCTATCTTTAGAATCTTTTACCTCTGATCTTTTTCCAAATAAAGAATCAGCTTCATCAAAGAACAAAATAACATTACTTTTTTTTGCTTCTTCAAAAATATCATTGAGATTTTTTTCGGTTTCACCTATATACTTACTAACCACTCTATTTAAATCTATTTTATAGAGTTCTAAATTAAGTTCTTTAGCAAGTACATTAGCGGACATTGTTTTACCTGTTCCAGGAGGACCATAAAAAAGAACAGATAAGCCTGTACCATAGGAGAGTTTATCTTTAAAACCCCATTTTTTAAATACTGTATGGGAATTTTTTACTTGGTAATACACACTCTCTAATTTACTCTTTTGCTCTTTTGGAAGAACTAAATCGTTAAATGTAAAATTACTTTCAACTCTGGTTGCTTTTGCATTTAGATTATGACTTATTTGATCTTGTGATATTTTATATATTAAATTATTAAAATCTATATTATCGTGATTTTTCCAATTATAATAATCTCTTATTATTTTCAATATATTTTTAATTTCACCAATAGAAAAATTATATTTTATTCCAAGATCCATATAATCAAATTCTTTTAATTTATATTTTAATGAAAAGTATTTCCAAACATCTTTTCTATCCTCTTCTTCTAAATTTTCTAATTCTATTTTGTTTATTATAAAATTAGATGCTTTTTTATTATCTTTTATCTTATCTTTAGACAGTATAAAAAGTATTCCGTTTAAATTTTTTATTTCTTTATAGAATTCAAATTCTTTATCCTTATAATCGTCTTTTAGAATTTCTTCAAAATTATAAAAAACAGGAATGCTTGAGGTTAATATAGTTTCTCTTATAAACTTCATAAGGACTACAGAAAAATCTAAAGAAGAATCCAAAACTTTTTTTATATCAAAAAATAAGACATTTTCATTTAAGAGTTTGGCAAAACATTTTATTTGAAATTTTTTGCCACTTCCGTCTGGTCCTTGTAGATATATGATTTTTTTATTATAGTCTATGGTTTTTTTTATAAATTCTAAAATTTCATTTAATATATTTGAATTCCAATATAATTTTTTATCAAAATATTCATGATAAAAAATTTTCACAAATTCTTTAATATCATAATCAAGCTCATTACCTTCAATTATAAAATTAATGATTCTTTCATCTAAGATAATTTTTTTATTAAAAAACGATAGATTTGATTCATCATCTTTTAATATCATTTTCATAAATAGATGATTTTTATGGAACTCATTTCTTATATAAATTTTATTATCCATATTTAAATCTAAAATTTTAGAAACTAATTCAAATGTTGGTTTTTTTAGATTTAAATTGTCTTGTAAATATGCATATATTCTTTCATATTTTAAATTAAGTTCTGTTGCTAGGGATAATATGATACTGTAAATTTCAAAATCTCTTAAAGAAAAAAGTTCTATTAAGCTTAAAAAAGGTATGTATATTCCTTTAGTTTTTGTGTTATTTTCTTTTTGTTTTATTGAATCTCTTTTGTTTTTAATCTTTTCAATTAATTTAGTATCAATATCAGAATAATTATTTTCATTTAATATATTGCTAATTTCTTCTTTGCTTATAACAATAGATTTATACATGTCAAATGGATTTTCTTCTAAATCATCATTAAAATGCTCAAATAAAAAGGATAATTCAAGATCTAAAAGTTCAAAATAATCCATAAGATGTTTAGAATAATTTTCATAGTAATCCATACAAAAACTCCTTTTACGATACATTAAGATTATTGTTATATAAATAAATGTGTATGGGGCTGTCGCATTAAGAAATTTAGCTACAATATACTGTGTTATAAATTTTAAAACACTTACAATATGTTGTATAATTTTTCCTTAGTGCAACAGCCTCATAGTTTTTCCTTATTTCAACAATGGTTAAATGTTTATGATTTTAGTTTAGACATTTTAAATTTAGTTTCGTTGTTTTGAATAAATATATTATGAAT
The DNA here is from genome assembly GCA_045345765.1 of Peptostreptococcaceae bacterium AGR-M142. Lineage (GTDB taxonomy): Bacteria > Bacillota > Clostridia > Peptostreptococcales > Peptostreptococcaceae > JAOARY01. The sequence goes on from CP148265.1 coordinate 2,220,533, forward strand.
AACATAGTCTTTTGAAAATAATTCTTTTTGAAGAACTAAATCATCACCCGAAACTATTTTTAAACTATTTTCATCTAATTTAAATTCGGATTTTAAGTCTTGTAGTAAAATATATCTTTTTAAATTATTATATTTATTTTTCAAAATAAAAGCATAGATATTATAACAAAGAGTAGAAGCCATACTTGAATAGTTTCCAGGTGCTATAGTTGCCATAATATATCTTATATGACTATAGTTTTTTTGAATTTCTTCTAAGCATAATTTACATAATATTTTTTGAAATTTATTACCCTGGTAATTACTAAGAGTATGCGTTATTTCTAAATTTGCAGAAATATTTATATTTTCTTTTGGTATATCTATATCTTTTCCTAAATATTCTTCTTCATTTGGAAATAATACAGAATAAAAAGAAATTAAACTATTGTTTACAAAAACACCATAGGTAAAACCTCTACCTTCTGTTAATATTGCTTTTAATTCATCTTTTGTAAGTTCAACACAGAAGTCTTTTCTTTTTAGATTTTTTAAGCTTATATCTTGTAATTTTGCAACTTTGTCAAAATCATTTAAATTGAGTTTTTTTATATTTGCGTTTTCTTTTTTATTATTATTTTTATTTATTATTATCAAGTTCATATTCCTTCCTTTTATAAATACATATAATGAATTTATTTATACATTTAATCTTTTTCTTTTACAAATGTATTTATTAACATAAATAATACTATTGAGCCAAAATAGAGCATGCTTATTTGGAATACTCCATTTTTAATATCTATAGTAAAAACCATAGAGAATAAACTAGCACCTATAAATGTTCCTAATTTTCTTACTGTTGCAAGAATACTAAGTGCTTTTCCCTGTCCAAGCATTATACAAGATTTTAAATTAGTATAATAGGCACTTCTTGCTGAGATACCAAAACTATCACCTATTGAAAATACTATTATAGCTAAGAATAAATATAATACTGAACTATTCAAAGTAAATATATATATACCTAAAGTTGAGATTAAACAACCAAGTATAATAATATATTTATTAGGCAAGAATTTTTTTAATAAATCTATCAAATATGGACCTAAATAAATTATTATAAGACCATTTAATAAGAATAAACGACCTATATTCGATTGAGATATAGCTTCTCTTTTAGCATATAATGGAGTAAAATAATTCAAAAACATAACCATTGCCATTGCTGGTACTGTTATAAGTATCAAAAATGATATTATTTTTGGACGACTTATAAATTTAATGAAAGAAAGATTACTTCCATAAGCAGGTGTAGAACCATATAAATTTGATGTTAGATAATAGGCAACTAAAGCAGAAATTAATATAAAGATTATTGAAAACAAAAATACAAATGAATAATTTGTTCTTTCTGCAATCATAGCTCCAAGTACTACACCACAATTTGAACCAGCATATATTCCAGAAGCTAAATAGGCAAATCCTTTACTTCTTTCATTTGGATCTTTAAGACAGCCAACAAAACCACTCATACTCGTCCAAGATAGGCCATATCCAATACCAACAACTATTCTAGATAGAGTAAAAAGATAAATACTATTACTAAATGCAGATAAAATCATTCCTATTACTAAAAACACTATTCCATGCATAAAAACAGGTTTCCAACCTTTTTTATCTATTATACTTCCTGTAATAAGTGCAAAAATCATAGTAGTTATAATTTCACCTTGGATTGGAAGTGTAAGAGCAATATTTTTTGGAATAAAAGAATTAGCATTATATAGATTACTACTAACAATTGGTATAAAAGATAAAGCCAAATCTGTACCAAATATAAATATAAAGGATATGGTTCTTATGATTTCGACATGATGATTATCCAAATATTCTTCTTCTTTTTTCTTCATTAAATATATATAAAGTATAGATAATTCTATAGATATAAGAATAGATGTTACTAAGATTGTGAATGTGTCTAATAATATATTAAATATATTATTTGTTAAATGTTTTTTTGATATTTTTAAATTTAAATAATAGTTATTATTTTGATTTTTTATTATGCTATTTACATTATAACTATCATTAATTTTATATTTGTTATAGTCATTTAATTCAATTGATTCTATAAAATCTGTAGAATCAGCTATTTCATTTAAATAAAAATTTAAATTTGAAGTAGTTTTTAAATCTATATTTTTCTTATCCAAATTATCTAATTTATTTATTAATATTTTTTCTATTTTTTTAATATTTGTATATGAGTTTTTTGTATATAATTGCTGAAAAGAATAAACATTAAATATTCCATAGATAATTTGACTAGATAATAAAGAAATTATTAAAAATTTCTTTAAATAGTTAAAATCTTTTTTTATAATTAAATTTCTGGCAATAAAGAATATAAAACTATATATTAAAGATAATGATAAAACTATATATAGATTATTTTTAAAAAATAGATTAACCTTGTCTTGTATGAAGTTTTTATTAATCTTAGTTATTAGATAACCGGATATATTATTATTCATATTTAAGAGTTTTGAATAAACATAATAACCATTTTCACCCCTATAATAATTTATTTTAGAATCTTTGTTTTTATATATTTTTTCATTAAGCTCTTCATTTGTTTTATAGAGTAAATTACTATTATTATCATATATATATATTGATTTTATTTCTTCATTTTCTTCTTTTATGCTATTTAGATACTTTTCTATACCATAGAATCTATTAAGTGGTTTCCCTAATTTTAGTGCATAGTTTATATATCTGGCTTGTTCGTTTTGAGATATATAATAAGGGGATGTTGTAATATTTTCATAGACTTTAGAAAAATTATTCATATTAAGATAGAAACTAAGCAATAAAAGAAGAAAGGTTAAAGTTGATGAAAAAAGAGTAAAGATTATTATTTTATTTTCCCTTTTCATAAATATCAAACCTTTCTAATAATGTATTATTTTTTGTGTATAATTTTATCTGCTATTAATAATAATTTAATATCTGGTTTATAATTGATTTTATTTGCTATATCTAAATTGATTATTATTTTGGGAACATCTTTAAATTCTTGTTTAATATCTTTGGGGTTAACATTATTTAAAACATCTTTTATAATAGATGCACCATAATCTCCAATTTGTTCATAATCAGTGCTAGTTGCAAAGAGAGTACTATAAATTTCATTGCCTCCAACTTGAGAAAATACTGGAATATTTTTTTTATAAAAAATATTTAATAAATCATCTAAATCCTCTTCTTTTATCTCATTTGCACTAAGAAAAAAAGCATCTATATGATTAGAAAGATATTCATAATTTTTTTTCAAATCTTCTATATACCTTTTATAATCAGTATCTTTATTTGGATTTGGTTCAAATGTAGTTTTTTCAATTAAATTAATATTTAATTTTTTACACTTGTCTTGGATATTATACAAATCGGCGTAACTTCTACCATTTATAGTGTCTTCATAAACTATTCCTAAATTTTTAAATTTAAAAATATCATGAAAAATCTGAATTTGTCTAGTAAATCTATCTAAGTCCATATGTGCCCATAGATTATTTACATTTGAATATTCAATTCCTTTTACAATATTAGAGGTATAGGCATTACTGCTTGAAAAAACTAATTTTTTTGTATTTTCATATTTCAATGAATGTTTTCCAGCTAAAGTACCAGCTATTATTAATATATCTATATTTTTATTTTTTATATTTTTATCTAATTTAGAAATATCAGATGGATTATCTAAGTAGAAAAATAAATCAGATGTTATTCTTAAATCTTTTGATACATACATATTTTCAATGTATTCTATTAATTTTTTACTAGTATCTATTTCATCTAAATTTCTATTAGTTTTAAATTGAATTAAATTGTTTTTATTAAGTCCATTTAATATACCAACTAAATGTGATTTATAGCTATAATATTCAGATGAAAGTAAAAAACCTATATTTTTTTTATCTTGTGCATAAATATTTGTTGTTGAAAAATTAAATAATAATATTAAAGTTAGGATTAAAATATTTATTTTTTTTATCAAATTAATCACACCTTATTAAGAGTAAATTTCTCGCATTATTTCTTCAAAATAATTATCCATACATGTAATATTTAAAAATATGGCTCTTTCTATAAAATCTTCATTTGCTTTATTTTCTGGAAATGATATGGAATTTTTAAGTCTTAGTTCTCCAGTACTTTCATTAAATTCAAAACTGCTAGTTTTAAGACCAAAGTTGATTTTTGTTATTAATCTTAAAATTTTATCTCTTTTTTGCTCTGGAACGCTACTATTTAAAACAGAATAAAAATTAAATAAGTTTTCATTTTCTAAAACTTTCGAGAAACTAATCCATGTTCCTGATTTTCCTATTACATCAAGGTAAATATCATCATTATCAGTTACCTTATAGGGAAAATTATTTTTTTGTGCTATTTCTACTACCATTTTTTTTATCATAATAAAATCTCCTTTACTAATTGCTTATAGTTTTTGATGATTCATTAACTTTTTTAATACCATCTTGAACTTTAGAATCTTGATCTTCTGTTTTTTCTATTACACCTAAATTATTACCTTTTTCAAGTGCTTTTAAATCAGAAATTGCTTTATTGACATCAACTGCGATTTCTGCTGAATTATTTATAAGATTTATAAGATCTCTAATACGTCTTTCATGTTTTTCGATAGCTTCGTTTATAGGATCTAATTTAGATTTATATTCACTTAATCTTTTTTCTTCGTGTTCTTTTGTTCTTGTCTTTGTTTTATTACCAAATAAGCCTTTTGAAGTTTCTGTATAATCTTTACCAGTTTTATCTATTTGGGCTAATCTTTTTTCATGTTTTTCTAATGCAGGTTGTATCTTTTTGGATACTTCCATATGCTTAAATTTATAGTGACCAAGTCTTTTGTTTTCGTGATCAACTCTTTGTACAGCAACTTTTATAGTTTCCATATAAGCATTTTCAACATCTTCAATAACTTCTTTTCTAGCAACTCCACTACCATCTATTTCTAATGCAGCTTGACGAAGTAATTCTTCTGCTTCTTCACCTTTTTTAATACTGTATTCAACAGATGGACCTTTTGGTTTACCAACGAATCCTGATTTCTTATTATTGTGTACATATTTGCCTTCATCATTTTTGGCAACAGAACCCGTCATCAAAAATTCACCTAAAGTCCATTCTTTAAATTTATAATCAACAATTTCCTTTTCAAAGAAATAAAGAGCCTGAACTTTTAATTTTGCACCAACGCTTGATTTTAATACAGCACTAAGGTCATACATAGCAGTAGGGTTATCTTGAAACTTAAAACTAGATGTTTGTTTATCATGTAAAAAAGATCCCTTTAAAGTTCCATTAGCATCAAATGTTGAAACTGCATCTGCGTATAATTCTCCACTAAGTCCAGCTATAAATTTACTACCAACAGTAACTCCACCTGCAACTTTTACGCCTAAATCACCATGAAAATTAGCATTTCCAGTAAATTCCCAAGGTGAATCAACGCCTTCTTCTCTTTGAACCTCTGCTCCAAGACCAACTTTAAGACCACCAAAAGCTCCAAAACCAGCATAAACTTCAAGTCCTGGAAGTACTGGATATCGAGCTTCCAAACTAAATGGCCATCCAGGCATATTTTTAGGAAATTCATATTCACCTTTTATATGTCCTGTTCTTTTTACTACATCCAGCTGTGCATCTATACCGAATTTATTGAATTTGATTATAGGCATTTCAGGTGTAAATCTACCGACACTAAAACCTTCAGTAGAAGAATATCTTATATGTTCAGCTTTAAATCTTGGCATAGCACCAACATATTCAAATATTGAAAAATCAATACCTGGAATGAAATCCTGTAATTTTTCTTGTTCTTTTTTATCCGAGATTTTGTCACCAAGTTCAACACTTGCATTTACTGCATAAAAGCCATCTTGGTCGAGTGTTGCATTATTAACTTCCATACCAAAGATTGGTGTTTTTAAATCTAATTTTTTGATTGAAGCTTCAAACCTAGAACTAGATAGTTTAAGAGCAGCTTCATCAATACTTCCTTTTACTTTATCATTTGTAAATTCTAAATTTGAAGATATACCAAAATATCTTTCTTGAAGTAAATCTTTACCGGTTTCGAATGTAAAAGACTTCATTTTTAGAAAATCTTTTATAAGTTCTTTTTCTTTATTTATGGTTACTTTTCCACCACCGATTGAAATTCCGCCAGTAGAAGATATTTCAGTATCTGATACTTCAACCATAGTGTCAAGTGCTTTTAAATCCAAAGAAGCTTTGGAACTTTTTAAAGTTGAGTCTTCATAACTTACACTTTCTAATTTTAATATTTGGCCAGAAATATCAGCTTCTAAATTACCATTATCAACAGAAAATTTAAGCGAAGAACCTGCATTTTCTTCAGGATCTACTTTTGTAACTTTAAATGTACCACTAGATTTGAATTTATCTGAAGTTGCATCTAAAGTTCCCTCTCCTCTAAAATAATCTTCACGCATAAATGGTAAAACACCAGGTTCGCTACCCCATTCTAATTTAAAATCTTTTATAGATAAATGATCTTTTACTATATAAAATGGATCAGTTTGAGTAAAACTACCTTCATCAATTACAAAACCTTCTTCATTGTTAATTCTAATTGAACCTAGTTCCACTTTACTTTTTAAAAATTTTAAATCCATAGTGACTTTATCAGTTTCAAACTCTCCACCAGAATAAGCTAAGTCTTCTATTTTAAAATCCTGACCAAATAATGTTGTTTCAAAATTCCCTTTTTCAATTTCTACACTCATACTGTCTTGTGTAAGATTTTTTTCGATTTTAGCATTTACATCTGATTTAAAATTATTAGTTCCTTCTAAATTAAGATTAACTTTACCAGCAACATTAAAGTAACTATCTTTTACATCTGAAACAGTTGCAGAATAATCTGTAACTCCGTATTCATCTTTTGTTGGATCTTTGTCTTTTTTACCAAAAGAAACATTTAAATCACTTACTTTTAAATAGTCAGGAATTATATTTATTTCTTTTGAATAAGAATAATCAACACTACCAAAAGATAATCCATTATCAGTTATACCAGATTCTTTTATCAAAAATTTTGAATTTAGTTTATTTAAATTAAGTGTAGATTCTTCAGCTATTAAGCTACCTTTTGTGGAATCTAAATTTATATTTTTCATTTCAAAATCTGAATCTTTAAACTTTGCTTTGATTTTTAAATTTTTGGTACTAAAAGAATATCCAGTTGTAGCATCATTTGTAATAGTTATTTCACCACTTGTTGTAACCTTATCCATTTCAACTTCAACAGTCCCAGTATAAACTGTGCTAACAGCTTCACTTTCTCTATAATTACTATCATCTTCTTTTTGAGTTGTTGTTTGAGATATATTTGTTATTTTTATTTTGTCATTGAATTTTATATCATCTATTTTTTCTTCTTTTTCTCTAGTTATTTTAAAACTATCTTTTTTTATTTGTTCTAATCTTGCAGAGTTAGAATCATAAAGTTGAGTTTTAAAACTATCAATAGATGGTGTTTTGTAATCTTGACTTTTTAAATTTTTGCTAGTTTTTGTTTGAATATCTTTTGAATTTTTTGTACTTGCAAATTGATTCATTTGAATAACACCTACCTTTCTGTGCAAAGTTAAAAAAATAATATATAGTTTCTAAAATACCACAATAATTAAAAAGAATAAAGTGTAGATTTTTCTTAATAATTATGTAAAAATAGTTGTAAAGACAATTTAAATAGAAAATAAATCAATGATTTATTAAAAAATACAAAATTAATAAAGATTATAATTAACAATTATATAATAAAAGTTAAACGAATATAACAGGAAATAAGAATTATTTATTTTGTATTCGGAAAATATTATAATGAGATATTAACATATATAATTGCTTACAATAAAATTAAAATTGGCTTAAAACTAGAATATATTTTACGAATTTAATTGATGCTGTGATTTTTTTGATAAAATTATTGTATTTTAGGTATAAATATTCTTGTAATGTAATTTTTATATTTGTTTTATAAAAAATTATACTTTTTTTATTTATACTCTAAATTTTATAAATTAAAAAGGTTTTTATAGGAGATGAATTTTATGAGAAAACATATAAAGATAATATCTTTTTTAATAATTATATTTATAATAAGTTCTTTATTTACGTATAGTAGAAGTTTTTTGATAAGAGATTTTTTTGGAGAAAAAGAAATTGAACTCAATAATATATCTCATGTTATAAAAAAGAAGGACTATACATATATTTTGTATAAGAGTGCAGATCAAAAGATTTTTAAGACAAAAGAAAATGACATTGTTGAACAAACCATGTATTTAGGAGTATTAAATGAAAAGGGAGAATTGTTTTTTAATCATAAAATTGATTATAAAGATGAGTTTCCAGTAGCATTTGATGTAGATGAAAAAGGTGTTGTATATATTTTATCTAATGATTTAAATGATGGTGAAATATATATAGAAAATGAAGTTGTAAGTAAAATAGATCCGTTTAAAATGAGTAGTAGTATAGTATATAAAAAGACTATAAATGGGAATCTAAGTAAACGAGAAGGAAATTTCAAAAATATAAACATAATAAATAATAATATAGTTTTATATGAAGTTATGGGAGATAAAGTAAATTTAATAACTATAGATGATAAGATGGATAATAATGTAATAACGATAGATTTAGATAAAGATTATTATATAAATTATATATTAGGAGAAAAGCCTGGAAATTTATTTTTTTATACTAAAAAAAGCGAATTATACCTAATTGATGCTAGTGGAGATGTAAAACTTGTTTATAAGAATAATGATACAAAGAACTATGAAGTCATAGAAAATATGGTTGAAGATGATGATTATATATATTTTCAAACTAAAGACAGTAATTTAGTATCAAAGATAAAATATTTTAAGAAAGATGATATCACAGATATTAAAAACAAATTTTATTGGAGTACAAAAGAGGAAACTAATTATGATAAAAAAATTCAATTTGTAGATAAGGATTTTTATTTTAGTGGAAAAAAACCAAATATAATCATAGAAAATGGGTTGATAAGTCAAGAAAATGGAAATTACGTGCAAACTCTATTCAAAATAGATGAAAATGCAAATTATAAAGTGGAAGAAAGTATTCAAAAATTAATTAAAAATAATAAATTTTATAGAATGAGGATATATATAGTTCTTGTAGGTATGATAAGTTTAATATCTTTGATAGGTGTGATTATGTATATCTATGTTTATATAATGCAAAAATGGCTTTCAATTGCATTTAGACAGATTTTAATATTTATTCCTATAATATTCTTATGCTTATTGCTTTATCTATATCCTACTTTCGAAGGTTTTATAGAGTCTAAACGACCTGATTTTGAAAATGCGATGTTTAAATATTTTACAGATAGATATAATTATATGAAAAATAACTTGGATATAGATCTTATAAAATCTGTGAAATATCCGAGTGATTATAACAATTCTTATTATAGTCATATGGAAAAACAGATACTTAGTTTAGAGCTTGAAATAAAAAAGAAAATGGACAAAAATGAAAAATACAAAAACTATGATTATTATAATGTTGTTTATCGATTTGATAATATAAATTCGAATGGCAATGAAGATATAAAAATTTATAAAATTTTTGATGATGAAGAGGATAATTTTATAATGTCAATACCAAGAAGTAAATCATTTTTTGAAAATAATTTTAATGAAGATAATATAATTTATGTAATTTCAAATGATAAAAAGTGGATTCTTTGTATGGGACCATTATTTGATGAAAATGAAAATATAGTTGGAGCATATCAAACTGGTATGAGTTATAATGCTTTTATCAAACAGTCTCTTTTAAAAGCAACGTATGATTTTAGAAACAAAATATATATAATTTCATTTTTATTGATATTTATAATAGGAATAACATCGTATAGAATTTTGTATTCATTAAAAATATTAAATAGAGATGTGAAGGCTTTTTCAAATGAAAATACAGATCAAGTATTCACCCAAATTGATAGAAAAGATGAAATTTGGGATTTGAATAATTCATTTAGAAAGATGGCTAAGAATATAATGGAGCATATAAGAAAGATAACTAAACTTAGTGAAGCTTATTTAAGATTTGTTCCTCAAAAATATTTATATTTACTAGATAAGGAATCAATTGAGGATGTTGACTTAGGTGATTATTCAAGAGTAGATATGAATATATTTAATGCATCTATTCATAATTTTTATGATTGTACCAAAAATATGACTGATTTAGAGGCTTTTAACTTTATTAATGATTATCTAAAAATTATAGGACCAATTGTAAAAGAAAATGAAGGGATATTAGATAGTTATGAGGCTAAAGGTCTTATAGCATTATTTCAAAATCAAGAATTAAAAGCATTAGACTCAGCCTTTAAAATAATTGAAAAGACAAAAGATTTTAATGAAAAAAGAAGATTAAATGAACAAAGACCTCTTGATATGTCTATTGGTATTCATAGTGGGAATATATTGATGGGTATTATAGGAGAAAAGGATAGATTACAACAAACGATAATATCACAAGATGAAATAGATACTAGACAAATTCAAATGTTTACGTTTAAAGTGAATTCTAAAATTATAGTAACTAAGAAGTTTTTAGATGAAGTTAAAAATGATTTAGATTTTAATTATAGATATTTAGGTATTTTTAAACTTAGAAATAATGAAGATGTTGAAATTTATGATATTTTTGATGAAGATGAAAAAGAATTAAAAGAATACAAACTAAAGACAAGAAAGATATTTGAAGAAGGTATAAGTTTATATCATAAAAAAGAATTTTATGAAGCAAGAAAAAGATTTATTCAGATATTAAAATTAAATCCTATGGATTTTGCTTGTAGAATATATTTTTATTTGAGTGATTTTTATATGAATAATAAAAATTATTCTTATACAAAATATATAAATAATCCACTTATAGAAAGAATTGAGGAGGGTTTTTTTGAAAAAAGAGAACTTGAGTAGAGACTATCTGATAAAAGACAAAGAAAAATTAGATAAACAAAAAAATAATGAAAAGCAAAGCCTATATTTATCAAATAAAGATAATACGAAAATACTTATGCAAAAACAGGTTTTAAAAAATAAAGAATATAATGATTTGGTTGGAATTTCAAATTTGGATAAGGAAGAGGATTTAAAATCAATAAGAATATTGCATGAAAATATGATGAAACATGAAAAACAAGATGTTTGGATGGGTAAAAGAAGCGAGCAAAATGTTAAATTCAATTTAAAAAAATTAATTGAACTTTCAAGTCTTTTAAAAATAAAGTACTACAGAAATTCGCTTATGGGGGATATAGAAAAAAAATTATATATAGAATTCAAAGATAGAAAAAAAGCAAAAATTGTAAGTGTACTTTATAAAATGATATTTGAATTACCTTCCTACAAAAATGATGAAGCTGTTATGAAGAAATATATGCAAGTAGAGAGATTGCTTAGTGGAACGGGGTGTAAAATGAAGGAATTTTTTTCCTTTAATTTTGACCTTGAAAAACAACAAAAATTTTTATTTAAGAAGTTAAAAAAGAGAATTTTATAAAAATATTAGGGATGAGGTTTTTATATGAAGAAAATATTAAATTTACTCATTATATTTTGTATAATTATTAATTTATCTTCTTGTTCATATATAGATAAGTTTTTTAATAAAAAGCAAAAGATTAGTAATATAAAACAAAAATATATAGATGGTTATGGAATTGGTGTATATGATAATAATCTATATTATCTTGCAAGATCCGATGATTCTTCTTATATATCATTTTATGATTTGAAGTATAAGACAAAATCATCGCTAGTAGATAAAAAAACTGATTTTTTAAAAAATCAGGGAAAATTGCTAGACGATAAATTGTATTATTTTATAAAAAATAAAGAAAACTTATATGAACTTTATGAATTTGATATTAACAATATAGAAAAAAGAAGGCTTTATTATACAAGTTTTAATGATATATCTAAGACTGTATTTGATTTAGATTATATATATTATTTAAAAAATGATTTATTAAAAGATGAATTTAATTTATACAGATTTGATAGAAAGACGAATGAAGAACAGTTACAAATAAAGAATATAAAAAATGTTTACAATTGCTTTGATAGAAAATTTATATATTCTAAACAGTATGAAAAGGGTTTGTTTTTATATGATATAGATAATTTAAGTGAAACTAGGCTTAGTGAACAAAATATAAATTCGAATTCTAAGATTTATTATTTGGATGGAAATTTGATATATAAAGAAAATTCCTCTATTTACAAATTTAACATAACAGATCAGACAAGAGTTAAATTAGTTGATGGAACGAAATATGAATTTGATATTAAAGATAAAGACGTATATTATTCAAGAAAAAATAGTTTTAATAAAATAAATATTAATTCAGATGAAGAGATTAGATTATGTGATTATCCTGCTATGGAATTTGAATTTTTAAAAAAATCTATAGTATTTATAACTAAAAATAAGGGTATTTATGAATATGAAGATTCAAAAATTACACAGATTTTAAATTTTAAAGATTTTGATGGGAAAAATTTATGGGCTAATGAGTACTTTGTGTCTTATTATGATAATTTGATAAAAGATGCTAAATTACTTCAAATAAAAGAATTCAAACAAAAGGAAATAAAATCAAATATAGTTAAAAATGCAACTGAAGATACAAATAAAATTTTAACTACTGATTATTCTACTTTAAAAAATACTATAGAATTTTCTGTAACTGATTTTTATAATTTGGGATATTTAATAGAAAAAATAGAATTTGCAAATTTAAATACGATAAGAATTGGTAGAAGAAAAAAAGAAAATAGACTTGTATTTGAATTTAATGATGAAATAGGAGAAAGTGATTTAAGTATAAATATAAAAGAAAATGAAATAATAGTATCACTAAAAGGTATAAATACTAAAATCGAAAATTCATTAGAATTAGAATCCTATTTTGGAAAAATAAAATCAAAAACAATAAAGTCAAATGAAGTTGAAATTATTTTTGAAAAAGAAAAAGAAGACTCTTATAGGATATTTAAATTAAATAATCCTAATAGAATTGTTATAGATAAAAACATCCCTTAACTAAGGGATGTTAATCTGGAATTGTCCAGGCATATTAATTTGTATAACACCGCCCCACATGCACATTAATTTAGAACTATTATTAAGTGCAGGATAATTGGCAACTAATACAGTTGGAGATCCAGGGGCCCAAGGAGCAATGGTATTTGGTATACAAGGTTGAGGAGTTAAAACTCCAAGTGCTGCTGCTGTAGCTGCTGCGACCATTGGATTAGCTAAGCTAGTACACATACCAAATGGTAAGATATTCATCATTGGTTTGTTATCCATAATAGTTGCAACAGGAGTTGAACCTAAAACTCTATTTATAGGTGGAACTATTAAACTTGATGGAGCTATTCCAAAACTACATTGAAGTAATGCTCCATTTGTTACTAATAAACCCATATATGCCTCCTTATATGATTATTTTATAAATACAAAAATATATATTTATAAGATTTTAATGTATAAAAAATTAAAGAATAAATAAAAAAAACATTTATTCATATAATTAATAATTATATTATAATAATTATCAAAAAATTGAAAGAACAAATAAAAAAATTTAATTTTATTTAAAATTATAAAAAAGACAAGACATCTGTTGTTTCAATGTGTGTATATTGAAATAGCAATGAATAAATATAGTTCTTTAGATTTAAATAGAATTTTTTTCTAAAAAAAACATTGAAAAAAAGACAAATTATTTATATAATCTTTCACATATACTCAATGAGAAAAAAAAGTATTAAATTCGAATTGTGATTGAGTATCAAAGATTTTTATAATAAATAATCCTATATTCAAAAAAGAAGGGAGGAAACTAGTTTCTATCCAATATGGATATGATAACTGGGCTTTTATGGCAGAATATTTATCACCAGGTGTATATGTAGAAGAATTTGAAAGTGGAGGAAGACCCCTTGCTGGTGTTAGTACAAGTACAGCAGGTTTTATAGGTTTAGCACAAAGAGGACCTATAGAAGGTTTACCAGAATTAGTAACAAGTTTTGCAGATTTTCAAAGGATGTATGGAGGGTATTTATCAGATAAAGCATTTAAAGAATTTAGATATTTATCTTATGCAGTAGAACATTTCTTTATCAATGGAGGAAGTAGATGTTATATAATGCGTGTTGCTCCATCTGATTCAAAGGCATCGTTAAATGATGACAATGCAGTTTTAAAATTTGAAGCAAAAAATCCAGGAGGGTGGGGAGATAGAATTGGTATAATTTTAACTCCATCTAGCAAAGCAAAAGCTGCTGTTTTAGAAATAACAGGAGATGCTAAATACTTACTTAAGAATCCTGCGGGATTTAATGAGGGAGATATTGTTGGATTTGTAACTGAAGAAAAAGCCGAATACAAAAAAATTGTTTCTGTACAAGGTAGAGAGGTAACTTTGGATTCTGCTATTGAAGGAGAGATTGTTGATACTAATTTACTTGCTACTAAATTCTTAGAAACTTGTGAATTTGATCTTCAAGTAGCTTACGGAGATGAAGTAGAATTTTATGATGGTGTTTCACTAAACCCAATTGCTGCGAACTATATAGAAAAAGTTGTAGAAAAATCAAATTTAGTTACAATAACTCATAAGCCTGTAGAAGGTGAAGAAGAAATAAAACCACCATATGAACTTATTTCTGGTGGAACTGAAGATAAATTAAAAGTTGAATTAAAAGATGGTTTTGATGGTTCTTTAGCTAATTTATCACCAGGAGAATATATGGGTGTTGATAATGGTCCTGGAAAAAGAACAGGTATATGCTCATTTATAGATAATGATGAAGTTAGTATAATGGCAGTACCAGGAGTTACTTTACCAGAAGTACAATTAGCACTTGTTGCACATTGTGAAAATACTAAATCAAGATTTGCAATACTTGATATACCAAGAGATTTAAAAAAGACAAATGATGTTATGACACATAGAAATATGTTTGACTCAGATTACGCGGCAATGTATCATCCTTGGTTGAAGGTATATGATCCACTAGATAAGAGAAATAATTATGTGCCACCATCAGGAAGTATTGCTGGTATATATGCAAGAACTGATAATGAAAGAGGAGTTCATAAAGCTCCAGCAAATGAAGTTATAAGAGCTTGTTTAGGATTAGATTGCCAGTATAATAGAGGGGAACAAGACATATTAAACCCTAAAGGTGTTAACTTGATAAGAAACTTTACAGGTCAAGGAATAAGAGTTTGGGGAGCTAGAACTTGTAGTTCAAATACTTTATGGAAATATATAAATGTTAGAAGACTATTTATTTTTATAGAAGAGTCAGTTAAAAGAGGTACTGATTGGGTTGTGTTTGAACCAAATGATCCTAATCTTTGGGCAAGAGTACAAAGAACAATAGAAACTTTCCTTACTAGAGTTTGGAGAGATGGAGCATTGATGGGTAATTCAGAAGGAGAAGCTTTCTTTGTTAAAGTAGATAGAACTACTATGACACAAGATGATATAGATAATGGAAGACTTATCTGTACAGTTGGTATCTCACCAGTTAAACCAGCAGAATTTGTAATCTTTAGATTTACTCAAAAAACTTCAGAAAATTAATTTATAAAAATAAAGATTAAAGGAGGTAGCTTATAATGGCAGAACCAGGTAGTAGAATAGATCCTTATAGAAATTTTAGATTTACAATTGAAAGTGATGGAATAACAAGAGCTGGATTTAGTGAAGTAACAGGCTTTGATATTTCAATAGATGTTATTGAATACAGAGAAGGAAATGAAGTTACAACGCCTAGAAAGCTTCCAGGACTTACAAAATACAGTAATATAACTCTAAAAGCAGGTACTATAGATGCTATGGATATGTATGAGTGGATTGCTGAATGTGTAAATGGAAATATAGAAAGACAAACATTAACACTTAATTTACATGGTGAAGAGTCACCAGATGAAGTTGTTGCTTCTTGGACTATATATGAATGCTGGCCTATGAAATATACAGCTCCAGATGTTAATGCTTTAGGTTCAGAAGTTGCAGTTGAAACTTTAGAATTAGCACATGAAGGATTAAAAAGAACAAAATAATAATTAATAATGGGGCTTTATGCCCCATTAAATATAATTAAGGGGGAAACAAAATGGCATTTCAAACAGAATATGAATTTACTTTACCAAAAGGATATGTAGATATAGATGGAAATTTACATAAAAAAGGTGTAATGAGATTAGCAACAGCAGCTGATGAAATATTACCACTTAGAGACCCAAGAGTGCAACAAAATCCAAGTTACTTAAGCATAATACTTTTATCAAGAGTTATAAAAAAATTAGGCGATTTAAGACATATTGATACAAGAGTTATTGAAGGTATGTTTACTGCGGATTTATCTTATTTACAAGAAATGTATTCAAGAGTAAATCAATTAGAAAATCCAAATTATGAAATAACTTGTCCTCATTGTAATGAAAATTTTTCGATGCCAGTCGATTTTTTGGGGGAGATAGAAGAATAGTGATATATCCAAAAGAAAAGATTTTTGAAGAAGCTGCATTTTTAGCTTATAATCTTCATTGGAATCACGATGATATTATGAATATGGAACACAAGGATAGAAGAAAATGGTGTGAAGAGGTTTCTAAGATAAATAAGAATTTAAGTGCACAAGAAGAAAAGAATATTTTTGATGTAAACAACTTCAAATAAGGAGAATTTTTATGGAGAGAAAAGACCCTTTTTCTAATTTTAGATTTTTTATAGAACTTGATAATATGATGAGTGCTGGTTTTTCTGAAGTTTCAGGAATAGAATCAAAAATAGAAATCGAAACATATAAAGAAGGGGGAGTAAACGATAGAGTTTATTCATACCCAACAGGCACAACTCATAGTGAAATTGTTTTAAGAAGAGGTCTTACTTACAGTATGGATTTTTGGTATTGGTATGATAAAACTACAAGAGGAAAGATTGAAAGAAAATCTGGCGCAATAGTTTTAGTGGATGAAAATCTGGAAGAACAGGTAAGGTGGAGCTTTTATAATGCTTATCCAGTGTATTGGAAAGGTCCACAGCTTAACGCAAATATGTCTGATATTGCAATAGAAGAAGTTCATTTAGTTCATGAAGGGATTAAAATGAGTAAGAAAAAGAGAAGTTAAAGGGGGCGTCTTTTTGAAACATAAAGATATGAGAACTATAAAAACTATAAAAAAGACTATTACTTCAAATTATAAATATGAAGATAAGTTATCTAAACATATTCTTAATAAATATAATTTTGAACATAAATATATTTATAGACGCCTTGCTTTAGATTTTTTAAAAAATGATGATTCTAATAGTTTAAGTTTATTTAATAAAACAATAAATAAAAATGTAAATATGAATTTAAAATTTTTGAATTCTTTACTGTCAAAGAATACAAAAATTTTATATAACAAAGGCAATAAAATTTTTTATGATAAAAATAATATCCAAAATATAATAAAAAATAATTTGAATATATATAAAAAATTTGTATCCAAAGATTATAAAAGAATATCAAATTATATATTATCATTAAAAGATTCTTATAGATACAATCTAAATAATACCTATAATAAAAAAAATTTAAACAAATTATCAAAGGAAATAAGAAAAGATTTTTATAAAGATATAATAAAAAAGAATTATATAAATAATAAATATAATCAAAATGTTCTAAAAAATATTTATAACAAAAATTTAGTAAATAAATTAGAAAGTAAGTTTGATTTAACGAATAAGAATAAAAATTATTTGAAAAACTTCTTTAAAAATATAATTTATAAAGAAATAACAAATAAAAATATAAGATATGAAGATAAAAATAATCAAAATAATATAATAAAAAATATATTTAAAACCAAGAATGAAACAAAAAAAATAATTTCAAATATATTAAAGGATAATTTAAACAAAGATATATTTAAAAAAGAAATAAAGCAAAAAAAACTAGATATTAAATATATTGATATAAAAAATACTTATGAAGATTTTAAAAATATTATAGAAAAAACATTAAAAAAATCAATAATCTTAAAAGAAAATAATTTAAAGATAGATTCAAATATTTTTTATAGTAATTTTTTGACTGAAATAAAAAAAGATTTTTATTCTCAAGATATTTTAACTAATTATTATCAAGAGCTTAAAGATAATATTGAGTTAAATGAAGAAGGTAAAGAAGGTATTATAGCAAAAGCACATCTTAAAAAAGATGTGATAAAAAAGTTTAAAAATTCATTTGAAGATAAAAAATTAATATTTAAAACTTTAGAAAATAAGATGAATTTGAACAAAGAAGAAAGTATTTTGTTTGAAAATATCAAAAATCTGGTATACCTTTTTGAAGATGAAAAGATAAAAAATTTATTCAATACTAATATAAATAATAAATCTATATATGATCAAACTAATATAAATGAAATAAGTAAAGAATTATTTAATAAAGAAGATTTTAATACAAAATTAGAAGTTTTAAAATCAAAGATAATAACAGATCTAAACGTATTTGAGTTTGAAAAAATAATAAATTTAAATAATAAAATAAAGACTTTTGATTTAAATAAATTTTATAAAAATATAGATTTTATAGAAAATGATAAGGACGAATTTGTAAATAATTTATTCAAATCAATATATCAAAGACAAAATAAAAATATTTATAAGAAGTTTTTAGCTCAGAATAAAAACATAATAAAGGATACATTATTTAAAGATATATCTAAGTCTTATTTATTTGAAGAAAATATTATAAACAAAGAAAATATATATTATAAAAATACAAAACAAGAAGATAAGAATACAAAGAATGAAAATATGTATTTTTATATGAATAATCTAAAAAATATATTAAAAAAATATTTTGATAGTAATTCAAAAATAGAAAATATGAATGTAGATAATCTTATAAATAGAAAATCTATATTTTATTTAACGAATTCAAATTTAAACAGTTTGAGCAAAAAATCATTTAAAAAGAATAAAAATACGTTTTTAAATATAGCTAAAATCAAAGATATGACAAATAACAATATTGAAAATTATGACAATTCATTCAATGGAAATTTAGATTTTGTAGATGAAAATTTAAGTATATTAAATAATTATAATAAAGTTGATAATAAACTATCTAATGATTTAATAAATACTATTTATCATTCTAAAAATTTAAATAATGTAAATAATAATTTGGTAATCAATGATTTAATATTAAAGAATAAAAAACTTAAAGATGAGAAGTATAAATCAAATGAAAATAAAAGAATATTAAATGAGTTTTTCTATGAAAATCTGTATGAAAGCAAATTTAAAGAGATATTTTTTAGAAAATATTTAAATGAAAGCAATATAAATTCAATTGAAGAAAATTATAAAACAAATAATGCTAATAAGATTTATAAAATTAATAGATTTTTAAATGAAGATGATTACTATTTGAAGAAAAATTTTAGTAAGCATTTTTTAAATGAAAATGTGTTTCAAGAAAGAGTTTTTACTAAAATATTTAATCAAAGAAAATTCAAGAATTTAGTAAATGAACATTTAAATAAAATCATAAAAAATCAAAAGAAAAATAATGAAATAAAAATTATAAATAGAATAAATACTTATAAAAAAATATCAAATAAAATAGAGTTGTATAAAAAACAATATAAAGATATATTAAATCTGAATAAAGATAATGTTGAATTAAAAGAATTTGGTAAAAACAGTTATTTTAATAAATATTTTAATAAACAAAATAATAATAGTACAAATAAAGATTTCTTTAATTTAGAAAATAAATATGAACAAAATAATAAAGATATACAAATACTAAAAAAAGAAGAAAATAATTTTATAAGTAATTTTACAAATACCTTAAAGAATATAAGAATTACAAAAAAATTAAATGAAAATAAATTTAATTTGATGGCAAAAAATTTATCTGATAAATTACAGATAGGATTGATATCAAAGAAAGAGATAAATAATATAGATAATTCAAAGAAATTTTATAAAAAAGCTTTTATTGAAATTTATGAAGATAAGAATTTTAATTATTATAAAAAGAATAATAATAATATTTATAAAAAAGAAAATACAGTAAATAATCTACCAATTGGTAAGATAATGAAAAAGGAACAAGAAAATATTAATGTGAATATCAAAAAAACTGTAGAAGAAGAAATTAAAAAAAATATCAGTTCTAAATCATATATAAATAAAATTTCTAAAGTCTTATATAAAGATTTATCTAATAGTATAAAAAAAGAGATGCAAAGGAAAGGCAGGTAATTTAAATGGGTTTAAAAAAAGCTATGATTTATGTTTACAATGATAAAACTAAACCAGAAAAAATAGAAGTTTTGTTTAACCCAACGAGTTACAGTATAAGTGAAAGTAATGATTATGGTGTAGAAAAACCTATAGGAAAAGAAACGCCTGTATACCAATTTAAAAGTGGTGGAAAAACAAGTTTGGATTTAGATCTCTTTTTTGATACTTATGAAAAGAGAGAGGATGTTAGAAAATATACAAAAAAAATCCAAAATTTAATGAAAATAGAAAAAGACTTACATCATCCACCAAGATGTAGTTTTATATGGGGAAATTTTAAATTTGAAGGAGTAGCCGTTTCTATAAGTCAAAATTTTACGATGTTTTTAAATTCAGGTATACCAGTTAGAGCACAGATGCAGTTGAAATTAGAAGCTACTAAAGAAGTGACACTACAAGAAAAGGAAATTTCAAAGCAGTCATCAGATAGAACTAAAGAAAGAGATTTAAAATCAGGAGATGAACTTTGGATGCATTCTTCAAATGAGTATGATGATCCAAAAAAATGGAGACATATAGCTAAAGCTAATAATATAGATAATCCTAGAGATTTAGGAAATAGAAATAAACTTATAGTACCACCATTGGAGTGATAATATGTCTAGTAGTATAAAAATAGATTCAAAAAAACATAAGGTATCCTCATTAGAGCATAAGTATAAGAATATGGCAGCTCCAGAGGTTAAAGTTTATATAGATGGTACAGAAATCATTAAATCTATGGGTATGGCAGTTGAATATTTAGATGTAGATTTAAGTGTTAATGCTTCTGATACCTTTGAATTTAGTGTTGTAAATGCATATGATCATGAAGAAAGTGAAATAAAGTGGATTGATAGTAAATTAAAAGCCGGAAAAGAAATAAAAATAGAAATAGGATATACAGATGAATTAAAAGAAATTTTTTATGGATATATTACAAATATAAGAATATCATCAGAATATGAAGATTCAGCTATAAAGATAATAGTAAGTGGAATGGATAAATCATTTTTGATGATGCGAGGGAAAAAAACTAATATTTGGAATAATTCAACTTATTCAGATGTTGTAAATGAAATTGCAAAAAAATATGTTTCTAAAAAGAAAGTTACTTCTACACCTATAGTTTATGATTCATTAGGACAAGTTAGTCAAACCGACTATGAATTTATAAAATTTTTAGCATTTGAAAGTGGTTATGAGTTTTTTGTAACTGGAGATACCCTTTATTTTAGAAAATATCATGAAGATAAAACACCAATAACAACGCTTACATTAGGTGAAAATATAATTGAAATAGATTTGGGTGTAGATATTGCAGACCAAATCGGAGAGTGCATAGTAAAAGGGTGGGACAGCTTAAAGAAGGAAGAAATAATGGTTAAAGAAAATTCTTTTACTAAGGTAGGTAGTGGAAAAACTTCAGGTGTGAATATAATAAAATCCATAGGTAAGGATAATGTAACTACAAATGTTATAACTTCATTGAAATCTAAAAATGAAGCAAAGATAATAGGTAAAGGTATGATGGAAAAAACTGCATTAGAATATGTTTATGGTAGAGTTGAAGTTATGGGCATGCCGGAAATCATACCAGGAAGATATATAAAGATAGATAAATTAGGAAACAAAATAAATGATTTATATTACATAAATAGAGTACAGCATAAAATAAATGAAGATGGTTATAGAACTATTGTTAATTTAGGGGGGAATACTTTCTAATGGACAGATTAATAGAAAGAGATTTTGTAGAAGGTAAAATATATGGAGTTGTTGTTGGTGAAGTTACTAATAATAAAGACCCTGAAAACATGGGAAGAGTGAAACTAAAATTACTTCTTAGAGATTCCAAGCATGAAACAGATTGGGCTAGAGTCGCAACTTTTATGGCAGGAAAAGATAAAGGAAGCTTTTTTTTACCTGAAGTTAATGATGAAGTTTTAGTGGCTTTTCATGAAGGATCTATAAAAGAACCGTATGTTATAGGTGTATTATGGAATAAAAAAGATAAACCACCCCTAAACAACTCAGATGGAAAAAATAATATTAAAAAAATAAAAACTAGAAATGGAAATGAAATAATTTTTTCAGATGAGAATGGAAAAGAAGGAATAACAATAAAGACTAAAAAAGGTAGTATTGTAGATTTAGATGATAATAAAGGAAGTATTACAATAAAGGAATCAAAAGGAAAGTCTAAAATAACTTTGGATTCTCAAGGTAATATGGATATTAATTCAGATAGTAAAATAAGTTTAAAATCAAAATCTACATCAATAGTCTTAAATGGAATGGCTAATTCTGTTGATATAAAAAGTTCTGCATCACTTAAAATAAAAGCTGCCAACTTAGATATACAATCAGATGGAATGCTTAATATAAAGTCTAGTGGAATCCTTACTCTAAAAGGGTCTATGGTTAAAATAAATTAGAGGTGTTTAATATGTCAAAAGATTTTTTAGGAAGAGGACTTAGTTTTCCTATAAGAGTGGATAAGTCAACAGGTAAAATAAAGATGGTTTTTGCAGAAGATGATATAAAAGAATCTATTAGAATAATTCTTGGGACCAAAAAAGGTGAAAGAGTTATGAGACCAGATTTTGGTTCAAGATTAAATGAATTTATATTTGAATCAGTAGATGCTACTACATTATTTTTAATAGAAGAGGAAGTTAAATCAGCCATTACTAATTGGGAACCAAGAGTAGAAGATGTTAGTGTAAAAGCTAGTCTAGAAGACCATAGCGATGGAAGAGTTGATATAAAAATAGAGTATAGAGTTAGAATGACAAATAATTTATTTAATTTAGTATATCCTTTCTATCTTAAGGAAGGGAAGAAGTAAAGGAGGATAGATCATGAAAGATTTAGACAATAGAAGTATAAAAAACTTAATAAAAGAATTTCACGATTTATCAAAATCCTATACAAAGGAATGGTCATTTTCCCTTGATGATTCAGATAGTGGTAGTGCTATAGCAAATGCATTTTTAAATACTTTTAAGGGGAATATCCAAAGGTATAATAGGATATTATTAAAAAATAAATTCGAATTTTTAAATTTATTGGATTCGAATTTATTACCAGCAAAATCATCTAAAGTGCCTTTAATATTTAAACCAAGCACTGGAATATTAGAAAGTGTTTTGATTGATAAAAAGACTCAAGTTTATGCAAATGAAGGTGATGAAGAACTTTTATTTGAAACAATAAGAAATATAAATATTGTAGATTCTAATATAGAAGAAATAATTTATATGAACGGTAAAAGAGATTATATTAAAAAAATTGATGATGGGATATTTGATGATGGAATTACATCTGAAGGTATTTATTTATTTGATGAAACTCAAGAAAATTTACAGGAACATAGTATTTTTATAAAACATGATGATGTGTTTTTGATAGAATCAAAAGGTATTATACAAATAAAATTTGAAAATATAAAAAATCCAGCAATGGAAGAAGAATTAAATAAGTTTTTTTCAAATTCAAATAATGTAGTTTGGTATTGTTATCAAGAGGAACAGTGGCATGAGATAGAAAATATAACTTTAGTTGAAGATTATATAAATTTAAAAATAGAAGATGGCCTTAAAAAAGATATTGTAAAAGGTGAAGAAGGAATATATATAAAAGCAGTTTTAATTTGTGAAATTTGTAATCTTGTAAAAAGTTTAAAAACAACAAATATAAAAGTAAAATCTAAAAATGAAAATTCAGTTCCAAACAATTTATTTTTTAATGAAAATGAATTATCTAAAGATGAATTTTATCCTTTTACAACTAATTTTAATCTTCAGGATTCATTTTTTATATCTAGTACAGAAGTTTTTTCAAAGAAGGATTCGATGATTAGTTTGGAATTTGATTTTGATATAGAGCTTGTAAAAAATAATCCAATAGACCATGAAATCAATTGGAAACTTATAATGAAAGCTAAGGATATTGAAGGTATTAAGGATGAATATACAAGAATTAAAGCTGTAAGTTTTGAATATTTTAATGGTGAATATTGGTCTAAATTATTTGATAAAAATGATTATGATGAAATTTTTTATACAAAAAAAGGGAATCATATAAAGATAAGATTTAAATGTCCAAGCGATATGCAAAAGATTAATATAAATGGAACAAACAATTATTATATAAAGATTCGAATAGATAGAATAGAAAATCATTATTTACCTAATTCTTATTTTTGTGTACCAAAGATTAAAAATTTGAATTTGAAATATGATTATGAAAGAGAATCTAAAGATGTAGAGAAGTTTGTAAATTATAATAATTTAACATATAGAAAATATGAAAATATAAAAAATAAAAGCTTAGAAGAAATTTATCTATTTGAAAGAATTGATGAAAATGTAATGAGTTTTTATATAAGATTTTCTAAAACATTTATAAATGGACCAATTGGTTTGTATTTTGATCTTATAAATGAAGAGCTTTTCAAAAATAAAAATTTAAAAATACATTTGAGCACTTTTTTTAAAGAAAATAAAGAAATTGTAGAAAGAAGTATACAAATGGAAGATAACACAAATGGTTTTTTGAAAAGTGGTGGATTTTATATAGGTTTTGATAAGGAATTAGAAAAGATTGAACTCTTTGGTGAAGAAGGATATTTTATAAAAATAAGTATATTATCTTCAACTCAGATAAGTAATCAAGTATATTTAAAAGGAATATATTTAAATTGTATAGAAGCAATACAGCAAGAAACAATAAAAAAAGAATATTTAGAAACATCGATAGATAATGATGAAGTAAGATTTTACTTAAAGAATAGCAGTATTATAGATGAAGAAGTATATGTGGATGAAAAGGACTTTATATTAGAAGGACAGGAACTAAATTCAGAAGACACTATAATAGAAAAAGATCCTTTTGGCATAATAAAGAATTATTGGGTTAAGTGGACAAAAGTGAATGATTTTTATATGTCATCATCATTGGACAGACATTATATGATAGATAAAATGAATGGAATTATAATATTTGGAAATGGAATTCACGGAAAAAGACCACCTTTAAATGATGTTAATAAAATATATGTAAATTATATTTTTGGTGGAGGAAAAAAAGGTAATGTTAAAGCAAATACCATAACAAAAATGAGAAAATCCATACCTTTTATAGATACAGTTTTTAATCCTATAAATTCTTATGGTGGGTGTGATAACGAAAAGCTACTAGAGTCAATGGATAGAAAATCTGCACTTTTAAAACACAGAAATAGAGCGATAACAAATGAAGATTATGAGAATTTAGCCAAAGAAGCTTCTCGTAACATATGGAAGGTTAAATGTTTGGAAAATATAAATTCAAAAGGTCTTAGACAAAATGGATATATAACTATGGTTGTTATGCCTAAAGATGGTTATGAGGATAGTTCGTTGATGAAAGAGTTATGCCATAATATAAAAACTTATTTATTAAAAAGAGCCCCATCACTTATGATGTTAAAAAACAGGCTTAATGTTATAAAACCTCTTATAGTCAATGTAAGTATAAGAGCAAATCTTCTTATAGATAATATGGAAGATATGATTTTGGTTCAAAATGAAAGTAAAAGAAAATTAAATAATTTTTTAGATCCTGTAAGAGGAAATTATGATAAAAAAGGTTGGAATATAGGTTTGATACCTCATAAATCCATGTTCTATAGTATATTAACAAATGTAGACAAGGTTATAAATGTTTATAATTTAGGAATAAGATTTTCTTATTATAAAAATGGTAAAGAAATAACTATTGTAAATGAAGATATAAAAAAGATACCATATGTTCTTGTTAGGAATGGAAAACATGAAATATATATGGATTTATACAAGAAATAAAATTTTTTATTAAAAGCGAGTGATAATTATGCTTGATTTTAGAAATTTAGATGATAAAAATTTTGATGAAATTTTTAATTCTATGAAAGAAATATCTAGGAATACATTTAGGAAATGGTCTGATGAAAATTTTCATGACCCTGGAATAACAATTTTAGAAATGTTGGCTTGGCTAAATGAAATGCAAAGGTATTATATGAACAGAATTCCAAATAAAAATGTTTATATGTTTTTAAAATTAATGAAGGAAGAATTAGCAAGCAAAATTCCTTCAAGTACTATAGTTTCTTTTTTAAATGAATCTGGATTGAAAAAGCAAATACCTAAATATACACCTTTAAAGGGAAGTAAGGATATTTTTGAAACTATAGAAGCGATGGATTTGAATTTAAATAAACTAGATGGGATATTTTCTAAATTTAATATGGAAGTAAGGAATTTGGAGGAATTTAACAATAATGAGGATTCTTATTATTACCCATTTTCGATAAATCCAGAAAATAAAAACAGACTTTATTTAGGTTTTAAAAATAAAATAGAAAAAGATAAAGAATTAGTAATAAATATTTTTACAGGAAATTATATATTGGATGAAGATTTAAAAGATGAAAATATCATTGATTGGTATTATTTTATAGGAAATGGTTGGAAAAAAGCGGAGGTTATAAAAGATAATAGCTATGGATTTAAAACAAGTGGAAATGTACATCTTAAAATTGATGCAAATATTGTAGCAACAAAGTTGTATCCGAAGATTGATAAAAATAGATATTGGATATATGCTCAGATAAATAAAGATGGTGCTTTATATACACCAAAAATAAAGTCAATAGGAATAAACAGGGTTAATGTTATAAATAAACATTATAAAGTAAAGTCAAAGGATTTATATTATAAGGAAGAAGTTTATTTAGATGAATATATTGATATTGTAGGCATAAACGTAATTTATGCGCTTATAGATAAAAAATATTATAAAATGCCAAATATAGACGATAAAAATGAATTTAAAAGCAATGTATACTATAAGATAGAGGAAGTAAGAAATAGAAGTAAAAAATTAATTTTAGTTGATGAAAATGGTCAAAAGATAAATGATAAAGAAAGATTAAAAATAAAGATTGTATCTTATTATAAAGATGAAGATTTATTTTTAGGTGAAACAAATCCTCTTCCGCTTCAAGAAATTCCTTTTTATAAAGAAGATATAATAAAGCAAGAACTAAAACTTCTTATTGGAGATCAAAAAGAAGGCTATTATGAATATAAATATGTTGATTTTTTTTCAAATGAAAATAATGGGCAAAATGTTTTTACATTAGAAAATAAAAATATAGTATTTAGTGATGGAATGAAAGGAAATGTTCCAAAGAAAGAAAAAAAAATATATATATCCAATATAGTATTTAGTGCAGGGAAAAGAGGGAATATAAGAAGAAAAGATATAAAAAATTTCTTATATGAAGATATGTATTTTGATGATATAAATTTAAAAAATATATCTAAAGCTATAAAAGGAAATGATGAACAAGAGATTGCAGATGTAAATAAAATTTTTGCAAAATCTCTTTTAAATTCAAAAAGAGCAGTTAACGAAGATGATTATGTAAGGATATTAAAAGAATCAAAGGAACTTTCGATAGGAAGGATAAAAGTTATACCATTATATGAAAAAGGATTAAAATCTTATCCGAAAAAAGTTAAAGAAGGTGTAGTTTCAATTGTTGTAATACCAAAGGATAAAGGACTTATGCCTGAAGTTTCAAATGATTATTTAAGGAAGGTAAAACAATATATAGAACCTTATAGACTTATAACAACTAATATTAAGGTAATAAGACCTGAATATATAGGGATTGATGTAAAAGTAGTTGCAAATGTTAAAAATAATATTGCAGAAAATATAAAAGATGAACTTTTACAGAAATTAAAAAATTATTTAATACCGATAAAAAAGGAAAAGAATGAGTATGTTGGATGGGAATTTGGAAAAACTCTTTATTCTGGTGAAATTTATTCACTTATAAATTCACATAAAAAAATAGATTATGTAGAGGATTTGTGGATTTATCCAATTGGAAAGTATATAAAGCAAGATAAGAATAAAGATATATATATTCCTAAAGAAGGCCTTTTTTACTTAAATAGTTTTGAAATAGAATATGTAAGAGTTTAATAAAAACCTTTGATGAGGGTGATTGATATGCAAAAAGACTATCCTTTTTTTTATATAAATTTGAAGGAAAGTAAAGAGGACAATTTAAAAAATTTAATAGCATATGAAGATGGTGTATCTTTAGAAAAAGAAAAAGAATTTAATCTTAAGGATATAGTTGATATTAAAGAAGCTTATAATATTACAAATATTAAGGAAATATTTTTTAAAAGTAGTAAGGAGTTTTATGTTATAAATTCTAATAATGATTTATATAAATTAAATATATCTAATTTTGAAAAAACTAAGATAAATTCTTTATATAAAAATTATTTAGATAATATAGATTTTATGGTTTTTGATGATTATAAAAATATATTTTTAAATGATGATATACTTTATTTTTTTTCAAATCAAAATTCGCAACTTATTAGAGAAATTGATTTTAAAAAAGATGGTTATCATATTGTTTCTTTAAAAGAAGTGAATGGACATATTTTGATGTTGGCACTTAAAGATTTTTTAATAAAAAAAGATTTAAGTAATAACAATATATTTTTTAGTAATAAACAAACATCACTTTATTTAATTAGTTTGGACTCTGAAAAAGGTCCGTATAAGAGTATAGAAATTCCTTTTGAATTTGAGGATGGTCAAATCTCTAAATTTGAAAATGTAATTGCATTTGAAAATAGAATATTATTTAAAAATATATATAAATCAGAGATTATAGAATATTATATGGATCAAGATAAGATCTTAAAAAAAAGTTTTTCAAAAGAGATTAAGGATTTTTATATTGATGTAAAAAAAGATATATATACTTTATTTTATGATAATGCACAAGAGGCCGATAAGATAGAAAATATATATAATGGTAAGAGTTTGAATTTTTATTATGGAAAGATAGATAAATTATATGGAAATTTATCAAATCAGATATTTGCGATGGATTTTAAAGATAATAAAATATTGATTTTTGAGAAAATGACTAGATTAAAAAGATATAAAGAAAAGGAAAGAGTATATGGATATTATATATCAAATCCTATAGATAGTCACAAAGAAAATAATAAATGGCATAAGATAAGGTTGGATGCCAATATACCTAAAAATACTCAAATAAAAATAAAATATGCTTTATTTGAAGATTATTATCAAGCTTGTGATTTTAAAAATGAAGAAGAAGATAATATGGAAAAATTTTTTAGTGGAAGAATAGTAAATTCAAAGGATGCTCTTTTTTATAAAGGCCAAGGACGATATATGGTGTTAAAAATTGAATTTTATGCTGGAGAAAGACAAAGCCCAAGTATAAATGATATAAAAATATACTATAATAGGGAAGGTTATTTAAAGTATTTACCAGAAATATACAGAACATCTATGGGTGATGATTTTTTAGAAAGATTTTTAGCGATATTTGAAACCTTTCTAATGGACATGGAAGAAAATATATCTAATATATATGAATATTTTAATCCTCATGTTGTAGATGAAGATTTTTTAGGATTCTTAGCAGATATGATGGGGATTAAATATGATTTTAATATTTCACAGCAGAAATTAAGATATTTAATAAGAAATATTGGAGAAATATATTCAAAAAGAGGAACAAAAGAAGGCATAAAAAAATTACTAGAGATAATATTAAATGATGATGTGTATATCATTGAAAGCTTCAAATTAGAAAATGAATTTCAAAATCCATATTTGAAAAAATTATATAAAAAATTATATTCAAATAATCCTTATAGTTTTACTATTTTGGTTAAGGAAAAGGAAGATTTTGATTCTAATGACTGGGATAAGTTAAAGATAATACTTAATAAAGAAAAGCCAGCATATACTAATTGTAATTTGGTAGTTTTAAAACCTTGGATTTATTTAGATAAACATAGTTATTTGCAGATTAATTCGAAATTATCTACTTGGAATAAATTAAAGCTTAATGATAAAACAATAATACCTTTTGATACTCTATTAAATAAAGATGATGTAAGATTAGGTATAAATTCATACACAGGTATGATATTAGAATAAGGAGGGTTGTCATGAAAAATTTTCGATTAAAGCCTCTTGAAAGAAATAATTATTTTTATGGTAAATTACTTACTGTAAGGGATTTTCAAAGAGAGCAAGAATATAATAATGAAAAAGCAGTCTTAAAAAATAAATTTGTTTATGGTAGTGGGATTATAAATGGATTACAAGTTATAAAAGTTGATGATTATACAATATCTTTAGAACCTGGAATTGCAATAGATTATCATGGAAGAGAGATAATTGTAGCATCACCAATAACAAGAAAACTATCTTCAATAGAAGGATTTCCTAAAGACGGGTATCATAAAGAAGCATATTTAGCACTTAATTACAGTGAAGAAGGGAAGGAACAAGTTCATTCTATAGAGGAAGATGAGACTCTAAAAGAAGAATATAATAGAATTAGTGAAGAGTATAGATTAGAAATTGTAGAAGGTTTAGATGAAAGAGATTTTTTTGACATAGATGAATTATACAATAAAAAAAGTCTATTTGAAGATAATATGTTAAAAGTTTATCTTCAAATCCCTCGTTTTACAAAGATAAATCAAATATTTGAAGCTAAATTAATTGTTTTGCCTAAAGTTAATTTGGAATATTTAAAATTTGATTTTGAGCTTAAATTAAAGGATATTTCAAATTTAAATAAAGAAGATAATTTTAAAATATCTCTTGAATTAAAGGATTTAAAAGAAGGAGTTTCATATAAGGAATATATACCATTAAAAACTTCTAATAAAGAATCAAAAATAGAAAATTTCTTTATTGAGGATATAAAGATAAAATATTTAGAAGATGAGATAGAAAAAAATATAAATTTAAAAGAAAGAATAGAAGTTTTTAAGGAAAATTTAGAAGATGTTTATTTAAAGAAGAATTTTGATAAATCAATAGATGATATAATAAGAAATTCTAATAATAAAAAAGTATTTTTAGCTAAATTATACTTAGTTCAATCAGGAGATACTTATGCCATTGAGAAAATAGAGCAAAATCCTTTTGAACAAAGAATATATACAAATGAATTTTTATATAATTTACTTAATTTGAAATTAGATTCAAAGGATAAAGAAATAACTGCTATAGTAGATAAAGAGATTGTCGATTATAATGAAGATCCTGATATTAAAGTTCATTTTAATAATGAAGAAAGTCTTATGAAATTTAATTTTAAATTACCTAAGAATAAAGTTATACATGATAAATCCTCAACTGGAATAATAGAGATGGAAATAAATGGGAATTTTATATTGGGAAAAAATCTTTATTCAGAAGAAATAACTCATGGACTGGGTCTTGGTCCTGTTAGAATTCAATTAGCATTAGAAGAAGTAAGTAGTGACTCTTATATGGATGAAGAATATGAAGAACAAATATATTTTGGAGACCAAGAAGTGTTTTATAAAAGTCCTCTTGAGTCGAAATTAGGATTATATTCTTTAGGTGCAGTTTTATATCCTAAAAAAGGAACATTTAAAATTGGTTTAAGACTACAATCTTCAAATAAACAAAGGGATATAAAAATTAGATGGTGGGCTTATAAAGAAACTAAGGTCGTGGATGAATTAAATAAAGCAAATGTATTTGTAGAACCACAAGAGATAACACTTAAGGTAAATGAAACTACAAGATTTAGTTCTGTGGTTACAAATTTAGAAGATAAAAGAGTTAATTGGAAAATTGATGAGAAAAAAGGTGGAACTATTGATAATACAGGATTTTATATGGCTCCAAGTAAAAAAGGAATATATAAAATCATTGCAGAAAGTATTCAAAACCCAGCTAGAAAAGGAATTGCTTATGTTAAAGTTATAGAAGACGATGAATAAAATATGATAAAATAATAATATTAAAGAACCTTTTAAGGTTCTTTTTATTTTGCATATTAGTTCTTGTTTACAAATATTTAAATTTCCTAAGATTTCATATTATGATAAAATAGAATGTATGTGTAGTATTAAATATATCAATATAATAATATTAATAATTGTTTAAATAAATTTGAAGGAGAGAATACAATGGGTTTTATTAATAATATAATGAATGGTTTTAAACAAAGAGAGATAAAAAAGATTGAAAAAATAGTAGATAAAATAGATTTATTAGAAGCTGATTTTGAAAAAAAATCGGATGAAGAATTAAAAAATATGACAAATATATTTAAAGAAAGGCTTTCTAAAGGCGAAACTTTAGATGATATTTTAGAAGAAGCTTTTGCAACTGTAAGAGAAGTTTCTAAAAGAGTTCTTGGTATGAGACATTATAGAGTTCAATTAATAGGTGGAATTGTATTACATCAAGGAAGAATAGCGGAAATGAGAACTGGTGAAGGTAAAACTTTAGTTGCAACATGTCCAGTATATTTAAATGCATTATCTTCTAAAGGTGTTCATGTAATAACGGTAAATGATTATCTTGCTACTCGTGATAAAGAGTGGATGGCTAAGATTTATGAATTTTTAGGACTTACAACAGGCGTAATAGTACATGGTCAAACTCCAGAAGAGAGAAAAGAAGCTTATAATAAAGATATTACTTATGGAACTAATAATGAATTTGGTTTTGATTATCTAAGAGATAATATGGTTAGTTATAAAGAAAAAATGGTTCAAAGACCACTTAATTTTGCAATTGTCGATGAGGTCGATTCAATACTTGTTGATGAGGCAAGAACTCCACTTATAATTTCAGGTGCAGGAGATAAATCGACAGATTTATATTTTAAGGCTAATGATTTTGTAAGAAGTTTAAAGAATGAAGTTGATTTTGAAGAAGATGAAAAAGCTAAAAATGCTACTTTGACAGATGAAGGTATAAATAAAGCAGAAAAATTCTTTAATATAGATGATTATTCGAGTATAGAGAATATGGAAATACAACATCATATAAATCAATCTTTAAAAGCACATAGATTTATGAAAAAAGATATTGATTATGTTATTAAAGATGGAGAAATCGTAATAGTTGATGAATTTACAGGAAGACTTATGTTTGGTAGAAGATATTCTGATGGACTTCATCAATCAATAGAAGCGAAAGAAAATCTAAAGGTACAAAGAGAGTCAAAAACATTAGCAAGTATTACATTCCAAAATTATTTTAGAATGTATAAAAAACTTTCTGGTATGACAGGTACAGCTAAGACTGAAGAAGAAGAATTTAAATCTATTTATGGTATGGATGTTGTTGAAATACCAACAAATAGACCTATACAAAGAATAGATTCACCAGATGCTATATATAAGACTTTAAGAGGAAAATTAAATGCGATTGTTGAAGAAATAAAAAATAGATATGAAACAAAACAACCTGTGCTTGTTGGTACAATATCAATAGAAATGTCAGAATTACTTTCTTCAATGCTTAAGAAAAAAGGTGTTAAACATCAGGTCTTAAATGCAAAACATCATGAAAAGGAAGCTGAAATAGTTGCTCAAGCGGGTAGTTTAGGAGCTGTTACTATTGCAACTAATATGGCTGGTCGTGGTACAGATATAGTTCTTGGTGGTAATAGTGAATTTTTAGCAAAAAGAGAACTTAAAAAACTTGGTTATGATGATTATATATTATCTATGGTTACAGCTTTAAAATTTGATGAAAATGATGAAGAATTAAAAAAGGCAAAAGAAGATTATGAAAAAATCTTAGCAGAAATAGAATCAAAAACAAAAGTGGAACAAGAAGAAGTTATAAAAGCTGGAGGTCTTTGTATACTAGGTACAGAAAGACATGAATCTAGAAGAATTGATAATCAGTTAAGAGGACGTGCTGGTCGTCAAGGGGATCCGGGATTTTCAAGATTCTATATCTGTTTAGAAGATGATATAATGAGACTTTTTGGAAGTGAAAAAATCATGGATATAGTTGATAAAATAGGTATGGAAGAAGATATGCCTATTGAACATAAACTACTATCAAGATCAATTGAAAGTGCTCAAAAGAAAGTAGAAAGTAAAAACTTCTCTATAAGAAAGCATGTATTACAATATGATGATGTTATGAACAAACAAAGAGAGATTATCTATAAAGAAAGAAGAAGTGTTTTAGAAAATGAAAATCTAAAAGAGCAGATATTTGGAATGGTTGAATCTGTTATAGATAATTCAATAAATATATATACAGCTGATTCGGATTTTCCAGAAGATTGGGATATAAAAGCATTAAAAGATCATATATATTCAATTTATCTACCTAAAGATTCTATTGAATTTGGAAATTTAGAAGAATTAGATAGAGCTAAAATAAAAGAAATAGTATTATCTAAATCAAAAGAATTATATGAACTTAAAGAAGCTGATATTGGAATAGAAAGAATGAGAGAACTTGAAAGAATAGTTCTATTACAAGTTGTTGATACTAAGTGGATGGATCATATAGATGCGATGGAACAGTTAAGACAAGGTATTGGTCTTAGAGCCATAGGACAAGAAGATCCTGTAAGAGCATATCAATTCGAAGGTTTTGATATGTTTGATAATATGGTAAGCTCTATTCATGAAGAAACTGTAAAATACCTATATAATTTTAAGATTGAATTTGAAATAGAAAGAAAAGAAGTTGTTGATACGGATAATTTAGAGATTTCAAGAGAAAGTAATAAGGAAGTTAAAAAGAGTACAACAATAGTAAAAGGCGAAACTGTTGGAAGAAATGATCCTTGTCCATGTGGTAGTGGTAAGAAATACAAAAAATGTTGTGGAAAATAACATTTAAGAGAGTAAAACTCTTATCAAAGAATCTTTATAAATAAAAAAATTAGCTATTAAGTATAAAGATAAAAATAAGAGGTGTCTAAAAATTTTTAGATAACCTCTTGAATTTTTTATTTATAATAGTTTAAAAATATTTATGGAAAGGATTGTATAATGTTAAATATAAATGAATATACTACCGTAGTAGAAGAGGGAAAAATAGATATAAATGAATTAAAAGAAGCTTTAAAAATAGATAAATTAATAAATGATATAAATAAAAATGAAAAAGAAATGCTAAAAGAAGATTTTTGGTCAGACAATGAAAGGGCGTCGTTAATACTACAAGAGAATAAAAATTTAAAGGAAATAATATCCGAATTTAATGAACTTAAAGATCTTCATGAAGAGATAGAATTTTCATTAGAAGTTTTGAAAGAAGATGAAGAGTATTTAACTAAAGAAGAATTAGATATTTTAGTTAATAGATTAAAAAAAGAATTAGAAAAAATGAAAATAAAATCACTTTTGGATGGTGAATTTGATAAGAATAATGCAATACTTTCAATAAATGCTGGTACAGGAGGGCTTGATGCTCAAGATTGGGCAGAGATGCTCCTTAGAATGTATAGTAGATGGAGTTCAAATAAAAGTTTTAAAACATCAATATTAGATTTTCATAATGATAAAGAAGGCGGAATAAAATCAGCAACAATATTGATTGAAGGATTAAATTCATATGGATTTTTAAAAGGAGAAAAAGGTGTACACAGGCTTGTAAGAATATCACCTTTTGATTCATCTGGAAAAAGACACACTTCTTTTGCTTCTGTAGATGTTGTTCCAGAAATAACTGATGATATTAAACTTGATATAAATCCAAATGATTTAAGAATAGATACCTATAGAGCATCAGGTGCTGGAGGTCAGCATGTAAATACAACTGATTCAGCTGTTAGAATAACTCATATACCAACAAATATAGTAGTTCAATGTCAAAATCAAAGATCACAACATTCAAATAAAGAAACTGCTCTAAAGATGTTAAAGGCAAAATTAATAGAATTAAAAGAACTTGAAAGAAAAGAAAAAATAGAAGATTTACAAGGTGAATATTCTCAAATTGCCTGGGGAAGCCAAATTAGATCTTATGTTTTTCAGCCTTATACTTTGGTTAAAGACCATAGGACTAATTTTGAAATAGGAAATGTAAATTCGGTTGTTGATGGAAATATAGATGATTTTATAAATGAGTATTTAAAATATATAAAGAGATAATAAAAAAATATAGATATCTTATTTTAATAAGATATCTATATTTTTTTTACATAAATGTATCTAATAAAAGTCCTCTTATGCTATCGACTCTTTTCATTACACCGATATGATCTATTTCACTTTTTAAAAATTCCCTTGTTATAGCATCTAATTCTCTATCAACTTTTTTTACTATAGAATAAGTTCTATGTCTACCTCTTCTATCTAAGAAATTTTGTTGTGAAAATTCATGAGAATTTTTTACTGAAACATCTAAAAATTCTCTTACTAATCTTTTATATTCACTAAAATCTTTAAGATACATATGTTCTTTTAATTTATCTGATTGAACATTTATTTTGTCATAAAGTTCGGTAAGTTTTTCTTTAACATCTTCTGATTTAATTTTTTCGAATTTTAATGCAAATTCAGATCTTTTAGCATCTTTTGTTTTTAACAGCTCACCAGTTCTTGATAGTATATTTAAAGCTTTTGTATTTCCTTTATTTATAGCAGCTCCAACTTGAACTTGTGGAGTTACATTATTAACTTGACTCAATGTATTCACTTCCTTTACTGAAGATTTAAATATGTATATACAAAAAAACTACTTCGTATATAGTATCGGTAAATTATATAAAATTATAAGTATTAATTAAATATAATTCGAATATTTTGTTTTTACTTAATATATTCATACCCATAATATTATATTAAGTAAAATACTTTAATATTTAAATAGGAAAAATTAATCACTTTAAATAATTAAGATAATTAATTTTTCCTATTAATATAATATTTCATAATAATAAATTATGCAAATCGATATTTTTATTATTTTTTATTATAATTAGAGGGGATATATTCTTTATAAAGCATAATTATTATAAATACTTTTATTTAAAGGAGTATATTTAGAATATAATTTAAAGAGTAAAATGCAAAATGTCGATAATAGGATTATAAAAAAGTAAAAAATGAATAAGAGGTGGAATAGATGAATGCGAGCAATCTTATAAATAGGTATCAAAATAACGACTTAAAAAGAATCACTAGCCAAGTAGATGCATACCAGTCGTTTAAATCCTATAAGGTAAAAGGTGAAATAATAGAAGTAAGAAGTAATGATAAGTTTGATATGAAGATAGATGAAAATAGTTATGCAAAAGTGGAATTAAAGAAAAACATGGATTTAATAAAGGGTCAAATGAAAGAAATTGATAGTAAAGATATAAAAAAAATAAAGCTTATGAGCAAAGAAGAATATCAAAATAGTTTGAATCAAGAAAAAGAAGTAAAAGGGAAATTAGAAGAAGTATTAGATAGATATAATATAGAAAATACAAAAGAAAATATGGAAGCTTTAAAAGAATTAAAAAAACACAATGTAAAACTTAGTAGAGATAGTATATTATCATATACATCTTTAAAAAAGAATATGGAAAATGTAGTTAAAAACATGGGTTATGAAAAAGCTATGAAATTAATAGCGAAGGGTGTGAATTTTTCAAAAGATTCAATAGGAAGAATTGCAACGGAATTGGATAAATTAGTTAAAGAAGAAAAATATGGAATTAAATCCGAGTCAAAGGAGATTTCTTTTGATGAGGCAAGAAAAATAGCAAAAGAATTATATGGTTCAACTATGGGAAAAGATATTTTGGATATAATAAGATCTATGGCAAAAGCTGGAGAAACAATAACTAAATCAAAAGTAGATTCTATGTTTGACTTGTTTACTAAAATAGAAGATATTAAAGATATTGATAGCAAAATAATAATAAATATGAAGGATGAGTCTGTATCCATAGCATCTTTATATAATAATAAAAATTATGTAAAACAATCCAATATAGAGTCGTCTTTTTCTCATGCTGTTTATAAAAATGAAGCAGTAAAATTAAGTGCAAAAGATATAAAATTGATGAATGAAGATATTAAAAAATATTTAGAGGATAATAATGTTGATAGTAACAAAGAGAATATAAAAATTGCAGGAGAATTATTAAGAGCAAATAAAGCTGTTACAAAAGAAAATATAGATTATATAAACGATACTAAATCAAAAATAGACAAATTAACAAAAAATTTAGATCACAAAACAGCAGTTATATTAGAACAAAGAGGAATTGACTTGGAAAATGAAAATATAGATAAGATATTAAATGAAATAGAAAATATAACAAAAGAAGACAAGAAACAAGTATCTAAAAAAGATATGAATTCTAAAGAAGTAAAAGCATTAGTAGATAAAATAAAAAATATGAAATTAGACAAAGCGACCTTAGTTAAATTAGTTGAAAACAAAGGTGATATTACATTTAAAGAAATAAATAATTCTTTAAACAATATAAACCCAAAAGAGATATCAGATATGTCTTTAAATGCATTTAAAGAATCTATAAAATATACAGATGCATTAAACTATTTAAATGCGAATTTAAACGAAGGTAATTTATCTAATATGTTATCAAAAGATAAGAATCTAATGAATTTAGATTTAATAAAACTTAAGGATAAATTAGCGGAGTTTAAAAATTCAAACCAAAATCCTAATGAAAGTGTAAATTTAACAGATAAAGAAATAGAAGATGTTAAAGATTTTATAACTAAAATAAAAGATGTAAAAGGTATGTCAAAATTAATAGATATGTCTTTAAAGACTTCAAATAAAATAAATCCAGCTCAAATATTAAATACTAATTTGGATGAAATAAATAATGAAGAAAATGTATCTAAAATAATAAAAGCATCAAAAATTACAAATGAATTAAAAAATATAAAATTTATGGGTGTTTCTTTTGCGCTTAAAAATAATATGGATATGAACTTAAAAAATATCTTAGCATCAGATAAATTCATAGACAAAGATATAAATTATATAAAAGAAAAC
The DNA here is from genome assembly GCA_045345765.1 of Peptostreptococcaceae bacterium AGR-M142. Classification (GTDB taxonomy): domain Bacteria; phylum Bacillota; class Clostridia; order Peptostreptococcales; family Peptostreptococcaceae; genus JAOARY01. Next base: position 2,259,897 of record CP148265.1, read on the forward strand.
CTTAGTGATGTAGATATAAAAGAATTAGAAAGTTTAAATCAGGTAAAACAATTAACAAAACAAGATATTGATTTAGCAAATGAATATTCTAAGAATATAAATGAAAGTGAAGGCTTAAAGGCGGTAAAATCTTTAATAGCAAATGCACTTTCATTAAACAGTGGAAATGTAAAGAGATTAATGGAATTAAAAAGCTATATTGATAATATCGATAATAATATAACATTAGAAAATATGAAGAATTTAAATATGGATGAACTTCTTAATATGAATGTTAAGGATTTAAAAGAGGCTTTAGAACTTCTAAATCTTGAAGCAAATAATAAAAATATGAATGCTATTATGGATATATTAAAAGTTAAAAATTCTCTTAATCAAACAAATTTACAAAACTTAGCATATACAATGTCTTATAAAAAAGATATAAATATTAAAAATATATCTGATATCAATTCATTTGTTAATGTTAAAAATAATAAATCTATGCTTGAAAGTTTAGATATGAATTTAAGAAAAGATTATTTAGAGTTTGTAAACTTCTTAGATAGAGGAGAGAATAATAAATCACAAAATGCAAATATAGATAATATAAAATATTATTCAAAAGTAGAAGTAAAACAAAGTATAGAAGCTTTAGAATTTAGTAAAATGCAAACAAGTGAAAATAATATAAAAAATCTTTTGAATCAAAATAAATTACTAAAGAATATAAATTCTAATTTTGATATGAATTTTGTTAAACATTTAAGTGATAGAAATGAAGATATAAATAATCTGAGTTTAGATGATTTAGATGCTAAATTAAATAAATTTAGAGCGTCCTATGATGCATATTCTAATTTTAATAGTATTAAAGATTTTTATAAGGAAGATAGTTCTTTAATAAACACAAATATTATAAAAAATAATAATGAATATACATTAAAAGAATTTAGCAGTATTTCATCTTATTTTGATGATAAAAATAAAAGTAATATAACAGAGATATCAAATAGAATATTGGATTTAAGAGAGTTTATCACTAAAGAGGATGAAGAATTAAATCAGAAGATAGATAAATTTGAATCAAAATTAAAAAATATAAGAATGGATTTGCATGAAAATAAAGTAGATGCAAAAAGAGTATATGATGATATAAAAGATATAATAAGAGATATAGAAGAAAATACAAAAGAAAATGCAAATTTAAAAGAAGAAATAAAGACAATAAAAGAGAGTTTAAATGAACAATTAAATTCTATGAATAAAGTAAATAAAGAAAATTCTTCGTTCGAATTACCTATGTATTATGATGGAGATTTTAAGAACTTACAAATTTACGTTAATGAAAGAAATAAAAGAACAAATGGAATAGATCCAGATAATACTGATATACTTCTTAGTATTGATACTAATAATCTAGGCAATATAAGGGTTCACCTTAATGTATCTACTGGAAATGTTACATTAGGCTTTAAAGGAGAGCAGTTAGATAAGGAATTAGTTAGGTCTATGGAAGGAAATTTAAAGAATTTATTAGATGGTCTTGGATATAATTATAATAAGATTAATTTCATGGATGATACTAAACAAAAAAACAAAAACGAAGATAAGGAAGAAACAAATTATTCAACTAGTTTTATAGACATGAAGATTTAGAGGTGGTATTGTGGGTGATATAAAAAAGGCAGTTGCAATAGGTTATAAAAAAGAAACAATGGATGCACCTAAAGTATTAGCATCTGGAAAAGGTACTGTAGCAGATAATATAATACAAAAAGCTTCAAAAGAGGATATAGAAGTTTATGAAGATGAAAAACTTGTAGATGAGCTTATAGATGTAGAAATTGGAAGAGAGATTCCAGATAAACTTTACGAGCTTGTGTCTAAAGTCCTAATTTTCATTGAAGAAGTAGATAAAAAGGCTCAGAAACGTTAAAATAGCTAAATTTGTTATAAAAAAAGTCGATAAAAAGATAGAATGATTATAAGAAAAAATTAAAAATAAGATTAAAATTATAAATCTCATTTTTTATAAAAAAGGAGGACTTTAAATGAGAATAAATCATAATATCCCTGCATTAAATGCACATAGATTATTAACTCATAACACAAGACTTGCAGGATCGGCTTTAGAAAAACTTTCTTCGGGTAAAAGAATTAATAGAGCAGGTGACGATGCTGCTGGTATGGCTATATCTGAAAAGATGAGAGCACAAATAAAAGGATTAAGAGCTGCATCAAGAAACTCACTTGATGGAGTATCATTAATACAAACAGCAGAAGGAGCAATGGGTGAAGTTCATTCAATGCTACAAAGAATGAGAGAATTATCAGTTCAAGCTGCTAATGGAACTCAAACAGAACAAGATAGAAAATCAATACAATCGGAAATAAACCAATTAACATCAGAGGTTAATAGAATTGCAAATGGTACTGAATATAATAGAGCGAGTGTATTAAATGGAAATCAAAAGCCAGATACTAATTCAGTTTATCATACAATGTCAACAGGAAGTCCAGCTAAGAAGGTTGGGACTACGGATGTGGAAGCATTAATACCACCAGCATTTAATTTAAAGACAGAGAGTTTATCTGTATTTATAAATGGTGAAGAAAAATCAGTCAATTTAACTCAAACAGATGCTAGTTCAACTAAAGATAATTTTATGGAATTATTAAATGATGCACTTGGTGATGTAGCTAATGCAACATTTAATGATGATGGTAATTTAGAAATAAGAACTTCGGCGTCAGGTGGAGCTGAAGAGATAAAGATACAAGGAAGCCCAGCACTAATGACTGCTTTAGGTATGGATGCAACTCCAGCTGTTGGAACTCCAGAAAAAGCAACAGGTACATCGACTGGTTCATTTTTATTTGAGAATATGCCAGAAGTGGGTTCAACATTAACAATAGGTGATAAGGTTATAGAATTTTTTGATAGTTCAAAAATGCCTTATTCAGGAACTAATATGCCAATTGATATAGCCTCTTGTGCTAATGAAGGTGATGTTGTAAAATCAATAGTTAGTAAATTTGCTTATTCTTTTGAAGGTGTAACTCTATCAGTTGATGGTTATACTGGACAAGTTGTACCAACTAACCCAATTGGTACGGCTGCTGCTGGTTCTATGACTAATAGACTTGTAGTTACAGCTAATCAACCTGGATTTGACGGAAATCTTACTTATTTAGAAGGAACATTAGATGGATTTAGTGCTAATTTACAAGTTGGACCAAATTCAGGACAAGGATTTAGAATGGAAGTTGGAGATATAAGAGGTAAATCACTTGGTATAAGTGCAGATAATCCAACAAGAAATCCTGGAGTTAAAGGTGCAGCGTATGTACAAGTTGCTAATGTTACAGATGGAATATCATCTGCTAAAATAGAATATGCAATAGATGTTACAACAGAAGAAAAAGCTTCAGCTGCTATAGAAGTATATAATAATGCTATAGTAGAGTTATCTTCACAAAGAGCTTTTCTTGGTGCTACACAAAATAGATTAGAACATACAATAGCAAATCTAAATAATACAGATGAAAACTTAACAGCAGCTTTATCAAGAATTGAAGATACGGATATGGCTAAGGAAATGTCTGAATATACAAAGATTAGTATATTACAACAATCGAGTACTGCGATGCTTCAAAAGGCTAACCAAAGTCCGCAACTTATATTACAATTACTTCAAGGATAAGCTCTGTAATTTTCTTATAAGGAGATGTTTGAATTGAGTAGAATTGAAGATTTACAAAGCAAAGTGGCAACAGCTAATAATTCTCAACTTTTGGAGATTATATATGAATCTATGCTTATAAATATAAATGAAGCCAAGAAGGCTATGGCATTAGATAATAGAGCGGTTGTAAAAGAAAAGAACAATAACATAAGAGAAGCTTTAGCTCATCTTATGTCTACTTTAGAGGGTGTTGATGAAGAAAGCTTAAAATTAAAATCTCTATATCTTTATATCAATGAATTAGTTACAAATGCTGAATTTAAAAATGATTCAAACTTTTATGAAACAGCAATTAATATTATTACACCTATAAAAGATGCTTGGAAGAGTCTTGGTGAAAAAGAAGCTCTAACATCAAATGATAGCAAACCCGCTATTAGAGCAGGTGCTACTTATGGTAAAAATGATATTAATGAATATGTAACAAGAACATCTAAAGATTGGGATATGGGTTAAAAAAATACGAGTTAATCTCGTATTTTTTTTTATTTTTTTGAATATAATTATTTTTATTAATAAAAAATAACAATAAAAAAATATTAAAAAATAAAGAATTATAATTTAATTAATAAAAAAATATTATACTAAAACCATTAACATTATTGGTTTTGGTATAATTTTTTTTTATAAAAAATAGGAATATAATAAAAAAATATTAAATTTAGTGTTTATAAAAGAAAAATAACTCCGATATATTTAGTAGATTTGTACTAAGGTGAATGGTAATATAGTACTAAAGTAAATAGGGATAAAGAACTTTTTGTTATGAATTCTAAGTACTAATTATTTATCTTAATTAATGTTGATTATATTTTTAATTAATTTATAAAACTATTTGAAAGGAGTGGAATGCTTGGTTTGTAACATAAAATATAAAATACTTAATCATAAGTTTTTATAAAGCTAAATATTAAAAAATAAAATTTCTAAATTGTACAGTCCTAAAAATGAAAATGGGACTATAGGACTTTGGAATTATAATATTTTATGTTGCCACTTTGATGAAAGTGAAAATTGATAAAGGATTTTAAAGACCAAGTGAAAATATGAGAATAAACCATAATATACCAGCGCTTAATGCGCACAGATTATTAACTGCAAATAATAGAGCTGCAACGGGGACTTTAGAAAGATTATCTTCAGGTAAAAGAATAAATAAAGCTGGGGATGACGCAGCAGGAATGGCAATATCAGAAAAAATGAGAGCTCAAGTTAGAGGTCTTAGAACTGCATCAAGAAACTCACTTGATGGAGTATCATTAATACAAACAGCAGAAGGAGCAATGGGTGAGGTTCATTCAATGCTTCAAAGAATGAGAGAGCTTGCAGTTCAAGCAGCAAATGGAACTCAAACTTTAGAAGATAGACAGGCAATACAAGAAGAGATTAATCAATTAACATCAGAAGTTAACAGAATAGCAAATGGTACAGAATATAATACCGAAAATGTATTAAATGGTAATAAAAAGCCAAATTCAAATACTTTAGTTCATACTATGTCAACAGGAACTCCTGCTTCTAAGATTGGGACAGTAGATGTTAGTGGGATGGTTGCACCTGCTTTTAACTGGAAAACTGAAAGCTTATCTATATTTGTAAATGGAGAAGAAAAAGTAGTTAATCTTACACAAACAGATGCAAGTACAGATTTAACTAACTTTATGGATCTTTTTAATGATGCATTAGGAAAAGATGCTAAAGCAATAATAAATGATGATGGTCATATAGAAATAAAGACTAAAGAATCTGGTGGACTTCAAACTATAAAAGTTGTTGCTAGTACTACTGTTGCAACTGCTTTAGGCTTAAATAATACAGAAGTTTCTGGTACAGCAGAAAAAGCAACATCAACGTCTTCTGGTTCATTCTTATTTGAAACTAAGCCAGAAGTTGGAGCAACACTTTTAATTGGAGATGAAGTAATAGAATTTTTTGATAGCTCAGTAGCACCTTATGTTGGTACAAATAGACCAGTTGATTTAAATGGACTTGCTGATGCAGATGCAGTAGTTTCTAATATTGTTTCAAAATTTGCAAAGGCTTTTGATGGTGTGACCTTAACTATTAGTGGATACGGGGGACAAGCTTATCCAGCTGATCCAATTGGTGCTGCGGGTGCTGAATCGGTGTCAAATAGACTTATAATAACAGCAGATAATCCAGGTTTTGATGGTAATTTAACTTATTTAGAAGGGACTTTGGAAGGATTTAGTACAACATTACAAGTTGGAGCTAATACTGGTCAAGAATTTAGAATGGAAATAGGGGATATAAGATCTCAAAAACTTAAAATAAGTGCAGATAATCCAACTAGAAATCCAGGTGTTCAAGGTGCTGCATATACGTCTATTGCGACAGTAACTGATGGTATATCTTCAGCTAAAACTGAGTATGCAGTTGATGTTACAACAGAAGAAAGAGCCTCAGCTGCTATAGCAGTATTTAATAATGCGATAGTGGAACTTTCAACACAAAGATCTGAACTTGGTGCAACACAAAATAGATTAGAGCATACAATTGCTAACTTAGATAATACTAATGAGAATTTAACAGCAGCACTTTCAAGAATAGAGGATGCTGATATGGCTCTTGAAATGTCTGAGTACACTAAATTTAATATATTACAACAATCAGGTACTTCGATGCTTCAAAAAGCTAATCAAAATCCACAATTAGTATTACAATTATTACAACAATAAATATAATATAAAAAATAATTTACTTTTCTTTATTTGATTTATTTACAAAAAAGGAGTTTTTCTAATGCAGATATTAAGAGAATCAAGTGTTAAGCAATTAGAATATAGATTATTAAGAGCAAGTGGCTCGCAGTTATTACAGATAGTATGCGAATACATTATGATGTATTTGGATGAGGCAAAACATGGACTTTTGGAAGAAAATATGGATATTGTAGAAAAAAAGAATGACAAAATAAGAGATTTGTTAGCACATTTAATATCTACATTGGAAGGGTCTGATGAAGATTGTTTAAGACAAAAATCTCTTTATGTATATATAAATGAATTAATAACAGATGGAAAGATAAATGAAAATCCACAAAATTATGATATAGCTATAGAGCTTATAAGACCTATTAAAGAAGCTTGGGAAGCTATAAGTCAAAATGAAAAATAATTAAATTAATATAGATTTAGCTATCAGCTTTTGCTGATAGCTTTTTTATTATTAAAAATACTTATTAAGAGTTATTTTATGATATAATTTTTTTGTAATAAAAAACAGTGTTATCTGGAGGTTTTATTTTGGAAAAAATATTAAATATACTTATTAAAGAATTTAAAGTAAAAGAAGAACATGCTAAAAATACAATAAAACTTATAGATGAAGGGAATACAATTCCCTTTATAGCAAGATATAGAAAAGAAGTTACTGGAGCTATGGATGATGTAACTCTAAGAAATTTTAATGATAAATTAACTTATCTTAGAAACTTAGAAAGTAAAAAAGATGATGTAATAAGACTTATAGGTGAACAAGATAAATTAACAAAAGAATTAGAAGAAAAAATATTAAAGGCAAATACTTTACAAGAGGTAGAGGACTTATATGCACCATATAAGAAGAAAAAGAGTACAAGAGCAACAAAAGCTAAAGAAAAGGGCTTAGAACCTTTGGCTTTAGATATATTAAATAAAGAAATTGATATAGATAAAGAAGCTTTAAAATATATAGATGAACAAAAAGAAGTAATCACTAAAGAAGATGCTATAAGTGGAGCATCAGATATAATTGCAGAGATGATTTCAGATGATGCTAAGATAAAAAAATATATAAGAGAAGATGGTTATAAATATGGAAATATATCGTCTAAAAAAAATAGTGAAGAAGAATCTGTATACGAAATGTATTATGAATTTTTAGAAGGTATAAATAAAATAAAACCACATAAGATATTAGCCATAAATAGAGGTGAAAAAGAAGGCTTCTTAAAGGTGAAAGTTGAATTTGATGATGATAAATATATAAGTTACATAAAGAAAAATTATATATTTGATTTTATGAATGAAAGAGTAAAAGAATTTATGGAAGAATCAATTAAAGATTCTTATAAAAGACTTATATATCCATCTGTTGAAAGACAAATAAGAACAAATCTTAGTGAAATTGCACATGAAAGAGCAATAGTTATTTTCTCAAAGAACTTAAAACAACTTCTTATGCAACCACCAGTATTTAATAAAAGAGTCTTAGGATTTGACCCAGCATATAGAACAGGGTGCAAACTAGCTATTGTAGATGAATATGGTAAGTTCTTATATCAAAATACAATCTATCCAACAGCACCACAAAATAAAGTAAGCGAATCAAAAGAAATAATAAAAAATATAATAGATGAATATGATATAGATATAATTGCTATTGGAAATGGTACGGCTTCAAGAGAATCAGAAGAATTTGTAGCAAATACATTAAAAGAAGTAAAAAAAGATGTAAAATACGTTATTATAAATGAAGCAGGAGCATCTGTTTATTCAGCATCAAAAATAGCAAATGAGGAGTATCCAGACATAAATGTATCTATAAGAGGAGCTATTTCGATAGCTAAAAGATTACAAGACCCACTTTCAGAACTTGTAAAAATAGATCCAAAGAGTATAGGTGTTGGTCAGTATCAACATGATGTTAATCAAAAGAGATTAGAAGAAGTATTAACAGGTGTTATAGAAGATAGTGTTAACTCAGTTGGGGTTGACTTAAATACAGCTTCAGCAGTTTTGATGTCAAATATAGCAGGGATAAATTCAGGAATAGCCAAAAATATTGTGGCACATAGAGAAGAAAATGGTGTATTTAAATCCAGAAAAGAGCTTTTGAAAGTAAAAAGATTAGGTAAAAAGGCATTTGAACAATGTGCTGGATTTATGAGAATAAATGAACCTAAAGATTTTTTAGATTCAACAGCAGTTCATCCTGAATCTTATAAATCAGTTAATAAACTAATAGAATTATTAAATTACAAAAAAGAAGATATAATAAATAAAAATATCCAAGATATAGATAAAAAAATAGCCGATTATGGACTTAACAATATAGTAAATGAATTAGAAATTGGTGAATATACATTAAAGGATATAATAAATGAATTAAAAAAACCTGCAAGAGATCCAAGAGAAGATAATTCTATGGTTGTTTTTAGAAATGATGTATTAAAAATAGAAGATATAAAAGTAGATATGATTCTTCCTGGAACAGTTAGAAATATAGTTGATTTTGGTGCATTTGTTGATATTGGAATCAAAAATGATGCGCTTTTACACAAATCTCAAATGAGTAATACATTCGTTAAAGATCCTATGGATATAGTTTCTGTAGGTGATATTATAAATGTAAAAGTAATTGATATTGATTTAAAAAGAGGTAGAATATCAATATCTTTAAAGGGTGTTAAATAAATAAATAGGGGGATTTTTAATGTTATTTTTAAAAAATGCTAAGATAATGACTGTAGCAAAAGAGAATTTTGAAAAAGGTAATATCTTAATAGAAAATGGAAAAATAAAAGAAATTGGTGTAGATGTAGTAGCACCACTAGATGCAAAAGTAATTGATTTAGAGGGAAAAATAATATATCCAGGTTTTATAGATGCACATACACATTTAGGTATGTGGGAAGATTCTATTGGTTTTGAAGGGGAGGATGGAAATGAAATGACAGATCCAGTTACTCCAGAACTAAGATCAATAGATGCAATAAATCCGATGGATAGAACGTTCAAAGAAGCGCTAGAAGGTGGAATAACTATGGTTGCATCAGGTCCAGGAAGTGCAAATGTAATAGGTGGAACTTTTAGTGCTATAAAAACTTATGGAAAAAGAATAGATAAGATGATTGTAGAAAAAGAAATAGGGATGAAGATTGCATTTGGTGAAAATCCTAAAACGGTTTATGGTAAGGATGATAAAGCACCACAAACAAGAATGGCAATAGCATCAACATTAAGAGATACATTATTTAAAGCTAAAAATTATTATGAAGAGTTAAAAGCTTATAATGAAAATAAAGAAGAGAATGATAAGCCAGAATTTGATATGAAATATGAAGCTTTAATACCTGTATTTGAAAAGAAAATACCATTAAAAGCACATGCACATAGAGCTGATGATATATTTAGCGCCATAAGAATTGCAAAAGAATTTGATTTAGATTTAACTTTAGATCATTGTACAGAAGGATATCTTATAAAAGAAGAATTAAAAGAAGAAAATTATCCTGTAATTGTAGGGCCAAACTTATCAGATAGATCAAAATTTGAACTTAAAAATTTAGATTTTAAAAATCCAGGAGAATTAGCTAATGAAGGTTTATTAGTTGCAATAATGACAGATCATCCAGTAGTGCCAGTTCAATATTTACCTCTTTGTGCTTCACTTGCGATAAAATCTGGGATGAAGGAAGAAGATGCGTTAAAAGCAATTACTATAAATCCTGCTAAGATTTTAAAATTAGACAATAGAGTGGGTTCATTAGAAGTTGGAAAAGATGCAGATATCGTAGTACTTGATGGTAATGTATTTGAAATACAGTCGAAAGTATGTATGACTATAATTGATGGTAAAATACTTTATAATGCAGATGAAAATAAATAATATTTTTAACGATAATTTTAAAAAATTTGAAATTAAATATTAAATATATATAGATAAAATACTATAATTAAATATTTCAAAAATATTGACTTTTTGTTTGATTTGCATTATCATTAAATTATAGAATTTAATATTTTATTAACAAAGAATTATCTTCAGGGCGGGGCGTGATTCCCCACCGGCGGTATAGCCCGCGAGCTACATTGTAGTTGAACCAGTTAGATTCTGGTGCCGACAGTTATAGTCTGGATGGAAGAAGATTGAAAGTATGAGTATATGCCCGAAGTTTATTTCTTCGGGTTTTTTTATTTACTTTTACTATGTTAAGCCCTGAATCTTTCTTACAAATTAGGAGGATTTATTATGGAAAAAGCTATTGAACAAAGAAGTTTATTTAAAACAGCAGATATGATTAAAATATCAATACTTGGAGTTATATCATTTATAATAATGTTTTTTGAATTTCCAGTATTTTTTGTACCAGGATTTTTAAAGATTGATGCATCTGATTTGCCAGGATTAATAGGAGCATTCGCACTTGGTCCAATTGCAGGAATATTTATAGAATTAATAAAGAATTTATTACATCTTTTTAAGACTTCAACAGGTGGAATAGGGGAATTAGCTAATTTTATAGTTGGTAGTGCTTTTGTATATAGTGCAGGAGTAATATATCATATGAAAAAAACTAAAAAATCAGCGATAATAGGATGTATTTTTGGAACAGTATTTATGAGTTTTATAGCAGCTCTTTGTAATTTATATATATTAATACCGTTTTATGCGAAGTTTATGCCTATAGATGCAATTGTGGGAATGACTAGCGAAATTAATAGTTTAGTAGTTGATTTAAATACATTTATATTATATGGAATAGTACCATTTAATATGTTAAAAGGTGTTTTGATTTCAGTATTAACTTTAATATTATATAAATATATATCACCGATAATAAAAAATAGCTAAAAATAAATTAATTTATTTTTAGCTAAAAGATTTAAAATAACAAATTTTATAAAAAAGCTGTTTTAAGATAATTATAAAAAATTATCTTAAAACAGCTTTTTAATTTTTCATGAAATATAAAATAAAAAATGATATTAAAAAGATATTTTGTTATAATAAATAAGAATTATTTTTTATGTATGAAAAACGAGAGGATTAATTATGGATATAAAAAAGATATTTTTAAAAGATGAAAATGAAACAGCGAATATAGGATATAAATTAGGACAATTATTAAAATCAGGTGAAATAATATGTTTAGTTGGAGATTTAGGTGCTGGAAAAACTACTATTACAAAGAGTATAGCTAAAGCATTAAATGTAAATGACTATATAACTAGTCCAACTTTTACAATAGTAAATGAATATGAGGGAGATCATCCTCTTTATCATTTTGATGTATATAGAGTAGCTTCAAGTGAAGAAATGCACGAAATAGGATTTGAGGAATATATATATTCAGATGGGATATGTATAATAGAATGGGCAAATTTAATAGAAGATATAATACCAAAAGAAGCTTTATTTATGGAATTAAAATATAAGCAAGATTTAATTGGTAGAGATTTAAATATTTATATTAAAACAAAAAGACATGAAGAAATTATCAAGGAGTTGTTAAAATAATGATTTTATTAGGAATAGATACATCTACAAATGCATGTAGTGTTTCTCTTATGGAAGATGATAAATTATTAGGAGAGATAATATTAAATCATAAAAAAACACATTCAAAAAAATTAATGCCATCAATTGAGTTTTTACTAAAGTCAGTAGAATTAAAAGTTGATGATATAGATGCAATAGCTATTTCTATTGGACCTGGTTCATTTACAGGTCTTAGAATAGGACTATCAACAGCAAAGGCACTTTGCCAAGCTAAAGATAAAAAACTTATAAAAATAGATACATTAGATTCACTAGCATATAATGCAATTGAAGAAAATTGTATTATAATACCGCTTTTAGATGCTCAAAGAGATAATCTTTATTGCAAATATTTTGATATTAAAGACGGTAAATTAAATGCATTAACAGAAACAAAGGTAAAAAATATAGATGAAATAATTGAATATATAAAAACATCAGATAAAAAATGTATTTTACTTGGAGAAGGATATTTAAAGCATAAAGAAAAATTTGATGAACTTGATAATATAATCAAAAAAACGAGTAATAATAATGTATTAAGAGCATCGAGTATGTTTGATATCGCAAAAGAAAAATTTGCTAAAGAAGAATTTGAAGATTATTATACATCAACGCCCGTATATATAAGAAAATCTCAAGCGGAGGTACAATATGAAGAGCGAAAAAATAAATTATAAAATTGAAGATTTTAAAAAAGAACATATAAAGGACTTGGTGGAGATAGAAAAATTTTGTTTTACAACACCTTGGACTAAAAATATGTTTTTAAAAGAATTTGAAAATAATTTGTCGCACTATAAAGTAATAATAGTAGATGGTAAGGTTATAGCTTATGCTGGGATATGGCTTATTGTAGATGAAGGACATATAACAAATGTGGCAGTTCATCCAAAATTTAAGGGTAATGGTTTTGGTAGTATTGTTATGGAAGCTTTAATAGATTTATGTGTAGAAAAACAAATAAAATCAATGACTTTAGAAGTTAGAACAAAAAATCAAGTAGCTATAAATTTATATGAAAAATATAATTTTAAAAAAGCAGGAATAAGAAAAGAATATTATCCAGATACAAAAGAGGATGCTCTTATTATGTGGAAGGAGTTATAAAATGAAGGATATAAAAGTTTTGGCAATAGAAAGTAGTTGTGATGAAACTGCTGCTAGTGTTATTTTAAACGGAAGAGAAATTTTATCAAATATCGTAAATACACAGATGGAATTACATAAAAAATTTGGTGGAGTTGTTCCAGAAGTTGCATCAAGACTTCATATGGAAACCATGAATTTAGTAATAAAAGAAGCTTTAGAAAAAGCAGATTCAACTTTTGATGATATAGATGCTATAGCAGTTACTTATGGACCGGGATTAGTAGGAGCTTTATTAGTAGGTCTTTCAACAGCAAAAGCATTAGCGTTTGCATTGCAAAAGCCATTGGTAGGTGTTAATCATATAGAAGGTCATATATGTGCAAATTATATAAGTAATAAAGACTTAAAGCCGCCATTTATATGTTTAGTTGTTTCAGGTGGACACACTCATTTAGTTGAAGTTAAGGACTATAATAAATATGAAATACTTGGAAGAACAAGAGATGATGCTTCGGGTGAAGCTTTTGATAAAATAGCAAGAGCATTAGGTCTTGGTTATCCTGGAGGGCCTCTTATTGATAAGATGGCTAAATTAGGGGATGAAAATAAAATAGATTTTCCAAAAGCATTGATGGATGATGATAGTTATGATTTTAGTTTTAGTGGACTAAAATCAGCAGTATTAAATTATTTAAATGCTAAAAAGATGAAAAAAGAAGAGATTGTAGTGGAAGATGTATGTGCATCATTCCAAAAGGCTGTTGTTGATGTTTTGAGTCAAAAGGCTATAAAAGCATGTAAAGATAAGAATTATAATACTTTAGTACTTGCTGGTGGAGTTGCAGCTAATTCAAAACTTAGAAATCAACTTCTTAATATATCGAAGAAAAACAATATAAAATTATCATATCCTGATATTAATTTATGTACAGATAATGCAGCTATGATAGGTAGTTGTGGTTATTATAATTTTATAAATAATAAAATATCAGACCAAGGATTAAATGCAGTTCCAAATTTAAAAATAGGTCAAGAATAAAAAAAATTTTTAATTAGAAAAAGGAGATATCAAACTAAGGAAAAATGACACAATATATCGTATCAAAATTTCTTAATTAGATGTCCCCTTTTTAAATTTATAGATATATTAATTATTTATGATTTTAACTTACATAAATTCTTCCCACGCAGCATAATATTCTTCTAATTGATTTTCACAATCAGTTTTTTCTTTATTTATTTCTAAACTTTTTTGTGGATTTGAATAATATTCTTCTAAACACAGTAAACTATTTAATTCTTCTATTTTTTCTTCCAAAATCATTATATTTTCTTCTAATTCTTTTTGTTGTTTTTTTATTTTTCTTTCTTCTTTTTGTTTTTCTTTTTCTTTTCTTCGTTCTTCCTTGATTTGAGTCTTTGTTTTAGTGTCTATATTAGATTCTGTATTTAATTTACTTAATTCTTCTGCTTCTTTTTTCTTTTCTTGATAATAATCATAATTACCCAAATATTCTTTAAGCCCTGATTTTTGAAGTTCAAAAGTTTTATTAGTAACCCTATTTAAAAAATATCTATCATGAGAGATTATAAATAAAGTGCCATCATAATCCATAAGAGCCTCTTCTAAAACATCTTTGGCTTCCATATCTAAGTGGTTAGTAGGTTCATCAAGTAATAAAAAATTTGATTTAGAGAGCATCAATTTAAGCAAAGAGACTCTTGCTTTTTCTCCACCAGATAAATCTTTAAGCATTTTAAAAACGTCTTCACTTTTAAATAAAAATCTAGCAAGATAAGATCTTATAATACCATCTTTCATAAGAGGTTTTTCATCCCTAATCTCTTCGATTATAGTATTATCTAAATTAAGATTTTTTTGTTCCTGATCATAATAACCTATATTTACATTAGTTCCGTATTTTACTGTTCCTGCTTTTTCTTTTAATTCTTTTAATATAATCTTAAATAATGTTGATTTTCCAACCCCATTAGGACCTATAAGACCTATTTTGTCATATTTATAAATATTAAAATTTAAATTATCAAATAAAAGTTCATTATCGTCATATCCCATTGCAATATTTTTTACTTCCAAAACATCATTTCCACTTGATATCTCTGGTTCAAAGCATATTTTTGCTTTGTCTTTATAATAATCAGGTCTATCCATAACGTCCATTTTATCAAGCAGTTTTTCACGACTTCTTGCTCTTTTTACGTGTTTTTCACGACCATATGATTTTAATTTATCTATTACATCTTTTTGCCTTTTTATTTCAGCTTGTTGATTTTCAAATCTTCTAAGTTCTTCTTCTTCTCTTAATTTTCTTTCATTCATAAAATAAGTATAATCACCATGATAGATTCGTAATCTTTTATTGTGAATTTCTAAGACTTTATTTACAATTTGATTAAGAAAATATCTATCATGAGATACCATCAAAACAGTTCCTTTATATTGTTTTAAAAATACTTCTAACCATTCAACTGCTTCAATATCCAAATGATTGGTAGGTTCATCAAGTAATAGTAAAGAAGGTTTTCTAAGTAGAATTTTACCAAGCAAAACTCTTGTTTTTTCTCCACCAGATAATACATTTATATTTTTGCTAAGATCTTCTTCTTTAAAGCCAAGACCTTTTAATATTCCTTTTGCTTCAGATTGACAGGCATAACCATTTATTTTTTCAAATTCCTCAAGCTCTTTTGAATATGTATTCATTGTTTTTTCAAGAGTTTCATCCATAGTATCACTTTTTATTGATATTTCTTTTTCTAATTTTCTTAGATTTTTTTCTTTTTCCAAAACATCATTAAATACACTTAGAGTTTCTTCGTAAACAGTATTAGAAGAACTAAAATTACTATTTTGTTCCAAATAACCAATGCTTGTATCTTTTCCATAATATATTTCACCTTCATCATAATCATATATATCAGAAAGGATTTTTAATAATGTTGTTTTTCCTGTACCATTTACACCAACTATACCAATTCTTTCTCCTTCATTTATCGAGAAAGATATATCTGAAAGTATATTAGTTACACCAAATGATTTTTTTAATTTATTTACAGATAATGCTATCATTTTGTTCCTCCTAGTAAAACGCAGTTCATAATTTTGTTAAATAAAACACGATAAAACTTTTATAAGAAATAAAGATATATTATAATGATAGTATATACTTTATTTTTATTTGTATAAAATCATCAATTCTATAAAAGACACTCTATTAATTATATGTTACTAGGATTTATAATTCAACTTTTTAACTTTACAGTTACAAATATATTTTTTAATAAACATTGTTATTTTTTTATAGAATATATAATAATAAATTTAAAATTTAATTATTATTATAATTATTTGTCGAATTGTTTTTTTAAATATACAAAAATATAATCTGTTTAAATTGAGAGTTTGACAAATATTTTCGATGATGATATCATATTTAATTATTTGTATCAAAATGACGAATTATATGTTTATTTTATATTATAAAATTTTTATATTGTTTATATTTTGATAAACTATTTTAAATCATATACAAATGGGAATATATTATATATATTTAGTATTTTTAATTTCCTAGAGAAAAGAATTAGGAGGTAGTTATGGGAAAAAAAATATCAATGGCTGTCATAAGAAGGTTGCCAAAATATCATAGATATTTAAAGGAACTTTTAGATAAAGACAGAAAGAGGATATCATCGAAGGAATTAAGTTCTATAATAGGATTTACAGCTTCGCAAATAAGACAGGATTTAAATAATTTTGGTGGATTTGGGCAACAAGGTTATGGTTATAATGTTGAAGAGCTTTATGCTGAAATTGGTAAAATATTAGGACTTAATATGGATTACAATACAGTTATAATAGGTGCTGGAAATTTAGGCCAAGCAATTGCAAATTATTCAGGTTTTGAAAAGTCAGGTTTCAATATAAAAGGGCTATTTGATATTAATCCAAGATTGATTGGTCTTAAGATAAGAGATCTTGAAATAAGAGATATTGAGAATCTTGAAAAATTTGTATTAGAAAATGATATAGAAATAGGTGTTATATGTACACCAAAAGAAAAAGCACAAGAAATAGCAGATATACTTATAAAGAGTAATATTAAAGGTATTTGGAATTTTGCTCCAGTTGATTTAACTATTGAAGATGAAGATATAGTAATAGAGAATGTACATTTAACAGAGAGTTTGTTTACATTATCATATTTATTGAATGAAAAACACAAATAAAAAAACAGGGTATATACCCTGTTTTTTTTATTATTATTCAGCAGTTATAGCTTCTGTTGGACATACTGAAGCACAAGCTCCACAGTCTATACAAGTAGCTGTATCTATAACGTATCTGTCATCTCCTTGAGAAATAGCTCCTACTGGACATTCTGGTTCACAAGCTCCACAGCTAACGCATGCATCTGATATTGAGTAAGCCATTATAAAATCCTCCTTCAAAATATTTATTTAAAAAATTTAATAACCAAATTACAAACTAAGTATAGCAAAAATAAAATAAAAATGCAATATTTTTTTATAAAAAAATTTCTCTCAAAGCCAGTGTTTATAATATTTGAGACTGATTATCAATATGCAAATAAATGTAATTGTATGCAAAAACCCTAGAATATTAATTGTTATATTAATTTTATAGGCATAATTAATATTGAGAATTAACAGAGTTTATTAGTTGAAATTTTAGAAAAAATCTATGCTAAATGTAAGATGGTAAAAATGAATTAATAGTTTAAAACGAATAAGAATGTTATAATTATTAATAAAGATTATTTAGTTTGGAGGCTTATATGAAGGTAATCGCATTGATAGGTAAAAGTGGTACAGGAAAAAGTTATAATGCACTTAAGATAACTAAAGATTATGAAATAGAATATTTAATTGATGATGGAATTTTAATATATAAAAATAAAATACTAGCAGGAATTTCTGCAAAGAAGTCAAAAACAAAGATGGATGCAGTAAGAAGGGCTATTTTTGAAGATGATAAGCATAGAGATTCTGTGCTTAATGAAATTAAGTCGAGAAATGTTGATAAATTACTGATAATAGGTACTTCAAAAAAAATGATAGATAAGATAGCAAATAGACTAGAAATAAAAAAACTTTTTAAAATAATATATATAGAAGAAATTTCTTCTTTAGAGGATATAAATAAGGCAAAGGAAATAAGAAGAACAAAAGGTAGTCATGTAGTACCTATTCCTAGCTTTGAAGTTAAAAAACATTTTTCAGGAATATTTAGAAATCCTATAAAAATGTTTTTTAAAAATAAGAATGAAGAAGTTGTAGAAGTAGAAAAAACTATTGTAAGACCTAATTTTAGTTATTTAGGAAGGTACTATATATCACAAAAAGCTGTAAAACAAATTGTAAAATATGAATTATCAAAGGAGAATTTGATTTATAAACTTTTAAAAATTCAAATAAATAAAAATTCAAATTGTGTAGATTTGTCTATCGAATTAGAATTAGTATATGACAAAAATTTTAGTATAAATAAGGTAAGAAAAATTCAGATGAATATAAATGATATTTTGGAAAAAATGACTTTAATAAATATAAATTCGATAAATATAGATATTGTTAAAATAAATACAAACAATAGATAGTTTAAATTTTAAAAGAAATATAAAGTTTTTATTTATATTTCTTTTTTTTATAAATCAAATTATAATTTTTAGTATAAGAATTATAATTTAAGAAAGTTTCAATTTTCTAATAACTTATAAATAACCAAATAATTTTGTATACAAAGCCCTTTAAAGTATGAAAAAAAGAATAAATATACAAATGAATGATTAAAAATACATAATGCATTTTAAAGTTTTTTTTAGAACTTATAGTCTGTTTACAAGCAAAAAACCTTGTGATATAATCAATCGTGTAAAGAAAAGAAAATGTTTTCAAGGAAAAAATAAGCTTATATTGTAGATAATGATTTAACAATATATATTTATATTTTTCCATTATTAAAACTAAATTCTTTAATACTTAAAATTAAATTTGCTTAATGGGAAGAATTTATTTCTTCAAATAAATAAAAAGGAGCGATATTGATGGGCTACATTGAAAATGTATTAGAAAAAGTTAAGGCTAGAAATTCAGCGGAACCAGAATTTATTCAAGCAGTTGAGGAAGTTTTAGTATCATTAAAACCAGTTATAGAAAAACATCCTGAATTTGTTGAAGCTAACTTGTTGGAAAGAATTTGTGAGCCAGAAAGACAAATAATGTTTAGAGTTCCTTGGGTTGATGATGAAGGTAAACTTCAAGTTAACAGAGGATTTAGAGTACAATTTAATGGAGCTATTGGACCTTACAAAGGTGGACTTAGATTCCATCCATCAGTTTACATAGGAATAATCAAATTCTTAGGATTTGAGCAAATATTCAAAAATTCATTAACAGGACTTCCAATAGGTGGAGGTAAAGGTGGATCAGATTTCGATCCTAGAGGAAAATCAGACAGAGAAATATTAAGATTCTGCGAAAGCTTTATGACTGAATTATACAGACATATAGGACCAGATGTGGACGTTCCTGCTGGAGATATTGGTGTTGGAGCTAGAGAAATTGGTTTCTTATATGGTCAATATAGAAGAATTAGAGGAGCATTTGAAAATGGTGTTCTTACAGGTAAAGGACTTCCATATGGAGGTAGTTTAATTAGACCAGAAGCTACTGGATTTGGGGTAACTTACTTTGCTAATGAAATATTAAAGCATGAAAATGATACTTTTGAAGGAAAAACTGTATCACTTTCTGGATTTGGAAATGTTGCTTGGGGAGCTGCTAAGAAGATTGCTGAACTTGGTGGTAAAGCTGTAACATTATCAGGACCAGACGGATTTATTTATGATCCAGATGGAATAGTTGGAGAAAAAATTGATTACATGCTTGAAATGAGAGCTTCAGGTAGAGATAAAGTTAAAGATTATGCTGATAAATTTGGAGTAGAATTCTTCGAAGGTCAAAGACCATGGGGAATTAAGGTTGATATAGTTATGCCTTCTGCTACTCAAAATGAAATAAGAATAGAAGATGCTAAGAAAATAGTAGAAAATGGAGTTAAGTATGTTGTTGAAGCATCTAACATGCCTACTACTAATGAAGCATTAGCTTATTTACAAGATAATAAAATAATAGTTGGACCTGCTAAAGCTGCAAATGCTGGTGGAGTTGCTACTTCTGCATTAGAAATGGCTCAAAATAGTATGAGATATTCTTGGACTGAAGAAGAAGTAGATGCTAAATTACATCAAATAATGGTTAACATCCATAAAAATGCTATGGAAGCATCTAAAGAGTATGGATTTGGGTATAACCTAGTAGCTGGAGCAAATATAGCTGGATTTAAGAAAGTTGCGGAAGCTATGACTGCACAAGGTTTATACTAAAATTATAATTAAGATAAACGATATATAATAAAAAAAATGTTGTCATTATTGGCAACATTTTTTTTGTTTTTATTATATTTGTCATGAAAAAGATATACAATATAAGGTATTTATATCTAAAATTAAATTTTTATAAAAATTTTAATTTATAGTATATATATGCTGTTTTTTGTGAAAATTTATGTTATAATTACAAAAGGAAATAAATATTAAATTAGGGGAGTTTAGGTTTTGGCTTATATAAAGAAAACCGAGATTGAAAGCATAAAAAAAGAATTAAATCTAAAGATAGGAGATGTAGTGAATTCTTTTTGTGAAAATAGGGATATTTTAGAAATGAGCAAAAGTTTAGATGTTTTGATAAATTTGGAGATGAAAAAAAAATTAGAAAAATTAAAAGAAAGAGATTAAACTTATGTTATTTGGGTATAATAAAATTAGAGGGTTATTTTTTATTAAATCCTCTAGACAGAAGCTCTTTTTTTAAAATTGTAGTTAATCGTATAAAATCTTATTTGTTTAAGTTTTGTTTTGAAAGAAAGTTTTTAAGAGGTTTGTTTAAATATTTATAAGGTTAAGGTTTTGAGATTCAATGTTTTAAGTTTTAAGATTCAATGTTTTAAGTTTTAAGTTTTCACGAAAATATGAAAATTTTATAAAAATATAAGAAAGGAGATGCTACTAGGTAGTTGTTATTACTACCCGATATTTTTGGTGGCAGCATATTGATATTAATAAAAGTTATTTGATATGTAGAATCTACAATTTAAAAGAAGAGTTATCTTTCCTATAAAGGACCTAGTTTTTTAGATATTAAGAAGCTAGGTCTTATACTTTTTTGAAAAAATATATTTAACTATACTTAATAAAAATTTTTTTATATTGACTATTATTTTTATTAATGTTATAGTAATTATCAGGAAAAAGAATAATAAAAAAAAAGAAACTTTAACTTAGTCCAGAGAGGCTAAAAAGGAGGATATTTTTATGTTAAAAGGCAAATCATTAATTGAGCCTAGTGATTTTACACTAGAAGAAATCGATAAAATCTTATCTTTAGGGAATGATATAAAGAATTTCCCTTCAAAATACACTAAAGCTTGCGAAGGTAAGTTATTAGCGACTCTGTTTTATGAACCATCAACTAGAACTAAATTTAGTTTTGAATCTGCGATGCTTAGATTAGGCGGAAATGTAATTGGATTTTCGGATGCTAATACATCATCAGTTTCAAAGGGGGAAACATTGTCAGATACATTAAAAACAATAGAATGTTATGCTGACATTGCTGTTATGAGACATCCAAAAGAGGGTGCTCCTAAATTAGCTTCTAAATCCATTGATATGCCACTTATAAATGCTGGCGATGGTGGACATCAACATCCAACTCAAACTCTAACAGACTTACTTACAATTAAAAGTCTAAAAAATAACCTTAATAATTTAACTATTGGTCTTTGTGGGGACTTAAAGTTTGGACGAACAGTGCATTCTTTGGTAAAAACAATGGCTAGATATGAAAATATAAAATTTGTTTTCATCTCTCCTGAAGAATTAAAAATTCCAAAATATATAAAAGAAGAAATTAAAAATCATGAAGTATTTGAAACTAGAGATTTAGAAGATGTTATAGATGATTTAGACATCCTTTATATGACTAGGGTTCAAAAAGAAAGATTCTTTAATGAAGAAGATTATCTAAGATTAAAAGATAGTTATATTCTTGATAAGGATAAAATAAAAAATGCTAAAAAGGATTTACTAATAATGCATCCACTTCCAAGAGTCAATGAAATTCATACAAATGTAGATGATGATGAAAGAGCAGTATACTTTTATCAAGCTAAATGCGGGATGTATGTTAGAATGGCACTTATTATGAAATTATTGGGGGTAGATTTAAATGCTTAAGGTAGAGAGTTTAAAAAGAGGGATAGTTATAGATCATATAAAAGCAGGTTGTGGTTATAAAATATTTAAAGAGTTGAAACTTCATAAAGTAGATTTTCCAGTAGTTCTTATGAAAAATATATCTTCCAAAAAATTAGGTAGAAAAGACCTTATAAAAATAGATAATAAAATAGATATAGATTTAAATGTATTAGGAGCAATAGATCCTAATATGACAATAAATCTTATAGAAAATTCAAAGATAATAGACAAATTAAATTTAAGCCTTCCAAAAGTGATTGAAGGAAGTATAAGATGCAAAAATCCAAGATGTATAACAACTATAGAGGATGTAGATAATATCAAATTTACATTATTCAATGAGGAAAATAGAGAGTATAAATGTGAATACTGTGACTCATTAGTTAGCATCTAGGAGGACTAAAATGATAATAAAAAATGTCAATATAGTAGATTATAAATCAAGCTTTAAAGGGAATATTCATGTAGAAGACGGAAAAATTAAAAAAATAGAGTATTTAAAAGAGTTAGAAAATAAAGATTATGAAGATGGACTTTGTCTTATGCCTTCATTTGTGGATTTGCACTTTCATACGAGATACCCAGGATTTCCGCTTAAAGAAGATAAGATATCTGGTTCAAAAGCTGCATTAAAAGGTGGATATACAAGTATTTGTGCTATGGCAAATACAAATCCAGTTTGTGACAATAAAGAGCTTATTAAAGGGATAAAAAAAGAATATAAAGAGCTTGATTTGATAGATTTAATACAAATTTGTGCGGTGACAAAGAATTTAGAAGGTTCATCATTAGTAGATTTTAATGATATAAAAGAAGAAACAAAGTTTTTTTCAGATGATGGGAAGACTATTTTAGATGAACAAATAATGATAAAAGCATTAAAGGAATCTAAAAAAGAGAATTTTAAAATACTTACTCATTGTCAGCCGGAGTCTTTAATTATAAAAAGAGATATGAAATTACTAAAGAATTTTGGAGGAAATCTTCATATCTGTCATGTAAGTTCTAAGGAATCAATAGATGAAATAAGAAGAAGGAAAGATGAAGGTTTAAATTTTTCTTTAGAAGTAACACCTCATCATTTATTTTCTTACGATTTGGATTATAAAGTTAATCCTAAAATTAGAACCAAAGAGGATGTTAAAGCACTTATTGATGCAATAAAAGACGATTATATAGATATAATTGCAACAGACCATGCCCCTCATACTAAAGAGGATAAATTAAATGGATCGCCAGGAATATCAAATATAGAAAGTAGTTTTTCTATGATTAATAAGGTTTTTTATGATAATAATATAGATTTAAAAAAACTTAGTTTGATGATGTCAAAGAGACCTTCAAACATGCTAAATCTAAAATCTGGTGAGATAAAGAAAAACTATGAAGCTAATCTAGTCTTGATAGATTTATCGAAAAAGACTTTTATAAATAGTGCAAACTTTGTTTCTAAAGGAAAAAATACGCCTTTTGATAATTATGAAACAAGAGGAGAAATACTATTTACGATGAAAAATGGAAATATAAAATATAAAAAAGAAAATTTTGATATAGATTCGTATATAGAGTATTAAATGAATCTAATAATAAAATTTAATCATGGTAAAGAGCATATTAAAAAAATTAAAACAAAACTAATTAAATCCTAAAAATTTTTAATCTTTTAAATGAAGATTAAAAATTTTTAGGATGAAGATGTAAAAAAAAGTAAAATGCAAAGGGTGATTATTATGATAATAGATAAACTTATAAATGTATGCAAAGAAAAGAGTTTTATATGTGTTGGTTTAGATTTTAATTATGAATATTTACCAGAATATCTATCAAAAAAAGAAATTTCGATAGATGAAAAAATATTTGAATTTAATAAGAAAATAATAGATGATACAAAAGATTTAGTAGGTTGTTATAAGCTTCAAATAGCATGTTATGAAGCTTATGGGATTGAAGGTCTTATAGCATATAAAAATACAGTTAAGTATTTGAAAGAGAATGATTTAATAACAATAGGAGATGTAAAAAGAGGAGATATTTTATCGACAGCAAAGATGTATGCTAAAGCACATTTTGAAAATGACTTTGAAGTAGATTTTATGACAATAAATCCTTATATGGGAGAAGACAGTATTTCTCCATACTATGAATATATAAAAAATAAACAAAAGGGTATATTTGTGCTTTTAAAGACTTCTAACGAGTCATCTAAAGATTTTCAAGATATTAAAATAGGTGAAGAAGTGCTTTATGAAAAGGTTGGACAAAAGATAGATTCTTGGAGCAAAGAGTTTATAGGAGAATCGAATTATTCATCAGTAGGAGCTGTTTTAGGACTTACTAATGAAGATGATTTTAAAAAACTTAAAAAGTTAAAAAATACATTTTTCTTAGTACCTGGATATGGAGCTCAAGGGGGAGGATTACAGCAACTTAAAGAATTTTATTCAAATGGATTATTAGGTGTTGTAAATTCTTCTAGAGGAATTATAAAAGCACATAAAAATATATGTGAAGATGAAAATTTCTCTAAAGAAAGTAGAAAAGCAGTATTAAAAATGAAGGAGGATTTAGATAAATGCCTTTCATAGAATATAATAAAAAAATAGCAGAAGATATGTATGTTATTAGGGTTAAAGGTAATTATAAAGGTCAACAAGGTCAATTTTATATGGTAAAACCTGTTGATAAAGCGATAATCATAGGAAGACCAATAAGTATTCATAATATAGATAATGACGGAATCGAGTTTATGTATAAAATTTTGGGGAAAGGGTCAAAAGCCCTATCAAATCTAAAAGCTTTTGAAGAAATAGATATAAAAGGACCTTATGGGAATGGTTATCCAGATTTAAAAAATAAAAAAATTGCATTAATAGGTGGTGGAACCGGAGTAGCACCACTATATTTACTATCAAAGCAATTATATAAAGATAATGAAATTGACATACATTTAGGTTTTAGAAAAGAAGAACTTTATTTTAATAAGTATGAAAAATATGCAAACAAGCTTAAGTTTCATATTGGTAATGATATAACAAAAGACCTAAAGCTAGACAAATATGATGTTGTACTTAGTTGTGGACCTGAAATAATGCAAGAAAAAATCTATGAAATATGTAGACAAAAGAATATAATGCATTATGCTTCTTTAGAAAAACATATGGCTTGTGGAATAGGTGCTTGTTTAGTGTGTACTTGTGATACAAAGCAAGGAAATAAGCGTGTTTGTAAAGATGGACCTGTATTTAAAGGAGAGGATGTGTTTTTCATTGAGTAATTTAAAGACTATGTTTTGTGGTATAGAGTTTAAAAATCCGATAATAACAGCCTCTGGAACTTTTGGATTTGGTAGAGAATATAATGAAATATATGATATAGAAAAATTAGGTGGTCTAAGTACTAAGGGGCTTACACTTAATTATAGAAAAGGTAATAAAGGAATAAGATCTTATGAAAGTAGCTATGGATTACTAAATAGTGTTGGTCTTGAAAATCCAGGAATTAAAAATTTTATAGAAAATGAAAGAGATTTTCTTAAAAATAAAGATTTAATAAAAATTGCAAACTTGGGTGGAAAAGATGAATATGAATATATAGAAGGTGCAAAATTATTAGATCAGCAAGATTTTATAGATATTATAGAATTAAATATATCATGTCCGAATGTAAAAAATGGTGGAATGGCTTTTGGTATAAATAAAGAAGATGCATATAAAATAACTAAAAAAATAAAAAGTATAGTAAATAAGCCGTTAGTAGTTAAATTATCACCAAATGCAAATGATTTGGTAGCAGTTGCTAAAGCGTGTGAAGAAGCTGGAGCTGACGGTCTTTCGCTTATAAATACAATAAAAGCGATGGAGATAGATATAAATAAGAAAAAACCTATATTTGATAATGTTTATGCAGGTTATTCAGGGCCTAGTGTAATGCCAATAGCACTTAGAATGGTTCATGAAGTTTGTAAAAATGTAAAAATTCCTGTAATAGGAATGGGCGGAATTACAAATTATGAAGATGCTATAAAATTTATAATGGCTGGAGCATCATTAATTCAAATAGGAACAGCAAATTTTATAGATCAAGAAGCACCACTTAAAATTATAGATGGAATAAAAAATTATATGATTGAAGAAAATATAAATAGTTTAGATGATATAAGGGGGATAATATAATGGAAAAAAGAGTATTAGAAATATTAAAGGAAACAGATGCATTTTTAGAAGGACATTTTTTACTTTCATCAAATAGACATAGTAAACAATATGTGCAATGTGCAAAGGCATTAAGATTTTCAGATTCAGCAGAAGAATTAATGAAAATATTAAAAGATAAATTGAATCATTTAGATATAGATTTAGTTGTCGGACCTGCAATGGGGGGCGTTATAACTTCTTATGAACTTGGAAGACAGCTAAAGAAAGAGTCTATTTTTTCTGAAAGAGAAAATGGAGTTGTAAAATTAAGAAGAGGTTTTGATATTAAAGAAGGAAGTAATGTAATAATATCTGAAGATGTTGTTACAACAGGAAAGTCGACTATAGAAGTAAAAAAATTAATAGAGAGCTATGGTGCAAATGTTTTGGGTGTTGCATGTATAGTGGATAGAAGAGCAGAAAATTTAGATATAGGATTAGATGTATTTAGTTGTATAAAGTTAAATATAGAAAGCTTTGATGAACATGATTGTCCTTTGTGTAAACAAGGAATTCCTGCTTATAAACCAGGTAGTAGAAAGATGGTTTAATATAAAAATAAAAAATAATATTATTTTTAAGTTAAATAAAGTTGAATGGGTATTTATTATAATACACATTCAATTTTTATTTTGTAAATAAAAATTTATATTTTTGTAAAAAATATATTTAAATTTATGATTATTGTGTATAAATAAAATAGGAATAATAAAAAAATAGAGGTGAATCGTATGAAGGTACTTATTGTTGATGATGCTTCTTTTATGCGAAATTTTTTGAAGGATTGTTTGGATGGTTCGGGCTTTGAGGTTGTAGGTTTTGCTAGAGATGGAGAGGAAGCTATTGAGAAATATAAGGAATTAAAGCCGGATATTGTAACTATGGATATAAATATGCCTAAGATGAGTGGTATTGAAGCTTTGCAAGAAATTAAAAAGATAAGCAAGGATGTTCAAATAGTTATGATTTCAGATATTGGCCAACATGACAGAATAATAGAAGCAATAAAGAAAGGTGCAAGTGATTTTATAGTAAAGCCGGTTCATCCAGAAAGACTTGTGGATGCACTTAAAAATTTAGAACGAGCTTTATAAAAAAATGCTGTATTAAAATATTTTAATACAGCATTTTTTATTTTTTATTTTTTATTTTTTATTTTTTATTTTTTATTTTTTATTTTTTATTTTTTATTTTTTATTTTTTATTTTTTATTTTTTATTTTTTTGGAAATATAAGTATCTTTTATAAATTTAAATATATTCCCTCTGTCATGATTGTCATTATGTCTATGGTTTTGGTATTTTAAAATTTCTTCTTCAAAAATTGAATAGAATACAGGAACTACAACCATAGTTAAGAATGTTGATACTAAAAGTCCTGACATTAGAGACACTGCCATTGGTGCAAAAAGTTCGCTTCCTGAAAATGCAAGAGGAATAAGTCCCATAACTGTAGTTACAGTACCAAGCATAATAGGAGAGAATCTCTTATCCACAGCATCTTTACAAGATTCACTTATACTATGACCATTTTTTCTAGCATCATTTATAAATTCTATAAGGAGGATCGCATTTTTAACAACTAAACCAATTAAACTTACTATACCTAAAAATGCTGTCATAGATAGAGGTTGTGTAAATAATATAAGTCCCCAAATAGAACCTATTACAGATAGTGGTACAGTTAGTAATATTACGAATGGTTGAATAAAAGAGTTAAATTGGATAAGTAAAACTATATAGATTACAAATATAGCAACAAGTGCTAATTTAGCAACACTACCGAAGTTTTCGATTATATCTTCTCTTTCTCCATCAAATTCATAAAGTACACCATTTAAATCCATTTTAGAAAGAATTTCATTTTCTATAGTATTTTCGATATCGGATGAATTATAACCTAATTTAACATTCGATAAAATATCTACAGATTCTTTTCTTTGATAAGTTTTTATTAAATCTCTTTTGGAATTTAAACTAATACTAGCAAATTGTTTTAGTGGAATCTTATTTTTGGTTACAGTAGATTTTATATTTAAGTTTTCTAATTCTTCTTTTGTTTCAATATTACTGTTTACAAGTATAGAATATTCTTTACCATCTTTTCTATAATCAGATGCTTTAGAACCTTTTAAAGCTATGTTTATTTGTCTTTGAATATCATATTTACTAATTCCTAAATTAGTTGCTATATCAGAATCAATATCAACATTATATTCAAAACTTTGAATCTTAGAATCATCTCTTACGTTTTTTGTGCCATCTATTTTTGTTATTTCTTTTTGAATTTGTTTTGATAGTTCTATAAGTTCTTCAGTATCATCACCCATAAGTCTTAATATTACTGGTGCATCTGAAGGCATTGCATTTTCTAATAATTTAACAGTAACCTTACCACCAGCAATTTTTTCATCTATTTTTGATTGTAAGTAATTTGCAAATGCCTCATTAGAAGAAAATCTATCACCTTTAGACAAGTCAATTTTAAGAAGTATCTGACTGTTTTCATCTGCTGGTACAGGTGGTTCTAATGATATATAGAATTTTGGAATACCATTACCAATCGATGTTGTATAGTTTAAAATTTCTTTTTCATTTTTTATTAAATCTTCTACTTCAATAGCTAATTTTTCTGTAGCATCCATATTAGCAGCAACTTCTGATTCGATTTCTATATAAACTAAATCTTTATCTGCTTTAGGGAAGAATTCAGAATTTAACAATTTAGAAGAAAATCCTGTTCCAATTAAAGCTATAAGCATTAAAATTACTACAAAAAATCTTTTGTTTAATGAAAAATCTAACATATAATCAAACAACGCTCTGATTTTACTTTGTTTCTTTTTATTATTTTTATCATTTGCTTTGAAAAAGATTACTGACATTGCGGGAGTAACAAACATTGCAACAATATATGCAGCAATCAATGATATTATAACTACAAGTGGTATAGCTTCAAGGAAATCACCGGCTCCACCAGGTATACCTAGTAATGGGCTAAATGCGACTATTGTAGTTATTGTCGATGCAAATATTGGAATCGAAGATGCATTTGTAGCATTAATAGCTGCATCTACTTTACTATCACCTTCATCTAGTTTAACTTGTATAGCATCACTTATAACGATAGCATTATCAACTAACATACCAAGAGCTATGATAAGTGCTGCTGTAGACATTTGATGTATCTTAATAGATGACAGATACATTGCTACAAAACTCATAAGTATTGAAAGTGGTATTGCTGTTGAAACAACGATTGCATTTCTAAGTCCCATTCCGATAAACACAACGATTATAACAAGTACGATACCTTCAACAAGATTTAGCATAAAGTTATTAACCGAGTTTGAAACATCTTGTGGTTGATATAATACTTCAGTTACTAAAAGATCTTGTGGTAATTTAGATTTTATTTCATCTAATTTTTTTCTGACATCTTTTCCAATTATAACTACATTTTTACCTTCCTGAAAATATCCAGTAAGAAGAACTGATTTCTTACCATTATTTCTAAACTTTTCAACACCATCTTCTAATTTGAATGATATTTCAGCTATATCTTTAAGCCTCGTAACAACTCCAGTTTCAGTCGAAACATTAACTATAACATTTTCTATATCTTTTAAAGAAGTAAATATACCAGGTGTAGAAACATTTATCTTTTCTTTATCATTATTATTTAAATTCCCTGAAGGAATTGATAAGTTTTGCATTTTAAGTATGTTATAAATATCTTCTAGAGATAATTTTATAGCATTTAATTCATTTAAATTAACCTTAACTTCGATTTCTTTTTCTACTTTACCATTTAATTCGAATCTAGAAACTCCATTAATTCTAGTTAATTCATCTTCAAATTGTTCTGCAAAAGAAGCTAATTGTTCGTAAGAATAATTATCCCCTGATAAAGATATTATAATGCCAGCACTTTCAACTAAGTTGGTATCTACAATACTATCCATAACACCATCAGGTAAGTCTTTTTTTACATCATTTATTTTATTTCTAACTTGTTGCATTGCATATTCATTATCAACATAGTTTTCAAACATTATAATTGTTATAGCTACATTATTTTTTGAATCAGATCTTATATAATCAATACCTTCCAAATCACTAAGTTCATCTTCTATTTTAGAAGCGACCAAATCTTTGACATCTTTTGGTGATGCACCTGGATAAGGTGTTATAATCATAGCAACTGGAGCCGAAACATCAGGACTTTCCTGTTTTGGCAAAAGATAATAAGAAATCATACCAAAAATAGCTATTATAAATGCAAGAAAAAGAGATACTCTTCTTTCATCTATGACTTTTTTTATGAAACTTTTCAAAGTAATGCCCCCTTACTAATTTTCAGTTATATTAACACTGTATCCATCTTTAAGGTTTTTCATACCTTCAACAACTAATAAATCACCTTCATTTAATCCTTCTTTTATTTCAACTAAATTTTCAAAGCTATTTCCAATAAGGATAGTTCTTTTTAATGCTATATCATTGTTAATTACATATACATAATCTTGTCCATCTGACATCATTGAAGATACTGGAATCCAAATACCTTTTCTAGTACCCATGTAAAAATCGACTTTTCCAATCATTCCAAGTCTAAATGATTTATCCTTTATTTGAACTTCTGCATTGTAAGTTCTTGTACTTTTATCAGGTGCTTGAGCTATGTTTGTAACTATTCCTTCGCAGTTTTCATCATTTATTAATATTTTAGCTTTGGTACCTATTTTTACTTTGTCAACATCTTTTTGAGACAAACCTACATTTATAACTTGAGTTTTTGATCTTACAACTACGCAAGGATAACCAGTTTGGATAAGTTCACCTTCTTTAAATGGGGTTTCAACAACTGTACCATTTACAGTTGAATATATTGTACCATCTTTTAATAAGTTGTTTTTGAATGTGTAGTCAGCTTCAAGGCCATTTATTTGTTCTTTTGCTTTATTATA
The DNA here is from genome assembly GCA_045345765.1 of Peptostreptococcaceae bacterium AGR-M142. Lineage (GTDB taxonomy): Bacteria > Bacillota > Clostridia > Peptostreptococcales > Peptostreptococcaceae > JAOARY01. Next base: position 2,291,506 of record CP148265.1, read on the forward strand.
AGTTTCTTTTGTGTTTTCATATTCTAATTTAACTTTATCAAATGAATCATCAGATATTGCACCATTTTCATGGAGCTTTTCCATGTCATTGTAATAATTAGATATATAGTTTAAAGCTTCATTTGCTTTTTTTAGATCGGCCTTAGCAGCATTTAGTTTAGCTAAAGAGCCTTGGACTTGTAAATTAAGATCTATAATATCTAATTTTGCCAATGCTTGACCTTTCTTTATAGTATCACCCTTTTTTACATATATATTTTGTATTTTTCCTGAAGATTTAAATCCATATTTAACTAAATCTTTGGAATCTATAGTACCTATATAATGTAAATAATCTTCTTTATTAACTAATTTTAATTCATTAACTTTTACAGCTTTTTTGTGAGCTGTTTCAACATCAGCGCTAGCACTGCATCCACTAAATACAGATATGATTAAAATTAGAATAGCTAAAAGTATTGAATTTTTTTTAAACATAATAAAACCTCCCATATTAAAATAAATAGTCAACATAATTTGATAAAAATTCTAAATCCTTTTCTTCTTCAACTTCTAAATTTGTTTTTAAATTACTATCTTCAGCATATAATTCTACAATGCCTAAAATTGAGTAAATTAAGGATGTGCAGAGCCTATGCTTATTATAATCATCCATATTATCATTTTTATGATTTAATATATCTGTGATTAAATTATACAAATCATTATGTATTTTAGAACCAATGCTTTGTATTTTTACTTCCATATCCTCGTCTATTGATTTTTTATAATTTTTAATATTTGAAAATACAAATTTTGAAAGTCCTAATTTTTCTTTAGTTTTTACAATTAAATAAAGTTCTTTTAAATATATTTTTAGTTTATCTTTAGAAGATAAATCTGTATTTAGTAAGATATTTTGAAATTGTTTATTACTAGTGTCCCAAATTGAATCAATAACTTTATTAAAAAGTTCATCTTTATTTTTAAAATGATAATATAAAGATCCTATAGCCATATCAGATTCTTTAGCAATTAACCTCATATCAGTTTCATGATATCCTTTTTCTAAAAATAATTTTTTTGATATATTAAGAATTTTATCTTTTGTCTTTATCTTCATAACACCCACTTCTTTCTTTAAATAAAAATAAAATAAAAACTGAACAATGTTCAATATTATTACTACTATATTGTATACAAGTGGATTTTGTTTGTCAATAAATTTTATAAAGAAAAGATATACTTATAGGGGGTATGTGTGCTATAATGTGGATAATAATAATTATTATCAAGTATTTCTTGGATATAAAAAATTTTTTACAAGGGGTGAAAATAATGATTAAAGAAATAACAATCCCAATTGAAGGTATGAGTTGTGCATCTTGTTCTTCAAGGATTGAAAGAGTGATAGGTAAGAAAGAAGGGGTAGAGCGTATAGCAGTGAATCTAACCACTGGTAAATCAAAAATTATTTATGATGATGAAAAGATTAGAATATCAGAAATAAAAGTATATATCAAAAAATTAGGGTTTACTCCTTTAGATGTTCAAAAAAATGATATTGATATTCATCAAAACAAACAAGAAGAAGAAATGAATTCAATGAAAAAGAAATTTTTTATTGCTATAAGTTTTGCTATTCCACTATTTATAATATCTATGGGTGAAATGATTGGTATAACTATGCCAAAAATTATTTCAAGTAATGAAAATCCATTTAATTTTGCGCTTATACAATTACTTTTAGTAATACCTATACTTATTTCTGGATCTAAATTTTTTAAGGTGGGAATTCCATCGTTATTTAGAGGTAGTCCGAATATGGATACTTTAGTTTCAATAGGAACTGGATCAGCATTTTTATACAGTTTATATTCAACATATGAAATATATATAGGTGAAATTACGATGTCGACACATCTTTATTATGAATCTGCAGGTGTTGTAATAGCTCTTATATTACTTGGAAAATATTTAGAAGCAAAGTCAAAGGGAAAGACATCAAAGGCTATAAAATCGCTTATGAATTTAGCTCCCAAAAAAGCTATTTTAATACATGATAATAAGGAAATGGAAATTCCAATAGAAGAAATAGAAGTTGGAGATATTATTTTAGTAAAACCAGGTGATAGTATACCTGTTGATTCTATAGTTGTTGAGGGTAATTCTTTTGTAGATGAATCTATGATAAGTGGAGAGAGTATACCAGTAAATAAAAAAGAAAATGATAGTGTATTTGGAGGAACATTAAATCAAAATGGAGTATTAAAATTAAAAGCAGATAAAATAGGAAAAGATACATTATTAGCGAAAATAATAAAATTAGTTGAAGATGCACAAACATCAAAAGCTCCGATTGCAAAAATGGCTGATTTAGTTTCTTTTTATTTTGTACCTACAGTAATAACTTTGGCTGTTATTAGTTTTTTATTTTGGTATATTAATATGAATGATTTTTCATTTGCATTAAAAATATTTGTAGCAGTATTAGTAATTGCTTGTCCTTGTGCATTAGGACTTGCAACGCCAACGGCTATAATGGTATCTACTGGTAGAGGTGCTAAAGAAGGAATACTTATAAAAGGTGGAGAATCGTTAGAAATAGCACATAAAGTAAATGCAGTTTTATTGGATAAGACAGGTACAATTACGAAGGGAAAGCCTGAACTTAGTGATATAGAAATTTTTGATATAGAGGAAGATAAATTTTTAAATATATTATATTCTGGAGAAAGAAATTCGAATCACCCAATAGCAAAAGCTATAAATAATTACTGTGAAGAGAAAAATATTGAATATAATGAAGTTTTGGATTTTAATGATATATCTGGAAAAGGTATTGAGTATAAATATGAGAGTAAAAAAATATTAGTAGGAAGCTATAATCTTTTTAAAGAAAAAGATATTAAGATAAAAGATGATATTATATTAAAATTACAAAATCAAGGAAAGACAGTACTACTATTAGCAGTAGATGGAGAATTTAAAGGTGTTGTTTCTGTAAGTGATGAAATTAAAAAAAGTAGTATAGATGCGATAAAAAAACTAAAATCATTAGGATTAGAAGTTATTATGGTTACTGGTGATAACAAAAAAACAGCAGATTATATAGCTAATAAAGTTGGAATAAAAAGAGTTTTTGCAGAAGTTTTACCTGAAGATAAATCAAATAAGGTTAAAGAACTACAAAGTGAATCAAAGATTATTGCTATGGTAGGAGATGGTATAAATGATTCGCCAGCTCTTATGCAAGCAGATGTTGGAATTGCAATCGGTTCTGGAACTCATATTGCAGTTGAATCTGCTGGAATAGTTTTGATGAAAGATAATTTAAATCAAGTTTATAAAGCTATAAATTTGAGTAAAAAAACTATAAGAAATATAAAGCAAAATTTATTCTGGGCATTTATATACAATATGATAGGTATTCCAATTGCGATGGGAATATTGTATTATTATAATGGATTTTTATTAAATCCTATGATTGCAGGAACTGCTATGGCATTTAGTTCTGTTTCGGTTGTGTCTAATGCTTTGAGGCTTAGAAATAAAAAAATAGATTAAGGGGTGTTTTGATTGAAAACTATAAAAATACAAGGAATGACTTGTAATCATTGTACATCAGCTGTTGAAGCTGAATTAAAAACATTAGGTGAAGTTAGTTTTGTAGAAGTAAATTTAGAACAAAATATTGCTAAAGTGGAGTTTAAAAAAGATGTTTCTAATGAGGTCATAAAAAATGCAATAGAAGATATTGGCTTTGATGTTTTAGAAATAATTTAGTTTTAAAATTTAAATGAATTTTTATTAAAGTAGTTCTATATAAAAATAATTTTTGTGCAATATCCTAAAAAGGGTATAAATACAATAATTAGATTTTTGTATAGAACTATTTTTGTTTATAGATTTATAATGGATTGTATTTTGTAGATATGCAAATAAAAAATTATATAAAATTTAGTCATTAGATATAGAATAAAATATACTAGGTCGATATATATAAATAATAAAAATACTGACAAATCAGACAATATAATATGATATACTTTATTTATGATTTAAAAACAATGAATGGGATTTGTCTTATTAAATCTAAAAAATAGTATTGAGTAATTACTCTACAAGGTAATAATTACTTGATTTGAGAAAGGAAGTGAATAAGCTACCTTTGACTTAAGGTATAGTATTGTAGAGATGCTATTATGTACATTTATCTATGTGCGAGTAAAATCGTTTAGCGATATATTCGATTTTATATAGTTTTTATTATGGAGATATTATTTATTCAAGATTTTTTAGAGAATTTATATGAAGGCGTGTATGTTGTTGATAGCTTTATGAATATAATATTTTGGAATGATAGCGCTAGTAGAATAACGGGTTTTAAACAAAATGAAGTTTTGGGTCATAATTGTCTTAGTGGACCACTTAATTTTTTAGATGAAGATGGAAATGCGATATACAAAGATGAATGTATATTAAAACAAGTAGCAACAACAAAGAGGATAAAATCTTGTGATATATATATGAATCATAAAAAAGGACATGTGATACCAGTTGGTTTAAAAGCTTATCCGTATTTCAATAGACAGACAAATCAAGAGGGTACAATAGCTGTATTTTCAGATAGAAATGAAAAACTTATGAAAATAGATAAAATACAGGAACTTACAAGATTATCTTTTACAGATGAAGTGACAAAATTATTAAACAAACGATATGGAGTTAAAAAAATTGAAAATTCAGTAAAAGAAAGCAAAGAAAATGAAACACCCTTATGTGCTATAATTATAGAAATAGAAAATTTATCTCAAATATATTATAGATATAAATCATTAATGAGAGATAAAATTTTAAGAAGGGTATCAAAAACTTTAACAATTAATTCTGGTAGAGAAGCAACTGTTTGTAGATGGAATGAAGATGCATTTGTTGTTATAATTCCAAAAATAAATAAAACTCCTTGTGAGATGCTTTCTAAAAAATTAGAAAATTTTGCAAATAATTCGTTTGTAAGAATATCAGAATACAATATTGTAAAGGCTAAAACAATATCGAAAACATTGACCCTAAAAAAATATGAAGATTATAAAAGTTTTATAGACAGAATTGAAAATTTACTAAAAGATAATCAAAAAAAGGATTTATCAAGTGATTTTTAGCTGAAATTGTTTTTCAATTTCAGTTTTTTTATATTATAATTTTTATATTATAAAAAGAGATTTATTTTGTTGAAAGGAAGATTTATATGCCACAAGTACTTCTAGATAAAAATGAACACAGTATAAAAGCATGGAATGAATTTATTAAAACAGGAAAAATAAATAATTTATATGTTAGAAAATTAATAGCAGATTCTTGGATTAGATCGAAAGAATATAAAGTAGATCCAATAGAAGAAAATACCGAAATTAAATTAAATAAAAAAGAATTAAACAAAAGATATAAGGATATGAAGCCTGTTTTAGACATCGCAAAACCTAAACTTAATTATATATATGAATTAGTTGGAGATACAGGTTTGATGGTTAGATTTTCAGATAAAGATGGTTATGTATTGGAGGTTTTAGGTAATAGCCAACTTGATAAATATGGAAATTTCAGTCTTCAAAAAGGAGTAAATTCTTCAGAAAGAGCAATAGGGACTAATGCTATTGGTTTGGCGCTGATAAAGAAAATACCTGTACAGGTACTTGGTGGAGAACATTTTTCAAAACAATATCATAATTGGACTTCATCGGCATGTCCAATAAGAGATAAGAATAATGAAATTTTAGGAATAATAAGCGTTACTGGACCTTGTGATAAAGTACATCCACATACATTAGGGATGGTAATTGCAGCAGCAGATGCTATTAAAAATGAATTGGAATTAGATAAAATAAATAAAAGATTATTAAAGACGAATACTCATTTATTTGCACTGATGGAATCCATATCAGAAGGGATAATAGGTATAGACAGTAAAGGGAAAATAAGAGATATAAATGGTTTTGCAAAGAAATTACTATCTTATAATAATGAAATAATAGGGACTAATATAAAGGATAAAATAAGCTTTAAAAGCTTTAGTTTAGTTGAAGATATAGGGAAAAGTTGGAAAAAATACGAAGAATATGAGATGTATTTTAAAGATGGAAATGGAAAAAAAATATATTGTATAGTTAATCTTACTCCTATAGATGAAACAGGAGACAACAAAGTTGATGGAGTACTTCTTAGTTTTAGAAAATCAAAAACTATACATACCCTTGTTAATAAAATAGTTGGGGCAGAAGCAATTTTTAATTTTGATGATATAATAGGTAGTTCTAAATCAATAATTGAAGCCAAAAAAATTGCTAAAAAGGCAGCTAAAAGTACTACAACAGTATTACTGCATGGTGAAAGTGGAACAGGAAAAGAATTATTTGCACAAGCAATACATAATGAAAGTCCAAGAAAAAATAAGCCTTTTGTATTTATAAACTGTGGAGCAATCCCAAGAGAATTAGTTGCTAGTGAGTTATTTGGCTATGTAGAGGGTGCGTTTACAGGAGCAAAAAGGGGGGGACATCCTGGAAAATTTGAACTAGCAGATGAAGGAACTATTTTTTTAGATGAAATAGGTGATATGCCTTTAGATACGCAAGCTAATTTACTGAGGGTTTTGGAAACAAAATCAATAGTAAGAGTGGGGGGGCATAATGTTATACCAACAGATGTAAGAGTAATAGCAGCGACACATAAGGATTTAAAAGAGGAAATTGAAAGAGGAAATTTTAGGGAAGATTTATATTATAGATTAAATGTAATGCCAATTATAACTCCTTCTCTAAAAGAGAGAAGAGAAGACATAAAGATTTTTATAAATTATTTCAAGGATAAATTTTCAAAAAAAATTAATAAGAATATATCCGGTATAAGTGATGATTTTTATAAATATATGAAAAAATATGATTGGCCAGGAAATGTAAGAGAATTGCAAAATGTCATGCAATTAGTTGTAAATATGGCTGAAGAAGATGAAATAATAACATATAATCATCTACCTTCTTATATGAAGAAAAATAATTTAGCAAATAATTTAAATTTAAAAAATGAATTATTGACTCTTAGTGAAATAGAAAAAATAGCTATAGAAAAGACATTAGAAGAATTAAGTGGAAATATAGCTCTAACATCAAAAGTTTTGGGTATAGGAAGAACTACATTATATAGGAAGATAGAAAAGTATAAACTTAGTTATATTTTTGACAAAACAACATAAAAACTGTTTCAAAATGAAACGGAGAGTTTCAAAATGAAACATATAAAAAAGAGAAAATATCAATATTGTTTCAAAATGAAACGATTTATAATAGAGAATGAAAAAGTTTTCCCTAAAAATACTTTTTTCATTCTCTATTTTTATGCAAAAATTTTATAAAAATATATATTTTTATTGTTAAAAACCTTTAAAATAAAGCATTTATAAGAAAGATAAAAATATTTGGCATGGAACTTGCAATGTTATAAATTGAGATTTCTGTGTACAAAAAATAATTGATAAAAAATAAATTATATATAAAAAATAATAATATAAAAAATTATTAAAAGGAGGAGTATTATGAGAAATTATGCGCTATTAATCGCTTTAATGACATTGTTTTGGAATGTGGTAGAAGGAAGAATTAATATGGAATCGGTATTTTTAGGAACTGTGATTTGTTTCTTAGTATATAAATTTAATAAGGAGGATATGATAGATACAAATGATTTTAATTAAAAGGTGGTAATAGAATTGTTTAATAAACTTTATTTATGGTCTTTGTATACAATTATATTAATTAAAGAAGTAATAATAGCGAATTTTTTAGTAGCAAAGATTGTTTTAAATTACAAAGAAGAAACGGATTCTTGTGTAATATCATATAGGACAAAATTGAAATCAGATTTATATAAGGTGATATTTGCAAATTCTATAACATTAACACCAGGAACAATAACGGTTGATTTAAAAGATAATATTTATAAAGTTCATTGTTTAAAAAAAGAATTTGCAGATGGTGTTTATAATTCGAGATTTGAAAAGATACTTTTAAAATTAGAGGAGATTTAAAATGAATACTTTAGGATTTAGCATCATGGTCTTATCTGTAACAATATTTTTATGTTTGATAAGAGCATTAAAAGGGCCTACTAATAGTGATAGGTTGATAGCTATAAATGTTATAGGAACGAAGACTATTATTTTAATATCTTTTGTATCATTTTTATTAAAAGAAACATATTTTATAGATGTTGTAATGGTTTATGCTATGATTAGTTTTTTAGCTTCAATAGTCATATCAAATTATATAGCAAATAGCAAGAAAAGAGGAATATGATTATGCAGATAATTGCGAATATACTGATATTTTCCGGGTTATTCTTTTTTATAGTTGGAACACTTGGTTTATTTAGATTTGATGATTTTTTTAAAAGAGCCCATGGTGCTGCAAAATGTGATACTTTAGGTGCAGTGCTTTCGCTAATCGGACTTTGTTTTTATTCAAACGATATCTTTGTTGTATTTAAGCTTATCTTAGTTCTGATATTTTTGTGGATAACTAACCCAACAGCTACTCATCTTATTACTAATTCTAATTATGAATCTAATGAAAATTAATAAAAAAACAAAATTAAAAGGGAGGCATTTTTATGGAAATGTTTATGAAAGTTATGTTATGTTTTTTAATATTTTCTGCAATATCAGTTTCGATTTTGAAAGATACATTAAGTGCAATAATAGTATTTATGGTATATAGCTTGGTAATGGCAGTTTTATGGCAACAATTAAATGCACCAGATCTTGCGATAACAGAAGCAGCTGTAGGAGCTGGAATTACAACTCTTTTATTTGTACTGACATTAAGAAGAATAAAACAGTAAAGGATGTTTTGGATGATAAAGAAATTATTTGCAGTGATAATAACTAGTATATTAATAGGAATATTATTAATAGGAGTTAGTGAATTGCCTGATTTTGGAGAGGCAAATGTACCTTCAAATAATTATGTTTCTAAATTATATTTAGAAGAAGGTTTAAAAGACACAGGAGCTAAGAATTTAATAGCTGGAATTATATTAGATTATAGAGCTTTTGATACTTTTATAGAAGCAGGTGTATTATTTACGGGGTGCATAGTTGTAATAATGTGTCTAAAAAAGGAGAAAGTCAAAAATGAATAATAAAGTATTATTTGAAATATCCAAAATTGTAACTCCTTTTATACAAGTTTTTGGAATATATATAATAGTTAATGGTCATTTATCTCCTGGAGGAGGTTTTGCAGGAGGAACAGTGCTTGGTGCTAGTTTTATATTATATAGGATTGCAAATGGAAAGGAAAAAGCAACAAAAAAGCTTAGTTATGAGAATTTGATGAAATTGTCATCATTTTCACTTCTTGGATATACTCTTTTAAAAGGATATAGCTTTTTAGATGGAGGACTTCATCTACATTTACCACAGATACCAAAAGGAACACCAGGAAACATATTATCAGCAGGTTCTATATTACCGCTTAATATATTCGTAGGAATTGTTGTTGCAGTCACTATTTATATATTATTTAGTCTTTTTAGTGAAGGAGAAATATAAAAAAATGATGGATAGACTTATGACTAATTATGTTGAAGTTGCGTCCATAATACTATTTGGTATTGGTTTTATGACGCTTCTTTTACATAGTAATATGATAAAAAAAATAATAGGTATGAATATAATGGATACAGCTATCTTTTTGTTCTTTATATCAAAGGGATATATAAGAGGAAAAGAAGCTCCAATTATTATAGATAAATTAAAAGATTCTTCAAATTATATAAATCCTATACCTACATCTTTGATGCTTACAGGTATAGTTGTAGCTGTTAGTACAACAGCATTTGCTCTTTGTTTGACGATTCTTTTATATAAGAAATACAAAACAGTAGAAATAGATGAAATAATGAATATTATGGAGGTGTAATATGTTTTTGAAAGCTTCTCCCCTCTTGATGATTTTAATATTATTTGGTGTGGCTTTTATACTACCACTTATAAAAAATGAAAAGAATATATATAAAGTAAGTATTGTTTCTTTGGTATCATCACTTTTCTTATCTGTATTAAATCTATATTATGTTTTAACTAACTCTTCTTATAAATTCAATATGGGTCATTTTAATGCACCTTATGGTATAGAAATAAATGTTGGAATTTGTGAAAGTTTTTTAGCTTTTGTATTTAACTTAGTAACAGTTTTGGTTGTTTTATATTCTTTTAAAACAATAAAAAATGATATAAAAAAACATAGAATTATGTTTTATTATCTTCTTATAAATATAACATTAGCATCTTTATTTGGAATGCTTTTTACAAATGATTTATTTAATGCATTTGTATTTATAGAAATATCGAATTTAGCATCATGTGGAATTATAGTTATAAAGGATAAGAAGGAAAACATAAAAGCTACAATAAAATATTTAATACTTTCTTGCTTGGGTTCAGGTCTTGTTCTTATGGGGATTGCATTTATATATTCAATTACAGGAAATTTAAATATGGACTTTGCACATATGGAATTATTAAAAGTAAAAGATATGTATAGCAATGTAATATTAATATCAATTGGTCTTTTTACAATTGGCTTTGGTGTTAAAGGTGCAATGTTTCCTCTTCATATATGGCTTCCCGATGCACATAGTTCTGCACCAGCACCATCAAGTGCACTATTATCTTCATTAGTTATAAAGGGTGCAGTTGTATTAATGATCAAAGTTTTTTACAGAGTTTATGGTTTTGAAATCATAAATAATTTAGAAGCTTTAAACATGGTATTAGTTTTAGGTTGTGCAGGCATGATAGTAGGTTCGATATTTGCAATTCTGCAAAAAGAAGCAAAACGTGTTATTGCATATTCAAGTGTTGCACAAATGGGATATATATTCTTTGCTATTGGGCTTGGTGGTTATAAGGCTTTGGCAATGGCATTTTATCATATAATGTCACATGCACTTACAAAATCAGCACTTTTCTTATGTGTAGGAACTATGATACATAAAAAAGGTAAAAAAGTAGCAGATTTAAAAGGTGTAGGAATAGAAATGCCAAAGATTTTGGGTTTATTTACAATAGCTGCATTTTCAATGGTTGGAATACCGATTTTACCAGGATTTATATCAAAATGGAATTTATCAATACTTAGTATTGAAAGTACAAGATACAATCTTATATTTATAATTCTTTTAAGTTCACTTTTAAATTTGGTATATTATTTCCCTATTATAATAAATGGTTATTTTGGAGAAGAAAATATAGATAATAAAAAATGGAAGAGTAAAGAAATTAAAGGGATTGAATTTATATCACCTTTAATACTTATAATTTCAATGATATTTATGGGTCTTTATTCAGGAAATATTATAAAATTATTAGAAATAGGAGTAAAAGCAATTATATTCTCATAGTAATAATATAATTTTGTAATTGAGAATATGACAACAGGAAGGAGTAAAGATGGATTTTATTATAGTTTTACCAGTCTTGATACCATTAATTGCATTTATGATTATGGGTCTTAATAAAAAATTAGATGACAATAAGGCTTTTAAATTAACCGCGTTTGTAGTTTTTATGAATTTGATTATATATATATTGATACTTAAATTTTCAAATATCAGAGAATATACTATCTTTGAAGTGAGTGATTTTTTTAAGATACTTATAAAATTAGATTATTTGGGTCTTTTGTTTTCATTTTTAGCATCAATACTTTGGATATTTACAACTTTTTATTCAAAGGAATATATGGATCATGAAAAAAAACAAAAAAGATTTTATACTTTTTTTGTAGGAACATTAGGAGTAACACTTGGAATTGCTTTTTCAGGTAATTTATTCACTCTTTATATTTTTTATGAACTTTTAACTCTGGCAACATTTCCACTAGTTATACACAGCGAATCAAAAGAAGCTTTCAAAAGTGGAAGAAAATATATATTATATTCTTTCTTTGGAGCAACGTTAGTATTACTTGGAATGATATTTCTTTATAAGATAAGTCCTGATTTTACTTTTATAGCAAAAGGAAGTATCTATAAAGATGCAGATGCTAAGCTTATAAAAATGGCATTTATGTGTATGTTTTTAGGTTTTGGAGTAAAGGCAGCGCTAGTACCATTTCATTCATGGCTTCCATCTGCAATGGTAGCTCCAACTCCAGTAAGTTCACTTTTACACGCTGTTGCAGTTGTTAAATCAGGTATATTTGCGATAGTTAGAATAACATATTATATATTTGGAAAGCAAGCTTTACTAAAGACAGATGTAGTGATATATGCTTCGATATTTATTGGAATAACTATACTCATGGGGTCATTATTAGCACTTAGTCATGATAATTTAAAGAAGAGACTTGCTTATTCTACAATAAGTCAACTTGGATATATAATGCTTGGAATAATGATGCTAAATGAAAATGCTTTACTTGGAGGTCTTTTGCATTTAATAAATCATGCACTTATAAAAATTATTCTATTTTTCTGCGCAGGAGCGATATATATAAAAGCACATGAAAAAGAAATATCAAATATGAAGGGAATAGGAAAACAAATGCCTATTACAATGTGGTGTTTTGCAATTTCTTCTATATCATTAATAGGAATACCTCCGAGTAATGGTTTTGTAAGTAAATGGTATTTGGCTCTTGGTGGACTTAATGCAAATAAAATAATGTTTCCAGTAATACTTTTACTTAGTGCATTTTTAACAGCCGCATATTTACTTCCAATTGTAATAACAGCTTTTTTTGCAAAGGGTGAAATAAGAAGTGAGGTTAGTGATCCAAGTAAATATATGATATTTCCTATAGTTTGTATAACTTCTTTAGTTGTATTTATAGGATTATTTCCAAATTTGATAATTAATTTTATTAGAAATATTACTAATACAGTTTTATAGAGGGTGGTACTTTGAAATTAATACTTATTACATTTCTTCTGATTCCTTTTATATCAGCTTTAATTGGATTTTTTATAGGCAAAAAAAATGAAAATTTAAGAAATATATTTTATGATTTTGTGACTTTTTTCGAATTTTTAATATCTCTTTATTTATTCAAAGAAAGCTTACATTCAGATTTATCATTTTATATACCAGATATAATGGGTGTTGGACTTAATTTGAAAATTGATTCTTTTAGAATTTTATTTATAGTTTTAACAACTTTTATATGGTTTTTATCTACAATTTATTCAACACAATATCTTATTAAATATAAGAATAGAAATAGATATTATACTTTTTTTATGATGACCCTTGGTGCAACTCTTGGAATATTCATGTCAGAAAATATAATCAATCTATTTACATTCTTTGAAATAATGGCATTTACATCATATATATTAGTAATACATGATGAAGATAAATACTCCCATGATGCAGGTAAAATGTATATATTAATATCTGTTGCAGGTGGAATGGTCAGTTTGCTTGGAATATTTTTATTATATGATTATACAAATGCGCTTGACTTTACTTTGATAAGAGAAAATATCTATTTGCTTGGTAAAGAAAAATATATAATAGGATTTTTACTTATGAGTACATTTGCTATAAAGGCATGTAGTTTTCCATTTCATATATGGTTGCCAAAAGTTTATCCAGCAGCACCAATGCCTGTAACAGCAGTTTTATCAGCAGTATTATCTAAGGCTGGTGTATTTGGGCTTATAATGATTTCTTATTATATAATGCCATCTGATTCCATTTATGCATATACACTTATGGTAATGTCTCTTATAACAATGTTTTTAGGTGGATTTTTAGCATTATTCCAAAGAAATGTTAAAAGAATATTAGCATATTCATCTATGAGTCAATTAGGTTATATAACATTAGGTGTTTCAATATTTACATTTATGAAAGAAAGTTCATCTTTGGCATTATTATCAACTTTATACCATATAATAAATCATGGTATCTTTAAAGTATTATTATTCTTTACAATTGGAATAATATATATGTTTGTTGATGATTTAAGTATCAATAAGATAAGAGGATTTTTTAGACATAAGAATTTAATAAAATTATTTTTTGTAATTGGGATGTTCGCAGTATGTGGTTTTCCAGGATTTAATGGTTTTATAAGTAAGAATTTAATACATCATGCATTTTTGGAGATTATACATGAAAATCATATTAAATATGGATTTTTACTTAATTTAATTTTTAATATATCAAGTAGCTTTACAGTTGCTTATATGCTTAAGATTTTTATAAGTTTATTTGTAGAATCAAATAGTGAATTTAAGGGACAATTCAAAAATAAAATTAAAAAAAGAGGTATATTTTCACTTGCAATTCCATCAATTTTAATTATATATCTTGGATTGTTTGCAAATGATTTTGTGGAATATCTAAATTTATCACTAAATGTCTTTGACTTAGAACATGTATCATATTTAGAATTTTACAGTCTTACAAATATAAAATCATCTTTAAGTGTATTTGCTCTAGGTATTCTTATATATTTCTTATTTATAAGAAGACATTTAAGAATATTAAAAAATGGGGTAAATATATATATAAATCCATCACTTAAATGGATGAATTTAGAACAAAATTTTTATATTCCTTTGTTTTTAAGCACATATAAGTCTTTTGTAAAAATATTTTCATTAGTAGATAGGTCTTTTATAAATGTATTTACATATTTAAAAAATAGTTTTTTAGAATTTATAAATATTGATTTATCTAATAAAAATATGAATAATAAGGATATAAATAATGTAAAAGATTTATGTACACATTTAAGAGTTAAAGGAAATAGCTTAAGTAGTTCAATTATGCTTACAGCAACTTTACTTGTAATTATGATTTTGTTTAAGATGATGATTTAACTATTAAAAATATGAAAGAAGGTGAGTTTGATGGAAAATATGATATTGCTTAGTTTAATATTAATACCTTTTGTATCAGCCTTAGTAGGATTTTTTGTAGGAAGAAAAAACGAAAACTTAAGAGATCAAATTAATATATTTTCATGTGGACTTACCTTGTTATTAACTATAATAATTTATAATAATTTTGAATTTCCAATGTCCTTAGAAATTAGTGGAGTTATGGGAACTGGATTATCTTTAAAATTAGATTATTTTAGATTTGTATTTGTATTTGCAACTGCACTGATTTGGTTTTTGATAATGATATATTCAACTCAGTATCTTATCAAATACAAAAATAGAAATAGATATTACACATTTTTTATGCTAACACTTTCAAGTACTTTAGGAGTATTTTTATCTCAAAATATATTAAATCTATTTACATTCTTTGAAATAATGTCATTTACATCTTATATATTAGTAATACACGATGAAGATAAATATGCTCATGAAGCAGGAGTATCATATTTATCAATGGCTGTATTTGGTGGGCTTATAACTTTAATGGGAATATTTTTATTATATGATTATACAAATACATTAGATATAAGTTTAGCTGGGTTTAGACTAGAGGGTCTTGGAAATACTAAATATATAATTGGTTCTCTTATAATGGTTGGATTTGCTGTTAAGGCTAGCTTGTTTCCATTTCATACATGGCTTCCAAAGGCACATCCAGCAGCACCAACACCAGCCAGTGCTATACTTTCAGGTATACTTATAAAGGTCGGAGTATTTGGTATATTTATAGTTATGGTAGAGTTATTGCATGGAGATTTGTTTGTAAGCAAAATTCTTTTATATTTAGGACTTACAAATATGCTTCTTGGAGGATTCTTGGCATTATTCCAAAGAAATATAAAGAGAATATTAGCTTATTCTTCAATGAGCCAAGCTGGTTATATAATTAGTGCAATTGCACTTTACGGGATATTAGATAGAGATAATTTAGCATTATTTTCTGCACTTACTTATATATTTAATCATTCAATATTTAAGGTATTATTATTTATGGGTGCAGGTATTGTATATATGATATTACATGATTTAAGTATCAATAAGATAAGAGGATTTGGATATAATAAAAATATACTAAAAACAGTATTTTTAATAGCATTTTTAGCTATAATAGGTTCACCGATGACGAATGGATTTATAAGTAAGACTTTGCTTCACGAAACATTTTATGAAGCACATAAACATACACATAGTTTTTATATGACTGTTGCAGAAATAGTATTTTTCCTATCAAGTAGTTTTACTTTTGCATATCTTACAAAGATATTTGTAGCTTTATTTGTAGAACATGATAAGGATAAATTCCAAGGGCAATATAAAGAGGAAGTTAGAAAAAGAGCGTTATTTACTATGATTGTATTAGGTGGTTTTATAATTTATATAGGTATGAACCCTAATTTTATAATAAATTACGCACATAATATTAATTTCCCAGGAAAAGAAATAGATATGCATGTATTTGATCATCTTTATAGTTTTGCTTCATACAAATCGTTTTTTAAGATTTCATTTAGTGGGCTTATAATTTATTTATTTGTTATAAGAAAGTTCTTATTACAAGGAGATACGTATATTAATCCTACACTTAAATTATTAAGTTTAGAAAAAATCTATTTTGGTTTAGCAAAATCAATATATCAAATATCAGCAATTTTGTTTTCTAAGGTTGATAGATTTGTGCTAAAGATAGTAAATACAATATATAAAAGTATTAAATTTGCACAAAATGATGTTTCGGGCAAAAAAGATATTATAAAAAATATGAAATTATTAGATAAACAAATAATTCAAAATAATATTTCTAATTATAATCAAAAGAAGGAAAAGGTAAGAGCAAATGCTATAAATATGGTTGAAGGAACACAAAAAATTTATAACAGTATGGAAGGCATAAGTTCTTCGATATTCCTAATGGGATTTGTATTAGTATTTGTCCTTATAACATTTATGTTATAATTTAAAAATAAAAAGCTAAAACTCAATTAATTTAGAGTTTTAGCTTTTTTTTATTGTTTTAAATTTTATTAAATCCATTTTAATAGTACATAAATATACATAAATAGTATTTATTTTGATATAATTTAATAATATACATATTTATAAAATTATAAAAGGATGTGAGTAAATGTCTTTTATACGTGTTGATAAAATATTAAAAAATATGAATTTAATAAGCAAAAATCCTAATAAGGATATTATGGATTATGATAAAAAGTATAAAGAATTTGAAGATAGAATATCAGATTTTGATAAACATGAGAAATTAGTAAAAGATTTAATATCTTTTGTAAAAAAAAATAAAAAAGATATGGATGATATAACAAGGTCTAAATTCTTAGCTTTTTTGGGAAATATGGTAATAAATTTATCGCCATATGTAGTTGAAGATTGTGGATATTCATATCTTAAAGAGGCTCTTAAATTAGATGTAAATAATTATTATGCAATGCTTGGGATATGTTGTATATATGATAACTTTTATACATGTGACATAGTAGATGAATTAGAATATTTAGATTATATAAGAATTATGATTAAAAATTTTGATGATTTAAGTGAATTTAATAGGGAAATTTTTCTAGCTAAAATAAGTGAAGTTATCAGAAGAAGAAAAAATTATTTGTTACATAGAAAAAATAAGAAATAAAAATAGATAGTGAAATATTATGTTTTTTTATTAAATCATTTAGGTTGGTGGATAATATGAAAAATCAAAAGGAATACGATGAATTTTTAAATTCAATTGGAGATGAAGATGCACAAATCCTAATAGATAAGATTGAATTATTTTTGAATAAAAACAAGATGGATAATAAGGTTAAATCTAAGTTTATAGCTTTGATAGGACTTGTGATAAATGTTATAGGGATTAGTTTGGTAGATGATTATGGTTATAGTTATTTTAAATATGCTTTGGAGTTAGATGAAGATAATTATTTTGCGATGAATATGATTTGTTCATTATTTGATACATATCCATATCCTCTAAATACTCTTATAACAGAAAGAGAGTATTTAGATGTTTTGGAAAAGCTTGCGATGAATTTTTATGATATGGATGAGATATGTCAAAAGAATTTTTTGGGTACTATTAAAGTATATATAAAATTAAGAAAAAAACTTATAAAGTAATAAATAATTTTTAACAATATATATAAAATCAATAGTAATTAAAAGAATTAATCCAATAAAAAGTAAAAAAAACCTTATTTTTATGATGTTATAGATTTATGTATTTATTACATATAAAGTTATAATATCATCATTTGGGGGGGATTTTATGAGTGTACAAGCGAAAATAGAAACAAAAAATGAAATAACATACAAAACTTTATTAAAAGAAAAGCAATATATTAAAAATTTGATAGCTAAGTTGATATCACGTTTTGGAGATTCATTAGATACAATTGCTTATTCTTGGATGGTTTATGAACTTACAGGCTCAAAAACTATGATGGCTACATTATTTGCTGTAAATGGAATACCTAATTTATTATTTGGTATGTTTGCTGGAGTGTTTGCAGGTTATCATTCAAAGAAAAAAATAATATTCACATGTGATATGGGAAGAGGTTTAACGGTATTATTAACAGCTATACTACTTTTAATGAATATGATTAAGCCATGGCATTTATATGTGCTTACTTTCCTTAATTCCACTTTTGAAACCTTTAGAGCACCATCAGCATCGAGTATGTACTCGATGGTATTAGATAAAGAAAAACTTGATTATGGTATGTCTTTAGATTCTACTCTTGTTAGAATTGTAGAATTAAGTGGATTTTCTTTAGCGGCTATATTTATAAGTACTATAGGGACAAGTGGCGCTATACTTATAGATGCAATGACATTCTTTATATCTGGGTTTATTATAATAACAATAAAATATCAAGATTTGATTAAAAAAGAAGCTATGACTATGGGCGGTAGTTTTAAAGATCTTAAAGAAGGCTTTAAATATTTATTAGAATCAAAAATAGTTCTTAATATGTGTTTAATAGCTTGTTTTATAAATTTTATTTTTGTACCTTTTAATTCAATGCAAACACCCTATGTTAAGGAGATTTTAAATAGAGGTGTTGAGGCTTTATCTTTTATATCAGTTCCTCTTTTACTTGGAATGATAATTATGGGTGTTTTATATCCTAAGTTAAAAAAAGTAATATCAGGATTTTATACAATTATATTAGGTGGAGGGTTTTTAGGAATAAGTTATTTATATTAAAAATAATTAAAATATAAAGAAAAAGAGGCTCTCGCATTAGAAAATTTACTTACAGATTATGTAGTATCTTTTCTTGGTGGAAGTCTCTTTTTATAATTTAATATAGTAATTTTTAAAATTAAGATAGGATATAATATATACTTACAATAGGAAAAACAATATAAAAAACATTTTTTAATAATGAAGATTTTTGATTTCTTTTGGAATCTAAAAATCCCCAAATACAAATCAATACAATAAAAAGAGCAAAGCCTAACCTAAAAATATAAATCTCTTTAAAAATAACAGCTAAAATTGCCATCAACCCCATACCAAAAGATAAAATTCTACCTATTAATTTTTGAGAATACATAAAATCACATCCCTTTATATAATATATTAATTAACATATTATATAGCATATAAAATTGAAAAACAAGGAATATAAAGAAAAAATTTTATTATGGATGAGTATTTTCCATATTTGATTCATCAAAAGTTAGCATATTTTTATATGTGTGATTTGCTATTTCGATTATATTAAAGGCTATTGAAGCTCCTGAACCTTCACCTAGTTTCATATTTAGATTAAGTAGTGGAGATAAGTCTAATTTATCAAGTAACATTTTGGATGCTGGTTCATCTGACAAATGAGAGCTAATAACATATTCCTTTACAAGTGGGTTTAAATTATATGCAAGAATATAAGCTGCATATGAAATAAATCCATCCAAAACAACTATTTTTCTATTTTTAGCACAACCTAAAATAGCTCCAGCCATAGCGCCTATTTCAAATCCACCAAACTTAGATAAAATTTCAATAGAATCTTTATTAATAGGTGCATTTACTTTAAGAGAATCTTTAATAACATTTATTTTTCTATTAATTCCCTGATTATCAAGACCACAGCCCATTCCTGTAATATCTTCTGGCGAAAAATCATAAAAAGCACACATTATAGCTGTTGAAGGTGTTGTATTACAAATACCCATTTCACCAATACCTATAAGGTCATAATTTTCTAAACTGGCTTTATTCGCATATTTGATACCAATTTCTAAGGATTTAATAGCTTCATCCTTGGTCATTGCTGGTCCAACTCTTAGATTAGAAGTACCTTTTCTTATTTTTTCATCAAAACTTCCTTTTATAATTTCATCACAATCAATACCAACATCAATTGCCCAAACATCTGAATTTGTAAAGCTTGATATGGTTTTTACACCATTACCACCAGTTACAAAATTAGAAAATTGTAATTTGGTTACATCTCTTTTGCAAGGTGACACATTTTCATAAAATACACCGTGGTCTGCACCAAAGCCCAAGATAAGTTTTTTATTTATATCTACAAATTGTTTTTGAAATACACCGCTTAATTGAATTGCTATATCTTCTAATTTACCTAAACTATCTAATGGTTTGATTTGAAGATCCAATCTTTCTTTTGCTAATTTTTTAAATTCTTCATTAAGTGGTTTAATATTTTTAATGCTGTCTTCTAATAATTTCATATAAACATCCCCTTTTTGATAACAAAAAAATCCATATTCAAAAAAATACATAGTACTTTTAAGAATATGGATTTTACCGTCATCCACATTTTTTAATCAAAGGCAGGTTTCCTGGCTTAGCTTCATAAAATATATAATCCTTCCCAGTAAATATACCAGTGGTTTATTTATATATTCTCAACAACACAGTGATGGGTTCGCAAAGGATTAGACCTTTTTCCCTATTATCTTTTATATAAATTTATAAAAGCACCTTTAATTAATATTATTAGAATTATTATAGCATATTATTTAATAATTTTAATACTAAAATAAATAATAAATATTATTTATAATATTTATTATTTATCAACTAAAAAAGTATAATATTTAGTAAATAATAAGAATATAAATAATTAAAGTATATAAGAATATATAAAAAAGCTTATAAAAATTTTAAAATGAAAACAAAAGTGTTATAATTATAAAATAATGAAAATTAAAGAAGATAAAGAGGTGTATTATGAAAATTATTGAAATAGAAAATGGGATTAAAATAGAGAATTTAGAGGATTTTGAGCCAAAACATATATTTGAATGTGGACAATGCTTTAGATGGAATAAGCAAGAAGACAAGTCTTATATAGGGGTTTATAATTCAAAGGTATTAAAGGTATACAAAAAAGATAATGATATTTATTTTATGAATACCAATAAAGAGGATTTTGAAAATATTTGGGCAGAGTATTTTGATTTGGATACAGATTATAAAAAATTAAAAAATGATTTGGCAAACATGGATAAATATCTAAAGAAATCTGTTGAATTTGGATATGGTATGAGAATATTAAAACAAGATATATATGAAATGATGATTAGTTTTATAATATCAGCAAGAAACAGCATACCAAATATCAAAAAGACAGTAGAAAGAATCTGTGAGAAATACGGACAAAAAATTGAAGAATTTGAAGGCAAAACTTATTATGCATTTCCTAGTCCTAAGGATTTGGCAAGTATAACAGAAGAAGAATTAAAGGAGTGCAAGACTAGTTTTAGAACAAAATATATAATAGATACATCTAAAAAAATAATTGAAGAAAATATCAAATTGCAAGAGTTAAAAAAATTAAATGATATTAAATTAGAAGAGCAATTAAGAGAGTTTGCTGGTATTGGACCAAAGGTATCAAATTGCATAATGTTATTTGCTTTTTACAGAAAGAACGCTTTTCCTGTTGATGTTTGGGTAAAAAGAGTAATGGAAGAGTTTTATTTGGATGAAGATATGAGCCTTAATAAAATGAAAGATTATGGAGTTAAGTTATTTAATCCGTATGCAGGTTTTGCACAACAGTATTTATTTTATTATGCTAGAGAACTTGGCATAGGAAAGAAAAAAATAGATAAATCTAATAAAATACGCTAAAATTATATTACATGGAGGGGATTTTATGGAATTATTAAAACATATTGTAATCATGGTTTTTGTACTGATAATTTTATCTACAATATTTGTTACAATAATAGTTCTTTTAGAAAATCGAGACCCTTCAAAGACTTTGGTTTGGTTATTAGTATTAATATTATTTCCTGTAGTGGGATTTATATTCTATTTGTTTTTAGGGCAAAATGTTAAAAAACATAAAATTTTTAAGACTAAAAAGGCTTTTGATGAAATACGAAAGACCAATATGTTTAAATATTTAACTGAAATGGAGAATTTGATAGAAATTCAAAGAGATGCTATATTTAGTGATATGATTTTCTCAAAACCAGAGATGAGGTGTAAAAGGAGGATTATAAAATTACTATTAAATACAGGAAAATCTCCATTTACAGCAAATAATAAGGTTGAAATTTTGCAAAATGCTAATAAAAAATTTAAATACTTATTGAGTGATTTAAAACATGCAAAAGATCATATTCATATGGAATATTATATTTTTAAAGAAAGTCAAATTGGTAACAAAATATCGGATATATTGATACAAAAAGCCAAAGAAGGCGTAAAAATAAGAATATTATACGATGATGTAGGAAGTTATAAGCATTGGTTTGATAAAAAATTTATAAATAGATTAATAGAAAATGGTATAGAATTAGCTTCTTTTTTACCGTCTTATTTTCCGTTTTTGAATAGAAAATTAAATTATAGAAATCATAGAAAAATAGTTATAATTGATGGAAAAATAGCATATACAGGTGGAATTAATATAGGGGATGAATATTTAGGCAAAAACAAAAAATTTGGATTCTGGAGAGATACGCATATGAAGATTGAAGGTGAATCAGTTTATATGCTTCAGATGGTATTTTTACTTGATTGGTATTTTACTACCAATAAAAAAGAATTTGATTTTAAGTATTTTCCCAAGATATCATTTAAAGGAGACTGTGTGATGCAAATAGCTTCAAGTGGGCCTGATTCAAATTGGGAAACAATTCATAAGGCGTTTTTTAGTGCTATTAATTTAGCAAAAAAAAGAGTATATATACAAACTCCTTATTTTATACCAGATGAATCAATTTTGATGGCTCTAAAAACAGCTGCACTTTGTGGAATTGATGTTAGAATAATATTTCCTGGGATTCCAGATCATAAAATAGTTTATTATGCATCTATGTCTTATTTTAAAGATGTATTAAAAGCTGGTGCAAAGGTGTATTTGTACCAAAAAGGTTTTATACATTCTAAGGTAATGATTGTTGATGATGAAGTTGCATCTGTTGGGACTGCAAATATGGATTTAAGAAGTTTTATGATAAATTTTGAGATAAATGGATTTATATATGATAAAAAAATTATAAAACAGTTAGAAAATGATTTTTTAAATGATTTAAAAGATAGCAAGATATTAGATTTAAAAAGATATGAACAAAGAAATCTAAAAGAAAAATTAGGAGAATCTTTTTCACGGTTATTTTCTCCAATATTATAAATGTGAAAAGAAAGAACTGCTGTATTAAAGGTAAGATTTTAAAATATATTGTTTTAATTTATAATATATTTTAGAAAAAAACTTTGATATAGCAGTTTTTTGTTTTAGAAAAAAATTTATTTTTTTAAAACTTTTTATAAACCTTGTGCGTCTATTTAGTGTAAGGAGGTTAAATTGTGCACAATAAAAAAGATGAAAATTATTTGATTGCAATCAAATTTATAAGAGAAAACCAAGAATATTTATATAAATTAGCATATATATATGTTAAAAATGAACAAGATGCATTAGATGTAGTTCAAGATACTATATATAAGATAATAACTAAGATAGATAAATTAAAAAATATAGAGTATCTAAAGACTTGGTCTTTAAAAATCTTAAAAAATACAGCTATAAATTTTTTAAGAAAGAATAAAAAAGAAATATTGATGGATTTAAATATTGAAAAATCATATGAAGAAGAGTTAGATATAAATATAGATTTGTATGATGTATTAAAGGAATTAAGTGATGAAGAACAAAGATTAATAGAACTTAGGTTTTTTAAGGATTTAAAAATAAATGAAGTATCAAAAGAAATGAATGTGAATTTAAATACAGTAAAAACAAGACTTTATAAAACCCTAAAGAAAATGAAAGTATTGATTGAAGGGAGGAGTTTAAAATAAATAATATAAAAATACCAAATAATTTAAATTATATCGTTGAAGATACAATAAATAAAGCGAGCGTAAAAAGGAGAGAAGAAAAAATGATAAAGAAAAAATATAAAAATATAATAGCAGCAAGTTTAATTTTTGTAACTATGTTTACTTGTGGAATTAATATGAATGAAGCGTTTGCAAATACAATAGATAAAATTCCTGTAATATCTAGTATAGCTAAAATACTTATATTTAAAGATTATGAGATTAAAGAGGATGTTATGGAAGGTAGTGTAAAGATTCCTAAGATTAAAGATTTGAAGGATAAAGAGTTACAAGAAAAAATCAATAATGAAATTGCAAAAAAAGTTGAAGGAAGAATTGAAGAGTCTAAACAAAGAGCAGAGGAATACAAAGAGGCTTATTTGGAAACTGGAGGAACATTAGAAAATTATAGACCTATACAAGTTGAGGTCAATTATGAACTTAAATTAGCAAATGAAGATATTCTTTCATTTATGGTTTATGAATTTGAATCTCTAGGTAGTGCTTATACTAAGACTTATTTTTATAATATAGATACAAATACATCTAAGGAACTTAGTTTAGAGGATTTAATGGGAGATAATTATATAGAATTAGCAAATGAAAAAATAAAAACTTATATAGATAAGCAAATAAAATCAGGTGAAACAGGATATTTTACTGGAGAAGGTGGATTTAAGTCTATAAAGGAAAATCAAAAGTTTTATATAAATGAAAATAAAGAAATAGTAGTTGTATTTGATAAATATGAAATAGCTTGTGGAGCTATGGGACAACAAGCTATTGTTGTTGGAACTATAGATGAAAAAAAATAAAAAATTAAGATTTATAATTAAAAATAAGTTATAATATAGTTATAAAAATTTATAAATCGTGATATTAAAAAATTTTAAATGGGGCTGTCATATTAAGAAATTTATATATAATATGACAGCTTTGTTTTGTATAAAAAATAAAAAATTTTACAATTTCAATATATTCTTATTATTGATACATTTAAATAAATATACAAATTGTAAATAATAGCTGTTGTTTTAATTGGTATAAGACTATAAAATTAAATAGGTTTTTAGAATAAATAGAAATTGGAGATGGCAATATGATAAAAAATAAACTAAATTATGAACTAAAAATTAAAAAGAAAAACATAATAGCATTGAGTATTGTATTTGTAATGATATTTGTAAATTTTTCTTTTGCATTGGGAAATAGAAGAGTGATTGGAAATGTAAAAGGAAGTAAAAATATAATGAGTTTAACCTTTGATGACTGGGGTGAAATTAAGGATGTCAAACCTATATTAGATACATTATATTTATATGATGTAAAAGCGACTTTTTTTATAAATGGGAAATCAATTGATAAAAACCCAGAGCTTCTAACTATGCTTTGTAATTCAGGTCACGAGATTGCAAATCATACATATTCGCATTATGAACTTACTAAAATTTCCGATGAAAGAATAAAAAATGAAATTTTGAATTTGGAAAAGAAATATAAAGATTATACATCTAAAGATTTGGTTAAATTTTTAAGACCTCCTTATGGGGCACATAATAAAAGAGTTGATAAAATAGCTTTGGATTTGGGGTATGAAAATGTAGTATTATGGTCTATTGATACTAATGATTGGAGAAAAAAAACTGCTAAAGAAATAAGCAATCATGTTATAAATAAAACTCATCCAGGTGGAATAGTTTTGATGCATATATTAGAAAATCTTAATACTAAAGATGCGTTAAAAGATATGATTGAAGGGATTTATGATAAAAATTATAGACTTGAAAACATAACAAATTTAATAAATCAAAATATAAGGCGAGATGATAGTAAAATATCTAATTTAGAATTTTTTAATAATATGCTTTATTTTAAAGAAGGATATTATTCAAAAACATCAAATGAAGTGTATGATAGACTAAATAATTATGATTTAGATTTAAAATCTTATAATAAATATGGTTTTGTCAAAATTACAAATGAAGATGTATTAAGATATTTAAATATTTTTTATCCAGATAGAGATTTTTCTTATTTTGAAAATATTTTTGCGCAGTCAATGAATTTAAAATTTGATAGAGGTAATTATGATATATTAATAGAGAGTTTAAAAAAATAATAAGAAACAAATGTGATTTATAATTAAAATAATATATAATAAAGGTGTTGGAATAAAAAATTTAATAAAATGGAGATATTTATGGAAATAAAAAAAATTAAATTAAAAAAGAGTTTTTTAAAGAATCTATTTTTGATATCAATTCCTATAATAATACAAAATTTTATAACATCTAGTTTGAATATGGTTGATACTATTATGATAGGTAATTTGGGTGAGACTCAAATTGCATCAGTTGGTTTGGCGAATCAAATATTCTTTTTTGTAATGTTATTAGGATTTGGAATCAATAGTGGGGGATCTATTTTTATGTCCCAATTTTATGGGAAAAAAAATTATAAGGGAATAAAATCTACTATGGGAATTTGTTTTTCTTTAGGGGCAATAATTGGTTTTATATTCTTTATAGTAGCGGTGTTTTTTCCAACGCAGCTTATGAGAATATTTATTAAAGATGAATCTGTAATTAAATTGGGAAGTTCTTATCTTAGGATAGTTGGTTTTAGCTATCCAATAACAATGCTTTCATTTACTATGGAGTCTGCATGTAGAAGTATTGGCAAAACTAAATTACCGATGGTTGTAAGTATAATTTCTTTAGGTGCGAATACTGTGCTTAACTATCTTTTGATTTTTGGTAATTTTAACTTTCCGCAACTTGGAGTTGATGGAGCGGCATATGCAACTTTAATATCTAGGATAATTCAACTAATTGTTATGTACTTTGGTATAAGATTTATGAATTTTGATATCAAATTTAGTTTTGAAGAACTTAGATTTGATAATAATCTTCTAAAAAGGTATATAAAAATTTCATTACCTGTAATATTTAATGAAGGTATGTGGGCTCTTGGAACAATTGGATATATGGTGATTTATGGTTATATAGGCAAGGAGGCTGTTGCTTCAATACAAATAGCCATGACAATTCAAAATCTATTTTCAGTTATAATGTTTGGACTTGGACATGGTTCTGCTATTATAATCGGTAATAAAATTGGAGAAAATGAATTAGAGGAAGCTTATGAAGAAGCTGTTTCGATATCTATATTAACACCTATTATGGGTATATTAATAGGGAGTTTGATATATTTATGTAATCCTTTAATACTTTATTTTTTTAATATATCAAATGAAGTATTAAATGATATAAAGAGTTTGCTTATAATAATAATAATGTTTTTACCAATTAAGTTTTTTAATATCAATATGATAATAGGAGTTTGTAGAAGTGGAGGGGACACTAAGTTTGGACTTTTAATAGATTTGCTTGGTGTTTGGATTGTTGCCATTCCTCTTGGGATATTTGGAGGAATAGTATTAAAATTAGGCGTTATAAAAACTTTTTTCTTAATATCTTTAGAAGAAGCTCCGAAAGTTATATTAGCATACAAAAGACTTATTTCTAAAAAATGGTTAAAAAATATAACAAATGATTTATAAAGGGTGATATTATGAGTATTGAAAATGATTATTTTTATATGGAAGAATTAAGTAAGGAAGAATATGATCAGATAATAGAATATAAATCTATGGGTATGACTGTAGAAGAAATAGCTAAAGCAACTGGGTTTGATATAGAGACGATAAGTAATTTACTATGTGCGCTTGGGGCTAGATTCTTTTAATAAAATTAATTTCTAAAATTGAAAGGGGAGATAAATTTGCAAAAGAATTTTATATTATCTTTGGTATTTGCAATAATAGTTGCGATATTTGCGATTCAAAATTCAAATAATATAAATGTAAATTTTTTAACTTTTACATTTACAACATCACAAGCAGTAATAATATTTATATCAGCATTGTTAGGTGGAATTATAGCGAGTTTATTTGGTATTATTAGAGAGTTTAAATTAAAGAGATTAAATAAGGAACTCAATAAAAAACTTACGGAATTAGAAAATAATTTAAAAGAAAAAGAAGAAGAATTAAGTAAAAATGAAGAACTGAAAAAAGAAAAAGAACTGAGTTTAGAAAAAGAAGAATAAAATTTATAAATAAATTAGATGTATTTTTTATAAATTTTATTTTGTTCTAGATTTTAATAAAAAAAGCGATGAAATTATCATCGCT
This sequence comes from Peptostreptococcaceae bacterium AGR-M142, assembly GCA_045345765.1. Lineage (GTDB taxonomy): Bacteria > Bacillota > Clostridia > Peptostreptococcales > Peptostreptococcaceae > JAOARY01. Next base: position 2,319,969 of record CP148265.1, read on the forward strand.
TTTTTGTTATATCAATTTATTATTTAAAAATTAACTTCTAAGCCATCATATGCAGCTTTGAATAATTTAATCATATTTTCATCGTCAATAGTTCTTGGATTAGAACCAGTACAAGCATCTAATACTGCATTTTTAGAAACATATTCTACATTCGAATCAAAATCTTCTTTAGTAACACCATATTCTTTTAATGTTAGAGGAATATCTAATTCTTTATTTAATTCTCTAATCATATCAACTAAAGAATCTACTAGTTCTTCATCAGTATTACCAGAAAGTCCTAACATTCTTGATACATGAGCATATCTATCCATACATTCTTTTTTATTGTAATTAATAACATATGGTAGAAGTATTGCATTAGCACATCCGTGAGGTACATGGAATACAGCTCCTATTTTATGAGCCATACTATGAGTAATACCTAAAAGTGCATTTGAAAATGCCATTCCAGCTAAACATTGTGCTTCGTGCATTTTATCTCTAGCTATCATATTACCATCAAAAGAAGATTTTAAGTAATCTTTAACCATCATTATAGCATTTAACGCAAGTGGATCTGAGAATGATGATCTAAGACCTGCAACATATGCTTCAATAGCATGTGTTAAAGCATCCATACCAGTATGAGCAACTAATTTTTTTGGCATAGATTCAGCTAACTCTGAATCAACAATTGCTATATCTGGAGTTAGATTAAAGTCTGCTAAAGGATATTTGATTTTCTTTTTATAATCAGTTATTACAGAAAATGCTGTAACTTCTGTTGCTGTACCACTTGTAGAAGGTATTGCTATAAACTTAGCTTTTTTTCTAAGTGGTGGAATATTAAATGGTTTTACAGCTTCTTCAAAAGTAAACTCTGGATATTCATAGAAAATCCACATTGCTTTAGCTGCGTCTATTGGAGAACCTCCACCCATTGATATAATCCAATCAGGTTCAAATTCAGACATTATTTTTGCACCTTCAAAAACTGTTTCAACTGAAGGATCTGGTTCAACACCTTCAATTAATTTTGTTTCTATGCCTGCTTCATTAAGATAGTTGCAAGCTTTATCTAAAAAGCCTGTTCTTTTCATTGAGCTACCACCAACAACTATAATGGCTTTTTTTCCTTCAATTTGTTTTAATGTTTCAAGTGAACCTTTTCCAAAATAAATATCTCTAGGTAAAGTAAAACGATTCATTTCATTTCCCCCTTTTTAAATATGAAAATATTTCATTAAATAAATATAATGTATAGTATAATATTTATTTATAAAGTTAAAAAAATAACATTTACAAGTTCATATTAACAAATATAAAATATATTATCAAGAGATTTTTAAAAAAATAAGAAATAAAAATAAAACGCACTAATAACAATGGATATAGCTATAGGAATTTTTTGTTGTAAATTCTTATTATTTTTTTGACATATACATATAATGCTATTAAAAGAGATAGATTGAAATATACAAATGAAATGATTTATGAATAATTATAAATTAAATTGTATAAAAAAATAGAAATAATTTTATTAATTAATGTTAAGTATATGGAATGTATGTTATAATTATTTGGGAGAATGAAATGCATTTTTTTAATGTATTTCAAACTCATATAAATATAAATTACATATAATATAAATTAAAATCCAACTCATGCTGAAATAAAAAAAATAAAGAAAAGAGGCGTGAAAATGTTTGAAATCGTGAAAAAAAGAATGCTTAATGATGACATTATTTTAATGAACATCAAAGCTCCAAGAGTAGCAAGTGGAGCAAAACCAGGACAATTTATAATTATTAAATTGGATGAAAAAGGTGAAAGAATCCCTCTAACTATAGCGGATTATGACAAAAAAGAGGGAACTGTAAGTATAGTATTCCAACCAGTTGGAAAGTCTACTATTGAACTTGCAAAATTAAACGAAGGAGATTCTGTTAAAGATTTTGCAGGACCTCTTGGAAGACCAAGTGATTTTTTAGAAGAGGATTTAGAAGAAATCAAAAAAGAAAGTATTGTATTCATTGCTGGTGGAGTTGGAGCAGCTCCTGTTTATCCTCAAGTTAAGTGGATGAAGGAAAACGGTGTAGATGTGGATGTAATAGTAGGAAGTAGAACTAAAGATCTTCTTATATTAGAAGATGAAATGAAAGCTGTGTCAAAAAACTATTATCCAACAACAGATGATGGATCTTATGGTTTTAACGGAAGAGTAACAGATTGCTTAAAAGACCTTATTGATAATCAAGGAAAGAAATATGACAGAGCTATTATAATAGGGCCTGTTATAATGATGAAATTTGCAGCAATGCTTACTAAAGAATATGAAATACCTACAGTTGTAAGTATGAATCCTATAATGGTTGATGGTACAGGTATGTGTGGTGCTTGTAGAGTAACTGTTGGTGATGAAGTAAAGTTTGCATGTGTTGATGGACCTGAATTTGATGGTCATTTAGTTGATTTTGATGAAGCTATGAGAAGACAAGCTTTATACAAATCAGAAGAAGGTAGAGCAAAAGTTAAAGAAGAAGACAAAAAAGCTGGCGGAAAACAATGCGGATGTGGAGGTGCACATAAATAATGAAACCTGTTAGATTAGAACCTCAAGTACAAGATCCTAAAGTAAGAGCTACAAATTTCGATGAAGTTTGTTTAGGCTATACTAAGGAAGAAGCAATGCAAGAAGCTAGTAGATGTATAGAATGTAAAAACCCAAGATGTGTAAGCGGTTGTCCAGTTTCAATTAATATTCCTGAATTTATAAAACACATAAAAAAAGGAGATATTGAAAAAGCAGTTGAGGTTATGGCTAAATACAGTTCATTACCTGCTGTATGTGGTAGAGTTTGTCCACAAGAAGTTCAATGTGAATCTAAATGTGTTCTTGGAATAAAAGGAGAACCAGTTGCTATTGGTAAATTAGAGAGATTTGTTGGAGATTATGCATTACAAAACAATCTAAAAGTAGAAACAGCAACAGAACAAATTGATAAAAAAATAGCTGTAATAGGAAGTGGACCTGCTGGTTTAACATGTGCAGGAGACTTAGCTAAAATAGGTTATGATGTTACTATATTTGAAGCATTACATGAACCTGGTGGAGTTTTAACTTATGGGATTCCTGAATTTAGACTTCCAAAGAAAGCTGTTGTTGAAAAAGAAATAGAAAGAATAAAAGCTTTAGGTGTTAAAGTTGAGACTAATGTTTTAATTGGTAGAACTGCTACAATTGAAGAATTAGTTGAAAATGAAGATTTTGATGCTGTGTTTATAGGTTCAGGTGCTGGACTTCCAAGATTCATGGGTATCCCAGGAGAAAATGGAAACAATGTATTTTCAGCAAATGAATTTTTAACAAGAACTAATCTTATGAAGGCTTATAGAGAAGACTATCATACTCCTATTAGTTTGGGTAAAAAGGTTGCTGTTATAGGTGGAGGAAATGTTGCGATGGACGCAGCTAGAACTGCACTTAGACTTGGAGCGCAAACTCATATAGTTTACAGAAGATCAGAAGAACAATTACCTGCTAGAGTTGAAGAAGTACATCATGCAAAAGAAGAAGGTGTAATATTTGATACTCTAACTAATCCAGTTAAGATACTTATGGATGAGCGTGGGAACGTTACTGGTATGACTTGTGTTAAAATGGAACTTGGTGAACCAGATGATAGTGGAAGAAGAAAACCTATTAAAATAGAAGGTTCTGAGTTTGATATGGATGTAGATACAGTTATAATGGCTCTTGGAACTTTACCTAATCCTCTTATTGCTGAGGTAGAAGGTCTAAAGACTAATAGTAGAAAACTTATAACAATTGATGAAGAAACTGGTCAAACAAGTAAAGATCACATATATGCTGGTGGAGATGTAGTAACAGGTGCTGCAACAGTTATATTAGCAATGGGAGCTGGTAAAAAGGCTGCTAAATCAATTCATGAAAAATTAACTAAATAATTATTATAAATAAAAATTTTATAATTTATTATGATTTATCTTAAAATAAACTATAATAAGCTGAGGGTTTCCTCAGCTTTTTTATATATAAAGTTATAAAAATAGTATATTAATTATTATTATATCTAAAATAATTATTTTAAATACAAAAAATAATAAAAAAAGTACTTGAAAAAATTAAAAAAATTATATAATATATATTTGTAGTTAGCACTCGCGTTTAATGAGTGCTAATAAATAAAAAATAATTAATTGCTAAATATTAAAATTTTTAAGGAGGAATACGGTTATGAAAATTAAACCACTTGCGGATAGGGTTGTAATTCAAAAAATTGAAGCAGAAGAAAAAACAAAAAGCGGGATAGTACTTCCTGGTAGTGCAAAAGAACAACCACAAATGGCTATAGTTAAAGAAGTAGGTCCTGGTGGAATGGTCGATGGAAGTGAAATTAAAATGGAAGTTAAAGAAAATGATAAGGTTATATTTTCAAAATACGCAGGTTCTGAAATAAAAATAGAAGGACAAGAGTATATAATATTAAAACAAAGTGATATTTTAGCGATAATTGAAGAATAAATAAAAAAAACAATTTATATAGATATTTTTGGGAGGGATTAAAGTGGCTAAAGAAATTAGATTTGCAGAAGAAGCGAGAAAATCATTAGAAGCTGGTGTTGATAAATTAGCGAATACAGTTAAAGTTACAATAGGACCAAAAGGTAGAAATGTTATATTAGATAAAAAATTTGGTTCTCCTCTTATTACTAATGATGGAGTTACAATAGCAAAAGAAATAGAATTAGAAGATCCTTATGAAAATATGGGAGCTCAATTAGTTAAAGAAGTTGCTACTAAGACTAATGATATTGCTGGAGATGGTACAACAACTGCTACTGTTTTAGCACAAGCAATAATAAAAGAAGGTCTTAAAAATGTTGCAGCTGGAGCAAATCCTATAATTCTTAGAAAAGGTATAGAAAAAGCTGTTAAAAAAGCGGTTTTAAGAATTGGAGAAATATCAAGAATAATTGAAAATAAAGAAGAAATATCTCAAGTTGCAGCTATATCTGCTGGAGATGAAGAAATTGGTAAGCTTATAGCAGAAGCTATGGACAAAGTAGGTAAAGAAGGAGTTATAACTGTAGAAGAGTCTAAGACTATGGAAACTAATTTAGAAGTAGTTGAAGGGATGCAGTTTGATAGAGGCTATCTATCTCCTTATATGGCTTCTGATTTAGAGAAGATGGAAGCAAAATTAGAAAATCCATATATATTAATAACAGATAAAAAGATATCTAATATTCAAGACTTACTTCCTATATTGGAGCAAATTGTTGAACAAGGAAAGAAACTATTAATAATTGCAGAAGATATAGAAGGCGAAGCATTAACTACTCTAGTTATTAATAAATTAAGAGGAACATTTGATGTTGTTGCTGTTAAGGCTCCTGGGTTTGGAGATAGAAGAAAAGCAATGTTAGAAGATATTGCTATATTAACTGGTGGGCAAGTTATAACAGAAGAATTAGGTCTTGATATTAAAGAAGCAACTGTAGATATGCTTGGTAGAGCTAGTACTATTAAGGTTGACAAAGAAAATACAGTAATAGTACATGGTGCAGGAAATGAATCTGCTATAAAAGATAGAATAGGTATGATAAAAAGACAAATAGAAGAAACTTCTTCTGAATTTGATAGAGAAAAATTACAAGAAAGATTAGCTAAATTAGCTGGTGGAGTTGCAGTTATTGAAGTTGGAGCGGCAACAGAAACAGAATTAAAAGAAAGAAAATTAAGAATAGAAGATGCCCTAAATGCTACAAGAGCTGCCGTTGAAGAAGGTATAGTAGCTGGAGGTGGAACAGCATTAGTAAGTGTTATTCCTGCTGTTGAAGAAGAGATAGCTAAATTAGAAGGTGAAGAAAAAACAGGAGCTAAAATATTAGCAAAAGCACTTGTTGCACCACTTAAGCAAATTGCAGAAAATGCAGGTCTTGAAGGAGCTGTAATAGTTGAAAAAGTTAAAGCTGCCAAAAATCCAGAAGAAGGATTTGATGCTTTAAACGCAGAATTTGTAAATATGATTGAAGCTGGAATATTAGATCCAACTAAAGTTACAAGATCAGCATTACAAAATGCAGCATCAGTTGCATCAGTATTTTTAACAACAGAAGCTGCTGTTGTAGAAATAAAAAATGAATCAGAAGGTATGCCAGGAGCTCCAGGAATGGGTGGCGGAATGCCAATGATGTAATAAATGCATAAATAAAAGGTTAGAAAAATTAATTTTTCTAACCTTTTTTTTATAAAAAATATTCTTCAGAAGGAGTTTAATGACTAGAAAATTAGTATTTCCAATTTATTTAATGAGAGGATTGGATTAATAATATACTATAAAAAGGGTTATAAAAATAAATAACGAGGGCAATTCCTTCTGAAGAAGGGTAAATATATAACACTCCTAAGTTTTATATACACTATAAATATACATTTAAAACTAAAAAAAGAAAAATAATAAAAAAATAATTATACTATTAAATTAAAAAAAACTTATATTATTTTAGTTTTTCGAAACTTTTTTAAGTATTTTTTGTCTAAATAATAAATACTTAAAAAGGAGAATGATTATGAAAAAAAATATAATAGTAAGTTTGATTGTTTTGGCACTTGTATCTTCTTTTGCAATAGCATTAGAAAATAATACAAAGGATTATAAAGACTATAATATAAACAAATTTAAGGTATTACAGGCGGATAAAGTAGTTAAGAATAATGATATGATAAATATATTAAAATTAAATGAAGAAATGGAAGTTAAATTATATGAAAATCCATCAACTGGCTATTTATGGGAGATAACTGTAGAAGGTGAAAAAGATATAATTTCATATACAACTGAATTTGTAAAAGATGAGAATTTAGATACAAATAAGCCTATTATTTGTGGTGAAGGAATGGATAAATTATATAAAATAAAAGGACTAAAAGAAGGAACGATAAAGTTTAAATTAGAATTAAAAAGAAGTTTTGAAAAGGATAAAGAAGCTATTGAAACTAGAGAGTATATAATAAAAGTTGAAAAATAAATTCAAAAATAAAAAGTATTCTATACTAGATAAAAAATCTATTTATAGAATATTTTTTTATAAATAATAAAAAACAATAAACTCTAAAAAATTTTATTTATTATTTATAAGAAATAGCAAAATAAAAATTTATTTTGTTGAAAAAATAAAAAAACTCTTTTATAATAATAAAAATATATGATGGATAGTAAATTGGCAAAAAGGGTGTGGTATTTTGAAAATAAGCTTAATTGGAATGATGGGTTGTGGAAAAACAAGCTTAGGAAAACTAATAGCAGATAAATACAATATGGAATTTGTAGATTTAGATGAATTTATAGAAAATAAAGAAGGTAAAACGATAAATGATATATTTAAAGAACATTCAAAAAAGTATTTTAGAAAAGTTGAAAAAGAAGCATTAAAAGATATATTAAAAAAAGACAATATAGTTATTTCAACTGGTGGTGGAATAATTTTAGATGAAGAAAATAGAGAACTTTTAAAAGAAAATACCTATGTATTTTTTATAAATAGAGATATAAAAAATATTTATAAGGATATAGATGTAGAAAGTAGACCTTTGCTTAAAGATAATAAAGAAATATTGTTTGAAATATATGAAAAGAGAAAAGATATATATATGTATGTATCTGACTATAATATAAAAAATAAAGAAATAAAAAGCACATTAAAAGATATTTATACAATAATTGATAGTATAAGGAAGGGGTTATTATGAAGATTTTAGTTTTAAATGGGCCTAATATAAATTTTTTAGGAAAAAGAGAAGTTGGAATTTATGGGAATAAAGATTATGAAGAGTTAAAAAAGTTTTTAAACGAAAGTGTAAAAGATTTAGGTATTGAAATAGAGATATATCAATCGAATCATGAAGGTTATTTAATTGATAAAATTCAAGCCGAGTATTTGAACTTTGATGGATTTTTAATTAATCCAGGAGCCTTAACACACTATAGCATAGCTCTTTATGATGCTATAAAAAGTGTAAGTAAGCCATTTTTAGAAGTTCATCTTTCAAATATACATTCAAGAGAGGAATTTAGAAAAAATTCGGTTACAGCAGGTGCTTGTATAGGCCAAATATCCGGACTTGGATTTAATTCATACAAATTAGGTTTGATGGCGTTAAAAGACTGTATATTGAAATAAAAAAAAGCTACAGTAAATTTATAGAATAATAAAATCTATTGTAGCTAAATTTTTTATGAAAAAATAATATATTTTTATTTAAATATATTATAAAAAAAAGGTACAACTATTGGAACTAAAGCAGAAAGTAAAGCTCCATTTATAAAAGCGATAACAGAAGTTTTTTTATCTGTTGATTTAGAAATAACGGGTAAAGTTGAATCCATAGATGTAGCACCAGCTGGTGCAATTGCAGTTATATAATTTAGATACTTAGCGAGTATAGGGATTAATATGATTGCAAATATTTCTCTCATTATATTAGATAAAAAAGAAATAGCTCCAGCTTTTGGGCTACCCATATTTGTAATCAAAACGGCAGATAAAGAATACCAACCATATCCAGAAGATATTGCAAGCGCCTCGTTTAAAGCAATATCTAATATCAAAAAACAAACTATTCCCGAAATAAAACTTCCTAAAATTGTTGAAAAAGGGACTAGTAATATTTTAAATCCCATAGATTTTAGATCTTTAAAAACTTCTTTTGAATAACCAATATCAATTCCAGCACAAAAAACTAATAAAAAGAGTCCATACATACTGATAGTACTAAAGAGATTTAAAGCAAAATCATTCATAAAATGACCAAAAAACATTCCTAGTGTCAATGCGATTACAATTAAATATGTCATATTAAGCTTCCCTTTCTTCCTTTATATTTGAATTTTCAAGTTTAAATATTTTACTAAAGATAAAAAGAATAATTATGCTAAATGCAATAGATAATATTGCAAAAGCAAAAGCTTTAAAACCTACTTCATTTAAGCTTTTTAGAATTTTTTCATCTCCGCCAATAGATGTTCCCATACCAAATATTAATATTATAAGAGATACAGTTTGTAATTTTGAATTAAATTTCATATATTGTTTTGGTATAAGTTGAAAAAGGCCTATTATTATTCCTAATGAAAAGAAAATTATTATTTTTTCCAATTTATATGTCCCCCTCTATTAAATGAATATATTTGTTTTAATAATTTTATCATAAAGAAAAAATTATATATAGTTATAATGATATAAATAATAATGATAAAATATTTTATTAGAATTTAAATTTTTTTTAGATAAAAAGGTATAATTAATAAAAATGATATAATATATATATATTATTAAAAAGGATGATTTTATGAATATAAATGATTTTATGAACATAACGGATGAAGGTTATATAATTATAGACAAAAATAGAAATATAGATATATATAATGATAAAGCTAAAGAAATATTTGGACTAAAAAAAATTTATTATAAGTACCATGATAAAGGCAAATTAGAAAAAGGAGATATTTTGATAATGGCCAATAATGGTTACCAAATCGATGATGGAGGTATGCAAGATTCAGATTTGAAAAATTTGAATATAAATAAAAAAATTGATTATGGTGATAGTTTTATTTATATAAATGTGTACAAATCAAATGAATCACCCAAGTTTATACATTCAAAAGGAAATACAAATTTGAATTTAAAAGAACTATATAAGGATTTATTAATAGAAGTATCTATAAATGAAGATGAAAAATACATTGATATAATTATAGATGAAGAAAGTTATAAGATGAATTTTTTTAGTAATATAGGACATATGGTTATTTTAGATAAGGATAAAAATCTAAAGTTTTACCAAAGTGAAGGTTATACAGCTAGGAGAGAATCTATAAAAGATATATTAGATTTAAAAGAGTTTGGTCAAAAGAAACAAATATTAGAACAAAAAAATATAATAGGGAAGGATATATTATTATTTCATGATAAGGAAGATGCGATAAGAGATTTGATAAAGGTAAGTAACGGAGAAAATATGTCCTATGAGGATAAGATATTGCAGATAAATAAAAAGCCTGTTATGTGTAGTTTGTATAAATTAAAAGATAATCATGCAATATTGAAAATAAAAGATATAAGGTTTTTGCAAGAGTTGATAGAAGAAAGAGAAATTTTGATAAATAAAATAAAAAGCTTAAATAGTGAAGAACCAAAGATAAGTTTTATAGATGAATTTATAGGTGAGAGTCAGCAGATAAAGAAGATAAAAAATATGGCTTTAAAGGCATCAAAATCAAACTCTACTATAATACTAACAGGTGAAAGTGGAGTTGGAAAGACTTCTTTAGCTAAATTGATACATAAACAATGGCAAAAGAATGATGCCCCATTTATACATGTTAATTGTCCTTCTATTCCAGAAAATTTAATGGAAAGTGAATTTTTTGGATATGAAAAGGGTGCGTTTACAGGAGCTTTAAATACAGGTAAAATAGGTTTTTTTGAACTTGCAAATAGTGGAACTATTTTTTTGGATGAGATAGGGGAATTATCATTAAATATGCAAAGTAAACTTTTAGAAGTATTACAATCTAAGTCTTTTTATAAAATAGGAGGAAATAAAAAGATAAAATTAAATGTGAGAGTAATATGTGCAACGAATAAAGATTTAGAATTAGAAGTGAAAAACAAAAATTTTAGGGCTGATTTATATTATAGAATAAATATAATAAATATAGAAATCCCACCGCTTAGAAAGAGAAAAGGAGATATAGGTATAATAGTAAAAGAAATATTACCAAAACTATGTAAAGAATTAGATATAAAAGAAAAGATAATTTCAAAAGAAGGTTTAAGATATTTATCTAATCTAAATTTATATGGGAATGTAAGAGAATTAGAAAATATATTGGAAAGAGCTATAAATTATACAGACAATAATATATTATTCAAACAAGATTTTTTATTTGATAGTCAAGAAGTATTGGAAGATGGTTTTATTGATTATGATTTAAAAGAAAATATTAAAAGAATAGAGAAAAAACTAATAAGAAAAGCATTAAAAGAATGTAATTATGACTCAAAAAAATCTATGGAATTATTGAATATAAAAAAAACGAGTTTTTATGAAAAGCTAAAGAAATATGGAATAAGATTAAAATCCGAAAAAACGGAACAATAAATATTTGGTTTGAAAAAACGGAAAATATTTATTGTTCCGTTTTTTATGGTAAAATTAATTATATTTACTAAAAAACAGAGAGAAAATTCCGCAAATGAGGAATAATATCTTTGTTTTTTATTTTTTGCTTAAAAATATTATCAAAAAAATAAAAGATAAATTAAAAAAGAGCAGAATAAAATTGTATTTTATTTAAATATTTTTTTTATAAAAATTGTTAGGATATCGCAATAACATTGTTTTTAAAATTTAATTAATATATTTTTTACAAAACCATATTAAACATATTAAAAGTTTGGCATTTAAATTGCAACTAAAAAATGCATAATAAAATTTTGAGGGTGATTAATATGAATTTAGATATAAGAAATAATACACTTTACTTTGGTGGAATAAATACAGTTGAATTAGCAAAGAAATATAATACACCATTATATATAATTGATGAGGGAATATTAACAGATAAAATAAGAGATTTAAAAGAAAATTTTTTAAATAAATATGATAATGTAAAAGTTTTATATGCATCTAAAGCGTTTTTAAATACTGCTATTTGCAAGATTATAAAAAAAGAAGGTATTGGTTTAGATGTTGTATCAAAGGGCGAATTATATACCGCATTAAATGCAAATATGAGTCCTGATGATATTATTTTTCATGGAAATAATAAATCAATAGATGAATTACAGATGGCAATAGATAATAATGTATCTAGGATAATAGTCGATAGTATGGACGAATTAGAAGATATAATTTATTTAACTAATAAATTACAAAAATCTACTGATATTATGTTTAGAATAACACCAGATGTTAGGGGCAAAACGCATGATTATATAAGTACAGGACAAAAAGATTCTAAATTTGGAATACCATTAGAATTTATAATAGAAGCTTGTAAAACTGCTATAAATAGTGAATATGTAAATTTGAAAGGTTTACATTTTCATACTGGATCACAATTATTTTCAAATGAAAGTCATTTAAAAGCTTTAAGAGTTGCATTTTCTATTATAGAAGATTTAAAAAATGAAACAAAATATATAATAGAAGAATTAAATGTTGGTGGAGGCTTTGGAGTATTCTATTCAGATGATGATAAAGAAATGGATTTTACACATTTTACTGATGAAATTATGGAACTTTGTGAAGAATTAGCAAATGAATTAGAGATTAAAAGACCTAAAATTATGATCGAACCAGGAAGATGGATAATATCAAAGGCTGGGATAACTTTATATGAAATTGGAAATATAAAAGATATAAAAGGAATAAGAAAATATGCATCAGTTGATGGTGGAATTACAGATAATATAAGACCTGCTTTATATAATGCTAGTTATACTTGTATGATTTCAAATAAGGCTTATGAAGAATCAGTGGAGAAAGTAACAATATGCGGAAAATGTTGTGAAAGTGGAGATGTTATTATTAAGGATGCAAAACTACCAAAAGTGGAAAAAGGTGATATATTAACGGTTTTTTCTACAGGGGCATATAATGAATCTATGTCTAGTAATTATAATAAATTATTAAGACCAGCAGTTGTAATGTTAAAGGATTCAAAGGATTATTTAATAAAAAGAAGAGAAGAATTAAAAGATTTAGTAAGCAGAGATTTGGTTCCAGATTTTTTACAAGATATTTAAAAAAACTTTTGAATTAAAAATGAATAATAGTTATATATGGTTATTTCTTTGGATTATTATTGTGTTTAAATAGCACAACAGATAGTAATTTAATGGAATAGCTATATTTTTTAGATGTTATTGATAATTAAAATCAATTTCATTTACAAAATCAAAAAAGTGTGATAAAATTTAATAAATGATAATAATTATCTATTGGTAGGTGTTTGTATGAATATATTAAAATGTTATATAAATAAAAAAATATGTAATTCTTCTTATAAGAATGATAATTATATGGATTGGTTATTTAATTTATTATCACCAATTGTTGTAGGAGTTAAGCCTGCTGAAATTATTTCTTTTCCTCCTATTGACAAAAATAGAGAAGATAAAATTATTTTTTTAAAAGAATTTTTTAAAGATGATGAAAATGTAGAAATAGCCGAATTTCCATATTGTATTGGTTGTAAAAAGATGTTTATATACAATAAGAAAGCTTTAGATAAAACTTTAAAAGACAAAAGAGTTATAAATTTTTTAAATGCATATGGTTATCCAAAGACATATAAATTAGATGCATATTTAAATATTCTTTTAGAAAAATTTAGAGAAGAAATTCCCCATGAAATAGGTATTTTTTTAGGTTATCCTATTAAAGATGTTATGGGTTTTATGGGTTGCAAAAATTTAAAACTCACAAAAACAAGAGGTTGGAAAGTTTATGGAGATCCAAAATTATCTGATTATAAATATGAAAGAATAATGAAGATAAGAAAAATACATGAAAAATTGTACAAAGAACATTTAAATATTGCTAATTAGTATGAGTTTGGGTTAGTAAATAAAGATTAAAAAATTTCATATCTAATAAATTTTTTAAAAATAGAAAAAGTATATAAATTAAGAGGGCTGTTACATTAAGATATTTTAAATAAGTATCTTAATATAACAGCCCTTGTGAGTTTTATCTTACATAAATGTATTTTTAATTGAGATAAGTTTTATAATTATTATGAATTTAATATTTTATAAATACTAAATATTTTTACTTACAATATTATCAATAAAGTATCTATGAACTTTTAATTCATTGTTTAATTCAGGATGGAATGAGGTTACAAGCATATTATTTTGTTTTGCAGCTACTATATTATCATCAACTATAGATAGAATTTCAACATCATCACCACAATCAATAATATAAGGAGCTCTTATAAACACCATATTAACATCACCGTTTATTCCATTGAATTTAGAATCGGTAACAAAGCTTCCAGATTGTCTACCATAAGCATTTCTTTTAACCTTTATATCCATTTTAGAAAAATGTCTTCTATGATCATTTTCTATATCTTTAGATAATAATATCATACCAGCACAAGTACCGTATACAGGCAAGTTATTATCCAAAAGTTTTTTTAGAGGCTCTTTTAATTCAAGTTCATCCAACAGTTTTCCTATAGCAGTGCTTTCGCCTCCAGGTAGTATAAGACCATCAATATTTTCATTCAAATCATATTTATTTCTTATATAAAAAGAATCTACATTTAAATTATCTAATATATTCTTATGTTCTTTATAACCACCTTGAAGAGCTAATATACCTATTTTCATCTTAATAGCCTCTGTTTGCCATAAGCATATCTTTTTCTATACTAGAAACACTAACACCAGACATAGCTTCACCTAAATCTTCTGATAAAGAAGCTAGCATACTTGGGTTATTATAATTTGTAACAGCTTTTACAATTGCTTTAGCTCTTTTTGCGGGATTTTTTGATTTAAAAATTCCACTTCCAACAAATACACCATCACAACCAAGTTGCATCATTAATGCTGCATCTGCTGGTGTTGCAATACCACCTGCTGCAAAATTTACAACTGGTAATGATTTATTTTCTTTTATATATTCTAAAATATGAGTAGGTGCGCTAAGTTCTTTAGATATTGTCATAAGTTCTTCTTTTGAAGAGTTTATAACTTTTTTCATTTGTTCATTCATCATTCTCATATGTTTAACCGCTTCTATTATATCACCTGTTCCAGGTTCGCCTTTAGTTCTTATCATGCTAGCACCTTCGTTTATTCTTCTTACAGCTTCACCTAAATTTTTAGCTCCGCAAACAAATGGTGAATTAAATGCTTTTTTATCAATATGATATCTATCATCTGCTGGTGTTAATACTTCACTTTCATCTATAAAATCTATATCTAAAGCTTCTAATATTTGAGCTTCAACGAAATGACCTATTCTAACCTTTGCCATTACAGGTATCGTTACAGCTTCTTGAATTTTTTTTATCATTGAAGGATCAGACATTCTAGCAACTTTGCCTTCCTTTCTTATATCAGCAGGAACTTTTTCTAATGCCATTACTGCACAAGCACCAGCTTCTTGAGCTATAAGTGCCTCTTCAACATTAGTAACATCCATTATAACTCCACCCTTAAGCATTTGTGCTAAATTTTTATTTACTTCAAACCTTTCATTCATGTTAATACCCCCATATGTAATATATTTAACCTAAGAGCATTATGTCATAATTAAGAAATAAAAACAATACAATTAGAGTAATATTAGAAATTGTATGGGTACAATATGGGATTATTTTTACACAGAAATTACACATTTTAAATATAGTTTTCATTAATTTGTGTTTTATTATTTATTTATAGATTAAATAATCTAAATAAATTTTGAAAAGGAGTTTTTTAAATGTTAAATAAAAAAATAAAAAGAATATTATCTATGTCGTTAATGATGGCATGTGTTATGAGTGTACCTACTTTTGCAAATGAAGTGCAAGAGGATTCGAATTTTATTAGAGGAAAAGAACATAGAATAGAGAAATTTGAAGAAAGAAAAGAGGATAACTTTAAGAAAAAAGAAGATAAAATGCAAAAAATTGAACAATCAAAAGAAAAAAGAGAAGAAAATCTTAATAAGTTTTACGAAACTATTGAAAAATATGAAAGTGATTTATTAGATGATTTTAAATCAGAAATTGAAGAAAAAGATAGTTTACTAGAAGAATTAAAAGAACTTCACAAAGATAAATTTGAAGGTAAAAAAGAAGAATTTGAAGCTAGAAAAGAAGAAATGAAATCATTCATGGAAGAACTAAAGCAAAAAATTGAAGATGAAAAAATAACAAAAGAAGAAGCGAAAGAGCTTATTAAAGAAAAAATGGATGAATTTAAAGGTGATAGAGATTCAAATATGACTAAAGAAGAAAGAGAAGCAAAAAAAGAAGATAGAAAAGAAAATATGGATTCAAACAAGGAAGATAGAAAACAAAAAAGAGATGAATTTAAAGAAGCATTAGAAAATGAAGATGAAGCAAAAATAAGAGAAATCTTAGAAGAAAAATTAGAAAATTTAAAAGAGCATAATGATAAATTACAAGAAAAATTAGATGAATTAAAAGCACAATAGTTAAAATAAGCTAATACTCCCCTAAATATAGATACTTTGATAAGAGAAAAAGAGGCATTTTTATAGCCTCTTTTTCTTTTTTGTTAATATTTATAAAGAATTTAAATTCATGATTTTATGAATTTAATTAGACAAATCAATATAAATTTATTCTTCTTCCCAAATTAATTTAGCTAAAGGAAACGGTTCTAAGGCTCTATCTAATATTCCATGTACATAAGCTATTAAAATACCATAATTAACAATTGGAATATTGTTTTCTTTGGTTTTTTCAATTCTATAAAGCATTGATTTTTGATTTAACATACAAGCACCACAATGAATAACTAAAGAATAATCTTTTAAATTATCAGGAAATCCTCCTCCACTAGAATGTTCGAAAATAAGGTTTTTACCTGTTATTTGTCTAATCCATCTAGGGATTTTTACAGTCCCAATATCATCTGATTGTCTATGATGTGTACAACCTTCACAGATTAGAATTTTATCATTATCTTTTAAATCTTTTATTTTTTTAGCACCTTTTATAAGTTCAACCAAATCACCTTTAAATCTTGCAAATAAAATAGAAAAAGATGTCATCAATATATCTTTTGGTGTATCAGCATCAACTTTTAAAAATGCTTGAGAATCAGTTATAACTAACTTTGGTTTTTTGCCTAAATTATTTATAGTTTCTCTTAGTTCATATTCTTTTGTAACTATTGAAATAGCATCACTTTCTAATATATCACGAATAACTTGTTGCTGTGGTAAGATAAGACGTCCTTTGGGAGCTGCTTTATCAATTGGTGTTACAAGAACTACAAAATCAGAAGGATTAACTAAGTCTCCAACTATTTTAAATTTATCTTCATCACATGGTAGTAAATTTGATATTTGTTTTTTTATAGAATTGATACCTTTGTTGTTTATTGCTGAGGTTTTATATATCTTTGTATCTAAATTATTTTCTATCTCTTTTATATAGTCTTCATGTAAATCTTTTAAATCACTTTTATTGAAAATAATAATATAAGGGATTTTTTTTGATTTTATTTGATCTATTATAAAATAATCATAATCACTAATTCCTATGTTAGAATCTATTAAAACTAAAGCTATATCTGATTTATTAAGAACCTCTAAGGTTTTTTCTTTTCTCAAATTACCTAATGTTGATTCATCGTCAAGTCCTGCTGTATCTATAAGAACACAAGGTCCAATTGGAAGTATTTCTATAGATTTATAAACAGGATCTGTTGTTGTACCTTTTACGTCAGATACTATAGCTAAATTTTGATTCGTAATAGCATTTATAAAACTCGACTTACCTGCATTTGTCTTTCCAAATAATGAAATATGTGTACGAGATGATCTTGGTGTTGAATTAAGACTCATTTTAACGCCTCCATTAATTTATAAAATATATTAATATTATACTATATATATCTATATATTTTTTTAATACAATTTATTGAAATATATAGTATCAAAACTGCTTAAAAATTCTAATTTTAAATTGATAACTTGTATTAGAAATCCTAAGTTATTTTCCTGGTATACCTGGTTTTGTTATTTGTAATGGGTTTAATATATTGTCTAAGCTTTCTTTATCTAGTATATTTTCTTCTAGGACAATTTCTTTTATAGTTTTATTTTCTTCTAAAGATTTTTTTGCAATATAAGAGGCTTTATCATATCCTATATGAGTTACTAAAGCAGTAACATAAGCAGTTGAATTTTCTAAATTAGAAAGACATTTTTCTTTATTTACTTTTAAAGTTTTTATACATTTTTCTTCAAAGATTTTTACACCATCAATTAAAATTTCCAAAGATTCTAAGATAGAGTTTGCAATAAGTGGGGTGAAGGCATTTAATTCCAATTGCCCCATAGAAGAAGCTGTAGTAATACTAAGATCATTAGAAATTACTTTTATTGATATTTGTCCAATCATTTCACATATTACTGGATTTACTTTGCCTGGCATTATTGAAGAGCCAGCTTGAACTGAATCTAAAATTATTTCATTAAACCCACCTTTTGGGCCAGAATTTAAAAGTCTTAAATCATTTGATATTTTAAGTAGATTCGTGGCACATGCTTTTAATAAACCACTAGCTTCAACAAAAACATCTAAGTTTTGTGTATTATCAATAAGAAAATCACTTCTACTAAGACCAAGTCCACTAAGTTTTTGAAGTTCATCTGTTATCATATATATATATTTATTTTCAGCATTAAGACCTGTTCCAATAGCAGTGGCACCCATATTAATTTGTCTTAATCTTTCTTCGACCTTATAAATTCTCCATCTATCTCTTGAAATAGCCTTAGCATAAGCTCCAAAACTTTGTCCTACCATCATTGGTACAGCGTCCATAAGTTGAGTTCTACCAAGCTTTAATATATTTGCATATTCATTTTCTTTCTTTTGTAATTCCTCTTGTAAATCAGCTAAATGTGAACTTAATAACCTTATATAGTTTATACAAGTTATTTTAAGTGCAGTTGGATACACATCATTTGTTGATTGTGATAGATTTACGTGATTTAAAGGGTGCAAGAATTCATAATCACCTTTTTTCCTATCTAATAATTCTAATGCAATATTAGCAACAACTTCATTAACATTCATATTAGTAGATGTACCTGCACCACCTTGTAAAGATGAAATATTAAACTCGTTTAAATAATTACCATCTAATATATTTTCACAAGCTTCGATTATTGCATTAGCTTTATTTTCTTCTATTTTATTTAAATTCTTATTTACTATTGCACAAGCTTTTTTTATAAGTACAATATTTTTAATAAGATTAATATTTGTTTTTTGACTATTTATATTAAAATTTTCTAAAGCTCTTAAAGTGTTAATCCCGTAGTATGTAGAATTATCTATATTTTTTGAGCCAATAGAATCTTTTTCTGTTCTAAAATCCAAATTAAACAACTCCTTAAAAATTAAATTTTTAACATAATAATTTTACTTCAAATTAAAACTTAAATCAAATTATTAAAATTTATATTATTTTGTATTCTAGTATAAATATTAGTTTGAATTTGAATAAATTTAATAATTATTGATATAATTATATTAAGTAGACTAGATTATTCTTATATTTATTAAAATATATAAATTAAATTATTTATTTTTTATATTTTATGGACTTTTGTCTTGATTAAATATATAATTTAATGTATTATAAATATTTGAAAATTTGAAAGGAGTTTTATTTTGGAAGATACTAAAATAATAAGATTTAAGAATAATCAAGGGCAAGAGATTAAATTAAAGCTAGTAGGAACTATGGAAGATCAGGATAATAAGTATGCTTTTTTAACTACATTGGATAATGATGATGAAGCATATATTTATAGAATAGAAAGAATAGACAATAAAGATGAATGGATTATTGTTGATGAAGATTTGGAGTTTCAAAGACTTATGAATAAGTATGAAGAATTATTTAATTAAAAAGGAGTTTTTAATTTGGAATTTGAAAATTATAAAATAATTTTGATTGAAAAAGACAATGATGGATTATTTAAATCTCAATTAAATGAATATGTAATAGATCAAGATGGTGAATTTGTAAGTTCATTTTATAAAATGAATGATAAGATATATTTATCACTTACTGTAGATAGAGAAGTCTTGGATTGGGAGTTTAGTGCTATTTATGATTATTATGATTTAGAAGTATTTAATGAATTTGACTTAGACATATTTGAAAAGGATGAAGATTTTAATCCGACGTGGACTTTTGTATTTGATTTTTGCGAAGATTTGAATGAAAAAGTGGATAGTATTTTACGAATTCACAAAAAAGAGTTAGAAGAAGTTTGTGAAGCAATAAAAGATAAAGAAGAAGAATACAAATAACAAGAACCGATGTGTTAATTTTAGATTAGCACATCGGTTTTTTATTTTTTACTTTGATTTTTAGGGTATAGATTATAATAAAAACAGGTGGTGTTTTATGTATAAAATTTATATTGATTTAGAACTAAAAGATATAGTTCCCATTTTCTTTGAAACAAGAGAAGAAGAACTTGTTTTATTAGAAAAATATTATAATGAAAAAGATTCCTTAAAAATATCAGATTTAGCACATAAAATAAAAGGTTCTGGAACAAGTTTTGGTTTTAGTGATTTGAATACCATTGGAAATAAATTGGAAAAGGCTGCAAAAAAAGAAGATTTTGATATGATTAAAATGTATATAGATGAATTAGAAAATTACATCAATAATTTAGAAATTTATTATATATAGTTTAAAAAGGAGTGTATAGATTGGCTAAAACAAATATAAAAATAATATTATTAATAATTATATTTTGTGTATCAATTTATATTATGGATAATAAGATATTGGACTACAATATTGTAAAAACTCAAGAAAAAAATTCTATTTTAGAGGCAAAAAAAGAAGGTTTGACTTTGGATATGGAACTTAATAAAATGATTTATTTTGGCAAAAATTTAGGAAATATAGTTGTAAATAATATTGATATAAAAAAAATTGATGATTATAAATATATGAATGATTTCAAAGAAAAATTAATTCCGCAATTTACAGATACAATAAAGATTTTTCAAGGAAATAGTGGGTGGTTTGTGTTTAATTCAAATCTAATAAAAGGTGCAAATACATTAGATTTTATAAAAAAAGGAGAAATATACAAGAGACAAGCAGAATATGATGTTGTAAAATCAGGTTATACAAAAGATTCTTGGTGGATAGAATCGTTAAAGGAAGAAGGTTATTTTTCAAACCCTTATTATTGGAAAGATTGGGATAGTTATATATTTTCATATTCAAAAGGATTTTACAAGGGTGAAGAATTAATAGGCGTTTCAGGATTAGAGTTTTCATTTGACGAGTTTTATAAATTATTAGATGATGAAAATTTATCGAATAAAGATATAATTATTTTAAATGGAAATTTCGAGTATATATATAATTCAAATGAAAATTATGAAACACCAATATATTATGATGAAGTCAGAAATAGACTTAAAAATAGTGTGAAAACTTCGAATAGTGGAATTTTAAGTTTTGAGTTTAACAAAAAGAAAAACACTATTGCTTATTTTAGTTTGGAAAATAATTGGAAATTATTATTAAAAAGCAATAGTTAGTGTTGAATTAATGTAATTTTAATAGGTGATTATTTATGCAAGTATCAATATTTAATCTTTTTATTCCAACACCATAAAATTTTATTTCAGCATAATCTCCATAAATTCTTAATAATTTGCCTTGTTCAAATTTTTTATGATAAAGATTGATACCTGATTTTAAATTGGATTTTGAAACGATTTCTTTAGTCGAATGCATAAAAATCTCTCCTTAAATAGTTTTTTTTATGTATATTATAATTTTTATATACCATTAATGAATTAAATATAAACTCAAAATAAATATTTCGAAATAATAAGATTATTCAAAAAAATAAGTAGGAGGTACTATGATGAACAAAAAGGAATTGATAGAAAAATGCAAAAATCCATTTTTTGCAGAGAAAAATAAAAATTTATGTGACTTAGTTACAGAATATAGAGTTGATGAAGTTAGGGACTATCTTAAGAAAAATAAGGATAAAGCATCATTGAAATCAATAGTAGAATATACGAAAATAGAGAAGAAGTATGTTGAAAAATGGATTCTTACTGGAAGGGTAGAAGAGGAATATCTTTCAGAGGAATTATTAGAATACAAAACAAATAGAAATAGAGTTAAAAGTGAATTCAAAGCTATGATTGATAATGAGAAAATAGAGAGAATGTTTGAAGATGCGCAAAAAAAAGAAGATAAAAGGGTTAAGAGGAAGAGTAGTTTTGTTATGGGTCGAAGCATTAGGAATAGGTGAGGAAAGGGTATGATTAGGAATGAAAAATATTGATTTACAAAAAAATAAAGATAAATTAAAGAATAAAATAACATATAGGATTTTTATTTTGGTTGGATGTGGAATATTCATCCCTTTAATATTTTTATTTGGAATTTCATGGAGGTTCTACTATAATACGATTCAATATGAAAAAGATGAATTTATGAGTAATTTAAGACTTGAAGAAAATAAACATATCAAGCAATATTACTTGGATTTAGAAAATGAAATGAAGGAACTTATAGTTCAAGAAGAAGGTAGATTGGATGGTATTAATTTAAAAAAATCATATGTAAATATATTAAATAGAAAATTAGGAGTAGAAAATGTAATTCTTTTGGATGATCAATATAATATTTTATACAATGTTTTTGATTTTGATACTGACTATTTTAAAGAAGAGTTTTTGGATATATTTTTTTCAAAACCATTTTATGTGGGTCAGTTAAAAAGATTTGATAATGAATATAAACAGTATTTGTATTATAAGTTTTCAATCGACAAAAAAGACAGATACTTAGCATTTAGAATAAACGATACATTCTTTAACAAAGATTATAAATTAAAAGAAGGTTTTAATTTTGAAATAATAAATAAGGATTTTCACCTTATAAATAATGAAAATAGAGCATTAAGAAAAATAGCGATAGATGGAATTACTAAAAAAATGTTAGATGGTGATGAAGGTATTGCTAATATGGACAATAATAGATTTAGCTTTGGAAATGTAAGGGTTAATAACTTTTATTTATATACAAGAGTTTATTATGATAGGAATGATATATTGCAAGTTTTGAGTAAATATATATTTTTATTTAGTTTCATAATGTTATTCTCGATAACTGGATATGTAGTTATATTTTGGAGTCTTAGAAAGAATATGATTGAATATACAAAATCAGCCATAAGAATAGGGATAGAAGAAGAAAGCGATAGTAGATATCCTTATCTAAAATATGAACTTGTAAATTTATTTGATCATACAGATAATTTAGTTAAAAGTTTAAATCATATAGAGAGTTTTTATTATGATATAAGGTCAATAAAAGATAGAATTATATCTCAAAATGAATTGCTTATAAAGAAAAAAGAAGAAAAAGAAAAAATAATAGATAAAGTAAAATCAGATAAAGATTTATTAGATGAAATAAAGAATATAGAAGAAGATGAAGATGACAATGAATTTATGTAAGAAATAGAAATGAAAAAGGGTTGATTTTATGAATAAAAAAAGATTGAAAGAGCTTTTTTATGTATATAGATATGATTTATTTTCAATTTTTTTTATAACGAGCATAATTATAATTACAATGTCTCCAATATATAAAGAAGGACATATATTTTTTAGTGATATAGATTTTCCAATAGACAGCACTAGATATATGGAAGAAATATTTGGATTATGGAATAAGAGATGGTCAACATCTACATTACTTAATGTACCAAGGTTACTTTATATAAGTCTACCTTGGTTATTAAGTGCATTGTTTGATTATAATGGTCAAATTTTTTTAAAGGCTTTTACAACAATGTTATTGATGATAAGTTCACTTTCGATGTATTTGTTTACCAAAAGGCTTGTAAGTGTTTATTATTCTAAAGAATTTGATTTTTTTAAGATATTTGCATTAGTAACAGGTGCGCTTTATTATTCGTTAAACCCATGGGTTATAACTAGAATACAACATATATATTTATTATGTGGACATTCATTATTGCCGCTTGTCATGAGGTATTTTTTTGATATCATAGATCCAAAGTTTCAAAAACAGGTTATTAAGAATTTTGATCCATATAGAAGAGAATTATATCCTAAGAATATAAGAGATATGTTTTATTTTTCTTTTTTATTTTCAGTTTTTGCAGCTGCTATACATTATTTTTTCTATGGAGCTATATATTTTGGAATATTATCGGTTTTAATATATATAAAGAATATATATATGCTTATAAAAAATGATATAAAAAGAAAAAAAGATTTTACAGTTGCATTTATTAAAAGGTTATTTGTTTTAGGAGTAATTGCTTTTTCATTTTGTTATTATTGGTTGTTTTCATATGTTGGAAGCATACTTTTTAAAGCACAAGTTTCACAGCATAATATAAATGTAATAGATACACTACTATTATTTAGTAGAAATAGTTCATTTAAAAATGTTTTATATCTAATAAGTTATTGGTGGCCAATGTTTGATATAAACAATTTGGATATAAGATTTTATTTATCTGGTGGAATAATATTAATATTTATAGGAATTGGTTTTTTAACTAGAGCATATAAAAATGGTATTGTAGCTTTCTTTGCGTTGTTATCTTTATTTTTTATAATAATGTCAACAGGAGTTACTAACAAGTATGTAGCAGATTATTTTGTTATTTTAGTGACTAAAACTCCTGTAATAGGTTCAATATTTAGAGATCCAAATAAGATTGTTGGATTATTAACCATAAGTTTTTCTATATTATTAACTTTTGGAGTTGAAGAAATTTTTTATAGATTGCATGATTCAATAGTGCATATGATTTTAAAAGGTGCAACAGTAATTTTAATAGTTGCTTCGATGTTATTTTATATAAGCCCATTTCATCAGAACTTTGTAGATGGTTTTTATACAGCTATAGAACCAGATGAATCTTATTTAGAGATAGAAGACTATATGAAGAGTTATAAGGATGATAATAGGGCTCTATATGTGCCTATAGCAGATAATATGACACAAGCACATACTGGAGTTGCTACACCTGTTTGGAATCAAAATCAAAATGTATCGGGGTTTGAAAAAGCCACTGGAGACATACATGTATATAATTCATATTATAATACAATGTTTCATCATGAAGGAAATGATATGAACATAACTTATTTATTTAATTTTGTACAATATATTCTTGATAATGGTATTACTTGTGATTTGGAAGAGGTATTAAAGGCGTTACCTATAGATAAGTTGATTTATCATAATGAATATAAAGGTCAAAAATTAAGACAAGATTTTAATGAAAATATATTAAAATTACAAAATAACTTAGATAAAACATATCAAAATAAGATATTTTCAATATATGATATGAAAAATCCTACAAAGAAAGTACATGTTACTGATTACAATATATTCACACCATATGGATTTTCTGGACTGATTTCTTATTTGAATTTTCCTAATTATAGCTTGAACAATCAAAGTATAATATATTTAAATTCGATATTAGGAAAGGAATATATAAAACATTTAAATGAAGGTGATTATTTAGATGTAAAAACTAATTTAGATATTTTATTATCTAATTTAAAACATGATAATTATATTATACCTTTTGATTATATAAATGATGGAAATGCTTTTATGAGATGGTCTAAAACTTTTACGAAAAGTCCTGACTGGTCATGGTTTTTAAAATCATTAGGAATAGTGGATAAATCATTTAGTTTTGATAATAAGGTTGGTATGGCAATTACATTTGCAACGAGTAAAATAGATTTACCTGTTTATAAAATGAACGAATTAAATGGAGATCTTATTTTAGATTTTGATTCAATGCTTAGAACTGATAATTTTTTTGAAGCAGACAATCCTGATATTTTTACAATAGAGCCAAATCCAATAAAGGATAATAATTACATTCCTATATTAAAAGGTTCTATAGCTAGAGGTATTGATAATAATATTTGGCAAGTTGCAAAATCTGGTTATATAGAAGTTGAGGAAGATAATCCATATCAATTTAATATAGTTATGTCTGGTAGAGGAATAAATAAAGTTCATTCTAAGATAAGATTTTTTGATGAGGATTTAAATGAATTAGGTGTTAATTATTTAGTTGCTCCAAGTGAGCAGACAAATTTTAATGAAGTGAATTTTTTTGGTGAATGCGTTTCTCCTCATGATGCTAAATTTATGAGAATAGATCTTTTAGGTTTTCAAAATGAAAATGAAAAGACAAATTGGTGGATTCATGACATAAATATTACAAACTTAAAGGATTACAAAAAAGATAATTCATTTGTAATGAAGTATAAAAGTAAAAATGAAGAAAAGAAAAATTTATATGTTAGAGTATATAAATCAAATAAGGGTGGTCTTTTAGAATTAAAGTTAAATGAAGATAAAAGTATATATATTGATAGCTATACTGAGTTCAATCCATCTTTTGTTTGGGTTGATTTAGGTAAACATAGTTTTAAAAAAGGAGAAAATTCCTTAGAAGTCTACAATAGAAGAGGGTTTAATGCAATTAATTTATTTGCAGTTTTAAATGATGAGGAATTAGAACATCATCAAAATATAGTTGATTTAGCATATGAAAGAGCGAATATATTTACTGTTTTAGAAGTAGAAAAAGATATGGATTATAAAGGAAACATACAAAGTGCTAGAACATATCCACATCTTAGTTTAGGAACAGGTATAAAGAGTTATGATGGAGAATTAGAAAAAGAAATTGATATAGTGAAAAATGGATATTATAATTTTGATATTAATTTTGAATTAAATCCACAGTTAAAAGGTGATTTAGAATTTTTAATAGTTGCAGAGGATCAAACTGTTTTATATAGAGGAATTATAAATCAAAATGATGTTTTGGATTCTAATAATCAATCATACGATTCGAGGTATTATGTAGATGAAGGTAATTTGAATAATTTTTCAAAAGTATTAAAAAAATCAGATGAAAAGAAAAATTATTATTCTAAGAAAAGTTTTGAGAAAATAAAATTATTAAAAGGTAATTATAAATTAAAAATTAATTTTAATAGTAATTTAGAGTCTGTTATTAAGGTTAAGGATTTCAAAAAATTTAATATCGAGGATATAAAAATAAGTAAATTTTTGGTTGAAAGAAATCCTTCTAAATTCGAATCATGTGATAAAGTTAGTATGGATATGATGAGACATAAAATTAATGGAGATGATATAGAGTTTTTTTATGATAAGACCTGTTCACCAGAGTGGTATGTTTATGCAAGTGATTTTTTAAATGTTAAAGAAGATGAAGAATATATTTTAAGTTTTGATATGATTTCAAATTATATAAGAGATAGACATATGAAAATACTTTGTTTAGATGCTGATGGTAAGGTTAAAGATACGATTTATGTAAATGAAGTTGAAGAAAAATATAAAAAGAATTGGAATTCATATAACCAAATAATAAAGATACCTAAAGAAATTGAAAAAATACAAATTCAATTATTAAATCATGGTGATAGAGATAATGATGGATATTTAAAAATTAGAGATTTCAAATTTTTTAAATATGAAGATTTAGTTCTTGTTGATAATGTTTTAATATATGAAAATTCAGATAGAAATGAATTTTTTAATGAAAAACTTAATTACGGGTATGAATTAAATGAGTTAGATACTATGAAGAAGAAAATAAAATTAGATGTGAATACAGATAGAAGTATTACAATTTCATTTACAGATTCTCCAAGTCCTCTTTGGAATGAAAATATAGGGAATAAAAGGATGAGTATGGCTATAAATGGTGTACGTGGAGGATTTATTGATATAAACCAAAAAGAATTTGAATTGGAAGTAGTTCTTAGAAAGTACTATTATTTTGGGTTGATTCTTTTATTAGCACTTTTATTAATTGCATTTTTAGTATTGTACTTTTTTAATAAAAGAGAAGCTAAATATGACAGAAATTATAAGAAATTTATATATCCTTATGTTTTTATAATAATATTTGTATTTTATTCATATGCATTTATAAGAATATATAAACATGTAAATAGTTTTAATATAAATGAGAAAGTAGAGTTACAAAATGAAATAAACATTAAAGAGAGTGGTGAACTTAATGATTGAGAATATAACAATAATAACAGATGAAAAAAGGAATATTAATTATTCATCTGTGCTTAGTTTTTATAAACTTAAAGTTTTTGATGAGAATTACGATATTAATCATATTAAAATATCAAAGTTGGTTATAGTTGATTTGGATTATAATAAATCATTAAATATAATAAATCAAATAAGAGAAGAAATACAGGGCATAAATATTATAATGATAAATGATTATGATATAAATACAAGAAAAGAACCATTAAAAGAAATAAATGGTTATGGTAAAATAAGTATTATATATTGGAAAAAAGGTTCGTTAAATTTAATTGCCGAGAGAGTTCAGTCTATGATTTATCCTGAATATCCATCAAAAAATACATCTATAGTTTTAGTTGTTCCTGTTTATAATGAAGAAGAAAGAATGGAACATGTTTATAATTTTGCGAAAAAAGTAAAAAAAATCATAGAAGAATCTTTTTTAAATATGTCAATTTATTTTGTTAATGATGGAAGTTTAGATAATACACAGAAGTTAATAGATAGATTTGTTAAAGAAGATTTTAATAATAGTAAGTATATTCATAAAAATCCATTCATGAAATCTAAACAATTAGAAGAAAATACAAGAAAAGCAGGAACTTATATAGAAGGAATAAGAAGTCTGCATGCTGACATATATGTATTTGCTGATGCTGATGACAGCTTTAGTATAGATGATATAGCAAAAATGATAAATATACTTGAAATGGGGTATTATGAAATAGTACTTGGAACAAAAGATTTGACTGCTGAAAATAGAGATATAGCAAGAAAATTCATAAGTTTTTGTAAGCGAATGCTTACAAAGCCATTTTTGCCAAAGGGAGTTATGGATTCTCAAACGGGTTTAAAAGCTTTTAATGGAAATGCAGCAAAATATATATTTCCATATTTAAATCCTAAAAGAGGTCTTGCAATAGATTTAGAAATGGTTTATTTAGCTAAAAAATTAAATTTTAGAGTTTTACAATTACCAGTAAAATGTATAGATAGAGAGGGTTCTAGTATAGACATACTAAAAGATTCAGTAAAATATCTTACAGATATGGTCAAAATATATATGGAAAATAGAAATGTAAAATACTAAATAGATTGCAATATTTATAATATGTACATTTAAGGAGGAACAATTTTGAATAAAGGAAATGTATTGTTTGTTGATGACGAAAAAATGATAACTAATTTATTAAAAAGTGAGTTTTCTGATGAAGAATATGGGATACATTTTGCTAATAGCGCAAAAGAAGCTTTTGAGATACTTGAAAGTATAGATATAGATGTTATTGTTAGTGATATGATAATGCCAGATATGAATGGTTTGGAACTACTTTCGATAGTTAGATATAAATATCCACATGTAGTAAGAATAATTTTATCAGGATATTCACAGGTAAATGCGATTTTATCAGCGATAAATGAAGGTGAGATATATAGATATATAACAAAACCTTGGAAGGTAGATCAAAAGGCAAAAAAAACAATAAGAGATGCTTTAGAATATGCAAAATTTCTAAAGAATAGTACTAAAAAAGATATAAATGCGATAGACATTTATTATAATAAATTTATAGCTATGTTAAATTCAGTTGCTAATTCTTTTTTAGTTTGTGATATAGATTATAATATAAAAGATAAAAATAATATAGATGTAGATGTTATAGATGATAATTCTATAGAAAAACTTATGAATGATGGTTATAAATTTCATGAAATATCTAATAATTTAATTGTTATATTAAAATAAATATATTCAAAAACTTATTTTGATAAAAATACCTTATAAAATAGATATGATAAAAATATTTATTTTATAGGGTATTTTTATGTACAATAAAAATAGATGTTGAACATTTTGCCAACATCTATTAAGATTATTTTTATTTATCTTTAGTAATAAGAGCATGAACACCTACGAAAGTAAGTAGTATATACATATTGATAACACCTAATGTTAATAATGGGTGTTTTATATATTCCTTTAAATTTGACCCTCTATATAAAACTGGTCTAAAGAAATACCATCTCGAAAATGCTTTAGAAGAACCACTTTCTTCAGTTTTTAATGTAGTTTTCATTTTTCTAAAATAATAAGCTTTTTTTTCTAAAATATTTTTTAATGTTACTTTCTTTTCATCATGATAAAGACCTGTAAAACAAGCTCTTTTTATGATTCCGTTTAGGTTTAAGTATCTTATTGTAGGTTGAGTCTCCTCAAATGCAATTTGCTTTGGATTTATTCCACCTGATTTTTTATATTCTTCAACTTTCCAAAAACGAGCAGCTTCTATAGAATTTTTACCTAAATCTTCACCTAAATTGTTTATAATCTTTCTTTCGAATACTTTAACTTTACTATAGAAATTAGTAAAATCACTAAATGGTATTTCTGGTATAACTAAAGCTCCTACCTTTTCATTTTTCTTAAAATAAGATATACATTCAGATATTAAATTATCTTCTAATATCATATCTGAATCTATTATTAATATATAATCACAGTTTAATTCTAATGCTTTATCAATAGATTTTTTTCTAGTGATACCACGTTCTAAATGAGGTTCTCTAAGAAGAACATACTCTTTTTTAGCTGTTTTTATAAACTCTTCTATAACATCTGCTGTATCATCACTAGAACCATCATCAGCCATAACAACAGATAAATTTTCATAGTCTTGTTTTTCTATACTATTTAAAATATTTAAAATAGATTTAGAATTATTATAACAAGAAAAACTTATACATACTTTTTCCATAATAAAACTCCTTTTCATACAATATCTTAATTATTATTAATCTTATTCATACATTCTATAAAACTAGTAGCTGTATTATCCCAGTGGAAATTAAGAGAGAAATTATAAGCTTGTTCTCTCATTTGAGCAAAAAATTCTTCATCTTTTAAAGAACGTGTCATATAAGAGACTATTTCATCCACTGTATTATTCTGACACATACAACCCGCATTACCATTGTCAACAGCATCTCTTGTTCCTTGAGAGTTATAAACGATGCTATAAGTTCCAACGGCAGCAGCTTCTGTAATTATAAGACCCCAACCTTCTCTTAGTGATGGGAACAATAATACATGAGCTTTACTCATAAGGTTTAATTTTTCTTCTTCACTTACAAATCCAAATATAGTAACATCTTTATCTTCACCTTTATCTCCATAAGATATGTTATTTTGATCTAGTATAGGAAGTAGATTATTTTTTAAATATTCTTCATTTTTCTTTCCTAAAATCCAAAATTTTGCATTTTTAAATTCTTTTTTAACTTCACAAAATGCTTTTAATGAATCATCAATGCCTTTGTATTTGGCATATCGACCAACATAAATAAATGTAGGAGCTTCTTCTTTTTCTAAGAAATCTTTTTTATCCCAATGCTTAAAATCAATACCTTCTGGTAATATAAAAACTTTATTATCTTTGAATTTTAAATCTAATAAATCATTTTTAGTAGAATTAGAAACTGTAAAACTATAATCATTTTTATATATTTTAAGCATTGCATTTTCTGTTAGATAACCAACCAAAGAAAATGGGAATTTCATATGTTTAAACCAAATTTCTTTGGTAAGCTGGTGAATAAAAAATAATCTTTTTTCTTTTTCAACATAAAAAGGTGTAAAAAATCTATGTGTATTGCATTGGTCAACAACATAATCAATATTATCTTTATTTGATAAATAGAATTTTTTTGCTTCTTTTATTACTGAAAAAAGTCCACCTTTTCTTATATATTTAACACCATCAATAATTTCCTCTGAATCCAAATGATCTTCTTTAACTGAAAAATGTGTAATTTGAAATTGATCTTGAGGTAGTCTTTTAAGCATTTCATGTGTGAATACTTCAGCTCCTCCTGCTTTTTTTGATTTAATATCTCTCCAAGATAAAAATAATAAATGCAATTATGCTTCCTCCTTTTTTAATAATATAGGTATCATATATAGTACGAGGCTAAATAGTAATAAGCCATAAGAAATTATTCCAATATTAATTATTTTTGATATATCAGTACCATAAGTGTAATAACTATATGTTAATGCACTAGCAGTTATAAATAATAAATAAATATATTTGTTTTCGTTTATAGAAATTAAAACATTTATAAAAAAGAATGAATTTGTAAGTAAAAAATAACAAATAGCACTTTTAAATAAATATGAAGATGCTTCCAAATATTCTTTTGAAAAGACCATTCCTACAGTCATAGGGAAAAAGAATTTGTAAAATAAAAGTAAGATTAAATTTACAGAGACTATTACAAAAAAGCATTTAAAAAATAAAGATTTAAAGTATTTTTTTACCTTAAAAGAAGAACTTAAATGCGGTATAAAAACAGTTATTATACTAAAAGATACAAAAAATATAATCTGAGAATATCTTATAACAACTGCATAAATTCCACTTTGTAAAGGTAAATAATAATTAGCAAACATCATATCTATTGATGTGAAATAATATAAAAAGAAGTTTGATAATACAATATATACTAAATTTTTAGTTGGTTTTAATAAATTATTAAAAAAATGACTTTTAATATAATTGTAATTTAAAAATTCAAAATTATTAAAGGCTGTTTTTAAAAAATTTCTATATTTAAAAATACTAAATAATAGAGAAAATATCATACCAACAAGTACACTTAGCAAAACTATATCTGAACTAGGATAAAGTTTCATAAAACTCATAACAAAGATTGTTTTTGATATAACTTCTATATAAAAACTCTTATTTAAATTTAAAAATTCTTTATTACCTTGAAATAAACCTCTAAAGAGACTTAAAAATATATTAGCAAAGAATATAGAGGATAAAAGAATTATATGCATAAATTTAGAATGCGTAAAATTCATTATATTTTTAGAGAATATAAATATAAATAATAAAACAAATAAGTTCATAAAAAAGCTTATCTTAAAAATTTCTCTAAAAAAATTAGTAAAATCATCAATTGTAGATATGTTCTTAGCTGTATAGGTTTGTATTGAAATTCCTAAAACTAATAGTATAGCTAAAAAAGATAATAGTGAATTAACTGATCCATATTCAGCAGGCATTAAATACCAACTTATAAATATTTGGAAGAAGTAATTAAGTCCATTTAAAAGTACATCAAAAATAGGAAATAATAGTTCTTCTTTGATTTTTAATTTTTTTAAAATGTTCAAATTATCACCTTTTTCTATAGTTTGTATATAAATTATTATTATGCACAACCTTAATGATATGAAAATTTAAACTTAAAATCAATAAGTCTAATTAATCATTCTTTAGCGTAATGAATATAATATAGATACCCAGATTGCGAAAATATATTTTTAAAAAATATAACAATGAGTATATATGAGAATAGTAGAAAAAATTTATGAAAAAAGGAGGGAAATTATATGAGAGAAAATATTATTATAATAGAAGATAGTGATAGAAATATAGATTATGATTCAGCTTTAGCATTTTATGAATATAAAAAAGTCAAACCAGATTTTAATATGAGAAATTTAAATTCTTATGATTTAGTTATAGTTGATATCAAAGATAGATATTTTGAAGATATTATTCATAATATAAGAATGGTTTATCCTCATATAAATATTCTTTTAATATTAGATTATAAGGATAATACAGGGATAGATATTATAGAAAATATAAATGGTTATGGTAAAATACTTGTTTTAAATTACAAAGTGGGATATCAAGAAATTATAACAGAGAAAGTTCAGTTTATAATGCATCCAGAATATCCTTCTAAGAGTTTTTCTATTGCAATAATCATACCTATATACAATGAAGAAGAGAGGATTAATCATGTGTATAGATTTATTGAAAAGTTAAAGATTTTAATTGAAAATTCATTTATAAATATAAAAATATATTTTGTTAATGACGGAAGTGATGATAATACTGATGAACTTATAAATAAATTGATGGAAAAAAATAATAATGACGGAGATTATATTTACAAAAATACCTTGATTGAATGTAAAAATATATTAAAAAATACAAAAAAAGCGGGGGCATATATAGAAGGAATTAGAAATATAAATGCAGATATTTATATATTTTCGGATGGAGATGATAGTTTTGAGATAGATGATATTGCTAAAATGATAAATCTTTTAGAAATTGGATATTATGATATTATAGCGGGAACTAAAGATTTTTCAGCCAAAAACAGATCTATGATAAGAAGAATTTTAAGTTTTTTTAAAAGATTTTTGACAAAACCATTATTACCAAAAGGTGCATATGATGCTCAAACAGGTTTAAAAGCTATAAGAGGAGAGAGTGCAAGGCTTATATTTCCACATTTAAAGGAAGAAATGGGTTTGGCTATTGATTTAGAAATGCTCTTTATCGCAAAAAAATTAAATTTAAGAACTATGCAATTACCTGTAAATTGCATAGATAGAGATGGTTCACATGTAGATATTGTAAAAGATTCTATAAAATATTTAAAAAATATATTTAAAATTTATAATGCTCATAAAAATCTAAAAATATAAGAAGGTGTTTTTATGGAATATTCAAATGTATTATTTGTAGATGATCAAGAAATAATAATGGACATGATTAAAATAAAATTTAAAAATGAAGATTATAATAAATTTTATGCAACAGATGTGGATGAAGCTTTTGATATTTTAAAAAATAATGATATAAATGTAATCATAAGTGATATGATGATGCCAAAATTAAATGGAATTAAATTTTTATCTATGGTTGAAAAAATGTATCCAGATACAGTAAGAATAATTCTTTCAGGTTATACACAGGTAGGATCTATCTTATCAGCAATAAATGAAGGTGCAATATATAGATATATAACAAAACCTTGGAAGATAGATAATGAAGCAAAAGAATTAATAAGAGAGGCTATTGAATATTCGAAGTTTTTAAGAGAAAAAAGAAATTCAAATCTTACGAATATAGATAAGAATAAATTATACGAATTTATAGGAGCAAAATGTACTTCCTATGCTGTTTATAATTCAAAAAATGAAA
The DNA here is from genome assembly GCA_045345765.1 of Peptostreptococcaceae bacterium AGR-M142. Taxonomy (GTDB): domain Bacteria; phylum Bacillota; class Clostridia; order Peptostreptococcales; family Peptostreptococcaceae; genus JAOARY01. The sequence continues at coordinate 2,354,945 of CP148265.1, forward strand.
TAGTAGAAATGAAAAATATTGATATAAAAACGGATATAATAACTGAAAATGAAATTCAAAACTTAAAAAATGATGGATTTAATCATATAAATTTAAGTTTAAATTTTAATTTATTAGAAAAATAATATTTATAATATTGATTTTTTTATAATAATGGCGTAACCTTGTATTTGGAAGTAAAGAATATAAGGAGGATATTATGAGAATTAAAGATACAAATTTAGATGAAGCAGATAAAGAAATAAATAAACAATATCCACAAGATAAAAAACGAGTTTCTCGAAAAAAGAAAAAAAATAAAAAAAATATATTTTTGACTATATTGTATATAATACTTACAATTTCTATTTGGTCAGGACTTTTTTATTATGGATATACTTATTCAAAGGAATATATAGATAATTCTATAAGTGAAATAAATCAAATAAATAATCTTTCTATGGAAAATATGGAAAAAAGATTAGATGTACTTACTAAAGAAGTAAGATCGCTAAAAGATGCTATATTAGAAACAGATGATACATTGGATGATTCTAGTGATATACAAGAAGAGATAGATAAAAAACTAAAAGCTTTGGATAATCAATTAAAGACATTGGAAAGAAGTCTAAAGATATTAAAGGAAGCTCCAAATGGGCAAAATTAATTTATTTTTGATAACTTTAATAGCACCGTTTTTGGGTCTTTTTCTGGCTTTGTATAATTTCCAAAATGATAGTAAGGATTTAAAAATTAATATAGAAGAATTTCAGTCCAAAGTATTTAATATAGAAGAAGAGATGATTGAGCTTGAAGAACATGTATTAGAATTTAGTAAAAAAGCATCAGATCAGTCAAAAAATTATTATTCACAAAATGAAAAGATTACAGGTCTTACAAAACAAAGTGAAAGTAGCAAGAAATTATCTGATGATGTTTATGAAAAGAAGATATTAGATATGTTAGGACCTCCTATTGGGACACATATATCTAATAATAACGAAATAAAAGTATTTAAATTGCAAGAATTAGGTTATAGAGGTTATATAGCTAAGGTGAAATTATTTAACCCCAAATCATTAAAGGTGGTTTTGCCATCTAATTCTCTTGGAGAAAAAGAAACTACTTCTAATGCAGCTAAAAGAAATAAAGCTATATTTGCAATAAATGCTGGTGGATTTTATCAAACTAATAAAAATGGAAAATCATATACACAGCTTATCGGAAATACAGTTATAAATTCTAAATTGGTGGAACCGTTTAATGGATATCCAGGTGATCTTTTTTTCGTTGGAATAAATCAGCAAGGAGATTTGATAGGGAATGTGCCAAAATCAGAATATGATATAACAAAATTAAATCCACTCCATGGAGTTAGTTTTATACCTATATTATTAAAAGACGGTAAGAAAGTATCTATTCCTTCAAAATGGGCAAAGAGTAGGCAACCAAGAAGTATAATTGGAAGTTATGCTAATGATGATTTGATTTTTATTGCAATAGATGGGCGTAATTCAAATTGGAGTAAAGGAATAAGTTTAGAAAGACTACAAGATAAATTATTAAAACTAGGAGTAAAAAATGCATATAATTTAGATGGTGGTGGATCAACTGCTATGTATTATAATGGAGTTATATTAAATAAGCCTTCAGATGGGAAGCAAAGACCTGTTGGTAACAATATAGTTATACTTCCTTAAGCTATTTAATAAAAATTTTAAATAAATTTTATAAAAAAATTATTTTTTATATTGACAATATAAATTTAGTCTAGTATACTTCATATTAAGCTAAGAAGCGAACAATTATTTAAATTAAATAAATTAAATTCTGTGATAAAGAGAGTAACTTTGATTATAATAACAAAGCGATTTAGGGATGGTGTGAGCCTAATTTATTACTTGAAGTGAAGAGAGCTTTTGAGAAAATTATCTGAATTAATAGTATGATAATTGGTGAGCCTGCCTTAAAGGATTGAGTGGACTTTATGTCAAAAAGAGTGGCAACGCGGATTATTCGTCTCTTGTTTTTTTAAAACAAGGGACTTTTTTATTACCCAAATTTTTTATAATATTAAAAACTCTAAAATAAAAAAACAATATATTTTATAAAGATAATATTATTATTTTGTAGAATATAAATTATGAATAATATATTCATAGTTCGCGTGATTGGTATTTTTAGAATATACAAAATATTATGAAAATAATCCGAGTTGAAAAAGATAAAGTCAAAAAGAGTGGCAACGCGGATAAACCTTCGTCTCTTTATATTTAATATAAAGAGTTTGAAGGTTTTTTTATATACATATAAACTCTTTTTAGCAAGGAATTTAATTGAATATTATCATTTGACAATCATTAATAATTAGGAGGAAGAAAAATGAAGAAGATTTTAGCATTAATTATGGTTTTAGTTTTAGGAGTATCAGTAGTAGGTTGTGGAAAGGATCAAAATATTAGTAAATTAGAAAAAATCAAAAAGAAAAACAAATTAGTACTTGGAACATCAGCAGATTATCCACCATATGAATTTCATAAAGAAATAGATGGAAAAGATGAAATTGTTGGTTTTGATATTGAAATAGCAAAGCAAATAGCAAAGGACTTGGGTGTTGAACTTGAAATAAAGGATATGAAATTTGATGGATTATTACCAGCATTACAAGCAGGAAATATAGATATAGTTATATCGGGAATGAGTGCTACAGAGGAAAGAGCAAAGAGTGTTGATTTTACAGTTCCATACTATGATGAAGAACAAACAATTGTAATAAGAAAAGAAGATGAAAATAAATTAAAAACAAAGAAAGATTTTAAAGGACTTATAGTGGGTGCTCAAAAGAGTAGTATACAAGAAGAAATAGCAAATGAGAGTTTAGAAGCTAATGAGGTAAGAGCATTATTTAAATTACCTGATTTGATGTTACAACTTAAAAATAAAAAAATAGATGGAATAGTATTAACAAAATATGTTGCAAAAGAATATGTTAAATCAAATAAAGACTTAAAAGTTATGGATATTACATTAAAGTTTGATGATAGCGCAGTAAGTGGAGCAGTTAAAAAAGGAGAAGAAGAGTTATTAAAAGAAGTTAACAAGTCATTAGAAAAGATGATAGAAGAAGAAAAATTACAAGAATTTGTTGTGGAAGCAGTTAAATTAGCTGGAGAAGATAAATAAGAAATTTTTTATAAAATAATTTTAAGAAGTTAATATTAAGTTTATTAAAGGCATTTTATTAACTTCTTAAATATAAAAGGGTGAATATTACAAGGAGGAATTAAAATGAAAAATATGATAAATGATTCTTATGAAATAATAACAACTAAATATTCTTATGAGAATTTGAATTTAAAGGAGTTAAAAAATAATAATATAAAAATAATAGATGTTTATGAAATTGATGATAACAAAGTGGATTTAGATATTTTATATAAAGAGGTAAGTTTTTTTAGTAAATATATAATTCTTGATTATAAAGAAATAAAAGAGCTTGACTTAATTAATTTAAAAGAATTTGCAAAAGAAAATAATTTGAAATTAATAATAAAAGAAAAATACGATTTAAAATTAGCAGTTTAATAAAAAAAATTATTATTAATCTTTAAAAGTAATGGAGTGATGAAATTGGATTTTAGTTTTTTAAATAATTATTATGGGTTTTTTATAAACGGAACAAAGATAACTATACTTTTAGCATTTTTTACAGTGATATTCGGACTTGTACTAGGAACTTTTTTGTCACTTATGAAATTATCTAAAAACAAATTAATTAGTTTAATAGCAACAACGTATATAGAATTTATAAGAGGAACACCTCTTTTAGTTCAATTATATCTTATATATTATGGATTTCCTTCAATTGGAATAGAATTCCCTTCGATTAGTGGAGTGTCTGGTTCTAGTGAATTCATAGCTGGAGTTATAGCTCTTTCAATCAATTCAGCAGCATATATAGCAGAGATTATAAGAGCTGGAATACAAGCTGTTGATAAGGGGCAGGATGAAGCAGGAAGGTCTTTAGGATTTGATTATAAAGACACAATGCGTTATATCATAATACCTCAAGCATTTAAAAATGTATTACCTGCTTTAGGTAATGAATTTATAGTAGTTGTAAAAGAATCTGCAATAGTATCTATAATAGGAATACATGATCTTATGTATAATACAGATACAGTTAGAGGAAATACATTTAAAGCATTTGAACCACTTATAGTTACAGCTGTTATATATTTTATAATTACATTTACATTATCGAAATTTGTTTCTAATTTTGAAAGGAGACTTGCAACCAATGATTAATATAAATAATTTAAAAAAATCTTTTGGGAAACTAGAAGTATTAAAAGATATAAATCTAAATATAAAAAAAGGTGAAGTAGTTGTTATATTAGGACCAAGTGGTTCTGGAAAAAGTACATTACTTAGATGTATGAATATGCTTGAAATGCCAACGGATGGTGATATTATATTTGATGATATGAATATAACAGATAAAAAGACAAATATAAATGATGTAAGAAAAAATATGGGTATGGTATTTCAAAACTTTAACTTGTTTCCTCATATGAGTGTACTAGATAATATTATTATTGCACCTATGAAATTAAAAAATATATCAAAAGAAGATGCCATCAAAAAAGCTAAGGATTTATTAAATCGAGTTGGACTTCTTGATAAAATAAATGCTTATCCAAATCAATTATCAGGTGGACAAAAGCAAAGAATAGCAATAGCAAGAGCCTTGGCGATGGAACCGGAACTTATGTTATTTGATGAACCAACTTCAGCCCTAGATCCAGAGATGGTAAAGGAAGTACTTGATGTTATGAAGGAATTAGCAAATGAAGGAATGACAATGGCAATAGTAACACATGAAATGGGATTTGCCAAAGAAGTTGCATCAAGAGCAATATTTATGGATGAAGGTTATATAGTGGAGGAAGGTTGTCCAAATAAATTGTTTACAAGCCCAAGCCATATAAGAACAAAGAGTTTCTTATCAAAAGTTATATAAATTTTAGTCATATATTATAAATGATGTGCTTAGGAATTAATTTAATCCAAAAATAAAATTTGAAAATTAAATATATTTAGAAAAATTAAAAAATATATTGCTTTTTGTATATTTTTAGTATAAAATAAAAAAATGTAATATATTACATTACCAAAATATATAACAGATGATGAAGTGTTTAAAATTAAGGAAAAATCTATTCAAAAAGATTATAAAATAAGGAGTATTAAATGAAAAAAATATTAGTACTTTTATTAATGATAAGTTTTGGTGTGAACTTAATTGCATGTGTTAAAAAACAAGAAGCTAAATATGAATTTGAATTGGAAGAAATAAAATTAAAAAATAATAATGTGGAAGTATTATTAGATAAATATGATAATCATATATATTATGCTCCATATGTATATAGATTAGAAGAAATAAATGAAAATGCATTTATATATGATTTGGATATTAAAGAAAATAAAGAAAAGCTAGTTTCTGAATCTATATATACACAGATGCCTATTTTTCAATCATTGCAAATAAATAAAGATTATGCAATGTATTTGGATTCTATAAATAGCTTAGGTAAATTAACAATATTTGTTGAGAATAGGAAGTCAAAAAATATAAAAAAATTATATGAATTAGAAAATAAATATAAAAATATGGAAACTCCGTTTTTATATAAAAATTATGTAGCATATATTACTTATATGGAATATGAGGACAAAGAAATTCCTGTAGTGAAATTACATGATTTGAATGAGAATACTCAGATTATTGTACAAAAACTAAACGATTGTGGTGTCTATAATTTAAATATATATTTCTATAAGGATAAATTATATTGGACAGATAATATTAATAACAAAGCTTTTGTTAAATATTATGATTTAAAAACAAAAGAAATAACCACTTTAGATTTGGAAATATCAAAATATCCAAGTATAGAATTTATGGATGATGATTATATATTTATCCTGAATCAAAATAATATAGAGGATTATACAAATGCTGAATATATATTATATGATTTAAAAGAAATGAAAGAAAATCGTATAATAGAAAAAGGCAATTATAATCTTTTTAGTAGAATAGATAAAGGATTTTTTTCAGATGAAAATATATATGATTCAAAAGATGAAGACAATAGAAAAAAGATATGGTTTTATAATATAGTTGATGGAAAATTAAATTCTACAAAATTAGATTTGAAATTCAAGGGTAAATTGGAGAGTATAGTTACATTATTTGAAAAAAATAGTGTATTTATTCAAAGTGAAGAAAATGATAAATATTATTATTATATAGTAAAACCAAAATAAAAAATGGGGTTGTCGCTATAAATTGAGAAACTATGATATACAGTGATAGTATATTGTAAGTAAATTTCTTGATGTGACAGCCCTTTTTTGTTGTTTTTGATTATTTAATTTTAGTTTAATAAATAATTATTTTCAACATTTGTCAATCGGTTTATTTTAAGTAGATATTATGTTAAAATTTTTAGTGTATATAAAATTATACATCAAAAGCAATTAGACTATGTCAAAAAGGATGAAATGAATGTATGATTTAGATGAATTAAAAGAGCTTTGTAATAATTGTTACAAATGTGAGCTTTGTAAAAAACGACATAATGTTGTTTTTGGCGAAGGAAATAAAAATGCAGATATAATGTTTATAGGAGAAGGTCCTGGAAGAAATGAGGATTTAACGGGAAGACCTTTTGTTGGTAAGGCAGGACAACTTCTTGATAAAATGCTAGAATCAATAGATTTAAAAAGAGAAGATATATATATTGCAAATATAGTAAAATGTAGACCAGATAATAATAGAAATCCAAATAATAATGAGATAAAATCATGCTTGCCTTATTTGAGATGGCAAGTAAAAATAATAAATCCAAAGATTATATATTTACTTGGTTCAGTTGCAAGTAAGGTTATAATTAGAGATGATTTTAGGATAACTAAAGAAAGAGGCAATATAATCAAAAAAGGTGATTTATATATAATTCCGTCTTATCATCCAGCAGCACTTTTAAGAGATGAATCCAAAAAAAGACCTGCATTTATGGATCTTAAAAAATTAAGAAATTTATATGATGAATTAAATAGGGGAGATTAGATGATAGTAGGTATTAAATATTGTGGTGGTTGTAATGAAGGTTATGGTAGAGTTTCGTTTGTAAATGAATTAAAAGCTAAATACAAAGATATATTAGATATTGAAAATGTTATTGAAGAAAAAACATATGATTTTATAATCTGTGTATCAGGATGTACTAGTAATTGTTCAGATAAAACAAAACTAAAAAGTAAAAATGAACTTTTGATATGTAAATCAAGATTTGAAAAAGAATATATACATAGTAAAATAGATGAAATATTAGCAATATAATACAGTGGATAATATTATTAATAAATAATAATTAAAAAAGAAAGTCAAAGTACTGGGGGATTGTATGGATATTAAAGAAATATTAAATAAAGTGAAAAATGATGAGAAATCTGTTGAAGAGGCTTTGAAAGATTTATCAAATTTACCTTTTGAGGATTTGGATTTTGCAAAAGTTGATCATCATAGAACACTTAGAAATGGTTATCCAGAAGTGATATATGGAGAGGGAAAAACAAAAGAACATATAAAAAAAATAGCAAATTCTATGAACCAAAAAAAATCAAATATATTAATAACAAGAACAAATAAAGAAGTATATGAATATATAAAAGATATAAATGAAAATATAGAATATGAAGAATCTTGTAATTTAATAAAAATATATAATAAAAAAGTAGATATAAATCAAAAAGGAAGTATAGTTGTTGTAACAGGAGGAACTTCAGATATAAATGTTGCAGATGAAGCTTATTACACAGCTAAATTCTTTGGTAATGATGTAAAAAGAGTTTATGATGTTGGAGTTGCGGGGATACATAGACTTTTTAACTATATAGATATATTAAGAGAAGCTAGGGTGATAATAACAGTTGCAGGTATGGAAGGTGCTTTAACCAGTGTTGTTGGTGGTCTTGTAGATGTTCCTGTAATAGGAGTACCTACATCTGTTGGATATGGTGCTAATTTTAATGGTGTATCAGCATTATTATGTATGATTAATAGTTGTGCATCAGGAATATCTGTAGTAAATATAGATAATGGTTTTGGTGCTGGATATTTAGCAAGCATGATGAATAAATTATAGGGGTGATTAATATGAAAAAAATATTATATTTTCAATGTAATACAGGAATTTCGGGTGATATGACTCTAGGTGCATTACTTGATTTAGGGGTAGACAAAGAAATATTTTTGGATGAAATAAATAAACTATCAATAAAAGATGAATTTGAACTTAAAATAGAAAAGAAAAAAGTAAGTGGAATAGAAGGAACGAATGTAGATGTTATTTTAAAAGAACATCATCATCACGAAGATGAACACGACCATCATCATGGAAGACATTTAGCTGATATTTATAAAATTATAGATGGAAGTAAAATATCAAAAAATGCAAAATCACTATCAAAAAAAATATTCGAACAAATAGGAAAAGCAGAAGCAAAAGTACATGGAACTACAATAGATAAAATTCATTTCCATGAAGTTGGAGCAGTGGACTCTATTGTTGATATTGTAGGAACAGCTATTTTAGTAGATATGCTTTCTATAGATAAGATATATTCAACACCTATTCCGTTTGGAAAAGGATTTGTAAAATGTGATCATGGATTTATGCCACTTCCAGCACCTGCAACAATAGAAATTTTAAGAGGTTATGAGGTTAAATTTACACAAATAGAAAGTGAACTTACAACACCAACAGGAGCAGGTATAATAAAAGCTTTAAGTAGTGGAATATTAGAAACAGAAGATTACTCAGTAAATAGAATTGGTTACGGACTTGGGAATAAAGAACTTCCTATACCAAATATGTTAAGAGCTGTTTTAATAGAGCAAAAAAAAAAGAAGAATTATATGAAATAAGTGCAAATATAGATGATATGAGTAGTGAAATATATTCATTTGTATTTGAAAATTTATTCAATTTAAATGCATTAGATGTATATTGTGAATCTATTTTTATGAAAAAAAATAGACCTGCATACAAATTAAATGTTATTTGTGATGAAAAAGATTTGGATAATATTTGTGAATTTATCTTAGAACAAACATCAACAATTGGTCTTAGATATCATGAAATAAAAAGAAAAATTTTGGAAAGAAAAATAATAAAATTCAAAACAAAATATGGAAATGTAAGTGTGAAAATGATTTACAAAGATAAAAAATTATTAAGATATACACCAGAATATGAAGAGTGCAAAGAAATATCTAAAAATTTTAATATACCACTTATAGAAGTCTACGATGAAATAAAATACAAGGTTAAGGATTTTTACAGACAATTCAGTAAAAAGAAATAATTAAAAAAACTATTGACTTTAAAATAGATTTTTGTTAGATTATACATCAATAAATAAAAAAATGAATACAAAGTATTATAAAAAATAAAAAACCCATATATATTCAATAATAAGGATTGAATGTCTCTACAAAGAAACCGAAAATTTCTAAGCTATGGGTGGATTTTTAAGTTTTATATATTTTGATTAAAATAAAAAATAATAAAGGCTTGTGTGTATGGGGTAGTATATATAAATTTTTTATTATATCAAATTATTTTTGTCTGAATAAAAACTCATGAATTCACCTAGGGCTTAAGATATTTAAGATCATTTAGGTGTGTTTATGAGTTTTTTTAATATAATATGTTTATGATTTGTAAATAAAGATAATTATTATAATAGATAAAAATATTTGGAGGCGAACTTATGAGTAAAATAGTTAAAGAAGGATTAACTTTTGATGATGTATTATTAATACCACAAAAATCGGATGTATTACCAAAGGAAGTAGACATATCAACATACATAACAAAAACATTAAAATTAAATATACCTATAATGAGTGCAGGGATGGATACTGTAACTGAATCTAAAATGGCAATAGCTATGGCTAGAGAAGGTGGAATAGGTGTAATTCATAAAAATATGTCAATAGAAATGCAATGTGAAGAAGTTGATAAAGTTAAAAGAAGTGAAAATGGAGTAATAGTAGACCCATTTTATCTTACGGCAGATAAGACTTTAGAAGATGCAGATAAACTTATGGGACATTATAGAATATCAGGTGTACCAATAGTTGATAATAATAAAAAGTTAATAGGAATAATAACTAATAGAGATATAAGATTCGAAAAAGATTTTACTAAAGGTATAGAAGATGTTATGACAAAAGAAAATCTAATAGTAGCAAAAGAAGGAATTACTATGGATGAAGCAAAACATATACTTATGAAACATAAAATCGAAAAGCTTCCAATTGTAAACGAAGAAAATGAGTTAAAAGGACTTATAACAATAAAAGATATAGAAAAGAAAATAAAATATCCAAATTCAGCAACTGATGAAAGAGGTAGATTATTATGTGCAGCAGCTGTTGGAATAACAAATAATATGATGGAGAGAGTAGATGCACTTAAAGAATCTCAAGTTGACCTTATAGTATTAGATAGTGCGCATGGGCATTCTCAAGGTATAATAAATGCAGTAAAAAATATAAAAGCTAAATATCCAGAGCTTCAAGTGGTAGCAGGAAATGTAGCTACTAAAGAAGCAACAAAAGATTTAATTGAAGCTGGAGCTGACTGTATCAAAGTTGGTATAGGACCAGGATCAATATGTACAACAAGAGTAGTAGCAGGAATAGGAGTACCACAAGTTACTGCTATAATGGATTGCTTTGAAGCTGCTAAGGAAGCTGGTATTCCTATAATAGCAGATGGAGGAATCAAATACTCAGGAGATATAGTAAAGGCAATTGCTTCTGGTGGAGCAGTAGTTATGATGGGTTCTATGTTTGCAGGAACAGATGAAAGTCCAGGAGAAAGAATTATATACAAAGGTAGAGCATTTAAAGCATATAGAGGAATGGGTTCTATAGGAGCTATGAAAGCTGGTTCTACAGATAGATATTTCCAAGATAATGCTAAAAAGTTGGTTCCAGAAGGTGTAGAAGCAATGGTTGCATTTAAAGGTTCAGTATCAGATATAATATATCAAATGATAGGTGGATTAAGAGCCGGAATGGGATATTGTGGAGCGAAAGATATTAATACATTAATAGAAACAGGTAAATTCACAAAAATAACAGGTGCAGGACTTAAAGAAAGTCATCCACATGATGTTACAATAACAAAAGAATCACCAAATTACAGCGCTTCGGAGGGAAATTAATATGAATAAGGAATTAGTTTTAATTATAGATTTTGGTGGACAATACAACCAATTAATAGCTAGAAGAGTAAGAGATTTAAATGTATATTGTGAAATATTATCATACAAAACACCACTTGAAGAAATCAAGGCAAAGAATCCTAAGGGAATAATATTTACAGGAGGACCTTCATCAGTTTATGGAGAAGGAGCACCTACTTTAGATAAAGAAATATTTGAGCTTAATATACCTATATTAGGAATTTGTTATGGAGCACAACTTATGACTCATTTACTTGGTGGAGAAGTAAAAAGAGCTAATAAGAAGGAATACGGAAAGACTAGCATAACATATGAAAAAGACGCTTTATTATTTGAAGGAATAAAGTCTGAAAACATTTGTTGGATGAGTCATACTGACCATATATCAAGAGCTCCAGAAGGATTTAAAATAACTTCTTACACAAAAGATTGTCCAGTAGCAGCATTAGAAAATAAAGAAAAGAATTTATATGCAGTTCAATTCCATCCAGAAGTTGAACATAGTATAAATGGTTCAGATATGTTAAGAAACTTCCTTTATAATGCTTGTAAGGTTGAAGGTAACTGGACTATGGATAATTTCATAGAAGAGCAAGTTGCTAAATTAAAGGAAAAATTAAAGGATAAAAAAGTATTATGTGCTTTATCAGGTGGAGTTGATTCATCAGTAGCTGCGACTTTAGTTCATAGAGCTGTTGGAGATAACTTAACTTGTATATTTGTAGACCATGGTCTTTTAAGAAAAGATGAAGGAGATCAAGTTGAAGATATATTCACTAATAGAATAAAAATGAATCTTATAAGAGTTAATGCTCAAGATAGATTTTTAGATAAATTACAAGGTGTAAAAGAGCCAGAAGCAAAAAGAAAGATAATCGGAGAAGAATTTATTAGAGTGTTTGAAGCTGAGTCTAATAAATTAGGAAAGATAGATTTCTTAGTTCAAGGAACTATTTACCCTGATATAATAGAAAGTGGTGCTGGAGATAGTGGAGCATCAACTATCAAATCACATCATAATGTTGGTGGTCTTCCAGAAGATATCGAATTTGAAATAGTTGAGCCATTAAGAGATTTATTTAAGGATGAAGTAAGAAAGTTAGGATTAGAACTAGGAATCCCTAAGGATTTAATATATAGACATCCATTCCCAGGACCAGGTCTTGGTATAAGAGTAATTGGCGATGTAGATAAAGAAAAGCTAGATATATTAAGAGAAGCAGATGCTATATATATGGATGTATTAAAAGAAGAGAACCTATATAGCGAAATATGGCAAGCTTTTGCTACACTTCCAGACGTTAAGACTGTTGGTGTTATGGGTGACGAAAGAACTTATGCTTATTTGGTAGGTATAAGAGCAGTTACTTCTTCTGATGGTATGACTTCGGATTGGTACAAGATGCCTTATGATGTATTAGAAAAGATATCAAATAGAATAGTTAATGAAGTTGAGGGAGTTAATAGAGTAGTTTATGATATAACTTCTAAGCCTCCAGGAACTATTGAATGGGAGTAATATATTAGCCTAATAGGGTTTGATAAATTAAAAAAAATATGATACAATTAAATTAATAATAAGTATCAAATGTTTGTCGCTTCTCGATAATGCGACTAATAAGATGTCGAGTACAAATGTTTGTCGCTTCTCGGCAATGCGACTAATAAGATGTCGAGTACAAATGTTTTAAAACCCTGTCTAGTTTTTAGACAGGGTTTTATTTTTGGAGGAGAAAATGTCAGTAGGTAAATTTTATTTTTTAAAGGATGAATATTTTAATACATATGTTGATAAAAATCTTATGGGGAATAAGGAGTCTAAAGGCAAAGAATTAAATGATAGACCTTGCTTTTATTCATTCAAAGATAAAAGAACAGGATTAATATGGCTAATTCCAATATCATCAAAGGTTGATAAGTTTAAATCTATATATGAATATAAAGTAAAAAAAAATCGTAGATGTGATACTATTGTATTTGGTGAGGTTCTAGGTAGGAAAAAGGCTTTTTTGATACAAAATATGTGTCCTTGCACACCTAAGTATTTAAAGAGTATTTATGTTGATTCAAGGAATAACGATACTCCTGTTCAAGTTAGTGATGATACAAAAAAGGAATTAATAAAAAAAGCTAAAAAAGTATTAACTCTTCATAGACAAGGTAGAAAGTTGATTTTTCCAGATGTTATTAATATAGAAAAAGAATTAATAAAAGAGATAAATAAAATATAATAATTTGATTTTATAAAAATAGAATTAAGTAATATGGTTTTTTGTAAAGTGGTTTTGGTAAAGACTTTTAGCAAGAAAATAATGTAATCTTTGAAGGTAGTATAAAAATGAAAAAATTCATTTTTATGCTACCTTTATTTTGTTGATGGCTGAAATTAGGTAAGTGTAGCTTGTAAAATTTCACATGTTATATTTTTTATTTTTTTATCAATACAAAATTCTTCATCAAAAATCCAAATTTTTTTCTTTTAAATTTAGTAAATTTATTATAGAATTATTAGTAGACATTTAGTTCACTCCTTAATGTGGTTTTAGGCGATTACATTATACAAGGACCTTGTGCTAAATGTCTATTTTTTTTGCAAAAAAATAAGTGTTGGATATTTCACCAACACCAAAAATTATACAACCTTAATAAAGCAGTAGAAGAATGAATAAATCATTTTTTTACTGTTTTTATTTTTTTGAATTTATCATATAAATAATATCTAAAAAAATGGCGTCATTTGATGATATCTTGGCACGGATTGTAGTTTGGTATATTTTATATAGTTGGTATACTTATATTAATACAGATTTGCGTTTATTTAGAACAATAGCTAGGAGTGATAAATTTGTTTTATAATGTGAATTTAAATGATAACTAATAAATATTTGAAAGTATGAATATCGAGATAGAAATAATCTTAAATGAGGCAGGCATTCCAAGTAGAGTAGTTAATATTATATTTAAAAAGTTTTATAAATTTAAAATAGAAAACTTAAATTTTTCATAAATTTTATCATTTAATGTATTAAATCTTCAAATTAATGTTAAAATAATATAGGATAAATATTTAACATAGATTATCTTATTAAGATAATCAGTAATTGGAGGTTTTAAATGTTTAATTTTATAATATGTGAAGATGATGAAACTTACAAACAAAAAGTTATAAATATAATACAGAGCTATTGTAAGAAGAATAATATATTATATGATATTGTGGTTGCAAAAAATGATAAAAATAGTCTTATAGATTATGTAAAGACGGTATTAGAGAGAAAAAACATATATATATTTGATATTGAACTTGGAAAAGACAAATGTGGAATCAATTTCGCAAACGAAGTTCGAAAATATGATAAAAATGGAGAGATAATTTTTACAACAAGCCATACCAAAAGAGTTATGGAAGTATTTAAGTACAAATTAAAAGTATTAGATTTTATAGATAAGATGAATTACATGGAAGAAAAATTAATGGATGCAATAAAAAATGCAATAAAGAATAGTGATAAAGAAGAAGCATTTTTTTATGTTGAATCAGACAACAAAAAACATAAATTTCATTTTGACAAAATCATATCTTTTCAAACCACATCCAAAAATCATAAATTAAAAATAAGAACTTTAACTGAAGAAGTTGAATTTTATGGAACATTAAAAGAAATAGAATCTAAATTAAATTCCAAATTTGTAAGAGTACATAGAGCATTTATAATCAATGAAGAATATCTTGATTATAAAAAAAGTGATTTAAAAAATGGAAGATTAATTATGAAAGATGATTCCCAGTGTTTGATTTCTAGAAATGGAATAAAACTAATTAATAAATTAAGATTTATAAATTAAAAGAAGTATTAATAGTAGACAAAATAAAAATACTGCAAAATATTTTAATATATTTTGCAGTAAAATGAAATAAAACCGATCTAATAAATCGAAAATAATAAAAATAGAAAAACTCAAAATCTACTGGTATAAAGAAAAAACCTTCACCTGGGAAGAGTATCTCCTTACACTTATAGTATAATATATAAATAATTTAAGTCAATGCAAATTACTTAGAAAGTTATTATGATGACGTGAATTGTCGATATAAAAAAAATTTTATGTAGAATTAAGAAAATTGATAAAATTATTCATAAAAAAATTCAATTAAACAAAAATTATAAAAATTTAACCGCGATTACAAATATATTAAAAAACCTTAATATATTTCAAAATAGAGGTTTAAAATAAATTTACGAATGATTTTTTATAAAAACAAAAAAATATTCGATTTTCTATTGACTTTTATTTTTATATAAATTAGAATGTAGTCATGAGATAGATAATAAAAAATTAAATAAAAAGTTTTGCTTATATAATTTCAATAATATGGTTTGAGAGTTTCTACAAGATACCGTAAATATCTTAGCTATGAGTAATTCTTCCTTTTAAATAATTAAGTTTATAATATATCCTTATTATTTTTGTGATTAAAGCTGGAAGTTTTACTTATATTGTAACTTTTGGCTTTTTTATTTGCAAAAGTTAAAAGTATATTGTTTGATTTTAAATACTTGGATTAAGTATTTTATAAATTTAAAATTTTTTAATTATTTAGGAGGAAGAAATGGAAGCGATAAGAAGTACTAAAAGTTGTGAGGAAGTAAATATATTACAAAAAATATTTAAATTAAAAGAAAATAATACAACAGTTAAACAAGAAGTAATAGCAGGAATAACTACATTTATGACTATGGCATACATATTGGTTGTAAATCCACAAATATTAGGAGCAGCAGGAATGGATAAAGGAGCTGTATTTGTAGCAACAGCTTTATCTGGAGCATTAGCTACATTCATTATGGCATTTATGGCTAACTATCCTTTTGCACTTGCACCAGGTATGGGACTTAATGCATTTTTCACTTTTGGTGTAGTAAAAGGAATGGGTTATAGTTGGGAATTTGCACTAACAGCAGTATTTATTGAAGGACTTATATTTATATTATTAACATTTTTAAATGTTAGAGAAAAGATAGTTAATGCAATTCCGATGGTTATAAAAGATTCTGTTACAGTTGGAATTGGTCTGTTTATTGCATTTATAGGACTTGTTAATGTTGGAATGATAAAAGTTGGTGGAGCTATAATTGAACTTGGAAATATGAAAAGCCCACTTATTGTACTTACTATATTTGGTCTTATATTAACATCTGTACTTGTTGCCAAAAATGTTAAGGGTGCATTACTTATAGGTATGTTAAGCACATCTTTATTAGGTATGATTGTAAGAATAGTTCCAATGCCACAAGGAATTATAAGTTTACCACCATCATTAAGCCCAACATTAATGGCATTTACAAAAGTTCCACAAGCTCAGATATTTAGTATGGATATGGTACTTGTAGTATTTACATTCTTATTTGTAGATATGTTTGATACAATTGGATGTTTGGTTGGACTTGCTTCAAAAGTTGGAGCATTAGATGAAAAAGGATCTTTACCTAAAGCAAAGGAAGCTTTATTTGCAGATGCAATAGGAACTACTGCTGGAGCAATGATGGGAACATCTACAGTAACTACTTTTATAGAGAGTGCTTCTGGTATTTCTGAAGGTGGAAGAACTGGTCTTACTTCATTTACAACAGGGATGTTATTTCTAGCATCAACATTATTTGCACCAATATTCACAGCTATTCCATCACAGGCAACAGCACCAGTACTTATACTTGTTGGAGTTATGATGATGAGTTCTATAACGAAGATAAACTTTAATGATTTTACAGAAGCAGTACCAGCATTTTTAACAATAATAATGATGCCACTAGCTTATAGTATTGCCGAAGGTTTAGTATTTGGAATAGTATCTTATGTAGGAATCAAACTTTTAAGTGGAAAAGGAAAGACAATACAACTTACAATGTATGTGCTTTGTGTATTCTTTATCTTAAAGTTTGCGCTTTTATAAAAAAAACGAATATCAGCCCCTAAATTTTAAAGGGGCTTTTTATATATCATTTTTATTCGAAAAACACGAATGAAAATCAAAATAACAAAGAAAACATTCAGTTTTAGGAGGTTTTATATAATGAAAGTTGCTATAATTATGGGTTCTAAATCAGATTTTGAAGTTATTAAAGAAGGTATTGATTTTTTAAAGGATTTTGGAGTTTCTTATGAGGTAAGAGCTTTATCTGCACATAGAACACCAGATGAATTAGAAGAATATATGGCCTATTTAGAAAAAGAAAATGTAGATGTAATAATAGGAGCAGCAGGAAAAGCAGCACATCTACCAGGGGTTATAGCATCAAAGACTATATTACCAGTTATAGGTCTTCCAATAAAATCTTCAACAATGGATGGTCTTGATTCACTTCTTTCGATAGTACAAATGCCAAAAGGTATACCAGTAGCTACTGTAGCTATAAATGGTTCACTTAATAGTGCTATACTTGCAACTCAAATAATGTCTTTAAAATATCCAGTATTAAAAGAAAAATTAAAAGATTACAAAAAGCAAATGGCTAAAAAAGTTATAGAAGATGACATGTATATCAAATCAGATTTTTAATTAAAATTATTATTTTAAAAGAGTATATTAGGAGGGTTATGATATGAAAAAGGAATTATTATATGAAGGAAAAGCTAAACAAGTATTTAAAACAGATGTGGAAGATGAATATATAGTTTATTTTAAGGATGATGCAACTGCATTTAACGGAGAGAAAAAATCTAAAATATCAGATAAAGGTGAAGTAAATAACTCAATATCTTCAATCGTATTTAAAATATTAGAAGAAAAAGGTATAAACACTCATTTTATAGAACAATTATCAACTAGAGAGATGAGAGTTAAGAAGGTTGAAATAGTTCCTCTTGAAGTTATAGTTAGAAATGTTTCAGCAGGTTCTATGGCTAAAAGATTAGGGTTAGAAGAAGGTATAGAATTTGATCAACCTGTATTTGAATTCTCTTATAAAAATGATGATTTAAATGACCCTCTTATAAACGATGACCACGCGCTTGCAATGAAATTAGCGACTAAAGAAGAAATTGATAAGATAAGAAAAGATACACTTAAAATAAATGAAATAATGAAAGAGCTATTTTTAAATGCTAATTTAAAATTAGTTGATTTTAAATTAGAATTTGGTAGAAGTAAAGATGGAATTATATTAGCGGATGAAGTATCACCTGATACTTGTAGATTGTGGGATAAAGATACTAATGAAAAAATGGATAAAGATAGATTTAGAAGAGACTTAGGAAATGTTGTAGAAAACTATAAAAAAGTACTTGAAAGAATGAGTATCTAGGGGGATAAAAAATGTGCGGAATAATAGGAATTCACTCTAAAGAAGATATATCAAAAGATCTTTATTATGGATTATTTTCTTTACAACATAGAGGTCAAGAAAGTTGTGGTATAGCAACGATGAATCAAAAAATAAACCAACATAAAGGAATGGGTCTTGTAAGTGATGTATTTAATTCAAATAAATTAAATGAATTACAAGGAAATATCGGAATTGGTCATGTAAGGTATTCAACAGCTGGAGGTTCTAATGAATTCAATAGTCAACCTTTAGTTGGCTCTTTTAAAAAAGGTAAGATAGCACTTGCTCATAATGGAAATTTGATAAATAAATCAATATTAAAAGAGAGATTAGAAGATGAAGGGCTTATTTTTCATACTACAATAGATTCAGAAGTGATACTTTATTTGATTGCTAGATATTATAAGAAGAATTTAATAGAAGCAATAAAAAAAGCAATGAAATTTATAAAGGGTGCTTATTCTTTGGTTATAATGACAGAAGATAAAGAATTAATTGCTGTTAGAGATCCAAATGGATTTAGACCGCTTTTACTTGGTAAAAGAGATGATGAATTTATAGTTTCATCAGAAAATGTATCAATTGATATACTTGGAGGAGATTTTGTAAGAGATATAGCTCCAGGTGAGATTCTTCATATCAAAGATGGTAAAGAAACATCTTATTTTTATGATGAAAAAGAAGAAAAATCAACATGTATATTTGAACATATTTATTTTTCGAGAAATGATGCAACAATTGATTGTCAGAATGTCTATGAATTTAGAGTTAAATCAGGTGAGATACTAGCAAAAGAATTTCCTTGTGATGCAGATATAGTAATTCCTGTGCCTGATTCTGGTTGGGCAGGAGCTATAGGATATTCTAATTATTCAAAAATACCTCTAAAAGAAGGTCTTGTTAAGAATAGATATGTTGGAAGAACTTTTATAAAACCAACTCAAAGAGAAAGAGAAATTGGAGTTAGACTAAAACTAAATCCACTAAAGGAAGTAGTTGAAGGCAAAAGAGTTGTATTAATAGATGATTCGATAGTAAGAGGAACAACTTCAAAGAAATTAATTGATTCTCTTAGAAAAGCTGGGGCGAAGGAAGTTCATTTAAGAATAACTTCACCACCTGTTAAATATTCTTGTTATTTTGGAATAGATACACCTAGAAGAAGAAATTTAATAGCATCAAGTAATTCGATTGAAGAAATTAAATCAGTAATTAAGGCAGATTCACTTGCATTTTTATCAATAGATGGTCTTAAGCAGTCTTCAATTAAAGATTTTAAATTCTGTCAAGCTTGTTTTGATGGTAATTATCCAGTAGATCCGATAATTCTATAATCAAATTGTATTTGACTGATGATAAAAAAATTACTAATCTTCTATAACTTTAGTGTAGTTTAGTTAGTATATAATATTACTGTACAGGAATTTTAATATAATAAAAATATTTGAGGATAATCTTTGGAGGTTATGATGGATAAATTAACATATAAAGATTCAGGCGTTAATATAGAAGAAGGAAATAAATTTGTAAGTGATATAAAAGATATGGTTTCTAGTACTTTTTCAAATAATGTTTTAGGTAAAATTGGTCTTTTTAGTGGGGGATATTCACTTAAAGATTTTAAATATATGGATGAACCAATACTTTTATCAGCAACAGATGGTGTTGGAACAAAATTAATGATTTCAAAAGATGCTTGTATACATGATACG
This sequence comes from Peptostreptococcaceae bacterium AGR-M142, assembly GCA_045345765.1. Lineage (GTDB taxonomy): Bacteria > Bacillota > Clostridia > Peptostreptococcales > Peptostreptococcaceae > JAOARY01. The sequence goes on from CP148265.1 coordinate 2,375,295, forward strand.
GTTGGAATTGATTTGGTTGCGATGAGTGTTAATGATTTGATATGCCAAGGTGCTAAGCCTTTATTTTTCTTAGATTATATAGGAGTTGGAAAATTAGATTCTAAGGTTTCTATAGATATAGTAAAGGGAATTACTGATGGTTGTAAGATGGCACAGTGTAGTCTAATTGGGGGAGAAACTGCTGAAATGCCTGGTATGTATGACGATAATGAATATGATTTAGCTGGTTTTGCAGTTGGAATATGTGATAAGAAAAATATAATAACAGGACAAGATATAAAAGTAGGAGATTGTATAATCGGACTTAAATCAAGTGGTATTCATTCAAATGGATATTCTCTTGTAAGAAAGCTATTTTTTGAAAAACTTAATATGAATTTAGATTCTAAATTAGAAAACTTTGATGAAAGTCTAAAAGAAGTATTATTAAGACCTACAAAAATTTATGTTAAGACTGTAATGGGAATTTTAAAAGATTTTGATATAAAAGGAATTGCTCATATAACTGGTGGGGGACTTTTGGAGAACGTACCAAGAATCTTAAAAGAAGGTTTAAGTGCAAATATAAATGAAGAAAAACTATTTAAAGTTGATATATTTGAATTTATAAAATCAACTAATTTAATAGATAAAACTGAATTATATAGAAGTTTTAATATGGGTGTTGGAATGACTATAATATGTGATAGCAAAGATAGTGATAAAATAACCCAAAAAATAAATGAAATAGGTGAAGATGAGGCTAAAGTTATAGGAACTATTGTAGAAGGTGATGGGGTAGTTATATGTTAAATATAGCGGTATTAATATCTGGTTCGGGAAGCAATCTACAAAGACTTATAGATGAATGCAAAAACAAAAATATAAATGGAAATATAAAATTAGTGATATCAAACAAAGAAAATGTATATGGTCTTAAAAGAGCAAAAGAAGAAAATATAAAAAATTTATATATAAATGATGAAGAAGATATAAAAAATGAGCTAAAAAAAGAAAATATAGATTTAATTGTTTTGGCAGGTTTTTTAAAGATTTTATCAAAAGATTTTATCAAAGAATACAAAAATAAAATAATAAATATCCATCCATCTTTGATACCTAGCTTTTGTGGGAAAGGATATTATGGAATGAAAGTTCATGAAGCGGTTATAAAAAAAGGGGTTAAAATAAGTGGGGCTACAGTTCATTTCGTAAATGAAATAGCAGATGAAGGTCCAATAATCATGCAAAAGACTGTAGAAGTTAGTACTAAAGATAATAAAGAGAGTCTGGCAAAAAAGGTATTAGAAGTAGAACATGAGATACTTCCTTATGTAGTTAAGAAATTCTGTGAAGGTAATATTATTATAAATGAGGATGAAAGGGTTGATATAATTGACTAAAAGAGCGCTTATAAGTGTAACTGATAAAACTAATATTGTAGAATTTGCAAAGAGAATAGAAAGTTTGGATTATGAAATAATTTCAACTGGAAATACATATAGAATTTTAAAAGAAAACAATTTAAACCCTTTAAGAATAGATGAAGTTACAGGTTCAAAAGAAATATTAGACGGAAGAGTAAAGACTTTGCATCCAAAAATTCATGGGGGATTATTATATAAAAGAGATGATCAAAACCATATAGATACAATAAAAGAAAATGGTATTGAAAGTATTGATATGGTAGTATGTAATTTATATAATTTTGAAAAATGTTTATTAGATGATAAATCTCATGAAGAATTAGTTGAGAATATAGATATAGGTGGCCCTTCGATGATTCGTTCGGCATCAAAAAATTATAAAGATGTACTTGTTGTTACAGATATAAATGATTATGATGAAGTTATAAGAAGAATTAAAGATAATCAAATTGATATAAATTACAAAAAGAAATTAGCAGCTAAGGCTTTTACACTTACTGCACATTATGATTCTATAATATCTAATTATTTTAATGATGAAATAGAAGAAAAATACCCTAAATATATGAATTTAACTTTTGAAAAAGAAGATGAACTAAGATATGGAGAAAATCCACATCAAAAAGGATATCTATATAAGGAAAATTATCAAAAGCAAAGAGTTTTGGATTTTGAAATACTTTGGGGTAAGAAATTATCTTTTAATAATATAAATGATTTGATGGGTGGATTAGAAATAGCTAGAGAGTTTTGTGAAGATAAATCTTATAACGATAAGGTTGTTGCAGTTGGAATCAAGCATACAAACCCTTGTGGTGTAGGAATTAGTACTAATAGTTTTGATGCATACAAAAAAATGTACGAAGCAGATAAAACATCTATATTTGGTGGAATTGTTGTTATAAATGATGTGGTAGATAAAGACAGCGCTAAGATGATGAACGAAATATTTTTAGAAATAGTTGCAGCTTATGATTTTACAGATGAAGCCTTAGAGATTTTAAAGACTAAAAAGAATTTAAGAATTCTAAAATTAAATGATTTAAAAAATAAAAGTAGAAAATATGATTTTAAATATTTAGATGGAAAAATTCTTGCGCAAGATAAGAATAATAAAGACTATGAAGATTTAAAAGTAGTTACAAAACAAAAACCAACAAAACAAGATTTAGAAGATATGAAATTTGGAATGAAGATATTAAAACATGCAAAATCAAATGCAATTGCATTAGTTAAAAATGGACAAACTTTAGCTTTAGGACTTGGGCAGACTTCAAGAATTTGGGCACTTAAAAATGCTTTAGAAAATAATAAAGATAAAGATTTTAAAGATGCTATACTAATATCAGACGCATTCTTCCCATTTGATGACTGTGTTAAATTAGCGGCTAAGTATCAAATAGCGGGAATAATTCAGCCAGGCGGTTCTATAAGAGATGAAGATTCGATAAAGGCTTGTGATGATAATAATATTTCTATGGTATTTACAAATACAAGACATTTTAAACATTAAGGAGATTTAGAATGAGAATACTTATAATCGGTAACGGTGGTAGAGAACATGCAATTGCACATAAGTTAATAGCAGATGATAAAAATACTAAACTTTATTATACAGGTGTTAATGCTGGGATGGATAGTATTGCTAAAAGAGTTTTGATAAAGAATGATGAGATATCTAAGTTAATAGATTTTTGTAAAACTAAAGAGATAGATCTTACAATTGTTGGACCAGAAAAACCTTTAGTTGATGGAATATATGATGAGTTTAATAAGCATAATTTAAGAATTTTTGCACCTTCAAAAAAGGCTTCTAAATTAGAAGGTAGTAAAGCTTATTCAAAAGAATTTATGCAAAAATACGATATTAAAACAGCCAAATTCAAAACTGCATATTCATATGATGAAGCACTAAATTTCTTAGATGGATTTGATTATCCACTTGTTATAAAAGCGGATGGGTTGGCTTCTGGTAAGGGTGTATTAATTTGTCAAAATAAGAATGAAGCATTACAAGCCTTGGATGATATATTCTTACAAAAGGTATTTAGTGAAGCTGGAAATAAAGTAGTTATAGAAGAATTTATAGATGGAATTGAAATGTCTATACTTGCATTTGTGGATGGAAAAAATATAAAGCTTCTTGAAAGTGCAAAAGATTATAAAAGAGCTATGAATAATGATGAGGGACTTAATACTGGTGGAATGGGAAATATATCACCAAACCCTATTTATACAAAAGACTTAGAAGATAAAATAAATAATCTTATAATTAAACCATTTATGAATGGTCTAAAAGAAGAAGAGATAGATTATAAAGGTGTTATTTTTATAGGATTTATGATAAAAGATAATATCCCTTATGTTTTAGAGTTTAATGTTAGATTTGGAGATCCAGAAACACAAGTACTTCTTCCAAGACTTAAGACTAATTTAGTAGACATCATGAATTCTTGTATAGATGGTAATTTAGATAATATAAACTTAGATTGGTCAGATAAAAAAAGTATGTGTGTGATAATGGCATCGGGTGGTTATCCACTTAAATATGAAGTCAAAAAGGAAATAAAGAATTTGCATGAGGTTGATGAAGATATAATAATATATCATTCTGGTACTACCTTTGAAGATAAGAAAGTCTTCACTAATGGAGGAAGAGTTCTTGGTGTTGTTTCATTAGCAGATAATTACGAAGCACTTTATAACAAAGTATATCAAAATGTATCAAAAATTGATTTTGAAAATAGTTTCATAAGAACAGATATAGGTAATTAAAAGGAGAGATTCTAATGAGTATAAAAACTATATATGTTGAAAAAAAAGAGCAATTTAGTTTTGAACAACAAGAACTTTTTATGGATTTAAAAGAAAATCTAAATATAAAGAATTTAAATAAATTAAGAGTTTTAAATAGATATGATGTAAAAGATTTGTCAAATGCATCATATGAAAGAGCTAAATATGAGATTTTTAGTGAGCCTCCTGTTGATTATTTGTATGAAGAAAATATAGCTAATTTGGATTCTTTGGATAAAGTATTTGCTATAGAATATCTTCCAGGGCAATATGACCAAAGACAAGATTGGACTTTAAAAAGCTTAAAGATTTTATCGAGTGAAGAAAATCCAAAAATAAGATGCAAGAAAGTGTATGTTTTAAATAATGAAGTTGATGAAGAAAGTATAAAAAAAATAAAGAAATACCTTATTAATGAAGTTGATTCAAAAGAAGCTAGTTTAGAAAAAGAAGATTTTAAAGAAGAAAGTATAAATGTATCAAAAGAAGAGATTATTGATAATTTTATAAATATGAATACGAATGATTTTATTAAGTTCAAAGAAGATAATAGTCTTGCAATGACTATAAAAGATTTAGAATTTATAAAATCATATTATATAGAAGAAAAAAGAAACCCAACAAGAACAGAACTTAAAGTATTAGATACTTATTGGTCTGATCATTGTAGACATACTACATTTAATACAGAAATTACAGATATAGAATTTGAAGATGGTGAGTTTAAGCAGGAGTTTGAAAAATCATATAATCTATTAAAAGAAAGCTTTGAATTTGTATATAAGGGTAAGAATAGACCTCTTAATTTGATGAATATAGCGACACTATCTATGAAAGAATTAAAGAAATTAGGCAAATTAGAGGATTTAGAAATTTCAGATGAGATAAATGCTTGTAGTATTATAGTCGATGTTAAAGTTCAAAAAGATAATCAAGAAAAAATAGAAAAATATTTATTGATGTTTAAAAACGAAACTCACAACCATCCTACTGAAATAGAGCCGTTTGGTGGAGCGGCAACTTGTTTAGGTGGAGCAATAAGGGACCCACTTTCAGGTAGGTCATATGTGTATCAAGCTATGAGAATTACAGGTGCAGCAGATCCAAGAAAAGCTATAGAAGATACATTAAAAGGAAAACTTCCTCAAAAAACTATTTGTAAAGGTGCAGCTAGAGGATATAGTTCTTATGGTAATCAAATTGGTCTTAGTACTGGTTTTGTTAAAGAATTATATCATGAAGATTTTGTTGCAAAGAGAATGGAAGTGGGAGCTGTAATAGGTGCTAACAAATTAGAAAATGTAATAAGAAAAACTCCAGATACAGGGGATGTAATTCTTTTAATTGGAGGAAGAACAGGAAGAGATGGTTGTGGTGGAGCAACTGGTTCATCTGTTGAACATGATGACAATTCAATATTAGAATGTGGAGCTCAAGTTCAAAAGGGTAATGCTATAGAAGAAAGAAAATTACAAAGATTTTTTAGAAATTCCAATGTATCAAAATTAATAAAGAAGGCTAATGACTTTGGTGCTGGTGGAGTTTCGGTTGCAATAGGTGAAATTGCAGATTCTTTAGAAATTGATTTGGATAAAGTTCCTAAGAAGTATGAAGGTTTAAATGGAACGGAATTAGCTATATCAGAATCACAAGAAAGAATGGCTGTATGTGTTAAAGAGTCTGATGTAGATAAATTTATGGAACTTGCAAAAGAAGAAAATATTGAATGTACTAAGGTTGCAGTTGTAACAAATAGCAATAGACTTGTTATGAAATTTAAGGGTCAAAATATAGTAGATTTAAAAAGAAGTTTCTTAGATAGTAATGGAGCTAGTCAAAGTACTAATATAATTGTAAAGAACCCTAAATTACGAACTAAAGAAAAACTTAAATTAAATAAAGAAAATATAATAGAGGCTATTTCAAATATAAATGTATCATCTGATAAAGGTCTAGTTGAGATGTTTGATTCAACAATAGGTTCTAATTCAACTCTTATGCCTTTTGGTGGAAAACATCAACTTACAAAAACTAATATTATGGCAGCAAAAATACCAGTATTAGACGCAAAAACTAGTACGGTAAGTGTTATGTCCTATGGATATGACCCATATTTAAGTAAGGAAAGTCCATATCATGGTTCTATAAATGCTGTTGTCGAATCAGTATCCAAATTAGTTAGTGCTGGGGCTAAGTATTCTAATATTAGATTTAGTTTCCAAGAATATTTTGAAAAATTAAGCTCTAAGGAAAAATGGGGCAAACCATTTGTAGCACTTTTGGGTGCAAATAGAGTATTAAAGGAATTATCTTTACCAGCAATAGGTGGAAAGGATAGTATGTCAGGTACTTTTAATGATATAAATGTACCACCTACTTTGATATCTTTTGCTGTTAATACAATGGATGAAGAACATCTATTAACAAATGAGTTTAAATCAAAAGATAATAAAGTAATTATATTAGAAGCAAAAAAAGATAAATTTGAAGTATTTGACTTTGATTATCTAAAAAATATGTATGATTTATTTTATAAATTAAATCAAAAAAATAAAATAGTTTCGGCAACTACTTTAGGTTTTAAGGGTACATTTGAATCAATATTTAAATCTTTAATAGGTAATCATTTAGGGTTTAGATTTGAGAATTTAGAACATGATTATTTTGCCAAAAACTATGGTTCTTTAATAATTGAAGTTGATAATAAATTTGACTTAGATGAATTAAAGAATGTAGATTATAAGGTTCTTGGAACTATAATAGAAGATGAAAATCTTATAATAAATGAAGCTGAATATAAATTAAAGGAGCTTATAGATGTATGGAAAAGTCCTTTAGATAATATTTATAAAGATAAGCTAATAAAGGAAGTTAATACGAAAGAAAATATAAATATTAATTCTTATAAAGAAGTTAATATAAAGAAAACCAATATTAAAGTAGCAAAACCGAATGTATTAATACCTGTTTTTCCAGGTACAAATTGTGAATATGATATAAAAAGAGTGTTTGACGAAGAAGGAGCTAAGACTAAGTTTAATATATTTAAGAATCTTAGCGAATCAGATATTCAAAATTCAATAGATCATTTAGCTACGGAAATTAAAAAATCTCAAATAATTGCTCTTCCTGGTGGATTTAGTGCATCAGATGAGCCTGATGGTTCAGGTAAATTTATAAGTATAATATTTAGAAATGATAAGATAAAAGAAGCCATAGCAGAGTTTTTGGATAAGAACGATGGACTAATGATTGGTATTTGTAATGGTTTCCAAGCTCTTATTAAATTAGGATTGCTTCCTGATGGCAAAATTACAAAGATGGATGAAAATAGTCCAACCTTAACTTATAATGAAATAAATAGACATATATCAAAAATAGTAAACACTAAAATCATATCGAATAAATCACCTTGGCTATACGAAACTAATCCTGATGATGTATATAAGGTTGCAGTATCTCATGGAGAAGGTCGATTTAGTGCTAACGAGGATGTTATAAAGAAATTAATAGCTAATAACCAAATAGCAACTCAGTATGTGAATTTAAACGGTAAACCTTCAATGGATGGAGAATATAATCCTAATGGTTCTAAGTTTGCAATAGAAGGGATTACAAGTCCAGATGGTAAGATTTTTGGTAAGATGGGACATAGTGAAAGAGTAAATGGTAATTTATATAAGAATGTATTAGGTTCTTATGATAGCAAAATATTTAAGTCTGGGGTTAAGTATTTTAGTTAGGACTAAATAATAAATAAAACTGTAGTATTTGTATAATTTTTCATACTAATACTACAGTTTTTTATTTTTAAAAATTATAAATTAATGTTAATATTATAATATTTAAAAATATCTATGTCGAAAATACAATAAAAAATAAATTTAGAAATAAATACAATAAATAAAAAATATTGACTTCAACTATTTTATTTGTTATATTCTATAGATTATATATTTTTAGTTTATTTGCAAATCTTATTTTTACATTAACTGAAAGATATGTAGATATTAATTATAACTATGGCAAATCCTTAAATGCAAATATTTTTAGAACATATTTTACGACTTGTGTTTTCATATTGTTTGTTGAATTATATAAAAAGAATGATAAAGATTTTTCTAAATATTTATCACTTTATATTTGTTGGCAAATTACCACAATTGTTATATTTCAAAATTTTTGTGGTGATGGAGTATTTAATAATTTGCAATTTTTGAATGCTTTGGGTGGTACTGTTGCTTATGTTGAAGGAGGATTAACTTTTGTATTATTAGGAGTAATTTTTTATTTTAGCAAAGATAATAAAAAATTACTTGCATTTAATTATATATTTTTTTGTTTTATATATATGAATATAACTTTAAGAAATTTTGTTCCTAGATTTACTAGCATAATAAGAAATAAAGTAGATGTGATAGGTGAACTTTTAAGAGCATTATTCGAATATATATTAGGATTAAGTCCCAGAAGTACTACTGGATTTAGCTTTGAATCATTACTATTTAATGAATATCAATGGATGATGATTTTTGCTTTACCAATTATACTTTCATATAATAATAAAAAAGGTAAGAAATATAATAAATATATATTTTATATATTTTACCCTATGCATCTTTGTATTATATATTTAATAGGTGCTATGATGAGTTGAATTTTAAAGGGTTATGGTATTAAAAAAATAAGTGTTGGGTATTTCACCAACACCAAAAATTATATAAATAATTATAGATATTAATAGTTTGAAGTTTTTATATAATATTATTCATGTCTGTTTGCAGACTTTATGCCATCTATTAAGACTAAATTCTCAATAATATTCCATATATCTATTCTTCTTGGAACTATAATTCTTATTTTTATAGTAACAACTTTTTCATCCTTTGTTTCTACCTTTATATCTCGTATTTTAATATTATATTCACCAAATAATGTTGATATTTTACCAATTTGACCAGCTTTATTTATTGATTTTATATAAAGAATTTCTTCATTAGTACCAAAGGATATTTTACCCTCAACCTTAGAAAAGAAGAATAAAGAAAGTATAACCATCAAAGACGCTATTATAGCACCTTCATAAAATCCAGAACCAATAGCAATACCTATTCCTGAAATTGTCCAAAGACCAGCAGCTGTAGTAAGACCTTTTACTGAGCTTCCGTTTCTAATTATAGTACCAGCACCCAAAAAACCCATACCACTAACTATTTGAGCACCAAGTCTTGTAGGATCGGCAGCAGCGCCAAAACGAGGGTCATTATATATATGAATACCACAAAGCATAATAAGAGTAGATCCGACACATACTAAGATATGAGTTCTAAAGCCAGCAGGTCTTTTTATTCCTTCTCTTTCAAATCCGATTATTCCACCAATTATAAGAGCTAAAAATAACTTAAATAAAATTTCGTAAAATTCATTACTAATATTAAAGATAAAATCTCCTCCCTTTTTAAATAAAATTATAAAATTCATTAGAAATATTAAAACTATTATTATAATTATACCTATTATGAAAAAATATAAAAAGACATAATTTATTTTTTATGGGGTATAAAAATATTAAGATTTAGATTGATATTTAAATTTAAATATTAATATAAGGTGGTTGTTATGAATATTATAAAAAAAGATTATAAATATATAGATAAAATGGAATTAAAAGTTGGTATGCAATTAAAGGAAGATATATATACTAAAGAAGGAGCTATTTTAATAGAAAAAGATAGAGCTTTGAGCGAAAATCTTATATATAGGATATTTTTGAATGAAGATATAAAAGAGGTTTGTGTATATGATATTAGGGAGGCTGAAATAGAGATGAAAGATGATAAATTATATATGCAAGCAAATCAGGTGAATGAAGATAAATTAGATAAAGAAGTAGATAAAAAAGATGCGATGGTTGGTGGAAAAACAAATAAAATACAAAATGTAAATATAGATAAAGAAATCGAAAATGTAGATATTGAAGCAGAGTTAGAGTTAAAAAATAGAAGAGTAATAGTTGAAAATAAATTAAAAAAAGAAAGTGAGTATTTAGAAAAAAGGATATACAATTTAGAGTTAGATAAAAAAGATTTAAGAGATAATTTAAATACTTTAACTAAGAATATAATGAATGAGTTAAATGATTATCCAATAATTTTAGAAAATATAATCAAAACAAAGAATATAAATAAATATTTGTACAGACATTGTGTTAATGTATCAGCAATAACATTAATGATAGGAAAATGGTTTGAATTAGATGATAATATATTAAAAGATTTAGTTAAATCTGCAGTATTACATGATATAGGAAAATTAAAAATAAATAATGAAGTGCTTAATAAAAAAGGAAAGCTAACAAAAGAAGAATTTGAAGAAATAAAAAGACATCCATACCAGAGTTATAAAATAGCAAAAACAATAGAAGGATTAAATGAAAATGTTCTTCTTGGAATACTAATGCACCATGAAAAAGAAGATGGAACAGGATATCCATTTAATTTAAAGGATAATGAAATCGTTAAATTTGCAAAAATTATAGCTGTTGCAGACATTTTTGATGCAATGACTTCAAAGAGAGTATATCACGAAAAAGAGTCACCATTTAAAGTTCTTGAAATGTTTCAACACAATTCATTTGGTAAATTAGATATGAATGTTGTTATGCTTTTTATCAAAAAATTTGCAGACTTCTATGTTGGAGAAAAAATATTACTCTCAAATGGGAAGAAAGGAAAGATTGTACAGATAAATTATAACGAAATATCAAGACCTTTAGTTAGAACTGATGATGGAAAATTTATAGATTTGAATGAAAAAACAGATATCACGATAGATGATTTTATAGAGTAATTTATGTCAATAAAATAAGAATAAAAATTATATCTAAAAAATTGTAAAAATATAAATTATAATAATAGTTTTATAGAAGGAGGTATTTTGGTTGAGAAAAAAAATTATAAATATACTACTTATATGTTTTTGTTTGTTTTTATTATTATCCTGTCAAAAAAAAGAAGTCATAAAAATTGGAACGAATGCTTGGCCACCTTGTGAACTGTGGTATTTAGCGGAAGAAAAGGGTTTTTTTGATGACGTTGATGTCGAAATAGTAAGATATTCAGCTTGGTCAGATAATGTGAATTCTGCTTATGTAGGAGATGTTGATATATCTCATTCAACTTATTTTAATACTGTGAAAAAAAATAAATTAAATAAAAATATACAAGCTATATTGATTTCTGATTATATAGTAGGTGCAGATGGACTTTGTGTTAGAAATGATATAAATAATGCTAAAGATTTAATTGGTAAAAAAATAGCTGTTGAAATAAATACAGATGAGCATTTTCTTTTATATACTTATTTAAGAAATAATGATATAGATATAAATGATATTAGCATAATATCAACAACATCAAAAGATGCTTCAGAATTATTTAAGAAAAACGAAGTAGATGCTTGTTTTACCTATGAACCATATTTATCAGAGGCAATAAAAGACAATAATGGTAAAATGCTTGCAACGACCGAAAATATGAAAGGTCTTATGGTAGATGTTTTGATAGCAGATAAAAGAAAATATGATCAAAGAAAAGAAGATTATCAAAAGGTTTTAAATGCTTATTATAAAGCTCAAGAATTTGTCCTTGAAAACCCAAAAGAAGCATTTAAAATAATGTCTAAAAATGAGAATATGGATGAAGAAGATTTTGGAGCTTTCTATAGTGAATTTAATTTTATTTCAAAGGAAAAAAATAAAAGTATCATGAATTCTAAAGATTTAGAACAAATTATAAAAAGAATATCTAATTTTTTATTTGAATCAAAATTCATACCAGAAAAAGTTGGGAAAGGTGATCTGATAGATATATCATTAATTGAAGATTTGTAAATCTATATATAAATTTGTACTCAAATAATATTGATAATTTGGATTGAAGAGGTATAACATGACAAAATCTATTTATAATAAAATAAATAAAACTTTGATAATAATAATAATATTCACATTATTATCTACAGGAGTTTTAATGTATTATGCAATTAATATGATTACTAGAAAAAATTTAGAATTAGATATAGAATTATTTTTAGATTCAATTGCTTTTTCAGTTACTACTATGATCAACGAAGGCAGACAAGCTGATGTTCAAAGACTATTAGAGGTGGTTGGTAACAAAGCCTTTGTAGAAGAACTTTTGATATTTGATTATAAGAAGAATATATATGCATCAAATAATGTCTTACAAAAGGAAGTTGTTATTGATGAGGATTCTTACAAGCGACTATTTACGGGTGAGATTCATTATATAAAATCTTTTGAAAATAATGGTAGTTTCTGTATGCTAAGACCTATATCTACTAATAAATTTGATAATGAAAGAAGGACAGATGTTGATTATGGTATAAAAATATTAGTTGATAAAACGGGTCATGTATTAGAATATAAAGAGATATTTTTTATACTAATAATAATAAATCTTTTCATAGGTTTTATGATGATGGTTGGAGCATCTTATTTATTTAAAAATTTTATAGAACTACCTATTAGAAAGATAACTATGTTTGTTAATAGAGTTAAAATAGGAGATTATAGTAAAGATATAAAATACAACGAAGATGATGAATTTGGTGAGTTAGCAAGAGATTTTAATATAATGGAGAAGGAGATTGAACTTAGGAACAAAAAATTAGAAGAAGCTATAAATGAAGCTAAAAGAGCAAATCAAGCAAAACGAGATTTTCTTGCAAACATGTCTCATGAAATAAGAACTCCACTTAATTCAATTATCGGATATACATCTATATTAGAAGAAGAAGAGTGTTTTAAAAATAAATCGGAAATTGAAATAATAAAAAATTCTGCAAAATATTTACTTGAAATAGTAAATGATATATTAGATTTTTCTAAAATAGAGGCAAAAAAACTAGAATTTGATGGAGTTGGTTTTGATTTAAGAAAAGACTTGAATTCAATAATACAAATATACAACATAAAATCAATAGAAAAAGATATTAATATAGAAATTTCAATAGATGAAAATGTACCATATTTTATATTCACAGACCAAAAAAAATTAAATATTATATACACAAACTTAATATCAAATGCCACAAAATATACATTAAAGGGGAATATAATAGTTGAATTAAAGTATAAAAATGATAAATTATATTCAAAAGTAATAGATAGTGGTGTTGGAATAAGTCAGTCGAAATTAGAAACAATATTTAATCCTTTTGAACAGGAAGATAAATCTACGACGAGAAAATTTGGTGGTACAGGTCTTGGTCTTACAATAACAAAATCTTTTGTTGAATTTTTAGGTGGTTATATAAAGGCAGAAAGTAAAAAAAACATAGGTACAGAATTTGAATTTTGTATAGATGTAATAGCATTACCTAAAATAATAGTTCCTAAAAAGATAAATGAATTAATTAGGACTTGGATAGAAGTGGATGAGGAATTAGAAGAAATAATTTATAAGTTTTTAAAGAACTTAAAAAAGAACTTAAAAAATTTAAAAGAATTTATACATGAAAAAAATGTGATAGAGATAGAAAAATTATCTCATGCATTAAAAGGTTCTTCAGGAAATTTAAATATAAATGAATATTATATTCTTTTTGATGAGATGAATAATATGACTAGAAATAAAACAGTCTTAAGTGAATGGGAATATAATAAATTAAAAGGTATATATGATCAAATGGAATATATTTATAAAAAAATGCCGGAGAATATAAAAGAGGAATTTAATGTAGAATTATATACTAATAGCGAAGATATTAATATAATAGTTGCTGAAGATATTAAATTAAATCAAATGTTAATATCCAAGTTTTTGGACAAATTAAATGTAAAAGCTAAGTATTGTTTTAATGGAAGAGAGCTTTTGGATGAACTTAAAAATAATGATTATCATATAATTTTATTAGATATACAAATGCCTGTTTTAAGCGGAGAAGAAGTTCTAAAAATTCTTTCAGATTCAAATGAAAATTACCATATAATTGTTATGACTGCAAATGTTCAAAAAGAAGATATTGATAGATATTATGAACTTGGTTGTAGTGATTATATATCAAAACCAATAAGAAAAGATATATTTATAAATAAAATTGCAAATATAATAAACAAATTTCAAGACTGACATATAAATTTATTTATTATATACAAAATCAGATTTAAGAGTAAATTTAGAATTTTTTAATATAATAATGAATTTTTAGATTAAAAACAGCTAGTAAATCCAATATTAAATTTGATTTATTAGCTGTTTTTTTATATACAATATAATAAGTATATTTAGAATTTACTCACAAGAACCTAAATCATTTAGATTAAGTATTGAAAGATTTTTATCAAGTTTATAAATGACATCTTTTCTTTCTAATATAAACTCAATTTTATCTCTTAATATATCAGATTTCAAAGAATGACAGATAAGTTCTTTTGTAGGATTTATAGCCTTTGGATGTCCAACTTTTTCCAATATAGTCAAATCGCCATTAGTATCACCATAAGCAAAAGATTGTTTTGGATCTATATTATATTTTTCGATAAATTCATTTATAGCAATATTTTTATTAGTGGCATCCCACATAGGAGTAACTTTACCAGTAAATAAATTATCCTTGAATATATAGCCACTACCTCTAAAATCAGTTGCTTTATATTTTCTAGCCATTTTCCCTACCAAAAAGTCAGGACTACCAGATATGAATATAACTTTATGATTATTTTCAATATGCCATTTTATCCTAGAACGAGTATATTTATATACTCGGTCAGCCTTTTGTTTGATGACAAGTTCGCTTGTAAAATCTATTGATTTTTTATCAAGTCCTGTAAGTGCATTTATATAATTATTTGCAATTTCAAGAAGGTAATCATCGTAATTAACCTGTCTTTTATCCCAATCCAAATAAGTTTCTTTAAGATGATTATGCCAAAGTGAACTATCAATCATATCTATTTTTAATAATTTTTTAAAATGTTCAACCATTAATGAATCTCTATATAGTGTTCCATCTATATCAAAAAATGCTCCAATTTGTTTCATAACATCACATCCTATAAATAAAATTTAAAATACTAAAAATATTATTTTATTTTCTTTTTAATATATTACCACAAACTTGTCTAAGAAAACAAAGTTTGTAGTATAATAATTCTATAAAACTATAAAATAGAAGGTGATTATTTGTATAAATTTGATTATGCTAAAATAACAAAATCAAGACTTATGGGTTCTATGGGTCTTATAGTAATATCCTCTCATGAAAAAAATAAAGAAGATAAGAAATATGAATATTTTTTATTAGACAGTGAAGGGCTTGGTCTTGCAGATTATATATGTTTAACTAATCCAGATGATTTTAAAGTGTATGAAGAAGAAGAAAGGCTTATGGGAGGGTTGGGAAGCAAAAGGATTGATTTGATTCAAGAAGAAGCTAAATTTTTGATTCATAAATACGCTAACAAGAATGCTTATTATGAAAAACCACTGCCTGAGGGAATAAAAGATTATAAGCATTATATGGAAGGGGATATAGATTCTTTTAATATAGATTCAGATGAATTATTTAAAAAGCTTTGTGCAAAATATAATTCTGATATTGAATTTGTAAATTACATAGTTATGAGATTTATATCAATGGATAGAGAATTCTTAAGAATTTATTCTTCTACCCCAAATTTAAAAGATATGAGTGTAACTAGAAGAAATGGAACTTTGCTTAGAAATGAAGTTAGAAAAATTAAAGAAAATCATTTTATGTGTGAAACTTTATTTGAAGATATGGACAAATATTATAAGGTGAATTTAGCGATAAAAATAAATAGTGATTATATGATTGAATCAATAATGATTGGAAATCTAAGAGAGATAGACCCAGAAGATGCTCTGGATGATATAAGTAGAAATGAGTATATAGGTGTATATAAGATAAATGAAGATATTAAAGAATTTAAGAAAAAATTTGTTAGAGATTATCCATTTTGTTTAAAATGTCAATTTGAAAAAGGGATAATGCTTACTAAATTTTATGAAGATAATTCACATGTTAATAGAGAAATTTATGAAATATCAAATGATATAGAGGCTATATATTATTTAGTAGGAGATTATTTAATTGTGTCAAATTATCATAGTGATGAAAGAATACAAAATGATAAAGAAATATTTGATTCATATTCAGGCTTAGAATTAAAAGATGAATTTGTATTTATGGGTTCTGTTATATATGAATTCGCAAACAGTGATTATGAAGATTTTTATGAATTTTTAAATTCTTAAAAATACTGTGTAGAAGTTTTTGGGTTTGATATTAAAATTACTATAATAGAGTATAAAATAAAACTAGAGTGATTTATAAATCACTCTAGTTCGTGTATAGTATAATCTTAAAGATTATTATTAAAATTGATAAGATTTTTCCAACCTATTTTTATATCATCACCATTTTTTAATTCTTTTGTGAATTCAGCTCTTTGACCGTTAATTTTTAGATCTAATATACCTTTAGCTTTGGTTCTATCAAAATCAATATGGTCAAAAATATCAACTAATATAAACTTATCTTTTTCATGATTGATACTAAGTGGTTCTTCATTTACAGTAACCAAAAGATTTTTAGAAAAAGTACTAAAAGAAGCAACTTTTTTATGAAGAGGTTCTCTATTAATCGAGTCAAAATTATTAGAAATATTTTTTGTCAAAGTGGCTGTATTATTTTGATTTGTTATATTTTCGTCTTTGGGAACTATAGTATATATAACTTCATCATTTTCTTTGATATTATATTCTAAATTCGCTTTATTATCATTAATATAGAATATTTTATCAGAAAAATCAATATCCATATATTCTAAAAGTTCTTCTAATGTTTTGATTTTTTTAACTTCAATTTTATCATTTTCTTTTAATTTCATATTTTCATAAACAGTTTCGCCATTTACCTTTATATATTTAATTATATTAATTTCTTTATTTTGAAATTTGATATATTCATTTAAGGATATTAAATCTGTTAAATCAGGTTCATGTATTTGACCTATTGTAGATTCTTCAACTCTTATAAAATCACCATTATTTATAAATTGCATTAAATTAGCTGGTTTAGAATTTATAAATATCTTAGCTCCTTCACCGATATTTCCTTTTATTATTTTTTTTATTCCATTGAGATAATAAGTAAAATCTTTGCTGGACTTAGGTATCAAATCTCTAGGATTGTATCCAAGCATTACAAGTGCATCAGAAACTTTTATTTTTTTTGAATTATAAATTTTTAATTTTTTATCATTAAGAGTAACTTGTAGATAATCTTTTGAAGATGATGTTTTACTAATAACTGAAATTCCAAGTGGTGTTATCGCATTAGGACC
This sequence comes from Peptostreptococcaceae bacterium AGR-M142, assembly GCA_045345765.1. Classification (GTDB taxonomy): domain Bacteria; phylum Bacillota; class Clostridia; order Peptostreptococcales; family Peptostreptococcaceae; genus JAOARY01. Next base: position 2,392,890 of record CP148265.1, read on the forward strand.
ATTTAAAACTTCTGGTATATTTTCAATATCATCAACCTTAGAACTATCTTTTATAGCAACTCTTTCTTCTTGTAAGGATAAATTAGTAGCAATATATTCTTTAAGTCTAGGAATTTGACTACCTCCGCCAATTAAGAATACTGCACTTGGAGATTTTGTATTATATTCTAATATCTTATCTGATATTTCTGTAGCTAAATGTTTTATGCTTTCGTCGATTCTATCTAATATATCTTCACTATCCATTTCATGTTCAATACCTACAACATCCATAAATTTTTGTTTGCCAAAATTAAACAAATTAATTTTTAATTCTTCAGCTGTATCAAAATCAAGCAAAAATTCATTACATAGTTTTTCTGTAATTTCATCACCTGCAAGTGGAACCATCCCATAGGCAATTATAGAGCCTTGTTTTGTTATAGCTATATCTGAAGTTCCTGCACCGATATCAACTAATACCAAATTAAGAAGTCTCATATTCTTTTTGATAGCCACATTAATTGCTGCTATAGGTTCTAATGTAAGATTTTCAACTTCTAATCCTACTCTATTCATAACTGTATAAAGTCCATCTACAACTATATGAGGAAGGAATGTTGCTATCAAATCTAGTTTTAATTCAGCACCTTTATGACCTTCTGGATTTTCTATAAAATTATTATCCAAATAATAATTAACAACTGAATAACCAACACAATAATATCTTGATTCACTAACACCTTCACTTTCATTTAAAAGATCTTGGGCTTTTTTTATACCATCTATAGCCAAATCATCAATATCATCTTTTTTTACAGATGAATTTATATCTAGTTTTTTAGATATATCACATCTTTGGGTTTTAAGCGCTCGTCCAGCAGCTGCTATTGATACTGTTGAAATTTGGGTATTATTTCTTTCTTCTAAATTATTTTTTATATTTTGAACTATTTTTGCAACTCCATTTATATCATGGATTTGACCGTCATACATGTTTCTTTTAGTATGTTCTACAATTTCATAATCTATAATAGTGCTAGTATCTTCATCATGTTCACATAAAAGACCAATAACACTTCTAGTACCTATATCTAAAGCAAAAGTCTTACTCAATTTAATCACCTCTTAAAAAAATCTTTATATCTATAATTATAGGATAATTTATAGATATGTCTATAAGTTATATTTTACCCCAAAAATTTAAGTATAAAATCATATGTCTTATAATTATATTTTACAAAAAAATTGTTTTATCTATCTTTTTATGGATATATATAATTTGAGTGACTAATTTCTTATTGAAATAGATAAATATATAATGTTTTTTTATGTACAAAGGAGAGTTGATAAAGTGACAACTTTAACAGTTTATGAAAAGAATAACGAAAAATTAGAGGCATTTTTAAGTAATTTAAAGAAAAATCATATGAGGGTAAAAACAGATTTAAAGGATACAAAAGCATTTTTGAAAGTGTATAAATATGACCTAAATAGAATAGAATACTTAGCTAAAAAGCATGATATATTAATATCTTGCTAAATCAAATTCATAAATAAAAATAAAATAAAGAGCATATAATCTTAACAAAGGGTAAAAAGTCTTTAAATACTGCGCATATTTAAAGACTTTTTTTATTTTAAATTTTATCTGAAAATTTATATTTATTCTTTTTAAAAAATTTTAGAAATGTTATAATTTTAATCGTGAATAGAGTTTTAATACTTAATTTTTTGAAATATATTATATATAAAGAAAAAATATATTTTATAAAAATTTTAGCGAGGTTAAAAAATGAAAAAAATAGATATTTATGTGAGTTGTAAAAGAAACAAAATAAAACTTTTGGATGTAATTGAACAATTAAAATATGAGGGTGTTATAAAGCATAATAAAAAAATAAAAGATTATAGTAAAGAATTTCATCCTTTAATAAAAAAATTAAAAGAAAAAAATAAGTGGTAGTAACATTGTAAGGAGGACAAAATGAAAAAAATTCTTATTGCAGCAACAAGTAGTAATACTGGTAAAACTACAATTTCGATGGGGATAATGAAAGCATTAAAAGAAAGGAATCTAAAGGTTCAGCCGTTTAAAGTGGGACCTGATTATATAGATACTTCATATCATTCATTTATAACTGAATATAAATCAAGAAATTTAGACGAATTTATGTTAAGTGAAGATATTATAAAAAATTTATTCGCGAAAAATAGTAAGGATAAAGATATATCTATAGTAGAAGGTGTGATGGGTCTGTATGATGGTTATGGAGATGATATAAATTACTGTACATCTTCTAAAATGTCAAAAATTTTAAAAGCTCCAGTTATATTGGTTATAGATGGAAAAGGTCTATCAACATCAGCTGCAGCTATGGTTCTTGGCTACAAAAATTTAGATAAAGATATTGATATTAGAGGAGTTATAATAAATAATTTGAGTTCAGAAAATCATTATAATATGATTAAATCTGCTATAGAAAAATATACAGATGTAGAGGTATTAGGATATTTACCTAAAAATATTGATTTTACATTAGAATCAAGACATCTAGGTTTAGTTCCATCAGGAGAGTTAGATAATTTGGAAATAAAATTCAAGGATTTGGCTAATATAGTAGAAGAACATATAAATATAGATAGAATAATTGAACTTAGTGAAAGTGAACAAATAGATTATATTGAAGAAGAAAGACCTGATTACAAAGGTCTTACACTTGCTGTTGCTTATGATAAAGCATTTAATTTTTATTATTGGGATAGCATTGATTTATTTAAAGAAATGAATATTGATGTTAAATATTTTAGTCCACTTAGAGACTCAAAGGTTCCTAATTGTGATTTTGTGTATATTGGTGGAGGTTTTCCAGAATTATTTGCAAAAGAACTTGGAAATAATTTACCTATGAAAGCTGATTTTAAAAAACTTTATGAACAAGGTGTGCCTATTTACGCAGAATGTGGAGGACTTATGTATCTTGGAGAAAAAGTTAAGGATTTAAATGGCAGAGAGTTTGAAATGTTAGGTCTTTTAGAAGGTGTTAGTATAATGACTAAAGGTCTTAAAAGATTTGGATATTCAAAAGGAACTGCTATGGAAGATAATATATTAGCCAAAAGAGGTCAGTTTGTATTTGGTCATGAATTTCATCATTCAGATTTTTTTACAAAGGAACAATGTGCATTTGAAATGACTAAGATAAAAAATAAAAAGGTATTTAAAAGATGGAAGGGTGGCATTATAAAGAATAATATATTAGGTACTTATTTGCATACTCATTTTAATGGAAATGTAAAACTTGCTATAAATCTTTGTGAAATAGCAAAATCAAATAAAGAAAAGAGGAATTAATTTGTTTTTGAGTTTTATATGGCCAGCCTTTGCAATGGATCTTATGATTGGAGATCCAGCTAATATACCTCATCCAGTAAGTTTTATGGGTAAGTATATAAGGTTTTTAGAAAAAGTCTTAAGAAAAATATTTAAAGGAAAAAAAGCTTTAAAATTTGCTGGATTATTTCTTAATTTAATATCTGTGTTTAGTGTATATTTTTTATTTTTTTATATTTTAAAATGGGCAGAGTCTTTTGATTTAAGATTATATTTAATTATAAATATAATTTTTTTACATACCACTTTGGCTACCAAATGCCTTAAAGATGAGGCTTTAAAAATATATGACGCCATAATTTCAAGAGATTTAAATGATTCAAGAAAAAAATTATCTTATATAGTAGGAAGAGATACTACTAATTTATCTTTTGAAGAGATTATAAGGGCAACTGTTGAAACCGTTGCAGAAAATACAGTTGATGGAATAGTGGCTCCTTTATTCTATGCTTTTATAGGAGGACTTCCTCTTGCTATGGCTTATAAATGTATTAATACGCTTGATTCTATGGTTGGATACAAAAATGAAAAGTATGAGGATTTTGGATTTTTTAGTGCAAAAATAGATGATTTGTTTAATTTTATTCCAGCTAGAATAACTTTATTATTTATGACTATAGCATCTATGTTTTTGGGATTTGATTATAAGAATGCTTTTAAAATAGGAATTAGAGATAGAAAGAATCACAAAAGTCCAAATTGTGCATATCCAGAAGGAGCGGTTGCAGGAGCATTAAATATTAGGCTTGGTGGAACTAATATATATTTTGGCAAAGAAGTATATAAACCAACTATTGGAGATGTAGATGAAAATAGTGATTATATATTAAAGAAAATAGAAGCAAAGAATATAATAGATACTAATAAAATTATGTATTTAACATCATTTGTATCAATAATGTTTTTTACAATAATATATGTTTTGATTAATCACTAAATAGTACATTAATAATAATATAGAAAGGAATATCTAATGAGTATTTAATACAACAAAGATATTCCTTTTATTATTTTGAAATTAAATAATAGTGTTTTAAAGAGGTGTTTAAATTGATTAAACTAATTTCAATTATAGGTTTTTTTATTACAATATATATATGTACAGGATTTAATATATATATTTTTATAGATATACCATCTTTAATTGCAGTTATTTTTGGTACATTATTTTTAACTGGTATAAAATATAAAAAGAATTATTATAAAATTGATATATTAAAGACGATTAAAAAAAATGTAATTATAATAGGTATTTTAATTTCTTTTATGAGTACATTATTAATAGTGGTTGATGATATAGATAAAGTTTTGAATAATTTAGGACCATATGTAGGTTTATCTGTACTTCCTATGTTTTATGGATTTTTGATTATGATTATTATAGATATTATGATATCAAATGAATTAAATAAAAATAAAATACAAAAAGAATTAAAAAATTGCGCTTTGAATAATAAAAATATAGTTAAAAATTTGAACCAAAATTCAAATGAACAGATAGAAAAAGAACAAGATGATTCTGAAATTAAAAAACTTAATTTAGAATTAACTAAATATGAGAAATTAACAAATAGGGAAAAGGAAATATTAGAACTAATAAAGAATGGAATGGATAATAAAGAAATAGCAAAACATATTTTTATTTCCGAAAATACAGTAAAGAAACATGTAGGAAATATATTATCAAAATTCGAAGTTAAAAACAGAATAGAACTTATAAGTAAGTTAAATCAAGAGTAGTACTACTTGGTATTATAAAAAATTATACTTTAGTGTAATAGTAATCATCCAATTATTTAGATATCATTAATTTAAATAATATTTAAGGAGGAATGATTATGAAAAAATTTATTTTAGTGATACTTTATTTTAGCTGTATTATTTGTACTATTATCATGGGAGGAAATATATCTGCTGTAATAGATATACCTAGTTTAATTGTATTAATATTATTGAGTTTTATTTTGACTTTTACAAAATTTGATAAGAATGATATACCCAAAACTCTTAAAGTTTTGAGTAAAAATACTTTGTATTCAGGAGCCATTATTTCTACATTAGGTTTAATATTTGCTTTTTCATCAAATGAGTTAAATGTATTAATGCTAGCATTATCTATAATTCCTTTATTATATGCATTAATAATATCATCATTATTAGAAAATCTAATCTAAAAAATAGAATTAAAAAGGGCTTTTGCTCTAGGAAAAAAACTAAAATATATTGTACTTATTTTAAATTCATAGCACAGTTTATCTTAAGTAAATTTCTTTTAGCATAAGCCTTTTTAAAATAATAAAAAATATTAATTAAATTAAATTTTAGATATATTCAATATTGCCTATTTCACAATTCTTAGCAAGAGTTATATTTTTACCTCTAACTAATCTAGCTACAGTATTTTCTAAGTAAATATTTTCACCCTCTATAACATCAACAACTAATTTTTGTTTTCTTGAATTATAACAATTAAGTAATTTAGAAGCGTCTTTCATTAAATCTAATTTCATCAAATCAGTTTTATCAACCTTTTTGGCAACCAAATTTAGATTTTCTCGTCTATCTTTTAGACTTATCGTTATATTTTTACTCTTGATTTTTTCAATATTAGAATTACTAGATATTATGAAATTAAAATCATCAGAATTAATTTCTTCTATTTCTAGATTTCCTTGATGATTAAATTTAATACAGTCGATTTTTTTACCAGTAAGTTTACCAAAGCCATTATAATTACTACAAATAAGATAATCCAAACTATTTAAATTACCTGTAATCTTAAAATTATCAATATTGGAGCGTTTAACAAATTTAGCATTTCCATTAACCTTTAGATTTTTGATAGTAGTTTCTTTTTCAAAAGTAAGTATTCCGTTCATTTGTAGCAAATCTGTATTTAGCTCTTCTTTAAATACTTTGTTACCTACATATTTCATACCGGATTTCATCTCCTTTTAATTGTTCTCATCTCTATATTTATAACCATTTTTAATAAGGATTAAATTAAAAAGTTATAAAATGATACTAAAAATTTTTTATGGGTATAAATTTTTTTTGTTTGTATATAAAGATGATAGATAAATAGATTCAAAAATATAATGATAAATTTTATCGAAACTGTTATAATCATTAGTATATAAATAAAACAAAAATATAAATATAAAAAGAAACATAATTATTTTTTTAGGGACGAATAAAATATTTGAAAGGAATTGTTATGGAAAAAATAGAAAAATTAAAAGTTTTTAAGTTTTCATTATTAAGCCTTATAGGAGCAATGCTTCATATAGAAGGAACAATAATGACTTTTCACCTATTTCCAGCAATATTTTTATCTTTTAGTAATGCTTATGAAGGAAGCATTGTAGCTTTTCTATCTGTTTTGATGATTGGAATATTTAAATCATATAAAATTGGATTTGCATTAAAACTTATATTAGCAGTAGAATTTAGTTTTATTATTTATTTATTTAATAAATTATCTAAAAAAACAAATATGCTTATAGGTTCTATATTTTTAATGATATCATCGGCTGTATTAGTATTTACAACACAAGCAGTTGTAAAACAAAATTTAAACTTTTTATATATACCGTATGCGGTTAATATGTTCTTTAATGTTTTGCTTGCTATACTTATAAAAAAAGGATTAGAAAATCCAAATCAAAAAGGTGTAATTGCAAGATGGCTAAACAACAGATAAAACACGGTGCAAATACTAAAGAAATATCTACTAAGTATGGTATAAAAGAAGCTGATATTATTGATTTTAGTTCAAATATAAATCCAAATATACCTAGTAATTTGGATCAGATGTTAATACAAGCATTAAAAAAAGCTAATAGCTATCCAGATATAAATTATAAAGAATTAAGAGAATCTATATCTAATTATTTGGATGTGGATTCTTCAAATATAATTGTTGGAAATGGAGCAAGTGAAATAATATATTTACTTGCAAAAGGTCTTGATAAAAGAGGAGCTGTATTAAATCCTACTTTTTCAGAGTACCAAAGAGCTTTAAATGTAGCTAATAAAGAAGTCATATCAATTTATAGAGATAAAGATTTTAAAATTGATATGCAAAATATAAAACAAAAAATTGATAAATTCGATTTTTTGTATATTTGTAATCCAAATAACCCTACGAGTTCTTTGGATGATTTAAAAGATTTAGCAAAATATTTTATGGGGAAAGATAAGATATTAATAGTTGATGAAACATTTATGGAATTTTGTCAAGATGATAAAAAAACCCTCCTACCCTTTGTGAAAACTCACAAAAACTTAATAATTATAAAGGCTGTAACCAAATTCTTTGGCTTACCTGGAATAAGAGTTGGTTATGGAATTAGTTCCAATATAGAACTATTAAATAAACTTTGGTCTATTAAAGAACCGTGGAGTGTAAACACTTTCGGGGAAGATATATGTAAGAAAATTCTTATGGATAAAACTTACATAAAAAAGAGCAAAGAGTTTTATGCTGAGCAAATTAATTATCTTTATAATGAATTAAGAAAACTCCCAAATTTTAAAGCGTATGAACCAAATACTAATTTTATACTTATGAAATCAAAAGTCTTAAAGGCAAGCGAAATAAAGGAAAAATTATTATTAAAACATAATATTTTAATAAGAGATTGTTCTAATTTTGATGGATTAAATGAGTATTATTTTAGAGTAGCAGTAAAGAAAAAGCAAGATAATGAGAAATTAATAGAAGGACTTAAAAATTTATGATTTATTACGCAAAATCTTATGGTACTTGTGGAGAATTTGTTCAAGGTAATATAGATGATTGTGAATATATATCATCCTATAAAATTGATAGATATTCATACGCATTTTTAGAAGAACAAAATTCCAATGAATTTATCTATGATTTAAGATACCAAAAATCTATACAAGCGATTAATAAAGTTTTAGATTATTTTAATTTAGATAAGGGTATACTTAAAGATTTAAGCCTAAAAATACATTCTAATATAAAAATTGGTAAAGGAATGTCGAGTTCTTCTGCGGATATAACAGCATCTATATATGCTATATTAAATTATTTGAATAAAGAATTAGATTATAATACTTTATCAAAATTAATTTGCGAAATAGAACCAAGTGACCCTGTTTATATGAATCAAAATATAATATTTGATTCTATTAATGGAAATATAAAAGAATATTTAGGATGTATTGATGGATTTAAGGTAATTTTATTAGAGCCTAAGAATACTTTTGATACTTTGAATTTAAGGAAAACTAAGGATTATAAGATTATACGAAAAAGAAATGAAAAATACACTAAAAAAGCATTTATGGATTTGAAAAGAGGATTTAAAGAGTCGAATCTTAGATTAATTGGACAATCATCAATAGAAAGTGCTTTTTTGAATCAAGAGATTTTATATAAGGATAGATTAGAAGAAATCTTAAAATTATCAAAAATAATAGACTGCTATGGCTTTAATATAGCACATAGTGGAACTGTTATAGGTTTTTTGGTTCATGAGGAATTTGACATTAAAGATATGAAAAAAATAATAAGACAAAATAAAAAATTAGATATTTATAAAAATATAGAAGAATTAAATTTGATTAATGAAGGGGCAAGTAGTGGGATTATAAAAGAAGGTGGAGGACTATATGAGTTATATAAAAATACCAAATAAAATAGAAGATGAAAGTTTTTTGATTATTGATAGAATAATCAAAGAAGAAAGACCTGATTATAAATTCAAAAATGAGATAGAAGAAAAGATAATAAAAAGAGCAATTCATACGAGTGCAGATTTTGAGTATTTAAATATATTAAAAATATCAAATGATGCAGTTAAAAAGATTACAGAAGCTTTAAAGAACGAAGCTATTATATATACTGATACAAATATGGCACTATCGGGAATTAATAAGAGAAAATTAAAGGAATTAAATTGCGAAATAAGATGCTATGTATCAGAAGAAGAAACAGCAAATATGGCAAAACAAAGAGGTATAACTCGTTCGATGGCAAGTGTTCTAAGAGCTAGTGAAGAGGACAAAGACAAGGATAAGATTTTTGTAGTTGGAAATGCACCAACAGCACTTTACAGAATAATGGAATTAGAAGCAGAAAATAAATTAAAACCTGCTTGTATAATTGGTGTACCAGTTGGATTTGTTGGAGCTGCTGAATCTAAGACTAAATTATATGAAAGTAATTTGGATTATATAGTTTCGCTTGGAAGAAAAGGTGGTAGTAATATAGCAGCATCAATAGTTAATGCGATTTTATATTCTTTATAGAGAGGTATTTTTATGGATTCTTATGTATATATTGACGGCAAAAAATACAAAAGAGGGTATACAACTGGAGCAACTACAACGGCTGCAATAAAGGGTGCATTATATATGTTATTAAATCAGGAGATTATAGAACATATAAAAATAGATACACCTAAAAATATTGTGCTTGATTTAAATCTTATTGATCAAAAGATTGAAAAAGACTTCGCATCTTGTGCGGTTATAAAAGATGGTGGAGATGATATAGATGAAACAAGTGGAATAAAGATATATGCAGAAGTTAGATTAAATGATTATGGTCATATAAATTTATTTGGCAAAAAAGGTGTTGGAGTTATAACCAAAAAAGGTTTGGGTCTTGAAATTGGAGAATATGCTATTAATAAAACACCTAGAGCAATGATTGAAAAAGAAGCAAAAGAATTACTGCCTAAAGGAAAAGGGATAGATGCATATATAACTATTCCGAAAGGGGAAGAAGTAGCCAAAAAGACCTTTAATCCCAAATTAGGGATAATAGGTGGAATATCAATAATAGGAAGTACTGGTATTGTAGAGCCTATGTCAAAAGAGGCCTTTAAAAAGTCACTTTCTTTAGAATTAAATATGAAGAAAGAAGAAGGATTAAATAGCATATGTTTTGCATTTGGAAACCATGGAATAGATTATCTAAAAAAATCTGGAGTAGATGAAAAATATATTGCTAGAACAAGTAATTTTATAGGCTTTATGTTAGATGAAGCTAAAAGAATGAATTTTAAAAAGATTTATTTATGTGGACATTTAGGCAAATTGATAAAAGTATCAGCAGGAATATTTGATACACATAGCAAGGTGGCTGATGGGCGAATAGAAACAATTATTTATAATTTGGCTTTATTAAAAGTCGATTATGAAATAATAAAAGAAATATCAAAATGTGTTACAACAGAAGCTGCTATTGAAATTATAAATGATAATGATTTAAACAATTTGTTTAATATAATTGCAAATACTACAAAGCAAAAGATAATACAAAGACTTAAAGATGAAGATATTGAAATTGAAGTTGAGATATTTGATCTTTCAAAGAATTTTTTGGGAAAATCAGATAATGCAAATAAATTATTGGAGGTTTTTATTAGTGATTAATATATTAGGAATAGGCCCTGGGGACTTAGGTTTAATGAGTATAAAATCCAAGGAAATAATAGAAAAATCAAATATATTAATAGGTGGAACAAGAAATTTATTGCCTTTTAAAAACCTTAATAAAGAATTATTTTATATAAAATCAAGTATGAAAGAAGTGCTGGATTTTATAAATTTAAATTCAAATAAAGAAATAGCAATATTAGCATCAGGAGATCCTATGCTTTATGGAATAGGAAAGTATTTAAGTGAGAACTTAGATTCTGAAATTAATATAGTAAGCGGAATAAGTTCGATGCAATATATTTTTTCGAAACTAAAAATTCCTATGAATGATATATATATATCGTCAACACATAATAAAAGACCTGATTTTGATTTTTTATTACAACATAAAAAAATTGTTATGGTTACAGATAAAGAAGTAGGGCCATATCAAATTGCAAAAGAAATAAAAAATAGAAATCTAAAAAGAATGATTATAATAGGCGAAAACCTATCATATGAAGATGAAAAAATAACTATATTAAATTCAAATGAAGTAAAGGATATTGAATATAATTTAAATGTCGTGGTGATATTAGATGAATGATAACGATTTTATAAGAAAAGATAAAGTACCAATGACTAAAGAAGAAATAAGAGCTATTAGTATTTTGAAATTAGAATTAAATAATGCAAAAACTCTTTTGGACATTGGTGGAGGAAGTGGTTCACTTAGTATGGAAGCTTGTGTGAATTATAAAGAGTTACAAACAACAATAATAGAAAAAAAAGAAAATGCATTAGAACTTATAAATTTAAATAAAGATAAATTTAATGTAAAGAACTTAAAAATAATAAAAGGCAATGCACCTGTTGATGAATTAGTACAAAAATTTGATAGAATTTTTATCGGTGGCGGTGGAATGGATTTGGATAGAATAATAGATTGGGCAAGTAAATTACTGAATCCTAATGGAGTAATGGTTATAAATGTAATAACATTGCAAAGCTTTAATTTAGCATTAGAAAGTATAAAACAATTAGAAAAGAACTATGATATTTTAGTTGATACATCTATGGTGCAAGTAAATAAATTAAATAAATTAGCTAAATATGATTATTTTAAACCGTTAAACCCAGTTTATATAATGCAAATAAAATTTAATTAATTAAAATTAAAATAGATCAAAATATTAGGAAATTAGTACGAAAATAGATTGAAAATAAAAATGAAAAATAAGTTTTTTTATGAAATGGGAGGAAATTATGAGTAAATTTTATGGAATCGGAGTAGGACCTGGAGATAGTGAACTTATAACAATAAAGGCAGCAAATATTTTAAAAGAGATAGATATACTTGTAACACCACAACCAAAAAAAGATGGCAAAAGTTTGGCACATAAAATAGCATCTCCATATTTAAATGAAAATTTAGAGGTAAAAGAAAGACATTTTCCAATGAATTTTAATAAAGAAGAACTTGAAACAGCTTGGGATAATATAGCAAATGAAATAATTATGGATGTCAAATCAGGTAAGAATGTAGGCTTTGTAACATTGGGAGACCCAATGGTTTATAGTACATATATTTATATATTAAAAAGAATGATTGGACGTATTGATATAACTACAATTCCTGGGATTACTTCATTTAATAATATAGCAGCAGATCAAAATTTTCCATTAGTAGAAGATAAAGAGGCACTTGTAGTAGTTCCTTGTACAATGGATGAAGAAAAAATTGATAAGATATTAAAGGAAAACACGAATATTGTACTTATGAAAGTGTACAAGAATTTTAAAAATATTATAGAACTTATAAGAAAAAACAATCTTATGGATAGTGCAATATTAGTTAGCAATTCATCTAAAGGTGATGAAAAAGTATATAAAAATTTAGAAGATTTGGATGAAGAAAAAATATCGTATTTTAGTACAATACTTATAAATAAAGGCTGGAATAAATAAGATATAGAATAATATTGTTTTAAATAAAAAATAGAAGGTGAATTTGATGGAAAATAAAATTTATTTTGTTGGAGCAGGACCTGGAGATAAAGAATTAATAACATTAAGAGGATATAAACATCTGTCTACTGCGGATATAGTTATATATGCTGGGTCTTTAGTTAATAAAGAATTACTTGAATATTGTAAAGAAGATTGTGAGATTCATGATAGTGCTTATATGAATCTTGAAGAGATAATAAAAGTAATGGATAGAGGAATTAAAGAAAATAAAAAAGTTGTAAGACTTCATACAGGAGATTTTTCGATTTATGGTTCTATAAGAGAACAGGTTGAAGAACTTGCTAAAATTGATTTAGGATATGATTGTACTCCTGGTGTTAGTTCGTTTTTAGGTGCTGCATCAGCGTTAGGTGTAGAATATACAGTTCCTGAAATATCTCAAAGTGTCATAATAACAAGAATTGCTGGAAGAACACCTGTACCAAGTAGAGAGTCGTTAAAATCTTTTGCAATGCATCAAACATCAATGGCAATATTTTTATCTGTAAATAGAATAGAAGATGTAGTAAAAGAACTTATAGAAGGTGGATATGAAGAAGATACACCAGTTGCAATAGTCTATAAGGCTACTTGGAAGGATGAAAAATCAATAAGAGGAACACTTTTAGATATATCACAAAAAGTAAAAGAATCAAATATAAATAAAACAGCATTGATATTAGTCGGAAAATTCTTAGGAGAGGAATATTATTATTCTAAACTATACCATAAGGATTTTAAACATGAATACAGAAAATAAAGATAAGATAGAAAATAAGAAAGAATCTAATGAATTTAGAAAAATAAATAAAAAATTAAAATCCAATAAAACTATTGTTTATGGACTTACTCTAAATTCATTAAAACTATCGTTAAAACTTGCAAGGCATATAGAGAATATAAAAATCTATATGCCAAAGCGATTAGAAAAAAAATTTTTAAAAATATTAGAAACTGACTATATTTTTAAAGAGAAAAAAGAATTTTTTGAATCAGAAGAATTTTTATTTAAGGATAATATTGTTTTGAAAAATAAATATATATCTATAGAAGAAATAAAATCAAAATATATATTTTATGAAAATAGATTCAAAGATAATATAGCTTTGAATTTCAAAAAAGATAATAAATTAGTATTTATAATGGCTTTGGGTATCGTTGTAAGGACTATAAAGGATTATATAGAGGATAAATTTAATGATCCAGCAGTAATTGTATGTGATGAACTTGGTATCAATACTATAAGTGTGCTTTCTGGACATGTTGGAAATGCAAATAAATTTAGTATTTATATATCTAAGATATTAAATTCAAATCCTATAATAACAACTTCAACAGATATTAACAACAAAGCTTCTTTGGATTTGATATTAAAAAAGATAAATGGAGTAATTTGTGGTTATTCACTTTTGGAATCCAAAGTAAGAAATAAACTAGATTCTTTAAATTGTGATGCTAAAGAGCTTGAAATAGCAAATGAAAACAATCAAGCAAAACTATTATTAGCTAAAAAATATTTTAAATCTAGGATAAAATATATTAATAGATTATTAGTTGAAAATCAAAAAATACTCATATTATTTGATTTAAAAAAAGAAATAGATTTGAAGTATTACAAGAAAGAGGAGAATGATAATTTATTTGGAATCAAAAATATAAAAAGACAGATGAAATATTTGAATTTAGAAGAGTTTGATTTAATTGGAACATCTTATATAATAAATTCAAAATTAGATAAAGATATATTAAAGACTTACAAACATATAATTTTGATAACTAATAAAAAAGAATCAAAAGTAGAAAAATTTATAAAACAATTAATAGATTTAAGTGATGATTTGTATACAAAGATAATAACTAAAAACTTAGTACTTTCGATAGGATGCAAAAAAAATAAAACAAAAACTGAAATAAAAAAAGCATTTTATAAATTCTTGGAAGAAAAAAATATAGATAAAAATGCAATATTAAAAATAGCAACAGTAGATGTAAAAGAAGAAGAACAGGGTTTGATAGAATTTGCAAGGGATTGTTATGATCAAGAACTTAATATAATAAAAAGAGATGAAATTAAATTATATGAGGATTTATTTGATAAATCGGAATTTGTCAAAAAATCAATTGGAGTATATTCTGTTAGTGAACCTGTTGCATATATTGTTGGAAATAATAATTTAGTGGTCAAAAAATCAAAATATAATGGAATAACATTTAGTGTTTCAAATGCGAATATGGAGTGATTAGATGATTTATGTAATAGGTATAGGGCCTGGAAATGAAGAGTATATGACTTATGAATGTAAAGAAGCTATAAAAGATAGTGAAGTTATAGTTGGGTACAAAACATATATTAATCTTGTAAAAGATTTGATTAGTGATAAACAAGTAATAGAAAATGGTATGAAAAAAGAAATGGAAAGATGTAAAAAGGCAATAGAAGAAGCTAAAAAAGGCAAAAAAGTTGCGGTTATAAGTAGTGGAGATGCTGGAATATATGGTATGGCTGGACTTATATTAGAACTTGTTTCAAAAGAAGAAGAAAAAATAGAAGTTAAAGTAGTAACTGGTGTAACATCATCAATACAAGCAGCTTCAGTTTTAGGTGCACCACTTATGCATGATTTTTGTCATATAAGTTTAAGTGATTTATTAACACCTTGGGATTTGATAAAAAAGAGAGTGAAATTAGCCGCAGAAGGTGATTTTGTAATATGTTTTTATAATCCTCGTTCAAAAGGAAGACCAGACAACTTAAAGATAGCTTTTGAAATAATGAGTGAATATAAGGATTTGGATACTCCTGTTGGAATAGTTAAGAATGCAGGAAGAGAAAATGAGGAAAAAATAATAACGACAATAGATGATATAGACTTTGAAGATGTTGATATGACTACTATGGTTATAGTAGGTAATAACACGACTTTTATATCAAATGGAAAAATGATAACTAAAAGAGGCTATGAAATATGATAATGATTCTTGGTGGAACATCAGATTCTTATGATATTGCACTTAGATTAGATAAATTAAACAAAGATTATTTTATATTTGTAACAACGAAATATGGATATGAAATAATAAAGAATCTAAAAGGGATAAAGAAATTAGCTAAATTAGATTTAGAGGATATGATTTATTTTATAAAATTAAATAATATTAATATTCTTCTTGATTTTACACATCCATATGCAATAGAAGCTTCAAAAAATGCTATCAAAGCTTGTTATGATACAAATATCAAATATATTAGATATGAAAGAAAATCGCTTAAATTACCTGAGTATGATAAATATTATATGGTAAGAGATTATCAAGAGAGTATAGATATTGCAAATAAAATAGGTAAAAAAATATTCCTTTCAACAGGTAGTAAAACTTTGGATTTATATGTGAATAATTTAAAATCAAAGGAGATATATGCTAGAGTACTTCCAACTAAAGAAGTTATAGATAAATGTTATGATTTGGGTTTATTAGCAGACCAAATAATTGCTATGAAAGGGCCTTTTGATGAGGATTTGAATAATTCTATGTTTAAGTTCTTAAATGTAGACACTCTTATAACCAAAGAAAGCGGACAAAAAGGTGGTTATTTAGAGAAAATTAATGCAGGAATAAAAAACAATCTTAATATAATAGTAATAAAAAGACAGACTTTGGATTATAAAAATATATATAATGAAATTGATGATGTTATTGATATTTTGGAGGGTTAGGAAATGAAAGTAGCTGTTATAGGTGTAAACCATAATAAAGCTCCTATTGAAATTAGAGAAAAAGTATCATTTAGTGAATCAAAAAAAATAGAAGCTACAGACAAGATTCTTGATATGGGAATTAAAGAAGTTGTAATACTTTCAACTTGTAATAGGTCGGAAATTTATATAGTTAGTGATAATAAAAATATAGATTTAGATATAGAAAAAATAAAGAATTTTTATGTGAATTATTTTAAACAAGAAGAAATAAAGAATTATTTATTTGCTAAAAAAGGACTCGATTCTATATACCATATTTATAATGTATCATGTGGACTTGATTCTATTGTTTTGGGTGAAGATCAAATTTTAGGACAAGTAAAAGACAGTATTATATTTGCTATAGAAACAGGAGGAAGTTCAAAGATATTAAATAAATTATTTAGAGAAGCGGTTACAACTTCTAAAAAAGTAAAAACAAAATTAAAAATATCTCAAAATCCACTATCTATAAGTTATATAGGAATAAAATATTTAAAAAAGAAATTAAAATCATTTGAAAACAAAAAAGTTTTTATAATAGGTGCAGGTCATATGAGTAAGTTAGCACTTAATCATATAATGGAAGAAAATTTAGCAAAGATTTATATGGCAAATAGAAGTAAGAAGAATTTATTAGAGCTTATTTTTGATTATGAAAATATAGAAATAGTAGGGTTTGAACAAAGATATCAGATATTAGAAGATATAGACATATTAATTTGTGCAACGGGAGCACCTCATACAATAATAAAAAAAGAAGATATAAAAAATATAAATAAAGAACTATATATAATGGATATAGCTCTTCCAAGAGATGTCGAGGATGAAGTTGGAGAACTTGATAATATTAATTTATATACAATAGATGATTTAAAAGAATTATCAAAAGAAAGTATGAAAAAAAGAGAAGAATTATCAATAAAAGCAAAAGAAATGATAAAAGAAGATGTCGATGAATTTTTAACATGGGCTAAAAATACAAAGGTAGATAAAACAATAAAATCACTAAACCAAAAATGTAATCTAATAAAAGTTGATACAGTTGATTATATAGATAAAAAATTAAAACTAAGCTGTAAAGATAAAAAAATCGTAGATAAAATGATTAATTCGGCGTTAAAAAGAGTTATAAGAGAACCTGTATTAAAATTAAAAGATATTAATGATGAAGAAAAGAAAAAATTATATATGAAAGTCTTAGATGAATTATTTGAATTTTAATGTCTAATTAACATTTAGATATATAAATAAAAAAGGAGAGAATTTATGTATTTTCCTTTGATGATAGATTTGAAAAATAAAGATATATTAGTATTTGGCGGCGGAAAAATGGCTTGTAAAAGAATCAAGAAACTAATAAAATATGAGCCGAATATAAAAATTATCGCCAAAGAATTTGATGATAAGATATTCAAACTTCAAGAAAAATATTATAAAAACATTACCATAGTAAATAAATCATATGATAAGAAATTAATAGATAAATCATATTTTCTTATTATAGCAGCATTAGATGATAATGAAAAGAATGAAGAAATATCACAAATAGCTAAAGAAAAAAATATCTTAATAAATAATATGTCTAATTTTAAAAGTGCAGATATATTATTTCCAGCATTTATAGATGAAGAAGATATTAAAATAAGCATATGTACAAATGGTGCATCACCTAATATATCAAAAGCGTTAAAAAAAGAAATAAAAAAATTAATAGATGATGATTTAAAAGATAAATTAAAAGAATTAAGAGAATTAAGATGTTTTTTGAAAGATAAACTAGATGAAGAAAAAAGACATAAAATATTAAAAAAAGCATCCAAAATGAATTTAAAAGAAATTTTAGATTTAAAAAAGGAGTTAAAAAATGAAATTAAAGATTGGAACAAGAGGTAGCAAATTAGCATTAACTCAAACTAATTTGATAATAGATAAATTAAAAAAAATAGATAATACCCTAGATATAGAAATCAAAATCATAAAGACAAAAGGAGATATTATCCTAGACAAAGCATTAGATAAAATCGGTGATAAAGGATTATTTGTAAAAGAAATAGAAAATGAATTATTAAATGAAGAAATAGATTTGGCAGTTCATAGTATGAAAGATATGCCTTCAGTTCAACCACAAGGACTCAAATTAGAATCGGCATTTGAAAGAGAAGATTATAGAGATATTCTAATAACTAAAGAAGGTATCAAGTCACTTGATGATATACCAAAAAATGCGAAGATAGGAACAGGTAGCAAAAGAAGAAAATATCAACTTCTGGATAGAAGAAATGATTTACAAATGATACCAATAAGAGGGAATGTTGAAACAAGAATAAGAAAAATAGAGGAATTAAACCTTTTTGGTGTAATATTAGCATATGCAGGTGTCAAAAGACTTAATTTGCATAAAGAATTAGAAGATAAAATATATGCATTTAATGAAGATGAGATGATACCAGCACCAGCACAAGGAATATTAGGAATTGAATACAAAGAAGATAGAAAAGATATACAAAATCTAGTTGAAAATATTATAGACGAAAAAAACAAAATAATGTGTGATGCAGAAAGAAGTTATTTAAAGGGGCTTGATGGAAGTTGTCATATTCCAATGGGTGCAATTGCTAAAGTTGATGATAATAAGCTTACAATTAAAGCTGTGTATGGACTTAGTGATGGTTCAAAATTAATAAAAAAAGAAATTCAAGGTAATATAGAGGATGCAAAAATCTTAGGTCAAAAATTAGCTAATTTAATTAAGGAGGAACTTTAATGAGTAAAGTTTATCTTATAGGAGCAGGGCCAGGTGATGAGAAGCTTATAACCTTAAAAGGTTTTGAAATATTAAAAAAAGCCGATGTTATAGTTTATGATAGACTCGCAAATCCTTCATTTTTGGAATACAAAAAAGATGATGCGAAGCTTTATTATGTTGGAAAACAATCTTCAAATCATTATAAAACACAAGATGAAATAAATGATATAATATGCGAGTGTGCAAAAGAAGGAAAAATAGTAGCTAGATTAAAAGGTGGAGATCCTTATGTATTTGGTAGAGGCGCAGAAGAAGCTAAATATCTACTAGATAGAGGGATTGACTTTGAAGTTGTTCCTGGAATAACTTCTGCGATAGGTGGACTTGCTTACGCTGGAATCCCTATAACACATAGAGATTATTCATCATCATTTCATGTATTTACAGGACATTTTAAGGATGATGATAGAGCATTAGATTATGACTCAATTGTTAAATTAAATGGAACTTTGGTATTTTTGATGGGAATGAAAAATTTATCAAAGATAACAAAGAATCTGATTCAAGCTGGAAAAAATAAAGATACCAAAGTTGCTATTATAAATTGGGCAACAAGAACATTCCAAAAAACTGTAACAGGAACATTAGAAACGATAGAAGATGTAGTTATAAAAAATAATATGACATCACCTTCGTTAATAGTTGTTGGTGATGTAGTAAATCTTAGAGAAGAACTTAATTTCTTTGAATCTAAATTACTTTTTAACAAAAATATATTAGTTACAAGAGCAAGAAAGCAAGCAAGTAAATTATCGGCGATGATAAAAGAATATGGTGGAAATCCAATTGAGATACCAGCTATAAAAATAGAGCCTATTACAAAAGATAATAAAGAATTAGAAGAATCTATAAATAAATTAAATGAATACAGTCATATTATATTTACAAGTGTAAATGGTGTTAAAATATTTATGGACTATATATTTACGATAGGCAAAGATATAAGATGTCTGTCTCATATGAAATTTTGTGTAATAGGAAAGGCTACAAAAAAGGAATTAGAAAACTATCATATAAATGCAGATATAATGCCAAAGAATTATGTGGCTGAAGATGTAATTGAAGAAGTAAAAAAATATATAGATTCAAGTTCAAAAATATTAATGCCAAGAGCTAAAGAAGCTAGAACAATAATAAAAGATGAATTAGAAAAACTATGTCAAATAGATGAGATAAAAATATATAAAACAATAAAAGATAATGTGGATAAGGAAAATGTAAAACAATTATTAAAAGATAAAAAAATAGATTATATTACTTTCGCTAGTTCATCAACAGTAAAAAACTTTGTTGATTTAATAGATGGCGAAATTGATTTAATAAATGATTCAAAAATAATATCAATTGGACCAATAACATCAGATACTATAAAAAATCTAGAGTTAAATTTGTATAAAGAAGCAGATGAATATACAATAGATGGTGTTTTTAGTACAATAATAAAAGATTTATAGGGGGCAATACAAAATGGATAGAATTGATAGCAAAATAAGATTAAGAAGATTAAGAAATAGTGAGAATATAAGAAGTTTGGTAAGAGAAACAAGACTTAATATATCGGATTTTATATATCCTTTATTCGTTGTTGAAGGAGAAAATATAAAAAAAGAAATTCCATCATTAAAGGAAAATTACCATTTTTCAATAGATAGATTAGAAGAAGAAATAAAAGAATTAACTGAGCTTGGAATCAAAGCTATTATATTATTTGGACTTCCAAAATATAAGGATGAATGTGGTTCAGCATCGTATATGGATGATGGAATAGTTCAAAAGGCAATAAGAAAAGTAAAAGAAATAAATAATGAAATGGTTGTAATAACAGATGTTTGTATGTGTTCTTATACATCACATGGTCATTGTGGGATATTAAGTGAAGATGGAGAACTTCTAAATGATGAAACTCTAAAATATTTATCAAAAATAGCAGTATCGCATGCAAAAGCAGGTGCTGATATGGTTGCACCTTCTGATATGATGGACTTTAGAATAGAACATATGAGAAATGCATTAGATGATAATGGATATACTAATGTATCTATAATGGCTTATTCAGCTAAATATGCTTCAGCATTTTATGGACCATTTAGAGATGCTGCTGATTCTGCACCATCTTTTGGAGATAGAAAGACATATCAAATGGATCCAGCTAATTCAAATGAAGCTATAAGAGAATGTGAATTAGATATTAACGAAGGTGCAGATATAATTATGGTAAAACCAGCACTTTCTTATTTAGATGTTATAAGAAGAGCCAAAGATACATTTAATATGCATATGTGTGCTTATAGTGTTAGTGGAGAATATGCAATGCTTAAAAACGCTGTAGATGTGGGATTATTGTCAGAATCAGCAATAGAGGAATCTTTAATATCAATAAAAAGAGCTGGAGCAGATATGATAATAACTTATTTTGCAAAATATATGGCAAAAAAATTAAAAGATGAAACTTGTAGAGCATAATAATAGGTAAATAAAACATCAAAAAAGCGTCAAAAGAAAAATAAAATATCAATTTTATATCGTCAAAAATCTTAAATTAGCTTTAATATTTTTGACGATAAAATAAATCAAGAGATGAGGGTTATTATGGAATTTAATAAATCAAAAGAAATATATAATGAAGCTGTTAAATACATACCTGGTGGAGTTAATTCGCCAGTTAGAGCGTTCAAATCAGTTGGTATGGAACCAATATTTATAGAAAGAGCTAAGGGTGCAAAGATATATGATGCAGATTCAAATGAATATACAGATTATATATGTTCATGGGGTCCACTTATATTAGGACACAGTAATGATGAACTGTTAGAAGGTTTTGTTGACATATTAAAGAAAGGAACTTCTTATGGAGTACCAACAAAGATAGAAGTAGATGTAGCAAAATTCATATGCCAAAACTACACACAAGTAGAGATGGTCAGAATGGTTAACTCAGGAACAGAAGCTACAATGAGTGCTCTTAGAACAGCTAGAGCTTATACTAAGAGAAATAAAATAGTTAAATTTGAAGGTTGTTATCATGGTCATTCTGATTCATTATTAGTTAAATCAGGATCAGGAACTATAACTTATAATGTACCGACAAGTCCAGGTGTTCCAGAGGATACAATAAAAGATACATTGGTTTGTAGATATAATGATTTGGAATCTGTTATAAATGTGTTTGATGAATATAAAGACCAAATTGCAGCAGTTATAGTAGAGCCTGTTGCAGGAAATATGGGTGTAGTACCAGCTACAAAAGAGTTCTTAGAAGGACTTAGAAAGATAACGAAAGATAATAATTCAGTACTTATTTTTGATGAAGTAATAACAGGATTTAGACTTGCATTTGGTGGTGCAAAAGAGGTATATGGTGTGGAAGCTGATATGACTTGTTTTGGTAAAATAATAGGAGCAGGACTTCCAGTTGGAGCATATGGAGGAAAGAAAGAGATAATGGAGATGGTATCACCACTTGGACCGGTTTATCAAGCAGGAACACTTTCTGGAAATCCGCTTGCCATGTATATGGGATATAAGAATTTATTAATTCTAAAAGAAAGAAAAGATGATATATATAATCATATGGAGAGATTAGCTAAGAAATTAGAATCAGGATTTAATAAAATTATAGAAGAATTAAATTTAGCCGATAAACTTTGTGTGAGTAGAATTAATGGGATGATTTCTCTATTTTTTACAAGTGGACCTATTATAAGCTATGATAGTGTTAAAGACTGTGATACTAATATGTATGGAAAATTCTTTAGAGCAATGTTGGAAAGAGGATTTCTTTTACCACCAGCTCAGTTTGAAGGTTTCTTTTTGTCGTATGCTCATACAGATGAAGATGTAGATAGAACTATTGAAGCAACAAAAGAGGCAATTAAAGAGATATATTCTATAAATTAACATACATTTGTTTTATATATAATTTTATATATATGACAAAATACGATAAATACGTAAATCTGTAAAATATTTATTTGATTTATATAATGAAAAAACGTCTGTGTTTTACAATTACTAAAAAAGATGCTATAATTTCCATAGTATCTTTTTTATAATTTATTGATTTTAATAGATTATTTTAGTGAAAATTTCTGAGATTAAATTCTAATTAAAATAATTATTGGATTTATATTTTATAGAAAAAGAAGTTGTAATAGGAGTATTTTATGAGTGAGCAAAAATTGAGTAAACAGACAAGTAGTAGAATAATGAAGAAGATTGCAAAATTGATTGAAGTAGAATATGAATCAGATGAAATTCAGGTTGCAGAATATTCTGTAGAGGCATTTTTAATGAATTTATACAAGCTACCTATAATTTTTGGTATTGCTTATTTCTTAGGAATATTTAAAGAAAGTATCTTTGTATATGTAATTATGGCAATAATGAGAGGCTGTGCTTGGGGAGTCCATCTAAAAACAAGCACTGGTTGTTTGATTTTTACTATGTGTTATATATATATAAATATATATATATCTAAGAGCATAGCGTTTAATTGGATTTTAGTAATAGTATTATTAGTTGGAGGATTTATTAATTATTATAAATATGCTCCAGCTGATACCGAAGATAGACCTTGTTTGGATACGAATCTTAGACAAAGAATGTGGAAGAAGACCATATTTCTTTTTTCTGTAATTAATATATTTAACTTAATGGTTTTTAAATTATATAATTATACTGAGATTTTTTATATGGTCTTAATTTCGATATTTTTTGTATCTTTGATGATACATCCATTAATGTATAGAATTTTTGATAGGGGGTATAGGAATTATGAAAAATATAGCTAAAAAATTACTGAAAAAAATGGTAAAAGGACTTAATACTATGGCTTATTCATCTTCATTTAGTTGCATAATAGCATCTGGTGAAGAACCAAAAATGCCTAAATGTATGATAAAAAAATAGATTACCAAAAAGATGCTGTTGCATTGACATAAAAATAATGTTGATGCGATAGCGTTTTTTATTTTGAAAAAATTATGTTTATTAATTTGGCTCTTTGTCAAATGGTGTTGGTGAAGAAATTTAGCAAGAGAAAATATAATTCTTGAAGGTAGTATGAAAATGAAAAAAATCATTTTCATACTACCTTTTTTTGAGATAGATAAGTGTATTTTATACTAAATAAGACTTATATTAAGTGCAAAAAAATAAGTGTTGGATATTTAACCAACACAAAAGATTATACAACTATAAAAATATTAACTTATTTTATTTTCTTCTAAATTATTGTAATTTATTTTATTTTTAAAATCCGTAACTAAAGATTTTGCTTTGTTACTTTGTTTTTGAATTGTAATTTCCTGATAAAAAGTATTACTATCAATAAATGTATTGATTTTACAATTAGGGTTTTTGGTAATAATTTTTTTGACAGTATATAGCCCTAAACCCCGATTATGTCCTTTCGAAGATATATTTTTTTCGAAGATTTTATTACAATCAGGCATTGATGCTAAGCTATTTGATAATATATAGTATAAATTATTTGTGTCTGATACAAATCCAAGTGAAATTTGTTTGTCTTTTGATTTTTGAGCTTCTTCAATAGCATTATCAAAAAGGATTCCAAAAATTTTACAGTATACAACATCTTTCATGAAAAGTTCATTAACAGTACCTGAAACCATTATGTCAACTTCTATATTATTATTTTTAGCTCGAGTTAATTTGCTAACAAGAAGACCTTTTAAAGGTAAAGAATGAATTTTAGATAACTGCAAAAATTCTTTATTATTAACATCGGGAATTTCATTATATATTTGAGTGTAAAAATAATTTTTTAAATTTGTATTATTTGTGTTATCTATATATTCTTTTAATGTTGCAAGTACATTTTTTTGGTCATGTTTGTATGAGCGTATTTCTTCTACTGAATTTTCTATAATATCAGTATATAATTGCATTTTATTTTTTGCATCTCTTTCTAATTTGACATTTTTCATCATAAATACTATTATTGCACCCATAAAACATCCATAAGCAACAAAAACAAAAAGAAATTGAAAATATAGTTTAAAGTCATTCATTACTATAATAAATTTATAAACGATATAAGCAATGTTTAGGCATAGAAATACTAAATAAAAAGCTAAGGTTTTTCTATTTTCTAGTTGGTCAAAATTAAATATAAATTTATTTTTTAGTAATTTAAAAATAGATGCAAATATAAACATAAAAAAGAAGATAACGAAACTATTAGTAAGGTAATTAGGAACATTTTTCACAATGATGACACTTTCTCCAATATAATAATGAAAAAGACTGATAAATGCATCAGAAAAAGAACCAGTGATGAAAACTATGAAGAAACCAATTAAAACATTATAAGTAGATTGATTTTCTGAATCAATATCATTATGATTGTTTTCAAGTGCATTTTTATTATTAGGATAAAATTTATACAGAAAAAATATAAAAACAATATAGTATATTGATAATTCAAGGGCTCTATTAAAAAACAATGTTAAAAGAGTTCTAAATATACCAATAGAGATTAAATATAAGGATTCTTTAATGGTAAATTTAATTTTTAAATCAAACATATATTTAATAAGTATTAAAAAATGAAACATAGCAAATATATTAGCTGACAGTGTATACAATAAAATCATTCCTCCTTTTATAATTTCTAGTGAGATATACAAAAATATATATTAATTATATAATGAAATGTTATTAAATGAAAGACTTTTTCGATAAAAAAAGTATATTTGGATAAAAAACAAATGATAGTATTTACAATGTATACAGTGAATATTTTGTGCGAATAAAATACCTATTAATGTATAAAATTTAAAAAAAATCAAATTAAATTTAAACCCAATTTCCTATAAAAAAATCAAAAAAACACTTGTTATGTTAAAAATAAAACGTGAATAACATTATACATAAAAAAAAGAAAAAGAATCTAAAACTAACAAATAGATTCTTTTTCTTCTTGAGGTATGAATATTTTTATAGGTATTTTGTAGGACTGCCTTTAAATACATTATAAAGTCTCAATTTATAAAAATCAACAAAAATTGTAAAGAAAAATTGTTAAAAAAATTTCATAATTAAAAATATATGTAATATAAAGAATTTAAAAACAGTATAATTATTAAGGTTGTAAATAATATGGACATGTAAACAAAGTGAACAAAAAAGCTTTTTTATTTTGTAATTATATTTGAAAACATTGAAAATCAATATGATGAAAATTATATGGGTTGAGAATTACTTGTCAATCTTCGAAAATAAATTAACGATATGTCCATAAAAAACACACTGTATTAATTATAGTGAGTGATAGAAGATATCTGTAATCATTAAATTTTTCAAGAAAAAAAGAAGAATACCTTATAATTTATACCAATATAAACAATGTTTAAAACGCAAAAAAACTTAAAATTTAAATTGAAAAAAATTTATAAAAAGTCATTAAGTTTAGCTAATATCAATAAATAAAGCGTTAGGTATATTTATAAACTAAAGAAAAATATTTATACATTTTACTAATAAATAGTGTTACAATTAAATAGGGTTAAAAAAATAATAAAAATTATAAATTTAAAAAGTGGCACGATAATCGCTTAACAATAAAGTGTCACCAAGGAGGTATTTGGTTATGGAATTTAATTATCTTAAACTAAGCAAGGAGGATAAGATAGCTATTATTACTATAAGTAGACCAAAAGCCCTAAACGCTCTAAACAGTGATTTATTATTAGAGCTTGACAAAATCGTTGACCTAATGGAAAATGATAATCAAGTAGATGTTATCATTTTAACAGGAGAAGGCAAAAGCTTTGTAGCTGGTGCAGATATAGCTCAAATGAAAGACCTTAACTTTATGGAAGGTAAAGAATTTTCTAAATTAGGCAATAAGGTATTTAGAAAATTAGAGTTGTTAGAAAAACCAGTTATAGCTGCTATTAATGGTTTTGCCCTAGGTGGAGGTTGTGAACTAGCTATGGCATGTGATATTAGATATGCATCTAAAAAAGCTAAGTTTGGACAACCAGAAGTTGGACTTGGTATTACTCCTGGATTTGGAGGAACTCAAAGACTTTCAAGACTTGTAGGTCTTGGAAAGGCAAAAGAACTTATTTATACAGGAAAAATTATAAAAGCTGATGAAGCAAAAGAAATTAATCTAGTAGAAGAAGTTTTTGAACCAGAAGAGTTAATGCAAAAATGTATGGAGTTAGCGAAATCTATCGCTAATAATGCTCAAATAGCAATAAAAGCTACAAAAGAAGCAATAAACAGAGGCTTTGAAACTGATATTGAAACAGGTCTTAGCATAGAAGCAGATTTGTTTGGTCTTTGTTTTGCTAGTTTAGATCAAAAAGAAGGTATGGATGCCTTTTTAAATAAAAGAAATCCAAACTTTAAAAAAGAATAACATGACCACAACCGACGTTTGAAAGTATTAATTAGTTATAACATCAAATTTTAGGAGGGAACTAGAATGAAAATAGCTATATTAGGAAATGGGACAATGGGTAGTGGAATCGCACAGGTTATGTCACAAGCGAATCACGACGTAATAATCAAAGGTAGAAATCAAGATAAACTTGATAAAGCCGTATCTGTTGTTGATA
Organism: Peptostreptococcaceae bacterium AGR-M142; assembly: GCA_045345765.1. Lineage (GTDB taxonomy): Bacteria > Bacillota > Clostridia > Peptostreptococcales > Peptostreptococcaceae > JAOARY01. Next base: position 2,420,808 of record CP148265.1, read on the forward strand.
AAAATTTATCTAGACTAGTTAAAAAGGAAAAGATATCAGAAGATGATAAAGCAAAGGTTCTAAGTAGAATCAGTACAAGTTTGAATATAGAAGATTTAAAAGATTGTGATCTTATAATTGAAGCAATCGCTGAAAATATGGAACTTAAAAAATCTATATTTAAAGAGCTAGATGAGCTTTGTAAAGAAGAAACTATATTTGCAACTAATACATCTTCACTATCTATAACAGAAATTGCAGCTTCAACAAATAGACCAGATAAGGTTATTGGAATGCATTTCTTTAATCCAGTTCCAGTTATGAAATTAATAGAAGTAATAAAGGGAATTGCAACGAGTGAAGAAACAAATAACAAAATAATAGAACTTTCAAAGGAAATAGGTAAAGATCCTGTTAGTGTTTGTGAAGCTCCTGGCTTTGTAGTTAATAGAATACTTATTCCTATGATTAATGAAGCAGTAGGTATATTAGCAGAAAATGTTGCAACAGCTGAAGATATTGACAAGGCTATGCAATATGGAGCTAACCATCCAATTGGACCTTTAGCATTAGCAGATTTAATAGGTAACGATGTTTGTTTAGCTATAATGGAAGTTTTATATAATGAGTTTGGTGATAGTAAATATAGACCACATCCATTACTTAAGAAAATGGTTAGAGCAAATCTATTAGGAAGAAAAACTAAAAAAGGTTTCTTTGATTATAATAAATAAGATTAATTACTACTATATGTAGTTTTAATATATAAATAAAATCCTAGTAAAAAAAGGATGATGGAGTTTTCCATTTATTAATAACTAAAACTTCATCACTCCTTTTAGATATACATAGGTACCAAAATAATAATAAAGTATTTTAAATTCTTTATTTAAGGAGGAACAGTATAATGAGATTTGGTTTGTCTAAAGAGCATATAATGGTTCAGCAAATGTATAGAGAATTTGCTGAGAATGAGGTTAAGCCTCTAGCAGCAGAAGTAGACGAAAAAGAAATGTTTCCAGTTGAAACAGTAAAAAAATTAGCTAAGTATGGTTTTTTTGGAATCCCATTCCCTAAGGAATTAGGAGGACAAGGTGCAGATAATTTAGCATATGCTATGGCTGTAGAAGAATTATCTAAGGTTTGTGCAACTACAGGTGTTATAGTATCAGCACATACATCTCTATGTGCAACTCCAATTTACGAGTTTGGTACAAATGAACAAAGAGAAAAATACTTAGTTCCACTAGCAAAAGGTGAAAAATTAGGAGCTTTTGGTCTTACTGAGCCTAATGCAGGAACTGATGCAGCAGGACAACAAACAATTGCTGAATTAGATGGAGATCATTATATTTTAAATGGTTCTAAGATATTCATAACTAACGCTGGTTATGCAGATATATATATAGTAATGGCTATGACTGATAAATCTAAAGGTACTAGAGGAATATCAGCATTCATAGTTGAAAGTGATATGGAAGGATTCTCTATTGGTAAGAAAGAAGCTAAGATGGGAATCAAAGGTTCTGCTACATGCGAATTAATATTCGAAAATGTAAGAGTTCCTAAAGAAAACTTACTTGGAAAAATAGGACAAGGATTTAAGATTGCTATGAAAACTCTTGATGGAGGACGTATAGGTATAGCTTCTCAAGCTCTTGGAATCGCTCAAGGTGCTATTGATGAAACTGTAAACTATGTTAAGGAAAGAAAGCAATTTGGAAGATCTCTTGCTAAATTCCAAAATACACAATTTAAGTTAGCTGATATGCAAACTGCTACTGAAGCAGCTAGACTTTTAGTATATAAAGCAGCAAGACATAAAGATGAAAAAATGTCATATTCAAAAGAAGCTGCAATGGCTAAACTTTTCGCAGCAGAAACTGCAATGGATGTTACAACTAAAGCTGTTCAACTTTACGGTGGATACGGATATACTAGAGAATATCCAATCGAAAGAATGATGAGAGATGCAAAGATAACAGAAATATATGAAGGAACATCAGAAGTTCAAAGAATGGTAATTTCTGCAAATATGTTGAAGTAAGGGAGGCTTTAAAATGAAAATAGTTGTTTGTATAAAACAAGTTCCAGATACTACAGAAGTTAGATTAGATCCAAAAACTGGTACGCTTATAAGAGATGGAGTACCTTCAATAATAAATCCAGATGATAAAGCTGGTTTAGAAGCAGCTTTAAAATTAAAAGATGATCATGGTGCACATGTTACAGTTCTTACTATGGGACCACCACAAGCAGATAATGCTTTAAGAGAAGCATTAGCTATGGGTGCGGACGAAGCCATATTATTAACAGATAGAAAATTTGCAGGAGCAGATACTTGGGCTACATCATCAACTCTTGCTGGTGCATTAAAGAATATGGAATATGATTTAATAGTTGCTGGTAGACAAGCTATAGATGGAGATACAGCACAAGTTGGACCACAAATAGCCGAACACTTAAGATTACCACATGTTTCATATGTGGCTGATTTAAAAGTTGATGGCGATGCATTTATAATGAAGAGAATGTATGAAGAAGGATATCATATGATTAAGGCTAAGAAGCCTCTTCTAATTACTACTTTAAGTGAAATGAATGAACCAAGATACATGAGCATTCAAGGTGTATTTGATGCTTATAAAGAAAAAGAAGTTAAGGTGTGGACATTAGAAGATATTAAAGATAATGTTGAAATGAGCAACATGGGTCTTAAAGGTTCACCAACAAAGGTTAAGAAATCTTTCACTAAAGGAGCTAAATCAGCAGGTAAGGTATTTGATGTTGATGCTAGAGAAGGTGCTAAGATAATAGTAGAAAAGCTTAGAGAGAAGTTCATAATATAACTAAATTTAGATTTCAGTATTAGGAGGGATCGGCGTGAGTCTTTCAGATTACAAAAATGTTTTCGTATTTGTTGAGCAAAAATACGGTGAAATACAAAAAGTTTCATTAGAGCTTATTGGTAAAGGTAGAGAATTAGCAGGAAAATTAGATGCAGAAGTTACAGCAGTTGTTCTAGGTAATGGTCTTAGAGATCAATTACATGGACTTATTCATCAAGGTGCAGATAATGTATTATATGTAGAAGATGAAAAACTACATAATTACATGACAGAGCCTTATACAAAAGTATTAAGCAAGATAATAGAAGAAAAGAAACCAGAAATATTCTTAGTAGGTGCAACTGCAATAGGTAGAGATTTAGGACCTAGAGTTTCTGCAAGAATCCATACAGGACTTACAGCGGACTGTACTTCTTTAGAAATAGATGAAGAAGAAAAGAATTTATTAATGACTAGACCTGCTTTTGGTGGAAATATAATGGCAACTATCATTTGTCCAGATTTCAGACCACAAATGGCAACAGTTAGACCAGGTGTTATGCAAGCTATGGAAGTAGATAGTACTAGAACTGGTAAGGTTGAAGATTTCCATGTTGAGTTAACTAGCGAAGACATGAATGTTGAAATTCTTGAAGTTGTTAGAGAAGAAAAGCATAAGGTTAATATCTCAGAAGCTAATGTATTAGTTTCTGGTGGTAGAGGTATGGGTAATGCAGATAACTTCCATATACTAGATGGTGTTGCAGCTGAGCTTAATGGACTTGTTTCAGGTTCAAGAGCTGTTGTTGATGCTGGTTGGTTAGGACATGAAAGACAAGTTGGACAAACTGGTCAAACAGTTAGACCTGATTTATATATCGCTTGTGGTATATCAGGAGCTATCCAACATGTTGCTGGTATGGAACAATCTGAGTTTATAGTAGCTATAAACAAAAATGAAACTGCACCAATATTTGAAGTTGCAGATGTTGGTATAGTAGGAGATGTAAACAAAGTAATCCCAGCTGTTGTTGAGGAATTAAAAGCTTATAAAGAATCTCAAAACTAATAATGTAAATAAATGCTCGAGTATAAAATAAGAAACAGTCATACTAATGTTTAGTATGGCTGTTTTTTTATTTATTTGTTTTTGTAATTAAAATTTAAGGTTTAAATTCTAAAAAAAACCAAAAATGAAACCGATATGAATAATGTGTAGTTAGAGGAATAATATTGTTAAAATAGAGGCGTGATTAAAAGACAGATAGGATGTACAAAAGGAGGTAATAGATGGATATTAAAACTTCAACTTCGAATTATTTAATTAATAATAATTCAGATTATAAATTAGAAGGTAGAACTAAGGAAAATAAATATGAAGGTGTGATGGAAAAGCTAGAGAAAAAAATAAATCAATACTATCAGAATGAAAATAGAAGAAATAAAGCTTTTTCAAATCCGGAAGAACATATAAAAAGAAAGTATTTTGATCCAAATTATTCTTATTATAAACAAGGTAGAAGTAGTGCACAACGATTAACTTCATACAAAAATGAAATGAGAGTATTAAATAACAAATCTGTTGGTACTTATTCTGTGCTTGATTATTGTTTTGATGGAAAAATACCTAAAATAAATGGTGAAGTTGAAAGATATAGGGAAAATATTTATAACAGACTGCAAATAGATAATCAATTAAGTAAATTATTTGAAGCAAATAATATTAAAATGAATGAAGATATTACTTTAACATTTAGAACAAATTTATATACTAAAGATTTTGAAGTATTAGGTTTAGATGATTTGATGTTAAAAGATAAAATTGAAAAAATATTAAATCAAGATGGAAATAAGGATATATTATTTGAACATATGATGCAAAGTATGAATCATGTTAATTCATTACAAGTAGATTCAGAAAAAACAAGTCTAAGAAGATTAGCAAAAGAAGTGCATGAGCATAGTGGATATGATGTTAGAAATTTGGAGGCAAGAGATGGAAGCTTCTATACAAAAGACGGAGAAAATGTATTAGATAAAGTACTACAAAATATAAGAGAAGAAACCAAAGGAAATACACCAAGAGAACAAGCAGCAGCAATATCAAGTGCAGTAGAATTATTTCAAAAATGGTCAGAAAAAGGAATACCAAAAGAGGAACAATATTATGATATAGAATATAAGAATGGAAATTTATTAGATATCAAGCAAAGTAAAAAATATGGAGTAGGTCAAAATAAGTGGATACATGATTTAGCAAAACAAGCTGGTGTATCAGACTATGAAATAACAAAGGATGGGCTAAAACTTATAGGAAAAGAAATATTTAGTGAAAGTTCAATATATGATAATCCATATGATAATTCAATGAGTAATAATAAGGAAGGTAATAAAAATAAACAAGAATTATTAAAGGATTTCTTAGATGAATTTCTATGGCGAAAAAATATAGCATTAGAAAAAGGAACAAATTTAAATATTTTATTTAACAGCATTAAGAAACATTTTATAGTGTATGGATTAAAGGATGAAAAAATGTTAAATGAAATAAATAGAATAATGAATGAAGATGAAAATCTTATAGATATGTTCATGAAATTTTCAGCCAAAAAAAGATTCTCAGTAATGGCATAATAAGAATATATACCTATAAATCAAGAAGTAAAAATTTAATACGAATCATATTGAGTGGACAAAAAAACAACTTTAATGAATTTTATAGTCGTAATTAAAAATAAAAAAATGTATTTTAAGCTCAATAATAGCAAAACAAACATTATTGGTACTTTTGTATCAAAAAAAATCAAAAATTACAAATTATTGATTTTTATGAAGTTATATGTTAGAATTTTGGTAATGTTATAAACTTACTATAAATTGCTATTTTTATGAATAAATACTCGTAAATTTATATTAGGTTTGAACATATAACTAGATTACTTTTTATATAAAAAGTAATAATATTTAATAGGGGGTTTTGCTAATGAGAAAATTAAAAAAGGTATCAAGAATTGTATCGGCATTTATGATTTTTACGATGGTTTTTATGTTTGGAGTTGTTGAAAGTAATGCCTATTCGACAATAGGAGATAATTACGATTTAGGTAGTGCTTATAATTATGGTTATTGGAAATATGCAAAGACTAATACTTGTGAATTATTAGAAGGTGAAAATTCTGCATTTTTTAGATTTAATGTAAGAGATGGAGAAAGAATATATGCAAGTTGTACTAAAGATTCAAGCTACAAAGGTATGAAATTTATTTTAAAAGATGAATCAGGAAGAACTATAATGGATGAGGTTAATACAGTTGCAGACAATTCTTCATTTGTAAAAATTATGGCTGTTAGAGCTAATGGTGGAAGATTTAATAATTATGTATTAGAGGTTCAAAGAGGTACGTATAAAGGAAATATGTATTTTACAGTTGATTTTGAAAACAGAATGAAAGAAGGTAGTAAAAAATTCAATATAAGAGGGATTGCTAGAAATGCAGGAAATAGACCGTACAGTTCAAGAGGAAGAAATTCCTCTGAAATAGAAGTTGATTTGACTAGAGATAGTTCTATACCTCAAGGAGCAATAGTTAAAAGAGTTTCGACATCAAGCTATCAATCTCCAAGTCAAGGTGGTGTTCATCATATGATTAGACCGGAACAGAGTAGAGATTGGTTTGTGTCGAGAGTTGCTAGTAGCAATAGTGGAATGTATCGTGTGTCAGAAGTTGATAATTTATTAGTTGCACAAAATTGGTTATTCAGATACAATGCGACTGCTGGTGGTCGTTCGTCAATGAGCAATGTAAAGTTGGATATAAGATATGAATATGATATAACAAGTGATTGGTATTAGTTTATTAAGGAGGATTCAGTATGAATATTAAAACTTCCTCGAATTATTTAATTAATAATAATTCAAATTATAAATTAGAAGGCAGAACAAAAGATAATGTGTACAAAGGTGAATCAGATAAATTAAGAAAAGATATGATTAAGTATTATGAAAAAGAAAATATAAGAAATAAACACTTTTCAGATCCAGAAGAGCATATAAGGAGAAAATATTTTGATCCAAATTATCAATATTATAAAGGTGGAGCAGATTTAAAAAGATTAAATGGATACTCAAATGAGATGAGAATGCTAAAAAAAGGAGAAGTATCACATTATTCGCCTTATGATTATTGTTTTGATGGAAAAATACCTAAAATAGATACGGAAGTTGAAAGACATAGGGAGCATATTTATAACAGATTGCAAATGGATAATCAATTAAGTAAATTATTTGAAGCAAATAATATTAAAATGAATGAAGATATTACTTTAACATTTAGAACAAATTTATATACTAAAGATTTTGAAGTATTAGGTTTAGATGATTTGATGTTAAAAGATAAAATTGAAAAAATATTAAATCAAGATGGAAATAAGGATATATTATTTGAACATATGATGCAAAGTATGAATCATGTTAATTCATTACAAGTAGATTCAGAAAAAACAAGTCTAAGAAGATTAGCAAAAGAAGTGCATGAGCATAGTGGATATGATGTTAGAAATTTGGAGGCAAGAGATGGAAGCTTCTATACAAAAGACGGAGAAAATGTATTAGATAAAGTACTACAAAATATAAGAGAAGAAACCAAAGGAAATACACCAAGAGAACAAGCAGCAGCAATATCAAGTGCAGTAGAATTATTTCAAAAATGGTCAGAAAAAGGAATACCAAAAGAGGAACAATATTATGATATAGAATATAAGAATGGAAATTTATTAGATATCAAGCAAAGTAAAAAATATGGAGTAGGTCAAAATAAGTGGATACATGATTTAGCAAAACAAGCTGGTGTATCAGACTATGAAATAACAAAGGATGGGCTAAAACTTATAGGAAAAGAAATATTTAGTGAAAGTTCAATATATGATAATCCATATGATAATTCAATGAGTAATAATAAGGAAGGTAATAAGAATAAACAAGAATTATTAAAGGATTTCTTAGATGAATTTCTATGGCGAAAAAATATAGCATTAGAAAAAGGAACAAATTTAAATATTTTATTTAACAGCAGTAAGAAACATTTTATAGTGTATGGATTAAAGGATGAAAAAATGTTAAATGAAATAAATAGAATAATGAATGAAGATGAAAATCTTATAGATATGTTCATGAGATTTTCAGCAAAAAGAGATTTTTCTATGATGGTGTAGTAACAAAAATTATTTATTAAATTCAAAATAATAATAGGGATGTTGTGCTAAAAGAAAAATATGACATATTGTGTTTATTAAAAATATAAAACACAATATGTCATATTTTTTATTTAAGTGATAATATATTTTTTATTTATAAATATTTTTTATTAATCTATTTTATATACAGATATTTCTTCTGATAGAACTTTGAATTTATCACTAAGTTCAATAGTTTTATTATGCATTTCATTTATAAGTGAAGTCTGTTCTTCTATTGATGCAGTAACTTCCTGTGTTGAAGCTGCTGTATTTTGAGATACTGATAATATATTTTCCATAGAATCTAATATTTCATTCTTATCACTATTTAATTTATCTATGAATAGAGTCATATCTTCAAGACTTTCACCCATTTTATTTATGATATCTAATATATCTATAAATGATTTATTAACATCATTAACGACACTGTTTTGTTTTTCATTTGAATTTTTCATATTAACCATTATATCAACGCTTTTTGAACTTTCTAATTGTATATTTTTTATAATATCAGAGATTTTACTAGCCGCACCAGAAGAGCCTTCTGCTAACTTTCTAATTTCCTCTGCTACAACAGCAAAACCTTTGCCAGCTTCTCCAGCTCTAGCAGCTTCAATAGATGCATTAAGTGCTAATAAATTTGTTTGTTGTGATATAGATGTTATTGTTTCTATTATAACGCTTATATCTTTTGATTTATCATTTAAAGATAATATTGATTTTTCGACTTCTTTTGTAGAATTATCATTTTCTTTATTAGTATTTTTAAGATCCGTTATTGTTGATTTTGTTTGTTCATTTATATTTATAGCTATTTTGGAATCTTCTTTCATCATATGACTTTTATCATTAAGATCATCTAATTTTTCAGAGAAATTAGATAAAAGAATACTTGCGTTTTGAATATTACTAGCTTGGCTTGTTGCTCCATTTGCTATATCTTCTATCGTTTTAGAAACATCAGATATTGATGTGTTAGTATGATTCATTGATTTTTCTAATGATTTTGAAGTTTTATCCATTATCTTTACTGAATTATTAAAATCCATAAATACAATTTTTATTTTTTCCATCATTTTATCAAAACTACATGAAAGTATTTCTATTTCATCATTAGTTTTGATATTTGATTTAACTGTCAAATCCCCATCTTCTCCATCTTTCATAAGAGCAACGATTTTTTTTATTGGATTAGTTATATGTATTGATAAAAGTACACCTGCAATCAATGCAGCGATGAAAGCTATAAGACCTGCAAATAAAGTTTTATAAAGAATTATATCCGATTTTTCTGTAATTTCTCTTTTAGATATTTCTGATATTACTGTCCAATTTAATTTTTCTATTTTTGAAAAATAAACAATATGAGTATCTCCATCTTTATCATATTCAAAATAATGTTTATCTAAATTTTTGATATTATTTATTATATCTTGGTTTGAAAATGGTTTGCCTGCAAGAGATGAATTCTTATATGCAACTAAGTTATTGTTAGCATCAATTATAAATGAATGTCCAGTTTCACCAAATTGAATATCTGATACGAATTTAGATAATGAATCTAAAGGGATTGCAATTGCGATAACTCCTACAAAATTTCCATTATTATCATAAACTGCTTTTGAAGGTGTTACTTGATGATCTCCAGACGAGGCACTTACATATGGTGAAGTCCATAGAGTTTCATTTTTATTTTGAGATTGGTTATACCAAGAGCGAGCAGTTGGATCATAGTCATCTGCATAGTCTTTAATTGGATATGTAATCATATCCTTAGAAGTTGAACCAAAGAAAACAAGTCTTAATTTATCGTATGTATTCATATAATCCTTCATATCTTCAAGAAGTTCTTCTTTTGAAAAATTCTCATCAAAAATATTTTTTGCCTCAGAATTCAAAGCTAGATAATCAATACTTTTTTCATAGGTATTAAATTCATTTTTTATGCTATTTTTAATATGTTCATTTATTGCGCTAGAATAATCAATAATTTCTTTTTCCATAATTGTTTTTGATTTGTTGTAAGAATAAAACCCTAATATCAAAAGTGGTAATAAAGATATTATTGTGATACTTATTATTAATTTTGTTTTTAATGTCTTAAACATATCGTCCCCTCCACATTAATTTTGTGTCTATATATGTATTATACACTAAAATTTATATTTAAAATATGATTATTAAGAATTTTTTTGATGCATTTTTTAATAAAATTAACATATAATTTTAAGGAAATTTTAATATTTTTATTTTAAAATAAATGGGTAAGATAAATAATGAAAAAGATAATTAGATATTTAGTATCTTATTAAATATTATTTTATTTTGGTATAATAATAATTAAAACATATTATTATATTAAACAAATTGGAGGAAAGAATATGAATTATGAAATTTTACATGAGGGTGGATTCCCTATGGTTAGAGTTAAATTAGATGCAGGAGAAAAGATAAAGGCAGAATCTGGTGCTATGATTGCAATGGAAGATACTATTGATGTTGCAGGTAAAATGGAAGGTGGAGTGCTTGGTGGAATAGGAAGAATGTTTGCTGGTGAAAAATTCTTCTTTCAAACATTAGAAGCGAATAGAGGTGCAGGAGAGGTTTTATTTGCACATGTTGCTCCAGGTGGAATAAAGGCTATAGAACTTGATGGAATGACTGAATGGAAAATACAAAAAGATGGATTTTTGGCTTCGTCAAATAGTGTTGATATAGATACAAAAATTCAAAACTTAACAAAAGGATTATTTTCAGGAGAGGGATTCTTTGTTTTAGGTGCTAGAGGAAAAGGAACTTTATTTGTAAGTTCTTATGGGAGTATTCATGAACTTGAAATACAACCAGGAAGAGAATATGTTATAGATAATGAACATCTTGTTGCTTGGGAAGCTTCTTTAGAATACAAAATAGAAAAAGCTTCTGCTAGTGGTTGGATATCTTCATTTACTTCTGGTGAAGGTTTAGTTTGTAGATTTAAAGGGCCTGGAAAAGTTTATATTCAAACAAGAAATCCATCTGGTTTTGGTTCTTGGGTTAGAGGATTTATTCCTTCTAAATAAATTTGAATTAAAATAGATATATTAAAATTAAATGAAGAATAGCAATCGTAAAAAATATTTTTTATGGTTGCTATTTTTATTTTTGTTTTCGATTGAGTTTTGTTTTCATTTATGATATTCTTTAATTATAGTAAATAAATTGTTTTAAAAGGATGGTGTAATTATGAAAATTACAATAGATTTAATGAGTATAGAAGAAATAAAAGGTTTTATAACAGGAAATCCTGAAGCTCCTAAAAACGTAAGAATATATTTAGCTGGAAGTGGATGTAGTGGTCCTGCTTTTGGTCTTGCATTAGATGATCTTAAAGATGATGATTTAAAATATGAACAAGATGATGTTACTTTCATAGCTGATAAGGAAACTTATGAAACTTATGGTAACTTTACAATAGAACAATTTGGTCAAGGATTTAGAGTTATACCAGAAAAAGGTGTGAATGCTTCAGCTTGTAGTAGCTGTGGTGGAGGATGCCATTAATCACGATAAAATTTAATATAAAATAAAAGGGGCTGTTGCTCTAAGAAAAAAATACTAGAATATAATATGTTTGTTTTCAATTTATAAAACAGTATATTCTAGTTAAATTTCTTAGTGAGACAGCTCCTTTTTTACTTTTTTGTAAGTAAATTAGTTAGGTTTGGATAAAGTTTTTTTCATTATCCTTTATAGTTTTATAATATAGATTATTAAGATCATCAAAATTTGCTTCAATAACCGTATAGACTTTAAAATCTAATTTATTAGGAGTAAGATTTTTTAGTATTTGAAGTATAGTATTTTTAGGCAAAGTTTTTCTATAAGGTCTATTTTCTAATAATGCAGACAATATATCTGAAAAAGCTAATATATCCATTTCTATACTAAATTTTTGATCACTTATTTTTAAAGGATAACCAGATTTATCACGTTTTTCATGATGATGAATAGCCCATTTGCTTATATTTCCAAGTCCGCTAATACTTTTTAATATCATAGATGAATATTTTGCATGGGACTTTATTGTTTGAAATTCTTCATCGGTTAACTTATCAGTCTTATCTAAAAGTTCTGATGGGATGGCGATTTTGCCTATATCATGTAAATATCCAGCGATTTTTAGTTCAAAACAAGACTTCTCATTTAGATTAAGATATTTACCAATTTCATTAGCGAAGGCTCCGACCGTTATTGAATGTACTTTAGTCCATGAACTTTTAAAATCAACAATTCTAGCAAATATTTTAGATAAACCCTCGATATCGCTATTATCCATTTTGAAATTATCACTATCTATATTTAGTAATAACAATTCATGAAAAGCTAAATCATATATATTTTCCCAAAATTCATTGTCTTGAGCTAATTGATTAAATACATATTTGAGATCTGGTAAAAATATATCACCAAATCTTATATTTATTTCATCGATAATTAAAGTTCTACTATAACTATCTTTTCCGTATGTTTCTAATAATATATCAATTCTATCTGCTAAGTGAAGAAAATAACATTCTATTCTAACATCTTCTTTTTTAATTGTATTTTCAATAATTTCGCTATATTTTATATGATGATGTCTTATTATTTCTTTGATATCTTTGAGTGGTTTAAAATCCTCAAGCATTTTAGCACCCATGATTTCATGTGGTTTTGGATTTTGTTCATCAATATAAAGTAATTGATCTCTTTCATCTACGTACAAAGCTCCAATATCATGAATAGATGCAGCAAGCACTAAATTATTTAATTTATCTGTATCAAGTCCATAAGCGCAGCCAAGTTGATATGCAATTGTAGCAGTATGTTTATGATGATTTTTTAGTAGAAAATTAAAATTATCAATAGCTTCTATTATTGATACTAGTATGCTTTTGACATCATAATTATAAATCATTTAAAATAACCTCCTAATTTAAACTATAAGTAACTAATACCCTAAATAAAAAAAATAAATGAAATATTTGTATAAAATTATAAAAATTTTTATAAAAAGAGTTTGAACTAAGTAAGCTTATGGTTTTAAGGGTATATATTTGACAAAGAAAATTTTAAATGATAAAATACCTACTAGAAGGTATGTTAATGAATGATAAAAATAAAAAAGTGAGTTGAGTGAATATGACAATGAAAGAAAAGATAGAACAAAAAGCTTTAGAATTATTTTTGAAGAAAGGATATAAAAATGTAACATTAGTACAAATTGCAAAAGAATTAGATATTACCAAAGGTGGAATATATCATTATTTTTCAAGTAAAGAGGTTCTTTTATTTAAAGTTTTTGATTTATTGTTAGATCAATTTGTTGGGATTTTGTATATGGAAGATATAGAAAATAAAAGTTTTGAATATATAATTAATTTATTTAAGGAAGAAATTAAAAGAAGTAAGGCTGAGTTAAATATTGAAAATGCTATAAACAACTATGATTTTTTAATTTATTGCACTAGAGAATATGAAGAGTTGAGAGTGAAAATGTCAAAAGCTTATGATGAGATAGAAAATTTATTTATAAGAATAATAGAAAAGGATATGAATAATGGACTTTTAAAAAATAATATAGATTCAAAGGATTTGGCTTTTGAATTTATAGCATTAATGGAAGGTATGATAGTTATTAATGAAATATACACTATAAAAGATTGTAGTTTGAGAATAGAAAATGTGGCTAATAATTTTTATAACAAAATAAAGGCTTAGAAATTTTATTTAAGTGGGTGATAATATGCTAATTAAAGGTGAAAAAATATCTAAGATATATGATATGGGAGAGGTTAAGGTAAAGGCGCTTTTTGATGCTGATTTTGAAATCAATAAGGAAGAATTTTTGGTTATACTAGGTCCTTCTGGTTCAGGAAAATCAACATTATTAAATATAATTGGTGGAATGGATAAGCTTACAAGTGGAACACTAACATATAATAATAAAATCATATCTAAGTTGGATGCAAAAAATTTGACTATGTATAGAAGAAATAACATAGGTTTTGTATTTCAATTTTATAATTTGATGCCAAATTTAACTGCGTATGAAAATATAGAATTAGCTCATCAAATAGCAACTGACCCACTTAGCATAGATGAAGTATTAAAAGATGTTGGGCTTTATGAAAGAAAGAATCATTTTCCAAGTCAATTATCTGGTGGAGAACAACAAAGGATAGCTTTGGCTAGAGCTTTGGTAAAAAATCCAGACGTACTTTTATGTGATGAACCAACAGGAGCATTAGATTCAAAAACAAGTAAAGAGGTTTTGAAAATTTTGCATAAATTTCTAAAAAAATATAAAAAGACAGTGATAATAATAACACATAATAGCGAAATAAGTAAAATAGCAAATAGAGTGTTTTATTTAAAAGATGGAAGAATAGAAAATATAGTAAAGAATCAAAATCCAATCTCTATTGATGAGGTGGTATTATGATTCATAAAAAGATGTTTATAAGAGATTTAAATAAACATAAGGAAGGTTTTATAGGTTCAATAATAATAATAGCAATAGGGCTTATGATATTTACATCATTTTCTTTAGTTCTTATAAATTTAAGTTTAGAAAAAGAAAAGTTTTATAAAGAACAAAATTTTGCAGATGTATTTATTAAAGTAAAAGAAATGCCTTATAAAGACATTGATAAATTAAAAAATATAAAAGGGATAAAACATGTAGAAGGAAGACTTATAAAAGATGTAAGACTTTATAAAAATAAAAAAGCAATAGATAAATATATAAGGCTTATATCTTATGATTTTGGAAAAGATTTTATAGTTAATGATGTTGAACTTATAGAGCCTAAAGAAATTAAATTAGATAATAGTGAAATAATAATAGATAATAAATTTATAGAGGCAAATGGATTAAATTTAGATGATGAAATAGAAATTATAACAGATTCGAATGTAGAAAAACTGAATATAAAAGGGTTTGGGAGAAGTCCTGAATTTATATATGCACTTAGAACTGCTTCAGATATATATCCAGAACCAAAGAAATTTGGAATTGGTTTTTTGAACAAAGAATATATGAGTAAATTATTTGAAGAAGGTTCTAATGTCAATGATATAACACTTATTTTAGAAGAGGGTACGAATTTTAATGAATTAAAAAATATATTGGAAGGAAAATTGGAAAAATATGGGCTTTTTTATATAATTGAAAGAAAAGATCAAGTTAGTAATTTATTATTAACTGAAGAAATAAAAGGTCTAAAATCTATGTCAAAGACAGTTCCTATAATGTTTTTAATGGTTTCATCAATGATTTTATATATAATTTTAAAGAGAATGATTGAATCAAAAAGAGGTCAGATTGGAATATTAAAAGCTATGGGATATAAAAAAATTGAAATACAAATGCATTATATATCATATTCTCTTTTTGTAGGCATATTAGGAGGAATACTGGGTTCTATAAGTGGATATTTTTTATCTATTCCATTTACCAATATATATAGTGAATTTTTTAATATGCCAAATATAAAGGCAACTTTTTCCTTTAAATATTTGATTTATTCTATAGTAATGTCATTGTTCTTCTCTTTAAGTGCAGGATATATGGGAACTAAAAAAATTCTTGACTTGACACCAGCAAATTCATTAAGGAAGGAAGTTCCGATATTTAATAAAAAATTATTCATAGAAAAATCAAAATTTTTGTGGAATATGTTTAATGTGCAAGGAAAGATGGCTGTAAGAAATATTAAAAGGGATATAAAAAGAAGTATATTTATTATATTTACAATATCTTTTACAGGAGCATTACTTATATTTTCTTTATCGATGAGAACTATGTCAGAAGAAATGTTATTTGATAAATATAAAAATGAAGAAGTTTATAAAGCGAAGATTGATTTCGATAGTTATTATAGTGAAGATGACATATTAAGAGAATTTAAAAATAAATATAATTTAAAAAGGGTTGAAGGTGTTTTAAATATTCCTGCTAAAGCTAAGTTTAAATGGTATGAAAAAGATATAAGTATAACGGCAATAAACGATGATAGTATGCTTTATAGAATTTTGGATAGTCAAAAAAATAGAGTTAATTTATCCAAAGATGGCATATATATAAGTCAAAGATTATCAAAATTATTAGATGCGAAAGTAAATGATGAAATAATATTATCATTTGTAGATAATAGTGAAGATGATAATGAAAAAAAAATTAGAATTAATGGAGTAATACCACAGTATTTAGGAATAGGGGTATATTCAAATCTGGATTATGCAAAGACTTTTTTGGATAGCAAAAAAATTATAAATACAGTGTTAATAGATGCTAATAAAGAGGTTCTTGAAGAAATTAGAAATGATTATTTTGATATTTCTAGAGTAACATCAATAAAGTTTATAGATGATATAGTTGCTCAAAATGAAGAACTTATGCAAAGTAATACATTTATGATGGCCATGATGAGTGTGATTGGCGTAGTGACTATATTTTCCGTAGTCTATAATAGTGCTATTATTCAAATTTCGGAAAGAAAAAGAGAATTATCATCTATGATGGTACTTGGAATGTCTTCAAAAGAAGTGTCTTTAATAGTATCTTTTGAACAGTGGTGCCTTACTATAATTGGAGCATTTTTATCAATTTTAGTTGCAAAGATGATGCTAGTTGGACTTAGTGATACCCTTAGTAATGATGTATATACTATGCCAACAACTATTTCTTATTATGCTTTTGTAGTGAGTTTTATAATGATAATAATTTCAGTTAGATTTGCTCAATTTATATCATATTTGAAGATTAAGAAATTTGATATTGTAGAAGTTCTAAAGGATAGAGAATAGGAGGATTATATATGAAGAGAAAATATCAAATAATAGGAATATCAATATTGATTTTGATACTTCTTATAATACCAATAAAAAATCATTACACACCTCTTAAAGTGGACAGTTTAAAGATTGTAAAAGAAGATTTTTATGAAAAGATAGAAGAGGATGGTTATGTAAAGTCAAAAGAGATTGTATCAATATATCCTCCTTTTGCACAAAAAGTAGAAGAGATATATGTGAATGAAGGTGATTATGTAAAAAAAGGAGATAAATTATTAAAAATTAAAGATGATTCAATATTATATGAATTGGAAAGTCAAAAAGCAAATCTAAAAGCTATAATTGGAGAAGAAAATATATATTATGAAAAGGAATTAGATATAGCAATCAAAAATCAAGAAAATGTAATAAACGCATCAAAACTTAGATTTGACAAGGCATTAAGAGATTATGAAACTAATAAACAATTATATGAAGATGGTGCGATAAGTGAAGAAAATTTTAGAATATCATTAGATGAATTTAATAGTTCAAAGATAACTTTAGATAATGACAAAATTGTACTTGATAATCTTAAAAAAGACAAGACTAAGAATATATCTAAAAATTATTATCAAGGAAGAAAAAATGCATCAAAAGCGGTTATAAATAATTTAGAAGATAAATTAAAAGACAGTATAATAAAAGCACCTATTTCTGGAGTTATATCTAATTTTGACTTGGATATAGGGGATTATTTGAGTAATGAAAAGATAATGGAGATTTTTTCGAAAGGGAATTATGAAATAGAAACTTATCTTTTTTGGGAAGATAGTATATATATAGAAGAAGGCATGGAAGTTATATTGTTTCAGGAAAGAAGAGATGAAGATTTTGAATTTAGTGGGGTAGTTAAAAACATAGCGCCAAATGCTATAAAGAAGGTGTCATCGCTAGGTTTAGAAGAAAGAAGAGTAAAAGTTTTAATAGAACCGAAAGAAGAATTTAGTAATATACTAAAACCAGAGTATGAGATTAGATGCGAGTTTAGAATTAATCAAAAGAAAGATTCTATAAAAATTCCTAAAGTTTCTGTTTTTGAATATGAAGGTCAAGATTGTGTATGGATTATATCAGAATCAAAAGCAAAAATTCAAAAGATTAAATTAGGAATAGAAACAAGTTCCTATTATGAAGTTTTAGAAGGATTAAATGATGGTGATTATATAATTTTAACTAAGGATATAAAAGGTCTGGAAGAAGGGAAAGCCCTAGAATATAAATAAAAAAAAGATTTATTATAAAAAATATAAAATAATTTATAATACCCAAGAAGAATTAAAATATGATAATTTTATTCTTCTTGGGTATTTATTATATATACTTAAGTTAAAATATATATCCGTTTGGAGTGGTTCGTATGGGAGATTTCTTTAAATTTAAATATTTAAATAGATATAAAACAATCAGGTTTAAATTAATAACCTTAAATATATTATTATTTTCTATAATGTTTTTTTCACTCTTTTATACAATATCAAATAAATTAAGAACTAATATGGAAAATCGAGTTTATGAAAATAATACAATGATAAGAGCAATTTTTCAAGATACTATAGTTACACAATTAAATGAATTAGAAAAAACTATACAAGTGTTAGCTCTGTCTAGAGAAGTTAGAAGTATGAATTTTGAGAATATGGACAATCTGCTTAAAATGTCAGTAGAACAAAGTTCTTTAATATCTCAAATTTTTGTCATAGATTCAGATGGGAATCAATTTTACAAAACTTCTTATTTAGATACTTTGGGTGATAGATCAGACAGAGATTATTTTAAAAAGGCATTAGGTGGTCAAGTTTATTATTCAAATTCAATAATTTCAAGAAGTACAAAAACACCAATAAGTGTACTTGCTATGCCTATATTTGATATAGAAAATCCGAATAAAATAATAGGTGTTATGGGTGCTAGTATAGACCTTGATTTTTTGAGTAATTTAGCAGAAAAAACAAAGATGGGTGAAGGTGGATATGGTTATATTGTTGATAGAAGAGGTATAATAATAGCCCATCCAAGAAGAAAATTAGTAGAAGATATGACAGATTTATCACATCTAAAACCTGTTGAAGATGCAAAAAAAGGATTTTCTGGTACTGATATTTATATGTTTGAAGGAACTGATAAATTAACATCTTATGGTCATATTGATAATATAGGATGGGGCGTATTTTTCCAAATACCAAAAAAACAAGTATTTAGCAATTTGAATGAATTATTAACATTCTTAAAATTATCAATATTTGGTTTTTTAATTCTTATTGTATTTATATCTGTTCCAATAGCAGATTTATATATTAGGCCAATAGAAGAAATAGTATATGTTTTAAAAAATTTAAAGATGAATAATTTTGTAGCTAAATTTAAACGAAGTAGAAATGATGAGCTTGGAATGATTCAAGAGGCTATAAAATCTATGGGATTAGAAATAAAAAAGCATAATGAATATATGGGAAATGAGATAGATGAAAAAACTCAAAAATTAGCACATGCTAATAAACGAATCTTAGAAATGAATAAGATGGCTAGTATAAATATGTTATCTAAACAACTTTCTCATAAATTAAACACACCAATTGGAAATATACTAACCTCTGCAAGTTTTTTAAAGGAGACTGTATTAAGGGCTATTATAGCACTCGAAAGAAAGAAGATGACAAAAGAACGTTTTATAGAGTTTTTGGATAATTTTGAAAAAACAAGTATTCTTATATATGATCAAGTTACTGAAGCAACACGGATTATGGATGGATTTAAGGATATATCTATAGAACGGTTTAATGAAAAACCTATTTTTATGGATTTGGAATTGGTACTTAGTAAGATAAAATTAAAATTATACAGAGAGATTGATTATTTTGATCATATTAAGATTACTACAGATTTTAAATACAATTTATATACTTATCCTAAGCTTATGATGTATATTTTAGAGGAATTAATTAGAAATTCTATGCAACATGGATTTGTAGAGGAAACAATACTTCATATAGAGATTTTTTTGGAGAAAAGAGAAAATTCATATGTACTTGTGTATAAGGATGATGGTCTAGGTATGGATGATGATATTAGACTTAATATATTTGAGCCATTTTCTAAACAAAAAATGTCTACTAAAAATTTAGGAATAGGAATGAATATTGTATATAATCTAGTAAATAATATTTTAGATGGAGAGATAATTAATAAGAGTTTGATTGATTATGGTGCAGAATTTGAGATAATAATTCCGATAAAGGCGAATTTGGAGTCTTATGATAAATTGTTAAGAACCAATAAGGATTTACGAATAGATTTATAAATTAAAATTGGTTACTGCATTAAAAAATTTATATAGAATATATTTTGTCAATTTAAAATTAAGAAAATATAAAAAAGCCTATATGCTTAAGAAAAGTATTTAGGCTTTTTATTTTGGTTGTAATTTACAAATAAATTTATTATATTATTTGGTTTTTAGGTTTATAACAACAAGTTCTGGTCGATTAAATATTCTTGGTATTTTTGTTGATTCTCTTGCTAAACCACGACTTACAATAAAATCAGTATTTTCAAATTCATAAAGTCCACCAGCATATTTAGGAAAGAAACCTTGATTTGGTGCAAGTAAACCATTTAATATATAAGGTATTCTCCACTGTCCACCATGTGCGTGACCAGATGTTATAAGATCAAAATCGTATTTAAGATAATCGTCGATTCGTTCAGGCCTATGAGTAATTAATATATTATAAGCATTATCTATTATATTGTTTCCACAATCATTTAATTGTTTATTAAATAATTGCTCACCAACATAAGGATCATCAATACCAGCGATGTTTATTATTTGACCATTAAATTTAAGTGTTTTGCTATTTCCCTCTAATATATTTATATTATTATCCCTAAACAATTTTTTGATATCTAAAAAATCTCTAGCCCAAACTTCATGATTACCAGTAACATAAAAACAAGGATATTTGTTACCAATGGATTTAAGTACCAATTTAGTATTTTGATGTGGTATTTTATTATCAGCAATATCACCTGCCAAAAGTATAATATCTGGTTTTTGTTCATATATAGAATCAATAAGCTCCTTTTGGTTTTCACCATATTTACAACTGTGCAAATCAGTTAAAAGAACTATTTTTATATCTGATTTCATTTTACTTTTTTTTAAGGTATAATGTACTATTTTTAATTTAGAACTAAATGCAAATAAAGAAAGAAAAAATAAACTAATTATAGTTAATATTATATATTTTATATTTTTTTTGATTTTAAGCATTAAAAAACTCCTTTTAAATTAATATTTTTCTAAATTAGATTTTAAGATAAATCAAAAGAAAGATATAGATATTAAAAGTGACAAAAGTAAAATAAATGTTAACAAAACAAATAAAAATATAAAAAAACAAAAAATTAAAGAGTCTAAAAACAATCATATAAATTATTTTTAGACTCTCCAAACCCTTAAAGTATATTTAAATTATTTTATTTATAGATATTGCTTTGGTATATGTTTTAAAGGAGTTGCTTCGATATAAGTCCATTCTGGTGGTAAGAAGTTATAAAGACAAAGAAGCTCTTTATTATTCATATATATTGTTTTACTATCAAAATCAAAATAAACATCAGCTTTTATATGCTCTATAGCTTCTAATTGATCTTTTGTTATTATGTATTGCGTCAAATTAGATAGATATTCATTTATTTTATATATATTTATAATTTCGATATTGAATCTTTCTATCATATGATTCCTTAAATCAAAATCATATCCACAATCTAAACAATAACTACCAAATTTAACTATGTTTAAAATCCACATCTTTGAAGATGTATGATACCAATTAAATTCATCATTTGTTTTTAATGCTACGGTTATTTTAAAGTCTAACTTTTCCCTTAGTTCCAATACAAATCACCTCTTAGTACAAATATTTATCCATATTTATTAATATGTATATTTTTATAAAAATATGGTTTGAAAACTTTAATAAAAAAATTATTTAATTATACCAAAGTAAAGTAATAAAAATAAAAAATATACTTAATAAATATTGTATATTATATTATTTGAAAAAGAAGATGTTAACATTAAGATAATTCATATTAACTAATTAATTAACGATAAAAATAATTAATAAGAACTATATAAATGAAATGTAAAGTAATTTATAGGTTTTTTTAAAAAAATACTTAATAAAATATTAAAAAGTAAAAAACATACATAATAATTAATTATTATCTAATATTGTATATTTATAAAAGACTTAAAAAGTTAAATAAAGATTAAAAAGAACAATCTGAAAATAATTTTTTTATTATTTTTAGATTGTTCTTTTATTTTCTATAAAGTAATAAAATACATCTATGGACTGTATTGTTATTTATAAAACAATTTGGATTAAAGAAAAACAATATGAAGTATGTGTATAAAAATTAGATAAAAGGGTAATAAAATACAATGTATAAAAATATTTTATGGAGGTTTTTATTATGAGTAGTTTAAAAAACAAAGTCATATTAATATTACTATTGGTATCATTACCTTTTGTAACTGTTGTGATAAATTCTTTTTTAGTTTTTGATAAATTATCTGATGACGGAGTAGCTATAAACTTAGCTGGAAGTCAAAGGATGAGGACTATGTTGCTTTCAAATTATACTCAGCAATATGTAGCTGAAAAAGACAAAGAATCAAAAGAATCAAAAGTTTTAAAAGAACTTATATTAAAAGAACTTGAATTATATAAAAAAATAAACAACGCTCTTATAAATGGTGATGAAGATTTTAATCTGCATAAAAATAAAAATTACAAAATAGTGGAATATATAAGGTTAATAAAAGATGATGTCGACAATTATGTATTTGCAGTGACTAATTTAATGGACGGTCTAAATACAGATACGCATAAAACCTATATATTAGAAAATGCAATGGATGTAAAAAATAAAATTAATAAATATGTACAGATGTATCAAGCTGCGTATGATTTAAAGATAGAGAATTTTAAATTAAATATGTATATTATGATTTTTTTAGGTTTGATAATAGCTTTTATTGCTTTTGTTTACAGTAATAAAAAGCTTATAAAACCTATTAGAATGGTTACAACTTCTATGCAAGAATTATCAAAAGGAAATATAAATATTCAAATGGATTTTGAAGAGGGTGAAGTTGGTAAGATGTCAAAGGCATTTAATACTATGTCTGAAAATCTTCAAAAACAAAAGAATGCTATGATTAATATATTAAATGGAAATTTAAATTTTGGAATAGAAGTAAGAAGCGAATATGATATTATAAATATTAAAATATTGGATCTTAAAAATTATTTAAATGATATAAATTTTGAGATAAAAAGATTATCGAAAGATATTGATAATGGAATATTAACTTCTAGAGCTAATGTAGATGAATTTGAAGGAATTTGGAAAATATTAATTAATAATATAAATAATTTAGTTGAAAGTTTTGTAAAACCAATAAGTTTAACACATGATTATTTAGATAAAATAGGAAATGGAGATATACCTGAGTTAATCCAAGATGAATATCATGGTGAATTTAACAATATAAAAAATAATTTAAATAAGAGTATAGAATCTATAAATAACATGATAAAAGATACTAATTATTTGATTGATAATGTAGTTGAAGGTAATTTAGAAGTTAGAATAGACACGAACAAACATAAAGGTGAGTACAAAAGATTAATAAAGAGTATTAATGACATAATGGAAGTAATAGTTGAGCCGATTAGAGAATCAAGTAAGGTATTAAATAAATTATCAGATGGTGAATTAAATCATCATATGACAGGTGAATATTTAGGTGATTATAAAATTATAAAAGATGGACTTAATAATACTATAAACAATTTAAATTCTTATATATATGAAATGGGGAATGTATTAGATTATATTTCAAGAAGGGATTTTGATATTGAAGTTGAGTATGAATTTAAAGGAGATTTTAAAAAGGTTGGAGATTATCTATCATCAATAATTAAGAGTTTAAATGGTATATTTAAAAAAATAAAAATATCTATGAGTGATTTAAATGACTTATCTTTTAATGTATTGGATTTAGCTCAGAACGTATCATCAAGTTCAGATATACAAGCAAGTAAGATATTAAATTTAAAAGAAAATGTAGATTTTATTGTTGATGGTATTGAATCAACTAACAAAACTGTAAGTGAAGTTGAATGTATATCCAATAAATCAATTGAGAGTACTAAAGATGGCAAGGATAAAATGTCTAAGATGATTGCAGCTATGAATGATATTAAAGAAGCATCATCAAATATATCAAAAATAATAAAAGTTATAAATGAAATATCATTCCAAACAAATTTCCTAGCTTTAAATGCGTCTGTTGAAGCAGCAAGAGCAGGTCAAAATGGTAAAGGTTTTGCTGTTGTGGCTCAAGAAGTTAGAGGTCTTGCAAATCGAAGTTCAAAGGCTTCAAGCGATACAGAAAAATTAATAGAAAATACATTAGAAAAGGTTGACTATGGATATGAACTATCAATACAAGCATCATCATCTATGAATGATATATCAGAAGGTAATATAAAGACTAAGGATTTAATTTATGATATGATAAAAGATTTTGAGAACGAAAACAAAATACTTGTTGATATTAAAAGTGATATTGATGATATTTATCAGATTATTTTAGATAATAAAGATATGTCTTTACAAAGTAAGGATGCTAGTGAAGAATTAAGACATAAGGTTGAAAAAATAAATAAAGATTTAAAATTAATAAAAACAAAATCCAAGTTGAAATTAAACTAAATAGATTATTAATATTAAAAATAAAAAAAATTATCTAAAAAAATTATGATTTTGGATAATTTTCTTTTTTTCTTTAAAATATTAAATGCAATATAGTATAATTGATAGTGAAAGTTAAAATTAATTGAATATATACTATATAAAAGAAGTATATATTAGATTAAAGACTATAAAAGTAGGTGGTCAAAATAATTATATCAATAAAAAATATGAGCAAAATGTATAATTCACATAAGGTCTTTAGTGATTTTTCATTAGATATAAAAAGAGGAGAGATATTTGGATTATTAGGTCCTTCTGGTTGTGGAAAGTCAACATTATTAAATATAATATCAAAAACTTTGGATATTGATGAAGGTATAATATTAAATTCAAGCAAGAAAACAAGTTATGTTTTTCAAGAAAATAGACTTCTTCCATGGAAAACTCTATATGAAAATATAAGTATAGTAAATGAAGAAAGTTCAAAAGAAGATGTCCTTAAAATAATAGATTCTATGGGTCTTTATAAATTCAAAGATAATTATCCACATGAACTTAGTGGTGGTATGAAAAAGCGTTGTTCAATAGGAAGAGCGTTTAATTATGATGCTGATTTAATGCTTATGGATGAACCTTTTAAATCTTTGGACTATAAATTAAAAATTGATATGATAAAATCTCTTTTAAAATTATGGGATAAAAATAAAATTTCAATAATTTTTGTAACACATGAAATAGAAGAAGCACTTCTTTTATGTGATAGAGTGGCAGTTTTATCAAAGGCTAGCTCTAATAAAATATTAAATATTTTTGATATTAATGAAAAAAGAAATAATAGAAAATTAAATGATAAATACCTAACAGATATGAGAAATGAGATTATTGAACTTTTGATAAACTAAATATTAAAAAAATATTAATATAAATGAAACGGGTATAATATATTCGTTGATATAAAAATAGAAAGGGGATTATTATGAGAAAAAAATTGATTTTAGTTTTATGCTTAATTTTTTCTTTGATATTAGTATCTTGTAATAATAATGTTGAAGAAAAAGATGCAAAAGAAAATGAAACAAAGGTGGAAAATGAAATAAAGGAAAATAAAGAAATAAATTTTGTTTATCCAGCAGGAGCGCCTGCAATAACTACATTAAAATTTAGAAAAGATAATCAACAAATAATGGATACAAAAATTAATTATAATATGTTAAAAACAACTGATTTATTAGTGTCTAAATTAGTATCGAAAGAAGCTGATATTGCAATAGTACCTACAAATTTAGCATCTAAATTATATAATAAAGGTTTAGATTATAAATTAGTAGGAAGTAGTGTTTGGGGTGTACTTTATTTAGTTTCTGATGAAAGTATGGATGATATAAAGAATTTAAGAGGGAAAGATATATATGCAATAGGCAAAGGTCTAACTCCTGATATATTATTAAGATATATATTAAAGCAAAATGAGATAGACCCAGATAAAGATGTTAATATAACTTATCTTTCAGGTGCAACAGAATTAGTTCCATCTTATATATCAGGTAAAGCAAAAATAGCTTTGATGCCAGAACCAATGCTTAGTACTGTTATGGCTAAAAAAGACACAAATATAATACTTGATTTTCAAAAAGAATTTGGAAATAAAAAAGATTTAATGGGTTATCCGCAAGTATCTATAATTGCTAGAGGAGATATATTAGAAGATAAAGTATTTATGGAAGAGTTTTTTAAAAACTATAAAGAATCAATTTCCTATATGAATGATAATAAATTAGAAGTAAAAGATTTGGCTAAGGAATTTGAAATTGGAATAAATGAAAATATAATAGTTAAGAGTTTGGACAGAATACCTATGAATTTTTATTATGCAAAAGATATAAAGGATAGTTTAAATGAGTATTTGACTATACTTTATGATTTTTCTAAGGAGAGTGTAGGAGGAAATCTTCCTAAAGATGATTTCTATTATGATGATGTTAAATAAAGATGATAAATTCATAAATTTTTATGATAAGTATTTAAAAAAACAGTTTTTCATATTTGTATATATTATCTTTATATTTATAATTTGGAATTTAGTATCAAATTATTTATCAAATGAATTAATAATACCTAAACCGATATCTGTTTATTATAAACTAATAGAGTTTGTAAGAGCAAAAGATTTTATAAGTATATGTAAAGGAACATATGAAAGAACTTTGATAAGTTTTTTAGTAGCATTTATTTTTGCTTTTATAACATCATTTATAAGTAGTAAGTTTGAAGTTTTTAAGGATTTGATAAATCCGATAATAGTATTTTTTAGATCTGTGCCAACTATGGCTATAATACTATTGGTACTTATATGGACAACTGCTTATAAAGCACCTATTTTTGTATGTTTTATGGTTATATATCCGATAATATATACAAATTTATTAAATGCTTTTTATGGCATTGATGATAAGTTATTGGATGTTAGTAGAGTTTATAATTTTAATTTGTTAAAGAAAATAAGATTGATTTATATACCTAGTATCATGCCAAATATAAAAAATACGATAAAAACAAGTTTTGGACTTAATTTAAAAGTTATGGTTGCAGCAGAAGTTCTAAGTCAGCCCAATTTTGCTATTGGGAGTAGCTTGTATTTGCAAAAAATAAACCTAGATACTGCTGGAGTGTTTGCTTGGATAATAATAATTGTAATTTCAGTATATATAATTGAAAAAATTATAGATAAATTTTTTAGTATTTTTATAAAAATACCATTAAGTAAATATAAGTAAAAACATACTATATAGTGAAATAGTGATTAATAAGATGTTTTGTGTATAAAAATACATAAAACATCTTATTTTTATTTGTAAAAAGAAAAAAAAGTAAAAGTGTATATTGTGTAATTTCAATGTTTTCAATAAAAAATATAAAAGTAAAGCACAAAGTAATAAATATTAAAAAAAATTTATAAATATTAAAAAAGCTATTGATTTTTTTGAAAAAAGAGTTTAGACTATTGAAGTTGTACACAAAAATTTATATTAAAGAAGGAGATGTTTTCTTTGTCTTTATTAAAACCTAAATTATTCTCTTTGTTAAAGACATATACAAAGGAACAATTTATGAAAGATTTGATTGCTGGTATTATAGTGGCAATAATTGCATTACCATTATCAATAGCTCTAGCAATAGCTTCTGGAGTTAATCCAGAAAGAGGTTTACATACTGCAATAATTGCAGGATTTTTAATTTCATTTTTTGGTGGAAGTAGAGTTCAAATAGGTGGGCCAACAGGTGCATTTATGGTAATTGTTTATGGTATAGTCACTAAGTTTGGAATAGATGGACTTATAATGGCTACTATAATGGCTGGAATCATTATGATTTTTATGGGTCTTTTAAAATTAGGGAGTGTTATAAAATTCATACCATATCCTATAACTACAGGATTTACAAGTGGTATAGCACTTACTATTTTTTCATCCCAGATAAAAGATTTTTTGGGTCTTCAGTTATCAGATGTTCCAGCAGAATTTATACCTAAATGGAAATTGTATTTATCAAATTTACATACTATTAATATAGAAACCACAATAATTGGTTTAATAGCACTTATTATTATAATTTTATGGCCGAAGGTGAATGATAAGATACCTGGAGCTTTAATAGCTCTTATTGTAACTAGTTTGATTGTTAAGTTTATGGGGCTTGAAGTTGCAACGATTGGTTCTAAATTTAATGAACTTTCATCTGCATTTCCAATGCCTAGTATTCCTGCTTTTAGTATAGAAAAAATAAATTTACTTATAGGTCCTGCATTTACTATTGCAATCTTAGGATCTATAGAATCCTTATTATCAGCAGTTGTTTCTGATGGGATGATTGGATCCAAACACAGATCTAATATGGAACTTGTAGCACAAGGAATTGCAAATATTGGTTCTGGGCTATTTGGAGGAATTCCTGCAACTGGTGCTATTGCTAGAACTGTTGCAAATATCAAAAATGGAGGAAGAACTCCTGTTGCTGGGATTGTTCATGCTATTACATTACTTTTAATAATGGTAGTATTTATGCCTTTTGCAAAAGCTGTACCGCTGGCTTCATTAGCAGCAATTTTGATAGTTGTATCATATAATATGAGTGAATGGAGAGAGTTTAAAGAGTTATTTAAATCTCCGAAGAGTGATATAGCTGTTTTATTAGTTACATTTTTTATAACTGTACTTATAGATTTAGTAAAGGCTATTGAAATTGGTGTTATACTAGCATCTTTATTATTTATGAAGAGAATGGCTGATGTTACATCTATAGATGAAGTTATGATGGATGCATCTGAAGAAGTAGACGAAAATAGCTTTGATTTTGAAAAGGAAAGTAATAAACTAAAATTACCAAAAGATGTTTTAGTTTATGAAATAAATGGACCTTTTTTCTTTGGTGCCGCAGATAAATTTTTGGATGTTATAAAGGAAGTTTCTTTAGAAACTAAGGTTATAGTATTTAGAATGAGAAATGTACCTTCTATGGATGCTACTGCAATAAATGCATTTAAAGTACTTATTAATATATGCAAAAAAGAAAAAATAGATATAAAAATAACTGGACTTCAAAGACAGCCAAGAATAGCTCTTAAAAAAGCTAATCTATATGAAATTATAGGTCAAAGTAATTTTTATGATGATGTAGATAAAGTATTAAAAGATTTAAATAAATAATAAAAAATGAGTAATTAAAATTAAGTTAATAGGGGCTGTTGCATTAAGGAAAATGATACAGTATATTGTGATTTATAACACAGCATACTGTATCTAAATTTTTTAATGCAACAGCCCCTTTATTGATATATTTAATTGTATTTTTCTTGAATTTAAAATTATAATAATTATACTAAAAAAATTTTTTAGATATTTAATTTGATTAATTTTGATTTATAATAATTAAATTCAAACCAACTATCATATTTTTTTTCTGTTTTTTTCTTTTGTGCTTCAAGATGCACAGTTATATTATTATTTATTGATGAATTTTTTGTTTTTGTTAATTTATAGAGTTCTAAATGACAATCTATAGATAATTTTTTTAGATAATTAATATCTATAATATTTGTTTTTTTATAAACTTCTATATTATTCTTAGCAATTATTTTGTCTACATTAACATAATTAAAAGATGTATATACTAAAAGTGTTGAAATAAGAACTAATTTAACTACTGGTATATTTCTTCTCCATATAGCAACAAAATTAATACTTAAAATAAGCGCAAATAATATTATAAAGGCAAATACACCTATTCTAAGTCTAGTAAATCCATAGGCATTTTGATAAAGATTCATTTTATATGCTGCTGAAAAAAGCATATTAAAAGTTAGAAGTATGAGGATACTATATAAATAATTGAGTAAAGTACTTATTTTTTTGTTTGATTTATCACTATATTTCATACAAAAAGATAATATTATTTGGTTTATTATTGTTAAAAATACTAATTCAAAAAAACCTCTTCTAGCATATTCGCTAAAATTCATATTATTAGGAAGGTTTGTATTTCCAGCATATAAATATGAAAATTGAACGATTGTAAATATTAAATATACAATATTTATAGAAATCAATATTGTAGAACTTGTTATAGACGGAATTTTGAATTCTAATTTTTTTAATTGTGTTAGTTTTTCTTTTTCTTCAATTTTATAACCAGTAGATTGATCTTTGATATCTAAAGATAATATAAAACCAAATATTAAAAGAAAAAATATTACTATTACAAATAAAGTTTCTGTAGGAAAGTTAATATTGATATTTAGATTGCTAAATAGATTAAAAAATTCTTTTGTATAGTATAGAAATATACTATCAGCTGATGCGAGTAATGAAATTAGTATAAATAATATTGGTATTGATATTAAAATACCTATAAATATTTGTTTTTTTGTTGAACTGAGTTCTTTTTTTGGTCTATTTATACTTTTTGATATTTCTTTTAAGAAAGGAAATATATAAATGAATCCTAAAAAGATTGATTCAAGAAATTTTTCTCCTAAATCTACAAAAAATTCTATATTTAATTTATTTGATTTATTTTTTATGAATAAAAAATAGGAATAAATAAGAAAAATAAGAATAATAATATTATAAAATTTTAGATATTCATTATTATATATAGCAAAAGTTAAAGACAATGCTATTATAGGTATTAAAAATATCAAATGGTCTAAATTATTTTTTAAATTAGCATAAAATTTAGGGAAAATATTATGTATTGAAAAAATAATAATACCTATAAATATAGGCATGGATATTCCTAGGTAATTATTTAAAAAGAAATATCTAAAGATAATAGAAAGAATTAAAGAAATTATTATTGTTTTTTTCTTATCTTTTATTGAAAAATTAAAATTATTTGTGTTATCCATAATACACCTCTTTTGAATGATATGTTTTTTTATTTATATTTTTTTATAGTAAGTATTGGATTTTTATCATTATGTTTCGAGAAAACTCCATCCTCTATTTAGGATGGAGATGAATCGGAACGGTTTTAGTCTTTAACTCCTGCTTGAGAACGAATATATTTTTCGATTATTTCTATTGTTGCTCCACCAGTTGTTAAAATGCAATAACTTCTACTCCAAAATACTGGTTTCCAATAATATTTTTTCGAATATTCACCATGTTTTCCCTAATTAATCTTGAAGAAACAGTTTTTAGAGTATTAACTAATTTTGATAATGCAACTTGCAAAGGAGTTTCAATATAATATATAATTATATTATAAAGGAGGTGTGAAAATCTATGAAAATCAATAAAGCTTTTAAGTTTAGAATATATCCTAATCAAGAACAACTAATTTTAATTCATAAGACTTTTGGTTGTGTTAGATTTGTATACAATAATTATCTTAATCAAAGAATTGAATTATACAAGAACGAAGAAAAATCAACTACTTATGTTAATCAAGCTAAAGAATTAACATCTTTAAAAAAAGAATTAACTTGGCTTAAAGAAGTGGATAGTGTTTCTCTTCAATCTACACTTAGAAATTTAGATACTGCTTTTAAAAACTTTTTTCAAAAAAGAGCTAAATATCCGAAATTTAAATCTAAAAGGAATAATACTAAGTCTTATACAACTAAAAACACTAACAATTCAATAAGAGTTGAAGGTAACATGCTGAAGTTTCCAAAATTAGGATTATTAAAAACTAAGTTTCATAGACAAATACCTCAAAATCATAAAATATTATCTGCTACTATTAGTCAAGTACCTACAGGTGCTTATTTTGTTAGTGTTACAACTGAATTTGAAAAAGAAATAGTTGAAGTTCCAAGCAATAAGAACATCGTAGGTTTAGATTTTTCAATGAAAGAACTTTTTGTTAGTTCTGAAAACCAAAGAGCTGATTATCCAAGATTTTTCAGATTGTTAGAATCTAAACTTGTTAAAGCACAAAGAAAACTATCACGTATGGTAAAGTTTTCAAATAATTGGTACAAACAAAAAACTAAAGTAGCAAAAATACATTATAAAATTAAAAACTCAAGACTTGATTTTTTGCATAAACTATCTACTAAATTAGTTAATAAATATAATGCTATCTCAATCGAAGACCTTAATATGAAAGGCATGAGCCAAGCATTAAAATTCGGTAAAAGTGTATCTGATAACGGTTGGGGAATGTTCACTAAAATGCTTAAATATAAAACAGAATTAACAGGAAAACAACTTGTAAAGATAGATAAATTCTATCCATCAAGCAAAACCTGTTGTGTTTGTGGTGTAGTAAAACAAGACCTAAAATTATCAGATAGAGTATACACTTGTGAATGTTGTAATTCAATGGATAGAGACTTAAACGCAAGTATCAATATAAAAAATCAAGGAAAATTGTTGTTAAAATATTAAATCATAAACAGGGTAGGGCTTACCCGTAGAGCTTGGTAATCATAGTAACCATAGGGTTACTACATCCCAAGAAGCCTCCTCAAAACTGTTAAGTTTAGTGGGGGAGCATGTCACACCTCAAGAAACCCACTTAAAATCTTTAAATTAATTTGGGGTTATCATCATCAACAAATTCTAATATATCCCCTGGTTGACAATCTAATTCCTTGCATATTGCTTCTAATGTTGAGAACCTAATGGCTTTAGCTTTACTATTTTTTAATATAGATAGATTGGCTTTTGTAATACCAACCTTAGAAGCAAGTTCTGTTAATGATATTTTTCTTTTTGCCATCATGACATCTAAATTTATTACTATACTCATAAAAATCTCCTTTATTGTTATATAGTCAAATCATTTTCTTCTTTAACTTTAACTGCATGTTCAAATATATTAGATAAAACTAATATAAAACAGCCTGAAAATAAAAATATTAAAAATTCCATATCTGTATGAATCCCTTTTGCGTCAATTGATACAAACTCAAAGTTCTTGTAATTTAAATTGATTATGAAATTAATAATATAACAAAAGGTGATAATAAAGCATTCAATAGCTATTTTTTTTAGTCTTTTAACATTATCTATTATGAATGGATTTTCATATATTAAAGAATCTAATATTTTTCTTAAATTAAGTATTATAAACATCAAAGAGATACTACCAATTGTAAATAAGCTAAATACTATGTATTTGCTTAATGTGTAATTTTCTTGTTTTGATAATAAATTAATCGAAAGATAGATAAATAATCCAATTCCTATTATGAGTAAGATATTTAAAATTATTTTGAGCATAGATGTTAAGGATTTTTTTCCATAGTAATTCATAAAATACACCGCCTTTTTTTATTTTTACAATTAGATATTATCATTTGGATTGATTTTTTGCAATAAAAAATTATCGAAAAACGATAAAATAAAATCGAAAAACAATAATATTTGATTAAAAAACAATAAAAAACTGCTTTATTAAGAAATTAGATAAAATATATTATATTGTTATTTTAAATAAATATTATATATTTTAATCTTTAATTTTTAATCTTAATTCCACAGTTTTTTATATGATTCGCATATTATTTATTATTTATTGTTAAATATAAAAGTTTAAATATTAAAGTTTAAATATTAAAGCTTATATTTTAGATCTTTCTTTGTAATGAGTATGAAGATATTTATGTGCTATATGTCCATTAGCTTCTTTTAAGAATTCATCATAAATACGTTTTATTTGAGGATTTTTATGAGATTGTCTAATTTCATAGCCTTCATCTTCGTTGTATATAGCATTAGTTCTTAATTTTCTAACATCCGTATCCTCTAATGTTTGAGCATCTACAATTGGTTGACCCCCACCGTTTATACAACCACCAGGACATGCCATTACCTCTATGAATTGATAATTCTTTTTGCCTGATATTATATCGTTCATAACTTTTCTAGCATTTGCAAGTCCACTTATTACAGCTGTTTGAACAACTAATCCATTTGGTAATGTGATATTAGCTTCTTTAATACCTTTATCACCTCTTACAGGTGTAAAATTCATATCCTCTAAAGGTTTATCACTAGTAAGTTCAAATATTGTTCTAAGTGCTGCTTCTGCAACACCACCAGTAACACCAAATATAACTGATGCACCAGTAGATTCTCCAAATGGATTATCAAATTCACTATCTTCTAAATTTTTAAAATCAATACCTTCTTCTTTTATAAGTTTAGCAAGTTCTCTAGTTGTTAGAACATAATCAACATCTTTAAGCTCGTCACAACTTAGTTCATTTCTATTTGCTTCGAATTTTTTTGCTGTACAAGGCATGATTGAAACTACAACTATTTTATTTGGATCAACATCTAATTTTTTTGCAAAATAAGATTTTATAAGAGCACCTTCCATTTCATGTGGTGATTTACAAGTTGATAAATTATCTAGCATTTCAGGAAAATTGTGTTCAACAAATTTGACCCAACCAGGACAGCAAGAAGTCATAAGAGGAAGATTTTTATTGTTTTCTAATCTATTAAGAAGTTCTGTTCCTTCTTCTATTATTGTTAAATCTGCTGCGAAATTAGTATCAAAAACTTTATCAAAATTAAGTTTTTTAAGAGCGCTAGCCATTTTATAAGTCACACTAATACTTGGATCCATACCAAATTCTTCACCAAGACCTGCTCTTACGGCTGGTGCTGTTTGAACTACAACATATTTATTTTCATCATATAAACATTCTTTGACTATTTCTATAGAATCTTTTTCATACAAAGCTCCAACAGGACAATTTGTTATACATTGCCCACAGTTAATGCATACACTATTTCCTATATTGACATCATAAGATGGTGATATTTTAGTATAAAAACCTCTATTAGAAAAATCAATAGCTCCAACAGATTGTATTTCATTACATGTTTGAACACAGCGACCACATTTAATACATTTACTTGGATCTCTAACTATTGAGTCAGATGAAATATCAAGTTCGTAATCAATTGTTTCACCTTCAAATTCTATTTTATTTATATTTAATTTGGAAGCTAGATTTTGAAGTTCGCAATTTTCATTTCTTATACAAGTTGTACAATCTCTATTATGATCTGAAAGTAATAATTTTAATGCTGTTCTTCTAGCTTCCTTAGCTTTTTTGGAATTTGTAACTATATTCATTCCTGACTCAACTTCTAACGAACATGAAGGAAGAAGTCTTC
Organism: Peptostreptococcaceae bacterium AGR-M142; assembly: GCA_045345765.1. GTDB lineage: Bacteria > Bacillota > Clostridia > Peptostreptococcales > Peptostreptococcaceae > JAOARY01. Next base: position 2,456,131 of record CP148265.1, read on the forward strand.
CATTTGCTTCAACTAAACATACTCTACAAGCACTACTACAATTAACATCTTTTAGGTAACATAAACTAGGTATATAAATATTTATTTCTTTACAAGCTTGAAGTACAGTTTTGTCTTTAGATACTTCAACTTCTTTACCATCTATAGTTAATTTAATTTTATCCAATATATTCACCCCTTTAATCTTTTATGATTGCATCAAATGGACAGACTTCAATACACATACCACATCTAGTACAAAGATCAGGGTCGATAGTATGAAGTTCTCCTATATGACCTTTAATGGCATCGAAGTTACAATTACGAGTACACATACCGCATTTTTGACATTTATCCTCAATAATTTTGTAAACCACAAGTTTAGAACATGATTTAGCAGGACATTTTTTATCCTCTACATGAGATTTATATTCATTCATAAAATAATTAAGAGTTGAAAGTATAGGATTTGGAGCTGTTTTTCCAAGTCCGCATAAAGACCCTTCTTTAACCTGTTTTGATAATTCTTCTAATACTTTTAAATCATTTAAAGTAGCACGTCCTTGTGTTATTTTCTCTAATATTTCCAATAATCTTTTAGTTCCTATTCTACAGAAACTACATTTTCCGCAAGATTCATCTCTTGTAAAGTCCAAAAAGAATCTAGCTACATCGACCATACAAGTATCTTCGTCCATTACTATCATTCCACCAGAACCCATCATAGAACCTAAGTCTATTAAGTTTTTATAATCTATTTTGATATCAATATATTCTTTTGGAATACATCCACCAGAAGGACCTCCAGTTTGAACAGCTTTGAATTCTTTTCCATTTGGAATGCCTCCACCTATTTTATAGATTACATCTCTTAATTTTGTACCCATTGGAATTTCTATAAGTCCTGTATTTTTTATTTTTCCACCAAGTGCAAATACTTTTGTACCTGGACTATCTTTAGTACCTATTTTGGTAAACCACTCATGTCCTTTTAGAATAATTTGAGGCACATTCGCAAGAGTTTCAACATTATTTATTATTGTTGGTTTATCAAAAAGCCCTTTGCTTGCAGGAAATGGTGGTTTTGTAACTGGCATTCCTCTTTTACTTTCGATGGATTTTATAAGTGCTGTTTCTTCACCACAAACAAATGCTCCAGCACCAAGTCTAACCTCGATATCAAAGTCAAAACCAGATTCAAATATATTCTTACCTAATAAACCATATTTTTTTGATTCGTCAATTGCTATATTAAGTCTTTTTATAGCCAAAGGATATTCTGCTCTTATGTATACATATCCTTTGTTAGCACCGATTGCATAACCACCAATTGTCATAGCTTCCAATATACTATGAGGATCCCCCTCTAATACAGATCTATCCATAAATGCACCTGGGTCACCTTCATCTGCATTACATATAAAATATTTTTGATCAGCTTCATTTTTATAAGCAAATTCCCACTTAAGACCTGTTGGAAATCCACCACCACCACGACCTTTTAAATTAGATTTTTTAAGTTCTTCTATTATTTGTAAAGGTTGTTTTTGTAATGCATTATAAAGTCCCTTATATCCATCCATTGCAATATATTCTTCTATATTTTCAGGATCAATTATTCCGCAGTTTTTTAGAACTATTCTTTCTTGATTTTTATAAAGTGTTGTATTTTCAACATTTTTAATTCTTCCATCGTTTTCTTTTGGTTGATATAATAATCTTTGTAAAGGTTTATCTTCTATAAAATGAGATTTTACAAGTTCTTCAATATCTTCTGGCTGTACTTTTTGATATAAGATTCCATTTGGATAAACTATTATTGCAGGGCTTAAATCACAAAGACCTAAACAGCCTGTTTGAACAACTTCAACTTCTTCATTTAGATTGTATCTTTTTATATATTGTTTTAATAATCTTGTAATTTTTTTAGATTCATTATTTTTGCATGCTTCGCCATTACAGACTAATAATTGAAAATTATAAAAATCCATTATAAAACCTCCTATTTAATTATTAGATAATCGTTTAGTACTTGACCATTTGCTACGTGGATTGTAAACTCTTCTAACACTTCACCTTTTACAATATGGCTAAGTAATACACGCTTCATTTTATGTGGTGTCATTTTTACGTAAGTTGTTCTTTTGAATTTTTCATCAAAAATTTCTATTATGGGTTCTAATTGACACATTCCTATACAACCAACCTTTGTTACATTTACATTTTTTAGACCCATTTTATCAACATCTCTTTTTAAAGAATAGTATAAAGAATCTGCACCTGCTGCTATTCCACATGTAGCCATTCCAATATTTATTCTTATATTTTCTTTTCCATTTATTTTATTTTCATTTTCAGATTTTATTTTTTCTAAATCTTTTAAATTTTTAATCATTTTATTATAGACTCCTTCCAATAATATTATCTGTATTCACTAAGTATTCTTATAACATCATTTGGATGTACTTTTGCATAAACTTTATCATCTATCATAAGTGCTGGAGCAAGACCACAACTACCAATACATCTAGCTGTTTCTAATGTGAATATCATATCAGAAGTAGTTTCTCCTACATGTACATTAAGTTCTTTACAAAGTTTATCTACTATATTTTGAGCCCCTTTTACATAGCAGGCTGTTCCCATACAAACACTTATTGTATATTTTCCTTTAGGTTTAAGTGAAAATCTAGTGTAGAATGTAGCAACTCCGTAGATATTTGCCATTGGAATTTCTAAATATTTAGAAACTATTTCTAATGCATTTTTAGGAAGATAGTTATATCTATCTTGGATTGCATGAAGGATTGGTATTAGATTGTCTTTATTAGAATTATTTTGATCTATTAGTTCTAATACTTCTTCTTCTTTTAAATCTTTTTTTATTAGATTTTCATGATTCAACTCTGTTTGCAAAGATATCAACTCCTTTATATTTAAATGTATTTATAACACTATTAGTATTTCTACCCGTACAAGCAAATTATAAAATAGTAATAATTATTCATAAAAATAGTTTTTTTAGGACATAAAAAAATACTCTAAATAAATAGAATATAAATATAGAGTATTTTTGTAAACTTATTTAAATTAAATTTTATTTGTATTTATTTTGTTATTTATCTTTATTTCTATAGTAAATTCAGTTCCTAGATTTTGAGTTGAAGAACACTCTATTTTCCCGCCAAAATCTTTCTCTATTATTTCTTTTATTATAGATAGTCCAAGACCAGTTCCGATTCCTTGAGGTTTTGTTGTAAAAAGTGGTTTAAATATATTTTTTAATATATTTTCAGAAATTCCAATTCCATCATCTTTAAAATTAATAATATAAAAATTTTTAATTTTGTGAATAGAAATTTTAATAAGTCCCATTTTATCAGTTTTTGAATATTTTTCTTTTATTGAATAGGTCGAATTTATTATTAAGTTCATAAAAATTTGCTTTAATTTAGATTTAATACCGGTAATTTCATAATCAATATTATTGTCATATATAAATTCTATATTACTATAATATTTATATTCATTTTTAGATATATATAGTATGTTTTTAATCACTTCAATTAAATCGAAAGTTTCTAATTCTGAAGTATCTATTTTGTGCACATATCCTTTTAATTCTTTAACTAATCCTTCGATTCTTGCGATACCATCATCTATATCATTAATAGCATCATTTAATTCAAACAAATCATCTTTTGAAATATTATTTAGTTTATTTATTTTTTTATCGATATACATGAAGTTTGTTTTTATATATGTCAAGGGGCTATTGATTTCATGAACTAAACCACTTGTTAAAATTCCAAGTGATGCTATTTTATCTTGTTCAAATAATTTGTATTTTAAGCCTTTATTTATATCTGTAAGTTTTTTTTCATTTGTAATATCTGTTTGAATAGCAATATAACCGATTATTTTATTGTGTTCTTTTATAGGGTATATTGTTGCATCACACCAATAATAATCATTATTTTTCTTTTTATTATGAAAAACACCATTCCATTTTTTACCTGTATTTATGGTTTGCCATAAATTTCTATAAAATTCATTGTTTTGTTCATTTGAGGATAGTGTATCTACTTTTTTACCTAAGATTTCATTAGAATCATAGCCTGAAATTTCACAAAATTTTCGATTCACATATTCAATATTGCCATATAAATCTGTTATTATGATTATTGACTCGCTATTATTTATTGCATGGTCTAATTTGAGTAATTTTTTGTTTATTTCTAATTCTTTTGTTCTATCATTGATAATACATATATAGAAATAAGTATTGTCAATTGAATTAAGGATGGATTTTATTTGCCAATTACAATAAATTATATTATTTTTATCATCAATATTAAACATAGAATTTTGTGCGATTTCAAATTTTTGAGCAGATTTAAATAAATTGTGCATAATTGTTTTTGAATTATGAGTTTTTATTAATTTAAATATATTTGAGTTCAAAGCTTTAGTTTTGTCTATACCAAAAATTTTAGAACAGGATTTATTCCAATCTCTTATTAAAAATGAATTGTTTAGCAAAATCATACCTGAAGGAGCTTCGTAAAATGCTTGTAAATGAATTTTTCTGAGTGAAAAAAGTTCGTTTTCTATTTCGTGATCATTATCCATAAATTCTAAATATAATTTAAAACATTCATGTATTAAATCTTTTTTTATAGAACAGTAGGCCATTTTTGGATTTTTATCAAAATCCTGTATATTTACTAGTATAGTTTCAGTCATATTATGTGTATTTGATTTGGTTTTTAAATTGATAAAAATATCAAATAAATCTATTGGTATTAAGTCAAATATATTAATTGTTTTAAAGTTTTCTAAATCATATTTTAAATATTTAGCCAATTGTATATTAGGACTAATTATATTAAAATCTTCATCAAAGTCTTGTATGAAAAGATTTTCTTTTTTATATAAATTTGTTTTTGTTATTTTATCTTCTTTTAATTTTGAAAGTATGGATTTAATTTGTTTGTCTGCTTCATTTTTTAAAGATTTAAGACTAGAAGGTCTATTAAATACATATCCTTGAATATTATTTATTCCAAGTGAATGTAAGTATTGTAATTCATCTAATGACTCAACTCCTTCGCAAATATATTCTATATTTAAATTCTTACACATACTTATTATACTTTTTATTATCATTATCGAATCTATATTTTCATAAATATTTCTAGCAAAAACACGATCTATTTTTATAAGGTCTATATCAAGTAATTTTATTTGAGTAAAGCAGGCGTAACCAGTACCAAAATCATCTAAAGCAAATTTAAATCCATGTTTTTTCAAAATTTTAATATTATCTATGAATATATTATTCATGGAGTATTCTGTAATTTCAAAAAAAATATCATTCCTATCTATATTTTTTGAAAAATCTAATATATATTCAATATTTTTTTTAATAGATAATGTATGTGGGGATATATTTATATGAATTTTTAAATTAGTAAATAAATCTGGATTAGATAATATATAATCAAATGTATTTTTAATAACCCATAAATCAATATCTATTATAAGTCTATTTTTTTCAGCAATAGGAATAAATTCAGCAGGGCTTATAAATCCATATTTAGGATGAATCCATCTGAGTAGTATTTCTATTGTATCAACTTTTTTTGTTTTTAGATTAACTATTTTTTGAAAATATAATTCAAATTCATCGTTTGAAATGGCTGATTTCAAATGATTTTCAATATTCATTTTATTTATATAATTTATATTTTCATCTTCATATAATATATTGTTATATACTAATTCATCAAAATTTTGAGCAATAAGATTGATTTTTTCGACTGTTTTTAGGTTGATTTTTTCTTTTTTAGATACAGCAATATTGAATTTAGGATTATATCTATTATAATTACAAATTTGATTACAAGAGCATGATGTGGTTAATTTATTTATCAATATTTGTACATTTTTAAAATCTGCATTGATATATAAGTATATATTGTTTTTTGATTTTAATATTTTATATTTTTGATTTTTTAATAAAGTATTTATATTATTTATTGTGCAATTTTTAATTTGGTCAAAAATCGTTTGAGAATCTGTATTTATATAAATTTTTAGATAAACTAAAAAGCCAGATTCTAAAATTTGCAAAAAGTCATTATTTTTATTTATATAATCTAAATTATCTTCACTTTTATTAAAGCTTTTTATTTTATTAATTTTAATTAATTTCAAATCAACATTATCATAATTGGTTTCTATAAAATCTATTTTTAAAAATAATATTTTTAAACTGGTCAAGTTTTTTATCATTAGAGTATTTTGATTTTGTATTTCAAATGATATATTATTCTTATTTAAATGATTGTATTTCAAAATTTCTTCGAATTTTTTATTATAATAATGTAATTTGTTAGACTTATCTAATACAATCAATGTATCTTTTGCATATTCAAATAAAAATTCAATATTTAAATTTTTTTTAGGAATGGATTTACTATCATCAACAATTAACAAAATATAATTTTTATCATTGATATTAAATTCAAAAAAACGTAAATCAACAAGTTTGATGGTATTATTTTTGAATCGTTGTTTTAGTTGAAAGTATTTAGTGTTTTGATTAATATAATGTGAAAAATTACATTCTTGATAGATATTAATTAAATCTAAGGGCATGTATGTAAATTCATCATAACTATAACCATAGAATTCCATAGCTGATTTATTGGCATCAATTATATATTCATTTTTTTTATCTATGACAAGCATAGGAAATGGATTTTGAGAAATAAATGTTTGATAGCTTAATTCATCTTTAATATTATTTTTAAATGAAGACATATAATCACATCCTAAATTTAAGTTTATAAAAAAAAGATACCCATAAATAATAGTAAATATTTATAGATATCTTTTTCTTATTTTAATTATTTATCTTAATTGAGAATTTAAATTCTGTGCCTAAATTTTCTTGAGAATTACATTCGATTTTTCCATTGTAATTTTGTTCTACTATTTTTTTAACTATAGATAGACCTAATCCTGTACCAATACCTTTCTTTTTTGTAGTGAATAATGGACTAAATATATTTGGAATTATATTTTTGGGAATTCCAATTCCATCATCTTTAAAATTAATTATATAGAATTCTGCGAGTTTTATAATACTTATACTTATTAATCCCATAGTATTTTCATCTTTGTGTTTTTTTCTGATTGCATGTGATGAATTGATTATTAAATTTGTAAAAACTTGTTTTAATTTTGATTGAGAACCTATAATTTCATGTTTGATTGAACGGTCATAATGCAGTTCTACATTACCGTGATATTTATATTCGTTTTTGGTTATATATAGGATGTTATTTAGAATATCTATTAAATCAAACTCTTCAATAGTAGAATCATCTTTCATATCATATATATAATTTTTTAACTCTTTTATTAAATTTTCTATACTATGGATACCCTCGTTTATATCTTTTATCACATCTTTACAGTCATTAACATCATAGACTGAGATATTTTCAAATTGATTAATTTTTTTGTCTAAATACTCAGCATTACATTTAATGAAGCTTAGCGGTGTATGTATTTCATGTATAAGACCAGAAGTTAAAAGTCCAAGAGAAGCGATTTTATCTTGTTCACTTAATTGATATTTTAAATCATTATTAATATCTATTAATTTTTTTTCTTCAGTCATATCTGTTTCTATTGATATAAATCCTATTAATTTATTATTTTCTTTTATAGGATAAACATTAGAATTACACCAATAATAATCTCCGTTTTTTTTTCTGCTATGCAAAGATCCGTTCCATTTATCTCCATTTTGTATTGTTTCCCAAAAATTTCTGTAAAAATCAAGATTTTGTTTTTGGGAAGAAAGTGTTTGTACACCTTTGCCTATAATTTCTTCTTTTTTGTACAAAGTGATTTCTTCGAATTTTTTGTTTACGTATTTAACATATCCATTAACATCTGTTATTATAATTATTGATTCGCTGTGTTCAAATGCTTTTTCTATATTTAATTGTATTTCATTATCAAAAGATTTTTTGTTTTCATAGATTGAATTTATACATGTTTTCATTTTAATTGCCCCCCCTTGATTAATAGATTTACTTAATTATGTAATAATGTATTATATATACCCTTTTAAAATCTATTATTGCATAATAATTTAGAGCAAATATAAAAAATTAATTATGATATTTCTTGCATCTGAGTTTGAATATGATAGACATTGCAAATTGAAAGATGAAGAGAGGTTTTTTGGGATATTAGATTGGATAAAACAAAATGAACAAAAAGCACAGGTGAATAATAAATAGAATAATAAAATATATAAGCAATAAGTAGAATAAAAGAGGCTATAACATTAAGAAAAATACTGCAATATATTAAGATTTAAAATTTTAAAAATAATATATTGAATGTAAATTGCTTAGTTTAAAAGCCTCTTTTATTAAAGTAAGTAGTAAGTATATAGGTATTAAAAACTTCATTTTAACATATAGATGTATACAACTAACGGTACTATAAAGTTTTTAAAATAAAAACTAATTTAAAATTGAAAGTGCTAATTCACGTATAACTTTACAAGCAACTGCTGTTGAAGTTCCGCTTTGATCATAATGTGGAGAAAGTTCAACTACATCAGCACCTATGATATTAAGTTTTTTTAATTGTTCTATTGCAAAAACAAGTTCATTAAAACTGATTCCACCTGGTTCTAATGTCCCAGTCCCGCTAAATATAGAAGGGTCCAAAACATCCAAATCAATTGTTACATATATTTTTTTATCTTTAAGATGTTCTATTACCAAATTAAGTCCTTCTAAATTAAATTTAGTCATATTAGTATGATTAATAGACCATGTAAATTCTTCTTTTTCTCCAGAACGGATACCAAATTGATGAATTTTATTATCTCCAACCAAGTCCCAAGCTCTTCTTAGAACTGTAGCATGAGAAAATTTTTCTCCCATATAATCATCTCTTAAATCTGCATGAGCATCAAAATGTATTATATGAAGTTCATCTTTGTATTTTTCATGAGCAGCCTTTATAGAGCCATAACTTACAAGATGTTCTCCACCAATCATAAAAGGAATTTTGTTCTCCTGATAAAATTTATTGCTAAGATTATAAATCATATCAAGAACTTTTTTTGGATTACCAAAAGGAAAATCCAAATCTCCATAGTCAAATAATTTATAATCTTCTAAATCTGTATTTATATAAGGACTATACGTTTCAAGTCCATAAGATTCATTTCTTATTATATTTGGTGCAAATCTAGTTCCTGGTCTAAATGAAGTCGTACCATCAAAAGGTGCACCAAATAATACTAATTTAGAATCTTCATAATCAGAGTCAAATCCAATAAAATTAAATATATTTTTATTTACCTTCATCTTCTAATAACTCCTTAACATAAGTCGGAAGCATAAATGAGCCAACATGTATATCTGTATTATAGTATTTTGTTTTGATTCCAAAGTTTTCCCAAATATCTTTTTTAAGATCTTTGATTGGATGATAAGTTTTTGAAGCAAAACCAAATAACCAATGTCCAGATGGATAAGTAGGCATATGGAATTGATAAACATTAACTATATCAAACACTTCTTTTATTTTTTCATTAGCTCTTTTCATTTCATGTCTATAACTCTCATAATAAGGACTTTCATTTTGGTTAATTAAAATACCATCTTCACTAAGTGCCTTATAACAATCACGATAGAATTGTCTTGTAAATAGTCCTTCGCCAGGCCCTATTGGATCAGTAGAATCAACTAAGATAAGATCATATTCATTTTCTTTACCTTTAACAAATTCAAGTCCATCTTGGTAATAAAGACTAACTCTTTTGTCATCTAATTTACAAGATGTAATTGGAAGATGTTTTATACTTGCTTTTACAACAAGCTCATCTATTTCAACCATATCTATTTTTGTAATATGTTCATATCTTGTAAGTTCTCTTACTGTTCCACCATCTCCACCACCAATAACTAACACTCTTTTGATATTAGGATTAACTGCAAGTGGAATATGTGTAATCATATCATGATAGATAAATTCATCCTTTTCTGTAACCATCATAAGTCCGTCTAAAGTCATGAATTTACCAAAAACATCATTTTCAAATATATCTATTTGTTGAAAATCACTTTTATTAGTATATAAATGTTTATCAACTTTTATACCAAATTTAACTGTGTCTTGATGATTTTCATAATACCAAAAATTCATAATAAAACCTCCTTTGTGATAAAACCTAGCAAGCTGCTTCTGGTTTGAATGTTATTTTGTCATATTTATCTTTACTATTTCTTCTTATTTGTTCAACTATTCCTCTTGGAACTTCTGTAGTCTCACTTTTTCCAGCCTTTAATTCTTCTTCTAAAAAGTCAAAACCAATCCATGGGTTAACAGTGTCACCACATGTGAATAAATCAACGGCAGCATAACCATATTCTGGCCAAGTATGTATAGTAAGATGTGATTCTTGTATTACAACAGCTCCACTAACTCCCCAAGGATTAAACATGTGAAATACACTTTCTACAACTGTTGCATTAGATTTTATAGCGGCATCTTTCATAAGAGTTTCTATACGGGCATGGTCATTTAATATTTCCTTATCACAGTCATAAAACTCAACTAATATATGTCTTCCTAATTGTTCGATTTTCATAATGAATCACTCCTTTTTGAAAAAGTAATAAAAATCCATGGTTGATTTTTTGTATTACTTTTTTATTTATATAATAAAAATTGATTTTATTTTTTGGTAAAAGAACAAACTGTTAATAAAAATTAATAAATATATATCTAACTATACAAAATTGTGATACCAAGTATTATATAAATGTATTTTCAAGTATATATACATTTGTAGTTTACTAATAAAAACTTATTGTTTACAAATAGTCATGTTTCTTAAAAATAAACTTTAAGTTGATTTTTATTATGGTTTCTTTAAAGTAAACTTTTTGTTTATTAATACTAAATATAAATATACTATTTTTTTTTGATTTGTCAAGCCATAAGTTAAAAAATTAATTAAGTTTTTTAGGTATTATAAAAAGATATGGCTAAAAAACTTAATTTTAGACCATATCTTTAAATTAAATAAATTTGTATATTGAAAATATTTTAGTTTGTTTTTAGGTACAGTGGTATATTTTTTATTTAGACTTTAATGATAGAGCAAATAAAAAAATGAGGCTGTTTCCATAAGGAAAAATGATACAGCATATTGTGTTTATTTTAAAATTTATAACACAGTATATTGTAGCTAAATTTTCTAATGTAACAGCCTCATTTTTTAATATTTTAATATTTCTATATATTCTAAATTACTATCCTTAAGACCTGTAATTACAGTATGTTCATTTTGTAATAATCTTAGATATTTAATAATATCTTTTGATATTCTTTCACCAGGCGCAATAATTGGTATACCAGGAGGATATGCCATTATGGATTCACCACTGATTTCACCTATTGAATCTTCTAATTTTACTCTTGTTTTTAGGGTATAAAAAGCATCTCTAGGTGAGATTATGACTTCTGGATTTTTTAAATTTATATTTAATAATTTTAATTTTTCTTTTTTATATTTTAAAACTATGTCTTTTAAAGCTTCTATTAATTTTTTGATATTATTAATAGTATCTCCTAGACTTATTATAGCTAATATATTATAAGAATCAGCAAGTTCTATTTGGATATTATAGTTATCTCTTAATAAGTCATACACTTCAAAACCAGAAATTCCAATATTTGAAACATTTATAGCTAATTTGGTTTCATCAAAATCATAAATGTTTTCATTATCTATAATTTCTTTTGAAAAAGCATATAGCCCATCTATTTTATTTATTTCTTCTCTTGCATATCTTGCTAATTTTAAAGAGTTAGCAAGAATTTGTTGACCTCTTGTAGCCAAAATTTTTCTAGCTAAATCCAAACTAGACATCAGTAGATAAGATGCACTTGTGCTTTGTGTTAGATTTAATATATTTTGTATATTTGCTCTTTTTATTCTCTGTTCATTTATTAAAAGTGCAGAACTTTGAGTTAGCGATCCACCTGTTTTATGAAGACTTACGCAAGACATATCAGCACCTAATTTCATGGCTTGATTTGGTAAATCATCATGAAAGTTAAAATGAGCACCATGAGCTTCATCAACTAAAACTATTAGATTTTTTTTATGAGCATATTCTATTATTTTTTTTAGATCTGAAACAAAACCAAAATAAGTAGGATTAATAACAAAAATTGCTTTTGCATCAGGATTCTCATCAATAGTTTTTTTGACATCATCAAAAGATATATTCATTGAAATCTTTAAATCTTTATGAGTTTTAGGATTTATATATATGGGAACTGCTCCGCTTAATATTAGTCCATTTAATGCAGATTTATGAACATTCCTTGGTAAAATTATTTTGTCCATAGGTTTACATATACTCATTATCATAGCTTGTATACCACAAGTCGTTCCATTTACCAAAAAAAATCCATAATCACAATTATAAGCATCTGCTAAAAGTAATTGTGCTTCTTTGATTACTGAAATTGGATTTGATAATATATCTAAACATTTCATAGAGTTAACATCTATTTTCATAAGTTCAGAGCCAAAAAAATCCCTAAGTTCTTCTGTTCCAGCACCATGTTTGTGTCCAGGAACGTCAAATGGAATTATATTTTTATTTTTATAGTTTTCCAAAGCTGTCTTTAATGGTGTTAATTCTTGATTCATTTAATCACCCCTTTATATTTTAAAGAGGTATCACAATTTGTATATATTTTTATTTTTATGCTACTAATTTTAGAACAAAGATTTAAAATTGTAAATAAGAAAATAAAAATATAAATAATTAAAAATATTGCAATTTAAATTTCATAATTCAATATATAGATAAATACAATTTGGCTATATTGAATTTATTTGAATTAAATTATAAACGATAAAAAATAAAAAAACAGCTATATATGTAGAAAAAATATATAATTCATAAAAATAAAATTTTATAATGAAAAGCTGTTGACATTAAAATATTATGCTCGTATAATACATAACAAGATAAAAATTAAAAAAACAAGCTACGACGGAGAGAAAAATATTAAAACTGTAACTAAAGAGAAACTAACATTTGGTGAGAGTTAGTGTTATAAGATGATATATAATGATCACTCCTGAGCTTTTAAGCTGAAATTAATGTAAGCTTAAAGGGTTGTCCTCCTTATTGGACTAGGGTTAGAAATTGTTTTGACCTGAAATGAGCGATTTTTTGTTATATTTTTTTAACAAAAAATAACTAGGGTGGTACCGCGAAGATATATCCTTCGTCCCTTGATTGAATGAATTTTTCTATCAAGAGACGAAGGATTTTTTAATATAAGGAATATTAAAAAATTGCTAGAATGAAGTTTATTAAATGATTTTTGGACGTTGATTTAAGAATTTATAAGGAGGTATTTTTTATGGAAAATAAATATTTTTTAAGAACAAATAGTGGACTGGATTCTTTTTTAAGAATTACAAATACATTAAGAAGAAAGAATTTTAAGGTTAAGAATTTGTCTATGAGTGAAAGTGATGTAAGTAGGTTTATAAATGTTTTTATAACTGTTGATGATGAAGAAAAAAGAGCTTATAACTATATTTCAAAGCTTGCAGACGTATATGAAATAAGACAAGTATAGAAATAAATTAGCAAACAAATAGCTAAATATTTATTTTAGTTTTTATGTAATAAGAAATAATTAATATAAATTAAAAAATAAGAAAGCTGTGAATAGAATATAAATATTTAAAAAATTATAGGAGGATTATTATGGCTAAGATGTATTATGGAAAAGATGGAGATTTAAATGTTTTTGAAGGTAAAAAAGTTTGTGTATTAGGTTATGGTTCTCAAGGGCGAGCGCATGCTTTAAATATGAAAGATTCAGGATTAGATGTTGTTGTAGGTCTTTATGAAGGTTCTAAATCTATACAAAAAGCTAAAGATGATGGACTTTTAGTTAAATCAGTTAAGGATGCAGTTAAGGAATCGCAAGTAGTAATGATATTAGTTCCAGATACTAAACAAGCAAAATTATATGAAGAAGAAGTTAAACCGTTTTTAGATGAAGGTGATGCACTTGCTTTTGCACATGGATTTAATATTAATTACGAACAAATCGTTGCAAATAAAGATGTTGATGTATTTATGGTAGCTCCAAAAGGACCAGGGCATCTAGTAAGAAGAGTGTATGAAGAAAATAAAGGTGTTCCAGCATTATTTGCTGTATATAATGATTATACTGGGAAATGTAAAAAGTTGGCACTTGGTTATGCCAAAGCAATAGGAGCATTAAGAGCTGGAGCGTTAGAAACTACATTCAAAGAAGAAACTGAAACAGATTTATTTGGAGAACAAGCAGTGCTTTGTGGTGGAGTAACAGAACTTATTAAAGCAGGATTTGACACTTTAGTTGAAGCGGGATATCAAAAGGAAGTAGCTTATTTTGAATGTTTGCATGAGATGAAACTTATAGTAGATCTGTTATATGAAGGTGGATTTGAAAATATGAGATACAGTATAAGTGATACTGCTGAATATGGAGATTATGAGGTTGGTAGAAGAATTATAAATTCAAAGACGAGAGAAGAGATGAAAAATGTACTTTCAGAAATACAAGATGGAACATTTGCAAACAATTGGATTAAAGAAAATAAAGATGGCAGAGTGAATTTTAATAAGAGAAAAGAAGATGAATTAAAACATGACTTAGTATCAGTTGGTAAAGATTTAAGAAATATGATGTCTTGGATTCAAAACTAATGTTTGATAAAAAATAAAGAAATTACTTTGAAATTATTATATTTGTATTTTAAATTATATGATAAAAAGAAATAAAAAGAAAATTCATAAAATTATAAAAAAAGATATAAAAATTGAAATCTAAAAATTAAAAATATTTTGTATTATATATTGTATGTAAGAGGTGTATTATGAAAAGTGATTCTATAAAAAAAGGGTTTGAAAAATCTCCACATAGATCTTTGTTAAGAGCTTTGGGATTAGATGAAAAGCAGATGAAAAAGCCATTTATCGGTGTTGTAAATATGTTTAATGAAATAGTTCCAGGTCATATTGGACTTAAAGATATAGTTAATGAAGTTAAAAATGGAATACTTCAAAATGGAGGAAAGCCATTTGAATTTCCTACAATAGCTGTTTGTGATGGTCTTGCAATGAATCATGAAGGAATGAGATATTCTCTTCCTTCAAGAGAATTGATTGCAGATAGTGTTGAAATTATGGCTAAAGCTCATGCACTTGATGGTCTTGTTTTTGTACCAAATTGTGATAAAACTGTTCCAGCAGTATTAATGGCAGCAGCAAGGCTTAATATTCCTTCAATTGTTGTAAGTGGAGGGCCTATGCTTGCAGGAAGAAATAAAAAAACAAAAACTGATTTAACAACTGTATTTCAAGGAGTTGGTGAATACAAATTAGGTAAGATAGATGAAGCACAGCTATTAAAACTTGAAGAATGTTCATGTCCAACCTTTGGATCTTGCTCTGGTATGTTTACAGCAAATTCTATGAATTGTATGTGTGAAGCTTTGGGTATGGCGCTACCTTTTAATGGAACTTTACCAGCTGTTTATGCAAGTAGAAAGGTATTAGCTAGAAGAACAGGTGAAGTAATAGTTGATTTGGTTAAAGAAGATATAAAACCTAGAGATATAATGACAAAAGATGCATTTTATAATGCGCTAAGAGTTGATATGGCACTTGGTTGTTCAACTAATACAGTACTTCATTTAACAGCAATTGCAAATGAAGCAAAGGTGGAGTTTGACCTTGATTTTATAGATGAAATAAGTAAATCTACACCTAATTTATGTAGATTATCACCAGCTTCAAATGAATATCATATTGAAGATTTGCATGAAGATGGTGGGATTAGTAGTGTACTTAATGAACTTAATAAAAAAGATTTGATAAAAAAAGATGTTCTTACTGTTTATAAAAAAATAGGTGATAGATTAGTAGAAAAATCAGGTTTTGATGTTATAAGAGATATAGATAATCCTTATTCTAAAGAAGGTGGAATAAAAGTTCTAAAAGGGAATTTAGCTTTGCAGGGAGCTGTTGTAAAAAAATCAGCAGTTGATCCAAAAATGTTTAAAGTTAAAGTTAAGGCTAGAGTATTTGAATGTGAAGAAGATGCATTTGAAGCTATACTTGCAAATGATATTAAGGTTGGAGAAGGTATTGTTATAATTTATGAAGGGCCAAAAGGTGGGCCTGGAATGAGAGAAATGCTATCTCCAACAGCAGCACTTAGCGGAATGAATTTGGATGATAAGATACCTCTAATAACAGATGGTAGATTTTCTGGAGGAACAAGAGGTGCTGCAATAGGTCATGTTTCACCAGAAGCTTATGAGGGTGGAGTAATTGGACTTGTAAAAGATGGAGATATGATTGAAATTGATATGGATGAAGGTAGATTGCATTTAGATGTTACAGATGAAGAATTAGAAAAGCGAAGAAAAAATTCTTTTAAAAAAGAGGTTAAAGTAAATGGGTATTTAAAAAAATATTCTAAATTAGTATCATCTTCTTCTAAAGGTGCAATTTTTGAATAAAGGAGGAATAAAAGTTGAATGGGGCAAATTTAGTAGTAGAAGTATTAAAAGATGAAAAAGTAGATACAGTATTTGGTTATCCAGGTGGAGCGGTTATTCCTTTATTCGATGCACTTTATAATAAAGATTTATTTGTAGTAAGAACTTGTCATGAACAAAATCTGCTTCACGGGGCTGATGGATATTCGAGAGTTAGTGGTAAAGTTGGAGTTGCAATAGCTACTTCTGGACCAGGAGCTACAAATACTATAACAGGTATAGCTAATGCATATATGGATTCAATTCCATTAGTTGTTATAACAGGTCAGGTACCAAGTTCTTTTATAGGAAAAGATTCATTTCAAGAGATAGATATTACAGGAATGACTTTTTCTATAACCAAGCATAATTTTTTGGTAAGGGATATAAATGAACTTCAAGAAACTTTGCATAAAGCATTTGTTATAGCTAAAGAAGGTAGACCCGGTCCAGTGTTAGTTGATATACCTAAGGATATTTTCTTAGCAGAGATTAACTACAAAAAAGAGCTTAAAATGACTGTTAAAAATAATATGAAATCAAATTATATCAATAAAAATAAAATAACAAATAAGGAATTAGATGAAGTCTGTAATATGATAGATAAAGCAAAAAGACCTGTTTTTTATATTGGTGGAGGGCTTATCAAATCAGGATGCTGTGATATTTTTAGAAAGGTATTAAAAAAGACAAATATACCAGTTGTAAATACTCTTATGGGAATGGGAATAATAAAGGCTGATGATAGATTATCTTATGGAATGCTTGGTATGCATGGTTTTGAAGAAGCTAATCAAGCTGTTTATAATAGTGATTTATTAATTGCTATTGGGGTTAGATTTAGTGATAGAGCTCTAGGTGACAAATCGAAATTTCAAAAGAATGGCAAAATAATTCATATTGAATTTGATGAAAATGAAATAAATAAAAATATAGAAGCTTATAAATCAATAAATGGAGATTTGTTTAATATACTAAATTATTTGATGATTTCTCTTAAAGATAAAAAATTAAGTCAAAGATCAGATTGGCTTAAAGAAATTGATAGTTACAAATTAAAAAGAGATGATGATTTATTTAGTGTAAGAAATATAATAAGAAGAATAAATAAAAATTATAAAGATTCTTTTGTAGCAACAGATGTAGGGCAACATCAAATGTTTTGTGCTCAAGAGTGGTGTTTTCAAAGAGAAAATACATTTTTAACTTCTGGAGGGCTAGGTACTATGGGATGTGGACTTGGGCTTAGTATAGGTGCAAGTATTGCATCAAATAAAGAAGTTGTTTTGATAACTGGTGATGGTTCTTTTAAGATGTCATTAAATGAAATTGCTACAATTGTTGAATATGATTTGCCTGTTAAGATATTTCTTATGAATAATTCAACCCTTGGTATGGTAAGACAGTGGCAAAAACATTTTTGTGATGAAAGATATTCATCTACAGATATAAATACAGGATTTGATTTTAGTAAATTATTAAAAGCATTTAATATGAATTCTTTTAAGGCTACAAATTTTATGGAATTAGAAGAAGCGTTAAAGAAAGATGTAAATAAACCCTTCTTTGTTGAATGTGTTATAAATAAAGATGATCATGTGTATCCGCTTGTACCACCAGCGAAATCCATAGCTGAATATATTAGTAAATAAGACTTTTGTATTTTTATAATTAATATATTTTATAAAAAAATAAGTGTTGGATATTTCGTCAACATCAAAAATTATACAACCAAATTAAATAGATTAAAGAATATAAAGTTTTGATAATAAAGCTGTCATCTTAATAAATTTTATTAAGATGATAGCTTTATTATTTATAATTATATTATTTTTAATAAATAATTTTAATTTAGATTATATATTATAAATGTAACTTTTTATTAATTTTTTTAGGAATAAAATATATTATAATCTATATTATCTATTGTATTTAATTGATAATCTAATAATATGAATGTTTTAAAAGTTATAACAAAATTTATTAAAACGAATTATTTTAATTTTAATCTTATTTTAATAATTCTCTAAGAATAAAATTAGAATTATATAATAGTATTTAATAGTAATAGTCATATAAATTTTTTCAATTGATATATAAATTTATATTACATATAAGATAAATCAAAGATAAGGAGAGGTTTTGATTGAAAGAGAATGTTAAAAATAAGTTTGGTGGACTTAAGAAATTTTTTAAGAAAAAAAGAAATATAGCAATTTCTTTAGTTGTATTAGTAGGTATTATATTTGCTGTTAATAAAATGGGTGGAGCTAAGGAACCAGATGTTATGATTCCACAAGAAAGTTTTGCTAAAGTTTCTAAAGGAAATATAGAAATGAGCATAAGTAGTAGTGGAAATATAGAATCAAAATATTTAAAAGATTTAAAGACGAAAAATAGAGGATCTATTTCAAATGTTTATATGAAAGAAGGACAAAAGGTAAATAGAGGCGATAGAATATTAGATTTGGATAATGAAGATAACACAATTAGTGTTAGTCAAAAGGAAATAAGTATATTTAGAGAAGAACAATCATTAACAGATTTGATAGAAAAAGCAGATAAATTAAATCTAAAATCACCATATTCAGGGGTTGTAACAGAGATAAAAGTCCAAGAAGGTGATGAGGTATCTAAAGGTGAAGAATTCTTAACTATTATTGATAAAGATACTATAGTTGTTAAAGCACCATTTACTAAAGGTCAAATATCTCAAATGAATGTTGGAAATGAAGCTAAGATTATATTAACAGATAGTTTTAAAACTGTTATGGGTAAGGTTACTGAGCTTGAAAAGAATGGTAAAGGTAGTTCGACAGGAGCAGTATTATACAATGCAGTTATAGAAGTTAAAAACCCAGGAAGTATATTAGAAGGAGTATTTGTTCAACCTTCAGTTAAATTAAATACAGGTGTTTTTGCAGATTCTTATGCGATAGAAAAACCAAAAACAGAATTTAAAAGAAGTGAAGTTGTTAAATTTGAAGTTGGTGGAGATATAAAAAGAATTGTTGCCAAAGAAGGAGATAAGGTATCTATTGGTCAAGTTTTAGTGAATATGGAAAATGACGATATTATGAAAGAAATAACTTTACAAAGAAAATCATTAGAAAGTTCAAGACTTGATTACAACAAGCAAACTGAAAAGCTTAATGATAATATTATATATTCTCCAATTGATGGTACAGTAGTTGATATACCAGTTGTTAGTGGAGAAAATGTAGCTGAAGAACAAGTGGTTGCTAAAGTAGCTGATTTAAATAATTTAGAAATGACTGTTATGATAGATGAAATGGATATATTAAATGTAAAAGAAGGACAAAAAGCTATAGTTGAAGTATCTGCAATAGAAGGTAGTACTTATGAAGGAACTGTAACTTCGATATCACAACTTGCAAAAGTTGAAAATGGAATGGCTAAATATGAAGTAACAATAACATTAAATCAAGTAGAAGGGATAAAACTTGGTATGAGTGCTAGTGTTAAGGTTATATTACAGTCAAAAGAAGATATTTTAACATTACCTATTGAAGCAATAATAAATGAAGGTGAAAAATCATATGTATTTGTAAAAGAAGAAGGTAAGGAAGAAAATAAAAAGGTAGAAGTTCAAACAGGAATAAATTCTAATTCTACTATAGAAATAGTTTCAGGAATAAAAGAAGGAGATGAAGTTCTACTTCAAAATAGTGTTCCTTTTGCTATGCCAGGAATGGGGATGTAATAAATGGATAGAAAAAGTATAATTAATATGAGTGATATACGAAAAACTTATAATACAGGAGCATTATCTGTAGAAGTATTAAAAGGTATATCTATAGATGTTAAAGAAGGTGAATTTGTAACAGTTGTAGGAGCTAGTGGATCTGGAAAGTCTACACTTATGAATATAATAGGATGCTTAGATTCTTTAACAGAAGGGGAATATCATTTGGATGGCAAAAATATTTCATCTTATACTGATAATGAACTTTCAGCTGTTAGAAATGAAAAGATAGGATTTATATTTCAAAAGTTTAATCTGCTTCCAAGACTTACAGCACTTGAAAATGTGGAATTACCACTTATATATAGAGGTATGAAAAAGTCAGAAAGAAGACAAAATGCAATAGATGCACTTACGATGGTAGGTCTTGGAGATAGAATGGAACATAAGCCATCAGAAATGTCGGGAGGACAACAACAAAGAGTTGCTATAGCTAGAGCTTTAGCTGGAAACCCACCACTTTTGCTTGCTGATGAACCAACAGGAAACTTAGACTCAAAATCAAGTGATGAAGTAATGGATATAATTCTTGATTTATATAAACAAGGAAGAACCATTGTTCTTATAACTCATGATAATGAGGTTGCAAGAATGGGAAGTAGAATGATTAAAGTAAAAGATGGAATTGTTATAGATGAGGTAATAAATTAATAATATTACCGAGGAAATCAAAAAAGGAGAAAAGCTATGGATTTTATTACAACGTTTAAGCTATCCATAAAAGAAATTCTTTCAAATAAATTAAGATCAATACTTACAATGCTTGGAGTTATTATAGGAGTATATTCTGTAATAGTAATGGTATCAATTGGTGAAGGAGTATCTTCGGATATCAAAAAGAGATTTGAAAAAAATTCAAATATGATAATGGTATACCTTTACCCTGATGATGAAAATAAGCTGATGAGGTATGAAGATAATAAGAATTATTTTCTAGGATTTGACCATGTGGATGGTGTTATAGCCAATATGGATTATAAGGTAACTGCTAAAGAAGGTAGTGTAGAAAAAAAGGTGAAATTAATGGGTGCTGACAAAGTAACTCTAAAGACTGTTGAAGAAAAGCTAACTTCGGGAAGATTTATTTCTGATATGGATGTATCTAAAGCTTTAAAAAACACAGTTATAAATCAAAAATTTAAAGATACTTATTTTAAAAATGAAAGTCCAATAGGAAAGACAATAAGATATGACGGTGTTAATTACAATATTGTTGGAGTCATGCAAGATAGAGAAGGTAGCAATTGGGATGTTGTCAAGGAAGAAGCTTATATTCCAATAACTACAGCTTTAAGAGCTACAGGTAATGATAGGATTTCGCAAGTTAAACTATTAATAGATAAGAAGGAAAATGTAATAGAAACTTCGGGTATAATAGAAAAAGAATTAAATATTAAATACCCAAAGAAAAAGACAGATGAGGATACACCTTGGGCTGGAGAACAATTCTATGTATCTACTCCACAAGCACAGTTAAAAGAAGTTAATCAAATAACGGGAACATTTACACTTATGCTTGGTGGAATCGCTGGAATATCTCTACTTGTAGGTGGAATAGGGATAATGAATATAATGTTTGTTTCTGTTACAGAAAGAACAAGAGAAATAGGTATAAGAAAAGCAATCGGAGCAAAAAGAAGAGATATATTAATGCAATTCTTATTAGAATCAGGAGTTATAAGTTCTATTGGGGGACTTATAGGAATTGTACTAGCTATTATAACAGCTGCTTTAATAACAAAGTATGCGCCAATTCAAGCTATTGTTAGTAGTAAGATTGTATTATTAGGATTTTCATTCTCGTTTGCAATAGGAGTGATATTTGGTATATATCCTGCAAACAAAGCTTCAAAATTAAATCCGATTGATGCACTTAGATATGAGTAATGGTAAGTGAATATATCTATTAATTAATTAAAAATTAAATATAAATAAATTTATAAAAATCAAAGAATTTGAGATATTTTGTCTTAAATTCTTTTTTTTATTCAAATTTATAAAGAAGAACAAAATAACTATTGTTTACAAAAAATATAGTTCTTTTAGCATAAAAAATAGTATATAAATTAACATACTAAAGAAGCATATTAACTTTTTTTCATATTTATGCTAAAAAATCAAGTTTAAATAGTATATATTAATAGGTAAATAAAATTCTATTTTAATAATTATTAATTTATTACGAATAATTAATAAAAATATAAATAAAAAGGAGTTATTTATGGAAAATAAGGATTTAGATTATATAAATAATCAGGATGAAGATATAGAAATTCTAAAACTCATAAAAAATTATGAAAATTTAGAAGGTCAAAAAGAAAAAGATGATAAGAAAGAAGAAAATGAAATAGTTATAGATGGTGTTTTGTATGAATTTGAAGAAAAATATTTTTTTGATAAAAAAATTTCTATGAAAATACCAAAAGATTTTGATGAAATGCAAAATTCAATTAAAAGATTAAAATATCCAAGTGATTTGCGTCCTGATATTATACAAACTGATGAAAATTCAGAAATAGACATTAGTTTTAAGAGGATGAATGAAGATGTAAGAGAGAATGAAATTTATGATCTTACAACTGCAAGTAAGGATATGCTAAAAAACTTTAATCCAGGAAATATATTTTTATCAGAAGGAATAAAACATATAAATTCTAAAAATATAGGTTTTTTAGAATATAAATCAACAGCAATGGATGGATTTTTATATAATATTATATTTTTTTCTTCATTGGAGGGAAAAATTCTTATGGGTAAATTATGTTGTCCCTATGAGAAATTAAGTACATGGAAATATCTTGGCTTTGAAATGATGGAGAGTTTCAAAATTCATTGTTAACAAAACTCTATTTACAAGGTGATTATAAAACAGGGGGAATTTAGATGTCTTTAGGTTATACTTACGATTTGGTGCAAATAGCTCCATACGAATTTGAAAAAATTATAGATATAAATGTTATAGATGAAATATCTACTCATACAAAAGTATATATAAGAGGAATTATAAAAGAAGAACTTATAGATAAATATGTAGAAAATTCTAAGCAAAAGCAACCTTTTGAAATAAATCTTAGTGGGAAATCAGGCAATATAATTCTTTTTAAAGGATTTGTTGGTGAAATAGATATAAAAGCTGGCGGAGATTTAAGAGAATTAGAGATTATAGGTATTGGTGCAACTTTTTTTATGGATAATAAATTAAAGAAAAAATCGTACCAAGATGTAAATATGTTATACAAGGAAGTTATAGAAGATAGTATAAAAGATTATAATGCATCATTTGCACAAGAGATATTAAATGGCAAAAAAATCGAAAAATTAATAATCAGATATGATGAAACTGCTTGGGATTTTGTAAAAAGATTAGCTAGTCATTTTAATGCTTTTATTGCTCCAAATAGAAAGTTTTATGACCCAAAATTCTACATAGGTAATTTACCTAGTTTAAATAACTTAAACTTAGAAGAATTTGATTATAAAATATCAAGAAATTTAATGAGTTTTACTAACAAAAAAGATAATTATGTAAGTGGAATAATGGAACAAAACTTTACATCCTATATTATAAAGACAAATAAAATATTAGACCTTTGTCAAAGTATTAATTTTAAAGGAAGAAAATTATATATATACAAATGTGATATAAATATGCAAGATTCTATATTTGTAAATAATTATTATCTATGCGATGAAAATGGGCTAAAACAAAGGTATATCTACAATGAAAATATAAAAGGAAATGCTATTTATGGTGAAGTTGCAGATATTAAAGAAGATAAAGTAAAGGTGCAATTAGATATAGATGAAAAAAGACCATTAAATAAACTTAAGTATTTTGAATATTCAACAATTTATTCGACGGAAGATGGAAGTGGATGGTATTTTATGCCAGAACTAAAGGATAGGATTAGATTATATGTGCCAGAAAACAAAGAAGAATTAGCATTTGTTGAAAGTGCTGCAAATTTAGAACCTAAAAAACCACAAAAGAGAAAAAATCCAGATATCAAAACTCTTTGTACTGTACATGGAAAGGAAATAAAATTCCAAAAAGGTCAAATAGACATAATATGTAATGAGGATTTATATATAAGGATTGAAGATAGTGGGGGAATCAAAGTTATAAGCAATAAAGATATTGATTTGAATGCTAGTAAAGATATAAATATAGTTGGACAAACAGTGTCAATAAAGGGTCAAGAAGGGGTTAATATACTTCAAAATGAAAGTTGTATATTAAATATAAATAAAGAGATAACAGCTTGCGGAGGGAAGGTGAAGATGGAATAATGAATAATTTTGATATGCAAAATAAAGAAGATTTAGAAGATGAAAAATTTAAGCGTCTATATAAACAAGCAAATGACTATGTAGAGAAAAAAGTAGAAATATTAAATTCAATAGTAGATGAATATTATAATTTGAATCTGAAAGAAGAAGAAATTAAAAGAATATCATATCAAATGAGTGATAATTTAGAAGAGATTAAAGATAATATATTAAATATTTTTGATAAATTATTTCAAGATATAAATTATAAACAGATGAATGAAAATAAAAATACTATTAAATATATAAATCTATCTTTTTTAAAAACCAGATTATTAGAAAATAAAGGCGTATTTTTGATAGAAGCTTTTGATAATAAATTTTTCTTAGATAATATAAAAAATAATGTGGAATTAGAGTTAAATTTTTTGTACGAAGATTATTTCGATAACAATTTTGAAGATGAATTATTACAAAAACATAGTTTTTATATAAATAAAAATGACTTAAAAAATATTAAAATAGATATATCAATTAAATATATTGTTGTGGTTGCAAATATTATAGGATTTTTAATTGACGATATTGTCAAATTAGAATCTTTTGAACTTATAAATAAAGAAAATGATATGAAGTTTTTGATTGGTGAATATAGAGCTAAATCATTTTTGATATATAATCATAAGATTTAAGGGGGGACTTTATTTGGATTATTTTTTAGTAACACAAGATGATGAATTTAAAGGTGATAAAGTTTTTAAATTACCTAGATTTATAAATTATAGAAAGTTATTAAAAACATATGATTTTGATTATTCAAAAGCATTAGAAAATGAATTTTTGTATGTTGAAGATGAATATGTTTTTAAGAAATATAAAGATATTTATACGAGTGAATTTCCGATAATATCAGAAAATTTTTATGTTTTTTTCAAAGAATTTTTTAAGGAGAATATAGTTTTTAAAAATGTCATAATTACAGATAATGAAGTTAGTTCACAGCTAAAATACTATTATCCAGCCTTAAATAAAGTTGATTGTTTAAATAAAGAAACAAAATTAAATTCTTTTAATACAGATATAGATGTAAATAGACTTAAGGATTTGGATCTTAATATGATTGGTGAATTGATTTTGGATTATGAAAAAGTAACAAATTTGAATTTAGATGCTTTTTATATAGAGAATTTCAAAAAAGATATAATGGTTGTTAATTTGTATATAGCTGAACTCATATTAAGAAAGAGATTAAATGGTGTAGCACTTAAAAGACTTAAGATAAAGTAGGTGGAATAAGATGATTAATAAAGAAAAAAAGTCCGATGAAGAAATAAAAAATGAAGATAAGAATAAAGATGAGAATAATAAAACTAAAGATGAACAAAAAAAGGAAGCCTATGTTGTTAGAGGTGCTAGGATGATTTGTAGTTGTGGAAGTCATAAAAGACGAATAAATCTACCTATAAGTCATGGTTCTTATGTAAAAGAAAAACCAATAATGTTTAAAAATGATTATGTAAGCGAGTATCCATCTAAAGAAAAATATAATATTCCTTACTTTGGTATATGTTCGAATTCAAAAAATAAAAACAAAGAAGTCATAACTTTAGCTCATGAAAAAACAAGAGAACCTATAGATGGAATAAAATGCACACCTAAATTTTTGATGCCATGGGAAAAATGCAAAAAAGATATGTTCTTAGGAGAGATGGCTCTTACCACAAGTTCTATACTTTATTGTGCTTATGGTGGAGTTATAAGTTTTGTAACAAGTGGACAGGAAAAATTTAAGGAAGATGAAAAATAAATAGGAGGAATTTATGAGTATTTTAAAGTTTGACGACATAAGCATAGAAACACCATATAAACTAATGTCGATAATAGATATTAAATTAAATCATGGAGTTTTGATTCATTCGACTTTAGAAATAGAAGCAATTTGTGAAGAAGAAAGCTTTGATTCTTTTTTTAAAACTACCTTAAATGACTCAATTACATTAAAAAAAGAAGATAAGATAATATTTAAAGGTATGATAGGTTCTTATGATGCGAACAAAGAAGGTGATGTATACAGTGTATATATTAAAGCTGTTAGTGCAACTTCTTTGCTTGATTCAAAAGTGGAGTCAAAATCATTTCAAGATACAACTATGACTTATTCTTCGGTTATTGATGAAGTTATTAAGGATGTAAGAGATTCAGCAGTTTCATTTAATGTTGAAAATAAAGAAATTAAAGAACCCTTAATTATGTATAACGAAACAGCTTGGGAATTTGTAAATAGATTAGCAAGTCATTTTAATACAGTGTTAGTAGCAGATATAAAAGAGAATAAGCCAAGATTTTATTTTGGATTCAAAGATAAAAATATAATTGAAATAGAGGATTCAAAATTTTATAAATCATCAAAAGACCTAAAATCATTAAATTTATCTACTCAAAAATTAATAGATACTGATTTTTTTAGTCATGAAATAAAATCTAAAGAAGTATATGAATTGCAAGATAAAGTAAAATTTAAGCACAAAACACTTTATATAAGTCATATCAAAGGAGAATTTATAAAATCAGAGCTTATTTTCACGTATAAATTATCTAGAATAAATGGTGTTAGACAAAACAAAATCTATAATGAAAATATAAAGGGTGTTAGTTTAGAAGGCAAGGTTATTGATAGCAAAGAAGAATTTGTAAAGCTTCATTTAAATATTGATAAAAAACAGGATGCAAAAAAGGCTCACTGGTTCAGAGTTGGAGCGATTTCTAATAATGTATTTTATCTTATGTTTGAAAAAAATACTTATGCAAGACTGTATTTTCCTTCGAATAAGGAAGTGCTAGCAGAGGTCAAGAATTCTGTTAGAAAAAATGGCTCAACTTGTCCACTTACTAAAAAACCAGAAAATAGATATCTAACAACTAAAGATAAGAATCAAATTTCATTAAAACCAAAGTCTATTGAATTTAAAAGTAATGAAGGACTTGATTTGTCTATACTTATGGAAGATAAAAAAGGTACGGTATTTAAGAGTAATAGTCAAATAAATCTAAATTCTAAGGCAAATATATCTTTTAATGCTAAGAATAAAGTAAATATCAAAGCTAGTGAATTTGTTCTTATATACAATCATGACAAGATAAAACCTCAAAGTTTGACTATAGAAAATGAGTTTCATTTCATAGGAGATAAAATTAATTTGGAAGGTACAGATAGAACAGCATTTAAAATGTATAATGATGACCCAAAGCTTATTCCGATTAAAGAAAGAAAGCCGAAAAAACTACTAACTAACCCTATGAAAGCAGCGGCTTTGGCATCTGCACCTAACAATTTACTAGCTGGCGCTAATTCTAATCAATTAGCGCCAAGTGGTGGTGCTAATGGAGCAAAGGGTGGTAATACACCAGCCAAAACAAATGCATCTAAAGCTGGTGCAAAGTCAGGTTCTGCTTCTAATAAGTTTAGTGGCAAATTCATATTAGGGGCAATGTTGGTTGCAGCAGCACCAATAGTAGGATGTGTAGCTGGTCCAGCAGTTATGTTTGGAATGATTGCTATGGGATGCGCTCTTATGCGTTCACCAAAGAAAAGTTTACCTAAACCATCAGCACCAAAGAAATTAAACTTGTTAGCTAGTGGAAAGAAGAATGAACGGTATAGTCCATCAATGGATGAACAAACAGATGAAGAACTTTGGGAAGAATTTTTGTTATTACAGTATGGCTTGTTTAGTGGAGCAGTAAGAAATGGAAATTTAGCAAAGTTAAAACACGAAGAAATTTTAGCTGAGCTTGAAAAGAGACTGAAAGATAAAACCATAGAAGAAAATAAATATAAACCATTTATGGATCCAAAAGAAGTCATGGATAGATTTCAAGCGAAGTTAGAAATGAAAAGTGCATCGAAAGAAGAGGTAGAAGAAAAGAATTTAGATAATACACCTATATTTGATTTGATGGGTAACTATTTGAAAGATGTATCAAATAGAAATATAGAAGATATACAAAATGGTAATATGAGTTATATTGAAAGAGTAACGAAAGAATCAGTTAATGGCAAAGAGTATAGTTGTAATGGATATTTAGAAACATATAATAGAGCTTCTGAAATTTATAAAAGGAGCTTTGATGAAATTACGGCAAAACTGTGTAAGGTGATAAATAAAATCAATTTGGAAAATGTTGATGATAAGAGTGCTGAAAATTTCGATAGAGGTATATATAATAGGGCAGAATATTTATTAGAACAAACTCAAAAAATAACAGGCGAAAAAGATAGAGGTGTTGTAGTAATATCTGCTGAAGAAGAAGTCGTATTTGTAATGGGAATGTCTTGTAATAAGGCATATGTAGTAGACAGTAAAAAACAAAAATTTCAAACTATAGGAACTAATATAGTGGCAAAATCTAATATGACATTAGGTGCTTCTCTTGGAGTTACAGTATATCCATATTTAAAGGATTCAAAAAAATTATTGGGATTTGGTGGAACTGCTGGGGCAGAGGCTTCAATAAAGTTTTTGGGTGCTAATGTTGGTTTTACAAATTTCGAAAAAGAAGGATTTCATATAGCAGCCCAAGTGGCAGCTGGTGTGGGTATATTACCTGGAAGTGTATATACAACATTTGGATATACTGAGACTAGAGATGCAGACTACGATGATAAATCTGATTTTAATCATGTGATTTTTGGAGGTCTTTATTAAAATGTGTAAAAATATAAATGAAAACGAAAAAATTGAAAATAAAAATAAGATATATTTTTATATATTATTTATTTATATAAATATATCAGCAATTCTTTCAGCAAAAGAAACATTAAATATATATTTAATTTTAGCTTATTATACATATTATTTAATTTCAATGATTTTAGAAACTAAGAAAATTAATAGATATTTAAAAATTAATTATCATTATTTATGGGCAACTAAGCGCAGAATAGGAATGTGTGTAACTGATTGGTGGTTTATAATATGGCATTTGAGAACAGATGATGAAAATTTCAAAGATTTACAAAAATATTTAAATTCTATAATGTTATTAAATGTATTAAATGTTGTTGGCTTGATTATTATTGTTCAATTGTCATGCATATATGGTGCTTTATTTCAATTGAACTTAAAATAAGCTAACAAAATGAGTGATTAAAAAAGGAGTATATTATGAAAAAAATTATATATTTAATAATAAGTATGCTAATTATATTATTATTAATTTTTTATTTTAAAGGTCTAAGATTGTATAAAGATTATGTTTATTCAAATATATCGAATAATGAAATTATGTTAGTCAAATATATTGGAAATGAAAAAAATATTAGTATTCCAACTCATGTAAAAGAGAAATCTGTTACAAAAATAAAAGAAAGGTGTTTTTTTAATTCAAATCTCCATTCAATAGAGTTAACAAACACAGTAAAAGAGATTGGAGAGTCTGCTTTTGGAAAAAATAAAATAAGAGAATTAAAAATACCTAGAAATATAAAAATAATAGGAAAAGCGAGTTTTTCAGAAAATGAAATAGAAAAACTAGAATTAGAAGAAGGAATAGAATATATAAATGAACTTGCATTTTCAGATAATAAGATAAAAAAACTAAAAATACCAAATAGCATAAAAGAGATAAAGATGAGTGCATTTTTAAATAATGAAATAGTAGATTTAAAACTAGGATTAGGATTAAATAAAATAGAAGATGCATTATTTGGAAAGAATAAAATAAGAAAATTAAAAATACCGACAAATATAAAAATAATAGGAAAAGCAAGTTTTTCAGAAAATGAAATAGAAAAACTAGAATTAGAAGAAGGAATAGAATATATAAATGAACTTGCGTTTTCAAAAAATAGAATAAAGGAATTGGAAATACCAAATAGTTTAATTGAGATAAGAAATGGTGCTTTTTTTAAAAATAAAATAAAAGAATTAAAAATACCTGGAAATGTAAAAATAATAGGTGAAATAAGTTTTTTAGAGAATGAAATAGAGAAAGTAGAATTAGAAGAAGGTGTAGAACATATAGATGAACTTGCATTTTCAGACAATAAGATAAAAAAACTAAAAATACCAAATAGCATAAAAGAGATAAAAAAATGTGCATTTTTAAACAATGAAATAACAGATTTAAAAATAGGAACAGGATTAAATAAAATAGAAAATGGAGTATTTTCAAAAAATAAAATAAAAGAACTCAAAATACCAGAAAACATAAAGTTGATAGATGATGGTAGTTTTTTAGAAAATGAAATAGAAAAACTAGAGTTGGAAGAAGGAATAGAATATATAAATGAACTTGCATTTTCAGATAATAAGATAAAAAAACTAAAAATACCAAATAGCATAAAAGAGATAAAAAAATGTGCATTTTTAAACAATGAAATAACAGATTTAAAAATAGGAACAGGATTAAATAAAATAGAAAATGGAGTATTCTCAAAAAATAAAATAAAAGAATTAAAAATACCTAGAAATATAAAAATAATAGGAGAGGGTTGTTTTTTAGAAAATGAAATAGAAAAATTAGAATTAGAAGAAGGGATAGAACAGATAGATCAAGGAGCATTTTCAAAAAATAAAATAAAAGAACTCCAAATACCAAATAGTGTTAAAGAAATAAAAATAGGTGCGTTTTTAAATAATAAAATAAAAGAATTAAAAATACCTGGAAATGTAAAAATAATAGGCGGTGGTTGTTTTTTAGAAAATGAAATAGAAAGATTAGAGTTAGAAGAAGGAATAGAAGAAATAAAGGAAGTTGCATTTTCAGAAAATAAAATAAAAAGGTTAATCCTACCAAATAGCATAAAATATTTAGAAAAAGGTGTATTTTTCGATAATGAAATAATAGAGTTGAAAATAGGAACAGGATTAGATTCAATTCCAAAAGGAGCATTTAAAAATAATAAAATAAAAGAGTTAAGCATTCCTAAAAATATAAAATCAATAAAAGAAGGTGCATTTTCAAATAATGGAATAGAAATATTGAATATAGAAGGTAATATAAAATATATATTTAAGGATGCTTTTACATTAAACAAAATAAAGATTGTAGAGTTGCCTAGATTTATGAAGTATTTACAGAAAAAATCATTTGATAAAGATGTTCAAATAAATCGTAAATGATTAATAGGAAATTAGATTTTGTTGATTTTTTAGGAGTGTAAAATATGAAAGAAGAATTTAAATTAAAAAAAATAATATTTCCAGATGAAAAATGTCCTTATTGTAATGAAATGAGAATAAGTTATATTCAAAAGATAAAGATGTCAACTTTAAGAAAAGAATATAGATGTAATAGATGCAATGAAATAATTAAAATTACCGACTGGTTTTTAATATTACTTTTTGTGGAATTTGGTGCTTTGAAATTATTAAATTTAAATGATTTTTGTAGTATGATTTTTTTGATTCTATATTTTTTACAATTTCGTTATATTCCTATTACGAAAAACATTGATTTGATAAAACTATATTCTAATTGTCCGCATTGTAAACAAAATAGTATATCTTACTTAAATAAAGCAAAGTTATACCGTTGGACAAAGGAACATGTGTGTCAAAATTGTAATGGACTTATAAAATTTCATCCATTATATCTATTATTAATATTATTTGAGTTAATTATTTTTTATAACGTAATTATTATTACTGGTATTAGTGCTTTTGTGGCAATAGTAATATATTTTATTATGGCGCTAATTCAGTTATATATAGCACCAGTATCAAAAGGGTAATTTTATTAATGAGTTAAAAAAATAATTGTTTATAAATAGCAGATATATTTTAGAAGGTATTAAAGGAGAATTATATGAAGAATATAAAAAAGATAGTATTTGGTTTAAGTATAATTTTAGTTATTTCAATTATTTATGTGATTTCAATAATTAAATTTGAAAATGGATTTATATTTTTACTTTCTTCAAATAACAATTCTAGCATTATTAAATATTTAGGAAATGAAAAAAACATAGCTATTCCAAATGATGTTAATGGTCATGTTGTAGTAGAAATAAGCAATTGCGCTTTTTATAGTAAAGAAATAGAATCTATTAAAATACCAGATACAGTAGAAGTAATAGGTGATTTTGCTTTTGCAAATAATTATTTAAAAACAGTAAAGATGCCTTCTAAATTAATTTATATAGGGAAGTCAGCATTTATGATGAATAATATAACATCCTTAAAAATTCCGCAGAATACAAAGTTACTAGGTGAAGCTTCTTTTGCTGAGAATAAGATTATTGAATTAAATATATCTGAAGGTGTTGAGGAAATAGGAGATTTGGCTTTTTTTGAAAATAAAATAAAAAATTTAAATATTCCTAAGAATATAAAAAAAATAGGTGAGGCTTCATTTGCCAGTAATGAAATAGAAATATTAAATATAGAAAATAAAGTGGAATATATAGATAAGGCAGCTTTTACATTAAATAAAATAAAGAGTGTAACTTTGCCTAAGAATATAGAGTATTTAGATGAAAAAGCATTTGATAAAAGTGTGCAAATAAATTATAAATAATTTATTTGCACTTTAAATTAGGATAAAAATTTATATTAGTGGGAGATAGATTTTGTTGATTTTCTAGGAGTGTAAAATATCCTTATTGTAATGAAATGAGAATGAGTTATATGCAAAAGATAAAAATTCATCCAACATATTTATTACTTATATTGTTTGAGCCAATTATTATTAAAAAATTTATATGTTTTGGAGTGATAAAATGAAAAATATAAAAAAAGTGAATAATAATATAATGATGATGTTGTTAATAGTATTTATAATAGCAATAATACTATTACAAATAAATAATGCAGTTGAATTTAAAGATTTTTCTTATCGAATAGATAATAATTCTATATTAATTACAGAGTATAACGGAAATAATGAGTTTGTTGAAATTCCAGATTATATAGAAAATAAACCTGTTTTAAAAATTGAATCAATGGCTTTTTATGAAAAAGGTATTAGAAGTGTAAAACTTCCTATTCAATTAGAATATATAGGTAATTTTGCATTTTATGGAAATGAAATAGAGTATGTAGAATTTCCAAATGATTTAAATGTTATTTCAGGGAATTGTTTTCAAAATAATAAATTAAAGAGTATTGAAATTCCAAATTCAGTTAGTGAAGTGGGTATAGCAGCATTTAAAAATAATGAAATAGAATATATTAAGATTTCAAATAAAATGAAATATATCAGTCCAGAAGTTTTTTATAACAACAAATTAAAAACAGTAGTTATACCAGATCATATTGAATTAATAGCATGTAATGCATTTGCATACAATGAAATTGAAAATTTAAAGCTATCAAATGCATTAAGTGAAATACTATCAGGTGCTTTTTATAGTAATAAACTAAAACAAATAGAACTTCCTATAACTCTTAAATTTATAGGTTTTATGGCTTTTGATGAAAATTTATTAGATATTTAAGGGGAGGATTTTATGAGTAGTAAAATTAAGTGTACATGTATAGTGATGGTTTTAATTGTATTACTATTTAGTATAGATAGTATGAAAAAATATACAAATAAAGGTGTTTCTAGTAATAATTATAAAAATATAGAAAACAATACATCGAAAGAAAACTTACAAAATATAGATTTAGTAAAAGTTAAAGATGATTTTAAATATAAGATTGTAGAAGAAGAAATTCATATAATTGAATATATTGGAAATGGAAAAAATATAGTTATTCCAAAGTATATAGAAATGAAACCTGTTACAAGAATACTACAAAATTCATTTGAATCTAAAGAAATTATAACTATCAAATTTCCAAATACTTTGAAATATATAGGAGAAGGGGCTTTTTATTTTAATAATATAAAAGATTTAATATTACCAGATTCTATTGTAGATGTTGGAGATTATGCTTTTAGTAATTGTAATATAAAAACACTAAAATTATCAAAAAATATAAAAAAAATAAATATAGGAACTTTTGCATATAATAATATAAGTGAAATTGTTTTACCTGATGGGATAATAGAAATAGGTGATGAAAGTTTTTATTATAATAAAATTGAAAAAATAAGTTTTTTGAGAAATATTAAAAAAATTGGTTGTGAAGCTTTTAGATATAATCAATTAAAAGAAGTAGATTTAGGTTTTGGTTTAGAAATTATAGGTCAAAGCACATTTGCTAATAATTGCATAGAAAATGTAATAATAACTAAAAATGTGAAATATATAGGGGGTGACGCATTTTTATATAATAAAATAAATAAAATTCACTTTGAAAATGGAGTTCAAACAATATCAAAAGGTGCATTTGCAAGCAACAATATAAAAAAAATAATAATACCAGAGTCATTAACAGAAATTTCGAATTATGCGTTTTCAGAAAATGATATTAAGGAACTTACTATAC
This sequence comes from Peptostreptococcaceae bacterium AGR-M142, assembly GCA_045345765.1. Classification (GTDB taxonomy): domain Bacteria; phylum Bacillota; class Clostridia; order Peptostreptococcales; family Peptostreptococcaceae; genus JAOARY01. The sequence continues at coordinate 2,491,208 of CP148265.1, forward strand.
CTAAAAATATAAAAAATATAGAAATGGAGGCATTTTCGAAAAATAATATAGAAAAATTAGTTTTGGAAGAAGGTGTTGAAAAATTAGGAGTAAGTGCATTTAGAGAGAATAAAATAAAATCAATAATATTACCTAAATCGATGATAGTAGTAGAAGAATTTGCATTTATATTAAATCCGATAGATGAATTAATTATAAAAAATAATGATATTAAAATTGATGTAAATGCATTTTTTGGAAGTGAAATAAATGAAATAGAAAAATATAAAAAATACTTTAAAGTTGAATAAATATTTATAATTCGTGGATTTAAACTACAATTTAGAAGCTATTAAAGGAGAATTACATGAAGAATATAAAAAAGATAGTGTATAGTTTAAGTATAATTTTAGTTATTTCAATTATTTATGTGATTTCAATAATTAGATTTGAAGATGGAGTTTTATTTTATGAATAAATTAAAAAAAATAATATTTTTGGATACTAAATGCCCTTATTGTAATAAAAGAAAAATCTTTTATTATCAGAAAATAAGACTGTCATTCTTACAAAAATGTAAATGTAATAATTGTGGTGAGATAATTAAAATTACTGACTGGTATTGGCTGTTTCTATTTTTGAATTGATGATTTAAAAAGGGATACAAGCAAATGGTTTAGAATTTATACTTTTTTTTATTATTTATTTTTTAAAAATAAGGTTTATTTCAATTACCAAAAATGTAAATCAAATAAAATTGAATTCAAAATGTCCACATTGTAAAGAAAAAATTATATCATATTTACAAAAAATAGATTTATGTGATTTAAAGACAGAGTATATTTGTGAAAACTGTAATGGATTAATAAAATTACACCCATTACATTATTTATTAGTGATTTTTGAATTAATCAATATCTTTATAAATTAAGGAGGTTTTGTGAACGAAGTGAGAATGAATAAAAAATTTTTTTTAATTGTACTTATGAGTATATGTATTTTTATATTTTTTATAAATAATTATCATTCAGAATTTGAATATAAAGTTTACGATAATTCAGTTTGTATAACTAAATATTTAAAGAATAAGGAAATTGTAAATATACCAGATTATATAGAAGGTAAACCTGTAACTAAAATAGGAAAAAATGCGTTTTCTAAAAACCGAGAAATAGAAACAAATTCAGTTATTATAGATTTTTGGAACCTTTTTTTTTACACACGTAAAGATATTAAACAAGTTAAATTTCCGAGTATGTTGTTAGAAATAGATAGTAATGCTTTTTCAGGAAATAAAATAAAAAAAATAGAATTTCCGAGTTCGTTAATAAGAATAGGAAATGGAGCTTTTTATGGTAATAATATAGCGGTTATAAACTTTCCAAATTCTATAGAATATATAGGTTATAAAGCATTTTCAAAAAATGAGATAGAGGATATCGTTCTTCCTGAAAATTTGAAAATAATAAAATTAGGGTCTTTTTCATATAACAATATAAAAAAATTAGAAATTCCTTCAAGTATAAATATTATTGAACATAATGCATTTTTTGAAAGTAAAATAGAGGGACTTAAATTACCAAAAAATATAGATGAAATAGGTATTAATTGTTTTAAAAATAATAAAATTAAATATCTTGAACTTTCAGAAGGATTAAAAATAATACCAAGTAATTGTTTTGAAAATAATGAAATTAAAGTTTTAAAAATACCTAATTCTATAGAAATAATAGAACATAATGCATTTAAAAATAATAAAATAGAAAAAATAGAATGGTCAATTAAAGTAAAGACTATAGGATATGAATCTTTTTATAATAATATAATTACAGAATTGATATTGCCAAACAGTGTAATTAGTATTGGAAAAAAAGCTTTTGCAAAAAATCAAATAGAAAAATTAGTATTATCAAATCAACTAAAAACTATATATTTAGGAGCGTTTTATGATAATAAAATAAAAAGTTTAAAAATACCAAAAAGTGTTGAGTTTATAGGTTTTATGGCTTTTGATAAAAATTTATTAAAAGTTGAGTAATGAGATAAAAGCTAAATATAAAAGTTAAATTTAGTTATATTAGGATGTGAAAAATTGAAGTATTCAAGAAAAATAAATAAGAAAATAATATTATTATCTGTAATATTATTATTTGTAACTGGATTAACTTTATTAACAATAGAAATTAAAAAAATATTTGAATATAGTGATTTTTATTACCATATAGATAATGATTCAGTTACGATTATAAGATATAGAGGCGACGATAAGATTATTGAAATTCCAGATTATATAAGAGATAAACCTGTTAAAAAAATTGAAAGAAGGGCTTTTTCTGAAAAGGGCATAAAAAGCGTAAAACTTCCGAGTGAGTTAGAGTATATAGAAGATTATGCATTTCATTATAATAGAATTAAAAGTATAGAATTTCCAAAGTCGTTAAATCACATAGGTAAGTTTGCTTTTTCTGAAAATAGTATAGAAAAGCTTGAGATTCCAGATAATATAGTTAAGTTAAAAATGTATTCATTTTATAAAAATAAAATAAAGCAAATCAAATTATCAAATAATTTGGAGGTAATTGAAGACTATTGTTTTGAAGATAATCAAATAAAGAGTGTTGAAATACCTGATTCGGTTAAAGAAATTAGTATAGGTGCTTTTAAAAATAACAAGATAGAGAATATTAAATTTTCAAACAAAATGAAATATATTTATCCAGAGGTTTTTTATAATAATAAATTAAAAACAGTAGTTATACCAGATAATATAGAGGTAATAGGATACAATGCATTTGCATATAATGAAATTGAAGATTTAAAATTATCCAAAAATTTAGATACGATACTTTCAGGAGCTTTTTATGACAATAATTTAAAAAATATAAAACTTCCTAAGGTTCTTGAATTTATAGGTTTTAGGGCATTTGATGAGGATTTAGATAAAGAAAAAAAGATACCCAAAAAATATATAGAAAATATAGATAAAAAAAACTATATGCCAGAAAAAAATAAAGAAATCACAGATAAGGAAGACTTAGAAAATATAGGTGTGATAAAAACTAATAATCAATTTAAATATAAAATAGTAGATGGAGAAGTGCATATAATCAGATATATTGGAAAAGAAAAAGATTTAATTATTCCAGGCTATATTGATAAAAAGCCTGTTACCAAAATATTAGTGCATTCATTTAATAATAGAGGAATTACAAGTGTTAAATTTCCTGATACTTTAAAATATATAGGGTATGGAGCGTTTTTCTATAATAATATAGAAAATGTAGAATTACCAGATTCACTAATAGTATTAAAAAGTTATGCTTTTAGTAAATGTCATGTAAAAACAATTAGATTGTCACAAAATATCAAAAAAATAAATAGAGGTGTATTTGCATATAATGATATAAAAGAAGTTGTATTGCCAAATTCACTTGTTGAAGTTGGTCAAGATGGATTTTATAAAAATAAAATTGAAAAAATAAATTTTTCAAAAAATATAAAAATGATTGGTTCTGAAGCATTTATGTACAATGAATTAAAAGAAGTAAATTTAGGGAGTGGTTTAGAGTATATAGAGGAAGGTGCCTTTGAAAAAAATAAGATAGAATATTTAAAAATACCTAAAAATATAAAATATATAGGTAGTGGTGCATTCCTTGATAATAAAATAAATCAACTTGATTTTGAAAATGGTATAGAAATAATAAAAAATGGAGCATTTGCTCAAAATAAAATCCAAAAATTAATTTTGCCAAGATCATTAAAGGAAGTTTCTGATTGTGCATTTTCAGAAAATGACATTAAGGAACTTTTTGTGCCAAATAATATAAAAGTTATAAAAAGAGAAGTGTTTTCAGAAAATAAAATAGAAAAGTTATTATTAGAGGAAGGTATTGAACAGATACATGATGGTGCATTTAGAGAAAACAAAATAAAAACAATAACATTACCAAAAACAATAACATTAGTGGGAGAAAATGCATTTACATTAAATGAAATAGAAAAATTGATTACTCTAAATAAAGAAGTATATATACATCTTAATGCTTTTATTGGAAGTAAAATAAATGAAATAAAAAAATATAAACAATATTACTTAGAAGAATAGTTTTTTTGTATGAAAGGTTTTAATAAAAATGAATGATTACTGATTAATTAAAGTAAATAATTAGAAATTAATAAAGGAGAAGCTATGAAGAAAAAAATATATACAATAATTGGTATTTTAATTATGGCACTATCATTAATTTTTTATTTTAAAAATATGAAAATATATAAGGGTTATATTTATACAGAAATATCAAATGATGAAATTATGATAGTTAGGTATGTTGGAAATAAAAAAAGCATTGTAATTCCAGCATATATAAAAAGTAAACCTGTTACAAAGATAAAAAATGAGTGTTTTATTGAGTCTAATTTAGAATCTGTAGAATTATCAAATACACTAGTAGAAATTGGAGATGCTGCATTTGGAAAGAATAAAATAAAAAAATTAAAAATACCTGGGAATGTAAAGATTATAGGAAAATGCAGTTTTATAGATAATAAAATAGAAAAATTAGAGTTAGAAGAAGGGTTAGAAAAAATTGATTTCGCTGCATTTGCAGGAAATAAAATAAAAAAATTAGATTTGCCAAATAGTGTGAAGGAAATAAAAAAATTAGCGTTTTCAAGCAATGAAATGGAAAAATTAAAGATAGGAACAGGATTAAATAAAATAGAGGATAGTTCTTTTATAAAAAATAAAATAAAAGAACTAAAAATACCTAAGAATATTAAAATAGTAGATAAAACTAGTTTTGCAAATAATGAAATAGAAAAATTAGAATTAGAAGAAGGTTTGGAAGAAATAAACTCAGTGGCGTTTGCAGACAACAAAATAAAAGAAATTATTTTGCCAAATAGTCTAAAAAATATAAAAGAATCAGCATTTTCAAGTAATAAAATAGAAAAATTAAAAATAGGAACAGGATTAAATGAAATAGAAAGTTGTGCTTTTTTGAATAATGAAATAAAAATAATTAATATCCCTAAAAATGTAAAAGTGATAGGTAAAGCAGGTTTTGCAAATAATAAGATAGAAAAATTAGAATTAGAAGAAGGTATAGAGAAAATAAAAGAATCAGCATTTGCAGATAATAAAATAAAAAAATTAATGTTACCAAATAGTGTGAAGGAAATAAAAGAATCAGCATTTGTAAAAAATGAAATAGAAGAATTAAAAATAGGAACAGGATTGAATAAAATAGAGTACGGAGTTTTTTTGAAAAATAATATAAAAAGAATTGAAATTCCAAAAAATATAAAAGTTGTGGGGGAGGGAAGTTTCTTAGGAAATCAAATAAATACATTGAAATTAGAAGAAGGTATAGAAGAAATAGGTGATTTAGCATTTGCAGAAAATAAAATAAAGAAATTAAACATCCCAAATAAAATAAAAATAATAGGCAAAGGTTCATTTGTAAATAATGAAATAGAAATATTAAATATAGAAGATGAAGTGGAATATATAGATAAGGCAGCTTTTACATTAAATAAAATAAAGAGTGTAACTTTGCCTAAGAATATAGAGTATTTAGATGAAAAAGCATTTGATAAAAGTGTGCAAATAAATTATAAATAATTTATTTGCACTTTAAATTAGGATAAAAATTTATATTAGTGGGAGATAGGTTTTATTGATTTTTTAGGAGTGTAAAATATGAATGAAGAATTTAAATTAAAAAAAATAATATTTCCAGATGAAAAATGTCCTTATTGTAAGGAAATGAGAATAAGTTATATTCAAAAGATGAAGATGTCAATTTTAAGAAAAGAATATAGATGTAATAGATGCAATGAAATAATTAAAATTACTGACTGGTATTGGCTGTTTCTATTTTTTGAATTGATGATTTTAAAAGGGATACAAGCAAATGGTTTAGAATTTATACTTTTTTTTATTATTTATTTTTTAAAAATAAGGTTTATTTCAATTACCAAAAATGTAAATCAAATAAAATTGAATTCAAAATGTCCACATTGTAAAGAAAAAATTATATCATATTTACAAAAAATAGATTTATGTGATTTAAAGACAGAACATATTTGTGAAAACTGTAATGGATTAATAAAATTACATCCATTATATTATTTATTAGTGATTTTTGAATTAATTATTCTATTTAATATAAAACCAATAATAATTAAAGCATTTTCAATACAAGATAATTTTATTAGTTATTTCATAATAACAATTATAATTTCTGCTGTTGTTTTTGTTCAGTTATATTTAGTACCTGTTTCTAAAGGATGATTTTTATAGCACATAGGATAAAAATCTATATTAATAGAAAATTAGATTTTGTTGATTTTTTAGGAGTGTAAAATATGAATGAAGAGTTTAAATTAAAAAAAATAATATTTCCAGATGAAAAATGTCCTTATTGTAAGGAAATGAGAATAAGTTATATTCAAAAGATAAAGATGTCAATTTTAAGAAAAGAATATAGATGTAATAGATGCAATGAAATAATTAAAATTACCGACTGGTTTTTAATATTATCTTTTGTGGAAATTGGTGCTGTGAAATTGTTAAATTTAAATAATTTTTGGATTATGATTTTTTTGATTCTATATTTTTTACAATTTCGTTATATTCCTATTACGAAAAATATTGATTTGATAAAACTATATTCTAATTGTCCGCATTGTAAACAAAATAGTATATCTTACTTAAATAAAGCAAAGTTATACCGTTGGACAAAGGAACATGTGTGTCAAAATTGTAATGGACTTATAAAATTTCATCCATTATATCTATTATTAATATTATTTGAGTTAATTATTTTTTATAACGTAATTATTATTACTGGTATTAGTGCTTTTGTGGCAATAGTAATATATTTTATTATGGCGCTAATTCAGTTATATATAGCACCAGTATCAAAAGGGTAATTTTATTTTTGTAGTAAATATAGATATATATTTCGTGAACAAATTAGCGAAAAAATGGGAAAAAGATTAATATTTAAAAGATTATATAGGAGAAATGTATGAATAAAAGAGGAATAATTTTTTTTATAATAATAATGAATATATTTTTGATATTACCGTGTATATCTTTTTTTAATTTAAAAGAAACAAATATAGATTTTTTGGAAGGTGTTCCAAAAGAAGCTATAGATATATCTTCTAAATCATTATATTTATTAAAAAATAAAAATTTTGAAGAACTAAAGTTTTTATGTAGGGATTTTGAAAAGAATGAAGAAAAATTTAAAAGAAAATTTAAAGAAAGATATGACTGTATTAAAAATTGTGGAAATATTAAAAAGAAAAAAATAATAGGTAGGAGAAATTTAAAAGGAGTTCTTACAGATGAAGCAAATGTTAGTAGTACAATAATAAATTATCAAATCGAATGCGAAGATACATATTTTTTATATCAAGTTAGAGTGGATAGTAAAAATAATGATGAATATAAAATTTCAAATATATATATAAAGGTTTTAGATAAATCATTGGATGAAATAAATAAATTTGATTTAAAAAATGGAAGAATAACATCATATTTATTTATTTGTTTTGGAATTTTTAGTTCATTTATGTCTTTTTACACAGCATCTATTGCATTTTCGAGAAAAGAAAAAAAATATGTTTTTTGGACAATAATGTCTTTGGTCGGTGGTTGGAGATGTATATTGAATTGGACAACAGGAAATATAGTGATTAATATATTTCAAGTGGGGCTTCCAATTTTTTCTATATACACTTCTAGTATATATAATCCTGTAATGCTTAGTCTAAGAATGCCCTTAGGAGCATTTTTATACTGGCTGAGTAGAATTAAGTTAAAAGATAAGACTACAAAGATATTTGGGGAATATAATGAAGTGAAGAAAATTGAATGATTTTTAGCTAATTATTTTTTTATTTGAATATATATTTTAAGAAGAGAATTATGGGGTTTTTACATTAAATTAATTAATGTAAAAGCCCCACTTATTAATTTTATACTTTTTATTTAATTTGATCTTTAATCATAAAAAAGATAATCCATTTTAATATCATGTTCTTCCTTTGGAATTTGTTCATGAATCTGTTCTTTGAATGCGATACCTATCTTTAGAGGAGTATTTTCTAAGCTTGCAAAGAACTTATCATAATAGCCACCGCCATAGCCCATTCTATAATATTCCTTATCAAATGCTACACCTGGTACTATTATTACATCCAAAATATTTTTATCAACTATTATTTGCTTGTCTTTTTTTGGTTCTTTAATACCATAAGTAGATATTTCTAAATCTTTTATATCTTCTAATTTACATACTTTTAATTCTTTAGTTTCTAAAATTGTTATTGGAACATAGATGTTCTTATTTTTCATAAGTAGATATTCTATTAAATATTTAGTTTTTACTTCGTTTTTAAAATCAATATAGATGAAAATATTTTTTTTATCATCTAATATATGACTTTTGATTATTTTGTTTGTTATATTTAATGATTTTTGCTTTATTGTATCTTTTTTTAAGGACATTCTTTTTAATATAGATTTTTTTCTAAAATCAGATTTACTAAGCATATAAGCCCCCCATTTTTAGCTTTACAATAATATATTATATTTAAAAAAAATAATTATTATAATCATTATACTAAAATATAAATTATAATATAAGAATTTATTTTTACAATTTTGTATACATATAAATTAAATTTATATATATAAAGCTTCTAAAGAAGCGAAAATTTTAGAAAATTAGGACTATATAATTAGTAGATAAATTGATATAAGCCTTTTTTAACTTTGCTTAATATGATAAAATTTTAATATTAAGGGTAATAATTAAGGTGAATTATTGTTATTTCCAAAATATAAATCAGGAGATGATTGTTTTTGATTGAATTTATAAATGTGTCAAAAGAATTTGATAAGTCTAAGAAAAAAGCTTTATCAAATGTAAGTGTAAAAATAGAAAAAGGTGAATTTGTATTTTTGGTTGGCTCATCTGGTGCAGGGAAGTCAACTTTTATGAAACTTATAATGAAAGAACAAGAAGCCAGTTCAGGGTTTATAATATTAGAAGGAAAAGATATAACAAATATACCTAAAAGAGAAATTCCTTATATAAGAAGGAGCATGGGCGTTGTATTTCAGGATTTTAGATTGCTTGAAAATAAAACAGTGTATGAAAATGTAGCATTTGCTATGGAGATAATAGGATATAGCAAAAAAGAAATAAGAAGAAAAGCTCCATTTGTACTTGGTACAGTAGGGTTATCTGAAAAAGCTAATTCTTATCCAAAAGAGCTTTCGGGAGGAGAACAGCAAAGGGTATCAATAGCAAGAGCGCTTGTTAATAATCCACATCTATTAATAGCAGATGAACCAACAGGAAATTTAGATCCCACAAATGCAAGAGAAATTATGGGTTATTTAGAAAGGATAAATAAAAGAGGAACAACTGTTATTGTAGCAACTCATGCTCAAGATTTGGTAGACGAAATGAAAAAGAGAGTAATAGTCCTAGACAAAGGGAAAATCATAAGAGATGAGGAAAGGGGTCTATATAATTATGTTAAGTAGAATATCTTACAGCACAAGGGAAGGACTTAAAGGTATTTTTAGAAATAGACCCATGGCGATGGCTTCTATAAGTTCAGTTGCAGCATCTTTATTTGTACTTGGTATAGTTATGATTATAATACTCAATATAAACAATTTTGTTTACCTTACAAAAACAAGATTTGATAAGATACAAGTTTATATTAATAATGAATATACAAATGAACAGATGATAACAATGAAAAGAGAAATAGCTCTTATTGATGGAGTTAAAATGGTTGAGTTTGAATCTAAAAAAGAAGCATTGAAGCGAATGCAAATAAGATGGGCAAAAGAAGCTTATTTGTTAGAAGGGATGGAAGATGCGTTTCAAAATTCATATATAATACATCTAAATTCTATAGAAAATGCAGATCAAGTTGCGATTTCTCTTGAAAATATAGAAGGAATACAAGAAATAAGATATTACAAAGGTGTTATTGAAAAATTAATAGAAACATCAAATAGTATAAAAAAAGGTGGGCTTATACTTATTGTTTTATTATCTATAGTATCTTTATTCATAATATCAAATACTATTAAATTGGCGTTATTCTCAAGAAAAAGAGAGATTAATATAATGAAATATGTAGGTGCTACAAATTGGTTTATAAGAGGGCCTTTTATAGTTGAAGGTATGTTTTTAGGAACTATAGGTAGTTTAATATCATTAGTTTTGATAAAGATTGCTTATGATTATGTATATAATTTTACAGTAGATAAAGGTTATTCTATTTTTATAGGATATATTTTACCGACATCAGATATTGTAAGTAGTTTGCTTATTGTATTTTTGGTTATGGGGTGTGGAATTGGGATATTAGGAAGTATAATTTCACTTAGAAGACACCTTAAGGTTTAGGAGGTTTTTTATGAAAAATACAAAGATAATATTTTCTTTATGTTTTATGATAATATGTGCAAGTTTCTTTTCTTATGCAACAGGTGATAGTAAGAATAGATTGAATGAGATAAATAATGATATTAAAGATATACAAAGTGACTTAAAAGACAACAAACAGGAACAAAATAAGATAAATGATAAGATAATGGAATTTGAAAAAACTATAGAAAGTACAGAAAAGCAAATAGATGATATAAATAGTAAGATTGGAAGTACAAAAGAAGAAATTGGTAAAAAAGAAGTAGAGATACAAAATTTGCAAAAAGAAATTGATTCAAATAATGATTTATTAGAAAAAAGAGTGAATGTTATGTCTAAGACTTCAGAAATGGATTATGTTCAAATAGTATTGAATTCTGAAGATGTCATGGATTTTTTGACTAATTTAGATATGATAAAAAGAATAGTTGCACATGATAAAAAGGTATTAAAATTACTAAAAGATAATAAAACAAAAGTATTTAATGCTAAAAGAGATTTGGAAAATAAAAAGGAACAAATGGCTGTACTTAAAAATTCTATGGATGCTAAAAAGAGCAAACTTACACTAGCTAAAGGGGAACAGCAGTCATTACAAGCTAAATTAAAAAATGATGCAAAAGCTTTAGCAAATAGAATTGATAGACTTAATAAAGAGTCTGAAAAAATTAAATTGGAGATATTAAAAAGCCAATCTAATTCTAAGTATGTTGGAGGCGAAATGGCTTGGCCAGCACCGAATTATACTAGGATTTCTTCTCCTTATGGAATGAGATTCCACCCTGTGTTAAAGAGAAAAAAAATGCATACAGGGATAGATATAGCAGTTCCAAGAGCTAAGACTTTAGTAGCTGCAAATTCAGGTGTAGTAACTTTTGCAGGTAGATATGGTGGCTATGGGAATACAGTAATAATAGACCATGGTGGCAAAAAATCTACATTATATGCACATACTCAAAAATTATTAGTCAAAAAGGGTGATAAGGTAAAAAGAGGTCAATCAGTAGCACTTTGTGGTTCAACAGGACTTTCAACAGGACCTCATCTACATTTTGAAGTAAGGGTAAATGGTAGTCCTGTAAATCCAGTTCCATATGTCAAAAAGTAATTAAGGAGATGAATTTTAGTGGAATTAAACAAAAAGACAATAGGATTTTTAGCAGTTGTAGTACTAATTACAATGATAGTAACTAATTTTACTTACGTAGCTTTAGGAAGTAAAGCTATAGTAGATAGGGAAGAATATGAGCAATTAAGGAAATATTCTACAATGCTTGAATTAGAAGATATTATAAAGGAAAAATATTATATAAAGCCTGATGATGATAAATTAGTTACAGGTTCAATAAAAGGTATGTTTGCAGGTTTGGAAGATCCATACTCAACTTATATGACACAAGATGAATTTAAAAAATTATTAGAAGATACAGAAGGTGAATTTGGAGGTATAGGAGTCTATATATCTGCGGGTGATGATAATTTAATAACTGTAGTATCTCCAATTGAAGGAACACCTGGCTATAAAGCAGGAATAAAATCTGGAGATAAGATATTAAAGATAAATGACAAAGAATTTATGGCTGATGAAATGGATTTTGCTATAAAAGAAATGAAGGGTGAACCAGGAACTAAAGTTGAGATAACAGTTTATAGAGAAGGTGAGGATAAGCCTTTAGAATTTAGTATGAAAAGAGAACTTATAAAAGTAGAATCTATAGAATCAAAGATGGAAAAAGATGATATAGGTTATATAAGAATTAAAAGTTTTGATGAACATACTTATGAAGATTTTAAAGTAGCGTTAGATGGTCTTAAGGAAAAAGGTATGAAAGGTCTTGTAATAGATCTAAGATATAATCCAGGTGGTTTACTAGATGTTTGTGAAGATATAGCAGATGAACTTTTAGGAGAAGCTGTTATAGTTTATACTAGAAATAATAAAGGTGATGAAGAATATTATAATTCAGATGAAAAACACAAATTAGATATGCCAATAACAATGCTTGTAAATGAATGGTCAGCTTCAGCTTCAGAGATATTATCAGGTGCTATAAGAGATAATAATGCTGGAATACTAATTGGAAAAACTACATTTGGGAAAGGTTTAGTACAACAATTGTATCCTCTTTCAGATGGAACAGGTTTTAAATTAACAACTGCACAATACTTTACTCCAAGTGGCGAATATATTCATAAAAAAGGAATTAAGCCAGATATAGAAATAGAAGATGAGAAAGAACAGCTTAAAAAAGCGTTAGAAGTTACAAAAGAAGAAATAGAAAAAAGAAATAAATAATATCAAAAATGAACTAAAATATAAAACATAATAGGGGTGTATGATATGAAGTTTAGTGAGTTTGAATATGTAAGACCGGATATCAAAAAAATGCAAGAAAGTTTTGATAATTTATTGGAGAAATTTAAAAATGCTAATACTTTTGAAGAGCAAGATGAAATTATAGCAAATATAAATGATATAAGAAGTGATTTTGAGTCAAATTCATCGCTTGTATACGTTAGAAATACAATAAATACAAATGATAAATTCTATGAAGCAGAAAAGAAATTTATGGATGAAAATAGTCCATTATATGAAGAGTTAGTTACAAAATATTATAAGGCTTTGATGTCATCGAAATTTGAAAAGGAACTTAGAGAAAAGTGGGGTAATCAAATTTTTGATTTGGCAGATAAACAACTAAAGACATTTAAAAAAGATATAATAGATGATTTAATGGAAGAAAATAAATTAAAAAGTGAATATACAAAACTTTTAGCTTCTGCAAAGATAGACTATAAAGGTCAAATAAGAAATTTATCTCAAATGGTGCCGTTTGTTCAGTCAAAAGATAGAGCGCAAAGAAAAGAAGCTTATGAAGTTCAGACTAAGTTTTTTGAAGAAAATGAAGAAAAATTTGATAAAATCTATGATGATTTAGTGAAATTAAGAACTAAAATAGCTAAAAAGCTTGGATACAAAAACTTTGTAGAGCTTGGTTATAATAGACTTTCAAGAACTGACTATGATTCTTCTATGGTTGAAGGTTATAGAAATCAAATTATAAATGATTTGGTTCCATTAGCAACAAAATTAAAAGAAATGCAAAAGGAAAGATTAAACTTAGATAATCTTTATTATTATGATGAACCATTAACATTTTTGGATGGAAATGCAACTCCAAAAGGTGATGCTAATTGGATATTAGATAATGGTAAAAAGATGTATTCACTACTTTCTAGTGAAACTAAGGAATTCTTTGATTTTATGATGGAAAATGAGACTATGGATTTACTTACTAAGGAAGGTAAAGCCGCTGGAGGATATTGTACTTATATAAGCAAATATCAAACTCCATTTATATTCTCTAATTTTAATGGAACATCTGGTGATATTGATGTACTTACTCATGAAGCAGGACATGCATTCCAAATGTACCAAAGTAGACATTATAAATTACCAGAATATCAATTCCCAACATTAGAAGCTTGTGAAATTCATTCTATGAGTATGGAGTTTTTAACATGGCCACATATGGAATTATTCTTTAAGGAAGATACTAAGAAATACAAATTTGCACATTTGACTTCTTCTATAACTTTTATTCCTTATGGTGCACTTGTTGATGAATTCCAACATGTTGTTTATGAAAATCCAGATATGACACCAAAAGAAAGAAAGCAAGCTTGGAGAGAGTTAGAAAAAAAATATCTACCTCATAGAGATTATTTTGATAATGAATTCTTAAAAGCTGGAGGATATTGGTTTAGACAAGGTCATATTTTCAAAAATCCATTCTATTATATAGATTATACTTTAGCTCAAGTTTGTGCATTACAATTTTTCTCAAAGGCAAATGTTGATTTTGATAATGCATTTAAAGATTATTTGCAGCTTTGTAAAAAAGGTGGAAGTATGCCATTTTTACAATTAGTTAAATCGGCTAATTTAAATAATCCATTTGTAGAAGGAACAATAAAAGAAACTTTAAAAGTGCCAGAAAAATGGCTTTTAAATAATATATTATAATTTATATTTAAGTAAAGTTATAATTTTTATGATATTTATGAAAATCTTAAGAATACTGTTTGAAGATGATTTTTTAATCATTTTTAAGCAGTTTTTTTATTGTAAATATTTATATAAATTTTATTATAAATATTTTTATAAGATTATAAATATTGGGTATATCTACTAAAGTATATGAATTTATGAGGAGGAGATAGAGTTTGAAATCTAAATATATAAGATTTACGAGTCAGTTTATATTTTTTGTTTTGATAGCTATGACTGCAATAAGACATAATTTGGGGTTTGATGGACCCTCATTACACGCAGTATGTCCTTTTGGTGGAGTAGTTACATTTTATAATTATATAATTGGTGCTGCTTTGATTAAAAAAATTCAAGTATCATCCATATTTCTAATGTATATGGTATTTATATTTTCTTTTATAGCGGGACCTTTATTTTGTGGTTGGATATGCCCTTTAGGTAGTATTCAAGAATGGATAGGTGTTTTAGGAAAGAAAGTATTAAAAGAAAAATATAATAAATTTATATCGACTAAAGTGCATAATAAAATAAAGTATTTAAGAATTGTAGTTTTATTTTGGGTATTATATATGACCATAAAAACAGCTGAAATAATATTTTTAGAGGTAGATCCGTATTTTGCATTATTTAATTTTTGGACAGGTGAAGTTTCTATTATTTCTATTACCATATTATTAATTACATTAATATCGTCTTTATTGGTAGAAAGACCTTGGTGCAAATATCTATGCCCTTATGGTGCTATGTTAGGATTTTTTAATAAAGTAAGAATATTTACTATAAGAAGGAATGATAAGACTTGTATACATTGTCATAGTTGTAGTAATAATTGCCCAATGAATATAGATGTTGAAAATCTAAAGGCCGTTAGAGATTTACAATGTATATCTTGTTTGCAATGTACTTCTGAATCAAGTTGTCCTATTGAGGATACTGTTTCTATGAAAATTGGTGGTGAAAAAAAATGAGATTAAGATATGGAACTATATTTATATTAATATTTATAATTATTTTTGGTGGGATTTCTATATTAAAAATTCAAGGAAAATGGGATGTTGCAACTGGGAGTATTCCTTCAAAAATAGTAGTTGATGATTCTGGTACAGACATTGAAGCTTATGATCCAAGTCAAATTAGAGGTTCTACAAAGTTTACACAATTAAGTGAATGGTTTGATATTCCAATTGAGATTTTAGGAGAAGCTTTTAATGTACCAGAGGAAAAATGGGAAACTATAATAAATAAAGATTTGCATGATATGTATGAAGGATACTTAGAAGAAGATCAAGAAATAGGTAATGGAAGTGTTAAATATTTTATTGCTCTTTATAAAAATTTACCTTATGAACTTGAAGATGATGAAATTGAATATTTACCTAAAAAAGCAGTAGAAATATTAAAAAGAGATGTTAATTTAGATGATGAAACTATAAAAAAACTCGAAGAATATTCAATAGAATTACCAGATTTAAAAAATTAGATTCTAAATTAAAATGAATGATTAAAAAAATAAAGTTGCTGTTGAATGAAAGTAAAAATTTACGATATATTGTGTTTAATTTTTTTATAGATAATAATATATCTTAAATAAATTTATTGATTCAACAGTTCTTTATTTTTTTTTGTTTTTTTTATATTAATTTGTTAAAATAATAATAAAGATTGTATTTATTTTTGAATAAATGGTTTTTTGTATACAAAATTATTGAAAAAAACTATTATTTAAAGTATAATTTTATAGTATAGTTAATAAAAGATTTATAGGAGGAATAATTTTGGATAATATGTTTTCACCAGCTCAAATTTCAGAGCAAATGGTCAAAATAGGAGTAAAAAAAACATCTAACAAAGAGTATAAAACTCTATTACTTGCGATAATGGCAGGAATGTTTATAGCGTTAGGAAGTCATGCTTATATAGTTGTAATGCAGACAATGAAACACATAGATGTAGGTCTTATGAAATTTTTTGGAGCTTTAGTTTTTCCTGTTGGACTTATGCTTGTACTTATAGCAGGAGGAGAATTATTTACTGGGAATAATTTGATTTCAATATCGTATTTTGATAAAAAAATATCGCTTTCATCAGTCTTGAAAAATTGGACTATTGTATATATTGGGAATTTCATAGGAGCAGTTTGCATTGCAATACTACTTTATTTAGCACATGCTTACAAAATTGATGCAACAGATACACATCTGGCACTTTCTATTGCTACAAAGAAGATGTCATCAACATTTGTTCAAGCACTTATAAAGGGTTTTTTATGTAATCTAATTGTATCTCTATCTGTATGGATGGCTATTGGAGCTAAGGATATTGCGGGAAAAGTTCTTATAATATGGTTTCCTATAATGATGTTTATAATATCAGGATATGAACATAGTGTTGCAAATATGTTTTTCCTATTCTTGGCAAAGTTTCTTGGCGGAAATATATCTATTATAGATATTTTTAAAAGTAATTTGATACCTGTTACTATAGGGAATATATTATCTGGAGGAGTATTTGTACCTTTAGTGTATTATGTTATTTATCTTAGAAATAAAAAATAAGAGAACTAAATTTTAAATATTTTATAAAGCTTAAATTGTATAGAGATTATTTGTAAAAATGAAGATAAGTATTTATAAAAAAATATATTTAGAATAGTTTATTTTGAGGAATTATCTTAAAAAATTGTGATTTTAGCATTATAAATAAAATCATAGTTGAAATTTTTTAGATAATTCCTTTTTATTTAGATGTAGGTACTAAAAAAATACCTAAGACTCAATGAATAATTATATATTTTATAGTATAATAAAATAGTATATTTATATTTACAAATTGAGAACAATTATTAATATACTCCAATAAATTTTTTGGGAGGAGAAAGATGAGTTTAGATAAAGCTTTTAATGATTTAAAAAATATAATGGATAAAGAAAATATCTTGATAAATGAACCTATGAAAAATCACACTTCTTTTAAGGTTGGAGGACCAGCGAATATGCTTTTGGAACCTCAATCAAAGGAGGAAATTAGTGATATAATAAAATATTTAAACAAAAATAAAATAAAATATTTTGTTATAGGAAATGGATCAAATCTTTTAGTTAAAGATGGTGGTCTTGATTTAGTTGTTATAAAAATTGGAGAAAAATTCAGTGATTTTAAAATAAATAAAAATAAAGTAATATCACAATCGGGAGCTTTACTATCAGTATTATCAAAATCAATATTGAATCAGAGTTTAAAAGGATTTGAATTTGCTAGTGGAATACCTGGAACCTTAGGTGGAGCTGTATATATGAATGCAGGAGCTTATGGTGGAGAGATGAAGAATATTGTTTCTAAAGTTACAGTTGTTAATAAGGTAGGAGAAATTATAGTTTTAGATAGCAAGGATTTGAGCTTTGAATATAGAAACAGTTCTATTGCTAAAAATGAATATATAGTTGTTGAAGTTGAATTAGAATTAGAGGAAGGAAATTATGAGCAGATAAAAGCGTATATGGATGAATTGACTATAAAAAGAACTACCAAACAACCCCTTGATATGCCAAGCGCTGGTAGTACTTTTAAAAGACCGGTAGGTTATTATGCAGGAAAATTAATAGAAGACACTGGTTTAAGAGGTCTTTATCATAGAGGTGCTCAAGTTTCTTCTAAACACTGTGGTTTCGTTATAAATAAAGATAATGCAAGTGCTAAGGATATATTAACTTTGATAGATATAATAAAATCTGCTGTATATGACAAGTTTAAAGTAAAGTTAGAAGAGGAAGTTAGAATTATAGGAAAGGATTAATTTATTTGAATTAATCTAAATATTTTTGTATAAGAAGAAAATTTAATGTATAATTAAAAAAATTCTTAAAATTAAAGAGGTGGGTTATGAATATAATAAAGGATTATCATACCCATACTGTATATAGTCATGGTCTTGGAACTATAGAAGAAAATGTTAAAGTTGCTATGCAAAAAGGCTTAAAAACTATAGGAATTTCAGATCATGGTTATAAACATATTGGTTTTGGGGTAAAATATGATGATATAAAGAAGATGAAGGAAGAAATTAATATATTAAACGAAAAATATCCACAAATTGAGATTTTACTAGGTATTGAAGCTAATATATTGGATGATAAGGGTAATATAGATGTTGATGATTATCTTTTAAAATATTTAGATTATGTTATGGCTGGATATCATTTTGGTTCAACCCCGACTAATTTAAAATCTCTTAGTGCGCATGTAGGTAATTATATAAAGCCTTTTAAGAAAAATTTTATAAGATATAATACAAATGCTGTGATAAATGCTATGAGAAATAATGATTTGCTTGCAATAACACATCCAGGTTCTAAAGGAACTATAGATATATTAGAAGTTAGTAAGGTTGCAATTCTTACAGATACTGCATTAGAGATAAATTCTAGTCATTCTCATCTTAATATAGAGGAATTAAAGGAACTAAAAGATATAGAGAATCTTAAATTTATAATTGGTTCTGATGCTCACAAACCTCTTGATGTTGGCAATTTTAAAAAGGCTATACAAAGAGTTAATGAAAGTAAGCTGGATATTAAAAAAATTATTAATGCAGAGGTGTTTTAATTGAAATTTGTTATAATAACAGGAATGTCTGGAGCTGGAAAAAGTGAAGCGATGAAAGCGCTTGAAGATATAGGTTTTTATTGTGTTGATAATATGCCACCATCTTTGCTACCGAAATTTGGAGAATTATGTTATGTAAATAAAGAAAAAATGGGTAAAATAGCGATTAGCTTGGATATTAGAGGGAGGAATTTCTTTGATGATATCGAATCTAATTTAGAGGAATTATCAAAAATTATAAATGATTATGAAATCGTATTTTTCGATACAGATATTAAGATATTAGTGCAAAGATATAAAATGACAAGAAGAAATCATCCGCTTTCAACCAATATGAATATAACAGAAGGAATTAAAAAAGAAACTCAAATGCTAAAGCCGCTTAAAGAAAAAGCGAATACAGTTATAAATACAACTAATATGAAGCCTAAAGATTTACACGGTGAAATAAAGCATATGTATTTAGAGGAAGGAAGAGAAAATAATACTATAATATCTTTAACTTCATTTGGGTTTAAACATGGGCTGCCTATGGATTCAGACTTAGTTTTTGATGTTAGATTTTTACCTAATCCTTATTATGATTTATCACTAAGGGATAAAACTGGAGAGGATAAGGAAGTTAGGAATTATGTTATGGATAGTAATAGAAGTGTTGAATTTTTAGATAGACTTAAAGATTTTATAACGTTTTTATTACCGAACTATATAGAAGAAGGTAAGAATCATATAGTAATATCAATTGGATGTACTGGAGGAAGACATAGATCTGTTACAATAACTAATTATTTGTATGATTATTTAAAAGAAAAAGATTATAGAGTTATAAAAAAACATAGAGATTTTAAGCTTAATTAAAGGAGTTTTTCGATGGATGAAAGAAAAATTGTTGTAATTGGCGGAGGAACAGGACAATCAATATTCTTAAGGGGTTTAAAGAAATTAGTCGACAACATAACTGCTATAGTTGCAGTGTCTGATAATGGAGGTGGATCAGGAGTCTTAAGAGAAGATTTAGGAATGTTACCTCCTGGAGACATAAGAAACTGTATTATGGCTCTTGCAGATACAGAACCTGCAATGAAAAAAGTTATGAATTATAGATTTAAAGAAGGTAGTCTTAAAGATCAAAGTTTTGGAAATTTATTTTTAGCTGCACTTAATGGTGTTTATTCTAATTTTCAAATAGCTGTTTCTGAAATTTCGAATATTTTAGCAGTAAAAGGAAAAGTTTTGCCAGTTTCAATAGATGAAATTCACTTAAAGGCTATTACAAAGAGCAATAAAGAAGTAAAAGGAGAAGTTCAAATAGTAAATCATGTTATAGCTAATAATGATCCTATAAAATATGTAGAACTTTGTCCAAAAGATGCAAAACCTCTTAGCGAAGTTTTGGATGAAATTAAAAGAGCTGATATAATTATTTTAGGTCCTGGAAGTTTATATACTAGTGTGATAACGAATTTATTAATAGATGAAGTTAGTAGCGCTATATACAAGTCAAAAGCAAAGAAAATATATGTTTGTAATGTTATGACACAACCAGGAGAAACTGATAATTATTCAGTTAAAGGGCATGTAGATGCTATAATTGAACATACAAAGCTAAATATTATAGATTATGTTATGGTAAATAAGCAAATTATACCAGATTCTATTTTGAAAAATTATGAGGAACAAAATTCTTTTCCTATATATTTAAAAGATGAAGAAGAAAAAGAACTTTTGAATATGGGTATAAAAGTTGTAAAGGAGAATCTTATAGAAGTAAAAAAAGGGTATATAAGACATGATGCTTTAAAACTTGCAAAGGGAATACTAAGAATATAGATAGCTAATAGGTGGTAATAGATTTTTAGGGAGTGAATTTTCTATGAGAGAAGAAGTGAGTGCAGGAGGAGTTGTAGTATTTAAAAATGCAATTCTTCTTTTAAGAAAATATAATGGTGATTGGGTTTTACCAAAAGGAAAAATAGAAGAAGGTGAAGATAAAAAAACAACTGCATTAAGAGAAGTAAAAGAAGAGTCGGGATGTAAAGCTTCGATTAAAGATTATTTAGGAGAAATTCATTATACGTATAGAGAAAATTGGGATGAAAATAAAGTAGTTCATAAAACTGTTTTTTGGTATCTTATGGAAACTAACTCTATAAAAACTAATGCTCAAAGAGAAGAAGGCTTTGTTAGTGCAGAATTTATTCATATTGATAGAGTGTTGGAACTTGCTAAATATGAAGATGAAAAGGAAATAATTAAAGTAGCTTTAAAAAAAATCAAAAATAAAATAAGATAATATGATGTGGAGTAGGTGATACTATGTCATTTTCTTCAAAGGCTAAAGGTGAGTTAACTAGAATTGAACCAGAAACTTATATGCAAAGAGTATCTGAATTATCAGGACTTATGAAAATGAGTGGGACAATAAAACTCAAAGGCTTTAGGAAGTTGGATTTTATAATATCAACAGAAAATCCTGCTATTGCAAGAAAAATATTTAAGTTATTAAAATTGACATTTTCTATAACAACTGAAATTTTAGTAAAAAAGAATAATAATTTAAAAAAGAATAATAGTTATATGATTGTTATAACAAATGAAATGGGTTCAAATAAAATTTTAAAGGAAGTTGGAATATTAAAAGAAGAAGATGGAAGTTTTTATATTGAAAAGGGTATTAAAGAAGAAATTATGGATGAAGATATAAATGAAGGTCAGTTAAAAAGAGCTTTTTTAAGAGGAGCATTTTTAGGTGGAGGTTCTATAAGTGATCCAGAAAAGAATTATCATATGGAATTTGTAAGTACAAGTGAAGATTTTAGTAAGGATATAATGAAACTTATAAACTCATATGGGTATAATTCTAAGATTGTGAGTAGGAAGAACAATTATGTGGTATACTTAAAGGAAAGTGAACAAATATCTGATGTACTTAATTTAATGGGTGCGCATAATGCTTTACTTAATTTAGAAAATATAAAAATTGTTAAAGAAATGAGAAATAATGTTAATAGAATAGTTAACTGTGAAACTGCTAATCTTAGCAAAACAGTTAATGCATCTATAAAGCAAATCGAAAATATAAACGTAATAAAAGATAAAATAGGTCTTTCTAATTTACCAGAGAATTTAAAAGAAGTCGCGCTTTTAAGATTAGAAAATGAAAATATGAGTCTTAAAGAATTAGGGCAGTTATTAAACCCACCAATAGGTAAATCTGGTGTAAATCATAGATTTAGAAAGATTGAGAAAATAGCAGAAGATATTATAGAAAAGGAGAATAAGAATGATAAGTAAAAAGTTTACTATAAACAATAAAATTGGATTACATGCAAGACCAGCAGCTTTATTTGTTCAGGTTGCAAACAAGTATCAATCAGAAGTTATAGTTAAAAAAGATGATGCAGAGGTTAATGGAAAATCAATAATGGGAATAATGGCTATTGGTGTAGCTGGAGGAGAAACTATAGAAATAGTTCTTGATGGTAGTGATGAAGAGGAAGCTATGAATGATATAGAAGAATTATTAACTAAAAAGATATTAGCGTTATAATATTTTTTGTGTTTTATATATTAAATTCTCATCGAAATTTAATAACAACTAGTATTAATGTAAAAATTAAAATAAAAATCAAGATAGTATAGATTAAAATAAATTAATTATATACTATCTTTTTTATGTTTGAAAATAATTAATCTAATAAAGAATTAAATTCACAATCATAAGTGGTTATTATGTTAGAAAAACAATATTTCCTAGCATAATTTTTAAATGAATGTTTTCGAATTTCTGATATGTTTGTTAATATATATTCTAATTTATTTAATAATTCATTAAAACTTGAATAAAATATTTCTGGATTTTTATTTATATCAAGTAAATCTGGATAAGTTAGTCTGTTTGGAAGTAATGGATAGGTGTTGCAATAAATGCTTTCCATAAAACTAATTCCAAAAAATTCTTGATTTGAAGTTACAAGTGCTAAATCTGATTTATAAAGCCAATTTCTATAATCTTCAAAACTTGTAGCTTTTGAAAAAGCTACAAGTTCATCTTTGAATAATTCTTTGGCTTCTAAGAATTCTTTGGGTACTTTGCTATAACTTTCACCTAATATTGCTAATTTGAATTTTATATTTCTTTTTTTCATTATTTTAAAAGCTTCAAAGAAGTCTTTAAAATTTTTATCGTATTCCCAACGATGATTCCAAATTACAAGTGGAATATAATCCTTATTTCTTAGAGTATCTTCTAAGTCTTTACTAATATCAAATTTTTTTAAATCTAGACCTAAATTTAAGACCTTAGATTTGCTTTTAATATGATTTATGGTATCTAACATATTATAATCAGGAAAACTTCTAAGCATATGTTTAAGAGCGTCTAAGTAGGAAGTCATATTATAATTTGAATTATAATAAATAAAATCAGCAACCATACATGAACTATAATTAATAAAACCATAGTGAACATCTCTTTTCAATTTAATATCTTTATCATTTTTAGACCAAGGATAAGTTAATTGATTTTCATGGAAATAAAGAGCTGTTTTTATTTTGTTATTTACTATTTTATCTTTGCACAAAGATACAAAGGTTGATAAATCAATCATATCTGAAGCTAATATCAAATCAGGGCAAAAGTTCATTGTATTAAATTCATTGGCTAAATAAATCGAAGCACCGTGCATTCGCCATTTCCAAAACTGACCTTTCATAGATAGAATTTTTATATTGTGTTTTGAGTATTTTTTTAATTGATCACAAAAATTTTTATGAGAACCAGTATAAAATGGTTCGATTAACAATATATTCAAAAGTGGACATCCTTTCTTTAGTACTAGAGAAATTTTTATTAATATTTTTAAAGAAAAAAATAATTTATCGAATTTTAAACATCTTAAGAAATAAGATAGATAAAAAATTATTTATTTTTGAAAAAAACTATACATACTAATATAATATATAATACAGAGATTAAAAAGAGTTTATTTTATAGATTTATATTATAAAAATAAATGATACAAATTTATAAATTTAATAGATAAGAGATTTTTTTATTGAGAGTTGGTGAAGAGTATGTCAAAAGATTCATTTGTACATCTTCATGTTCATACAGAATTTAGCTTATTAGATGGATTTGCAAGGATAGATAAACTTGTAAAACGAGCCAAAGAAAAAAATATGAAAGCTGTTGCTATAACAGATCATGGTTCTATGTTTGGTGTTATAGATTTTTATAAAAAAGCTAAAAAAGAAGGGATAAAACCCATAATTGGATGTGAAGTATATACTGCAAAAAGAACTATAAATGATAAAGAACCATATTATGATAAACATTCAGGTCATTTAATTTTATTAGCAAAGGATTATGAAGGCTATAAAAATTTAATAAAATTAGTTTCAATTGGTTATGTTGATGGGTTTTATTACAAACCAAGAATTGATTTTGAATTATTAAAGAAGTATTCAAAGGGACTTGTTGGTTTAAGTGCTTGTTTAGCAGGACAGATTCAAAGATATTTAATGGAAAATAATTATGAAAAAGCTAAGGAATTAGCGTTATATTTAAAAGATACATTTGAGGAAGATTCTTTTTATTTAGAAATACAAGACCATGGAATAAAGGAACAAAAAGAAGTAAACAGAAAGCTATTAGAATTATCAAAAGAAACAAATATTCCACTTGTTGCAACTAATGATGTTCATTATGTTGATAAAGAAGATTCAAAATATCAAGATATATTACTGTGTATGCAAATGGGAAAGACTTTACAAGATGAGCATAGAATGGAATTTCAAACAAATGAATTTTATTTAAAATCAAAAGAAGAAATGCAAAAGCTTTTTCCTTATGCAAAGGAAGCTATTGAAAATACCAATAAAATAGCAGACATGTGTAATGTGGAATTTGATTTTAATAATATTCATATACCTGATTTTAAGGTTCCACAAGGGTATTCAAAATATGAATATTTAAAAGAGCTTTGTTTTTCTGGTCTAAAAAAGAAATATAAAGAGCCAAATAAATTAATAGAAGAAAGATTAGATTATGAACTTAATGTTATAAAAAATATGGGATATATAGAATATTTCCTAATTGTTTGGGATTTTATAAAATATGCAAAAGATAATAATATAATGGTTGGGCCTGGACGTGGTTCTGCCGCTGGTTCTATTGTTGCTTATACTTTAGATATTACAGATATAGATCCTATAAAATATAATCTGATTTTTGAAAGATTTCTAAATCCACAGCGTGTTTCAATGCCAGATATAGATATAGATTTTTGTTATGAAAATAGAGAACGTGTTATAGATTATGTTAAAGAAAAGTATGGAAATGACCATGTTGCACAAATAATTACTTTTGGTACAATGGGTGCAAAAGGTGGAATTAGAGATGTTGGTAGAGTTATGGGTGTTAATTATAATGATGTTGATAAGATTGCAAAAGCTATACCAAATGCTCTTGGAATGACTATTAATAAAGCATTAAATACAAATCCAGAGCTTCTAAAAATGTATGAAAATGATAGTACGGCAAAAGAAATATTAGATGCGGCAATGTCTATGGAAGGTGTTGCAAGACACGCATCTACTCATGCTGCTGGAGTTGTTATATCCAAAAAACCTGTTGATAATTATGTACCGCTTTATATGAATGATGGTCATATATCTACACAATTTACAATGACAACATTAGAGGAACTTGGTCTTTTGAAAATGGACTTTTTAGGACTTAGAACACTAACTGTTATAAAAGATGCAATTGATTTGGTTAAGCAAAATAAAAATATAGATATAGATTTTTCTAATACAGATTATGATGACAAGTCTGTCTATGAACTTATAAGTACAGGTAATACACTTGGAATATTTCAACTTGAAAGTGCTGGAATGAGAAGCTTTATGAAAGAATTAAAGCCAGAGAATTTTGAAGATATTGTTGCTGGAATATCTTTGTTTAGACCAGGTCCAATGGATTCAATACCAACTTATATAAAAAATAAAAATAATCCAAGTGAGGTTGTTTATTTACATGAAAAATTAGAACCAATCCTAAATGTTACCTATGGTTGTTTGGTATATCAAGAACAGGTAATGCAAGTTGTTAGGGATTTAGCTGGCTATTCTTATGGTAGGTCTGATTTGGTTAGAAGAGCCATGTCCAAAAAGAAAATGGATGTAATGGAGGAAGAAAGAGATTATTTTATAAATGGAAAAAAAGATGAAAACGGAAATGTAGAAATAGTTGGTTGTGTAAATAATGGAATACCAAAGGATATTGCAAATAAAATCTATGATGAAATGATAGATTTTGCAAAATATGCATTTAATAAATCTCATGCAGCTAGTTATGGAGTATTAAGTTATCAAACAGCATATCTAAAAAGACATTATCCTGTTGAATTTATGACAGCTTTGATGACGAGTGTTATGGGTAATACTGATAAGGTTGTTGAATATATAAGAGAATGTGAAACTATGTCTATAAAAACTTTAAAACCTGATATAAACTATAGTCATGGAAAGTTTATGGTTGAAGATGAAAATATAAGGTATGGTCTTTCGGCTGTTAAAAATATTGGTATAAATGTGATAACTAATTTAGTAGAAGAAAGAAATAAAAATGGAAAATTTGTAGATTTTATAGATTTTTGTAAAAGAACAAATTCAAAGGATTTAAATAAACGTGTAGTTGAAAGTCTTATAAAATGTGGTGCTTTTGATGAAGTTAATTTAAATAGAGCAAGACTGCTTGCTAGTTATGAAAAAGTATTAGAAAGTATTAACAATGATAGAAAGAAGAATTTAATAGGACAGGTATCTTTATTTGAAATAGGAAACAATTTTAAAGATAATGAAGATATATATAATATGCCTTATGTAAAGGAATTTTCAGATAAAGAAAGACTTTTATTTGAAAAAGAAGTTTTGGGACTTTATATCACAGGACATCCTCTTAAGGAATATGAAAAATTATTGAAGAAAAAAACATCAATAGATACTTCTAATTTTGCAGAAATTAAAGAAAATTATTATGAATATGCTCATATGGATAATGAAAAAGTTATAATTGGTGGAATAGTTTTCAATAAGACTATAAAAACAACAAGAAATAATAGTATAATGGCATTTGTAACATTAGAAGATTTGTATTCAAATGTTGAAGTAATAGTTTTTCCAAAAATTTTAGAAAAATATAGAGAATTATTGGAAGAAGATAGCATTGTTTTGATAAAAGGAAGACTTAGTATAAAAGAAGATGATGATGTAAAAATAATAGCGCAAGATATTATGTTCTTGGATGATAGCATATATAAAAAGCTATATGTACAAATAGAAAGTAGTGAAGATAAAGCTAAATTAGACGAGCTTAAATTAATTAGTTCTAATCACAAAGGAAAAGATAGTTTGTATGTATATTTTAAGGATAAAAAACAAGTTTATAAATTAAAGTATAAGGTAAAAGCGCATGAGTTTTTAATTAAAGAATTACAAGCGGAATTTGGAAAAGACAATGTTAAATTAAAAGATGAAAATAAATAGAAAAATAAAAATTTAGGATTAAAAACCTGCTAAAGGAGAATGAATTAGAGCTTTAAACTATAGCCTTTAAAATTCATTCTTCTTATTTTTTGTTGAAAAATAAATA
This sequence comes from Peptostreptococcaceae bacterium AGR-M142, assembly GCA_045345765.1. Lineage (GTDB taxonomy): Bacteria > Bacillota > Clostridia > Peptostreptococcales > Peptostreptococcaceae > JAOARY01. Next base: position 2,518,974 of record CP148265.1, read on the forward strand.
ATATTTTGTTAAAATAATTTTCGTGGTTCAATAATTTATAAAAACATTAGTTGTTTTTTTCTTATAAACTTAAATTTAGTTTGATAAATAAAAAACTTATTAAATTTATGAAAAATTTTAGATTATTATGATATAATGTTTACGAAGATAATAATTTATGACTAGAAAAATAACATAGTGAAAAGAGAAAATATAGCTGATTTCTTTTGACATATGTTTTATTTTTTTTTCTTTGTGGGATTGAAAAATACAAAAGGGTCTAAAAATGTCCCGAAACATTCGTTTTGTAAATTATTTTATAAATTCAAATTTTAAATGTTTTTAATTTTATATAGAGGGAAATTAATATATAGATAAGGGTTTTTTATTAATGGTGAAAGGTAGGTTAATAATATGAAGACGATTGCAGTATTAACTAGTGGAGGAGATGCTCCTGGAATGAATGCTGCCATAAGAGCAGTTGTAAGATATGGAATTTACCATGGATGTAAGGTTCTTGGGGTAAAAAGAGGTTACAGAGGTCTTATTGATGGCGATCTTTTCGAAATGGATTTATCATCTGTTGGAGATATAATTCATAGAGGTGGAACTATATTACGTTCTGCTAGATGTCTAGAATTTAAAACAGAAGAAGGTAGAGAAAAAGCTCTAAATGTTTTAAAGGTATTTAAGGTAGATGGACTTATAGTTATTGGTGGAGATGGATCGTTTACTGGTGCTAGAAAATTAAGTGAAGCTGGTTTTCCTGCTATTGGTGTTCCAGGAACTATAGATAATGATTTAGCATATACTGATTACACAATAGGTTATGATACAGCAATAAATACAGTGTTAGATGCAATAAGTAAAATAAGAGATACTTCAACTTCTCATGAAAGAACAAGCGTTATAGAAGTTATGGGAAGACATTGTGGGGATATAGCTTTACAATCTGGTCTTGGTGGTGGAGCTGAAGCAGTTGTTCTTCCAGAAGTAGAATGGTCGATTGATGAAGTTTGTCAAAAGATGATGAAGAGTAAAAATAGAGGAAAGAAACATAGTATTATAATCTTTGCAGAAGGTTGTGGAGATGCGTATGAGTTTACTAAAAAAGTTGAAGAAAAAACAGGTATGGAATGTAGAACAACTACACTTGGACATATTCAAAGAGGTGGAAGTCCTACTGGTTTTGATAGAACTTTAGCTAGTAAATTAGGTGCAAGAGCTGTTCAATTACTACTTGATGGACAAAGTTCTAGGGTAGTTGGAATGAAAGATCATAAAATTGTAGATGTTGATATTATTGAAGCATTAGAGATGGAGTCAGAATTCGATATAGAAGCGTATGAACTTACTAAAATTTTATCTATATAATTGTTAGTTTCGAAATAGTTTGGATATTTAGTAAGATATAGTAAAAATATAAAAGAGCATAGATTTTAGATAAAAGATAAAAATTAAGAAATACTTAAGATGTATTAAAGTAATAAAATAAACAGTAAAATAATTATACCTTATAGGTGTGAAATAAATAAAACTTTCTTATCAAAGGGGAGATGTATTTTGATGAATTTAAAAAGAACAAAAATAGTTTGTACTATAGGACCTGCTAGTGAAAGCAAAGATATGTTAAAGCAACTTATTAACAATGGACTTAATGTTTGTAGACTTAATTTCTCACATGGTAACTATGAAGAACATGGTGCTAGAATAAGAGATATTAAAGAAGTGAGAGAAGAATTAAATACTAACGTTGCAATACTTCTTGATACTAAAGGTCCAGAAATAAGAACTGGTAAATTTAGTGAGCCAGAAGTTTTACTTGAAGAAGGTCAAGAGTTTACTATAACTGTTGATGAAGTTATGGGTGACAAAACTAAATGTTGTGTTAGTTACACAGGATTAACTAACGATGTTAAAAAAGGAAATATAATTCTTATTGATGATGGTCTTGTTGGACTTGAAGTTCAAGAAGTTGTTGGAAATGACATCAAATGTATAGTTAAAAATGCTGGAATCGTAAAAAATAATAAGGGTGTTAATGTACCAGGTGTTGCAATCAATTTACCTGCTATAACGGAAAAAGATAGAAATGATATATTATTTGGTATTGAAAACGGAATAGACTTTATAGCTGCATCTTTTGTTAGAAAAGCTTCAGATGTACTTGCTATAAGAGAAATATTAGAAGAAAAAGATGCTACGGATATAAAGATAATATCTAAGATAGAAAATCAAGAAGGTGTTGATAATATTGATTCTATAATAGAAGTATCTGATGGTATAATGGTAGCAAGAGGAGATTTAGGAGTTGAAATTCCAACAGAAGAAATTCCTTTAGCTCAAAAAATGATGATTAGAAAATGTAATGCAGTTGCAAAACCTGTTATAACAGCTACTCAAATGTTAGACTCTATGATGAGAAATCCTAGACCTACAAGAGCAGAAGTTACAGATGTTGCAAATGCTATATTTGATGGAACTGACGCAGTAATGCTTTCAGGAGAAACTGCTGCTGGAAAATACCCTGCTGAAGCTGTTGATACAATGGCTAATATAGCAAGAAGAGCAGAATCAGCATTAGATTATGATGCATTCTTAAAAAGAGCTGTTTCATCACAAGCTAATATAACAGATGCTATATCATACTCAACTTGTACTACAGCAAGAGATCTTAAAGCAAGTGCTATACTTACGGCAACTGCTTCAGGACAAACAGCAAGAATGGTTTGTAAATTCAGACCAACAACTCCAATAGTTGCTACATCTGATTCAGTAAGAACAGTAAACCAATTAATGCTTAGCTGGGGAGTATATCCTATACTTGCAGATACTAAGACTTCTACAGATGAAGTAATTCAACAATCAATAGATGAAGCTTTAAACAATGATTATATAAAATCAGGAGATTTAGTAGTTGTAACAGCTGGAGTACCAGTAGGTGTTGCAGGAAGTACTAACTTATTAAAAGTTCATATAGTTGGAGAAGTAGTAGGTAAAGGTATGGGTGTTGGAAAAACTCACGTACAAGGAAATGTTTGTGTTATAAATAGTGATGATGATATTAAGAAATTCAAAGAAGGAGATATAATAGTTGCTCCAAGTACAACACCTTCAATGAATGAAATAATAGAAAAATCTTCAGGTATAATAACTGAACATGGTGGTCTTACAAGTCATGCTGCTATAGTTGGTCTTAATATGAATAAGCCAGTTGTAGTATCTGTAAAAGATATAACTACTAAAGTAGAAGATGGACAATTAATAACTCTAGATTCTCAAAGAGGTATGATTTATAAAGGTGAAGTTAGAGTTTTATAATAAAAAATAAAAACTAAATTTGATTTTTAATAATAAAAGAGGGATATTTCAAGTGGATTGGAGTATTCTTCTTTTTTTATGCTTTAAAAATTCAGAAAAATTAAAAAAATCTTTGTAGAAAGATATTTTTGTGGGTATATTAAAAAAGAAATCTATTTTAAAAGGAGGTAATTTCATGAGCGGACAAAGAGAGAATTGGGGCTCGAAAATAGGGCTTATATTTGCTATGGCTGGAAATGCTATAGGACTTGGTAACTTCTGGAGATTTCCGTACCAAGCAGCTAGTAATGGTGGAGGAGCATTCATGATTCCTTATTTAGTAGCTCTTGTAGTTTTAGGGATACCAGTTATGTTGGTTGAATGGAATTTAGGTCGTTATGGTGGTAGATATGGCCATGGTACGCTTGGTCCTATGGTATATTTACAAGCAAGAGAAGGGCTTAAGCCTAAAAAAGCAATTATACTTGCGTCTTTAGCTGGAATGTTAGCATTTGGTGTTACTTTATTAGTGAACTCTTATTATAATCATATAATAGGTTGGACTTTAGGTTATAGTTATCTTTCTTTAACTGGTGGATATATGGATGCATCAAAATCTACAGCTGAGATATTTGTTTCTTATGTACAAAATCCTGTAATGGTATTTACATTCTGGATTATAGCCTTAACTGGACTTGCATTAGCTGTTATGAGAGGGGTTCAAAAAGGTATAGAAGCTTGGGCTAAGCTTATGATGCCTGTTTTATATGTATTTGGAATTATATTAGCTATTAGAGCTTTAACTGTAGGTAGTCCAGTAAATCCTGATTGGTCTTCTATGAAAGGTCTTAATTATATTTGGAACCCTGATTTTTCTAAATTAAATTGGAAATCAGCTGTTGCAGCTGCTGGTCAAATATTCTTTACATTATCAATTGGTATGGGGATAATTTGTAACTATGCATCTTATCTAAAACCTGATGATGATGTTGTTGTATCTTCTTTTGCAACTATATCTTTAAATGAATTTGCAGAAGTTATATTAGGTGGTACAGCAGTTATTCCGATAGCTTATGCATTTTTAGGACCTGATGGAGTTGGACAAGGTGTAGGTCTTTCATTTATAGCTCTTCCTAATGTATTTAGATCAATGTCTGGTGGTCAAATATTTGGAGCACTTTGGTTCTTATTATTATTCTTTGCTGGATTTACTTCTGCAATAGCAATGTACAATTATTTAACTGCTCTTGTTGAAGAAGATTTAGGGATGGAAAGAAAAAAAGCAGCATGGCTTGTATTCTTTGCATATATAATAGTAGGTTTACCAGTTGGTCTTGAAACTGTTCTTACAAAAACTGCTGATTTAGTTTATTTAACAGAGTTAGATAACTGGGTTGGAGTTTATTTATTAATAGTTTTAGGTCTACTAGAAATAATAGCTGTTGCGTGGTTTATGGGTGATAAAGCATTAGAAGAAATGAATAGAGGAGGAATATGGCAAATACCTTCTTGGTTCTTTAATTTATTCCATAAAACTTTAACTCCTTTAGTTGCAGCTGTATTATTATTCTTCTCTACAATGGATTATATTAAAGCTGGTTATTTTAAAGCAATTCCTGATTTTGTTGCAGGTTCACCACAGTTAATACCTTGGGTTAATGGTGCTAGAATTGTTTTATTTGTTGTTTTAATATTTGGTTTTGTACAATCTTATAAATCAATTTCAACTAAGTACAAAAAAGAAATTGAAGATAATGAAGTTTCTATAAGAGCTTAAAAGGAGGAATTTATATGACTGGTGCAGCACTTGGATTTATGATAGTTACTTGGAGTATAATATTTATAGCAATAGGTGTAACTATGAAAGCTCTACTAAAGAATGAATAAGAATAATTAATCTATTTTAGATTTATTATAAATAATTTTTGAGGTATTTTATTAAAGGGATTGTCTTTTTAGATAATCCCTTTAAAATTTGTTAGAATGTAATTTGAATGTGGTAATAATATAATATGATTAAATTTTTTTGATATAAAAATAGGATATCAGCTAGATTATTTTAATTTATTATTAATGGGGTGGTAAAATGAAAAGTCAAGAAATTATAAATATAATAGATTCTTTGATTAGGCTTTTAAAATCAAAGAATATAACAAATGAGAACAAAAGAAATAAAATTATAAACCAAATGGAAGAAATAAAGAAAGATTTTAATGATATAAAAATAGATAAAAAATATAAGGATGTTTATAATTCTTTAATTAAAAGAGGAAAAGTTATAAAAAAAGAAATAGAAGAATTAAAAGATCAAAAAGAGATATTAGAAAAAGCACTATCATATAAGAGATTTTTGACTGCTGCAAGAGGTGATTTTAAAGGTGAACATGTTAATATTCAAAAATATTATTGGCCTTATATATTAACTTCTGTACTTTTTTTAGCTCTTTCACCACAGTATTTTGGATTTGTTCTTCCTATGATATTTTTTGTTCCAATATTTTTAGGTGTTAGAGGAGTAAAAAGTAGAGCGATTACAGGTCTTTATATGAGTCTTACCGTTGTACCAGTTTCTTATATGACGTCTTTTATATGGATGAAATATGGTATGTATGCTATGAATAATTATAATTTAGCATTATCTCAAATTATAGAACAAACAGGAAGGTCTACGATGGTTTCGAACTTATTATTAGTTATTCCACCGATATTATCTATAGTGCTATTCCTGTCTGCAACATTGCAACTTTATTTGGGATACAAATCTAAGGATTTATTTATATAATCAAAAACTGAATTTATAATTAAAATTTTTGTATAACAAAATTAGAATAAAAGAAAAATATCATATGATTTTTAATATAAAAATCTAAACATTAAGTTTTATTAAGATTACTAACAATAATCTTAATAAATTCTTAATGTTTTTTTTGTTGACTAAAAAAATATATGGAGTTATAATTCTATTAGGAATTAATTCTGATTAAATATTACAAATAAGAATTGATTCTGATTGGAGGATTTTTATGGCAAAGATTAGTGCAATTGAAAAAGAAGAAACAAGAAAAAAAATCAAAGAAGTAAGTAGAGAAGTTTTTAGAGAATATGGATTTAAAGATGCACAGATAAAAATGATTGCCAAAAGAGTTGGGATTGGTGTTAGTACTGTTTATGGATATTTTGAATCAAAATTAGATTTGTTTGTACAATCATTTTTACTTCCTGATAAAGTGGATTATATAAGTGATGAAGCTATTGAAATATCTCTTGAAAAAGGACTTATAAAGGGATTAATGGAAGTTGTACAAAATGCAATGTACTTAAATTTCAAAGAGGATGCAGAGCTTTTAAGAGCATTTTTTATGGCTACTATGTTGAATGTAAGCAATGAAAAATTTTGTTCAGATAAAATATATAATAAATCAAGTAAAATAGATATAATAGGAAGAGTTTTAGAAATATATGAAAGAAAAAATAAAAGATTATGTGCATTTTCTGTAAAAAATTTATCAGAAGTAATAATGTCAGTATTTGCTCACTCTGCTTTAGAATTTGTTATTATGGGTGAAGACTGTAATCAAAATGATATTAAATTAGAAGATTATTTGAAAGTAATATTTGCTGGAAAATACGAAAAATATTAAAAGCAACGAAAGTTGCTTACTTTTATAAAAATAATACGAATTATTTCTTTTATTTTGATTTTAATACGAATTATTTCTTATAATAAGAAAATAATACGAAATTAGTTTTAATAACTATGAATTAAATGGAGGTTTATGTTATGAATAAGAATTTATTAAAGAGTCTTTCTGTTATGGTTTTAGTAATAGGAATTTTAACAGGTTGTCAAACTCAAGCACAAGAAGAAAAAGAGGTAAAAGGTAAACCTGTAAAGGTAGAAGAAGCAAAACTTGTAGAAAAATCATTAGAATTAAAATATAAAGGTACTGTCGTTCCTAAAGATCAAGTTAAATATGGATTTAAATCAACTGGAAAATTAAAATCTTTAAATGTTAAGGCTGGAGAGAAGGTTAAAAAAGGACAAGTATTAGCGTCTTTAGATAGTATAGATTTGAATTTACAATTAAGCAAAGCAAATTCAGCGCTTAATGCATCTAATGCTGATATTAACAAGGCAAAAATAGCTTTAGACTATGATGAAAATCAATATAATAATATGAAAAAATTATATGATGATGGTGGAATATCAAAAGATCAATTAGATCAAGTTAAATTAAAATATGAAGCTTCAAAGAATTCATATAATCAAGCCAAAGAGGCTTATGAAATATCAAAAACTAATTATAACTTACAAAAAAGACTTGTGGATGATTCTTATATAGTTGCGAAAACAGATGGAGTAGTCTTAAGTACTGTATTTGAAGAAGGTGAATTAGTTCCTCAAGGAAATCCAGTAGTGGTTCTTAGAAATAATTCGAAAATAATTCAAGTAGGTTTATCAGAAAATGATATAGATAAAGTAAGTATGAATACCAATGCGATTATAGAATATGATGATAAAAAAATTAATGGAAAAGTAGTTGAATTAAATGATGTTCCAGATATGCAAACAAGAACTTATTTAGTAAAAATTGAATCAGAGAATCAAGATATAAGAATAGGTAAAATTTTAGATGTTAAGCTTGAGGTAGGAAAAGAAAATGGTGTTTGGATACCAATAGACTCTGTGTTATCTCAAGGAGAACAATTTGTATATGTTATTGAAGAAGATAGAGCTTTTAAAAGAGTTGTTACGATAGATGATATAAAAGAATTTGATGTAAAGGTTAAAGGATTAAATGAAGGTGAAAAATTCGTAACATTAGGAATGAAAAAATTAAATGATGGAGCTAAAATTCAAGTAATTGAAGATGTTGCTTTAAAAAATGAAGATTCGAAGGTGAGATAATGGAAAAAATAATTAAATCACTTACACAAAATAGATTAATAACAGTATTTATGATACTAATAATATCTTTAAGTGGAGTGTTATCATATTACTATTTGCCAAGACAAGAAAATCCAGATGTTTCAATGCCAGTTGCTATGATTATAACACCTTATCCAGGGGCAAGTGCTAAAGACGTACAAGAACTAGTGCTTACTAAAATTGAAGATGAATTAAATAAATTGGATAAAGTAGATGAAATAAAAGGTATTGCAAAAACAGGTGTAGGTATAACAACTATAATGTTTGATTTAGAAGCTGACAATGATAAATCTATGCAAGATGTGAGAAATGCAATAGCTGATGCAAAAAAAGAACTTCCTTCTGGAGCCATGGACAGTATTATAGATACGGATTTAATATCCACATCAGGTATGTTAATAAGTTTATCTGGTCAAAATTATTCATATGATCAATTAATATCTTTTGGAGAACAATTTAAAGAAAAATTAACAGAAGTAGAAGGTGTATCTAAGTTTGAAATAGAAGGTGAAATAGAAAAAGAAATAAAAATAGATATAGATATATCAAAATTAAATTCTTTGGGACTTTCGCTTGAAGATGTTAATAATATCTTGATGATGCAAAATATAGAGATTCCTTCTGGATATTTAGAAAATGGAAGAAAAAGAATCAATGTAGAAGCTGTTGGTAGTTTTGATAGTATAGACGATATCAAAAATACAGTACTTTTAGTTTCATCAAAAACTGGAATAACTCTTAGATTAAAAGATATTGCAGATGTAAGATTTGACCTAAAAGATGATATGGAAAAATATAAACAAAATGGGAATAATGCAATAATACTTTCTGGTTATTTTGAAGAAGGTAAAAATGTAGTATTAATAGGTGACGATGTAAGAAAAGTATTAGATGAAGTTAAGTCTAATTTGCCTAAGGATTTAATTGTTGAAGAGATAATATATCAACCAGATGATGTATCAAAATCAGTTAATGATTTTATGATGAATTTATTAATTGGGATAGCTTTGGTTATGATTGTTGTTTTCTTTGGAATGGGCTTTAGAAATTCAATAGTTGTATCAACTGCATTACCACTTTCAATACTTATTACTTTTGCAGTAATGTATCTAAATAAATTATATATTCATCAAATGTCTCTAACAGCTCTTATTATAGCTTTAGGAATACTTGTAGATAATGCAATTGTTATAAGTGATGGAATACAAGTAAATATAGATGCAGGAATGGATAGTCTAAAGGCATCAACTTCTGCTGTTCAAAAAGCATTAATACCAGTATTTACAGCAACTTTAACAACTGTTGCAGCATTTTCACCACTTATGGGTATGCCTGGGGCGGCTGGAGAATTTCTTATTGCAATACCTTTAGTGTTAATAATTTCAGTTGTAGCATCTTATATAGTTGCAATGATTGTAATTCCATTTTTAGGTGAGTGGTTATTAAAACCAAGTAAAAAGAAAGCTAAAAAAGAAAGCATAGTAAGAAAAACATTCAATCATATGTTAGATGTTTCAATGGAAAATAAAAAGAAAGTAGTAGCATTTGTTTTAGTATTATTTATACTTGTTATAAAATTTATAACACCAATGTTACCATCACAGTTCTTCCCTTATGTTGAAAAGAATTTATTATATATAAAAATAACAAATGAAACACAGGGAAATATGGAGTCAACAGAAGAACTTACAAACAAAATAAATGATATTTTAAAAGATGAAAAAACTATAAAAAGTACAACTGTTGGTATAGGTGATGGACTTCCTAAATTCTATATATCTATGATGCCATCTACTCCTTCAGCAGATTATGCTCAAATGCTTATTAAATATGATTTAAAAGATTCTAAGTTTGAAGATAGAGAAGAGTATGCAAATTATCTACAAACAAAATTAGATAATAATCTAGTTGGTGGTGAAGCTAAAATTAATTTACTTCAAAATGGAGCGCCATTAGATGCAAAAGTAATTATTAGAGTAAGTGGAAATAATTACGATAATATAGTTTCTGTAGCTAAAGACATTCAAGATAAAATGGTAAATATAGAAGGTCTTACAAATATAAGAGATGATATTGTACCTGAAGTTTTACAATATAGTGTGAATATAGATACTCAAAATTCAACTATGATGGGAATTTCAAATTATGATGTTCAAAGACAAATTAATATGGCTCTTTATGGTTCTAATCCAACTGTTTATCTAAAAGACGGCAAAGAATATGATGTTAAGATGACTTCTAATATAAATAGTGTAAGTGATTTAGAAAATTATTATATAAAATCAAAAATAACAAATAATAAAATACCATTAAAACAGTATTCTAAAATTGATTTTTCATCAAAGGTAGACACAATAAATAGATATAATGGAAAGACATCTATAACAATACTTGCAGATACTCTACCAAAATATGATTCATCAGCTTTAGAAACTCAAATAGAAAATGAAATACTTCCAAATGTAGATATATTGGATACAAATATAAGTTTTGATGGAGAAAGAGAAAGTATTAGTGAGATGTTTGGTGTTTTAGGAATACTTGCAGTATTTTCTATAGCATTAATATATGTGATTTTGGTATTACAATTTGGTTCATTCTTGCAACCATTAGTAATATTAATGACTATACCACTCTCTTTAATAGGTTCACTTATAGGACTATTCCTTTTAAATCAACCATTATCACTTACAGCATTTTTAGGTATAATTGCATTAGTTGGTTTGGTTGTAAAAAATGGAATACTTCTTATTGAATATATAAATGATGCAATTAAGGAGGGGATGAATGTTAAAGAGGCTTGTGAAGATGCTGTAGATAAAAGATTTAATGCGATTATTTTAAGTGCGATGACTACAATAATGGGATTATTCCCACTCGCTATAAGTGGTAACAGTTTATTTGCACCGATGGCAATATCTCTAATGGCAGGGCTTTTAGTATCAACTGTTTTAACGATGGTTATAGTGCCTGTACTTTACAGTTTGACTTATGGTCTTAATCACAAGAAAACAAAGCAACAATAAAGCTAAATAATTTTAATTTTTAAAAATTAAAATTATTAATAGTGATGAAAAACTTATGAAAAAACTTATGAAAAAACTTATGAAAAAATTTATGAAAAACTATATTTATTTAAAAATCTCAAAAAACTATATTTATTTTAGAAATTAATATAACCTCTTGATTATATATTTATAAAAATTCTTTTAAGCATATCTAATTATTTAATTTAGATATGATTAAATTAGAAATCTCTTTAATATAATCAAGAGGTTATTTTTTTAATATTTTCTAAAAAAATTTAATTAACAAAAATATTATATTGACATACAAAAACAAAATTATATTATTAATTATTTTTAATCTGAATTTTTATTAGTTTAGATAAAGTTTTTAAAGAATATAAAATTTCTTCATAAGAAGCATGTGAATAAGAAAGTCTTATATGATTTTTTTTGCTGTGATGATAGATATCGCCAGGATGTATTAGAATATGTTTTTTTAATGCATTATCAAATAATTTTTTTAAAGATATATTTGTATTTAGTTCTAACCAAATATAATAACCGCCATTTGGATTATTCCAACTAGCAATGTCCTTAAAATACATATCTAAAGTATTTAACATATAATCTCTTTTATTTTTTAGTTCTTTTCTATTTTCATCCAAAGCTTTTTCAAATAAATTATTTTTTAATAATGAAATACATGCTTCTTGGGATAATGAACTAGTACCATAATCTATTTGCATTTTAAGATCTGCTAATTTGTCTATGATTATTTCTTTGCCAATAATCCAACCCAGTCTTAATCCTGGAAATAGTATTTTTGACATACTACCAGTTAGAAGAACCAAATTATTTTTATCATAAGCTTTTAGAGGTTTATAAGGTTTATCAAAATAAAGTTCTCTATAAGTATCATCCTCTATAATCGGAAGTTTTAATTCATTACATATTTCAAGTAGTTCATCCCTTCTTTTTTCACTAATGCTTACACCAGTTGGATTATGAAAATAAGGAATAGTATATAGTAAAGAGGCTTTTGAAATTCGTTTTGCTTTTTTAATATCTTTAGTTATTATACCGTTTTCATCCATTTTAATACCGTATAAATTAACATCAGCAGACTGAAAAACTCTTAAAGAATTAACATAAGAAGGCATTTCAGTTAACAAAGTAGAATTTCTATTTAATATACCAATAGATATTAGATGTAGGGCTTGAAGTGCGCCTGAAACAATTAATATTTTATCTGGATTAATATCATCAATACCTATTGTTTTGAAATAATTACATAATAGTACCCGAAGTTCATAAGAGCCTTTAGCCTCTTCATATTTTAAGCTATTTATATTGACTTTCATATCATTTAGGACAGTTTCCATAATATCTTTTTTAAAAAAATCATTTGATAATTCACCAGCACCTATTTTTATGAGATCTTTATTATCATATTCATTTATTGTTCTAACAGTATTTAAATTAGGATAAAATGAACCTGATTTTGCAAAACTCATCCAATTTAAATTATTTTGATTAGATAAAATAGACCAAGTATCATCTTTTATAATCGTGCCCCTTTTGGTTTTAGATTCTAATATATCCTTTGATATTAATTCATCCAATGCGTTTATTACAGTACTTCTATTTACATCATATAATTTTGCTAATTCTCTTTGAGAAGGAAGTTTATCACCTTTTTTAAAATTACCTTCTTTGATATTGGTTATAATATGATTTTGGATTTGAATATAAAGAGGGGTATCTAAAGTTTTATCTAATTTATAAATAATGTTCATAAAATCACATCCTGTTTATTTAATCTATTACAAATGAAATATTTTAATTTTATATATTTTTTTAATGGATATAAAAAAATATATAATCATTGTTATAATTTTTATGTTTTGATTTATATTATACCTAAAAAAACATTAAATAATAAATGATTTTTGGTTGGTATGCTTTAATCGTTTTTGGTTGAGGACATATGATTATAAATATAATAAAATAAATATAAATATTATAAAGACTATCAAACTTATAAAATATTTAAATTCAAAAAAAGTATATTGGTTGATTTATTTGATTATAAATAGGAGTGATATTATGGAAATTAAACTAATAGATATATTAAAAGCTAGTGATAATATAAAAGGAATAGTAAGAAAAACACCTTTAGAATATTCATATGATTTATCAAAATTAACAGATGCAAATGTTTATCTAAAGCTTGAAAATCAACAAAAAACAGGTTCATTTAAATTACGTGGTGCAACAAATAAAATTAAATCTCTTACAAAAGAAGAAATGAAAAAAGGTGTTGTAACTGCTTCAGCAGGTAATCATGCACAAGGAGTTGCCTATGTGTCAAATATGCTAGGTATAGATGCAAAAATAGTAGTTCCAACTACTGCACCAAAGACAAAAATAGAAAGTACAAAAAGATTAGGCGCAAATGTTTTAGTTCATGGTAAGGATTATGATGGAAGTGAAGAACATGCATATGAAATAGAAAAAAATGAAGATAGAACTTTTGTACATGCATTTAATGATTCTAAGATAATAGCAGGACAAGGAACGATTGGTCTTGAACTTTTAGAGGATAATAAAGATTTGGATATTATATTAGTTCCTGCTGGTGGTGGAGGACTTATATCTGGTATAGCAAGAGCATGTAAATATATTAAGCCAGATATAAAGATAATAGCAATTCAACCAGAAGTATCAAAGCCTTGGTATGAAGCATTTAAAAATAAAAAATATACAAAGATAGAGATGTTTGATTCTTTAGCTGATGGTCTTGTTGGGGATATTCATGCTGATATGGTTGATGATTTTAATAAATTTGTTGATGATGTTGTTTTGGTTAGTGAAGATTCAATCAAGAAGGCTCTTTATTATTTAATTGATAAACATCATCAAATAGCGGAAGGTTCATCTGTTGTTGGAATTGCTGCACTTTTGGATAATAAAATAGATGTAAAAGGAAAAAATATAGCAACAATAATAACTGGTTGTAACATTGATACTGTAAAAGTTAAAGAGATAATTAATGAGTATGAAGGGAGAATCTAAATGAAAACTCTTATTTTGAATAAAAATGAAGTATTAAAATATTTGCAGATACAAAATGTATTTGATGCAGTAAAAGAGTCTTATATAGATTTTTGTAATGATGATGTATTGCAACCAAAAATATCTTCAATAGATATATCTAAAAATAATGCAGAAATGGACTTTAAATATGGATATAGTAAATCAAAAGATATTATAGGAATGAAAGTAGCTGGTGGATTTTGGAACAACCCAAAATTATATAATCTTCCTTCTGGTGTTGCGCTTATAAATTTATTTGATGCAAAGACAGGAATTCCGCTAGCTATAATGGATGGAACATATATTACAAGTTATAGAACTGCTGCTGCTGGAGCTTTAGCAAGTACTCTTTTGGCGAAAGAGGATTCAAAAAAATTAGCTGTTATTGGAACTGGTGATCAAGCAAAGATGCAAATTATATTTCATATAAATTATTTTGGACTTAAATATATAAACATTTGGGGAAGAGATATCAAAAAGGCAAACAAATTAAAATTAGAATTAGAAAATAAATATGAAGATATTGAATTTAATATTTTTGATGATGTGAAATTAGCTTGTATGGACGCAGATATAATAATAACAACGACTCCAAGTGATAAGCCCATAGTTATGAAAGAATTTGTAAAAGATGGTTGTCATATTAATGCTATTGGAGCAGATTGCCCACATAAACAGGAATTAGATGAGGATTTATTTAAGAACGCTAAGATTGTAACAGATAATACAGCCGAATGTATAAATCGTGGAGAAACAAGAACTGCAATCCAAAATAAAATTATAAATGAGTCGGATATACATGCTCAAATAGGTGAGATATTATTAGGAAAGAAAGAAGGAAGAATAAATGATAAGGAGATAACGATTTTTGATGCAACAGGAATGTCAATCCAAGACATTAATACATCGTATACTATATATAAAAAGGCTATAGATGATGAAGTCGGAATTAACTTAGATATTTTGTAATAATTTATTTTTATAAAATAAAAATATAGAGAATAAAAAAATATATTGAAAGTAAAGTAGTTATTACTTTTAATAATATGTTAATAATAAAGGTTTATAGTAGTAAAGAAGGTGGTTTGTCCATCTTCTTTTATATTTTGGATTTATTCCCTTGATTTTCATATTTAATTTAAGTTGCGATATTAATTTTTAATAAACATAAAAAATGTTAAACTATAGTTATATGAAATTTTTTAAGAGGTGACAATATGAATAGTAATTATATAAATATAATTAAAGATATTGAAGATAAATTAGAATCAAAAGAAAGTATAATAGTAGCTATAGATGGTAGATGTGGTAGTGGCAAAAGTACCTTAGGACAAATTTTGCAAGAATATTTTGATTGTAATTTGTTTCATATGGATGATTTTTTTGTTCCTTTTGATCTAAGAACAAAGGAAAGATTAGATATACCTGGAGAAAATGTTCATCATGAAAGATTTAAAAAAGAAATTCTTGATAAAATTATAAATAAAGAAGATATATCTTATAAAAAATATAATTGCATGGATAATAGTTTTAGTGATTATATAGATATTAAATATAAAAAAATAAATGTAATAGAGGGGTCTTATAGTATGAATAATAATCTTATTGATTATTATGACTATAAAATTTTTCTTACAATAAATAAGGAAGAACAATTAAATAGAATATTAAAAAGAAATGGAAAAGTAAGTCTAAATAATTTTATAGAAAAGTGGATACCTCTTGAAGAAAAATATTTTGATTATTTTAATGTAACAACCTTATGCGATAAAGTTATGGATACGAGCTTAAAATAAGTTATTTTAAAATTTTTTTGAATACTTATATTTAGGTAATTTAAACTATTTATTAAAAAAACAATAATTTTGATGAATTAATATGTTAAAATTTTTAAAGAATGTATAAAAGGGGTGGTAATATGAGTTTTTTTAAAAAAATTTTTGGAAAAAAAGAAAGTCATGAATCAAAAGAAAATAATAAAAACAATACTATTGATAAGGCTCATTTGGAAAATAAGGTTTTAAAAGTATTAGATACTGTTAATGAAGATGGGAAGATTATAGATGATGAATTTGTAATAGAAAATATAAATCTTCGTATAAAAGTACATATAGCAAATTTGAATGAAAATTTTATACAGATTTTATTTATTTTAAATAATGAAAATTTTGATGAGGAAATGGTTGAATCTACAGCTGGTATAGGTCAAAGTTTAGATATTATGATTCAAGAAGCGGTTGCAGGATTTTGTTTTACAACTCTTTGTGCTTTAAAGAAGGCTTTGAAAGACGAAGAAGGAACAAATATAGATGTGAATTACTACGATAAAAAGAAAAATTATACGATGTATAGTAGTTGTTTAGCTGTTATGGGGAAGAAAGAAAGTGAAAATAATATTGATTATTGGTCTTTGTTGGGAGAAGAAATATCAAAGAGATTAGGAAATAAAAAATCATATATAGTAAAAATATATGCTTCAAAAACCGAAGATTCAATTAATTGTGAATGTAGAATAAATGGATTTAAAAATGAAGAATTAACAAAATATATAAATGAAGTAGCTAGCAAATGGAATATACAAACACCTCTATATTCACAAAAACAATTTTTTGTCTTGATAGATAAAGAAGCTAAGAAAGAAACTAATAAAATTTCAAAAGAACTTATAAATGAGTATATACAAAAGGCAATTGATGAATTTTCTAAATGCAAAACATATGAGGATTTAGAAGATGTAGATGAAAAAATATATGATGTAGTAAAAAATGATAATAGAGCATTTGAACTTATTTGTTTTGTTCCACAAATAATGTGTGAACTATTATATTCGCAAATGGATTTTTCTGATGAACTAATTTTGTTAAAGGAAAATAGTCAAATTAGTATGTATAAATCTCAAATATCAATATGTAATCATATTTATAAAAAACTTGCATATATGTTGAGTAGGGATTTAATAGATGAACAAACTAAAACTATGATACTTTGTTATAGTTCTTCATTTAAAGCAATGTCAACAGCAGTAAGTAATGGGCAGGATTTGAGTAATACAATAATCTCACCGTTAGTGCTAAATGTTAATGAAGATTATATACCAAATTAATAGTTAAAACTTGATAATAAAATACAAGCTATTATATTTTTGGACTTATCACCTTGATTTTTATATTTAATTTAAGTTGCGATATTAATTTTTAATAAATGTAGAAAGTGTTAAACTATAATTATATGAAATTTTTTAAGATGTTATAATATGAAGAATAATTATATAGATATAATTAAAGATATTGAAGATAAATTAGATATAAGTTTTTACAAAGTAATATTTTAGGGTATAAACAATTGATATTAAAAATGGAAGGTGATAATATGTCTAAAGTTTTGATTTTATATTATTCATTTGAAGGAAGTACTAAAAAAATAGCAGAATACTTAGCGAATAATTTGCAGGTTGATATAAAAAGAGTAGAACCTGTAAATGAGTTAAAGTCAAAAGGATTTAGTAAATTTTTATGGGGTGGAAGTCAGGTGATAATGAAAAAGACCCCAGAAATTAAAGACCTTAATATAAATATGGATGATTATGATTTAATAATATTAGGATCTCCAATTTGGGCTGGGAATTTTGCTCCACCTATTTATACTATGTTTGAAAAGGGTCTTATAAAGAATAAAAAAATAGCATATTTTTATTGTCATGAAGGTGGAGCTAGTAAATCTGTAAAAAGAGCTATGACATCTTTTGAGAAGGATAATAATGAACTTATTGGTGATTTATCTTGTTTAAATGTAGTCAAAAATTTTGATACGGTAAAAGATGAAGCTTTAAATTGGGCAAAGACTTTTATTAAACAGATTTAACTCTTATTTGTAATTCAAATACAGATATATTTTCATCCAAGAATAAAGATAATTCGGGATGTTCTTTTTCCATAACGTATTCATCAGTTCTTTTTAAATTATTATTTATTAAATACTCATCTATTTCTTCTTTTAATTTAGGCAGTTTATTAAAACTACCATGTTCGAATTCATAAAATATTGATAAATAAAGACCTTCTTCTAATTTAAAAAGATGGTCTTTTTTATTAATTTGATTATCTTTTTTTACAGGGATTTCTATACAAATTTTAGGATTTATAAATTCACCTGTACCTAAAGAATTGTAATTATAAAGAATTTCTATTTGTTTTTCACTATAATCATGTTCCAAAATCAAATCCTTATAATTATCATAATAAGTTTTTGGAGATTCCATAATTTCGCTATCAAATGTATTTAGTGCGTAATAATGTCGTTCATCTTTAGGTATTAATAAATAAGAACTTTTATTGTCATTGGATTTTAATATATCTATAAGATGTATTATATTGGATTGTATATTTTTTAATTTATTAATCTTATCATTTAAAGAATTTTTACGGTTTTCAAGAAGCTTAATATAATCTTTTTTATCCAACTTACCTTCATCTAATTCTTTCATTTTATCAAGAGATATATCCAAATCTTTTAATAAAAATATTTGGCGAAGTTTTTGCAAATCATTAAAATCATAATATCTATAATTATTATTTGAAATACTAGGCTTTAAAAGTCCTTTATTTTCATAATGCCTAAGTGTTTCTTTTGTTGTATTAAATATTTTTATTACTTCATTTTTTAATAGCTTTTTTCTAGTCATTTATTTATCCTTTCTTAGAAATATACTAGATTTTATTTTAGTTTTTTTGTAAAAATATTAAAATAAAATGCTAAAAAAATTTATTCATAAATTTTTAATGTAGATAAATCTATTTTTTTCATATAAATATAAATCTGAACAAACATTATAATATCGGCAACTATAAAACCAATAGAAACACCTAATGCTCCAAAAGATTTAACGGACATATAAATCATAATTGGAATGAGTATTAAAGTTCTAGATATTGATATAAAGGCAGATTCTAAAGGTCTATTTATAGATGTAAAGAATATGCTCATTTGTAATGGATAATTTGAAATTAAAGTAGCTAATCCTATTGTAAGGTAGAAAAAATATGCTAAATTTATTGTATTTGGATTTGTTAAAAAAATAATATGCTCCACCTAAAAACTCTAATATACAACTGATAACTGTTGCAAAAGCAAGACCTTTTATTCCAAAATCAAAAACTGCTACTGCTATTATATTAAATATCAAATTACTTGAAGTTGTTATAATATTTAATACAAAACTAAATTTAGGACTATCATCATTTAAAATAAGAGCATCCATACCTCTTCCAACTAATAAAAAAGGAAATGAAAGTGAAAAAATCTTTATATAATCAGCGGCCAAATCTTTAAAGATTCCCCTTGCTCCTAATAAATATACAAATTCATTTGAAAAGAAAAATGGTGGAATAATTAATACTATGCCTAAAAATAAAAGAAATAAAAGTATTGAACTGGCAGTTTGGTTTGCTTTTTTGATATTATTTCTACCGATAAGTAATCCTATATAAGCACCAAGACCGGATATAAAAAGTCTTGCGATTGCAGCTAAAAAAAACATAAGAGGACTTACTAATGTGGTTGCAACTAAAGCAGTTGAACCAATAAATATACCTGCTATTAATTTATCAGCTGTATGCATAAGACTTTCAAATATTGATCTTAAAATCATAGGATTTGCATATGTTTTGAATTGTTCTTTATATTCTTGATTAAAACTCATATTTATCACCTCAACTAAAGTATAATCTGTGTTCTAACAACATAGTCAATATATTTATTTATAAAATATACAAATAGAAATATATTATTTTTTATAAATAATTTCATTGTAGGTCGCTGAAACTATTTGTTTGAAAAAACATAATTTAAGTAATTTAATATGTTAAAATCAGATATATAAATAGATGAGGTGGTCAAAAGAAAATCTAATATTTTGTGATTTCATTATTTTTTTGACCAACATTCACAATAAAAAAAACAAACAATTAGAGAATTTAGGGAGGAATTATGAAAAATATAATAAAAAAAGGACTTGTATTATTTTTAATATTTGTATTTTTGTTGCCAATGGTATTTAGAGAAGATAATTTTATGATGGCAAAATTGGACTTAAATGATTTTGTTAGTTATGCAGATGGCATGACTATAGATGAGAATGTAGAAATAAAAAGTGATTCTGATATTGCAGATGCTTTGTTTAATATAATTAATAAAGCAGATACAAAAAAATTAGAAAATCGCCCATTGATTCCACATGAAGATATACAAAAATTTGAAAACAATACAAATGAAAACACAAAAGATGTATATACATATGCGAAATCTAGAAATAAAGATTATAAGGATATAGAAGACGATATAATAGAAGAAATAGAAGATGATTATGAAGTTTATAAAGATGGGAAATATGGCATAAAAATAGATGATGTAGATGTTGATGCAAAATCTAAAAAAGTTGAAATTTCAATCAAATTAGACATAGAGAAAGATAAAAAAGAATGGGCAAAAAGAGATAAAGCTGATTTTGAAGAGTACATAAAAGATATATGTAAAATGGCAAGAAAAAAATCAAATACGGATGTAGAAATTACCGTAAAAGATGAAGATAATGATATTCTTGGAGAATATGAATACGAAGAAGATGATAGAGAATTTGATGTTATAATGCAATATGATGAAGAAGAAAAAGATGATAGAAGTGATAAAGAAATAGAAGATGAGATAAAAGATAAAATAGAAGATGACTATGAAGTTTATAAAGACGGAAAATATGATATAGAAATAGAAGATACAGATGTAGATCTTAGATCCAATAGAGTCGAAGTAAAAATAAGAATAGATGCAGATAAGGATAAAAAAGAATGGGCAAAAAGAGATAAGGATAATTTTGAAGATTATATAGAAGATATATGCAAAATAGCAGCGAAAGAATCTAAAAAAGATGTGAAATTACTTATAAAAGATGAAGATCGTGATATTATTGCAGAATATGAATATGATTACAGTGATAGAGATTTTGAAATTATAGAACAAGCTGGCGAAGATAAAGACGATGAAGACAAAGACGATGAAGACAAAGATGATGAAGACAAAGATGATGAAGACAAAGATGATGAAGACAAAGATGATGAAGACAAAGATGATGAAGACAAAGACGATGAAGACAAAGACGATGAAGACAAAGAAGACGAAGACAAAGATGATGAAGAGAAGTCGGAAGGTGACATTGATATAACAGAAAATGATCAGGAATGGACTATTATAAGGACTGAAGAGACTGGGTATATAAATGAAGCTGTAAATAAATTTGTTAAAGAAGGTAAGCGTAAATTCTATGTTTTAGAAGGTTCGTATACAGCTAATGGGACGATTCATTTAGACAAATCGAATATTATATTTAGAGGAGAGAGTAGAGAAAGAACAAGAATAAACCAAATTAATCCAAAAGCAGATACAATAGCTGTTGAAAATTGTAGAAATACAGTAGTTAGAGATATTACAGTGGATAATAGAAAATTTGGAAAAACTGCAATAGTTTATACAAATGTAAATCATTGTACTTTAGATAATGTAAGAGTATATGGAAATAAGAGTATATTCTCCGTATTCTTCCCAGGTCCTTACCATGATCCAGGGCAAGATATGCTAACTAAGGTTGAAAAAAATAAGTTAGATGATGGTAATAAGATATTAAATTGTGAAGTTACTTCTGATTTTTATGGAGATTCTGTGGCCTTTTGTGGACAAAAAAATGGTATTGTAAAAGGGAATAATCTTTATGGAAGTCAACTTGTAATGTATTTATGTAGAGATTCTATAATGGAAAATAACACTATTACGGATTCGAATCTTTCTGGAATAGTTTATGCATTACCTGCTTATGATAATATTATTAGAGATAATAAGATAAAAAATTGTACTCATGCAGGTATTTGGGTTCAAAAAAATCTAGAACATGAAATTAAAGATTCATACAGAGGAACAAACCTTACAATAGCAAGAAATACTATTGATAATGGTAGACATACAGGGATTTTGGTAGAGAATATGAAGGATTCAAAAATAGTAGATAATATAATAAAAACAGTTGATATGACAGGTATATGCTTGGTTAGATCTGAAGATTTGGACATTATAGGAAATAGAGTGTTTGCTTATGGTCATTCAATAAAAAGAGAGAGTTTATGGCCTTGGGATACTAATTTAAATTCAGGTATATATTTAGATCATCATGTTAAGGATTTGGTGATAAAAGATAATGTAATAAAAAATACATTACCAGGTTGTAAATATGATATTTATATTCAATCATCAAATGATTATAAAACAAATATAATTAAAAATAATATAAGTGAAAAAAGATATAATTTCTTAATGAAATAGCATAACTTGACAATAAAAGCTTTTATTTAATAAAATATTCATATTAGGCAGAAAAATAAATATTGCTTAATATGAATATTTTTATTTTTTTGCTTAAAAACAATCTTTGGGGGGAGGGGATTATATGGAAGATATAATTGAAATCAAAAATGTATATAAGAGATATAAAAGAAGAGTTCAAGAAGAAGAATTAAAAAGTTATATAAAGGGGTTATTTATAAGAAAATATGATTATGTTGAATCTATAAAAAATTTATCGCTTAATATTAAGCAAGGTGAGATGGTTGCGCTTATAGGACCTAATGGTGCTGGAAAAACGACTTTAATAAAAATATTAACAGGTCTTATAAGACCAACTTCAGGTACTGTAAAAGTACTTAATAAAAATCCGAATAAGAAAGATAATCAGTTTTTAAAAGATATTTCTGTTATATTAGCTCAAAAAAATCAACTATGGTGGGATTTATCACCTATTGAAAGTTTTAAATTAAATCAAAAGATATACCAAATTGATGAAAAAAAATTTCAAAATACATTAGATGAATTAGTGAATTTACTTGAAGTTAAGAGTATATTAAATAGTCCAGTAAGAAATCTGTCTTTGGGAGAAAGAATGAAATGTGAGATAATTGCATGTTTATTACATGAACCTAAGATAATATTTTTGGATGAACCTACAATTGGGCTTGATATTGTTGCCAAAAAGAATATAAGGGAATTTATCAAATCTTATTGTAAAAAAAATGAAATAACTGTAATATTAACAAGTCATTTAATTGAAGATATAACTTCAATTTGTGAAAGAATATTGATATTAAAAAAAGGTCAAATTGTTTATGATGGAGCTAAAGCAGATTTAACAAATGACCAAACTAAGGATTTGATAGAAAAAATATATGCTTAAAAAATTTGTCTGATCAATAAGGATTAACAACAATCAAAAAATATGAATGGTTTTGTTAATTAGATATTATGAATAATATTTAGAATAAGGATTAATAGATGGGGGAATAGATGAAAAATTTTGATTATTTTTATATTACAAGACTATCATTTAAGACTCAAAGTGAGTATAGAGGTAATATAATTTTTGATACAACTATAGGTTTGATACCTATGCTTGCAATAATAGCATTATATAAGACTATATATACAAATACTGGTGAAATAGGTGGACTTACACTTAATAAAACAATTACGTATTTGATTTTGGCTAGATTTATAATTTTATTTTTAAGTCCTGATTTTCATTGGAATATACATGAAGAAATAAGATATGGAGAGTTATCAAAATATCTATTAAGACCAATTAGTTATTTTAAATATTGGTTGTGTAAAGATATTTCTAATAAATTATGTAAAATCATGTATAGCATAATTCCATATATATTTTTAGTTTTGATATATTTAAAGGATTTGATTGTAATAGATTATAAGAATTGTTTTTTATTCTTTATAACATTTATATTAGCATATATGATTTATTTTTTATTTTTCTATACAGTTAGTATGCTTACATTTTATTTTAATAATATTACTGCATTTTTTTATACTTTAGAGATAATTATTGAATTTTTTTCTGGTGCAATGATACCACTTTCTTTTTTGAAGGGATTTAGTCTAAAATTTATAAATTTACTACCGTTTAAATACATAGTTGATTTTCCTATTAATATATTGTTGGGTAGAGTTTCTTATAACGAGATTATTTTTGGTATATTCGTACAGTTTATTTGGACTTTAGTTTTATATTTGATGTCTAGGGTTGCTTGGAAAAATGGAATTAGTAAATATGAAGGGGTGGGAATATAATTGAGATATTTAGATATTTACTTTAGTATTTTTAAAATAAATTTAAAGAATGATTTAATAAATTGGCAGAATTTTTTGATGAATTTGATAGATTCTCTTATATGGTTTTTATTAATAATATTTTTTTATGAAAGTATTTTTGGTATAAAAGATAAAGTTAATGGTTGGTCTAAAGATGAGATTTTGATACTTGTAGCTACAAGTGAAATAATAAAATCAATTGTATTTGCTTTGTTTATAGAAAATTTACCTAGTATACCAAGAATGATTATTAAGGGGGATTTGGATAATTATTTGTTAAAACCAATTGATTCAAGATTTTTGATATCTGTTTTTAATATTGATTTTGGAAATCTAGGAAGTATATTACCTGCATTGTATTTACTATTTTACTCAATATCTTCTTTGAATAATAAATTATATTTATCTTCTATTTTGATTTATATAATATTTATAATAATAGCAGTTATATTATCTTATTCACTTTGGATTAGTATAATGACTTTGAGTTTTTTTATATTAAAAGGAACATCTATACATGAGTTCTTTATGGGGGCGTTAACATTAACAAGATATCCTAAAGATATATTCAAAAAAGGACTTAGTTTTTTATTAACGGTTATTTTTCCGATTTTATTGGTAAGCAATATTCCAGCTAATATACTTAAAAATAATGCAGTTGATAGAAGTGTTATTAGTTTTGTATTAATAACAATTATTTATTATATAATTTCAAAGTTATTTTGGAATATTGCTATAAGAAGATATGAAAGTGCAAGCAAATAAAGAAATTAATCTAAATTTATTTCTTTATTTTTAACGCGATTGATTAAATCTTCTACTTTTGATTTTATTATATCTCTTGTTTTTCTAAAGTCTTCAATAGAACCACCTGAAGGATCTGTTAGTCCCCAATCTTCCATATGTTTGTTTGGAACAAATGGACAAGAAACATTACATCCCATTGTTATTAGAATATCTAATTCATAAGGAATATCTGTTAATAGTTTTGGTTTGTGTTCACTCATATCTATACCAGCTTCTTCCATAACTTTTACAGCTAGAGGCTTAACCTCTGGATAATTTTCTGTACCAGCTGAATAAACATAAAATATATCACTACCTAAATCTTTTAAAAAACCTTCTGCCATTTGACTTCTACAAGAATTATGAACACATACAAATGCAACTTTATATTTCATAAAATTCCTCCCTTTAAAGTGTTTTATTATTATATTTGATTTTGCTCATATAATAGCATGTATAATTTTTATTTTCAACTATTTTATTGTTAAGTTTAAACTTTTGTAAATAAATACTGCTTGAATTCGAATAAAATATATAGGAAAATTAAAGTTAATAAAAATTTTAAAGAAGGTGATTATTTATGAATTATACTCACATAGTTTTTGGTGACTCAGCTAAAGGGAGCTTAAAATATTTTTTTGAAAACAATGAGAATGATTATAGTGGTGAAGTTGTTGGGCTTTTAGATGACCTTTCAGTAGGACCTTTAAATGATATAGATAAAGAAGAAGGATTTAGACAAAGAATATATTGGATTAATAATTTGAATAAAGAGGTAATGCCTTATTTTGAAGAGTATAGTAAGGCTGTAGTAGATTCATATAATAATTTAAATGATATAGATAAAACACATACAATTATTATTTGGCATGGAAATAATTCAAGTGATCAGGTTGGACTAAGATATATTATTTCAAAATTAGAAAATAAAAATATATATGAAGTTGATGTATCAAAACAACCAATAATGTTTTTTAAAGATGAGGCATATATTCCAAGAGCTCTAGGAGAATGTTCAATAGAAAATATAGAAAAAGTAATACTTAATATGAAAAAAATTGATAACGAAAGATTAGAAGAGTTAAAAAATGATTGGCAAGAACTTAGAAATTCTAAAGAAAATTTAAGGATTGTTAAAGATTCTAAGATTTTAGGCGTTGAAGAAGATTTTTATGATTCAAAAATAGTAGCAAATACTGGATTTAATTTTAAGATGGCAGCAAGAATTATAGGTAAGACAATGGGTGAATCTAAGCACCTTGTTACAGATACGTATATAGATTATCGTATTAGAAAATTAATAGAACAAGGAAAGATTAAGTACCAAGGACATTTAGAATCAATAAGGGATTATCAAATAAGGGTACAAGGAAGCTTAAATCAGTTTTTTGAAGTGATATTTGGAGATAAACCAAGCAAGAAGGATGAGGATGGTTTTTATCATTATCTTTTAGAGAACAAAGATGATAATCTTAAGGTAGATGTTACAGAGCTAAATAAATGGACGAATGATTTATTAAAGGATAAATTAATATTAAGTTACAATGATGAAAATATTTTTTCATTGACATTAAGAAATGAAGGTAGAGAAATAGTAGAGATTAATAATACTGTAATAGATAGAGTAAAATATAAGATAGATGATGAAAATTCAAAGAAAATAATATTGTATCCAGATTCATTAAGAGGTAAGAAAATAGAAATAAAAATAGAACCTTATATTTCTGTAGCTTTAAAAAATATAATGTAAGTAAAAATTTAAACACTTCCTATTTATTATTTATACTATATTAAGGGTAACAAAATAATTATGACAGCCTTATGTCATGTTATATTATTTATATAGGTAAATATAAAAAGGAGAGTGAAATTGTGAAATTTAAAATAATAATATTTATATTAGTTATAATTGTTTGTTTTGCATTTATAAAAAATAATACAATTCCTAAAAATCTAGGTGTCAGTAATGGAAAGTTAGCAAAAATGCCAAATTCACCAAATGCGGTCTCTTCTCAAACTAATGATTCCAAAAAGAAGGTAGAAGAAATAAAGTATATAGAAAATAAATCAATATCAAAGGCAAAAATAGAATCCATAATAAAGACTTATAAGTCAGCTAAGATAATAACAAACAATGAAAATTATATACATGTGGTATTTAGTACAAATACAATGAAATTTAAGGATGATGTTGAATTTTATTTTGATGATAAAAATCAAGTTATTCATTATAGATCAGCTTCAAGAATAGGATATTCAGATATGGGAGTAAATAAAGCTAGATACGATGAATTAGTAGCTAAATATAAGGAATAATTAAATGGAAACAAAATATTTTGATAAAAAATTTTTTTTAAGTTATAATTAGATGTTATAGTATAGTCAAAATAGCAATCATTTGATTGCTATTTTTTAATGGATAAATTTAATTTGTAAAGGAGTAATTTATGTATAAAAAAGATCAAGTGCTTATAGTTGATATTGTAGATATGACAGATAAAGGAGACGGTATAGGCAAGGTAGATAATTATACTGTTTTTGTTGATGGTGGTGTGCTAGGAGATAAATTAGAAGTAAAGCTTACAAAGGTAAAGAAAAATTACGCACAAGCAGTATTACTTAATATAATAGAAAAATCAGATATAAGATGTGAGGATTCTTGTGATAAGTCTGATTGTGGTGGATGTCAAATAGGACATATTAAATATGAAGAACAATTAAAGATAAAAACAAAGATAGTTAAAGACTGTTTAGATAGAATCGGAAAAATAAAAGACTATGTTTTGCATGAAACTATAGGAATGGAAAACCCATATAGATATAGAAATAAAGCTCAGTTTCCTGTTTCATTTAAAAATAATGAATCAGTAATAGGTTTTTATAAGAAAAAGAGTCATGAGATTGTTCCTTGTTATGAATGTAAGATTCAACATGAAATAAATGATAGAGTAGTAAAGATAGTTAAAGAGTGGCTTGATGAATTTAATATAAGAATTTATGATGAGAAGAAACATAAGGGAATAGTAAGACATATAGTTACTAAGTATGGATTTTATACAGATGAACTTATGGTCATAATAGTTACTAACGGAAAGAAGCTTCCTTATTATGATATATTATTGAATAGATTAAAGGAAATAAAGGAATTAAAGACAGTTGTTCATAATATTAATAGTGATAAGACTAATAGAATATTAGGCTTTGAAAATGTAAATATTTATGGAAACGGAATAATTAGAGATTATATTGGAGACCTTATTTTTGAGATATCACCACTTTCGTTCTTCCAAGTAAATCCAGTTCAAACAAAGAAGCTTTATGATAAGGCGTTGGAGTATGCTAATCTGAGTAAGGATGAAGAAGTGTTTGATATATATTGTGGTCTTGGAAGTATATCGTTGTTCTTAGCTAGAGCATCTAAACATGTTATAGGTGTTGAGATTGTAGAGGAAGCAATTAAGGCAGCTAAGAAGAATGCAAAGCTTAATAATATTACAAATGTTGATTTTTATGCAGGTAAGGCAGAAGATGTTTTTCTTAAGCTTCATGATGAAGGAAATAAAGCATCAACTGTTGTTGTAGATCCTCCAAGAAAGGGCTGCGACGAGAGTGTAATTAATTGTATTTTGGATATGAAACCAAATAAGGTTGTGTATGTATCATGTAATCCATCTACTTTGGCAAGAGATTTAAGCTTACTTGAACAAGGTGGATATAAGGTACAAGAGGTTCAACCAGTAGATATGTTCCCTCATTCTATGCATGTCGAGACGGTGGTAAAGCTACAACGCCAAAAGCATTGATTTTACTAGAATTAAAGCACTTTTGTGATTTCTATAGTTTTAGCAAAAATAGCGAAAATTACCTCGAAAAAGACCTAAAAATGTGTATAGAAATAAGGTTTGCTATATGATAGGGTATGCGGAAACACGTCGGAAATGAGTAGTTTTTGAGGTTAAAAAATAGAAAATTTGGATAGTAAAAAACCCTAGATTCAGTTAATAGAATCTAGGGTTTTTTGGTGTTGAAATTTCATGCATAAAAATATATCATGACCAATATATTTTAAAATAATAATTTAGAATAATTCAGATATATGCTTGAAGAAAACACCTTCTTCAGCTAGGATTCTGACTTTTTTCCTCAAGAAATCAGAGAAACTCATTTTCCGCTGTATAAGAATAGTTAGTTCTTCAACAGTCATTAATACTATACTTACTTTCCTACCTATGGAGAAAGTTTGAAGTGCTTCATCTGTATATCCAGCGTAACTTATAAATAATCCTCTTGTAAAATTTGACTTTGAAGCTACTTTTTCATTAAATATGACAAGATCTGATTTTTGAATTTTAGATTTTGTCCACTTAGCTTCTATAAGATAAACTTCATTTAAAAACTCGAAACTACCATCAATTTGCTCTCCAATAATTTTAAAACTATTTCTTGGATTGAGTCCATTTTTATCAAAAAAAATATTCAAAAAACGTTCAAATTCAAACCCTCGTTTTTGACTATTTTCCATATTTGCTAAACTACAAATTCCTAAAAATGCTTCATCATAGTCAACCGTTGATTTAGCATTTTTTTCACTTCTTGGAATATTAGTAGTTTCTTTTCTCTTACCGATTAGCCTATAGCCAATATCAACACATTTAAGAAAGTCCTCATTTTCTTCAGGTTTTACTCTTAAATGCTCTCTTTTATATTCTAGAAGACTCATTAATAGTTTTCCAACTTGTATGTCATTAAAGTCATTGAAAATTCTTCTAAGCAGTTTAGCCTTAGATTCATATTCATATCTTTTATATACATCAATTTTAAGAACAGAAAATATGAATCGCTGAAACGAAGTGTTTGAAAAATCTAGTACATATCCACTGCTCATTTCTAATATTTTCTCAATATATATTTGATCATTATAAGTAATTTTCGCCATGTGTATCCTCCAAAAAGATAATATTTTAGGTTGTGGTATTTAACTTAAACACAATACTATTAGATCCTTTCCCCATCCTCATCCACAAAATATCCCTCAAACTCACACCCCAAAGCTTCAGCAATAGCGTCTAATTCATTCATAGAAAAATTATCCCGCTTAAACTTATTAGCAAGATTCTGATTTGAAGTGCCCAATCTGCGGCTCAATTCAACGATAGTAACATTTTTTCTTTTTAATAAAATACGGATTTTTTCACCCATAGTAAGCTTCATTTATATCACCTGCCTAAAAACATAATACACTATAGAGTGAATTGAATCAATTTGTATATTAAATATAACTTTCAGACTTGACGAAATATCGATAAAATTAATTTTAAAATGTATGATAACATTAAATAGTGAATATTAGAAAGGAGAGAAAAAAATCATGAGCAAAAATAACAGCCAACGAATTCATAAATGCAAAAGATATAAAAGACCGTTTCCTTTACACAAGAGACGGTCAAATTATCATGTATATAAAAATCAATTCAATAAGCATAGATTTATTTTCAGAGACAGAAAAAGAACAGATATGTAGAGCACTAACAGCCGAATTATCAAGCATAAGAAAACCTTTTAAGTTTCTTGCAGTATCAAGACCAGTAGATATATCACCATTGATTAATGAATATACACAGCTATTATCTGAAACCAATAATCAAAAGCAAAAAGAACTACTAAGAAATGAAATGATGGTCATGGCAACTATGCCATATCAGGAGATGTAGTGGAAAGACAATTTTATATTATGATTTGGGATAAATACCATGAAAATGTAGAAAGGGATATTCTAAAAGAAACAATGGAGTTTGTAGGAAAGTTTGAAAGCGGAAATATACGATGTGAAATACTTAAAGAACAGGAGATTGTAAGACTTTGCAATTTGGTGAATAATCCTGCTTATGTGGGGTTGGAGGATGGGAATTATGGCAAGGTATAACATAAATATACAGGAACTAGCTAGAAATTGTCTATAATAGTGGAAATGCATGGTATTATGTAGTATCATATAAATATAATCGAAGTAAAAATAAAGATACGTAGATTGGAATGAAATGTATATTTGCAAAAAATATTCAATTTTTAGAATAAGCAAGAAGGGTGACTGTATGAGTAATGGGAATATAATTAAAGAGCTGCAAAAGAAATATAGAGAAAAAAATATTATTCCTTTTTTAGGTGCTGGATTATCCATTCCGTTTAATATACCTGATTGGAATAAATTAATAAGAGATTGTGCATTGGGTATGGGTATAGAGGATGTTCAAGGGACATCTTTTTTACCTATGCTAGATATGGATCTCAAAAACTATGATTACTGGGGAGCAGTTAGTATAATAAAGAAATATTTGAATAGAAGCGAAGATGATATTCAAGAATTCATAGTAAATACTATTGATACTAGTATCCCTGATGAAATAATTAGTATTGATAATAATTATGAAGACTTGGGTAAATATGGCTTCAACTTGTATTTTACAACAAATTATGACCATATCATGTCTAATTACTTAGAATCTAATTTCACTCCAGTTAATTTGAAAGATGTAAAATCAAATATTCAGGCATTAATTAGTAATTCTAAAGTAAAAAGAATTTTTCATCTACATGGCAATATGAGTGATAGTAGTAGCATTGTTATTAGTAGTGAAAAATACAAAGAATTATATGATGACGATGTATATAAATCACTATTTTCTGTTTTTTCAGGGGTAAAAACATTCTTGTTCATTGGGTTTTCTTTTAATGATGTATTTATACAAAATATTATAAAAGATAATAATGAATATTTTAAATCAAAGCATTACATTATTTTGCCAAATCCTACAAATGAAAACATTCGTCATTTAAAGCAAAATTATAACATTGAGACTATATCTTATAATCCAGCAGAGTCATCACATTGCGAGGAAATACGCAAAATACTAAGTGATATTTGTAGTAATACTACTAATAATACTACTGGTGGAGAAGAAATAAATGAAGAAGACATTATCCTTGATAAGTTACCAAATAAGGAAGAAAAGCTGCAATTAGAAAAAAATATATTTTGCCAGAAACTTAGAATAGAAGATATTGATGAATTAAAAGTGGATTATAGCAAAGAATGTTTTTTCTTTGCTGAACAATACTTTCGATGGCTAAAAAAATCGGGGATAAAGAATAATAGCAAGTGTGCGGAGCATTTTCTTGCATTGACCTATATGAAATATAAAGCGCTATTGATTTCATTATATTCTGATCAAAAGAATAGTGATATTTTTTTGAAAGCAATTCATGAAGAACTAAATAAATTAGAGTTTGCAAAATTGAATAAATATATTAGTTATGAAAATATGCCAAATGAATTTAACAAGCAAGGATTTATTCATATACTGGCGGATGATTTTGAATCTGAAAATGAAGTATGGTGGGGTGAAAAAAGACTTGGACAAGAGCAAATTACCAATTGATCTCAAATATTTATTTGAAAATAAATATATAGAATGTATGCAAATGCTTCTCATATTATTTTCATTAAAAAGACGTAAAAAAGGAATAGAATTGGAAGAACTACTTTATTATTTTACTTTGCTCTCTATGACTACAATTAAATCTAATAACGAATTTTTTATTGATGAAACTTATATTCAAAATAATTATTTGACACTAGAAAAAGTTGTTAGAGATAATATTCTAATATTATCTAATCAAAAGTACATTAGTGTGGATGTAGAATCAGCTAAGAAAAAGACCAAAATGTATATGAAAATTTCGTATAGTGGGAAAGAAGTAGTTGAAAATTTAGAAAATAACTTCTTTGAAAAGGAGAAGAAGAAGATTAGTTATGTGATAGAAAAAGAAAAGTTTAGTGTTGCAAATCAAAGGAAGGTATTGTGGGCAGATGAAAACTAAATTAAGATTATTGAAATTGATAATTTCAGGAGAGAGTTATAAAAGAACATTAAATATTGATGAATCATTGATTATTATAAGAGGCGATGGATTTTCAGGAAAATCATTAGTACTGAATTTAATTGCATATTGCCTAGGTGGTAAAACTAAAATAATTGATTTAGATGTCCAAAAGGAATTAAATGATTATTGTGATGAGGTATTTTTAGAATTAAAAGCTGGAGATTCGATATATACAATTAACAGAAATTTAAAGCACAATAAAAACACAATAAATATATACTTATGTGGATATGATGAACATAAGGAATATTCTCCTTGGAGAAAAAAAGAAGATGAAGCTAATGATTTTTTTGCTGAGCAATTCCAAATCCCTTTACATACTATTTTAAGAAAAAAATCAGGAAGTAAGGATTTGAATCAAGAAAAAATTTCTTTCAGGGATTATATGCGATATATTTTTATACATCAGGGTGAATTAGGTACTAATCAGTTCTTAAAAAATAATAATACATTTGTTTCGGGAAAGAATAAAGAAGTATTTAAGATAATAAATGATCTTGTTATACCTGATTTAGAAAATATAGATAAAGACATTCAAATTAAGCAAAATGAACTTAATAAAATTGAAAAAATTAATTCAGGATTAGAAGATTATTTATACAATAGAGAGGCTACAGAATTAGTGCAACTGTCAGCTAATAGAGAAAGCTATTCAAGAAAAATAGATGAATTAAGAAAAAAGAAAAAGCAATTAATTAATCAAAACAATAAGGATGATTCAAGAGTTTTTAGTAGTTTAAAAAATGACATAAAAGAAATTGATGAACTATCTTTTAAAATAAACGAAGAGATTAGAAGACTTGATTTATTGATTAAGAATAAAAAATTGTTATTAGAGGATTATTCAGATGAAAAAGAAAAATTAGATGCTACATTAGAAGCAATGAAAAAAATTAAAATAGCAGAGCAAAGTGAAAGATGTCCTCTTTGCCAAACTATTATTAAGGTTAAGCAGGAAAGTTTTGAAACAAATGAAGATATTGAAAGAGCATTGAATCAAATAGAAAATAAGATAGAAACATTACAAGATTTAGTTAGTATTGATATGGAAAAGATGAAAGACTATAAAATAGAATTTAATAAAATGAATGAGAAGCGAAAAATCTATATTGAAGCACTTAATGAATATAAAAAGAATATTGAGGTTCCTTATCTTCCAGAAATAGAGTCAATCAATTTATTAATCAGAGATATAACGGAAGAAAGAAATAAAGTTAACTCATTGATTGACATTCATAATGAAATGGATAAAAATACTAGAGATATTTCAAAACTAAATAATGACTTAGAAAAACTAAAGAAAAAGAAGAAAGAATTTACAAAATTGCAAAAAAGAGAAGAAGATATATTGGATAATCTAAATAAAAAGTATAGAAACTTGATGTTTAGATTTAATTTTACAAATACTCAAGAAGATGGCTGCTATATAAACAAAGAAACATATTTACCATATTACAAAGGAATAAGTGTGTTAAAACATACTAGTGGTTGTTTGTTGCTATGTATGCAAATTGCTTACTTAGGGGCACTTTTAGAGCTGAATAATGAGGAAGATAACAATTGTCATCCAGGATTATTGATGTTAGATACTGTAAGCAATAATATTGGAACCAATACAGAATCAGAGGATAGTATTGATCCAGAAACATATCAAGAGTTATTCAAATATTTAGTAGAGTTATCAGAGAAAAATCAAATATTTATTATTGACAATACACCTCCTAAGGTAGAGGTGCCTAAGAAAGAATTTGTATTTAGAAGAGTAAGTGAAAAAAATCCATTATCGGGTTTGATAGATGAATCAAAGAATGAAATGAAAATAGAAGAGAAATAAATTGTAGCTATTATAATAAAAAGCAGAAAATGAACACATATATATGGTTCTTTGTCAAATGGTGTTGGTGAAGAAATTTAGCAAGAAAATAATGTAATCTTTGAAGGTAGTATGAAAATGAAAAAACTCATTTTTATGCTACCTTTATTTTTGTAGAGATTATTTTAATTTTTATAAACGTATTTTATGTTTATAAATAATGGAATATGATATAATTAAACAAAGGAGTGAATTAAATGGAGATTTTAAGAATTAAATTTGATAACATTGGAATATTTAAAGATGGATTAATGCTAGACTTTACATCAAAAGATAGAGTTCCTGATAAAACAAAAGTAAACCATATAACTGGTTATATATATACTCAAAAGTTAATAGCTTTAGTTGGAATAAATGCATCTGGAAAATCTACAGCTTTAAAACTAATTAAATTTGCAATGGATATGTTATTAGGACACAAAAATTTAGATCAAAGAACATTACCTACGGGGATACTTAAGAATAATACAATTATTAGTATTGATTTTTTCTATGAAGATAAGTTTTATAGAATAGAATCTAAATTAAAAGAATTTCAAAATATTGTAGATGATGAAGTTAAAAGTTTTTGTTATGATGAAGAAAAAATTTATCAGAAGAAAAAATCTCGTGTTAAATCACGAAATGATTTATTTAAGTACAGTGAAGAAGATATTATTCACACACGAGAGGAATTTGAAAAACATGAATTTTCAATGTTAAAACCTCAAGATAGTATAGTTATTGCGATAAGTAAAAATGTATCGAAGTATTATTCAGATACAATAAAAGAAACAAATATAAATTACTATAGTGTAAAAGGGAAAGCAAATATAGACTGTATCAATTTATTTGATAATAGTATTGCAAGTTTAGATTTTAATGATGATAATTTAGAGATATGTTTTAAGGATGATAAAAATGCTTACGAATGTAATAATAAGCAATTGGGACATGATATATTATCTTCAGGAACAATAAAAGGTGGAAATTTAATACACAAAGCAAATCTGGTTCTTAAAAAAGGTGGATACTTGCTTATAGATGAAATAGAGATTCATATGCATAAAGAGTTAGTTTTAACTATAATAGATTTTTTTAATGATATAGATATTAATAGAAAAGGTGCAACTTTGATATTTACAACACATTATGCTGAAATACTAGATTCTATTGAAAGAAAAGATAATATATATATATTATTAAAAGATAAAAATCACAGTTGTAAAGCAATAAGATATTCAGATCAAGTTAGTAGAAATGATTTGAAAAAAAGTGAAGTTTTTTTATCAAACTATATAGATGGCACAGTTCCAACTTATGAGAGTATAGAAAAAGTGAGGAAATTTTTATGTCAGAACCAGTTAATATTTAAAAAAATTCAAGAGTTATATTAAAAAATATAAATCTAATGCAACAAAAGATCATTTTGCTATATATGACATTTTGAAATAAAGAAATAGGTTTTTTCTCAAATGTTGTTGATAAAGATTTTTAATAAGGTAAAGAATGTAGTTTTTGAAGGTATTATGAAAATTAAAGAAACTCATTTTTATGATATCTTATCTTTTACTAATAGTTGAGATATTCATATTTATAAAAATCTTATTTTTAAAGTCTATTATTTTTAATTTTTTTAAAAAATTTAACTGTAATAGATTCAAAAAACTAATGGTGGTGATATTAATGAGTTCAAAAGGTAAGTGTTATTATTGTGGAAGAGAAATAAGTAAGCGAGGAATACTTAGGCATTTAAAGGCATGTAAAGAAAGAAAAAAATACTTAGAAGATAATATTAAACAAGCAAATGGAAAAATGGAAATGTTTATTTTAAAAATAGAGGCAGATGATAGATATCAGTGTTCTTTAAATGACTATTGGATGTATATAGGAATAGATAAAAGAGCTACTTTGAAAAAATTAGATCAATTTTTACGTGATATCTGGCTTGAATGTTGTGGACATTTAAGTAAATTTACTATTGAAGAATTAGATTATGAGTCTGAAGTTGATTATGCTTGGTGTGGTGATGTATCTTCAAAAAATATGGATATTAAAATTAAAGATGTATTACAAGTAGGAATGAAAGCTAATTATATTTATGATTATGGGTCATCTACTTCACTACAAATCAGTGTGTTAGGAGATTATAAATGTGGAAAAAATAATAAAGATATTGAGTTAATGACAAGAAATAATTTTGTTGATATTACATGTGATTATTGTGATAAAAAAGCTTTATACTATTGTTATGACCGTGAGGCTCATATATGTGAAAATTGTATAGGTGATAATGATTGTGAAGAAATAATGGAGATTAATAACTCGAATTCTCCTAGAGATGGTGTTTGTGGTTATTTTGGAGATATTGAGAATGAAAAACAATATTTGCCTGAAAATATAATGAAATTATAGAAAATATAATTTTTAAATAATGAGATTTCTGAGGTGATAATATTGAAATATTCAACTAAGTTTTTATTGAAAAAGATAAAAGATTTAGAAATATATTTTAAAGGTTTAGAAAACAAAGAATTTTATTTATCAACAAATAGTGAAGAAGATTGGATGCTTTATGATTATGATAGCTATGATAAGAGTTTTGATGATGAATATGATGAAAGTTTTATTGATGAATATGATGATTCATTTGGGATAAAAAATAAAATATTAGAAGCTTTTGATTTAGCTAATAATTTATTTTTTGAAAAAAAGTATATTGAATCTGTAAAACTATATGAAAGAATTTTTAATGTAAATATACATATATATGATGAACTTGATGAAGATTGGACTGTAATAAATAATCTAGAGCTTTTTAATTATTTTGATTTTGATTACAAGCATTCCTTATTAAATATGTTATATGGAATAATTAAGATATATAGTGCTAAAGAAAGAATTGAAAAGATGTATAAATATATAAGCATGAATAATGATAAACAAATAGACTTAGAAGATATATTTTCTATAAACACAGAAGATATTGATGATATATTCATAGATGAAATGATTGATTTTTTAGAAAAAAATAAAAACGATATTGCAACTAAATATTTAATTGAAGCATATATGCATAAAGGTGGACTTAATTATTTATGTAACAATTCTTTAAAAAATTATTTAAAACATCCTATATTACTTAAAGTAAGTTGTCAAAAATTATTTGATAAAAAAGATTATTTAAAATGTGAAGAATTTGGTTTGAAAGCAATAAAGCTTTTACCAGAGTATTTAGTAATTAGAAGTGATATTGGAAATCTGGTTATGAAATCAGCTATTAAGTTAAACCATACTAAAATAAAAGAACATTGTTATAAGATTATTTTCTACTCAAAATCTACAGTAGATAACTATATAAGATTATTTCAATTAAATGATTACAAAGAAATTACTAAAGAATCAGTAGCATATGCAATGAATTTATCACCTAATAAATTTAAAATTGAGTATAATAATATGAAAAAAAATAGTATTTCTAGTGAAGAAAAAGATATTCTTAGATTTTTTAGTGGTGATTTTGATTATTTGTATAATAAATCTAAAAACCAAAAAACATCTGGATATAAAAGTTATGATTTAAAGTCAATATTAAGAGTTTTACTATTATTTTTATTGAGTAAAAATAATAGTTATAATATAAAAAAGATATTAAAAGACGAATTTATAAGTAAAATAAATATAAAAGAATCTGATAAAGATGAGTTTATAAAAAATATTTTGAATTGGAAAAAGAAACAATTATTAAAATATGATGATTTAAAAAAGTTCATATCATGGATAGAAGAAGAAACAAATAAAATTGCAAAAGAGATTGTAGGTAGAGGTGCTAGAAAAGAGTATTATAAAGTTGCTACATTAGTGGTTTGTTTATCAGAAGTTATGGAGGCAAATGGATTTGTAGATAATAAGAATAAAATAATAGATAAATATATAAGTATTTACTACAATAAACGCGCATTTAAATCAGAAGTACAGGTATTAGTTAAAAAATAGTACATCATTTATTTTTAGTAGTGAATTAGAAGATATAATTAAAAATAGTAATTCGTTTAATTCTTATACTAATATAATTTTGGCTTTGAAACATTATGCTAATGTTAATTTATTTATTATTAAAAATCATAATTCTGCAATGATTAATATGAACGTATTAATACCTTTTAGTTTTAGATTGCTTGATGAAAAGAAAATGACACAAGGTGATTTAGCTATTGGTCTACTTAAACCATCAGTTGTGCCTGAAAATGTATATAATGTTGTAGCTAAAATTATAGGTCAAATGAACATAGTTTTTAAAACTATAGTTCCAGGTTTAAATATTGGTTTGAAAAATCATGGGAAACAGCTTAGAGAGGATGGTAGTGAGGGTATTAGAATAGAATTAATCTCAATAAGAGAAAATATTATTGTACCTTTAAAATATGAATCTGATGGTATTAAAAAAATAATATCTATATTAAGTACTTTGATTACCATGTTTAATAATGAATCTGTTTGTATGGTTATAGATGAATTAGATGCGGGAATATTTGAATACTTGCTTGGAGAAATACTTCAAATTATAAATGAAAATGGAAGAGGACAATTAATTTTTACTTCTCATAATTTAAGACCTCTTGAAATGTTAGATACTAATTCAATTGTATTTACAACAACAAATCCTAAAAATAGATATATGAGATTTAAAAATGTTAAGAGTAATAATAATTTACGTAGTTTGTATTATAGAAGTATTAATCTTGGAGGTCAAAAAGAAGAAATATATAAGGAAACAAATAGTTTTGAAATCAGTCGCGCTTTTAGAATTGCAGGGAGGACTATTAATGAAGACTAAAAAAGTAATACTATTTATAGTTGAAGGCGTTACTGATAAAACTTCTTTGGGAGCAATTATTGATAAATTGATTTCATCAAATTTAATCAAGTTTTATATAAGTGGTGGAGATGTAACTAGTGATAAAATTGTAAAAAATTATATGAATATATACAACTTTTCTTAGGAGAAATACTAAGGAAGTTGTTATTGGAGGCGTATAAATGAATAAATTATTTAAAAGTATTTTTGGCTATGACGCTTTATAATTTAGGTGAACATTCAAAATCAATGGAAATATTGTTTAAAATAATATCAGAAACTTCTTGTGATAAAGATATAGTTAGTTTTAAAAGAGCTATAGATTTCTATTCTGATAAATTGGATAAATTATGGTAAATAATATGATATAAATGAAGAAGCAGCAACTTGTAATTATAAATAATTGATAGACAAAAGGAGGAAAACAAATGAATTATATGATGAAATATACTGCCTACTTTGGCTCTGTGCAAAGATTATACAAAATAATAAAAATAATCATTTGTTCAGGGCCTAATTTAGTATATTAATTTAGGCAAAGCTATTTTGTGTAGTCTTTGCTTCATTATTTACAGACAAAAAAGTAGATAGGAGCAAAAAATATGAAATATGAAAATGCACAAAATATACTGCCAGAATATATTGTCAAATTGATTCAAGAACATATAGAGGGTGGATATTTATATATACCAATAAAAAATAATAACAAAAAAGTTTGGGGAGAAAATACGAAGACAAAAGATATTCTAAAAAAAAGGAACAGAGAAATTTTTAGTAAATATAATCTAGGAATATCTATAAAAAAACTTGCACAGAAATATTATCTTTCTGAACAAAGTATAAGAAGAATAATTAGACAACAGAAGGATATATAAATAAAAAACAGTATTTTTTATTAATTAAGATAATAAATACTGTTTTTTTATGAGCTTTTACAGCTAAATATGAACAAATTTAATACAGAATCATTTTTAAACTGGAGTAATTATAAAATCAGGGTTAATATATTTATATATAAATAATAAAGGAGTAAATTAATGAATAAACTAACAGTTTTAGAGGTTAAATTTGATTTTAATGGTGAAAAAAATGTCATTTATCCAGTTATATTAAGTGATGAAAGTGAAGTTGTTTTAATTGATTGTGGATATCCGAATTTTTTACCCTTAATAAGGAATGCTGCTAAAAAAGAGGGGGTTGATATTAGTAAATTAACAAAAATAATTATAACACATCATGATTTTGACCATATGGGAGCTTTAGCAGAGTTTAAAAAAGAGTATCCAAACATTAAAGTTCTTTCATCAATTGAGGATGAAAAATATATTAGTGGTAAGGAAAAATCTTTAAGATTACAGCAAGCAGAGGCTATATATGATAAAATTCCTGATGATGAAAAAGAAAGTGCGAAAAAGTTTCAGTATTTTATAGAAACAATAGAAAATGTAAAGGTGGACAGATGCTTAAAAGATAGTGATTATTTTTCTTGGTTTGGAGGTATGCAAGTAATTGCTACTCCAGGGCATATGCCAGGTCATATTTCAATTTACTTAAAAAATAGCAAAACATTAATTTCGGGTGATGCATTAGTAGTCGAAAATGATAAATTGATGATACCATATCCTCAGTACACTTTAGATATGGATGAGGCAAAAAATTCTATAAAGAAATTATTAAATTATGAAATAGATCGAATTATATGCTATCATGGAGGAATATATATAAAAGATATAGAAGAATCTTTACAAAGTATTATTTTAGATTAACAGATTTGCATGATTAATGTTTAAAATTAATGGCTTAAGTATTACTTTTATTGAATAAAAATAATACTTATAATATAAAAAGATATTAAATATAATGTAAGAAAGGTATGAAGTGAATGATTAATATGTCAGGACAAGAACGTCAAAATATAAAAATAGGTTCAAATGTTAATGTGGTTCAAAAGCAAGATCAACGTTCAGGTAAGTTAACACAAGGTATTGTAAAAAGAATTCTTACAAATTCTAAAACGCATCCACATGGAATAAAAGTTATGCTTGAATCAGGTATAGTGGGCAGAGTAAAAGAAATATTAGATTAGTATTATATAGATAAATTAAGAACATATATAATTAAGGTTCTTTATCAAATGGTATTGATAAAAATTTTTAGCAAAAAAATAATGCAATTTTTAAAGGTAGTATGAAAGAGAAAAATCTTTTATACTACCTTTATTTTATTGTTTGATAGAATTTAATATATGAAACAAAGTATATTTGGGTATAAAAATATATGACTTGAAATTAAGGAGAATAAATTAGATATTGTTTTTATTTAACAATAACACTATTTTGTAATATGTAAAATAGTAAAGAAAGGAATAGGTTGCTTATGGAAGGAATGTATTTAAAAGATGAACTATATAGTTTAGTTAAAAATGATACTAATATTTTTGAATTTATACAATCAGGTTCTTTAGATGGTATTTGGTATTGGGATTTAGAAAATCCTCAAATTGAATGGATGAGTCCTAAATTTTGGCAAACGCTAGGTTACAATCCAGATGAAAAAAAACATTTAACAAGTGAATGGCAAGATATTATTTTTGAGGAAGATTTAAAACTAGCGATAGAAAAAGTTGGAAAACATTGTGCGGACCCAAATTATCCATATGACCAAATTGTACGATACAAGCATAAAAGCGGTTCTACTGTATGGATAAGATGCCGAGGATTAGCTATAAGAGATAAGAATGGAAAACCAATACGTATGCTTGGGGCACATACAGATATAACAGATTTAAAAGAAACAGAAAAAAGACTTTCAAGGTTGACTAAAGAATATGAAAAAGTATTTAATGGGACTCAAGATGCTATGTTTTTAATAAAAGTTTTGGAAAATGGTGAATTTAAATATATTCGAAATAATAATGCTCATCAGAATAAAACTGGTATTTCTCTTGAACAAATAAGTGACAAATCTCCGCAAGAGCTACTTGGTAACAAATTAGGAGATATTGTTTCAGCAAATTACAATAGATGTGTTACAGCTAGGGAAAGTATAACATATGAAGAAGAATTAAATTTGCCTGGTGGAGCTTGTATTTGGTTAACAACTTTGACCCCTATTTTTGAAGAAAATAGAATTTCTTATATTGTAGGCTCAGCAACAGATATTACAGAGAGAAAAATATTAGAAATAAAATTAGAAAAACAAGCAAATTACGATAAATTAACAGGTCTTCCAAATAGAAAATTATTTTTTGAACGATTAGAAAGGGTAATCCTTGAAAGTGAAAGAGATAATGCTGGGTTTGCGTTACTTTTTATTGATTTGGATGGATTTAAATATATAAATGATAATTATGGTCATGAAGTAGGTGATGAGGTACTAATTATTGTTGGAAATAGAATTTCTAATTGTATTCGAAAATCAGACACAGTTGCAAGAATGGGTGGAGATGAATATTGTGTTTTTTTGAGAAATACTAAAGATAAAAAATCTATAATAAGTGCAGTTAAAAAGATTCATAAAGTATTAAAAGTGGTTATGTGTATAGGGAATAATGAATGCTATGTTGATTCTTCTATTGGAATTGCAGTGTATCCTAAAAATGGAACAGATAGCGAAATATTATTAAGAAATGCAGATTCTGTTATGTATGAAGTGAAAAAAAACGGGAAAGGTGGTTTTAAATTTTTTGAAGATACAAAAATAGATAAATATAAAAATGATTAATAAATTTATATAAAAAATTATATAGATTAAAGAATTATCTTAGTCAGATAGTTCTTTTTTGTTTATATAATTGACTAAATATATTATTATCGATAAAGATATAAAAAATTATATAATATTAAAATATAAAAGAATATAATTAATATTACTATAGTAAAAGAAAATATAATTATAGAAGCGAGAAATAGTCTTGCTGAAAATAGAATATATAGTTAGAGGTGAGTAATATATGAATATTAAAGCATATAAAGTAAATGTATTTGCAAAGACCAAAAATGGAGGAAATCCTGCTGGGGTAGTACTTGACGC
Organism: Peptostreptococcaceae bacterium AGR-M142; assembly: GCA_045345765.1. Classification (GTDB taxonomy): domain Bacteria; phylum Bacillota; class Clostridia; order Peptostreptococcales; family Peptostreptococcaceae; genus JAOARY01. The sequence continues at coordinate 2,562,950 of CP148265.1, forward strand.
GAATAATTTATCTGAAAAAACCATGAAAGAAATTGCTAAAACTTTAGGCTTTAGTGAAACAGCTTTTATCATGAAATCAGATGTTGCGGACTTTAAAATTAGATTTTTTACTCCTAGTGAAGAAGTAGATTTGTGTGGTCATGCTACAATTGGAAGTTTTTTTGTATTATTAAAGAATAATATTGTTAAAACAGGTCTATATACTCAGGAAACAAAAGCAGGAATTTTGGAGGTTGAGATTAATGAAGATGATATTATAATGATGACTCAAACAAATCCTAAATTCTATGAAACTATTGATTATAAGGAAATAGCACAAACTTTAAATATTAGTATGGAGGATTTTGATATTAATTTTCCATGTCAAATTGTTTCGACAGGATTAAAAGATATATTAATACCTATAAAAAATAAAGAAATACTAAACTCTATAAAACCTAATTTTGCAAAGGTAAAAGAATTAAGCAAAAAATACAATGTTATTGGTTATCATATGTTTGCAATAAATGAAAAGAATAATAAAAATATATATTGTAGAAATTTAGCACCATTATATGATATAGATGAAGAAGCAGCAACGGGAACATCAAATGGTGCATTAGCATGTTATCTATATAAATATAAAGTGATAAATTCTAATGAAGCAAGTAATATTATTTTTGAACAAGGATATTCTATGAACAAGCCATCAATGATAATAGTAAGTTTAAGTATTCAAAATAGTAATATTAATAAGGTTAAGGTAGGAGGAACTGCTTTAAATATGAATTTAATTGATATGAAAATTGATTTTTAAATAACATCTTAAAATAGTACATATAAACAAGATATTTTATTTAATATTTTGTTTATATGTATCATTTTATTAATTTAACTATAATTTTTTATTTTTGGGATAGATTTATTACCATATATACCTCTAAGTATTGATACTACACCTAAAATTATTATTAAGGATATAATGAATGTCATTATAGGTGCTCTAAAAATATGTTTAATAGAAATTAAAAAACCACCGATAAAAGCAGCTTCTCTATGTGATAACGATGAGAGTGCTATATAAGATGCTCGATGTTCTTTTGGCATAAGCTGTGTTTGTTCTGCACCTACTAAAGGAATGGCAACTGTTTCGCCAATTGAATTTATAAGCCCAAAAAGTAGTAGACTACTAAAACCTAAAGAATAGGAAAGTCCAATAAATCCTATGCAATAAAGCGTAAGACTAACAATCATAACATTTTTTCTTGACCACTTGTCTGTTATTTTATTTGCTATTAATGTAAGAAAAATAACAAATATAGTATTTTCAAGCATTATTATGGATAACATCTTTACCCCTGTGATATTTACTCCCATAAATTTAAAAGAAAAAAATAAATCTTTTAAACGAATTGCAACATAACCAGGCATCATTTCTTCGCCAACAAGTAATAATCCCATACCTATAACAGTAAGTAAAAATGAATAATCTTTTATAGCAACACTATAGTGATTTAGCATATTTTTTATTATATTGCTTTTTGTTGTTTGTTTTTTATTTTTATTACTATCTTCTAAGAAAATATAATATGAAATTACTGTAAAGAGGCTTGTTATTGTTAATAATGAAAATAAAAGCCCTTTATGAGATTCATACATCATACCACCAAAGAAATAACCAAAACTAGCAGCAACATTCATACTCCAATATGTTATTGTATAAACATCTTTTCTCATTTTGGGAGGTGTACTGTCAATTATAAGTGCTTGCATGGAAGGTCCTGAAATTGGAACAAAAGAAATATGAATTATATATCCCAAAACAAAAATATAAGGCATATTATTGAATTTTAGAATAGATAATGTCATTATTGCCATTGATATAAAATTTAAACTATTTCCAATGAGTACTATTTTTTTTCTTGAATGTATATCTGCTAGATAACCACCAACAAGTCTCATAAAATAACTTGAAATTACAGTTAGTGATATTAATGAACCAGTTAAAACAGATCCAACCAAATCGTTCAAATAAAGAGCAACAAAAGGAAATACAGCTCTATAAACAATAGATCCTGTAAAATTTGTTAGCAATTTGACTTTAACGTTGTGAGGAATTTGATTAAACATATATTCACCCCTTATAAATTTTGACGTTTTTATTATTAGATTTTATAATTATTATGTCTTTATTAGGATACTATTCTTATTTAATTAAGTATATAATTAATAAAACCTTTTTTTGAGGGGGGGCGGTAGTGTAGACGGAGCAATACATAAAGCAGTAGGTGAAAAAGTTTTGGCAGAATGTCTAAAGATAAAACCAAATCCAAATAGATTTAATTCTGGGGAAGCTGTAATAACAAGTGGTTTTGAATTAGTAAAATACCTTATTCATACAGTTGGGTCTATTTGGATATACGGTAAATCAAACGAAGCTTAAAAATTAAGCTTAATATATTAATTATTTAATCTAGTTTTTTAATCATTAAAAATAAAATTAGATTTAGATAGATATAACAAGCCTGTATCTGTTAACTGACAACCAGAACGACCTTTATTTATTATCAAATAATTTTTTTGGGATAATGAAGTTAGTATTTTTCTCATTTCTATTTCAGATATTTTATAATAGGAATTAGAAAAAAACCTGCATAAATTTCTTCTGCCAGTACTTTCTCCATTTTTTTTACAAAGATAAATAGATTTAAGAACCAATAGATTTATTTTTTCTTGAGGCAGTTCATCAGTAATAATTTTTGATGAATTTTTATTTTTAATATAATCAGGTAGATTATAAATATCTAAATCATTATCACTGACAATACACATATAGTCAATAAGATTTATTAGCTCTCGTATATTGCCAGGCCAATCATATTTTTGTATAAATAAATAAAAGTCTTTGGTTGCTTTTCTTTTTTTTAGTGCTAAAAATTTATTACATAATAATAATATGTCTGAACCACGTTCTTTTAGCGGAGGTAGAGTCAAAGAAAATACATTTAATCTAAAGAATAAATCTTTTCTGAACTTATTATCTAGAACCATTTCAAATAAATTTTTATTTGAGGCAGCTATAATGCGTACATCTATTGAAATTGAATAATTTGCACCAACCTTTCTAATTTCTTTTTCTTGTATTGCACGTAATAATTTTGCTTGTAAAGAATAGGGGATTTCAGATATTTCATCAAGAAATAATGTACCGCCATGAGCTTTTTCAAAAAGACCTATACTCCCGCTTTGTTTTGCACCTGTAAAAGAAGACCCTTCATAACCAAAAAACTCTGATTCTAATAAATTATTTGGAATTCCTGCGCAATTTACTGCTATATAAGGATTTAAAGAACGTGTTGAAGCATTATGAATAGAACTTGCCATTAGTTCTTTTCCCGTGCCACTGTCTCCATATATTAATATAGGTAAATTCGAATTAGCAAAGCGGTTACCAAGATTAATAGCTTTTTTTATATTTTTGTTTTTTCCTATAATATCATTGAATGTATATTTAGCAAAATTTTGATTTCCTACTATTTTTTTATGAAGTTTTTGCTGTGTAGATTGTATGTGATTATAAGGTTCAAGTATAAGAATTTTTCCTAGTTTTGGTTCTTGTTTGTCTAGATAATTTAAATCTACTGCATATTTAGTTTTTTGAATTTCTATAATATCACTATTTAATTGATTATTTTGAAGTACTAGTTTTAGCTCTGGGATTTCTTTACCTAAATTATATATTGTTGTTGGAATCTGAGTTAAAGGTTTTAAATATTCTAAAAATAATTGATTATGTGATATTATTTGATTTTCTGTATTAATAATAGCAATACCTTTATTAATTTTATTGAATAGTAAATTCCATTGTGCTGATAAAAATTTATTATTTTCCAATAAAGAATTTATTCCTTTTAAAAAACTAGGAACAATTTTAATATAATTTTTAAATATTTTTTTTACAATTTCCATTTCAATATTAAAGTAAGATAAAATATCCATGATTACATCTGCTGTTAAAACTCTACTTCCTAAAATAATTTTAGGTGCAGTTGTTTTTGGTAAAAAATCATAGATTCTAGGAGTAAATATATAATCAATGTTAGGAAAGGGGATATTAGCATCGGGAGACCAAGGTGTAAGATGTATATTTTTTACCCCTAATTGATAAATATTAGTCATTGTTTCATAAGTCATATAGTTATTTAGATTAACAACAGCAGCAGTGGAGTTAGAAGGAATTTTTTTTAATTTTTTCAACGCTTCTAATGTGATAGTTCTTCTCATTAGTAAAATAGGACAGTCACATTTTATATAAGATTGCATTTGAATTAATGCGGAAGGTTCATGTAGCAAAATCATTTCTGCATTATAAATAGGAACAATTGGATTAGTATCTGGTGAATGACAAGTGATTTTGAATATATTTCCAAATAAATCTTCTAGTTGTTTTTTTAGAAATTTTCCACTCCAATCGTTTTTTGCAATAATGTTTAAATTATAATTCATGTTGAACACGCTCCTTAATTAATAAAATGGGATTAATTCTATTTTAAAATGGATTATACCCATTAAAATAATTTTAACAATTAATTTTTTATTTTTCAATATACTTTTTATTAATATTATATAGTTTGGTTTAAATGGTTTAGAATATTTATTAAAAAAAATTTAAAATAAAAATTATTTTTGGTATGTATAATGCTATATTTATTAATAAAAAAATATAGGAGATGGTAGTTATGAATTATTTAAAATTAGATACACCAGCATTGATTATTGATAGAGAAATTATGTATGAAAATTGTTATCGTATGCAAGAATATGCGAATAGTTATAAAGTGAATTGTAGACCTCATACTAAGACACATAAAATGTCTAAAATTGCTATTATTCAAGAAAAAATTGGAGCTAAAGGTATTGCTGTTGCAAAAGTTTCAGAAGCTGAAGTGATGGCATCTAAGGGTTTGAAAGATATATTCATAGCAAATGAAATAGTAGGTAGTAAAAAGCTTAATAGAATCAGAACTTTATCTGAACGTATAAAAATATCTTTTGGGTTGGATAGCATTGATCAAGCTAAAATGATTGAGAAAGTTTTTGAAAATGCTAGAAACAAAGCGGAAGTTCTAATAGAAATAGAGGTTGGAGAAAATCGTTCTGGAGTTATAAATGAATCCGATTATATTGATTTGTTGAAATATTTAAAGAAATGCAAAAATATTATTTTAAAAGGTGTATTTTCTCATGATGGTCATTCATACAAAGCAAAAGATATTAAAGAATGTAGTTATATTCATCTGATTAGTCAAAAAAGAACATTGAAATTTGCAAAAATTGCAAAGAATATTGGATTTGAATTGGAAACTGTAAGTATAGGTTCAACACCTTCTATGATGCATAATTTTCCTATTTTGGATGGAATTACGGAAATAAGGCCTGGTACTTATATATTTATGGATGCATCACAAGCAAATGCTTGTGGTAGTATGGCTCGTTGTGCAGCAACTATTTTGACAAGTGTTATAAGCTTACCAACAAAAGATAGAATTATAACAGATGTTGGTGCAAAAGGAATTACAGCTCAAAGTAGAAATCAAGGTTTTTGTTCTACCAAGGGTTTAGGAATTATAAAAGGGTATAAAGATATATATATTGACGATGTATTTGATGAACATGGAATTATTTATAATAAAAAACTTCGAGATGATTTGAAAGTAGGTGATATACTTGAAATAATACCTAATCATATTTGTCCAGTTGTTAATTTACACGAAACGGTCTATTTAATATCAAATGGAGAAGTTTTAGAAGAAATTAAAGTTGATTGTAGAGGAAAATTAAAATAAATTTCAGTAGAATATAAGATTTAATTTAAAAGAAAATGAATGAAGATGGCTTTTTATTATTAAATCAAAAGAAAAACTAGGATTTGAACTAAATGCAATTCAAAGAACGATGTGTTTACCTTTATGGGGAAGATTTAAAGAGAGTAAAAAAATGATTCATAGATATAAAAGAAAATAAAAAGAATTTTAAATTTGTTGAGATGGATCAAACTCAAACAGTTCGTTCTCTTGAAGATATGGATGCTTCAGTTGCATTTTTTAGCCATATGAAAAATGCAAATAAAGATTTTAAATCTTATTTAATTAGAGATCAATATCCGCAAAATTACCCACAAGGAGTTATAGTAAAAGATAAAAATAAAGATGCTATATCTGGAAGTAGACATGTAAAATTAGGTGTATATAAAGATTTATGTATAAGTAGATTTGTTGCAAAAAATATGGTTTATTGTGAACATGAATGTAGAGGAGTTGAAATCAAACCGCTTAAAGATTATATTAATTACAATCCTGACATTGTAATTATGGTTACATCTGCATTTAATGCTATGAGAATGGTTCAAAGTTATGTTTATAATTTTGGACAATTAAAGAATATTAAAATGGCTGGAATGTGTGCAATATGTCAAGAATGCACAAGTTATCCATATGAAACAAATTCTATGAATATATCCATGTTATCTTCTGGAACTAGATGTGTGGGTCAGTGGAGTGAAGATGAACTTGGAATTGGATTTCCATTTAATTATTGTAATGCAATAGTTGAAGGTTTGATTAATACAATAAATCCAATTGAAAACAATAAAAATAAACTTAAAATTATGGGTAAACTTTCTTCTAATAATTTAGAGAATTTAATAGATATTAAATTAAATGATAATTATTATAAGGGTGCTTATAAAACACCAAAAAGAGAAATTAATAAATAATAAAAAATCAGTAATGGCTATAAAACTAATAAAAAATTTAAGAATATATTTTGTTTATTTTTGATTTATAACAGAATATTTTAGTTAGATTTTTTAATGTGATATAGCTTTACTGATTTTTTATTTTATTAAATTAATATTATAAGTTGTAGAATAACTGTTAAATTGATAAAATGGTAAGTAATTTATTAAATATTTAAGGAAAAAATTATAAGGAAGGATGTGCAAAAATGATAATAGGTCAAAAAATTGAATTACTCCATACAAAGTCAGTATGTGATTTTGACGGTTTTTGTATGGAGTAATTAACCGTAAATAATAGACAAGTAAGATCCATACTGGCTTTATATCCTATAGAAAAAAATTTTAGGAGTGAAGCTTGTATGAAGTATAAAAATGCAAAAAATGTGTTACCAGAAAATTTATTAATTGAAATACAAAATTATATTCAAGGTGAATATCTTTATGTTCCAGCGCTACAATCACATTATAAAAAATGGGGAGAAAAGTCAGGTATAAGAAAAGCCCTTGTATATAGAAATAATGAAATTTTAGATAAATATAAGAATGGATATAAAATAATTGATTTGGCTGATGAGTATTGTCTTTCAACACATTCTATAAAAAAAATTATATATAAAAAATGATTAATAGAGTTGCTTTATGGCAACTCTATTTCTATAAAACAATATAGAATCAAATAGTATCTTGAATAGATTCTTGAAGATAAATAAAATATATTTATAGAATGGAGTGAGTGAAGTGAAAGAAAATAAATATGATGAAAAGGTGTTTTTTGATAAGTATAGTAATATGGATCGTTCAAAAAATGGACTTGAAGGTGCTGGAGAATGGCATGAATTAAAAAAAATGTTACCAAATTTTAAGGGAAAAAGAGTATTAGATTTAGGTTGTGGTTTTGGGTGGCACTGTCAATTTGCAATAGATAATGGAGCAATGTGTGCAACTGGATTAGATATATCAAGTAAAATGTTAGAAGTGGCAAAGGAGAAAACAAATTCAAATGATATTAAATATATATGTAAGCCGCTAGAAGATATTGATTTTGATGAGAATTCATTTGATATTGTTATTAGCTCTTTGACTTTCCACTATATTAAGTCGTTTGAAGATATTTTAAAAAAAATAAATAAATGTCTTTCTGTTGGTGGCGATTTTATATTTTCTGTAGAACATCCTATTTTTACAGCGCAAGGTTCTCAAGATTGGTATTATGATGATGGTGGAAATATAATGCATTGGCCTGTAGACAGATATTTTGAAGAAGGAAAAAGAACAGCTAACTTTTTAGGTGAAGAAGTAACAAAATATCATAAAACATTAACAAGTTATTTAAATGATCTTATTAAATCTGGATTTCAAATAACTAGGATAGTTGAACCAAAGCCAGAAGAAAAATTATTAAATACAGTTTTAGGAATGCAAGATGAACTTCGTAGACCAATGATGCTTTTGGTATCATCTAAAAAAATAGATAATAGATATTCTTAAAAATATAGATGGCTGAGTAAGCTTTTATTTATGATTTAAATTATAAATAAAAGCTTTTTTTTGTTATAATATTTTTATTGAAACAATAATTTAAAAAAAATTAGTGTATTAAATTAGGAGGGATTGGGATGGCTGTTTGGAATCCTTGGCATGGATGTAAGAAGATTAGCGCAGGATGTGAGAATTGCTATGTATATAGAATTGATAAAAATTATGGAAAAGATAGTTCAATTGTGCATAAAACAAATAATTTCAATCTTCCTATAAAACGTAATCGTGCAAAAGAATATAAAATAAATTCTGGTGAAATGGTTTTTACTTGCTTTTCTTCAGATTTCTTTTTGGAAGATGCTGATGAGTGGAGAAAGGAAGCTTGGCAAATTATTAGAACAAGAAGTGATTTATTATTTTTTATAATAACTAAACGGATACATAGATTTAGTGTGAGTTTGCCTGACGATTGGGGAGAGGGGTATGATAATGTAATAATTTGTTGTACGGTAGAGAATCAAGATAGAGCGGACTACAGACTACCTATTTTTTTAGATGCTTCAATTAAACATAAATGTATTATATGCGAACCTATTCTTAGTGCAATTGATTTATCTTCTTATCTTAGCGATGAAATAGAACAAGTTGTGGTTGGTGGAGAATCTGGTCATGAAGCTAGGGTATGTAAATATGACTGGATATTAGATATTAGAAATCAATGTATAAAAGCAAATGTACCATTTAAATTTAGACAAACGGGAGCAAGATTTTATAAGGATGGAAAGCTATATAAAATCCCAAGAAAATTACAACATTCACAAGCACAAAAAGCTAATATTGATTTTAAAGATCCTAAATACTAATATGTTTAATATAGTATTAACTTAATTGTAAACTTTAGATATGAATATTTAGTTTCAATATAAAATATTAAAAATTATAATATGGTAGAGCAGATAAATATTAAAAATTATAAAAGTTGGGAGGCGATAGTCATTATTTATGGCTATAGTAAATAAAATTATGAAAAAAATAAATAAATATAATTACTTAAAATTAACCATATTTATTTCAATAATACTTCTATGTTGTTCTTGTACTACTCATAAAAATAAGATTGTTGAAAAGGAAAATGAAAAACTATCATCTAATACAAAAATAGACGAAAAAATAATAAAAAATATTTCGGATGATAAAAAATATGAATTTAATTATTCTAACAAAAACTCATTTGTGAGTTTAAAAATTCCAAAAGAAGAATGGGATGCATTTGTTGAATTTAAAAACTATGACACTATGCCAAATCAAAAGAATAAGGGGATGGTATGCTCTCAAGACTGGAGTAATTTTATATATCAAAATATAAATGATGAATATGATTTTATTGTATATATTTTAAATACAGATATTAAACCCGAAAAACTACCGATGAATGGTTATTTTCAATCAATACAAAATAAAATCAAAGGTATAGGAATACCTTCTTTTGGGGATGCTTTTTATGATTATTCTAATTTATATGGAGAAGGTGTATCCAATCTTGAAGGTATTATTTATCTTACACATAACGATATCATATATGATGGACCGTTTTTGCATGAATTTATGCACCGCTTTGGAAATTATATATTAGATTCAGACTATGGAATGTGCCACTGGGGTGATTCAAATATTTTTGGTAGATTAGGTGGTTATAATTCTATTGAAAAAATAGATAGTGAAAATAGCAAAATTACTACATATCGTCGTTATTGGGATGGTGAATATGCACCCTTTGAATTGTATTTGATGGGACTTATACCTAAGGATGAAGTTCCAGATATAACTATTACACAGGATTATTCATCAAAAATAATAGAAGAAACAAATTGGAATAGAAAAGATGGTAAAGATATTATTATAAGTGGAGAAATTAAAACTAAAACATATAAAATTGATGAGATAATAAATGGTGAATTGAGTACAAAAAATCAAAAGAAAAATATAGGAGAAAGAATACCTAATTTTAAAGATTCAAAAAAAGAATTTAATATTTTATTTGTAGCTATTGATTATGACGATGTTAAAGAGGAAGAAATAAAATTAATAAATAATCAGATTGAGAAATTATGTTATAAAGGAAAAGAGAATGATGAAGTTTATAATTTTTTTGAAGCGTGTAAAGGAAAAGCATCTATAAAGACTGATGTATATTTAAATATTAAATAAATAGAGTTATTGCACTAGGAAAAATAAAATATATTTTGCTGATTTTAAATTTTAAAACTAGAAGAATATAGCTAAATTTCTTAATGCGATAGTTCTATTTTTTTATTTAAAAAAGATTCAAATTAACTATAGCATTAGATTTTTTTATATTAGTTAAAAATAGTAATATATTTAAATTAAATTTGAGATTACTAATAATATTAAATTCTTTATTTTATTAAGTATTATTTAAATTATAAAAATTTATTTGATTCATATTAATTTTTTAATATGAATTTTTTTTAATCTTATATAATCACAAAAATATATTAAAAAAATATATTTAATAATTAACAAAATATTTGTTCGGATTAGAAACTCAAAAAAATTCAAAAAATATAAATGTTAATTATTGTTTAATATATGGGGTATTATAAAAAAACAACAGATATTACAAAGAATTGTCAATAAAGAATACTTATTGAATCTGGACGTTTTTTGACCCGATATACTAAAAAATAAAGTGAAAAATACAATTAAAATAAAAAATAAATTCACTTTATTATAAAAAAATAATTAGGTTTTAGAAACTTTGAAAGGATGTGTAAAATGAGGAATTGCAAGAGGTTTAGAGTGTTTATATTAATAGCTTTTTGTATAGTACTTACAAGTCATTTTGGATTTGCAATTGTTGATGATACAAATGCAAATAATGGTGAAACAAGGACTATAAGCAACATAGCAGTTGTAAAGCTATTAGATAGTAGTGGAAATGGATTAGAAGGTGGTATTGTAAAATACTATCTTAATGGTTGGAAAGAGATGGGGCAAACTGACGAATATGGTATGATATCTATTCAATTACCAGAGGGAACAACTAATTTACAAGTTCAGATGCAATATTTGGGTATGAAAAAAATTCTTAACCAAAATATAACCGAAAATGAAGAATTTATTTTTGAAACAGTAGATACAGTGGTGAAATTAGAAGATAGTAATGGAAATGGGTTAGAAGGTGGAGAAGTTATATATTCTAGCTGGTCGTGGAATGATTTTGGAACTACTGATGCAAGTGGAGAGATACACAGAGAGTTACTTCCAGGACAATATAATTTTCGAATGAAGTATGAAGGTGGAAAACTAGATTTAAAGCAAAATACACAGGATGATAACACAGTTATATTTAAAACAGTAGATACAGTAGTAAAATTAGAAGATAGTAACGGAAATGGATTAGAAGGAGCAGAAGTTATATATTCTAATTGGACTTGGAAGGATTTTGGTATAACAGATCAAAATGGAGAGATTCACAAGGAATTGCTAGAAAATAATTATAATTTTCAAATGAAATATGAAGGTGGCAAGGTTATAAAAAAGCAAGATATAGCAAATGATTCAATAGTAGTATTCAAAACAAAAAATACAGTAGTTAGATTAGAAGATAGTAATGGAAATGGATTAGAAGGAGCAGAAGTTATATATTCTAATTGGACTTGGAAAGATTTTGGAACAACAAATCAAAATGGAGAAATAAATAAAGAGTTATTAGAAAATACTTATAACTTTAGAGTTAAGTATAATGGTAAAAATCAAGATAAGAGACAGGACATATCTACTGATTCCACAATAGTTTTTGTAGAGGAGGGTGTTGTTCAAGAAAAATATAAATTAACCCTAAACATAGAACCTAATCAAGCTGGAGCAGTAAGATTAATACCAAATAAGGCTTCATATGACAAAAATGAAGAAGTTGAAATAGTTGTTATTTCAGCTGTTGGATATGAATTTAAACAGTGGTCTGGTAAAAATTTTGATGATGTAGTTGATAATCATATAATTATGGATGAAAACAAAGAAATAACTGCTGTTTTTGAAGAAGTATCAAGTGGAAATGAAGATGAAATTATAGTTTCTACAGTTGCAGAACTTATGGCAACTGAATATAGTACTAAAAAAGGTAATGTAACAGTATTAATAAAAGACGGTATATATGAAATGCCTAAGGGTCTTTGGTTAACTGGAAGTAATATAACTTATAAGAGTTTATCAGGTAATAGAGATAATGTTATTTTAAAAGGTAATTTTAAGACAAGTCATATATTTTGGATAACAAATGATAATGTAACTATTCAAGATTTAACAATAGGAGAGGTTAATAATCATGGTATCCAAGTATTAGCTGAAAAAGATGCAGATAATGCAGTAATTAGAAATGTGAGATTTTATGATATCAAAGAACAATTTATTAAGGGTTCAAAATCGCTAGATGGACTATATAGTGATGATTGTATTGTTGAAGATTGTTTATTTGAATTTACAAATGGTGAAGCTTTCCAATATTATACTGGAGGAATAGATGTTCATACAGGTAAGAATTGGATTGTTAGAAATAATACTTTTAAAAATATTCAAAGAGTTTCAGGAACTCTAACAGAGGGTGCAATACATTTTTGGGGCGAATCTAGGGATTCTTTAATTGAAGGAAATATAATTATAAATTGTGATAGAGGAATAATGTTAGGTTTAGATAGTAGTTATCATTATGGTGGGATAGTAAAGAATAATTTCATAAAAACTACAAGAGATGTAGGTATATATCTATGTAATGCAACTGATGCAAAGATATATAACAATACTATATGGAGTCAAGAGAATTATCCAAATTCAATAGAGTATAGATTTGATACAACTGGAACAGAGGTTATAAATAATATAACAAATAAAGAAATACAAGCAAGAAATGGTGGAGTTGTTAATCTTGAAAATAATATTAAAAATGCAGATGAAACTTGGTTTGTAAATTTACAAGAAGGAGATTTGCATTTAGCAAAAAATATATTGAGTATAGTAGACAAGGGTAGTGAGTTAGTGGAGGTAGATATTGATATTGATGGTGAAACAAGAGATATCAATAAAATTGATATTGGTGCAGATGAAATAACTCAAAGTGAAGAAAAAATTATTGTAGGAATAGAACTTTTGGCATCAAAATTGAATATAGATGCAAATGGTAAAGATTATTCTAAATTAACTTTAAATGCTATATATGACGACGGAAGTAATTCTGAAATTTCAGCAGATAGTTATATATGTACAGTTGATGGTCAAAATGTAGAAATAAAAAATAATATATTTAAATCTTATCTTGGTGGGATTTATAAAATTCAAGCTAAAGCTGGTGATTTTTTAAGTAATGAAATTACTGTTGAGGCTAGAGAGCTTAATTTACAAGAGTATAAGGTGAAAAACTTAGAGGTTAAGCATAGAGATGGACAAACTTTTGTTACTTGGGAAGAAGCGTGTCCTCTTATATCAGATGAAAGTATACAAGTTGTAGATTATATAAATGCATTAAGAAATTACCCTAAAGAGGTTCTTTATAATATTTATGAGTCGCAATCTCAAATTACATCTGTAGATGGACTTACACCAATTGCAAATGTTAAGAACTTATCTTCGTGGGATTTAGGTTATTATAATATTACAGTAAATTCACCTGATTATGTTATTAGACCGCATGAAAATAAGGAATTAAGAAGGTTTGTTATTGAAGAAGGGCAAAGTCCATTAGAACCTGGAACTGGTTTGTTTGTAACAAATCCAAAAGAAAGTGGACAAAAATATTATGCAATAACAGTAAGTGTAAATGGAAATGAATATAAGGAAATTGATGAGCAAAATTCAACAGTTAATTCAATAAAAGAAGAAGTTGGTCAAGGTAGTCCAATACTACAATTTAGTGAAACAAAGACATTTAATTATGTTAATAATGCACAACTTAATTATTATACACGTTGGGAAACTACTCCAAATTCAAGTGTAGATAGTATAGCAATGGATTATTTAGTAGCTATTCCGCAAAATTACAAAGCTCCAGCACCAGTTGGAATACACTTACATTGTTGGGGTGGAAATTTAAATAGTGGTTATGGCTGGTGGACTGATGCAAATGATGGAGCAATATTATTATCAACTAATCAGTATCCATATGATTGGTGGACTGGATACCATGAAAAAATGTTTACAAATCAACCACTAAAAACCAGAGAAGATTGGGAAAGTGGAGTAGTAAGACCATATACTTCAACAAGAATTATTTCTTTTTTAGATTGGTTAAAGGATAATGAACAATGGGATATTGATATGAATAGAACTTTTAGTGCAGGAACATCAATGGGTGGTTCAGGTTCTTTGATGATGGCAATAAGATATCCAGAGTTGATATCATGGTCAAGATCTTGGGTTGGAGTTCATATTCCTAGTGAATCACCAAATTTTAGAAGTTCGTATGAAGGCGTTTACGGAAAAGTAGAGTATGATGTATTATTTGAAGATGGTACTCCTGTTTGGGATTATTATAATGATGATTGGTATTTACGTAATTATCCTAATAAAGAAATTGGATTTTTAACATTTTCAAATGGAAAAAACGATAGTGGAATAGGTTGGGGACAAGCTCAAAAATTCTATAAAGCATTACAAGATACAAAAAGACCTCATATGTTTGTTTGGGGACAAGGGGGGCATTCTCAAAGAGCAAAAATGCCAATTACATTTAAAGAAAAAGATATGCCAATAGATATTAAGTTAAATCAATCGTTACCTGCATTTACAAGATGTAGTTTAGATGATAATCCTGGAAATGGAGATCCTAGTGATGGAGATTTAGAAGGGCAAGTAAATGCTTATTTGTATTGGGAAACAGATGATCTAGTAGATACGGATAATAAATGGGAAATGACAGTTGCAATAACTCAAAAGGCTCCGCAAGATTCTTGTAAGGTTGATATAACACCAAGAAGATTACAAAGTCTAAATTCAAATGCTGGAGATAGTTATACTTGGTCAAATATTGATTTAAGTACAGGTATGGTTATTGAAAGTGGAGAAGTTCTTGCAGATGATAACGGACTTATAACAATAGAACAAATAACAGTTTCTAAAAATAAAAATAGAGTTGTTATTGAAAAGTAAATATTAGATTATTATTTTGTATATTAACTTTACAAAATAATTAAAATGCAAATAGAGGCAGAAAATTTAATTTATTATTTTTCTGCCTCTATTTATTAAATTATAAACTAAGACCAAAGGGGTTGGTCAATACAATATAATTAAAATTAAATCTATGTTTGTTTTATTCAACAAATATAGATTTAAAAAATGCAAAAAAATTAGAATTAAAAGATATGATTAATATAGATGAAGTTTTTTAGGAAAGTATAAAAAGGATGAATTTTTAAAGAATTTAATTTAAACTGATATAAAAATACAAAAAATGGGTAAATAAAAAATGTAACTAGTTTTATTGAACAAATCTAGTTAGTAGATCTTTATATAAGGCTAAGTTATATATTAGTTATTTTAGATTGAAACTATAATTATAATTATAGTTTTTTTATTTATAGGATAATTAATAATGTTAATAATGTTTTTATTTTTAGAGGAGGTATTATGTTAAAAAGTGGAAGAACACCATTGGTAAGGGCTAGAATGTTAGAAAAAAAATTAAATATAAAGGAAATATACTTAAAGTTAGAAGGACAAAATCCAACTGGACATAAGCATGATAGAATCGCAGAAGTTTTAGTTAGAAATGCAATTGCACACAAAAATGAAAAAATAATTGCTTATGGGTCATTGTCATTTATAACATCAATCATATATTTTGCTGATTTTTATAATATAAAAACTATAGTCCCGCTTTTTAAAAATGAAAGATGGAAAAAATTAAAATTTAAAGATGAGTATTTAATGGATTTTAGAGATTTAAAAAATCCTAATTTAAGAGATATATTTCAAGGTTTATCAAATGATATGAATGCATTTATTGCAGCAGAAGGATATACAAATACTCATATTAGTCAGATGGTATTAGAAAATTTAATTTGTGAAACATTGACAAAAGTTAAATTTGAATTGGATACAGTAACTATACAATTAGGATATGGTCATACAATGACAAGTCTATATAATACGTTTTTAAAGAATTGGATGAATGGGAATATGAAAGATTTTCCAATAGTTTATTGTGGAACGTGGAAAGAAAATAATGAAATTTATAAAAGATATTTAGAAAAAAACACAAAAAAATATCTGCCTGAAAACCTTGATTCAATTAATACAGAACATATACCAAAAGAATCATTTCAAATGGATAAAAATCTAATAAAAGAAACTTTGCAGGCTGTAGCTGAGACTGATGGAATATTGACACCTATTAATGAAAAAGAATTAAAGAAAGCTTCTAAATTACTTAATAAAGCAGAAACTATAAATATTGATTATAAGGAAGCTTATCCATTAGCGGCATTTATAAAGAATGTTGAAGCAGGAAAGATAAATAATGGAAAACATATAATTATTTTAAATGATGCAAAGACTATAGCTAATATACAAAAATATGATGACTCTATTGAATTAAGTATTGATGAATTAGTAAACATGACAAAAAATTGGTTGGCTGAATATTGTGATTCAACAATAGAAACAAAGGAAGCAGTTGAAAATGCTATAGAAAAAGGATATTTATTATTAGCTTCTAGAAATGGAGTTTATGAAGGTATATGTGTTATTGTTGATATGAGTTTTGATATTTTTATACCCAAATATCATTTAGCTTACATTGGAACATCAGATAAGTTTAAAGGAAGAGGTATAGGAAGTGAACTTTTGCAAAGGGCTATAGATTTAACAAAAGGAAATATTTCTTTACATGTAGATTTAGATAATAAAGGTGCAAAAAAGGTTTATGAAAAATATGGTTTTAAACATATGTATAATAGAATGATATATAAGGAAAGTGAATAAAAAATAATTAATAAATAAAGTTATTTAATATGAACTTAAGGTGAAGTCGTGACGTAACAGAAAGTTATGATAGCTTCACCTTAAGTTTTTTTATTATATTCCCATTTCTTTTATTTGTACAACATCTTTATCTCCCCTACCTGATAAATTGATTATTATTATTTTGTTTTTACCTATTTCTTTTGCTAATTTAGTTCCATAAGCTATAGCATGAGAAGATTCTATTGCGGGAATAATTCCTTCGGTTTGAGATAATAGTTTAAATGCATCAAGAGCTTCTTTATCTGTAGAACCACAATAAGTAGCTCTTTTAGTTGAGTGATAAAAACAATGTTCAGGACCAACCCCTGGATAATCAAGTCCAGCAGCTACAGAATGCACGGGAGCTATATTTTTATTTTCATCTAACAGTGAATAACATTTAAAACCGTGAATAATAGCAGGTTCTCCAAGTGTAATACTTGCAGCATGTTCTTTTGTTTCCAAACCTTTACCGTATGGTTCGACACCATGTATTTGAACATTTGTATCCTCATAAAAAGGAGAAAAAAGTCCAATAGCATTACTCCCACCACCTACACAAGCAACAATTGCATCAGGAAGTCTTCCTTCTTTTTTTAATATTTGTGCTTTAGCTTCTTTATCAATTATGCTTTGAAATTCTTTTACTATCATTGGAAATGGATGTGGACCTACTGCTGATCCAAGCATATAAAAGGTATTCTCTCTATTAACGACAAAATCTTTTAATGCTTCATCTACAGCATCTTTAAGTGTACGTGTTCCAGTAGTAACTGGTATAACTTTTGCACCAAGTAATTCCATTCGAAAGACATTAAGAGCTTGTCTTTTAGTATCTTCTTCACCCATGTAAATGATACAATTCATATCAAATAATGCACAAACAGTAGCAGTTGCGACACCATGTTGACCAGCACCAGTTTCCGCAATTATTCTTTTTTTACCCATTCTTTTTGCCAACAAAGCTTGACCAAGTGCATTATTTATTTTGTGTGCACCTGTGTGATTTAAATCTTCTCTTTTAAGATATATTTTTGCAACGCCAATTTTTTCATAATATTACCTCCAATTATTTTAGTTAAATTAAAAAAGCCCTCTATGCACTATATACATGCATAGAGGGCGATAATATTCGCGTTGCCACCTCTGTTATAAGAATAGAATAAATTTAGTAATAGAAATAAATTTTTCTAATGCTTATATCTCTTTTTAGATACAGAAATAGATTTTTATCATTGTACTACGAATAATATTTTTTTGTCAATACTAATATTTTTAATTTTATATAAAAATATTAGTATTTAAATGATATATTAGTTTTTAAAACAAATGTAAAATAAGAAATAAAACTGTAACAAAAGTAATTAATTTGTAATTAAGAATTGTTTATAAAGTATTGTATAATGAGGATGGACAAAATATAAAATACTTGGAGGAATATATTATGCAATTTAAGGATTCAATTGAATTTTGGTTATTTACAGAATTAGAATTAATTAATTTTACTAAAAAAATGGTACCTAAATTAAAATTAGGTTCATACTATCATGATTGTGAAAATGCTTGGGAATGGACAACTAGTTATAGCAAGCCTAAAAATAAGATTGAGTTTAATGTTAGAAGGTTATGGGGATTTGAGATTCCAGATTCAAAGCAACCCTTGATAATTAATTTCTATAAAAAAGGACAATTTACTACCAAAGAAATAGATAATATAGGCAAAGAAATTTCTGGTATTATAAAAAATAAAGTTTATTTTGGAGAAGTAGATTATTTGAATGATTATAAATTTGGGTATAATATATCAAAGGAATATGTAGCATAAAATGAATTTAAAAGCAAAGAGATTGAGCTAATAATATGAATTAGCTTTTTTTATTATAAAATTTTAAGTATATACTAACATTTATTAGACTATAAAATTATTATTTATTTTTTTCGATTTAATTGGGTAAAAAAACATTTTAAGAGGAGGTTTTTGATGAAAGATAACAAAGTAAAAATTTGTGCTTCTATTTTTGGGCTGGGATGTATTATAAGCTTTATGAGTCTAGTATATTATAAATTTGTACCTAAAATGTCTTTGAAAAAATATACTCAAGCTTGTTTGTATTTAGCTGTTATGGATGATGAGATATGTAGAAATGAACTTGAAGGCGAATTTGTGGAGGGTAAAGAAATAAGTTTCCCTGAAAAAAGAGAGTCTTTGCAATATAGATATAGATTGTTTTTGGATATGTATAAGACTTATTCTAAAAGAAAACTTGAAAAACTTATAAAAGAATATGAAATTAGATTAGAAGAATCAAGAGATTAGTATATTTAAAAATTAAAAAAGTCAATTTCTATTAATATTTTATATTTATATATGCAGTCAAGGTTTACTTATGACTGCATAATTTTTTGCAAAAAAATAAGTGTTTGGCATTTTAATTATACCTAAAGTTATACAAATTAGAATTTGAGTATTTATTAATGTATTGGAATTTACTAATAAAAGAGATTAAAATTCTGATAAGTGGTATTATAAAATAGGATTTGTGTAAAATATATTAATAATTTTATAATGGAGGGTATTTTATGAATAAAAATTTAAATTTAATTTATTTTAGTGCTACAGATACTACTAAAAAAATTGTAAAGCAAATAGGTAGCTGTATGGCTGAAAATTATAAAGAATATGATATTACATTAGATAATGATAGAAATACCAATCTTAGTTTTAATAGTGATGATGTTGTGGTGGTAGGAGCACCTGTATATGCAGGAAGAGTACCTAAATTTTTAATTGATTATTTTAAAAGAATAAAAGGAAGCAACACCTTAGCCATTTTTGTTGTACTATATGGAAATAGAGCTTATGAAGATGCTTTGTTAGAGCTTAAAGATACTTTTGAAGCAAATGGTTTTTTAGGCATTGCAGCAGGAGCATTTATTGGAGAGCATTCATATACAAAAGAGGTTGCAAATAAAAGACCAGATGTAAATGATTTGGAAATAGCCAATGTATTTGGAGTGGATATTTTAAATAAAATAAAGAATCAAAACTTAAACTTAATAAATTCCAAATTGGATGTAAAGGGAAATTATCCTTACAAAGAAAGAAAAAATTCACCAAAAGTAGCACCAATTACTTCTAATACATGTATTGATTGTGGAATTTGTGAAAAACATTGTCCTATGGGAGCAATAAATTCAAATAATTTTAAAGAGATAGATGCAGATAAATGTATAAAATGCTGTAGTTGTGTAAAAAAATGTCCAGTAGAAGCAAAATACATGGATAATGAATTTGTAAATAAATTGACTAAGATGTTAATTGATAATTGCAGTCTAAATAGAAATGAGCCTGAATTATTTATATAATTAAAAAGAGCAAACAGGAAGTGGAGAGCGTAGTTTTGCTATTTATGATACAATGCAATATATTAAATGCGATGTTTCTAATATTTGCATAGGTTTAGCTGCTAGTTTTGGAGCATTTTTATTGGCAGGTGGAGTTAAAAATAAGATGAAAAAAGAAGTCAAAATTTTATTGACTTCTTTTTTCACTTATTTTAAAAGTTATTTAATGTGAGCCTACACTATTAAGATATTTTAATTCACTATTTGCCTTATCTTTATTAAATTCTATTCTAGGGTCACCTATATTTATTGGATTTTTAGGGTCTCTACTCCATTCATAAAAACCGCCATCAAATACACTTATGTTTTCAAATCCCATTGCATAAGCTTGGAAAAATGCAAGACCACCTCTCCATCCTGTAGAACAAAAAAATGATATTTCATTTTGTGGGTTAATATCCCAATCAGCCCAAATATCTTTTATTTCTTCATAGCTTCTCATAGTCCAATCTGAATCCAAAAAGTCTTGTGAATGATAAGCAT
This sequence comes from Peptostreptococcaceae bacterium AGR-M142, assembly GCA_045345765.1. Classification (GTDB taxonomy): domain Bacteria; phylum Bacillota; class Clostridia; order Peptostreptococcales; family Peptostreptococcaceae; genus JAOARY01. The sequence continues at coordinate 2,584,113 of CP148265.1, forward strand.
CTGATCCACCATAACCAAATACAGAACTAGGGATTCTACCTTTTTCATCAAAATAAGAATAACCACCATTGTCTTTTCCTATATATTCATTCCAAGAAACAACAGCTGTAAGTCTTCCATTTGGATTAGTCAGAAGTTGTTTAGCTTGATTGATATTTATATTATATTCAGGATGTGTAGGAATAGTTGTCAAAAATTTACCTTTGGAAGTCCATTTATTTTCACCTTGTTCTAATTCATAATTAGACGATTTCCATGCTTGATTACCACCGTTTAATATTCTGACATCCAAAACCCCTGCGTACATAAATGCTGCGGCAACTCTACCTGATGCCATTGGTTCATCACTTGTAAGTATAACTAATGTATCTTTAGTAATACCAATTTCTTTAAATAATTTTTCAAATTCTAAGGGTGATACCAAATTCCAAAGTGGAGGGCATTCTATTTTGCAAGTATCCATATAAAGTGCAGTTGGAATATGTCCTTTTTTATAATCTTCAAATTTTTCATAGTTAGTATCAATAATTACATAATCTTTAGAATTATATGTATCTGGATTTTTATTATCTAAAAGTTCTTTAATCCATTTTGGATATACATACAAATGATAATTTTTCATATATGTAAATTCTAATTGTTCTTTTAAATCTTTATCTTTTTCTAAATCCAAAAGAGCAAAATTAAGAGTGTTATTGTATCCAAGTTTATTTAATCTATCAATTAATTTTTTACTTTTTTCTCCGTAATTTGAATAAATCAAAATTTGTTTATCTTTATGGATATAAGATTTTTTTAATAATTCATTTTGTTTATTTTCATTTAAATTATCTAGTAGGTGAGGTTGAAAGCTAATAGAATTTTTAATATGACCTTGTGGAATTTTTTTATCGATTATCCAGCCATTATATTCTTCATCATTTCTAGCATCAACTATAATTGTATTCTCATTAGCTAGAGCTTCTTTGATTAGGCTTAGATTATTTTCCTTTGATTGTTCATTTTTTGCACAACCATTAAATAAAAGACTTAGGGTTATTAATATACATAATATTAATTTTTTTTGATTGTTCATAGATGTCCTCCAATATTTTTAATAAATTTATTTCAGCGTTATTCTATCACAGGTTTTTAGCTATTTCCAATTGATTTATTTTATTTGATATTCTATTTGTATTTAATTTTATTATCCAAATAATATTTATTTAATTTTTTATATTAAATTTTCTTATCATAACAAGGTTTCAAAATTACAATTTTATGTTGCATTTATATATTAAAAATAGCTATTTAACTTGATATTATATAACTATGAATTAGATAAGGTTATAAAAATAATGGAAAGAGGTTATTTATATGAAAAAAATATTTAGTTTTATTTTACTATTTATATTTTTAATTACATTTTCTTTGGGTTGCCAAAAGAAAGAAGATGTATTAAAAGTAGGTATGGATTTAAGATTTTATCCTTTTAGTGGAACTGATAAATTGGGAGAACCAATTGGAATTGAAGTTGATATAGCAAATGAATTAGGCAAATACTTGGATAAAAAGGTAGAAATAATAAATACAAATTTTTCGATGCTAATTCCAGCATTACAAAATGGAGAAATTGATATAATAATTGGTTCTATGGGAATTACAAAGGAAAGAGAACAAAGTGTTGATTTTACAAATCCATATTTTTATGAAAAGATGATAGCTTTAATCAATAAAAATTTTGCAACTAAAAAAAATATTACAAATGATATGAAGGTTGAGGAGTTATTCAAGATAAAAGATATGAAATTTGTAGGAATTAATGGTTCTATGGCTGTTACAATACCACAAGTCTATGGTTATGAAGTTAAGACTGTAACTACAGATGCAGTAGCGCAAAGTGAAATTACAACTGGATCATCACATATATTAGTAGGAACATATACTCTATATGGTATGCATAACACAAATAAGGATAGTACTATAATATACGAAAATAGTATACAATCTTCAAAAACAGGTATGGCAGTTAAAACGGGAAACAAATATCTTTTAGATAAAGCTAATGAATTTATATCAAAGATGGAAAGTAGTGGATTTAATGATAGACTAAAAAATGATTGGGATAAAGCTATACAAGAAAAACTTTTTGATGATAGTATAACTCTTGATTATTATTTGAAGTTGGATAATTAAATGAATAAGAAAAAAATTAGTACATTTTTGATAGTGAGTTTTTTTTATATAATTTGTTTGATTTTTATGGTTAATAATATGTCAGATGTTTTGGATTTTAGAGTGATATTTAATTATAAAATTCAAATACTAAATGCATTTTTTACAACGATAAAATTTAGTTTTATATCACTTGTTTTGAGTTTGATTTTGGGTTTTATAATATTTATAATGCAAAAATCTTCAAATTTATATTTAAATTATTTTGTTAGTATATATAAAGAAATCATAATGGGAACACCCTTACTTGTTATGATTTTTTTAATTGTTTATGTAATAGGAGTATCTTTAGATATTCACAACAAAGAATTTTGGGGAATTATAGCAATAACAATGTATATGAGTCCTTATATGAGTAATATTTTTGAAGGTGCTTATAATACAATAGATAAAAATCAATTTGTGATAATGGATTTTTATGATTTTAATCTTTATCAAAAATATAGATATATAATATTGCCACAAATGGTTAGACCAATTATTCCTGGACTTATAAATAATCTATCAGGAATTGTTAAAGGTACTTCAATACTTAGTACCATTGCTATAGAAGAAATATTTTATACTGTAAGTGTATTATCAAATAATACATATAAATATATTGAAGGTTATTTTATTTTATGGTTAGTTTATTTAATAATAACAATACCATTATCATTATTGGCTAAGTACTATTCGCGAAAATGGAATATTTAGGGGTGATTTTATTGTATTTGAAATTAGATAAAATATATAAATCTTATGATAGAGAAATTATAAAAGGAATATCTTTAGAATTAGAAGATATTAAATCTGTTGGAATAATTGGAAAAAGTGGCTGTGGAAAATCAACATTATTAAGACTATTATCAGGAATTGAAGAATTTGATTTAGGTAGAATAAATATTAATAATTTAGATTTAATAAAAGAAAATAAAAAGAAATATCAAAAGAAAATTTCTATGGTATTTCAACAACATAATCTATTTCCGCATATATCAATATTAGAAAATATTTCTTTGATATTAGAAAAGATAAGAGGATATAAAAAGGACAAGGCTAAAAATATTTCACTAAGTTTATTAGAGCAGTTTAAACTTGAAAATGAAATTTTAAAATATCCAAATGAATTATCAGGAGGTCAAGCGCAAAGAGCATCTATTGCTAGAGCATTAGCAACAAACCCAGATTTGATTTTTATGGATGAACCAACAGCATCATTAGATCCAATTTTGACAAAAGAAGTGTTGGACTTTGTAAAAGGATTAAAAAAAATTGGAAAAGAATTTATCTTTGTTACACATGAAATTTCTTTTGTAAAAGATTTTGCTGATTATATCGTGTTTATGGATGAAGGAGAGATTATAGAACATGGAGCTATAAGTATTTTGCAAGATCCAAAGACTAAGAAATTAAGAGATTTTTTGATTTGTAAATAATATTTTAGGAGATGATTTTATGGAGATGAGAGAAATTTATAAATTATTTAAAAAAATAGGAACGCTAACTTTTTCGACTATATATAATGGAGAAGTTCATAGTAGAATCGCACATTTTAATGGGTTTGATGATGATGGAATATATTTTAGAACTATGTGGAATAAGCCATTTGCAAGACAATTAATGGATACTAATTCTGTTAGTGTTTGTGGAATAACAGATTCAAAAATATTATCACATGATGAAAATCATGTTCCCAATTTTCCTCCAGGTTATTCAATAAGGCTAATAGGAAAAGTAAAGAATGTAAAAGAAACTATTATAAGAGAAAAGGCAAAAGATAATGAAAGTCTTAAATTAGCTGTTTATGATATGGATAAGTATCCAGCCATGAAAAAAGGTAATTTTGTTATTTATTCAGCTAAAATTGAAATATTTGATTATGATTTTGAATGTAAAAATAGGGATCATAAAATTTTTAGAACACGCTTTAATTTTGGTAATTATCCTTTTAATGAGGCTGGACCAACTATAAATGATAAATGTATTGGATGTGGTAAATGCTATGAAAAATGCAGTTTTAAAGCTATTGAAAAAACTCCTTCTTATAAAATAAATCCTAATAAATGTGATGATTGTGGAGATTGTATTAGCGTATGTCGGGTTAATGCAATTGAGTTATCGAAGGTTTTTTAGAGTTAAATATGAATAATATTAAAAGAATTAATTATAAGGAAAATAAAAAAAATGAGATGGCTGATTTTGAAATTGTTGATTTGAAAAGATTTTTTCAAACTCGTTCAAAAAAGCTACTAGAAAGAGATCACAGATTAAATTTTTGGGTGATTATATACATTATAAATGGAGAAGGTAAGCATTATATAGATTTTAAATCATTTGAATATAAATCAGGAAATATTATATTTGTTAGGAAAAATCAAGTTCATCATTTTTTAGTTAATGAAAATGTTAATGGTTATGTAATTCATATAAATGAACCATTTATGTTAAAATTAAGCGACTACAATAATGATGTGTTTTGGGAATTTATTGATAGATCTTATGGTTATCAAATAATAAAAATTGATATGAATGAAGAATCAAATAATAGAAAATTGATTGATATGATTTATAAAGAGTATTTAAATTTTAGTGAATCAACAGATGAAAATTTTATAAGATCTTTATTTGAATCATTTATACTATCTATAAGACAACAATTAGATAGAAGTAAGTTATTTATTAAGACATCTGAATATGAGATATTTGCAAAATACAGATTTTTTGTGGAAAAACATTTTAGGCAGCAGTTGAATTTAGATAGTTATTCAAAGATGTTAGGAGTATCAAAAAAAACTATAAATTTAGCAAGTAGAAGTAATGCAGACTTATCAGCTAAAGAATTTATAAATCAAAGACTGCTATTGGAGATAAAAAGATATTTAAGTCAAGGGGAACTTATGATTTATGAAATTTCAGATATACTTGGATTTAGTGAACCAGCAAATATGACAAAATTTTTTAAAAGATATGAAAAAATATCTCCTAAAAAATTTAAAGCATTAAATAAAAAAAATTAACATTCCCCGTCATAAAACCATCATATTGAAATAGTATATTTTTATTAAGAAATAAAAAAATATACTATTTTATACTTTCTTTTTAGATAGTATCTAACAAAAAAGTGCATACTTACTTTTTGGATTATTTGATTATACAATAATGGAGTAGATAAGTTATAAATTAAATGAAAGTTAAAGAGGTGTATATATGGAGGCAATAAACAAGAGAAGAAGTATTAGAACTTTTAAAGAGCTTAAAGTTGAAAAGGAAAAAATTGAAAAACTTTTAAGAGCAGCTATGCAAGCACCATCAGCTTATAATCAACAGGCTTGGGAATTTATTGTTATTGAAGATAAAAAATCATTAAAAGAATTATCTGAAATGAGTCAATATTCAAAAATGATTAAAGATTCTGCGGTTACGATTATCATATTAGGAAATAAAGAAAAGATGGCAGTTCCAGAATGTTGGCAACAAGATTTAGGTGCAGCAACTCAAAACTTATTACTAGAAGCTGTTGAATTAGATTTAGGTGGTGTGTGGATGGCAGGAGCACCATTTGATGATAGAATGACTTTTATTAAAGATATGTTTAATTTACCACAAAATATATTACCTTATAGTGTTGTTTCAGTTGGATATCCTAAAGGAGAAAATAAATTTATAGATAGATATGATATAAATAAAGTTCATTATGAAAAATGGTAAAGATAATAAATTATTAATAAAAATAAAAAAATATAAAATATTATACTATTTTATAAAAATATATAGAAATATTAAGTTTAATTAGGAGGGTTAAGATGAAAGTTGTAGCTTTTAATGGAAGTCCAAAGAAGGAAGGAAATACTTATCATGCATTAAATTTGGTTTCAAAAGAACTTGAAAAACAAGGTGTTGAAGTTGAATTTATTCATGTAGGTAATAAAAAAATAAGAGGATGTACAGGTTGTGGACAATGTGTAAAACAAATGAATAAAGAATGTGTTATAAAAGATGATGATGTTAACGAATGGATTAAGAAAATGGATGAAGCTGATGGAATACTTTTGGGTTCACCTGTATATTATTCTGCAATAGCAGGAACTATGAAATCATTTTTAGATAGAGCGTTTTTTGTTGCTGGAGTAAATGGGAGTATGTTAAGACATAAAGTTGGAGCTGCTGTAGTTGCTGTTAGACGTTCAGGTGGTTTACCTACATTTAATCAATTAAATAATTATCTTAATTATTCAGAAATGATTTTACCTACATCAAATTATTGGAATGTAATCCATGGTATGATGCCAGGAGAAGCATTAAAAGATGATGAAGGTGTTCAAATAATGAGGGTTTTAGGAAAAAATATGGCATGGACATTAAAGCTTGTTGAGAATGGAAAAGATATAGAAAGACCAGAAAAGGAAGATAAAATATTTACAAATTTTATTCGTTAGTATAACGAATAAGAGTGCTGTTATATTAAAAAATTTGACGGTTACATATTATTTTGCTTAATTTAAATTAACAAAATAATATATAATCGTCGTTTATTTTTGTGGAATAATTTTTTATTTATATCACATTAAAAATAATATTGCCTATGTTCTTAAAATATATTTTGTAATACATTAAAATAATAGCCTTAGTCATCTAACATTGACGAAGCTATTTCAAATTCTTTTTGACTTTCTTGATATTTTTTTTCTTTTAGAGGAAAAGATTTATCAAATTCATCTATATCATTTTGAAGAACTTCAAATACATCAGAAATGCATTCCTTGCTATTTCTTCAACTATTCTATAATCTTCTTGATTTTCTTTTCTTATATTAATATTCACAAAAAATCCTCCTTAGAATTGCAATATATAATTATGATTATTGTTTTTTTCGATTTTAGTGGCTGTCAAATATAAAATTGAAAATAATTACCTATACAAAAATTATATACAATTATATTTTTTTATGCTACTAAAAAACATAATAAAAAATATTTGACCTTAGGGTTACACTAAGGTTTATAATACAAGAGAAATATAAAAGAGGTGATTTTATGCAAAAGAGTAATTTAGATTTGATGGTGGAAGAAAAGCCTATTAAATAAATAGCGCAAAAAAATTACAATCTTGTAATTGATAAATTTGAAATTGTAACTTAAATTATAGATGCCAGCGATATATAATTAAATAAATTATATGGGGAGGGGTTTTATGGTTTTAGTAAATACAGATTTTATAAGTGGTAAAGAAATTGAAACACTTGGTTTGGTTAAGGGATCTACAATACAAGCTAAAAATTTTGGATCAGATTTTCTTAGTGGACTAAAAAATCTTGTTGGGGGAGAGCTCGGTGCATATACAGATATGTTAAATCAAGCACGTGACATAGCAACCAAAAGAATGATAGAAGAAGCAAAAATTATGTCTGCTGATGGAATTATAAATATAAGATTTGCAACAAGTGAAATTATGCAAGGTGCTGCTGAAATAATGGTATATGGAACTGCTGTAAAATTTAAATAAGAAAATAGATTGAAAAAAGGATTATGAAATTAGGTATAAAAGTTATAATATATTATAACTTTACTTCTTAATATTATAATCCTTTTTGATTTAATAATATTTTTTCAATTAAAGAACTAATAATTTTGATTTTTGTTAATTTTTCACTAAAATATTTTTTTCTAATCTTAGTATTCTATTAAATATTAAAATTATTATTCCAATACTTAAAAACAAACTATTTATAGATACATTGTTTGCTATAAAACCAAATAATGGGGCAAAAAAAACCATAAGGATGGCTCGGATTTGACTTTCTATAGATAATACAGTAACTCTTTGGGATTTTTCCATATAATCACTAGATACATCAACAAAAATAGGTTTTCTACCATCTTTCATTAGATAGAGTATAAAATAAATAATTACAGAGCCAAAGAAAAAATTATATTTTATAGTAAATGAAAGTGTAATGAGTATTATTCCCATAAAATCATACATTTTATTAAATAGTATTAAGGCATTATATTTATTACTTAATTTATAAATATTTTTGGATACTAAAGAACTAAATATATAAAATATGCCGTAAATAATTCCAAGATAAATCTTTAGACTATCTTCTGCACTAAAATTCATAAAATATCCAACACCAGATGCCAATATAATTGTATTTAAAATAGGTTGTATATAATCTTTTATAGCCTTAAATACTGCATCATATGTCGAGGAACTTAAAATTATTAAGCTTATCTTTTTATTTTTAGAAATAGATTTTAGTTTTTTAAAGCTATCATTTATAAAATTATTTTTATTGTGACCATGATGCCTATGTGTAATATCCAAAAAACTTGGATAGGATAAGATTAGTAAGAAATCTAAAATATAAGGAATTATAGCTATTAAAAAAATCCATTTTAAAGAAGGTAAATTTAATACCAAAACAATAGATATGAACGCTGACAAAGAAGAACCTAAAAGAGAATAAGAGCGAGTTCGTCCATAAACAAAACCTTTGTATTTATACCAATTTTTATGTTCTAAATATTCAAGAATCATAGCCTTATGAGTACCAGACCTAAAGGCTTCACCTAGTCCAAAGAATACCATGCCTACAGATAATATAAAAAAATTAAATCCTAAAAAGAAGAATATAAAGGAAATAATATAAAAAGAAAAGCATAGAAGTAATTCTTTTTTCTTACCATAATAATCTGCTATTATACCACTTGGAATTTCAAAAGCATAAGTGACTATTTCTTTTATTGCAATAAGTATTCCAATTTGAAATAAATCAAAATTAAGATTTAAAAGATATATAATAAGATATGGTTCAAAAAATTTGAGATTTTTAAAAAAACCATAAAAACAAAATTTAAATATTTGTTTATCTTTTTTTATAATTGTATAACTATCTAACATAGTTCACCTCAGCAAATAAGATTTAATAATTCTATTATATATCTACCCATGTATTAATTTTTAATTTAGTTCTAATTAAGTTTTAATTTTTTTTGATGAGGTATTATTATATAATATAAAAAGATTGTTTATAAATTCGCAATAATAAGCATTATGTTGATAAATCCTGTTAAAAATATATAAATGGAGGAAATTTAATTGAAAGAATATTGGAATTATAACAAGGATGCCTATTTATTATTTTTTAAGAATATAAATAGATTTATAGGTTACAAATTAGCATCATCAATTATTGTTGTTATGTTATTAATGCCATTTTTAAGATGGTTTGCATCTATAATGATGAAATCAAAAGGTATGGGATATCTCACAAATGGACTTGTATCAAAATTTATAATGTCGCCACAAGGAATGTTTTTAGCACTTATAAGTATGATTATTGGTTTTATAGTTATACTACTAGAGTTAGGTGGTGGAATACTTATATCACATCAAATTATAACTAATTCAAAAGAAAGTAGATTTATTGATTTGTTTATGTATTCAATAAAAAGACTTAAATATATGTTAGGTTTTGATGGTCTTATAATAGCTTTGTATTTTATAATCATAGCACCTTTGATGGATAGTAATATAAGAACAACCATTTTAGATAATTTAAAAATACCTGGATTTATAATGGATTATATAGTGAGCAATGATATGTATCTTGCTGTACTAAGTATATTATTTATAAGTGTACTATATCTAATGTATAGATGGATGTTTGCACTTCATGTTTTACTTTTAGACGAAAATCCAAAGAAAAAGTTCTTAAAAAAGAGTAGTTTTTTGATAAAAAATAATTTTAAAAGTACTATTATGTATTTTATATCATCAGCTTTATTTTCTTTAATGTGGTTTTTGATAATTGTATTTGTATTTGGTGTAATTATAATAAGTATTACATTATTAACTCATATAGATTTTGATACAGGTATGCTTATTGCTATGATCTTAGGTGGTATATTATTATTTGCAATTATGATTATTAGTATTCCAGTATCTATGATTAAACTAACATTGTTTTATCATCATTTATCTGGAGATATAAATGAATTAGAAATAAAAGTTGTAGATGGTGGAACTAGATTGAATAGATTTTTAAAAAATAAATATATTGTTAGTTTTAGTATCATAATGGCGATAATTGGAGTTTTTTCATATATGTTTATTACTGAGGTTTTTTATAATCAAGTAAAATATGATGTAAAGATAACGTCACATAGAGGAAGTTCTTTTGAAGCACCTGAAAATACTTTGGTATCTATTAAAAAAGCGTATGATAATGGAACAGATTTTGTGGAGATTGATGTTCAATTAACTAAGGATGAAAAAATAATATTATTACATGATGATGATTTCAAAAGAACTTGTAATGTTGATAAAAAACCAAGTGAAATGACATTAGAAGAGATTAAAAAATTAGAAGCAGGAAGTTGGTTTGATCAAAAATTTAAGGGAGAAAAAATACCAACTTTAGAAGAAGTTATGGATTATTCAAGAGGTAAGGTCAAGTTAAATATAGAGATTAAGGGCAGTAAAATAACAAAAAATATAAGAAAAGCTGTTGTTGATTTAATTAAGTCAAAAGATTATATAAATGACTGTGTAGTAACCTCTTTAAATTATGATGATATATTAGAAGTAGAAAAATTAGAACCTAAAATAAAAACTGGTTATATTATTTTTGTAGCTTTTGGAGACTTGAAAAGTCTAAGGACAGATTTTTATAGTATAGAAGCTGTAAATGTTAATGAAAAATTCATCAATAATGCGCATTCATTAGGTAGAGAAGTTCATGTATGGACTGTGAATGATGAAGGTCAAATGGAAGAAATGATTAAATTAGGTGTAGATAATATAATAACAGATTATGATTATAAATTAAGAGCATTATTAAATGAAAATAATAGTAAAATTAAATAGTATGTATTATTTGATTTAATTTATTTATTTTGTTATAATCACTTTAACTAAATATTTTGATTTAGATTCTTTTAGAAGATTAATAGGGAAAGAGGTTAAATTCCTCTACAGCCCCCGCTACTGTAATAGCTGACGAAATCTTATATACCACTGTATTTTATGGGAAGGTTAGATTTAGGATGAAGCTTGAGTCAGAAGACCTGTCTAAATTAACAAAAAAAATTCTTCGGTGGGAAGACATTATTTTTACGAAAACATGTGATATTAACATGTTTGATTTTACGTATAATAATATTGACTAGCCAATTGGCTAGTTTTTTTATTAAATAAAAAAGAGGTGATTTTATGAAAAAAAGAATTTTACTACTTAGTTTATTTGTTTTAGTTTTATTTATTGGTTGCAATAATAAAGAGGACAAAAAAGAAGTATCAAAAGAATTTACATATGAAATCTATGGTAAGGAATATAATGTTGATTTTTCCAAAGCTCCAAAAAGCGCTGTTACAATGTCTCAATTTATGACAGAGATGTTATTAGCGTTAGGTCTTGAGGATAATATGGCTGGAACTGCTTTTATGGATAATGAGATATATCCTGAATTTAAGGAGGCGTATGATAAGATACCTGTTTTATCTGATAAATATCCATCAAAGGAAGTTTTATTTTCAAAAGAACCTGATTTCGTTTCTGGTTGGACTTCAGCATTTGATGAAAAAAGAGTTGCTAGTGCAGACGAAATGATATCTATGGGTGCAAAGCCATTTTTGGCAAAGTCAATAGGTAAAGACGGGTCAATAGAAAGTTTATATCAAGATTTTTTAGATCTTGGAAAAATATTTAGAGTTGAAAATAGAGCATCTAAGCTTGTTAATGATATGAAAGATGAAATTAAATTAGTTCAAGATAAAATAGGTGAAGTTAAAGAAGAAGATAAAATAAAAGTATTAGCATTTGATTCTATGACTGACAATAATCCGTTCGTAGTTGGTAATGGTGGAATTAGTGGAGATATAATAAGAAAAGCTATGGGGAAAAATATATTTGAAGATGTTAATAAAGGATATGCAACTGTATCTATAGAGCAAATAGTAAAAAGAAATCCAGATGTTATTGTTATTGTTGATTATGGTGATGTTTCTTATGAAGATAAGATTAATATACTTAAGTCTAATGATGGATTAAAGGAATTACAAGCAGTAAAAGAGAATAAATTTATAAAAATTGGTCTTGCAGACTTATCTCCTGGAATTAGAAATATAGATGCTATAAAGACTTTAGCGGAGGGATTTTATGGGGTTTCATTTAAATAAAAATAGTAATAAATATTTTGTTTTATTGAATTTATTTTTATTTCTATTTTTTATTTTGATAACTATAGTATCTGTAGCATTTGGTTCTGTATCTTTGGATTTTAAATATGTTTATAAAATAATTATAAATAATATATTTGGTAGGGAAATTTTTGTGAAAAATTGGCCAAATTATATTGAAAATATAGTTTGGAATCTAAGGGTTCCAAGAATACTTATGGCTGGAATTACAGGTTCTAGTTTATCGATTTGTGGAATAATGATGCAAGCATTAACCAAAAATTCACTTGCAAACCCATATATATTAGGAATATCATCTGGGGCTTCTTGTGGAGCAGTTTTGACAATCGTTTTGGGTATTTCTTTTTTAGGAGTGCATAGTATTTCTTTGGGAGCTTTTTTGGGTGCTGTTTTAAGTTCATTATTGGTATTTTTTATGGCAAACCAAAATAAAAGTTTAACTCCATCTAAATTAGTTTTGATTGGAGTTTGTATATCTGCTTTGTTTTCAAGTATAACAAATCTTATTATATTTACGGCAAAGGATTATAATAAAGTTAGAGATGCGCTTTTTTGGATGATTGGAAGCTTAAATGGTGCTAGTTTTGATAAATTATTATTGCCTTTTTTGATATTTGTATTAAGCTTTTTTTGTTTGATTATTTTTTCAAAGGAGTTAAATATATTACTTATGGGTGAAAAAATTGCAATCACAATGGGAGTTAATACTAAGTTAATAAAAAGGCTTTTAATATTTTTAACAACTTTATTAACTGGTGTAATAGTATCAATAGTTGGTGTAATAGGCTTTATTGGTCTTATAATACCACATAGTGCAAGAGCCTTAGTCTCTTCAAATCATAAAAAATTAGTTATAACAGCTTCTTTATTGGGTGCTAATATAGTTATTATATCTGATTTGATATCGAGAACAATTGCTATACCTGAAGAAGTTCCAATAGGAGTTATAACAGCCTTTTTAGGTGCTCCATTTTTTATGTTTTTGATTAAAAAAAATTCTTATAATTTTGGAGGTCAAGATTAATGGCAAATTTGGATATAAAAAATTTAAGCTACAAAGTAGATGGTAAGGATATATTAAATGATATTAATTTAAAAATAAAAAAAAATAGATTTGTAGGGATACTAGGGCCTAATGGCTCTGGTAAATCTACATTATTAAAAAATATATATAGATATTATAAACCTCTTAAAAACACTATTTATTTAAATGAAAAAGAAATAAATGAATATTCAATAAAAGATTTTGCAAAGAATATGTCAGTTGTTTTTCAAGAAGGAAATATGGAATTTGATTTTTTAGTAAAAGATATAGTTTCTATGGGAAGATATGTTCATAAAAAATTATTTGATATTAATTTTGATGAGGATAAGGATGTTATAAAAGAAGCTTTGAATAAAGTTGAAATGAAAGATTTTTATGAAAGAAGTTTTTTGAGTTTATCTGGTGGAGAAAAACAAAGAGTTCTTATTGCAAGGGCTATTGCTCAAAATTCAAAAATGATAGTTTTGGATGAACCAACTAACCATTTGGATATAAAATATAAATTAAATACCATGAAAATATTAAAAGATATAAATAAAACTATATTTGCTGCAATTCATGATTTTAATATAGCTATTAATTATTGTGATTATATTTACATAATTGATGATGGTTTTATTAAATATCATGGAAATCCAAAGGAATTATTAAATAAAGAGATAATAAAGGAAGTATTTAAAGTAAATTCTTTTATATACAAAAATGAAGAAACTAATAATTATAGCATTTCTTTTTACATATAATTATTAGTTTCTTTTTATATTATTTTGGTATTTCCAATATTGATTTGAATAAATCACCATCAATTTTTATATGAAATTTGATATTTTGTAGTTGTGATAAACTTTTAGCTATAGACAGTCCAAGACCGTGACCTGATGTATTTCTTGATTTATCTCCTCGTTTAAATCTTTGCATTAATTCATCTTCACAGATATTTAATTCATAGGCAGAAGTGTTTTTTATTGAAATTTTATAGTGATTATTTTCTTCTTCTACGTCTATATATACCCTAGTATTTTTTAGACTATATTTAAATACATTAGAAAAAATATTTTCAAATATTCTTGATAGTAAATTTCCATCTGCTTTAATATTAATTTTATCTTTAGGTGAATTTAATTTTATTGTTAATTTATTTTTATTAATTTTGTCTTCAACTTCTGCAATGAGTTGATTTAGAAGTTCAATTAGATTTAAATTCTTTATGTCTATATCAATATTACCGCTACTTGCTTTTGAGGCTTCAAACAAATCATCTATTAAAATTTTTAGACGTTTGGATTTTTTGTCTAATATTGAAATGTATTTTTTTTGCTTATCATTATCATCTTCTTTTTTTAACAAATCCACATAAGTTATTATAGAAGTCAAAGGTGTTTTGATATCATGAGATACATTTGTTATAAGATCTGTTTTTAGTTTTTCACTTTTCATTTTATCTTTCAAAGCCTTATTAAATCCATCGCTTATATTATTTATACTACTTGCTAATTCTAAGAATTCTCCATTTTTATCTATATTTATTTTGTGATTTAAATTACCGTTTTCTATTTCTTTAAGCCCAAGTCTTATATATTTATAATTTTTTAATTTATAAATTATAAATATTGATGGGAGTATTATAAATATAGGAGAGATAATTAGTAATTCTATTGAATATACTGCTAATGCGAATAAAATATAAAAACAATAAAAAATACTATATAAAAACAATATCAAAGTGATTTTTTTATTGAATTTTAAATTGCTAAAGAGTGAATCTTTAATTGTAATAAAAAATTTTTTTATTATATCTATTATAAATTTTTTTATTAATTTGATATAAAAAAATTCAATACATTTAAATATAAGAGAATTTTTTAATAGTTTTTTTGCTTTTATATTTTTTATTAATGATAAAATAAAGCTTAAAACCAAGGCAGAAAAAATAAAAGTAATAGCAAATGCTAAATTTAATTTATTTGAATAATTCTTCATATAGTATATATGATAATATGAAACTACAAATAGACTTAAAAGACCAATTATTATAAATAATTTTATATCATTATATAAATTATCAAAGAAATTTAATTTTATATCCTTATCTTTAAAATTATTTTTGCCAATAATTATACATAAATATATAAAGAACAATATAGCTATAAAAAATGAAATAGATAAATTATAGGTAATATTTATTAAATCTTTTTTATCATCTTCAAATTCGTTTTTGTACATTCTTAAATAATCTGAAGAAAAACAAAGATACATATCTATATATTCTATATTTTCAAGACGATATTTTACTTTATATTTGTTAAGTATAGAATCATATTCTGTTTTAGGCATATAATTAAAAGGCATACCGACATCTTTTGGTTCTCCATTTGGAGTTATATAATATTCAAAATTAGAATAAATACTATATTCTTTTAATTTTTCTTTATGTTTGCTATTAGTGTATATTTGAGATTTACCATCTAATTTTATATCAAAATATATATCAATTGTGAACAATTGATTTAATGCATTTAATTTATCATTATAGGTATTTAAATCATCTTGAATTAATTTTTGCTTTATATCTTCATATTTATAAAGGTTATTTTTTTTAAAATTATTAAATCTATTATTTCTATTACTATCATAGTCTATATTAGAACTATTTCTTTCATAAGCATAAAATAAATCTTTAAAATAATCATTTACTCTATTTTCAGTTATTAAATTACCTTCTTTTATATAATCTTCATTTCTATATTCTATATTTAACTTAAATAAATCATCAATTAAAGTATTTACAGATGATTTAAAATTATAGCTATCCTTAAAATCATCTATAAAAAGGATGTCAAAATTGTTTCCATTTTCATAGATTTGTATGACCTTATAAAATTCTTTGAAGAAAAATGAAGTTGAAACTGTAATTATTAAAAAGCATAAAAATTTTATAAATTTATTATGAAGGTAATTTTTCGATTTTATATCCAATTCCCCACACCACCTTTAGATATTTTGGATTTTTAGAATTTATTTCTATCTTTTCGCGGATCTTTCTTATATGAACAGCTATTGAATTTTGAGCATTTATAGCAGATTCATCCCAAATACTTTGATATATATTATCTATAGAAAAAACTTTTCCTGGATTTTGAATCATTAATTTTAAGATTTTATATTGAACAGGTGTAAGGTGAACTAAATTGCCATCAACACTAACTTCTTTTGATTCATCATCAACTATAAGTTCACCAACTTTGTATAATTTTTTACTTATTTTAATACTACCTAGATTAACATATCTCCTAAGTAAAGATTTAACTCGTGCAATTAATTCTAATGGATTAAATGGTTTTGTTATATAATCATCAGCACCTATATTAAGCCCTATAATTTTATCGTTATCTTCACTTTTAGCAGACAGTATTATTATTGGAATATTACTATTTTCCCTAATTTTAAAAGTTGTTTTTATTCCATCCATTATAGGCATCATTATATCTATTATTATTAGATGAATGGAATGATTATTCATTATATTTAAAGCTTCAACACCATTATAAGCTTTTAAGATATTATAATTTTCATTAGATAAATAAATTTCAATAGCATCAACAATTTCCTTATCATCATCACAAACCAATATATTCATAATTATCCCCCTTTGATTATTATTTCTTGCATATTATAACACAACCTTTCTACAAATATTCTTCTTTCTTTACAAAATCATTGTATAAGAAAAATATTAATATTTATAAAACTAAATTCTTAATATTTTATTAATATTTAAATTTTAAGCAAAAAAATAGATAAAAAATTAAAGATTATTAAAATTATAAAAATAATCTTTGATTTTTTATCTATAATATTTAAATTTAGTTATATTTATCATAAATTTCTTTGATTTTTTTTATATTATCAATGAAAATATCGACTAGAATAGGATCAAAATGTTTATTTTTTTGTTCTATAATCATATCTAAAGCTTTATCAAATGAAAAAGCTTGTTTATAGACTCGTTTAGAGCTAAGAGCATCAAAAACATCAGCTATTGCAACTATTCGTGCACAAAGAGGAATTTCTTGACCTTTAAGCCCTTTAGGATAACCACTTCCATCCCATTTTTCATGGTGATATCTAGCTATATCCTCTGCAGCTTTATAAAAGTTTTTACTAAAACCATCTAAACCTTGATTTAAACTAGCAAAAATTTCTCCACCTTTTTGTGCATGAGTTTTCATTATAGTCCATTCTTCATCATTTAATTTTCCTGGTTTTTTTAATATATTATCAGGGATGCCAACTTTACCTATATCATGAGATGATGCGTGGTTTTCTATATCCCTAACAAAACTGGTTGTAACCTTATAATTAGGATTAGTATGATTTAAGAGGCTTTTTGAGATAACAACAGAATATTTAACCATTCTTATTATATGATTACCAGTTTCATTATCTTTTTGTTCGACTAATGCAGCAAAAGTATTTGTCATTTTAGCAAATATTATTTTAGTTAAATATGATTTTTCTAGTAAAATACTCAAATCATAAGCAATTTTATTTGAAATTTTTAAATTACTTTTTTTAAAATAATTTTTTTTATTGGAACTCAAAAATAAAAATCCAAAAACAGAATTATCTAAAATTAAAGGTAATGTTATATTTGATTTTATCCCCTCTTTTTTCAATAATAATAAAGATTTGCTATTTGGTCTTTTTTCAAAATCTTTTTCCAAATCATCAAATATAATAGGTTTTTTTTCTTTTATAATATTTTGTAGAGTTGTTTGTTCTATATTTACAGTAAAACCAGGTCCTAAACTAATAGGAATAGTAGGGGAAAAACTATGTTCAGCAATTATAATTTGTTTTTCATAATCGACAAAAGCAACACCTATTCTTTGAATTTTAAATATTTTATTTATTTCATAAAATAGTTTTTCTATGATGTTTTCAATTACATATTCTTTACTGACTATATTTCTTATATTATTTATTATAATTTCTTCCTTAAAAATATTAATTAAATATTTCTTTAATTTTTTTTGTTCTAAAAAAAAATCTTTATAATGGCTAATTTTTTTTATGTCGTAATTATGATTTTCCAAATTAGATAAACTATCCAACATCACTTTAAAAGATGTGGAAAGTAAATAAATTAGCAAAAATGCAATAAATATCATAATTAAAATAGAGAATATAAAAATAAAACTAAAAATATTAAAAAAATTATCTATGATTTTATTAGATAAACTATTATAAAAATCCAATAAATTTTTAGGTACTTGAGTTGAATTTTCATAGGAATTTACTAATTCATCTATGGTATTAGAATTTATTTTAAAATTATCGTAGTTCTTAATATTTATTAAAATATCATTCATTTGTTTTATATTGTCATTTGATTTTTTTAAATCACCAATTATATTTTTTAAATGAGAATTAATATTTAATAATTTAGAATATTTTAAGTTATTTAAAAGATTAATTAAATAATTTGTTTTATTATCTATAGCCTGTGTATTTTCTAACAATAAATTATAATTTTTATTAAAAGTTTGCTTTAATTTGACAGAACTATTTTTTGATAAGATATCTTCGTTATCTTGAGAGCTAATAGTATTTAAAATTTTTATAGGAAGGTATAGGTTTTGATATTTGTTTTCTATATCAAATATAGATATTTTAATTTCTCTTAAATCTTTTTTTATATAATTAGAAAAAATTGAATTTAAACTAATAATTATTATAATAATTATTAAACTTAAAATAACAATTGTTTTAAAAAAGTTTTTTAAATTATTCATAAAATAAACACCTCATAATTTTTTTGTTATTTTTATAATTTATAGGATGATTATATCCATTTTTTTATAAAAAAAAACAAAATAAATATATTATTTGATTTTATTAATTGTTTTAAAAAAGTCAAAAGTGGTATTAAAAGGAATAAAAAGAGGTCGGAGGGGTTTTATGAAAAAAAGTTTGATATTTAAGTTATTTGTATATATGACTTTCGTATTAGCAACGATTTTATCAATTACATTGTATATGGATTATAAAAAGATAAATAATATACTTTTAAATAGTGAGAAAGAATATCTAAAAAAAATAGAAAACGAAATAAATTCTCTTCAAAAAAACCAATTGGAGATAGCAAAAATGTCAGTACTTACAATAGCGAAGAATAAAACAATCCAAAAAGATTTTTATGATAGAAATAGAGAAAAGCTAGCTAATGATTTGTTGCCTATATTTGAAGAATTAAAAGAATATGTATCTCAAATTCAATTTCATTTACCAGATTCAACAAGTTTTTTGAGATTGCATAAAATAAATAAATATGGAGATAGTCTAAAAGGTTTTAGGTTTACAGTAAATGAAGCAAATTTAAATAAACAAATAATAGAAGGCTTAGAGTATGGTATTGCAGGATATGGTTTTAGAGTAGTAGTTCCAATGTCATATTTAGATGAACATACAGGTAGTGTTGAATATGGAATGAATTTTGGACAAGATTTTATAGAAAAAATAAAAAATAAATTTGAAGGAGATTATTATATTTATAAAATAGATGATTTTAGCGAAGAGCTTTTAGATGATTTCTTGGGAAATCAAACTACTTATGTAAATACAGGTGATAAATTAGTTTCTTTATTATCTGAAGATAAAGATGAGTTATTTTCTTATGACAAGGATATAGTTAAGGATATTAGTTTAGGAAAAGTTAAAAATATACAATCTGAAAACAAAGAAAAAAATATTTTATATATTCCATATAAAGATTACAAAGGTAATGTTGGAGGATATATAAAAGCTGTTATAGATAGAACTAACAATATAATGCTTTTAAATCAAAATACTAAAGATTTGGTGATTATGTATACTGTGGGATTTGTATTAATTTTGTTAATCATGTATTTTATAATAAAGAAAATGTTAGAGCCTATAAATAATATGACAAAAGCAGCAAGAAAAATTGCAATTGGTGATATTGATTTTGATATAGAAATTAAAACTGAAGATGAAATCGGAGAACTTACAAAAGCATTTATAGATATGAAGGAAAATATTAAAACAAAAGCTGAATATGCAAAACAAATAGCAAATGGAGAAGTTTTGTTTGAATTAGAAATAAAATCAAATAAAGATGTATTAGGAAATAGTATGAAATCTGTTGTAAATACGATTAGAAGTCTTATTTATGAGATGGAGAATATGTCAAAGGCACATGAACTAGGGGATATTGATATTTTTTTGGATAGCAATAAATTTGAAGGTGCATATAACAAGATGGCAAATGGTATAAATAAGATGGTAAATGATCATATAAAAGTTAAGAAAAAAGCAATGGATTGTGTAAAGGAATTTGGTAGAGGAAATTTTGATGCAAAGTTAGAAGTATTTCCAGGTAAAAAAGCGTTTATAAACCAAAGTGTAGAGGAATTAAGGTCAAATTTAAAAAATATAAATGCTGAAATACTTACTTTGGTTAATTTTTCAAAAGAGGGACAATTGCATAAACGAGCTGATTTTAATAAATTCCAGGGAGATTGGAAATATATGATAAATTCATTGAATGGTTTATTAGATGTTACAATAGAACCAGTTAAAGAATCTTTGGAAGTATTAAAAGAAGTTTCGAAAGGAAATTTAACTAAAAAAGTAAAAGGTGATTATAAGGGGGATCATGCACTTATTAAAAATTCACTTAATGATACTATAGAATCACTATCATATTATATAAATGATATATCTGGAATACTAAATAATATATCAAAAGGTAATTTAAATATATCTGTAGAAGGTGATTATAAGGGAGAGTTTAGGGAGATAAAAACTTCTTTAAATAATATAATCAATGCATTAAATGATGTTTTTTATAAAATGAATAATACATCTTTAGAGGTTTATAAAGGTGCACAAAAAATGCTTGAATCAGGAGCGGAAATATTTAAAGTTTCTAATTCTCAATCAGATTCAATAGAGTATTTAACAAATAGTATTGAAAATATAGAATCAAAAACTTTTGAAAATAGTAAAAATGCTAAAGATGCTAATGAATTTATAAAAGATGTAAAAAAAGATGCTAAAAAGAGTAATGAAAAGATGGAAAATATGCTAGAAGCTATGAAAAAAATAAAAGAAGCGTCACTTAATATATCTAAAGTTATAAAGGTTATTGAAGAAATTGCTTTTCAAACAAATATGTTGGCATTAAATTCTGCTGTTGAAGCTGCTAGAGCAGGAAAGTATGGTAAGGGATTTGCAGTAGTTTCTCAAGAAGTTAGAAATTTATCTTTAAGGAGTTCAAAGGCTGTTAAAGAAAGTAACAAACTAATTGAAGAATCTGTAATTAAAGTTGATGAGGGGAGTAAAATCGCAAATGATACAGCAAATAGTTTATTTGGTATTGTAAATGATGTAGATAAGGTTTTTGATTATATATCTAATATTGTTAATTTATCAGATAAACAATCAAATGAAATTACACAAATAAATTCAGAAATAAGGAGCTTTTCACATTCACTAAATTCTAATACAAACGTTGCTAAGGAAAATGCAAGTATAAGTGAGGATTTATCAGCACAGTCAGATTTATTAAAAAATCTAGTTGATAGATTTAAAATAAAAAAAGTGAAATTATAAAATAAATGGGTTTAATTTAAAAATTAAAAATTAAATAATATAGTAATTATTATAAAGGGGCTTTAACATGAAAGCGTTTAATGATAATATACTGTTTTGTGAATTTAAAGCAAAGCAAAATATATTATTGTATTTTCGCATAGTGTAATAGCCCCTTTTATGTAGAAATTTTTATATGATATAATATTTATTAAATAAAATGGTTTAATTATAAATTAATACTATTACTTTACTTTTAATCATTCTTTATTTAAAAATTTAAATTTATTAAAGAAAAAAGTTTAGAAAGGAGGGGCTTATTTGATAGATATTATAAAAAAGACAAAGGCAAAATGTATATCAATTGTAGGTGCTGGGGGAAAAACTAGTTTGATGTTTTATTTAGCAAATAGTCTAAAAAAAGATAACAAAGTTTTGGTAACTACAACGACCCATATAAAAATGCCAAAAGATAATGAATATGATAAATTTATTTTAGATATAGATAATATAGATACAAATCTAAAAAATGGATTATATATTCATGCTACAAAAACTAATAATGGTAAGCTTTCATCTTTGGATATAAAAAAAATTTATCATTTAAAAAATAATTTTGATTATATCTTAATAGAAGCTGATGGTTCAAAAAGAAAACCTCTAAAAGCATGGAGGAATAATGAACCTGTTATAGTAAAAGAAAGTGATTTAACGATAGGAGTAATAGATATAACTGTTTTAGATAAAGCGATTTCTTTAGAAAATATACATAGATTGGATTTGTTTTTGAAGTTAACGAATACTAATGAAGGTCAGAAGATAACAACTAAAGAGCTTATAAAGATAATTGAAGACAAAAATTCTTTATTCAAAAATTCAAAGGATAAAAAGATTTTATTTATAAATAAATATGAAAATGAAGAAAATAAAAAAGAAATAAAAGAGATATATGAAAAACTAGAAAAAAGCTATATAGATTATTATTTTTGTGGAAGTATAAGAAATAAATATTTTATTGATATGGAGGAGTTAATTGACCAAGATAAATGCGATAATAATGGCTAGTGGTTTTAGCAAGAGGATGAAAGAAGATAAATTATATTTAAATATAAATAACAATTATATGATTGATAATATAATAGATATAATTAAAAAAAGTGAAATTGATGATTTTGTTGTAATTGTAAGAGAAGAGAATCTTAAAAAAACTAAATATTTAAAAAATAAAGAAATTAATTTTATAATAAATAAATCTGCTAATAATGGTCAGAGTAGTTCAATAAAATTAGGTATAAAGCATTTTAAAGATAAATGTAATTTTATGTTTATTCCTTGTGATCAACCAAATCTTAATATTGATTTTATGAATAAATTAGTTTTAGAATCTAAAAAAAATAAGAATTTATTTATTGTTCCAAGATTTAAAAATTCAAATTATACACCGACTATATTTCCATATGAGTATAAAGAAGAACTTTTAAAATTGGACAAAGATGTTGGTGGTCGAAATATATTGTTAAAAAACAAACGATGTATAAAATATATTGATTTAAAGTCAAATTCTTTAGTTAAAGATATTGATACCAAAGATGATTATAAAAAATGGCTAATGGGAGAGATTTTTATGAAAGATAAAATAGTAGTAATAAGAGGTGGTGGAGATATTGCTTCAGGTACTATAAAAAAATTATATAATGTGGGATTTAAAGTATTAGTTCTTGAAATACAAAATCCTACATCGATAAGAAGAACGGTTAGTTTTAGTGAAGCGTTGTATGATAATAATTTTTATTTAGAAGGTTGTAAAGCGGTTGCAACTAAAAATTTAGATGAAATAAAATCAGCTTGGGATAAGAATCTTATACCTGTATATATAGATGAAAAGGCAGAAATTATAAATGAAATAAAACCAGATATTTTAATAGATGCAATACTTGCAAAGAAAAATTTAGGAACTAATAAAGCTATGGCACCTATAACAATTGCTTTGGGCCCTGGTTTTGAAGCGAAAAAAGATGTAGATATTGTTATAGAAACCAAAAGAGGACATGATTTAGGTAGACTTATTTTTGAAGGTTTTGCAAAAGAAAATACTAAAATACCAGGAGAAATAAAAGGATATTCTAAGGAAAGAGTTATACATTCAAATGAGTCTGGAATTATAAATAATATAAAAAATATAGGTGATATTGTAAAAAAAGATGAGAAGATTGCAAAAATAAATAATGAATATGTATTAGCAACAATTGATGGGGTGTTAAGAGGAATTATAAGGGATAAAACAAAGGTATTTAAAGGGATGAAAATTGCAGATATAGATCCAAGGAAGGAAGAAGTTAATAATTGTTATAAAATTTCTGATAAAGCAAGAAATATTGCAGGGGGAGTATTAGAAGCTATATTAATACTAAATAATAGAGGTTTTTAATTAGAAAAAAATAAAAAATATCTATCTATATTCTAAAAATAGTAGTTGATTAAATATATATAAGGGATTTAGTCGAATTTATAAAAAATATTGGGGGAATTATTATGGATAAGAAGATACTTAAATTTGTTGATGAAAAATTGGATTTAGGAAAGAAAATTGCATTTATAATGCTTACAAAATCAAGTGGATCAACACCAAGAAAAAAAGGATCTTTGATGGCTATTGATGAAGATTATAATATGATTGGTTCTGTTGGAGGTGGATCTTTAGAAGCTAATGTTATAAAACAGGCAAAAGAAGCTATTAAATTAGGGGAAGATAGTGAATTTGAATATGTGTTAGAGGAGGATAAAATATTAAAGATGGCATGTGGTGGAGATGCAAGTGGTTATATAAAGATTTTTAAACCTAAAAAAAAGCTTGTTATAGTAGGTCTTGGACATGTTGGATATGAAATATATAAAATGGCTACTAATTTAGATTTTCATCTAACAGTAATAGAAGACCGAAAAGATTTTGTATCAAATGATAGGGTTAAAGATGCAGATGAAATATTGATTGGAGATATAAAAAAAAGTCTTAAAAATTATAATATCAATGAGGATACATATGTAGTTATAGTAACAAGGGGTCATCAATTTGATGAAATTGCATTAGAAGAAGTAATATATAAAAATCCTGCGTATATAGGAGTTATTGGGAGTCAAAAGAAAACCACAAAAATAATGAACAATTTAATAAATAAAGGTATAGATAAAAATGAATTAAAGAAAGTATATTCTCCAATTGGAATAGATATGGGGTCTCAAATGCCAAATGAAATAGCATTAGGTATTTTAGCAGAGATACTTATTATAAAAAATAATGGAAACTTAGACCATATGAAAAATATAAAATCTATAAATTTATAAGTAATAAATTATTTTATTTATGATGTAAATAATTTATTACAGTTAAGTTAGTTTAGATATTATTTTATTTAATATTAAAGTATAAATAAGTTAACAAAACGGTTATTAAAATTGGGGGGGATTTTATGGAGAATTTACTTTTAAAAATACAAAATAGTGCAATAAGATATGCTAATGTAATTTCAAATGTAATAGGAATTGATGTTGAGATAGTAGATAATAATTTTAATAGGGTTGCAGGGACTGGAATTTATAAATATGAGATAAATAAAAATATCATAAAAGAAGGTTTTATTTATAATCATGTTATGAAAGAAAATAAAAATATCATAATTGAAAATCCAAAGGAAAATGAACTTTGTAAATCATGTAAACAAAAGAAAAATTGTAAGGAAGAAATATTAATAGCTACTCCAATTGAGATGGATAAAAATATAATAGGGGTTATTGGTCTTGTCTGTTCAAATGAGAATCAAAAATTACTTATAAAAGATAAGATAAAAGAACATTTAAATTTTATAAAAGAAATATCAGAGCTTTTGAGTAGTAAAATAAAGGAATTTATAGAGTTAGAAGAGCATAAAAAAAGAGTTCTTATGTTTAATGAAATAATAGAAAATATGGATAAAGGGGTAATTGTAGTAGATAAGAATAAAAATCTAATTCATATAAATCAAAATGCAAAAAAAGAATTAGGGTTAAAAGAATTAAATATTGATTTAAAAATTGATATTGATGAAAGTAAAGATAAATTTATAGGTAAAGAAATATTTACCTTGAATATAAAAAATAAAAAAATTGAATTAATAGGAAAATTAATAGAGGTAAATTCCTTGAATACCTATTACGATATGATTGTTATTTTTAATAAAATCAATACATTAAAAGAAGATGCTTATAATATTACAACTGGTCACAATTATATAAGTACAAAGGAGATTATAGGTGAATCAAAACCAATAACCATAATGAAAGATAGGATAAGAAAGATAGCAAAATCAACATCAACCGTGTTTATAACTGGTGAAAGTGGAACGGGAAAAGAATTAATAGCAAGAGCAATTCATTCAGAAAGTGATAGAAAAAATGAACCTTTTATAGCTATAAATTGTGGAGCTATACCAGATGCATTATTAGAGTCAGAGTTATTTGGTTATGTAAAAGGTGCATTTAGTGGAGCTAATGACAAGGGGAGAATTGGTAAATTTGAACTTGCGAATAAAGGGGTTATATTCTTAGATGAAATAGGTGATATGCCACTTCATTTACAAGTAAAAATTCTTAGAGTGCTTCAAGATAAAAGACTTATAAAAATTGGTTCCAATAAATTAATAAAATTAGATATAAGAGTTATTGCAGCAACTAATAAAGATTTGAAAAAATTGATAAAAGAAAATAAATTTAGAGAAGATTTGTATTATAGATTAAATGTAATCCCAATAAAAGTTCCACCTCTAAGACAAAGAGATGGAGATATTAAGCTTTTGACAGATTATCTTATTAATAGATATAACAAATCTTTTGATAAGAATGTGTTAGATCTCGATAAAGATGTACTTGATGCTTTAAAAAATTATGATTGGCCAGGTAATATAAGAGAACTTGAAAATGTAATAGAATATATGATGAATCTTAGTGAAAATGGCAGAATTACAAAGGATATGGTACCTATTAATATTTTGGAAACAAAGAAGAAAAATAATGATTTTATATTAGATGATGAAATTGAACCTTTAAAATATTTAGAAAAAAAACATATATTAAGAGCATTAGATATTTACGGATATGATACAAATGGTAAAAAAATAGCAGCAAAAAAACTTGGTATAGGTGTTGCTACTCTATATAGAAAGCTAGAACAATTTAGCACAAAAGAAATGTTAAATTGTTAATAAATTATATAGAGGTGATATTATGATTAAGATAAAAAATGCTAATATAATAACATTGGATGAGAATAGACCTTTTATAAAAAATGCTAATCTTATTATAGAAGGAAATAAAATTAAAAAAATTACTACTAAGGATTTAGATGATGAAAGTTTAGAGTATGAAGTATTAGATGCTAAGGGTAAATTACTTATGCCTTCGTTTATAAATACTCATATGCATATTTATAGTTCTTTTGGAAGAGGAATGCCTTCTAATAATAAAATATCTAATAATTTTATAGATATTTTAGAAAATGTTTGGTGGAGATTAGACAAGAAACTAACGCTAGAAGCAGTTAAATACAGTGCATTCAATACTTATTTGGAATGTATAAAAAATGGAGTAACAACGATTTTTGATCATCACGCAAGTCCATATAATATAAGCGGAAGTTTATCTAAGATAGCTAATATGTCAAAGCGTATGGGAGTTAGATCTTGTCTTTGTTATGAAGTTTCAAATAGAGACGGAAAAGATATTGCATTAGAGGGAATTAAAGAAAATATAAATTTTATGAATGAATGTAATGCCAATCAAAATTTAATAAGAGGTATGTTTGGCTTACATGCATCATTTACGCTTGATGATGAACTATTAAATGAATGTGCAAAAGCTATGCAAGGAAGAAGTGAAGGTTATCATGTTCATGTTGCAGAAGGAATAGAAGATTTAAAACATTCTATTAAAAATTACAATAAAACTGTAGTTGAAAGACTTAATGATTTTGATATTTTTAAGAAAAATACCTTGGCAGTCCATTGTATACACACTAATGAAAAGGATTTAGAGCTTTTAAAATCAAAAGAAACTAATGTAATTCATAATCCACAGTCTAATATGGGTAATGCAGTTGGATATTCAAAAGTAATAGATATGATAAATAAAGGGATTAAAGTAGGTCTTGGTACAGATGGTTATACAGCTGATATGTTAGAATCGATGAAAGTTAGCAATATAATATCCAAACATGAATATAAGAATTCTAATATAGGTTTTAATGAAACTCTTGATATGGCTTTAAAGAATAATAAATTTATAGCAAGTAAATATTTTGATGAAGATTTTGGGATTATAAAAGAAAATGCATTAGCAGATTTGATAATTATAGATTATAAGGGGACTACAGAAATTTTGGATAAGAATTTGGGTAGTCATATATTATTTGGATTAAATGGAGGACTTGTTGATACAACTATATGTAATGGTGAAATTTTGATGAAAGAAAAGAAATTAATAAATATTGATGAAGAATTATATTCAAAAAAATCAAAAGAAATCAGCAAGCAAATTTGGAGCAAGTTATAAAATTATCAAAATGATAAATAATAAATAATAAAAATTAAATAGTATTTAGATTTTTAAGTAGTTTTAAAGATATTATCAAAATGATAAATTTATCATTTTGATAATATCTTTTTTTTATAACTTTTTATATTAGAATAGGGTTTAGATGGATTAAAAAATAAAATAATTTTTATATTTGTTGTAAATACTAAAATTAAAAGAAATTAAAATAAGAAAAATAAAATTGGCACAGTTAATGCTTTTTAGTTTAGACATAAGAAAGGAGAGTTAGATATGGAAAAGATGAAATGGATTTTTAATGAAGATGCTAGAAAAGATATTAAAAAAACATCTTTAGATGATTTTAGTGAAAAGAAAATATTAAAAGCAAAGAAATTTCATGAAAGTTTTTTAGTATATGAAAAAACTCCTTTGGTAAGATTAAATTCTTTATCAAATGCATTAAATATTAAAGATATATTTGTAAAGGATGAATCTTATAGATTTGGACTCAATGCATTTAAAGTTTTAGGTGGTTCTTATGCCATAGGTAATTTTTTGGCAGAAAAACTAGGTAAGGATATTGATGATATATCTTTTGATTATTTAAAAAACAAAGAAGTAAAAGAAAAATTAGGCAATATGGTATTTACAACAGCAACAGATGGTAATCATGGTAGAGGTGTTGCTTGGGCAGCTTCTCAATTAGGTCAAAATTCAGTTGTATATATGCCAAAAGGGTCTTCAAAGATTAGATTAGATAATATAATAGCTGATGGAGCTAAGGCAAGTATTACAGATCTTAATTATGATGATGCTGTTAGATTATCATTAAAGCATGCAAATGAAAATGGCTGGGAGATAATACAAGATACTGCTTGGGAAGGTTATACTAAAGTTCCTCTTTGGATTATGCAAGGTTATGGAACTATGATGTTAGAGATTATAGAACAATTAAAAGATTTAAAAGGCAAGAAAATGACTCATTTATTTTTACAAGCTGGTGTAGGTGCTATGGCAGGAGCAATACAAGCTGTTGTTGCATCAATATTTAAAGAAGATAGACCTATAACAGTTATAGTTGAACCAAATAAAGCAGATTGTATATACAAATCAGCTCTTAATAAAAAAATTACAAATGTAACTGGTGATATGCAAACGATAATGGCTGGTTTAGCTTGTGGAGAACCAAATCCTATTGGTTGGGATATATTAAAAGATTATTCTGATGCTTATGTTTCTTGTCCAGAATATATAAGTGCTAAAGGAATGAGAATTCTTGGAAATCCTATAGGTGAAGATAAAAAAGTTATATCAGGAGAATCTGGTGCTGTAACTTTGGGTTTATTATATGAAATATTAACTAATGAGGATTTAAAAGAATTAAAAGAAGAATTAAAACTGGATGAAAATTCTTTAGCCGTTGTAATCAGCACTGAAGGAGATACAGATCCAGAGCATTACAGAAAAATAGTTTGGGATGGAGCATATAATAAATAAAAATATATGCAAGAATGAATGAAGATTATAAATAAAGGGATAAAAAAATAAAAAAATCTCTAAAAATAAATTTGGGAGGAAATAAAATGATAAAACAAGATATAGATACAAAGCAAATATTTGAATATGCAAAGAAATATAAAGATGAAATGTCAGCTTTTTTAAGAGATATGATAAGAATACCTAGTGAAAGTTGCGATGAAGAAAAAGTGGTACTTAGAATAAAAGAAGAAATGGAAAAAGTAGGATTTGATAAAGTGGAAATAGATAAAATGGGTAATATACTTGGTTATATTGGTCATGGAAAACATATAATTGCAATGGATGCTCATATTGATACAGTAGGTATTGGAGATAAGAATCTTTGGGATTATGACCCATATGAAGGTTACGAAGATGATGAAATTATTCTTGGTAGAGGTGGTAGTGACCAAGAAGGTGGAATGGCATCAATGGTATATGCAGGTAAGATAATAAAAGATTTAAATTTAGAAGATGATTATACATTAATAGTGACAGGGACTGTACAAGAAGAAGACTGTGATGGTCTTTGTTGGCAATATATCATAGAAGAAAATAATATAAAACCAGATTTTGTTGTAATAACAGAACCAACTTCTTTAAATATTTATAGAGGTCATAGAGGAAGAATGGAGATGAAGGTAACTACAAATGGTGTTAGTTGTCATGGTTCAGCACCTGAAAGAGGAGAAAATGCTATATTTAAGATGGCACCAATATTAAATGAATTAAAGGCATTACATGAAAATTTACATTATGATGAATTTTTGGGAAAAGGTTCATTGACAGTATCTGAAGTATTTTTCTCATCTCCATCAAGATGTGCAGTTGCAGATGGATGCACAATATCAATAGATAGAAGATTAACAAATGGAGAAACTTGGGAAAGTGCAATAAAAGAGGTTCAAAATCTACCTTCAGTAAAACAAGCTAATGCAAAAGTTGAACTTTATGAATACAAAAGACCTTCTTATACAGGACTTGTATATCCAACTAAATCATATTTTCCAACATGGGTTTTAGAAGAAAATCATCCAGCTTGTGAAACTTTAGTTGATAGTTATAAATCGTTATTTAATCAAGAACCACTTGTAGATAAATGGACATTCTCTACAAATGCGGTATCTATAATGGGAAGATATAATATTCCTTGTATTGGATTTGGCCCAGGACATGAAGATCAAGCGCACGCACCTAATGAAAAAACTTGGAAAGATGAACTTGTAAAATGTGCTGCTATGTACGCGCTTATACCAAAAACATATGTAAATAAATATTCAAAATAAATATCCAAAAATTTGAAATTGAAAAAATAAAGAAAATAAATTGAATTTTAAAAATATTAAAAATAATTTGGAGGGATTTTAGTATGAAAACGGAATTTAGAGGAAAGCATTTTATAACATTGCAAGAGTGGTCAAAGGATGAAATAGATACACTTTTAGATGTATCATTTGATTTAAAAAGAAAATATGCAATGGGTGAAACTACTGACTATTTAAAAAATAAATCTGCATTTTTAATGTTCTTTGAACAATCAACAAGAACAAGAAATTCAATGGAAGCAGGAATTGCACAGCTAGGTGGTCACGGGAACTTCTTAGATACAAGTACAATGCAAATAGCTCATGGAGAAGTAGCAAAAGATACTGCTGTAATACTTTCAAGAATGGGTCATGGTATTGCTTGTAGAAACTGTTTTTGGGAAATTGGAAATAAATATTTAAGAGATATGGCAAAACACGCAACTGTACCTGTTATGAATTTACAATGTGATTTATATCATCCGATGCAAGGTATAGCAGATTTAATGACTATAAAAGAAAAATTTGATGACATTAAAAGAAAGAAAGTTTCTATAATATGGGCATATGCAACTACTCATAAGAAGCCGATATCAGTTCCGCTAACTCAAGCATTATTATTCCCAAGATATCAAATGGATGTTACATTAGCTTATCCAGAAGGTTATGATTTACCAGATTGGGCAATAGAACAAGCTAAGAAAAATGCAGAGGAAAATGGTGGTAGTTTTAGAATTACACATAATATGGAAGAAGCATATAAGGATGCAGATGTTGTTATCCCTAAGAACTGGGGAAGTTGGGTTACTAATGACAGTACGGAAGTTGTAGATGATCTGCTTGAAAGTTATAAAGGGTGGAAATGTACACAGGAAATGATGGCGCTTACAAATAAAGATTCTATATATATGCATGCTCTTCCTGCTGATAGAGTTAATGAAGTTGAAGATAGTGTAATTGATGGAAAGCATTCAGTTATTTATGATGAGGCAGAAAATAGATTACATACTGCAAAAGCAGTTATGACACTTACTATGGGTGGAAAATAAAATTTATAATAAAGTTTAATTATTGTAAAGGGATTGGGATTTGCTTTCCCAATCCCTTTTATATTTTTATAAAGAGGTGAATAAGATGAAAAAAAATTTTAGTTCGATATTATTTTGGGGGTCTGTGTGGGGTTTTTTAGAAGCAACACTTGGTTATTTACTTCATTTAATTGATTTTATACCAGGTTTGTCATCAATAACAATGACATCTATAGGTTTTTATTGTATTTATAGAGCATTTAAAAATACAGATGATATAAATTGTGCATTTTTGGTTTCTTTTATTGCTTCAGGTATAAAATTTGTAGATTTTTTATTACCACTTAGTAGTCCGTTTAAAGTTATAAATCCTGCTATTGCAATTTTGTTAGAAGGTTCATTTGCATATTTAGCGATAAAAAGTTTTAGTGATAATAAATTAAATGTAAAAGAAATTATCTCTTTTAATTTTCTATGGAGATTTGCATTTGTATTTATTCAAATCATTGAAATGCAATTTAGCCCTATGAAACCTATAATATTTAGGGGAAGTTCTAAGGCTTTAGGTTTTTTACTATATCAACCTTTAGTTTCATCTTTTGTAATAGTGTTTTTAGTATTTGCTATAAACAATAGTGAAAAAAGATTTAAAAAACTTAGTTTCAAACCAAGTATAAGTTTTTCTTTATTTTTCATGGCTTTATTTGCACAGTTTATGCTTTAAAAATTTTAAGTAATACTCGCATTGGGGGGCGATATTATGAATGATAAAAAGAATGTTAGTGCAGTTGATGAAGTTTTACCATTTTCACAGATGTTTATATTGGGGTTACAACATGTTTTAGCTATGTGTGCTGGTGCTGTTGCAGTTCCTTTGATGGTAGGAAATGCAGTTTCACTTAGTCAAGAGGAAATAATATTTTTAATAAATGCAGATTTATTTGTAGCTGGAATTGCGACTTTAATTCAATCGCTTGGTCTTACTAAACATATAGGGGCAAAAATTCCAATGGTTGAAGGAACAAGTTTTGCTACGGTAAATGCTATGGTTGCAATAGGAGGCACTTATAAAGGGGATTCAACAACTGCAATTACAACTATTTTAGGTGCAGTTTTTATTTCTGGATTATTTTGCTTTTTGATGGCACCTTATTGGGGTAAACTTATAAAATTTTTTCCAAAAGTAGTTACAGGAAGTGTTATAACTATAATTGGATTATCGTTAATTCCTGTTGCAGTTAGATGGTCTGCTGGAAATAATATGGGGTCAGCAGATTTTGCTAGTACAAAAAATATATTTATGGCTCTTTTTGTAATGTGTACAATTTTGTTTTTTTATAAATATTTAAAAGGAATATGGGGTAGTTTAGCTATTTTACTAGGTTTATTTATAGGAACTATTGTTAGTGCTATTTTTGGTATGGCAGATTTTTCGATGGTTGTAAAAGCATCTTGGATAAATATAAATATGCCATTTCATTTTGGTATTCCTAGATTTGATATATCAGCAATAATATCTTTAGTTCTGGTTATGGTTGTAATAATGACTGAAGCTACTGGAAATATAATAGCAATTCATGAGATGACAGGTAAAGAATTAAATTCAGATAGTTTATCAAAGGGACTTAGAGCTGATGGAATTTCAACAATGATTGCTTCTATTTTTAATACATTTCCGCATACCGCATTTGCACAAAATGTAGGACTTGTGAATTTAACAGGTATAAAAAGCAGATATGTTGTAGCGACTTCAGGATGTATATTATTCGTGCTTGGATTATTTCCTAAAATGGGTGCTATAGTTACATCAATACCATATCCAGTATTAGGGGGAGCTGGATTTGCTATGTTTGGAATGGTTGTTTCTGGTGGAATTAAATCACTTGGATCAGTTGAGTTTAATGGTACTAAAAATGGAATTATAGTAGCTATAAGTATAGGTCTTTCTCTTATTCCTCTTGCAGTTCCAGAATTTTATCATCATTTTCCAAAATGGGTGAACACTTTATTTCATAGTGGAATAACAACTGGTAGTTTATGTGCGATAATTCTAAATTTATTTTTTAATTATAAAGATACTGTTAAAAATGAAAAACAAAATCAAGCGATTTAATAATTTTTTTAGTAATGTTATTAAATAAAACAACATTAAAGAGGGTGTAAAAATGGCAGATTTAAGAACAAATATATGTAATATAGAATTTAAAAATCCTATAATGACAGCAGCGGGACCAGGTGCAAAAGATGGGGATTTATGTATAAAGGCGTATGAAGGTGGAGTTGGCGCGATAGTAACAAAAACAATATCTTCTAAAAGTGCAGATGTTCCAAGACCTTGTATGGCGCAGACTAGTAGCGGTTTTTTAAATACAGAACTTTGGTCTGAATTACCTTTAGAAAGATGGCTTGAAGTTGAATACAAAAAAGCGAAGAGTACAGGGCTTCCACTTATAGTGGGTATGGGTTATACAAAGGAACAAATAAGTGAAATAGCACCAAAAGTAAAACCATATGCTGATGCAGTTGAACTGTCTACTCATTATGTAGGAACAGATGTAACACCTATTGTAGATGCTTTAAAAGCAGCTAAAGAAGTTTTGGATGTTCCTGTATTTATGAAAATGAGTCCACATACAGATATTAAAAAAATTGCAATAGCATTAGAAGAAGCTGGGGCTGATGGTCTTGTTATGATAAATTCATTTGGACCTTGTATGTCTATTGATATAGAAAGTGGATACCCTATTATGGGAAGTCAAACGGGTTATGGTTGGTTATCAGGTTCTAGTATAAAACCTTTAGCAATAAGATGTATATATGATGTTTCTCAAGTTGTTGATATACCTATAATTGGAGTTGGTGGTATATCAAATGGAAAAGATGCTGCTGAAATGATTATGGCTGGTGCTAGTGCTGTTCAAATATGTACTCAAGCTATATTAGATGGACCTAATGTTTATGGCAAAGTAAATAAAGAATTAGATGAATTTATGAATAGAAAAAACTATAAATCAATAGATGAAATAAAAGGTCTTGCAATAAAAAAATCAAACGAAAGAAAGTTTAGAACAAATAGTATTGCACCAAAGGTAGATAATGATTTATGTGTAAAATGTAAAAAATGTATAGGAAGTTGCGTTTATGAAGCTATAAAATTAGAAGATGTTTTAAACATAGATGAAGATAAATGTTTTGGCTGTGGACTTTGTGTAAGCAGATGTCCTAAAAATGCTCTATCTATAGAATATAAATGATTGAAATTTAAAAAATGAGGTTTTAAAAGGGGGATTAGATGAACATTATAATTAAAAATGGATATATAATAAATTCCTATGAATCTTATTTTTCTAATATAGAAATAAAAGATGAAAAAATAAATAAAATATCAAAAGAGATGGATTTTGATATTGATGAAGATACAAAAATTATAGATGCAAAAGGGATGTATGTCATTCCAGGAGGGATTGACCCGCATACTCATTTTGATTTGGACGCTTCAAATACTAAATCAAGCGATGATTTTCAAACGGGTTCAAAAGCATCTATTTATGGTGGAACAACTACAATAATAGATTTTGCTACACAATTTAGAGGGAATAGTTTAAAACAAGCACTAAATTATTGGAATGAAAAATCTTATAATAAAACATTTTGTGATTATTCATTTCATATGGCTTTATCAGAATTTAATGATGATATTGAAAATGATTTAGAATATATAAAAGAAAAAGGAATTACATCTTTAAAGATGTATACAGCATATAAGGGTGGAATGCAAACTGATGATTTTGAAATATTTAGAGCTCTAAAAAAAGCTAAAGAATTGGATATGTTAATTGCATTTCATTGTGAAAATGGTGAAATAATAGATTTTTTGACTAAAGAAGAATTAAAAAAAGGAAATACTTCTTATAAATATCATCATAAAGTAAGACCTAAAGAGGTAGAAATAGAGGCTGTATCAAGAATTATAAATATGGCAAAAATCTTGGATACAAAGGTATATATTGTTCATATTAGCTGTAAGGAAGTAATTGATTTAATAGAAGATGCAAAAAAAGATGGGGTTAATATTTTTAGCGAAACATGTCCACAGTATTTATTTTTGGATGAAAGTTTATATAATTTAGATGATTTCTTGGGCGCTAAATATGTAATTTCGCCACCTCTTAGAGAAAAAATTCAACAAAAATATCTTTGGGATTCTATTAAAAAAGAAAAAATAGACGTCATTGCAAGTGATCATTGTCCTTTTAATTTAAAAGGGCAAAAAGATATTGGAAAATCTGATTTTAGTAAAATTCCAAATGGTGCAGCTGGAGTAGAGCATAGAATTAATTTGATATATACAAAAGGGGTTTTAAAAAATTATATAAGTTTAAATAAATGGGTTGATTTAATATCAACAATGCCTTCAAAAATATATAATTTATATCCAAAAAAAGGACATATAGATGTTGGCGCAGATGCTGATATAGTTTTATTTAATCCTGATAAAAAGTGGACTATAACTAAGGATAATCACCATCAAAATGTTGATTATAGTATTTATGAAGGTTTTAATCAAATAGGAAAAGTAAAAGATGTGTTTATAAGAGGAAACCATGTTTTAAAAGATTACGAATTTAATATAAAAAAACCAATTGGGAAATTTATAAAGAGAAATAATTAAAGGGGTGATCTCTTGTTAAAGCTTGAAGTTAAAGAAAAAATAGAGCTTTATAACTTAGTGGTTAATGGTAAAAAAGTATCTACAAATGTAAATAAAAGACTTATAGATTTTTTAAGAGATGATTTGAATTTAACTTCAGTAAAAGATGGATGTAGTGAAGGGGCTTGTGGAACTTGTAGTGTTTTGGTTGATGGAAAGAAGAAAAAAGCATGTCTTTTAAAAATGGACAAAGTAAAAAATAGTAAAATTATAACGGTTGAAGGACTTAGTAAAAGAGAAAAAGATGTTTATTCATGGGCATTTGTAGAAGCTGGAGCGGTTCAATGTGGATTTTGTATTCCAGGGATGGTCATAAGTGCAAAATCATTATTAGATAACAATTTAAATCCTAAAAGAGAAGATGTTAAAAAAGCATTGGTTGGTAATATATGTAGATGCACAGGTTATGTTAAGATTGAAGATGCAATTTTACTTGCAGCTAAGGCGTTTAGAGAAGATTATAAACCAAAAGAGGTCATTTGCAAAGGTCTTGTTGGTGATAATTTAAATAGAGTCGATGCAAAAGATAAAGTTTTAGGAAATGCTATGTATACAGATGATATGAAATTTGATGGAATGCTCTATGGTGGAGCTTATAGATTAAATGTTGCTAGAGCGTTGATAAAAAAAATAGATATATCAAAAGTTTTAGAACACGAAGATGTAGTCTGTGTTGTCAGTGCAAAAGATATACCAGGAAATAGATATATTGGTCATATAATAAAGGATTGGCCAGTATTTATAGATGAAAATGAGGAAACAAGATATATAGGTGATGCACTTTTAGCTATAGCTTGTAAAACAAAAAAAGGATTAAAAGAAGCTCTTAAATTGGTTAAGGTCGATTACGAAGAATTAAATCCGATAACAAATCCGACAGATGCTCTAAAAGAAGAGGCATTTAAAATTCATCAAAAAGGTAATATACTGACAAAAGAAGTGTTAGTAAAGGGAAATCCTAAAGAAGCTATAAAAAATTCTAAATATGTAGTTACAAATACTTATGAAGTTCCATTTACAGAACATGCATTTTTAGAGCCTGAAAGTGCAATTGCAATAAAAGATGATGAAAAAATGATAATATATACTACTTTTCAAGGTGTATATGATGTATCAAAAGAATGTAGTGAAATGCTTGGAATTGATAAGGAAAAAATAAGAACAGTTTGTAAAAATGTTGGTGGTGGATTTGGTGGCAAAGAAGATATAACAGTTCAACATCATGCTGCTTTACTTTCTTATTATACAAATAAACCTGTAAATGTTACTTTATCAAGGAAAGAAAGCATAAACATACATCCCAAAAGACATGCGATGAAGATGAAATTTACAACAGCTTGTGATGAATTTGGTTATTTAACAGGAATGGAAGCGAATATAATAGCAGATACAGGAGCATATGCATCACTTGGAGGTCCTGTATTACAAAGAGCTTGTACGCACGCGGCTGGTCCTTATAATTATCAAAATTCAAAAATTGTTGGAACTGCTGTATATACTAATAATCCTCCAGGAGGAGCATTTAGAGGTTTTGGGGTTACACAGTCTTGCTTTGCAACTGAATGCAATTTAAATCAATTAGCTTTAATGGTTGGAATATCTGCTTGGGATATAAGATTTAAAAATGCAATTGAACCTGGTCAAACTCTTCCCAATGGACAAATAGCAGATTCAGGAACAGCTTTAAAAGAAACTTTATTATCTATTAAAGATTTGTATGATGAAGAATTATATGTTGGAGTTGCTTGTGCCTTTAAAAATAGTGGTATAGGCGTTGGGTTACATGACACA
The DNA here is from genome assembly GCA_045345765.1 of Peptostreptococcaceae bacterium AGR-M142. GTDB lineage: Bacteria > Bacillota > Clostridia > Peptostreptococcales > Peptostreptococcaceae > JAOARY01. The sequence continues at coordinate 2,623,086 of CP148265.1, forward strand.
GGAAGATGTATATTATCAATAAGAAATAAAAAAGTAAATATAAGAGCAGGTGCAGTTTGCATGGGTCAAGGAATGGCGACTATTTTAATTCAAATTCTTTGTCAAACAACAAATATAGACCCAAAAGATGTAATAGTTTCAGATCCAGATACATTCAATACTCCTGATTCTGGTATGTCAACTGCTTCAAGACAAACCGTATTTACAGGTGAAGCTGTAAAACAGGCGAGCTTAAAATTAAAAGAGGCACTTAAGAATAAATCTATAGAGGATTTAGAGGGATTAGATTTTTATGGAGAATATTTTGGAAAAACAGATCCTTTAAATAGTGATAAAAAAAATCCAATAAGCCATATTGCATATGGATATGCAACTCATTTAGCTTGTTTGGATGAAGAAGGTAAAGTTAAATTAATAGCAGCATCTCATGATGTTGGAAAAGCACTTAACCCTAAGAATGTAGAAGGTCAAATAGAGGGTGGTGTTGTAATGAGTCTTGGATATGCTCTTAGTGAAGATTTTCCTCTTGAAAATGGAATTCCAAAAGTTAAATTTGGAACATTAGGACTTTTTAGGTCTACAAATATTCCAAAGATAAAATCAATAATAGTAGAAAAAAATCCATCTGACTTGGCTTATGGTGCAAAAGGAATAGGGGAGATAACATCAATACCAACAGCACCTGCAATACAAGGAGCTTATATGAAATATGATGGTAAGTTTAGAACAAAACTACCGCTAGAAGATACTTATTATAAGAAATCAAAAAAATAAAATCTTTATAGAGTATAAAATTTTTATAGAATATAATGATTAGATTTTAAGTTTATAAAAAAATTTTGGAGGTAGTTTTGAAGAATTTGTTTTTAACAGGAGATATAAATATAGGGAAATCAACATTAATAAAAAAATTTATAAATAGTGAAATCGGAAAGAATTTTAATTATAGTGGATTTAAAACCATACCTTTTTTTAATGATGATAAAAAATCTTTTATTATAAAATATTATAATGAAACTACATTAAAAAGCAAATCAAACTATGAAATTGTTGGATTAAAGAAAGAAAAAGAAAAAGGATTTTATGGAATTACAAAAGGCTTTGAAACTTTGGGATGTGAAATTTTAAGAGATTCACTTAAAAAAAAGCATATAGTTATAATGGATGAATTAGGTTTTTTTGAACTTCAAGCTAATAATTTTAAAGAATTGGTATTAAGAAATTTAGATAGTGATAATTTTGTTCTTGGAGTCATTAAAAAGAAGGAAAATCCTTTTTTAAAAGAGATAATAAAAAGAGAAGATGTATGTGTAATTGAAGTAAGTAAAGAAAATAGGGAAGAAAAACTTCTTGATATAAAAAAGTTTTTCATATAATATAGAGTACTATAAAAGCTATGATTTTTAATTATAGCTTTTTTATTTTGGAAAAAAATTAAATCTATGGAGTGGTTTGTTTGAATATATTGGTATTAGATGATGAAGTAGAACTATTAAATATAATAAAATTATATTTAATAAAAGCTGATTTTAATGTATTTACAGCTTCTAGTGCACAAGAAGCTATTGAAATATTATATGAAGAAGATGTAGATTTAGCTATATTAGACTGGATGATGAAAGGATTAAATGGTATTGATGTTTTAAAAGAAGCACTAAAATTTAAGGATATAAAAATTATAATGTTAACAGCAAAGACCGATTTTGAAAGTGAATTTAAAGCTCTTGATATAGGTGCAAATGATTATGTAAAAAAACCATTTGATCCAAATGTGTTGGTTTTGAAAGTTAAGAAACTATTAAATTTGGATAAATATATTTATTTTAGAAATCTAAAGATTGATAAGCTTGGAAGAACTGTTTATAAAGATGAAAAATTATTAAATTTAAGATTAAAAGAATTAAAAATACTTATATATTTACTTGAAAATAAAAATAAAATAGTAAAAAGACAAAAACTTTTAGATTCTGTTTGGGGTTATGATTACGATAAAGACCCAAGAACATTGGATACGCATATTAGAAGATTAAGAGAAAAAATAGGTGAGGGTATTATAATAACAAATAGAGGTATTGGTTATAGTATTAAAGACTAAGCAGGAGGCGTTATGAACAAGTTAATAAGAAATACACTTATTATACTTTTTTTTATATTTTTAATTATTTTATTTTTAGTTAATATATTGCTTCCTAAAATATATTTTTATAAATCAAATCAGGAAATAAAAAAAGAAGTACAAAATATTTATATTAAGGATGATTATATTTTAGATAATGAAGAATTGACTTTAATTAAATTGAATATGAAATCTAATATAGATAGTTTAAATGATGATTTGCGTTGGAAATTAGAGAAAGAACAATTAAAAATAAATAATATATGGATTTCAAAAGAGATAATAAAAGAGATAAAAAATAAAAATATAGTTAGAAAAATTTATAAACAAGATAAATTAAAAATAAGTTTGCTTACAAATATATTTATGAAAGATAATAGTATTTATTTAATAGCTAAACCTGTTGTATATAGTTATGAAATTATAAAGATATTAAATTTTTATATAAGTATAATACTTTTGATATCTTTTTTATTAAATCTTTTAGTAGTACTTATATTTTCATCTAAGATGATTAAAAATATTAATACATTAGAGGATTCACTAAAAAATATATCAGAATTAGAGTTTAAAAAAATTGATGAAAAAACAGGAGATGAGATGGATAAGCTTATCTATAGTTTTAATAATATGACTGATGTTATAAGCACAAAATATGATGAACTTGATGAAAAAAATAAAAATTTGAAATTATTTTTTTCAAATATTACTCATGAATTTAAAACACCACTATCTCTTATAAAGGCATATGCATTAGGTATTGAAGATGAAATATTTGATTTGAATTATATAAAAAAAATAAATGAAAATGTAAATAAAATAGACAATTTATTAGATAAACTACTTAATTCAATAAAATATGATTTTTTGGATTTAAATAAAGCTGTATTTGATTTTATAGAAATTTTAGATTATTCGCTTTTAAAGAATGAAGAATTATTAAAAGAATATACCTTAGAGATAAAAAATGATATTAAAAACTTAAATATTAAAGCAGATAAAGAATCAATATTGATGGTTTTAGATAATTTGATTTCAAATGCTATAAAGCATAGTAAAGACAAAAAAATATTTTTTGAGATATTTAAAATAAATGAAAGTTTTGTGTTTGAGATAAAAAATAATACATCTTCATATACTTTAAATAAAGATGATATAATAAAGCCCTTTTATTGTTTTGAAAGTAAAAAAGAAAACACAGGACTAGGACTTTTTATAGTGGATAATATATTAAAAAAACATAATATAAGATATGAAATAGATTTATCAAATGATTTTTTTTCATTTAGAATTTATTTTGTAAGATTGGTGTAACATTGATAAAATATACTGCTTTTAAAGGCAGTATTTTTTATTCAAAATTATATTATGGAGGCTAGGTACATGAAGAAAATAAACAAATTTATTTTGATATTTTTTACTTTTTTTATTATAGTATATTCTATAAAATTTGTATTAGCAAAAGATACAAAAAATATTGAAGTGAACAAAAATGAGGATGTAAAAATTGATAAAGATTTAAAAAAAGAATTTGATTACGAGATAAATCCAAAGACTTTAGAGATAAATGTTATATGTGATTCTAAAAAGGAACAAATTTCAAAGCCATTACAAGAAAGAATAATTAGTAATTATAAAGAAGAAAATAACAATATATCTTTTGATTATGAGAATGAAGGGATACACGTAAATTTAAAAAAAGAAAAAGATTATATAGATATAGATATAAAATCAACTAAGAATGAAAATAAATTTACATGGCCAAAAGTTAGTGCAAATTCTTATACATTGCCATTGTTTGAAGGAAAGTATATACCATCAAATGATAAGTATTGGAAAGAATTTTTAAAAGATAGTGAGTTTGGTTTTGCTGAATCTTTTTCTATGAATTATTTTGTATCGAATAAAGAGAATTATTCAATTATGTATATTGCAAAGAATATGTTTGATAATGAAATCAAATTTAATACAGACGATAAAATAGAATTTGATTTCATTCATGATTATCCTAGTATTGAAAAAGAAAAAACATATGGATTTAGGATTTATATTACAAACAAAAACATTATGCATATATCAAAATTATATAAGAATCATATGATATCAAAGGGTAAATTTAAAACCTTAGAAGAAAAAGCAAAATTAAATCCCAATATAAAAAAATTATATGGCTCCATATTTATATATTTGTGGTCAGATAATTTTTTATGGTCTGATGATATAAAGTGGCAGGAATTTTTAAAAAATATGAATAGTAATGTTTGTAATTATATAAGAAATAATAAAATATTAGAAGCATACGAATTAGAAGAATTAAATAATGTTTTTGAAGAATTAAAACAACAAGATTATTTATCAAAATATCAAAAGACTATAATTATAAGAGATTTAAATAAAATATTAAAATCATATGAATTTTATGATGAAAGTATATTTGTAAAAAAAGATGAAGTTATTAAATCCTATATTAAAAAAGGGTTAAATAATTTAAATCAATTAGAAATTTTTGATTTAAATAAAAGAGCTTTATATAATAATTTTGATGTATTTAATGATATTAATTATTTTGGAAATGGAAATTCGTTAAAATTATTAGATGAATTAGATAAAATGAAAATAAACAATGCTTGGCTTGGTTTTGCAGATTGGATACCTTCAATGATAAATCCTAAATTCAATGAAGAAGCTATAAAAAGAGGTTATTTAGTAGCGCCATATGACTCATATCATTCAATTCATGAAGTAAAAGATAATGAGTGGATTACAGCTAGTTTTGATGATGAAAGATTATATTATGATGCAACAATTACTAATAAAAATAATAAAAAAATAGGTGGATTTTTAGGTAGAGGAAGAAAATTAAATCCAACACTATCAATGCCTTATGTAAAATATAGAATCAATAAAATTTTGGATACTGGTGTTAAATTTAATTCTTGGTTTTTGGATGTTGATGGTGCGGGAGAGTTTCATAATGATTATTCAAAAGAACATATAACTACAAAATTACAAGATCAAAGAGCAAGATTAAATAGAATGAAATATATAGCAAATGATAAAAAGTTTGTGCTTGGTACTGAAAGTGGAAATGACTATTGTAGTGATGTAATAGCCTTTGCCCATGGAATAGAAAGCCCTGTATTAAAATGGTCAGATAAAGATTTAAGGGTTAACAAAGAAAGTAAATATTACCTAGGTAATTATTGGTCAAATACTGGAGGCGTACCAACAAAATATTTTAAACAAGTAGAATTAAAGGATTTGTATAAAAGGATTTATTATAGTCCAATATATTCACTTCCTCTATATAAACTTGTTTATAATGATAGTGTAGTAACAAGTCATCATTGGGAATCTGGAAGTTTAAAATTCAAAGAGGTTATTGTAGATAATATGCTTTATGAAATACTTTATAATGTACCACCTTTGTATCAATTGGATTTGGATGAATTAAATAAACATAAAGATATAATAAAAAATCATTATGCTGTATTTTCTAAATTCCATAAAGAAGCTATAAAAAAACCTATTAAAGATTTTTGTTATCTTACAAAGGATAAACTTGTCCAAAAGATGATTTATGATAAAGATTTATATGTTATAGTTAATTTCTCAAATAATAATTATATTTATGATGGGAAAAAAATAGAAGGAAAATCTGCATATATTAAGCTTGGCAATGAAGAAATCTTGTATAAACCTATGAAATAAATACAAAAATAGATATAATTAAGAAAAATATAAATCATAAAATACCAATAATTTAATACTATTTTCTAATTTTTAGGTATAAAAAACTACTTTCTGTGATTAATGCAAAAGAATTATTGTAAATCAAAAAAAATATGTGTAAAATAATACTGTAAATAAAAATAAAAAAGACATTTAAATGTCTTTTTTGTTTTTTTTGAAATCAACACACTTAAATTTGGTAAAATAGAGGAGTTGTTTTTTGATGAAGATTATTAAATTAAGAGAAGAGTATTTTGAACAAACAGCAGTTTTGTTATGTGAGGTTTTTTCTAAAAAAGAACCTCTTACTAAAAATCTTGTATTTGAAGGAGAAAATTTCTTAGAATTTTGTAGAAGAATGATTAAAGGTTTTTTTAATCAAGGTTTATCATTTATAGCGGTAGAAGAAGAGATTGTGGTTGCGCTTTTATTAGCAAGAAAAGAAGATTTGGATTTTGTAAGTGATGATGAAGCATTGCAATTAGCACCAGAATTATCACCTGTATTTGAATTACAAGATCATTTATATCAAAAAGCAGAGGTTGATATAGATCCTAATAGAACTGTTCATTTAGAAACAATTGCTTGCCACAAAGATTATTGTAATAATGGACTTAGTAAAAAATTATTACTACATACGATAGAACATTTAAAAGAACAAAATTTTAAATATGTCACAGGAATGTGTACGAGTCACAAATCACAAGAATTATTTAAAAAAGGTGTTTTGGACTTTTTTAAATATGAAATAAAATATGGTGATTTCTTTTGTAAAAAAACATATCCACAATTTAATGAATTAGAAGATAAACTGTGTAAATTAATTGTAGGTGTTGTATCATAATATAAAGATTAAATTTATTGGGGCTGTTGCATTGACATAAAAAATTATGTTGATGTGATAGCCTTTTTTATTAAAAAATTGTAAATATAAAAGACTATATAGATAAAGATTTTATATTTATAATAAGGGTATTAAAATAAAGAGGTGATATTATGGATAAAGGATATATACATGTTTATACTGGAAATGGAAAAGGAAAGACAACTGCAGCATTTGGCTTAGCATTAAGAGCAGCTTGTGCAGATAAAAAAATTTTTATAGGCCAATTTGTAAAAGGTATGAAATATAGTGAAGTTAAAGTTTGTGATTTGCTTAAAAATATAGATATTGAACAATTTGGACTTGAATGTTTTATAAATAAAGAGCCAAAGCAAGAAGATATAGATATAGCTAAGAAAGGTTTAGAGAAAGCAAAAAAAATAATAGAGAATAATTTATATGATGTGGTTATTTTAGATGAAATTAATATAGCTCTTTATTATAATTTATTTAGCATAAATGAAGTTCTTGATATGCTATCTAAAAAACCGAAAGAAATGGAAATTGTTTGTACAGGGAGATATGCTAAAGATGAATTAATAGAGTTTGCTGACTTAGTAACGGAGATGAAAGAAATTAAGCACTATTATAATGAAGGTGTAGAGGCTAGAAGAGGTATAGAATGTTAGATAATTTAAATACATTGAACTTGAACTCATTAAATGTACCTATTAAAGAAATTTTAGGGATAATAATTATTTTATTTATAATTTCATTAATAAGAAAGAGTATTATAAAATTAGTCTGGAAATTTACGTCTGATATAAAAAAAAGATATTATTTTAGAAAGATAATAACTTATGCTATGGCTTTTTTATCAACTATATTAATTTGGAGTATTTTTTATAGCAAGATAGAATCTTTTGCTACTTTTTTTGGATTACTTTCAGCAGGTATTACAATTGCATTAAAGGATTTAATTATAAATATGGCTGCATTTTTGTTTATTATTTTTAGAAAGCCATTTTCAATAGAAGATAGAATTGAAATAGAAAATTTTAAAGGTGATGTTATAGATATTAGAGTATTTCAATTTACTATTATGGAGATAGAAAATTGGGTTGGAGCAGAACAAAGTACAGGAAGAATAATAGAAGTTCCAAATGGGTATATTTTTAGTCATGCTCTTTTTAATTATAGCAAGGGATTTGACTATATATGGAATGAAATACCTGTGCTTATAACTTTAGACAGCAATTGGAAAATTGCAAAATCCATATTAGAAGAAATATCTAAAGTATATTGTGAACATATAGAAAAAAACGTACAAAAAAATATAAGAAATTCGGATCATAAATATATGATATTTTACTCTAATTTAACTCCAATAGTATATATGAAAGTTGAAAGTAGTGGTATACTTTTAACTCTTAGATATCTTTGTAAACCTAAAAATAGGAGAAATACTGAAAATGATATATGGGAGGCTATTTTGGATTCATTTAAAAATGAGGATGTGGATTTAGCTTATGAAAGTTTTACTGTATATAAAAAATAAACTCTATTTAAGAGTTTATAAGTTTGTTTTTACAATTTAGAGCTTCTTTGCTCCAGTTATCTTTATTTGTACCAGGCAGTGGATATCCATTAGGCATCATATTTGGTGGAACAACTGTTTTACCAAATTGATTGCATAATTTGAATCGTTCACATTCTTCCATTCTTGATCCTTTGCAATAAATGTTTATAAAGCCTTTTACAGAATTAGTTTTGTCTTTATCATTGCAGTATTTAACAAAAGAACAACCATTTAAATTTTTACATTCCATATAAAAACCTCCTATCTTTATATCTTTAGTTTACCCAAATTTAAAATATTAATAACAATAATAATTATAAAAGGAGTTGAAAAAATGGATAAAAAATTAAAGAAAAAAAGATTAGAAGAGCTTAGTGATATGCAATATGAAGTTACCCAAAATAGTGGGACAGAAAGACCGTTTTCACATGAGTATTGGGATAATTTTGAGGATGGTATATATGTAGATATAGTTTCTGGTGAGGTTTTGTTTTCGTCTAAAGATAAGTTTCATTCAAGTTGTGGATGGCCAAGTTTTTCAAAAACATTAGAAGACAATATAGTTGAAAAGAAAGATAATTCTTATAATATGTCAAGAATAGAAGTAATAAGTAAAGAAGCATCTTCTCATCTTGGTCATGTTTTTAATGATGGACCTAAGGAATTAGGTGGTTTAAGATATTGTATAAACGGAGCATCATTAAGATTTATAAAAAAAGAAGATTTAAAAAAAGAAGGGTATGAAAAATACTTAAGTTTATTTGAATAACAAAGGGGTGATTTTATGAAAGAAATAGATAGATTAAAAAAATTGATAAAAGATAGTGAGAATATTGTTTTTTTTGGTGGTGCAGGGACTTCAACTGAAAGTGGAATACCAGATTTTCGAAGTGCTAAAACAGGCCTTTATAACAAAAATTATGAATATCAACCTGAAGAGATTTTGAGTCATAGTTTTTTTTTTAATAAAACAAATATATTTTATGATTTTTATAAAAAACATATGATTTATATGGATGCAAAACCAAACTATCTTCATAAAACTCTTTTTGAATTAGAAAAGAAAAACAAATTAAAGGTAGTAATAACACAAAATATTGATGGACTGCATCAACTAGCAGGGAGTAAAAATGTTTTAGAACTACATGGTAGTATAAATAAAAATATATGTTTAAATTGTAATGAACAATATGATTTAGAATATATATATGAGTATGAAGGTATACCAAAATGTAAAATTTGTAGTGGACTTATAAAGCCGAAAGTTGTGTTATATGAGGAATCTTTAAATCAAACTGTTTTAAATAAATCAATTGATTATATCAAAAATGCAGATGTACTTATTGTTGGTGGAACTTCATTAGTAGTTTATCCAGCAGCAGGTTTAATAGAATACTATAATGGGGATAAATTAATTCTAGTAAACAAAAGTATAACATCATACGATAATAGAGCAAATTTAATTATAAAAGATAATATATCTGAAGTTTTTAAAAAAATTTTAGATGATTTATAAAATGACACATGATTGTCATATATGGATAATATAATAAAGTTAATAAATTAATAAAAAATTAAAAGGAGATGGAATTGATGAAAAAATTTATAAGTGCGATGTTATTAACTTTATTATTAGGTATGAATTTTAGCTTTGCAGCTGAATTAGATTATGGTTCTTTTGGGGCATTAGAAAAAGAAGAATATACATTGGAAGAAATGCTGAATTACGCAATAGAAGACGAATATTTAGCTAAAGCAGAATATGAAAGTATAATCGAAGAATACGGAGAAATTAGACCATTTACAAATATAATGAAAGCAGAAGAAACACATATAGAAATTCTAAAACCGTTGTTTGAAAAGTACAATATTCAAATACCAAATGAAGATACAAGCGATTATATAATAGAAGTTAGTTCGCTTGAAGAAACTTTTAAAGTTGGAGTAGAAGCAGAAATTAATAATATAGCAATGTATGAAAAGTTTTTACAAATGGATTTAGAAGATGATGTTAGGGATGTATTTGTAAGATTAATGGAAGCATCAAAAAATCATTTAGAAGCATTTGAAAAAAATGCGCAGAGAATTGAATCTGGAAACTTAGATAGTTCAAGACAAAATAGAAAATCAAATACAGATAATTCAACTCAAAGAGGAAAATCAAATACAAGAAATGATAAACAAAATACAAGAAAAAGAAGATAATATACTTGATTTTAAAAATTTAATATGCTAAAATTATTAAAAATAAATATTTTATAGTGACGAAATCCACAAAAAAGCTTTCAATAAGGCTTTTTGTGGATTTTTTTGTTGTAAATTTTTAGAAATAAGAAAGGAGATAGATTTTTATGTTACAAAAAGAATTTTACAAAACTATTTATAAAATAGCATTTCCAGTTATGATTCAGTATTTTATAATATCATCACTTAATTTTATGGATAGTTTTATGATTGGGCGACTAGGAGAGGAGGCTGTTGCAGGTCTAGGTATTGCAAATCAATATTTTTTATTATTTAATCTTATTTTGATGGGAGTATATTCAGGTTGCAATGTTTTGATTTCTCAATTTTTTGGAAAGAAAGATATAAAAAATATCAAAAAGGTGTTAGGAATATCTTTAATAATAGGTATAATATTAGCTGTTATTTTTACTTTTATTGCTAGAATAGCTACATTTGAAATAATAAATATATTCAATCAAGATCCTATGGTTTTAAAATTAGGAGCTAAATATTTGAAAATAGTTTCTTTAAGTTATTTATTTATGGCTATATCTTTTGCATTTGGAATAGGGAGTAGAGGTGTTAGACAAGCTTTTTTACCTATGATTTGTAGTGTTATAGCTTTATTTATAAATGTATTTTTTAATTATGGGCTTATATTTGGAAATTTAGGTATGCCAAAATTAGGTGTAAGCGGGGCTGCATATGCAACGTTAATAGCAAGAATCATAGAGATGATTTGTATATTAACTTTAGTATATTTAAAGGGAAGTATATTAAAATCATCAAAAGAAGAGTTATTTAATTTTGATAAGAAATTTTTTAATGATGTTATGAAGGTAACTATTCCCGTTGTTATAAACGAATTATGTTGGGGTTTTGGAATGATTATATATTCAGTTATATATGGAAATATGAGCACTAAAGCTATTGCTTCAGTTCAAATATGTATGACTATACAAAATATGTTTTTGATAATTTTATTTGGAATATCAAATGCAGCATGTGTTGTTATTGGTAATGAAATTGGAAACGATGATTTTAATAAAGCAAAATTATATGCAAAGAAATTTATCAGATTATGTGTGGTAGTATCTGTATTTATAGCTCTTTGTTTGGTATTTTCATCTAAATATATATTAAGTATATATGACGTTTCAAAGGAAGTTTATAATTCAACTTTTTATATGCTTATAATAACTGCATTAGTATTCCCAATAAGATTTTTAAATGTACTTTTGATTGTTGGAATATTAAGAGGAGGAGGAGATACTTCTTATGCTCTTAAAATAGAATTATTTACGATGTGGTTAATAGGTGTTCCGATATGTTTCTTTGGTGCATTTTATTTAAATTTAAAGGTGGAGGAAGTTTTTTTAATGGTTACATTAGAAGAAATTATAAAGATGATACTGTCTGTAAAAAGATATAAATCAAAAAAATGGATTAAAAATTTGGTTAGTGATATGAAAACTGCTTAGATTAATAAGTAGTAAAATTAAATATATTAAGAATGAAGCTGTCATACTAGAAGAAAATATTAAAATATATTTTGCTTATTAAAATTTATAGCATAGTATATTGAAATTAAAGCTTTTAAAATGATAGCTTCTTTTTTTATAAATTTTTAAGATTTGAATTTTGGGGTAAAATTTCAAAAAACATTATATTTTGGAGGCAGAATATGAAAACTTATATAAATGGAAATGAGTTTTTTGAATTTTTTAGAAATGGAGCTATAGAAGTTATAAATAACAAGGACTATTTAGATAGCATAAATGTATTTCCTGTTGAGGATAAAGATACAGGAAGTAATTTAGCCTATACCCTAAAATCAATAGTAGAACTTAGTGATATAAAAAAATCTTTTTATGAAACTATAAATTCTATGTCTTTAATATCATTAGAAAATGCTAGAGGGAATTCTGGTGTTATATTTGCACAATTTATAACAGGTATTGCGAAAGAAACCAATGAAATTGAATATATAGATTTTAAAGAATTTATATATATATTAAAAAAATCTAGTGAATTTGTTTATAATTCAATATCAAATCCATTTGAAGGAACTATAATTTCTTTAATTAGAGATTGGACAAAATATTTAGAAATTAATTCTGTTGAATTTAATAATTTTAATGATATATTTTTGAAATCTTTTGAATATGCAAATGAATTATTATTGGATACAAAAGTCCATATGAAGAAATTAAAAAATAAAAATGTAGTAGATTCAGGAGCGAATGGTTTTTTATTTTTCTTAAAAGGAATTTGTAAATTTTTTAATGGTGAATTTTTGGAATTAGAAAATTTGATAACAAAAGAAAAAATAGATATTAAAGAAGAAAATTTTAATTGTATTAAATATAGATATTGCTGTGAATGTCTTTTAGAAACAAAGTTTTTAGATAATCATATTCTAGATTTGAAAAAAGAATTATTAAATATCGGTGATAGTTTAATATTAGCAGGATCAAATAAATTAAAGCATATTCATATTCATTCAAATAATATATATAAATTATTTAATTTAATATCTAATTACGGAATTATAAAAAATCCAAAAGTAGAAGATATGAAAATACAGAATTTACTCAATGAAAAAAAAGAAAATACAGTTATATTAACAGATTCTATAGCAGATATAGATAAAAAAATTATAACAAAGAATAATATAGATATAATACCTATGAATTTATTTATAGATGAAAGTCATTATTTGGATAAGATAACAATAAATCATGATGATTTCAATGAAAAGTACAAAACTGCAAAAAACTTAAAATCTTCACAACCAAATTTTGTACAAATAAAAAATAAAATAAATTTTTTGAAGAAATATTATAAAAATATATTAATTATAACTGTGTCTGATAAATTAAGTGGTACGTATAATTCTATATTTGATTATTTAAAAAAGAACGAAAGTAAAAATAAGAATATAAAAATTGTAAATAGTAAGTTAAATTCAGGTGCACAAGGACTACTTATATTAGAGGCAGTAAGATTAATAAAACAAAATAAAAATATAGATATTGTAGTTGAAGAATTGGAAAAAATAAAAGAAAATATAAAAATCTATGTTAGCATAAATGATTTATCAAATATATTAAATGGTGGAAGATTAAATACTAAATTAAGAAAATTAATAGAATTATTTAGATTAAAAATAACAATATCTTTAGATCAAAATGGAAAAGGATTATTAAAATATATAGGAGTTTTTAGAAGAAAAAACGAGAAATATATTTTAAAAAATATAAGTAAATTAAAAAAAGAAAATAAAAATATAGATTATTGTATAGTATATTCTGGTTCAAAGAAAAATAAAAGAAAATTTATAAAAGAAATTGAAAATGTTATGGAAAAAAAGGCTTTATATGAAACAAAGATTTCACCTGTTATAGCAATGCATGCTGGCAATGATGCTGTTGGAATTGCTATTAAAATAAATTAAAGAGGGGGATTTTAATGTATGACTTATACTTTAATATTATTTATATAATATTTATATATTTTTTGATATTTTTTATTATAGGAACTATTATAAAGAATAATTCAATAGTTGATATTGGTTGGGGAATGGGATTTTTTATACTCAGTTTATATTTAATATATATAAATTCTTTTAAATTAGATATAAAAACTTTAACAAATATTTTAGTTTTGATATGGGGATTTAGACTTTCTTATCATATATTAAAAAGAAATAAAAAAGAGGAAGATAAAAGATATAAAAAATGGAGAGAAGAATGGGGAGAATGGGTAATATTAAGAGCATTCTTTCAAATATATTTACTACAAGGATTTTTTATGTTTATAATATTTTTACCTGTAATCATTATAAATGATATAAATGAAATAAATAATAATTATTATGTGATGATTGGTTTTATTGTGTGGATAATAGGGTTTTTATTTGAAAGTATTTCAGATTATCAACTAAAAATATTTAAAAAGGATATAAACAATAAAGGTAAATTTATTAAGTCTGGGCTTTGGAAATATAGTAGACACCCTAATTATTTTGGAGAATCTTGTATGTGGTTTGGGATTGCATTAATATCTTATTTTATAACAAGAAATATAATGTCTTTTGTAAGTCCTATAACTATAACTTTTTTACTATTATTTATATCAGGTATACCTTTGCTAGAGAAATCCTTTGAAAAAAGAGAAGGATTTTTAGAGTATAAAGAAAAAACCTCTGTTTTTATACCTTGGTTTCCAAAATCATAAGTTATTAAAAAATAATTTAAAAATTTGAAAATAATTATTTTAATTTTTTTTATTATGTTATATAATAAAATTAATAATAAAAATGTAATGATACTAAATAGAGAATGATTATCGAATGGAAGGGTGATTTTTTGAAAAAGATATTGGGAGTTTTATTACTAAGCTTAGTTTTAGTTTCTTTTGTTGGGTGCAAGGATAAATATACAAAAGAAGAAAATTCAAAACTAAAGATTGTGGCAACAACCACAATGTTAAGAGATTTGGTTTTAGAAATAGGAAAAGATAAGGTTGAAGTAGAAGGCCTTATGGGCTACGGAATAGATCCGCATCTTTATAAAGCTAGTGCAGGTGATGTAGATAAAATGAGTAAAGCAGATATAATAATTTATAATGGTTTGCATTTGGAAGGTAAAATGGCTGAAATTTTTGAAAGTATGGAGAATCTAAATAAAAAAGTATTGGCTGTTGGAGACATTATACCAAAAGAAGAACTTATAAAAGTTAAAAGTGATTCAAAATCTCATGATCCACATATATGGTTTGATGTATCACTGTGGATAAAAGCAACTAAGTATGTTGAAGAAATTTTAGTCGAATCAGATTATCAAAATAAAGAATTTTATGAACAAAATTCAAAATTATATATAGAAGAATTACAAAAATTAGATGAATATATAATTAATAAAACAAAAGAATTAGATAAAGGTAAAAAGGTTCTTATAACAGCTCATGATGCTTTTTCGTATTTTGGAAAAAGATATGATTTTGAAGTTAGAGGTCTTCAAGGTCTTAGTACAGTTTCAGAAGCAGGAACATTAGATGTTAAGAATTTAGCAGACTATATTTCAAAAAATAAGATACCAGCTATATTTATAGAATCTTCAGTATCACCTAAAAATATAGAAGCATTAAAAGATGCAGTTAGTTCAAGAAATTACAATGTCGAAATTGGGGGAGAATTATATTCCGATTCCTTAGGAGATAAGGAGTCTGACCACGAAACTTATATAAAAACATTTAAACATAATGTAGATACTATTGTAAATGCATTGAATAAAGACTAAAAGAAATATAAAGGAGTTTTAATATGGATTATGTAGTAGAAGTTAATGATTTAACAGTTGCATATCATGAGAAACCTGTTTTATGGGATGTTGATTTAGATATACCAAAAGGAGTGTTAATGGCAATAGTAGGACCTAATGGAGCAGGAAAATCAACACTTTTAAAAACTATGCTAGATCTTATAAAACCTATTACAGGAAAAACTAAGTTTTTTGGAACTGATTATAAAAAGGTAAGAAAAAAAATAGCTTATGTGCCTCAAAGAGGTTCTGTGGATTGGGATTTTCCAACAGATGTGCTTGATGTTGTTAAAATGGGTACTTATGGAGATTTAGGATGGTTTAGAAGAACATCTAAAAAAGAAACGCAAAAAGCTATAAAAGCATTGGAAAAAGTAGATATGCTTCCGTTTTCAAATAGACAGATAAGTCAACTTTCGGGAGGTCAACAACAAAGAGTATTTTTAGCAAGAGCTTTGGTTCAAGATGCTGATATATATTTTATGGATGAACCATTTCAAGGAGTTGATGCAAAAACTGAAAAAGCAATTGTTAAGTTATTAAAAGATTTAAAAAGTAAAAATAAAACTGTAATAGTAGTACACCATGATTTACAAACAGTAAAAGAGTACTTTGATTGGGTTACTTTATTAAATACAGTCATTGTAGATTATGGTCCTGTAGATGAAGTTTTTAATAACGAAAATTTAAAAAGGACTTATAAAAGTTCTATAGAAAATTTTTATAAAAATAGTGAAGAAGTGATGTAGATGGATTTTATTTTAGAATTATTTAATGATTATACTTTTAGATTAGTTCTTATTGGGTCTATACTTTTAGGGATAACAAGTGGAACAATTGGAACTTATGCAGTACTAAAAAAAGAAGCTTTAATAGGAGATGCGATTTCTCATGCAGCACTTCCTGGAATTGCAATATCTTTTATTTTAATAGGTTCAAAGAATACAGAAATTTTACTTTTGGGAGCTTTTATAGCTGGAGCATTTGGAGCTTTATTAATTCTTTTAATAAGTAAAAATAGCATAATAAAATATGATAATGCACTAGCAATAATTTTAGCTTCATTTTTCGGTTTTGGATTAGTACTATTAACTTATATACAAAAAATACCAAATTCAAATCAAGCTGGTTTAGAAAAATTTTTATTTGGACAGGTATCAACTATTTTAAAAAGAGATATAAATATAATGATTTTTGTTTGTATTATAACTTTATTTTTAATAGTACTTTGTTGGAAAGAATTAAAACTTCTTTGTTTTGACCCTGTATATTTAGATACAATAGGGTTCTCATCTAAAAAAGCAGATTTAATTTTGACAACTATAATTGTAGTATCTATAATTGTTGGACTTCAAACAGTAGGGGTAATTCTTATGAGTTCGATGCTTATAGCACCTGCTGTTGCTGCTAGACAATGGACAGATAAATTATACAAAATGATGATACTTTCAGGAATTTTTGCAGGTTTAGCTGGTTTTTTAGGAACTATAATAAGTTCTGCTGTACTTAAAATGCCAACAGGACCAATAATAGTTTTAATGATAACTTTTATTGCTTTTATATCTATTATTTTTGCACCAAACAGAGGATTATTATGGCAAAAATTAAGAGAACACAAGAATAGGAAGGAAGTTAGTAGTAATATTGTTTTAAATATTTTATATACTCTTTCAAAAAGTCATTCAAATAAAAATCACCCTCATACTATAGAATCTATGATGATAACTACAAATGGGAAAAAATATCCAAAAAGATATTTAAAAAGGGAACTTGATAAACTTTTATTATCTGGTCTTGTTGATCATTATGTCGACAAATGGTGTATAAATAATAAGGGAATAGAAAAAATTAAACATTTAGAGTATATAGATAAGGGGGATGAGAATTATGTTTAATCCTCAACTAGAAGTTTTAATGATTGCAATATTAGTGTCAACTGCATGCTCTGTTTTAGGTGTATTTTTAATACTAAGAAAGATGTCAATGATGTCGGATGCTATAAGTCATACTATACTTTTGGGAATTGTTATAGCATTTTTTATAACTCATGATATAACATCTCCGTTTTTAATTATAGGTGCAGCTATAATGGGTACAATAACAGTACATTTTATAGAGTTAATTCATAAGACAAAATTAGTTTCTAGTGATTCAGCAATAGGATTAATATTTCCTTTATTTTTTAGTATAGCAGTAATTCTTATAAGTGTTTATGCAGGGGATATACATCTTGATACTGATAGTGTGTTGCTTGGAGAAATTGCATTTGCACCGTTTAATAGGTTTGTAATAAATGGTATTGATTTTGGACCAAAAGCTATATATATTATGGGAACTATACTTGTTTTAAATTTATTATATATAATTGCTTTTTATAAAGAACTAAAACTTACTACTTTTGATTCAAATTTAGCAAAGGCGTTTGGATTTTATCCTGTTTTTTTACAATATTCTCTTATGAGTTTGGTTTCACTTACTGTTGTTGGAGCATTTGATTCTGTTGGAGCAATTTTAGTTGTAGCATTTATGGTAGGTCCTCCAGCGTGCTCTTATTTGATTACAAAAAATTTAAGAAAAATGATAATATTAAGTATAATAATTGGGATTATAAATTCGGTATTGGGATACTATATAGCTATTTATTATGATGTTGCAATAGCAGGAAGTATAGCGACTCTAATAGGTCTTAATTTTATATTAATATTTCTATTTAATCCAAAAAGAGGATATATATATTTTTTAAAGGAAAGAAAGAATAAGAAATATGATTATGCTGTTATTTCTTTTTTGATGCATCTTGTAAATCACAAAGACAGTGATATTGAAACAGAAGAATCTTCAGTTGATACTATTTCTAAACATTTACAATGGGATGAAGAATTTTTAAATGAAATAATAGAAATAGGAAAACTAAAAAATCTAATTATAATAACGAATAAAGGGATAATAAAACCAACTGTTAAAGGTGAAAATTATGCTATTAGAAATTATTATGATTTTATAAGTGAAAATTAGATAACAAAAAGCTATTATATTGAGAAAAACCTACGATATATTGTAAAAAAAATTCTTGATGTGATAGCTTTTTTAGTATTTACAATATATAAGTATTTTCTCAAGTAATAAAGATATTCTTTAGGGGTATAAAATAATTAATTATTAAGATAAGGAGGTTTTTTATGAAAATATATACAAAAACAGGAGATGGAGGAAAAACTAGCCTGTATGATAGTAATAGAATCGATAAGGATTCTATTAGGGTTGAAGCTTATGGTACTATTGATGAATTAAATTCTTATTTAGGTTTAGCTAGAAGCTTTTGTGAAGATGATGAAATTAAATCAATATTATTTGATATACAAAGAAAGTTATTTGATGTTGCTGGAGAATTGGCTACTATGGATGTTCAAAAATTCCCAGAAAGGATAGATGAAAATCAGGTAATAAAATTAGAAGAAATTATAGATAATTATCTACTAAAGATGAATAAGGATGAAGCATTTAAGTTTATAATTCCAGGAAGTAATAAATCTAGTGCAACCCTACATGTAGCAAGAACTATTTGTAGAAGGGCGGAAAGAAGAATATTAACATTATCAAAAACAGATAAAATAAGTTCTTTATTAATAAAATATATAAATAGATTATCAGATGTTATTTATACATTAGCAAGATTTTTAGAGACAAAATTGGATTATGTTGAATTTAAGAAATAGGTGGGTGGTGTGATGATTGAATATGATTTATTACAATTTATATTCGATATAGTTAGAATTATTGATCCAAGAACCAAAGAAATCATAAGAAATTTAACAAAATATAAATATGAGTTGAATACTACTAGCCACTGTTTTGATTTTTGGAAGCAAAATAAAGTATGTGAAAACTGTATATCTATGAGAGCTGTATATTTAGAAAAAGTTATATCAAAGGTTGAAATGGAAGGTGATAGAGTTTTTTTGATAATAGCATCACCGTATGAATATAAAGGAAAAACTATGGCTATTGAGCTTGTAAAAGACATAACCGATACGAATATATATAAAAATATTAAAGATAAATACAAAGAAGAAAAAGATGTAGATTATAGAAATATAATAGAAGGTTTAAATAAAGCTATAGTAACAGATGAACTTACAGGAGTATATAATAAAAGATATTTACTTGAACATTTACCTTATGATGTAGATACTAATCTTGAAAATAATAAATTTACTTCTGTTGTTATATTGGATATTGATTTTTTTAAAAGAATTAATGATACTTATGGTCATATAATAGGTGATAAGGTTTTAAAATCTTTAGCGGATCTATTAACTAAGCAAATTAGAAGTCGTGGTGACTATGTTGTTAGATTTGGTGGTGAAGAATTTATATTAGTTTTTAATGATATAAATAAGGAAAATGTATTTGATATTTGTGATAGAATAAGAGTTATTATTGAAAAAAAAATATTTAATATAGATGGGCATAACATAAAATTTACAGTAAGTATAGGAGGCGTTATTTTAAAAGAGAAGAATTTTTTAAATCTTGAAGATATAATAGAATATGCTGATAAACTTTTATATAAAGCAAAGAACGATGGAAGAAATATTTGTTATGTGGATTGGTATAAAAATTAATAAAAGATGAATTTTGTTGCATATGCAACTGAATTCATCTTTTTATTTTGATAATATATATTTAAAGATAGTTATTAAAATAAAAATATTAACAAAACGTTTGAATATATTAGGAGGAAATTATGAAAAGAAATATTATATCTATAAATGAGGATAAATGTGTTGGATGTGGACTTTGTGTAAATGCATGTCATCAAGGTGCGTTAGAATTGATTGATGGAAAAGCTAAATTAATATCAGATTCTTATTGTGATGGACTAGGTAAGTGTTTACCAAAATGTCCAACTGGAGCACTTAAGGTAATAGAAAAAGAGGTAGATGAATTTAAGGGAAAAGAAAATAAAGGAGATTTAAATATGGATAATAAATTAAAATGTGGATGTCCATCAACTAATGCAAAGGAGATTAAAAGAGAAGAAACTGTAATTCAAAATGTACAACCTATTTCTATAGGTATAAAATCAAATTTAAGACAATGGCCTTGTCAAATACAATTAGTACCACTAAATGCACCTTATTTTGATGGTGCGAAACTTTTAATAGCAGCTGACTGTACAGCCTATGCTAATGCAAATGTTCATTCTAAATTCATGAAAGATAAAATAACTCTGATTGGTTGTCCTAAGCTAGATGAAGTTGATTATTCCAAAAAATTAACTGAAATAATAACAAATAATGATATAAAAAGTGTTGATATATTAAGAATGAGTGTGCCTTGTTGTTCAGGTCTTGAAAATGCAGTAAAACAAGCACTTATAAATAGTAAAAAAATGATACCTTGGAGAATTATAATAATAACACCAGATGGAGATATAATAGAGTAAAACTATATAAAAAATCTTGACAACCAATTTAAATTTATGTTATATAAATTATAGGTATTAGCACTCTTTATTAAAGAGTGCTAATAAATTTATATGAGGGGGAATCAAAATTGGAAAAAAAACAATTTCAAGCTGAATCAAAAAGATTATTAGATATAGTTATTAACTCAGTATATACTCATAGAGAGATTTTTTTAAGAGAACTTATATCAAATTCAAGTGATGCTATTGATAAGGTATATTATAAAACATTAGAAGATGAAAATCTTGTGTTTAATAAAGAAGATTATTATATAAAGATAAATGTAGATAAGGATAATAGAAAATTAATAATAGAAGATACCGGGATAGGTATGAATGATAAAGATTTAGAAAATAATCTAGGAGTTATAGCTAGAAGTGGATCTTTAAAATTTAAAAAAGAAAACCAAATGAAAGATGAACATGATATAATTGGTCAATTTGGTATTGGTTTTTATTCTGCATTTTTGGTTGCAAATAAAGTTGAAGTTATAAGTAGAGCTTTAGGTGAAGAAAAAGCATATAGATGGATATCAGAAGGTGTTGAAGGTTACACTATAGAAGAAACAACAAAAGAAAAAGTAGGAACAACAATAATTTTAGAATTAAAAGAAAATAACGAAGATGAAAATTTTGATGAGTATTTAGATGAACATAGATTAAAATCTATAATAAAAAGATATTCTGATTTTATAAGATATCCAATTAATATGGATATTACAACTAAGAAATTAAAAGAAGGTAGTGAACAGGATTTTGAAGATGTAGTGGAAGAACAAACTATTAATACTATGGTACCTATTTGGAGAAGAAATAAAAATGAACTAACAGATGAAGATTATAATAATTTTTATAGTGAAAAACATTATGGTTTTGATATTCCTCTTGCACATATTCATGCAAAAGTTGATGGTAAAGTAAGCTATAATTCGATAATGTTCATACCTGAAAATGTTCCTTTTGATTTCTATACAAAAGAATATAAAAAAGGATTAGAATTATATACAAATGGTGTTATGATAATGGAAAAATGTGAACAATTACTTCCGGATTATTTTGGTTTTGTAAAAGGAATTGTTGATTCACAAGATTTATCTTTAAATATATCAAGAGAAATACTTCAACATGATAGACAGCTTAAATTTATTGCAAAAAATATAAAAAATAAAATAAAAAATGAATTAAAATCTATGCTGAAAAATGATAGAGAAAAATATGAAAAATTCTATAATAGTTTTGGAAAACAATTAAAATATGGAATTTATAATGAATTTGGCAAAGATAAGGATATATTAAAAGATTTAATAATGTTTTATTCATCAAAAGAAGAAAAATTAGTAACATTAAAAGAATATGTTGAAGGTATGAAAGAAGATCAAAAACATATTTATTATGCTAGTGGAGAGTCTAATGAAAGAATTAAAAAAATGCCACAAGCAGAGGTACTTTTAGATAAAGGATATGAAATACTGTTCTTTACAGATGAAGTTGATGAATTTGCTATTAGAATGTTAAATGATTATGAAGAAAAAGAATTTAAATCAATATCTAGTAGTGATTTGGATTTAGAAGAAGAAAATATTGATGAGAAAGAAAAGGAAGATAATAAAAAATTATTTGAGGATATGAAGATGTTTTTAACGAATAAGGTTAAGGAAGTTAAAGCTTCAAATAGACTAAAAAATCATCCGGTTTGTCTTTCTAATGATGGAGAATTATCTATTGAAATGGAAAAAATTCTAAATACAATGCCAAATAATCAAAATCTAAAAGCAGATAAAATTTTAGAAGTTAATATAAACCATGAAGTATTCAAATCATTAAAAGATGCTTATGAAAAAGACAATGATAAGTTTAAATTATATACAGATATTTTATACAATCAAGCTCTTTTAATAGAAGGTCTTAGCATAAATGATCCTGTTGAATTTACAAATAATATATGCAAAATAATGAAATAAAGAAATTTAAAATCCTTTTAATTTAGTTTTTAAAATTAGTAAAATTTAAATTGAAAGAAAATCATATATAAGTTATAATTAAGCTAAATACATGGGAGCTGTAGGTGCGGCTGAGAAAGAAGTAATCCCTTCTGACCATTTAACCTGATCTAGGTAATTCTAGCGTAGGAAAGTATATTTTAGATCTATGCTTTTTAATGCTCTCAAGTATTTGGGGGCATTTTTTATGCCCTTTTATATCTATGTTATAAATAATTAATCTATATTGTGAAATATTTATGACAATAAATAAACTAAAAAGAAGGTGCTATAAATGAATTTAAAGAATTTAGATTTATCATTATATTTAGTTACAAACAGAAATATGAATCAAAATCCAATTGAACAGCAGGTAGAAGAAGCCATTATTGGAGGGGTTACATTTGTACAATTAAGAGAAAAAGATATTGATGATTTAGAGTTTTTAAAAATAGCAAAAAAAGTAAAAAAAGTAACAGATAAATACGATATTCCTCTTGTTATGAATGATAATATAAAAATAGCAAAAGAAATAGATTGCCATGGTGTGCATTTAGGTCAAAAAGATATGGATATAAAAGAAGCTAGAAAAATTTTAGGCGAAGATAAAATTATAGGTATATCAGTATCTAATTTAGATCAAGCTTTATATGCATATGAAAATGGAGCAGATTATTTGGGTGTTGGAGCAGTATTTAATACAAGTACTAAGATGAATACTAATGATTTAAAAATTGATACGCTAAAATCAATAACATCTAATATTAATATACCGATAGTTGCAATAGGTGGAATCAATAAAGATAATTTAGATAAATTAGTGGATACAAATATAGATGGTATTGCTGTTGTATCAGCAATATTAAAGTCAAAAGATATAAAAAATGCATCAAAAATATTAAAAAAACAATTTATAAATTTGAATAAAGATAATATAAAAAAAGTATTATCAATAGCAGGTTCAGATTGTAGTGGAGGTGCAGGAATTGAAGCTGATATAAAAACTATAACAGCACATAAATGTTATGCATCTACAGTTATAACGGCATTAACTGCTCAAAATACAACTGGAGTATATGGAATTTTAGATTCAAATAAAGATTTTATAAGGAATCAATTAGACTGTGTTTTTAAAGATATATATCCTGATTCTGTTAAAATTGGAATGATTTCATCGAAGGATATAATGGAAGTAATCTGTGAAAAGTTAAAAGAATATAATGTAGATAATATAGTATTAGATCCAGTTATGGTATCAACTTCAAAGTATAGCTTGTCAAAAAATATAACTGTTGATGATTTTTATAATAAAATATTTAAATATGCAAATTTAATAACACCAAATTTGAAAGAAGCTAGTTTGCTTTGTGGATTTGAAATTAAGACAAAAGAAGATATGAAAAAAGCTTGTATAGAAATATCAAAAAGGTATAATAATGCAATACTTATAAAGGGTGGACATAGTAAAGAAGATGCAAATGATCTTTTATACAAAGATAATAAATTTACATGGTATAAATCAAAAAGAGTAGAGAATCAAAATAATCATGGCACAGGATGTACATTATCGTCTTCAATTGCATGTAATATTGCAAAAAATTACAGCATAGAAAAAAGTGTTTATTTATCAAAAGAATATGTAAAAGAAGCTTTGAAGGTAAATATGAATATAGGAAAAGGAAATGGTCCACTTAATCATTTTTACAATATATAAAAATGATAAAATAATTAAAAATATAAAAAGTGTCTGTTATTATAAGGAAAAATGATACAATATATTATGAGGATTTTTAAATTGATAACACAATATATTCTAGCTGAATTTCTTAATGAGACAGTCCCTTAGTAAAATAAGCTGTTATGTCAGGAATAACACTATAATATATTGTGATAATTTAATTTCAAAATAATATATTATTAATGAAAATCTTAATATAACAGCTTTTTATTTATAAAAAAATTTAGAACATATTGTTTTTAATCCATTCTTTATTTAAATATATATGAGTTATAACTAAAATAACCATTAAAAAACCAGGTAATGCATGTAATTGTTTATAAAGTCCCATTGGTTTCAATACTTCGTTAAATAATGCAGTAGTAACAACGATAAGAAAATCAATAAATAAAAGACTATTTACGATTTTTAAAGCTTTTTTATTTTTCATCAAAGGCCCCCTTTAAATAAGTTATATAAATATAATATACCTAAATATGAAAAAAGAAAACAAATTCTTAATTTAACCAAATAAATTTGATTTGATTTTAATTTTGATGTATAATGATAAATTAGAAATTATTGAAGATAGGAATGATTTTTTGATTTGTAAAATATGCAAAGAAAAGGTTTATGAGATATATGATAAACAATTTGATTTAAATTATTATAAATGTAGTAATTGTGAATTTATATTTGTAGAAGATAAAGGTTTACCAAATGAAGAAATAGATTTAAAGGTTTATAATTTACATAATAATTCTTTTGAAAATGAAGGTTATGTAAATATGTTTAGAGATTTTATCAAAAAAGCGATAGATCCGTTGAATCTAAAAGATGCAAGAGTTTTAGAATTTGGATGTGGAAAAGGTCCTGTTTTAGCTAAACTTTTGGAGGAAAAAAACTATTTGGTGGATAGATATGATAAGTATTTTTATAAGCAGAGAGTTTTTGAAAATAAAAAATACAATCTTATTACATCTACAGAAGTTATAGAGCATATAAAAGAGCCTTTAGAAATATTTGATTTTTTTAAAAAACATCTTAAAAAAGATGGATATCTTGTAATAACAACTTTATTTCATGACAATGATGATGAGAAGTTTAAAGACTGGTGGTATAGAAGAGATCAAACACATATTTCATTTTTTACTGTAAAAACATTAAAAACTATATGTAACATTTTAAATTTAGAGTTTGTATATAATGATGATAAAAATATATTTATTGTAAAAAATATTTAATATATAATTGTTGGTTTTATGATATAATATCTTAGCTAGTTTTGTTTTAATATTTAAATATGAGAGAAAAAGAGGTAAATGATGATAGAATTAGGGAAATTACAAACATTAATTGTTGATAGAATAGTAAGTTCTGGTTATTTTTTAACTGATGAAGATAGAACGGATGATATTCTACTTCCTGGAAAATTTGTTGAGGAAGAGTTAGAATTAGATGATGAAGTAGAAGTTTTTGTATATAAGGATTCAAAGGATAGACCTATTGCAACTTTAAAAAAACCATATGTAAATCTTGGTGAAATAGGATTTTTAAATGTTGTGGATGTTACTAAATTTGGAGCTTTTTTAGATTGGGGAATTGACAAAGATGTGTTTATGCCATTTAAAGAGCAAAGAAGAAGAGCTGAAGTTGGAAAAAGATACCTTGTTGGAATCTATTTAGATAAATCACAAAGATTTTGTGCAACAATGAAAATATATAATTTTTTAAAGCCAGATGCTCCATATGAGAAGGATGATATGGTTAAAGGAACTATATATCAAAAAAGTGAAGAATTAGGTCTTTTGGTGGCTGTAGATAATAAATATCATGGTCTTATACCTAATAATGAAGTTATTAATGGTTTAAAACTTGGAGACGAAATAGATGCCAGAGTTAGTGATGTTAGAGAAGATGGTAAAATCATATTAGCAGTAAGAGATAAGGCACATAATATGATTGATAAAGATGCACAATTAATATTAGATAAATTGATGGTTAGCAATGGAGAATTAAAAGTAAATGATAAATCTTCTCCAGAGACAATAAAGAATAAGTTTAATATAAGTAAAAAGGCATTTAAAAGAGCAATAGGCTCTTTATATAAGAAGAGAATGATTGAAATTACGGATAATAGTATAAAGCTTTCTAATAAAAATAAATAATTACAAAAATTTAATGAATAAACTCCTATAATTATACGTAAATATAAATATAGGGGTTTTTTTATAAAAATAAGTATTAATTTAGGGGGTTATTATGACTTTTGAAATTATAAAACAAAATGATATGAATATAAAAAAATGGAGTGGAGGGACTAGTAAAGAGATATTTATTTACCCAAAAAATTCTTCTTATGAAAATAGAGATTTTAAATTTAGAATAAGTTCAGCAAAAGTGGAATTAGAAGAATCTAATTTTACGAGATTAGAAAATATAAAAAGAGTGATTATGGTATTAGATGGTGAGCTTAAGTTAGTGCATGGAAGTAGATATAAAAGACATTTAAAAAAATTTAATCAAGATACTTTTATGGGAGATTGGGAAACTAAATCTTATGGGAAAGCTGTTGATTTTAATTTAATGTTAAGAGAAGATGTAGATGGTAGAGTGGAATACATAGATTTAAAAGAAAATGAAAGTATGAATATAAAAAAAACTCTTTTAGAAAAGGGGAAAAAAGTTTTTCACGGATTATATGTTGAAAGTGGAGAAGTTATGGTTGAAGGGAATATTTTAAAATCTGGAGAATTTATTTTAATAAAAGATTTTGATAATTATAAAGTTAATTCTATAAAAAATAGCAATGTAATAATTTCGAAAGTGAAAAATTGGTAAATTTATTTATAGATTTATTAATTTAAAGTTATTACATTTAAATAATTTATAAAATTTAAAAGAGGCTATTAAGGTAGCCTCTTTTAAATTTTTATTTAGAATAAAATTCAACAATAAGGTGATCTTCTACTTCGATAGGAACTTCATTTCTATCTGGTAGAGAAATAAGTTTTCCACTAAATGTGTTTTTATTTACTTCAATATAAGATAAACCAAACTTGTTTGGATCTTCTATATTATCAATAAATATTTTATTCTTTTGAGATTTTTCTCTTAGGGATATAACATCATTAATGGAAACATTAAATGATGGTCTATCTACTCTTTTTGCATTCACTAAAATATGTCTATGAACAACCATTTGACGTGCTTGTCTTATTGATGATGCAAAACCCATTCTATATACTAAATTATCTAACCTACATTCCAATGTTTGAACTAAAGCAGAACCTGTAAGTTTTTTAGATTTCATAGCATCTTTAACATATCTTAAAAATTGTTTTTCTAAAATACCATAATAAGCTTTTAACTTTTGTTTTTCTAAAAGTTGTTTACCATAGTTTGATAAGTTTCTTTTATACCTAGAATTTTCAGGTGTTGCTCTTTTCATTGCATTAGGATGTCCGCATATATTAACTCCTAATCTTCTTGATAATTTAAATCTAGGTTGCATATTCTTTGCCATTGTAATCCTCCAATTATAATAATATATTTGCCGCGGTAACACATTATTATTATGAAATTAAAAATTAAATTAAGTCTTTATAAAAATCAAAAAAATATATTATACGGACCAGGTGATAATATATTTTTTTGATGGTTTTAATCAATTATAAAAAGACGGACCAGGTACAATTTATATTTGATTAAAGAAAATAAATATAATGGTATTAAAAAATGGCAATTAAAAACCAACAAGTGATTAATAAAGACTATTCAATGAAAATGAATCTCATTGCTAATTACAAATATTAATATACATCATATTTTTTATTTTGTAAAGTTTTTTTAAAAAATATTTTATTTATAGTATTATTTAAATTTATATTTGAATAATATTGGTTGTATTTTTGATGAGAAGTATTACTTATAAAAAAATACTTATGAAAAATAATATATTTTTCATAAGTATTTTTAAAAGTATTATTAAATTTTTTATAATATTTAATGAAATTTATTAATTTTCCATCATTCCATCAAAATTAAATTCTTTAAACTCTACTCCTTGAGGTTTCTTAAATAAATTATCATCTAATTTAGCATTCATTTGTAAATCTACTACTTTAGAATCTGAAACTATATTACCATTAACAACATATTGTGTTTTTAATGGTAAGAAATATTCTTTTGAGAACCACATTTTAATAAGGACTTCATTATCTTCAGATTCAACATAAACAACATCTTTGCCATCTAGTACATCATCTTTTATAGTAACATCTTCGCCAAATGCATTTTTGATATCTGAAATAGAAGAAAGTTCCATATTTTGAAGATCTATGCCGTCGTTTTCTTCCATATCTGCTTGTTTCATAGCCATTCCTGTTTTATCACCTTTTGTATAAGTATATGTCATTTTGTCATTATCATTATATACAACTATTGATGTACTTGGTATATTAGATGTTGATGTTTCCATTCTATAAGACTTATCTTTTTTATACATTATTATTGTAGATTTTGCAGAATTCATAGTTACTTCAGATGTGATTTTGTAAGAGCTAGAATCGTTATAAAGCGCGTTTGAATCTGTGTTTTTTTGTTCAGTTTTCACCTCTTCTTTTTTGTTATTATCTGCTGATTTTTCATTTGTTTCATTTTTAGAACAACCAGTAATTGATAACATGATTATTACTAAGCAAGTTAGAATAAGTTTCATTTTTTTCACGATGAACACTCCCTTATATAATTTTATTATTAAAAACATACAGTTCCTTTATACCCTTTGAAAAAATTGTATATTCAAAAAATATAAATATGAAGGTATAAAATATAAATATAGGAAATTTATATTTGTATTTTATACACACTGTTGTTAATCGTATTCAAATATTAAACACTTTATAGAAAAAAATCAATATAGTTAAGATATACTATATTATATTTACGTTTATAGTTAAAAAGAAGCATTTAAATTCAAATTAAAATATTATATTATTTTATTTTATGTTTTTTCACATCTTTTAGGGGAATATAATAGATATAAATTTGAACTAAATTATTATTTTAGTTTTAAATAACAGATGAATAGAAGGAGATGGATTTATGAATGTATTTAAGAAATCATTAAGCGGGAAGGTTGCGGTTTTAACTATAGCGGTAGTGGCGATTATATTCTTTTTTACTGGTTCTTATATGATAAAATATTCAAAAGATACATTGACAAAAAAACTAAAAGAGGAAATTTCAATAAAAACAGATTTAGCTGTAAGTGAGATAAAGGATACATTTTTAGTTGCGAAACAATTGGCAAATCAAGGTGCTCAAGATAGTAATATTATAAAGTATTTAAAAGAGGTTAATACTAAAGAAGATATAACAAATCATTCATTGTATAAAGATATAATAAAAACATTAGATTCATATAATGAAACATTTGAAAGTTCAACATTAACTTGGGTGTCGAATAATAGAGCTAAATTCTATTTAGATAATGGTGGTGGAATGTCTGGCGCTGATTATAATCCGGAAATTAGACCTTGGTATACTGTTGCTATGAATTCAAATGGACATGCATTTACTTCTCCATATATAGATGTTAGTACTGGAAATACGGTAGTATCTTCTATTGCAACATTAAGAGAAAATGGGGATGTTTTAGGTTTTTTTGTAGCAGATGTTGCACTATTTAAATTGCCTGAAATAATGGAAAATTTTAAAATAGGAGAAAAAGGAACAAATTTTTTTATAAGTAAAGATGGTGCAATTGTATATGCACAAGATAAAAAGCTGATAGAAGAAAGTAAAACAATATTTGATGTAGTAGAATTATCTGAAATAGGAAAACAGGTCTTGGCTGGAAAGACTGATATTACAGAAATAACTTATAATGGGTCTGATTATCTGGTAGCATATGAGCCATTAGATTTAAATGGCTGGGGTATGATTCAGCTAGTTAATAAAGAAGAAGCATATTCACAATTAGATGCATTTATTTATACTGTATTATTTTTATTTTTAGGAAGTGCAATAGTATTAGTTATAATTATGTTTGTAAGTATTAAAAGAATTATAAAGCCTATAGTGGATACTGCTAATTATGCGAATATATTGAGTGAGGGTGATTTAACAGTTGAAATACCATTAAAATATTTGCAAAGAGAAGATGAAATAGGTAGATTAGCAAATTCCTTTAAAAAAATGAACGATAATTTTTCTGATTTAATAGAAGAAATTATGGAATCATCTCATCAAGTTAGCGATTCTAGTAAAAATATGCATGAGAATTCTGATAAAATATCTTATGCAGCAAATGAGCTAGCAAAAGGAATTGAAGAAATTGCTCGTGGGGCTAGTGGCCAGGCTCAAAGTACTCAAATAGGAGCAGATAAAACTTATGAATTAGGAAATCTAATAGAAAATAATAAGCAATATATGAAGTCTTTAAATGAAGCATCAAAAAGAATGCTTGATATAGTTCAAGATGGTTTTGATATTGTAAATGGCTTAACGAACAGAACTAAAAAGACCAATACTGCAACTAGTGAGATTTTTAATGTTATTAAAAAAACAGATGAAAGTACTTCGAAAATAGGAGAAGCGAGTAGTGTTATCGCATCTATTGCAAGTCAAACAAATTTATTAGCATTAAATGCAGCTATTGAAGCTGCTCGTGCTGGAGAAGCTGGTAGAGGTTTTGCTGTTGTTGCTGAAGAAATAAGAAAGTTAGCTGAACAGTCAACAGAATCTACAAAAGAAATTGATTTAATAGTACAACAACTAATAGAATCCTCTGAATTAGCAGTAAAAACAATAGCTCAGGTTAGTGATATAATAAATCTTCAAGTTCAAAGTGTAAAAGATACAGAAGATAAATATAAGGAAATTTTTGATTCAGTAAATGATTCGGTAAAAGCAATTGAGAATCTTAATATTTCTGAAGAGAATATGGAAACCAAAAAACAAGAAATTTTTGATACAATACAGGATTTATCAGCTATAGCAGAAGAAAATGCTTCAAGTACACAAGAAGCATCAGCATCAGTTATTGATCAATCAAGGTCAATGGAAGAAATAGTTGATGAGAGTTTAAATCTTTCCAAACTAGCACAAAGTTTAACTAAATTAATTAAGAAGTTTAAAATAAACAAATAGATATTTAGATATAAGGTGAAAAATTAAATTGAAAAAGAAAAAGGTTGTTGAAAAATTAGAGTATTTTTCTACAACCTTTTTTAAAGATTAAAAATAAATTTTAAAATATTATTTTAGTTCTAAAATAACAGGACAATGATCACTTCCCATTATTTTAGTATCAATTTTTGCATCTTTTAATCTATTTTTAAAATCATTTGATACAACAAAATAATCAATTCTCCATCCAGAATTATTTTCTCTTGCTTTTCTCATGTAAGACCACCAAGAATAAATATTTTCTTTATCAGGGTAAAAATATCTAAAAGTATCTATATAACCTGCATCTAAAAGTTCTTGGAATTTTGTTCTTTCTTCTATTGTAAATCCAGCATTTTTTGTATTAGTTTTTGGATTTTTTAAATCGATTTCTTTATGAGCAACATTTAAGTCTCCACAAAGTATTACAGATTTTTTTTCTTTCAATGAATTTAAATAATTTCTAAAATCATCTTCCCAAACTTGTCTATAATCAAGTCTTTCTAAAGCTCGTTTAGAATTTGGAGTATACACATTAACTAAATAAAATTCTTCAAATTCTAAAGTTATTACTCTGCCCTCTTTATCATGCTCTTCAATTCCAATTCCATAAAATTCAGAAATGGGTTTTATCTTTGTAAATATAGCTGTGCCAGAGTATCCTTTTTTCTCTGCATAATTCCAATAGGTATGGTAACCTTCTAATTCAAGTTCTATTTGACCTTCTTGAAGTTTTATTTCTTGTAAACAAAACATATCTGCATTTATATTTTTAAAATAGTCTAAAAAACCTTTTTTTACACATGCTCTTAGACCATTTACATTCCACGAGATTAATTTCATAATATTCCTCCTTGTAATATTTATATTTTTATAATCATTATAAACTAAAATTTATAATTAATCAAAAAATCAAAAATAAAATTAATATAAGTATTTAATTTTTATGCAAATTAATATATAATAAAAGTCCAATCTATTTAAACTTATTTCAAGTTAAAAAAACCCAAATATACAAAAATATTGTCAAAAAAATGAAAATATTTAAATTATTAGTACTAATAATTTAAAAGTGAATAAGAATACCAATTATTATTTAAGAATTTGATATTTAATTAAAAAGGGGGAAATTGTTTGATTTTATCATCAAAAATAAAGGAAAGAGAAATTCATAAAAATGAGATACAAAAAATATTATTTATAATTCCACTAATGTTTTTTGTATTTGGAATTTTTATAGAAATGGTTGTTTATAAGGATTTTAATTCTCTTTTGAAAAATTTGTTAAAAATACTGCTTTCAGAAACTATTTTAGTTACAGATTTTTTAGATATAGGAGGTATTGGTGCGTCCTTTATAAATGCATCCTTGATAGGTTTTTTAAATTTGTATATTTTAAAAAAAAAGCAAATGCGTATAAATGGACTTTTAATAGCAGCATTTATGACTGTTCTCGGATTTTCTTTTTTTGGAAAAAATTTATTTAATATATTACCTATTTATATGGGAGGGTATTTATATGCGAAATTTCAAAGAATAAATTCTAGAGATATAATTCTTGTGATTATGTTTTCTACAGCATTAGCACCCATTGTAAGTGAAATTTCATACGGCGGATTATTTTTATATCCATATTCTATAATTATAGGTATATTTGTTGGAATATTAATTGGTTTTATAATAGTGCCATTATCTTCCCATATGCTTAAATTCCATGATGGTTTTAATTTATACAATATAGGATTTACAGCAGGTATATTAGGAACTGTTTTTGCAAGTATTTTAAAGAGTTTTAATCTTAATTTAAAAGCAAATTCAAATTTATATATGGAAATAAATTTATATATGATATCATTCTTCTTCATTATATTTATTTATTTTATAGTCATTGGTTTATATATAAATAAAAATGCATTAAAAGAATATATAAAGATATTTAAATATAAAGGAAGAACAATTACTGATTTTACACATTTGGTTGGATATGGGCTTACATTTTTCAATATGGGTATTTTGGGTGTTATTGCTTTGACATATGTAATAATTGTAGGTGGAATTGTAAATGGACCTGTTATAGCAGGTATATTTACTATTGTTGGTTTTGGTGCTTTTGGGAAACATATAAAAAATTGTTTACCTATAGTACTTGGTGTATTACTGGGTGCTTATTTAATGGGGTATAATATATCTGAAACGGGTATTATTGTTTCTGTAATGTTTTCAACAACACTAGCACCTATAGCAGGAACTTATGGTGTGATACCTGGAATTATTGCAGGATTTTTGCATATGGCTATAGTTACGAACATAGGCATAATACATGGGGGAATAAATTTATATAACAATGGTTTTTCTGGTGGTCTTGTTGCAGGGTTTTTAGTTCCAATAATAGATGCGTTTAAGAAGGGTGATTAGTATGAAACATATAGTAAAAAAAATTACAAAAATAGCAGATGAGATTATGACATTTTTATTGATAAATGATAGTGATGAACTTGATTTTAAAATAAAAAAAGCAAATGATAGATATATAGTTAAAATTATTTCTTATAAAACAAAATTTAGTGATGATGATGTATTGGAATTAGATGAAATTTTAAATGTGCAAAGACAGCATGAGGTGGAAGCTTATTATTGGCAACTAGCAGGAGAAACTGATTTTGATAATGAGTTGCTTTTAATAGGTTCTATGATAGATGAAGCAAAGGTTTATAAGACTGATAATAATTTATATATTGAATTTTTTAGAATAAATGACTAATTATTTATTTGAATAAAATAAATTCTTATGTTATTATGAGTTATTGTTAAAAACTATTAAAATTAAATATAATGGAGGAATTTAAATGTTAGAATTACCAAGTTGTCCAAAATGTAATTGTGAATATACTTATGAAGATGGAAATATGATAGTATGTCCAGAATGTTCATATGAGTGGAATGCAGAAGTTAAGGAACAAGAAGAATTAGATAATATGATAAAAGATTCAAATGGGAATATATTAAATGATGGTGATACAGTTACTGTTATTAAAGATCTTAAAGTAAAAGGAAGTTCTTCCGTAATCAAAATAGGAACTAAAGTTAAAAATATACGCCTAGTTGATGGTGATCATGATATAGAATGTAAGATAGATGGTTTTGGTGATATGAAGCTAAAATCTTCAGTTGTAAAAAAAGTATAATTATAAAATTTTAAGTGTTGGTGAAATATCCAACACTTATTTTTTTGAAAAACAAATTGAAATGTATTTAATTTTATTTTGAAATCATTTTAAAATACTGTTATAATAACTATAGATAAAATAATAAAAAAGGGGTAATCATATGTTTGATATAACAATAATAGGTGCAGGTATAATAGGATGTTCTATAGCTAGAGAATTATCGAGACTTAATTTAAAAATATTACTTATAGAAAAGGAAAACGATGTTTCTTGTGGAGCTTCAAAAGCAAATAGTGGTATAGTTCATGGGGGATATGATGCAAAAGCAGGAACTAATAAAGCTTATTTTTCAAGAAAAGGAAATTTGATGTACGATAAATTAGATGAAGAATTAAATTTTGGTTTTGAAAGATGTGGAAGTCTAGTTCTTGCATTTACAAAAGAAGAATGTGATGAACTAGAAAAGCTTATGGAAAACGGTGTTAAAAATAATGTTTTGGATTTAAAATTGATAGATAAAGAAGAAATACTAAAATTAGAACCTCATGTTAATAAAGATGTTATACAAGCTATTTACTGTCCATCAGCTGGAATAACAAGTCCTTATGAAGCAACAATTGCATTTGCAGAAAATGCCATTTTAAATGGTGTAGAGTTAAAATTAAAGAATGAAGTTAAAAAGATTGAAAAGCAAGATGATGTTTTTTTAATATATTCTAAGGAAAGAGATAAAGAAAATATTTTTAAGTCAAAATATATAATAAATTGTGCAGGAGCATATAGCGATAAAATAGCTAATATGGTAGGGTTGGATGATTTTTATATAATTCCAAGGAGAGGAGAATATATATTATTAAATAAAAATCAAGGTAATTTAGCAAATAGAGTGTTATTTCAAGCACCAACAAAAGAAGGTAAAGGAATTTTGGTGACAAAAACTGTACATGGAAATTTGATGTTAGGGCCTAATGCTCAGGAAGTTCAAGATCCAAAAGAAGTTGGTACAAACTTAGAAAATTTAAAATATATAGTCAAAAAAGCAAGAAAAACTGTTAGTGATTTTGATTTAAAATATACATTAAGAAGTTTTTCTGGAATAAGAGCAACTAGTAATTTACATGATTTTATCATTGGGAAAACAAAAGTTAAAAATTTTATAAATGTAGCAGGAATAGAATCTCCAGGTTTGACATCTTCTCCTGCTATTGCTAGACATATATATGAATTAATATTGGAATTAGAACCTAATATTAGTTTTAAAAAAGATTTTAATCCCTATAGAAAAGCCATTATTATAAAAAAGAATGAAAATTTTGATGGAAAAATAGACCATGAAGATAAAGCTAAAAATATAATATGTAGATGTGAAAAAGTTACGGAAAGTGAAATAATAGATGCTATAAATAGAGGGATTAAAATAGATTCATTGGATGCAATAAAAAGAAGAACTAGAACTATGATGGGTCAATGTCAAGGTCATTTTTGTACAAATAGAGTAAAGAAAATATTAGCAAGAGAATTAAATATTGATGAAAATGAGATTACATTAAGAGGAAAAGGGTCATCATCATTACCAAATAGAGAAGATAGAATGTTTTATAAAAAACTTGAAGAATAATAGATTATCTATTATTCTTCAAAATTTAAGTTTTTAAACATCAAATCATGACCTAGTTTTGAATTTGTAAATATATTAGTAGCAAATTCTATATAATCATTAGGATTTTTCATTGCTGGACTAAAATGAGTTAGCCAAAGTTCTTTTGAATTCGATTTTTTGGCAATTGTAGCAGCTTCACTAAAAATCATATGCATATGTTTTTTTGCTTGTTCTAATTTTTCATCATCACCATACATACCCTCTGCTATTAAAAGATCAGAATTTGAAGCAAAGTTGATTAAATTATCATTTGGCCTACAGTCTGTAAAGTATGAAATTTTTAATCCTTTTCTTTCTTTTGAAAGAACCATAGAAGGCGTGTATACTAATTCTTCAGATTGTACTTCTTGACCATTTTGAAGTTTTGACCAAAATTTTTTAGGAATATTATTTTTTATTGCTTTATCAATATCAAATTTTGGATTCCTTTTTATATTTATGGAATATCCATAACAGTTAATAGTATGTTCAACTTCAAGAGCATTTATTTGAATATCATCAAATAAATAGCTTTCATTAGGATTTTCTATTTCTATAAACTTAATATCATACAAAAGTCCATGGACTATTACGCTAAGTCCTGTTACAATATCTTTTATTCCATTTGGACCAATAATTGTTAACGGTGTGGTCTTTTGTGAGTTGTTTATAGTCAGTAATAACCCTGGAAGTCCTGCTATATGATCTGCGTGAAAATGAGTAAAACATATTATATCTATATTTTTAAATTTAAATTTTGATTCTCTTATACACATTTGCGTACCTTCACCACAATCTATTAAAATATTTTTGCCATTATATTTTAATATCATTGAAGTTAAGTGTCTATTTAATAGTGGATACATTCCTCCACTACCAAGTAAACATATATCTACCATGTAATCACCTACTTTTTATATTATTCCTTTTGTCCAATTACTAAATCTAAGCCAAAAAATAGCAATTACAGCACCTATTATATTCGATAAGGCAATAGCATACCAAATACCATCTTGTTCAAAATCAAATATCCTTGATAATAAAAAACCTAAAAAAACTCTAAATAACCAAAGTGAAGTTATAGAAATAACCATCGGAGGAATGGTTCTACCACTCCCTTTAAATATTCCATTTGATACATTCATAAGACCAATAAAGCCAAATGTTAAACTAGATATATTTAAATACCTACTACCTAAGTTCAGAACTTCTTTTTCGTTATTAAATAACATTATTATTTTAGTTGAATCTAATATACATATTATACCTATAATGCTTAGCGTTATAAAAACAGTCAAAAGACTTATATTTGCAATTGATTTTGCTCTTTGTTCCTTTTTAGCACCTATGTTTTGCCCAACCATTGTAGTGGCAGATGTAGATATACCAAATGCTAAAATTATTGGCAAACTAACAATTCTGTTTACTATACCATAAGAAGCAACTGTTATAGTTCCAAAATAAGCAACTAAACTTGTCATAAATATTTGTCCAAGTGCCATCATTGATTGTTCTACAGATGAAGGAATTCCAATTAAGATTATTTTTCTTATGATTTTTTTATTTGGTTTTAAATATAATGGATTTAATTTTAAGCCTTTAGAACCCTTTAATAAAATATATATTGCATAAAAAGTAACAACTGCTCGTGATATTATTGTGGCAAGTGCTGCCCCCTTAACACCTAGGGGGTTAATAAATCCAAAACCAAATATAAATATCGGGTCTAATATGATATTTAAAATAACAGAAGAAACCATCATTTTCATAGGTGTTTTCGTATCACCAATACCTCTAAGTGATGAAGAAAATATAAAAAAACAAAACATGAATGGCATTCCTGCAAATATTATTTTTAGATAATCTGAAGAATCTTTTATTATACTACTATCTGCGCCCATATATTTTATTATATTTGAACTAAATAAATATCCAGTTATAGATATTATAAGAGCTAGACTGCCAACAACTGTTACTATTTGTCCTAGAGTTTGTTCAATCATTTCTTCATTTTTAGCACCTTTATATTGAGCAATTAAAGATGTTCCTGCTATTGTCAGTCCTGCTGCGATAGAAACCATCAAAAAAACTATAGGAAAAGATATAGAAATTGATGCAACCGCATTTGAACCTAATGTACCAACCCATAATGTATCAGCTAAATTGTATAGTGTTTGCATAAGTTGACT
Source organism: Peptostreptococcaceae bacterium AGR-M142 (assembly GCA_045345765.1). Classification (GTDB taxonomy): domain Bacteria; phylum Bacillota; class Clostridia; order Peptostreptococcales; family Peptostreptococcaceae; genus JAOARY01. The sequence goes on from CP148265.1 coordinate 2,662,220, forward strand.
AATCATTATTGGAAGAGAGAGTTTAATCATTGATGGGATTATTTTTCCATCTGTTATAAAATTATAATTTTTTTCATTTTCTAATTTTCTTTTTTCTTTGATATCCCCCACATTTTTTCCCCTTTAAATTTTTATTATATATTTATATCACTTTAATTTTATTATATAAAAAATATATTTAAATTTGAAAACAGTGATATTACAAATATATTAATTTTTAATTATTTTTTCAAGATTTATAAGTTTTTCTTTCATATCTAAACCATATGCATATCCTACTAATTTTTTGTTTGAACCAATAACCCTGTGACAAGGTATTATTATTGGTATAGTATTTTTATTATTAGCCATACCAACTGCACGAGATGCTTTTTCATTTCCGATTTTTGTTGCAATATCCTTGTAAGTACAAACTGTGCCATAAGGTATATTTAAAAGTTCATTCCAAACTTTCTTTTGAAATTCACTACCTTTTAAATTAAGCTTTATATCAAATGTTTTTCTTTCTTTATTGAAATATTCAATTAATTGTTTTTTTATATCAGTAAAAAATTCATCATTTTTTTTGAATTTTTCCAAGTTTATTTTATTATCTTTAGTTTTTATAAAAAGTTTAAATAAGCCATTTTCATCTCCAATTAATATTATCTGTCCAAAATTGCTATTAAATTCTGTATAGTACATAAAATACCTCCGCAAATCTGATTTTATAAATATACCCTATATTATAATATGAAAATAGAAAATAAATAACATTTTATTATTTAAAAAAATTTTTATTTTTTTAGATGACAGTATTGCTAGGGGAAAATGTTTTATTAAGTTAAAACAATAGAATTTAAATTTTGAATTATATTTATTATATGTTATAGTGTTAAACTGTATGAAATAAAAGAAACTAATATATTATATATTATGTTTTTGATTTATTAGGAGGGTTTTTTTGAATTATAAAAATAAAATTGATTGGTCTGTATTATCTATTAGTGGAGGATTATTAGTCATATTTGTTCTCTTTTCTATTTTCAATTCAGCATTTATCAATAATTTAGTTGATGTTGGTTTTGATTTTTCTGTGAAATATTTTGGTTCTTTTTGGCAAATTCTTATGTTAGGAACATTTCTTATTGCTTTATTCATAGCATTTTCTCAATTTGGTGATATAAAATTAGGAAATTTAGATAAACCAGAAATGAATAGATTTAGATGGATATCTATAATCATGTGTACATTATTAGCAGGAGGTGGTGTGTTTTGGGCAGCAGCTGAACCAATATATCATTTTATAGCACCACCGCCACTATTTACAAATATCGAAGCTTCTACTAAAGAAGCTATATATCCAGCTTTATCACAGTCTTTTATGCATTGGGGTTTTTTGGCATGGGCTATATTAGGAACTTTAAGTTCGATAATTTTAATGTATGGACATTATACAAAAAAAATGCCATTAAAACCAAGAACGTTGTTATATCCTTTATTTGGAGAAAAAATTATGGAAAACAGTATTATTGGAACACTTATTGATTCATTTTCTATAATTGCTGTAGCAGCAGGAACAATAGGTCCAATAGGTTTTTTAGGTTTACAAGCGTCTTATGGTTTGGAGGTTTTATTTGATGTTCCAAATACATATTTAACACAATCATTAATAGTAATTGGTCTGGTTACAGTAGCTGCAATATCTGCTGTTTCAGGTATAGATAAAGGGATACAAATACTTAGCAGATTTAATATAGTATTAACATTTATTTTGGTTATAGCTATGGTATTTTTAGGTCCTGGAGAATTTATAATGAATTCTTTTTTACAAAGTTCATCTTTTTATATTCAAGACTTTCTTAAGATGAGTTTATTTAGAGAAAACAGTAATTGGCTTTCTACTTGGACTGTATTCTTTTGGGGTTGGTTTATAGGTTATGGTCCAATGATGGCAATTTTTATAAGTCGTATTTCCAGAGGGAGAACTGTTAGAGAACTTATTATAGCTGTGTGTATAATTTGTCCTATAGTTACTAATTTTTGGTTTACTGTTATAGGTGGATCGGGAATATTTTTTGAATTACAAACACCAGGTTGTATAACTAATGCTCTTAACAGTGCAGGGATGCCTGCTGCTATGATAGCTATAACAAAACAGCTTCCATTTGGTTTTTTTATGGCTAGTGCATTCTTATTTGTTACAGTATCATTTGTAGCTACTACAGCAGATTCTATGGCGTATACAATTTCTGTAGCAATTACTGGTGATGATAATCCAAAGGGAATAATAAGAGTTTTTTGGGCTTTAGTTATGGGATTGGTCGCAATTATATTACTAAGAATTGGTGAGAGTAGTATAAATTCATTACAATCATTTATAGTAATTACAGCAGTACCAGTTTCGATTATTTTATTTCCTACATTATATTTATCATTAAAAGTAGTAAAGGAAATGTATAGAGATATGAATAATAAAGAAGATGATAAAATAAAAAATTTTAATAAATATGCTAGTTAAGAAATATTACTTTAAAATAGGCAATAATATAAAAAAGTCTTTCTTTTAATAGTTTTAGTGAAGTTTGTAGGTTTCTTCTTAAATGCTGTTGGTAAAGATTTTTAGTAAGAAAATAATGCGATTTGTGAAGGTAGTATAAAAATGAAAAAAATCATTTTTATACTACCTTTATTTTGTTTACATCTAATGAATTTAGCAAATGAAATTAAAATAAAGCGAATAAATATGTAAAGTTTTTTAAATACTTTGTAACTATATAATAAAAAATAAATGCTATAATGAATTCGTAAAAATAGTTTTAAGGAGATGAGAATATGAAATTATATAAAAAATTTATGCTATTAGGTATGAGTATGTCTATGGTGTTCGCAGCAACAGCATGTACTAATAATGAAGCACAAGTTCAAAATGAAGAAGTTAAAGAAGAAACAAATAATAATAATGAAGATGCAAAAGAAAATTCTAATGAAGAAGGTGAATTATTACAAGTTTATGAAGTTGTTGAAAATCCGGATTTATTAAAGGATTTAACTGGTTTCGATGCTGATTTTAAAACATATTTAGACCAAGAAACTATAAGTACATTATTATTAGATACTAATCAAAGTATAGTAAATATGATTGATATATATCCAGGGAAAGAAGACCCTACATCACTATATATATATTCAACTACAAAAGGAATAACAGATGCTAAACTAGATTCATATAATGGAAGTATAGATTTAAGTAAATTTGAATATACTTATGAAATAAAAAATAATAATGCTTCTATAGATTCTCAGATGAAAGAAGTAGATTTTGAATATGATTTATTAAAAGATGTAGATAATTCACAAAAAAAATTAAAGGAAAAATTTGAAGGTAAAAAATTAAATGCTTTAAATGAATATCTTAATACTTATAGTCCTGTACAGGTATTTACAAAGAAAGATTGTGATATAAAAATAGAAGTATATCCAATTGTTAGTGATATAGGTTATACTGCTAGTATGGCATTATATTTGGTTGTAGATAAAGATGAAAACATAAAAGAACTTTATGTTGATGGAATTTATAAACCAAGCAAAGAACCACTTAAAATATTAGATTCTCAAAAATAAATAGAATATATTTAACTGAAAACATATGAGTTATAAAGAATAAAGTTAAAATATATATTTTTTATTAAATAAAAAAACTATGGAATACTGTATTTGTTTTAAATCTAAAATACAGCATATCATAGTTTTTTATTGATATAGTATCTTTTTTTTATTTATTTAAAAATGTTGACCATTTTCAAAATAATATTCTTCTTTTAAATTAGTAAAATTAACAGTAATATCATCATGAGGATATTTGTTTACTAATTTTGTTATAAAACTTGCAACTTCTTGCATCATTTTTGAACCTCTATCAAACCATAAAACATCAATAAATGGCCACATATTTTTATTTTCTTCACCATCGAATATAAATGTACTATCAATATGTTCAATAGTGAAATAATCTCTTGGACATTCAATTATATCAACTAATCCATCTATCAATTCTTTACTAATTTCTTTAACTTCTTTTTTTTCAATACCTCTAAATCTTAAATGTGGCATAAAAAAACCTCCTATAAAATAAACTCTAATAATTATAACATTTAAAAATATTTTAAGTAAATAACTAATAAATATACTAATAAAAAAAGTCTGAAATTGACCAAGTATAATAATCGTGCTAAGATTTAGAATATATTAGGAATTTAAATATTTCTATATAAAAATATATGGGGGGAGCTGATTAGAATAAATACTAGACAATATTCAGATCATGCAAAACAAGTATTACAAGAAGCAAAAAAAATAGCAATAAGAAAAGGAAATAGTGAATTGTCAGAGCTTCATATACATATGGCTATTTTAAATCATAAAAATTCAATAGTAATAAATATTTTAAAAGATAAAGAAATTGATTTAGATGTATATAAAGAAGAAATTGATAGAGCAATAGATAAATTAAAATCACAAGATGGTCTATCTAAGCTTTATTATGATAGGTTAACTCAAAAGATACTTTTGGTAGCAGAAGAGATTTCAAGAAATTTTTATGAATCTAGTATAACAATAGAACATTTATTTTTAGCAATATTAAAAGAAAATAAAATAACAAGTCAAAGTATTTTTAAAAAATATAATATAGAATTTAATGAATTCAAATCAGATATATTAAAGTATAAGTCAAAAGCATTATTAAATTCGAATAAAAATGCATCAATAACAAAGGTACTTTTAAAATATGGTAGAGATTTGACTTACGAAGCTAAAATGGGTGATTTAGATCCTGTAATAGGAAGAGATGAAGAAATAAGTAGAATGGTAATGATATTATCGAGAAGAACTAAAAATAATCCAGTTATAATAGGAGAACCTGGAGTAGGAAAAACTGCCATAGTAGAAGGCTTAGCTCAAAGAATTATAAATGATGATGTACCAGAATCACTAAGAAATAAAAGTATATATGCTCTTGACTTGGCTTCTTTAGTTGCTGGGGCAAAATTTAGAGGTGAATTTGAAGAAAGATTAAAAGAAGTGTTAAATATAATAAAATCTTCAAAAACTCAAATAATAATGTTTATAGATGAACTTCATACTGTTGTAGGGACTGGTAATAATTCAGGAGGATTAGATTCATCTAATATGCTAAAACCAATGTTAGCAAGAGGCGAATTATTAACAATTGGAGCAACAACATTTGATGAATATAGAGAATATATAGAAAAAGATGGTGCGCTAGATAGAAGATTTCAAAAGATTTTGGTTGAGGAACCTAAAGTTAATGAAACTATATCAATATTAAGGGGCATAAAAGAAAGATATGAAATGCATCATGGAATAAGAATATCTGATAATGCTATAATTGCTTGTGCTAAGCTATCAAATAGATATATAAATGATAGATTTTTGCCAGATAAAGCTATTGATTTGATGGATGAGGCTTGTTCTATGGTAAGAATAAGTATTGACACATTACCATCTTTCTTAGATGAATTAAAAAGAAAAATAATGAAGTTAGAAATGGAGAAAGTATCAATAAGAGAAGAAACAGATGAACTATCTAAATTAAGATATAAAGAAATAGAAAAAGAAGTTAAAAAATTAAATGATGATTATAAATTAGAGCATAAAAAATGGAGTGAAGATAAAAAAATAGTTGATAAAACAAAAGAAGTTAAATACCAAATAGATGAAGTAAAAAAACAAATAGAAGAAGCAATAAGAAAAAGTGATTTTGAAAAAGTTTCAGAACTTAAATATATAAAACTAAAAAAATTAGAAGATGAAGAGCTAAAACTTAAAAATGTAAAATTTTCATATGATATAAAAGAAGAGGTATATGAGGATGATATATCTTTAATAGTTTCAAAATGGACAGGCGTACCTGTTAGTAAATTAACTCAAAGTGAAAAACAAAGGCTTCTTAATATGGAAGGTTTACTTCATAAGAGTATAATAGGTCAAGATGATGCAATAAAAAGTGTTGTAGACGCTATAATAAGAACTCGATCAGGGGTTATAAAGGGTGAAAAACCTATAGGTTCATTTATGTTTTTTGGTTCAACAGGGGTCGGAAAAACACAATTAGCAAAAGTTATAACAAAAACTTTATTTGATAATATAAACAATTTAATAAGGTTAGATATGAGTGAATATATGGAGAAACATGCAGTATCGAGATTATTAGGAGCGCCTCCTGGATATGTTGGATTTGATGAAGGTGGACAATTAACAGAATCAGTTAGAAGAAAACCATATAGTGTTATTTTATTTGATGAAATAGAAAAAGCACATCATGATGTATTTGATATTTTATTACAGATACTTGATGATGGAAGGCTTACAGATAATAAAGGACGCACTATTGATTTCAAAAATACTATAATTATAATGACCTCTAATTTAGGATCTAAAGAAATTATTGAAAATATTGATGAAAAAAGTGAAAATCAAGATGTAAAAGAAATCGTATTAAAAAAGATAAGAAATACATTTAAACCTGAGTTTTTAAATAGATTAGATGATTTGGTATTATTCAAACCTTTAAATAAAGAAGATATATCAAAGATATTAAAATTATATCTTAAAGATTTGAATAATGAGTTATCAGATAGACAAATAAAAATAGAGATAAGTAAAGAAGCTTCAAATATGATAGTAGAAGAATCATATTCAATACATTATGGAGCAAGATCTTTAAAAAGATATTTTGAAAGAAATATAATAACAAGGATAGGTAAATTGATATTGGAAGATAAAATAAAAAATAATTCATATATAACAGTAGAGTTTTTAGATGATGATTATAATTTTATTGTCCAAAATAAAAAATAATACTTTAAAACTAGTTGATTTATTTTGATTTTAATTATAAAATAGAACGTATGTACGACTGAAATAAATTTAGGATGGTGATTAGAATGGAAGGAATAATAGAAAAAAATGATTATATAGAATTTACATTATCATATGAGGATGAAGAAGAGAAAGGTCTTACACTTATTGATTTGTTTAAGGAATATTTTAAGAATAATGAAATTTGTAAATATGAAAATCTTATAATCGGAGCTTGGGAAGAATGTTATGAAGAATCACCAAAAGAAGCTATAGATTTTATGATTGGAAATAAGAATTTATTTCCTAATTTAAAGAATTTATTTGTAGGAAATATGGATTATGAAAGATGTGAAGTATCTTGGATTACGCTTTGTGATTTAGGTCAAGTTTTAAATACTTTTGAACTTGAAGAATTTAAAGTTAAAGGTTCTGTGGACTTAAGGTTAAAAGATGTAAAGTCAGATAGTTTAAAAACATTAAGTTTTATAAATGGTGGGTTAGGAAGTGATGTATTAGAAGATGTAAAAAATGCAAAACTAAAAAATCTTACTAAATTAGATATGTATTTAGGTGTTGAAGACTATGGTTTTGATGGTTCAATTGAAGATATAAAGCCTTTTATGGATAAGATTTTATTTCCTGATTTAAAATATTTAGGACTTAAAAATAGTGGGATACAAGATGAAATATGTGAAGCTGTACTTAAATCAAATATATTAGAACAATTAGAAGTTTTGGATATGTCTTTAGGGATACTTTCAGATAAGAGTGGAGAACTTATATTGAAAAATATTGATAAATTAAAACACTTAAAGAAATTTGATATTCATTTTAATTATATAAAAGATAGTTTATTAGAGGAATTAAGAGCTGAATTTGAAAATACAAATGTAGAATTTTTATGTGATAGATCAAACGCACAAGATTATATGGATGAAGAAAATGATTACGATGATGAAGATTATGATTATAGATTCCCATATATGACGGAGTAATAGATGATAAATTTTTTAATAATAGGAGATTTAAAGGGTAAAAGAGTGTCTTTTTTTATAAAGACACTCAAAATTTTAGGTATAAAAAATTATAATATATTATCTTGGATTGATTTAATTGAGGATATAAATACCTTAAATAAATATTTAAAAAATAATACAATAATTAAAATAGAACCACCAGAGAAGGATTTAGATATTTATAAAGCCTTTTTAAAAAAAGGAATCAAAGCAAATGTAATAAGTGATAAGCAAATAGACAAATTAAATTTTGATGATTATAAGCTAATATCACCAAAGCAATGGTTTTTTGGTGTTAATAATGTGTTTGAAAATATAAAAAATCTAGTAAAGGCATCATCTTATAATATTTTTATGATGAATGATATTGATGAAGCAATTACAATGATGGATAAAAAATTATCTTATAAAAAGCTAAATGATAATTTAGAAGGTAAAAGCTTTAATTTACCAAAATTATATGATGTAAAAGATAATTTTTATTCATTTGAAGAAATGTATTCAAATAAGAGTATTAATGCTTTTATAAAATTGAGATATGGTTCAGGAAGTATAGGGGTACTTGCATATAAAAATAATCCTAAAAAAAATAAACAAATATTATATACATCTTTAAGATATAAAAATAATAATTTTTATAGTGAAAAAAAAGTAAGAAAGTATGAAGATAAAAATGAAATAAAAGTTTTATTAGATTGGGTTTTAAAAAATGATGCACATATGGAGTCTTGGATTCCAAAATCTAAATACGATGATAAATCATTTGATACAAGAGTTCTTATGATTAATAAAAAGCCAAATTATTTAATATCAAGATTTAGTAATAGTCCTATAACTAATTTACATTTGGATAATAAAAGATTAGAAAGTAAAGAGTTTTTGGATGATTCACAGATTAAGATTTTAAAAGATTCGTCAAAAGATGTGTGCAAAGTATTTGAAAAATCTATGTTTATGGGATTAGATATTGTAACAAGTAATAGTTTTAAACCGTATATAATTGATGTAAATCCTTTTGGGGATTTATTTTATAATTTAAATGATGGAAAAAATATAATATATGAAAAAGAAATTAAATTAGCAATAAAAAAGTTAAGAGGTGAATAGTTTGGATGTAAATATGAATGAAATAGTAGGTAATTGTGATATATTATTTTTATCTTTAGATACATTAAGATATGATGTGGCAAAACAGGAATATGAATTAGGAAATCTAAAAAATTTAGGAAAAGATGGTGCTTTTGAAAAAAGACATTCCCCAGGAAATTTTACATATTCATCTCATCATAGTTTTTTTGCTGGATTTTTGCCTACTAAATTAGATTATGAGCCATTAAATAAAAGAAAATGGTTATTTTTAAATAAAAAAACTGGTCTTAACACATTGAGTAAAAAAAATGCATTTTTATTCGAAGGTAGTAATTTTATAGAAGGCTTAAATAAAGTGGGATATGAAACTATATGTATAGGGGGGGTTGTATTTTTTAGCAAACAAGAAGGGCTTTATAATGTATTTCCAAGTATGTTTGAACAAAGTTATTGGAATCCTAAATTTGGAGTTACAAATAAAGATTCTACTAAATATCAAGTTAAAAAGGCTATAAAGGTGATGGAAGAACTAGAAGAGAATAAAAGAGTCTTTTTATTTTTAAATATATCTGCAATACATGGACCAAATTATTATTATTTAGATGAATATAAAAATAATGAAAAATCATATAATCCTTCAAAGAATATATTGGCTTCCAAATTGGATTGTGTTGAAAGTCAAAGTGCTGCTCTTAGATATGTTGATAAAGAATTAGAAATATTATTTGATTATATGAAAAATAGAAATAAGACATTTTGTATTGCTTTATCAGATCATGGAACTTGTTATGGTGAAGAGGGCTATTATGGTCATAATATATCAAATGAGATAGTTTATAATGTTCCTTATAAACATTTCTTCTTGTAAAGAGGTGGTAATAATGATTGATATAAAAGAGGTCTTAGAAGATCCGTATAAGAATTATATATATTCTTATCCTCATAAGATGTCATATTCAAAATTTGATACAAAAATAAATTTAAAAGATTTATGGAATGATGATATAAGTAATTTAACATTATATATTCATATACCATTTTGCGCAAATAAATGTGGATATTGTAATTTGTTTTCAACTTCAGATATAAATAAAGATTTATTAGATAGGTATAGTGATAAATTAATAGAAGAGATAAAAGCTATAAAAGAAATAATGGGTTTGAAATTAAAGAATAACAATTTGTTTTCTAATATTGTATTTGGTGGGGGAACACCAACAATTCTTTCAAAAGATAATTTGAAAAAAATATTAGAGGGACTAAAACTATATTTGAATATAAATTTTTCAAAATCAAAGTTATCAATAGAAACATCACCAAAAACTCTTAATAAATCAAAATTAGAATTATTAAAAGAGTATAATTTATATAGAATAAGTATAGGGATACAAAGTTTTAATGAAAATGAACTTATTAATATAAATAGATTAGAGCCCTTAGATAAAATAGATAAAGCTCTTGATTTGCTTAAAAATAATAAAATAAAAATAAGAAATTTAGATTTAATTTATGGAATTGAAAATCAAAGCCTTAAAAGTTTTGAATATAATTTGAAAAAAGCAGTATATTATAATTTTGAAGAAATTTATTTATATCCTTTATACATAAGAGAAGAAACATATTTATATGATAAAACTAAAAAAGATATAGATAAGATGAAGCGTTTTTATGAATTTGCTTGTGAATTTTTGATAAAGAATAATTATATTCAAACATCTATGAGAAATTTTATCAATAAAAATGTAAAAAAAGAATTGTATCCAAACTATAGTTGCCAAGAAAATAATATGATTGGTATAGGTTGTGGTGCTAGATCTTATAAAGATAATATTCATTATTCAAGAAAGTATGCAAGATTAGATAAAAATATAAAAAATATTATTAATGATTATTTACAAGAAGTAGATTTTTTACATGCAAAACATGGTTTTAATCTTAATATTGATGAATCAAAACGAAGATATATACAAAAGTCTATATTAAAAATAACAGGTCTTAATTTGGATGATTTTAAAAATAAATTTAATTGCAATCCTTTTGAATATAAAGAATTAGAGTTTTTGTTATTAAATCAGTTTTTGATTAAAGAGGGAAAAAATTTGATTCCAACTAAAAAGGGTCTTGCTTATTCGGATTCTATTGGAAATCTATTTATATCAGAGACGGTAAAAAATAAAATGTTAAATTTTAAAGAGTAGAGAGGTTATTATGATTTATACTTTGTATTATAGAAATTTTTTAAAATATTGCAATTATACTTGTGAATATTGCCCTTTTAAAAAACTTAAAATATCTAAAAATAAGATAGAAAAAGAAATTAAATACCTAGATATGTTTTATAAATATTTAAAATCACAAAAGAATGAATTTAAAATATTTATAGTACCAAAGGGTGAATCATTAATATTTAATCATTTTAAAAAATTTTGTATAGATTTAAATAAATTAAATAATATAAAAGAAGTGGTTATACAGACAAATTTAACTACTGATTTGAAATTTTTAGATTCCATAAATAATAAAAAATTAAAACTTTGGATTACATATCATCCAACACAAGTTAATTTAGAGAAATTTTTAGAGCAAATAAAAATACTTGTAAATAAAAATATTGATTTTAGTGTTGGTTGTGTTGGAGTTAAGGAGAATTTTAATAAAATAAAAGAATTAAAATTAAATTTGGATAAAATAAGTTTTGATTCAACTAAAAAAATATATTTATGGATAAATGCATATAAGGATCAAAAATCATATTACTCTAATGATGATATTAGATTTTTGAAGGATATTGATATGTATTTTGATATAAATTTAAATAATTATAATAATAAAAATAAACCTTGTAATACTAATTATAATTCATTTATGTTAGATGCAAATGGTGATATAAGAAGATGTTATAAGGATAATAAAAAACTAGGGAATTTGTATGAAGACAAATTGAATGAGTTGTCTGAAATTAAAGATTGTAGTAAAAAAATATGCACATGTTTTATAGGATATAATAATATTAAAAGCTTAAATTTAGATAGAGTGTATGCTAAAAGTTTATTAGCTAGAATGCCTTAAATTAATTTAAGGTATTCTAGCTAATAAAAATAAATTAATATATTAAGTTAAAGCTCTTCCTATATTTTTAACAAAATCTTGAGTATTTGTAACAACAGATGTTGCTGTTAAAGTACCTCTATCAGAAAGTTTGTTAACTGCAAATTCTTGAATATCAACAGTATACATATATACAGGTCTTATAACTCCATCAAATTCATTATAAGAAGGTGTCATATTTCCTGTTGCAATTGTAAATAATATAGTAGAAACCATTATTATTGTTGATGTTTTTCTTGTATGAACACGCATAGCATCTTGTGCTTCATAAACATCATTATAAGTACCTGGTAGAGTAAATCTGTCTCTTATAGTACCTGAAAGTACAAATGGAACATTACATTCAACACAAGCTTTCATAATTCCATCTTTGACTTTCCCTGATTTAACAAGTTCTTCTATAGATCCAGCTTCTCTAGCCATATTTATAGTTTCATAATAATTACCTAATGTATTTTGTTCTTTTACAAAAGTTTCTTGTCCCCAAGTTGTTCCAAAAACTCCACATTCTAAATCAAATGCGGCAAAACTTGTTCCACATAATATAGAATCAACATAACCTTCTCGTACAAGTCTTGCAATAGCATCTCTTGAACCTTTATCTAAACTAACAGCAGTTCCTAAAACCCAAGTAACATAACCGTTATTTTCTTTTTCATTTCTAAGTATTTCATATAATTTATCATAATCAATAGAAAAGGCAGTTTCTCTTGAACGACCACTTCTAAAAGCAAATGTATCTGCTTCTTTTGAATCTTCTAAGAATCCTTGGGTATAAACATAAATACCTTCACTACCATCTTCTTTTCTTCCTACTACAACTTTATCTCCAACTTTAAGATTTCTAAATTCTACAATTTCTACTCTTTCTTTTCCTGGTTCATCTATAGCAACACAAACAGTATCCATTCTACTTTCAATTGCTAAAACCCATTTACCATTTATTTTAAAGTATTCAGGAAATACTGAAAGAGCATGATAATTAGCAGGAGAAACTCCTTCTTTTGTAACTTCAACTAAAGTAGCATTTGGAGCATTTACAAAAAACTCTTTAGTAAAATCTGGTGCTGTATATTTTGGCATTTCAAAAGTCATATTAATCCCCCTAATCAACAGTTAATTCATCAGTAGCTTTTTTTTGTGATTCCTTATTTTCGATGTATTCATTAACATTAACTTCAACTGGTTCAACTTCAAAATCTTCAACCGGTGTTAAAAGTGCTTTTTGAACATTAACAACAAAGTCTTGAACATTTGTAACAATGTTTTTTACTGCAATATTTTCTCTAGCAGCAGAGACTTTATTAACAACGTTTTCAGTAACATCAATAGTGTACATAAATACAGGAACAACACTACCATCTTCTTTTATTCTATAGCTAGAAGCTAGTTCTGCTGTAGAAACAGAATGTAACATAGTAGCAAGACCGATTATAAGAGTAGCTTTATCAGTTTGTTCTTTCATTGCATTTAATGCATCAGGTACATTAGAATAAACTTCTGGAAGAGGTCCATCATCTCTTATTGAACCAGCTAAAACATAAGGAATATCTAATTTATTTAGAGTTTTAATAAAACCATCCTTTATATTTCCTTCTTCTATAAATTTAGATGTAGAACCTGACTTTCTAACTTCATTTAGAAGATCTAAATGATTATAATGTCCCATTGGAACAGATTCTTGTGTATAAATGTTTTGTCCTAGTGCAGTGTCTAAAAAACCACCTTCTAAATCATGAGTAGCCATAGCATTTCCAGCTAATAATGATTGAACATATCCATTTTCAGCTAATTGTGAAAGACCGATTCTTGTATCATAATCAAATACAACTGAAGGTCCTAAAACCCAAACAATGTGACCATTATTTTCTTTTTCATGACGCATAAGTTCAGCTAAAAATTCATAATCTTTAGTGAATGAAGTTTCTACTGATGTGAAAGGTTCTGATATTATAGATTCATCAAAGCCTTCTTTATAAACTAAAATCCCTTCAGACCCGTCTGTTTTTTTACCAATTACAACTTTATCTCCTATTTTTAAGTCATTTAATTCTTTTATTATTATTGTAGAATTAGAATATACAGCTACACAATTTTGAGAATTATGTTCTGGTAATATCCACTTTCCACCCGAATAATAGTAAGTTGGCATATGACTTGTTAAATAAAAACCACTAGGTGAAACCCCTTCTTTAGTTACTTCTTTAGTTTTAATTTCTTTTGCATTTTTATATTTTTCTAAATTAAAATCTGGTGGTGTAAATTTAGGTAATACAAATGACATAAAGATCCCCCTCATTAATATATATTATAAATTTTCCTTGCAATAAACTTTAATTATAATTTTGATTTTTAGGAAAATTACAAAAACATTGATTTAATTATAACATTTAAAAGAGTTACTTTCTACCCCTTTGATGTTAATTATTTGATTTGAAAAATAAGCTATCTTAAAATAATCAAAATATTTTAAGATAGCTTATTTTTATTAACCTAATACATTGTTAACTTCTTTTAGTTTTTCTATTATTTTTATATTTTGTGGACATTTGGGTTCACATTGACCGCAAGATTTGCAATTAGAAGCTCGTTTTTCTTCTTTCAAAAACATTGTATATTTCATACTGGGAGTTTTTAAATCATCATACATTGAACTTTCATTTAATAAAGAAAAATTAAGAGGAATATTAACTCCAAAAGGACATGGCATACAGTATTTGCAATCTGTACAATTTACTTTTATTTTTGAATTATAAATATCTTTAACTTTATTTATAATTTCTAACTCTTTATTTGTAAGTGTATTTGGATAAGCTTTAGATGCTTCTTTTATATTTTCATCAATATGTTTTATATCATTCATACCACTTAGTACAACTTTTATATTATCATAATTCCATAAATAGCGAAGTCCCCATTGGGCCGGTGTTTTTTTTGTTTTTGAACTATCCCAAAGTTTTTTTACTTCATTTGGAATATTTTTAGTTAAACTACCACCTCGAAGTGGCTCCATGATTATAATATCTATATTTTTTTCTTTTGCATAATTTAGACCTTTAAGTCCCGCTTGATAATTTTCATCCATAAAATTATATTGTATTTGACAAAAGTCCCAATCATAAGAATCTATAATTTCTTTAAATAAATCAAAATCATCATGAAAAGAAAAGCCTATATTTTTGATTCGGCCATCTTCTAAAGCTTCTTTTATAAATTCAAAAACATTATTTTTTTTATAATTTTCCCAATAATTTTTATTTAAAGCATGTAAAAGATAATAGTCGATATAATCTGTTTGTAGATTTTTTAATTGTTGATTTAAGTATTTATTCATATCTTCTTTTGTATTTATAAGCCAAGATGGAAGTTTTGTGGCTAATTTAATTTTTTTTCGATATCCATCTTTTAAAGCCTCACCTACAAATGATTCGCTATTACCACTATGATAAGGATAAGCAGTATCAATATAATTAACACCATTATCTATTGCATATCGTAGTTGTTTTTTTGCCTCATCCTTATCTATTTTTGCGTTATCCTCTCCAATAATAGGAAATCGCATACAACCATAACCCAATATAGATACTTTTTCTTTGTTTTTTCCCAATTCTCTATAAAGCATATTATACACCTCTTTTACTTATTTTCAGGGTATTTATATTAATAAAAACCTATTAATATTATATTCCCCTAATAATAAGATAATCACAGTTTATTTAAGAAGTTCGTCCCTTATAAGTTGTAATACAAAAGTTTCTCTTTCGACTGAAAAACCCATGGATTTTTCTTTATTTGAAATAACATCTAAGTTATGTTTTATAGCTTCATCTATATCAACCCATTTAACTTCCATTCCATTAGCTATTTCATAGTCTTCAAAATTTGTTTTTTCTAAAGGGCTATTTAATTTACAAACAAAAATATAAGATAACATATGCATCAAATCATATTCTTTCTTGTAATGGGGTCTATATTCCTCGGTATATCCATATTCTTTTAGTATTTCTATATCTTTAGCTCCAACTTCTTCGGATAATTCTCTTTTTAAAGCATTTATAATATCTTCACCTTCATCTATTCCACCACCAGGGATACTATAGTCGTTATATCTTTTGGTATATAATAATAGTATTTTTCTATTATCTAATATAATTCCCCTTGCTGCTTTTCTTTCAAACATATTACCTTCTAATGTTTTTAAATCATTATGAATCATTTTTTTTATTAATCTCAAATCAAAAATCCTCTCTTTTTTAATGTATTTAATTTCTATTATATATTCTATCATTTTAAAAGAAAAAGTATAATAACTATTAAAAAAATAATTGAAATTTTTTGTTTAATGTTTAAACAAAAAGGTATAATTTATAATGACTTAATTGTCTAATAATATAAAAAATTCAAGGAGGTTTCATTAATGGAAGCACATGAAAATGTAATTAATTTTGAGGCAGGAAGAAATATTAATTCGGTGGAATTTGTAGCGGAGGAACATATTATAACAGCGGATCAACCTTGGGGTGGAGTGACTTGTGCACATATAGACAAAACTACTAGAGTGGGGATTGTAGCAGGAAGACATGCTTCAAAAGAGTGTGCTCAGTGGTTTAGTAGTTATGTTGATAATAAATATGATGATATGATTCATACTATGGGTGGAGATAATATTCCTAATCAATTGAATTTTGCTGTAAAAGGAAGACTTAGTATAAATGGGGATAGTTATGAAGTTTGTATAGGACAAGGTCATCATGATGATAATAATAATTGGCATATTGCATCAACTGAAATTTTGGCTGATGGAGATGCTAAAAATGGGACTCTTGGGAATAAATATAGATTAGAACAAGATGGTACTCATGGTTTTAAAGTAAACTCAAGTATATCTTAAATAATAAAAGCTGTGTGAAATGATTTTTGATTATTTCACACAGCTTTTATTATTTTATTACATCTAAATCTTTTTTTATTTTCCTTTTTTCTTCATACATTTTTTGATCAGCTTTTTTAATAAGGTCATCAACTTGTGATTTTTGTTTATTGTCGTAATCAACTATACCATGACTAACGCTTACGAAATAAGGTCTATTTTCATTTTTGTTTATATTTTCATATTTGTCTAAGATTCTATTCCAGATTTTTTCTGTATCTTCTACATTGATTCCATCAAATACTATTAAAAACTCATCGCCTCCAAGTCTAATTACGAAATCCTTGTTCCTAATTGTAGATTTTATTGTATCAATAACTGTTATTATAAGTTCATCACCCATCTTATGACCAAGATTATCATTGACATCTTTAAGTCCATTAATATCTATAAAACAAAGACTTACTAAAAATGTTCTTCTTTCATCAGATGGAAATAGTGAATTTAATTTAATTAGACCAGCTCTTCTATTATAAGATTTAGTTAAGACATCATATTCAGAATAATATTTTATTCTTTTATAGGTTCTTCTGTTTATATATATCAAAACCCCTATTATAGATGATATAAAAAATAAAAATATAAAATATAAACTATTTTTTTTTACTACATCGAAAAATAAAGAGTGAAAATCATCTATAAAAAGACTTTTGTTTTTATTATTTCGTTGAATAAGGGAAATTATATACCAATTTTTATCATCAAATATGATTTTATGAATATGATTTACATTATTAGATATTACTTTATCATCAAGTGATATTTTTTGAGCGGTAAAAAGCCCATGATTACTAACAAATTGAGTATAAGTATTAGAATTTTTTATATCATTCCATTCTTTATTATACATAGATTCAAAAGAATTTTGTTTTTTATCTTTGAACATAAAACCCCATTCTAAAGTTTTATCTTCATTTGAAATAAAATAACCATCAGAATTTAATAGTGAAAGAGAGCCAGAAGAATTTTTTGCTAAATCTTTAAATGTCTCTAAAGAATTTTTTGCTAAATAATTTAAGATAATTATTCCTTTAAAGTTGTTATTAACATCATATAAGGGTGTAGCTAAACGAATCACAGGTTTGAAAGGAATTTCAATTTCATTATTTTCTTTATTTAAATCAATTTTTGATATATATACAAATTCAGAGCTAAGATTAGATGTTTCTTTAAAATAATATCTACTACTTTTATTTTGCAATTTATCTTCAGAAACTATATAACTTCCATTTTTTGATGCATTCACTCTTATTTTTTCCATTCCATTTTCATCAATATATCTAATTTGGTCATAATATTTTTTTTGTGTAGAAAATATAGCCCAACTTTCAGATACAGAATTTAGATTCTCATTGAGCAGATCTTTTTTAAAATTATGGTGTAGATAATATAAATCAGAAAGTATGTTATTTAATTCCTTGCCTGTGTAATTGATTTGCATATTTACAACTCTTTGTTCATTTTTCATAAGTTCTTTAAAATTATAAATTCTTATTTGGCGTTCAATAATAAAAAGTATAAAAAAAGAAGAAATATATATTATTAAAAAAGAGATTACAAAATAATATAAAGTTTTTAATTTTCCTAATTTAATATTATTCATAAAAATCCTCCTGATTTAAATTATCGTTTTTCTTTTCTTTTTTTATTTTGTACATTTTTATATCTGCTTGTTTAATCATTTCATCTAAATCCATATTAGAATTTTTATCATAATATTCAATTCCTACAGAGATACCAAGAATTTTATTTTTGGGAATTGTTAAGTCGTCTATATTTAAAGAAGCTTTTAATTTTTCTTTATATCCATCTAGTTTTTTAATTTCTTGTTCAAGTTTAGAGGCAACAGTTTGGGATATTGTATATGAACTATCTTTTAGAATTATGACAAATTCATCACCACCATATCGTCCAATGACATCAGTTGATCTTAGTGAACTTTTAAATAAATTTGAAATATAAATAAGAATTTCATCACCAATATCATGTCCAAAGGTATCATTATAATATTTAAAATTATCTAAATCTAAAAATAATATTGAAAAACTAATACTTTCTCCTAATTTAACAGATTCGATAGTTTTTTTTATGAGGTCATTTATATGAGCTCGATTTAATAATCCAGTTAATTTATCTGTTGTTGCTAATGTATATAGTTGTGTATTTTTATTTTCTAATAATTTATTTCGTTCATTTAGAATTTTATTAATTCTATTAAGTTCTTCTGTTCTTTCTTGTACTTTATCTTCAAGTTTATGTGTATACTCAGATAAAGATTTCCCCATTTTATTATAAGCCTCAATCAACAGGTCAATTTCATAAAGAGAATATTTTTCATCTATTAATAATATATTATTTTCTTTTGAATTTTCAACAGTTTTAGTGAGTTTTAAAAGGGGTTTAATTAATCTATTTGAATAAATCCAAGCTAAAACAATAGTAGCCATAGTTACTATTATAGATATATTAATTAATTGAAGCTTTAATCTTTTGATAGGTTGATAGATATCGTCTTTAAATGTTGTTATAGCAAGTTTCCAACCTGGAGAATTAGGAATTTCATAGTAAGTAAGTATTTTTTCTTCATCAAGAAAAGAATCATAATATTCCCCATAACCACTTTTTTTATTTTGGCTAGCTACCCAAATATCATTTATACCTATATAACCAATTGATTCTAAGTCTTTCATATTGGATGTCATAGAATGTTTTGGCTCTGGATGAGCAACAACTAGACCTTGACTATTAAATATAAAACCATAGCTATTTTCAAAAACTATATTATTACTTATCATTTGAGTTAGTTCATTTAATTTCAGTGAACCACCTAATGCGCCTACAAATTTATCTTTAGAGGGGATAGTACAAGCAAAGACTATTGACGGAGTACTTCTTGCTATGCCGATTAGAGGTTGTGTAATTATATAATTAACTTCTTTATTTTTAAGTTTTTTGTAATCTGGACTTGAAGAAAAACCAGTTTCACCACTAGGTGTTTTAAAATATCCGTTTTCGTTAATAAAAAAAGAATTATGAAAGTGAAAATTTTCATTGTTTATTAAATTAGTTAAATTATTCATTATTATTGGCATATCCAGTTCTTTTACTTTTTCATTTTCTGAAATAAAAATCAATTGTTTCATATGAATATCTAAATCTCGACCTAAATATTCAGCTTGTAATTTATTAACTTCTAATGATCTATCAAAGGCTATTTCAACTAAATTATTATATTCATAAGTATAGAATAATATAGTTAAAGTAATAATAACTATTGCTAATAAAGATATAGAATTTATAATTAATTTTCCTCTTAGTGTATTGAACATAGTCCACCTCTTTATATTTACAACAAATATTTTTTATATTTTAGTATAAACTGTATACCCTAATTTAGAGTTACATATAGAGATATTTTTATTTTATTTTTAAATAAAGAAATAGCTATAAGATTAAAAAATCTTATAGCTATTTATAATATTTTTATAAAAAATTATATTTTATTATAATTTTTTAGAGAAGGCTGCAAATAGTGCTATTATACCAACACCCATTACCATGATCGCACCATATCCAGTTTGGAATCCGGCATATATACCACCAATAGCAACAACAAATATAGTTATTGGTATAATATATTTGACTAATGAATACCAAAGTTCAAACATTGGGAATGAAACTTCTCCGTTATTTGTAATTTCATCATGTAATTCTTTTTTATTAAGTCTCCAACCGGCAAATATAGCAATAAACATACCACCTATTGCAAGGAAGATTTTATCAGTAAGCTGATCAAATATATCAAATGCACCAACACCAAATACTTTAGGACCCACGCCTCCTAATGATAATGATGCTAATACACAAAGTAATATCATTGTTGATGATGCAGATAAAACTGCTTTAGGTCTAGTAAACTGTTTTTCGTCAATTAAAAATGCTACGACAACTTCTAATAATGAAACAGAAGATGTAAGTGCTGCAACTGTTAAAGCAACAAAGAATAAAAGTGCAAAAAGCATTCCGATTGATCCCATTTCAGCAAATAGTGTAGGAACAACAACAAAAACTAGCCCAGGACCTTGAGTCGGAGCAATATTAAATGCAAACATTGCTGGAAACATTGCAATACCTGCTAAAAGTGCTACAGCAGTATCCATAGCTGTTACTATTGCTGCATTTTGTACTAAATTTTCTTTCTTAGCTAAATAAGAACCATAAGTAATCATACATCCCATACCTAATGATAATGAGAAGAAGGCTTGTCCTAAAGCTGATAAAACAACACTACCATTTATTTTACCAAAATCAGGTTTAAATAAAAATTCCATACCAGCCATAGCACCAGGTAGTGTAAGACCTTTTATTGATATAATTATAAGTATTACAAATAATAAAGGCATAAGAACTTTACCAGCTTTTTCTATACCAGAAGATACACCTTTAACAACAATTAATACATTTAAAATTAAATAAGCAACCATCCACATAAGTGGTTCTGATGGATTTGTTATAAATCCAGTGAATGTAGATTCTATTGCAGCTGGATTAGATAGAAGACCACCTGTTCCTACTTTAAATATATAAGCTAAAGCCCATCCACCAACTACTGGGTAAAAACCCATAATCAAAAATCCACTAAAAACACCTAAAACTCCAGCGAATGTCCATCGCTTATCAACGGATTTATAAGCTCCAACAGCTGCAAGTTGTTTTCTTCTACCAACAGCAAATTCAGTTAACATAACACTAAAACCTATTATAACTACAAAAATAAGATATAAAAGAACGAATGCTCCTCCACCGTTTTCACCAGCAGTGAAAGGGAATTTCCATATATTACCCAAACCTACTGCAGAACCTGCTGCTGCCATTATGAAGCCCAGTCTAGAGCCCCAATTTTCTCTTTTTTGCATAATCATTTCTCCTTTTTGTTTAGTATAAGTAACAGATTTGGATGAACTAATATCAGAAAAAAATATAAAAATATTGCATATTAATTTAAAAACCTCAATTGTTTAATTATTCGAATAATTTAGAAAATAAAACAATCTATTATGATACCCTAAATAATAATGAATAAAAAAACTTTATTCCGTTAAGGAACAAAGTGAAATCTATAGTCTGATATTAATATATAAATTCCTGTTACTTGTTTTTCATTTATTGTTTAAAATTTTAGCAAATTAAAAAGGGTTTGTCTATAGATTTTTTATTAAAAAATTTTTTTTATAAAAAATATTCGAAATATTTTTTCTTTATTTACTTCATTAAAGTATGTGAAAAAAATATGCAATATTTAAAATAAACATTTTCCTTTTTGAGAAAATTTAATGGAATTATATAATTTGCTTTATTATAAACAATAAAAAGTGTTAATATTTATAATCTACCCTTTTAAATATACTTAAAAACATAGCTGAAGAAGTGTATTAATGAAATTAAAGTGTATATAGGTAGAAAAAAGTAGAATTCAAAAAGAGTTTTATATATAACAATGATAATTAAAAAATTATCATTGTTATATATAAAACTTTGAAAAATAGAAATAATATAAGGTTTTATTTTGAATTAAAGACTAATTAAGGAATATATATTTTTTAACCAATAAAAAATATATATTGAATCATATTAACATAGATTTTTAAGTTTGTTTTTTAAAGGGTATATAAAAAGAAAATTGATAATGGTGATAATATGGATAAAATAAATTTAAGAAATTTATATAGATATGATTCTAAAACAAAAACATATTATATAGACATACAATTAGAAGATTATCGAGATGCTTATAGCGATTGGGATTATTCTCCTTTTAATAATAGAGATTTGGATGATGATCTTACAGAGTATTTGTTAGAATGTTCTTATGAATTAAATGGAAGAAAAAATATTATAATAGTTTTTCATATTTTGCACCAAAAAAAGAATTTATTAAGAGAAAATAAAAGTAGAGAGGGTATGTATAATTATTTTCAGTATAAAATAAGAAAATTAAATAACCAAAGAGTTAGGTTAATAAAGAACACATTAAATTTTTTTTTAATAGGAATAGTATTATTATTGTTAAGGTATATAACTGAAATTAATTTTCAAAAATCAATAATAACACAGCTTATTGAAGAGAGTTTTATAATAGGTGGTTGGGTTATGATTTGGGAGATGTTTTCCACTTGGTTCTTTAATGTAAAGGAATTATCAAATAATATTAAACAATATAAAAAGCTTAAAAATATAAAGATAATATTTATATATAATGAAGAATAAAAAATTATAAATATATTTTTATAATATGACATAATGTTGTCTAATTATAGTTGATAAAATAAATATAAATAAAGAAATAAGATTAATTATTTCTTATATAATAAAGGAGGAATTATTGTGGAAGAAAAATATTGTCAATCATGTGCAATGCCTATGGGAGATTCTAAGGATATGTATGGAAAGAATAAAGATGGAAGTTTAAGTGAAGATTATTGTAAATATTGTTATAATGAAGGTGAATTTTTAGCCGATGTAAATATGGAACAAATGATAAATATATGTATACCACATATGTTAGATGCAAATAAAAATATGAGTGAAGAAGAAGCGAGAAATATAATGGATGGTTTTATGCCAACATTAAAAAGATGGAAAAAATAAGTTTATATGAGTATTTAAAAGGGGTATTAAAATACCCCTTGTTTTAATTTGAGGTGATATTTTGAAAATTGATAGATTATTTAAGATTTTATACATATTAATAAACAAAAAACAAGTTACAGCAAAATATTTAGCAGATAAATTTGAAGTATCTATAAGAACAATATATAGAGACATAGATACTCTTAGTATGTCTGGAATTCCTGTATATACAAATAAAGGAAAAGGAGGAGGCATAAGTCTTATGGAGAATTTTATTATGAATAAGTCTATGCTTTCATCAAAAGATCAAAATAATATATTATTAGGATTAGAAATATTAAAATCAACACAATATGATAATATTGAGGATGCTATGCAAAAATTAAAAGCTGTTTTTAATAAAACTAATGACAGTTGGATTGAAGTTGATTTTTCTCATTGGGGAAGTTATAGAGATGAAAAATTAAAATTTGAAAAACTAAAATATGCTCTTACATCTTATTTGATTGTAGAATTTTATTATTATGATAGTTCAGGCAAAAAAACTAAAAGAAAAATATATCCATTAAAATTAATATTCAAAGAAAAAAGTTGGTATTTGGTAGGGTTTTGTATTTTAAGAAATGATTATAGAGTTTTTAAAATACAAAGAATAAAGAATGTGGTTGTGCTAAAAGAAGGATTTTGTAAGGATAAATATGATATTAATAAGATTGATTTATCATATGAAAAAATTAACACAACAAAGAAATCTACAAATTTAATAGAGTTTGAAATAATAATAGATTCAAAATTAAAAAATAGAGTTTATAATGAATTTAATATAGAAGATATTAAATTCAATAAAGATGGAGATTTTAATATTAAATTTATTGCACATGAAAATGATTGGTTGTATAATTATTTTTTTTCATACGAAAACCATATAAAAATAATAAAACCAATTGAGGTTAAAGATATTATGATAAAAAAATTAGAAATGGTATTAGAATATTATAATAGCTATTAGAAAAAGTGTAAAATAATTTAGATGTATTTTTTTTCTATTGACAAATTAAAAAAAAGAATTAGAATTAAGTTAAACGTTTACCCAAGGTGGTGTAATAATTTGAAAGTAACAATAAAAGACATTGCGAAAATGGCAAATGTTTCCATTGCGACGGTTTCAAAGGTTATAAATAATAAAGATGAAAGAATTTCTTTGGAAACAAAAAATAGAGTATTGAATATAATTAAAGAACAAGGGTATATCCCTAATAGAGTTGCAAGTTCTATGGTAACGAAAAAGACAAAAACATTAGGTCTTATAATTCCAGATATAACAAATCCTTTTTTTCCAGAGCTTACAAGAGGTGTTGAAGATTTTGCAAAAGAAAATGGTTATACACTTATTCTTTGCAACTCTGACAATAACTTAGAAAAAGAAGATGCATATATTGATATGTTACAAGAAAAAATGGTTGATGGAATTATATTTACAGCATCAAGTAAAAGAGATAAAATTAGTGAATCTTTAAAGAAAATCAAATTACCTGTTATTAGCGTAGATAGAGATATAAAGGGGCTAAAAGTACAGGGTAAAATTATAGTAGATAATGAGAGTGGCGCATATGATGGTGTAAATTATATGATAAATAGAGGGTATAAAAAGATATATCATATTACAGGTCCGATGATATCAAAGCCAAGTAAGGATCGATATAAAGGATATATAAAGGCATATCAAGATAATAAAATGAATCCTCCAAAAGATCATTTACTTGAAAAATCATATACAAGTAAATGGGGATATGAAGCTGTTATGAAACTTTTGAATTCAAATGTAGAATTTGATGGTATATTTTGTGGAAATGATTTGATTGCTTTGGGTGCAATAAAAGCATTACATTCAAAGAAGATAAAAATTCCTAAAGAGGTTGGAGTGTTAGGTTTTGATAATATATATATGTCTAGTATGATAGAACCAGAACTTACAACAGTAGAGCAACCGAAGTATAAAATGGGTTATGAAGCAGCTAGATTGCTTGTAAAACTTATAAAAAAAGAAATAGTAAAAAATAATAAGTATATTTTAAAAACAAAATTAATAAAAAGGAAAACTACTAGATAATTTTTTTTGTTGAGTAAACGTTTAACCAGTTGGGAGGTAATGATGAAAAAGATATTAGTTTTAGGAAGTTTGAATATGGATTTGGTTACAAATGTAGAAAAAACACCTAAAGTTGGAGAAACTATTTTAGGTAATGGTTTTAGTGAAATACCAGGCGGAAAAGGAGCAAATCAAGCAGTAGCGATAGGAAAATTAAATGGTGATGTTTGTATGCTTGGAAGGATAGGTAATGATGATTTTGGTAAAAATTTAATAAAAAATTTAAAAAAAAATAATGTGAATACAGATTTGATAAAAGTTGTAGAATGTTGTGAAACTGGAATTGCTTTGATTATGGTTAATTCAAATGGTGACAATTCTATTGTCGTAATTCCTGGTGCAAATTTTGAATTTAAAGAAAATGAATTAAAAGAAGATATTTTTAATGGTTTTGATTATCTTTTAGCACAGCTAGAAACACCAATAAAGACAATAGAAAAAGCTTTTATATTAGCGAAGGAAAAAAATATATATACAATTTTAAATCCAGCTCCTGCTAGAGAGTTAAGTGATGAACTTATAAGACATACAGATTTACTAATTCCAAATGAAACTGAATTTGAAAGTCTTAGTGGATATGATACAAGCACAGAAGAAAATATAATAAAAGGTTCAAATATTTTATTTAAAAAGGGTATAAAAGCAATATTGATTACTTTAGGCAAAAAAGGTTCTTTTTATATAGATTCAAAGAATTTTTCTTTAAAGCAAGAAGCATATATTGTTGATGCTGTAGATACAACAGCAGCGGGAGATAGTTTTATAGGTGGATTTTTAACTTCAATATCAAAAGGAGAGGATATAAAAACTTCAATGGAATTTGCAACTAAAGTGAGTGCTTTAACAGTTACAAAACATGGTGCTCAAAGTTCATTACCAAGTATTTTGGAAGTTGATAGTTTTAAAGGAGGTAAATAAATGAGAACGGGAAAAATTTTTAATGCTGATATAGTTGAGGTTATAAGCAAGATGGGACATACAGATGAGATTGTCGTAGCTGATTGTGGTCTTCCAATTCCAGAAGGTGTAAAAAGAATAGATATTTCACTTAATAAAAATAATCCTAGATTTATGGAAGTATTAAAAATATTATTAGAAGAATATATATGTGAAAGCTATGTTTTAGCGAAAGAAATAAAAAAACACAATAAAGAGATAGAAGAAGAAATAAATGAAATACTAAAAGATTGTGAGGTAGAATATATTTCGCATGAAAAATTTAAGGAAAGAACAAAAAATGCTAAAGCTATTATAAGAACAGGAGAATGTACCCCTTATGCGAATATTATATTGAAATCAGGTGTGTTTTTTGGGAGGGAATAATGGAAAAAATATTAGAAATGAAAAATGTAACCAAAGAATTTCCAGGTGTAAAAGCGCTCGATGATGTACATTTAAATGTATATAAAGAAAGAGTTATGGCTCTTTTGGGCGAAAATGGAGCAGGAAAATCAACTTTGATGAAAATACTTTCGGGAGTTTATAAAAAAACAAGTGGAACAGTAAAATATAATGGAGAGATTATAGATCCGAAAAATCCAAAACATGCTCAAGAATTAGGAATATCTATAATACATCAAGAATTAAATTTAATAGAAGAATTATCTATAGGAGAAAACATATTTTTAGGAAGAGAGCCTAAAAATAAATTTGGTATGATTGACTGGAAAACGTTAAACAAAAAAGCAAAAGAACTTTTAATACCATTAAATATAAAAGAGAGTCCAGAAACTAAAGTAAAGAGTTTATCTGTTGGAAAAAAACAAATGGTTGAAATTGCAAAAGCCTTATCATTTGATGCAAAATTAATAATAATGGATGAACCTACAGATGCATTAACAGACCAAGAAACTATAAAACTATTTAAAGTAATAGATAAATTAAAAAAAGATGGAAAAAGTATAGTTTATATATCACATAGATTAAAGGAAATATTTGAAATATGTGATGATATAACTATTTTAAGAGATGGACAATTCATAGCTGAAAAACTAGTAAAAGATATAAATGAAGATATTTTAGTTGAGTTAATGGTAGGTAGAAAATTAGAAGAACAATATCCTTACAAAGAGCATAAGACAGAAGATATTATTTTTGAAGTCAAAAATTTATCTAATAAATATATTAAAGATATTAGCTTTAATATGCAAAGAGGAGAAATCTTAGGTGTGGCTGGTCTTATGGGTGCAGGAAGAACTGAGCTTGCAAAGACTATATATGGTCATTATAAATATGATAAAGGACAAATTATATTAAATGGTAAGGAATTAATTTTAAAAAACGAAAGAGATGCACTTATATCTGGAATATCATATGTATCAGAAGATAGAAAAAAAGATGGACTAGTCTTAGGTATGAGTGTGAAAGAAAATATATCTTTATCAGGCCTTGAAAATATAGCTAAAGGTATTTTTATAAATAAAGAAGAAGAAAAGAAAATAGCATATGATTATAAAGAAAAAATATCTATAAAAACCCCTTCATTAAATCAGAAAGTTAAAAATCTTTCTGGAGGGAATCAACAAAAGGTTAGTATATCGAAATCTTTAGTAACAGATCCTAAAATTTTGATATTAGATGAACCAACAAGAGGGGTTGATGTTGGAGCAAAAAAAGAAATTTATGAACTTATGAATGTTTTTAAATCACAAGGTATGAGTGTTTTGATGATATCTTCTGAAATTCCAGAGTTATTAGGAATGTGTGATAGGATTATGGTTATGCATGAAGGTCGCATTTCAGGAATATTAGAAAGAAGTGGATTAACACAAGAGAGTATTATGCGTTTGGCAGTAGGTATAGGAGGGAATAGCGATGAATCCTAAAACTAAGGATTTTTTAAGTAGATTTCAGTCAATAATAGGACTTTTAATTTTTTCAGTAATAATATCATTTATGAGTGATAGATTCTTAACTTTTGGAAATGTTTTAAATGTATTAAGGCAAACATCTATAAATGCAATAATAGCAGCAGGTATGACTTTTGTAATTTTAACAGGAGGGATAGATTTATCTGTTGGTTCGATATTTGCAATAAGTGGAGCAATAGCGGCAGCATTGGTTTCTAGCGGACAAAATGCAGTTATTGCTATAATAATAGGTTTAATAGTGGGAACATCTATAGGATTATTAAATGGTTTTATTATATCTAAAGGAAAATTACAACCATTTATTGTAACTTTAGCTACAATGACTATTTTTAGAGGAGCTACATTAGTGTTTACTGATGGGAAACCAATAAGTTCTGGTTATGATATTAATGGTCAATTGTTTTCAAAGTTTGGAACTGGGTATATTTTTGGAGTACCAAACCCAATTTGGATTATGTTAATAGTATTTTTGATATGTTTTATAATACTTAAGAATACTACTATTGGTAGGTATGTATACTCTACTGGTGGAAATGAGGAAGCAACAAAATTATCTGGTGTTAGTGTTTTTAAGGTGAAATTATTTGTTTATGGAATCAGTGGTTTTTTTGCAGCTTTAGCAGGTATTATTATAACATCAAGACTTGCATCAGCACCACCAACAGCAGGTAGTGGATACGAACTAGATGCTATAGCAGCTGTTGTTTTAGGTGGAACATCATTAGCGGGAGGAATTGGTTCTATATTAGGAACAGTAGTAGGAGCTCTTATTATAGGAATATTAAATAATGCACTTAATTTGTTGGATGTAACTTCATATTATCAGTTATTAGCAAAAGGTTTAGTAATATTAATTGCTGTATTGCTAGATAGAAAAGATAAATAAAAAGATATTATGAGGTTCATATAAATTTTAAGGAGGAGTTAAAATGAAAAAATTTACAAGTTTAGTTTTAGTAATTCTTTTATTAGCTATATCTTTAGTAGGGTGTTCATCACCATCTAAAACAGAGGAAAAAGAAGATAAAATAGGTCTTATAGTATCAACTTTAAATAATCCGTTTTTTGTAGATTTAAAAGAAGGAGCTCAAGCAAAAGCTGATGAGCTTGGAGTGCCACTTGTTGTTTTAAATTCACAAAATGATTCAGCTAAAGAGCTTGCAAATATGGAAGATTTATTAACTCAAAATGTAAGTGTTATACTTATTAATCCGACTGATTCAGATGCTGTTGGTAATGCAGTTAAAATGGCAAATGAAAAAGAAATACCAGTTATAACATTAGATAGAGGAGCTAATAATGGAACTGTAGCTGCTCATATAGCATCTGATAATGTTGCTGGTGGAGTTATGGCAGGTAAGTTTATAGCAGAACTTTTAGAAAATGAAGGAAAAGTTGTTGAATTAGAAGGTATAGCAGGAACTTCAGCGGCTAGAGATAGAGGAAAAGGATTTAACGATGCTATAAAAGATACGCAAATAGAAGTAGTTGCAAAACAAGTTGCAGATTTTGATAGAACTAAAGGACTTTCTGTTATGGAAAATATTTTACAAGCACAACCAGAAATAGATGCTGTATTTGCACATAATGATGAAATGGCTTTAGGTGCATTAAAAGCAGTAGAAGCATCAAAAAGAGATATTATAATTGTAGGATTTGATGCAACAGAAGATGCAGTCAAGGCTGTAGAAGAAGGTAAAATGAAAGCAACTGTAGCACAACAACCAAAACTTATAGGAAGTTTAGGAGTTGAAAATGCAGTAAAACTTATTAAAGGTGAATCATTAGATGAATTTATACCTGTAGATTTAAAATTAGTAAAATAGATACAAATATTTTATATAATAAAAAGACTATCTTAAAATTTTTAAGATAGTCTTTTTTTAAATGATTTCTTGCTAACGATTCTAATATCTAGTAATGACACTTCAATGGAATCCCACTAATGTAGAATAAACCGTAGGATCCCTTTTATATTCTACATTAGTGGGCATTCCATGATTTGCGCATTGCTCGATGATGATTGTAATGTGAATTTCAACCTTGGCGAAACACCAAAGCATAAAGACCAAGAAATCATTTTAATATTTATTTTTATAAATATATAATAACATTTAAAAATACTATAATCAAGTTTTACAATGTTATAATTCTTTAATTAGTTCTTTAGCATCATCAATTATAGACTTATATCTATTTTTATTAACCATATTTAACCATGCGATTTTTCCTTTGATTTCTTGTATTTTATCTGATGGAATTATTTCGTTGTTATTTTTAGCCTTTTTTGTATTATATATAGTTGCTCTTAATATTTTTAGCCATTTTTTTGATACGCCTAATTCTTCATTATTTATTATTATGCCTGTTATAGACTGACTATTATTTTGTCTTAAAAATCTTGTTTTATCTATATTTACTTCAAATCCTTCTTCTTTTATAACTTTATTAATATATTTATAAAATTCTAAAACCAAAGAATTTTCATCAAGTTTATTATTTAAACTAAAACTTAAATCATCAGCATAACGACTGTATTTAAATTCATATTTTTTAGATAAGCCTTCTAATCGTCTGTCTAGATTATTACATATTATATTTGTAATCATAGGACTTGATGGAGCACCTTGAGGTAATATTCGTTTAGATGTTCTTACATATTTTATTTCATCTTTGATTTTAATTTCTGTACGTTCACAATAAGTACATAATATAGCTAATAATGAAGAGATATAAGGAGAATATCCAAATGATTTAAACATGCCAAGAACTCGTTTAAAATCAATTGTAGGGAAAAAATCTTTAATATCCATATTTATAAGAAGCTTAGTTTTTGTAAAATGCTTATTTGCACCAGTTAAAACTGATGTATTTTTTAAAAAACCATTTGCACATTTAGATACTGGGATTTTAACTAATATATCATCAAGTATTCTTCTTTGTACTTTTTTTAATGTAGATTTAGGTGCTGCTATTTGCCTAAAACCACCTTTTTTCTTAGCTATTTTATATCTATTATAATTATCAATAGTTAAGACATCTCTATGATAAGTTAAGAATCTTAGGGTTTTATATTCTATATCTAAAAAATTAGCTAAATCCTTATCATCCGTTATTAAGGGTAAATTAAATTTATTTAATCTTTGTTCATCATATTCTTTATTTTTTAAAGAGGCTGAATAATTACGACCTATAAATATTATATTTTCTTTTTTTCTTTTTAGATAAGCTTCGTATTTTCTTTTCTTTTCTTGTTCTTTTTGTTCTTTCTTTATACGTCTTCTTTCAATAGATTCTTCCATTATATGTATTGCGATTTCTCTTCTTATTTGTTCGCTGTCAAAAGTTTTATCATATTGCATTTTTAATTTATTTAATTTGGAATCTATTTCACTTTTTTCTTCATATAGTTTTGTCATATAAGAAATTATATTTTCGTATTCTTTTAATAATGTCTTTCTTTTTTTATACTCTTCTTTTGTTTCGTTTTCTTGTCTTTCAAATGGCGTTGGAAGATCTTTTGGCCAAAAACCATATTCTTGCATTTTTAATAATGTAAATTCTTTTTTTCCCATAGCTTTAGTCATATCTCTATAATCTGCTCTATTATTTTCTAACATAATAACATCTCCATAATATCATTGATTTTATATTCCTTATTTATTTCATAATCAAGTTTTAAAAATTTAGAGGACATAAGGTATAAAGACAGTATATGCTCGCAAGGATCTGATATATTTTTTTTGCTTTTATAAAAATGACTACAGTTACAATCTATGTTGACTATTTGTCCATCACCATCTATTTTTATTTTACTTTCTTTTAATATAAATTCTTTGTTATAAGTATCTGTATTTCTATAACTATAACTTTTATAATGTGGATTTTTATGTCTGAATTTATTTTTAAATTCGATTTCATTATTTTCATTTTGAATTAGAGAAAAATCGTTCATACCAATATCTAAATGTTTCTTTACATTTAATTCTAAGTTTGTAGTTTCATATAATTTTTTATCAATATCAAAACTACATAATCTTCTAAAGCGTATTACATTTTTAACTATATCAAAATATGCTTCACCTTTTTTAAACATTAAACCAATACCTGCATTAATATCTTCTTTTTTATGGGTATTTAAATTATTATAAATATCATCAACACTCATAAATCTTTTGCTTTTTAGTAATGCATAGACATCTTTATAGCATCCATCACCGATAAAGCCACTCATAATATTAAATGCAGTTCCTTTAACCCAATCATTTGAAGACCAAGATGAAAATCCTATTGTCATTTTCATATTACCTAAATCACAAACAATAAATTGAGGCATAGAAAATCCAAGAAGTTTTATTTTAAACGATTTAGCAAATGGTATTAATTTATCTAGTACAAGCCATCTTCTTCTTCCCCAGATTTTTTCTTCTCGTTTTTTCTTTCCATTATATTTAGTTTTTAGGATTAGTTCTTTACCAAAAGGTTCTAATACTATTTTTATATGTTTTTGTGGTTCTAATACCCACTTCATATATCTAGGGCTTTTTTTAGCTTTGTTTTTTCTTAAAAAAGAGCAAAGATCATAAATATCTACATTAGATAATTCTATTTCTAGTCCATCTAAAAAAGATGCGCAAGAAACCTGATTGAAGCCTTGAATCCAAGTTTCTGGAAGGTCTATTTTCTTTTCTAAATAAGTAGGCATTACATTTGAATCAACGCTAAAACCGTCTGTTGATACATTTAACCTAACATCATTATAAGTTCTAAATCGTTTCATTTCAGTTGCTAATTTCTCTGAAAAATCTATATTAGTAGTTCCAAGCTTAGGTTCTTTTAATAGTTCAAATTCATCTATATCAACAGATAAACAACCATAACAAGATTCGTCTAGTGAAAATGCTTCAAAAGAAACCATATCAGGATGTACTGTTATTACAGGGTCTAATACCATCCATAAATCAATATCTCTTTTATATATAAAATTCCAAAAGTCTTTTTCGATTTTATAATAGTCTTTCCAGATATCTGCTTTGTTTATTTCTTTTTCTAAAGAATCTCTTTTTTTAGAAAGTGTTTTGATTTCTTTTAGTTTTTGATTTAATTTAGATATTTCAATTTCTTGTTCTTTGTTTATATTTTCACGAACAAACTCCATATGTTCTTCTTTTGCTTTTGCTTTTTGTTCAATATGATTTTCTAGCCAATTAAAAAACTCTGTTCTATCTTTTTTTTCAACTCTCATATCTAAGGTTACAATATCTCTTAACATTAACATAGAATCTCTAAATAAAAGAGGTTTTTTTAATAATCCATCAAATGATACTTTTTCTTCTCTTGATAAATCACAACTAAGTCCTAGTGTAGATTCATTGCCATTATTTATACACATTGACTCGCTTGAATACTTATGACTTACATTCATTTAACAAACCTCCTTTTTTATTTTTGCTAAAGCTACCAATGCTCGTTCGGAATCTACTATTATATTTGAACAACCAATATTAAAAAGTAGATTTTCTATTTCATCTTGTTTATCTTTATTGTTATTTATAAATTCAGGCAAAATATTATAAATAAAATCTTTACTCTTAGAAAGTTTATTAGGCATAAGAAGAAGTGTATTTATATAATAAACAAATATATCTTTGTTTAAACTACTCAAGTCATTTAATATTTGTTCTAGTTTATCACTTATATAAGCTTTAATACTTGTATTTGGATGTTCTAACATTTGAATTATAAATTCCCTAGGTATATAGTCGTTATATTCCTCTTTTAATTTAGATATAGCATAAGAATTAACTTTTTCAAATGGAGAATCTAATATAAGTTTATGAAGTTTTATTTTATTTGACTTATCAATATTTTCAAATACAGATTTTGCAATAATATTTAATGCAAGTACATCTGATTCAAATAATATAAGTATAGTTTCTAATCTATTATTTAAAAGAATTTTATTAGTTTCAATAATATCTACTAATATTTTTATCATAGCTGAATTTCCATTTTCGAGTAAATTTATAATTTGATAATCTTTAGGTATATTGTTATTTTTTATAGAATCAAATATAGATATAATTTGCATATTTTTTGCAGTAATTTTATTAGTAATCTCTATATTTGTATTATTTAATATCTCTTTTAAATCAGTATAATTAATTGAGAAGATTAAATGATTTAAATAAGCTCTAATCCAAGTATTTATATTTGAATCATTTAATAATGTGTATATTATTTTATCAAATAAATTCTTTTTTTCTAAAATAGAAAAATCTAAAATTATAGAGCTAGAAGTGTTTAATACAGTTTTTATATCATCAAAAAGAAATTCTATATTATTAAAATTATTTAAATTAGAAAGAATATAGTCTATAAAATTTATATAATTTTCGTTATTTAATTTTTTTAATGATTTAGATAGTAGTAATTTTGCACAATCAATATTTTCTAAAAATAGTAAATTAGCAATATCTTTATAATTTAACTTTGCATTTGAATTTTCAAAATAAGCGATACCAAGATTAACAAGTTCAGTTTTATTGCTAGATATTAAGTTTAATAATATATTGGAATCGAAATCTTTAGAATCTATATAAATTTTAAGATGAGAAATAAATAAATTAGAAAGAGGTTCGTAATTACTATCTGCTAAATCCATTATCTTTTTAAAGTCTAATGAGTCTATTAAACTATTAATATCATCTAAATCTATTAATATATGATAACAAGCTTTTTGGATTTGTTCTAATTTACTTTCTAAAGCGATATCAACTACATAATCTATATTATTAGACCAAATATTCTTTTGATATTCATATCTACCGTGAGCTTTTAAAAGCGGATCTATTAATTTATAATTATTATCATAATGATTGCAATTTATAAAATCAGATTCTAAATCATTATATAAATAATACCTAATGAATTTATTAAATCTAAAGTCATTTTTATATTTGCTTAAATAATCATAGTCTTTATAGCTTGTTAATAATACTTTCATAATTTCCATAAATTTAATAGGAGTATTTTTAGCATAATCATTTATAGTTCTTTTTAATAATCTTATAAAATAATTAAGAGCTTTGAAATTTTGACTTCCTCTTAGATAATAAACCAATCTAGGAGAATCTATATAATATGCAATTTTTCCGATTACAGCGTATAAATCATATATTATAGCTTCCTGTAAAGTATTTTTAAGCTCTACAATATTTAGATTGATTCCATCACAATAAAGAGTTTTATCATATCTTTCTTTTGCTTTATGTTTAATTCTTTTATATCGTTTTTCTATTTCATCATAGTTCCATGAGTAGCGATATTCAGCTAAATATCCACGTTCGCATTGTCTTTTGTATATAGAGGAATCTAATACATTTTTATCTTCCACTAAATCTTTATTATTTAATAATTTTAAATGAAGCTCCATTTTATTGAAGTTTTCATAAATAAATTTTATTCTTTTTTCTTTAAATTTTTCTTCTAATGAATTTATATAAATTTCTATGCATCTTTTTAAACCCTTTTTACAATTGTCAGAAGTACAATCTATATTTTCTTTTAAAATATTTTTAGCTTCTTCTAAGAGTATATTATTATTTAATTTTGCTAAATCTAAAAATAGACCAGATATTAATTCGTAGCTTCCAAAATCCAATAATTTCAAATATAAATCTTTTGGTGGATTTTTAGATATTAATTCACTTAAAGCTTTTTTTCTATTATATAAAGATGAATCTAAGGTTAATTTTAATAAATAATCATAATATATCATTTGATCTTGATTTAATTTAAATAAATCATTTGGATTTTGAATTAGTTTGAAATTGTGAGGAAGTATATTTAAATCATTTATTATTTTAGTATATTCTTCATAAGATATATCTTTAAAATAAGGAATTTTAAATTGCAGATCATCATTTAAAGTATAGAAATTTTCATATAAATAATCATCATCAAGATCCCAATACCAATTGTATTTAGCTCCTTTTTTTAAATACATTTTAATTTCTTCTTTTCTTCTTCTACTATAAGTGTCATCATTCACAATTCTTACTGCTTTAAATGATGGGAGTTGCTTTTTATTTCCTTTAAATATAGCAAAACTGGTATATGTAACATTATCACTTAAAATATATTCTTGTCCTTGTCTTCCTTCAAATTTATGACGAGCATAAAATATTAATCTTGAAGGGATAAAATCATCTAAATAACCTAAAAGAATTATTTTTCTTAAAGGATTATATTCATGAGCCCATTTGTTCATATTATTCCTCCATATTTTAGAGTCTAAAAATATTTTATATAAAAATATTTTGTTTAAATTATATTTTAAAATATAAAAAGAAGTAAATCAAAACATAGTTAATAATAATTTTTGATTTAGTTCTTTTTATCTAATTGTAATAAGAATAAAGAAGGGATGATTTTTATTATTATTTAAAATATAATAATTTTAAAATTGTAATTTAATTATTTTTTTATACTATCTATAAAATTCATAAAAAAAGATAGTTTTTAGAATTAAAAAATCCTAAAAACTATCTATAAAATAATTATCTTCTACCAGTTGTAAAATTAAGTTCATAATATAAGGATGTGCTAGTAGCATTACTAACAGCACCAGAATCTAACGTTATAGCATAAGAAGTATTTGTATTTAAATTATTTGTAGGTATTATAACTAATTCAGAATTACTTACAATTGATACATCATAAGGTACTAAATTATTACTTGAATCTACAAAAGTAATTTTTGAAACGTCAAATTCTGTTATAGCTTGATTAAAATAAAAATGAAAAACACTATCAGTTTTTACATTAGAAGAATTATCACCTGGTTTAGTACGAGTTATTTCTATTGGTGTTTGTGGTTCTGGTGGAGTTACTGGTTCTTCCATTGTTGTAAAGTTAAAATTAATTTCTGATTCATATGGTGTATCACTCATATCTGTTACACTATTAGCAGGAATAATTACTGTATAATCAGTTAAATAAGTTTTAACTTCATCTTTATTAATATACAAATCATTGTTAATAACTGTTGTAGTAGCTAAAATATTATTAATTGTAATATTATTATTGTCTGTAACTATTATATCTTCGTCAAAACTTACTATTATATCTTGATTAATATCAACATCAATATCTCCATTTATTGGTGTAGTTCCTATTAAGATAGGTGGTGTTGGTTTAATAACAGCACCTATTTCTAATAATGCTTTATGAGCGTTTAAAAGTCCACCTGTTTGAGTATTACCATCTAATGAAGGTAATAAATCAACAGAATTATAAAGAGCGGTAATTAATTCATCTGTTGTAGCTTGCATATTTAAACTCTTCATCAAAGCCAAAACTCCAGATACATGAGGTGTAGCCATAGAAGTACCACTCATAGTAGCATACTTATTTCTTGGATAAGTGCTAAGAATTGATTCTCCAGGAGCTCCAATATCAACAGTTAAGCTACCATAATTAGAAAACCAAGACATATCACCATTTTCATTAATTGATGCAACTGATATAATATTTGAACTATCATATGAAGATGGATAGTGTGGAGTAGAATCTGTATTGATTCCATCATTACCAGCAGCAGCTACAAATGGTCCTTCAAAGAATTCAATAGCATCTTTTAATGCTTGGCTATATCCACCGCCACCCCAAGATGCATTTATAATATGAGCACCATTATTTTGAGCATAATAAATAGCTTCTATTGCATCTGAAGTATAACCACCATTTGGTCCTAAGAATTTAAGTGGCATGATACTTACATTAGGAGCAACTCCGATAACTCCAATTGAATTATCTTGTGCAGCAATAGTACCTGCTACATGAGTACCATGGTCATCTAATACATTATCATAAACAGTTGTATCATTATTGTAAAAATCATAACCAGATGTAAAAATACCTAAATCTTTGTGATTAGTTTGAATACCAGTATCTATAACGGCAACTACAACAGAATTATCACCTAATGTTAAATCCCAAGCTTCTGTTGCATCAATATCAATGTCTAATTCGTTATATAATCCCCACAAAGAAGTAAAGTAATCATCATTAGGGATATAAGTCGCTTGTAATAAATAATCTGGTTCTGCAAATAAAACACCTTTTTGTTTACTTAAAAACTCAATAGTTTCTTTTACATCTCTATTACCTTTTATTGAAACTAATTCCAAGCCTTTTTTATAAAAATTTTTTAAACCCAAAACATTAGCATTGTTCTTAATTCTTTCCCTTGCTTGCTCTGGTAGATCAATTTCAAATTGAACGATAACTCGACCTTCTGCAAAATCGACATCGTCTAATGTCTCACTAAAAACCATATCTGCGGGCATGGCAAGAGAGACTAAGAGCAATAGTGTTACTAAATAAGACAAAAATTTTCTATCACCCATAAAATCATCTCCTTACATTTATTTTATACCCTTTAGTGATAAAAATAATCAATTGATAACTAAATATCAACTGATTATTTATTTGTAGATTTAAAATTGTTTTATAAAGGTATATATTAAAAAAGAGAGGGGGGGATCTTATTAGTTTTGATAGATTTTTTACTATTTTTAGTAAATATAATTTAAAATATATCAGTTTTGAATATGTGCTTTTATTTATAATTATAGTTTTATTAATTATTTTAATATTTGAAAAAAAATCGAAACTAAAACAAACTGTGTTAAAGAAAAAATATGAAAATTTATTTCTTAATATGAATGAAGGTTTTGCACTTCATAAAATAATATGTGATGAAAAAGGAGTGCCTATAGATTATAAATTTTTAGAAGTTAATAAATCTTTTGAAGATTTGACTGGGTTAAAATATGAAAAAATAAAGGGTAAAACTATTAAGGAGATTTTGCCTAATACAGAAGATTATTGGATAAAAAGATATGGTGAAGTTGCTCTTAGCGGTGAAAAAATTATTTTTCAAAACTATTCAAGAGAATTAAAAAAACATTTTAAAGTAAGTGTATATAGTCCGGATAAAGAATATTTTGTAACAATATTTAGTGATATAACAAATCAAATTAATAAAAGGAATAGAAGAATAGAAGAACACGATTTATTAGAAATTATATTAAATTATATAGCAGACTCTGTAGTAGTTATAGATTTGTATGATAATATTATTTTGATTAACAGTAAGGCTAAAGAGATGCTAAACTGTGATTTTGATGAAAATAAGTATGTTTTTGATGAAATTTTTGACATAGAGGATATTGAAAATAATATATTTATATCAGATTTAATTCAAAAGAATACAATAAAAAAAGAAGAAATTTTTATAACTGGGCATGGAGTATTAAAAATCCATCAAAAAAAAGTAATATCAATTGAATATACTTTATCTTCAATAAAAAAAGAGAATAATATAAAAGGTTTTGTTATTATTTTTAGAAATTCTAAATAAAAAATCATAAATTAAAATATTATTGAGAGGAGCATTTTT
Organism: Peptostreptococcaceae bacterium AGR-M142; assembly: GCA_045345765.1. Taxonomy (GTDB): domain Bacteria; phylum Bacillota; class Clostridia; order Peptostreptococcales; family Peptostreptococcaceae; genus JAOARY01. The sequence goes on from CP148265.1 coordinate 2,702,343, forward strand.
TTGGATATTTTTATGGGAAATTATTTAAAAAAAAGATTTTGTTTAAGATTATGTTATATTATTTTTTTAACTATTTTTTTAGGAGCGTATTTATTTTCAACGAGTGTCTATGCAAATAATATAGAAAATATAGATAACAAAAATAGAGAAAAAATTATAATTATTACTAAGGATAAAAATAAAAACACACAGGCGACTATATATGAAAATATACTTAATTCAATTTCTATAAAATTTGAATTAACAGAATATGATAAATTAAATTCTATAGATTTAAGTACAGTTAAATTACTTATAGTACCGAGTGATACCAAGAATTATTTAAAGGATAAAGATAGAAATTATATAAAAGATGAAGTAAAAAAAGGACTATATATAATAATAGAAAAAGAATCAGAGTTATCAGAAAAATTTGGAATAAAAGGGAAAGATGAGAGAACAAAAATAAAAACTATAATAGATGAAAATCATAGGGATATAGAAATTGTTTTAGAAGAAGATTTAAGAGTAGAGAGATTTGAAGGACATTTTGATAAAATTTTTTATAAATCTAAAGAAAAAGAAACTCCTTTAATGATTGGGATTGACTATTATGAAGGGAAAATATTATTTTTAGTAATAGAGTTGGATGATATAAATAATTTTGGTTACAATAGATTTTTGTTTTTTCATGAAATTTTGAATAAATATTTGGATATAGAACCTAAGATAAGTAGAAATAATCTATCGGTATATTTAGATTGGGGATTTGTATATGATAAAAATCCAAATGAAATAGCAAATAATCTAAAAAAAGCAGGAATTAATCAAGTACATATAAGTTCTTGGTATTGCCAAGAAGGGTGCGAAAATTTTATAAAAGAATTGATAGAATCTTGCCACTCAAAAAATATATTAGTTTATATGTGGCTTGAATTGCCTATGATTAGCAAAACTTATTGGGATGAAAATCCTAATTTAAGGCAAAAAACTGCAACATTAGATGATGCACATATAGATTGGAGATACCTAATGGCATTAGAGGATGAAAAATGTATGGATTTTGTGAAAAATCAAATTAAAACAAGAATAAATAAATTTGATTTTGATGGAATTGATTTAGCTGAACTTTATTTTGAATCACCTGGAAATGGATTTGATGAACCAGCAAAGTTCACACCAATGAGTGATATAGTAAGAAAAGAATTTGAATCTTTATATGAAGTTGATCCTATAAAAATATTTGATTCAAAAAGTAAATATTATCATAAAAAAAATGATGATATTAAAGAAAAATTTATAAAATATAGAATAGATTTGTGTAAGAGATTAAATGAAGAATTGATTTTATATATAATTGAAATTAATAATGAAAATAAATTAGAGTTAGTTATAACCCAAATTGACTCAAATGTAGATTCTACTATGAAGGAAAAAATAGGAGTAGATATAGATGAATTTGTTGAATTACAAAATGAATATGATTTTACATTGCAAATAGAAGATCCTTATACACAATGGAATTTAGGACATAAGAGGTATCAAGATATAATAAAATATTATGAAGGTAAAATAAAAAATAATAATAGTATATATATGGATATAAATATAGTGAATAGAAATGGGAGAATATATCCATATAATAAGCAAACGGGTCTTGAAGCAATATCTTTAGTTGCTACAGCTTCAAATCTATTTGATAAAGTATGTTTGTATGAATATAATACCGTTAATAAATTTGATTTTGATTATCTAAAATATGCAATGTCTAATAAAGTTAAATATAATAAATTAGAAGAGGAGCAGTATTTTTTTAATTCTCCATATAAATTTAATTTTGAAATAGACACGAAAAATAAAGATATATATTTGAATAATAAAGAATGGATTTATTATAGTGATAAAAGTATCACTATACCAAAAGGAGAACATAATATAAGTCTAAAAGATAATACCATAATAAATGATGAATTAAGAGTAATAGAAATAAATGGAGAAATAGATGAAATGATAATAAATGAAAATGAATTAATTTTAAAATATAACAGTAAGCAAAATAAATATATAAGTCTAAATAGATTGCCTAATAATATGCTTGTTAATAATGAAAAATTTAATATAAAATCAATTTATAAGAATAATAATTATACAGTTTTTTGCCCTAGAGGTAATAATCAGATTTTATTTAAATTTGATGTTGAAAAGATTAATAATAAAAGAGAAATAAGAATTAGTGTAGATGGAAAAATTCATGAAATTAAAGGGCGATATATTATGAAAAATAATCAGATGTTATTTGAAATGAATAGTTTGATGAATTATTTAGATGCAGAGTATAAATTCAATAAAGAATATAAGACTTTAAGTGCAAACTTAAATGATTATTATATTTGGATTGAAGCTAATAATAAAAAAGCATTAGCAAATGGAAAGGAAATAAATCTTGATGTTGCGGCTACAATATATAATGATAAAATGATGATACCTCTTAGGTTTGTGTGTGATTATTTAAATTATGAAATTAAGTGGAGAGAAAATGATAGGATTATAGAGATAATAAAAAAATAAAAGTGATATAATTCCAAATTTTTCAAATTAAAAATAAGAATATCACCTGTGCAATATAGAAAAATTAATTAAATGTAAAAATAGTGGTAGTATTTTACCACTATTTTTACATTTAATTAATTTTTATTTTTTATTTCTACTAAGGATTCATGTATTTTGAAGGCTATTATAAGAAGTTCGCAATAAACTCTGACTAAAATAGGAGAAAAAATTAACATTAAAATTCCAATTATAACGCTTGAACCACCATAATAATGAGATGTCATTCCTCTAAAAATCATGCCTAAACTAGATAATATAGATACCACAAGACCTATATAAAATATAATTTTAATTATTACTGGAGTAATCATTTTGTCAAAATTTAAAAATGTTTTAAAAAAGCCATCTTTTTTAATCTCTTGATGAACATTTTTAAAATCATTTTTAACATCATCTTTTATATCACTCATAAAAAAACCTCCTTTAAATATAGTAGTACTGACATAATGTAGAATAACATATATATTGTTTTAATGTCAATAAATAGTTTTAAAGTTTAAAGATTCAATATTTTAATTTTATTGAAATTGAAATATGATGCATAAATAAGTAAAAAATTATTTATATAATATATTTGATTATATATTTTTATTTTAAAACATCAGAAATAAATTCTATTATATCGCTTGCCATAAGACTGTGTTCACCATATTTTTCTTTTGCTAAATCTCCAGCTTTGCTGTGAATTACAACTCCTTTTTTTGAAGCATCTAAAACATTAAGACCTTGAGCACATAGGGAGGCAATTATTCCAGCAAGAACATCACCACTACCAGCAGTTGCCATTCCAGCATTACCAAATGTATTTAGATATACATCATGTCCATTTGATATTATAGTTTCATGACTTTTTAATACTGTTATTAATTTGTTTTCATTACTAAAATTCAAAGCTATTTCTTCTTTATTTTTTAAAACTTCGTTATTATTTAAATCTACAAGTCGAGACATTTCACCAATATGAGGTGTTATTATAATATCTTTATTTAAATTTTTTAATAAATCTAAGTTTTGACTAAGAGCATTTAAACCATCTGCATCTATTACTATTTTGCATTTAGCATGTTGTAATACCATTTTTAGAAGATAAATACGATAATCATCCATAGAAAGACCAGGGCCTATGAGTATTGAATCAGCCCATAAAATATCTTGAATTAAGAAATTTTCATTATTGCAATCAAAACGTGTATAAGTATTTACAATTGCTTCTGGAATAGAGCTAAATAAACAATTTGTATTTATATCTTCAGTTAGAATCTTTACAAGGCCACAACCGCTTTTGTAGGCGGATTTTGAAGATAATATACAAGCACCCATCATGTTTTTGCTTCCTGCTATTATAAGTGTTTTACCATAAGAGTTTTTATGACTTTGTTTTTTTCTTATTTCTAATTTATGATTAAAGTTTGAATCTAATGTAATTTTGTTCAATAAAAACACCTTCTTTACTAATATTATTTGTTTGTATTATTTATGATTAAAAAAAGAAACTATTTTAATTATAAAATAGTTTCCGTTTTTGTAAAATATTTATTTAAAAAAACTTTTAATCAAATTTAATTACATTGCTTTATCTGTTTTTATTTGAGCATCATCTTCTAATAAAGAAGTTAATTTACTATCAAATATAAATAGAAGTACGCCACTTATAAATAAAATAATAGGTATTGATATATAAGCTTGCATAATAGAAAATTTAAGAGTAAATGCATATACATATGAATAACATTTACCAGCAACAAATGTAGCAAAAGTCCAAACACCTATAAGTACAGAGTAGATTTTATTAGGTGCATATTTAGTTATAAAAGAATTTCCAAGTGGAGAAAATAGCATTTCACCAACACTTAAAAGTACACCGAAACTAAATAAATAAAGTAAACTAGCTTTTGAAGTTTCTGGAGCACCAACACCTCTTGAAATTTCAGCTAATACTAACATTAAAAATGCTAAACCTAAAAATCCTAGTCCTAATGCTAATTTTTTAAATAAACTTAAGTCCCCTTTTGGTCTTTGTGATAATTTAAACCATAGTGCAGCTAAAACAGGTCCAAGCGCAATACATGTAAAACTATTTAAAGAATCAAACCAAGATAGTGGAACTTTAAAATCACCTTGATTAAGGTTTATAAACTGAGCACCATAATCATAAGCAGATAGATAACTTAAATACCAGAATAACCAAAATATTATAGAAAACATAGAAACAAGTATAATTGCAAAAACTCTTCTTTTTTCAACTCTTGTAAGAGGTTTATTATCAACTTCTTTTTTATCTGTTTTTTCAACATGTTTACCATCTTTGAATGGTTTCTTACCAGCTTCACCTAAGAATTTCATTCCAAATAAGAACCATAGTGCATCTATTGTACATATTATAGTACATAATTTAAATGCAGGTCTAAATCCTTGTATATCTCCATTTGCAAAAGTTGAAACAACTAATATCCCAACAGCTGTAGTTCCAATGAATGCACCTATATTAACAAATGAATATTGTAGTGAAAATGCAGAATCTAATTGATCTTTATCTTCAAATAAAGAACCGCTTATAGCTGAAACATTACCTTTAAACAATCCTGTACCGATAGATACTAATGCAACCATGATATTCATATCAAATGCGTTGCTTGCAGTACCACCTATGTAATAACCAACAGCCATCAATACAAGACCTACTGGTATACAATATCTAGCACCAATATATCTATCTGATATATATCCTCCAATCATTGGAGCTAGGTATGTAAATGCAACAAGATTAGATTGTATTAAAGCAGCTTCTTCCTTACTAAGCCCTAAACCTCCAGTTATTAATGTTGCAGAAACAAAAACAAAAATTAGATATTTTGCAGAGTAATATGCCATTCTTTCTAATAAAAAAGCAATACTACATACATAAAAACCAAATGGTTTTTTGTTATTTACTGCGATTTGACTCATCATAACACCCCCATAGATAATATATTAAACTTTTTATTATGTTTTAAGAATTTCGAAAAACCTTTTCCTATTAACAAAATAAAAAATAAAAAACTATTTTTAATAAATTTTATATAAAAATTATATTTTATTTATTTAAAATTTTCAATATATATAGATGATTCTAAGTAATACTAATGTTTTAAAATAAATATATATTTGCTTAAAAATTTAAAATATTATTAAAATTCTATAATATTAATTCTTATAAAGGTGAAAATTGTCGTTTTATTTAGTAATTAGATGTTTCAACAAAAATAAATTATAAAAAAGTACTAGATTATTTATCTGTATAATATTAATATGTTAGGTAAAAAGATAAATGTAATAATCATAAACTATAAGATTAAAAAGGAGTGTGGAAATATTGGATATAAAACAAAAATTATTTGATTTAGAAGATAAAAAATATAAAGAATTTCAAGAAAAATTATGTCCAAATGTAGATAATATTATAGGTGTTAGAATTCCTAAATTAAGAAATTTAGCAAAAGATATAGCTAAAAATGATTATGAAAAATATATAAATAATTATAAAAAAAAATACTATGAAGAGTTAATGTTAGAAGGGATGATTATAGGTTATGTAAAAATTGATTTAGAAAAAAGATTAGAGTATATTAAAAATTTTGTACCTAAAATTGATAATTGGGCTGTGTGTGATAGTTTCTGTTCAGGACTTAAATTTACAAAAGACAATAAAGAAGAGATGCTAGATTTAATAAAGTTTTATTTAAAATCAAATAAGGAATTTGAAATTAGATTTGCAGTTGTGATGTTATTAAATTATTATGTTGAGGATGATTATATATTAAATACTTTAGAACTATTAGATCAAATAAAATTTGATGCTTATTATGTAAAGATGAGTGTAGCTTGGGCGATATCCAAATGTTTTGTAAAATATCCCAAAATAACAATGAAATACTTGAAGCAAAATTCTTTAGATAAATATACTTATAATAAATCACTACAAAAAATAACAGAGTCGTTAAAAGTAAAAAATAGTGTCAAGATGATAATAAGAAGTATGAAACGTAAATGATGAGGAATACTTATATATAATTATTTAAGGATATTTTATAAAGATTATTATATGCTTTTAAACTTTATATTATTAAAAAAATAATTATATCCATTTTATAGTACAAAATGGATATAATTATGCGCATTTTTAAATGAAGTTTTTTACGATTAAATCAATTTATAATTCCATATATATATTTACGAAATAAGTTTATACTCTTCTAACATTTTTGCGATTTTTGTTCTTTTTTCATTTGTCCAACCATTATCTTTATAATAGTCCCAAGCTTTATTTTCATCTGTAACATATTCATAAATATATTTGTATACACAATGACCGTGAAAATCATAATCTCCTAAAGTATGCTCTATAAATAATTCAATAGTTTCTGCTGCATAAGGATATATACTTATTCCAACCAAATTTGTTTCAAGAATCAATGATTCTATTATATCTCTTGCTGCAAATAAAATATCTTTGTCTACAATATCTTTAGATAGAGCATATTTTAAATCTCCTGAATCAGCGGCGGTATAAGCAAGGTAATCATACATTATACTATTTTTATAGCCTTGAGTTAATATCCAGTGTTTTATAGCTTGATTATTTGTCTTAGACAAACGCTCGACTAATTGAATTCGTCCCCAACCATCAACTTTTTTAGCTAATTCAAATAAATCTGATTCTGAGTAAGAACTCATACGAGATAGTGATTCAAAAACAAGTAATGAAAACTCATCATGAGTAGCTAAAATTTTCAAATCACCTTTAAAAGAGTTCAGATTAAAAGTGCCAATCAAGGCTATTCCTAGTTTAACTATTTCTCTATCGGGACTTTCAAAAATCAAAAATTCAATCCATTCATATAAATTATCATTTGCTTTAATATTTAATCTCTTGATTTCTCTACAGACGTTTTCAATTATATAGCTTGTATTTGGTTTCATAGCTATTTTATAAAATTCAATTTTATCTTCAAGCTTTGGATATAGAGAGATTTTTTTTATATATTGAGCTAATTTAATATCATTTTCTTTATTAGACACACTATTATTTAGTATTTTATCTAAATTATCAAATAAATGAGTATTATCAGTATTATCATCAAAAAAATCACTGTCTGGAAGCTTATGGCCATCCGAAGTCAGTTTTTCGTATTTGTTTAAATTGTTTTTTATATGTCTGTATATTGACATTCTATTTTTCCAAGGAAAATATTTATTTTCATTGAATGAATTTATTAAATTCATTATAACTCCTCCTGATTTTAAGAACAAAATATTATATAACATTAATATGAAGTTTATATCGTCAGTCCCAAAAATAATATATATCCAACTAATTTACTAAATAATATACAAAAAATAAAAACGAACAAAATATATAGGTAATAATGTGTATGAATTGTATGATTTATATTTCAGGGTATTTAATTGTTATATTATTTAGTTAAAAATTCTTTAATTGAGTCCAATAAGTTATTTAATAGTGGGAGTGGAATTATATTTTCATAAGCACTGAGCAAAATTTCTGTAGTTTGTTGGTTTATTACAATTGTTAAAAAAATAGGACTAAACGGTTGTGAAAATGGGATAGAATATAAGTTTGTAGAAAAGAATTCATCTGTACTAAAATCAGTAGTATCTATTGTACCTAAATGTGAAATAATGGAACTAATCATATATTTATTTTTGATTTTTTGGTTAAAGTGCAATGTTTTTATTATTAAATTTAAAGTTGTTATAGATAATTTATTTAGTAATTTAAAATTTAGAGGTTTGATGTTTAGGTCATCGTGATTTTTTAGTTTACTTATAAATTTACTATTTATTTCTTCGAAAGATTCAGATTTACTACATTCAAGATAAATAGGGTATGTTAAATTGGAGTTGCAGATAATATCTTGATTATATTTTCTTAAATTTGAAGGTATCAAATATTTACTATTGGAATCATCAAATACATCTGTTAAAACTTTTGCTATTTTAGATATTATTGCTGTATAATTTCCTTTTAGACTTAGTCTTTTTATATTGATTTTATTTGATTCTATTTTATTATGGTTAGACTTATGCTCTATTACTGTTTTATCAAATTTTATTTTACTGTTTTTATTTTTTAAGGGCAATTTTGATAAAATTGTTAAATCATTTTCTGTAGAAGGACATTGTATGAGTGTTTTTTTATTTAGAGCTTTGAAAATATTTTTTATCCAAATCAAAGCGCCTTTTCCATCCATAGCACCATGAAAAATTCTAAATATTATTCTATTTGGATTTGATCTTATAAAAAAGATTTCAGTAACTGGATTTTTATCATGGTTAATTTTTCTCTTAAATAAATCTGATGAAAAATCAAATCCATCAAACTCTAAGGACGTTAGATAATATATAGGGGTAGTTTTTGTACTTTCTACCCACTGATTATTAGAATATGTACATTTAGATAATGGACAGGCATCACAAGCTTTTTTTACAGCATCATAAAAATCATTGGAATTGATTTGACCAAATCCTTCTACAACAATTTGTATAGCTAATGATTCATAATTTTCTTCAATTACTTTATATAATTTTTCATTAAAGCTTAAATTTCTTTTGAACTTTTTTTTAGCCATTTTAACACCACTTATATAATTTATTTATTAGAAATATTGAATTTCTAATATTAATATGTTTTATAAATTTATCATAAAAATTTTTTTATATATCGGAATAATAATAGGAATGATTAGAAAGGAGAATTGTATTAGGTTTTATAGTATAAAAATTAATATAAATTTAATTTTAGATTAATTTAATTTTTATTTATATACGATAAAATTAATATGCTTATATTTTAATACAAAAAGGTGGTAATATTATGAAATTTAATGTTAAAATTACTGGTGTAGGAGTATATGAACCAAAAAATATCATAAATTCTTTTGATGTTGATGAAATAGCGAATGTAAAAAAAGGAACAGTAAAGAAGAAAATAAAGGTTTTAAATAGAAGATATGTAGAAGATGAAACTGTATCATATATGGCAAAAGAAGCTATTTTGCAAGCTTTAGAAAATGCAAATTTAAAAAAAGAAGATTTGGATTTAATTTGTTATACAGGAGCATCTATTGAACAAATAATTCCATCGACTTCATCTTTAATACAAAAACAATTAGATTTATTGGATTCTGGGATTGCATGTTTTGATATAAATTCAACTTGTTTGAGTTTTGTAACAGCATTAGATCATCTTTCTATAGTAGTAGAATCAAATAGATATAAAAATATTGCTATTGTTTCTAGTGAAATAGCATCTAAGTGTATAAATTATAATCATTTAGAAAGTGCAGGTCTATTTGGTGATGGAGCAGCTTGTATTATATTGCAAAAAAGTGAAGATAAAAATAACTGTATATATGAAGGATTACATAGAACGTACAGTATTGGAGCAAATTTATGTCAAATAGAATATGGTGGTTCAAAATTTCCTCCAAATGATAAGAACTATACAAAAGAAACTAAAGAAAAATTTTTATTTGAGATGAAAGGAAAAGAAGTATTTGAATTATCATATAAAAAATTACCAGATTTTTTAGAAGAACTTCTTAAAAAGAGTGATATAGATTTAGCTGATATAGATTACATAGTTCCACATCAAGCATCTCCATCGAGTTTGAGAATAATATCAAAAAAGTTAAATTTTAAAAAGGAAAAAATGATTAATATAGTTAGTGAATATGGAAATATGATTGCAGCTTCAATTCCATTTGCACTTAGTAAAGCTATATTGGATGGCAAAATAAAAAGGGGAAACAAAATATTATTAATAGGTACATCAGCAGGAGTATCTATTGGAGGGGTTGTGTTAAAATACTGATGAAAAAAATTTTATTAACCGGAGCTAGTGGTTTTTTGGGGATAAACACTAGAGATTTTTTAATTCAAAAAGGATATTTTGTGGTTGGTGTTGGTCGAAAAAATATAGATATTAAAGCAAATAATTATAAGTATATTAAAGCGGATTTATCTAATGTAGATGAATTTTTTAAATTAGATAAAGATTTTGATTATATAGTTCATTGTGCTGCTTTGAGTACGGATGATGGGTTTTTTAATGAATATGAAAAATCAAATATAATACTTACAAAAAATTTAGTTGATTTTGCGAAAAAAAACTTAAAATTAAAAAGGATAGTAAATATATCAACACCATCTATATATTTTAATTGCAATAGTAAAGAAAATGTTTGTGAAGAAGATGTTTTTTATGATTTTGTAAATGATTATGCAAAAACTAAATATGAAGCTGAAAAAATAATAAGAAACTCACAGCTTAAAAATATAACATTAAGACCAAGAGCTATTTATGGAGAATATGATAATACATTGCTTCCAAGAATACTTAAAATATCAAAGAAGGGAATACCTTTATTCAAAAATGGAGATTGCTATGCTGATTTTACTTATGTCAAAAATGTTTGCCATGCTATATATTTAGCTATAAATGCTACAGATGAATTTAATAATAATTCATATAATGTAACAGATGGTAATGCTCTTAGGTTAAAAGAGATATTTGAAATATTAGAAGATGAATTAGATGAAAGTTTCAGATACAAAAAATTAGATTATAACTTGATTTTAAAAATAGCATCAATAATTGAACGCATAAGTAAGTTTTTTTTATTAAAACCTCCAATTACAAAATATGCGATATCGGTTTTAGGTAATTCTCAAACTTTAGATATAAATAATATAAAAAGAGATTTAAAATATGAGCCAATTTATTCAACGAAAGAAGGAGTTTTTAATTTTGCAAAATGGTATAGAAATAAGTAAAGATATATTTGTTTATAATACGGGATATTGTTTAAATGATATAAAGAATGCACTACCTAGTCAAAAAAGAAAGAAAATAGAATTTAATTCTAAAATAATATATATAAAAAATTCAAAATTAAAAAATGTATTAATTGATACAGGTTATTCAAAATATATAAATAAATTAAATAATATTAAGATAAAAATTCATAATTTGATAACTCCGATAAAATTAAATGAATTTGATTTTTCAAAATTAAAGCCTGATTTTATAATATTATCTCATTTTCATATTGATCATATAGCTGGACTTTTAAATTATAAAGACATACCTATTATCTGTAGTAAAGAAGCATATTACAATTGTTTAAATGCAAAAGGAATAAAAAAGTTAAAAACAGGATTTATAAAAGAATTGCTCCCAAAAGATTTTGACAAAAGAGTATTATTTATAGAAAATTTTAAAAAGGACAAATCATTTTGTGACTTTGATAAGGTTTATGAATATGAAGGGTTTAAATTTATAAATTTAAATGGACATGCTAAAGGTCAATATGGTGTTTTATATAAAGATTTATTTTATGTGGCAGACTCGTATTGGCATAAAAATAATATTATATATAATATAATGCCAAGTAAATTAACTAAAATTGTACATGATGATTATTATGAATACGAAAGAACTTTAACTAAGCTACATAAGATTTATAAAAAAAATAAATATAAGATGGTGGCAACTCATGATTAAAAAATTAATGATATTTTATTATTATTTGGAGCAAAAGTTAATAGAGAAATACATATTAAAAGATAGAAAAAGACTTTTAAAGTATCAAGAAAAGAAATTAAAAAAGCATATTAAATTTTTAAATGCTAATTCTAATTATTATAGAGTACTAAAATACAATGAATTAAAAGATAAAAATATTGAATTTATGAATAAAAATAAAATGCTTGAGAATTTTAATGATATAAATACAGTAAAATTAGAACTTGAAGATGTTTTTAAGTTAGCAATAGATGCAGAAGAAGAAAAAGAATTTAATGAAAAATTATCTAATATTTCTGTGGGTCTTTCTTCTGGAACATCTGGAAATAGAGGTATTTTTATATCTAATGAAAAAGAACAAGCTAAATGGGCAGGTAAAATTCTTTGTAAAACATTGTATGATGGAATTTTTTCAAACTATAAAATAGCATTTTTTATGAGGGCAAATAACAATTTATATGAAAGTGCGTCTTCTAAAAATATAAATATAAAATTTTTTCATTTGCTTGATGATTTTGATGATAATTTGAAAAAATTAGATAAATTCAAACCAGATATTTTAATAGGACAACCATCTTTATTAATTGAAATTGCAAGAGCCATAATCGAAAATAAATTAGATATAAAACCAAAAAAAATTATATCTATTGCGGAACTTTTAGAAGAAAATGATAAAAAGTTTTTACAAAATATATTCAAAAATAAAATAGATCAAATATATCAAGCTACTGAAGGTTTTATTGCATGTACTTGTAAAGAAGGAAATATGCATTTAAATGAGGAAATTATGATTATTGATAAATTTTATTTGGATGATAGAAGATATCATCCAATTATAACAGATTTTACAAGAAAAAGTCAGCCTGTTATAAATTATTTACTTAATGATATTTTAATAGATGATGATTTTGAATGTAGTTGCAACAATAAATCTAGAGTGTTAAAAAAAATTGAAGGAAGAATGGATGATGTGTTTGATTTTGAAACACCAAATGGAAAAATAGTTATATTCCCAGATTTTATAAGAAATGCAGTGATAAAAGCAAGTAAAGATATAGTTGATTATCAAGTTATAAAAGAAAGTGATGATAATATAAAAGTTTATTTGAGATGCAATGATGATTTTTATAATAAAAAGAAAATGGTTTTTAGTTCTTTAAATAAATTATTTGATTTAAAATTAGAAGAATACAATGATGTAAAGATTGAATTTATCGATGAAATTAGACATAGAAAAGGAACTAAGTTAAAAAGAATAATAAATAATAAAAAATAAGATACTTTAATATCTTATTTTTTATTATTTATACCATATATTTTGTTAGCTTAAAAAGATATTTAGCCAAGTTTTTTCCTGAGTTTTTCTTTTAATTCTTCTTTTAAAGTTTCTATTGCAGCGATATAAGCATTTAATTTGACAGTTGCAATATCTCCACGACCAGTCAAATCATTGCCTTGATAAGTTAACATACTTTCCAACGTAGTTTCTAATATATCTATCTCTTTTTTTAAATCATTTGAAAGTGCATTTTTTAAAAATCTATATGATTGTTCATAATGCTGATCATAAATTTTATCTTCAAAATCATAATACATATTCATCACCCAATAAAATTATAATAAAAAATAATTCAAAAGTCAAAATGAAGATAAAAGGAAATAAATAATAAATTTGAACTCATAACAAAAAAACCTATAAAACTCATATGAATTTTATAGGTTTTTTTATTAATTAATTATTTTGTTTGCTTTCAAGATAGTCATCATAAGTTGTCATTTTATCAATGCAACCATCTTCAGTAATTTCTATTATTCTATTTGCTATTGTTTGAATAAATTCATGGTCATGTGAAGTAAACAAGATATTACTCTTATAAGCCTTAAGACCATTATTAACAGCTGTTATAGATTCTAGGTCTAAATGGTTTGTAGGTTGATCTAAAATTAAGAAATTGGCATTCTTAAGCATCATTCTAGATAACATACATCTTACCTTTTCTCCCCCAGATAAAACTGAAGCATTCTTTAGTGGTTCTTCTCCAGAGAAAAGCATTTTTCCTAAAAATCCTCTTAAATAACTTTCAGATTTTTCTTCAGAGTATTGTCTTAACCAATCTATAAGGTTCATATCAACATTGTTGAAGAATTTAGAATTATCCTTAGGGAAGTAAGATGTTGTTATTGTAACACCCCATTTAAAACTTCCGCTATCTGGTTCCATTTCTCCTGTTAATATTTTTATTAAAGCTGTGTTTGCAATTTCATTTTCAGAAACTAATGCAATTTTATCATTTTTTCCGATTGTAAAGCTTACATTGTTAAGAACTTTTACACCATCTATTTCTTTTGTTAGATTCTCAACAAATAATATATCATTACCAACTTCTCTATCTAAAGTAAAACCAACAAAAGGATATCTTCTAGTAGAAGGTTGAATATCATCTAATGTTAATTTATCTAACATTTTTTTTCTTGAAGTTGCTTGCTTAGATTTAGAAGCATTCGCACTAAATCTTGCAATAAATTCTTGTAATTGTTTAACTTTTTCTTCTCTTTTCTTGTTTTGATCTTTCATCATTTGTAATGCTAATTGGCTTGATTCATACCAAAAATCGTAGTTACCAACAAATAATTTTATTTTACCAAAATCAACATCACACATATGTGTACAAACTTTATTAAGGAAATGTCTATCATGTGATACAACTATAACAGTTCCTTCAAAGTTAAGTAAAAATCTTTCAAGCCACATAATAGAATTGATATCTAAATGGTTAGTAGGCTCATCAAGAATTAGTATTCCTGGATTACCAAAAAGAGCTTGTGCTAAAAGTACTTTAACTTTTTCTGAACCTGTTAAGTCTTTTAGTAATTTATAATGTAAATCAGTTGTTATACCTAAACCTTGAAGTAAAGAAGATGCCTCAGATTCAGCTTCCCAACCATTCATATCAGCAAATTCAGCTTCTAATTCAGATGCTTTTATTCCATCTTCATCACTAAAATCTTCTTTAGCATAGATAGCATCTTTTTCTTGCATAATTTCAAACAGTCTTTCATTTCCCATTACAACTGTTTGTAAAACTTCAGTTTCATCATATTCATAATGATCCTGCTTTAAAACAGACATTCTACTTCCCTTTGCAACAGAAATTTCACCAGTATTAGGTTCTAATTCTTTTGAAAGGATTCTTAAGAATGTAGATTTTCCAGCACCATTAGCTCCTATAACACCATAACAATTTCCTGGTGTGAATTTTAAATTAACATCATCAAATAATTTTTTATCAGCAAATCTTAAACTTACATTAGTAACAGTAATCAAATCAATTCCTCCATTATTCTAATCTAAAATAAAATTATAACATAAAATTATTAAATTTTACATTCATTATTAAATTAAATACAATAAGATAGATAAATAATTTTTTTAGTAAATATACAATATAAGAGTATCAGTTAAATAAGATATTTAACTGATCGAAAGTTAGCCATTTAAGTTAAGATATTTTAGGTATATAGTAGTATATACTGGTATAAATGAGTTTTATTTTATAGCATTTTGATAAAGATATTTAAATTAATAAGATAAGGGAGTAATTTTTATGATAATAAAAAACTTTATAGAGATATTTAAAAATTTTAATAAAAAAGATTTAACATCTTTTGCAGGGCTGGCAACATATAATTTAATACTTTCATTTTTTCCTTTTTTAATAATGTTAATAGCAATATTAAATTATACACCTATAGATAATGAAGAAGTATTAGTGCAAGTGTTAAGTGTTATACCAAAAACAAGTTATGATTTGGTGCTTGCAATAATAAATGAAATAAAATTAGAAGATTCTCAAGCTATAGTTTCGATAGGTTTACTTAGTAGTATATGGGTTTCATCAAATGGAACAAAAGCACTTATAAAAGGTGTTTCAAAATCATATAATGAAACACAAAAGATAAATTTTATAAAAGTTAGATTTATTTCTGTAATAATGACATTTTGTTTTGCATTATCAATAGTTTTACTTATTTTATTTATAGTTTTTGGTAAACATATAGCTTATTTGATTTTTGATTTTATAAAGATTCCAAAAATTTTTATAACACCTTGGTATTTTATTAAATTTTTTATACCTTTAGTATTCATAGTTTTTATATTAACTATATTTTATAAATTTTGTGATATCAAAAAAAGACCTATAAAAAAATTCTATAAAGGTGCATTATTTTCAAGTGTAGTTTGGATTTTAATGTCTATTGTATTCTCTTTTTATGTTAATAATTTTTCAAATTATAATAAGATGTATGGTAGTATTGGTGGGATTATTGCGTTATTACTTTGGCTTTATTTAAGTAGTATAATAATTCTTTTAGGTGCAGAATTTAATACTGTTATTGAAAAACTATAAATTTTACTTATTAAACTATAAGCAAATATAATTTCTAATTATTCAAAAATTGATATATACTTGCTTATGGAGGCGATTAATATGAAAAATAATTATAAAGGGATAATTTTTGTTTTTTTGTTTTTGTTAATATCTATAATAGTAGAAAAATTAATAGGTAATGTGTTGAATTTGGAGATTCTTACAATAGGAATCATTCTTGGGATGATTTATTCTAATTTTTTTACAGTAAAAAAATCATATAAACCAGGTATAAATTTTTGTCTTAAAAAATTATTAAAATTTGGAATTGTGCTTCTTGGATTTAAACTAGATTTTTATTTAGTTAAAAATGCTGGACCTAAAACTTTTTTTAGTGTGATTTTTATAATAACAATGGCTTTGATACTTGGATTTTATTTATCAAAAATTATGAAAGTTGATCAAAAAACAGGAGTATTAATAGGAGTTGGATCTAGTATATGTGGAGCGTCAGCAGTTGTTGCTATGGGTCCTGTAATAAAGGCTAAAGAAAAAGATACTGTAATTTCTGTATCAATTGTTAGTGTGTTAGGCGCAATTGGTGTCTTATTATATTCTTTTCTTGGTAATATTATAAATTTAACAGATGCTCAATTTGGTGCTTTTTGTGGAATTTCACTTCATGGTGTTGCCCATGCTCTTGCAGCAGCAGGTTTAAGAGGAGAGACTTCTTTAGAGATTGGAACATTTGTTAAAATGCTTAGAGTTTTAATGTTAGTTCCTGTTTCATTAGTACTTAGTAATATATATAAAGAAAAAGAGGCTAAAGTTAAATTTCCTACATATCTAAAATATTTTTTATTTGCAGTTTTAATAAATAGTGTAATTAATATAGATAATTCTATAATAAATATTTTATCTAAATTAAGTTCATATTCTATTTTAATGGCAATGATATCTATGGGGCTAATGGTCGATTTTAAGGATATAAAAGATAAAGGCTTAAAATCAGTTGGTTTAGGTGTTATAATATTTATATTCACATCAATAACAGGTTTTATTATATCTTGTAAAATAATGAATTAAAGTAGGTGGATATATGATAGAAATAAAAGGAAAATTAAACGAAGCAATTGTATATACTGATAATATTGATGAAGGAAGTATATCGCAAATTATGGAACTATTAAATCATCATGCATTTAAGGATGCTAAAATAAGGATAATGCCAGATGTTCATAGGGGTAAGGGTTGTGTTATTGGTTTTAGCGCATGTATGAAAGATTTAGTTATTCCTAATTTGGTTGGTGTAGATATTGGCTGTGGTATGCTTGCTGTTAATTTATCTAAGATTGATTTAGATTTGGAAGAACTTGATTTATATATAAGACATAAAATTCCTCATGGAATGAATGTTAATAGTAAAAGTAAAGTAAGATTAGATAAAGCATTTAATGAAAAATTAGCAAAAATAAGCAAAAAAACCAAAGGTGATTTAAAAAGAGATTTATGTTCTATAGGTTCTTTAGGTGGAGGGAATCATTTTATAGAGATTGCAGTAGACAAAAAAGAAAATAAATTCTTAGTAATCCATAGTGGTAGTAGGAACTTAGGTCAAAGAATAGCGACTTATCATCAAAAGATTGCTGTTGACTATTGTAAGGATATGTTGAATTTTTATGAAAAAGAGAAACTAGAGAAAATCGAGTCTTTAAAAATTGATTCAAATATTGAAAATAAAAATGAAATTATAAAAGATGTTATTGATGAGATTGAGTTATTAAAAGAAAAATATAAGGTTTCAAAGAATTTAGCTTTCTTAGAGGGTGTAGGTAGAGAAAATTATTTGCAAGATATGAAATTTGCACAAGAATATGCAAGTCTTAGTAGACTTACAATGGCTAAAACTATTTTAGATTATTTAGATTTAGATATTTCTAAATTAGATTATTTTGAATCTATACATAATTATATAGATTTTGAAAGCCAGATAATAAGAAAGGGCGCTATATCAGCAAATGATGGAGAAAAAGTTATAATACCTATAAATATGAGAGATGGTAGTATAATTGCGACAGGAAAAGGAAATTCTAATTGGAATAATTCGGCTCCTCACGGTGCTGGAAGAATTTTAAGTAGAAAACAAGCTAAGGAAGAATTAGATATGGAAAATTTTAAAGATTCTATGAAAGATATATATAGTAGTTGTATAAGAGAATCTACATTGGATGAAGCTCCTATGGCTTATAAATCTATTGATGAGATAATAAAAAATACTAAAGATACAATAGATATAATAGATATTTTAAAACCAATATATAATTTTAAAGCATAAAAAAAGTCTTAAGATGATTATAATCATTTTAAGACTTTTTAAATTTGATAAAAGTAATTAAATTTTATATTTAAATTAAATTGTGAAGACGCATTTTAATAATATTTTCTACTACTATATATATTTCTTCTTTTATTTCGAGTGAAGAATTTAATAATAAATACTATAAGAGCCAAAATTAATATTAAAGCGATTATATATATATATAAATTTTTAAAGAATAAATCTTTTTTTGTTATCGAGGTATATAAATTATAATTTTTATTATAATCTCTAATTTGTATATTTAAATTAGCTAAAGCAAAATCATCATCTAAATTCCAAGCATCAAAATCTTTTAAGACTATTTTTTTATTGATATCTAAATTAGAATCATAATACAATATATCTTCTTTTGAAAATATAGGAATATCTATACTAAGCTTAGGACCTATAAATGGAAAGATATTATATTCCTTTTTTATAGTTTTTAGAACTTCATCTTTTTTATATAAAATAGATTTCTCTTTATTATAAGCAAAATCAGCCAATTTATACATATCATCAAAAACTATAGTATCCTCTGGCATATTATATTTAGAGTTCATAACCGCCATTATTATTTTTTTATTATCACGTTCATAAATGCTAAGTAAACATCTTCCTGCTTTTTTTGTGTAACCAGTTTTTCCACCTATACAACCATCTTTACCTGTTAATTTATTTCTATTTTCAAAATGAGCAACTGGGCCATCTATAAATCTAACATCAGCCTTTGTTTTTTCTATGGAATTTCTAACTAGTTGATTATCATAAGAAGCCTTCATTAACTTAGTTAAATCATATGTTGTTGTATAATGATTATTCGTATTTGAATCCAGACCATTTGGTGTTACAAAGTTTGAATTTAACATATTTAATTCTTTTAATTTTTTATTCATAAGTATTTCAAAATCTTTAGAATTACCACTCACGTTATCAGCAACCATATAGGCAATATCATTGGCAGAGTACAAAAGAAGTGCATCTAATGTATTTTTTAAAGTTATTTGATCTCCTATTTTTACAGGGTGTACATTTTTGCTATAAGAATAAGAAGGCTGTTCAGATGCAGTTTGTGTAAATGTTAAAAGTGAGTTTTCATCTATATTTTCACTTAATAATAATGCAGTTAATAGCTTTGTGATAGAAGCTGGATAAACTCTAGTATCAATATCTTTTGCATAAATTATTTCATTAGTATCATAATCTATTGCTATTGCATTAGTGCCTTCTATTTGTAGATTATCTTGTGCAAAAACAATATTAAAAGATAGTATTGTAAGTATTACCACCATATTTATAATTTTTTTTGTTTTCAAAATATCACTCCTTTTAATTTTTGTCCCTTGTAAATTATATATTATTAAAAGCATTGATTAAAGTGATTTTAGATAAGCTTAACTTTATTGTAACTATTGGTTTTAATTTGTATTTATAATCAAATTTATTATTAATACAAATTGTTTGAGTTTTAAAGAGTAAATTAAAAAGAGGCGTTAGAATTAACCGCCTCTTTTATTGCAAGAATTTAATTTATATGAATAAATATTATGAACAAGATTTTTCTTTATCTTTAGCTAACATATTATCTTTCATTACCAAATAAAGTGGTGCTACAATTACCAAACCACCAAGACCAAATACTATTTTACTTGGTTTTCCAATACCTACTTTAACTAATAACCATATACTCACTAATGTTGCGAACATAGGAATAAAATTACCAAATGGAACTTTAAAATTAAGCTTTTGATTAGGCATTCTTTTTCTAAAAATCATAACAGATATACATGTTGGTATGTACTGGATAAATCTAACGATAACACTTAATGCAGCAAGTGTTTGGAATTGACCAGAAAGTGCAAGTAAACCTGATAATACTATTGTAACTATTATAGAAACATATGGAGCACCATGCTTATTATTTTTTGCAAAAATATCTGGAAGTACACCTGTTTCAGATAATGCAACTGCAACTCTAGGAGTAACAAATGACGCTGCTATATTTATTCCAGCAATAGACACTATTGTACCACCTAATATGAAACTCTTACCAATAGGGCCTAAGAAAATTGCTGCCGTATCAGCAACTGGGGCATTACTTGTTGCTAGTTTAGGGCCTAAAACTCCTATACAAATAGCTAAGATTGCTATATAAACAACTGATACTATAAGCATTACCATTGCAATTGCTTTAGGTAAATTTTTATCTGGATTTTCCATATCTTCAGCAGCTATTGCTATAGATTCAAATCCAGTAAAAGCAAAGAATAATAATACAGATGCTTCAACAAAACCACCAGAAGTAACTTCTATATTAGAAATAGATGGATCAAAATTTCCGCCATTAATAAAGAATATACCAACAGATATAAATAATATAAGTGGTATTAATTTACCTATAGTTATTACATTATTAACAACTTTTGAACTTTTAACACCCAATAAATTAACAATACCTAAACTTCCTAATGTAAAAACAATTACAATAATTTTACCAGCTTGATTATTTAATGCAGGAACTAAAATTCCGATTCTTTGTGCAAAGAATGCAGCAAAAGATGCCCATGCAATTATACTCATAAACCATTTCATAAGTCCAACTTCAAAACCAAAGAAATTACCAAATGCTTCTTTGGCATATAAATAAGGACCACCATTATTTTTAAATCTACCTGATGCTTCAGCAAAACATAATGCTATAGAAACTGCTAACATCATATCAAATAAAATAACCCAAATACTAGAAACTCCTACCATTGCATATGCTTCATTTGGTAGACCAAAAATACCTGTACCAATAATAGAGTTTATACCTAAAAGTACAATACTCCAAAAACCTAGTTTATTCTTACTCAAAAAATTCACTCCCTATTTAAATATTCTTCATACTATGTACAAAATATATGAACTATTATTTCGAAATAATAAACTAGCAATTACCATACCATGTGATAATAGATTGAGAAAAAAAGAAAAAAAAATAACAATAAAAATTTTTTTATATAAAACTTGCAAAAGTTTAAAAATTACTAAAAGTATTAGAATTATTTAATTATAAGAATAAAATAATGATTTTTTTTTATAAGTGAGAACATCGTTTTCACTTATAAGAATAAAATACTCATTTATTTAAAAAAATATTATAAAAAATAGCCTTATAAAAAATAGGAGTGAAAATAGGTTTTAAAATGAGGATTAAAAAACCTGTTTATAGTCCTGTTTTTTATCCTTATAAAAAGATATGACTTGCTATATATTTTTTTTAATGTTGTTTAAAAAACAAATTCCTTGATTTGTTAGCTTATGACCATTTCTGCCTCGTTTTGATTCAAGTAAGTTTAAATTTTTTAAAATTTCTAAAATTTTTCGAATTTTAGAATCATTTAGATTGAAATTAGTTTCTTGTAAATAAGAAGAAATATTTTTTCTTCCAGAGCTAATATTTAAATTTTGTAATTGTAAAATGATATTTAGTATTTTGATTGATTCATTTTCTATATTTTTCAACTTTAATATATTTAGTATTTGTTTAAAATCATCATATGAATTTTCTATTTTTTTATTATTTATTTTACTGTTTTTAATAATATGTTTTGGTAAAATTTTTGAATCAATTTTATTATTTTCGCAAAGAGCATTAATATAAGATGTTAAATTCATAAGTTCACGTATATTACCAGGCCAATCATAGTTAAGTAAATAGTTTATAAATTCATCGCTTAATTCATATTCAATATCGCTAAATTCATTAAAAAGCAAAATTATATCATCAAAGCGATCTTTTAATGGAGGTAAATGTAAAGGCAAAACATTAAGTCTGTAATACAAATCATTTCTAAACTCACCTTTTTCTATCATAGAAAGCAAATTTCTGTGAGTTGCTGCAATTATTCTAACATCTATATCAATGACTTCATTTGAACCTATAGGCATAACTTGTCTTTCTTGAAGAACTCTAAGTAATTTAGTCTGTAGATGTAAAGGCATATCACCAATTTCATCTAAAAAAATAGTACCATTATGAGCTTGTTCAAATAGACCTTGTTTACCTTGTTTTAATGCACCAGTAAAAGAGCCTTTGGTGTAACCAAATAATTCTGATTCTAATAGATTTTCGGGCATTGCAGCACAATTTAGAGCTACAAAAGGTTGATTTGACCTAGTTGAGTGATTATGAATTGCTTGTGCTAAGACTTCTTTTCCAGTACCACTTTCACCTCTTATTAATATGGTCATATTATTTTTTGATATTTTTTTTGCAATATCAATAGTTTTTTTCATTATTTGTGAATTTGTTATAATACTATCAAATGTATATTTTGCAATTTGCCCTTTTTTTCTCAGTTTTTTGCTTAAATTTTGTTCTAAATTTTTGATATGAGTAATATCATCGATTGAGAAAAATAGTCTATTTTGATTATCAAAATAAAGGAGATCTTTTTTATTTAAATTTAAATATTTATTTTTATAAATAATTATTTCATTATTTATTTCAGTATTATTCAAATAATTTTTAAAATCAAAATCCTTTAAAATATCATTTATATTTTTATTTTTAATTTTTGTATTTATAGAAAAAATATTTTTAAAAGTTTCATTACATTCAATTATATTTCCCTTTATATCTGTTAATAAAATACCTTCTTTTGAAAGATCTAATAATAAATCTAATTCTTTCATTTTAAGTATTAAATTTTTATAATTTTCTTTAATTCCAGTATTTTTACTAACTATTTTTTCTAAGTATTTAATTATATTGTTTTGAATATTGTAATCATCTATTTTTAATATAGATAAAATCCTAAATATTGTTGAGATATCCATAACTCTCGAGCCTAAATCAATTATGTTATCTATATAATTAGGAACATGTTCTTTTTCTCCTGGAGTGATTGCTATTTTTATATTTTTATATTCTTTATTATTTTCAACAGGTATTAATTTGATATGTTTAATACCTGTTTGATAGAGTGCATTTATAGTTTCTAATGTAGTATCATAACAATCATTGACTACTAATACTGATTCATTTTCTTTAATTTCAAATAATTTATATATATTGTTTGATAAAAAAGTTCTTTCTGTTATTATTATTTTACTTGTATTTTGAACATATGGTTTTATCTTATCTATTTTTTCCCTTGTCATAACAAGTATAATATCTTCTTTAATTTCTTTTATTTCATCAAGGGCATCTAAATAATAGTTATTAACAATGATTTTATCTTCAAGTATTTCGTTTAAATTATCTTTTAATATATTGCCTGTACTACTTTGAATATTTTTTTTAAAAATAGTTTCCGTTATTAATGCTATTGAGTACAAATATATCACCTCTTTTATATCTATTTGTAAAGATTATTGAATACTGGCATTTATATTGCTTATTGAATATTATATATTATTTATTAAATGATAACATATTTTAGGGAGGGTATTATGAAAAAAAATATAGAAGTAGAAGATTTTTTAGATTTTAATATATTATCAAATATAAAAATAAATGAAGATGCTACTTTTGCTTGTTTTTTAAAAATGAATCATGATTTAGAAAACGATTCTTACAAAAAGGAATTTTATTTATTAAATCTAAAGACAAAGAATAAAGAAAATTTAAATATAAAAGTGGATTTTTATGATTTTATAAACAAAGAAACTATATTATATAAAGAAGTAGAAAATAATAAAACTTTATTAAAGAAAATAAATATAATATCAAAAGAGATAAGTACTTATTTAGAAATTGATGATATATTTAATGATTTTTACATATATAATGAAGAAATTTTTTATACGAAGAGAATTTGTAATAATGAGTTAAATAAAAACTATGAAATCGGAGATGAATTACCATTTTATCAAGAAGGTGCTTCGTTTTCATCAAATCATAGAAAAGCGATTTTTAAAATGAATTTAAAAACGAATGAGAAAAAAAGAATAACTAATGAAAATTTAGATGTTTCAGATATAAAATTTAAAGATAATAAAATTGTTTTTATAGGCTATGATATAGATGGTATAAAGAAAGTGAATTCAAGCATTTATCTTATGAATTTAGATGATTTAGAAATAAAACTTATATCATCTAAGGATAAATACAGAATATCATATGTACATTTTTTAGATGATAATATAATTTTTTCTGCAACAGATAAAACTAGAGCTGGAAGAAATTCTAATCATGAATTTTATAAAATTGATTTATTAAATTTTAAAGAAAGTCAAATAACTACAGATTTTGATGAGAGTAATGAAGAAAAGATGATTATGACTGATGCTAAATTTGGATCATCAAGTGATACTTTAGTTTATAAAAATAAATTATATTTTTTGATAACAAAAGATTTGGGTTCTTATATATATTCTGTAGATAAAGATGGAAATATATGCAACCATAGTTATAAATCTGGTTCGATTGATTCTTATGATATTAAAAATGATGAAATTTATGCTATTTGTTTAAGAGAAGCTTCTTTGCAAGAAATATATAAGATTAATATGGATGTAGAAGAATGTATAACAGATTTTAATTTGAAGTTTGAAAATACAAGAAATATTATAAAACCAAAACATATTGTTTTTGAGAATTTAAACCAAGAAAAAATAGATGGTTTTATATTAGAACCTTTAAATTTTGATGAAAATAAAGAGTATAGTGCAATATTAAATATACATGGTGGACCAAAAGCTATATTTTCTCATATTTATTTTCATGAACTTCAATTACTTGCATCTAAAGGTTATGTGGTAATATATTGTAATCCTAGAGGAAGCGATGGAAAAAAAGATAAATTTGCAGATATCAGAGGAAATTTCTATGAATATGCTTATGAAGATTTGATGTTGTTTACAGATATTGTTTTAGAAAAATATAAAAATATAAAAAAATTAGGTGTTATGGGTGGTTCTTATGGTGGTTATATGACAAATGTTATTATAACAAAAAATAATAAATTTGATGCTGCTATATCTCAAAGAGGAATAAGCAATATGATTTCAATGTTTAATTCAAGTGATATAGGATTTCAATATGTATATGATTATATGGGTGGAGTTAGCTTTTGGGATGATAAAGAAAAATACTTGGATGCATCTCCAATAAATTTTGCAAATGAAGTAAAAACACCTACATTATTTATACATGGAAAAGAAGATAGAAGATGTCCATTTTCACAATCTGTTGAAATGTATAGTGCACTTAAATATTTCAAAGTTGATACAAAAATGTGTTTATTTGAAAATGAAAGACATTCACTTGTTAAGCTTGGTAAACCATCAAATAAAATAGTAAGATTTAATGAAATTTTAGGATGGTTTGATAAATATTTAAAAATAGATAATAAATAAAAGGAGATAAAAATGGATACTATAAAATTATTAGAAGAACTTGTAAAAATAGATTCGTCAACAAAGGAAAGTGCTAATCAAGCGATTGAATATAGTGCTAAATATTTATTAGATAGAGGTATTGAAGGTAAGATAATTGAAAATAATGGACATAAATCATATGTAAGTGTTATTGGTAATGGTGATAAAACAATAATTTTAAATGGTCATTTAGATGTTATAAAAGCAGACGAAAAAATGTTTAATCCAATAATAAAAGAAGGTAGAATGTATGGAAGAGGTACGGCTGATATGAAGGCTGGATGTGCTTCTATGATTAATGCATTTATTAAACTTAGTAAAATGGATTTGGATTGTAAGATAATGCTACAATTAGTTTCTGATGAAGAAGATGGTGGGCTTAATTGTTCGAAATATTTAGCAGAACAGGGTTATTTAGGTGATTTTGTAATATGTGGAGAACCTACAAATTTAGGTCTTGGAATACAAGCAAAAGGCTTTATGAGACTTGATGTTGAAGTTGTTGGAAAATCAGCTCATGGAAGTAGACCATGGGAAGGAATTAATGCAATAGAAAAATCTATCGAAGTATATGAAAAGATAAAGAACTTAGATTTTGCAAAAGAAAGCACATCTTTATATGAGGGATCTTCTATTAATTTAGCTTTGATAGATGGTGGAGATGTATATAATAAAGTACCAGATAAATGCAAAATTGGTCTTGATATAAGATATGTACCACATTTAAATCCAAATGAAATTATAGAAGATATAAAAAATAATATAGATGGAAATGTTATAACAAAACTTATAGGCCAAAGTGTAAATACTAGCGAAGAAGATAAATTTGTACTTAAATTAAAGGAAAGTACAAAGAAAATAACAAATAATAATGATATTAGAGTGTTTGGACAACATGGTTCAGCAGACACTAGATTTTTTGCAAAGGAAAATATACCTGCAATTGAATTTGGTCCAAGTGGTGCTAATTGGCATGGAGATTTAGAGTATGTAGAAATTAGTTCGGTATATGAATATGAAAAGATTTTGGTTGATTTTATATTGAATTTAAATATTTAAGAAACTTGATTGATATTATAAATAATTAAAAGAGGCTGTTGTTCTAAGAAAAAAGACTACAACATATTATGTTTATTTTAAATTCATAACATAGTATGCTGTAGCTAAATTTCTTAATTCAATAGCCTTTTTTTATTTTTTACTATAAAAAATTTGTAAATAAAAAAATGTTATTTATAAATTTTGATGTAATTTGTTTTAAAATTTATTATTCTATAGAAATTTTATTTTATCATATATTTTACAGATAATAAAAATGATAATAATATTCCTATAATACTAGATACAAAAATATATTTTGTATCATTCCATTTAATATTTTTATGATAAGTTTTGTATCTATCCAAAGTAACTTCTTCTTCCTCATTAGCATCTTTTAAAGATTTTTTTCTAAAAACTTTCATGAATTTTTTATGAGAGTAAATGGCAAAATTAAAAAGACCACCTTCTCTTATGAATTGAAAGCCAAAGATAACAAAAAGAATTATTGAAATCATAAAGATGCAATTTATGAAATTTAATAAATTTTTTTGAACAAAAATTAATAAAAATGAAGAGGCTAAAAGTATAGCAAGTAGATAAGTAGATATTTTTTTCATTAAATGTCCTCCTTTTGAACGTGAATGTATTTAAATAAGTGATTTTAAACTCGGAAACTATGTAAAAAAATCACATATTAATAAAATTTAATAAAGTCTTGAAAGCTAAAAAATGACTAAGTTATATAGTATTTTTTTTATGTTGTTAATAATCATTATATAAAAAATGTTTGAATATGTAAAATCAAAATGTTAAAATTAGATTAAGAAATTATTAGAAAATTCATAAATATGATTAATTATTTTTTTCACATATAAAAATTATAAAATTATAAAATTTTTATACACAATAAAATGGATGAATAAAAAAATAAAATTGCATACTTAAGATATCAAGAAATTCAAAATAATTTATGAATATTTATGAATAAAAAAATACAAATAGTAAGAAGGGGGAAATTTAATGTTTAAAAAGAAGTTGGCACTTATAATGACTGTTTTAATGGTAGTGCTTAGTTTTACTGCATGTGGTGGAAATTCTGCAGTATCAAGTTCAAGCGATGAGGGGAGTTCTACAGAAGGTGGAAAGACAATAGATGGTCTTACACTAGTTAGAAATGTAAATGCAAGAAAAGCTATATCTATGGCTTATGATAAATCGTTTATATGTGATGAAATACTTGCAAATGGTTCTTTTGTAGCTGATTATTTTGTTCCTAAAAACTTTAATTTTGACTCAAAAGGTGAAGATTTTAGAACAAAGTATGATGGGTTTAATCATTTTAATGTAGAAGAGGCTAGAAAATATTGGGCTAAAGCAAAAGAAGAGCTTGATTTTGATAGTGCAAAATTAGAATTTTTGGTATTTGATTCAGAATCTTCAAAAAAAATATCGGAATATATACAAGCACAATTAACAGATGCTTTACCTGGACTTTCTGTTCAGATAATTCAACAACCATTTAAGAATAAAATTGATTTGGCTAACAATGGTAAATTCCAAATGGAGTTTGCTATATGGGGACCGGATTACGTAGATCCAACAACATTCCTTGGTATGTGGCATAGTGAAGATGGAAATAATGATATAGGCTATAATAATGATAAATATGATGAAATAATAAAAAGTGCATTAGTAGGAGAATTAGCTCTTAATCCAGATGCAAGATTTGAAAAATTACAAGAAGCTGAAAAAATGCTAATAGAAGAAGATGCAGCTTTATCACCTTTATATCAAAAAGTTGTATCTATAGTTCAAAAACCATATATAAAAGATGTATATGCTAATCCTGTTGGTGGAGATTACACATTTAAATATATGGATAGTCAAGAAGTAGATGGTGAAAAATTATTTAGATATTATGATGCATCAGATATACCATCATTAGATACAAGTAAAGCTACAGATCAAGTATCATTTATAAGACTTGTTAATATGATGGAAGGTCTTTATTATCCAATGGGAGAAAAATTAGTTCCTGGAGTTGCTATAAATCATACAATAAGTACTGATGGAAAAACTTATACTTTTAACTTAAGAAAAGATGCGAAGTGGTCAAATGGAGATTCTGTAACTGCACATGATTTTGTTTACTCTTGGAGAAGACTTGCAAATCCTAATACTGGAGCACAGTATGCACAAATGGTTGAAGTTGCAGGAATCAAAAATGCAAAGGCTGTTATGCTTGGAGAAAAACCAGTTGAAGAATTAGGTGTTAAAGCTATAGATGACTATACATTAGAAGTTAATTTAGATGTTCCAGTACCTTATTTTAAAGAGTTAGTTTCTTATTTCCAAGTATTTTGTCCAATAAACGAAAAATTCGTTAAAGAAGTTGGAGAAGAAAAATTTGGGACAGGTCCAGAATATATAGTTTGTAATGGGCCGTTTAAGATGACTGATTGGAAAATTGGTTATGGAGATACATTAGTTAAGAATGATAGCTATTGGGACAAAGATACTGTTAAGGTTGATAAAATAACATTTAGAGTTATAAAAGATAATAATTCTCTTGTTAATATGTATGAATCAGGTGAAATTGATAGAGTTGGTTTATCGTCACAAAATGTAGAAAGATACTTAGATGATCCTAATTATCAAAAGATAAGTAGATTTGGTATTGCTTATTTAAGATTTAATGTAGGAAATGATAAAAGTAGATAATAAGCATCTTAAGGCTCTACAAGATGTAGAGCCTTTAATTTTAAAAAGGAGTGATTATATTTGTTCAGATATATAACAGAGCGTTTAGGTCTTAGTTTACTAACACTATTTTTAGTGGTTTCTATAACTTTTTTAATGCTTCAATTTTTACCAGGTTCACCTTTTAATGATGAAAAACTATCAGAGGAACAAAAGATTATATTAAATGAAAAATATGGACTGTCAGATCCTCTACCAGTTAAGTATGTAAGATATATGGGAAATGTTATGAAGGGCGATTTTGGACTTTCATTTAAATATGATAAACAAAAGGTTAGTGATTTAATAATTCAAAGACTTCCTATAACTGTTAAAGTTGGGACGCAAGCTTTATTTATGGGGGTTTTGATAGGAATTATATTAGGAGCAATTGCAGCGATAAAAAGAGGAACATCAATTGACCATATAACCATAATAGTAGCAATTTTAGGAGTTTCAGTTCCATCCTTTGTATTTGGTTCTTTGATGCAACTTTATTTAGGGGTTATTATACCAATATTTCCTGTGGTTTACAATATGACGTTTATGTCAACGATAATGCCATCAATATCACTGATGCTTTATGTAATATCATCAACAACAAGATTTATGAGAACAGAATTAGTTGAAGTTTTAAATAGTGATTACATACTTTTAGCAAGAGCTAAAGGGTTAAAAAGAAGTGTTGTAATTGTTAAGCATGCAATAAGAAATGCACTTATACCAGTAGTTACAATAGTTGGACCAATGACTGTTACATTACTTACAGGTTCTACTGTTATAGAAAAAATATTTGGTATACCAGGAGTTAGTTTCTTACTTATAGAAGGAGTTACACTAAATGATTACTTTGTTATATTAGGAGTTGCAACATTCTATAGTGCACTTTATATAGCAGTAATATTTGTTGTAGATTTACTATACATGGTAATTGACCCAAGAATAAGACTTCAAGGAGGTGCAAAATAAATGTTAAATCAGCAAATACCAGATTTTCCAAAGGAAAAATTTAAACTTATAGAGATGGATACGAGTCTAAATGAAAGAATAGAAAAAGAAAGTTTAACGTTTTGGCAAGATGCAAGAGTAAGATTATTTAAAAATCCAGGAGCGGTTACTGGAATGGTTATACTTTTATTTTTAACATTTATGTCGATAGTTGCACCATTTTTTAACCCATATTCATATAAAGATCAATTAAGATCACCAGAAACTAATCAAATTCTATCTAAATTGCCACCGAGAGTACCAGGTCTTGAAAATATGGGGATTTTTGATGGGACAATTAAGAAAGAAATTGGGGAAAGAGGACTTAGCAGATATAAAGAAGATGAATACAAGATTTTGAGTGAAAGAATGGAAACAATAGGTGAGACACAAGTAAAAAAATATATGATAAAAGAATATTCATATGTAAAAAGTGGAGCTAAAGATATTTATTTTTGGTTTGGAACAGATGAACTAGGAAGAGATCAATGGACTAGAACTTGGCAAGGTACTAGAGTATCTCTTTTAATGGGTGTTATATCAGCCTTAGTATGTATGATAGTTGGAATTGCATATGGTAGTGTTGCTGGTTATTATGGTGGAAGAATAGATAATATAATGATGAGATTTTGTGAGGTTATAAGTGGAATACCTTATTTAGTTGTTGTTATAATATTTATCTTACTTTTAGAACCAGGTTTATTATCTATTTTATTAGCACTGACTGTTACAAGTTGGATTGGTATGGCTAGAGTTGTTAGATCACAAATACTTAAATTAAAAAATCAAGAATTTGTTTTGGCTGCAAAAACATTAGGAACATCTGATTTTAAAATAATATTAAAGCATATGTATCCAAATATAATTGGACAGATAATGATAATGATAACATTTATAGTTCCTTCAGCGATATTCTATGAAGCGTTCTTAGCATTTATTGGGTTTGGACTTCCTGCACCAGCAGCATCATTAGGGGTATTAATAAGTGATGGTCAAAAGATATTAATTACTTATCCTCATATTATGACTATGCCAGCTATTGTGATAAGTATATTAATGCTTAGTCTTAATATCTTTGCAAATGGACTTAGAGATGCATTAGATCCAAGAATGAAGAATAATTAAAGGAGTGTTATTTATGCCAAAGGAACCTATTTTAGAAGTTAAGGATTTATGTATAGAATTTAAGATACATGGTGGAAGTGTTAAAGCAGTTAGAGGAGTTAATTTTGATCTTTATGAGGGAGAAACTTTATCAATTGTTGGAGAAAGTGGATCTGGTAAATCGGTTACAGTTAAGACTTTAATGGGTCTATTAGCTGGTAATGGTAAGATAACAAAAGGTCAAATTTTATATAAAGGTGTAGATTTAGCTAAATACAGTGACAGTGAATTTGAAAGTATAAGAGGTAAAGAAATATCTATGATATTCCAAGATCCTATGACTTCACTAAATCCTACAATGACAATTGGAAAACAGATAATGGAAGGTGTTGTAAAACATCAAGGAAAGAGTAAAGAAGAAGCAAGAAAAAAAGCTATTGAACTTATAGAACTTGTTGGAATTAGCGAAGCAGAAGCTAGAATGAAACAATATCCACATCAATTTTCAGGTGGTATGAGACAAAGAATAGTAATTGCAATTGCTCTAGCTTGTAATCCTAAAATTCTTATAGCAGATGAACCGACAACTGCTCTTGATGTTACAATACAAGCACAAATATTAGAACTTATAAATGATATTCAAAAGAAAACTGGAGTTGGAGTAATATTTATAACACATGATTTAGGTGTTGTTGCAAATGTTTCAGATCGTGTTGCAGTTATGTACGCTGGGAAAATAATAGAAATAGGAAAATGTAGAGAGGTATTTTATAACCCACAACATCCATATACTTGGGGACTTCTTGCATCTATGCCAACTTTAGATTCTACAGATTTAGAATTATATGCAATTCCTGGTTCTCCGCCAGATATGACAAAGCCACCAAAAGGAGATGCTTTTGCAAGAAGAAGTCAATTTGCTCTTGCTATTGATATGGAAGAAGAACCTCCATTTTTTATGGTTTCGCCAACTCATAAGGCTGCAACTTGGTTATTACATCCAAATGCGCCTAAGGTTGAACCACCTGAACTTGTAAAAAGACTTAGAAAAAAATTAGGAGGTGCATCTGCATAATGAGTACACATGGTATTAAAACTGATAAAAAAGAAGTGTTATTAAAAGTAAGAGATTTAAAACAATATTTTAAAATAAATAGAAATACCACTGTTAAAGCTGTTGATGGTGTGAGTTTTGATATTTATAAAGGAGAAACTTTTGGACTTGTTGGAGAAAGTGGGTCTGGTAAATCTACAACAGGAAGAACTATAATAAGACTTTATGAAGCAACTAGTGGAGAGATTGTATTTAATGGAGAAAATATTCAAGGAAAAAAATCTACTAAAAATAAAAAGGATATAAATAAAAAGATTCAAATGATATTCCAAGATCCACAAGCATGTTTAAATCCAAGAATGACTGTAACGGATATAATTGCAGAAGGGTTGGATGCGCACGCAATAGCAAAAACAACAGAAGAAAGAAATAATATAGTATATGATTTATTAGAAACTGTTGGATTAAATAAAGAACACGCAAGTAGATATCCACATGAATTTTCTGGCGGGCAAAGACAAAGAATAGGAATAGCTAGAGCATTAGCGATAGAACCAGAACTTGTAATAGCAGATGAACCAATTTCTGCACTTGACGTTTCTATTCAAGCTCAAGTAGTTAATCTTATGAATAAATTAAAAAATGATAGAGGTTTAACTTATTTATTTATAGCACACGATTTATCTATGGTTAAATATATAAGTGATAGAATTGCAGTTATGTACAAAGGAAAGATTATGGAACTTGCAAGTAGTGAAGAGTTATTTAATAACCCGCTGCATCCATATACAAAATCATTATTATCTGCAATACCATTACCTGACCCTGATTATGAAAAGACTAGAGTTAGAAAGACTTATAATCCTAAAGAAGATCATGACTATAGCAATGAAGAACCTAAATGGGTTGAAATTAAAAAAGATCATTTTATATATGCATCTGATAGTGAAGTTAAAAAATACAAAAAAGAATTAGAATCAAAAGAAAAAATGTCTGTTTAATTAATAAATTATTTATAAAAAAATACCTGTAGAAAATAGGGTTATTGTATTAAGAAATTTATAAAAATATTGTATTTTAGGTTTGCAATACAATATTTTATATAATTTTTCTTAGGACAATAGCTCTATTTTTTATTAAAAAATTAATTATTAAAAAAAGAAAATAATTATAAAATAAAGATACATAGAGTAAGTAAAATAAAAAAGGGTATTTTTAAAATTAGTGGAGTGAAATTATTTCTATTTTTAAATTGAAATGATTTCATTTTTAAGTTATAATGATTTTAGAAAAAGGAAAAGGGGGAATTAAATTGAAATATAATATTTTAATAGGAGGCTCTGCTGGGCAGGGTATGGATACTTTAGCTACAATATTAAAAAAAATATTACAAAAAAATGGTTACTATATATTTTTAAATAAAGATTATATGTCTAGAGTAAGAGGTGGACATAATTTTATACAAATAAGATTTTCTAAAGATGAAGTTCTTGGATATGATGATAAATTAGATGGAATAATAGCATTGGATAAAAATACTGTAGATATACACAAAAAAGATTTGAAGGAAAAGAGTATATTGATTACAGATGAATCTAATTTGGATGAAAATGAAAATAATTATCCTAAATTAAAATTAAATAAATTAGCAAAAGAATTAAAAAATATAAAAATGGTTAATATAATAGCTTTAGGGAGCCTTTTAAAAGCTTTTGGTATTGAAGTAGATTGTGTTAAAGGGATATTAAATAAGATATTTAAAGAAGATAGTATTGTAAAGGCTAATCTAGAAGCTTTTAATAAAGGTTATGATTTAGTCAAAAATAAATTTAATATAGAAAAAGGAGAATTAAAAGATTCTATATTAATAAATGGAAATGATGCAGTTGGTATTTCTGCAATAGCTTCAGGTGTTTCTTTTTATAGTGCATATCCAATGACTCCTTCTACTGGAGTTATGAATTATATAGCAAAAAAAGCTAATGATGCAAATGTATTAGTTGAACAAGCCGAAGATGAAATCGCATCAATAACTATGGCTCTTGGAGCATCTTATGCAGGTGCAAGAGCTATGACAGGTTCTTCTGGTGGTGGACTTGCTCTTATGTGTGAAACATTAGGTTTGGTTTCTATAATGGAAACACCATTAGTTGTTATAGATGTTCAAAGACCAGGTCCAGCAACAGGTCTTCCAACAAGAACTGAACAAAGTGATTTATCATTTTTATTAACAGCATCTCACGGAGAAATACCTAGAATTATAATTGCATTAACAGATCAAGAAAATGCTTTTTATCAAACTTCTAGAGCTTTTAATCTTGCAGATAAATATCAAACATTAGTAATACTTTTAAGTGATCAATTTTTAGCAGATAGCAATAAAACTATAAAAGATTTAGACTTTGATAAAATTTCGATTGATAGATATATAGATTTTGAAAAAACACCGAATTATAAAAGATATGACTTAGAAAATAATATCTCAAAAAGAAGAATTCCAGGATTATCAAAAGATTATACTGTTATTACAGGTAGTAATGAGCATAATGAATATGGAAATATAACAGAAGATAAAGCATTAAGAGTAAAAATGATGAAAAAAAGAATGGGAAAATTGGATTTAATAAAAAATGACTTAATAGAGCCTATTTATTATGGTACTAAAAATCCTAAAAATTTAATAATAGGTTGGGGTTCTACAATAGGAGCAATAAAAGAAGCAATAGATATTTTAAATAATAATAAAGATGAATTTGGAGCTCTTATATTTTCTGACATATATCCTCTACCAACAAAAAAATTATTAGAATATAGCAAAGAGGCTGTTAATATAATTAATATAGAACAAAATTATACAGGGCAATTAGCTAAATTAATAAGAAGTGAAACAGGAATATACTGTAATAAAAGTATATTAAAATATGATGGTAGACAAATAAATTATAAAGAGATAGTATCACAAATAGAAAAAGAGGTGTTTTAATATGTTGGATTTAAAAATGTATAAATCAGATGCAGAAAATATGTGGTGTCCAGGATGTGGAAATTTTTCTATATTAGAAGCCTTGAAAATGGCATTAGCTGAGCTTGATTTGGATCAAGGGAAATATGTATTAGTATCAGGGATTGGTCAAGCTGCAAAAACACCACATTATATAAAATCAAATACTTTTCATGGTTTACACGGTAGAGCTTTGCCAGCAGCATTTGGAGTAAAAGCAGCTAATAAAAATTTAAAAGTAATTGCATTAACTGGAGATGGAGATGGCTATGGAGAAGGTGGTAATCACTTAATTCACAGTTTGAGAAGAAATATAAATATAGCTCATTTTGTTCATAATAATCAAATTTATGGTCTGACAAAAGGGCAAGGATCTCCTACAACAGCGCTTAATCAAAAAACCACGTTACAATTAGATGGAGTTAAAGTAAAGCCATTTAACCCAATATCTTTTGCTATAAGTCAAGAGATTGGGTTTGTTGCAAGAAGTTTTTCTGGAGATATAAGTCATTTAAAGGAAATGATGAAAGCAGCTATTTTATATGATGGTTATGCTCTTTTAGATATATTACAGCCTTGTGTAACTTTTAATAAAATAAATACGTTTAAATGGTATAAAGATAGGGTATATAAGCTTGGGGATGATTATGATCCATATGACATAAATCTTGCTTTTAAAAAATCAATGGAGCATTTAAAGTCTAATAAAATCCCAATAGGAATAATATATAAAAATAAAGAGGCTATATCATATATTAAAAGACATGATGTTTTAAATAATAATTTTTCTTTAACTAGTATTAATAAAGATAAAAATAAATATAAAAAGTATCTAAATGACTTTAGATAGGAATTAATAAAAATATAAAAACATCTTTTTTGAGTGTATAATATACAAAAAGGGTGTTTTTTATTTATATTTAATGCTTAAAATATGGGGGACTTTATATGAAAATAGAAAAATTTTTAAATTTATTAAAAAATGCAAAAGAACCTCTGAGTGCAACTGAGGCTGGAAAAATGTTAAACACAGATAGGACTAATGCAAGTAGATATTTAAATACACTTTATAAAAAGGGGTTGATAGAAAAAAAAGATGGTAGGCCGGTTTTATATTATATGAAGAGAGATTTTTTTGATAAAAATATAAATTTTAAGAATATAATAGGAAAAGATGAAAGTTTAGCTATAAGTATTAAACAAGCTAAGGCTGCAATTTTGTATCCACCAAATGGTTTACATACATTAATTTTAGGACAAACAGGCACAGGAAAATCTATGTTTGCAGAATGTATGTACGAATATTCAAAGATGGAGAATATAATTGCTAAAAATGCACCTTTTATAAGATTTAATTGTGCAGATTATTCTCAAACACCACAGCTTTTAATGTCTTATATATTTGGGGTCAAAAAAGGAAGTTATACAGGAGCCTTAGAAGATAGAGAAGGTCTTATTGCAAAAGCTAATAATGGAATACTATTTTTAGATGAAATACATAGATTATCACCACAAGGGCAAGAAATGTTATTTACATTTATAGATAAAGGTGAATACAAAAAACTTGGAGATACAAAAAAAGAAAGTGCAAATGTTCTTATAATTGGTGCAACAACAGAAAATGTAAAATCATATTTATTAGATACTTTTGTAAGGCGTATACCTATGATTATAAACCTACCAACATTAAAAGAAAGAACATTAAAAGAAAGATTTGAACTTATAGAATATTTTTTTAAAGAAGAGTCTTATAGGCTTTTAAAACCAATAAACCTTTGTAAAAATAGCTTGATTAGTTATTTACTATATGATTGTGATTCAAATATTGGACAATTGCAAAAAGATATAAAATTATCTTGTGCAAAAGCTTTTTTAAATTTTAAGGCAAACGAAGAAGAAGAAATTTATATAGATGAAAATGTTATTCCAATATATATTAATAAAGGATTTTTAAAATATAAAGATTTTAAAAGTCAACTTGATTTTATAAATGATAGCGATAAAGATGTGTTTACATTTAATTATGAAGAAGATAATAATTTGAATTTTATTAAGGAATTTAATATAGATAAAAATAAAGAGTTTTATAAGAGTATAGAAGAAAAGGTAGATAAATTAAAATCTTTGGGATTTGAAAAAGAAAAAATAAATAGTCTTATAAGTAATGATATAGAAATCTCTCTAAAAAAATATCTAAATCAAGTACCGAGGTTTTTTAAAAGAGAGGAATTAAGAAGAATAGTTGATGAAAAAGTATTAGATTTAACTGAAGAAATATTAATGTATGCTTCTAATGAACTTAGTAAAATTTATAGTGAAAAAATATATTTTGCACTATCCATACATATACAAGAGTGTATAAAAAGAATAAAAAATAAAAAAGAGATATATCATCCGCATCTAAAAAAAATAAAAACAGAAAATAAAAAAGAATTTATGATTGCATTTAAATGTGCTTCAATGATTGAAGAAAAATTTGATATAGAAATTCCTATAGATGAAGTTGGTTATATAACTATGTTTATTACTTCAAAAGAAGAGGAAGATAATGAAGAAAATAATATAAAAATACTTGTAGCAATGCATGGAAAATCTACTGCAAGTAGTATGGTTGAAGTATCTAATGAACTTATGGGTGTGAAATATGCCAGAGCTTTGGATATGCCTCTTGATATAGATTCTTTTCAAATGTATGAGAGAATAAAAAATGAAATAAAGAAAATGGGAAAAATGAAAGGACTATTATTATTAGTAGATATGGGGTCACTTAGTTCTTTTGGTAAGATTTTAGAAGATGAACTAAATATAAAGATAAAAACAGTTGATATGGTGAGTACACCTCTTATAATAGAAGCCACAAGAAAGGGAATAATGGGTAGATCATTACAAGATGTGTATGATAGTTGTATGAATTTTAGAAAAAAAGGGATAGATGTATTTGTAAAAAATAAAAATAAAAAAAATATAATAATAACAGCATGCTTTACTGGAGATGGAGCTTCAAAGAAGATTAAAAACTACTTAATTAATAATTTAGAAGATAAGAATATAATAATTGAGAATTTTAATATCTTAAATAAGAATGAATTTAGAGAAAATATAGATAGAATCAAAAAAAGTTACAATTTGATAGCGGTAATAACAACTGTACCAATGGAATTAGAAGATGTAAAAACAATTTGGGCAGCAGAAGTTTTAAAGGAAGATGGAGTTAAAAAAATTAGTCATTTAATAGAGAAGGAAAATGACTATATAAGCATAAGTAAATCTTTAAAAAATCATCTTACTAAAATTGATTCAAAAGAAGCAATTGAGGAAATATTAAATATATTAAAAAATATAGAGGATACCTTGGGTATAGATATTGATGATGATGTAAGGGTTGGAGTAATAATGCATATGGCATTTTTAATAGAGTCTTTACTTAGCAATGAGGAAAAAAATTATGAGAGTATATCTATAGTGAAGGAATATAAATATGAAAAGATGGTAATAAAGAAGTCTGTTGAAAAATTAGAGAAGAAATATAAGATAAGTATTAATGATAAAGAAGTTTATTATCTTTGTAGAATGTTAGTCGAAAACAATAGTGTGTAGAAAAATACACACTATTGTTTTATTTTTTTGTAAAATTACACTCTTATTTATACTAAAAATTTATAAAAAAAAATATAAATAATTTATTAAAAACTAAATTTAACTATATCAAACATTGAAAATGCATATTTTTTAGAAAAAATAAAATATTTTAATTATATATTATGATTTTGGTATGGTATTTGCATAATATATAATGTGTATATAAAAATTAAAGGGGGATTTAATATGAAGAAGATAATGCTTGTTTGTTCAGCAGGAATGTCGACAAGTCTTTTAGTTACAAAAATGAAAACTGCATCGGATGAAATGAATTTAGAAGTTGATGTATTTGCTGTTGCTGAAGCAGATGCAAAAAATCATTATGAAAGAGCCGATATAGTTTTATTAGGACCGCAAGTAAGATTTTTGAAGGATAAAATAGAAAAAGAAGTTAAAGATTATGCTATACCAGTTGCAGTTATAGATAGTATAAGTTATGGAATGATGGATGGTAAAAAGGTTTTAGAATCAGCTTTAGATAGTTTGAAATTAAAAAATTAATATTTTTAGGAATTAGGAAAAGGTTTTTAATAAATTGTGGAGGGGTTAATATGATTGCATTTTTAGAGAAAAATTTTGTTCCAATCGCAGCTAAAATAGGAAGTCAAAGGCATCTTGTTGCAATAAGAAATGGATTTGTTGCTATAATGCCACTTATGATAGTAGGTTCTATGGCAGTTTTAGTTAATAATTTACCTATACAAGCATATCAAAGTTTTATGACTGGATTATTTGGAGAAGGCTGGACAGGTTTTGGGGGAAACCTTTGGATGGGAAGTTTTGCGGTAATGTCTTTATTTGTGGCTTTTTCAATTGCATATAATTTAGGAAAATCATATGATAAAGATGGATTAAGTTGCGGTATTATATCATTAGCTTGTTTAATGGCAATAATGAATCCGGCAGCGGAAGCATTTGCTATACCTTATACATGGACTGGGGCGCAAGGGTTATTTATAACAATTGCTGTAGCACTTTTATCAACTGAAATATTTGTAAGATTAATAGGCAATGAAAGATTAGTTATAAAAATGCCAGATGGTGTACCACCAGCTGTAGCAAGATCTTTTGCAGCGTTGTTTCCATCTATAATAACACTTTCTATATTTGCATTTATAAAATTATTCTTTGTTAAGATTGGCCATCCAGATATACATCAGTTTGTATTTGATTTTATACAAGCGCCAATGTCTAATATGGGAAATACGGTTTGGTCTGCAATGATAATATCTTTATTAAATCATTTATTATGGTTCTTTGGTTTACATGGTTCAAATATATTAGAACCTGTTATGCAAGCATTATATATGCCTGCAATAGAAGCAAATGCAGCAGCATTCCAAGCTGGTCTTCCAGTAAAACATATAGTTACAAAACCATTCTTTGATGCTTTTGTATATATGGGTGGTTCTGGAGTTACAGTAGCATTATTAACAGCTATTTATATTGCTGGTAAGAGAAAGCATATGAAGAATTTAGCTAACTTATCAATTGCACCTGCATTATTTAATATAAATGAGCCTGTTATGTTTGGATTACCAATCGTATTAAATCCAGTATTTATAATACCATTTATATTAACACCATTTATATTAACATTAACGAGTTATGGTGCAATTGCTATGAATATAGTACCAAAGACTGTTGTATTTATTCCATGGACAACACCACCAATAATTGGAGGATTTTTAGCAACTGGAGGGTCAGTTGCTGGAGCAGCATTATCTTTAATCAATTTATTAATAGCAATTGCGATTTATATACCATTTATAATAATTGCTGAAAAAGCAGAAGAAAAAAAGGAAAAAGAAGCCAAAAATGCAATTTAGATAGGAGATGACTTTATGGATTTAGAACAAATTATATTTGTTATTATAACATCAAGTGGAGATGCAAAGAGCTATTGTATGGAAGCGATGGCTTTTGCAAGAAATAATGAATTTATAAAAGCTAAGGAATATATAAAAAAGGCTGAAAAAGAACTTCTAAAAGCTCATGGACAACAAACTGATTTAATTCAAAAAGAGGCTGGAGGCAAAAAAACTGAAGTTTCATTACTTATGGTTCATGCGCAAGATCATCTTATGAATGCAATAACAGTAAAAGATTTATCAAAAGAAATGATTCATATGTATGAAAAAATGTATTTGAAAGATGATGAATATGCATCTAATGTAAATATGTAAAAAAATTAAATAATAAATAAAAAATTAAGATGTATTTGGGTCTGTTGCAAAAAGAATAAATATTACAATATGTTTTGTTGATTTTAAATTCGTAAAATTATATTGTGTGTAAATTCTTAATAGTGATAGCCCCATTTATTTTTATCTCAATATGAAAAAATTTATTGTAGCACTAAAAAAGTATATAAAAATATAAATTTATTAAAAGAAAATCCAGAGGTGAAAAAATATGAAAATTTCAATAATAGGTGGGGGTAGCAGTTATACGCCAGAACTTATTGAAGGCATAATAAATAATAAAGATATAGATGTAAAAGAAATAGCTTTATGTGATATAGAAGAAGGTAAAGAAAAATTAGATATAATATATGATTTAAGCAATAGAATGATAGAAAAATCTGGTTTAAATATAAAGATAAAAAAGACTTTAGATAAAAAGGAAGCGATTGAAAATAGTTCATTTGTAATTTCACAAATAAGAGTTGGAGGATTAAAAGCAAGGTTAAATGATGAAAAAATCCCTCTTAAATACAATCTTTTAGGTCAAGAAACAACAGGTGTAGGGGGATTTTTTAAAGCTTTAAGAACAATTCCTGTAATATTTGAGATATGCGATTACATTGAAAAATATGCAAAAGATGCATATTTGATAAATTTCACAAATCCAGCAGGTATAATTACACAAGCGGTTTTAAAACATAAAAATACTAAGGTTGTTGGTGTATGTAATGTTCCAATAACTATGAAAAATATGATTGCAGATTTGATGAAATTAGATAGAGATAAATTGGAAATTAATTTTATTGGTTTAAATCATTTGGTGTATATTCATGATATCTATTATGAAGGAAAAGATATATTTGATGATTTACTAAAAGTATTAGAAACTGGAAATATAAATATGAAAAATATTGATGATTTGAAATTTGATATGGATTTATTAAATTCTCTTAGATTAATTCCTTGCCCTTATCATAAGTATTTTTATATGAAAGACACTATGCTAAAAAAACAACAAGAAAGTTTAAAAACAGATAATTTAAGAGCAAGCCAAGTTATTGAAATCGAAAAAGATTTATTTAAGATATATAAGAAAAGTTCATTAGATGAAAAACCTATAGAATTAGAAAAAAGAGGAGGGTCTTATTATTCAGATGTTGCAATATCTTTAATAGACTCAATATCTAATGATAAAAAAGATATGCATGTAGTAAATATTTTAAATAAAGATACCATTAGAGATTTACCACAAGACTGTGTTATTGAAACTAATTGTGTAGTTGGTAAACAAGGAATAGAGCCAATAAAAAATAGATATAAAAAATTGAATAATGTGATAGGATTATTAAGAAGTGTTAAATCATACGAAGATTTAACAATAGAAAGTGCTTACACTAAAGATAAGAAAAAAGCAATTTTAGCTTTGGTGGAAAATCCTCTGATTGTTGATTATGATAAAGCTAAACTTGTTTTTGAAGATATGTTAAAGGTAAATAGTGATTATATAAAATTTAATTAGGGGGAAGTGAAAAATGAGAAAACTTGGAATTTCGATATATTTACAACATTCAAATCTAAAATCAGTTTATAATTATATAGATTTAGCTTCATCATATGGATTTAAAAGAATATTTACTTGTTTGATTTCAAAATCTGATGATATAAATTTTTTAAATAAATTTAAAGATTTTGTTTCTTATGCAAATTCAAAGGATATGGAAGTAATAGCAGATATAGAACCTAGCATTATGAATGATTTAAACATTGATTTTAACGATTTAACATATTTTAAAAACATGGGGCTGTATGGTATCAGGTTAGATCTTGGTTTTTCAGGAAATGAAGAAAGTATAATGTCATTTGACAAAAATGATTTAAAAATTGAATTAAATATAAGTAATGGAAGTAAATACTTGGAAAATATTATGGAGTATTCACCTAATAAAAATAATATACTTGGTTGTCATAATTTTTATCCAAGAGAGTATACAGGTCTAAAAAGAAGTCATTTTTTAAGAACGTCAAAAGAGTATAAGGAGATGGGAATTAGGACTGCTGCATTTGTGTCATCTTCTGTTGCTAAATATGGTCCTTGGGAATTGGAAAATGGATTACCAACATTAGAAGAACATAGAAATTTAAGTATAAAAACTCAAGCAAAGGACTTGTTCAATACTAATTTAGTAGATGATATAATAATTAGCAATATGTTTGCAAGTGAACAAGAGCTAAAGGCTTTATC
Organism: Peptostreptococcaceae bacterium AGR-M142; assembly: GCA_045345765.1. Classification (GTDB taxonomy): domain Bacteria; phylum Bacillota; class Clostridia; order Peptostreptococcales; family Peptostreptococcaceae; genus JAOARY01. The sequence continues at coordinate 2,746,608 of CP148265.1, forward strand.
TAATATAAATAAAAATATGTTAAATTTAGACGTAATATTAGATACTAATATTAGTGATATAGAAAGAGATATAGTATTAGAACAATTGCATTTTAATAGAGGAGATATAAATGATTATGCTATAAGATCAACTCAAGGAAGAGTTAAATTTAAAAAAGATGAAATTAAACCAAGAAAAGAAAATCATGAATTTATAAAAAAAGGTGATATAACGATTGATAATTCACTATATGGAAGATATAAAGGAGAATTACAAATAGCATTAAAAGATATGAAACATAATTCAAAGATAAATATTGTTGGGAGAATAAAAGAAGATGAATTATATCTTTTAGATACTATAAAACCTTGGCAAAAATTTAAATTTAGCAATTTAGGCCAATAATAGAATACTAAAAAATAGTTTTGATTATTACAAATTAATATTATAAAAAATAAAAGAAAAAGTTATAATATATTTTTTTGAATTTAATTAGATAATATATTATAACTTTTTTGATGTGAAAGTTGTATAATTTTTAGTCTAAATTTAAATTATCAAAATTAGTTCTTAGATTGCTAATTATAAATTTATATCTAACTATAAAAACAATAGATATAAAAGAAATTGTAAATAGATAATAAGCAGTAATATTAAGATTTAACAAATTATTAATGATTATTATAGGTATTATTAATACTAACATATATCCAAGTGAATAAAGAGCTATATATAAATTCCTAAAACCCCTTAATAAATCTCTTTCAGAATCATAATGTAGTTTTGGGGTTTGTAAATCATAATTATAACCTTCTAATGATAGATGAAGAGTATATATGTTTATTATAAATACTATAAATATTATATTTACAAAATTAAATTTAAAATAGAATAAAATCAAAGCATAAACTATAGTTGTAAACAAATTAAAAAAACTATTTACTATTATTTTTGAATGTAACTGAGTTTTATAAGCTATTGGTAAAAATTTATTAGCATAAATCATATTTTTATCTCTTGAAAAGCTGGTTGTAAATATAGGATTTAAACTTATAGCAAATATAAAGATGGAAGAAATTAACAAAATTTGAGTTTTACTATTTGGATTAATAAACATATTTGACTGTGAAGAAGAATTTCCAAATAAACTTGCACTAAAAATTATAAGCATAATAAAACTTTTTATAATGTATTCAAACAATATTGTTGAGTTTCTAAATATATTTTTCAAATCATTTATTACGATATTAATTAATGTGTTATTATTGTTAAAACTATTATTAGATTTGTATTGCGATATTTTTTTTGATTTTTTATTTGAATTAGATTTAAAAGAAGATAATCCATAAATACCTTTAAAATAATATCTATTTCCAATTAAAAAGAAGATTATAAAAGTAGTGATAACAATAAATATTAGAACCAATAAATTATTAATTGAAGATAATTTATTGGTATTAACTATAGAATTTGTAAATAATTTTCCTATATAAAAATTATTGAATATTTTTAGTTTATTAAATAAAATATCTATATTATCTTTTGTAAGATGATCTTTTGAAAATCTATTAAAAAATAAATTAAAAGATAATATAGATATTATAGAAAAAGAGCTAACAATAAATTTAAATGTATTTTTACTCTTAAATTTTTTAGAATTAGTCATTAAAAGAAATACAAAAATACCAGATAAATTAAGAGCAAATAAGTTTATAACTAACAATAATATTATAGATACTATATAGTAATAAATATTTGTATTATTAAATCTACAATAATAGTAGAGCGATGGACCAAGTATCAATACACATACATATAATTGTTTAATATATACATTTAAAAATTTAGAAACAAAAATTTCACTTTTTTTAATGGGCAAACAAAGATATGATTCGATATCATTTGAAAAATAAAAACTGCCTAAAATATCTAAAAAAGATGAAAATATTAAAAATAAAAATATTAAAATGCTAAATATTTGTAAAAAAGTATTATAGTAATTTAATTTATGTATGTTAAACAAAAGAAACTTAAAAGCAGAAAAAATTAAAAGTAAAACTAGACCAGATGTTATTAGATAGATATGTGAATTATTTTTATTGGTATAATAGGTACTGGTTTTTTTTATTGTTTTAAATATCGAAATAAATCTACTCATTTTTTGTAAGCTCCAAGAATATATTTTCTAAAGATAAATCATTTTGATATTTGTTTTTTATGTTTTCCATACTATCATTTAATATAAGTTTTCCTTTTTTTATTATACCTATTTCATCACATAGTTTTTCTGCAACTTCAAGTACATGAGTTGAAAAAAATACCAAATTACCTTTGGCACTATGATTTTTCATAGTATCTTTTAAAATAAAAGCACTTTTTGGATCTAAACCACTCATAGGTTCATCTAATATCCAAAGTTTTGGATCTGAAATCAATGATCCACATATAAATAATTTTTGTTTAAGACCATGAGAATAATTAGCAATTCTATCATTTAATTTATCTTTTATTTCAAACTGATCTATTAAATTTAATATAGTTTCTGTTTGATAATCTTTTTCATAAACAGTGGATATAAAATTTAAATACTCATAACCAGTTAAATTTAAAAACATATCTTTTGAATCAGGAACAAATCCTATTTGTTTTTTAAATTCCAATGGAGAAGTATTCATATCAACTCCATCAAAGTTTATAAAACCTTCATCAGTATTTAATATTCCTGTAATCATATTTATAGTGGTTGTTTTACCAGCACCATTATGACCTAAAAAGCCAAAGATTATTCCTTTTTTTATATTTAAACTCAAATTATCAACAGCTTTTAAATTTTCATATGATTTTGATAAATTTTTTAATTCAAGCATTAAATAACCCCTTTCTTTTGTTGTGAATTGTTTATAACTTTTATATTAATTATATATACAGATAATATAATTAATATTGCACCAAATATTTGTTTTCTATTTATAATATTTTTGAATATAATATATTCAAATATTATAGTAAAAACAGGGCTTAAATTGATATAAAGTGCGCAAATAGAAGGTCCAAGTTCTTTGAAAGCATAAAGATAAAAATAATAAGCTAAAGCAGAACATATTATTGACAAAAATAGAAAATGTATTAAAAGATTATTGTTAAAATTAATCATATTAAAATTTTCAAAAAATATAAAGGGCAATAAAGTTACAGTTCCAAAAATACTTTGATAAAAAGTAAGTTTGATATTTGAATATTTTTTTGAAAGTGGTTTAGTTGCAAAACTAAAAACAAGGAAAGCTAAAACAGCTCCAAACATCATAATATAGCCATATAAATCATTTTTGTTTATATTTTCAAAATTAAAATCAACTACCAAAATTAAGCCAATTATGGATAGTGATAGACTAAGTAATTTTTGAAATGTAAATATTTCTTTGTAAAAAATAGTTTCAATTATTACTATGAAAACTGGTATGGTACCAATTATTATAGAAGCAATAGAAGGAGAAAGATATATTATTCCTGTATTTTCAAAATAAAAATAAAGGCTTATACCAAAAACTCCTGTTAATAAAAAGTATATGAAGTCAGATTTATCAAATTTTAAATCTTCTTTTAAATATTTAAGTATCAAAAATAAAAAGATACTTCCTATTAAAAATCTATAAAAAGCTAAACTCATAGGTTGAAAAACATCTAAACAAATTTTTGTACTAACAAAAGAAATCCCCCAAAAAGCAACAGCTAATGATAAAAAGATATTTGCTAATATTTTATTATTCATAATAATCTCCTAATGTAGTTTTTATATAATTTATATATTTGTCTAAATCAGAATTCTCTAAAAAAGCACCTTGTGCAAAATTAGAACTACCACCGCCTTTTGCATTATAATCTTTTAATGTATTTTTAAATATTAATCCTGGGTTAATATTTTCGATGAAAGATGATAAAAATATTTTTTTATTAATTTTATCTATCCCAAGAACAGTAATTTTTTCATTAGCTATTATATTACCAAGTTCAATAAGTTCTTTAAAATCTATATCCTCATTTAATATTACAAATTTTTTATTGGAATCTATATATTTTTGAGCAGTAAATTTAAGTAATTTAAGTTTTAAATCTTTATTTTCTTTTTTTAAATTAAGCATGTTTTCTCTTTCTATATTTATATTATCAAGTAAATTTTCATCCATAGATGAATAAAGAGTTTTTAATTCATTTATTATATTATTTTTTAATATATAATCATTAAGAGCATTTATGCCACATTTAAAGTATATTCTAGTATTTTTTTTATAGTATTCATATTTAGTTATTTTTAAAATACCTATTTCTCCAGTTTTAGAAACATGAGTTCCGCAGCATGTTGAGTAATCAAAATTTTCAATTTCTACTATTCGAAGAATTCCATCTAAATCAACTTCTTTTCTTAAAGGTAAATTTTTTAACTCATCTTTACTTTTAAAATAAGTTTTAATATTTAAATTTTGCATAACTTTTTTATTTGTATAAATTTCTATTTTTTTTATTTCATTATCATTCAATTTTGAATTTAATATATCTAGAGAAACATAATTATTAGATATATTAAGACTTGTAGTTTCTAATTTAAATAAGTCATATATACAAGCAGAAAGTAAATGTTGTGCACTATGATGTTTCATATTATAAATTCTTCTATCAATATTGATTTTTAGTGTAACTAAATTTGATTTTGGTTTTTGATCTAAGACATGATATATTAAGTTGTTTTTTTCATAAACATCTAAAACAGGTATATCATTAATAAATCCTAAATCATTTGGTTGTCCTCCAGAAAGAGGATAAAAAATCGTTTCATCAAGTAATAGATGATATTTACTATCTTTTTCTATAATTTCTTTTATAGTTGATTCATATTCGAATAAATAAGGGTTATTAAAATATAATTTTTTTTCATACATTTAAGTTACATCCTTTCTTGAATTTATTTGTATTATATTATTATAACAAAATTATAGTATATTTTGCTTATATTATTAATTTATTTAAATCAAAATATCTATACTTAAATTTTTGAATATTAAAATAATTAAATTTTGACTTTCTTTGATTTTTAAATACAAAAATATGGGTACATAGTTTGAAATATAAAAATATATTTTTATATTAAAATAAAATTTTAAGTTTCATTTTCAATACTAAGGATGTATAATATAAAAATATAGTGATAAATTCGAAATTTTTATTAGATTTTGAATTTATTTTTAATATTTTTTTTGTGGAAACATTTTCACTAAGATGTTATAATCGTTTTCACAAGGCAAAGTTGTTGAAGCTTTGGAGATTTTAAGATTCTTATTTTTGATATTATTCTTTAATTTTTTATTAAATACTTAATTTTTAGAATCTAAAATCTATTTGAAGAATTTTAGGAGGTTATTTGTAATGAAAAAATTAGGTTTATTACCTAGACTTATTATCGCAATTCTTTTAGGTATTTTAATTGGTAAGGTAGCACCACTAAATGTAATAAGAACAGCAGCTACTTTTAATGGGATATTTGGAAACTTCTTAGGGTTTGCAATTCCACTTATAATTATAGGTTTTGTTGCTCCTGGGATAGGAGATTTAGGTAAAGGTGCTGGTAAATTATTAGGTTTAACAGCAGGTATTGCATATTTATCTACTGTTACAGCAGGATCTATGGCGTACTTTGTTAATACTGCATTATTCCCAACTTTCTTAAAGGTTGGAAGTTTAACAATAGATGCATCTAATCCAGAACATGCTTTAGCAAAAGGATTTTTTGAAGTTGGAATGCCACCAATAATGGGTGTTATGACTGCTTTACTTATAGCATTTACATTAGGACTTGGAATAGCAGCAATAGAAGGGAATACTATAAAGAATTTTATGAAAGAATTCCAAGGGATAGTTGAAAAACTTATATCTAATATAGTTATTCCACTACTTCCAGTTCATATATTTGGTATATTTGCTAATATGACTCATGCTGGTCAAGTTGAAACTATAATGTCTGTATTCTTTAAAGTATTTATAATCATATTTGGATTACACATACTTATGATATTAGTTCAATATTTTATAGCAGGAACTCTTGCAGGAGCGAATCCAATATCATTGATAAAAAATATGATACCTGCTTATTTTACAGCAATAGGAACTCAATCTTCAGCAGCTACTATACCAGTTACTTTAGAACAAACAAAGAAAAATGGTGTTAATGAAGGGGTTGCAGATTTTGCAGTACCACTATGTGCAACAATACATTTATCAGGTAGTACAATAACTTTAACAAGTTGTGCAATGGCTGTTATGATGCTTAACGGAATGCCAATTGGATTTAGTTCTATATTTGGATTTATACTAATGTTAGGTGTTACTATGGTTGCAGCACCAGGAGTTCCAGGAGGAGCTGTTATGGCAGCACTTGGACTTTTACAAACAATGTTAGGATTTGATGAAACATTAACATCTTTAATGATAGCATTATACTTAGCTCAAGATAGTTTTGGAACAGCATGTAATGTTACAGGAGATGGAGCAATAGCTATTATAGTTAATAAACTTTCTGGATATAAATTAGGAAAGAAAGATAAAGTAGCTTAATATAATAATAAATAATATAAAAAAAGAGGTTATTCTAAATCAATTGGTATTTAGAATAACCTCTTTAATTATTTGTAGATATTTTTAAATTTATGATATTTTTGTTAATGTGGTGTTTTTATTTGCTTTTTTATCTTGGTAAGTTTTTATTAAAGATGTAGCATGACCCATTGGACAAACTTGGCACCAAGAACGTGGTTTATAAATAAAGCCAAGGAGTACTCCTATAATACTAGAAACAAACATCATTCTAAATAATAAATAACTTATTGCAATTAACTCACCTTTAGTTGATATTAATCCAATCAAAAAGGATAATCCCATAAAAGTTAATAATATGTTTTTTACTAATTTGGTTTTTAATATTTTTGGCATTGTATTATTAAACGATATTTTATTTAAAAACTTTGAAAGAAAAGAACCACGAGGACAATAATGAGAACAGTGAATTTTACCTTGTCCATTAAGAGCAAAATATATAGGAATTCCCATACATAAAAAACCAAGTAGTGCAAATTTGATATTTATGATTGAAAGAATCATAAAACTAATAAAAAATATCCATGACCATTTTAAATAAGATTTTTTTTTCATTTAATACCTCCAGTAGATTGTTGTTGAATTTATATATCGTAATATTACAATATATAAATAAACAAGTCAAGCAAAAATTTTATTATGATTTTTATATTTTATTATAGGGAATATATATTATATCTTTAGTTTAAGGGGGACTTAATATGGCTATAATAGCAACAAATATAAATGATGGGAAAAATTATATAATAATAGGATGTGGTTTTAATTTACCAACACCTAAAAATCCAGTATTTTTGATGAATATTAAAGAACAAGAAGGGGTTGTTGCTGTTTGTGATGAATCAGGTAGGATATTTTGGATGGATAGTAGTGAATTACAAGTTATTGAAGTAGATGGGGTTGTGGTTGAAGAATTATTATTATAAATTAGAATAATTTAAGGAAGTGCAAAAATGTATATTACAAAAGATAAGTATGAATTTTTAAAAAAAGTATTAGATAATGCACTAAGTAAAAATTTATTAAATGAAGAAAATGCGAATAAAATAATATCGGAATATAAAATAAAAAAAACATTGGATTATAATTTTATAATAATTTTATTTAGTGTAATACTTATAGGTCTTGGAATTATACTTGCTCTTGCAAGTAATTACAGTTATATAAATTATAATACAAAACAAATTTTTGTTTTAACTTTAATGATAGTATCTTATTATTTGTTTTATAAATTAAGATCAAAAAATAAGCATTTATCATTTTCATTCTTATTATTATTTTATTTTTTATATGGAACAGGGATATTTTTAATAAGTCAAAGATTTAATTTTTTTAATAATAACGCATTTTTATTTTTACTATGGGCAATACCTATTTTAGTTGGAGGGGTTTTACTAAGACAAAAATCTTTAAATATATTTTTTTTAATATTGTTTTCAATATATTTGATATCTGAAGATATTAATTTCTTATATTTTTTTAGTGTATTGTTATTAATTATAAGCTATTATTTTAATTATTTGATTTATAAATCGAAATTCATATTATTTTTCAATAATTTGAATTCAATAGTAATAATAACAAAAATTCTAGACTATTATGATGTAGATTCATTTTTTATAAATTTGATAGTGTTTTTAATAGGTCTAGTAATGTACTATAAAGAACATAATTATAATAGGGATATATTTAAAGTGCAAGGAAATATTTTTTTTGGTGTTTCAGGTTTGATTTTTACCTATAAAGGAACGTATGAAATTTTCCAAAATATTTTGAACACAAATTATGTAAGTATTGTTTTTAGTATAATTTTTATTTGTTTTTTAATCTTTTTAATAACAAAACAAAATATAACTAGTGTGGTATTTTTAGCTATTTTAATTTTTAGATATTACTTTGATGATTTTTATGATTTTATTCCAAAATCATTATTTTTTGTAATTGGAGGACTATTATTATTATTTACAATAGAATATATTAGAAGAAAAAAAGGTGAGCCTAATGAAGAATAAAAAATATATAGTTTCTTTTTTAATTCCTATTATTGTATTAATAATCATAAATTTAATACCTATATTTATTAATACTTATGGAGAAGAAATAATATTAAAATCAGATTATTACATGCCTAGAGATTCATTTAGAGGGGAGTATATTTCATTAAATTATGATATATCTAAAATTAGTGTATCGAAATTCAAAAGTGAAACAAAAACAGATTTAGAAGATGTAGAATATGTTTATGTATATTTAAAAAAAGTAAATAATTATTATGATGTAGATATTGTTTCTGATAAAGTTTTAGATGACAAAAAATTATATATAAAAGCAAGGGTAGATTATATTAGTCGAGTTAATACGGATAAAGAGGAAAATAATAAAGGAGTATATGTAAGACTTTCCTATAAAAATAATAAATTATTTATAGATAATGAAAAAAAAGAATTACTTAGGAAAAAAGATGATTTAGAACAAAAAATAAAAGTCAAAATAAAGCTGTATAGAGGGTATTTCATACCTATTGATTATATATTATAATTCTTATCAAAAATAATGGATTGACTTAAAAAAAACTATAATATATAATTAAAACAGAACATTTGTTCTTAGTTGAAAGATAATAAAATGATTAATATATAGATAGGAAGGATTGATAAAATGGATAATCAAAAAACAAAAGCTCTTGAGATGGCACTAACACAAATAGAAAAAGATTTTGGTAAAGGTTCAGTTATGAAACTTGGTGAAAATATTAAAATGAATGTAGAGGCAATACCAAGTGGTTCTTTAGGTTTAGACATTGCTTTAGGAATTGGTGGTGTGCCAAGAGGTAGAGTTGTAGAGATATATGGACCAGAATCTTCAGGTAAAACAACTGTAGCATTACATGTAATAGCGGAAGCTCAAAAATTAGGTGGAATAGCAGCTTTTGTTGATGCAGAACATGCATTAGATCCAGTTTACTCAAAAGCCTTAGGTGTAAATATAGATGATTTAGTAGTATCTCAACCAGATACTGGAGAACAAGCTTTAGAAATAACAGAAGCTTTAGTTAGAAGTGGAGCTGTTGATATTGTAGTAGTTGACTCTGTTGCTGCATTAGTTCCAAAAGCTGAGTTGGATGGGGAAATGGGAGATTCTCATGTTGGGTTACAAGCTAGACTGATGTCACAAGCGTTAAGAAAACTTACTGGAGCTATAAATAAATCTAAGTGTAGTGTTATATTTATAAACCAATTACGTGAAAAAGTTGGAGTTATGTTTGGAAATCCAGAAACAACTTCTGGTGGTAGAGCGTTAAAATTCTATTCTTCACAAAGATTGGATGTTAGAAAAATAGAGACTATAAAACAAGGGGATACAATGCTTGGTAGTAGAACTAGAGTAAAGGTTGTTAAAAATAAAGTAGCACCACCATTTACAAAATGTGAATTTGATATAATGTATGGAAAAGGAATATCAAAGGTTGGTGAAATATTAGATATTGGTTCGGATCTTGACATAGTCAAAAAAGCAGGAGCTTGGTATTCATACAATGATGTGAGATTAGGTCAAGGTAGAGAAAATGCAAAAACATTTTTAGATGAAAATACAGAAATCAAACTTGAAATAGAAGAAGCTGTTAGAAAACATTATAAATTGGGTAAATATTCAAATGAAGAGGAAAATAAAACTTCTGAAAATAAGATTGAAAGCAAGGAAATAAAAGTAGAATCCAAGAAAGAATCTAAAGGAAATCAGAAGAAGAATTAATTAGATCAATTGTTTAATAATTACTTTAATTCTAAAAATTAATAAACAAATCATTAAAAACCGTAGAAAATCAATAAAAACATTGATATTTCTACGGTTTTATTAATGTATCATCTTGACACAAATATAAAAAAAGGATACAATTAAATAAAAATGTAATACTGCCAATGGCAGAGGAGGTGGACAAGATTAACGTTTTATATGTAGCAATTGCATCTGTAGTAGCCCTAGTAATAGGAATATTAATAGGATATATGGCAAGAAAATCAGTAGCAGAAAGAAAGATTGGGTCTGCTGAAGAAGAAGCTAAGAAAATGGTAAATGATGCTAAAAGAGAAGGAGAAACAGCAAAAAAAGAAAAACTTTTAGAAGCAAAAGAAGAAGCTCACTCAATAAAAAATGAATTAGATAAAGAAATAAAAGAAAGAAGAGGAGAGCTACAAAAGTATGAAAGAAGATTAGTACAAAAAGAAGAAGTTTTAGATAAAAAGCTTTATGGTTTAGAGTCTAGAGAGAATTCTTTGGAAAATCAAAAACGAGAATTAGATAAACAAAAAGTTGAAATTGAAAAGGTAAAGCAAAAACAATTAGAAAAGTTAGAAAATCTATCAGGTCTTACAAGTGATCAGGCAAGAGATCTTATATTATCTGATACTCAAAAACAGATAAGACATGAAATGTCTATTATGATTAAAGAGATTGAAAATGAAGCAAAAGAAACAGCAGAGAAAAAAGCAAGAGAAATAATTGCTTATTCAATACAAAAATGTTCAGCTGACCATGTAGCAGAAACTACTGTTACAGTTGTAGATTTACCTAATGATGAAATGAAGGGTAGAATAATAGGTAGAGAAGGTAGAAATATAAGAACATTAGAAACTTTAACTGGGATAGATCTTATAATAGATGATACTCCTGAAGCTGTAATTTTATCTGGATTTGATCCAATAAGAAGAGAAACTGCAAGAATTGCCCTTGAAAAATTAATAGCAGATGGTAGAATACATCCTGCAAGAATTGAAGAAATGGTTGAAAAAGCAAGAAAAGAAGTTGATAATATAATAAAAGAAGAAGGGGAGAAAGCAATATTTGAAACAAATATTCATGGAATACACCCTGAACTTATAAAGCTTCTTGGTAGACTTAAATACAGAACTAGTTATGGACAAAATGTTTTAAAACATTCAATAGAAGTATCTCATTTAGCAGGGATAATGGCTGCGGAATTAGGTGCAGATGTAAGATTAGCCAAAAGGGCTGGTATATTACACGATATAGGAAAAGCTGTAGATCATGAAATTGAAGGAACTCATGTTGAGATTGGAATGGATTTACTAAAAAAATATAAGGAATCCAAAGATGTTATTCATGCAATGTCAACACATCATGGTGATTATGAGCCAGAATCAATAGAAGCAGTATTAGTTACAGCCGCTGATGCTATTTCAGCTGCAAGACCTGGTGCAAGAAGAGAAACTTTGGAATCATATATTAAGAGATTAGAGAAACTTGAAGAAATTTCGAATTCTTATGATGGCGTAGAAAAATCATATGCTATTCAAGCTGGTAGAGAGGTTAGAATAATAGTAAAACCTAATGAGGTTAATGATGATGAAATCCATTTAATGGCCAGAGAGATTACTGAGAGAATTGAAAATGAACTTGAATATCCAGGACAAATAAAAGTGAATATAATAAGAGAAAGTAGAGCTATAGAGTACGCTAAATAAACTTTATTTTTCTTATTAACATAGAAAAAACTATTAGAAAATATTTTCTAATAGTTTTTTTGATTTAAAAACGAGTATCTAATATTAGACCTTCTTTATCTTCATGCATAGAAAATAAATTATGTTGTTCTTTAAAAGATAAATTATTAAATGCATCATAAATTTGTTTTATTAACCCTTCTTCTGGGTCAAAAAATATATCCAATGATTTATGATTTATAATTACAGCTTCTTTTAGAATTGTTTCATTTAATTCTAAAAAATGATTAGGATTTAATTTAAGACCAATAGAGCCTACCAATTCTTTATTATCATAAAAAATTTTAGATATTTTATAGGTGTTATTAGTGTTAAAGGCTAAGTCTATTTTTTTTAAATTAGATATTGTTGAATTGTAATTTTTAACAAATTGTTTTAATATTTTTAATATTTCTTTTTGTTCATGCTCAAAAGCTTTTTCTATATTAGATTTTAAATTATTTTTATTATCATTAAAGTTTAAATATTCCTCTTTTAGATTTTTTATATTATTATAAAAATGTGTAGTACTAAGTGTATAATTGTCATTTTGTTTATATGTTGAATTTTTTGTTTTACTTGAAGCTTTAATTTTATCTACTTTTTCTATTCCCGGTACAGCAGTATTTTGTTTTACACCAATAGTCCGAATTCTATCTTTACTAGTTGAAGATATCTTTGAAACTTTACTCATAAAATCACCACCTTAAAAAACTTATCATATACTATATATCGTTTAATTGATATTTTATCTTAAATTTAGAATTAAATTAACTAATTAAAAATTTTTATTAATTTATATATTTTTATGATATACTATTTTCTATAAATTATATAATATTTTAATTTAAATTATTTTAGTAGGGAGTTTTAAATGAGTAGAATATTTGATAGAACTAAGATACTTATAAATGAAGAAGGTTTAGAAAAATTAAGGAATAAAAAAGTTGCTGTATTTGGAGTTGGAGGAGTTGGAGGATTTGCTTTAGAAGCTCTTTGTAGAGCAGGAATAGAAAATCTTGTTATCATTGATTTTGATACAGTTGATGTAACTAATATAAATAGACAAATAATAGCTTTACATAGTACTATAGGTAAATCAAAAGTAGAAGTTTTTAAAAACAGATTATTAGATATAAATCCGAATTTAAATTTAGAAATACATAATGTTTTTTTTGATGAAACATTAGTAGATGAACTTATAAGAACGGATTATGATTATATAGTAGATGCGATTGATTCTGTGAAATCTAAAATAGCACTTATAAAGAATTCAATAAAAAAAGATATAAAAATAATAAGTTCTATGGGGATGGGTAATAAATTAAATCCAGAGAAAATAGAGATAACAGATATATATAAGACAAAAAATTGTCCGTTGGCAAGAGTTATAAGAAAAGAGATGAAAGTTAGTAGAATAAAAAAACTGAAGGTTGTTTATTCTACAGAACTTCCAATTGAGGTAGATAAGGATAAAGTTAGGGAGCTAAATGGTGGGAAGCTGTCTCCTGGTAGCATATCGTTTGTACCTTCTGTTGGTGGCCTTATGATGGCATCATATGTTGTAAGAGATTTGCTTAAGGAGCAACAAAATTAAAAGGCTTTTTATTAGAATATATTTTAAATCCGTCACTTTTTAATACTATATTTCCTTGTAAATCTGTTCTTAATATATATTTATTTAAATAATTTAAGTGATTTAAAACAATTTGATGAGGATGATTGTATTTATTTTCATAGCCACAGGAGATTATAGCAATTTTGAAATTTATATAATTATAAAAATAATCGTTAAAAGAATACTTGCTTCCATGATGTGCGATTTTTAGCATATCAGCATTTAGATTTGGATATTTTTTCAATAAATCAAGTTCTTCATTCGAATCAATATCACCTAGAAATAAAAAACTATTATTTTTAAAATTAAGAAAAGAAACTATGGAAGAATTATTTGAATTAGATTCATTATTATCAGGATTTAAAAATTTTATTGAAATTTCATTATCGAAAGAAAAGCTCATATTTTTATGGGCTTTAATTATATTTAAATTTTTTTTTCGACAAATATCTATAATTTCCATAAAATCTTTGTTTTTATCATGATAATTTGGCAGAGTAAAGTTTTTTATTTTAAGATTTTTTATTATTTTATCCATGGAACCGATATGATCGCTATCGCTGTGGGTTCCAATTAATAAATCTATTGTTTTTATATTATGAATGTTTAAGTAATTTAAGATTTTTTTGCTCTGATTTTCAGTGCCACTATCTATTAGTATAGTTGATTTGTTTGGTGTTATTATTAGAGTACAATCTCCTTGATTAACATCTATGAAATGTAATTCTAACTTTGAATTTTTTTTAGATGTAGATAGTTTAAATATTGATATAGAAAAAATAATAAGTGAAATAATAAGAAAAAATATTATTGAAAATTTGATATATTTAGACATGGGCAGCCTCCTAATCTTTGGATAATTTATTGCTATGTATACCTAAATGAAATAAATATAATCATAAATTTAATGAAATTCATTATCAATACTTGAATTATATACCGGGAAAGGGTATACTATATAAATAAGATGTAAGGGAAACAATTAAGGAGTGATTACAATTACTGTTTCAACTAAATTATTAAAAAAAATAGATTTAAAATCATATAGTGAATTACAACCAGAATTTAAACAGTTAAATTATGAAGCTTGTGAATATAGTTTTACCACTATGTTTATGTGGCAACATACGTATAACACTAGATATTATAAAACAAAAGATTTTATTGTTATAATAGGTAATTATGAGAATGATGAATTTAGCGTTCTACCGCTAGCAAAAAAAGAAAATATGGATAAGGCTTTTAATTTTATCCAAAAATATTTTATTGATAATGATATGAAATTGAATATAAGAGCTGCTAATGAAGAATTTGTAGAATTTTTAAATCTTAATTATCCAAATAAATATCAAATAATAGAAGAAAGAGATTATTTTGACTATGTTTACAAAGGTGAAAAATTAAAGAGTTTAAAAGGGAGAAAACTTCATAGAAAAAGAAATCATATCAAGAAATTTATAGCAAATTATGAAGGTAGATATGAATATAGGAGTTTAAAAAAAGCAGATTTAGATGATTGCCTAAAGCTTTTGGATAAATGGAAAAATTCAAAAGAGGAGGATGAAAGTTTAAATGATGAGATTATTGCAATAAAGAAAGTTTTTGATAATATTGATAGACTTGATATCAAAATTGCAGGAGTTTTTATTGATGGAAAATTAGAAGCATTTACTTTTGGAGAGTATTTAAATGATGATATGGCTCTTATACATGTTGAAAAAGCAAATCCTAGTATAAATGGTTTATATCCTTTTATAAATCAAATGTTCATAAAGGAAGAATTTAATGAAGTTGAATATGTAAATAGGGAAGAAGATTTGGGTATAGAAGGATTAAGAAGAGCAAAATTATCATATTATCCAGATAGATTAGTAAAAAAATATACAATAAAGGAGATTTAATATGATTTCTTTTAGAAATGCATTTAATGATAAAGATAGAGTAAGAGGTATTTGGGATTATTGTTTTGAAGATAGTAAGGAATATCAAGATTTTTATTTTGAAAATATATATAAAGATAAAAATACTATTGTTGGACTTGAAAATGATAAAATAATAGCTGCATTACAATTAAATAGTCATGTAATAAATTTAAATTCTATAAATATACCATGCCCATATATAGTAGGTGTTAGTACATTACCTGAATATAGAGGGTATGGTGTTATGAAAAAAATTATGAATGAGGCTTTTTCTAATATATCAAAATCAAATAATATATGTATTTTAATGCCGATTGATCATAGGCTTTATAGAAAATATGGTTTTGAAGATATAAGTGATATGATGGAAATAAAGATAGATATATTTTCATTAAATGATTTTAAAAAGAATGATTATAGTATAGAAAAAGTTAATGATATTAATTTATTGGAACTTAAAAATATATATTTAGACTCGCTAAAAAATTATAATTCATATGCATTTAGAAATGATAAATATTTTAGAAATTTGATAAAAGAATCTTGTGCAGAAAATGCGCATATATTTTTATCGAAAAGTAAAGACGGGAATTATGATGGATATATATATTATACAGTATTTTCAAATAAAGTTTTTATAAGAGAACTATATTATAAAAATATAAATAGTTTAAAAGCTTTTTTTAATTTTTTATATAATCATAATATGCAAGCAAGTGAAATTATAATAAATACAGCGTTAAAAAATCCTATAAGGCATATGTTGAAAGATTTTAAAAATACATTAATTAAAGTAAGACCTTTTATGATGGGAAGAATTATAAATGTAATGCAACTATTAAGAGAAATAGATATTTTTAAAGATTTGAGTAAGGATGATGATATTAAAATAAAAGTGGTAGATGATAATATAAATAGTAATAATGCAATTTATCATATCAATAATAAGACTATTTTTAAAGTTGATGATTTAGAATATGATGTTTTAATAGATGTAAAGTATTTGTCTCAATTAATTTTTTCATACAGAGATATAGATGAATTAATATTCGAAGAAAAATTAGAACTAGTAGATGAAGAAAAACTAAAGATTTTAAAGAAAATATTTATCAAAAAAGATAATCATATAAATGAATATATTTAAAATTATTGTAACGATACAATTAATATTGTGTCGTTTTTTTTATATTGATATAATTATACTTAATAAATTACATAATTAATTTTTTTTAGGGGTGAAATGTATGATTACAAACAAAACAAAAAATATAGTTTATTATGCTCTTATGATAGCTTTGGTGTGTTTAGGTACGATGATGATAAGAATACCAGTAATAGCAACGAATGGTTATATAAATGTGGGAGATAGTTTTATATTTATAGCAGCGACGGTTTTAGGACCAGTTGGTGGTTTTTTAGCTGGAGGTATAGGGTCTGCTTTAGCAGATTTATTATCAGGATATTCACATTTTGCGGTATTCACATTAATCGTTAAAGGTTTGGAAGGATATTTAGTAGGGTTATTGATGAGTAAAATTGAAATAAGAAATTTTAATTTAAAGATGATATTAGTTTACTTGATGGGTGCATCAGAAATGGTATTAGGTTATTATCTTGTTGAAAGTTTTATGTATGGAAGTTTTATAACTCCGATTCCATCTATTTTTGCTAATATGATACAAGGTGGAGCAAGTGTGATTATAGGAAGTTTGATGGTGCTTTCTATTTATAAAACAAATTATTTTAAAAATGCTATGTAAAAATTAAAAGATAAATACAGTTTTGAAACTATTTAATATAATGTTTCGAAGCTGTATTTTTTTGGTATAAAATAAAATGTTTTTAGTATTTATTAAAAATATTTTATGAAAGATGTGTTAGAAATGAGAAGGAAAATAATTTGTATATTTATTATTTTGCTAATTTTAAACTTAATTATTATAAATTATGAATCAAAGTCGAGTAATAATAGAATTTTAGAAGGAAAATTTTTGATAGAAAAAATAGAAAAAAATAGTTTTTCTAATAATATATTTTTTAAAAATTATATATTGAAAACAAAATTTGATTTATATGAAGGCGATAAAATATACTTAAAGGGATATTTAAAAGAATTAAATCTAAAAAAAGATTATGATAGGTATTTAATTTCAAAAAATATAATTTATGAAGTAAAGGAAATGGAAATAAAAAAATTAGATAAAGAAGCTAATATATATTTTTTAAGAAAAAATATATTAAAGGGAATAAAAAAAATTATAGATAGAAAATTTATAAATAAAGAATTTATAAAAGCATTAATTCTTTCAAATAAGAATGATATAGATGAAAAAACTATGAGAGAATTTTCTATGATAGGAATAGTTCATTTTATGGTAGCATCAGGTTTTCATATGGGTATACTGGTATTATTTTTGGATAAATTATTATTTTTTATAGATAGGAAATATAGGTTTTTAATAATAATAATAGTTTCTTATATTTATTCGTTTTTATTATATTTTTCCTATCCGATTCTAAGATGTTTTTATTTTTTAATTATATATTATATTGCTTATATTTTTAGATTACGATTTGATTTTATATCAACTATATTTTTTATAATGAGTATTGAAGTTCTTAGAAATAATTATTGTATATATAATTTAAGTTTTTTATACTCTTATTTTTGCATATTAGGAATAGCATTAATATACAGACATGTAAAAAATGTATTAAAATTCAATTTGTTATCTCTTAGTCTATCTATATTTTTATTTATATTTCCTTTGAGTATTTTTTATTTTAAATCATTGAGTTTTATAGTTTTTATAGGTAATATATTTTTTTCTCCTATGTTCTTGGTATTATATATAGCATCTATTTTAGCTATAATTATGGATATTATTTTTAATTTTAATATTAATGTATTTTCTATATTTTCGGATTCAATTGTTAACTCTATTTATTTTTTTAAAGATATTTTAATAAATTTAGATTTTTTATACTTTGAAAATTTAAACTATATATCATATAATATATTTTATTATTATATAGTTCTTATATGTATTTATATTGGATTAGAATTTATTGAAATTAAGGAGACTAAAAATGGAGTACAAAAAGTTTAAATCAGATTTGAAGGAAAAAAAATCAAATATATATTTAGTTTATGGAAGAGAAACTTTTTTAATAGATGAAATATTAAATATTTCAAAAATGCTTGTTAATGAAACAACTAAAGATTTTAATTATCAAATTATAGATGAGAATAATATGAGTTTAGATTACATTAAATCTAGTATAGAAACACTACCTTTAATGGATGATAAAAGAGTTATAGTTATAAAGGATATGGATGCTTTTAAGAGTAATTCTAAGTTTATATCTAAGGATGAAGAGGAAATATTATTAAATTATCTTAAAAACATACCAAAAGAAACTATAATAATATTTCTATCTTATTTTAGGGTAGATAAAAGAAAGAAATTTTTTAAAGATCTAAAAAAAATATCAAAAGAATTGGATTGTGAAAAATTAAAAGATGATGAACTTTTTTCTTGGGTAAAAAAGAAATTTAAAGAAAATAAAATTAATATAGATAACTCAAATCTTATTTATTTTATAAAAAATCAAGACTATATAGATAAAGATTCACAAAAAACTTTATATGATTTAGAAAATGAAATAAAAAAAATAAAAGATTTTGTGCAAGATAGTGAAGTGACAAAAGAAATAATAGATAAATTAATTCCTAAAAAAAGTGATACAGATATATTTAAATTTGTAGATGCTATAGGAAATAAAAATCCAAATTTAGCATTGAAGTCATTAAATGATATGATTGAGGACGGAAAATCACCACTTATTATATTAGCAATGGTTTCAAGACAGTTTAGGCTAATATTACAGGTAAAAGAACTAAGTTCCTATGGATATTCAAATAAGGTAATAGGACAAAAACTATCGCTTCATATCTTTGTTGTATCAAAAGTGTTAAAACAATCGTCAAATTTTACAGCTGATATTATATTAAAAATAATAAATGAATGTTTGGAAATTGATTATAGTATAAAAACAGGTCTTATAAAAGATAAGATTGCTTTAGAATTATTGATAAGTAAGTATTGTTAAAATATTATTATTTAAATTATACCTTGTTTTTTAATAATATAAGATTGAAACAAAAAATAAAAAAGCTGTCAAAAAAGACAGCTTCTTATATTATGAATTAAAAAAATTCTAGCTTGGCTAGAATTTTTTGGGGAATAATTCGCGAACGGGGTTTTTTATGCGTTCATAGCAGCATTAAGCTTTTTAGATAGCCTAGACACTTTTCTAGCAGCAGCATTCTTATGAATAGTTCCACTAGCAGCTATCTTAGAAATTTTCTTTTGAGCAGATTGGAAAGTTGCTTTAGCTTCTTCCATATTTCCTGCAGTAAGAGCCTCTTCGAATCTTCTTATAGCAGTCTTCATTTGAGATCTTCTTACATTGTTTATAGCCGTTTTCTTAGCTATAACCTTTATTCTTTTCTTAGCTGATTTAATATTTGCCATGATTTCACCCCCTCCGTTTTGAAAGTAGATTAAACTACTTCAACAAAAAATACTATACCAAAAAATGAAGCATAAAGCAAGGAAAAAGTTATATTTTAATGAATTTTATTTTTTTATATAGTAAATAAGCTTGATAAACTAGGGTCTAAAAGTTATAATTAATTTGGAATAGTTTGTGTACAACATATTTAGAAAGGAGTTATCAATTTAATGACTAAACAAGAGAGAACTAGAAATTTTAGTATAATTGCTCATATAGATCATGGAAAATCAACTTTAGCAGATAGATTGATTCAAGAAACAGGACTTGTATCTCAAAGAGAGATGAAAGAACAACTTCTTGATAATTTGGATTTAGAAAGAGAAAGAGGTATAACTATAAAACTACAGTCTATAAGACTTATATATAAAGCAGATGATGGTAATGAATATTATCTAAATCTTATAGATACACCAGGTCATGTAGATTTTAATTATGAAGTTTCAAGATCTTTAGCAGCGTGTGAAGGAGCTTTATTGGTTGTTGATGCAGCACAAGGTGTGGAAGCTCAAACTTTAGCTAATGTGTATTTAGCTGTTGATCAAGAATTGGAAATTGTGCCTGTTATAAATAAAATTGATTTACCAAGTGCTAGGCCAGAAGAAATAAAAGAAGAGATTGAAGAAATAGTAGGCATTGATGCTTCTTATGCTCCATTAGTTTCAGCTAAAAATGGAATTAATATAAAGGATGTTTTAGAAGCAATAGTAAAATATGTTCCAGCACCAAAAGGCGATATAGATGGACAGTTAAAAGCTTTAATATTTGATTCATTTTATGATAGTTATAAAGGTGTTATTGTTTATACCAGAATTGTTCAGGGTTCTGTTAAAAAAGGCGATAGAATAAAAATGATGGCTACAAATAAAGAATTTGAAGTCACTGAAGTAGGTGTAATGGCACCAAATCCTATGAAATTAGATGAATTACAAGCTGGAGATGTTGGATATATTGCAGCAAGTATTAAAGATATTAGATCTTGTAGAGTTGGTGATACTGTAACAAATGCAATAAATCCAATTAAAGATGCTCTTCCGGGTTATAAAAGAGCAAATCCTATGGTTTATTGTGGAGTATATCCAGCCGAAGGAGAAAAGTATGAAAATATAAGAGAAGCATTAGAAAAAATGCAAATAAATGATGCTGCATTAGAGTTTGAACCTGAAACTTCTGCTGCATTAGGTTTTGGTTTTAGATGTGGATTTTTAGGTTTATTACATTTAGAAATAATACAAGAGAGATTAGAAAGAGAGTTTGACTTAAATCTTATAACAACAGCACCTTCAGTGCTATATAAAGTCAATAGACTAGATGGAGAAACTGTTATGATTCAAAATCCATCGGATTTACCGCCAACGACAGAAATACAAACAATAGAAGAACCAATAGTTACTGCTGATATAATAGTACCGTCTGAATTTGTCGGTAAGGTTATGGAATTAGCTCAAGAAAGAAGAGGAATAATGACTCATATGGAGCATATAGATCCAAAAAGAGTTATGATACACTATGATTTACCTCTTAATGAAGTTGTATATGACTTTTTTGATGCTCTAAAATCAAGAACGAAAGGCTATGGTTCTTTAGATTATGAATTTAAGGAATATAGACCTTCTAAATTAGTTAAATTAGATATATTAATTAATAAGGAAAAAGTTGATGCACTATCATTTATAGTGCATGAAGAGAGTGCGTATACAAGAGGAAAAGGAATGTGTGAAAAATTAAAAGAAGAAATTCCTAGACATCAATTTATAGTACCTATACAAGCTAGTATTGGAAATAAGGTAATAGCAAGAGAAACTGTAAAAGCATATAGAAAAGATGTATTAGCAAAATGCTATGGTGGAGATATTTCAAGAAAGAAAAAATTACTTCAAAAGCAGAAAAAAGGTAAGGAAAGAATGAGACAAGTAGGTTCTGTTGAAGTTCCACAACAAGCATTTATGTCAGTTTTAAAATTAGACAATTAGTATTAAATAGAAATTTTATATTTATGAAAATTAAAAATTATATTTTTAAATATCTTAGGAGTATTTCTAAGATATTTTTTTTTATTTTTTATGATTGTTAAAAAAATATTTATTTAATTTTCTAAAAATTAAAAATAAATGGCGAGTTAATGTATACAAAGAACTTGTTTTTATAATTATAGTTATAATCAGCTTTTTAAAAGAAATATAAAATACTTTTTTAAAAATAATTTTTTTTGATAGCTTTTTTTAATTTCATGAATTATAATAAAATTGAACTTGGAAGGAAAACATTTTTTTATATATGTATCTTCTAAAGAAACAAAAGCCATATTTAATTATGAGCAAATATATTTATGAAAGGAATTAGTTATGAAAAATATGTCGATTTTCGCTTTATTAACAATAATAGTTTTATCAGGAATACCTTTTGCAATAATATTAATACAAGCATATTTAAAGAAAAAATCAGAAAATAACTTAGGTGAAGAAAGTTTTATACTTATAGGTTTAGTTGGAGCTCTAGCAAACTTCTTTGACACTCTTGGTCTTAGTAGTTTTGCGATAGAAACGACTTTTTTTAAGAATTTTAAATTAGTCCCAGATGAAAAATTACCAGGAACATTAAATGTAGGTGCAACTATGCCTAGTATTTGCCAAGCATTGCTTTTTATAAGTGCAGTTAAAATAGACACATTAACATTATTTTCGTTAATAATATCAGCTGTTATAGGAGCTTTATTTGGAGCTTCATTAATATCTAAACTAGATAGAAAAAAAATACAATTATCTATGGGTATAGCTTTATTTGCAATGGCTGTAATACTTATAGCAGGAAAGTTAAACTTATTCCCTCAAGGTGGAGATGCAATAGGACTTAGAGGTGGTAAATTAATTATAGGTATTTTAGGGAACTTCTTATTTGGAGCATTAAATACATTAGGAATTGGTTTATTTGCACCTTGTATGACTATGATTTATATGCTTGGAATGACTCCTTTAGCAGCATTCCCTATAATGATGGGTTCTTGTGCACTTTTATTACCTTTTGCAGGAATAAAATTCATAAAAGAAGATACACATTCAATTAAAGGTTCATTAGGTGTTAATATAATGGGACCTATTGGCGTGGCTATAGCATTTTTCTTAGTAAAAGGAATGGATGTTAATATGCTTAAAAATCTTCTTATAATAGTTGTTTTATATACAACCTTTATGATGTTTAAATCTTATTTTGAAACAAAGAAAAAAGAATCATTAAATAACGCAGCTTAAATAAACAACTATATATTTTTATATAAAACTCTAGGATGTGATTAAAATATTTCATCTTAGAGTTTTTTTATTTTAATTTAAATATATTCAGGTATAAATAATTATAAGATATTTTAATTGAACTTAATTGATTTATCTACGATAAATAAACAAAGATAAAAAATATATTTAAAATGGTGATTTATATTGATAGAAAAAATAAGAAGTGAACTAAAGGAAAAAATTATAATAGACAAATTAATTATAAAAAAGATAAGATTAAATATTGAAAAAGAAAATAAAAGTATTGATAAAAAAACAAAGGCTTTTTTATTTTCAAGTGAAATAAAGAAGCTTTGTAATGAAGAAATTAAGGATTTTAAATACAAAGATGAATTATTAAAAGACTTATTAGTAAAATTTATAAGTGAAAATGAATTAAATTGTGATGATATATATCAAAAGGTAATAAATAAATATAAAAATGATGATGAGTTTTCTTTAGATATGAGTGATTATATAAAGAAAACTACAGTGTATAAAAATATAAGAATAGAAGATGAATTAAAAATAAACTTTAACAGAAATAAAATTTTACAAGATACGAAAAATGAAAGTATTTTGGATTTGAAAAGCGAAAACTTAACTATTAAAAAATCCAAAATAGAGAATGTTAAAAATGAAGAATATATAAGTGAAAATATATCAAAAGATTCTAATTATGAAAGTAATGAATCAAGTAATATTAAAAATGAAAAATTGAATTTGAAAGAATTGTATACAGGAAATGTTTTAGTGGCGAAAAAATCTAATTTTAAAACTAAAAAATTTTTTTTTATTTTAATAAGTATATTTATATTATTTTTTGGGTACGTTTTAATTAAACCTATATATTTAAATAATGAGATTTTAATTGAAGAAAATGAAGTAAATCCGTATGAATATAAAGAATTTGATTATGAAAAATTAAAACAATTTTTAAGAGAAAAAAACTCTCTATTAGCGGAGGATATTTATTTTAATCAAATAATATCTGCGAGTAAAGAAAAGGATTTAAATCCGCTTATATTATTTGCTATTGCTTCTCATGAACAAGGATATGTTAAAAAAGATCATCCTGATGCAAAAAAAATTATAAACAATCCATTTAATGTATTTTATAGTTGGAAAAAGTATAATACTAACTTGAAAGATAGTGCTGATATTGCAGCTAGAACTGTATATAATTTATCTTTGGATAGGCCAAAAGATGTAGAATATTTTAAATGGATTAATAGAAAATATGCACAAGATGAAAATTGGCACAAAGGTGTAAGTTGGATATTTAATAAAATGCAAGAGGTTATTTTAGAGGATGAGGAAGGTAAGAAAAAATTAAAATAGAGTTTTTTAGAATTATGGTAATGGATATCTTAAAAAGTAAAAATTAAGATATCTTTTTTGTTTTTATAAAAAGAATATTTTGTTATAATACATTGTAGTAAAGAAGGGAGTTTTTATTGTGAAGAAAAAAGCATTATATGTCCATATACCATTTTGTAAAAGTAAATGTAATTATTGTGATTTTAATTCATTTAATGCAGATGAATTTTTAATGGATGAATATATAAAAATGTTAATAAAAGAAATGCAATTGAAAAAAAATAAAATTGGTATTTTAGATACTATTTTTATAGGTGGAGGAACTCCTTCGATATTGAGTCTTAATAATATTAAAAAATTATTTGAAGGAATTTATGATAATTTTTTAATAAAAGACAATTGTGAAATAACAATGGAATCAAATCCAAAGACATTAAGTTTAGAAAAATTACAATTGTTAAAAAAACTGAAAGTAAATAGGCTTAGTATGGGTGTGCAGGCTGTAAGTGAAAAAAATCTTAAATTTTTAGGAAGAATACATTCTTTTGAGGATGCTAAAAAAATGTATAACGAAGCATTAAAAGTAGGTTTTTCTAATATTAATATAGATATGATGTTTTCATATCCAAATCAAAGCCTAAAAGAGTGGGAATATGCTTTAAATGAAGTTATAAAATTAAACCCTAATCATTTATCTTTATATTCACTTATTTTAGAAGAAGGAACTAAATTATATGATTTATATGAAGATGGTAGTATAGATATTTTGGACGATGAAATTGATAGAAAAATGTATTATTTTGCAAGAGATTTTTTAAATGAAAAAGGATATTATCAGTATGAAATATCTAATTTTGCAAAGGATGGTTATGAATGTGAACATAATAAAATTTACTGGAGATGTCAAGAGTATTTAGGAGTTGGATTATCTGCACATTCTTATTTAGATTCAAAAAGATTTTATAATAAATCTAATATTTATGAATATATAAAAGATTTAAAGAATGATAAATTACCAATTGAGGAGATAAAGATACTAAATTTAGATGAAAAAATAGAGGAAAAAATATTTATGAATTTAAGAATGAATGAGGGTCTTTCTTTAGATGAATTCTATAAATTGTTCAATGTAAAATTAGAAGAAATTTATTCAAATGAAATAAAAAAATTGATTAAAGAAGAGTTGATAGTAATACACGATAGAGTTATGAAACTTACTAAAAGAGGTATAGATCTTAGTAATAAAGTTTTTATAGAATTTTTAAGAACTTAGGTATTGACAAAAAAAAATAATGATGATATCTTAAATGCATAAAGAAGTTTAGCACTCGCACTTAATGAGTGCTAATAAAAAGCGGGTGACTTTTATGAAATTAACCAAAAGAAAGCTTCTTATTCTAAAAGCAGTCGTAAATGATTATATTGAAAATGCTGAACCTGTAGGATCAAGAACATTATCAAGAAAATATGATCTTGGTGTAGGAGCAGCAACTATAAGGAATGAGATGGCTGATTTAGAAGATATGGGACTTTTAGTACAACCATATACTTCTGCAGGAAGGATTCCAACTGAAGAAGGTTATAAGATTTATGTTAATAACTTAATGGAGGATATCAAAGTAGATAGACAAGATGAACTTAATTTATTAAATCTTATAAATGAGGATGATAGTTTTGATTTGATTTTGTTAAAAGCTATTGAATATCTTTCAAAAATAACAAACTATACGTCTTTAGCAATAAAACCAAGAACAATTGAATATGAAATAAAGCATATACAATTAGTTCCTGTAGATAAAAGCAAGATACTTTTGGTTGTTGTAACTAAAGATAATAAGATAAAAAACATGATTTTAAATGTTAAGAATATGTTATCTGCAGACAAATTATATATAACTTCAAATATGTTAAATGAAAAACTTGCAGGTAAAGCTGTTTCAAGTTTGGATGATAATTTCATAAACTATATAAAAAAGGAAATTACAGATTATAATCAGGAACTTGATGAAATGATGAATTCTCTTTTAAAGGGACTTTATGAAAATATTAAATCTATGGATGACATGAAGATTTATTCAAAAGGAACCACAAACATTATGGATTTTCCTGAATTCTTTGATATTGTGAAGGCTAAAGCTTTTTTAGATATTATTGAAAAAGAAGATAATGTTTTGGAGCTTATTAATAGTAAAGGTATTGAAAAAAGCAATATAAACATAATAATTGGAAATGAAAATAATGAAATTATGAACGAATGCAGTATCATAACAGCAACTTATGATATTGATGGAGAGTTAAAAGGAAAATTTGGGATTATAGGTCCAAAGAGAATGGATTATGCAAGAGTTTATGGTGTTATAAATTATATTTCAAAAATATTAAATAAATATAAAGACAAAAAATAAGGAGTGAAAGTATTGAAAAAGCAAAATGAATTTGAAAAAGAGTCTTCTAACTCCAAAACTGAAGAAGAACAAGAGCAAGAACAAGAGCAAGAACAAGAACAAGAAATTGATGTAAAAGAAGAGGAAACAGAAACTGATGAAGTTCAAGAGGTTAATAAGGTAGAAGAAAATAAAGAAATTTTAGAACTTAGAAATTCACTACAAAGACTTCAAGCAGATTTCAATAATTTTAGAAAAAGAACTGAAAAAGAAAAAGCAGATATTTCGACATTTGCTAATGAAAAATTAATCTGTGAATTGCTTTTGGTTTTGGATAATTTTGAAAGAGCTTTGGATTCTAATGATGATAAAGAAGCTGAATTTTATAAGGGTGTAAGCCTTATATATAAACAAATAATAGACACACTTAATAAATTTGGTTTAGAAACTATAGAATCAGATAATGAAGAGTTTGATCCAAATTTCCATCATGCTGTTATGCAAGAAGAAGTGGAAGATGTTGAACCACAAAAAATATTAGAAACATTCCAAAAGGGATATAAATTAAAAACTAGAGTCATAAGACCATCTATGGTTAAAGTATCTAAATAAAAAAATTATAATAGTAAATATATATTGGAGGTAAGAATAATGGGAAAAGTAATAGGAATAGATTTAGGAACAACTAACTCATGTGTATCAGTTTTAGAGGGAGGAGAGCCTATTGTAATAGCAAATGCAGAAGGTTTAAGAACTACACCTTCTATAGTTGCATTTGCTAAAGATGGAGAAAAAATAATAGGTGAACCAGCTAAAAGACAAGCAGTAACTAACCCTGATAGAACTATAACATCTATAAAAAGACATATGGGTACAGATCATAAAGTGAGTATAGATTCAAAAGAATATACACCACAAGAAATATCTGCAATGATTTTACAAAAATTGAAGGCAGATGCGGAAGGTTATTTAGGAGAAAAAGTAACAGAAGCTGTTATAACAGTACCAGCATACTTTACAGATTCTCAAAGACAAGCAACTAAAGATGCAGGTAGAATTGCTGGGTTAGAAGTTAAAAGAATAGTAAATGAGCCAACTGCTGCTTCATTAGCATATGGTTTAGATAAAGCAGAAGAAGATCAAAATATATTAGTATTTGACTTAGGTGGAGGTACATTTGATGTGTCTATACTTGAAATTGGAGATGGAGCTTTCGAAGTTTTAGCTACTAATGGTAATAATCACCTGGGTGGAGATGATTTTGACCAAGTATTAATAGATTATATAGCTGATGAGTTTAATAAACAAGAAGGTGTAGACTTAAGAAATGATAATATGAGCTTACAAAGATTAAAAGAAGCTGCTGAAAAAGCTAAAAAAGAGCTTTCAAGTACAATGAATACTAATGTTAATCTACCATTTATAACAGCTACAGCTACGGGACCTAAACATTTAAATATGGATATTACAAGAGCTAAATTTGAAGAGTTGGCATCACAGTTAATAGAAAAGACTATGGAACCAACAAGAAAGGCAATTTCGGATTCAGGACTTGATCCATCACAAATAGATAGAATTCTTTTAGTTGGTGGTTCAAGTAGAATACCAGCTGTACAGGAAGCTATAAAGAAATTTATAGGTAAAGATCCGCATAAAGGAATAAATCCAGATGAATGTGTTGCTGTTGGTGCAGCTATACAAGCTGGTGTTTTAACTGGTGAAGTTAAAGATATATTACTTTTAGATGTAACACCTTTATCATTAGGATTAGAAACTTTAGGTGGAGTATTTACTAAATTAATAGAAAGAAACACTACTATACCAACAAAGAAATCTCAAGTATTTTCGACTGCCGCTGATAATCAAACTGCTGTTGATATACACATATTACAAGGTGAAAGAGAGATGGCAGGAGATAATACTACTTTAGGTAGATTCCAATTATCAGATATACCACCAGCGCCAAGAGGAATACCTCAAATAGAAGTTACATTTGATATAGATGCAAATGGTATAGTTCATGTTAATGCTAAGGATTTAGGAACAGGAAAAGAACAAAATATAACAATAACATCTTCAACTAATCTTTCTGATGATGAAATAGAAAAGAAAATAAAAGAAGCTGAAATGAATGCAGAAAAAGATAAGGAAAGAAAAGCTAAAGTTGAAGCATTAAATCAGGCTGAGTCAACTATATATCAAACAGAAAAAACTTTAAATGAATTAGGGGACAAAGTAAAAGAAGAAGATAAAAAAATTGTTGAAGAAAAACTTGAAAGTTTAAAGAAAGTAAAAGAAAATCAAGATGCTAAAGCTGATGAAATAAAAAAAGCTGTTGATGAAGTTATGAATTCATTCCAAAAGATATCAGAAGAAATTTATAAAAATGCACAAGCTCAAAATGTTGAGCCAAATGCATCACAAGAACAAGCTTCTGAAGCAAAAACTGATGAGAATGTTGTTGATGCTGACTACGAAGAAGTTAAAGATGAAGAGTAAAAACTGAATTTAAATATAACATATTTTATAGCTTGTAGTTTATTTTGCTACAAGCTATAATTTTGATGAGGTGATTTATTGATGAGTAAAAGAGATTATTATGAAGTCTTGGGCGTTGATAAAAATGCTAATGACCGTGAAATAAAAAAAGCATATAGAAAAATGGCAATGAAATATCATCCAGATAAGAATGAAGGAAATAAAGAATCAGAAGAAAAATTTAAGGAAATAAATGAAGCTTATGAAGTTTTATCTGATTCTGATAAAAAAGCAAGATATGATCAATTTGGACATGCTGGAGTTAATAATAATGGTGGATTTTCTGGTGGGTCTGGATTTGATGATATTTTTGGTGGTGGATTTTCTGGATTTGATGATATTTTTTCTGACTTTTTTGGTGGGGGAAGAAGATCACAAAGAAGAAATGGTCCAAGAAGAGGTGCTGATTTAAGACTTAGAATTTCTATTTCTTTTGAAGAAGCTGCATTTGGTGTTAAAAAAGAAATAAAATTAAAGAGAAATGAAACTTGTGATACTTGTTCAGGTACTGGTGCTAAAAAAGGTACATCTAAAAAGACTTGTTCAAGATGTAATGGTACTGGTGAAATTAAAAATGTACAAAGAACAATGTTTGGAAATATGGTAAATGTGTCTACTTGTAATGTTTGTCATGGTGAAGGACATATTATAGAAACACCTTGTGGAACTTGCCATGGAAGTGGAAAAGTTAAAAAAGAAAAAACTATCAGTATTGATATTCCTGCTGGTATCGATGATGAACAAGTTATAAGACTATCAGGAGAAGGCGAACTTGGAGAAAAAGGTGGTCCAAGAGGAGATTTATTAGTTATCATAGGTATAAAAGAACATAGATTATTTAAAAGAGATGGATTTGATGTTTATTGTGAAATACCAATAACTTTTACACAGGCTACATTAGGAGATGAAATGGAAGTTCCAACAATTGATGGTAAAGTTAAATACAAAATACCTGAAGGTACACAAAGTGGTACAGTCTTTAGACTTAAAGGAAAAGGGATAAAACATCTTAGAAGAGACATAAAAGGTGATCAATATGTAAGAGTTGTTGTTGAAGTTCCAAAAAATCTTAGTAATAAACAAAAAGATATATTAAAAGAATTTGCAAAAGAATCTGGTGAAGATATTTATGAGCAAAGAAAAGGATTTTTTGATACTATAAAAGAGATATTTAAATAATTTACAAATATAAGGTACATATAATTGTGCCTTTTTTTATTTGGTTATTTTAAAGAAGAATCGAATAAAAGATTTACAATTACGAATATATATGATATAAGAATAGTATTGTTATTATACCAAGAAGGAAGTGACCGTAATATGAAATGGAATGAAGTGCTTATAAAAACAACAACGGAAGCTACAGAAGCTGTATCTTCAATATTGTATGAAGTTGGTGTGGATGGAGTAGTTATAGAAGATTCTAAAGATTTTTATTTTCAAGATAGAGAAGAAAATGATTGGGATTATGCAGATAAAAATGCATTTTTATCTGATTATGAAGGTGTTATAATTAAAGCATATTTTTCTGAAGATAAAAATATTATGTATATTGGTGAAATTATTAAAGAAAAAATGAAATTACTGCCTTCATATGGATTAGATATCGGAGAAGGTAGTGTTCAAACGGGTTCTGTAGATGAACAGGATTGGGCTAATAATTGGAAAAAATATTATAAACCAACAAAAGTAAGTGATAGTTTAGTTGTAAAACCAACATGGGAAGACTATGATAAAAAAAATGATGAAATAATAATAGAGTTAGATCCAGGTATGGCATTTGGTACAGGAACACATGAAACAACTAAAATGTGCCTAAGAAATATAGAAAAATATTTAAAACAAGATGATATTGTCTTTGATATAGGTTGTGGAAGTGGAATTTTGGCAATTGGTGCAGCAAAGCTTGACGCAAAAGAAGTTATAGCAGTAGACCTTGATGAAAAGGCATATAGAGCTTCTTTAGAAAATGCAAAGCTTAATAATGTTGAAGAGAAAATAGAAGTTTTACACGGGAATTTAACTGATGTAATAGGAAATAAAAAAGCAAATATAATAGTTGCAAATATTATAGCCGATATAATAGCATTATTATCAAAAGATATTGCTGATTTTATGAAAGAAGATTCTTTATTTATATCTTCAGGAATAATTTTAGATAAAATTGATTTTGTCAAAAATGCACTTTTAGAAAATGATTTTGAGATATTAAAAGTAGATAAACTTGGTGAATGGGCTTGTATAGTTGCTAAAAAGGGTGAATAGATATGGATAGATTTTTTTCAAATAATATAGATTTGCAGAGTAATAAAATTATCATAGATGGTGATGATGTAAAGCATATAACAAAGGTTTTGAGAATGAAAGAAGATAACTTGCTTGAAATTTGTGATAACAATGATAATGAATATATTGCAAAAATAACTACTATGAGTAAAAAAGAAATATGTTTAGATATAGTGGAACATAAAAAAGTAAAAAGAGAGTCTAAAATCAATATTAATTTATTCCAAGGTTATCCTAAAGGAGCGAAGTTTGAACTTATAATTCAAAAGTTAACAGAAATAGGTGTTTGTAATATAACTCCTATTATAACTGCTAGAGTTATAAATAAATCACTAAGGGAGAAGGAAGCTAAAAAATTTGATAGATGGGAAAAAATAATATATGAAGCTTCAAAACAATCCAAAAGAGGTGTTATTCCCAAATTAAATGGATTCTTAAGTTTAAAAGAAATGATTGATAAAACAGAAGAAGATGATTTGAAAATTGTTTTTTATGAAAATGAAGATGATTTAAATTTAAAAGATATTGTTAAAAAAATAAACAAAGAAAATATAAAAAGTATAAGTATTGTAATTGGTCCAGAAGGTGGATTTGAAGAAGATGAAATAGGATTATTAAAAGAAAATAATTATCATATATCAACACTAGGAAAAAGAATATTGAGAACAGAAACTGCTAGTATTGTAGCTGCATCTTTAATATTATATGAATTTGATATATAATAATTATAATGTATGTTTTAAAAGGAGTTTTTGAAATGAGTAATTTAGTGAATTTATCATTAAATAATGATGAATTTTTTGATAAATATAATAGAAATAAAAAAATGTCTATTTGCACGTTGGGATGTAAAGTAAATTTATATGAATCAAAGGCGATTGAAGAGTTATTTGTAAATGAAGGTTATGAGATTGTTTCGAATGATGAATTTGCAGATATTTATATAATAAATACTTGTACAGTAACTAATATGAGTGATAGAAAATCAAGACAATTTATAAGAAAATCAAAGAAGCATAATAAAAATTCAATTTTGGTAGTAACGGGTTGTTATTCTCAAATATCACCAGAAGAAATACTTAAAATTAGCGAAGTTGATATACTTATAGGAACAAATGAGAAGAATAAAATAATTGATATAATAAGCAATTATAATGGAAATAAAATTTCAACAGTTGATGATATAATGAAAGTAAAAGAATTTGAAGAAATGACTCTTTCGAATTTAAATGAAAAGACAAGAGCATTTATAAAAATTCAAGATGGATGTCAACAATTTTGTTCATATTGTATAATTCCATATGCAAGAGGACCAATAAGAAGTAGAAAACTAGAAAATATAATCTCTGAAATTAAAAGTTTAGTAGAACATGGTTATAAGGAGTTTGTACTTACAGGTATACATGTGGCTTCATATGGTAAGGATTTAAAAGAGATAAGCTTAATAGATGTATTAAAAGAAATAAATAAAATAGATGGTGTAAAGAGAATAAGAATGAGTTCAATAGAACCGCTTATAATGACTAGTGAATTTATTAATGAATTATCTAAATTGGATAAAATTTGTAACCATTTCCATTTATCATTACAAAGTGGATGTGATTCAGTGTTAAAAAGAATGAATAGAAAATATGATACAAAAATATATAAAGATATAGTTTTGAATTTAAGAGCTGTATTTGAAGATGTTTCGATAACTACTGATGTTATAACAGGTTTTCCAGGAGAAACAAAGGAAGAATCTGAACAAACCTATGAATTTTTAAAAGATATTAAGCTAGCACAGATGCATGTATTTAAATATTCAAAAAGAGATGGAACTAAAGCGGCAAAAATGGATAATCAAGTGCTTCCAGAAACTAAAACTAAAAGAAGTAAAAGCCTTTTAGAGTTAAATAAATTAAACGAATATGAATTTAGAAAAAGTCTTATAGGTAGAACTCTAGATATTTTATTTGAAAAAGAGTATGAGAAAGATAATTATGAAGGTTTATCGACCAATTATGTGAGAGTTTCTTGTTATTCAAAAGAAAATATAGAAAACGAAATAAAGAAAGTTAAAATAAAAGATATTAATGAAGAATATTTAATTGGTGAACTTATTTAGTTAAAAAATAATTATATTATTTTTTATATAATGGAATTGTAAATAAAAGGAGGTGCGAGATTATGGATTGTTTGTTTTGTAAGATTATAAATGGAGAGATTCCATCAAATAAAGTATATGAAGACGATTTAGTATATGCTTTTAAAGATATAAGCCCAGAAGCTCCTGTTCATGTTTTAATAGTACCTAAAAAACATTATGATTCTATATTATCTATCAATGATGAAGATTTAAGTATAGTAGGTCATATAAATAAAGTTGCAACTATAATAGCTAAAGAAACTGGTATAGATAAGTCTGGATTTAGAATTATAAACAACTGTGGCGAAGATGGAGGTCAAACTGTTAACCATATACATTACCACCTTTTAGGTGGAAGAATGTTAAAATGGCCACCAGGTTAAAAAAGTACTTGAATTAAGTTTTGAATTAGTTTATAATTACAAGGTATGGAATATAGCATAAGTCGAAGATTTATATGTAGTTACATACATTGCAATATTTCTCGTATTGGAGGGAGGGAAGACAGATGGCAGCAGAAATCAAATTAAAAGATAATGAGTCTCTTGATAGCGCCCTTAGAAGATTTAAGCGTGAATGTGCCACTTCTGGAATATTATCAGAAATGAGAAAGAGAGAGCATTACGAAAAACCAAGTGAAAAGAAAAAAAGACTAAAAGCTTCAAGAACTAAGAAAAAAAGATAGTAGAAAATAAGAGGTGAATGAAATGGCTTTAAAAGAAAAACTTATGGAAGATCTTAAGATAGCCATGAAAGAAAAAAATGCTCTTAGAAAATCTGTTGTAACTCTTGTAAGATCTGCAATAAAGCAAATAGAAGTTGACCAAAGAGTAGAATTGGCTGATGAAGAAATTATAGATATTATTGCGAAACAAGTAAAACAAAGAAGAGATGCCCTTGAAGAGTTCAAAAAAGCTTCTAGGGAAGATTTAATAGATCAAACAGAAAATGAAATTGAGATATTAAAAACTTATTTACCGAAACAGCTTACAGAAGAAGAAATTGAAGTTATGGTACAGCAGGTAATAGATGAAGTAGATGCAAAATCTATGAAAGATATGGGAAAGGTTATGGGTATTTTATCAAATAAGACTAAGGGTAGAGCCGATGGTAAAATTGTTAGTATGATGGTAAAATCTAAACTTTCTTAAATATAAATAAAAAAAGATCCTTTAAAGGGTCTTTTTTTATTTATATTTTTTAACTATTTCTCTTAAATATTTCTTAAAAATTTTAAATTTATATAATAATAATTAAATAATTTGGTATTATATATGTATCAAATAAATTTTAGGGTGTGATTGTATGAAAAAGCTTTTTAATAATTTTATTCTTATTATGATGGTTATTTTTATTCCGCTAAGCTTCATAGTAAATGCAAAAGATAGTAGTACAAATATACATGTTATAAAACTTGATACAGAAGTGAATGAAGGTATGTTATCTCATATAAAAACTAGTACAAATAATTTAAATAAGGAAGATATTATTTTATTTGAAATAGATACTTATGGAGGGAAAATTGATAGTGCTGTAGATATTAGTGATTATATTATTTCTTTGGATAATAAAACCATAGCTTATATAGATAAAAAAGCAATTTCTGCTGGGGTTTTGATATCTATATCATGTGATTATATTTATATGAATGAAGGTGGAACTATAGGTTCAGCAGAAACAATACCAAAAACAGAAAAAATAATCTCGTATTGGACAAATCAATTAAAAACTGTTGCTGAACAAAAAAATAGAAACAAAGATTTAGTAGCTGCTATGGCAGATTCGGATATAGAAATTAAAAATGTGGTAAAAAAAGGAAAGTTATTAAATTTAACATCAATAGAGGCAAAAGAACTAAAATTTATAGATGGTATTGCAAAAGATAGAAAAGATATATATAATTATCTAGAAATTAAGAATTATAATGAAATTGAAAAAAATATGACTAGCTTAGATAGTTTTATAAATTTTATAACAAGTGTAAATATGACTTATTTATTGATATTAGTATTTATTTTTGGAGTTGTTATAGAATTTTTAACACCAGGCATAGGTATAGGAGGTTTCGTTGCTTTTATGAGTTTTTCATTGCTTTTTATAACATCGATGTTTAATGTAAGTGGAAATAAATTTGTTTTAGCTTTATTTGCATTGGGTGTAATATTGATAATAATAGAAATGTTTGTCCCTGGGTTTGGTGTATTTGGGATAGGTGGAGGAATGCTTGTTTTAGCAAGTATATTTTTCTCAGCAAAAACTATGATGATGGGAATTTTATATGTAACTATAGCATTTTTATTTATGTTGCTTATATTTTATCTATTTATAAAAAAATATCCACAAAAAAAATTACATTCAACTTTGCTTTTGAATACAAAATTAAATGAAAGTGAAGGTTATTCATCTCATAAAGAAGATTTTAAAACATTATTATCGTTAGAAGGGGTTAGTATATCTCATTTAAGACCAAGTGGAAAAGTAAAAATAAATGATAGTATTTATGATGCTTTAACTGAAACTGGATTTATAAAAAAAGATGAAAAAATCAAAGTTGTAAGTATAGAAAATAATAAAATAATAGTAAGAAAAATAGACTAGGAGGGGTATTATGGAAGCAGTTTCAATTATAATAATATTAGCACTATTGTTAATATTTTTATCAGTATTCTTTAGTTTTGTACCAGTGGGTCTTTGGGTTACTGCTATATTTTCAGGAGTTAAAATTTCATTTTTAACACTTATAGGAATGAGATTTAGAAGAGTAAAGCCTATACAAATAGTAAACCCAATGATAAAAGCAACTAAAGCAGGGATTAAATTAGGTATTGATAAATTAGAAGCACATTATTTAGCTGGTGGTAACGTAAATACTGTAGTTGATGCGCTAATAGCTGCGCAAAGAGCTAATATAAATTTAGAATTTGAACAAGCAGCAGCAATTGATTTAGCGGGAAGAGATGTTTTAGAAGCTGTTCAAGTAAGTGTTAATCCTAAGGTTATAGAAACACCTAAGATTGCAGCAGTTTCAAAGGATGGAATAGAAGTAATAGCCAGAGCTAGAGTTACTGTTAGAGCAAATATAGAAAGACTTGTTGGTGGAGCTGGAGAGGAGACTATAATAGCTAGAGTTGGTGAAGGTATAGTTACAACTGTTGGTTCGTCAACTTCTCATAAATCTGTTCTTGAAAATCCTGATATAATATCAAAAACAGTTTTAGAAAAAGGTTTAGATTCAGGAACTGCATTTGAGATATTATCAATAGACATTGCTGATGTTGATATCGGTAGAAATATAGGAGCTAAGTTGCAAACAGATCAAGCAGAAGCAGATAAAAAGATAGCTCAAGCTAAAGCTGAAGAAAGAAGAGCTATGGCAATAGCGCAAGAACAAGAAATGAAGGCTAAGGTTGAAGAAATGAAAGCAAAGGTAATAGAAGCTGAAGCAAGAATCCCAATGGCAATAGCAAAAGCTTTTGATGATGGTAATTTAGGAATTATGGATTACTATAATATGAAAAATATTATGGCAGATACGAGTATGAGAGAATCTATTTCAGATGTTACAAAAGAACAAGATGAAAATTAAGGGCTGATTAATTATGGAAGATATTTTAGCTATAATAATTATATTTGGTGTAGGTGCTTTATTTGATAGAATGAAAAAACAAGATAAAAAAAGAACAGAAGCACATGAGGAAGAAAAAATATCAATAAATCAATTAGAGTCAGAAAATAAAAATTTAAACAGTAAAGCTAAAAAATTAGAAAGTCTAAAAGATGAATTAAAAGAAAAAAGAAAAGAAAAATATAAAACAGATATAAATAAAGAGCAAAATGATGAAATGAAAAATGAAACAAATGATGGTATTAAAACTAAGGAAGAAAATATAAGGGAAATATCTACCACGAGAGACGAAAAAAATACAAAAAAAATATTAAAAAATGATTATTACGAAAATAATAGTTTAAAAAAGTCCAAAAATATTTCTTTTATAAATAAAAATAATATAAAAAATGCAATAATCTTAAAAGAAATATTAGATAAGCCGAAATCTTTAAAAAAATAAGGTGCAATTTTTTATAAAAAAATATAAAATATAAATATAAAATCCTTATGTTAATCATAAGGATTTTATATTTACTACATATCATATTATCATATTTAGAGGAGGGGTTTTTTGACAAATAAAAAAAAGCTTGAAAGAAAAATAAAAAAAGATACTAAGCAAAAAAATAAAAAAAGACCTTCTAAGAACGTTAATGCAGTCAGAAAAATAAAGAAAAAAAGAAAAAAGAAAAAAACAAAATTTTTAATTAGAAGAATTTTAGTTATATTTATTTTTTTATTTATAATATATTCTATTTTTTGTGGAGTTAAATTTTTAATAGAGCTCATACCAACAAAAAAGATTATAGTCATAGATGCTGGTCACGGGGGAAATGATCCAGGTTTTCCATCTAAATATAGCAAAAGTATTTTTGAAAAAGAAATAAATTTAAAGATTGCTAAAAAATTAGAATCAAAATTAGAAAAGAAATATAAAGTTCATATGATAAGAACTCAGGATATAAAAATTGATAATTATAATAGAGCTAAAAAAGCGAATGAATTAGAAGCAGATATTTTTATTAGCATACATGCTAATTCTTTTGAAGATCAAAATGTAGAAGGAATAGAAATTTTTTATGATTTGGAAGATGAAAAAGAATTAGAGTATGGAAATCAAAAACAAAAAGACAGCAAATTTCTTGCTGACTTTGTTTTAAATGATATGGTTGAAGAAAGTGGAGCTAATAAACGTGGTGTTAAGAAGAATCACAGGATAATAGTAACAAGAGAGACTAATATGCCTGCAATTCTTATAGAAACTGGTTTTATGTCAAATTCAAAAGAATTTACAAAATTAAATACAGATTTATACCAACAAAAACTTGTAGATGGTGTAGAAAAGGGTTTGGAGAATTATTTTATTAGTATAAAAGATAGAGAATCTAAAACCAAATAGATATTTCTCGTTTTGCACTTTCTATTGAGTCAGAAGCATGAACTAAATTCTTTGTTTTAGAAAATGCATAATCGCCCCTTATTGACCCTGTAAGAGCTTTTAATGGATCAGTGGCTCCATTTATATTACGAACAGATTCTATAGCACTAATACCCTCTAAAATCATAACAATACAAAGATTGCTTTGCATATAATTTATTAAATCTTTATAAAAAGATTTATCCTTGTGTTCAAAATAATGTTTTTCTAATAAATCATTTGATGCTTTTAGAATTTTTAATTCTTTTATTTTTAAGTTTTTGTTTTCGTATTTAGTAATTATTTTACCTACTAAATTTCTTTCAATTGCATCAGGTTTTATTATAACAAGTGTTTGTTCAAAATTATTCATAAAATCACATCCTTAAGTCAAATTTAAAAGTTTGAATAAATAATACCCTACAAAATTGAAATTAAAAGTATAAAAAAAATAAATAAGGGTATTAGAAGAAAAAAGGGAGTGATTATTATGAAAAAATTTAATATTGAAATTGGTAAGAATATAGTATTACAAAAGACAGTTATGAAAGAAGATACAGGAAGTAATTATGGAAGTGGTAAGTTAGATACATTATTAGCGACACCTCCAATTTTAGATTTAATAATAAAGGCTTCTGTAAAACTAGTGGATAATTTATTAGATGATGAATTTGTAAGTGTAGCATCAAATATTTCTTTTTTACATGAAAAAGCAACTATGATAGGAGAGTCTGTAAGTGTGAAAGTTGAGGTTACAAAGCAAATAGGTAATTTAATTTTTCTAGATGCAATAGCTTATGATGAAATAGGTATAATAGGTAGAGGAAAACATGAAAGAGCAATTGTTAATGAAAAAGCATTACTAGAAAAAGCTTCAAAGAGAGCAAATAAACTTAAGAATGTAAATTATTAAAATCACCTAATTTTTTTTAGGTGATTTTTTATTTGTAAGAAGAATTCTTTAGAATCATAAATAATTATGTTAAAATGAGAGTGAATAAAAAATAAAAATAAATACAAAAAGGGGTGTTATGATGAGTTATGATTCAAAAATAAAAAATAAAGAGATAGATGCTTTGTTTGAGGGTATATTAGAACTTCAAAATAAAGAAGAGTGTTATATGTATTTTGAAGACTTATGTACAATAAAAGAAATAAAAGTAATGGCTCAAAGATTTAAAGTGGCAAAGATGTTAAAGGAAAATAAAAAATATACACAAATAGAGGAAGAAACAGGGGCTAGTACAGCTACAATAAGTAGAATTGCTAGATTTTTAAATTATGGATCAAAAGGTTATGAAATGATTTTAGATAGATTGGAGCAAAAAAATTAAATTTATTTGATAGAGGTGAAGAATTTGATTTTAATGATAGATAATTATGATTCTTTTACTTATAATTTATATCAGTTTCTTATGGAACTAAATGAAGAAGTTTTGGTAAAGAGGAATGATGAGATTACAATAGAAGATATAAAGAATTTGAAGCCAGAAATTATAGTTATATCGCCAGGACCATCTATACCAGAGAATGCAGGAATATCATTAGATATAATTGATGTATTTAAAGAAGATATTCCTATTTTGGGGATTTGCCTAGGGCATCAAAGTATAGGGTATTATTTTGGTATGAACATTATTAGGGGAAAAACACCTATACATGGAAAAGTAACAGAGATAAGACATTTTAATAAAGGTGTTTTTAAAAATTTAAAAAATCCAATTAAAGTTACTAGATATCATTCATTGGTTGTAGAAAACAAAAATTTGAATAGAGATATTGAAATAACAGCATTAACAGATGATAATATAATAATGGGTTTGAGACATAAAAAATATAAAATAGAAGGTGTACAATTTCACCCAGAAGCGATTTTAACTGAATATGGACATGATATGCTTAAAAATTTTTTAGATTTTGCAAGAGGTGAATAATTTGATAATAAGAAAAATAAAAACAAAATTAAATGCTTTTGAAATATATACAATAATAAAAGATTTTGATGAAAGTTATATTTTGGATAGCTCTACAGTAGATAATGCTTCGAGATATTCTTTTATGTCTGCAAAACCATTTGATAGTATTAAGTTAAAAGAGGATTTAAAGAGTTTTGATATTTTAAAAGAAAAATTATCTAAATATAAGGTTGAAATACAAAATAAAGAATTCCCATTAATATCAGGAGCGGTTGGTTACTTATCATATAATTTGAAAAATACAATAGAAAAAAAACTTTTAAATGATGCAGTTGATGATATTGATATGTATGATATGTATTTGAATTTTTATGATTGGACTATAATTTATGATAATCTAAAAGAAGAAGCTTATATAGCTACATATGAAATTTGTAAAAACAGTAAAAATGAAATAGAAATGATTATAGATTTAATTGAAAATGCAAATAAACCTGATTTAGAAATTAAGGAAATGCAAAAGACTGTTTTGAAATCTAATTTTAAAAAAGAAGATTATATTCAATCTATTGAAAAAATAAGACAATATATAAAAGCTGGAGATGTTTATCAGGTTAATATGACTCAAAGATTTGAAGGTGAAACAAATATGGAGTCATATGATTTGTACAATAGATTAAGAACACTTAGTCCTGCTCCTTTTGGTGCTTTTTTAAATTTTAAAGATATTAATATTCTTTCAAATTCTCCAGAGCGATTTATAAAAATGCAAGATAGAAAAATTGATACTAGACCGATAAAAGGTACTAGGCCAAGAGGTAAAGATGAAATTGAAGATTTAAAATACAAAGAAGAATTATTAAATAGTGAGAAAGATAAGGCTGAGCTACTCATGATTGTGGATTTAGAAAGAAATGATCTTGGAAGGGTTTCAAAAATTGGTTCTGTTAAAGTGGAAGAATTATTTAAATTGGAAGAATATGCAAATGTAAATCATTTGGTAGCAAAGATTACTTCGAAGTTACATGATGATAAAGATGAAATTGATTTAATAAAAGCTAGTTTTCCAGGTGGTTCAATAACGGGAGCGCCTAAAATTAGAGCCATGGATATAATAGAAGAATTAGAACAATTAAAAAGAAATGTTTATACAGGATCTATAGGATATATAGATTTTTGTGGAGACATGGATTTAAATATTGCAATAAGGACTTTAATTAAAAAGGATAAAAAGGTATATTATCAAGTTGGTGGAGGGATAACTTGGGATTCTAACCCAGAAGAAGA
Organism: Peptostreptococcaceae bacterium AGR-M142; assembly: GCA_045345765.1. Lineage (GTDB taxonomy): Bacteria > Bacillota > Clostridia > Peptostreptococcales > Peptostreptococcaceae > JAOARY01. The sequence continues at coordinate 2,789,001 of CP148265.1, forward strand.
GTATGAAGAATCTATACAAAAAGGTAAATCTATAAAGAGGGCGTTAAATGGAGAGTTTACAATATAAAGATACAAAACATTTTAAATTTGGAATTGGTCTTTTTGAAACTATTAAAATATTAGATAGAAAGCCTATATTTTTAGAAGAACATTTAAATAGATTAAAAAATTCGATAAAAGACTTAAATCTGAGTTATAAAATTAACTATATAAATTTAAAAAATGATATAAATCAAATTGCATTATTATATTATAAAAAAGCTATTAGAATAACAGTTGATGAAATAGGATATAGTTTTGACTTGAGAGATATAGATTATTATGAATCTGATTATAAAAAAGGATATTCTTTATGTTTTTCTGATATAAAGCGAGGTAGTAGCATTTTATATAATTACAAAACAACATCATATTATGAAAATATATATAATAAAGAATATGCTATAAAAAAAGGATTTGATGATTCTATTTTTGTAGATTTAAATAATTGTTTATTAGAAACTAGTTTTTGTAATATATTTTTTACTAAAGGCGATATTATATATACATCAAGAATTAAGAATCAAGCATTAAATGGTATTATAAGATTGAAAGTGTTTGAAATAGCGAAAAAAAATAATTTAAAAATTAAAGAAACTATAATCTATAAGGCTGATATAAAAAATTTTGAGGGATGTTTTATAACAAATTCTCTTGTTAATATAATGTATGTAAATAGTATAGAGAATATAAATTTTAAAGAAACAAATATTATAAAATATATTTCCAAGCAATTAAAAAATATGGAGCTTAAATAAGGAGATAGTTATGGATAAGGAAAAAATAAAAAGAGCAGTAAGAGATATTTTAGAGGCAATTGGAGAAGATCCAAATAGAGAAGGGTTAAAAGATACTCCAGATAGAATAGCAAGAATGTATGAAGAGATATACAGAGGTCTAAATGAGGATCCTAAGGAACATTTGAAGGTGTATTTTCAAGAGGAAGAACATGAAGAAATGGTTTTAGTTAAAGATATTCCTTTTTATTCAACTTGTGAACACCACTTAGTACCGTTTTTTGGGAAGGCGCATGTTGCTTATTTACCTAAAAAAGGTAAGCTGACAGGCTTATCCAAATTAGCAAGAGTTGTAGAAACAATATGCAAAAGACCACAACTTCAAGAAAGAATAACTAAAGATATTGCTAATTCTATAATGGAAGTATTAGATCCATATGGTGTAGTTGTTGTAATTGAAGCAGAACATATGTGTATGACTATGAGAGGGGTTAAAAAACCAGGATCAAAAACTGTAACATCAGCAGTTAGAGGTATATTTAAGAAAGACGTAGCAGCAAGAGCAGAAGTGATGTCTCTTATAAATAGATAAATAATAAAAAGGCTTTTAAAGCCTTTTTATTTGTTGGGAGTTGATTTATTTGAAATGTTTAAATTTAGATAGAAAAGATATAATGATGGGAATATTAAATCTAACACCAGATAGTTTTTCTGATGGTGGAAATTTTGATTCTTTAAATTTGGCATTGGAACATGCAAAAGTAATGCTAGAAGAAGGTGCTGATATTATAGACATTGGTGGAGAATCAACAAGACCAGGTTCTATTAAAGTTTCAAAAGATGAAGAATTAAAAAGAATAAAAGATGTAGTTGAAGAGATTCTAAAAAAAACAGATGCTTTTGTTTCTGTAGATACATATAAATGGGAAGTAGCTAAAGAAGTTTTAAAACTAGGTGTACCTATGATCAATGATATTTGGGGACTTCAATATAATGAAAATATGGCGAAGGTTGTGGCTGAGTATAATGCTTATATTGTTATAATGCACAATCAAGAGGGAACAGATTATAAAAAGGATATAATAGATTCTATTATAGAATTTTTTGATAAAAGTATAAAAATTGCATTAGATGCAGGTGTAGATAAAAATAAAATAATATTAGATCCAGGCATTGGCTTTGGAAAGACAGCAAAACAAAATATGATTGTAATAAATAGACTTGAAGAATTAAATATTTTAGGGTATCCTATATTATTAGGGACTTCAAGAAAGTCGGTTATAGGTAATATTTTAGATATACCTTCAAATCAGAGGCTTGAAGGTACTATAGCTACAAATGTTATTGGTGCTTTAAAAGGTTGTAGTATATTTAGAGTTCATGATGTAAAAGAAAATTTAAGAGCAATAAAAGTAGCTAAAGCGATAAAAGGAGCTAATTAATATGGATAAAATTATATTAAAAGATATGCAATTTTTTGGATATCATGGAGTTTTTAAAGAAGAAGAAAAACTTGGACAAATGTTTATAATAGATTTTTGTGGATTATGTGATTTAAAAGAAGCAAAAAAGAGTGATAATATAGATTGTGGTATTAGTTATGCAGATATTTTTGATATTATAAAAGATATCTGTGAAAATAAAAGATTTAATTTAATAGAAGCATTAGCAGAACATATTTCTAATGCAATTTTGACTAAATTTGATAAGATTTTAGAAGTTAAAATACTTGTGAAAAAGCCTAATGCTCCGATTAATGGTCATTTTAATTATGCTGGAGTGGAGGTTACAAAAAGAAGATGAATATAGTTTATTTATCAATAGGAACAAATTTAGGAGACAGAAATAAAAATTTGATTGATGCAATTAAATTTTTAAAGGGGATAAAAGAAATAGATTCGTTAAAAGTTTCAAAAGTCTATGAAACAAAAGCTTGGGGACTCACTGATCAATCTGATTTTTTAAATATATGTGTAGAATTAAAAACAAGTCTAAATCCAAAGGAACTACTTAATATATGTCAAAGTATAGAGTTTAAATTAAAAAGAAAAAGACTAATAAGGTGGGGACCAAGAACAATAGATTTAGACATACTATTATTTAATGATGAAATAATAGATGAAAAAGATTTAAAAATTCCTCATGAAAGAATGCATCAAAGAGCTTTTGTTTTAAAGCCACTTATGGATTTAAATGAAAATTTAAAATTTTCAAAAGGGTATATTAAAAATTTGATTTTAAATTTAGATACTAGTGTTATAAAGGAGTATGAATTTAATGAACTTAAAGAATATAGATAAGTTTGTGATTGCAGGACCTTGTTCAATTGAATCTTTTGAACAATTACTTTCAACAGCAAAGCATGTAAAATCTTGTGGAGCAAATATTTTAAGAGGTGGTGCATATAAACCAAGGACATCGCCAGTTTCTTTTCAAGGATTGAGGGAAGAAGGGTTAAAAATATTAAAAGAAGTAAAGGAAATTGTAAAATTACCTGTTATAACAGAACTTATGGATCCTAGAGATCTTAAAAAAGTTTATGATGTTGCAGACATAATACAAATAGGATCGAGAAATATGCAAAATTTCACATTGTTAAAAGAAGTAGGGATGCAAGACAAGCCTGTTATGCTAAAAAGAGGGATATCTGCAACGATTAAAGAATGGATAGGTGCTAGTGAATATATTTCTAATGAAGGGAATAAAAATATAATAATGTGTGAACGTGGAATAAGAACATATAATGACTATACTAGAAATACATTAGATTTAGCAGCAGTTCCAATAATAAAATCTAAAACAAATTACAAAGTTGTAGTTGATCCAAGTCATGGTACAGGGTTAAGAGAGCTTATACTGCCTATGTCTAAGGCATCATTTGCTTTAGATGCAGATGGAGTTATGATAGAAGTTCACCCTAATCCGAAGGAAGCGCTTTCGGATGGAGACCAGTCTTTAGATTTTAAACAATTTGAATTTCTTATGAAAAATTTAAATGAGGCTAAATTTATTTAGTCTCATTTAAAATTTTTAGAAATAAAAAAAGGATTCTTAGTATTTATGTAGTATATAAATAAGTGGGAATCAAAAAGAGCCTAAGAGGTGATCTAGTGGCGAGAAATATGAATGATATTGTCGATGAAATAAAATCTAGAATAAATATTGTTGATGTAGTAGGTCGGTATGTAAGTTTGAAAAAAGCAGGTAATAATTATAAAGGAAGATGTCCTTTTCATAATGAGAAAACTCCTTCGTTTATTGTTAGTGAACAAAAACAAATATACAAATGTTTTGGTTGTGATGAAGGTGGAGATGTTATTCGTTTTATAATGAAAGTAGAAAATATAGATTTTATGGATAGTTTAGATATATTAGGGAAAGAAATAAATATAGATGTAAAAAAAGAGCTTTCGAATGATTTTGACAATAGTTCTGTGAAAAAGAAAAGAAGATATTATGATATGAATTTATATATTGCGAAGTTTTATTTTAATAATTTAAAAAATAATAATGAAGCTATGAAATATCTTGAAAATCGAGGTTTATCACAGAAAATAATAAACAGATTTGGTATAGGCTTTGCAAGTGATAGTTGGGAAGAGTCAAAGAATTACTTAAAAGGTAAAAATTTCTCGGAAAAAGAAATTCTTGAAAATGGTTTGATTACAAAGACTAAAAAGGGTAATTTTATAGATAAGTTTAGAAATAGAATTATATTTCCTATATTTAATATAAAGAATGAAATAATAGGATTTGGTGGAAGAGTTATAGATAATAAATCAATTCCTAAATATTTAAATTCTCCAGAGACTATAGTTTTTAATAAAAGGTATAATCTTTATGCTCTTAATTTTGTAAAAAAATATTCAAATAAAGATTATGTTATTGTTGTAGAAGGTTATATGGATGTAGTTTCGCTAAATCAATATGGTATTTATAATGTAGTTGCTTCATTAGGAACTGCACTTACAATAGAACAAGTAAAATTATTAAAAAGATATTATAAGAAAGTAATTCTTTGTTATGATATGGATGATGCTGGTATTAAGGCAACCAATAGAGCAATAGAAATTTTAAATGGTGAAAAACTTAATATTAAAGTGATTACATTGGAAGATTGTAAGGACCCAGATGAGTATATAAGAAAAAAAGGAATTTCAAAATTTAATAATAGATTAGAGAATGCAATTACTGATATCGAATTTTTTATAGAGCAGATAAGAAGGCAATATAATTTGAAAAATTCAAAAGAAAAAACAAAGTATACACAAGAAGTTTGTACATTATTAAAAACTATAGATAGTGAAGTGAAAAAAGAATATTATGTAAAATTATTATCAAAAGAAACTGATATTGCATACAATGTTATAAGTGGAGAAGTTTTTGGAAATCAAAAATTAAAAAAAGATTTAAAAAAGAAAACTTATTCGAATAATAATTTTAAAAAGAAAATAATAAAAAAAGAAAATTTAAAAGTGAAATTTAATAAAAATGATATTTTGGAAAAAAATCTAGTAATAGCATTTATAGAAGCTAAAAATTTTGAATTAAAAACACATGTTTTAAATTTAGAAAAAGATTATATAATTTTGGATATGACAAAAGAATTTATTGATTCTTTAGAATCTGTTGAAGTATTCAATTTATTTTTAGATAAATACGAAAATAGTTTACAAGAATTTAAAAAGCTAAATTTCGATGAAAATTTAGATTTTTTTAATTCATTATATATATTAAAAAAAGAAATAGTATCAAGAAAAATAAAAAAACTTTCTTTAAGACAAAAAGAATTAGAAAAAAATAAAGGTGATAATGAAGAGTTAGAAAAAGAGTTAATTCAAATTGCTTATGAAATAATGAGTCTTAAGAAAAGCTTGTAAATAATAAGGAGGCTTACACATGGCTAAAAATAATGATGCGATGAAGTATATAAAAATACTTATGGATAAAGGAAAAGAAAAAGGTTCTTTGACATATGAAGAAGTTGTAAAAATATTAGGTGATTTGAATCTAGATAGTAAAAAAATTGAAAATATTTTCACTACACTTGAGGAAATAGGTATAAAAGTTGTTAAAAATTCCAAAAAGAAAACATTGGATGATATAGATGAGTCTGAAATAAATTTGGATGATGTTGAAGATGATGTTACTGATGAAGATGATGAAAAAGAAGATGAAGTTAAAGCAACGCCTAAAAAGAAAAAAGAAGGAAAAGAAATAGCAGTACCTAAGGGTATTAGTATTGATGATCCAGTTAGAATGTATCTAAAGGAAATTGGTAAAATACCTCTTCTTTCTGCTGAAGATGAGATTTCTCTTGCTAAAGCAATGGAAGAAGGTAGCGAAATGGCTAAAAAAAGACTAGTAGAAGCAAACTTAAGACTAGTTGTAAGTATTGCTAAACGTTATGTTGGAAGAGGAATGTTATTTTTAGATTTAATTCAAGAAGGTAATTTGGGTCTTATAAAAGCTGTTGAAAAATTTGATTATACAAAAGGATATAAATTTAGTACTTATGCAACATGGTGGATAAGACAAGCAATAACAAGAGCTATAGCAGACCAAGCAAGAACTATAAGAATACCAGTTCACATGGTTGAAACTATAAATAAATTAATAAGAGTATCAAGACAATTACTTCAAGATTTAGGTAGAGAACCAAAGCCTGAAGAGATAGCAAAAGAAATGGAAATGCCTGAAGAAAAAATTAGAGAAATATTAAAAATAGCACAAGAGCCAGTTTCTTTAGAAACACCAATTGGTGAAGAAGAAGATAGTCATTTAGGTGATTTTATACCAGATGATGATGCTCCAGCTCCAGCTGAAGCTGCTGCATATTCACTATTAAAAGAACAATTAGAAGATGTTTTGGGTTCGTTAAATGAAAGAGAACAAAAAGTATTAAAACTTAGATTTGGGTTAGAAGATGGTAGAGCTAGAACATTAGAAGAAGTAGGTAGAGAGTTTGATGTTACAAGAGAAAGAATAAGACAGATTGAAGCAAAGGCGTTAAGAAAATTAAGACATCCAAGTAGATCTAAAAAATTAAAAGATTATTTAGATTAATAGGGCAGCCGTTTAGGCTGCTTTCTATATAAGGATTATAATTATGAAAGGATGTATTTATGAAATTATCTTTAAGATTAGAAAAAATTGCAAATATGATAACTAAAGATGCTAAAGTAGCAGATATAGGCACCGATCACGGTTATATACCAGTATATTTAGTTGAAAACAATATATCTAAAAGTATTATAGCTTCAGATATAAATAAAAAACCTCTAAAAAAAGCTATAGATATTGTAAAAAGCTATAAATTAAATGAATTTATAGAACTTAGATTAGGTTCAGGTTTAGAAGTTTTGGATGAAAATGAATCTGATGAAATAATAATAGCAGGTATGGGTGGAATATTAATAAAAGATCTTTTAGAAGCAAGCAAAAATATAGTTAAAAATGCAAAATTTTTAATATTACAGCCTATGCAAGCGCAAAAAGAACTTAGAAAATATTTAATAGAAAACAATTATGAAATATTAGAAGAAGTATTAATTAGAGAGGATCAAAGAATCTATGAGATTATAAAAGTTAGATTTGATTCTAATAAAAAAATATATGAAAATATAGATGATATTGATTTTGAATGTGGAATAAAGTTTAAAAAAGATGAGCTTTATAAAGAATTTTTGCAAAAGAAAATAGATGAATATGAAAATATAAAATTAAAATTAAAAGATTTAGATAATGAAAAAATAAAAGAAAAATATGAATTATGTAATAAAAAAATTAATTTAATAGGAGGAAAATTAAGTGAAATTAATTGATATAATTAAATTAATAGAAAAAGATTATCCTCTTGATTTATGTTATTCTTGGGATAATAGTGGACTTTTATTAGGTGATAAAAATTTTGAAATAAAAAAAATCATGACAACTTTAGAGATAACAAAAGATGTTGTAGATGAAGCTATAGAAAATGATATAGACCTTATAATATCGCATCACCCTTTTATATTCAAAGGACTAAAAAAGGTAACGACAGATTCCATAAAGGGTGATTTAATATATAAATTAATAAAGAATGATATAAGTGTGTATAGTGCACACACGAACTTCGATATCGCTAAAAATGGTCTAAATGATTATATAATGAATAAGCTAGATATTATAAATACAAAAATAATTGATAAGACTAAAGTTGAAAAGCTATTTAAACTTTGTACTTATATACCTAAAAATGATTTTCAATCTGTCAAGGAAGAACTTTTAAATGTAAATGATTTAAAGATTGGTAATTATGAAAAAACTTCATTTAGAGTAGATGGTATAGGTTCGTTTATGGGAAATGAAGATTCAAGTCCAACAATTGGAGAGAAAAACAATTTAGAAGAAGTTAAGGAATTTAAATTTGAAATGATGATAAGAGAAGAATCTATTTCTAAGGTTATAAATCAGTTAAAGAAGGTACATCCATATGAGGAAGTTGCTTATGATTTAATTCCATTAGCCAATTCTTTTGATGAATATACATTTGGTCTTGGTAAGGTTGGAAGATTAAAAGAAGAATATGAATTAAAAGATTTTATAAATAAAATAAAAGATATACTTAAAATAGAACATGTAAGATTTGTTGGAAATGATAATCTAAAGATAAAAAAAGTTGGAGTTATAACAGGTTCTGGTTCTGAGTTTGCATATAGAGCAAGAAATATGGGAGCAGATATTTTTATAACTGGAGATTTAAAATATCATGAAGCTCAAGATGCAAAAGATGCAAAAGTAAATATATTGGATGTTGGTCACTTTGGAAGCGAACATATATTTATGGAGATATTAAAAAATTATTTAGAAGAAAAATTGGATTTAGATATAGTAAAATCAAATACTAATCAAAATCCATTTAAATTATATTAGAGGTGTTTATTTTGAAAAAAAGAAAATTATTAGCAACATGTTTATTTGGAGTAGAAAGAATATTAAAATTTGAATTATTAGATTTAGGATATGAAATTGAAAGTGTAGAAGATGGTAGAATAATATTTACGGCAGATGATTTAGGTATATGTAGAGCAAATATAAATTTAAGAACAGCAGAAAGAGTATTTTTATTAATAGACGAATTTAAAGCTGTTGATTTTGAACAATTATTTGATAAAGTAAAGAAAATTAGATGGGAAAAATATATTGAAAAAGATGGAGCTTTTCCAATTACAAAAGTTAATATAGTAAAATCAAAAATAAACAGTCCAAGAAGTGCACAATCTATCTGCAAAAAAGCAATAGTAGAGTCATTAAAAGATGTTTATAAAAAAGATTGGATAGATGAGGATGGTAGTGAATATCCTATAAATGTATTTATAAAAAAAGATATTGTTCAAATTTTATTAGATACATCAGGAGATGGACTTCATAAAAGAGGATATAGAATATCTAATCATGAAGCACCAATAAGAGAAACTTTAGCATGTGCTCTTGTTAAGATGACTCCTTGGAATAAAGATAGAATACTTTTAGATCCTTTTTGTGGTTCAGGAACAATTGCGATAGAAGCGGCACTTATTGCTAAAAATATTGCACCTGGAATCAATAGAAAATTTGTAAGTGAGAATTTTAAATTTATAGCAAGTAAATATTGGGAAGAGGCAAGAACTGAAGCAAAAGAAAATGAGTTAGATATAAATCAAACTCTAATAAAAGCTAGTGATATAAGTGAAGAATCAATTGAAATGGCAAAAGATAATGCGATAAATGCAAATGTTTATGATTTGATAGAATTTGAAGTAGAAGATATGTGGAATATAAAAGAAGACAGAGAATATGGATTTGTTGTAACTAATCCTCCTTATGGTGAAAGATTAGAAGACAAAAAAACAGTATCAACATTATATAAGAATATGGGGAAAGTTTTTTCAAAATTAAAAACTTGGTCATTATATATAATAACATCAGAAGAAGAATTTGAAGAAATTTACGGTAAAAAAGCAGATAAAAAGAGAAAATTATATAATGGTATGATTAGATGTGATTTATATCAATACTTTGGACCAAAACCGAAGAAATAAGTTAAAGAAAAAGAAATATAGAGGTGTTTTATGAATAAATTTTTTATAGTTAGGCATGGACAAACTTATTGGAATAAAGAACATAGAAGCCAAGGTCATAAAAATTCTAATTTAACAGAAGCTGGTGTGAATCAAGCATTAGCACTGGGAAGAAGACTTAAGAATATTGATTTTGATTATATATATAGTTCAGATTTAGGTAGAACTATTGAAACTACAAATTTGATATTAAAAGGGTTTTCAAAAAAAGATTATAAAGAATGTAAAAGTTTAAGAGAAATTTGCCTTGGAAAATGGGAAGGCATGACAATAGATGAAATAAAAACACATTACAAAAAAGAACATGCTTATTGGGTAGAAACTCCTTTAAAAACAAATGTTGAAGGTATGGAGAATTTAAGTGAAGCAAGACATAGAATTGCAAATAAGATAAAAACTCTAAATGAACAGCATGATAATAAAACATTTTTGATAATAAGTCATGGAATGATAATAAAACTATTATTAACAGATATTATTGGTGTTGAAATTAATGATATGTATAAATTTAAACAAGGGAATACTGCTTTAAATATTGTAAATGGACTTAAAGATAATAAATTTCAAATAGAGACATTAAATGATACAACACATACAAGGGAGAATTAATATGCAAAGAATAGTAATAGCTATAGATGGGCCAGCAGGGGCAGGTAAAAGTACAATAGCAAAATTAATATCAAAAGATTTAGGGCTTATTTATATAGATACAGGTGCAATGTACAGAGCCGTAACTTTGATGGCATTAGAAAATAAAATAAAAGAAAATAATATAGAATCTCTTCTTAAATTAATAGAAAATACAACAATATCATTTAAGGAAGACAAATTGTATTTAAATGATATTTGTAAAGAAGAAGAAATAAGAACAAATGAAGTTAGTTCAAATGTTTCTAAATACGCAGCCATAAAAGAAGTTAGAAAAATATTAGTGGAAAAACAAAGAAATATGTCTAAAGAATACAGTGTTATAATGGATGGACGTGACATTGCAACACATGTTTTAGTGGATGCAAATTATAAATTTTATTTAACTGCAAGCCCACAAGTTAGAGGGGAAAGAAGATATAAAGAGCTTATAAATAAAGGTGAAAAAGTACTATTAGAAAATATAGTAGAGGATGTAAAGAAAAGAGATTTTGACGATATGAATAGAGAGGTAAGTCCTCTTGTAAAAGCAGAAGATGCAATTTTAATAGATACAGATAATATGTCAATTTCAGAAGTTGTAAAAAAAATTATAGGATATATAAAATAAAAAATTATAGAAAAGAATTTAAAATATTATAAAATTTAAATTTAAATATGATAAAATAGAATAAAATACTTAAAAAATATTAATATGGGGGGAATGTAGGTGAAAATAGAATTAGCTCCTTGTGCGGGTTTTTGTTTTGGCGTAAAAAGAGCTATAGACATGTCTTTTGAAGTTGTAAAAGAAAAAGAGAATATCTATTCTTTAGGCCCTTTGATTCACAATAAACAAGTGGTTGAAAAGTTTGCTAATAAAGGACTTACAGTTGTAGATGGAGTACATGAATTAAAGAATCTAAATGTAAATAAGGTTATAATAAGATCTCATGGATCTAAAAAATCTGATTATGATTATTTGAATTTAAATGAAATTGAAATTGTAGATACAACTTGTCCTTATGTAAAAAAAATTCAAAACATTGTTTATAATCACTATGAAAATGGATATAAAATAATAATATTAGGAAATAAAAATCATCCAGAGATAGTAGGAATTAATGGATGGTGTGAAAATAAAGGAATTGTAGTAAATAGTGAGGAAGAATTTAAAGATATAGAGTTTTTAGAAAATGAAAAATATTGCTTTGTTTCACAAACAACTATGAAATTATCAATATATAATAATATAGTTAGTTATTTAAATGAATTTGCAAATAATGTAGTTATATTTAATACTATTTGTAAAGCTACTAAAAACAGACAAGAGTCCGCTTTTTTATTATCTAAAAAGGTAGATGTGATGATTGTAATTGGAGGCTATCATAGTTCTAATACTCAAAAATTAGCAAAGGTTTGTTCTGAAAATGTAAAAACATATCATATAGAAACTATAAATGATTTGGATTTATCTATTTTTGATAAAGATATGCAAGTAGGTATGACAGCAGGAGCTTCTACTCCTGATTGGATAATTAATGAAGTTTTAGATACCTTGAAAAATTTATAATAAAAATCTATAAGGAGTGTTACTAGTATGAATAATGAAATGGAAAAATTATTAAATGAAGAAAGTGATATTTTTCAAGAGGTGCATAAAGGAAAAACTGTAAAGGGTTCAATTCTTATAAAAAGAAGAGATGAGTATTATGTTGATATTAAACATAAAACTGATGGTATTTTACCAAGAGCAGAAATGATAGATGGAGAAGATTTAAATGTAGGAGATGAAGTATATTTTAAAGTTATAAAGATAGATAAGACTTCTGGTGAAGTTTTTTTATCTAGGAAAAAAGCTCAAGAACTTGAAATATTTGATTCTATAAAACTTGATGAAATTGTTAGTGTTAAAGTACAATCAGAAAATAAAAAAGGATTAGTAGTTTTTTATAAGAATGTTCTTAGAGGATTTATACCTTTAAGTCATGTAGAATTAGATTATTTAGATAAAAATGAATTAGTAAGATATATTGGAAGAGAATTTGAAGCTAAAATTATAGATTTAGATAAAGATAAAAGAAGATTCATATTATCGAGAAAAGATATATTAAAAAATCAAATGGAACAAAAGAAAAATGATTTTATAGAATTATCAAAAGAAACAGATACTTTTAAAGGAATAATAAAAGATATCAAAGACTATGGTTTATTTGTTGATGTAAATGGAATAACTGGATTAGTTCATATATCAGAAGTTTCTTGGGAAAAGAATATTAATTTAAAAGATAAATATAAAAATAATCAAGAAGTAGATGTAAAAGTGTTATCTTTTGATGAAAAACAAAATAGATTAGCACTTTCAATAAAACAATTAGAAGAAAATCCTTGGGTTAAATTCTTAAAAGAATATAAAGAAGAAGATTCTATAACAGGTGTGGTTAAAAATATAAAAGATTATGGAGTTTTTGTTAAATTAAATGATTTTGTAGATGGTTTTGTTCATATATCTAATTTATCTAAAGACTTTATAAAGCATCCTAAAGACATAGTTAAATTAGATGATAAATTAGAATTAAAAATTATAAATATAGATAGTGAAAGTAAGAAAGTGGAGCTGAAGATATTAGAATAAGGGGGGGGTAAAATGAATAAATATGAAAGTTTTAAAGAGAGTATTTTAAAGAAAACGGGAATAGATTTAAATTTATATAAAGAAAAACAAATGAAAAGAAGATTAGAATCACTAGCTAGAAGAAATAATTTTTCGGATTTTTCAAATTATTTTAGAGCTTTAGATAAAGATAATAAGATATATGAGGAATTTATAAATTATTTAACAATAAATGTTTCTGAATTTTATAGGAATATAGAGCAGTGGAAAGTTTTAGAAAATGAAGTCATTCCTGCGCTTATGAAAAAATCATCAACATTAAAAATTTGGAGTGCAGCTTGTTCGACTGGTGAGGAACCTTATTCTTTAGTTATGTTATTATCAAAGTTTTATCCTCTAAACAAAATAAACATAATAGCCACAGATATAGATGATGGAGCTATTAAAAAAGCTAAAGAAGGTATGTATATAGATAAAAGTCTAAAAAATTTACCAAAAGAGTTTGTTAAGAAATATTTTGAAGCTAACGGTAAATTTTATCACATAAAAGACGATATAAAAAGTAGAGTTACTTTTAAAAAGCATAATTTACTAAAAGATAGTTATGTTGATAATTGTGACCTTATAGTTTGTAGGAATGTTTTGATTTATTTTACTGAGGAAGCTAAGTCTGAAATTTATAAGAAATTTTCTAAATCATTAAAGCCTCATGGGATTTTATTTGTAGGAAGCACAGAACAAATAATTATGCCTAGTAAGTATAATTTAACACCACTTAGAACTTTCTTTTACGGAAAAGAGTAAATCAAAAAAATTTTTCTTTTATCATAAAAACATACTTAACAAGGAGGATAATAAACATGGAAGTATTAAAAGTTTCAACAAAATCTAATCCAAATTCAGTAGCAGGTGCTTTAGCAGGAGTATTAAGAGAAAGAGGTTCAGCAGAAATACAAGCAATAGGAGCAGGTGCATTAAATCAAGCTGTAAAGGCTGTAGCTATAGCCAGAGGGTTTGTTGCTCCAAGTGGTATGGATTTGGTTTGTATACCTGCATTTACAGATGTACAAATCGATGGAGAAGAAAGAACAGCGATAAAACTTATAATAGAACCAAGATAATTTGTTAGCTCGTATGTAAAAATTAAATAAAAGAAATAACAAAAGACCTTGCTTTGCAAGGTCTTTTTTAAACGATATTTTTATCCCAACAATTATATGAAAGTGGAACTGTAAGTGGCTTAATTCCTTTAATTTTCATACTAGATTCTATTTTATGAGTCATATTAGTCTCTGTTGTTCTTTCTAATGATTCTCCCATTACAACTATTTGAATGTCATTTTTTACTGCATAATCTGTTATAGTATTTAAAATATTAGTGGAATGAAGAATACTCATTTGTGCATAATATTTTTTTGATGCATTAAAAAGGTGTTGTAAAGGTGTTGAATTAGTAACAGGGATAGTTTTTGTAGTTACATGGACAACATGCAAATCGCCATCCTTGCCTGCTATTTTTGAAGCATATTTAATCAACCTCTCGCATGTCTTTTGTTTTGTAACACAAACCATGACTTTTTTAGCAGAATTCATATTATAAAAACTCCTTTTTATATTTTATTTTTAATTATAATTTTAATCCTTATCTATATTGTAGAAAGTTTTTAAAGAAAAATCAAGAGATTATATCAAAAATTAATAAATTGTAAATAATTATTAAGTTATTTATAATAAATTATTAATCTTTAGTACTTATTTTGAAAATAATATCAAAAGCATAATAATTGAAGAATCTTTATTACAAAGATGTTATAATATGAAGAAACAAAATATTTATTTAAAGAGGAGTTTTTTATGGAAATTAAAAGGTTTACATTAGGCAAATTATTAAATAATACATATATAGTTATTGATAAAAAAACTAGAGAGTGTATGGTTATAGATCCGACTGTTGATACTTTAGTATATGTAAATTATATAAAGGAAAATAATTTAGATTTAAGATATATAGTGTTAACACATAATCATCATGATCATATCGGAGGAGTAAGAACCATTAAAGAAAATTTTATCGATGTTAAAATTTGTATTCATAAAAATGACTATAAAGGTTTGTTAGACCCAAAATTAAATTATTCTAATGATATAAAAATAAAAGCAGATATAATATTAAAAACAAATGAGGATTTAATATTAGGAGGGCTGAAGTTTAAAGTTTTAAATACCAAAGGTCATACCAAAGGCTCTATAAGTTTATATGAAGAAGAAAAAAAAGCAATTTTTACTGGAGATGCTTTATTTATAGATGATATAGGAAGGTGGGATCTAGTAAGTGGAAGTGAAAATGATACTATACAAACAATGAAGAATATATTTAATAAATTAGAAAATGATATAAAGGTTTATCCTGGTCATGAAAATATAGGAACAATGAAAGATGTAAGAATACAAAATGAGTGGTTTTTAAAAATAATAAACGATGAAATTTAATAATTATTTTGTTGAAATATATATGAATATATAGTATAGTAATAAAGCGTGTTTTAACACGAAAGGAGGAATATAAATTGAATTTTAATAAATTTAATTTAAGCAACAAGGTAGTTGATCATCTTAAGAAAAAAGGGGTTATAACGCCAACAGAGGTTCAAAAACAGTCTATACCATTAGCGTTAAAGGGAAAAGACTTAATAGTACAAGCACAAACAGGAACGGGAAAGACATTTTCTTTTTTAATTCCTTTGATGGAAAAAATAAATAAAGATAAAGATGAAATTCAATCAATAATAATTGCACCTACAAGAGAATTGGCCCAACAAATAACTGATGAAGCGAAGTATCTTTCAGAAGTTTATCATGTTTCTATGGTTAGTATATATGGTGGAAAAGATGTTATATCTCAAATTAAAAAATTAAGAAGAAAACCACATATGATAATAGGTACTCCAGGTAGAGTTATGGACCACCTTAATAAAGGGACATTATCTTTAAAAAATATTAAGTTTATTGTCATTGATGAAGCTGATGAAATATTAAAAAGAGGATTTATGGATGATTTAGAGTTTATAATGGAAAAGATAAATAAAGGTTATCAAACTATGTTGTTTTCAGCGACAATGCCAAAAAGAGTAACAGCTATAGTGAATAGATTTATGAGAAATCCTGTGGAAATAATGATATCTAAGGAAAATATAACATTAGAGAATATAAAACAATATTTTATAGAAGCAAGTCCTAAAGAAAAAACTCAAAAATTGATGGAATGTATAGATAAATTTAATCCTTATTTATGTATGGTTTTTGCAAGTAGTAAAAAAAGAGCAAATTTGGTACATGAAGCTTTATGTATAAACGGATATGAAGCAGGACTTATTCATGGAGATTTATCTCAAAATAAAAGACAACAAGTTATGAAGAAGTTTAAAGCGGCAAAAATCCAAATATTAGTTGCAACTGATTTAGCTGCTAGAGGAATTGATGCTGAAGGTGTTAGTCATGTATTTAATTATGATTTACCTTTTAATATAGAATACTATATTCATAGAATCGGTAGAACTGGTAGAGCTGGGAATAAGGGAATTGCTATTAGTTTAGTTTCACAATCTGAAAGACCAGATTTAAGAGCAATAGAAAATGCTATTAGTAAAAAGGTTGAACTTTATAAAATGGATTAATATAAAAGGCTTATAGAAATTTTAAATTTTTATAAGCTTTTTTTGTAAAGAATTCTTTCAATCTTGTAAATTTTAATAAGTTGATTAAAATTTTTAAGATGTTAAAATATAATTAAAGCAAAGCACAAACAAAAGAATTAGGGGTGAAATATTTGAAGAATCTTTTAACTAGAATTATAGATGAAAATAAAAAATATGTAGATTTAGGAAATGTTGCAGATTATATTCCAGAGTTAAAAAAAGCAAATAAAGAAGATTTGGGTGTGTATATTTATACAACAGATAATGAAGAATATTTTGCTGGAGATTATGATAAAAAATTTAGTATACAAAGTATTTCTAAAATAGTTACTTTAATGCTTGCACTTATAGAAAATGGAGAAGAATATGTTTTTGAAAAGGTTGGGGTTGAGCCAACTGCTGATTCTTTTAATTCTATTGTAAGTTTAGAAACTAAAAATTTTCATAAACCTTTAAATCCAATGATAAATTCAGGTGCTATAGCAGTGATATCTATGATAAGTGGGAATAAAGATGAAGAACCTATAGATAGGATTTTAAAATTCATAAGAAAAATAACAGATAATGAAGATATAAAGATAAATGAAAAGATATATTTATCAGAAAAAGAAACAGGTCATAGAAATAGAGCTCTTTCATACTTTATGAAAAGTACAAATATTTTAGAAAAAAATGTTGAAGAGGTTTTGGATACTTATTTTAAAGCATGTTCAATAGAAGTTACATGTAAGGATATAGCTAAAATTGCTTGTGTGCTTGCAAATGGTGGTATACTTCCGTGGAATAAAGAAAAAGTGATACCAAGAAAAGTTACTAGAATAATAAAAACGATAATGGTAACATGTGGTATGTATGATGCATCAGGAGAATTTGCAGTTTCTGTAGGAGTACCATCGAAAAGTGGTGTAGGTGGAGGAATACTTTCAAGTGTACCATCAAGAATGGGGATTGGTGTTTATGGTCCAGCACTTGATTCTAAAGGAAATAGCATTGGAGGCATAAAGGTACTAGAAGAATTATCTGAAAGATTAGATTTAAGCATATTCTAGTATTTATATAAATATATTAAGGTATATAGGAGTGATGAATTTGAATTTAGAGATTTTAAGTAAATTGAATCCAGTTGCAATAGTTATAATTGGAGTAGTATTAACATTATTGGTTGTATCCATAATAATTAATTTAAGAACAAAATCAAAATACAAACAAATAATGAATGATTTAGAAAATGAAAGACATAGAGAAAGTGAAAAATTCACATTACCACTTTTAAATAACATTGTACAAGATTACAAAAATGCAGCAAGAAAAGTTTTTACACAAGTTAATACACAAGTAATAATAGAAAGAAATTTTAATAAACAATTAAATGGTCTTTATACAGCTGAAAGATTTTCAAAATCAGCAGTATCTTTAATGATTATACTGGGGTTACTTGGTACTTTTTACGGGTTAACACTTTCAATAGGAAGACTTGTTTCGCTTCTTTCTAGTGGAGATTCAGTTGTAGTATCAGGTGGAATTGATTCTATACTTTCAGGGCTTATAAATTCAGTAGAAGGTATGTCTGTTGCATTTATAACTTCATTATTTGGTATTGCATCTTCTGTAATAATGACAATATTTAATATCAGAATAAATATTGAAGAATCAAGAGAGATTCTTATGGTTGAAATCGAAGAATATTTAGATAATTATGTATTATTTAAATTTAAAAGAGATGAGTATAAAGAAGAAGAAAGTGATATTAAGATGATGAAAGATTCGTTTGATAATTTTAGTACGAGTATAGATTCTAATATTAAAAATCTTATGAATATATTAGATAAAAGACTTGATAATGCTTCAAAGAGCATAGAAGCTTCTGCAAAATCATTAGAAGATGTTATTGATTCATTTAAAGACTCAACAGATAAATTTAATGCAAATACAAGTGACTTAATGGAATTTAACCACCATTTAAAGACAAATATCGAAAGAATGAATGTTCATATGTCTGACTTTAGTGATTCTATGAAGAATAGAATAAAAGAACTTGAAAATACAAAAAATAATTAAAAAGGAGATTTTGTAGATGAAAATGAGAAAAAGATCCTTTATAAAAAGAGGTAGTGATGATAATTTTTGGCCTGCTTTTACGGATATGATTTCTACAATTGCCTTAATTATATTCTTTTTAATGCTTATTGCATATGTTCAAAATATAGTTGCAGGAAGAGAAATAATAGCAGTCACAGAGGAACGAGAACAGGTAGAAAAAAAGCTTAGACTTATGAAAACTGAGCTTAAGGAAATTGAAGCTGAAGTTAAACAAGGTGAAAAAGCACTTAAATTATCGATGAGAAAAATAGAAGACCAACAAGAAATAATAGCAGAAAGTAATGAAGAATTAGGTGATTTAAGAGCAAAACTAAAAGATGTTGCTGTTTTACGAGTAAATGTTTTAGATAAAGTAAAAAAATCTCTGGAAAAAGAATTAAAAAGGAGCTCTAATTCTGATAATATAGTTACAATTGGTGATAATGGTAATATTATATTATCTGAAGGGTTAGTATTTGATTATAATTCCTATGAACTTAAAAAAGAAGGTAAGGAACTTCTTAACAATTTATCAAAGGCATTTGAAAATGTATTAAATGATTCACAAACTAGATCTTATATAGATACAATAAGTATACAAGGTCATACAGATGATGATGGAAGTCCTTCATATAATAGAGAGTTATCTTCAAGAAGAGCTAGTACAGTTGTAAATTATTTATTTAGTACAAATTCAAACCTTCAAAAGGATTACGGAGAATATTTTGTTGCTAGTGGTTTTTCTGAATTTAGACCTATTTCAAGCAATCCAGCTAAAAATAGAAGAATAGAAATTGCTATAACATTAAAAGATTCAACAATACAAAATATAATAGATGAATATCTAGAAGATTCAAAAGAACTTTTTGATGAAAATTCTAGTAATCAAGATGAAGACTAATATAAAAAAGTGTCAGTATATACTGGCGCTTTTTATTTTAATATAAGTTAAAAATATTACTAAATAAATCTAACTAGTTCACAATAATAGAAAAATGTATTAAAATATATTTTGTTATCAAATTTATATTCATTAGGTGAAAGGAGTTACATAATATGAAATACATAATAGACCTAGTTTTGGGTGGTATGACTGGATATATAACTAATAAAATAGCTATAAAAATGCTATTTAAAGAATACATGGGTGTTGGTGGTGTTATTTTAAAGACAAGAGAGGAGTTTATAGAGAATTTAAGTTATTTAATTGAAAAAGACTTAATCAATCACAAAACTCTTGAAAGAGAGCTTAATAAAGCCGAATTTAAGAATATAGCAGTTGATATCTTTAACTCCATAAAAATGAAAAAATTAGAAGATAATAGAAAAATAAAAGATTTAAAAGGAACAAAAAATACATTAAATAATCTAGTTAATTATAGTATGAGTATAAATGAAAATTTATCAAATAATATTTATGACGATGTTATATCAAAGGTTAATTTAGAAAATATATTGGATGAAAATATTATAAAAAAATTTGCTTCTAAAGTTCATGAGAATTTAGTTTTTAATTTAGAAAATGAAGATGAATTCAAATCTTTATTTAATTTATTTAAACAACAAGGTTATAAAAATTTAAATGAATTTTTAGGAAAAAATATTGTAATTGGAATAAAGGAATCTATTACAGGAGTAAATTTAAATATAAATAAAAAAGAAGTTAATTTATTAAAAGAGTATTTAATAACTGAATTTGAAAAACAATTTAAGAATAATAATAAATTTTTAGAAGATATAAATAAGCTCTATATAAGAGATTTTTTAAAAAATGAAGAAATAGATAGATTAAAAGAAGATTTACAGAAATTGATTTTAGAGAATGAAACAGATTTAAAAAAGAATTTTAAAAGTTTTTATGAAGATATATCAAAGAGTGAAAAAAATATATGTGAATATATATCTATGGATGAAAAGAAATTTGAAAGAAGAGCGTTAGATTTAAAAGAATCTATAAAGATGAATTCAAATGAATTTGTAATGGATATAGAAGAAGATATATTAAATGGACTTAGTGAGTCGATAGAATCTAATTTTTCTTCAGATTTTGATTTGTTTGGTATAAATGAAAAAATAAAATCAATGGCTAAAGAATTTTTAATAGAAAATGAAGAGTTTAATATATCGAATATGATAAATGAATTTTTAAATTTTAAAATAGATGAATATGATGAAACTAAGGCTTTTGTTGATTATATAAAATCTAAAAAAATAAAGGATCTTATAGTTTTTATAGAATGTGAATTTGACATTAATTTAGAAGATAAGTTGTTTGATTTTATAAAAAATACGGTATTGAAGTTAATTGAAAAAGGTGATTTATTAGATATAAAACTAAGTAGATTTATAGATATAAAGAATATTTTTGAAAATATAATAGTTGATTTTATAAATAAAAATATAAATATGGAGTTTGTAGATATAAAAGTAAAAGAATTTATAAATTTAAAATTAGATTCGATATTAAATAAAACTTTTACAGAAATGGGCGAAGAAAAAGTAAATTCTTTTGAAAAATATATATTTACAAATACTTTAAAGTCTAATAAGGAAAGTTTTTGTGATTTTGCAGTAAATAAATTTTTAAATAGTAAAGTTAAAATTCAAGATTTAATGAATGCTAAGGAAAATATAAAAAGTGAAATTAAAAACTTTGTAAAAAATGAAATTGAAGGAAAAGTAAATAATATTAGCGAAAAAACGATAAATGATATATTCAATAATTTAAATGATAAAAATATTGAAGAAATATCTACTGTATTTGTAAGTACGTTAAAAGAAGAATTACCAAATATATTAGAAGGGAAAGTAAAAAAAGTAGTTAAATCAAACATGAAAGAATTGGAAGATGAAAAACTTCAGACTATGTTAGAAGATTTTATGGGCAAAGAATTAAAACCTATAAATACAATTGGTGCAATATTTGGAGGATTAGTAGGGATAGCACTTTCAAAATATGATATTAGTAATATGAATATGTTAAGTTCTTTCTTTGTATATTCATTAGTTGGTTGGTTTACCAATTTTATAGCTCTTAAGATGATATTTAAGCCTTATGAAACTGTAAAATTAGGTGGGCTTAGTATTTTTCCACAAGGTGTTATATCAAAACAAAAGCCTAGATTTGCAAAGTCTATGTCTTCATTTGTATCAAAACAACTTATAAAAGAAGATAAAATCAAATCAGTTTATAAAAATAATATAGATTATTATAAAAATTATTTAGAAGATTATTTAAAAAGAGATAATTATTTTTATTTAAACAATCATTTTATATCAAAACGAGATATATTGGCTGAAAAATTTTCAAATAATATAATAAATAATATCAATTTGATTTCAGAGTCTAAAAAACAAATGGATATGTTAAATAATATTTCTATAAACATGTCTAATAATATAAATAAAGAGAATCTCAAATTTACAATAAACAGTAAGTTGACAGATATAAATAATATAGAATTAAAAGATTTTAAATTAAAAGATTTAAATTTAAATAGAGATTTTGATTTTGAATTTAAAAATAATTCTTTTAATAATATTGAATTAAATCTTAAAGAAATATTAAAAAGTAAAGAAATTAAAGAATTTAAAATTTCAAATTTTGATTTTGAGGATTTACTAATAAATAATATTGAATCAATAAGAAATATATTAGAATTAAAAATAAAATTATTATTAAACAATAATAAAAATAATTTAAAAGAAAATATATTAAAAATAATAAAAAATAAAATGGGTATGCTTTATGAATTATCAGCAGCATTTATAGATATAGAAGATAGTGTATTAAAGATATTAAATACTTTTATAGATGAAAAAGTTGATGAAATTCTTTTTAATAATCAGGATAAATTAGAAAAAATGATATTAAAAATAGTAAAAGATAATGATATTTCTTTAAAAGCTTTTGAAATAGAAATAGATTTAAATGAATATAAGGATAGAATAATACCATTAAAAAATGTTTTATTTAATAATATTAATATTTCTAATTATATAGATGAAAATAGTTTAAACAAGATAAAGAATGATATGATAAGAGAGTTAAAAAATATATCTATTGATGAAGATATAAAGAATATATTTATAGATAAAATATTTAATATTTCATTAGATGAATTTACAAAAAATATAGATTCTAATGAGATACAATTAAAATTAAAAGAAATAGGAAATAAATTAAAAGAAGATAATAATTATTTAGATATAGTTATAAATAATTTGGATAATCAATTAGAAATTAAACAAATTTATACATCGCAAGAGATAGAAGAAATTTATTTGAAACTTGTAAATATAATAAAAGAAGATAATAATTTAAGAATTATATTAAAGAATAATATACAAAGTTTCATAGAAAAAGCTAATGATTTAATAGATAATGATTTTAAACAAACAATAATTTTTGATTTGATAGAATTATTATTAATTGAAATAGCAAATAATTGGAATCAAATAACAGAAAATATTGATTTTGAAAATATAATAGAAACAGAAATTAATGAGATGCATCCAAGAGAGATAGAAGATTTATTTAATTCTTTTGCAAAAAAATATTTTACAAGACTTGAGTTGTATGGCCTTTTGGGTGGATTTTTAGGATTGATTTCAGTTATAATAAAAAAATTATTATAAAAATATATTTTAAAAAGTTTATTAATATGTTATAATATAAAAAACTTAATGATATTCATATTAAATTCTTTTATACAGAAGTAGTAGACAAATTATCTTTATCCAAAGCGATTCGGGGTTGGTGTGAGCCGAAGTTAGAGTTTTTGTTGAATGGATCTGTTAGAAGCAAGGAAGAAGTAATAGTATTCTTTGTCGGGACTTCCCGTTATAGAAGTAGAGTATCGATTTTTATCCGTACTTGATTAGAGTGGAATATTTTTATTCAATTTAGGTGGCAACGCGGAAGTAACCTTTCGTCCTTTTTATAGGGACGGAAGGTTTTTTTATTTCAAAAAAATAGAAATTTATATGAATTATAGAGTTTTTGAAAAAAATAAATTCGAAAAATTTTAAATTTTCAAAAAAATGGAGGAGAAAGAAATGGATTTAAGAAAAAATATTTTAACAGCATTATTACTTAGTATAGGTTTTATTTTACACAGTATAATACCAGGGGTTTTAACTGGTATGAAATTTGATTTATTATTATCTTTAATATTTGTATCAATTATAGTTAATAAAGATTTAAAAAATACAATAGTAGCAGCTCTTTTAGGAGGATTTTTATCAGCGATAAGTACAACTTTTCCTGGAGGACAAATACCAAATATGCTAGATAAGATAGTAACTTGTTTTGTTATATATTTAATAGTTAAATATTTAAAAGTTAATAATCATTTTTTATCAGCAATAGTTGGATTTGTAGGTACTTTAGTAAGTGGTGGTGTATTTTTGTATTCTGCAAAAATAATAGTTGGACTTCCAGCTCCTTTTTCAGTATTATTTACATCAATTGTAATCCCAACAGCAATAACAAATGCAATAGTAACATTATTTGTGTATAAGGCAGTTGCATCAGCGATAAAAATATCAAAATCTAATTTTGTACAAATAAAATAAAAATAATATAAGAATAAAAATACTAAAATAAGAAAAATAAATACAAAATAATGTTTGTAAGTTAAATTGTCATATTGATTATAAAAAAATAGATATTAAAAAGAAGTAGAAATTTTTGTTTTAACTACTTCTTTTTTTTATTTAATTCTATAATTAAATTTCACTATACTCAGATAGCATAAAAAACGAAAAAGTTATTGATGCTTTTTTGACGCTTATAATTTATAATATTTAAAAAGAAGTAAATATTTAAACTATTTAAAATTTTAGGGGGAATTTTTATGATATCTAATATTGATATTTCAAATGCAATGACTATTAAATTGGATTCTAAATTACCAGACAAAAAAGAGTTTGACAAAACTAAAAGAAGAGCACCAAAAAGAGAAGCTAAGCTTAGTAAGAATGATGTTAGGTTAGCATTAAAAAATGCACTGAGATATATTGATGAAAAAGATCATGAAGTAATGGCTAAGGAATTCATGGAAGAATTAGTTACTATGGGAAGGATATATGGTTATAGATTTAGACCTGAAGGGGATATTAAGGCCAAATCCATTGAAGAATATGAAGGAAATTGTTTAGAGGGAAAAGCTTTTCAACTTATGATGGATAATAATTTAGATTTTGATATAGCACTTTATCCTTATGAATTAGTTACATATGGGGAAACGGGTCAAGTTTGTCAAAATTGGATGCAATATTCGCTTATCAAAAAATATCTAAAGGCATTAACAAAAGACCAAACTTTAGTTATACATTCAGGACATCCTGTAGGTCTTTTTAAATCACATGAAAGAGCGCCAAGAGTAATATTAACTAATGGACTTATGATTGGTATGTTTGATAATCCAGAAGATTTTAATAGAGCAGCAGCAATTGGAGTTGCTAATTACGGACAAATGACAGCCGGTGGATGGATGTATATAGGACCACAAGGAATAGTTCATGGAACATATTCAACAATATTAAATGCTGGAAGACTTAAACTTAACATACCTGAAGATAAAGATTTAACAGGTAAATTATTTGTAACATCAGGTCTTGGTGGTATGAGTGGAGCACAAGGAAAAGCTATTGAAATTGCAAATGGTGTTGGTATAATAGCAGAAGTTGATTATTCGAGAATCCAAACTAGACATGAACAAGGTTGGGTTAGTGAAATTATAGATAATGAAAAAGAAGTTTTTGAAAAAGCATTACAATATTGTAATGAAGGAAAGGCAGCTGCTATAGCATTCCATGGAAATATAGTTGATTTATTAGAATATGCAGTTTCTAATGATATAAAAATAGATTTACTTTCAGACCAAACATCTTGTCATGCTGTTTATGAAGGTGGATATTGTCCAAGTGGAATAGATTTTGAGGAGAGAACAAGACTTCTAAAAGAAGACACTAAGAAATTTGAAGAATTGGTTGATAAAACTTTAGTTAAACATTTTGAAGCTATAAAGAAATTAGTTGCAAATGGAACTTATTTCTTTGATTATGGAAATAGTTTTATGAAAGCTGTTTATGATACTGGTTGCAAAGAAATATCTAAAAATGGCGTTGATGATAAGGAAGGATTTATATTCCCTTCTTATGTTGAAGATATATTAGGACCTCAATTATTTGATTATGGATATGGACCATTTAGATGGGTTTGTTTAAGTGGTAAAAAAGAAGATTTATTGAAAACAGATAAAGCAGCTATGGACTGTATAGATCCAAATAGAAGATATCAAGATAGAGATAATTGGGTTTGGATAAAGGATGCAGATAAAAATAAATTAGTAGTTGGAAGTCAAGCAAGAATATTATATCAAGATGCGCTTGGTAGAATGAATATAGCCTTGAAATTCAATGAAATGGTTAGAAATAAAGAAATAGGACCTGTAATGCTAGGAAGAGACCATCACGATACAGGAGGAACGGATTCTCCATTTAGAGAAACATCTAATATCAAAGATGGTAGTAATATAATGGCTGATATGGCAACTCATATATTTGCAGGTAATGCAGCTAGAGGTATGAGTTTAATAGCACTTCATAATGGTGGTGGAGTTGGAATATCAAAATCAATAAATGGTGGTTTTGGTATGGTGTTAGATGGTTCACTTAGAGTTGATGAAATATTAAAATCGGCAATGCCTTGGGACGTTATGGGTGGCGTTGCAAGAAGAGCATGGGCTAGAAATGAGAATTCAATAAGTACTTGTATGGAATACAATGAAATCAAAAAGGGTACTGATCATATAACTTTACCATATATACCAAAAGAAGATTTAGTAGAATCTCTAGTTGAAGAAAATTATAAAAAAATTGTAAAATAATAAATATAACTTAGATATGATTTAATCATATCTAAGTTTAGATATGTCAAAAAAATAAATTTAATACTAAAAATATTTTAGGAGGGGTTTTGATGTCTATAAAAAAAGTTGTTGAATGTGTACCTAATTTTAGTGAGGGTAAGGATTTAGATAAAATAGAAAAGATAGTAGCTCCATTTAAAAATAAAGAAGATGTGAAATTAGTAAATTATGAAGCTGATAAGGATTATAATAGAGTAGTTGTAACAGTTATGGGAGAACCTAATGCTGTTAAAGATAGCGTTGTAAAGGCTTGCAAAATTGCATCAGAACTTATAGATTTAAATAAGCATAAGGGACAACATTCAAGAATGGGAGCAACTGATGTAGTTCCATTTATACCTATAAAAAATATGACTATGGAAGAAACTGTAGAATTAGCTAAAGAAACTGGAAAAGAAATAAATGAAGTTACTTCAATACCAGTATTTTTATATGAAAATGCAGCATCTAATGAAGAAAGAAAAAATCTTGCTAATGTCAGAAGAGGACAATTTGAAGGTATGGAAGAAAAATTAAAAGATCCTAATTGGAAACCTGATTTTGGAGAAGCAAAAATTCATAAAACTGCTGGAGCTACAGCTGTTGGAGCTAGAATGCCTTTAGTTGCTTACAATATAAATTTAGATACTTCTAATATAGAAATAGCAAATAAAATAGCAAAAGCTATAAGACATTCAAGTGGTGGATTTAGATATATAAAAGCTGGTGGAATTGAGATTCCTGAAAAAAATATTACTCAAGTTACAATGAATATAACAGACTATACTAAAACACCTATTTACAGAGTGTTTGAAACAGTTAGAATGGAAGCAAGAAGATACGGTGTTAATGTACTTGGAAGTGAAATAATAGGCTTAGTTCCTATGGAAGCTTTGGTTAATACAGCTGAATATTATTTAGGACTTGAAGATTTTAGTATGGATAAAGTTATAGAAACTAATTTAATGGAGTAGTGATAATATGAAAATGATAATAAAAAATCCAAGTCAAATAGTAACTTGTTCTTCTTTTGATGGGAAAAAAGGTTCAAAGATGCAAGATTTAAATGTATTAAATGATTCATCTTTGGTAATAGAAGATGGAATAATAAAGGATATTGATAAAACGAATATTATATTAGATAAATATAATTTGGATGAATATGAAATTGTAGATGCGACAAATAAAGCTTTGTTGCCGGGTTTTGTAGATTCTCACACACACTTTGTATTTGGAGGATATAGAGAAGAAGAATTTTCTTGGAGATTAAGAGGAGATTCTTATATGGATATAATGCAAAGAGGTGGTGGAATTGTATCAAGTGTAAAATCTACAAAAGAAGAGGATTTTAATACTCTTTATAATAGTGCCAAAAAAAGACTTGATTCAATGCTTTCTTTTGGGGTTACTACTGTTGAAGGAAAAAGTGGTTATGGTTTAGATATGGATACAGAAATTAAACAATTAGAGGTTATGAAGAAATTAAATGAAGATCATGTTCTTGATATAGCTACTACTTTCTTAGGGCCTCATGCTCTTCCAAAAGAATATAATAAAGATGAAATGAAATTTATTGATTTTATGATTGAAAAAGTATTACCAAAAGTTAAAGAAGAAAATTTAGCTGAATTTGCAGATATATTCTGTGAAAAAAATGTATTTGAAATAGAATCTTCAAGAAAATATTTAAATGCAGCAAAGGAAATGGGATTCAAATTAAAATTGCATGCCGATGAGATTGTTAGAATTGAAGGAGCAAAATTAGCTGGAGAAGTAAAAGCAACTTCGGCAGATCATTTACTTCAAGCTTCAGATGAAGGAATAAAAAGTCTTGTAGATAATGATGTTGTTTGTACTCTTTTACCAATGACAGCATTTAGTTTAAAAGAAGATTATGCAAGAGCAAGATATATGATTGATAATGGGGCTTGTGTAGCTTTAGCAACAGATTTAAATCCTGGGTCTTGTTTTACTAATTCAATACCACTTATGATTTCTTTGGCTACCATTTATATGAATATGTCTATTGAAGAAACAATAAATGCACTTACAATAAATGCAGCTAAAGCAGTTTCAAGAGAAAAAGAGGTAGGAAGTATAGATGTTGGGAAAAAGGCAGATATGATAATTTTGGAATTCCCTTCTTATAAATTTTTATCATATCATATAGGTGTAAATATAGTTGAAAAAGTTATAAAGAGCGGGAAATTAGTCTTTGACAAAACAAAAGGTGGGATATTATGCTAAAAACTATGAAGGTAGATGAATTTGTAAATAAAACAGCTTCTAAAGAACCTGTTCCTGGTGGGGGAAGTGTAGCTGCTGTAGCCGGAAGTTTAGCAGGAGCACTTATAGAAATGGTTGCTAATTTAACGGTTGATAAAAAAGGTTATGAAAACGTTAATGATGAAATGAAAGAAATAATAAATAAAATTTCTAAATTAAAAGATTCTTTGGTTGATTTTATAGATAAGGATGCTAATGCATTTGATGATGTTATGAAAGGCTTTAAAATGCCAAAGGAAACAGATGAAGAAAAGAAAGTAAGAAGTGAATTTATTCAAAATGGATATAAAAAGGCTGCAAATGTGCCTCTTGATGTAGCAAAGACTTCTTTAGAAGTATTATTATTTACAAAAGATATAGTAAATAAAGGAAATAAAAATGCAGTTACAGATGGTTTGGTTGCTGCTATGATGGCAAGAACAGCAGTTTTAGGAGCATTATATAATGTAAAGATTAATCTGTCATCTATAAAGGATGAAACTTTTGTAAATGAATTAAAAGATGAGATTAAAAATATAGAAGGTAAAGCAATTAGTTTTGAAAAGGAAGTATTAGATTTGGTTGATATGTAATATTGAAAATATATTTAAAAGTTTATAAAAAAATAGGTGTTGGATATTTATTCAACACCTATTTTTTTATAATAATTAATATTATATTGTTAATCATTCATTTAAAAGAGGTATAAATAAAATACTAATCATGGTTTTATATTTTTTTGAGGAGGTTTTTTATGGAAGAAATAAAATATTTGGCTAATGCTTTAAAAATAAATTCTGATTTTGAAAGTGTTTATAAAAGTATAATCAAAGACTTTGAATATATTGGAGAATTAACTCCTCTAAAAAAAGATATTGAAGAAAAATCATTCATACCAGGAGAAAAACTATGTAAGTGTAAAACTCAAATTAAGTTCAAAGAGAATATTTTTAATCTTTGTTTACAAAGGAGACATTGTAATAGAATTTTTATTGATGATTGTTTTGAGCAAAATCATAATCAAGGTATTCAAATATATATTAAAACTAATCAAAATGATTTTGATAAAATTTATGATTTTAAGTTAAAAACTAAAAATATTTTATCAAAATATTTTAAAGACATTTATATTTTACAAGATACTCAAAATGAAAACTTGCGAGTAAAACTTTGTTTGGATATAAATGAGATAGAAAATACTATAGGAAAATTAATTAATAGTTATATGATAAAAAAAGTTGGTGTCTATTGGTTTGAAGAAAATTTAAGTGAACAAAATCAAAATAAAAGTGAAACATTTTTAAGTTGGTATAATTCAAAATATAATGATTTTATAGAAGTTAAATCTGATGCATTTAATTTGAAAATTGAAGATATGGTTAAAATTCTTAAAAACAGTAAATACTTTAGATTGGATAGTGTTTGGGATGCAGAAGTTAAGAATATATTGCCAAAAGATATCGAAGAACAATTAGATGATTTTGTTAAATTAAAAAATGCAGTTATGTATAATAATCCTATTTGTAGAAATTTAAAAAAAGATATTGATATTTGTATTAAAAAACTACGTCTCACATTAAGTGAATTTGATAATAATATTAAATTCAAATAAAAATATCGTTATACTTTTACACAGTTTGAACCTACCTCACTAAAAATTATACAATTAAAAAATAATTATTTCGTATAAAGATATCTTTCTTAGGTATCTTTTTTGTGTCTATTTTTATTTATACTAATGATTATTTTAATTAATAATCATATACTTTTTTTCTTGATACCTAGTAATTTAAATATAATTTGATAACAATAATAGGGACAAATTAAGGGCAGATATTTAACAGTTTTGGGACACAATAAAAATAATAATTCTAGTAGAATATAACTCGAGGGATATGAAACAGAAATATTTAATATGTGCTTGCTATAATGATTATTTATTAACTACTGAAAATAATATTAATTATTATTTAAATACTAATAAATTAAAAATAAATAAACAATATAAAATAGTTGATTTTTTTAATATTTTTTCATTATTAATGTATGAATAGAAAAATTTAAAGAAAGAGGTGTTGGTAACAATGCTATCACCTCTTTTTTTTTTATCTCTTTTTGTGTTTATACCACTAAGTTCTAATATATTCTTTACTTGTGTTGTTAATTTTCTTTCTAGCTCTGCAAAAATTAATATAATCTAATTCACAAAAAAGAATATATGTTCGTTGTTGGTTTTTTAAAATACATTTTTTGAAATTTTTGCAATTAATTAAAAAGTTTAAATTTATTAAAGTAATAAATCTAGGTATTTATTTATATTTAATACTTTAAAAATAACATTAATAACAATTAATTTCGATTGACATGTAATTTACTTTTTTAAAATAAAATCATATTAAAGTAAAATAATATATTAATATTCCAAAAAAAACTAAAAAAATCATTGACAATATAAAATTTCAAAAGTAAAATTAGTAATCAGATGGGAGGTAATGATATAGGTGGATAAAAAGGAGGTAGTTGTAAAAAAAAGAACTTTTATTATAGTTGTATTATTTTTATTGCTAGTAATATTTTATTTATTTAATTTATTATTAAATCAAAAGGAAGAATCTAATTTAAATACACAAGATTTAATTTCTTATGAATCTTTTCAAAAAATATTTGAAGAAGATATTTTAAATACTACAGATTCTAACATATCCTTAAAAAATTCAACGAAAGATGCAAATATGGTTTTTATTGATAAGGAATTTTCTTTTGATAAAAGAGCATATATAACTACAACAGGGGAACAAAATTGGGAGCCTACTAGTGAAATGGCAATTTATTCAGATTTGAAGTCAGAAAATGAAGTCTACGTTAGATTTATATATACAAATAGTTATATAGGTAATGATATTCTAGATTGGTCTGACGGAGAAGGTTTTAAAAATATTAACCTCGATTTTGTAAAGAGTTCTCAACTTGTTGCATTCTCATATAAAAATATAATTGTAATTGTAAATCAAATATCTAAAGAGGAAATTAATAAAGATTTCACAAGAAATGTTTTAGGGAATTGGATTAAAGTATTAAAAAAATATTAGGGTGATGGTTTATCTTATTATTTTTATAAGTATGATGTAGACGATTTAGATAAAGATTTGAATTATAAAAGCGTTGGGACTTTTAGATTTAAAAATGATACAAAAGATTCAGTAGCTCATGTTCAATATACTCAGCAAGAAACTGAAGAAGTTGATTGGAATGTAACATCTAATATAGAAGGTGAAGCAGAAGTTTCTGCGGGTTTTTTAGGTAAAGTAAAAGCTAAAGCTGGTGTATCTGTAGGCAGAAATAAGAAATGGTCAAAGGGTAGATCTTATGGGACTACATATGATGTTAACCCTGGAAACACAATATATTTAACTAACTATCAAGTTGGTTATAATGCAAATGGTTCGATTAAGTGGAAAAGATATTCTCATGGTGGCACTTTCTTAGGTTATTATAGCGAATCTGCTGGAGGAACAGTATTAAGTAAGAGTGATTTAAATATAGAGTTAACTGATTAATATAGATTTAAAGCATAAAAGAGTAATTACTTTTTTATGCTTTTATTGTATATTCATCTAATAATATTGATATACATTATAATTTATCACTTGTCTATTTATTACTATTTTGTAATAATATATATTATATATTATTTATTATATCTTCTATCTGACTTTCTTCTAATTTTGAAAGCTTTTTAATTTGTTCTATATCTATATTTGAATCAAATAAATTTAATACTAATTCAATTTATTCTATTTTGTTCTTTTCTTTTAATTTATTTAATTCTTCACTTGTTTCTTCTATTTTCTTTTTAAGATTTGCTTTATCTTTTAAAATTTTTTCTCTTGCTAGATATTCTTGTCTTTGATTTTCTTCTACACTAAATTTTATTAATCTCTTAATAGCTTTATTGATAATTTCACTTTTTTGACCTAAATCTTCTATTAAATCTTTTTTATCCTCTAAGTAAATTTGTTTATATAACGCTAAATACTTCAACTAATTCGATGTTGATAGAAGATCATATAGTTATTATAGAAAATGATAAGTTTGGAATTATAAGTTCTAAAGAAATAACTATTACAGATACCAAAAAACTAATAGTTAAAGGTTATGAACTTAAATCAATACTCTCAAGAAGAATTACAGTACCTAATATAAATCAGTCTCATTACTATAGTAAGAAAAAAGCAGGTGAAGTAATTAGAAATTTAGTAGTTTTTAATACTAAGTTTTTCTTATATCCAGATAGAAGAATTCATAATTTGAATGTTGGGAATTTAAATGATTTTGATATTGGGCAAGAAGTAGAAATAAAAACAAGATATAAACCTCTACATGAAGAAATAATAAAAATATCTAAGGCTAGTAATGTTGGTTGGGATATAGTAATAAAAGATAATAAATATCTACTAAAAGTAATAGAAAGTATAGATAAAACATCAAACCAGGATATCAATCCACCTATATTATTTTCAGTAGAATTTGATAACATAATATCTTTAAAATACACTAAAAATAATAAAGGTAAAAATACTGCATATGTAGGTGGTCAAGGTGTTGGAGTGCAAAGAGAAATAGCTTTAATTAATGAATCTTATAAAGACTTAAATAGAAAAGAAGTTTTTATAGATGCTAGAGATATAAAAGAAAGTAATGAGCTTATAAGTAGAGGTAATGAGAAGCTTTCAGTTTTAAAAACAATAGAATCATTTGAATGTGAGATTAATCCCTTTAGTAATTTTAAATATAAAGAGGATTGGAACTTAGGGGATAGAGTAAGTATAGTATCTAAAGATATAAATATAAAAAAAGATTTAGTAATAACAAAGGTCAAAGAAGTGTATGAAAGTAGTGGTTATAAAATACATGTAACCTTTGGTGATAAGATACCAAATATATTAGATAAGATAAAAATAATTAGTGATCAACCACAATTAGAAGTAAATCAAATATAAACAAAACAAACTTAAATGAAATAATTAAAAACTATAAATAATTTAAAATATCAAAAGATGCTAAAATTAGTGTCTTTTTTTATTATAGAAAATAAAAATAATAGGAGGAAATAAAATGATATTTATGCAAGGAAACGAGGTAGAAGAAAACAAGGTATTAATAAATTTTGTTCATAAAATGCCATTTGATGAGCATTATGGACTAAAGAAATCTAAAGAGGAATTAGAAAAGGAAGGGTACTTAGTTGAAACTGTTCCAGAACCTAAAGAATTAAATAAAATAGCCACACTTTATCTAAACCCTGGAACTATAGAACTGTTTTACGAATATGAAGATATACCTAAATCAAGAGAAGTATTATTAGAAGAACAAGTTGAATTACTTAAAAAAGTAATAGATGGACTATTATTAGAAAAAGAAGGAGGATTATTA
The DNA here is from genome assembly GCA_045345765.1 of Peptostreptococcaceae bacterium AGR-M142. Taxonomy (GTDB): domain Bacteria; phylum Bacillota; class Clostridia; order Peptostreptococcales; family Peptostreptococcaceae; genus JAOARY01. The sequence continues at coordinate 2,823,507 of CP148265.1, forward strand.
TAATGGCAGATTACTTAGCATACAGAATAATTGAAGGGGCTTATAGTTATGAATACGTTATAGAAAGAAGACCAGAATTTCAAGAAGGAATAAATGCATATCTAATTAAAAAAGGTAGAGAGGATTTAATACCAGAAAAATATAGAGATAAGAAGGATGAAGAAAGTAAAAACTAAAATTCAAATAAAAATAATTAAAAATAATTAAAAATAATTAAAAATAATTAAAAATAATTAAAAATAAATAAAAAAATAAGAAAAAATAAAAATATTAATTATGTTAAAAAACAAAGGAGGCTTACATGGAATTTAAAATAGGAGCAATAGTTGGTGTGGGTGGTAGTCTTATAGCTAACGCTTTTGGAGGTTTTGATAATGCATTAAAGACCTTGATAATATTTATGATTATAGATTATTTAACAGGTCTAGTAGTTGCAGGTGTATTTAATAATAGTCAAAAGTCTGGTAATGGAAAATTAGAGTCACATGCAGGATGGAAAGGAATATGTAAAAAAAGCATGACTCTATTAATGATTCTAATAGCAAATAAATTAGATCTAGCAGTAGGAACAAACTTCATTAAAACAGCAGTAGTAATAACGTATACAATAAATGAAGCTCTATCAATAATAGAAAATGCTTCACTTATGGGTGTACCTATCCCAAATGCGATAAAAAAAGGAATAGAAATATTAGAATCTAATAATAAGGATGATGAATATTATTTAAAACAAATAAATAAAGAGAAAAAGAGATAGCAATATACCAAACCAGGTATATTTTTTTAATGCAATAAATTATATACCTGGTTAAAATAATTGATCAATAATTTTTTTAGTTTCAACTTATTACTTAAATGATACTACTAATGAAAAAAAGTTTTTAAAAAAATTTTATAAACTGGTTGATTTTTTTAATGCTTTTTCATTCTTATTATATGAATAGAAAAATTTAAAGAAAGAGGTGTAATTATGGGTGGATATATAAAACCTAAAGGAACTAAAATACTTTGTCATAGACTCTATAATGGAGACAGTGTATTTAAAGAAGATAGTACTCAAATTAGAGAAAGTTTTAAACTTTGTGAACTGGTCTGCTCTTGTTGCAATACAGTTATCTTAAAGCATGAACAATTGGATTTGATACAAGCGGTAAGAAACTTTATGAAAAGAGGTGTTAGAGTAAACTCACATTATAGATGTGGAAATTACAATAAAAGAGTTGGTGGATATAAATACTCTAAGCATATGTCTGGAACAGCTACAGATTTAGGAATAGATCCTAATAGTTTATCAAAAGAAGAGTTAAATAATTTAATAAATCATGCAGTAGAACACGGAGCAAAAGAGATAGGTCTATACTATAGTAAAAGATTTATACATTTTTCTACAGAAAGTACTTCAACTAGATTTAATAAGAAACATAAAGGGATTGAATATAGATTATTTATTAAGAGATAGGAAAAAAGAGGTGTTAGCAATAATGCTAGCACCTCTTTTTTTTATGCAAAAAATTAAAAAAAGTAGCTATAAAAGCTACTGATAAACATAACATGTAAAAGTTCAATGATGTATATGTTAGTGATTATGAATCATTTTATGTTATTTTAAAACATCAAATGTAAAAGTTCAATTCCTACAAGAAAATAACAACAGTTTAGACGTAAAACATTTTAAAACATCAAATGTAAAAGTTCAATGAAGACAGTTTCAACGTTTGTTTATTTTTAACAACATTGCCTACCTCTTAATAATACCACAATATAATCTAAAAATAAAGTAGGATTTTTTGTTTTTTGAAATTTATCAAAAAATCGTATTCTATCAAAGTATTCCAAACTATTACGTCAACTTGCAAGAAAAAAATCTCGATAATTTTATTTTTAACATAAGCCTAAAAAATCTCTAAATCAATTATCAAATCATAATTACATAGATTTTGTATTTTATAACATTAGAACCATCTATATTCCATTTCGACTCTATTCGACTTTTTGTTTACTTTATTTGTTATTTAGGTTTTAACAGTCATTCATAAAATTTTTTGTAATGAATTATTTTATTCATTTCTTATAAAATCAACCTCTTTTCTTAAAGATGATTATAAATATAGTTAAATTCAAATTAATCTAAAAAAATTAGTATTAGAGATCCTCTTTAAAAGCAAATAAAAAAATAGCCAACAAATATTTTGCTAACTATTTTTAATAATTTTATTTAATTAAAACATAAAATGTAAAAGTTCAATGGAGTAGAAGATCTGATATTGCAAACATATACAATTATTTCAAAACATAAAATGTAAAAGTTCAATATATATCTCGAGAACATAAAGAATACAGAGAAAATGATTTCAAAACATAATGAACAGAATCCAATTAGTACTACATTTTTAAATAATAAAAAACATATTCTATGAATACCTAAAAGCCAAAGGACTTTTAGCATCTAATTTTTTTTGTAATCTATCGTTGTTGTAAAAATTTATATAATTTTCAATATCTCTTTTAAGAGTATCATAATCTTTATATTTATTCAAATAATATTTTTCACTTTTTAGTATGCCAAAAAAACCTTCCATCGGTGCATTATCAAGACATCTCCCAACTCTGGACATACTATGTGTTAAACCATATTTATTTATTTTCCAAAAAAATCCATGCGATGTGTATTGAAACCCTCTGTCACTATGAATAAGAGGCTTTTCGCCATTTAATTCTTTTAATGCCAAATCTAAATTTTCAAAAACAAGCTTATTATTATTGCTATGACCTACAGTATATGCAACTATTGAGTTATCATAAAGATCTATAATTGCACTTAAATATGCCTTCTTATTTACTCCATATTTAAATTCAGTAACATCTGTTAGCCATTTTTCATTAGGTTTATTAGCATAAAACTTTCTATTTAGAATATTTTCAGAAACATGTTGTTGTGTTGTTTTTCTATAAAAATATTTACGTCTTCTTCTTATTACACTAAGTAAATTATTTTCTTTCATTATTCTATAAACACGCTTATGATTAACCTTTATACCAAGCCTATCGGCTATATTTAATGTCATTCTTCTATAGCCATAAATAGAACCATTTTCTTCATGAATTTCTTTTATAGTTTTTAGAATCAATTCATTTTCTTTAAAGTTTTTTGTGGTTTTTCTATTTAACCATTTGTAATAAGAAGACCTTTGTAGATTTGCAATTTCACACAATAGTTTTATAGGAAATTTAAATTTATTGTTCACATATTTTATAGCTATATATTTATTTTCTTGATTAATCATCCCCTTCCTAGCAATTTCAACTTTTTTAAAAGTTCTACTTCTGCTTCTAATCTTCGATTTTTTTCATTTAATTTCTTCAATTCTAATTTATGTTTTTCTTCTAATGTTAATTCTTCTTCTTTTTTATTTATTCCACGTTTATCTTTAAGTGACTCTTCGCTACCCTTTTCAAACTTTTTTACCCAACTATATATTTGTTGATATGAAACATTGTATTTTTCAGCAGTTTCACCATAATTCTTCATATTAGCGATACAATAATTTACGATTTCTAATCTTTCTTTATATGTGGTTTTTCTTCCTTTATTCATAGAGTTGCTCAATCCTTTCGCACTTGTTTTTAGCTCTCTATGATTATTATAATTGTTAATCCACTTTCTTAAAACACTTGGATCAGATATTTCATATTTTTTTGATACTTCAATTAAAGATAAGTTTGAAGTTAAATAGTCTTTAACAGCAATAGTTTTAAACTTTTTCGTATAAATTTTTTTCTTTTTACAGGGCAGAAGCCCCTCTTTTCCATGCTTTTCGAAGCTATAGAACCATTTATAATAAGTTGTTGTTGTAATACCTATTTTAGCCACATATTTTCTAAGCGATAGCTTATTAATCTTAAAATCTTCAAGAATTTTTAATTTTTCTTCAAAAGTATACGTCTTTTTTTTAGACATAAAAAATACCCCTTTCAAATTCATATCAGATTTTCATTATTTAATCTGTATATTTTGTTGGGGTATGTTCATCAAATGTAAAAGTTCAATCTTACACAAAAGGATATAAATAAAGGAGATGAAGTCATTTTAAAACATCAAATGTAAAAGTTCAATAAAGTGGATGTAGATAAATTGGAAGGTAGAGAACTTGATTTTAAAACATCAAATGTAAAAGTTCAATTAGTAAATAAAAAGGAAAGGGGAGGTTAGCAGCTTAATTTTAAAACATCAAATGTAAAAGTTCAATATAAAAAATAGGAGCGTGTTTAAAATGCCAATCATAATTTTAAAACATCAAATGTAAAAGTTCAATTGTGTTAGATACACACAATTTACAAGAAGCTGATGAATTTTAAAACATCAAATGTAAAAGTTCAATGAAGATGATTTAAACGTTTGTTTATTTTTAACATCACTCTGTACCTCTTAATATTATCACATTTCTTACTAAAAATAAAGTAGGATTTTTTGTTTTTTGAATTTTGACAAAAAATCACACTCTATTTAAGTTATTCTAATACTTATGTCAACTTGCAAGAAAAAAATCTCGATAGTATTATTTTTAACATAAGCAAAAATAATGGCTATAATCATTGATAAATATATTCAGTATCGATTTTAAATATAATACCATAAAAACATTTAAATTCCATTTAGACTTTTTTCGACTCTTCACTTACTTTTTATGTTATTTTTAAATTAACAGTCCTTCATAAAAAAATAACTTATGAATTAAATTATTCATTAAGTTAAAAGTGATTTTTTCACATATAATTATTTTAGGAGATGATTAATATGTTTATACGATTTACAGTAGAAAACTTTCTTTCATTCGAAAAGATGCAAGAGTTCTCAATGATTGTAGGAAAAACAAGAAGTAAAAATAGTCATGTTTACAACGATGGCAAGCTTAAATTACTTAAATTTTCAGCAATCTATGGTGCAAATGCTTCAGGTAAATCTAATTTAGTTTCAGCAATTGGATTTGCACGAAATACAATTTTAGATAAATTGCCTAAATTACACACAAATAAATACAATAAATGTGATATAGAAAATAAAAATAAAAAAACTTATTTTGATTTTGAAATAAAGATAGATAATAAATATTATTCTTATGGTTATGAAGTAATACTAAATGAAAGTAGAATTATATCAGAATGGTTGATAGAGCTTTTTCCAAGTAATAAAGAAAATTTAATATTTAGTAGGAATATAGAAGAAGGTACTTTTGATTTTAATAACTATTTTAAAAATAAATCTACAATGGAAAGACTTAAAATTTATGCTGAAGATATAAAAGATGATAGCTCTATACTTCTTTTACATTTAATGAATCAAAATAAAGATAATTTTTATAAAGATAACTCAGAAGCTATAATATTAAAAAAAATGTTTGATTGGTTTAAATATAAACTGGATATAAATTATCCAGACAGAGCAATATCTGATTATTCTTATTTTATGACAAAGGATAATATAGATGAAATAATTAAGGCAATCTCATCTTTCAAAACTGGTATAACTAATTTTAATATAGTAAACATTACACCTGAAAATATATCTATTCCAAAAAAAGTTTTGGATGACATTATATCGAAATTAGAAGATAATAAAACTAGTCAAGATATTAAAAATGGTAACGAAAGAAGTATTTTATTAAGAAATAGTAATAAAGAATTTATAATATTTGAAATGAAAGATAGTAAAATTGAAATAAAAACAGTTCAGTTTAATCATGGTAACGATGATATATTTTTTAATCTATCAGAGGAATCAAATGGAACAATTAGAATCTTAGATCTAATAGAAATATTATTAGACAATACTGAAGAAAAAATGTATATAATAGATGAAATAGATAGATGCTTACATCCACAACTAACATTTAGATTTGTTGAAATATTTTTAAAACTAGCAGAAAAAAGGAACATACAACTTCTTGTAACTTCTCATGAATCTAGGTTGTTAGACTTTAATTTGCTACGTAGAGATGAAATTTGGTTTATAGAAAAAAATGAAAAAGGTTCATCTAAAATATATTCATTAGAAGAATATAATACAAGATTCGATAATAAAGTGGATAAAGCTTATTTAGAAGGAAGATATGGAGGAATACCTCTATTTAATAATTTGTTTTCTAATTAGAATATGAACTATAATATTACCTTAGATTATTTAATAAATAAAATTAGAAAGCTAATACTTATCAGCGATTAATATAAATACTTAATTTATATTAATCCTTTCTTAAATTTACTAAAAAAGTATTTACAGGTCAAAAATATAATATTAAACTTAATTTAAGGAAAATAGAAAATATTCATAGGGAGTGTTATAATTAACATGAAATCTACAGAAACACCTAAAATGGTAAAAAGGATTTTTTTATCTATAGCTGTTGTATGTCTTATATTTGCTGGATACTATCTTTTTATTGAAATTGATTATAAAAAGTATGGTATATTTGTACACACAATGCTTCTATTTATTACAATCTATTATATGTATGAATATGCAATAGATTATAAAAAAGGTAAACCTAACAATATCAAAATATATATTATAGCAATGTATATTTTGATATTGATATTATATTTTATACGTCTGAACAAAATGAAGAATTAAATCTACAGAAAACCGTTATATTTAAATTATTTTGATATAACGGTTTTTTATAATTTATTACTTATTTATTTTCAAATTCTGCAACTTCTTTTTTATAATGATCAATATTTTCTGCTATGTCTTTTATTTTATTTTCTTCTAATTCTGAAATCTCTTTAATTTTTACAAACTCCATATTTAAGTCTAATAATTTTAATACTAGCTTAATTTTTTCTATTCTTTCTTTTTCTTTTAACTTCCTAATCTCCTCGCTAGTTTCTTCTTTTATCTTCTCCATCATTCTCTTAAGATATCTATCTCCAGATACTTTATCTCTTAATGCTTTTTCTCTTGCTAGATATTCAAATCTTTGCTTTTCATCTGCACTTAATTCTCTTAATTTTTTCATAGCTTTATTGATTACATCACTTTTCTGCTCTAACTCTTTTATTACATTCTTTTTATTTTCATCATTTGCATATTTCATAAAAGTGAGCCATTGTTCTTCCTCTGTTTTATGACCATGTTTTTCGTTAAGCTTTCCTAATTCTAAATAATGAATTTCAAAGTCTTCATCTAATACAATGTTTTCATCCATTTCTTCTACTTTAAATTCTGTATGATATCTTTTTATCTCTTCAAATAAGGTGAAGTTCAATATATTTATTAAAATACATTTTTTTAAATCCATAAGATCTTGATCTTTACCTAATGATCCTGAATATAATTTAGACCAATGATATAAATTTTTCTTTTTATAATTTTCATTAGGATTTACTTGAAGTCCTATATACATTACTTTATTTCTATTTGTTTCAACTTTTAAATCCATTATAGAAAGCTTATCTTCTTCATAGTTACTATCCTTATAAGTATTCAAAGATATTATTTTTTTAATCTTATCTTCTTGTTTTATTATAGCATTTAAAAAACTTATTAATAATTCTCTACTGTCGCTGTCATCTGTACCAAATAACTCTTTAAAAGCAAAGTCTACCATTGGGTTCATTAGTTTATTATTAGTCATTTTAAACTCCTTTTAATAATTTTATTTATATTATAACATCGAATAAAAAATATAAAAGGACATTATAGTAACACAATAAAAAAGCTTTTTATATTAAAATTAATTAAGTTAAATTAATTAAGTTAATACTAAAAAAACATGATATTAACTAATAAAAATGTTATAATATATAACAATAGGAGTGATTAATATGATAACTTATATAGAATTAAATAATTTTAAATCTTTTAAACATATAAAATTCGATTTACGTAAGAGTCAAGATAAGCCAAAAAAAATGGCTTTCATATATGGGGAAAATGGTTCTGGTAAATCTAATTTAATGTTTTCCTTATTATTCTTGAGCAAAACATTGACAACACTAACAAATCAAGAAAAAATTAAGGATTTAAACTTAAAAGAGTTCGATGAAATCTTAGATAAAATAAATAATCCAAGTGATCAAAAAAATATTTTAAATCAAATTTTTCGTCATCAATATGCTACATTAAAAGATATATTTGATGAATTTAAAAGCTTAGGAAATGAATCTCCTCTATCTATGGAAATTGGTTTTTTTATAGATGAAAACCATGGAAATTATAAAATTATAATAGATAAGGATGAAGTTATTACTGAAGAGTTAAACTTTAAAAAGAATAAGCGTATGGGTAGTGTATTTTCACTAAACAAAGAAGCTATTAAATTAAGTCCATCTATTTTTACAGATACTAAATATAAAAATGAATTAGAGCATAATATAGAACAGTATTGGGGTAAACATACTTTCATGAGCATTTTATTTAATGAATTAAAAATAAAAAATAAAAAATATATAAATGAAAGTATAAATAAAAATCTAAAAGATGTCTTAGATTGGTTTAAATCTTATTCTGTTTTATGTAAAGCTAGTAACTCTCAAACAGGAAAAGTATCATCTAATTATGCTTTTTTACATCATTTACAAAGAGGTATTGTCGATGATAAAGATAATAAAGAATTAATGACTTTTGAAAAAATAGTAAATACTTTTTTTACGAAACTTTATTCAGATATAAAAAAAGTATATTATAAATTCTATGCCTCAGATGATAAGTATAGATACGAATTATACTTTAAAAAGCTTTTGAATGGTCAAATAATAGAAATTCCTTTTTCTCTCGAATCAAGTGGAACACAAAAAATATTAGATATATTTCCATTTATATTTCTAGCTATATCAGGAAAAACTGTATTTGTTGATGAAATAGATGATGGAATACATGATATACTAATGTACTCTATAATTGAATCTCTTATAGAAGCTATGGATGAAACAGAAAAAGGACAATTTGTTATAACAACACATAATACTTTATTAATGAAACAATTGCCTGCTGATAATGTATATATTTTAGATTCTAATGTAAATGGTGACAAAAGCATTAGAACTATAGGTGATTATGATTTTAGAACACAAAAAGCAAATAATATTCAAAATAAATACCTAGATGGTGCATATAGTGGTGTTCCGTTTGTGGGATATTTGGATTTGATAGATTTAGTCGAAGAAGCTAATGAAAATCTTATTAAGGAGTAATTTATATGGCAAATTACAAATCTAAAAAAACTAGAGTAATGACTATTGTTCATGGAAAATCGGAATATTGTATATGTTCTTCAATAAAATCTAATCTAAAAATAAAGCATGAAATATATGCTAAAAAAAGAGGTCGAAATAGTATTCAAATAAATGATTTAGAAAACATATTAAATAATAATATATTTGGATCATTTAAAAAATTTATAACAGAATACCCAGATATAGAAATTGAAAAGAAAAAATTAATTAATTTTAAGCTATTTATAATAATGGATGTAGATGATTGTACCTTAGAAAATAAGAATAGATTTATAAGAAAAGAGATGTTTGCAAAACATTGGATGAAAGATAACATAATTCCAATATATAATGATCCTGATTTAGAAAAAACTATGAAAGATATAAAAATTGAAGTAAATAAAAAAAGAGATTATATAGAAATTTTTCCCACTAATGAAGGGGATTTAGATTTAACTATGGCAAAAGATTTTTTAAAAAAATTAAAAAAATGTAGATGTACTAATCTTGAAGAATATGTTGAATATTGTATAGATATTGTAGAAGAAAATTTAAAATAAAAGTAAAAAACTACGTATAACGATGCTTATGCGTAGTTTTTTACTTTTAAATAAGGTATATTTTATCTAAAGCTCAGCATAATTAAATAAAAAAGCTTGTTTTAAAGATTAAAAAATTTCTGCACTAAAAAAACCTCTTATTAAGAGGTTTAGTAAACATAAAATGTAAAAGTTCAACAAATGGAGGTTTCCATTTTGAAATAATAACTAGCCCATTTCAAAACATAAAATGTAAAAGTTTAATCCTTGAAAAGACAAGGTTTTATTAAATTTGAGTTTTTTTAATCTTCTAGCTTATTACTCACACATACATAATATCACAAAAATAATCGAGGTGATTATTAATTTTTTGTAACATTTACCTTTTTCTCTTGTTTTTATTGATATAACTTTGTTATACAAATTGGCATGAAAAAAACACCCCGATTTTAAAATTGAGGTGTTTGCGTAAGAAATACAAAAATTAAATAGATTTATATTTTTACGAATCAAAGTTTAAAACTACGGATAATGGTAATTACGCGTAGTTTTTTATGTTAATTTAAAAATCAAACAAAATTATATTTTAAAATTAAATATATATTTTGAGGTGATAGTAAATAATTTAAACATATTTTTTATTTATGGATTTTTATTTAATGAATTTTTTATTTGCTCTATAAGCTCGTCTGACAATAAATGTTGTTTTCGAAGTCTTTGTGCTATAAAATTTAAATCTTTTAATGTTAAAACTAAAAATAGAATAGATAAAAATAAGAGTATTAGCTCTAAGCTTGAAACCATTTTGTAAATGAGATTAGTATTAAATTCAAAAAATATAAAATAAAAAGACAGAATAATTGATACAATTGAGCATGAAACACCAGAAATTAAGCCCGCATATAAGTTATTCATTCCTCCTGCTTTATCAAAATTTATAACAAAAGAAAAACCAGATAAGCTAACTAGTATACCTAATAATGTTAGCATAAAACCAATTATTATTATATTTAAATTAATCAAATTGAAATGTATTCCTGTATCTTGGGGGTTTAATAAAACATCAAAATTAAAATTTATATTTTTACCAAATCCATATATTAAAGTTGTTGAAATTATAAAAAATGAAAATACGATTTTTTTTCTTTTTTTAGTCATTTTTATTTTCATCAAAATCACCTCTTTTTAACATGATATAAAAATTTATCTATTAGCAAAACGCTTTAAATCAATACGTTTGTTTTTATATGCTAAATACAATGAGTTTTCAACGAATTGATTTAATTCTTTAAATGAAAAGTATTCTTTATGACCTCCTTCTTTTTTATAATAATTAATATCTGCATAAGATGTAAATGGATATTCATTTAGATAGTATGTTTGCTGTTTTTCACCTCTTGATTTTCCTTCAAATTTGACTTTTCTTTTGTTAGTTGAATTGTTTGAAAAAAAATCAATAAAACGTTTTATGCAATTTTCATCACTTGAAATACAACTTCTAGGTGCAGATTTTAGAAGGATTTCAAATTCATAGATATCACTATCTATTAATGTACCTAAAAAATTTTCATCTTCATTTAAACCAGGGATACATCCCAAAACATCAGGTGATGGAACAGCCATTTTATAAGAAAACTTACATAACTCAGAATTCGGCTTAAGCAATTCTTCAGCAGATTTTGGATTCATTATTGGCGTTATTTCCGTAACTAAAGTACGATCTGTATATTTTGATAATATGTTATTTAATATTTCAGCTTTAGGTGTCGATTGTCCTGATATTATACTAAGAATTCCACAGTCATAATCCAAGAAAAAATAGGTGAATATTTCAATGCCTTTATTTTCAAAATCTTCTTTACTTAATATCTCACTAGATTGTAAACTTTTATAATCTCTAAAATGTATTCCGTTACTATCTTTTACATGACCTATTGTTCCGAAGATAAAATTATCACCTTCATTTATTATGTCCATAGTTATAACTTTTTCACCATTATTCAAATCTAATGAATTTCCTTGTAAACGTTTCTTAAATACAGAGTTATACTCTTTTTTTAAATTTTTGTAATAGTCTTTTTTTTGAATTTCACCTTCTTTATACATAGAAACTTTATAAAAATATACTTTTTTAGTAACCATAAAAACTCCCCCTTTAAAATAATGTCAACAACTAAATATAATGGTTATCATATATCATTATAGCATAATTATACAAATATAGATTCTTTTATTTAATATATATATTAAAGGGGTATTTATATTATAACATACCCAAACGTTTGTTCGTTATTCTTTTTTTATTATATTGTTATATAATACTATTTATATCTGATTAAAGTTAATAATTAAATCAAATTCTTTATATTTTAGAACTAGCAATATCATAACTTGTATTTGTTTTGTTTCAGTTTTCAGATATCTTCATAAACTTGTTGTAGAATATAGAATAAATCTTTATTCTTTTTAAATATACCTACTATATATTCATATATATGTATATATGTTGTTGATTGTGTAAATTAATTCAAAATTTAAGGACATCTTCTTCAGAAGCATGTCCTTTTAAAAAATTTATTCATTTTTAATTTAGCTTTATAAACATAATAATCCAAACATTCTTTATAATTATTTGAAGAAATAATGGAGTAATATCTTTTTCTCATTTAAAAAACTCTTTTCTTAATATAAATTCTTAACAACATATAGAGGATTAAAATTTATTATATAGTTATCAACCTCTATATGTGTTCCATATTTCCTACTAAAATAATCTATTGCATCCAAAAAGAACTCTTGATCAAGACCTAACTCATTAGATAATTCGTAAATTGTATAAATTCCTTTTTCGTAGCATTCTATTATTTTTTCTAAAGATATTAATTTTTGATAAGCCCAATTTCTTCCCTTATTTTCATTTTTAATATTTTCTATTTTTGATTGATTTAATATGTTATTTCCTTTACATAATGTATAATGATGACCTAATTCTTCTGCTAATATTGTTGTTTTTTCTTTTGTTTTTAAAGATTTGTTTATAAATATAGTATCTTCATAGTATAAGCCTTTAATATTACTATCCACTTCATAAACATCAACATTATTGTTGTAACATTCATTTAGTAATTTTTCATACATGTGTGTTTCCCCCTGGTTTTAATTCTTTTTCTTTATAATCCTATCTAGTCCAATCCTCTATTTTTGTATGTTTTTATTATAAACGTTTTTATAAGCTTTTTTAACTTATATTATTATATTTGCATTTTATGATAAATATTTCTTGAATAGGTATGAGTAAAGATTAAAAATCAATCTTTATCTCCTTTTTTACTTATTTTCTTCTTGTCTTTTAAGTTTAACAAATTCTTTAAACCTTTCAATTTCAGCTAATTCATCTTCAGTCCATTCGCCCTCGTGATGTGCAGCTATTGTTTCTTGGGTTTCTAACACATTACTTCTTATATTAGTTCTATCTAATAGATAATCAGTTGTAACTTGAAAAAAATCAGCTATTTTATTTAGAGTTTCAAAATCAGGTTGTCTTTTACCTAACTCATATAAAGATAATGCTGATCTAGTAATATTTAATCTTTCTGCTAATTCTGCTTGTGTTAAATTTAATTCTTTTCTAAGTAGTTTCATTTTTTCGCTTAGCATTAAAAAACCTCCTCAAGATTAAATTATAATCTACAAAGCGAAGCAATACAGCAAATGCTACAATTTGTATGAAAAAAATATATTTTTTCTATTGACAGCTACAAAATGTAGAGTTAGAATGTAAATAGATATAGTTACAATATGTAGCAAGGAGGTTTTATTATGAAAAGAATTGCACTTTTAAAATTGAGACAATCTTTTGGAATGACTCAAAAAGAAGTAAGCGAATTAGTAAATATAAATCGTAGCTACTATGGTCATATTGAAAATGGTGTAAGGAATCCGAGTTTGGATATTGCTACAAGTATATCAGAAATTTTTAAAGTTTCAATTGAAGAAGCTTTTCAAAATGATATTTTTTTTGCTAATAAAAGCTACAAAAAGAAGCTAAAATATCAAAAAAATATTAGGAAGAATAAATAAAATTTACACCTCTAATATTTTATCAAACTTAATTATTTTTTATAGTTTTAAAAGCTTCTGTAAATATTTTTATTTGTTCTGGGCTTAACCCCTTAGCTGAATGAAGCAATTCAGCCATTTCAGCAGAAATTAGTTCAGTTGTTCCTGTAGAAGCAAAGAAATCTGCAAGTGTTATATTAAAATACTCGCAATACTTTGTTAAAAGTGGAATAGATGGAAGAGATGCTCCTCTTTCTATTTTACTAATAGTAGATGGATCTACTGATAAAGCTTTAGCAAGTTTATTTGCTGATGTATCATTTATTTTTCTAAAATACAAAAAACGTTCACCTATATTAATCATAGTTATCTAACTCCTATTGAATTTTATTCAATTTTAATCATAACAAATAAGTTTAAATAAATAAAGTTTTGAATTATATTCTTTTTTTTCTTGACAACTTGAATTTTATTCAATAAAATAAAGTCATAAGGAATATAATTCAATAAACCAAAAATAAAAGGAGTGTTATTCAAGTGTTAGGAAAAAAAATAAGAGAAAAAAGAATCAGCTTAGGATTAACACAGCAAAGTTTAGCTGATAATTCTAATTTAGATATTAGTTCTATTTCTAAAATAGAAAATAATAGAGCAACTCCATCACTAAAAGCATTAGAAAGAATTGCAAGGGCATTAGATACTACAATGATTGAATTATTAAATGAATCTAAAAATAGTTAGGCAAAGGAGATACTAACATGTTAAAAAAACAAAGAGAAATTAAGTCAGACAAATTAAAAGAATATTTAAATGAAATGGGTCTTTATGATAAAACAAAGAATACTTCTAAAATCCATAAAGACCTACCATTAAATATATTTACATTTAATTTAACAAATTATAAAGAGGAGGCTTTAAATTGAAAACAGATTTTAGAAATATAAAAAACATGGTTAGGGAAACAGTTAAAAAAATTTCTATGGGTTCTATGACAAAAGAGCAAATAGATGAAAAGGTTGAAAAAATAATGTTATCTAGCGTAAGAGGTTACAAAGAATACACAGAAAAAGAAAGAGGTGAGAAATAATGATTTTATGCCCGTTGGATACTTGCAAACATAATGATAATGGAATGTGTTTAAAAAATGATATTGTCTTAGATTTAAAAATTCTAAAGGATGGATCAGAAAACTTACTTTGTAAAATGTATATTTTTAAAAAAGAGCAAAAAAATAAATCTTCCTTTCAGTTACCTGCCAGTCACTAAAGAAGATTTATCCCTAAAGAATATAATTTAAACATTTGTATGAAATACGCTTGTTTAAATTACTATTCTTTTATTATAAACGATTTTAAATTAAATATCAATAATAAAGGAGCGATAAAATGAGCAATTCTAAAGTATCGAAAGAAAAGAACTTTAAAAGTTTAGTTTTAATAATGGAAAAAGAAATAGAAAAAGCATTACCAAGTAACATGTCATCTGAAAGATTTACAAGAGTAATATTAACGCTATTAAAAGAGAATCCAAAGCTTAACGAATGCACTCAAGAGTCTTTTTTATTAGCTTTGATGCACTGTGCACAACTAGGGTTAGAACCAGACAGTCAATTAGGACATGCTTATATAATCCCTCGCAAAAATAAAAGAAGAGGAGTTTTGGAAGCTGATGTTCAAGTAGGCTACAAAGGTATGCTTGAATTAGCATATCGAAGCAATCAATTTTTAAATATCTATTCTCAAGAAATTTGTGAAAAGGATATTTTTGAATGTGAGTATGGTTCAACACCTAAATTAATTCATAAACCAAATATTTTAAATAGAGGCAAAGTTATTGGTTTTTATGGATTTTATAAATTAAAAAACGGAGCATCTTATTTTGAAATTATGTCAAAAGAAGATATGAAAGAATTTGCAAAAGATAATACTTTTAATTTTGAAAGTGGTAATACTACCTGGAACAAAGATTTTAACGAAATGGCAAAGAAAACTATGATAAAAAAAGTCTTAAAATATGCACCAAGTAAGGTACAATTTCAAAATGAAAATAAAGAGATTGAATCAGTATTTTATGAAACTATCTCACCAATAGAAAATACAAATGAGAGCGAAAATAATAAAGATCAAGAAGAATAATAATAAATAGAGATAAATGTGTTGACTTATTAGAGTAATGGGGTGCTGAATATGAAAGATATGCTAAATTCAAGAGGTATTTTAAAAAATGGTTACGGAATAATTCCTAAACTTGTAATGAGAGATAGAAAACTATCAGCAGAAGCAAAAGCAATATATGCTTACATATGTTCTTTTGCAGGTAGTGGTTCAACTGCCTTTCCGAGTATTGAACTTATGAGTGCTGATTTAAATCTATCGAAAAGAAGACTATTAAAATATAGAAAAGAGCTATTAGAACATGGATATATAATAGTTCATCAGCAAAGAAAAGAAGGCAAAAGAACAAATAATATATATGAAATTGCTACTGAAATACAAAGGAGTCAAAATGACACCAAAGAAAAATTTCTAAGGGGTCAAAATGAAACCTTACAAAATGAAACCTTACAATTTGAAACCGTACAAATTGACACCAGTAATAATAACAGTATTAATAATAACAGTATTAATAATAACAGATTGATGATTAACAAAGAAACAAAAAGAATCATCATCTCTAAATTTAATGAATTTGCCAAAAAGAAAATAGGATCTTTAGAAGATAAAAGAATAAAAAAACTAGAAAAAATACTTAAAAAATATAAACTAGAAGGCTATTTAGAAGCTACAAGCAGAATTGATAAATCTAAGTGGCTAAAAGAGAACTTAGATTTTGATTGGTTCATAGATCTAGCCAACTTTAAAAAAGTACTAGATGGAAATTATGACAATAGGATTGAAGAAACAAATAAAAATAAAAAGAAAATAGCAAATTTCAAACAAAGAACGGACAAATATACTTCTAAAGAATTAAAAGATATTATTTTCAAGAAAAATAAAAGAAATATTCAAGAAAATAATAATATACAAATTAACTAAGTTTTAAAAGGATTTTTTATAACAATTCGATTGAATACTCATTCGTAATTTTAAAATCAATATAAAAAGCCACTAGATAGATTAGAGTTAAAAATAAAAGTGATATTAGACTAGATGTTTATATAAAAATTAAATTTGAACTTTGAAAACTAAATAAAAAATATAAATTTATTAAACCAGGAGGGATATTCATGTTAGGCATAAGTATAAAGAAATTAACTAAAAAACAAGTGATTAAGAAGGTTTCTCTAAAGATTAAAGAAAGTAGATTAGCAGCAGAAAAAGAACAAACTAAGTTAGAGAATGAATATCAAAAAGAGCTTAACAAGTTAAAGAAAGACCTTAAACATTTAAAAAGAGCTAATACACATAATCAAATGGCTTATGAAAATATAAGAATTAGAAATGCACTAAAAGAGGATTTAATAATCAGCTTAAAAACTAGAAATTTTGCATTATCGGAAGATGTAGAGTTTTATAAAAATAGAATTGATTATTTGCAAAAAAATCTAAAAGTTATAAGTGAATCAGAGGGAAAATATATTAAAAAATTTGAAAGCCTTAGAAATAGTAATTTGAATCTAGCAAAACAATTCTTTAAGAATCTGATTACGTTTTAAAACTTTAATAAATTTATAGGCTTATGTTAAAAAATAAACAACATTAAATGAAATATTTAATATTTTCAACAAAATAAATTAAAAGGAATGATTAGTATGTCTGATTTTATAATTAATGATCTTCAAGAATTTAAAAGAATAATTAGAGAAACTTATATCAAATCTTATATATATCAAAGTGATTATGATGAAAGCGAAGATGATTATGTTTATGAGAAAAAAGAACAGTACAACATAAGAGAAAAGTTTGAAATTATAGAAACTAATCCAGGTGCAAAAATAAAAATAGGTTCTTACTGGGAGCATGAAGGAAACATTCATGAAGATAGCCAAACTATAGTTGAAAATTTAAGTTATGCAAGAATTAAATATTTAGATAATGACTATGAAACGGAAATTGAATATAAAAAATTAGAAGGTGATGATCTTGAATCAAAATGCAATTAGAGAACAAGCAAGAAAATTAAAAAAGAAGCTAAAGAAAATGAGCTTAAATCAAGTAGAACGTTTTGTTTTTAATATATTTACTAATGCAGGTGATGAAGTAGCAATTGCTTTTAAAGAGGAATTACATGAGCAGTTTGGTATTGGAGAAAAGAGATTTAAAAAGTTACTAATAGGAGTTAATAAAAGACTACGTGACGGAGGAGTAAAATGAAAAAAATAAAATCATTTAATAAAGGGTTTAGTGAAAGATATGAATATATATTTAGTTGTGGCGATTATAGTACTTTCAATATAGATTCTAAAATTAATAAAAATGGTACTTGTACAGGAACTATGCAAATTACAAGTTCTTTTGGAAATTTTGCTTATACTTGGGGATGTGTTAGTGGATGTTTTAAGGAATTTCTTTGTCAAATAGATGATGCATACCTATTAAATAAAATTTCTAATATAGATTCATTCTATTTTGAGGATTATATAAAACAATCCAAAAGTAGAATTTTAAAAGATAGAAAAAATAAAGATTTTTCAAAGGAAGAAGCACGAAAATTTTATGATTACTATAAATCAAATATGCATAATTTTGAATATAGATATTCTTATGATTTAACTGTTTTAGAATTTGCAAACTCAACAGTTGTAAATGATGTTCTTGATGAATATTCATTTGAAAGTGAATACTTACCAACATGTGATTATCCAAAAAATCATATTTATTTTATAAATAATATTTATCCAGTTTTTATAGAAGAATTAAAAAAAGAAATAAAACAAAATAAAGAGGAGGAATAAAGAATGTTGAATTTAGAAAGTAGTGTAAAAGATGTTATAAGTAAAAAGTTAGAGGATGGAACTATTGAAATGCTTATTGAAAAGGAATTAGAAAAAGGGATTCAAAATGCATTAAATAGTTTGTTTGGTAGATATGGCGAAGTATCTGAAATGCTTGAAAAGAAAATAAAAGAGATTATGAATCCAATTATTGAAAATATGGATTTCAAAGATCATATAGTCAAATTAGATAGCTTGGCTACACAAATAGTAAAAGAATCAACTTTTGATAACAACAAGATATTAGAGAATTTTAAAACACTTGTTAGTGTAGAAGATATTGATAAAAAAGAATATGAAATAACAGAGATATTTGAGAAATGGTGTGAGTATGCCTCTAAAGAAGTAGATACAGATAAATTAGATATTGAAGATCATGAATCTTATAAAAATATACATGTTTCTTATGAATTCAATAAAGATAAAAACAGTCATAGAACCATGAAATATGCCTCTATTAATTTTAAATGTGAAGAAGATGAAGATTTAGATTTTAGTTTTAATCTTTATACATTTTCTAATAATGACTATTACTCTATTGAATCCAACTATTTTTATAACATTCCATCATTAAGACATTTAAATGAGTTTCAAATATTATTATTAAAACTAGCTCAAAACAATGTAAAAATTCATATAGATTCAGAGTATGAAACTTTAGATGTAGAAGTAGAAGCTGAACCAGAGTATTAAAAACGATTATTAATAATAAAATCAAATAAATAATTTTTATTCAGAAGTAAAACATTAAATCACAATAAGGGGTTGATTATATGTATTTTAAACTAAATAAATATCATAATGAGGAATTCTTTAATAAGAGTGAAAAAAGAAAGATACAAACCACTACACAAGCTCAAAAGGTATTAACAAAGATATCAAAAGAATTAGATTTACCAAGTAGTAGTATCGTTTTAAATTTTAATTTCTGTAAAGTAGAAATCTTATTTGAAGATAAACAAATAAAAAATAAAGATTTTTTAAAAGCTTTAAATAAAAGAGTGTACTTTGATACTTTAAAAAAATTAAGAAGTAATAGCAAATATAATAAACCAATAAAAAATATTATAGAGGAATTTGGTTTAAATGATTTAGAGATGCCACCAGAGATTTTATTTAGATCAGAATCAGAATTTAAAATAAGATCACTAAGAGGTGAATTTACTACAGCAAGTTTTATAGCTAATGATAATTTATATCTCAAATTTGAAAGTTCAAATATATTAGTAAAACCACCAAAAGGATTTAAAGAAATAAAAGCATCTAAATATTATGAGGAATTAGAGAAATTTAAAGAAAAAAGATTAAGTCGTATAGTTTAAAAATCAAAATAAAGAGGGGTTTTATCCCCTCTAATATAAAAAAGAAAAGGGGTTAAACAATGAATAATTTAAATGTAAATTTAGTAAAAGAAAGAAGTATTGTAAAAGCTCTATATAGAGTTGAACTTACTAAAGATTATTTCCCTTTTGAAAAAGGAGATAAGGGTTGGTTGGAATATGATTATGTTTCTAAAAATTTATTAGTTGAAATGGACACTCCTGTAAAATATGCTCCAACACTTACATCTTACAGAATAACTCATCCAGTACTGCCATTTGTAAAACTTAAAGGAATTAAGCAATTTAATAGAAAAATAATGAAGATGATAAAAAGAATAGATGCATCCAATGAAGATAAATTAAAATATATAGCTAAACATTTCTTTATTTTCTATTCACCAAGTTGTTGGGATGAAATAAATAAAAAAAGAACAATTAATTTTTTAAATCCAGTACTAAATTTAATAAGAAAAAACAAGCTTGATCAATCTGTTAAAACTTTAAATAAAATAATAAAACACTTAAAGAAAACAGAAAGAAGGAATCTAAATGAATAAACGAATGATAAAAAAATTATCTAAAAAAGAACTTTTAAGAACGGAACTTAGAGATGCTTTATATTTTGAACTAGAATGGTCTGGTATTTATTTTGACTATAATTTACAAGTAAAAGAAATTATTAAAACATGCTTAAAAATGGAAACTGATTTTAAAATCATCAAAAACAACAATAAATTAAGCCAAATAATCAATGAGCTTATAAATAATTTTTATTATAAATTAAAACATGATTCTAGTTGTAAAAATATATACGACTTTATTTATAACAAAGATTTTAAAAATAGGCTATATAAGATTATAAAAAGTTATATTTAATAAGTTGCTTGAAAAATGTTAAATTAAGCCAGGCTCAACTTTGAGCTTGGCAAATAAAAAAGGATTTGAATGAATATGAATCAAATATCAAATAATAAAATTGATCATTATTTAAATAGTTTAGAAATATCAAAAATGATAAATAAAAAGCACAAGAATTTTCTTAGAGATATTAGAAATCATATAAAAAAATTAGCCGAGCTCAAAATTAATACTGATGAATTATTTATTCTTTCATACTATTTGGATAAGAATAATCAAAAGCGACCTTGCTTTAATATAAGCAAAAGAGGATGTGAATTTATAGCATCTAAATTAAAAAATGAAATCAGTCTTAATTTCACTAAAAAATATATATCAAGTTTTAATAAAAAGATGGGCGTTAAAAATGATTTAAATGAATATATATCTTATAAATTTGAATCAATTGGTTTTAAACCTCAATTAAAAACATCTGATACCTACAGTCTTACTTATGAAAAAGAAAATGGAGACTGGAGTTATAGTTATAAGATCATAATACTTTTTAACTTTGGTGTCGCATTTTTTCATTCAGGTCAGAAAATGCGAAATTTAAAAGAACAAAGCAAAAGTAGGTATACAGAAGATGTTGAACTAGAACTTAGAGGTTTAGAACCCATGAGAAAAAGAAATAAAAACTCTTTTAGTTGTAATTATTTAATTAAGTATGATCAACTAGAAAAATTAGAAGCAAAAATAAAAGAGTTTGGATTATTCCTAAATGGAATAGCTGTTACAGAAAATACAGTAAATGAAGAATACTTAAATGGACAGCTTATCTTTGAAATTAAAAAGTAAATAAAAAGTCTAAATAAAAAATTTAAAAGAGAGGAAAATTAAGATGTTTTCATGTGAAAAAGTTAATTATAGAAATAAAATTAGAGAAGCTTTTTTTAAGAAACCTTTTAATCAAGAAACTAAAGATAGATTAAATTTACATCTGGTAGGAGCAAAAACAAGAGATAAAACAATATTTGAAAGAGATGATAAAGATTTAGATTTAATTTATATGATTTCAGAAGATGAATGTGCATTTATATATTTAGATAATCAAAGAAGAATTAAAAATATTATATGTTAATCAAAATAAATATATCAAGAGAAATAGAGAAATAGAGATTAAAAATATAAAGACTTAAAAAAATATAATTGGAGGGGTTAAAGTGAAAATACTATTTAAAAACAATAAGGCATACTTAGAAACATATGAAGGTGGTTATTTAAAATATAAAAAATTAGACAATGATCAAACTTTAAATATTATAAATAAGCTAAAAAAACAATTAACTAAAAAGGAGGCTTAAAATAATGAATCAAATAAATATCATAGGAAGATTAACACGTGACCCAGAACTTAGTTACTTACAAAGTGGTAAAGCAGTAGCAAAGTTTGGGGTAGCAGTACAAAGACCTTTTAATAATAAAGATGGCAAAAAGGATGCAGATTTTTTTAATATTGTAGCATGGGGAAAACAAGCAGAACATGGAGCAACTTATTTATCTAAAGGTAGATTAGTTGGTATAAATGGAAGATTACAAAGTAGAATTTATGTTCATGAAGAAAAAAATAAAACTATAGTAGAGATAATAGCTAATGAAATTGAGTTTTTAGACTGGGAAAAAGATAAAAATAAGAACTCAAATAATTTAGTAAAAAGTAATGAAAAAAGTTTTGAGCCTAGCAAAAATACTAATAAAGATAATGATATAGAAGGCTTTGAAGCTTTGGATGATGACGATATACCATTCTAAATATAATTTTACTAAAAAATAAAATATTATATTAATTAAATTTAAAATTCAAATTTGTAAACCTTATTTATCTATTGTAAATATAGTTAAATATGTTTATTATATAGGTAAATAAGGTTATACATAATATAAAGACAAAAGAGAGGGTGGGGTTTTATGATTACGAAAAATGTAGAAATGGGAATAAATATAAATATTGAAGAGATTATAAGAAAAACAATAAGGGAAGCAACAAATATAATTAAACTACAAGATCATAAGGATAAAAAAATAAAGAAAACTCCTTTTCAAAAAACAGAGGAATTACTTTATAATTATGCTTCTTTTATGGAATCGATAGAATTAAAAAAACAACAAATAGAAACTATAAAGGAATGTGGTTGTATAAATAAATCAAAATCAATTGTATCTTTTAGTGGTTCATGTAATTTAGTTCTTAAAGATGATAATGAAAAAGCAGAGGAACAAATACACAATTTAGAGTTAAGAATAAAAAATATAGAAAAATTTATAGAAATTATTAACGGTGCATTAGAAAAAATTGAAGATGATCCATACTATGAGATAATCACTTTAAAATATGTAAATAATAAAACTCATGAGGAAATAGCAGAAGCTTTAGATAAAGATGCTACAACGGTTGGAAGACACAAAAATAGGTTAGTAAATAAGCTCAAAACATACCTTTTTGCAGAGGAAGTTTTATATGATATTTTCATAAATGCATAAAACGTGCATTTTTTGTGCATATTTCGTGCAGTTTTTTTGCAGTTTTCGTGCTATGGTGTGCAGGTTTGAAATATGTTTTAATTAAGATAAGGAATTTTGACAGAAAGTATAAAAAACTTTTTATCATTCCATTTCCAAACTTCAAATATTTTATTTTAAGTACCTAGACTAACTTTAAAAGTATTAGTTTAGGTATTTTTTTATAAAATTTTAAAGTTTTAATTATTAAGTGTTAGCTGATATTTAATAAAAAGTATTTAAATTCAAAATTTACACTTGCATGTAAGAAGAAATTATGTTTTAATAAGAACAGGTTTTTTTTGATATTATTATCAAGTTATACATATTTTTAAGCTTATATAGAGTGTGTAAGCAAAAAATATAATCTTTTTCTCAATACCTAGACTTCCCCGAAATAGTCTAGGTATCTTTTTATAGTTTTTTAATTAAAGCTATAAATGTTTAGAAATTAAAATTAAGGATATATAACTTGTAAGACATTTTATGTTCTTATTAAGCTGATGTACACTACATGTATATTGTTAAATTCCCTAACCTTTTAAGAGGATTGGGAATTTTTTTGTGCCTTTTTACTTTTATAAATATCAGTTAATAGTTTTATGTAAGTATGGAGGGGAGGGCTTTGGATGATGTATGGGTAAAAGTTAAGGATGAATATATTAAAAGAAAATCAAAAGGTGATAAATTTACTCTTACAAGTTTCGCTAAAGAATTTGATGTTAAATGTGCTACTCTTAGATCAAGAAAAAATAGAGAGGCTTGGGATGATTTTATAGTGGGTAATGATATAGAGAAAAATCACAATAAAAAAGATAAAAATAATGCAACAAAAGATAAGAAAAAAAGTGTTGCAACAAAAATAAATAGTGTTGCAACAAAACCAAAAAACGTTGCAACAAAATCTAAAAAAAGTGTTGCATCTAAAAACAAAGCAATACCAATGGATTTAGCAAAATCTAATGCAACAAAATCAAAAACTGTTGCAACAAAAAACACTAAAAATAAAGAAAGTGTTGCATCAAAAAAGCAAGTAAATTCAACGACTACAAAGAGCGTTGCAACAAAAATAAAAAACGTTGCAACAAAATTTAATAGTGTTGCAACACCATTTAATGGTAAAAATATAGAGGTTTTAACTAAAGAAAATGAAGATGAAAATACTGCTGAACTTACTGAAAAACAGCAGTTTTTTTGTTTGCATTATATTAAAAATTTCAATGCAACAATGGCTGCTATTAAGGCTGGATATTCTAAAGAAACTGCTCATGTTATGGGTAGTAGGTTGTTAAGAAAAGTTAAGGTTAAAAACGAAATAAAAAGACTAAAAAAAGAAATGACTAATGATATTTTTTTAGATGCTAAAGATGTATTGAATAAATATATAAAAATAGCATTTAGTGATATAACAGACTATGTATCTTTTGGTCGAAGAGAAGAACTTGTAATAGGGAAATTTGGAATGGTACTTGATGAAAATGAAGAACCTCTAACTAAAATAGTTAATTATGTTGATTTTAATAGTAGTTCTTATGTAGATGGTTCTATAATAACAGAAGCCAAACAAGGTAAAGATGGAATATCAATTAAATTTGCTGACAAGATGAAAGCCTTAGAGAAATTAGAAAAATATTTTGATTTGATACCAGATAATTTTAAAAGAAAGATAGAAGAAGAAAAGTTAAAGATCCAAAAGGATAAATTAGAAATAGAAAAAACAAAATTCTATGGTGATGATGAAGAAATTGTTGATGATGGATTTATTGAAGCATTAAAACAAGAAGCTAATAACGTATGGGATGATTATGAAGATGAAAATAAAGAGGATGATGAAGATGGTTAAAAAGAAAAAGACCTCTAAATCATTTAAATTTTCACCCTTTAGCTTCAAACAAAAGCAAGTATTAACATGGTGGTTAAATAATAAAGTAAAAGATAAAGATGCATTAATATGTGACGGTTCAGTAAGAGCAGGAAAGACATTAATAATGTCATTAAGTTATGTATTATGGGCGATGGCTTCATTTGACCAAGAAAATTTTGGATTTGCAGGTAAAACAATAGGTTCATTTAGAAGAAATGTTTTATTTATGCTAAAAATACTTTTAAAATTAAGAGGTTATAAGTATAAAGATAAGAGATCAGATAATATACTTGAAGTAACAAAAGGAAATAAAGTAAATTATTTTTATATTTTTGGAGGTAAGGATGAATCTTCACAAGATTTAGTACAAGGTATTACATGTGCAGGTTTTTTCTTTGATGAAGTAGCATTAATGCCACAATCTTTTGTTAATCAAGCAACAGCAAGATGTTCTATAGAAGGTGCTAAGTTTTGGTTTAACTGTAATCCAGAAGGTCCATATCATTGGTTTAAAAAAGAGTGGATAGATAAGTTAAAAGAAAAGAATGCATTACACTTACATTTTACTATGGATGATAACCCATCTTTATCAAATAAAGTTAAACAAAGATATAAGAGGATGTATAGTGGAGTATTTTATAAAAGATATATCTTAGGACTATGGGTAATAGCACAAGGTATAATCTATGATATGTTTGATGAAGAGGTTCATAAAGTACAAACAATAAATAGAGATTATATAAAATATTATGTATCATGTGACTATGGTACACAAAATCCGACTACTTTTTCATTGTGGGGATTATATAAATCAAAATGGTATAAAGTAAAAGAGTATTATTATTCTGGTAGAGATAAAGGAATACAAAAAACTGATGAAGAATATTATAAAGACTTAGAAAAGTTCATAGGAGATAAAGAAGTACAAGCTGTAATTGTTGACCCGAGTGCAGCTTCTTTTATTGCAACTATAAAAAAATATAAGAAATTCAAAGTTAAAAAAGCAAAGAATAATGTATCTGATGGTATAAGAACTATGGCAAGTGCATTAAAGATGGAGTTAATATTATTTAATGATTGTTGTACTAATACATTTAGAGAGTTCTTTTCTTATGTATGGGATGATAAAGCAGCACAAAGAGGTGAAGATATACCAATAAAAGAAAATGATCATTGTTTAGATGCTGATAGATATTTTATTTATACTATTTTGTTAAAACAAATAGATGATAAGTATGATAAGGAAGTATTTAAAAAAGGTATGGGACTTAAAGATAATAATATTTTAAAAAGAGACAAAAGAAGATCTAATGTATTTTAAATTTATATTTGTACTATATTTTCCTCTAAATCTATTCATAATACAAAAGATAAATTAAATAAGTATATAAGCGATATATAACCTCTTATTTTCTAGTATTATGAATTAACCTATATACGAATATAATACAAAAACTAAATATAAAGAATTTAAAGAGGATTAGGTATTAGTTTAATAAAATTGTACTTAGTCCTCTTTAATTTTCAAATAGAAAGGAGGTAAAACGTTTAAATGGACAAAGTAAAAGAGTTATTAGAACTTAGTAAAGAAGAACTTGATGAAAGAAAAAAAGTTAGAAAAGATTATTATTATTTTCTTGGTAAATGTAAGGATAAAGATAAAGCACTTAATGATGAAGCTTTATTAGGTCAATCATGGGTGGTATCAGATAATTTGGATTATGTACCTACTCAAGATATCAGAAATAAAGTTAAATCTCTTTTAAAGAAACAAGCAAGGTTTATGTTTGGTAAAGCACCTAATATTTTATTTAAACCTTATAAAAAAGAGGATAAAGAAAGTTGTGAAGAACTAAGACAATTTATTGATGATATTTTAGAAGAAAATAATTTCTTTAGTGAAACACTTAAAGCATTTTTAATGTGTAGTGTTGAAAAAAGAGTGTTATTAAGATTAGAAGCTAATCCAAAACAACCTATTAATCTTTGTTATCACAAGATAAAAGATTTTAGTTATAAAAAAGAAGGTAGGAATTTAAAATCATTTACAATAGTGATCCAGGATAAAAATACATTAGGTAAAGAGGACAAGGATAAAATTTATTATAGATATACTTATTACATGCCAGAAGCTAATGACATTAATAAAAAAGAGAATGGAGAAAATAAAAAAACCTCTTGTCATCTAAAAATAGAAACTTTTAAAGGTGATAGATTCGATAAAAATAAACCTAGTAAAGTAGTTGTTAGAGATACATTATTAAGTAAGATACCAGGCTTTGTTATAGTTAATGGTGGCTTACTTGGTAATAAGTTTGGAGAATCTGATTTAGAGGATTTAAAAGATGCTCAAAATTTATATAATAAAAGAATTTCTGATTTTGGTGATGCTTTAAGATTTCAGATGTTTGGTCAAACTGTTATTATCGATGCAACAGAAGGAACGGTAAATAATGCTAAAATAGCACCTAATGGGCTTTTACCTCTACAATCTATAGATGAAGAGGGGAAAAAAGCAGATGCTAAAATACTTGAAAGTTCCTTTTCATCTGCTGAACCTATTGAAATGTATTTAAAAAGAGCAGAGCATGACATGAGAGAAGCTTTAGATATGCCAGAAGAAAGTAATTTAAAAGATATTCCCTCTGCAAAAGCTTTAAAATATATGTACAATGATTTAATAGCAAGATGTGAAGAAAAGTGGAATGATTGGGAAAATCCAATAAAACAACTTATTAGATTAATAATAGAATCTTGTTCAAAGTTTGAATGTTATCCTGGATGGGATAAAAAATGGGATAATCTTAAATTTAGAATAGTTCTTAAACATAATTATCCACTACCACAAGATGAAGAAGATAAAAAAAGATTAGCTATTGAAGAGGTAAATTCAAATGTAAGAAGTCATAGAAGTTATATTAAAGATTATTCAAATGAAGAAGATGTTGATGGTGCTATAAATGAAATTGTAGAGGATATAAAAACAATAGCATCAGCAGAACAAGACCAATTTCAAAAATCATTGGAATATGAGCTAAATGATGAAAATACTAACGATATCGATGATGATAACACCAAAAATAACAATAATAATAACAAAAACCCCGATTTTGATACCAAAAAAGATAAAAATGTTACAAAAAATCATAATAAAAATACCAAAAATAATAAAAAAAATAATGTAGATGATATAAATGGCTAGTGATCTATATAAAAAGTTATGCAAAGAGGCTCAAAATAATAAACTAAATCTAACTAAAAAGAATTTTAAAACAATTAGAGATATGTTTAAAGAATTAAGTAAGGAATTAGAAATAAAAGCAGTTAAGGCTAAAAGAAAAAGTTTATCTGAAAGATTTTTATTAGATTATAAAAAAAGTATCGATAGATCATTAAAAATAGTTAGAGAGGAACTTTATAAAAATAATAAAAAAATAATAATTGAATCAGCTAAGTATGCTAATGAAGTTCAATTAAGCTTTTTTAATACCATAAATAATCAATTTGATTTAGGTTTAGATAAAACCTTTAATGTTGTATTTTCTAAAGTTCCAGAGGATGCAATAAAAGAAATAATTAGAGGTGAAATGTACAAGGATAGAAAGGGGTTATCACTTAGAATATGGACAGATACGAATAATATGAGTAAAGATATAGATTATATAATATCAAAAGGTATTGCAGAAAAGAAAGATGTTTATTCTCTATCTAAAGACTTAGAAATGTATGTTAATCCAGAAGCTAAAAAAACATTTGAATATAATAAAGTGTATCCAGGTACAAGAAAACAAATTGATTTTAATGCTCAAAGATTAGCTAGAACCTCTATAAATCATGCATTCTTTCTATCTAATATAAGAAGTTGTAAAAGAAATCCTTTTTTAGAGGGTATGAAATGGGAATTATCAATGTCGCATCATGAAAGACAAGTAATAAAATTTGGTCCAGATGAATGCGATGATTACACAGAACAAAATGAGTATAACATGGGTAGAGGTGTATTTCCTCTATCAGAGCTACCTCTTCCACATCCTCAATGTTTATGTTCTCAATATGCAGTACTATCTAAAAGCTTAGAGGACATTGGTGTTGATTTAGGTAAATGGGTTAGAGGTGAGAATAATCCTTCTTTAGATAATTGGTATAAAAAATATTATTTAGATTTTATGAGATAATTTTTATTATGTAATTTAGGGTTTCAGTACTTTCATAAAAAACTTGTTATAATAAATAATAAATCAATTCTAATAGGAGGCAACTATTGATGAAGATTACTTATAACAACTTAGACCCTAAATTATTACTAGACAACTTAAAAATATTTTTGAGAGGTTATTCAAATTTATTGAAAATAGTAAATGATTTTGAAGCTGATTATTTAAAAAAATATAAAAATATCGATTTAAGATTTTTTAAACAATTATTGCTTAAGTATCCAACTGAAAAGAAATTAATAATCATTATCGATTTTTTAAATGATGAATTATATCATAAAGAAAAAATTGATTATAATTTTATACTAGAAAAATTTATATTCAATATGGAAAACCAAATAAAATATTCTAATTTAAATATAAAAAATAAAAAAGATATAGTGATTAATAATTATTTAAAAATTATTAATCATACAAAAAAATTAAGATTAGAGTATAAAACCTTAAATAAATATCGTTTTGAAGCACTAAAAAATGATTTTTATAAATATATAGAGAACAATAATTTTGAAAAATTCTCAAAAATAGCAGCAAAAAGTTTTTTTAGAGAATTTTCAAATGAAGAAGAAAATAAAGATATTGTTCATTTGTTTAAATTTATGAAATTTGAACATTTAAAAGATTTAGTTAAGACAAAAAAATTGTATCTTGTGAAACATAATCAGTGGGAAGATAAAAATGAAATGTACTTTAATTTAAAAATCAAGGAATATAAAAATTTCAAATTATTATTTAATTATATTTACAAAAATTTTAAAGTTTCTTATCTATTAAAATATAAAAATTTATCTTTATGTGATATTGATTACCTTCAAAATTTTGTTTTAAGTAAACTTTTTGATATTTTATTTTTTATGAATTATTCAAAATCACAAAGCTGGACAAGTACTTTTGAAGACAATGGTAAATGGAATTCTTATTCAGGTGAATATATACAAGATAAAAATAGTATGGTTAAAATATGCATAAAAAAGGACTTTATAAACAATCATGATTCTTTAAGTTACACAAAAATAAAATATATAGATGTTTTTGATATTAAAGAAAGAGTTAATAATATATTTGAATTTGATGAAAATGCAAATTTTACAAACAATTTTAAACAAATTATAGGGTATAAAGATATCCTTTTTGAAAATGAATATGAATATAGAGTTTTTTATAATTTGAGTACAAATGATAAAATTTATAATATACACAAACAAGAATTTATAAATCAGTTTAATTCATTTCTAAACAACTTTAATTATGATATTTTAGATGTAGTTAAAGATGAAAGCCTATTAAAAAATCTATACGAGCATTTTATTGTTTATTCTAATAGAATGGATAGAGATGCTCCTAAATTTTTAAAAGTAGATTTAAATTCAAAAGTAGAGGATTTTATAAAGTTTGTAACAGTTACACCGTATGCAGACGTTCAAACTATAAATGAAATAGAAAATTTTTGCAAAGAAAATAATATAAATTATCTTGGTAAATCCGTTATTAATAATATTAGATAAAATGATATAATTTAAAAAGATTTTAGAGGAGGCTATTAAAATGCAAATAGAAAATGAAAACATGCCAGAATATCTATATCGATTCATGGATTTTACAAATTTAATTGATATGTTTGAGCAAAAACAACTTGTTTTGGTTAATCCAAGATTGTGGGATGATCCTTATGAAAACAGAATATTAAAATATTTAGAGTATAAAGAAACATTAAGAGAAATTATAAATTATTTAAAAACAATAATCGATAAAGATTTATATATTTCAAATTTTATAAATGCAGCTATATATTCTAAATATACTTCATATCAACAAAGTTGGACAGAACTAGAAGAAAGTGATGCAATGTGGAGAATTTACAATACAAATAAAAACTACTCTTCTATTAAAGTAAAAGTTAAGAGATTATATTTACAGTATTTACTTTCAAAGAATAGATTGGATGATAGTGTTTTAAGTCATAATAAAGTTCAATATTCTAAAAATTTCAATTTAAATCATCAATTAAAAAATATAATACAAAAAGGAGAATCTACAAAAATAAATTTTGATATTCAAAAAATATTTTTCAATAAAAGACATGAATTTAATCATGAAAAAGAATGGAGAATCTATTGTATAGATTTAACGGAGTATAATAACACAATAGAAAGTACACAAGAACAAACTAAAAATATGGATATTGATTCAGAGGAATATTTGAACTTTTTTATAAATTTAAATGAAAAATATAAAAAGAAAAAATCTCCAATTTTTAAATTGAGTATAAATCCAACTGAATTTATAGAATCTGTTACAATACATCCTCTAGCTCCACCACATATAGCTAAAACTATAAGAGCTTATATAGATAATTTTAATAATAGAGAAGAAAACAGAGATAAAAGAAATATTGAGTTTGAAGTATCAAAATTATATAAATTTGAATAAAATTAAAAACATCCTCTAAGGGTGTTTTTTTATTGCAAACTATTAATACAAATAAAAAGAAAGGAGTAATAAAAATGAATAATACTTATTGTGATAAGTGTAAAAAAGCATTTAAGATTGAGCTACAATCAAGGTTTTTAGATAAAGATTTAGAGGAGTTTTATTTTATATGTCCTCATTGCTTACATGAATACATCTCTTTTAAAGAAAACAAAAAAGTTAAAAAGATTAAGAAGAAGATCAATAAAGAATTAAGTAAATATCATTTAGCTTGTAATAACAAAGATATTGTTAATGCTAATGTTAGATACAACAATGTAAGAAAGTTTAGAAAGCAATTACAAAATGAAATGAATAAAATAAATTAGGAGGGAAATAAAATGGATTTATTAACGTATTTAAAGAAAGTATTAGGTGATAAAGAGGGTCAAGCTGCTTATGACAAGATAAAAGCAGACAAAGAAAATACTTTGATTGTAGATGATAAGGAAAAATCAAAATATGTAGAGAAAGAAAAGCTTGATGATGCTAATAAAAATATCTCTGATTATAAAAAAGAAATTAAAAAAAGAGATGAACAGTTAAAAGATTTACAAGATAAAGTTAAAGAGGATACAGATTTAAATGAAGAAATAGAAAAGTTGAAAAAAGAAAATAAAGAGGCTACTGAAAAATATGAAGCAGATTTAAAAGAAAAAGATTTTAATTATGCACTAGAAAGAGCTTTAACTGATTCTAAGGTGAAAAACCCTAAAGCAGTTAAGGCTCTTTTAAATTTAGATAATATCAAAGTTGATGGTGATGACTTAATAGGATTTAAAGACCAAATAGAAAAGTTAAAAGAAAGTGATTCTTATTTGTTTAACGCAGAAGATAACAACCCTGGAGGGACTGGAAACATAACTCCAGTAGATAACACTATAGATAATAAGAATGAAAAAGAATTAGGTGAAAAGCTAGCTTTAAAAAGAGCAGAACAATTAAAAGGTAATGAAGAACTTGATAATTATTTTAAATAAAAATTAGTTTTATTATTAAGGATTTTATTAATTTTATTAAATTTAAGGAGGATTAAAGAATATGAGACAAAGTAGTTATAGTATTTCTCTAGGTAAAAAGGATATTAGAGAATTAGCAGGTGATCATTTTGTAAATATCAATATCAAAGTAGCTAAAACAGATGTTGAATCTAGCTTAGTTAAAGGAGTGTTACCTGCTGGTACAGTAGTAAATAATAGAGGTATCCCAGCAAATGATGCAACAGCCTTTGGAATAGTTTATTCAGATATAGAATTTAATGATTCTATGGGAACTGAAATACTTCCAGTGATGATACATGGCTTTGTTAATAAAGCAAAGTTAAAGAAATTTACTAATGTTGATATAGCACAAGAAGCTATAAAAGCGATGAATATGATTTCATTTTTATAAAAAAACAATATGTAAAAAATACTTTAAGAGGAGTGATACACATGGAATTAAAAGATTTTATAAACTCAAAACAAATAGCACTTTATATTGAGAATTTACCAAAGAATAATACTATCGATAATTTATTATTCCCAGTAACTAAACAACTTTCTACAGAAATTGAAATAGCTAAAGGTGCTAATCAAAAACCAGTAGCTCTAAAACTATCAACTTTTGATACTGCTGCTAAAGTTAGAGCATTAAAAGCAGAAGTTTCAGTAGAAAAAAAAGAAATGCCATTTTTTAAAGAGGCTATTGGTATTAAAGAAAAAGATAGAAGAGATCTAATCTTAGCTAAAAACTCTAATAATAAAGAAATGGTTGAATTTCTAGTTCAAAATGTATTTAATAACTATGCTTCACTTGTTGCAGGTGCAGATATTCAAGCTACTAGAATGAGAGCACAATTATTACAAAAGGGTCAAATTAATATATCAACAAATGATGGAGATATAGTTGTTGATTATAAAGTTCCAGATAATCATAAAGAAGTATTAGCAGGTAGTTCTAAATGGAGTGACCCAAAAGCTGATATAGTAGGAGATATTAAAAGATGGCAAAAAGTATTTGTTTCAGAGGGTAAATCTAAACCAGATAGAATGCTTCTAACAGAGCTTACATTTAACTATGTAACTGAAAATGAAGCAATAACAAATGAATTAAAAACAAGAACATTAGGAGAAGTTATATTAACTGATGAAGATTATATAAAATATTTAAATAAAAAACTAAATATCCAAATAGGATTTTTAAGTGGAAGTTTCATAAATGAAGAAAGTGAATCAATGAATTATTATGAAGATAATTTAGTAACACTTATTCCAAAAGGTCATATAGGACAAACAATATATTCAGTAACACCAGAAGAATTTGATAAGAAATACGGTAGTGGCAAAATAGATACTCAAATAGTTAAAACAGGTATAGCAATAACAACAATGGTTAAAGAAGACCCAATAGCAGTAGATACTAAGGTATCACAAATAGTAATACCTAGCTTTGAAAGAGCTGATGAATGTTTCTTTGCAACAGTAAATTAATAATCAAACTAAAAATAATATAATAAAAAAATTATTAAGAGGATTTAGACCTCTTATTTTTATTTCTAAAATATATCTAAAGAGATTCTATAAAAGGATCTCTTTGATATTTAAATATAAGTACCAGGATAAAAATTATTTTTTATAAAATATGAAAGGATGATTAAAATGGCTAGAGCAAAACAAATTAAAGTAATGGCACTTGTTAATATTAAACACGATAAAAATTTCTATAAGGTTAATGATGAATTTAAATTAAAAGAAGATGAAGCTAAAGAATTAAATCAAAGAGGTTTTGTATCTTTATTAGAGGATGTAAAAAAAGATGATGAAGAGGATGATAACAACGATGATAACAATGATGATAACGATGAAAATGATGGAGAAAATGAAAAATAATGAGTAGCTCTTTAATAGAGAAATTAAAATTTAATCTTCAAGAAAAGAAATATCCTCTATTTGAAGATGAAGAACTACAAATGTTATTAGAAAACAATGATAATGATTTAAATAAAGCTAGTTATGCAGGTTGTTTAATGAAAGCAGATGCAAATGATGGTATAGAAATAGCAGGTATTAAAATAGCCTCTAATAGAGATTATTGGTTAAGTCTAGCCAAACAATTTAAAAAAGGTGCTAAGCCTTGTTATAAAACCAGTATGAAAAGAGTTGATGAAGTATGAGTTTAAACACTAAAGCACTAAGCAAACAAATAGCTAATTCTCTAAATAATAACGGAATCAACAAACAAATAAGCATATTTAGAGAAATGCTTAATGAATTTAATGAGCCTAATGGAGAAGAAAAGATATGCACCATTTATGGTTATGTGTATCAAGAGGAATCAAAAATAAATATTAGTGTTAGTGATGGAGGAAGTATTAAAAGTAAAGGGAGCTATAAACTCTTAGTGACTAATAATGAAAGTAGCAGAAAGATTAAAGAAAATGATTATTTTAGTTATGAAGATAAGAAATATAAAATTATAGATTTAGGAAATAAAATGGATATTGTTTTTGATATGACACTTGAAAGAATATGATTAAATTTTTTATATTGATCTAATATTAATCTAAAAAAGAGGTGATTTCATGGGATTTAGAGTTGATTCATCTAGCTTTTTAAGAAATATTGCTAAAACAGAATTAAAATTAAGAGCAGCAGTTGGATTATATGCTCATACTGCTTCTAAGAAATTAGAATCTAGTGCGAAACAAAATGCCACTTGGACAGATAGAACAGCTCAAGCAAGACAAACTATACAAGGTGGTTATTACTGGCAAGGTTATAAATGTTTTATCTATCTAGCAGGTAACAAAAATTATTCGCCTTATTTAGAGTTTTGTAATGAAAAGAAATATGCTATTTTATATCCAACAATTTTAAAAGAATCATCTTATATAGTTAAAGGTTTTTCTAATATCTTAAATAATTAAAAATCTTAATGTCTTATTTACTATGATTTTATTTAAAACAATTAAAATAAACCAGGTGATTTGATGAATGCATGGAAAGAAATATTTTTACACTTAAAAAAAGAATTTGATATTTATAGTCCAGGACAAAAAGAGGGGAAATGTAACACCCCCTACATCGTTTTAAAAGACAATGGACAAAACAATATGGTAAATAATAAGGTTGGCTATAAAGTCATGGACCTTATTTTTTTTATACCTCTAAATAACTATTCTTGTATAGAGGATTACAAAAAGAAAATAAAACTATCCATAAAAGAATTAAACTTTATAAGACCTACTGGAAATGAAAGTCCAATATTTATCGATGAAGATAGATCTGCTCATACTGGATCTATAGAATATATCATTCATAAAAAATTAAATTAATGTAATTTATTTAAAAAATATAAAAAATAATTAAAAGGAGTTGATCATACAAATGAAAGCAAAAGAAGTTAGAGGTATGCCCATTGTAAATATAGTTAGAACTGAAATAGTAACAGAGGAACTAGAACCTAAAGCATTTGCCTTTGATACTGCAAGTGAAGCAGGTATAGAACCTAAAGTTTCAGCAGGAGAAGAAAAATTATTAAGAGTTAAAAATAAAATATTAGCCTCTAATAATACAGAAGATATTGTTACTGGTTATGAATTAAATCTAAAAGATTCAACTTTAAACGCTGAAACGATGTGTTTGGTTGATGGTGGTACATTAATAAAAAATGAGCTGGGCGAAATAATAGGTTATGAAGGTGCTGAATCTGGGAAAGTTGTTAATAGAACAGCCTTTACTTTAAATGTTTATACAGAAGAAAAAGATGCAGATGGTGAAACAATTAAATATATTAAATTCTCTTATAAGCATTGTAAAGGTAAACCAGTTGGATTTTCTTTAAAAGATGGTGAGTTCTTTGTCCCAGAACTTAAAGCAACAAGTAGACCTAAAACAGGAGAAAAACCAGTTAAAATAGATTTTTTAGATGAATTACCACTTCTTGAAGGTGAAGAAAAGCTAGAAGGAATAATAGTAAATAAAGAAATAGATGCAGATCAAGAATAATATTATAAATTTATTAAAAATAATATCTTATAGGAGGATTTAAAATGAATACAACTAAAATAACAAATTTAAATAAATTAAAAGAAATTGGACAAGGTCAAATATTAACGCTTCCTGGATGGGATGAAAACCCTTTTGTTTGTAAGGTTAAAAGAGTATCTTTATTAGGTTTAGCCTCTAAAGGTACAATTCCTAATAGTTTATTAAATTCAGCTCAAAAAATATTTACTCAAAGAGTAGATTCAAAAACATCTTTAAAAGAAATATGTGGTGTAATGAAAGCTATTGCAAAAGAATCTTTATTAGAACCAACATTAGAGGAAATAGAAAGTGTTGGTTTGGATTTAACAGATGAACAACTAACAGTTTTATTAAATTATTCGCAACAAGGTCTTAAAGCCTTAGAATCTTTTCGTAACGAGCAACCAGATATTAAGAATAATAACCATGAGTCAAACATACAAAATTAGACCTAGTGAAATTTTAGATATTAATGATAGCTATGTTGCATTTTGTTTTGACGAAGCATGCATGTATATAGTTGATCAATTAAAAGAGGGAGAAAAACCAAGATTTTTAGATGATGGACAATCTTATAATAAACCTTCTAACAATAGTGAATTAGTTGATTTCATGAATAAACATTAATAATTTTAAAACCTTAAAAAGTATTGTAAAAATTATTTCTTGGATATATAATTAGTATGAAATTATTAACATTCAAGGGGTGATTTTCATGAATATCAAAAAAAGATTCTTAAAAAAAGCTGCTATAGTAGGTAGTTTTTTATTAGCTTCTTATATGTGCACAGAGGTAACTTATACAGAATCATATACAAAAGAGGAACTTAATAACGATAAAGAAATGATGAAATACCTAGAGGAAAATAATTATTTTGAAAAACTTAAAGAAGAAAAAGATAAATTAAAGCAAGAAGATAAAAAAGATAATATATCAAATGTTGATGATAAACTAAAATATTTAGATGATAAATATGGTTTAGAGGAACAAGAAGAAGTAGAGAAAAATAATAATGATCAATATATCATAGAAATAAAATCAACAGTATTTAAAAAAACAATTAGAGATATTAATAAATTCTTTAAAAATATTTAAAACTAAAAATAAATAAAACAATTGTTTCATATAAAAGACATCTTTTTTAGGTGTCTTTTTTTATACCTCTTTTTATCTTTTATCCTGGAGGTGATAATAATTTGATTAATGCAGGTACGGTAACAAGTTTTTTAGAATTAGATACTAGTAGATTTAGTGCTAGTTTAAGAGGTGTAGGAGCACAATTATCAGCTTTTTCTAATAGTAGTAATTCTTTAAGCAATAGAATAACTAATTTAGGTGGTGCAATATCTGGAGTTGGTGCATCTTTAACTAAGGGTTTAACAGTTCCCTTAGTTGGTGTTGGTGCTTTATTTGTTAAAACAGCTTCTGATTTTGAAGCTAGTATGTCAAAAGTAAAAGCTTTATCAGGTGCAACTGGTAAAGACTTTGAACTACTTAAAGATAAAGCATTAGAAATGGGTTCAAAAACACAATTTAGTGCTAGTGAAAGTGCACAAGCTTTACAATATATGTCCTTAGCAGGATGGGAAACAAAACAGATGTTAGATGGTTTACCTGGTGTTTTAGATTTAGCAGCTTCAGCAGGTATGGACTTAGGTCAGGCAAGTGATATTTTAACAGATACAATGTCTGCTTTTGCTATGAAAGCAGAAGAAGCTACTCACGCAGCAGATGTATTTGCATATGCTCAAGCTAACGCTAATACTGATGTATCACAACTTGGTGAAGCTTTTAAATATGTTTC
Source organism: Peptostreptococcaceae bacterium AGR-M142 (assembly GCA_045345765.1). Classification (GTDB taxonomy): domain Bacteria; phylum Bacillota; class Clostridia; order Peptostreptococcales; family Peptostreptococcaceae; genus JAOARY01. The sequence continues at coordinate 2,862,330 of CP148265.1, forward strand.
AGCTTCTTCACATGCTATGGGTTATGATTTAGAAGATACAACTGCTATATTAGAAGCCTTAGCTAATCAAGGACTTAAAGGTTCAGTAGCAGGAACTACTTTAAATGCAGTATTTAGAGATATGAAGAAAAACTCACATGATGGTGCTATATCTATAGGTAAACAAAATATAGCTATTGTTGATTCTAATGGTAATTATCGTGACATGATGGATATTATGAGTGATGTTAATTATGCTACTAAAGATATGACTATGGCTCAAAAAGATGCTGCTTTAGGTGCTATATTTGGAACTAGAGCAATTAAAGGCGTTAACATGATAATGACAGAGGGAACAGATACAATAAAAACTTATGAAGCAGAATTAAGAAATTCAAATGGATATGCTAAAGAAACTGCTGAAATTATGAATGATAATTTAAAAGGTGCTTTTACTAAATTAAAATCAGCTTTAGAGGGTATGGCTATTAGTTTAGGTAATGTATTAATACCAATGATTAAAGATTTAGTACAAAAAATAAATGATTGGGTTGATTGGTTCAATTCTTTAAATGACAGCACAAAAGAAACCATTGTTAAAGTTGGACTTGTAGTAGCTTCACTTGGTCCATTACTTTTAATACTTGGTAATTTAATAAGTGCAGGAGGTATAGTTTTTGGAACGATTGGAAAAATAGCAGGTTCTATGGGACTTTTAGGTGGGTCAACAGCTACAGCAACAACGGCAACTGGTGGACTTGCAGGAGCTTTTACTTTCTTAACTGGACCTATTGGTCTAACTATTGCAGCTATAGCTGGTTTAATAGCAATTTTTGTAACTTTATATAAAAAATCTGAAACCTTTAGAAATTATATGAATAATCTAGGTAGTGATTTAAAAAACTTTGCAGCTTCTATACCTGCATTCTTCACTGATTTACCTGGTAACTTAGAAGCCATAGGTAAAAACATTATCATAGGTTTAGGTAATGGGATTTTATCAATGATTAAGTATCCTTTTGAAATAATGGATAAACTAACAGGTGGCTTAATAACAAGAGTTAAAAAATCTTTAGGTATTCATTCACCCTCTAGGGTTATGATTGAATTTGGTAAATACATCGATGAAGGTTTAGCAAAAGGTATGGAAGATAATAAAGATGATGTTTTAAAAACAGCAACTAATATAGCTAAAGGAATAGAAGATAGTATAAAAACCAATGTTAAAAAGATTGAGGGCTTTGGTAAACAAGTTGTAACAGCCTTAAAAAATCAATATAAAGATTTAGAAAGAACACAAATAGAAAGTATTAATAAAACAGTTAAAGCAGAAGAAGAAGCCTCTAATAAAAGACTTAAAAAATATAATGATGAATATATGCAAAAGCTAAAACTTATAGATAAAGAAGCCTATGATAAAACTAAAGATTTACAAGAACAAATTGATAGTATAGATGCTAGAACCAAAAGAGAAGAAGAGGAATTAAGAAAACAAGAACAGTTAAAAAAACAAATAAGACTAGAAGCAGCAGTAGATGAAGCTAAAAGTGATGAAGAAAGAAAAAAAGCTAAAGAAGAATTAAATATATATCTACTTGAATTAGAAAGAGAAAAGATTCTAGAGCAAAGAGAAATTAAAAAAGTAGAACTAGAAGAAGAAATGGAAAGTATAAATCAAAAAGCAGAAAAAACAAAAGAAAGCTTAACCAAAGAATATGAAGATAAAAAAGCTAATGAAGAAGCAAAATTAGAATTAATTAAAGAAAATGCACAAATAGAAATAGATTTAGTAAAAGAACATTATAGTGCTTTAAGCGATGCTTACGCATTAGAAAATGAAGCAATAAGACTTATGACACAAGAAAATCAAGAAGAACTTATAACACTACTAAGTGAATATAATCCTAAATGGCAAGATGCAGGTCAATCATTTTCAGATAAACTTTTAAATGGTCTAAATTCAAATAAAGAAACAATAAAAGAATGCGTAGATGAAATGATAGATATAGCACCTCATATAAAGGATCAAGAAAAAGCACTTAAAGATTTAAATAAAGTCATTGATAAATTAGAGGAAAAAGCTAACAAAGTTAAAGATAGTGGTAAAACAATAGGCTCTGGATTAGGTGCAATTGGAGAAGGTGCTAAATCTGCTGAAGATGATTTAAAGAAATTAGAAGAAGCAACAAATAATCAAACAGATGCAAATTCGAAACTAGCTGATGAAATGACTAATAATACAATACCTAAAGTTGCTTTATTTAGTGAAGAAATTTCAAAATCTACTCAAGAAGCCGTAGGCTCTTACATGAACTTAGATACTCAAGCAGGTCAAAGTCTTATGAACTTAAATTTAACAAGTGAAAAAGTATCTGGTCAAACAGCATTAACTCTAACAAAAACATTTAGTGATATGGGTGAGCAAATAAAAACTAGCTTAGATACCAAATATAATGAGTCATATTCTATAATGGAAAACTTCTTTAAAAATAGTGACACTCTTACAGAACAAGAAGAAAAAGAGGCACTAAAAAAACTAAAAGAAAATCATGAAAAGAAAAAAGAAGAAACAGATGCACATGTTAAAAAAATTGAAAAAATCTTAAAAGAAGCAAGCAAAAATAATAGAGAACTTACAAAGGAAGAACAAGAAGAAATAAATAAAATCCAGGAAGAAATGAAACAAAATGCAATAGATACATTAACAGAAAATGAAACAGAAGCTAATGATATTCTTGATAGAATGAAAAAAAGAGCAGGAAGTATAACAGCAGAACAAGCAGCAGAGGTTGTAAAAAATGCAAAACAACAAAAAGATGAAACTGTAAAAGAAGCAGAAGAACAAAAGAAAAAAACTATTGCAGAATTAGAAAGACAAAGAGATAAATTAGGTATTATAAGTGATGAACAATGTAAAAAGTTAAGTGAATATGCTAAAGCACAATGTGAAAAACAAACTAAAGAGGCAGAAACTGCTTATGATAATGTAGTTAAAGCTGCACAAGCTCAAGCGACTGAACATGTGGACCATGTTAATTGGGAAACTGGTGAAGTTCTTTCCGAGTGGGAATACTTAGCTTTAAAACAAGAAGAAGAATTCAAAAAAAGAAGAGAAGAATCAGATAAACATTGGGAAGAAACAAAGGAGAAAGTTAAAGGAAGTATGAAAAATATTGGTGAAACTATCTCTAATGGACTTGACGGTATTAGTACTTGGGCAACAGACCATTGGTCTAAAATGACAGGCTTATTATCTAATCCAATATCCTCTGCATTTGATGAAATAGATAAATGGACAGGTAAGATATGCAAAGCAGTTGGTAAAGCTATTGATAAGATAAAAAAACTAATGGGATTTCAAGAAGATAGTAAATCTGGTGGTGGTTCTTTAGGTGGTGGAGGTGGAGGCTTTATTGGTCCATCAACCTCAACAACTTCTTCATCAAGTGGATTTGTTGGTCCGTCTTTTTCTCCATCTTCTGATAGTGGATATGCAAGAGGTACTAATAACGCAACTAGAGGTTGGCACTGGGTAGGGGAACAAGGACCAGAATTAAGATACTTTAATGGTGGTGAAACAGTTATTAATTCAGCTAAATCTTTAGAAATAGCAAGTAATTTAGCTAAATCAAATAATCTTTTAAATCCTAATAATAACCACTCTATTAACAATTTTGAAATAGATTATGAAAAATTAGGACAAGTAATAGCTAGAAACTCTAAAGATATAAATGTTAATAGTACTTTTTATAGTCCAGACCCTCTAACACCTAACAGAGTAAGAGAAAATCAAGAACAATTATTAAGAGATTTAGAATTTAATTTAGAATAAATATATATTTGTAAATTTAATAATTTAATTATCCATTTTGCAAATATCATTATCCATTAAAAAAATTTTATAGTTATTTTAATAAAAATAAATAATGAAAGGAGGTTTAATTTGGAAAAGATTATTTTTAAAAATAAATATAACAAAGAAATTATTTTATCTGATCATGCACCTTATATTTTAAAAAAATTAAATGGATTAGATTCATCTGCAAATATAAATTTAATTAAATCTCCTTTGCAAGATGGAAAAACTTTTAATAATTCTTCTTTTAATGAAAAATCATTAAGTATTGAATTAGCTCTAATTTCCCAAGATGATAAAGAGATGTATGAGCTTAGAAAAAAATTAAATAATGTCTTTAATCCAAACAATGGTGAATGTACCTTACAGTATGAATACGGAGATTATAAAAGAGATATCAAAGTATTCATAAAAAACGCACCAAAATATAAAGAAGATCATCAAAGTGATAACAGAATTTTAGATACAATTATACATTTAGTTGCACCAAGTCCCTTTTGGCAAGATATTTATACAGAATCAAAATTAATAGCTACATGGACTGGTGGATTAACTTTTCCTCTTTCTTTAGGTACTTCTTTTGCAACAAAGGGAAGTCCTAGATTAGATGTTATTAATGATGGGGATTTAGATACTCCATTAATTATTAAATTTAGAGGCCCTGCAATAAATCCTATAATTAAAAATCTTAGAACTAACGAATTTATAAAAGTTAAAAAAGAATTAAAAGAAAGTGATGTGTTAGAAGTAAATACAGAGTTTGGAAATAAAAAAGTAACTATAAAAAAAGAAGATGGTCAAATAATTAATGCATTTAATTTTATAGATCTTAACTCTACATTTTTTAATTTAAAAGTAGGAAAAAATATAATTGAATGTGATAGTGATGATGGAAGTACTAAATCAAAGATAAAAATAGATTGGAAACTTAGATATGTAGGAATTTAAAACCTCTATCTAAGTTTTTTTAATCTGAATAATAGATATAGAAAGGAGAATTACATGGAACATTATAGATTTTTTAATAATACCCCAGATGATGTTAGAGAATATAAAGCAGATGATTTTGCAGAGTATTTTAGAAGCTTCTTAACTTCTGGTATATTTAATCAAGATAATTCTTTAGAGGTACAAACAAAAGGATTAGATATGAATGTATTAGTTTGTGAAGGTTTCGCATTCTTAACGGGTTATCTTTATAAGAATGATGATAAAAAAGTATTAGCACTTAATCCTGCTGATGCTTTTTTAAATCGTGTTGATAGAATAGTTTTAAGATTAGATCATAATAATAGATTTATTAAAGCTTTGGTTAAACAAGGTGAAGTAAATGAAAATCCTATACCACCAGAGTTAACAAGAACGGAAACAATATATGAATTATCTCTAGCTAAGATAAATATAATAGCAGGTAAATCTTTTGTTGAAAGAGATCAAATAATCGATGAAAGAATGGATGAAAATATATGTGGTTATGTATCTTCACTTGTTACAATACCAACCAATGAAATGTGGGATGATTGGTTAGAAAATAAAACGAAGATAAATAATGATTGGACTACCTGGTTTAATGAAGCTAAAAATAAATACAGTCAGTTAGATTTAAATTTAATAAATAAAGAGGTTGAAAGTTTAAAAACAAATATTTTAGATAACAATAAATATTTAGATGATCATAAAAAAGAATCTAATCCACATGATATTACTTGTTTGAAAATAGGTGCAGAACCTAAAATAACTAAAAAAACTGGTTTTAATTTAGATAAATCAGATTTAATCAATTCTGCAAGTAAAACAACTTTAGCCACTTCTTATGCTGTTAAGACTACTTATGATTTAGCTAATTCAAAAGAACCTAAGATAACTAAAAAGACTGGATTTAATTTAAATAAATCAGATGCAGTTACTTCAACAAGTAAAACAACTTTAGCTACTTCTTATGCTGTTAAAGTGGCTTACGATAAAGGAAATACTGCTTTAGCTAAAGCTGATGATGCATTTGAAAAAGCAGAGCAGGCTTTTACATCTGCCAGTAATGGTAAAAAATTAATAGCTAATGCTATTACTGGCGTTGGAATACCTGCAAATAGTGATGAAACTTTTTCTTCTTTAGCTAATAAAATAAGCAAAGTTCAAAATCTTAAAGTTAATGGACCTTTCTTAGGAGCGTTATTAACAGATTATTTAAGTCAAAATAGAGAATATTTTTGTGCAGGTTGGAATTTAGGAACACTTTCAAGAAAGAGTTATCAAAATAAATTAAGACCATATTCTTTTTTACTTACACCACAATTAATAAACAATATGACTAAAGTTGTTACGACTCATCATGTTTCAATAGATAGTAATGGAGATTATATGTATAAAACATTAGCAAGCTTTAATAAAATAGTTGTATCACAAGGAGATTATATATATGGGATACGCTATAACTATAGAGGAAATCCTAATGATCAAAATAATAATTTTCATATTTTTGCATTTCATAAAGTTGATGGTCGTACTTTATGGAATATTACTGTAAGTAGAAGTAGTTGTGGAAATCAATTTGCTGTTTGTGAAACTGATTTTTTAAAGAGTTTTTCGGCAGCTGCTGATCTAGAAACTGATGATTTGATAATAACTTATAAAACAGTGTATGCACCGTATTATAAGATTGTTCGTATATCAAGAACTAATGGAAAGCCCTCTATTATAGAATCCTTTTCAAATTACGAGGATATTAAATTTACTAAAAAAACATATGGATATACATTTAGTAACGGAAATTATGTATCTAACAATAAAAGTCGATATACTACTTGGTTTACATCTTCAGGGCAAGAGATTTCAAAAACAAAAGATTTATTTTTATTTGCTGAGATGGATAGAGTTAGTATACCTAAAGCTTTCTTTAGTCCTATAATAAATATCAATCGTGATTTAATTATTGTTCCAAATATACAGTGGCAAACAGGAAGTTCAAGCTATAATAATCCGTGTAAATGGTATATTTTAAATGATACAGAGGTTAAAGCAGAAATAGAAGGAGAATGGCAAAAAATAACCTGCAATAAAGATAAAAATAAATTATATGGATTAAGTAATAATTCTATTGCAGAAATAGATATAAATACAGGAAAAATAATAAAAAGATTTCCAAGAACAAATTTTTTACCTAAAAATGCTCAAAATAATCAAACATACGGAAATATCGTTGGAATATCTCCAGAACTAGATGAATTAGTAATAGAAAAGATAGATTCAATAAAACAAGAAACTATTGCATGCTTTACTAAACTACAACCTAGATTATAACTATAAATTTAAGTTAAAAAGGAGTTATTAAAATGATACCAATTAGAGTAGTAGATACAGATATAAATTTCTTAGGTGAGATAGATATTTATGAAAGTCTTATTTTTGAAAAGAGCTTTCATGAAATAGGGACATTTCAAATAGTTTTACCTTTTGATAAAACAATAAACTCGATGTTGATAGAAGATCATATAGTTATTATAGAAAATGATAAGTTTGGTATTATAAGTTCTAAAGAAATAACTATTACAGATACTAAAAAACTAATAGTTAAGGGTTATGAACTAAAATCCATACTCTCAAGAAGAATTACAGTTCCAAATATAAATGAGTCTCATTATATCAAAAAGGCTAAAGCAGGTGAAGTAATTAGAGATTTAGCAGTTTTTAATACTAAGTTCTTTTTACATCCAGATAGAAGAATTAATAATCTTAGATTTGATGATTTTAATAATTTTAAAATTGGACAAGAAATATTATTAAAAACAAGATACAAACCTCTACATGAAGAAATAATAAAAATATCTAAGGCTAGTAATGTTGGTTGGGATATCGTTATAAAAGATAATAAATATCTACTAAAAGTAATAGAAAGCATAGATAAAACATCAAACCAGGATATTAATCCACCTATATTATTTTCAGTAGAATTTGATAACATAATATCTTTAAAATACACTAAAAATAATAAAAGTAAAAATACTGCATATGTAGGTGGTCAAGGTGTTGGAGTTCAAAGAGAAATAGCTTTAATTAATGAAACTTACAAAGATTTAAACAGAAAAGAAGTTTTTATAGATGCTAGAGATATAAAAGAAAGTAATGAGCTTATAAGTAGAGGCAATGAAAAACTTTCAGTTTTAAAAACTATAGAATCTTTTGAATGTGAGATTAATCCCTTTAGTAATTTTAAATATAAAGAGGATTGGAACTTAGGGGATAGAGTAAGTATAGTATCTAAAGATATAAACATAAAAAAAGATTTAGTAATAACAAAGATTAAAGAGGTGTATGAAAGCAGTGGTTATAAAATACATGTAACCTTTGGTGATAAGATACCAAATATATTAGATAAGATAAAAATAATTAGTGATCAACCACAATTAGAAGTTAATCAAATATAAATTAAATAATTAAAAACTATAAATAATTTAAAATATCAAAAGATGCGAAAATTGGTGTCTTTTTTTATTATAGAAAATAAAAATAATAGGAGGAAATAAAATGATATTTATGCAAGGAAACGAGGTAGAAGAAAATAAGGTATTAATAAATTTTGTTCACAAAATGCCATTTGATGAGCATTATGGACTAAAGAAATCTAAAGAGGAATTAGAAAAGGAAGGGTACTTAGTCGAAAGTGTTCCAGAACCTAAAGAATTAAATAAAATAGCTATACTTTATCTAAACCCTAAAACTATGGAACTGTTTTACGAATATGAAGATATACCCAAATCAAGAGAATTATTATTAGAAGAACAAGTTGAATTACTTAAAAAAGTAATAGATGGACTATTATTAGAAAAAGAAGGAGGATTATTATAATGGCAGATTACTTAGCATACAGAATAATTGAAGGGGCTTATAGTTATGAATACGTTATAGAAAGAAGACCAGAATTTCAAGAAGGAATAAATGCATATCTAATTAAAAAAGGTAGAGAGGATTTAATACCAGAAAAATATAGAGATAAGAAGGATGAAGAAAGTAAAAACTAAAATTCAAATAAAAATAAATAAATAAAAATAAGAAGAAATAAAAACATTAATTATGTTAAAAAACAAAGGAGGCTTACATGGAATTTAAAATAGGAGCAATAGTTGGTGTGGGTGGTAGTCTTATAGCTAACGCTTTTGGAGGTTTTGATAATGCATTAAAGACTTTGATAATATTTATGATTATAGACTATGTAACAGGTCTAATAGTTGCAGGTGTATTTAATAATAGTCAAAAGTCTGGTAATGGAAAATTGCAGTCACATGCAGGATGGAAAGGAATATGCAAAAAAAGCATGACTCTATTAATGATTCTAATAGCAAATAAATTAGATCTAGCAGTAGGAACAAACTTCATTAAAACAGCAGTGGTAATAACTTATACAATAAATGAAGCATTATCAATAATAGAAAATGCATCACTTATGGGCGTACCTATCCCAAATGCGATAAAAAAAGGGATAGAAATATTAGAATCTACTAATAAGGATGATGAATATTATCTAAAACAAATAAATAAAGAGAAAAAAAGATAGCAATATACCAAACTAGGTATATTTTTTTAATGCAATAAATTATATACCTGGTTAAAATAATTGATTAATAATTTTTTTAGTTTCAACTTATTACTTAAATGATACTACTAACGAAAAAAATTTTAAAAAAATTTTATAAAGTGGTTGATTTTTTTAATGCTTTTTCATTCTTATTATATGAATAGAAAAATTTAAAGAAAGAGGTGTAATTATGGGTGGATATATAAAACCTAAAGGAACTAAAATACTTTGTCATAGACTTTACAATGGAGACAGTGTATTTAAAGAAGATAGTACTCAAATTAGAGAAAGTTTTAAACTTTGTGAACTGGTCTGCTCTTGTTGCAATACAGTTATCTTAAAGCATGAACAGTTGGATTTGATACAAGCTGTAAGAAATTTTATGAAAAGAGGAATTAGAGTAAACTCACATTATAGATGTGGAAATTACAATAAAAGAGTTGGTGGATATCAATATTCTAAACATATGTCTGGAACAGCTACAGATTTAGGAATAGATCCTAATAGTTTATCAAAAGAAGAGTTAAACAATTTGATAAATCATGCAGTAGAACATGGAGCAAAAGAGATAGGTCTCTACTATAGTAAGAGATTTATTCATTTTGCTACAGAAAGTACTTCAACTAGATTTAATAAGAAACATAAAGGGATTAAGTATAGATTATTTATTAAGAGATAAGAAAAAGAGGTGTTAGCAATAATGCTAGCACCTCTTTTTTTTATGCAAAAAATTAAAAAAGTAGCTATAAAAGCTACTGATAAACATCAAATGTAAAAGCTCAATAATTGATTTATCGAAACATGAGGAAACAGCTTATAAATTTTAAAACATCAAATATAAAAGTTCAATAATGTGTTTAAAGCATTTTTATTAATCGTAATACCATTTTAAAACATCAAATGTAAAAGTTCAATTTCTGAGTTTTTAAATGATTCAAAAAATACATCTTTATTTTAAAACATCAAATGTAAAAGTTCAATTATGAATGACAATGCCGACGAGTATGCCAAGACTAGATTTTAAAACATAAAATGTAAAAGTTCAATCAAGTGACGTTAATAAATCTAAAGATTTCAATTTCAAATTTTAAAACATAAAATGTAAAAGTTCAATACAATGAACTGCGTGGAGAAAAAATAGAAGAAATTAATTTTAAAACATAAAATGTAAAAGTTCAATAAAAGAGACACCATCGTAACATTGATGGGTGAACATATTTTAAAACATAAAATGTAAAAGTTCAATAAGTGAGATGATACAGTTCAAAGTATCTGAATTAAAATTTTAAAACATAAAATGTAAAAGTTCAATATAACAATTACAAATAGAGAAAGAGATACTGAAACTATTTTAAAACATAAAATGTAAAAGTTCAATATAACTGTTTATATATTATATTGATGTATAGTTCAAATTTTAAAACATAAAATGTAAAAGTTCAATTAATTTAAACGGTGTTCATTTTAGAGGGGCTACAATATTTTAAAACATAAAATGTAAAAGTTCAATTATGTGGGTTTTCGCAGAGACTGCTCAACCTGTGCAATTTTAAAACATAAAATGTAAAAGTTCAATCAGCTCCATCGAATACATAATCAAATTCTATTATATATTTTAAAACATAAAATGTAAAAGTTCAATATTGAATATTTGAAATCTAAGGGTTGGTTTAACCCTATTTTAAAACATAAAATGTAAAAGTTCAATGAAGACAGTTTCAACGTTTGTTTATTTTTAACAACATCACCTACCTCTTAATACTACCACAATATAACCTAAAAATAAAGTAGGATTTTTTGTTTTTTGAAATTTATCAAAAAATCATATCCTATCAAAGTATTCCAAACTATTACGTCAACTTGCAAGAAAAAAATCTCGATAATTTTATTTTTAACATAAGCCTAAAAAATCTCTAAATCGATTATCAAATCATAACTACATAGATTTTGTATTTTATAACATTAGAACCATCTATATTCCATTTCTACTCTATTCGACTTTTTGTTTACTTTATTTGTTATTTAGATTTTAACAGTCATTCATAAAATTTTTTGTAATGAATTATTTTATTCATTTCTTATAAAATCAACCTCTTTTCTTAAAGATTATTATACATATAGTTAAATTCAAATTAATCTAAAAAAATTAGTATTAGAGATCTTCTTTAAAAGCAAATAAAAAAATAGCCAACAAATATTTTGCTAGCTATTTTTAATAATTTTATTTAATTAAAACATAAAATGTAAAAGTTCAATTATCACAAAAAAACTTGCAAACCCTAGGGATTAATTTTAAAACATAAAATGTAAAAGTTCAATATGGTACGAAGTTAAACCTTCTATTCCAGAACTTACGATTTTAAAACATCAAATGTAAAAGTTCAATAGCGTAGAACCATAAAAAATGATATAGAAGTTTTAAGATTTTAAAACATCAAATGTAAAAGTTCAATTAGATGAAGATGGGTTCTGTAATCTTGCATTATATGAAATTTTAAAACATCAAATGTAAAAGTTCAATAGATTAAATTACACGATAAGATGACAGCTCTAAGAATTTTAAAACATCAAATGTAAAAGTTCAATAAGGTAAGTTACAATTACCAGATAAAGCACATCAAAATTTTAAAACATCAAATGTAAAAGTTCAATAAGCAAGACTGGTACACAAGGGTTGAAAGGTAATTTATTTTAAAACATCAAATGTAAAAGTTCAATAAATCAATATGTTGATTTAAATAGTACAGATGGATTGATTTTAAAACATCAAATGTAAAAGTTCAATTCTTGGATTAGAGCTGATTACAGTCAAGATGTTACAATTTTAAAACATCAAATGTAAAAGTTCAATAAACCTCGACGCTATTTATCAGCTCTTGCTGAGGAATTTTAAAACATCAAATGTAAAAGTTCAATACTTATTTCAGTTTGAAACTCCACAAGGACAATTAGATTTTAAAACATCAAATGTAAAAGTTCAATGAAGGTAAAGAATTAAATGTATTGATTATTAGAAAATTTTAAAACATCAAATGTAAAAGTTCAATCTCGTCATTCATAAGGACAAATCCGCCATCATTGATGGATTTTAAAACATCAAATGTAAAAGTTCAATGAAGACAATTTCAACGTTTGTTTATTTTTAACAACATTGCCTACCTCTTAATACTACCACAATATAACCTAAAAATAAAGTAGGATTTTTTGATTTTTGAAATTTATCAAAAAATCGTATTCTATCAAGGTATTTCAAACTATTACGTCAACTTGCAAGAAAAAAATCTCGATAATTTTATTTTTAACATAAGCCTAAAAAATCTCTAAATCAATTATCAAATAATAACTACATAGATTTTGTATTTTATAACATTAGAACCATATATATTCCATTTCGACTCTATTCGACTTTTTATTTACTTTATTTGTTATTTTAGATTTAACAGTCATTCATAAAAAATATCTTATGAATAAAATCATTCAAAAACTTTAGTGGAAAACACAGAGGAATTAAGTATATTTTGTTAAGGATATGAAAAAAGAGGTGTTAGCAACGATGCTAGCACCTCTTTTTTTATGCAAAAAATTAAAAAAGTAGCTATAAAAGCTACTGATAAACATAAAATGTAAAAGTTCAATTGTATCAGAAAAAATTCAAACAAAAGATCAAGACGAATTTCAAAACATAAAATGTAAAAGTTCAATTTGAAATTAAACATGCATCTAAAAGGGCTTAAAAATATTTCAAAACATAAAATGTAAAAGTTCAATAGCTAAATTATCAACAGTAGTTGCAAATAAAATTAAATTTCAAAACATAAAATGTAAAAGTTCAATATAAATTAGGAAGAACACATCTTTTTATTTAACATAATTTCAAAACATAAAATGTAAAAGTTCAATACAGAAGATGGCAAACCAGATTATAATGTAAACACATTTCAAAACATAAAATGTAAAAGTTCAATCCCTGAAAAGACAAGGTTTTGTAAAAATAGCTTCTTTAATCTTTTGGCTCATTACTTACATGTACATAATACCACAAAAATAATCGGGTTGATTATTAATTTTTTGTAACAATTTCCTTTTTCTCTTGTTTTTGTTGATATAGCTTTATTTTACAACTTGGCATAAAAAAAACACCCCGATTTTTAAATTTAGATGTCCTTATTTAACGTACAAAATTCAAATAAATTTTAAGTATTTGATAATAAAATTCAAAAGAATAAAAATATTAATAAAGATTAATTATCAAAATGAAATAGATAAAAGAATATGTTATAATGTACTTTAGACTTTTAGTAAATAATTATACGATACAGAGGTAATATTAGGAGGAAAAAACGTGAGCGAAAGAAAACCAATAAAAATTAATGATGAAGAAGTTATAAGACAACAAAAATATATAGATGCAATAAGAAAGATAAACGATGAACACTTTGATAGTACAGGGGTAAGAAAGAAGCATCTAACGGTAACATTCGGATGTCAAATGAATGAGCATGACTCTGAAAAACTAGATGAAATGGTATTAAAGATGGGATACGAACTAACAGACGACATAAATGAGGCAGACTCAGTAATAATCAATACTTGTGCAGTAAGAGAAAATGCAGAACTAAAAGTCTTTGGAAATCTAGGAAACCTTAAGACGATAAAAAGTACAAACAAAGATATGAAAATAAGTGTATGTGGTTGTATGATGCAACAGCCTCATATAGTAGAAGAAATCAAAACAAAATACAGACATGTAGACTTAGTATTTGGAACACATAATATATTTAGATATCCTCAAATGCTTTATAAAAACATAGAAACAAAAAAATCAGTAATAGATGTTTGGGATATAGATGGAGAAGTTGTTGAAGGTTTTGAAGCAAAAAGAAAATATGAATTAAAAGCATTTGTTAATGTTACATTTGGATGCAACAATTTCTGTACTTACTGTATAGTTCCATATACAAGAGGTAGAGAAAGAAGTAGAAGACCAGAAGATGTAATAGCAGAAGTGAAAGATTTAGCTAAAAATGGTACAAAAGAAGTAACTTTATTAGGTCAAAATGTTAACTCTTATGGAAATACATTTGAAGAAAAATTCTCATTTGCAGATCTATTAAGAGAACTTAATAAGATTGAAGGAATTGAAAGATTTAGATTTATGACTTCACATCCTAAAGATTTATCAGATGAATTAATTGAAGCTATAAAAGATTGTGACAAAGTTTGTCCACAAATACATTTACCATTCCAAGCTGGTAGCAATAAAATCTTAAAAGCAATGAATAGAAACTATACAAAAGAGCATTATTTAAACCTTATTGAAAAAATTAAAACAGCAGTACCAGATGCAGCATTTACAACAGATATAATGGTTGGATTCCCTGGAGAAACTGATGAAGATTTTGAACACACTATGGAAATAGTTAAAAAAGTAAGATACGATTCTGCGTTTACATTTATTTATTCTGTAAGAAAAGGAACTAAAGCAGAAATTATGGATAATCATGTTCCAAAAGAAGATACAAGAAGAAGATTTGATAGACTATTAAAAGAAGTAAACCAAATAAGTAAAGAAATAAATCTTTCTTACATTGGAAAAGAAGTTGAAGTTTTAGTAGAAGATTTAAGTAGAACGAATGAAAAAAGAGTTGCAGGAAGAACTCCACAAGGAAAACTTGTAAACTTAGAGGGTTCAAAAGATTTAATAGGTAAAGTGGTTAAGGTTAGAATAACTGAAGCAAAAATGCATTCATTAAATGGTGTATTAGCATAAATTATAAAAACATAAGTAAAAGTGAGGGATTAAGATGAGTAAATTAACTCCTATGATGCAACAATATATGGATGTAAAAAATAAATATAAAGACTGTATACTATTTTTTAGATTAGGTGACTTTTACGAGATGTTTTTTGATGATGCAATAGAGGCCTCAAGAGTATTAGAAATTGCTTTAACAGGCAAGAATTGTGGACTTGAAGAAAGGGCTCCAATGTGTGGGGTCCCTTTTCATTCTGCTGCATCATATATCTCTAAATTAGTTGAATCTGGTTACAAAGTTGCAATAGCAGAGCAGATGGAAGAAGCAGGAAAAGGTAAAACTTTAGTTAAAAGAGATGTAGTTAGAGTTGTAACTCCAGGGACTGTATTAGAAGAAAACCTACTTGAGAACAAAAAAAATAATTATTTAATGTCCTTATATATAAAAAAAGATTATACAGGAATTTGTTATGTAGACATAAGTACGGGTGAATTATCAATAACAAAAACAAAAACAGCTCTTATTAATGAAGAAATCGCAAGAATTTCTCCAAAAGAAATTCTTATAAATGATATTTCATATTATTCAAAAATCGAAAAGATGGCTATATTAAATAATGTTTATATAAATAAAGAATATAATGAATTATTTTATGAATCTGATGATATTTTATATAATTATTTTGATAATAGTTATTATGAAAATTTAAATATAATAGATAATGAATTTTATAAATCGCCACTTATAGCAATATTTAATTATATATTTTTAACTCAAAAACATACAAAAACAAATATATCAAAAATAGATATTGTAAAAACTAAAGATTTTATGGTTTTGGATACATATACAAGAAGAAATTTAGAACTTAAAGAAACCTTAAGAAACAAAAAGAAAAAGGGATCTTTGTTATATGTACTAGATAAAACAAATACGCCAATGGGTGGAAGACTTTTAAGAAAATTTGTAGATGAACCGCTTAAAGATAAAAGTAAAATTGAAACTAGACTTAATTTAGTTGAAGAAGCCTATAATGACTTTATATTTAGAGAAGATGTGCAAGAAATATTAAAAGAGATATATGATATAGAACGATTATGTGGAAAAATTGCATTCGAAAAAATAATGCCAAAAGAATTAATAAATTTAAAACAATCATTAGAAAATATCCCTAGATTAAAAGAAAAAATACTTAATTCGAATAATAAAAATTTCAAATCATTGATGACTAAGATGGAAGACTTAGAGGATATTAAAGAACTATTAGAAGATTCTATTTTAGAAAGTCCTTCAAATACTATAAAAGATGGTAATATTATAAAAGAAGAATATGATGATAGAGTTAAGGAACTTAGACATATATCTAAAAATGGTGCTCAAATAGTAAAAGAAATTGAAGCAAAAGAAAGAGAAAAATTAAATATAAAATCATTAAAAGTTAGTTTTAATAAAGTTTTTGGATATTATATAGAAATAACAAAGGCGAATTTAAAAGATTTGGATATACCTCTTGATTATGTTAGAAAACAGACTTTAGCAAATAGTGAAAGGTTTATAACTCAAGAGTTAAAAGAAATTGAAGAAAAAATACTTAATTCTGAAGAAAAAATTAAAGAAATTGAATACAATTTATTCTTGGAAATAAGAGAGAAATTATATAAAAATATAAATAGAATTCAAAAGGTAGCAAAGACAATTGCATTAATTGATGTATTTTTATCTTTGGGTAAGATAGCTTATGACAACAATTATAAAAAACCAAATATAAATACAGATAATATCTTAGATATAAAAGAAGGTAGACATCCTGTAATTGAAAAATTAATAAATGATGAACAATTTATATCAAACAATACGTATTTAAATGATAAAAAAGATAAAATAGGCATAATAACAGGACCAAATATGTCTGGTAAATCAACATATATGAGACAAGTTGCAATAATAACACTAATGGCGCATATTGGTTCATTTGTTCCTTGTGATGATGCAAATATTCCTATTACAGATAGAATATTTACAAGAGTAGGAGCTAGTGATGATTTATCTCAAGGTGAAAGTACCTTTATGGTTGAGATGAATGAAGTTTCTAATATATTAAAAAATGCAACCAAAGATAGTCTTATTATCTTAGACGAAATAGGAAGAGGGACAAGTACATTCGATGGACTAAGTATTGCCTGGGCAATAGTTGAATATATAAATAAAAAAATTTGTGCAAAAACTTTATTTGCAACTCATTATCATGAATTAACAGAACTAGAAGACTTGTTTGATGGAATTAGAAATTATTCTGTATCGGTAAAAGAATCTGGTGAAGATGTAGTTTTTCTAAGAAAAATAATAAAGGGTGGAGCAAACAAAAGTTATGGGATACATGTTGCAAAACTTGCAAAACTACCTAATGAAGTTATAAAAAGATCAAACCAAATTCTAAAACAATTAGAATCTAGTGATATTGCTAGAAATAAAGATGCTAAGCTTTTTAAGCAACTGACTTTTGATCTAGGCACAGATACTAAAATAACAGATGAACATGGTATAGAAAATGTAGATTCTAAAGAAGAAGATTTAAAATCTTCTTCAAGTGAAGAATCAAAAAAAGAAAATATAGATGAAAATAATTTAAAAATACTTAATAAATTAAAAGAATTAGATGTATCAAATACAACACCAATTGATGCATTAAATCTTTTATATGAACTGAAAAAAATGGTAAACTAATAAAGCTTATAGTCCCTTAGGAGTGATTTAATGTCTTTTATAAAATTACTAAGTGATGATACGATAAATAAAATAGCAGCAGGAGAGGTTGTACAACGACCTGCTTCTGTTGTAAAAGAATTGGTTGAAAATTCAATAGATGCTAATGCAAAGAATATAATAGTGGAAATAAAAAATGGTGGAAAAGATTTAATTAGAATAATAGATGATGGTATAGGAATAGCTAAAGAAGATATAAAAATAGCTTTTATAAGACATGCTACTAGTAAAATATCTGATATTGAAGATATTTACAATATTTATACGATGGGCTTTAGAGGTGAAGCTTTAGCAAGTATTAGTTCCGTTTCAAAATTAGATGTAGTTACTAAAACTAAAGAATCTAGTGAAGGGATTAAGTTAGAAATGGAAGGCTCAAATATAATAAGTGAAGAAGAAGTTGCATGTAATATTGGGACAACCTTTAATATAAAAGATTTATTTTTTAATGTTCCAGCAAGAAGAAAGTTTTTAAAATCATCATCAGCTGAAACTTCAGCTATAACGGATGTGCTTAATAGAATAGCACTTGGTAATCCAGAAGTTAGAATTATATATAAAAATAACGATAAGAAAATATTTTCTACAGTGGGAGATAATATTCTAAAAAATTCAATAAGAGCGATATTTGGTAAAGAGGTTTATGAAAATTTAATAAATATAAAAAAAGATTTTGGATATTTTAAAATAGAAGGTTTTATAGGAAATAACCGTATATATAGAGGTAATAAAAATTTACAATATGTTTATATAAACAAAAGATTTGTAAAAAGTAATATTTTTTATGAGATTATAAAAGATGCTTATAAATCAATAATTCCAATAAATAAATTTGCAATATGTTTTTTTAATATTGATATAAATCCAAATATGATAGATGTTAATATTCATCCCAATAAACTAGAAGTTAAAATAGATAAAGAAGATCATCTAAAAAATGTACTTCGAAAATTTATAAAAGATGAACTTCTAAAAAATAATTTGACTGGAAGTCTTGATGATTCTTATATAAATAAAATTAAGAATGTTAATGAAAATAAGGATGATAAAAGCGATAATCAAAATATTAATTTAGAATTTGATAATCTTTTGAAGAATATAGAAATAGATTTAGCAACAAAAGAGGATTTAAAAGAACTGACTAAGGATGATAAAGATATTAAAGAAACTTTTGTATCACAAAATACGTCTAATATAAAAGATATGTTTTGTAATATTGATTTTGAAGATTTTGATGAAAATAAAAAATCAATAAAATTTAAAAAAGAAGCAAGTGAAGATGAAATCAAAACAATTGTAGATAAACTAATAAAAGAAGATTTAAATAAAAATATAAGTGAAACTAAAGAAATTACTGAAAGTAAAAATGAATTTGAAAATGAAAATACAAAAATGAATCAAGAAGACGAAAATGAAAATATAAGTATTAATAAATTTGAAAATATAAATGAAGATAGCTCTAGTTATCTAGATACAGATGATTTAGATACAAAGAGTAATAGTTTTAATATAAATGATTTAAATAATAATGAAAACAAAGATACCAAGGAAAATATTGAAATTCACAAAAAACAAAATCAAGAAAGTTTTTTTGAGGAAAGTAAAGAAAATAAAAAAGACTATGTATTTGAAAATTTAAATTTAATAGGTGTTGTTTTTTCGACATATATAATAGCTCAAAAAACAGATAGGATGTATCTAATAGACCAGCATGCAGCACATGAACGAGTTTTGTATGAAAAATATTTAGATGAATTTAAAAATAAAAAATTACGAACACAAATGCTTTTAGATTCTGTAGTACTGGATTTATCTTTTGATGATATGCTTAAAATAAAAAATAATTTAGATTTATTTATAAACTTTGGTTTTGAAATTGAGATATTTGGGCAGAAGAATATAATAATAAGAGGTGTACCAAATATATTTGGCAAAAATGAATCAGAAAAATTTATATATGAAATAATTGATCAAATAGGAACAGACTTTGATATTACTGATTTTAAATTAGATGAAATAGCATCAAAAGCCTGCAAATCAGCTATCAAAGCTCATGATAAAATACAAGATATACAAATAAATTCTTTAATTAATGATTTGAAAAAATGTGATAATTCTTTTACTTGTCCACATGGAAGACCTATAGTAGTTGAAATATCAAAAATGGATATAGAAAAATTTTTTAAAAGAATAATTTAGGTGGTTAAAATGGAAAAGATACCAGTAATAATATTAACAGGGCCAACAGCTGTTGGAAAGACAAAATTATCTGTAGAATTGGCAAAGGAATTAAATGCTCAAATAATTTCTTCGGATTCTATGCAAATATATAAGTATATGGATATAGGTACTGCAAAAGTTACAAAAGAAGAGATGGATGGAATAAAACACTATATGATTGATGAAGTCATGCCTGATGAAGATTTTTCGGTTTCTAGATTTCAAAAGAAGACAATGGAATATATAAGAAAAATTCATAGTGAAGGTAAAATTCCAATACTTACAGGTGGAACAGGTCTTTATCTTAATTCTATAATATATGATATGGATTTTTCCAATACCAAAGGGGATAATACACTTCGTTTAAAACTTCAAAAAGAATATGAAGAACATGGTAAAGATTATCTTTATGATAAACTTCTTAAATTAGATGAGGAAAGTGCTAAAAATATTCATAAAAATAATGTGAAAAGAGTTATTCGAGCATTAGAAATTGCACTGAATGGAGAAAAAAAAGGTGATTTTTCCAAAGATTTAAAATTAAATGAAGAAATAGATCCTATTTTAATTATTTTAAGTAGAAATAGAGAGATTTTATATCAACGAATAAATAAAAGAGTCGATATAATGATAGAACAAGGTTTACTAAAAGAAGTAAAAACACTTATTGGCATGGGTTATAATAAAAATATGGTTTCTATGAAAGCAATTGGGTATAAAGAAATAATGGAATATATTGAAGATGAAATAACATATGAAGATGCAATAGAGAAGATAAAAAGAGAAAGCAGAAGATATGCAAAAAGACAAATAACATGGTTTAAAAGATATAAAGACGCTTACTTTGTGGATATTGATAATATGAGTTTTGATAATCTAAAAAATAATATTATAAAAAAGATTAAAACTTATTATAGCTAATTTTGCATTATAAACTAAATACCTGTATAATAGTAGTGTATAGCTTCATCGTATTATTTAATTAAAAAAATCTTATTTTGGTTAGTCTAAGTATAAATTAAAGAATAACTAGCTAAATTAATGATTATATATTTTATTTTTACAAATTTTTTATAGGAGGGGTTTTACATGAAAACAAGTGCTTTAAACCTTCAAGATGTATTTTTAAATCAAGCGAGGAAAGAAAAAATTGCAATAACTATATTTTTAATGAATGGTGTTCAATTAAAAGGGAGCGTAAAAGGATTTGACAATTACATAGTAATTCTTGAATTTGAAGGAAAACAACAAATGATTTATAAACACGCTATATCGACTATAATACCAGCAAAAAGTATACCTTTAATGCAAAATCATTAATATAAAGCAGCCTTTAAAGGCTGCTTTATTTACTTTAGGAGGGGTTTTTTTGAAAGAGAATTTTTTTAAAGTATTTTCAGATAAGAGAAATTTATTTGGTTTTATTGTTGGTCTTTTACTGGTAGTATTTTTATATAGCTATAATTCACAAAGAAATTTAAATAAAATTAATATTGAAAAAACTACACAGAAGGTAATAGAATTAAAAGAGTTTACAACAAATTTTTCAGTAGAAGATGATTTTATAAAATTATATATGGAGGGCAACAAAGAAGAAAAATTAGATTATTTGTTAAAATATGCAAAAGTAATAAAAACTTATATGAGTGATTCGTATTTTGATAAATATATAGCATCAAATCATCATATGAAATATTTAAATGAACTTATTAAAAATAATAAGGAAACTAAATTATTAAATCATAAATTATTAAAAAAGGAAATTAAGGATAAAAATATATACTTAGATTTTGAATTTGAGATAAAAATTGGTGATGAAATTATAAAACAAAAGGAATCTTATATATTTAAATCTATTAATATAGCCTTTAAAATAATTGATATAAAAACAGAAACTATAAAATAATAGTATCCAATTTTGTACGTTGTGTTCATATAAAAAAACACCTTACACTGTAGGTGTCTAATTAGACACTTACAGTGTAAGGTGTTTTTTTATAATAATTTTTCGATAATATAATCATAAACATTCACCGCATCCTGTCCCTTAAGGGACAATTGATAATATCCTGTCTTGACCCTCTCAAACCATCCATAATGATTATCTCTAAGGATAGCACCAGCCTTTTCGCCTGCGGTTTTCTTCACTTCCGCTACCTTCATAACCCCATTTTGTGACAGTAAGGCCGCAACTAAAATTACATTTTCTTTATAAGCGGTTATTTTTGTCCCCTTTTGTCCACCTAAATTATAGTCGCCACTCCGTAGTGACTTTTCTTTTAAAGCCCTTTCACGGGTCTTTTTATTAAGGCGTTGGGACTGTTTTAAGTCAAAAATAAAGGGATCTTCTTCTATTGTGGCAACAGGACCACTCTTCTTAAAATTCACAAAGACTAGACCAATCCCTAGGCGCCTAATAAGGTAGACCTTTTCTTGAAACACGCTGGACATGCGGATTTTGTAAGTAGGCTTAGGAATAGCCACATAAACAATTTCACTTAACTTTTGTCGTTGAGCGCCTTGGACAATCAGCTTTAAATTCAAGTCTTTCTTAAGCTCTATAACGACAAAGTCTTCTTCTTTTGTTGCCAAAACATCTATTTCGCCAACTTCAGCTTGAACATCATATCCAAGTCTACTAAATAATTCTTTTATGGGTAGATACAAGTAGGTTTCTTTCATTTTATCACTCACTAACTCTTATTTTTATTCTATAGAAAAACCTTTTTTATCTCACCTAGAGACTTATAAGCCTGTATAGTGAAAGATATTTAATGAGTTTCTTTTCGGTTAAAACTTCATTTGTTACAAATTCACCACCAATAAATAGACTATATATAGTGCATGGTGTAGGTGATTTTTGGGCATCCGATACACTTTCTATTTTAATTATTTCATAAGGAACATTATTTTCGATTAATACATTTTCAGCAATAGGAACGTATTTATCAGTATGAGGACAGCCATTTGAATAATAAATAACAACTCCCTCTTTATTTATCGTTCCATTTTTTACACATTCATTGAATTTAGGTAATGCTTCCCTATCCTCAAAAGGTAAATATAATAATTCAAAAGATGGATTTGCCCTATCACATATTTCAAATCCTTTATACTTTAAAAACTTAGGATCCGTTAAAAAATGCATTTTCTTTTTTGAACCAAGAGCAACAAGTCCCTTTTTTCCTTTGTGTTTGGCATCTGCTATACATTCTTCTAAGAGCATTTTTCCATACCCATGACCCTTGTATTTACCCGAAACCCAAAAACAGCTAATATACATGAAATCTGGTGCTGTTATTGGCGCAAAACATTTTTCTGCTGGCATATATTCTATAAAAACTTTTCCTCTTTCATCAAGTTTTTTGAATACAAGACCATCTCTAAAACGTTCTTTTAACCACTTTTTTTTACTTCCTACACAATTCTCACCCTTTTTCTCAGTAATTGCACAACAAATATGTTCTTCTTCAATATTATTAATATCAACTGTTTTTAGATTCATTATAATCACCTCTATCTACATTTCTTTGTTGAATTTTTCCAAAAAAATGCTTATCATATGTCCCTTTATAGTAAATTTTGCATATTTTCCAGATTGAATTATTCTCATCTTAAATGTTGAGTTATCGCTTATAGAGAGTTCAGTAAAACACATAAAGCGATATGTTTTTGTCGCATCACCTTCATAGTTCGTGTAAAGTCTAATTCCTTTTGACTTGCTTCTATATTATTCTACCACAAAACAACTTTATAAAAACACATTATGAGCAGAGTTTAATCTTAAATAAAACGATACCAAAATGTACACATGACAAATAAACTTTTTAATATGATTTTAGTCAATTTGTTAAAAAAACTTGAATTTTAAATGGAAAAAATGTACGATTATTTATATGATTGTTAATATTAAAATATTTAGAAAAGAGTGGTTCAAATGTTTAATCAAAGACTTAAGAATTTAAGAAATAAATATGGACTAACCCAAGATGATTTAGCTAATGAAACTAATATTTCTAAAGAAGAAATAATTTTATATGAGTTAGGGGAACTAAAACCAGATATAAATACATTGTTGGTATTGGCGAATTATTTTAAAGTATCCTTAGATTTTATATTAGGAAGAACATTAGAGAAGTATGAAGACTCTGATAAAAAGCTTGTAGGAGTAGAATTTTTTATAGAGGCATTCAAATTACAAAAATTAAAGAGAATTATATTAAGATTGTGCTTGTTAGTTCCTATTGTAAATTTTTTTTATATAAATAAAATAGTGTCGTATTACAATAACTTGACTAATATAGAGTATTACACTAAAAATTATATGATTCAAAGGCACTTTGCACATCTATGTTTTTATTTAAATTTATTAATACTGGGTTTTTCATTTATTTATATGTCAAAAGATAGATTAAAAGAAGTTATGCCTTTTTTGAAAAAATATCCTAAAAAGAAATCTAATGATGATGTTTTTGATAATGAATTATTTGCTTTTTCATTTTTTTTACTTTCTTTGGCATACATATTTAGAGTTTATTATCATGCTTCGTGGATAAGTAAATATTTAAAATAAAAATAGAAAATAGTAAGAAAATATAAACTTAACTAAATTTAATTTGGGGATAAAAAAGAAGTGTTAGCCATTTGATAACACTTCTTTTTTGATGTATAAAACTTAATATTATTATAAAATTTATAAAGATTATAAATTAATAATTAAAAGATAAATTATAGCATTTTATTTAATACTTTCTTCTATTTTTTTAATATCTTTTAATTTATATATTCCACCTCTTTTAATATCTTTATTTAATTTTCTAACAGCAAAAGGAATAAATAGTTGTTCTAAATCATAGTCAACTGGATATAGCACGTCTGCTTTTAATTTTAATTTTAATCTTTGTCTTAAGATTTTTTTATATTCATCGTTATAAAAAACATTAACATAATTATTTTTATCTTCACCTTCATAAACGATAGCTTCTTTTTTATTTTCTAAAATAATTACAATATCACCTTTATTTAATTTTTCATAATCTTTTTTTACTATGATTTCATCAGTTTTCTTAAGAGTTTTAAATTCTTTTTTTGTTATATTATCAAAATTTAGATTGGTTTCTTCTTTGTTTAGATATTTTTTAGCTCTATTTAAGACAGTCTTTTCAAGTCCTAAATTTTCGCTTATATAAAAGCCATTTGATTCTCCTGCTATACCTATAATAAGTTTATATTTAGGTTTTAATGTTTCTTTATCAAAAGCCATTGAAGCATTTTCAAAATCATTATGTTTATTTGCATATTCCTTTATTTCTCCATAGTGAGTTGTAGCCATAGTGATAGCTCCACGTTTATAAAATTCTTCTAATATCGAAATACCCAGGGCAGCACCTTCTTTTGGATCGGTTCCTGTTCCAATTTCATCTACTAATATCAATGTTTTTCTTTTAGAATTTTTTATTATTCTAATTAAATTTTTCATATGTGATGAAAATGTACTTAAAGAATTACTCATATCTTGATTATCACCAATATCGACAAATATATTTTCTAAAACACTAAAGATACTATCTTTTTTTACAGGTGGAAAAATTCCACTTTGTACTAAAATTATAGAAGTACCAAGTATTTTAAGAGCAACAGTTTTTCCTCCAGTATTAGGACCTGTTATTAAAAGTGTTCTATAATCTTTACCTAATCTAATATCTATTGGGATGCATGTTTCACCAAGTAGGGGATGTTTTGCATGTTTTAAATCAAAATATTCATCTTCAGTAAGTTTGATTTCATTACCTTTTATATGATTTGAATATTTTGCTCTAGCAAATATAAAATCATATGTTGACATTAGATCAATTATAAGTTCAATTATTCGTAGGTGTTCGTCTATAAGACCTGTTAGGGTAGCAAGTATTTGATATATTTCTTCTTCTTCTTCTGATTTTAAAATATTTAATTCAGAAACTAATTTAGAAACTGAACTAGGTTCTATAAATGCCGTAGTACCTTTATTTGATTTTGTGACAATATTTCCATTTACTTGATTTTTATATTCTGATTTTACTGCAATTACATATCTATTATCTTTAATTGAATATATTGATTCTTGTAAATAATTTTTATTTGAATTGATTACTTTTTCTAATCTGTCGATTATTTTTTGTTCTTGTATACCTATTTTTCTTCGTATTTTTAAAAGTTTATTACTAGCTTTTGAAAGAACAGAGTTTCCAGATATTGATGTGTTTATAATTTCTTCTAAATCTCTTAAATCTTCTATTACTAAAGAGTAAGAATATAATTTTTCACATTTAAATTCATATAGTTTCATATGTTTTTTTATATTCCTAGAGGATCTTAAAAAATCGGATATTTCACTAAGCTCTATTGCTTCTAATATTCCGCCAATTTTGATTTTTTTTATTTGTTTTTGTATATCAACAATTCCTTTTAACGAAAAATTTCCATCATCTAAAATTGTAATTGCTTCTTTTGTTTCTTGTAATAATGATTTTATAGTTTTTATATTTGTTTTGACATCCATTTTATCAACTAAGTTTTTACCTAAACCACTTGAAGTATATTCTTTTAAGCTTTCTTTAATTTCATTATAGTTTAAGATTTCTAAAGTATTTTTGTCCATTTTAATTCTCCTTTTTTGTAATAAAAAAAGCTATGGATGAACAACACCCATAGCTTTTGCTTTATTTTAATATAAAATATTTATGCCATTTAAAATTGATTTTACAAAATATATAAAGAGGAATATCATGCATAGACGATATTTATATAGTAATCAATTTTAATTTTAACAAAAAAAGGTTCTTTTCTATGAAAAGAACCTTAGTATTTTTTAATAAATTAAAAAATACCGCTAAAACGGCATATTAAAATAAAAAGCAAATATATTGCTAAATTCTAATAGGTTTTATGTTCTTAATAATCAATAATTTAAAATGGATACACAAAATAAAGGTGTTAAATTATATATAAAAAAACAACACCGAAAAACCATTTTAAATTTTTATTAAATTAATTAATTAAGAACTAACACACTCACAAAAATTCCTCCTAGAATTTAATATTTACTTATTTAACCTAATTCTATCATATTTTTTTTTACATTTCAATTAATATAACAAAAAAGAAGCAATTATATTAAAAAATTTACAAATAATATATTTTATTAATTTTAAATTTATAAAACAATATATTATTTGTAAATTTTTTTAGGATAAAGCTTTTTTAAAAATAGATTATTCTAAATTTTTGCAAGTTCTACATACACCTTTAATATTCATTTCACATTCTAAAAGTTCAAAACCTTCCAATGATTTTTTTGCTGAATCTTCAAAGGCTATATCAAAATCAAATACTTCTTGACATTCTACACATTTAAAATGTCCATGTTCATGAGTATTTATATCATATCTAAGTTCATTTTCTTCAATATTGATTTCTTTAACGATTTTATTTTTAGCAAAAATATTTAATGTGTTATAAATAGTTGTTTTTGAAAGTGATGGAATTTCACTAATCAAACTATCATAAATATCATTTACAGTAGGATGTATGTGATTATGTATTAGATAATTTAAAATTTTTATTCTCTGAAAAGATGGTTTTATTGATCTTTCAGATAAAAAGCTACTCAAATCAGTAAGATTCATTGGTTTCATTAATATTGCACTCTCCTTAAAATTAAAACTAATTCAATTTGAAATTCAAATTAATTATATATCGTTTGAAAAATTGAATCAATAAAAACATTATAATACAAAGACTATATTACAAACAAGTTATTTTTCAAAAATGAGAAAAATTATCATTAAATAAAAGGGTTTATTTAAAAAACAAGATGAATAGTAATTCATATGTCTTTAAATATTTATTAAAATATAATATAATAAAACAGAATGTATGTTTGATGAAAGTAGGGATTAAATGTTTAATTATATAAAAGGAACAATAGAAGAAATTCAAGATGATTTTTTTATAATAGAATCAAATAATATGGGTTATAAAATAAACTCATCTTATGAAAGTTTAAAAAATCTAAAATTAAGAGAAAATATAAAAATACATACTAGAGTGTTTTTAAAAGATGATGAATTTGCCATATATGGATTCTTATCAAAAGAAGAACTTAAAATGTTTGAACTTTTAAAGACTGTTTCAAAAGTTGGAAATAAGGTTGCATTAGGAATACTTTCTTTTGATAGTTTAAATAATATAAAAAATTATATTGTTAATGAAGATGTAAAAAGTATATCTAAAGCCCAAGGTGTTGGTAAAAAAACAGCAGAAAGAATTATATTAGAATTAAAAGATAAAGTAGAAGCAACTTTTGATATAATAGATAGAATGGATATGTTAAAAGGAGTGCAAAATAATGATAAAATTAAAGATATAAAAGATGCTCTTTTAAACTTTGGTTTTGAAAGTTATAAAATTAATGAAGTTCTAAAAATGATAGATATAAATGCAACCTTAGAAGAGTGCATAAAAAAATCATTAAAATTATTGAGTACGATGTAAGAGGGTGAATAAATGATTAATGATGAAATTAGAATTATAACATCTGATTTTAGGCAGGAAGATAAAAAAAATGAAAAGAGTTTAAGACCTCTTAAATTAAATGAATATATAGGACAGACAAAAACTAAAAAAATGTTAAATATATTTATAGAAGCGGCAAAAAAAAGAGAAGAACAATTAGATCATATATTATTATATGGACCTCCAGGTTTAGGAAAAACAACGTTATCAAATATAATAGCAAATGAAATGAATGTTAATATAAAGATAACATCAGGCCCTGCAATAGAAAAAAGTGGAGATTTGGCAGCAATATTAAATAGTTTAGAAGAAAATGATATACTTTTTATTGATGAAATTCATAGATTAAATAGAAATATTGAAGAGATATTATATCCTGCAATGGAAGATTTTGCATTGGATATTATAATAGGAAAAGGTCCAAGTGCAAAATCTATAAGAATTGATTTACCAAAATTCACTTTAATAGGAGCTACTACAAAGGCTGGAATGTTAACATCCCCTTTAAGGGATAGATTTGGATTTATATTAAAATTAGATTTATATACAGATGAAGAGTTAAAAGATATAGTAAAAAGATCATGTTCTATATTAGATACAAATATTAGTGAAAATGCAGCTGTTCAAATAGCTAAAAGGTCAAGAGGTACACCAAGAATTGCAAACAGAATATTAAAAAGAGTTAGAGATTATGCACAAGTCTTACATGAAGGACATATAGATGATACAATTTCATTAGAAGCTTTTAAAATTTTAGATATAGATGAATATGGTCTTGATAATTTGGATAAAGTAATAATACATGCTATTTATGAAAAATTTGATGGTGGACCAGTGGGATTAGATGCATTATGTGCATCTATTGGAGAAGATAAAAATAGTATAGAAGATGTCTATGAACCATATTTATTACAAAAGGGATTTATAAAAAGAACAAAAAGAGGTAGAATGCTTACAAAAAAAGCTTATGATTATTTTGATTATAATCAAGAAAAGGAGTGATTTTGTGTCTTTAAAAAAATATTTTAATGTATGTTTATTTTTGTTATTATTTAATATGTTTTTTATAAAAGAATCTTTTGCAGGTGAATCTATGATAAAGGTAGGATTAAATTTTTCTAATACAGCGTTAGAAGAATTAGAACTTTCATCTGATGAAAATTTAATAATAGTTTTAGAAGATTACGAAATAGAGCTTGAAGAAGATGAAATTAAAGTTTTTTGTGAAGAAGAAAAAATACTTATATTAGAAAATGATTATGATGATTATGAAGATATTTTAGATGATGATGACTTAGAAGATTTAAATTATTTTTTGATATTTAAAGATGGAGAATTAAAAGTTGCGTGTGAAAAAAAGTATGATGATGATTTAGATGACTTAGATTTAGATTATGACAAAGAAGAATTTAGCGGTATTTATATTGAAAATGATGATTATTTATTTGCCTATGATAATTCATTTAATGGTTATATATCTTCAGAAGATAATGAAATTATAAAATTTAATGATAGAAGATATAGAGGGAATTTTATTTTGAAAATGAATGAAGATGAAAAAATTAACGTTATAAATTATTTGAATATAGATGAGTATTTATATGGAGTTTTACCACCAGAAATGCCTGTAACTTGGCCAAAAGAAGCTTTAAAGGTACAAGCAATATCTTCTAGGAATTATGCTATTAGAAGTCTTAATAATCATAAAGAGAATGGATTTGACATTTGTGCAACAACACATTGTCAGGTTTATAAAGGTCTTGAAGCAGAAAAAGAGATAACAAATGAAGTTGTAGATGATACAAAAGGACTTGTAATGACTTATGACGGTAAGATTATAAAGTCTTTTTATCATTCGAGTAGTGGAGGGATAACAGAGGCATCAAAAGATTTATGGTCAGAAGATATTGGATATTTACAGTCAATAAAGGATGAATTTTCACTAAATAACCCATATAATATTTGGCAAATATCATATTCAGATGAAGAAATTGAAGAATTATTAGAAAAAAATAATATTGATATAGGAAGATTAAAAGATATTAATATATTAAAAAGAAGTGAAAGTAACAGGGTTAAAGAATTGGAGTTTGAAGGAAGTAAAGATGATTATATACTTAAAAAAGGTGAAATTAGGAAGTTTTTTGGTTATACAAAATTAAAAAGCACTCTTTTTTCATTTGATGAAGATGATGATATATTTGAAGAAATTGAAGATTATGAAACAATTATAGATGAAGATGAAGATATGCAAGAAGATGAACTTTACAGTATTAATGCCTATGGTGATACAATAGAAATTAAAGATGATTATTATATAGTTAATTATGATAAGGAAGTAATAAAAAAATCTAAAGAAGAAACCAATTTAAATGGAAAAAAGAAAATTGAAGTTTTAAAGACAAAAGTAAAGAAAAAAGAAAAAAATACAAAAAGTTATAAAAAACCCTTGACAAGAGCTAAGAAAAAAGACTATGTTATAACAGGTAAGGGTTATGGTCATGGAGTTGGACTTAGCCAATGGGGAGCAAGAGAAATGGCTCTTAGAGGTTATAATTATAAGCAAATATTAAAGCATTATTATAAAGGTATAGAAATAGAAAAGGAGTATTAAATTGAAGACAAAAGATTTTGATTTTTATTTACCAAAAGAACAAATAGCACAAAAACCACTTGAAAAAAGAGATGAGTCAAAGCTTATGGTTTTTGATAAAAAAACAGGTGAAATCAAACATAGAATATTTAAAAATGTAATAGAATATTTAAATGATGGAGATGTTTTGGTTTTAAATAATACAAGAGTTATACCTGCAAGACTTATGGGTCAAAAGGTTAATACTGGTGGTAAAATTGAATTTTTACTATTAAAGAGGCTTGAAAAAGATAAATGGGAAATTCTTACCAAACCAGGTAAGAAAGCGAAGGTAGGGGCGGAATTTGTTTTTGGAGATAAGCTTTTTGCAAAAATAGTTGAAGTAAAAGAAGATGGCAATAGAGTTGCAGAATTTTCTTATGATGGAGTATTTGAAGAAATATTAGATGAACTTGGTAATATGCCTTTACCTCCATATATAACAGAAAAATTAAATGATAAAGAAAGATATCAAACAATATATTCTAAACATGATGGGTCAGCAGCAGCACCTACAGCTGGTCTTCATTTTACTACTGAACTTATGGATGAAATAAAGAAAAAAGGTGTTAAATTAGCATATGTTACTTTACATGTAGGACTTGGAACTTTTAGACCAGTACAAGTCGATGATGTATTAAATCATAAAATGCATAGTGAATATTTTGATGTTCCAAAAGAAACTTGTGACATCATAAATGAAGCAAAAGCTAATAATAAAAAAATAATTTCTGTTGGGACTACAAGCTGTAGAACCTTAGAATCGTGCAATTTAAATGAAAATAAAGAACTTATTGAGACTAGCGGATATACAGAGATTTTTATATATCCAGGTTATGAATTTAAAGTTATAGATAATCTAATAACGAATTTCCATCTTCCAGAGTCAACATTACTTATGTTAGTTAGTGCACTTAGTACAAAAGATAATGTATTAAATGCATATAAAGTAGCAGTTGAAGAAAATTATAGATTTTTTAGTTTTGGAGATGCAATGATTTTATTAGATTTGTAATAGAATAGGAAGGAAATGATTATGAGCGCAATTAGATATGAACTTATTAAAACTTGTAAAGAAAGTGGAGCTAGACTTGGAAGAATACATACTCCACATGGAACAATAGATACACCAATATTTATGCCAGTTGGTACATTAGCAACAGTTAAGTCAATATTACCTGAAGAATTACACACGATGAAGGCTCAGATAATACTTAGTAATACTTACCATCTTTATATGAGACCAGGACATGATATAGTAGAACAAGCTGGTGGTCTTCATAAATTTATGAATTGGAATAAGCCTATACTTACAGATAGTGGAGGATTCCAAGTGTTTAGTTTAGGACCTCTTAGAAAGATAACTGAAGAAGGTGTTCAATTTAGATCCCATTTAGATGGATCAAAACATTTTATAAGCCCAGAAAAGGCAATAGAAATTGAAAATGCACTTGGCGCAGATATTATCATGGCATTTGATGAATGCGCACCATATCCAGCAGATAGAATGTATGTAAAAGATTCGTTAGAAAGAACTACTAGATGGTTAGAAAGATGTATAAAAGCACATAAAAAACCACAAGAACAAGGATTATTTGGTATAATTCAAGGTGGTATGTATAAAGATTTAAGAAAACAATCAGCACAAGAAATTTTACAATATGATTTACCTGGTTATGCAGTTGGAGGACTTAGCGTAGGAGAACCTAAAGAGATGATGTATGATGTATTAGAATATACAACCCCTTTTATGCCTAAAGATAAGCCTAGATATTTAATGGGCGTAGGAAGTCCAGATGATTTATTAGAAGCTGTATTAAGAGGTATTGACATGTGTGACTGTGTATTACCAACTAGAATAGCTAGAAATGGTACAGTATTTACAAGTCAAGGTAAAGTAGTTATAAGAAATGCTACTTATGCTAGAGATTTTTCTCCACTTGATCCAGAGTGTGATTGTCCAACTTGTAAAAATTACTCAAGAGCATATTTAAGACATTTAGTAAAATGTAATGAGATTTTAGGATCAAGATTATTATCTTATCATAATTTACATTTCCTAATTAAATTAATGGAAGATGCTAGACAAGCGATAATGGATGATAGATTCTTAACATTCAAAAAAGAATTCTTTAAAAAGTATGGATATACTAAATAGATAAAAAGTATTTAGTAAAATTGATTTTATAGAAAATACCTATAATTAGACATTGAAAAATGTTATTTATAGGTATTTTTTGTTTTGAGATTTGTTATTATTTTTAATAAGTTAATTGTAGAAAAATATTGAATTTTAAATAAATTCAAACAAGATAAAAATAATAAAATATATTTAAATAAATAATAAATTATATTTAAGTTTACGAGTTTAATAAACGATATAAATAAAAGAATTAAAAGAGGAGGAGTTACATTGTTTAGCAGTATAAAAAGTAAGTTGATATCTATATTATGTCTAACTATAATAGTACCTATAACACTTTTAGGTTCGACATCGTATTTAAAAGGAAAACAAATGTTAACAAGACAATTTGAAGACAGTATGGTTAAAAGTGGAGTCTTGGTAGAAAGTTATTTGAGTAGTTATTTTGAAATTTATGAAACAGGTGTGAAAACATTATCAGAAAACCAAGATGCAAAGGATTTGATAAATAAACCATATTATAAACCTTATTTAATCTCAGTACTACAAGATTATAAGGAATCATATAAAGACGTAGCTAATGTTTATATGGGAACCAAAGATGGAGATATGGTAATATATCCAGCACAAAATTTATCTGAAGGATATGATCCTAGAACTAGACCATGGTATAAAAAAGCATTAGAAGTAAACTCTTTTGTATGGAGTGATGTATACATAGATGATTCAACAAGTAAACTTGTAATATCAGCATCGAAGGTTGTAAATGACTATCAAGGTGATTTTGTTGGCGTTGTAAGTATGGATATATATTTAGAAGATTTAGTTAGCCAAATAGCTAAGATTAAAATTGGGAAATATGGATATATAAGCGTTATTGATGCAAATGGAAAAACTATTGCACATAAGGATAGCAAGTATATAGGAAAAGAACTTCCAAACGAGAAATTAAAGTCTTTAGTGGGACAAAGTAATAAAAAAGTAGAATACACAATAGAAGAAGAGGGGAAAAACAAGAGAAAACTTGCAATAGGAAATAGTATGAAATATTTAGATTGGACTATAATATCGATTTTAGAATACGATGAGATAAGAGATGAAATAGTTGAATTTAGAAATAAAGCGATAATAATAGCGATAATATCTCTTTTAATGGCAATATTAATGGGAGTAATATATTCTAATAGACTTTCAAAAAAAATAAATATATTATTAAAATCTATGAATAGTTTTAAAAATGGTGATTTGAATACTAATTCAAGAGTAGAATCAAAAGATGAAATAGGAATATTATCTGATGATTTTAATTCAATGATTAAAATTGTTAAAAACTTACTATTGCGAATAAAAGATGTTAGTAAATCTGTTTCAGATGCATCTACAAGTTTAGCTTCTTCAACAGAAGAAACGAGTGCTTCAGCGGATGAAGTGGCAAGATCAGTTGAAGAAATATCAAAAAATTCATTAGAACAAGCAGCAAATTTGGAAGATAGTTATCAAATAGCTAATGAGTTAAAAGTTAAATTTGAAAAACTTATTCAAAAAAGTAATAATATGAATTCTAATACGAATGAAGTTGTAAATATAAATAAAAATAGTGTCAAAATAATGAATGATCTTAAAGTAACAAATAATACAAGTACAGAATCAATAAATAATATACAAAATGCTATAAATAGGCTAGATGAAAAGGCATTAGACATATCACTTATAATAGAGACAATAGCATCAATATCAGCACAAACTAATTTATTAGCACTTAATGCATCTATAGAGGCAGCAAGAGCTGGAGAAAGTGGAAGAGGTTTTGCTGTTGTGGCTGATGAAATAAGAAAATTAGCAGAAGGTTCATCACAAGCTACAGAAAAAATAAATAATATAATAATAGGAATTCAAAATGAGTCTAAAGAAACTGTAAAACTTATGAATAATGTAAAAGAGATTTCGAAGAGCCAAAATACATCTGTAAATCATGTAAGTAATTCATTTGATATGATATTTAAGTCAGTGAATGAAATAACGAAAGATATCAAATTAACTATAGAACTTATAAAAGAATTAGAACAAGATAATAATGCTTTAGTTGAGAATATAAAATCTGTAACATCTATTTCAGAACAAAATGCTTCTTCATCCCAAGAAGTAACTGCATCAGTAGAAGAACAGGTTACTGCAATTGAAGAGGTTGCAAGAAATGCTGAGAATTTAACTCATATGGCGTATGATTTAAACGAATCAGTCAATGAATTTAAGTTTTAAGATAGATAATTATAAAATTTTGTTATATAATTTATAGATAAGTAGTAAAAGGGGGATGAATTTAATGCAAAATAGTTTAATTGGTTTTATATTACCACTTATCTTTTTAGGAATATTTTATATTATGTTGTTAAAACCTCAAAAAGAAAGACAAAAGCAAATCTTAAAAATGAGACAAGAATTAAAAGTAGGAGATAAAGTAACAACTATAGGTGGTTTTATTGGAACTATCGAAAAGATGGATGATAATAAAATTGAATTGAAAACAGGTGATTCATCTTTAGAATTATTAAAAACAGCAATAGCAAGTATTGCAGAAGAAAAAAAAGAAGAAATATAAATAAAAACATTGTAAAAGCTTTAAAATATGATATAATTTTTAGAGTATGAAAGTAATCAAGGAGGTATAGGAATGAAAAAGCATATAAAAACTTTATCAGGAGCAACTTTAAAGAACAGTTCTAAAAAAGCAGGTTGTGGAGAATGTCAAACATCTTGTCAATCAGCTTGTAAAACTTCTTGTACAGTAGCTAATCAAGAATGTGAAAGACAATAATATAAATTAAAAATCTAAATGGGGATAATTTTTTGGTTTATACATTCTAAAAAATTATCCCCATTAAAATTTTTAAAACTAATTAGAACTTCAATTGGCTATATAAATAATTATATTTAAAAACCGTGTATTTTTTTTGTCATATAAAAAAATAGATGGTTTTATATTGAGTTAAAAGAAAATATGGGAGGATTTAAAATGATACATAAGTTTAATATGGATGGTATTAATATAGTAATGGATATAAATAGTGGTGCTATTCATATAATTGATAATGAAGCATATGATGTATTAGATTTCTATAAAGAATTAGATAAAGAACAGATTATAAATAAATTAAGTGATAAATATGATGAAGAAGATATAAAGAAAGCATATGAAGAGATTGAAGAATTAGAAGGTGAAGGTCTTTTATATGGTGATGATCAGTATATAAATCATGAACAATTTAAAAATAGAGAACAAGTTATAAAAGCATTATGTTTAAATGTTGCACATGATTGCAATTTAAAATGTTCATATTGTTTCGCTTCACAAGGTGATTTTGGTGGAGAAAGAAAATTAATGGACTTAGAAACAGGTAAAAGAGCATTTGACTTTTTAATAAAAAAATCAGGGAATAGAAGAAATTTAGAAGTTGATTTCTTTGGTGGAGAACCTCTTATGAACTTTGAAGTTGTAAAAGAACTTGTTAAATATGGTAGAGAACAAGAAAAAATTCACAATAAAAACTTTAGATTTACAATAACTACAAATGGAATACTTTTAAATGATGAAATTACTGATTTTATAAATGAACATATGCATAATATAGTACTGAGTTTAGATGGTAGAAAAGATGTAAATGATAGTATGAGACCTACTATGAATGATAAGGGTTCTTACGATATAATAGTACCAAAATACCAAAAACTTATTGAAAAAAGAGGAGATAAAGAGTATTTTGTAAGAGGTACTTTTACAAGAAAGAATTTAGATTTTTCAAAAGATGTAATGCATTTTTATGATTTAGGAATGACTAAAACTTCTGTTGAACCTGTTGTTGATGATGAATCAAATCCTTTTGCACTTAGAGAGGAAGATCTGCCTAAGATATTTGAAGAATATGAAATATTAGCAAAAGAATATGCAAAGAAAAAAATTAATAAAGAGAAATTTACGTTCTTCCATTTTATGATTGATTTAAATCAAGGACCTTGTATTATAAAGAGAATTACTGCTTGTGGTGCAGGAACTGAATATATTTCAGTAACACCTGAAGGGGACATATATCCATGTCATCAATTTGTTGGAAAAGAAGACTATAAATTAGCTAATTTATATGATGATGAAATACTTTTAAAACAAGATTTAGTTGATGGTTTTAGAAATGCACATGTATATGCGAAGGAAGATTGTAAAAATTGTTGGGCTAAATTCTATTGTTCAGGTGGATGTCATGCTAATGCTCTTAATTTTAATGGAGATGTATTAAAACCATACAAATTAGGTTGTGAAATGCAAAAGAAAAGAATCGAATGTGCAATAATGGTAAAAGCAAAAGAATTATTGGAGGGATAGTATGATAAAATCATATGAAAACAATGAACCTAATATAAAAGATGCAGTATTTGTTGCAAGTAGCGCAGATATAATTGGAAAAGTTACTCTAGGAGAGAATTCAAATATATGGTATAATTGTGTACTAAGGGGCGATGAGAACTATATAAAAATAGGAAAGTATACAAATATACAAGATGGTAGTGTAGTTCATATTGCTAAAGATTTTCCGACAATAGTAGGTGATTATGTAACTGTAGGACACAAAGCATTAATACATGCATGTACTGTTGGAAATAACAGCCTTATTGGAATGGGAGCTATAATATTAAATGGAGCTAAAATAGGTAGTAATACTATAATTGGTGCAGGTAGTTTAGTACCTCCAAATAAAGAAATTCCAGATGGTGTTTTGGCTTTTGGAAATCCTATTAAGGTAATAAGAGATTTAACAGATGAAGAAAAAGAAAATTTAGTAAAGTCAGCATTAGATTATGTCGAATTTGCTAAAAAACACAATTAGTTAGGGGGAGCAAAGATGAAAATAAAAAATATACTAATATTTTTACTACTAAGTTTAGTTATAGCATTTAGTGGATTTGTTTTAGTAAATGGTTTTAGTGCTGGAAATGTTAATATTGCACCGATTAAAGATAATCTAAAGCAAGGATTAGATTTAAAAGGTGGAGTATATGTAGTTTATGAAGCACAAACAGATAAAAAAGGTGAAGAATTAAACAAGGTTATGGAACAAACTTTAGAAGTTTTTACAAAAAGAATCAATGGTATGGGGTTGACAGAACCTCTTATAGTAAGAGAAGGTCAAAATAGAATTAGAATAGAACTTCCAGGTGTTAAAGATGCTGCGGAAGCATTAAAAGCAATTGGAAAAACTGCACAATTAAAATTCGAAAAAGAAGATGGAACTGTTGTTGTAACGGGTAGTAATGTTACAAAATCTGATGTGGTTTTTGATTCTCAAACAAATGAGCCTGTTGTTGCAATTGGTTTTGATTCAGAGGGAACAAAAGCTTTTTCGGATGCAACAAAGGAACTAGCACCAACTAGAGGTAGAATAGTTATTAAATTAGATGGTGAAATTATATCAGCGCCTTCAGTAAATACTCACATTGCAAATGGTAATGCTACTATAAGTGGAGGATTTGATGTAGAAGGAGCTTCAGAACTAGCTAATTTAATAAGAGCAGGTGCTTTACCAGTTGATTTTAAAGAAGTTCAAACATCAACTATAACAGCAACTCTTGGTGTAGATGCTTTAAATAAAAGTATAGAAGGAGCTAAAGTAGGTATTGGATTAGTTCTTTTATTTATGATTATATATTACAAAATTCCTGGTTTTGTTGCAGGAATAGCTTTAAGTGCATACACAATGATTATTCTAACAACTTTTGCAGGTCTTCATGTTACAATAACACTTCCTGGAATAGCAGCTTTAATATTGTCTGTAGGTATGGCTGTTGATGCAAATGTTATTATATTTGAGAGAATCAAAGAAGAACTAAGGAATGGAAAGACCATAAGGTCATCAATAGAATCTGGTTTTTCTAAAGCTTTAAGTACCATAATAGATTCTAATATAACAACATTCATATCAGGATTAGTGCTTTATAATTTTGGTACTGGACCTATTAAAGGGTTTGCAATAACTCTAATGATTGGTATTGTAGCATCTTTATTTACAGCTGTATTTGTTACAAAAATACTATTAAGAAGTCTAGCGCATTCAAATATGATAAAAAACAAAAAGTTATTTGGAATGTAAGGGGGGATATAAATGAAAATTATAGAAAAGAAAAAGATTTGGTTTTCGCTGTCAATTGCTATAATGATTATAGGTTTAGCATTATCGCTAACTAGAGGATTAAATTATGGAATAGATTTTACTGGTGGGACACAAATAGAAATAAATGTTCATAAAGAATTTAGTGTAGATGAAGTAAGAGAAATAACAAATAAATATGATAAAGATATGTCTATTAACAAAATTGGAGACAAAAAAGAAATAGTTCAACTTAAAACTAGAGAAGATTTAGATAGTAAAAAAAGAGAAGAATTATTTAATAGCTTTAAAGAAAAATATAATTTAACAGAAGCTAATCCAGAAAAAGTTGATCAATTTGGACCATCTGTTGGGGATGAAATTAAAAATAAAGCTTTGGTATCTGTTATAATAGCAACTATAGGCATACTTATATACTTAAGTTTTAGATTTGAATTATCTTATGGTGTAGCAGCTGTTATTGCTTTAGTTCATGATGTACTTATAGTATTAGCTGTATATGCGATATTTAACATACCTGTAAATGCGCCATTTGTTGCAGCTATGCTTACTGTTGTAGGTTATTCTATTAATGATACGATAGTTGTTTTTGATAGAATTAGAGAGAATTTAAAATATAATAAAAAGAAAAGTCCTTATATGGAAGTTGCTAATGAAAGTATTGGTCAAACTATATCAAGATCGATTAACACATCGTTAACTACTTTGGTAGCAATAGGTTCTTTATATTTTCTAGCTTCTGAATCTATAAAAGATTTTTTATTACCACTTATAGGTGGGGTTTTAACAGGAACATATTCTTCGATATTTATAGCAAGTCCAATATGGGTTTTAATTAAAAATAAAAAGAAGAATAAAAATGCTAAGATAGCATAATTATATTATAATAAAAAGGCACAATAAACTTTTTTAAGTTTTTTGTGCCTTTAGTTTTATAATTTATTGAAGGTGATTAATTTGAAAAAGTGGATATCAAAGAATATAAAAAGAAATAATATAAAAAATAGAAAAGACATAATAGAATCAATTTTAGATAATAGAAAATTGAAAAAAAATGAGTATGAAAAGTTTTTGAAGCCAGAATATAAAGATTTTCATAATCCATTTTTATTAAAAGGTATGAAAAAGGCAATAGAAAGAATAAAAAATGCTTATGAAGAAGATGAAAGAATATGTATATATGGAGATTATGATGTTGATGGAACAAGTGCTACTTCCGTTTTATTATTAGCATTTAAAGAGATGGGATTTAAGAATGTGGATTATTATATACCAAATAGAATTCATGAGGGCTATGGACTTAATAATGATGCTATAAAAAAAATAAAAGATAGAGGAAATAGACTTATAATAACTGTGGATTGTGGAATTACAAGTTTTTTGGAAGCAGATTATGCCAAGGAAATTGATATTGACTTAATAATTACAGATCATCATGAATGTGAAGAAAGCTTACCGCAAGCTTTAGCTATAATAAATTCAAAACAAAGTAATTGCAAATATCCATTTAAAAGTCTGTGTGGAGCTGGCATAGCATTTAAACTTATACAAGCATTAAATGATGAACTTAAACAAAATATAGATGTAAATAAATTATTGCCAATAGTTGCAATGGCAACGGTTTGTGATGTTGTAACATTAAAAGATGAGAATAGACTTATAGTAAAAAAAGGATTAGAACTTATAAAAAAAACGAAGATAATTGGCTTAAAAAAATTAATAGATATTTGTGGTATAGAAGATAATATAAGAGCATACCATTTTGGTTATGTTTTAGGGCCTAGAATCAATGCTGGGGGAAGACTTGGATTTTCTTATAAAGCAGTAGAACTTTTTACTTGTGAAGACCAAGATATTGCTTTTGGTATAGCTAATTTTTTAGATGAACAAAATAAAATAAGGCAAGATAAAGAAAAATTAATGAATGAAGAAGCTATTTATGAGGTTGAAAATAATAAATCATTTGATAAACAAAAGGTAATACTAATAGATAAAGAAAATTGGAATCATGGAATTGTTGGAATTGTATCATCAAGAATAACAGAAAAATATTATAAACCATCTATACTTTTATGTAAAGAAGGTCAATTTGCAAAAGGTTCAGCTAGATCAATAAAGAATTTTAATATATATGAGGCTCTTTTGTATTCAAAAGAATATATATATAAATTTGGAGGTCATAAACAAGCAGCAGGACTTACTGTTGAAATTAAGAATATAGAAAAATTAAGGGAAAAGATAAATGAATATGCAAATAGGGTATTAACAAAAAATGATATGATTGAAGAAATAAGTTATGAAGTTGAACTTGAACCTAATTTAATAGGGTTTAATCTTATAAATGATTTGAAAAGTTTAGAACCTTTTGGAATGGGAAATCCTACACCTAAATTTTTGATAAAAGAATTTAAAGTTTCTAACTTAAGATTTATAGGAAAGGATAAAGACCATGTATCATTTGAATTATTAAAAGATAATAAGAAATTTAAAGTAATAGCTTTTAATAAAGCTTATCTATTTCAAGATTTTGATTTTAATACTTTTTATGATGGAGTTATTACATTAGATATAAATAAATACAATGGAGTTGAGTCAATTCAACTTAATTTAATAGATATTAAAAAAGTTATTGATAAAAAATACTTATATGATTTGGATTTTGATTCTTATAGACCAACGAATATAAAAAGAATAAAAAATGTTTACTGTGATCTAGATATAGATTTTGATGAGACTCTAAGAAACGGAAAAAATTTAATACTTGTAAATGATTATACAAATTTAAAAGATTTAATATATATATTAGAAAGAAAAATATTAGATTATAATATTTTTATACATAAAATAAAATCAGAAATTAAAAATAAATCAAATTTAGATATTATATTGTATCCGAGTATTGAAAATTTAAGTTTAAAGGAGTATAATAATATTGTTAGTTATGACTATATAGTGGGTAGTTGCGCGAAAAATTCAGATTTTGCTGATTTTTCTTTGATAAAGCCAATTAGAAAAGATTTTGTTAATTTTTATAAGGTTATTTCTAAAAATAAATTATTAAGACATGATTTTATAAAGTTAACAAAAGAATTAAATTTAAATCCTTTTAAATTTTTAAATATATTAAATACCTTTAAAGATTTAGATATGATAGATTTTGATTTTTTTGATAAAGAGATATATATTCAGTTAAAAGATATAAAAGAAA
This sequence comes from Peptostreptococcaceae bacterium AGR-M142, assembly GCA_045345765.1. Lineage (GTDB taxonomy): Bacteria > Bacillota > Clostridia > Peptostreptococcales > Peptostreptococcaceae > JAOARY01. The sequence continues at coordinate 2,905,167 of CP148265.1, forward strand.
AAAAAGATTTAAATACAGCAAATACTATGATTTATATAGATAGCTTAATATAAAATTTGGGAGGAAAAAAATGAATATTGAACAAAAGATAAGATCAGTTAAAGATTATCCTAAAGAGGGAATAGATTTTAAGGATATAACAACATTATTAAAAGACAAGGATGCGTTTAAATATTCTATAGATGAAATAGCAAAGTATTTAAAAGATAAAAAGATAGACTTAGTTGTAGGTCCAGAAGCTAGAGGGTTTATAATGGGAACACCTGTTGCATATGCGATTAATGCAGGTTTTGTCCCAGTTAGAAAACCAGGAAAACTTCCAGCAGAAGTTGAGAGTTTTGAATATGAATTAGAATATGGTACTGATACTTTAGAAATTCATAAAGATTCAATATTAAAAGGGCAAAGAGTTGCTATTGTAGATGACTTACTAGCAACAGGAGGAACAACAAGAGCAACAGCAAAATTAATAGAAAAACTTGGTGGAGAAGTTGTTGCAATGGCATTTTTAATAGAATTAGAATTTTTAAACGGAAGAGATAAAGTAAGTGAATATGATATTAAATCTTTGGTAAAATATTAAGTAGTTGGTCTTAAAGACCAACTATTTTTATAAATAGATGAGTAAAATTTTTAAGCAAAAAAGAAGGTGAATTTATGCTAGATGATATAATTTCTAAAATAGAGGAATATGCACCTAATGCAAATTTTGATTTGGTAAAAAAAGCATATAATTTTTCAAAAGATTCTCATAAGGGTCAGTTTAGAAAATCTGGTGAGGAATATTTCATACATCCAAAAGAAGTTGCTATGATTTTAGCAAAATTAGAAATGGATGCAGACACTATTGCTGCGGGATTATTACATGACGTTATTGAAGACACTAAATATACTTATGAAGATATAGAAACAATGTTTAGTCCAGAAGTAGCACATTTAGTAGAGGGTGTAACAAAATTAGGAAAGATATCATATAAATCTAAAGAGGAAACACAGGCTGAAAATTTAAGAAAGATGTTTTTAGCTATGGGTAAAGATATAAGAGTGATATTAATTAAACTTGCAGATAGACTTCATAATATGAGAACTTTAAATTATATGTCTGAAGCTAAAGCTAAAGAAAAAGCAAGAGAATGTTTAGAGATATATGCACCGATAGCTCACAGACTTGGTATATCTAAAATTAAATCTGAACTTGAGGATATATCTTTAAGATATTTAGATCCAGAAGGATATTATGATTTAAGGGAGAAAGTTTCTAAAAAGAAAAAAGAAAGAGAAGCTTTTATACAAAAAGTTATAGATATATTAAAGGTTAAATTTGAAGAGTTATCAATAGATTGTAATATATATGGAAGAGCTAAACATTTTTATAGTATTTATAGAAAAATGCATTATCAGAACAAAGAGTTTGAAGAAATATATGATCTTACAGCTGTAAGAGCAATAGTTCCTTCTGTAAGAGAGTGTTACGCTGTTTTAGGTATTGTACACACCATATGGAAACCTATACCAGGAAGATTTAAAGATTATATAGCTATGCCAAAACCAAATATGTACCAATCTTTGCATACAACAGTTGTAGGTCCAGATGGAGAACCAATAGAAATTCAAATAAGAACTGAAGAAATGCACAAAACTGCTGAATATGGTATCGCAGCTCATTGGAAGTACAAAGAAGGCAAGACTGAGGAGCAAGAAGAAGAAGAAAATTCAGAAGATATGGACAAAAAACTTGTTTGGTTAAGACAAATGATGGAATGGCAAAAAGATTTAAATGATCCTAAAGAATTTATGGAAGCTTTAAAAATAGAATTATTTACAAATCAAGTTTTTGTATTTAGTCCAAAAGCTGATGTTGTCGAACTTCCTGCTGGTTCTACTCCAGTTGATTTTGCATACAAGGTGCATACAGCAGTTGGTAATAGGTGTATAGGTGCTAAAGTTGATGGTAGAATAGTTCCACTTGATTATAAACTTAAAAATGGAAATATTGTAGAAATAATAACATCATCACATTCAAATGGACCTAGTAGAGATTGGCTTAATCTTGTAAAAAGTTCTCAAGCTAAAAATAAAATAAGACAGTGGTTTAAAAAAGAAAGAAAGCATGAAAATTTAGAACGTGGGAAGCATATGCTAGAAAAAGAAGTTAAAAGATTAGCTTTACCAGTGGGTATTGTATTAAAACATAAATTTATAACCGATATTGCAAAAAAATTCAATCAAAATACAGAGGAAGATTTTTATGCAACTATAGGTTATGGGGGACTTACTTTAAGTCAAGTTGTCCCAAAGATTAAAGAAAAATATGAAAAAGAAAATAAAAAGAATATTAAGGAAAGTAATGAGTCTAAAGAAAAACAAGAAAATATAGTAGAAGTAAAAGAGATTGATAACAAAAAAAATGAAAATAAAAATAGAAGTCAAGGTGTAATAATAAGAGGAATAGATAATGTTTTAGTTAGATTTGCAAAATGTTGCAATCCACTTCCTGGTGATGGTATTATTGGTTATATAACTCAGGGGCGTGGAATTTCTGTCCATAGAAAAGATTGTCCAAATATATCAGGCGATGATGCAAATACAAAGAATAGACTGATAGAAGTTTCTTGGAATATTGATAAAAAGGTATCTTTTGAAGCGGAAGTACAGGTAAAAGCAAATGATAGAAGAGGTCTTATTACAGAAGTTACACAAGTATTTGCAGAAAGTAAAATATCATTAAATGGAATTAATGCAAGAACTAATAAAAATAAAATCGCTAATATGAATTTATTTATTGAAGTAAATAGTATAGAACAATTAAATTCTATAATGAATAGATTAAATTCAATTCCTGGTGTATTAGACGTCTATAGAGTAATAAATTAGTATAAACTTATTGATATCAATACTAAATTTTCTTATAATACTAGGAATAAATTTTTTATTTTATAGGGGTGAATTTGATGAGAGCAGTAGTGCAAAGAGTTAAAAGTTCAAAAGTGGAGGTAGAAGGCCAAATTAAAGGTGAAGTAAAAAAAGGTCTTATGGTGCTTCTTGGAGTAACCCACGAGGATACTAAAAAAGATGTTGACTATATGGTCGATAAGATTTTAAAACTTAGAATATTTGAAGATGAAGATGAAAAGATGAATAAGTCCCTGATTGATATAGATGGAGAATTATTAGTAGTTTCTCAATTTACTTTATTTGGAGACTGTAGAAAAGGAAAAAGACCTAGCTTTTCAAATGCAGCAAAACCAGACCATGCAACGCAGTTATATGAAGATTTTTTAGAAAAATCTAAAGAACTTTGTAAGAAGGTTGAAAGTGGTGAATTTGGAGCTAATATGCAAGTGGATATCTTAAATGATGGTCCTGTTACAATGCTTATAGATTCAAAAAAATTATTCTAAAAGGTATTTTTGAAGATAGTATAAATATTAGATAAAATTTTTATATTTTATTTAATATTTATTACTATCTTTTATTTTATATTTGAGTAATTGCATAGAATATAGTAAAATAGATATGTTAAAAAATTTTGGAGGTGGACTTGTGATATTAAAACATTTTGTTGGAGGAATATATGCTGTAAATGCTTATTTATTAGCGGATAAAGATTCTAAAGAAGCAATCGTTGTAGACCCTTCAGGTAAGATTGATGAAATATTAGAGGAAATAAAAACTAATGATTTAAGTTTAAAATACATAGTATTAACACATGCTCATGGTGATCATATGTGTGCATTAAAAGAAATACTTAGTAAAACAAATACCCATTTACTTATTAATGAAAATGATAAGGATTTGCTTTTGGATTCACAAAATAATTTATCATATAGAATATGCAAAGAACTGATAGAATTAGAAGCGGATAGATACTTAAAAGATGGAGAAATAATTAAACTAGGTTCTAAGGAAATAAAAATAATTGAAACTCCAGGACATACAAAGGGAAGTATGTGTTTGCTTTGTGAAGATATACTAATAACAGGAGACACACTTTTTGCAGGTTCAATTGGGAGAAGTGATTTATATGGTGGAGATTTTGATGAATTAGATGAATCTTTAAATAAATTAGCAAAATTAGACGATGAAATAAAGGTATTTCCAGGTCACGGTGGTTTTTCAACAATAGGAAGAGAAAAACAAGTAAATCCTTTTATGAAAGGAAAGTAGTAAAAAATGATAAAAGTTTATCTTGATAAAGAAAATTTTAGATATGATGTAGATTCGATGTTAAAGATATTTACTAAAGAATATAAATTTTTAGAAGAAGAAAAAGAATTTAATATATCTATATCATTTGATAAAGAAAAATCTATAATAAAATATTATGAAAATGACTTAATTGAAATAATAATTAAGAAAGAAGATTTAATTCATTTAGATATGAAAAAAGCTGTTAAAAAAGAGCTTTATAAAATTCTATCAAACAAATTTGATAAAATACAAGCTTGGGGAATCTTAATAGGAATAAGACCTACAAAAATTGTTCATAATTTGTATAATAAAGGTTATGATACTAATGAAATTAAAGATATTTTAAGGAATGAATACTTAGTATCAGATGAAAAAATTGATTTAATGCTTGATATTTGTAAAAAAGAAAGAAAATTTTTGGATTTTGCAAAGCATAATAAAGTTTCAGTTTATATAAGTATACCATTTTGTTATACTAGATGTATTTATTGTTCATTTCCATCACATATAATTTCAAAATGGGGGCATTTAACAAAGAACTATATGGATGCTCTAAAAAAAGAAATTATAAGGATTTCTAAATATTTAAAAGAATTAGATAAGGAAATAGAAAGTATATATATTGGTGGGGGAACGCCAAGCGCTATATCAAAAGAGGAAATAGATTTTTTACTAACGACTGTAGAAGATAATTTTGATTTATCTAAATGTAAAGAATTTACTTTTGAAGCTGGAAGGGTAGATACTTTAACTGAAGATAAATTAAGCATTATTAAGAAACATAAAGTCGATAGAATTAGTATAAATCCACAAACTATGAATGATGAAACACTAAGAAAAATAAACAGAAAGCATGATAGTAAAGACATATCGTATTGGTTTAAAAAAGCTAGGGAAATAGGCTTTTCTAATATAAATATGGATATAATTTTGGGACTTATTGATGAAAATGTAGATATGGTTAAAAATACATTAGAAGAAATAAAAAAGTTAAATCCAGAAAGTTTAACTGTTCATACATTAGCCTTAAAGAGAGCTTCTGATTTAAATAAAATTGACATGGATATTGAAGTTTTAAAATATGAAGATATGAAAAAAATGGTTGATATTTCTATGGAATTTGCAGGGCAAATGAATATGAAACCTTATTATATGTATAGACAAAGACAGATACTTGGAAATCTTGAGAATATAGGTTATTCCAAAGAAAATTATGAATCTGTATATAATGTACAAATAATGGAGGAAAAACAAAGTATAATAGCTTTAGGTGCAGGGGGAATCTCAAAAATTTATTATCAGAAAGAAGATAGATTGGTGAGAGTTCCTAATGTAAAAGATATAGAGCATTATATAAATAGAATTGATGAAATGATAAAAAGAAAAGAAGATGAATTATTTAAGGAGGCATAAAGATGGAAACAATGAAAGGTCTTAAGAGAAGTCATTATTGTGGAGAGCTTAGAGAGAGCCATATAGGACAAGAAGTTACTCTTATGGGATGGGTTCAAAGAAAGAGAAATTTAGGAGGTCTTATATTTGTAGACCTTAGAGATATAAAAGGAATTGCTCAAATAGTTTTTGATACAGATGTTTCTTTAGAAGCGTTTTCGAAGGCTGAAAAATTAGGATCTGAATACGTAATAGCTATAAAAGGTGAAGTTTGTGAAAGAGCTTCAAAAAATCCTAATATGGAAACTGGAAATATAGAGATTTTTGCAAAAGAAATTAGAGTTTTAAGTGAATCTCAAACTCCACCAATATATATAAAAGATGATGATACTGTAAAAGAAGATTTAAGACTTAAGTACAGATACTTAGATTTAAGAAAACCATATATGCAAAAGAATTTAATATTAAGACATAAGGTTGCAAATATTGTAAGAAACTATTTATCTGATAATAATTTCTTAGAAGTTGAAACACCTATGTTAAATAAACCAACTCCAGAAGGTGCTAGAGATTATTTAGTTCCATCAAGAGTAAATCAAGGAAAGTTCTTTGCATTACCACAATCACCTCAGATATTTAAACAATTACTTATGGTGTCTGGTATGGATAGATATTTCCAAATAACTAAATGTTTTAGAGATGAAGATTTAAGAGCTGATAGACAACCTGAATTTACTCAAATAGACTGTGAGCTTAGTTTTGTTGAAATAGATGATATTATAGAAATAATGGAAACTATGATGCAAAAGGTATTTAAAGAAGCGTTAGATGTTAATGTTTCAGTTCCATTCCAAAGAATTACTTACAAAGAGGCTATGGAGAGATTTGGATCTGATAAGCCTGATTTAAGATTTGGATTTGAAATACAAGATATATCAGATATCGTAAAAGATTGTGATTTTAAAGTATTCTCTGGTGCAGTAGCAAATGGAGGAAGTGTTAGAGGGATAAATGTAGCTTCATATGAAGATAAATTTAGTAGAAAAAACATTTCTAAATTAGAGGATTTTGTTAAGGACTACAAAGCTAAAGGTTTAGCATGGATAAAGATAACTAAGGATGGAATAAATTCTCCAATAGCTAAATTCTTAGGTGATGATATGGTAAATCAAATAGTAGAAAAAATGTCTGCTAAAGAAGGCGATTTATTATTATTTGTAGCTGATAAGAATCAAGTTGTCTTTAATGCATTAGGAGCACTTAGAAATGAAGTTGCTAAGAAATTAGAAATATTAGATAAAAATGAATATAAACTTGCTTGGGTTACAGAGTTCCCATTATTAGAATTTGATGAAGATGCAAATAGATATGTTGCAATGCATCATCCATTTACATCTCCTATGGATGAAGATATAGATAAAATGGAAACTAATCCTGGTGAAGTTAGAGCCAAGGCATATGATTTAGTTCTAAATGGATATGAATTAGGTGGAGGAAGTATAAGAATATTTAATAGTGAATTACAATCAAAAATGTTTAATTTATTAGGTTTTAGTGAAGAAGAAGCATATGAAAAATTTGGATTCTTATTAAATGCATTTAAATATGGTGTACCACCACATGGAGGAATTGCATTTGGTTTAGATAGACTTATAATGCTTTTAGCAAAAGAAGATAATATAAGACAAGTAATAGCATTCCCTAAAACTCAAAATGCTTCTTGTTTGATGACTGATGCTCCTGCTAAAGCAGATCAAAATCAATTAGAAGAGTTAAGTATAATGTTAAATGTAAAAGAAGATTAATTTTTATAATGGATTATAATACTAAAAAAGAAGGTTTTAAAACCTTCTTTTTTGGTATATAATATACCTATGTAGGGTAATTTATAAAGAAGGAGTATTTATTATGAATTTAAAAAATCATATTATGTCATTTTTTTTATTTTTAATTTTATTATTTGTATTTTTTAGAGATAAATTTAATATAAAAATAATTTTATTTATATTAGTTTTTGGAATAGCAATGGAGGCTTTTAGGTACTTTATAAGAGGTTATTTAGGAAATATAAATGCAAAACATGAAACAAAAGTTTTTATCGAAAGAATGCTTTTGATAGTGTTTTTACTTATATTTTTAGTGATATACAAAAGTTTTTAATCTGGAGGAGAAGATGGAAAAAAAATTATCAAAAAAAAATGATAAAGAGGCTTTGATAAAAAGATTAAGGCGTATAGAGGGACAGGTAAAAGGAATACAAAAAATGATTGAAAATGATAAATATTGTGTTGATATATTGATACAAATAGCTGCAATAAGATCAGCAATAGATAAAGTTGGTGGCATAATGTTAAAGAATCATGTTAATACTTGTGTAAAATCTTCATTAGAAAATGAATGTGATACCAAAAAAGATGAAGTAATAGATGAACTTATAAATACTATGCTTAAATTTATGAAGTAGGTGAATTAGTTGAAAGAAGTAGGAACTGTAAAAAGCTTAAATAAGGAATATGCAAAGATAAGTATGCAAAGAAGTGCTGCTTGTGAAGGTTGTAAAGCTTGTAGAATGGGTATGGAAGAAAATGAAATGGAAATAGATGTTTTGAATCTTTGTGATGCAAAAATAGGAGATAGAGTGGAGATTAATTTGGATTCGCCAGATGTACTAAGGGCTGCTATGATTGTTTATGGAATTCCTCTTTTAGGGTTTTTATTATCAATTTATGTATCCTACACAGTACTTACTAAGATGAATTTTAGTACTGGTGTTGAAGCAATATCATTTTTAATATCAGCATTTGTTATGTTTATAATTTTTACAATAATAAAATCAAAAGATAAAGAATTTAAAGAGAGTAAAAAGTATACGCCTACTATAACTAAAATAGTAGAAAAAAATAAAAGAGCTTAAGCTCTTTTATTTTTTTTTATTATTTTTAATTTATGAAGTTTTATAAGTCTTGAAAAAGAAGTAACTATAATTATTCCCATCGATATCGCTCCAGCTATAAATAAAGTATCTACACCAGTTTTGATAGCCGAATAAAAATCATTATTTATAAGATGAATCATAGATAAATAAATTCCATAACCAGGAACTAAGGGAATAATTCCAGGGATGACATATAATGTAACAGGGGTTTTGTTTATTCTAGCAAATATTTCACCGAGGATTCCAATTACTATTGATGCTAAAAAATTTGGAAAAGGATTAGAATGAAAAATTTCTTTATTAAATATAAAAACACACCATCCAATTGCACCTGTTAAACAACCATGAACTATATATTTTTTTGGAACATTAAACAATATACAAAAGCCTAATGTTGCAAAATAAGAAATTATAAAATCTCTTAAATACATCATATTATAAATCCTCCCCCAAATACTTTAATCCAAAAGTTTATTATAAATCCAGCTCCAACAGCTAGAGAAATTGCGATAACTATAGCTTCAAAGATTTTAGATGTGCCTGAAACTAAATCTAAGGAGATTAAATCTCTAATCCCATTTGTAAGAGAAACTCCAGGAACAAATGGCATTAAAGAACCTACTACGATTTTATCAAATTGTACTTTATTAAAAATTAAAACTGTAAATATTGATAATATTGATATACTACAGCCAGCAATTATAAAGGATAAGAAGTTAGTATCACCAATGCTTTCTATTTTATCAAATATAAACATAGATATTATTGAAATAAAAAATGCAAATATAAATTCGTTTAAACCACCTTTGAATAATAAGCAAAAAAACGAAGAACATATACCAACATTTAAATATTTTGTAAACTCACTGTAATTTAAATTTTGACTATATAGAGATTCTAATTTTTTATGAGCAGTTTTATAATCAATTGTATTAGAAGTTAAATCTCTGGAAATATTATTAGCAATCATTATTTTATTAAGATTCATACCTCTTTTTTTTATTCTTTTGATATAATTAGTATTTTCATTAGTATTTGATGAAATGAAAATACCTGTTGGAGTTACAAATGCGCTTACAGTATCTATACCTAAAGATAAACAAATACGTTGAATAGTTTCTTCAACCCTATAAGTTTCCCCTCCATTTTCCAATATAATTTCCCCCGCGAGTAATGCTATTTTTATAATTTCTTTTTCATTATATAATTTATTCAAAAAAACACCTCCGTAAAAAGATATTTGCAAATCTATTTTATTACTAACAATCTATAATTAGTTTATTATAAATAATTAAACAACATATAAGAATATATACTATTGAAAATAGAAATTCAATATAAAATTTTAAAATTTAATAAAAAAATAATATAAATTTTCAATTTTTGTTTGACATCTTGGTAATAGTGACAATGTAAGTTATATTGGTTATAATAAATATAGATAAAATTTTTATTAATGCTAAGAAAAATTAATTTTAGGGAGCTGATATTCTGTGAATTTTGAAAATTTAAAAGAAATAGATAATGAAGTTTATAAATCATTGAAAGATGAAATAAAAAGGCAAAATAAGCATATAGAACTTATTGCTTCTGAAAATTTTGTTTCAAATGCAGTTATGGAAGCCATGGGAAGTCAACTTACAAATAAGTATGCAGAAGGGTATCCAAATAAAAGATATTATGGAGGATGTATGCATGTAGATAAGATAGAGCAACTTGCAATAGATAGATTAAAAAAACTATTTAATGCAGAACATGCTAATGTACAACCCCATTCTGGTAGTAATGCAAATTTAGCAGTTTACTTTGCATTTTTAAAGCCAGGAGATACAGTTTTAGGAATGGATTTATCGCAAGGAGGCCATCTCACTCATGGTTCACCAGTAAATATATCTGGAACATATTATGATTTTAAGAGCTATGGTGTTGATAAGCAAAGTCTTACAATTGATTATGATGAAGTTGAGAAAATAGCTTTGGAAGTTAAACCAAAGATGATTGTTGCTGGAGCGAGTGCTTATCCAAGAGAAATTAATTTTAAAAGATTCTATGAAATTGCAAAAAAAGTAGATGCGTATTTAATGGTTGATATGGCACATATAGCAGGTCTTGTTGCAGCTGGACTTCATAATAATCCTTGTGAATACGCTGATTTTGTAACAACAACTACACATAAGACTTTGAGAGGTCCAAGAGGTGGAGCTATTTTATGCAAAGAAAAATACGCAAAACAAATAGATAAAGCAATATTTCCTGGTATTCAAGGTGGGCCGCTTGAGCATATAATAGCTGCTAAGGCTGTTGCTTTTAAAGAAGCACTTGATTTAGAATTTAAAGACTATCAAAAACAAATAATAAAAAATGCAAAAGTTTTAGGAGAAGAACTTATTAAAAAAGGTTTTGATTTAGTTAGTGGAGGAACTGACAATCATTTACTTTTATTAGATTTAAGATCTAAAAATATAACTGGAAAAGAAGCTGAAAAATTATTAGATGAAGCGTTTATAACGGTAAATAAAAATGCTATACCATTTGATAAAGAGAGTTTTTTTATAACTAGTGGAATTAGAATTGGAACACCAGCAGTTACAACTATGGGGATGAAAGAAGAAGAAATGAAAATTATTGCAAATGCAATTGATGAAGTTATAACAAATAAAAATATAAAAAAAGCTTCTAATATAATAGATGAACTTACTAATAAGTTTGTGTTATATAAATAGTAAAATTGCATTAATTTATAAATAGGATAAAAATTTAATATGGAGCTGTCGTACGAAGAGAATAATAAAAATGTACTGTGTTAGTATTTAATCTTATTATAGTATATTGTGGTTGAATTTTTTTATACGACAGCTACCTATTCTAAGAAATAAATTTATGGGGGCTGTCATGAAAGCAAGAGATTATATAAAGATATTAAATAGGGTTATAAATAATATAGATCAGGGAATTCATTTGGTAGATAATAATGGGAAAACCATATTGTTTAATAAGGCGATGAGTAAATTAAAAGAAGAAGATCAAAGAGATATTTTAAATAAGGATATTAATGAATTTAATAGCACTGAGAAGTTTAATTTATTAAAAGATGCTTTAAGTATGGATAAAGGTCTAGAAAATAAAAAATTGACGTATACAAATGAAAGAGGAAAGGAAATAACGACTATAACGACTATAATGCCTTTAAGATCATCAGATAATAAATTAGGTGCTATTGAAATAAGCAAAAATATAACTGATTTAAGAGAACTTTCTAATAAAATTTTAAACTTACATAGAAAAATTTCAAGTCCAATAAAGATTAAAGAAATGGAAGTGAAAAAATATAATTTTAGAAATATACATACAAGAGATTATGAATTTGAAAAAAATATAGAAATTGCAAAAAGAGTATCATTAAGTACAAGTAATGCTATTATAACAGGAGAGAATGGAGTTGGAAAAACAACTATTGCAAAGATAATTCATTATAATGGACAAAGAAAAAATAGACCATTAATTGAACAAAATTGTGAAAATATAAAGATGGAATTATTAGAAGAAATTTTATTTGGAAATTTAAATAGAGATGAAGACAAGAGAAATATAGGAATTTTGGAACAATGTAATTTGGGGACTTTAATTTTAGAAAATATAGAAATGATGTCTTTGGATTTACAATCTAAATTAGCAAAGACTATAGAAAATAAATATTTAAGTTTAAACAATTCAAAAAGAATAATTCCAATTGATTTAAAAATTTTATTTACATCATCATTGAATTTAAATAGATTATTAGAAGAAAAAAAAATTTCAAATAAATTATATAATATGCTCGAATTGAATTGTATAAAAATCCCACCTCTTAGAGAAAGAAAAAATGATATTAGAGGACTTATAGATATTTATTTAAAAAAATATAGCAAGATATTAAATAAAAACATAGTAAAAATAGATGACAGAACAAAGGCTAAACTTCTAAATTATGATTTTAGGGGAAATATAAGTGAATTAAAAAAAATAATATATAAATCTGTAAATGAGTTGGGAATGAATGAAAGTACAATAAAAGATATTAATTTAGATAGATTTAAAAAAGATGAAATTGTTGATATAAGTATTGAAAAAGATTTTGATTTAGAAAGTCGAATAAAGGATATAGAAAAAAAATATATATTAAAGGCAATGAGATTAAATAATAACAATATAAGCAGAGCTGCAAAAACTTTAGGAATAAAAAGACAGACATTACAACATAAACTCAAAAAATACAATATCGGAGGGAAAAAATGTATCCTAGAATAGAAATAGATATAGAGAAATTAAAAGAAAATATAAATTTTTTATCAAATAAATTAAAAAAAAATAATTTAAATCTTATATTAGTAACAAAATCATTTTGTGCGTCAAATGAAGTACTAAAAGAATTAGAAGAGACAGATATAAAATATATTGCGGATTCAAGAATATTAAATTTGAAAAAAAATCAAAATATAAATAAAGAAAAGATTTTAATTAGAATACCAATGTTAAGTGAAGTTGATGATGTTATTAGATATTCAAATATAAGTTTTAATTCAGAATTAGATACTATATTAAAATTAAACGAAAGAGCAAAATTATTTAATATAGTTCACAAAATTGTTTTGATGGTAGACTTAGGAGATTTAAGGGAAGGATATATTAATCAAGACGAATTATATGAAGTGATAGAAATAATAAAATCTTTAAAAAATATAAAGTTAATAGGTTTAGCAACTAATTTGACTTGTTATGGAGGAGTATTACCTACAAATAAAAATCTAAATAGACTAATTGATATAAAAACAAAGGCAGAATCTATATATGAAGAGAAGTTAGATTTTTTATCAGGAGGAAATTCATCATCATTATATTTAATAGAAAATAATGAAATTCCAAAAGGAATAACAAATTTAAGATTAGGTGAATCTGTTGTTTTAGGAATTTCTACAGCGGATATGAACTATATAGAGGAAATGAATCATGATATATTTAAATTACAAGCTGAAATTATTGAAATAAAAGAAAAACCTTCTGTTCCAATTGGAAAAATTGGTTTTGCTGCATTTGGTTTAAAACCTAAATTTGAAGATAAAGGTATTAGAAAAAGAGCTATATTAGCAATCGGTAAACAAGATGTGAATATAGAAACTATTGTTCCATGTGAAAAGAGGCTAAAGATTTTAGGTGGAAGTTCAGACCATATGATAATAGACATAACAGATTCAAAAAATGATTATAAAATAGGAGATATAATAGAATTTGATTTAAATTATTCATCTTTATTGATGCTTAGTACAAGTGAATATGTTTACAAAAAAATAAAAAAATAAGGAAATCAATTGATTTCCTTATTTTTTTATTTTTTATTGTGCTAAGAATATATAAGAATCTAAACCGATTGGTGCTCCAATAAAGAACCAGAATATTAATAATATAGTCCAACCTAATAAGAAACATAACGAATATGGAAGCATAGTTGATATTAATGTACCTATACCAGCTTCTTCATCATATTTATTTGCAAATGCAACGATAACTGCAAAATAAGACATAAGTGGAGAGATTATATTAGTTGTAGAATCTCCAATTCTATATGCAACTTGAGTAAATTCAGGACTAAATCCTAATTTCATAAGCATTGGAACAAATACAGGTGCCATTATAGCCCATTTTGCAGATGCAGAACCTATAAATAGATTTATAAATCCAGCAACTATGATAAATGATATTATAAGTGGTAAACCTTTAAATCCAATAGCATCTAAGAAAGACGCACCTTTAGAAGCTAAAATAATTCCTAAATTAGTATAACTAAAATATTTTATAAACTGAGCAGCAACAAATGATAATACTAAGTATCCACCCATTGTACTCATAGCACTTGACATAGCTTTAACTACATCTTTATCATTCTTAACTGTTCCAGCAGCAATACCATAAGCAACACCAGGAATTAAGAAGAATAACATTATTATAAATACTATTGAACTTACAAATGGTGAATGTCCAAATAATTCTTGAGTTTGAGGATCTCTAAGAATTGAATTAGCTGGTAATAACATAAGCATTATAACACCTATGAATACTAAAGTTGATATTCCAGCAAACATTAAACCTCTTGACTCTTCTTTAGATATATCATGAACATCAACATCAGAAGAACCTTTATAAACACCAAGTCTTGGTTCTACAATTTTTTCAGTAACTAAAGTACCAACGATTGTTATTAAAAAAGTAGATACAAACATGAAATAATAATTAGCCATTGGAGTAACAGAATAAGAAGAATCTATTAATTTAGCAGCTTCTGTTGTAATACCACCAAGAAGCGGGTCGATTGTTCCTATAAGTAAGTTAGCAGAGAATCCTCCAGAAACTCCTGCAAATGCAGCAGCAAGACCTGCAAGTGGATGTCTTTTAAAACTTAAAAATATTATTGCACCAAGTGGAACTAAAACAACATACCCTGCATCTGAAGCAATGTTAGACATAATTCCTAAAAATACAACCATAGCTGTAACTAATTTTCTTGGAGTGTTAACAACTATTTTCTTTAATAATGCAGATATAAATCCAGTACCTTCAGCAACACCAACCCCAAGCATTGCTACTAAAACAGTTCCAAGTGGATGGAATCCTGTAAAGTTTGAAACAGCAGATGTAAACATAAATCTAATACCTTCTGTAGTAAGAAGACTTACTGCTTTAATATTTTGAGTACTTGTTTCTAATGTTTTTCTATCAATCATAGTAAATTCAACAGAAACTCCTGCTAAAGCACATAGATGTGATATTACCATTATTGCAAGACAAAAAATTGCAAATAATGTAACTGGGTGAGGTAATTTATTACCTACAGTTTCTATAAAGTCAAGAAACTTATAGAAAAAACCCTTTTTACCCATGGAAACCTTTTCTTTTTTTAATGCCATTAAATTTCCTCCTCATAAAATTGTATAAATTTTTGTACATTTCACTACAATTCAAAATTATACTAAATGAAAAATTGTCTTACAATAGAAAAGAAAAAAGTTATAATGTTCTGAAAAATCCGTAATTTTAATATATTTATTAAAATTACATTTAAAGTCATATTATGGGAAATGGCTATTTCGCTATATTTTAACTAAAACAAAGAACATGTTAAAAAAATTTAACAAATAAAAATGTTAATATATATAAAAAATAACTTAAATATATATTAAAAAAATACTGAAAATTAAAAAAAACAACAATAAAAAATATTCAAAAAATTCTAAATCAAACATTAAATAAATATTCACATATATTATAAATTATTATAAATAAATATTTATTTATTCGATAAAATAAATTTCTTCATTATATATAATTATATATATAATATTTAAAAAAATAAAAAAAAAATAAATTTTTATTCATAATATGGATATAAATTATACTAAGAAATAATATTTATAAAAATTAATTATAAAACAATATTAATATTTATAAATATTGATATGGCTACATTAACAAAATTGTTGAAAAAATATGCATAAATACGTAAGATACATGCATAAAAAATATATTAATGATAATCAATATCGAGAATAAATATACAGAAAAACAGCTTGAAAACATTGAAAAAACTAAAGTTTAATAAAAAAATACCATTGACTAAAGATTGTTTTTATTTTATCATTTGGGTAGAACGTAAAAAAAATAACAAAGTAAACTTAAATAATTATTGTCATTTATTTTTTTAGTAGATAATGTTTTGTAGAAAAAATAATGTTAGAAATGTTTTTATATATCTTAATATAATTTTTAACAATAATATGATGATAGTTATTTTAATATAATTATTTTGGTAAAGACTAAAGTCTTGTCTAAAAAAGGAGGATAAAGAATGTCTGATGTTCTTACTAAGGAAAATTATCAAAAATTAGAAGAATTTATAAACAAGATACCAGATAAAAAGGGGGCATTAATAGAAGTGTTACACCAAGCCCAACATATATTTGGATATCTTCCAGAGGAAGTACAATATTTTGTAAGCGAAAAATTACAAGTACCAGCATCTAAGGTATTTGGTGTTGTAAGTTTCTATTCATACTTTACTACAAAACCTAGAGGAAAGTATAAAATAGATGTCTGTCTAGGAACAGTATGTTTTGTTAAGGGAGCAGATAAAATTATTGCAGAATTTGAAAAAGAATTATCTATTAAATCTGGGGAAACAACAGAAGATAAAATGTTTTCATTACAGGGATTAAGATGTGTTGGAGCTTGTGGATTAGCACCAGTTGTTTTAATAAATGAAAAAGTTTTTGGTGCTGTTAAACTTGAAGATGTTAAAGGGATAGTAGAAGATTATAGAGCAAAGTAAATCAAATTTTGATATTGAAAATCTAGGAGGTAAATCGATGGATAAAATAAAATCTTTTGAGGAATTAATCTCTCTTAATGAAAAGCATAAACCTCTTTTAAATTTAAGAAATTATTTAGAGACTAATTCAGCAATTAATATAGAAAAAAGAGAATTACTTGTGTGTGGAGGGACAGGATGTCAATCGGCAGATAGTCAATTAATAGTAAAGAATTTAAATGAAGAAATAAAAAAAGCTGGACTTTCAGATAAAGTACATGCAACTATAACTGGGTGTTTTGGATTCTGTGCTAAGGGACCTATTGTTAAGGTTTTTCCTGATGATGTTTTTTATGTTCATGTTAAACCAGAAGATGCAAAGGAAATAGTAGAAAGTCATGTAATAAATAATACTGTTGTAGATAGATTATTATTTGAAGAACCTAGTATAGGGAAAAAAGTTACAAAGCATACAGACATGTCTTTTTATAAGAAGCAAATGCGTATAGCTTTAAGAAACTGTGGTCTTATAAATCCAGAAATTATAGAAGAATACATAGCAGCAGATGGATATATGGCCCTTGGTAAATCTTTAAATGAATTAGGACCAGAAAAAACAATAGAAGAAATAAAAAAAGCTGGACTTAGAGGTAGAGGTGGAGCAGGTTTTCCAACGGGACTTAAATGGGAATTTACTAGAGCTAATAGAGGAGAACAAAAGTATATTATATGTAATGCTGATGAGGGTGATCCAGGAGCATTTATGGATAGATCAATCCTTGAAGGAGATCCACATAGTGTTTTAGAAGCTATGGCTATAGCAGGACATTGTATAGGAGCAAGTGAAGGATATATATATATAAGAGCTGAATATCCTCTTGCAATAGAAAGATTAAGAATAGCAATTAAACAAGCTAGAGAAGCAGGTCTTTTAGGTAAAGATATATTAGGTTCAGGATTTGACTTTGACATATTTATTAAGTATGGAGCAGGAGCGTTTGTTTGTGGAGAAGAGACAGCACTTATAGCATCGATAGAAGGAGAAAGAGGAGAACCTAGAATGAAGCCTCCAATTCCTTCAGAATCAGGTCTTTGGGAAAAACCAACATCAGCAAATAATGTTGAGACTTTTGCTAATATTCCTGTTATATTAAATAAAGGTTCTAATTGGTTTGCTAATATAGGAACAGAAAAATCTAAAGGAACAAAAGTTTTTGCTCTTGGTGGAAAGATAAATAATGTAGGTCTTGTTGAAGTTCCAATGGGGACAACATTAAGAGAAATAGTGTATGAAGTTGGTGGCGGAATTTTAAATAATGGAGATTTTAAAGCTGTTCAAACTGGGGGTCCATCAGGCGGATGTCTTCCAAAACAATTTTTAGATACACCTATTGACTTTGATTCATTGAGTGCAATTGGATCTATGATGGGTTCTGGTGGAATGCTTGTATTAGACCAAGATGATTGTATGGTTAATATAGCTAAGTTCTTCTTAGAGTTTACCGTTGAAGAATCGTGTGGTAAATGTACACCATGTAGAGTTGGTAATAAGAGATTACTTGAAATATTAGAAAGAATAACAGAAGGTAAAGGTACTAAAGAAGATATAGCAAAACTAAAAGAATTAGGTGAAATAGTAAAAGATACTTCTTTATGTGGACTTGGTAAAACAGCACCAAACCCAATACTTTCAACTATAAAATTCTTCTTAAATGAATATGAAGATCATATTGAAGGAAAATGTGGAGCTGGTGTTTGTCAAGCATTATTAGATTATTATATAACTGATAAATGTATTGGTTGTACAAAATGTGCTAGAGTTTGTCCTGTTAATGCTATAAGTGGAAAAGTTAAAGAATTACATGAAATTGACTTAGAAACTTGTGTTAAATGTGGAGCTTGTATGGATGCTTGTCCTGTTAATGCTATAATTAAAAAATAGTTATATACAATTATTAAAGAGGTGAATAAAAATTATGGTAAATCTTACGATAAATAATAGAAAAGTTAGTGTACCTAAAGGTTCTACTATATTAGATGCAGCTAACAAACTTAATATAAAGATACCAACTTTATGTCACTTAAATTTACATGATATAAAGTTTGTAAATAAAGTCGCATCTTGTCGTGTGTGTGTAGTTGAAGTTGAAGGAAGACCTAGTTTAATGCCTGCATGTGCTACGCCTGTTACAGAAGGAATGAAGGTTGTTACAGATAGTAAAAGATCTATAAAAGCAAGAAGAACTGTGTTAGAACTTATATTATCAAATCATCCTCAAGATTGTTTATTCTGTGATAAAAATACTAATTGTGAATTACAATCTATGGCTTCTGAACTTGGAATTAGAGAAATTAAATATAGTGGTGAAAAATGTCACAATGAAAAAGACACATCAAGCCATTCTATAGTAAAAGATTTAGATAAATGTATTTTATGTAGAAGATGTGAAACTATGTGTAATGAAGTTCAAACTGTTAATGTGTTATCTGCAATTGACAGAGGGTTTGAAACTGTTATATCACCAGCTTTCAATAAACCTATGCATGAAACTTCTTGTACTTTCTGTGGACAATGTGTAGCAGTATGTCCTACAGCGGCTTTAACAGAAGTTAATAATGTATCTAAAGTTTGGGATGCGATAAATGATCCAGAAAAAATAGTAATAGTTCAAACAGCTCCAGCTGTAAGAGTTGCACTTGGAGAAGAATTTGGAATGGAACCAGGAATATCTGTAACAGGAAAAATGGCTTCAGCTTTAAGAAGAGTTGGGTTTGATAAAGTGTTTGATACTGATTTTGCAGCAGATTTAACTATAATGGAAGAAGCTTCAGAAGTTGTTCATAGACTACAACATGGTGGGAGATTACCAATTCTTACAAGTTGCTGTCCAGCGTGGGTTAAGTTTTTTGAACATCAATTCCCAGATTTACTTGATATACCTTCAAGTTGTAAATCTCCTCATGAGATGTTTGGAGCTATAGCTAAAACTTACTTAGCAAATAAAATGAATGTTGATCCTAAGAAGATGGTTATAGTGTCTTTAATGCCATGTGTAGCTAAAAAATATGAAGCTGCAAGACCTGAGCTTGGTGAAAGTGAATTATCTGATGTGGATATAGTTATAACTACTAGAGAATTTGCATCTATGGTAAAAGAAGCTGGGATAGATTTCTTATCATTAGATGATGAAGATTTTGATCATCCATTAGGAGAATCTACAGGAGCGTCTGTAATATTTGGAGCTACTGGTGGAGTTATAGAAGCTGCGCTTAGAACTGCTTACGAATGGGTAACAGGAAAAGAGCTTGAAAATGTAGAATTTAATGAACTTAGAGGTATGTCTGGTATTAAAGAAGCTAAGGTTGACTTAGATGGACAGGTATTAAACATAGCTGTTGCGCATGGCCTTGGGAATGCTAGAAAAATACTTGAGGACATTAGAGCGGGTAAGTCTCAGTATCATGCAATTGAGATAATGGCTTGTCCAGGAGGATGTATTGGTGGTGGAGGACAACCATACCACCATGGTGATTTAGATATATTAGCTAAGCGTGCAAATGCTATATATGATGAAGATAGAAGTAAAGAAATAAGAAAATCTCATAAAAATCCATCTGTTAAGAAATTATATGATGAATTCTTAGGGGAACCTTATGGTGAAAAAGCTCATAAATTACTTCACACTTCTTATGTTAAGAGAGATAAACTTTAAGATAATTAAAATTAATTTAAATAAAAGATAAAGGAAATTTGATTTTCTTTATCTTTTATTGACTTTTTATAAAAATCATGATATGATTTTTTAGTGCTAAAAATAAGTATATGAGTAAGTCAGATAATCGCGTGCTTTTGCATGAGGAAAGTCCGGGCTTCGTAGGGCAAAGATGCTGGATAACGTCCAGTGGAGGCAACTCTAAGGATAGTGCAACAGAGAGATACCGCCATTTATAATGGTAAGGGTGGAAAGGCGAGGTAAGAGCTCACCAGCAATTAGGCGACTAGTTGGCTATGTAAACCCCATCTGAAGCAAGACCAAGCTAGGATTAAAAGGATGCTGCCCGTATCCTCCGGTAGGTAGGTCGCTCGAACCTTTTGGCAACAAAAGGTCTAGATAGATGATTATCAAATACAGAACTCGGCTTATAGACTTAGTCATTTTTATTTTTAGAATTTTTAAAAACAAAAAACACCTTTAAGGTGTTTTTTTATTTAGAATTTAAATAACAGGATTAGCTCCAATTATATCTTCATGTGAAAAAATCTCATCTAATAATTTAGCTAATACTGGTTCATATTTTCGAACCCAAGCTTTCCCGTTATTTCTATCTTGACTAGTAAAAGGATCAATACCTGTATTAGTATTTAAATAAGCATTTGCTGTTTGTGCAAAATATTCAAGTTCATTCATAGATGAATAATTTTCTTTAAATTTACCTGTTGTTTTATCAATCTTTGGACCATCAGGCCAAATAGAATTTGGATTATTTTTTTTCTTATCATATTCATTTCGTATTATTGTTTTTTGAGCATCACTAAGACCATACTTATGAATAGTGTGTGCAAATTCATGTGTACCAACAGAATATCCTTTTGGGTATTGACCATAAGAAGATTTTTCTCCAGTTAAGGTTTCTTCACCAATGGCTGCATATATATATCCATCTCCAGGCTCAAAATAGCCAGCTCCCCTTGTAGTATCCCAACCACGACCATCGAAGGTAGAATCTCCTTTTAATTTTTTAAATTGATCTAAATCAACCATACTTTCGTTTTTTGGTATAATAACAATTCGAACATTATTAGCCCATAAAGAATCAAAAACATCTTTACTTTTTAATTCTTTTGACAAAAGTCTGATAACTTCATTATTTGCAGTAGAACTTACTTTTGGATTTTTAAGAAGTAAATAGTGTTCTATATAATATTCACTGTGATTATCTGGTAGTTGATTTGCTTTTATTGCAGCTAGTCTATTTTTTTCATCCAAAGTAGCATTTTCTTTTGCTTTTTCTTCATGTATTCTACTACTAGCGATAGTTCCAGATTCTGATTTTACTTCACCCATATCAATTTTTTTGTAATAATTTTGAGGAATGTTAAATTTGATTTTTTCATTTTCATTAGAATAATTAATAGAACGAAGTCTACTGGCTTCATGCTGATAGTCTAAATCTTCTCTTGTAGAGCTTTGAGTGATACCGATTATATTTCCTAATCTTAAAGCCTCTTGCATGAACAGAATATCTCTATCTATGTCAGCTGTAATGTCAGTTGAATTAATATTATCAAGGGGATTAGTTACTTTAGATTCGTTTATAGATGTTTTTATATCCTGTATAGAATAAGAAATTTTACCAGCTTCCTTGCAAATATTATTTAAGGCAGCAAAAGCTAAACCTTTATTTGGTTTTTCTTTTTTTCTATTTAAAAATTTTTTCATCCCTTTATTTCCAATTTTATTTTGATAATCTAATATTTTGGAAGGTATAGAATCAAAAGGATTAATTGGTTTTGCATTATTGCTTTGTTGTTCATTTTTTGTAGAATTTTGTGTTGGATTTTTTTTAATTAGATCTTTCACAGGAATTATCCCCCCTTAATATAATATGAATTTTAATGAAATTATTCTAATAAATATTTTTATATTATATAGTAAAAATATTGTTATTACAATTAGATAAAAAAAAATAGGCTACAAAGCCTACTTAGAATGATTTATATATTAAATATCTATCTTTGTTTTTAATTTTGTTGAATTTAGCTTTTGTATTTGTTTAAATACAATTAATAGAGTTATTATAAAAGCTAGGAAATCTGAAATTAAAAATGAAAGCCAAATTCCATTAAGTCCTAAATTTAAGATATAAATGTTTATAAACAAAACTGGTATGAATAATAATACTTGTCTTAATAAAGATACAATAAATGATATTTTTGCAAGTCCAATAGATTGAAAAAAACTAATACTAGTAGTATAAAAGCCCATTAAAGGAATACTAAATAGAACTAATTTTAGTGCATAAGAACCTGTTTTTATTAGTTGTTGATTATTACTAAATAAAGATAATAAAAAATCAGGTTTTGAAAGTATTAATATTAAACCGAATATTCCTATAAAGCTAGTAAATAAAATAGTTTTTTTAAAAGCTTCAAAAACTCTATTTATTTCTTTGGCTCCATAATTAAAACCTACAATAGGAGCCATACCTTGAGTAGTACCAACTATTGGCATCATAAAGAACATGCTTAGTTTATAGATTATTGCATATATAGATATTGCTATATCAGAGCCTAAAATAAATAACAATTTATTCAAAAATACTATTATAAAGCTCATAGATAGTTGTTGTATGAAACCAGAAGCACCTATTGATAAAATTTCTTTAGTTATTTCTAAATCAAATCTTATATTTTTTATATTAAATTTCACTGTAGTTTTTTTCTTAAGGTAATAAAGTAAATAAGAAAAATTTATAAATTTGGATATAGAAGTTGCAAATCCAGCACCAAACATACCCATATCCATTTTGACGATAAATATATAATCCAAAACTATATTAGAAAGCATACCACTAATCATCATATTCATTCCATCGATTGAGTTACCTTCTGCACGGATAATATTATTATAAGTTATGCATATTGGCATGAATAAAGTACCTAAAAACATTATTTTGGAATAAGATACTGCGTAAGGTAAAATATTTTGACTAGAACCAAATAATAACATTATTTTATTAGTAAATGAAATACCAATAACAGATATTGATAAAGAAAAAATAATCATCAGAAAAAATATATTTCCACTTATCTTTTCTAATTTTAAATAATCTTTCTTACCATATGCTCTTGAAAAAACAGATGCACTACCAACTCCTATTAGAATTGAAAATGCTAAAATAATCATTTGTATAGGTAAAAATATAGATGTAGCTCCAAGTCCTAAATTACCGACGTACTTTCCTATAAATATGGAATCAACTATATTGTATATAGCATTTATTAGCATACCTACTATTGCAGGAGCACTTAATTTAAATAGTAATTTATTTATATTACCTTTGTCCATCAAATCACCTCTCATATTAAAAAAATAGTTTCTATTTACAACTATTATAAAACAAATAGTTTCGAAATGCAACTATTTTTGTGATATAATATATTTAGAGGTGATTTGATGGATGATAATTTTGCTGTAAATAAGTCAATAGGAAAGTATTTTGGAATTATAAGTAGAAATATGCATTACTATATGAATAAGCAATTTCAGTTTTTAGATTTAAGATATAATGAGGCTATGGTTTTGATTCATATAGATAAAAATAAAAATATATGCCAAGAAGATTTGGTTAAAATTCTAAAAAAAGAAAAAACAGAGATTGCAAAAATTATAAAAAAATTAATGGATAAAGAGTATATATATAAAATAAAGGATAAAAAGGATAAGAGGATCCATAGACTTTATTTAACAGAAAAATTTGAGGAAATAAAAGAAAAATTAATAGAAATTCTAAAAAATAATTCAAAAATATTATCTAAAAATTTAACTGATAAAGAGCTTGATTTTCTTTTTGAAATATTAGAAAAAATCAGTGAAAATATTGTGAATGAAGCTAATATAATAAGAGAACAAGATTAATAAATAATATTTTTTGACTAAAATATAAAAAAAAATATTTATAAAAATAAATTTTTATAGAAAAAACAACTAGACAAAGATTATTTATTTTGCTAAAATCAATTTCAATAATTAAAAGCGATGAAGGAGAACCGTCTTTACAAATTTTTTCAAAGAGAGCGATTGTTGGTGAGATTTCGCAAAAATAGAGAAAGGCGTACTAGCTCTGAAGCTATACTTTTGAATTAGCAGTAGATAGTATCGGGTTATTCCGTTAAAAATTTTTAGAGTGAACAGTATGTTAACTAGGGTGGTACCGCGGATATAAGTTTCGTCCCTTTTGGGATGGAACTTTTTTTATTGCAAAAAATTAAGCTTGCAAGTTTAATAAAAAATTTAAAGCAAAATGAAAGAAGAATAATTTGAATTTTTGAAATTTTCAAATAAAAAAGGAGTGGTTTTTTTTGAAGACAATAAAGATATTTGATACAACTCTAAGAGATGGAGAACAGTCTCCAGGGTGTTCTATGAATATAGAAGAAAAAATAGAAGTAGCAAAACAATTAGAAAAATTAAATGTAGATGTAATTGAAGCAGGATTTGCAATAGCATCAAAGGGAGATTTTGAAGCTATTAGACAAATATCAAAAAATGTTAAAATTCCGATAGTAGCAAGTCTTTCAAGGGCACTTAAAAAAGATATTGATATTGCCTATGACGCTATAAAATATGCTAATAAAAAAAGAATTCATACATTTATAGCAACATCAGATATTCATATGAAATACAAATTAAAAATGGATAAAAAAGAAGTTTTAAAGCATGCTGTTGATATGGTTAAATATGCAAAATCACTTTGTGAGGATATAGAATTTTCTGCTGAAGATGCGAGTAGAACAAATAAAGAATTTTTGTATGAAATACTTTATGAAGTTATAAAGGCTGGAGCAACTACTGTAAATATACCTGATACAGTTGGATATATAACTCCAGAAGAATATTATAATTTTATAAAAGGAATAAGAGATAATGTATCTAATATCAAAAATGCAGATATTTCAGTTCATTGTCATAATGATTTAGGAATGGCAGTTTCTAACTCATTAGCAGCTATAAGTGCGGGGGCAAATCAAATTGAATGTACGATAAATGGTATTGGAGAAAGAGCTGGAAATGCGGCGTTAGAAGAAATAGTAATGGCGATGGATGTAAGAAAAGATATATATTTTGCTAAGACTAATATAAATAAAAAAGAAATTATAAAATCTAGTAATCTAATAAGTACTATAACGGGATCATTTGTTTCAGCTAACAAAGCAATTGTTGGAGAAAATGCTTTTGCTCATGAATCAGGAATACATCAACATGGAGTTTTAGAAAATAAAGAAACTTATGAAATAATGACTCCAGAGTCTATAGGAAAAAAAGAAAATAAAATAGTTTTTGGCAAACATTCTGGAAAACATGCGTTCATAAATAAATTAGGAGAATTAGGTTATAAATTTGATGAATTTAGAATAAATGAATTATTTAATCAAATGAAGAATTTATGTGATAAAAAGAAAAATATATACGAAAGTGATATAGAGGTATTAATAGCAAAAAATTTGAAACTAAATCAAAGTGGATATAAACTAAAATCATTTGTAATAAATACAGGAAATATAACTAAATCAACATCTAATATAAAACTTATAAATGAAAAAGAAGAAATAGAAGATGTTTCATTAGGAGATGGACCAATAGATGCGTCATTTAAGGCTATTGATAAGATTATTAAAGATAAATTTGTATTAAAAGATTATAAAATCAATTCACTTAGTAAAGGAAAGGATGCACTTGGAGAAGTGAGTTTGATTTTACAAAAAGATAATAAACAGTATAGAGGGATAGGAATGAGTACAGATATAATAGAAGCTAGTATTTTAGCTTATTTAGATAGTGTTAATAAATATATGATTTTAAAGGAGCTTGATAATAATGAAGATGAGCATGACACAAAAGATATTAGCGAATAAAGCAAATAGGGACTTTGTAAAAGAAGGAGAATTTATTGAAGCTAATTTAGATATAGTACTTGGTAATGATATAACAGGACCAGTTGCGATAAAAGAATTTGAAAAGATAAATAAAGAAGTTTTTGATAAAAATAAAGTGGTACTGGTTCCAGATCATTTTGCACCAAATAAAGATATAAAAAGTGCGACTCAGTGTAAAATATTAAGAGAATTTGCCAAAAAGCACAGTATTAAAAATTATTTTGAGATAGGAAAAATGGGAATTGAGCATGCATTACTTCCAGAACAAGGAATTGTAACTATTGGTGATTTAGTTATTGGTGCGGATTCACATACATGTACTTATGGTGCTTTAGGTGCTTTTTCTACAGGTGTTGGAAGTACAGATATGGCTGTAGGAATGGCAAGTGGAAAGACTTGGTTTAAGGTTCCTAAGGCTATTAAATTTAATTTATATAATAAACCATCAGAATTTATAAGTGGAAAGGATATAATACTTCATATAATAGGACGAATTGGTGTAGATGGCGCTAGATATATGTCTATGGAGTTTGTTGGAGATGGCTTGACATATTTAACTATGGATGATAGATTTACCATATCTAATATGGCTATTGAGGCTGGGGCTAAAAATGGTATATTTGAAGTAGACGAAAAAACTTTGGATTATGTAAATCAAAGATCAAAAAAAGAGTTTAAGATATTTAAGGCAGACGAAGGTTATAACTATTTTAAAACTTATGATATTGATTTATCAAAAATAAAGCCAACAGTATCATGCCCGTCTTCTCCAGATAACACAAAAGAAGTATCACAACTAAAATCGATAAAAATAGATCAAGTTGTTATAGGTTCTTGTACAAATGGAAGGTTAGAAGACATGAAAATAGCAGCAAAGATATTAAAAAATAATAAAGTAAATGAAGATGTAAGACTTATAATAATACCTGCAACACAAGAAATATATATAGAATGTATAAAAAGAGGATATATGGAGATATTTATAAATTCAAATGCAGTTGTATCAACTCCTACATGTGGACCTTGCCTAGGTGGACATATGGGGATTTTAGCAGAAAATGAAGTTTGTTTGGCAACGACTAATAGAAATTTTGTTGGAAGAATGGGTCATATTACTTCGCAGGTCTATTTATCAAGTCCTTTAATAGCAGCGTATAGTGCAATTAAAGGATATATAGATTGTCCGAAAAAGGAGGAACGCTATGTTTAGAGGAAGGGTATTCAAGTATGAAGACAATATAGACACTGATGTTATAATTCCAGCAAGATATTTAAATACATCAGATGAAAAGGTATTAAAAAATTATGCGATGATAGATATAGATAAAAATTTTAATAAGGAAGTAAAAGAAAATGACATTATATTAGCAGGGGATAATTTTGGTTGTGGTTCATCAAGAGAACATGCACCAATAGTTTTAAAAGCAACTGGAATATCATGTGTCATAGCAAAGAGTTTTGCTAGGATTTTTTACAGAAATTCATTTAATATAGGACTTTTGATATTAGAATGTAAAGAAATTTATGATGATACAAATAAATTGGATGTATTAGAGATTGATATAGATAAAGGTATAATAAAAAATTTGAACAACAAAAATATTTATAAATTCAATATTATACCTCAATTTATGCAAAAGCTTATAGATGATGGGGGTCTTATAGAATATAGCAAAAATAAATTAAAGGAGAATTAATATGAATAGGATTTGTGTTATGCCTGGAGATGGAATAGGTAAAGAAATAATGGGAGAAGCTGTAAAATATATAAATAAAATGTGCCAAATATACAATAAAAAATTAGATATAAAAAGAGCATATATAGGAGGTGAAGCTGTAGATAAATTTGGAAACCCATTACCAGATGAAAGTTTGGATATAATAAAAACTTCTAAGGCAGTTTTGCTTGGTTGTGTGGGAGGTTATAAATGGGATAATATAGATTCTAAAATTAGACCAGAACAAGGGTTATTAAGACTTAGAAAAGAACTTAATTGTTATGCTAATTTAAGACCTATAAATATATATAAAGAACTAAGTGAATTATCGCCACTAAAAGAGAGAATACTAAAAAATAATATTGATATACTTATTGTAAGGGAATTAACTGGTGGTATATATTTTGGAGAAAAGGGTAGATTTGAAGAAGGTGGAAAAATAAAGGCTTATGATGTCGAGGAATATTATGATTATGAAATAAAAAGAATTTGTAAAGTTGCATTTGATCATGCTAAAAGAAGAAGAAAAAAAGTCACATTAGTAGATAAAGCAAATGTATTAGAAAGTTCTAAATTATTTAGAGAAATAGCAAAAGAAATGTCTTTAAAGTATAAAGACATAGAACTTGAATTTATGTATGTAGATAATGCTTCAATGCAAATTATAAAAAATCCAAGTAGTTTTGATGTAATACTAACTAATAATATTTTTGGAGATATATTATCAGATGAGGCTAGTGTAATAACAGGGTCTATTGGAATTTTGCCATCAGCTAGTATTGGTGATATTAATATATATGAACCAATACATGGTTCAGCACCAGATATTGAAGGTGAAAATATAGCAAATCCAATAGGAATGATACTTTCTACAGCTATGATGCTAGAGGAATGTTTTGATTTTGATAATGCAGTTGAAATTACTAAAATAACTATTCAAGAACTTTTTAATAAAAATTATAAAACAATTGATTTAAAAAGTCATGATAAAAATATTATATTAAAAACTTGTGAATTCGGAGATTTGATAATAAATAACTTATAATTATTATTTATATAATATTAACTTAAATGATAATTAATAAAAAAATAAAATGAAAATTAGTAACAGGAAAAGAAATAATTATTCTTTTCTTGTTAACTGATATTCATAATTTTGTAATCAAAGTTTATATTAATATTTGATAATTTTATATTATATTAGTTTCAGATTCCTTCTTTTTTAAATCTTTTAATTCTATTTTTAAAAAGACAGTCGTCAATAATGTGGAAGTAATGTCGGAAATTGGATAAGACATCCAAACTCCATTTAAACCAAAATATTTAGGTAGTATAATCAGTAATGGAATCAAAATAAGAACTTGTCTAGATAGACTAAGTAATAAAGAAATTCTAGCCTTACCAATAGCTTGAAAGAAGTTAGATGTAATGATTTGAAAACCAATTACAGGAAGCATCAAGAAAAATATTTTTATTCCACTTGTACCTATTTGTAATATATTTTCATCATGTGTAAATATGTTAATTAAAAAACTTGGGTTTGTTTGAACTATTATAGCACCAATTATACATATCGATGTAGCTGATATTATAGTAATACTTAAAGCATGTTTTACCCTATGATATAATTTAGCCCCATAATTGTATCCAATTATAGGTTGAGATCCTTGATTAAGTCCAAATATAGGCATTAAAAATATCATTACAATACTTATTAATATACTCATTGTACCAATAGCGTAATCTCCACCATTTGCTTTTAAAGTAGTATTAGCTAAAACGTTTACAACACTTGAAGCTAATTGTATTGCAAATGGAGACATTCCTATTGCAAATATAGCTTTAACAATATTCATATCCAATTTAAAATATTTTTTCTTTAATTTTAAATTACCTTTTCCTTTAGTAAAATAATATAGTACCCAAACTGTATTTAAAGTCTGACCGATAACAGTTGCATATGCTGCACCTTTTATACCCATATTAAACTTCATTATGAATAGATAATCAAGAATTATATTGGTTATGGCACCTAATAAATTAGTCATCATAGCGATATTTGGACTACCATCAGAACGAATTGAATTATTAAGACCAAATCCAACACAGTTAAAAATTGCACCAGCCATTATTATAGTTATATAATCTTTTGCATAACCAAAGGTAGTTTCACTTGCCCCAAATAGGTTGAGTAAGAAATCCATAGAAGAGATAGTTGCAAATGTAACAATTAAAGAAACTATAATCAATAAGATGAAAGAATTACCAAGTATATTTTGAGCTTCTTCAAATTTATTTTCTCCTAATTTAATTGATACTAATGCTGCACCACCGATACCAACAAGCATACCAAATGCCATCAATATAGTCATAAAAGGGAATGTAAGCCCAACGCCTGATATTGCTAAAGCTCCAACTCCTTGCCCTATAAAAATTCTATCAACAATATTATATAGAACATTTATGAGCATCCCAATAATAGCTGGTATAGAAAATTTGATAAGAAGCTTTGGTATAGGGTCTTTACCTAGTCTTTTTTGTTTTTCCATATAAAAACCTCCTTATATATTTATTGTTTTTTAATAATTAGAAAATAATATCATAATAAATATTAATAAGCAATATATTTATTATAAAATTAATAAATTATTAATATTTGAAATTTATATAAAAATTATTTAATATAGTATGTAGGAAAGTTTTATAATTTGGAGTGATTTAAGTTGAAAAAAATAAATTGTTATAAATGCATATATTTTTATACAACTTGGGATGAGAAAAATCCAAGGGGATGTAAATATTTTGGATTCAAATCAAAAATGATGCCATCGCTGATTGTTTTTAAAAGTTCAAATAATGAGTGTAAAGCTTTTAAACAAAAAAATAATAAATAGGATGTTAATTTTTGTATAACATAGACTGTATATTAAACATAAAAATACAATCTATGTTATACTATTATATTAGGAAGTATTTTATAAGAAAAGTGAAAAAATAAATTAAAGTTTTTAAATTAAAAGCAATATTCTTGGATTGTATTCAAGATTTTAATAAAGGATAATATAACTTACAAACAATGAGGGTGATAAGAATGAGTGATAGGTTAAAAAGGTTTAAAGAACTTTTTGAAGATGTTTTAGATAATTCTTATAAGCATCTAAATGATATGCAAAGAAAAGCTGTTATAAATAAAAATGGTCCACTTTTAATATTGGCTGGAGCTGGTTCGGGAAAAACTACAGTTTTAGTAAATAGAATCAACTATATATTGAATTTTGGAAAGTTAAATGAAGAAAATATTAATAAATATATCAATGATTTTAATATTAAAAAATTGGAAGAGTTAAAAAAACAAGAAAATATAGATATAAATGAATTAAAAGAAATTTTTGAAGATACTTCAATAAATCCAACATCTATATTAGCAATAACATTTACAAATAAAGCAGCAAAAGAAATGAAAGAAAGAGTAGAGGTTCTTATTAATAAAGATATTTCTAATATGTGGATATTTACTTTCCATTCTGCTTGTGTAAGAATTTTAAGAAGATATATAGATAGAATTGGTTATACTAATTCATTTGTCATATATGATAGAGCTGATCAAATAACATTGATGAAAGAGTGTATAAAGGAACTTAATTTAAATGAGAAGACTTTTGAAGCAAAAGGTATAATTTCAATAGTTTCAGATGCAAAAGATAAGCTTATAACACCAAAGGAATTCCAAAAGATACACCAAGATGATTTTAGAATGTCTAAAATTGCAAGTATTTACAAATTGTACCAAGAAAAATTAAAGGGAAATAGTGCTCTTGATTTTGATGATTTGATATTTAAAACAGTTGAATTACTCCAAAATGATAAAGAAGTATTGGATTATTATCAAAATAAATTTAAATATGTTTTAGTAGATGAATATCAAGATACTAATAAAGCTCAATATAGACTAATAGGTATGCTTAGTGGAAAATACAAAAATTTATGTGTTGTTGGTGATGATGACCAATCTATATATGGTTGGAGAGGTGCTGATATTTCTAATATTTTAAATTTTGAAAAGGATTTTGATAATTCGAAAGTTATAAAGCTAGAGCAAAATTATAGATCTACAACTACGATATTAAATAGTGCTAACGAAGTTATAAAAAATAATATATCAAGAAAAAATAAAAAATTATGGTCTTCTAAAGGTGAAGGGGATAAATTAAAATTATATAGAGCTGAAGATGAAAGAGAAGAATCAGATTTTATAGCTCATAGAATAGAAAAAGAAGTTAAGGAAAATGAAAGAGATTATAATGATTTTTCTATATTATATAGAACTAATGCACAGTCTCGTGCAATTGAAGATGCTTTGATGAAACAAAATGTTCCATATAGAATTTATGGAGGAATAAAATTCTATGAAAGAAAAGAAATTAAAGATATATTAGCATATTTAAGGGTTGTACAAAATCCACTTGATGATATATCTTTAAAAAGAATAATTAATGTGCCAAAAAGAGGAATTGGAAATAAAACAGTACAAAAGATAGAAGAATTGGCATTAGAAAGTGGTGAAAGTTTTTATTCTGTACTTTTAGATATAGAAGAAAGAACGGATATATCTTCAAGAGCTGCAAATAAATTATCTACATTTGCGACAATGATATCTTCATTTATGGCAATGAAAGAGATTTACAATATAACTGATTTAATTCAAAAGATAATTGATAATACAGGATATATAAAAGTGTTGGAAGAAGTTAATGATATAGAAAGTAAAACAAGAATAGAAAATATTAAGGAATTTATATCTGTTGCAGTGGAATTTGAACAAAGTAGTGACATTAAAGATTTAGAAACTTTTTTAGCTACAATATCACTAAGTACAGATATTGATAAATTAGATGAGTCAGCAAAAGCAGTATCTCTTATGACCTTGCATAGTGCAAAAGGACTTGAGTTTCCAATAGTATTTTTAGCAGGTTTGGAAGAAGGTATTTTTCCTGTAACAAGAGCGATGTTTGATGAAACACAATTAGAAGAAGAAAGAAGACTTTGTTATGTTGGTATAACAAGAGCAAAGGAAACTTTATATTTAACTCATGCAGGAAGAAGAACATTATATGGGAAGACTAATTATTCTAAAAAATCAAGATTTTTAGATGAAATACCAAATGGATTTATAAAGAATTTAAATGACGCTAATTCATTAAAAAGAGTTAGAGCAAATGAAAAATATATTAAAAATTTTGGCCCAGGAATAGATTATTCTCAAGCTAATTCATATAAAAATGAATACAAAGTAAAAGAAGAAAAATTTATAGAGAATAAAGATGTTGAATCGGGTTCAAAGATAAAACATCCAACTTTTGGAATAGGAACTGTTGTATCTAAAAAGGATAAAAATGTTACTATTGCATTTGAAAATAAAGGAATAAAGGTACTTAATTTAGATTATGTTAAATTAAAAGTTCTATAAAAAATAAATTTTACTAGGGGGAGTTTTTATGCATAAGGATTTTGCTAAAGAATTTATTGAATTTGTTGATTTATCACCATCGCCTTTTCATGTTGTGAATACTTGTAAGAAGTTGTTGAAAAAAGAAGGTTATGAGGAATTAAATCTAAAAGATAAATGGAATCTAAAAGAAGAAAAAGGTTATTTTGTTACAAAAAATAATTCGTCTTTAATAGCATTTTATATAAATTCAAATGATATAAAAAAAGGATTTAAAATTATAGGTTCACATACTGATTTTCCATCTATAAAGATAAAACCAAAGCCAGAAATTATAGGGGAAAAAACATATTTAAAATTTAATACTGAAATTTATGGAGGACCAATTTTAAATACTTGGTTGGATAGACCATTATCAATAGCAGGAAGAGTTTTTACAAAATCTAATGATGTGTTTAATCCAGATGAATATTTAATTGATTTTAAAAGACCTATCGCTATAATTCCGAATTTAGCTATACATGTAAATCCTAAAGTAAATCAAGGGATAGAATTAAACAAACAAAAGGATATGCTACCATTACTTTCAATGGTTGATGACACTTTTAATAAGGATAATTTCTTGATTAAATTAACTAGTACAAATATAAATGTAGTAGAAGAAAATATATTGGATTTTGAATTATATTTATATGATAATTCAAAGGGATCTTTGGTTGGATTAAATGAAGAGTTTGTAAGTTGTAGAAATTTAGATAATCTAGCTATGGTACATTCTAGTTTAATGGCTCTTTTGGATTCAAATAATCAAGTTAGTAATAAAGCTGTTAATATGATAGCTGCTTTTGATAATGAAGAAATTGGAAGCCAAACCAAACAAGGTGCAGATTCTATGTTTTTAAGAACTGTAATGAATAGAGTTGCAATATCTTTAAATAAAAATCAAGAAGAATTTATAAGAGGATTATATAATTCATTTATGATTTCCGCTGATGGTGCCCATGCATTGCATCCTAATCGTTTGCAAGACCATGATCCAACTAATAAACCAATTTTAAATAATGGTCCAGTAATAAAAATAAGTGCGAACCAAAGATATACAAGTGATGCACATTCTATATCTGTTTATAAAAGCATTTGTGAGAATAATGATATTCCTTATCAAAAATTTGTAAATCCATCAGATAAAAGAGGAGGATCTACAATTGGACCTATATCTTCATCTTTTGTAGATATTTCATCAATTGATTTAGGAATACCAATGCTTGCTATGCATTCGATAAGGGAATTAACAGGAACAAAAGATTTATATTTAACATATAAATCTTTTGTGGAGTTTTTTAATTTATAAATTAAAAATATTTAAATTTATGTATAAGTTTCTAAAAGAAAGTAGGATTTTTATATGTCAAAGAGAGTTGGTCTTTTTTTACAAGGTGGAGGAGCTAAGGGGGCTTTCCAAGCAGGTGCGATAAAAGCTTTGCAAGAAGAAAATATAGAATTTAATGTTATAGCTTCGACATCTATAGGTGCAATAAATGGTTATTTTTTATATACAAAAAACGTGGATAAATTAGAAAAATTTTGGAAATTAAAAGCAAATAGATTAGCTAATAAAAATTTAAATAGGTTTGATTCTATGGAAAGTTTTGTAGTTGAAAACGAAGAGTTTATAAATGAAATAAATTTATTACCAAATTACTCCATGCTAGAAGAAGATAGGTCTTTGTATGTCAATTACGTCAATGTAAAAAATAACAAATTAAATGAAATCTGGTTAGATGTAAAAGAGCTTGATAAGAAAGAAAGATTAAAAGCTATAAAATATTCTTCATTACTTCCTTGTAATAAAAAAAATAATGAAACAAGTGAAGATTTTATAAAAAGATTTGATAATCATACATTTGAATTAGAATTTAAAAATATGCTTAGTAAGGGTGTTTATGAAGGTTTTAATTTAGATGGAGGCATTATAAATAATAATTTTTTAAATCCATTTATATTTGATAAAGTAGATAAATTATATATGATAGTTTTTAAAAAGGATTATATTATTCCTGAATATATAAAAAATACCTACTATAAAGATCAGATAGTCATAATAGATCCGATTAAGGATTTTTCAAGTAAGGATACATTAAACTTTGGTGAAGAATTTTTAAACATAAGATTTGAAGAAGGTTATAAACGTACAAAAGCCAAAATAAGCAAAGTTAATTTTAAACCTTTATTTTAAAAAAGAAATAAAAGTGTATAAATAAAAGAGAAGATGAAAATCTTCTCTTTTATTTATACAAAGAATTAATTTGAAAGGAGTTGATTTTATATTTTTGATATAATTTTAGGAATGATAAAGAGTTTACTTGGCTATATACATATACCTAAAAATTTAAGAACTTTATTGATGGATAAAGAAAATAAAAAAATACTTCATATAACAGATACAACAAGAAGTACATTCTATGGAATAAAAAAATTAATTAAAGATATAAAACCTATATATATAATTCATACAGGTGATTTAGTGGATGATATTAAATTAGAATTAAGTCCAAGATCGGAATTTATATATGAGAAATATGTATTAGAAATTCTTAAAATAATGTTAGATAAGGATGTAAAAAAAATATATATAGCATTAGGAAACCATGATAGAAAAAAAATTATAAATAAACATATAAATAATAACCTAACAGTAGAGGAGAAAGCTAAGATTATTATAATTGATGATATAAAAAAAGTAGAAATAGATAGTATTAAATGTACATTAAGTCATTATCCAAATATGATAAAAAAAGAAAATAGTGATTATAATTTTTTTGGACATAGTCTTGAATTAACTAGCAAAGTAAAAGATGACAAGGTGTATTTAAATGGACTTGAAAGCATAAATATAATATTTTTAAAAGATAAACATATTATAAAATTGGAATATCCTTATGGAACAGATGATAATAGAACTAAAAAAGGAAAGATTGGACTTTAGGAGGTTTAAATGATGATTTCTATAATAAGAAAAGGACCTAGATTTATAATGATGGAAGTCAATGATATAGATGATATGAAGGCCTATTTTTTGAACAATTTTAAGGCTTTACATATGGAAAATTTAGCTCAAGCATTTGATATGACAGGTGAAGGATATAGTGTTGTATTTTTGACCAAAGATATGAAAAGTGCAAAAAAATTAAATGATTTGGAAGAAATTATAATTTTTGAGGATGATATAGACTATGTACTTACAACAATAATAGATAATAAAAAAGCATTAAATATAAACAGAGTTAGAGTTGCACCAAGAATAATACTTATGAGATTACTTGGAAATAAAGATAAAATAATTGATCAAATTAAAATGGAGTATAAAAGCACACAAGGGAGTTTTTTAGAACTTATAAATGAGTTTGATCATAAAGGAACTATTTTAGGGTTCACAAAAAAATCACTCAATAAAAATATGTGTGTAAATGATTTGGAAGACAGGGCTTTATTCATAAAGAACAGAAGTGGATATTTAATTAAAAGATTTAGATTAGATGCATTAAGATATATAAATGAAGGATTAGATAAAAAAGATTGGTATGAAATGGAAATAAGAATTTATGATATGTATGAAGCTTATGATTTACATTATGAAAGAGTAATAAAAATAATAGAAATTTTAGAATTAGGACTTATTTTAGGGGAAGCGTGGACAAAAGATTATCCTAGGTTATTTATGGCTGTTGGGGTTTATAGGCTAAGATTTTTTAGCTTTTTAGATCCAAAAGAGATTAAAAAAATTTTAATTGGGCTTGAATATTTGGATGATGGAACAAGAATTTGTGATTATGATTTATATTACAAAAGAAAGAAAATAAATTGGACAGATATAAAAGAAGAAAATTTAAAATTTAGAAAAGAAATTGGATTAGAAAATAGAAGAAGGATAATAAGTAGAATAACTAAGGAAATAGAAGAAGAGCTTTTAGAAAATGATGAAAAAGTAAGAAAAACTAGAATTTACTAAATAAAATTCAAAAAATGAAATAAGCTGTTGCATTAAGAGTCTTATATAATGTTTTATCAAAATAAAATCATTATATAGCTTTTATTGCAGCAGCTTTTCATACTTTAATATATATTGTTTTTATAAGTTAAGTTCTTTATTTGAATTTCTATCTTCCATAGATTTCATAACTTTTAAAATTACTTTATCAGCAGTTTCAAATGCTTCTTTTGCAAGTGTTCCTAGATTTCTAATACTTTCTTCACATGTTTGACCGATGATACCATTATATGAAGGTGTAAAGAAGCTGTTTTTAGCAAGTAATGCAGATTGTATAGCTACAGATGCAGAAGTAGATAGTTTAAGTGCACAACCTTCTTTAGCTCCATCACAAATCATTCCTGATGTATTAGCAAGAACATTATCAATAACCATATCTAATTGGTCGTAATTGCATCCCATTAACCAAGCTATTGCAACTCCAGAGCCTGTTCCAGCAGCTACACCACAAGCGCATAATGCAGAAAGTCTACCGATAAAATGTTTAATGTAACTATTCATTAAATGACTTATAGCAACTGCTTTAGCTAAATTTTCATCACTAACTTCAAACATATTTTTATATGCTACAATTGGTAAAATTGCAGTAAGTCCATTGTTACCACTACCATTACTACTCATAACAGGAATAACCATACCAGACATTCTTGCATCAGAAGCTCCTGCTGTTAACATCATAGCATCAGTCATTAAATCATTTTTTAGATAATTATCTTCAATTGATTTTTTAATTCCAAAACCAACACCCATACCAGTTTTTTTAGTTAAACCTATATTAGCGATATGTTCATTCATATCAACACCATCTAGCATGAATTTTATATCTTCAAACTTTAATTCTTCAACTTCTTTTACAATATCCCTTATTTTCATATCAAATAGAGGATTTCTTTCTGTTTTTGAAGTGCTAATTTCTTCTGTTTTTGTTTCTAATAATATTTCATTATTTTTCTTTATAAAAACAAAGTTATTGTGTTTTTTCATAATAACGACATTTGCAGAATTATTTTTTCCTTTTATATTAGCTTCGATATATATTTTTTCAGATGTATCTTTTATATCTATAGAAACTTTATTTAACGCTATTAATTTTTTGGCTTCTTCTCTTTGGTCATCAGATACAATTTCTAATACTTTAAGATCTTTAGAACTATCTCCACCACAAGCACCAATTGCTCCAGCAGACACTAGACCAACTTCTTCACAATTTGGAATACCTACTGAAAGACCATTTTTATATATATTTGGTCCAACTATTATATCTAATTGTTCTATTGTATCATCAGAAATTAATTCTCTAGCTTTTGCACATGCAAGCGCAACAGCTACTGGTTCTGTACAACCTATTGCAGGAACTACTTCTGCTTTTAATGTTTCTAATATAATATTTTTAATATTCATTTTAATACCTCCAGATAGTTATATAAAACTTTTATTAATATGTATAAAAATTTTATGAATAATAATTTTTTAATGTAAAATACCTATATTAAATCTAAAGCATTAAACATACCATAAATAAAATAAAAAAAATTTTTATTTTATTTATTTTAAAGTCTCTGAAAGTATTGAGATTTAAATATAAAAAATTTGAAATAATAATAATTATTATTTTCTTAATTAAAAATAAACAAAACAAAAAATCTCAAATTGATACGAAAAAACGTTTTTATATATCAATTTGAGATTTTAGTATCAAATTGATAATGTTAATTTTTATATTTTAAATTCAAGCTATCTAATTTAATTTTGTCTGAAATTATATTACTTCCTATAGTTGTTAGAAAATCACCAGTTAAAAGAGAATCGACACCACCTTGTAATGCTTTTATATCATTGTTTTTTAAAGCTAACCTTCCACCTGCTATTTTGATTCTTTTTTTGGGCATTATAAATCTGTAAATTGCAAAATATCTTAAAATACTATCGACACATAAAGTTTTTTTATTTTCAAATTCAGTATTTTTTATAGGATTTAATATATTTATAGGTATACTATTTGGGTTTATCTGTTTTATTTCATATGCCATTTGAATTCTTTGTTCATTTGTTTCACCTAACCCCCAAATACCACCACAACAGATTTCAAGTCCTGCTTTTTTAGCATTGCTTATTGTATTTAAACGATCATTATATGTATGAGTAGTACAAATATTTATATAATTATCTTTGGAAGTTTCTATATTATGATGATATCTTATGACACCAAATTTTTTTAATTGTTTAGCTTGTTCTTCTTTTAATAATCCAAATGAAGCACATAGTTTTAAATCTGTATTTGTTTTTAGAGATTGATAAATATCTTTTAATTTTTCTAAATCATGATTATTTAAATTTTTACCACTAGAAACTAAAGAGAATCTATCAACCTTTTGAGAATTTACATAAGATGCTTGTTTTAGAATTTTATCAATTGTTAATAATTTATAAGTTTTTATATTGGTATTATACTTTGAAGATTGAGCACAAAATTTACAATCCTCACTACAATTACCTGATTTAACGTTCATTATGGTACATAAATCTATATAATTACCAATATATTTTTCTCTTATTTTATTTGCATAATTAAGTAGAAGTTGTAGATCATTATATTTTATTAATTCTAATGCTATATTTTTTTCTATACCAATACCTGTTTTTAAAACATTATCCAATTCTTTTATTATATCCATTTTTAAAATCCTCCTCCACACAGTAAATATAAAAATTAAAATATCAATAATTAATGTTAACCCCTTTGTGATATATGTTAACATTGATTATAAAAAAAAGAATGATGCTTGTCAAATATCATTCTTTTTAGTAATTATAAATTATACTTATTTTAATACAAATTTACATAAGTTATCATCTTTATAAATATACAATTTAAGATTTTCATAATTTAGTTCGAAATTACAAAAACTTGAATATAAATCAATATCTCTTAGTATATGAATCGTAGCAATAGTACTAGATTTAGTGAACCTTATAATAATTCCTCTAACTTTATTAAATTGTAACCTAGAATATTTATTATCATCAATTTCTAAATCAAGGGTTTTATAATTTAAATCTATAAACAAATCTATATCAGATAAATCTTCTCTTATTATCCTTGTTTCAAATTCAGTATTTAAATTAAAATTAAAATATTTTTTCATATTAATCACCTATTTATATTTTTTAAGGCTTTTCCATTTAAATAATTACACAAATCACCTTGTTTGTAGTTCTTCTCATTCATTTCAAGTTCAATATCATCTTTTATTTTCCACCATGAAGTATTCCAATTACAAAATAGAGTATCTTTTTCAGGGGCTCTACCTAAAAGCCTATGAATTATTATATCTTTTGATAAATATCTTAAAAACATTATAACTCTTTTTTTATAATCTTCTAAACTTATTAAATTTAATTCGTTATTTAAAAATTCTTTAGCCATCATCGAATTTTTGGGTATATATAGAGAATGAAGTTTAACTCCTGATACTTTTAAGGAAGATAAAATTTTTGCAGCTTCGATAATATCATCTTCATCATCAAATGGTAAATTTAATATTAAATGAGTACAGATTTCAAAATCATATTTTTTAATCATTAACACAGCATCTATATATTCTGCTAGTGTGTGACCTCTATTTATTTTTTTTAATGTTTTATGATTGATGCTTTGAAGTCCAAGTTCAATAGAAATATTTACATTATAAATTTCTTTTATTTCATATAAATATTTTAGATAATCTTCATTTAAAGAATCTGGTCTAGTTGATATACTTATTTCTACAACATTTTCAATCAAAGCTTCTTTTATATATTTTTTAAAATCAGCAAGTGGTAGATAAGTATTTGTGTAATTTTGAAAATAGGCTATAAATTTATTGGCTTTATATCTTTTGCCCATGTAATCCATATTTTTTAAAAGTTGTTCTTTAACAGTTAATTGATTGTCTAAAGATTCAAAACCTGTTGCAATGTCA
Source organism: Peptostreptococcaceae bacterium AGR-M142 (assembly GCA_045345765.1). Lineage (GTDB taxonomy): Bacteria > Bacillota > Clostridia > Peptostreptococcales > Peptostreptococcaceae > JAOARY01. The sequence continues at coordinate 2,946,852 of CP148265.1, forward strand.
GCACAAAAACTACAACCATTATTGCCAAGAATGCCGTCTCTATTTGGACAAGTGACAGGCAAATTTATAGGTAGTTTATAGACTTTTTCGCCGTATTTATTTTTCAAATAATCTGAGTATTTATAATAAAGCGTATTCATAAGTTTTTTAGTCCTTTCATTAAATTTTAACTAAATTTATTTAAAAATATAATATAACATAAAAATAAATACAAATCTATTGAGTGGAGGTAAATAAAATTGATAAAAATAAAATATTTAATTGAAAACCGCATAAGATTAATGATATTATATATTTATGCAAATAATAGCCCGTGAAATTTGTATAAATATATTAATTATTTGACAAATAAAATGCAATATCATATTATTATGATATTGAGATTTATGTTTTGGAGGAATTTATATGGATAATTATAAGAATAATCCCACTTGTTTTGAGGAAAATGCAGATTTGTTAAAAGCATTATCTCATCCAGTTAGGCTGTGTATAGTCAAAGGTCTTATTGAAAATGGAGAGAGTAATGTTTCAAATATGCAAAACTGCTTAGACATGCCACAATCAACAATATCTCAACACATATCTAAACTAAAAGCTTGTAAAGTTATAAAAGGTTATAGAAATGGTCTTGAAATAAAATATAAAGTTGAGAATGAAAAAATAATAGAAATTATAAAAATACTTTTTTAATATATTTTAATAATGATAAAGAGATAATAGAAAGAAAAATTATTTTATTTAGGTAGTGGGTAAAACTACCTCTATTTTTTACAAACTATAACGTTATAATGTGATATAAAGATATTGTGTTTAGAATTTTTAATTAATTTTTTATTCAAAATATAAATTGTGATTTTAGTATTTAATACAAATAAGGAGGCTATTTATGAAAATAATTATAGTTGGAGGAGTTGCAGGCGGTGCTACAGCAGCAGCTAGATTAAGAAGGCTTGATGAAAAATCAGAAATTATAATGTTTGAAAGAGGAGAGTACATTTCTTTTGCTAACTGTGGGTTACCTTATTATATAGGAGGAACTATAAAGGAAAGAGAAGCTCTTTTAGTGCAAACTGTTGAAGGTATGTCTAAGAAATTCAATTTAGATATTAGAAATTTAACAGAGGTGCTAAGCATTGATAGAAATAATAAAACTGTGGAGGTTAAAAACTTAAAAACAGATGAAATATACAAAGAATCTTATGATAAATTAATCCTTTCTCCAGGTGCAAATCCAATTAAACCTAGAATAGAAGGTATAGAAACTTGTAAGAATTTATTTACTTTAAGGAATATTCCAGATACAGATATGATAAAGAATTATGTTGATAAAAACAAACCTAAAAAAGCTGTAGTTGTAGGTGGTGGATTTATAGGAATAGAAATGGCAGAGAATCTATATGATTTGGGTGTTGAAGTTACTATAGTAGAAATGGCAGATCAAATAATGGCACCTATAGATTATGAAATGGCTTGCATATTACATGAACATGTTGAATCGAAAGGTGTAAAACTAATACTTAAAGATGGTGTTAGTTCATTTGTAGATGAAGGAAAAAAAATAAAGCTTTCTAGTGGAAAAGAATTAGAAAGTGATTTGACTATATTGTCAATAGGAGTGTCACCAGAAAACAAATTAATAAGAGATGCTGGATTAGAAGTTGGGGAACGCGGAGGTATAGTAGTAGATGAATATTTAAGAACTAAAGATGAAAATATTTATGCTATAGGAGATGCTATAGAAGTAAAAGATTATATTTTAAAAACTCCTACAATGATTCCTTTGGCATGGCCAGCGAATAGACAAGGTAGAATAGTTTGTGATAATATATACGGTAAAAAAACAAAATATAATGGAACTCTTGGAACTTCAGTTGCAAAAGTTTTTGATATGACAGTATCATCTACTGGTTTAAATGAAAAAACATTAAAGCGTTTAAATAAAAATTATGAAGTAGTTCATATTCACCCAGGTTCCCATGCTGGATATTATCCAGGAGCTTTTCCGATAGCATTAAAATTGACTTTTAGTAAAGATGATGGAAGAATTTTTGGAGTTCAAGGTGTTGGTTATACAGGTGTAGAAAAAAGAATAGATGTAATTGCTACTGCAATAAAAGGTGGACTTAAGGTATACGATTTAGCAGATTTAGAATTAGCTTATGCACCACCTTATTCTTCAGCTAAAGACCCTGTTAATATGCTTGGATATGTTTCGACTAATGTTTATGATGGTATTTATGAACAAGTACAATATTATGAAATAGATGATATAATAAAAAATGGTGGAATACTTGTAGATGTAAGAGATGAAATGGAAAGAGATATGGGTTATATTGAAGGATCTATAAACATTCCATTATCTGAACTTAGAGATAGATTAGATGAATTGGATAAAAATAAAAAAATATATGTAACTTGTCAAGTGGGTCTAAGAGGATATTTGGGAGTTAGAATTTTAAGTGAAAATGGTTTTGATGCAGTAAATTTAGATGGAGGATATAGAACTTATGCATCGGTGTATGGATCTAATATATTAAATAATTGTGATATGGATATTGATGATAGTGGTGTAGCACATATGATTTGTAATGATAAAGAAGTGGATGTTCATGTTAATATAGATGCATGTGGATTACAGTGTCCAGGTCCTATCAAAAAGGTATTTGATTCTATGAATGAAATGAATGAAGGACAAATTTTAGAAATCTATGTAACTGATCCAGGGTTTACAAAGGATATAAAAGCATGGTGTCAAAAAACTGGAAATACTTTATTGAAAACGGATTTTGATGGAAGTAAATTTAAGGCATTGGTGCAAAAAGGAAAAAAGTTAAAAACCACTAGTGAAAAACAAATAGTACAAGAAAAAGGCAAGGAAAATGCTACACTAGTGGTATTTAGTCAAGATTTGGATAAAGCTATTGCATCATTTATAATAGCTACTGGTGCAGCTGCTATGGGTAAGAAAGTAACTATGTTTTTTACATTCTGGGGTCTTAATGTTCTTAGAAAAGATCAAAATATTCATGCTAAAAAAGATGGTTTAGAAAAGATGTTTTCTAAAATGATGCCAAGAGGTGCATCAAACCTTCCAATTTCTAATATGAATATGTTTGGCATGGGGTCTAAAATGATAAAACATGTTATGGAAAAGAAAAATGTAGATAGTTTAGAAACACTTATGAAAAATGCTATGGATATGGGTATTAATTTAGTTGCTTGTACAATGTCTATGGATGTTATGGGTATAAAAGAAGAAGAACTTATAGATGGAGTTGAATTTGGTGGAGTAGCTTCGTATTTAGGTGAAGCAGAAGATTCAAATTTAAATTTATTTATATAAAATAATGTTTATAAATGATTAATTTTTATTAAAATAAATTCTCCTATAAAATTATTAAGCATGAATAATTTTATAGGAGAATTATTAAGCATGAATAATTTTATAGGAGAATTATTTTTTATTTTTGATAAAAATTAATTATTTAAGTTTTAATATTTTTAAGATTTAAATTTCATATTTGAATAAACACCTGTTACTATAAATAATCCTGCTATTAATTTGATTTTTGTTATAGGTTCACCTAAGATAAAATAAGCAAAAATCATTGAAAACATAGGAACTAAATTTATATATAAATTTGTTTTTGAGGGTCCTATATTTTTTATTGAAATTTGTTGAATTAAATAGCCGATTAAAGATGCAAATATAGACATATAAAGTACTGCTAACCAGCCTTTTAAGGATGTATTTGGAATATAAGACATAGGGTTTTCATATATAACAAATGGAATTAAAAATAAAGTACAAAATAAAAATGCATAGAAAGTTACTTTTAAAGGGGAGTATTTTTTTAATATGTTTTTAGAGATTATACTATAACTTGCCCAACAAAATACAGCGAAAACCATTATAATATCCCCTTTATTAAAATGCATATTTGTAATAAAATTAATATCGCCATTAGTTATTATTATTAATACACCAAAAAATGATATACATATTGAAATTGTATTTTTTATACTTATTTTTTCTTTTAAAAATATGTAAGCCAATATAGTTGTTATAATTGGATTTGTTGCTGCAATTAAAGATGAATTACCTGAAGATGTGAATTTTAAGGCCATAAAAAATAATATGTGGTAACCAACCATACCAATTATACCTAGTTTTAAAAAAGTAAAAAAATCATTCTTGTCAATTTTAAAATTTTCGTTTTTTATTTTTAATATAGGTATCATAAGTATTACTGCAAAAAAGAATCGAAAGAAAGTAAGTGAAAATACAGGAAATTCTTTTACACTAAACTTACCAGCAATAAAAGCACCTGCCCAGAATATACAGGCTATTACCATTATATATTTTTTAAATATAGATTCATTTGAATTGTTTTTTAAATTTTGCATAAAAAAAAACTCCTTTATTAGATTTAAAATATTTTAATAATTTTTATCAAAAAAATATGTACATAAATCATTATATATAAAGTTTATTATAATTGCTATATAAATAAAAATGAGATGATTACAATTGATATTTAATCAATAAAACCATCTCATCTAACAAAGACCCCATGCATATTATTTACAAACATGTTATTCAGTTTTTATCTCTCCTTTTATTGCGTCTATAAAAATACCTCCTAACAAAGTATTTTGAAATTTTAAAGCTTAAAAAAATTTAAATCTAAACCAACAAAAATCTCTATTCTCTATTGATTCTACCTAATCCTGATGTTAAATAAAACATATTTAGCATCTATTTTTATAAAACACAAACTACATAATTGATTTTAGATGTATCACAACATACATATCTTTAAAATCAAGCAAATGCCAATTTACTTATCACATCCACGGATATCTTTGTTATTTTATATTTACCCGCTATAAATTGTTTTAAAACATAAAAAATAAAAATATATAATATTTTTTTTCTTTAAGTTATAATATTTAATGTACATAATATTTAATACAAAAAAAGGGTGATTTGGGTGACTAAAAGAAAATTTAATTTAAATGTTAAAAATTTTTTCGTCCTTAGTATAACTACAGCATTTATAATGGCTATTTATTTTATGTTTGTAGGTATTTATCTAAAGGAAAAAGGTTATGGAGAAACTTTTGTAGGAAATATTTATTCAATACAAACTATGGCAACAGCATTAGGATCAATAATAAGTGCATACTTACTAGAGAAAATAGGTCGTAAAAAAAGTTTTTTATTGGGACTTTTATGTATTTTTATAGGAACTTCTTTGATTGTTGTAGTAAAAAGTAAAATTATTATTAACTTAATGGCTATTTTATGTGGATTTGGTTTTAGTGTACAACTTACTGGAGAGGCATTGTTTTTAACAGAAAATGCAAAAGTAGAAAATAGAGTTTTAGTTTTAAGCCTTAATTTTGCACTTAAAAATATAGGAATGGTTTTAGGTAATTTATTAGGTGGAATAAGTTCTACTATGCTAAAAAATATTTTTGAAACAATAATGTCTTTACAAATTGTTATAATTGGTTCGGCTTTTTTAGCTTTAATATCTATGTTTTTTGTTTTTACAATGAAAGAAGAGGAAAATTTTACTGCTAGAAATATAATCGATTGTTTAAGAAGTTATAAAAACATTTTAAATAAAAGAGTTTTACTTTTTATGATTTATAATTCTACTATTGGTTTTGGTGCTGGAATGGTAGTACCTTTTTTTAGTATATACTTAAAATATTCGATGAATATAACAGATTCTTTAGTGGGTAGTATTTTGTCATTTGCACAATTTGGCTGTGTAATCGGTGGTTTTATAATACCTTTTATATCAAAGCGAATTGGTAGAGCAAAATCAATTGTTCTATGCCAGGTATTATCAATACCTTTTTTGCTTTCTATTGCATTTCCTCAAGGATTAATACTTATTTATATATCGTTTTTTATGAGATCAACACTTATGAATATGGCACAACCACTTATACAAAATTTATCTATGGAATTGGTAAATAAAACGGATAGAGCTAATTTAAGCAGTTTTTTTTCTCTGTCAAGCAATTTTATGAGAGCTGTAGGTATTTTCTCTGGAGGTTATATAATGGAAGCTTACAGCTATAATATGCCTTATTATTTTACAGTATGTTTTTATATAATAGGAACTATAATATTTACTTATCTATACAAGGAAAAAATATTGTTAAAACGAGTATCTTAATACTATTTTTAGATACTAAAAATTAAATAGAAAATAGTATGATTTTTTATTTATGGAACGAAAAATGTCATAGGTTTAGTAAAAAAATATTATATTTCACAAATAATTAATAATAGAGAGGAAGTTTTATGAGTAATTTAAAAAAAGAAGAGTTAGATTATATAAGAAAAAATTTAAATAAAATATATGAAAAAACACCATCTGGAGTTTGTAGTGGATGTGCAAATTGTTGTAGTGAGTCAGTAGAAGCAAGTTTTGCTGAATTGTATAATATAATAGATTATATAAAAGAAAAACAAATGACAAGAGAAATTATTAATAAAATATTGGATTATTATGTTTATGAATATGACTATAAGCACAAATGTCCTTTTTTAGCAGAGGATAAAAAATGTTTAATTTATCCGGTAAGACCTTTGAACTGTAGAATATATGGATTTTGGACAAGTAAAGATTATGAAGCTAATTATAATAGAATAAAAGAATCAAATATAAATATATTTGAAGATATAAAATTAAAATATAATTATACAGTGAACAAAGATGTTTTTAATTACAAAATAGATTATTGTGATGAATTTAAGCCTATGGATAGATATTTAAATAAAAATGAAAGACTTAAGTATTTTGATGATTTAATAGCAATAGATTTTTATTTGTACGAAAAAGAATATATAGATGAGTTTTTAAAACTTGGAATAGTAGAACATTTTATTAATTATTTATTTAAAACAAATAAAGTATATGAATTAAAATTTAAAGATAAAAATTCTAAAATTAAAATAATAAAAAGATTAAAAAAATCAAATATTTATGAATTAATATAAGTATTAATATTTATTTTAATAAAAAATTACTAAAATTAAATTCATTTGAGGGGTGATATTTTGGGGAAAATAGGGATTTTAGCTCCAGATAAAGAATTGGAAAATAGAGTGAAAGAACTTTTCAAAGAAGATTATAATAATAATGAATTTTTAATAGATATATTAGATTCGAAAAAAATGGAGAACCAGGGGATATATCTTGAAAAAAAAGGAGTCAAAGCAATAATTGCAAGAAGTGGTGGTTTTTTTCATAGCTTTGGAAAAGTTAACATTCCTTTAATAAGATTAAAAATAACTGCAATAGATATACTTCAAGCTATAAACAAAGCAATAATGTACAATAAAAAAATAGTATTATTTTTATGGGATGAAATTTATTTTGAAAAGGAAGATTGGACAAATATATTAAAAACTAGTATAAAAATTGAAAGATTTAAAAATAAAGATGAAATTATAAAAAAAATAGATAAATATAGGTATATTAAAGATGAAGTAGTTGTTATAGGTGGAGGAATAGCATTTAATTATTGTAAAAAGCTTAATATAGACACGGTATTTTTAAATGCATCAAAAGATTCATTATATGAAACAATAAAATACACAAAAGATCTTATTGATAATTTAGAAAGTGAAAAATATTGGTCACAAGTATTAAAAAACATATTAAATGGTGTTCATGATGCTATTATAGTTATTGATAATGATTTTAAGATTGTTATATTTAATGAAAAAGCTAAGAAACTCTTGAAAAAAGAAAATGAAGTTATAGGCAAAAAAATTAATGAAGTTTTTTCAAATATGAATTTTTTAAGTGAATATCTTACAAAGAAAAAAGATTCTTATGGAGAAGTGAGATATTTAAATAATCTTGTGCTTACAACAAATACATCTATTATTGAAGTTGATGGGAAAATTTATGGAGCATTATGTTCTTTTCAGGATATCACAAAACTTCAAAATTTAGAAAAAAAAATAAGGTATCAGATAAACAAAAAAGGTCTTATTGCCAAGTATAATTTTAATGATATGATAGCAAAAGATAGTAATATGATAAATACAATTAAAAAAGCAAGAAGAATAGGTATGAGTGATTTTACAGTTATTATATATGGAGAAAGTGGAACTGGAAAAGAAATGATTGCTCAAAGTATACATAATATAAGTAATAGAAGAAGTGGACCATTTGTAGCTATAAACTGTGCTGCTATTTCTGAAAATTTATTAGAAAGTGAATTGTTTGGGTATGAAGAAGGAGCATTTACTGGGGCCAGAAAAGGTGGAAAACCTGGCTTATTTGAACTAGCTCATAAAGGAACTTTATTTTTGGATGAATTAAATTCAATACCACTTAATTTACAAGGTAAATTACTTAGAGTACTTGAAGAACAAGAAGTTATGAGATTAGGTTCAGACTATGTAATACCACTTGATGTAAGAATAATAGCTGCGGCGAATGAAGAGTTAAAAGAAAAAGTATATGATAAAACATTTAGAAGAGATCTTTTTTATAGATTGAATATGTTGGAATTAAAAATTCCACCTCTTAGAAATAGAAAGGATGATATAATACCACTTTTTGAACATTTGATACATATATTAAATGAAGATAATAATAATATTTCTTTATCCAAAGAAGATAAGGAAAGCCTTATAAATTATAATTGGCCTGGAAATGTAAGAGAATTAAGAAATATAGTTCAAAGATATTTATTATTTAATGAAATAGATTTAAACTATTCGTTAGATAATGATAAATTAAAAGATTTAAAAATAGAAAATAAGGAATTATATAATTTAAAAAATAATAAAGATGATTTTAGTAGTATAGAAGAAAATTTTATAGATGATATGGATATTAAGAATAAAGAGTTAAAGAATATAATAAATTTAAAAGAAATAAATAATTTGGTGGAATCAAGAATAATAAATATGTTTTTTGAAGCTGGATTTTCAAAAAATGAGATATCAAAAATATTAGGAATAAGTAGAACTTCTTTGTGGAATAAAATAAAAAAAGATAAATAAAAAATATTTATAAAAAAATTATTATAAATACAAAGCGTTAAAAAAATTAAACGAAATGTAAAAAAAAATAAACAAAAATATTAGGATTTTAATTTAAAGTTCTAATATTTTTTTGTTTTAATTTAATTTTAATAAAAAAATATTAAAATTTTAAATTAAAAATTTGTAATAAAGAGATATTAATTATTAATTTATTTTAAAGAGACTTAGAAAGAATGAGCATTATAGTTATAATTGAAAGTTAAATGAAAACGATTTTAAGTTAATATATAGTTTGTATAAAGTATATTTGGAAGAATTAAAATGTATTGGCATATAAATTGCAATATATTTTAAAACGTAAATCATTTTAAATATAAAAGGGAGTGGAAAGATGAAAAAATTAATGACTGGTAATGAAGCCATAGCACGTGGTGCTTATGAAGCTGGTGTTAAATTTGCCTGTGCATATCCAGGAACACCAAGTACTGAAATTCTTGAAAATGTAGCTACATATAAAGATACTATATTAGCAGAGTGGGCACCTAATGAAAAGGTAGCATTAGAAGCAACTATAGGTGCTTCTGTAGCAGGTGCTAGATCTTTAGCTTCGATGAAACATGTTGGAGTTAATGTTGCAGCAGATCCACTATTTACCTATGCTTATACTGGAGTTAATGGTGGTTTTGTTTTGGTAACAGCAGATGAACCAGGTCAACATTCATCTCAAAATGAACAAGATAATAGAAATTATGCAAAATTTGCAAAAATAGCTATGTTAGAGCCTTCTGATAGTCAAGAAGCTAAAGATATGGTTAAGGATGCATTTGAAATAAGTGAAAAATTCGATACGCCTGTTTTATTTAGAGTAACTACAAGAGTATGTCATTCTAAAGGAATTGTAAATTGTGTAGATAGAGAAGAAATTGGAATAAAAGAATACAAAAAAGATGCAACTAAATTTGTTTCTGTTCCAGCTCATGCAAAAAAAATGAGAATAAAAGTAGAGGAAAGAACGAAGGATTTACTGGAATTTTCAAATACAACAAAATTAAATTATTTTGAATGGAATGATAAAAAGATTGGAGTTATAGCTTCAGGTGGATCTTATAGATTTGCAAAAGAAGTTTTTGGTAAAGATGCATCATATCTTAAATTAGGATTTACATGTCCATTACCATTAGATAAGATAAAGGAATTTGCAAATCAAGTGGATAAGATATACGTAATAGAAGAAAATGACCCTTATATAGAAAATGAACTTAGAATAATGGGTATAGAATGTCACGGAAAAGATGTATTCCCATATAATGGTGAGATGACACCAGATGTAATAAGAAAATCTGTATTTAATGAAATGAAGCCTTCAATAGAATATAATGAAGATCTTGTAGTTCCAAGACCACCAACATTATGTGCTGGATGTCCACATAGAGGATTTTTCTATGAACTTGGAAAAAGAAAAAATGTTATGATTTCTGGAGATATAGGTTGTTATACTCTAGGATTTGCAGAGCCATATAATGCAATGGATTTAACTATTTGTATGGGTGCTAGTATGAGTATGGGGCATGGTGCTCAAAAAGTGTTTAATATGAAAGAAAATGATATGAGAGTAGTGTCTGTGCTTGGAGATTCAACTTTCCTTCATACAGGAATAAATTCGCTTTTAGATGTTGCGTACAATAAAAGTAATACTATAAATGTGATACTTGATAATAGAATAACTGCAATGACAGGACATCAACAAAATCCAGGTACAGGATTTACTTTACAAGGTATGCCTACAAAACAAGTTGATTTAGAGCAATTAGTAAAAGCTTGTGGAATAGATAAAGTTAAAACAGTAGATCCAAACAGATTAGATGAAGTAAAAGCTGTTTTTGATTGGGCTTTTGATTTAGATGAACCTTGTGTAATAATAACTAGATGGCCGTGTGTTCTTAAAAAATTCTCAGAGCAAGATAAAGAAGAATTTAAAGATGCATTTAAAAATCAATGTGTTGTAGATCATGAAAAATGTATTGGTTGTAGAAAATGTATAAAAACTGGTTGTCCAGCATTGAGTTTTAATAAAGAAACTAAAAAAACAACTATAAATAAAGATCAATGTGTAGGTTGTGAAGTATGTTTACAAGTTTGTCCTGTAAATGCTATAACTAAGGAGGTAAATTAATATGACAAAGAGTATATTATTAGTTGGTGTTGGAGGTCAAGGAACTATACTTGCAAGTAAACTTCTAACAACAGGTCTTATGGAAGCTGGCTATGATGTTAAAATGAGTGAAATTCATGGTATGTCTCAAAGAGGAGGTTCAGTTTCTTCGCAAGTTAGATATGGTGATGATGTACAATCTCCTGTTATAGAAATTGGAGGAGCTGATATACTAGTTTCTTTTGAAAAAATGGAAGCATTAAGATGGTTAAAATATTTAAAACCTGATGGAAAAGCTGTTGTAAATGATCATGAAATTGAATCTATGCCAATATTAAATGGGAAAGCGCAGTATCCAAAAGAAATTTTAGATGAAATATCTAGTAAGGTAAAAACAAAAGTGATAAACGCTAATGAAAAGGCATTAGAACTTGGTAATTCTAAAGTTATGAACGTTATATTATTAGGAACTTTGGTTAAATCTATGGGACTTGATGATATTAATTGGGAAAAGATAATAAAGGAAAATGTAAAAGAAAAATTTGTTGATTTAAATATAAAAGCCATTAAATTAGGAATGGATTTAGCTGAATAATAACAATTTAAATAAAAGTGCAGTTATCTGCACTTTTATTTAAACTATATAAATTTTGAAAGGTTGATTTTATTGAAAAAAAATGATTTTTTATGGGTTATAACACTTTTAGCAATAGTTATATTTTTAATACATCCCAAAACGCATGGGATTTTTATAGAATTTACAAAAACAAAACCTTATATAGGCGGTTTTGTAAAGTTTTTTGTACTGGCAACAATGGGAGAATTACTTGCTAGAAGAATATCTACTTCAAATTGGGAAATACCAAGTGGAATATTAAAAAGAGCTTTCATTTGGGGTATAATAGGCATAATGATTGTTTTAGTATTTAATATATTTGCTTCTGGAGTAAAAACAGCATTAGATAAAAATTTACTTCCTTTTAAAAATTCAAATTTAGCATTTGCTTTTTTTACAAGTAGTATAATGAATCTTACTTTTGCACCAGTGATGATGGCTAGTCATAGAATTACGGATACTTATATAGATTTATCTTACGAAAATAAAAGTATAAAATTAAATGATGTATTAAATAATATAGATTGGAATAGTTTTATATCTTTTGTTATATTAAAAACAATACCATTCTTTTGGATTCCAGCTCATACAATAACTTTTTTACTTCAAAGTGAATACAGAGTTATAATGGCTGCAATGCTTTCAATTGCATTAGGTGCAATATTAGCATTTGCTAAAAAGAAAAATACTAATTAGAGGTGATATTATGTATAAGATATTAGCGATTAATCCAGGTTCGACTTCTACAAAAATAGCTTTATTTGAAAATGAAAAAAATATTTTTACAAAAACAATAGATCATAATGTTGATGAACTTGAAAAATATGAAAAAGTACAAGATCAGTTTGAAATGAGAAAAGAAGCAGTTATAAAAGCACTAGAAGAAAATAATTACAAAACAACAGATTTATCTGCGGTTGTTGGTAGAGGTGGAATACTTCCGCCTGTTAAATCAGGTGCATATAAAGTCAATGAAACAATGGTAAAAAGACTTAGTCAAAATCCGATTTTAGAACATGCATCTAATTTAGGTGCTTTAATAGCCTATGAAATAGCAAAACCACTAGATATATTAGCGTGTATATATGATTCAGTTGCTGTTGATGAAATGCAAGATATAGCAAGAGTTTCAGGTATGCCAGAAATTAAAAGATCTAGCTTTAGTCATGCATTAAATTCAAGAGCAATGGCTATAAAAACTGCATTAAAATATGATAAAAAATATAAAGATTTAAATATGATTGTAGCACATCTTGGAGGAGGTATATCTGTTAGTGTTCATCAAAAAGGACAAATGATTGATATAATATCAGATGATGAAGGACCATTTTCTCCAGAAAGAGCTGGAAGAGTTCCTTGTAAAAAATTAATAGACTTATGTTTTAGTGGAGAGTATGATAAGAGAACTATGCATAAGAAATTAAGAGGAAAAGGTGGGCTTAAAGCTTATTTAAATACTGTTGATGCTAGAGAAGTAGAAAAATTAATAGAACAAGGAAATGAAGAGGCTAAAGTGATTTATGAAGCTATGGCATATCAAATAGCTAAAGGGATTGGAGAACTTGCAACAGTTGTAAATGGCGATGTTGATTATATTATTATAACTGGTGGTATTGCATATTCAAAAATGTTTACAAAATGGATTTTAAATAGAGTTAAATTTATAGCTGATGTAGAAATAATGCCAGGAGAACATGAATTAGAATCTTTAGCACTTGGAGCATTAAGAGTTTTAAATAATGAAGAAGAAGCTAGAGAGTATAAAGAAGAATAATTTTTATAAAAAAATAAATAAAGAAATTAAGTACAAAAAACCTTGAATTTATAGTATCCACTACTAGATATTATAATTTAAGGTTTTTTGTATGAAATAAAATCGTAAATGTTAATATTTTTTAGATTTTTATTTTATACTTATTAATTAACTTGCTTTTTTTAGATTCTTATTATTGTTTTTATTATTAGATATCATGCTTGCAACTATAAATCCGATTATTGCTGGAAGTAACCAACCAAAGCCTTGTTTTGCTAGGAATAATTTTGACATTATATTATTTAAAAATCCTATTGTTAGACCTGCTGAATTTAAACAATCATTAAAACTCACTATAAATGCACCGATAAGAGCCCCTTGATAAGGAAGTAATCCATTAATTTTGTCTGCAAATAGATTAAGAATGATCAATACAATTGAAAGTGGATAAATCATATTTAGAAGTGGGACAGAAATTAAAACGATTTTTTCAACTCCACCAACTGCCATTGCAGTACTAAAAATAGCAGTTGCTATTACTACATGTTCATATTTTAATTTTTTATTAGATAAATTATGAAAATAATCACCTATTGTAGCTGTAAGTCCAATTGATGTTGTAAGACAAGCAAATGCGACACAAATGCCAAGAAGATATTTACCTGAAGATCCTAATATTGCTGATGCTATATTAATAACTAATTTTGTTTTTGAAATATCAGCTGGATATACATTTGATGCTGTAGCACCTAGGTATAAAAGACCACCATAAACAACTGCTAAACCAGATGCTGCTATTAATGATGATTTTAAAATCATTTTTCTTTGAACAACTTCATCAGTATAACCTTTATCTTTAACACTATTTATAACAATAACACCTAAAACGATTGCTGAAAGAGCATCCATTGTTTGGTATCCTCCAAAGAAACCTTTAGAGAAAGAAATCATTGTAGCACCTTCTTTTAAATCTCCAATTGGCGTTTTGATTCCTTTAAAGATAAGAATAGCTAATATAAGTAAAATTACAGGTGTTAATATTTTTCCTATATTATCTATTAAAGATGATGGCTTTAAAACAAAAGCTAAAGTTATAGCAAAATAAATTATTGAAACTAAAAGTGGACTTATGTTTCCGAATATAGGAACGATACCCATTTCATAAGTTGTAGCAGCAGTTCTAGGAATAGCTAAAAGTGGCCCAATTGCCATTACTACAATAACACCATATATTTTTCCTGGTATATTTCCGCATTTATTAGCAAAAGTAAAAACAGTACCTCCTGATTTAGATATTGCTAAAACACCAAGCAAAGGTATTCCTATTCCAGTTATAAAAAAACCAATAGTTGAAAATATAAAAGCATTTCCACTTTCAATACCTATTGATGGAGGAAAGATAAGATTCCCTGCTCCAAAAAACATTGCAAATAAAGCAAGTCCTATTACTATAAAATCGTTTCTCTTTTTAGTGGTAACGTTTTTCTCTGTCATAATATCGCCTCTTTTTCTTAATTTTATTTTTATAAATGATAATTGAATAAAAATTGATTGAATAATAAATTATTTATTATGTAATTTAGTAAATTTTTAGACAATTCATATTGCCTTAATAAAATTATATATAAAGAAACCTTATTTGTAAAACATTAATATAAAAAATAAATTTTTGAATATAAAGAATATTCTTAAAATAACAGAATGTAGAATTATCAAAGTATTAACGATTAAAAATTAACCAATAAAAAAATGAATAAAAATATTTTTTATATTATTCATATTCTTGGAAATGTGGAAAACGCTTTTTTGGGCAGATTGACATAAAAATAAATTTATATATTTAAATAAATGTAAATAAAACACAGTATACAATTTAGATTTTTTGATTTTTTGAAAAATCAAAAAACAGAAAATTGCGGATATTTATACAGATTAAATAAATTAGAATAATTAAAGGAAAAAGTTAATAAAAATAAAAAAACCGATAAAGTAGATTGTTTTTAATCTAAACTTTATCGGTTTTTTTTATTTTTATTGATTTATAAACAATTCAATTATTATAATATGGTTATTTCGAAATGATTATTAACTTACTTTTTCTAATTTATTATTATTATTGTTATTGTTCTTAGAAATTAATGTACATACTAAAAATCCTATAACCGAAGGTAATAACCAACCAAAACCTTGACTTGCAAGTGGTAGTGAAGAAGTTATTTTATTAAAAGCATCAATAGTAATACCCATAGCACCAAAGCAGTCATTTAAACTAACTATAAATGCACCAAATAATGCACCTTGATAAGGTAATTTACCATTAATTTTATCAGAAACTAAATTTAATAAAATAAGAACTATAGATAGTGGATAGATAAGAACTAATAGAGGTACTGAAATTTTTACAATTTGTTCAACTCCACCAACTGACATTGCAGTACTGAATATAGCCGTTGCAATTACTATATATTCATATTTTAATTTTTTATTTGATAAATTATAAAAATAATCTCCCACAGTTGCTGTAAGACCAACTGAAGTAGTAAGACAGGCAAATGATACGCATATACTTAAACAATAAGTTCCCACATTACCAAGTAAAGTATGAGCAATATAAATCATAAGCTCTGTTTTAGGTGTATCTAGAGGTAATGTTTGTGATAATGTTGCTCCTAGATATAATAAACCCCCATATACAATAGCAAGTCCTGATGCTGCAATTAATGATGATTTTAAAATCATTTTTCTTTGAATTGCGGCATCTGTATAACCTTTATCTTTAACTGCATTTATAGCAATAACACCAAGTACTATTGCGCCAAGTGCGTCCATTGTCTGATATCCACCTAAAAATCCTTCAGAGAAAGCAAGACTTATTTCAACATTAGGATTTAAAGATCCTATTGGTGTTGTAATTCCTTTAAAAATTATAAGTGCTAATATTATTAATATAACTGGTGTTAATATTTTTCCTATATTATCTACAATTGCAGATGGTTTGATAACTAAAGCTAAAGTTATTCCAAAATAAATTACAGAAACTAAAAGAGGACTTATAGTTCCAAATACAGGAACTATACCCATTTCATAAGTTGTAGCAGCAGTTCTTGGAATAGCTAATAATGGTCCAATTGATAAAACTACAATTACTCCAAATAATTTACCAAAGATGTTACCACCCTTATTAGCAAATTTGTAAACTGTACCACCAGCTTTTGATAGTGATAAAACTCCAAGTAGAGGGATTCCTATACCAGTAATAAAGAAACCTAACATTGCAAATGAAAACTTACCACCAGAGTTAATACCTATAGAAGGTGGAAAGATTAGATTTCCAGCTCCAAAGAACATTGCAAAAAGTGCTAAACCTATAACTATAAAATCTGTATTTTTCTTTTTTGTCATAATATACTCCTTTTAAGAAATTTTTGTAAAATGCATCATATATCATATGTGATATGTAATTTAAAAAATTTTTAGAATATTAAATGCATTTACTCTAATCATTATATTAAAGAATGCAATAATTGTAAAATATTAAAATAATTTTTAATATTCTTAAATTTAAAAAAATTTCGAAAAACAGAAAATATGATATTAATAAATTATTAACGATTAATATTTAACTATTAATCATGATTAATCAAAATAAAGATATTTTATTTTGATATATTTTTTAAGTGGTATTATTGTTATTTTAAGTGATTAAAGAGATGTGAAAACAAATAAATGATAATGTTTATTATTTAATGTATACAATTTAGCAAGTTTTAGTTATTTAAAAATCAATATAGAGAAAATTATAAAAAAAACTTTATTTTGAAATTTAAAAAAAATTATTGAAAATGTTTTCAGAAAATAGTACAATAAAATTCCACTTGTAAAAAACAAAAAATAAAGACAAATTAAAGGAGGAATAAAATGAGATTTTATAATAAGAAAAATCTTAGCATTTTTGTATCTTTAATGATAGTAATGTTTAGTTTCAATGTAAGTTGTGCAAATAACATTAATAAAGATATTGAAGTAGAAAAAGAAGTTGAAAATAGCAAAAATTTAGAATTGAAAAAAAATACCGAACTTAATGAGGGTATTTTAAATGAAGAAGATGTAGATTTTATAATTGATGTAAGAGAAGAAAGTGGAAAAGAAACAACTATTCAAGGAATAGTTACTGCAATAATAGGAGAATATGATGTTTATTTACAAGATTGTAGTGCAGGAATAACGTTATCGAAATATAAGGTAAAAGATATTCCAACACTAGAAATAGGGGATAAAATACAAGTGGAAGGTAAAATAGAAATATATAAAGATAATTCTCAAATTCACCCATTAAACAAAGATAGTGTAAAAATAATATCTAAAAATGAATATATAGATCCGATGCTTATTTTTAGCATAGATAATACAAATGATGTTGAAAGTATGCTTGTAAAACTTGAAAATATTACTGTTAAATCAGTTGATAAATATGGCAATTATACAGTTGAAGATGAATTTGGTGAAACTTTAGTAAGACCACCAAATGGAATTAAATTAGAATTAGATATGCTTTATGAAGAAATTATAGGAGTTTCAAAATTTAATTATGGTCAAAAGATAATTTTAAGAGATGAAAATGATTTAGTAATAGACCAAATGACTGTGTCAAAAGTAGAATCTTCATTAGTACCATCGTTAGTTAAAGAAGGAACAAAGATTGAACTTTCTACAAACACAGATGGTGCAAATATTTATTATGAGATAGGAAATGATATAAATAATTTAATTGAGCCAAGTGAAAATAGTAATATTTATGATGAAAAAATAATTTTAGATAAAGAAAATAAAATAATAAAAGCAATTGCAATTAAAGATGGAATGAATTCATCTAAAGTTGTTACATTTGAGTATGAAATAGGAACAGCTTTAAAGATAAGAGATATTCAAGGATTATCTCATTATTCAAATTATGATGGTAAAGAAGTAAAAGGAATAAAAGGAATAGTTACTGGATTTATAAAAAACAGAGGATTTTTTATGCAAGAACCAGATTCTTCAATAGATGAGGATTTAAGTACTTGTGAGGGTATATTTGTAAGATCTAAAGAAAAAGTATTTCCAGGAGATATGGTAAGTGTAGATGGAGAGGTTGTTGAAAAAAATAATGATACATGGGATTACACTTTAACAGAAACTCAAATTAATTCAAATAAAGTTAGCATATTATCAAATAATAATAAATTACCTAAAGCTTTAAGTTTAACTAAACTTAATATACCAACAGAAATTGTTGATAATGATTCTATGAGTGAATTTAATCCAGATGAAGATGCTCTTGATTTTTATGAATCATTAGAAGGTATGCTTGTTAGAATTGAAAATCCACTTGTAGTTGGTGCAGACGAAAGATATGGAGAAGTATATGTACTAAATAATGGTGGTGAAAATTCATCTTCAAAAATGACTTTTATGAATGGTATAAAGTTTACAGATGAATTAAAATCACCTGAAGTTTTAACTATAGATGATGATATAAGACCAATAACAAGTTATAAAACAAGAAGATTTTATGATTTAAGCTTTAGACCAACAGTTGGAGATTCATTTACAGAAAGTATAGATGGAATAATGTCTTATTCTTATGGTAAATATAAAATATTAAATAAAAATAAATTGCCAGAACTTTTAAAAGGTTCGAATAAAAGAGAAGAAACTTCTTTAGAGTGGGATGAAAATTCGTTACACATAGCAAGTTATAATATAGAAAATTTTTATTTGGAAGAATCAGAAGAAAAAACAAAAGAAATTGCAAAATCAATAGTTAAAGATTTAAAAACTCCAGATATAGTTGCACTTGTAGAAATGCAAGATGATGATGGTCATATTAAAAGTGATGTAGTAAAAGCAGACAAAAATTATCAAGGACTAATAGAAGAGATAAAATCTATTTCTTTAGAGCTTAATAATGAAGATGTAAGCTATTCTTATACTGAAATAGCACCAAGAAAAGATTTAGAAGGTGGTATACCAGGTGGAAATATAAGGGTTGGTTATATTTACAGAGATGATAGAGTGAAATTGAAAGAAAATGTAAAAGGACTTTCTACAGATGAAGTTTATGTAAATGAAGATGGTAGTTTATCTGCAAACCCTTCTAGAATTGGAACTAATCAAGATTCATTTAGAAATACAAGAATTCCACTTCTTGCAGAGTTTGTATTTAATGAAGAAAGTTATTATGTAGTTGGCTGTCACTTTAGTTCAAAAAGAGGAGATTCTCCTGTATTTGGAACACAGCAACCACAAGTTCAAGGAAGTTTAGAAAAAAGATGTGAACAATCAAGAATAGTAAATAATTTTGTAAAAGAATTATTAAGTAAAAAGCCAGAAGCAAATGTTGTTATACTTGGAGATTTAAACGATTATGAATTTTCAAAAACATTGGAAGTACTAAAGGGAGAAGAAATGATTAATTTAGTAGATGAACTTCCTTTTGAAGAAAGATTTACTTATAATCACAATGGAATTTCACAAGTATTGGATAATGCTGTTATTACAAAAGCATTATATGAAAATAAAAATATTTCATTTGATATAGTAAATATAAATTCTCCATTTGTTAAAGCGGATGGTAGAGTAAGCGATCATGATCCAGTATTAATTAAAATAAGTAATAAGTAATATAAAAAAAAGAGGCCTTAAGCCTCTTTTTTTATTATTTTGCTGAATTTGAGCATCTAAATACGTTCTTAATTTTATGTTGAACTATTTCTTTAATTGCTTGTCTTCCTGGTCCTAAGTATTTTCTAGGATCGAATTCAGCTGGGTTTTCGTTAAATACTTTTCTAATTGCAGCAGTCATTGCAAGTCTTAAATCAGTATCTACGTTTATCTTACAAACACCATACTCAGCAGCTTTGCTTAGCATTTCTTCAGGAACACCTTTAGCTCCTGGTATATTTCCACCATATTTGTTACATAAATCAACTAACTCAGCAGGAACTGAAGAAGCACCATGTAATACAAGTGGGAATCCTGGTAATTTATTTGATATAGTTTCAAGTCTTTTAAAATCTAATTTAGCATCTCCGCTAAATTTATATGCACCATGACTTGTTCCAATTGCTATAGCAAGGGAATCGACATTAGTTTCTTTTACAAATCTAACAGCATCATCAGGATCTGTGTAAGTTGCATCAGCAGCGTCAACTTTAACATCATCTTCAACACCAGCTAATTTACCAAGCTCAGCTTCTACAACTACTCCTTTTGAGTGTGCATAATCAACAACTTTTTTAGTAAGAGCTATATTTTCTTCGATTGGAAGAGATGAACCATCAATCATAACTGATGTAAACCCATCATCAATACATTGCTTACAAATTTCGAAGCTATCTCCATGATCTAAATGTAATGCTATTGGAAGGTTAGATTCCTTCTCAGCTGCCTCAACTAAAGCTTTTAAAAATTCAGCACTAGCATATTTTCTAGCACCAGCAGAAGCTTGTAATATAACTCCTGAATTTTCTGCTTTAGCAGCTTCGATGATTCCTTGTACTATTTCCATATTATTTACATTAAAAGCTCCTATTGCAAATTTTCCCTCGTAAGCTTTTTTGAATAATTCTGTAGTTGTTACTAATGGCATATTAAATCCTCCTTAAAGATATTAAACTTTTTAGTTTAATTATGTTTTTAATAAAACTCGATTAATATATACCCTTTAAAAATTTAAATAAAATAATAAAATAAAATTCTTCGTATTTATTTTACAATCTAATTAAAAAAAAAGCCATAGTAAATTAAAAAAAAATTGGAGGAAAACCTTTTGTTTTGAAAAAAAATATAAAATAACATCAATTTTCATAAAAATAACAATTAAAAAATTAATAATTATATAGTTTTTATATATATAAATTTATAGATTCTTTAATAAAATAAATAAAAAATTTATAAATAATTTTTATTTATTTTATTAAAAATTATCAGGAAAATATATAAAAAATATTTGTAATAAATATATATAAAAAGTATAATATAAATGAGTGCTAAAAATCAGATTATACATAAAATTCTTTGGATTTTTTAGTTAGAAAGGTTGAAGAAAAAAATGAATAAGGAAGAAAGATTTTTTAAAAAATTTATAGAACAAAGAGATATTATGATACAACAATTATTACAAGGTGATTTAAATAAAAGAGATTATATAGAGGATAGTTATTTTTATTTAAAGGATTTAAATATGGAACCATATGAAATTATAGATGAACCATTAAAGGCTATTTATAATTATCAATTTTATAATCTTAGGGCAAAATATATTAAATTAAAATTAAATGATCTTATAAGAAAAAGAAGCAATTTAGAAAAACAAGCAAAATATAGACAAGATATAAATGAGCTTTATGCTAAAAAAGATGAGGCTACACTTTCTCTTATGGAAGTTGTAAATTATAAGAATGTTGAAGGGTATTATATAAAAACAAAAGCTAAAGGTCTTAAGAATAAGCTATTAGAGATAGTGTTTTATGATTTTGAATCGGTAATATTTCATTCAATGCATGAGGAAGTATTAAAAAAACTTAAAGAAAATAAAGTTTTTAAAGAAGATATGCAATTATCTTTAATAGATGATTATATAAATGAGAGGTATTAAAAATAAATTATGAATTTGCCAAATGAATTTTTAGAAGATATGAAAAAACTTTTTAAATCTGATTATGAGGATTTTTTTAAAACATATTCAAATGATCGTTACTATGGATTAAGGGTGAATACCTTAAAAATCAAAAAAGATGATTTTTTAGGTATTTCACCCTTTAAACTTGAAAAAATAATGTGGAGTGAAGATGGTTATTATTATGATGAAGAAGAAAAACCCGCTAAAAATCCACTTTATCATGCTGGTTTATATTATATACAAGAACCATCGGCAATGTTTCCTGTAGAAGTATTGGATATAAAAGAAAATCATAAGGTATTAGATTTATGTGCAGCACCAGGAGGAAAAAGTGTTCAAATTGCTTCAAAATTAAAAAATACTGGACTTTTAGTGACTAATGATATAAATAGTACGAGATTAAAACCACTTATAAAAAATATGGAACTTTATGGAGTTATAAATTTCATAGGTGTTAATGATAGTCCAAAAAGACTTTTGAATAATTTTCCTGATTTTTTTGATAGAATATTAGTGGATGCGCCTTGTTCTGGTGAAGGTATGTTTAGAAAAGATGAAAAATTAATAAAGTCTTGGTTAAAAACTCCTGTAGAGGATTATAAAAAATTGCAATTAGAAATATTAACAGAAGCTTCAAAGATGCTTAAAAATGAAGGTAAAATAGTTTATTCGACTTGTACATTTAATACTTTGGAAAATGAAGAGGTTATAAAAGAATTTCTAAAAGAGAATAAAGATTTTACTCTTATAAATATAAAAAAAGAACATGGGATTACAAAAGGTTATGGTCTTGATGAAGTTGCAAGACTACTTCCATTTAATCTTAAAGGTGAAGGACATTTTTTAGCTCTTTTACAAAAGAATACAGATGCTAAACAAAAAGAACATAAAAAAGTTTTAAAATTTGACAAAAAACCACAAGCGCTTATAGATTTTGAAGAAGATAATTTAAATATTAAAATAGATGATAGAATAAAAATAATAAAGGATAAAGTTTATTTACTTCCAAACGAATTAATAGAAATTAAAAATTTAAAAGTTGTAAGAAGTGGATTGTTATTAGGTGAATTAAAGAAAAATAGATTCGAACCATCACAAGCTTTTGCAATGGCTTTTGATAAAAACATATTCAAAAGAGTTATTAATTTAAAAATGGATTCAATAGAAGTTATTAAATATTTAAAAGGTGAAACGATTTTTGTGGAAGGTCAAAAAGGTTTAAATTTAGTAACAGTAGAAGGATTTAATTTGGGATTTGGAAAATTATCGAATAATACGCTTAAAAATAAATATGATAAAAATTGGAGATACAATTAGGAGGAGATACTTTGAGAATAGATAAATTACTATCTAATATGGGTTATGGAACAAGATCTGAAATAAAAAGAGTGATAATGGGAAAGAAAGTAAGAGTTAATGGTGAAATTATAAAAAGTCCTAAACTTCATGTTGATGAAAATAAGGATGAAATATATATTGGTAACGAAAAAGTAAATTATAGAGAATTTATTTATATAATGATGAATAAACCAAAAGATGTTATTTCGGCAACTTTTGATAATATGCATGAAACGGTAATTGATTTACTTACTATAGACGAACAAATATTTGAACCAGCACCTGTTGGTAGATTAGATATAGATACTGAAGGACTTCTTTTAATAACTAATGATGGAAAGTTATCGCATAGATTATTAGCACCAAAAAAGCATGTTGATAAAACTTATTATGCGATTATAGATTCAAAAGTAGAAGATAAACATATCAAAGATTTTGAAAATGGAATAATATTAGATGATGGTTATAAATGTATGAGTGCAGATTTAAAGATTTTAGAATCTGATGATAACTCTAAAATAGAATTAACAATAAGAGAAGGTAAATTTCATCAAGTTAAAAGGATGTTTGAGAGTTTAGGTATGACTGTTTTATATTTAAAAAGAATATCAATGGGAAGCTTAAAATTAGATGAAAGTCTTTCTTTAGGTGAATTTAGAGAGTTAACAGAGGATGAATTAAATAGTTTAAAAGGATAGGTGATATAATTGTTATTTGATTTACATTGCCATACAATTGCGAGTGGTCATGCTTTTTCAACATTAAAAGAGCTTTGTATTGAGGCGAAGAAAAAAGGGTTAAAACTAATAGCACAAACAGATCATGGGCCTAACATGCCAGGTGGACCACATATTTATCATATAAATAATCAAAGAATTATACCACGAATATTAGAAAATGTTATGGTATTAAGAGGTGTAGAAGCCAATATTATAGATTTTAAAGGAAGATTAGATATTGATGAAGGTTCTTTAGAAGAATTAGATTTGGTTATAGCAAGTTTACACCCGCCTTGTTTAAGACCTGGCAATAAAATAGAAAACACAAAAGCACTTTTAAGAGCCATGGATAATCCACATATTGATATAATTGGACACCCTGGAAATCCACAATTTGAAATAGATATAGATGCAGTTGTAAAAAAAGCAAAAGAAAAAAATATTCTTTTGGAAATAAACAACAGTTCTTTTGGAAAGAGTAGACCAGGAAGCAAAGAGATATGTAAAAAAATTATTAACAAAGCAAGTGAGTATAAAGTAAAGATGGTTATGGGAACAGACTCACATATATACACTCAAATTGGTGATTTTTCTTTGGCTAAAGAAGTTATAGAAAGTACAAATATAACACAAGACTTAATTGTAAATAATAATCTTGATTGGTTAATTAAATTTTTAGAAAGTAAAAATAAAAAATATATCAAAGAAATAAAAGAAGCATATTCAAAAATTAAATAAGAGTAGATATGATGTATATATTAAAATAAATTATAAAGATGTATTTTGAGGGAGGACTTCGATTGAAAAAAAGGGAAAAATTAGAACTTAATATAGATGAAATGGCTATTGGTGGAAGAAGTTATGCATATCATGAAGGAAAGAAGATTGAATTAAAAGGTGGTATAAAGGGTCAAAAGGCAAATATATTAATAAAAAAAGTAAGAAGAAAAAAAATTGAAGGTAAGATATTAGAGGTATTAGAAAGATCTCCGCTAGAAACAAATGAAGTTTGTCCTCATTTTGGAATATGTGGAGGATGTAGTTATTTATCTTTACCGTATGAAACACAAGCAAAAGTAAAAGAAGAAATGGTTTTGAATTTATTTAAAGAAGAAGAAATTGAGGGATTTGAATATGAAGGTCTAATATCAAGTCCGTTAAAATATAATTATAGAAATAAAATGGAATATACATTTGGTAATGAGGAAAAAGATGGTCCAACAACTTTAGGTATGCATAAAAAAGGAAGATCTTTTGATATAATAACTGTAGATAAGTGTAAGATAGTTCAAAATGATTATAATAATATTCTTAAAAATACTTTAGAATTTTTTAAATCAAAAGGAATAGCTCATTATAATAAAGTATTACACCAAGGTTATATGAGATATTTAATAATAAGAAAAGGATTTAAAACTGGAGAACTAATGGTTCATATAGTTACGAGTACTCAAGTTGAGTTTGATATGAATGAATTTAAAGATATGTTATTAAATCTTGACTTAGAAGGCGAAATAGTAAGTGTATTACATTCTTTAGATGACAATATGTCAGATGCAGTTACTCCAGATGAAACAAAACTTATATATGGTAAGGAATTTATAAGAGAAGAGTTATTTGATCTTAAATTTAATATATCGCCTTTTTCATTCTTCCAAACAAACACTTATGGAGCAGAAAAATTATATGAAGTTGTAAGAGAGTATTTGGGAGAATCAAAGGATAAGACTATATTTGATTTATATTGTGGAACAGGTACTATAAGTCAAATAGTTTCAAAGGATGCAAAAGAAGTAATAGGAATAGAAATAGTAGAAGAAGCTGTTGATGCAGCTGTTGATAATGCTATATTAAATGGTATTTCAAATGTAAGATTCATTGCTGGAGATGTTAAGGAAGAAGTTAAAAAACTTAAATCAAATCCAGATGTTATAATAGTAGATCCACCAAGAATGGGGATACATAATAATGCAATATCAGATATAGTATCTTTTGATGCAAAAGAAATTATATATGTTTCTTGTAATGCAAAAACTTTAATGCCAAATTTAAAATCATTTATATTAAATGGTTATAAGGTAACTAAGGTAAAGGCTGTAGATATGTTTCCTAATAATCCTCATGTGGAAGTTGTATGTCATTTAGCTAAAAAATAAATAAGAAACTATCTTAATTTACATTGATTAAGATAGTTTTTTTATATGAAAATTTTTTAAATTTGATTTTCATATTATAGTATAATAAATCAAAAAGGGTGATTTTATGTTTAAATATGAAGTTGTCGATTTATCTCATGAAATTAATGAAAATATGACTGTTTATATGGGGAGTGAAAAGCCAAAGTTAGAAGAAGTTTATACAATGAAAGAACATGGTTTTAGAGAAAGAAAATTAGCTTTTTTTTCACATATAGGAACACATATTGATGCACCAGCACATATGATGGAAGATGGAAAATTTTTAGATGATTATGAAATAGATAAATTTGTAGGCAATGCTTTTATAGCTGATTTTAAAGATTTTAAATCAGAATATATAGATATTGATGATCTGAAATTATATGAAGATAAATTAAAAACTATTGATTTTTTTATAATTAATACTAATTTTTATAAAGATTTTTCTAATGACAATTATTATTTAGATTTTCCAACACTTACAAAAGAAGCTGCGAATTACTTACTTGATTTTGGATTAAAAGGAATTGGTATTGATACATTATCAATAGATAAATTATCATCCAAGGATTATTGTTTGCATAATATATTTTTAAGCAGTGATGTTTTGATAATTGAGAATTTAAATAATCTCGATTTATTAGAAAATCAAATATTTACATTGAATGTTTTACCACTAAAATTAAAAAAAGCAGATGGAAGTCCAATAAGAGCAATAGGAATTAAAAATTTTTAAAAATATTTTTGTTATATAAAAAAATTTATGAAATAGATAGAAATATTATAGATAAATAGTTAATATACAAAAAACACCATGTAAAATAGAGTATAAAAATCTATTTTACATGGTGTTTTTGCATAATATTTATTCTATAATAATTAAAAATGCAATAATATAATGGTTATAAAATGATAAATATATAAATAATATTATAATAATATTATAATATAACTAAAATTTATATATTTAGATATATAGAATTATGATATAATTAAATAAAATTAGGTTAAATTAGAATAATTATTAAAAATTTATCTGTATTTTTTTGATTAAAATTCAATCTAATTTTGAATAATTATTAAAGGAGAGGTTTTGTAATGACAAAAATTTTTAGAAGTTTAATTCCTTTGTTTATTTTGACATTCGTTTTTTTTGGTTGTACAAAAGAAAACAAGGAAAATGAAATCAAGGCTGAAAACAATATCACAAAAATAGTAGCGTTTGGTGATAGTTATTCTGATAATGGTGAAGCTAAAAGAATTTCAACTGAAATTATGAATTTAGAAAATCCACCAGAGAATGCTTATATAAAGCCTTCGAATGATTTGTATTGGAATAATAGATATTCAAATGGAAATACTGCCGTTGAAGTTTTTGCGTCAAATTTAAATGTGGAACTTAAAAATTATGCTACTGGAGGAGGTACTACTGGTATATCAAATTATTCAGCTTGGATGGATGTTTTAGGTGGAACAGGAGTATTAGGACAAATAAAGAAATTTGAAAATGATTTAGATGGTAAAGAAATAGATGAGAATGCGCTTTATTTTATATTTGCTTCAGGAAATGATTATTTTTACCATATGGATTACAATATAGAGAGTGAAATTTCTGAGGTTGCATTAAATGCTACAAAAAATATAAAGACATCTATAGAAAAACTAACAAATATAGGTGCAAAGAAATTTTTTGTAGTAAAGAGTACAGATTTATCTTTAGTTCCATATGAAATTACAACAAAAAGAACAGAGGATGCGAAATCTTTTACAAAAGTGTTTAATCAAAATTTAGAAAAAGAAATAATGCCTTTAAAAGAAAAATTGAATATAGAAATAATGATTTTTGATCCAATTAAGGTAAGTGATAAAATAGTAAAAAATCCAGCTGAATATGGAATAAGTGTTTTAGATACAGAATGCCAAAGCACATATCCAAAAATTTTACCTAAAAAAGAGAATGAAGATGAATATTATTTTTGGGATGAGTGGCATTTTAGTAAAAAAGTACATAAATTACTTGGGGATGCTATGTTTGAAACATATAAAACTTTAAAATAAAAAATAATAAAAGGTGTGATTTTTGTGGGTAAAGGTTTTAAAAGTATTCAGACTAGATTTTTAAGTATTTCTATTTTGGTTATATTTATAGTTTTTATTACAATTGGGACTGTAATATCATATAAAGTAAGTAAACAATCTTATTTAGATTATATAAATAATTCAAATGAACAGATAAAATTAGCTACAAATACTATAAATAATTTTTATAATAAAATTGATAGAGATATAGAGTTTTTATCAAATGAGCCTTTAGTAAAAAAAGCTATTTCAGATAATATTAAAATTTACAAAGATAATGTAGATGAAGTTTTTATGACACCATCAAAAAATTCGCAAGTAGAAAGGGATATCTATAAAATATTTGATAGATATGCAAAATCAAATCCAGGGACATTATATGTATATTTAGCAAATAATGATAAAGGGTTTTTAAATTGGCCAGAAACTACTATTAGTGCAAATTATGATCCAACAACTAGGGAGTGGTACAAATTAGGCTTAAATAGTAAGGGCAAAGTTTTAAGAACGACACCATATAAAGCTACAAGTGGAGCTATGGTTATAAGTAATGTAAGCTCATACAAGGATGAATTTGGGAATATTGTTGGAACAATAGGTATTGATGTTGAACAAAGAGTAATAAGTGAAATGCTTCAAAAAATGAAAATTGGAAAAGAAGGTTTTTTTGTACTTGTTCATGATAATGGTTGTGTAGTAGCTGATGGTCATGATTCTAATAATAATTTTAAAATGATTAAAGATATAAATATAGATGGGCTTGAAAATATCTTAAATCATCAAATTTTTGATATACAATTTGACTCCAAAAAATATGTGGTTAATCCAAAAAAGATTGAAGGTACAAATTGGACTATAGCATCTTTTATGTCTGAAAATGAATTACAATCTGGAGCAAATGATATTAAAAAAGACATAATAATAATATCTATAGTAATGCTTATTATAACAAGTATTATAAATATATTTAGTGCAAAATCATTAGTATCACCGATTATAAAATCAGCAAATTATCTTCAGATATTGGCTGGGGGAGATTTTTCAAATGAATTTGATAGTAATTTAATATCGAGAAAAGATGAAATAGGTACTATTTCAAATGGAATAAATAATATGAAAAATTCGTTAATTTTTTTAGTAAAAAGCATTAAAGAAGAATCTTTTAGTATTGATGAAAAATCAAAAACTATAGTTAACAATATGGATATTTTAAATAATGATCTTTATGAAATTTCATCAACAACAGAAGAATTAGCCGCAGGGATGGAAGAATCAGCAGCTGCAAGTATACAGATGTTTGATACTTCAAGAGCTATTGAAGATATAGTAAACGGTATGGCTAAAAAAACACAAGAAAATGCTATATTAGCAACTCAAATAAGTACTAGAGCAAGTTCTATGAAAGAAGATGTCTATAATGCTAGAAACAAAACTAAGGATATTTTATATAAGACAAAAAATGATTTAGAAAAATCAATAGAAAATTCTTCTGTTGTAAATCAAATAAATATATTAACAGATTCTATAATGGAAATAACAGAAAAAACAAATTTACTTGCATTAAATGCAGCAATAGAAGCTGCTAGAGCTGGCAATGCAGGAAGTGGATTTTCAGTTGTTGCTGATGAGATAAGAAAATTAGCAGAACAATCAAAAGATGCTGTTTTACAAATTCAAGAAGTAACAACTAAGGTAACATCTTCTGTTAGTGATTTATATAATTCATCAAATGAACTGTTACGATTTGTATCAGATGATATAGCAAAAGATTATGAGGTAATGTTTGATGTTTCTAAAAAATATAATGAAGATGCTATTTTTGTAGATAGTATAATTAATGATTTTAGTGCAAATGCACAGGAGTTGTTAGCATCAATACAGGAGTTATTAGAAGGCATTGATGGAGTACAAAAAGCATCTAAAGAAGGAGCAGATGGAACTTCTAATATAGCTCATAGTGTGAGTACTGCAAATGATAAGGCTTCAATGGTCTTAAAAGATGTAATTGAATCTAAAAAAAGTATAGAGAGATTAGAATCTGAAGTTAAAAAATTTAAAATATAGATATGATAGGAGCTGTCATGTTAACATAAAAAATTATGTTGATGTGACAGTTTTTTTTTATAATTAAAATTTAATCTTTTTCTAAGAATGAATTTATAAATTTATATTAGAATATAATTGTATATAATTTGTTTAATTAATAATTAATTCAAAAAAGAAAATTAAGGGGGATTTTATATGAAATGGACATCGTTTTTAAGAGTAATTCTCAGTAGAAATTTTAAACAGTTTATATTTAAAGGGGATATAAAAGAATTAGAGTTTGAAAATTTAAAGAATTTAGGTTTATATATACATATACCTTTTTGTAAAAATTTATGTAGTTTTTGTCCATATCAGAAAGTTTTGTATGAAGAAGAATTAGCAAGAAATTATAAAGATGCGTTGATAAAAGAAATAAAAATAGTTGGTGAAAATTTAAAGGAGAAAAAAGAGATTGAATCATTATATTTTGGAGGAGGAACACCAGCATTATTAATAGATTATATCAAGGAAATATTAGATACTTTAGAATTATACTTTGATATTAAAAATGGAATAGGAATAGAATTACATCCAAATGATATAGATGAAAATCTAATAAAAAAAATTAAAGAATTAAATATCAATATGATTAGTTTAGGTGTTCAATCTTTTGATGAAAATGTTTTAAATGTACTAGGTAGAAAAAATAAAAATATAGAAGAAAAAATAAAACTTATAAATAAATATAATTTTGATGTTTTTGATATAGATTTAATTTTTGCAATACCAACACAGAATGAAAAGATTCTAAAAAATGATATTAAAAAAGCATTTGATTTAGGTGCAACACAAATTTCAACTTATCCTTTTATAGATTTTACTTTTGCAAATAATAATCAAAAACCATTAAAAGAAAAGGAGAAAAAATATATGTTGAATGAAATTGTTAAGTTTTGCAAAAAAAATCAAATTAAAAGAACATCAGTATGGACTTTTGCAAAACCAAATACTAAAAAATACTCATCTATAACAAGAGATAATTTTTTAGGTTTTGGAGTTTCAGCAACCACTTTATTAAAAGATAGTTTTAAAATAAACACATTTAGTATAGAAAATTATATAAAGAGAGTAGATGATTTTATTTTACCAACTTCTTTAACACTAGATTTTAGTAAAAGACAAAGAGCTATATATTATTTATTTTGGGCTTGTTATTCAATGAATATTTCCAAAAAAGATTTTAAATATTTGATAGATAAAGAATTAGAAAATATGTTTTATATTGAACTTAAAATTTGTGAAATTTTAAAACTTATAAAAAAAGTAGATACTGGATATATACTTACTAATAAGGGGGCATATTATTATCATTATATAGAACAGGCATATACTACACAGTATATTGATAAAATGTGGAATATATCAAGAAATATAGCTTTTCCAAATGAAATAAAATTGAGTTGATTAAATCAACTCAATTTATATAAATATTATTTTAAATCAAACTAAGAATATCTATTAAGTTTTTATTTTCATCCAAGAAGATCTCTATATTGGTATTTTTTTGAACTGCTGTTTTTAATTTTAACATTTTACTATTATCATTTATAACTACAGCACCTGTTATTTTCTTGTTAGTTAAATATAATTTATAGATTTTTTCATTATCTTTATAGAAAATTTTATCATCAAATTTTTCTATATTTCCAGCAGAAAATAAAGAATTTACTCCAACATTTAATATATTTTGTGGTGGTGAAGGAATATATATAGTTGTATCATCTGAAGCATTTTTTCCAGCTACTTTTCCTTGACTTTGAGCTTCAGACCATGTTCCAAACATTCTACCTTCAAATTCAATAACATCTCCACAAGCATATACATCTTTTATATTTGTTTTCATATATTTATCGACTTTAATACCACGATCATATTCTAATGTAGAATTATTAAAAAGATTTAAATTAGCTCTAACACCTGTTGAAAATAATAAAAAGTCTGCTTTTATGGTTGTCCCATCTTCTAAAGTAATACTATTTATTTTATCTTCTCCATTTATTTTTTTTAATTTAGATTCTAGGTAAAATTCTAAATTGGATTTTTTTAATATTTTTTCAAATTCTTTTGACATTTCAATATCTAATTGTCTAGGAAGCAAGTATGGAAAAAATTCTATTACTTTAACATTGATATTTTCATTTTTACTAATTTCATGAGCTGCTTCTAATCCCAAAACTCCACCACCAATTATTACAACACTTTTGGATTCTTTCAATTTGTTTTGAATTTTTAATAGATCTTTTAATGTTCTAAGTGAAAAAATATTTTTTTTATCATAACCATCTACTTTGGGAATGAAAGGAGATGAACCATTAGCTAGTATTAGTTTATCAAAATTTAGTACGGTTTTATCCTTTAAAGAAACTTTTTTATTTTCAAAATCAATATCTATAACTTCAGTATCCAAAAATAAATCAATATCATTTTCTTTATACCATTTTTCATCATGTATAAATATTTCATTATTTTCAAATTTTCTGCTTATGAAATGTGATAATTTAATACGATAATAAGTAGGATAATTCTCCTTGGAAATCATTGTGATTTTACCTTTTGTATCATTTTTTTTTATTTCTTTTATAGCACTAAGTCCAGCTATTCCATTTCCAATAACTAAGTAATTAGTATTCATAAAAAAACCTCCTTAAATATGTTACATAATTAGATACCCTAAATAAAGACTATAAACAAAGCTTTTTTAGTAAAACTAAAAAATATACAAATAACAGTTTAAAAAGGCCATCTTAAAAATTATTAAGATGGCCTTTTTTATTAGATTTCAAATTTTTTGATTTCTTCATTTAATTCGTAAGCTATATTATTAAGATTACCAGCAGAATTTGCTACATTTTCAATAGCTATTGTTTGTTGATTTATTGAGTGATTAACTGATTCTGAAGCTGCGGCTGTTTCTTCTGAAATTGCTGATATATTTTCTATTGATTCCACAATATTTTCTTTATCTTTTATAAGAAGTAATACATTATCATTTACATTATTGATTTGTGTAGTTATGGTTGCTATTGATTTTGAAATAATATCAAATGATGAATTAACTTCTTTTACCGCATTACTTTGTTCTATTGAAATATTTTTCATATTAACCATACTTTCTACAGTTTTTTTACTATCTTCTTGAATGTTGATTACAATATCTCTAACTTCATCAGCAGCATTTGAAGATTCTTCTGCCAATTTTCTAATTTCTTCAGCAACTACAGCAAAACCTTTCCCATATTCTCCTGCTCTAGCTGCTTCTATAGAAGCATTTAGTGCCAGTAAGTTTGTTTGTACAGATATTGCACTTATAGCATCTAATATACCACCGATTTTTTGAGTTTTTTCATTAAGTTCATTTATTATTTTTTCTATATTTTCATTGGCATCTATATTTAATTTTGTTTTGCTTGTCAAATCTTCTATAGATGCAATACTAGATGAATTAACATTAGAAGCTTCTTTTGCTGATTCTAACATTTGAATTGTATTATCTTTTAAAGTATTAAATTTAAAAGCTAGTTCTTGAGAAGTTTTTGCACTATTTTCAGCATCTTTAGCTTGATCTTGAGCTCCTATAGATATTTCATCTATTGATTTTGCAACTATTTCAGCTGATGCACTTGTTTCTTCTGATACAGATGCTAGATTTTGAGAAGCATCAAGAAGTGAAGTTGAAACATTTTTAATATTTAAAACAAGTTTTGATAATTCTACTAATGTATCTTCGAAATATGAGGATAAAACACCTAGTTCATCTTTACTTTTAATATTGAATTTAGTATTTAAATTACCATTTTTAATATCTTCCATCTTATTAAGCATAATTTTAATATTTTTAGTTATAGTATTTGCAAATAAAATAAAAATCACAAAACCAATTATAAGAGATATAAAACTAATTATAAGAATATTATTTAAAACAGAGAATAGATCTGCTTCTATTTCACTTTCTTCAATAGTGACAACTATTTTCCAACCTAAACCTTTTATTGTATCAAATATTGCATATTTAGTCTTTTCTTCATACACATATTCTATAAACCCACTATCTTTTGCATTTATTTCTTTTGCTAAACTTTCAATAGGAATAGTTTTATTTATTTGAGCTTCATCTTTATGAGTCATAACAATTCCATCTGAGGATACCAAAAATGGATAACCTGTTTTTCCTATTTTCATTTTATTTAAATTTTCACTAAGTGTTTGTAGTGCTAAGTCAATTCCTAATACTCCAAGTAATTGATTATTATCATCATAAACAGGTTTTGCAATGGTTACAACCATAAGACCTGTAAATGCATCGACATAAGGCTGTGTCCATATAAGAGAATTTTCAGATATAGCTTGTTTATACCAACCTCTTTGAACTGGATCATATCCATCTGGTAAATCTGTATCAGGTTTTATATACATATTACTATCTGTAGTTCCAAAATAAATAGCCAATATATTAGATTCTTTTTTTATTATATCTTCAAATTGCTTTAATAATTGATTTCTTTCAGTTTCATCAATATTAGATAATTTAACATGATTATTTTCTGTGTATAATTCAGTTAAAAGTCCAAAGGTGTAAAGATAATTTAATATTGATTCTTCAGTTTTATCAAGTAAAGTGGAGCTCATTTCTTGTAAATTAGCTTTTAGTATAGATTTAGATTTATAATACTGTGAAATTCCTAAAGTTGTAGTTGTTAATAGAGAGATTATTACAAAAACAACTAAAAGCTTTAACCTTATACTAAATATATTTTTCTTCATAAAAAAACTCCTTTCAAGCATTAATTTGTATTATATTAAAATCTCTTATATAACTATATTAATACCCACTAAATATTAATTTTATAGAATTTATAAATAAAGAAAAATATAAGGAGAGAAAATAAAAAGACTGATTAAAAAAATATTTTAAAATGTCCTTGAGATAGAATACATTTTATTTCTATGTTTTTAACCAGTCTTTTTATTATAGTTTAAATTTATTATCGTAAAAATAAGCGCAAATAAGAGTAGTAAGAGGAATTGTAGTTGCAAGACCAATACTTCCTGCTAAACCTCTTATGATTTCAACACACACAATATCTAAGTTAATTATTTCTTTAAACGTCATATTAGAAGCCATGAATAATAACATAAGCTCTAATGCTCCACCTGTATAAGCTAAAATTAATGTATTTGACATTGAGCCCATTATATCTTTACCTATATTAATACCGCTTTTTATAATTTCCTTCCTTCGTATAGTAGGTTTTATTCTTTTTAATTCATATAATGAAGAGGATATTGATATACTAACATCCATAACAGCACCTAAAGAACCTATTATAATCCCTGCGAATAATATGCCTTTAAAATTTATATCTGGATAATTAAGTAAATAAACTAATTGTTGAGTATCTTCATTTGCAAGTCCTGTAATTTGAGAAGAATATCCGACGATTAATGAAATTATCCCTGATATAAAAACACCACTTAAGGTGCCAAGTATAGAAGCAATAGATTTTTTATTAAAACCACTTATCAATATTAATGTGAAAGAAACAATAAAAATGCTTAGAAATGTGGTGATTAAAATAGGGCTGTATCCAGCAAGTATCAAAGGTAAAAGAACTTTTATTATTAAAACACCAGTTACAACTAATGATAATATAGATTTAAATCCTTGTAATTTACCAATAATAATTATTATAAATATAAATAATATTAACATTAAATATATATTATGATCTCTTTTTCTGTCGTATATATGAATATTATTTATATTATGATTTTCATCCTCTGTTATTGTTACTAAAATTTTATCTTTTTCTTTTAAGATTATATTATAAACATCCGCTGTTTCAATTGTATTTCTCATCCAATAAGATTTTCCTTTATATTTCCCTTCTTTTATAAGTATCTTAAATTCTTGATATTTATATTCATTTTTACTTTTATCAAAATTTCCTTTTGTATTGTCAAAAGATATTTCTTCAACTATTGCATAGGTAGCTTTCATTTGAAGAGAACTATTTTTTTGATATTTTGGTTTTATAAATAATGAAGTAGATAATATTAGGAGTATAAATATAAGAAAGAAGAAAAATATAAGTATATTTTCCTTCTTTTTATTATAGTTAAACATATTAAATTTTATGCTGCATCCTTAACTTCAGTTTCTTTAGCAACATTATTTAGAGGTTGTTCAAATGTATAATCTATAACTTTTACTTCTTTAATATAATCTTTAACTACATCTCTTATAGGCATTTTTGTATCATCATAGTTTGTAGCACCTTTAAAATCAAAATTATCTCCACCAGAGGCCATAAAATCGTTAGTACATACACTATATGTTTTATTCATTTCTATTTTTGTACCATCTAAAAGATGCATATCTATAACACGGTTTCCAAATTCTTTAGTTAAATCATAATTTACTTTTAATCCTGCAACTTCAATCCATCCTATTTGAGGATTATTAATTCCATTTTCAATTACTTTTTTTAGCTGTTCACCAGTTATATCCATGCTAACTAATGTATTGTCAAATGGTAGAACTTCGTATAAATTACCTATAGTTATATCACCTTTAGCTATTGATGTTCTAAGCCCTCCTTCATTCATAAGACCAATTTGAACATCTGCTTTTTCTCTTATTATTTCACTTACTAAATTACCAAGAAGAGTAGTTCCTTTATCAGAATGTCTTTCATGAGATAAATCTTCTTTAGTAGAACCAACTATTTCACTTAAAATAGGTTTTAATTTTTCATCAAATTCTTTGTATATTTTATCACCATTAGCATCTGCTATTAGTTCAGATTTTCTTTTGTAAAGAGTATCAACTTTTGGTATCATTCCCAAAAGTTCATTGTTTTCATCAAATAAAACTGTTAATTTACCTAAAGCACGTCCATATTTATAACCTTGAACAACAGGTTTTTTATTAACAAATCCAGAAACACTTTGATGAGTATGAGCAGAGATTATAGCATCCAATTCAGCAATTTCACATAAACCTCTATCAACTACTTCACCAGTAATTTCGCCAGTTTCGTAATTTTGGTAAGAACCAATATGAGTTAAAGCTATTACTAAATCAACTTTACCTTCTTTTGCTTCACCTGATTTTAAATATTTAGCCCATTTTGTAGCAGCTTCTTTAACATCTGTAAATTTATAATCTTTAACGTATTCAGGTAAAGTTTGGAATGCTGTTTGAGGAGTAGTAAGACCTATAAGACCTATTTTAATTCCATCTTGTTCTACAATTTTATAAGGTTTTGCAAATTCAACAGGCTTTAATGTTTTTGCATCTACTATATTTGAAGCTAAAAATTCAAAATTACCATCTTTAGCCCATCCGTTCATCCATTTAGTACCCCAATCAAATTCATGGTTACCTATTGCTGAAGCCACTATACCAACTTCATTATACATTTTTGAAACAGGAGCTCCATAAGTTAAATTAGACATTGCAGTACCTTGATAGCTATCTCCTGCTGACAATGCTATTGTATTTGGGTTTTCTTTTTTATAAGTTTTTACGGCATTTATAACTTTAGACATACCCATATTTTTACCCTTTTCACTAGCATCTTCTGTAACATTACCGTGGAAATCATTTATACTAATAAAATCGATTTCCTTTTTGATACAGTCCATAATTTTAGTACTATCATTATATTTAAAATTACCTTTTTCTAAATATTTTTCGATATCTTCTTTTAATATTTCTTCTTTTGTTTTAACCTCTTTTACAATTGCTTTTGTAGTTCCAGTTAATGTTTGTTTTTCTTCTGTTGCAAAAGAATTAAATGGCATAAAAAGAGAAATAACCATCATAAAACAAACTAGTGATGAAACTATTTTTTTGTTTCTTAAATACATATAATACACCCTTTCTTAAATATATTAGTAGTTAAGACTCATATAAATCTTAAACTACTACTAATATATAGTAAAAGAAAGGATTAGTAAATAAATTTACCTAAAATTTTTTTTAAAATTGAAAAAAATTTTATTTTAAAATTTATATAAAATTATAATTTTATTTTTTCTTTGAAAATATCTTTTTTTGTTACAATATTTTTTGATCTGATGCATTTAGGACAAGGTTGATAGTTAAATTTAATACCTTGATTTAATGTTAAAAATGCATTTTTAGGAATAAAATTCATATTATTAAGTTCTTCGCAAACTTCTTTATGCATTAAATGTGTAGATTTATCACCTATATATATTTCTTTAGAATTTTCACAATGATTTATTTCATATAAAAAATCATCAATAGATAGAGTTTTTATATTCTCATTTACATAAGCATATATTTGTTTATATCTTATATCAGAAGTTTCATTGTGATTTCCTATAATTTCTATAAATTTTTTGGAGTCGTCTTTATTTAATTTTGAAATTTTAAAATAAGAATTATTGTAACTAAAATAAAGACTATTATATAAAATATTTGTTTTAGTTTTAATTTCTTTTATTAATTCTATATTAAAAAAACCTACTAAATCTTTTGAATCAGTAACATTTTCATAGATAAAAATAGAATTATCAAAAAATAAAATTACTGATTTGATATTTTCAAAAGAAGCTTTCAATTTAAATTGCATACAAATCCCCCTTCTTTTTTATTTTATTTAGATTAATACCTATTTTATGAAGTTTTAAATCTTAATTTTGATTATTATTTGATAAAAAATTAATAAATTATACAAAAAGTTCTTGAAAAAAATTTCATTTTATAATATGATATGATTCATAAGATTAAAAAATTAAATATTTTATTTATCAAGAGTAGTGGAGGGACTGGCCCGATGAAGCTCGGCAACCTAGATTTAAATCTGTGGTGC
The DNA here is from genome assembly GCA_045345765.1 of Peptostreptococcaceae bacterium AGR-M142. Taxonomy (GTDB): domain Bacteria; phylum Bacillota; class Clostridia; order Peptostreptococcales; family Peptostreptococcaceae; genus JAOARY01. The sequence goes on from CP148265.1 coordinate 2,986,310, forward strand.
TAATTCCAGCAGACATTGTCTGGCAGATGAATTTTTTAGAACTTAACTTCTTGTTTATCTGCAAGGAGTTTTTTTATTTCATCTGAAAAAAATATATTATTATTTGGAGGAGATTATGAAAAGTAGAGTTTATGCATTATTACCATTAGCAGTATTTTTAATTTTTTATTTATTTGTATCAATATTTTTAAATGATTTTTATAGTATTCCAGTAACTGTAGCATTTTTATTTTCAGCACTTATTTCTATTTTTATGAATAGAAGTAGAAAAATAGAGGAAAAAATTGAAACATTTTGCGAGGGTATTGCAAATAAGGATGTAGCACTTATGATTTTAATATTTATTTTAGCAGGAGGATTTTCAAAAATTGCAAAAGGAATTGGATCTATTGATTCAACTGTTAATTTAGGACTTAGTATATTACCATCAAACTTATTATTGCTTGGTGTATTTATAATAAGTTGTTTTATATCAATTTCAATAGGTTCATCAATGGGTACAATTGCAGCTTTAGCACCAATGGCTGTAGATATATCACAAAAGACTAGTTTGGGGATGGCTTTATGTATAGGTTGTGTTGTAAGTGGGGCGATGTTTGGTGATAATTTATCTATGATTTCAGATACGACAATTGCAGCTACTAAAACACAAGGATGTGATCTTAAGGATAAATTCTTTGTTAATATAAAAATAATTCTTCCAGCGGCAGTAGTAGCAGGAGGTATTTATATAATATTAGGTCTAAATGGTTCTTATACAACTTCTAATTATGATTATAACTTATTAAAAACTATACCATATATATTTGTACTGATAACTGCATTGATAGGTCTTAATGTTATATTTGTATTGTTTGGTGGAATAGTAATATCAATAATAATAGGTTTGTTTACTGCAAATTCTTCTATATTATCAATGTTAGGTTATTTAAATGATGGTATTTTAGGGATGTCTGAAATAATAATAATAAGCATATTGATAGCTGGGATGGTAAATATTATAAAATATAATGGTGGTATTGATTTTATATTAGATTTTATAAGTTCAAAAATAAAGTCAAAGAAACAAGCAGAGTTTGGAATAGCTATATTAGTGGGACTTGTTAATATTTGTACGGCAAATAATACAATAGCTATTGTTATGTCAGGTCCTTTAGCTAAAGATATTTCAGATAAATTCAATTTAAATTCTAAGAAAGTTGCTAGTATATTGGACACATTTTCTTGTTTTTTCCAAGGTATAATTCCATATGGAGCTCAAATTTTAATGGCTTCATCGATTGCAAGTATATCTCCAATTGCAGCTATGAAATATTTGTATTATCCATATCTAATGGGAATTTGTGCGATACTGAGTATTGTATTTGATTATCCTAAGTTGGCTAAAAAAGATTTAAAGAAAATTGCTTCATAAGGAGTAAATTATGGATGTTATAAATGACAATGGTTTAAGAGATTATTATATAAAAAAATCGAGAATAAGGGAATATATAAAAAATGAAAATTTGGATAAGTATATAAAGATACATGAATATAAAAATAAAGAAGTTATATATTATACAAATGATGAAGTTGATTATTTTTATATATTATTAGAAGGAAAGGCTAATATTTATATAAATTTAAAGAATGGAAAATCACTTCTTATAAAAATTTATTCACCAATTGAATTTTTAGGCGATATGGAATTTGTAAGTGGAGAAAAAACACAATGTGAAGCTAGAGCTTTAGAAAAGACTATTTTATTAGGTATAAAAACATCAGATTTAGAAAGTTTAACAAGAAATGATGCTGATTTTTATAAATTTATATCAAAAACATTAGCTTCAAAATTAAAGAATGCTTCAAATTCAGCTGCAATAAATTTATTATATCCTGTAGAAAATAGGCTTTGTGAATATTTAATGATTAATTCTAATTATGGTCAAGATTTAGAATTTGAAATTGATAAATTAAAGTATGTTGCAGAATATTTAGGTTCCAGCTATAGGCATATACAAAGAATAATAAAACAGATGATAAAAGATAATATAATAGAGAAAAATAAAAATAAAATAAAAATAGTGGATTTGGATAAAATAAAAGAATTATCAAGTGAAACTTATCATGATTAGTATTTTATAATTATTATAAATATAGAGACATCAGATTGAGAATTTATATAGAGTTATACTCAAAAGTTAATGATATATACTTCTAGTTTTATTCTAAATTTGATGTCCCTTTTAGTTTAATGATAAATATTAAATTAGATGAATTTTTTACCTAAGTAGGTAATAATTAATTTTTTATCACTAAATTCATCTAATTCTATAACCTTATCTTTTTCTTCAAAACAAACATATATTTTTGTATTTCCTTCTTTAAATGCTTTTGCAACAGTTTCTTCTCTTATTTCTCTTATTTTATTTTTGTGTTTTTTATCTTTTTTAAATTCTTTTATAAAATAATGACCCATAAGGCTTATTACTTTAGTATATTCATTCATAATAAAACTCCTTTAAAAAATATTTCATCATTAATTATAACAGATTTTTTTTTGTTTTATCAAATTTATTAAAATTTCATCATAATATTAGTTTTTTTAAGCACAAAATGATATAATTAAAATGAAGTTTTTTAATCAGGCAGCTTTTGGCTGCTATTTTTATGAAATCAATTATAATAAATGAGGTGGATTATGTCTAGTGTAATAATAGCAGAAAAACCTTCTGTTGCAAAAAATATAGCTGACGCACTTAATATAAAAAGCAGAAAAGATGGTTATTTTGAAGGAAACTCTTATATTGTAACATGGGCTTTTGGACATCTACTGCAACTTCTAGATTCAAAAGATTATGATGAAAAAATGGCTGTTTGGGAAATGAAAAATTTTCCTTTCATACCAAAAGAATTTAAATATAAAGTAAAATCAGAACAAAATAATAAAGATGTTGTAGATTCAGGTGCTTTAAAACAGATTGAACTTATTAAACAATTAATAGCAAACAATGATGTCGATTCTATTATATCTGCATGTGACTATGATCGAGAAGGACAAATTATTGGAGATATAATTTTAGATTATTTAAATGTAAAAAAACCTGTATATAGATTACTTTTAAATGAATGGACTGAAAAAGAAGTTTTAAAGGGACTTAAAAATCTAAAATCAAACGAAGAAATGAAATCATTAAAAGATGCAGGAATAAGTAGACAATGGGCTGATTGGACTATCGGAATCAATTTAACATCAGTAGCAACGTTAAAATATAAAATTGGAAAAGGTGGACCTTTAAATATTGGACGTGTCCTACTTCCCACTTTAAAAATAATTTATGATAGAGATCAAGAAATCAAAAATTTTAAGCCAGATATTTATTATAAATTAAAAGCTGAATTTGAAATAGATGACAAAAGCAAATATGAAGCATTTTATTATATGGATAGTGAAGATAAATTTAAGGACAATAACAGATTAAAAGAAGATGTACAATTAATGAAGAAATCAAGAGCTTATATAAGTGATAAAAATACAGAAAAGAAAAAAGAATATCCTTCATATCTGTTTAATTTATCAAATTTACAAGGATATGTGACTAGTAAATATAAAAATTTCACATCTGATAAAGTATTAAAAATTGCACAAGATTTATATGAAAAAAAATATATAACATATCCTCGTACATCTAGTTTTGTTTTGGAAGAATCACTGGTAGAAAAGACTAAACGAGTACTAAATAATCTTTGTAAAAATTTTAAATACAAGGATGAAATAAAATTTATAAAAAGTAAAAGAATTTTTGATAACAGTAAAGTAGAAAGCCATAGTGCAATAGTTCCTACTTATGTTATACCTAAGAATTTAACAAAGGATGAGCAGATAATATATGATAGTATAAAAAATAGATTTTTGATGCAATTTATGCCAATTTCAGAACATGAAGAAACTAAAATTACTACAAAATTTAAGGATGAAAATATAAAAGGTGAATTTATAACTAAAGGAAAAATTGAATTGGTAAAAGGATGGAAAAAAATAGAGAATATAAAAACAAAAGAAATAATGTTACCAAAAATGGAGTTAAACGAAGAGTCAATACTTTTGAGTACTAAAATAACCAAAAAAGCAACTAATCCTCCAAAATACCATAATGAGAAAACGCTATTAAGGCTTATGGAGACTTGTGGAAAAAAAGTATCTGATGATGAAGTAGAACAAAGTGATGAGATAATGAATAATATATTAAAAGGTTTTAGTATAGGGACACCTGCTACTAGAGCAGATACGATAAAAAAATTAAAAACAGCAGGTTATATAACAACTAATAAAAAATCTTTAACATGTACAGATAAAGGAAATAGACTTGTAGAAAACTTTCCGATAAAAGAATTGTTTGATTTGGAATATACAGGAAAATTAGAAAAGACGTTAAGTGATATAGAAAAAAATAAATTTAAAAGAGATGAATTTTTAAAATTTATATATGATTTTACTAAAAATTCTGTACAGAAGATAAAGAAAGAAAAACGAGTATTGATTAGTAAAGAGGATAAAGATGGTAAGGAAATTCAAGTTATAGGAAAATGTCCTAATTGTAATAGCGATATAATTGAAGGTAAAATAGGCTATGGATGTAGTAATTATATAGAAGGATGTAAGTTTACACTTTGGAAGAATGATAAGTTTTTGGCCAGCTTTGGAATAAAACTGACAACAGAAATGGTAGAAGAAATATTAAAAAATAATAGATTAAAAATGATAAATGTAAAGAGTAAAAAAGGAAATTTGTTCAATGCATATTTTAAATATGTGAAGGATGAAAATGAAGATAGATATAGTTGGAAATTAGAATTTTTAAAATAATGGAGTAAATTATGGTATTAAATAAAAATAAAGTAGCAGTTGGTATAAGTGGTGGTGTAGACAGCTTTGTATGTGCATATTTGTTAAAAGAAAAAGGCTTTGAAGTTGTTGGTGTAACAATGATTTTAAATGACATTAAAGATGTTGCTGATAAAAATTATATAGATGATGCAAAAAAAATTGCAAATATACTAAATATAAAACATTATATACTTGATTTAAGAAATGATTTCAAAGAAAAAGTAATAAAAGAATTTGTTGGGGATTATTTGAATGGAAAAACACCAAACCCTTGTGTTTTATGCAATAAATATATTAAATATGATAAGCTTCTTAATTTTGTAAAAGAAGAAATTGGTGCTTATTATTTAGCTTTAGGTCATTATGTTAATCTATTTTTTGATAAAGAAAGAAATATATATAAGGTAAAAATAGGGAAAGATAAAAGAAAAGATCAAACATATATGTTAAGTTCATTAAATCAAGAAAAACTAAAACATCTTAAGTTTCCACTTTATAATTTCAACTCAAAAGAAGAGGTAAGAAAAATTGCGTCAAATTTAGATTTAGAGATATCTAGAAAAAAAGATAGCCAAGGTATTTGTTTTATTGATGGAGATTATAAAGATTATATAAATAAATTTAAAATAGAAAAAAAAGGAAATTTTTTAGATTTAGATGGAAATATACTAAAAAAGCACGATGGATTTTATAATTACACAATAGGACAAAGAGTTTTAAGACATATGAATCAAAAACTTTATGTTTTAAATATTGATGAAAAGACAAATGATATTATAGTAGCAAAAGATGATAAAATTTATTTTGAAGGGTTTTATAGTGAAACTTATAATTTTTTAAATGATGAGAATCATTTTGATAAGATACTAAAAGTGAAAGTTTGTCAATGGGGATACTATCTTGATTGTAGAATAATAAAGATAAATAAGAAACAAATAAAGATAGAGTTTTTAAAGAAAGAAAGAGCTGTAAGTAAGGGTCAATGGGGAATTTTTTATTTAGAAAATGAATTACTCGGTGGAGCGAAGATTGAGTCTGTATATTGAAAATAAATAAAATTAAGTAATAAAGAATTCTATTGATACTATTATTAATTAATAGTTATAAAATAAAAACTGTTTAAAAGTAATTTAAATTACTTTTAAACAGTTTTTATTTTATATTTTAAATTGATTTACTATTTTATCTAAATCTTTAGCTAAATCATGAAGTTTATATAATAAATTATTGACTTCTTCTGTTGTTGAATATTGTTCTTCTGAAGCAGCAGCAACTTCCTCGGCAGCAGCAGAATTTTCTTCAGATAAAGCCGATAAATTTGATATTATTTCAACCAAATGTCCTTCTTTTTTGTTCATAGTATTATAATAATTATCAATTTCAGCTAATTCTTCGATGAATTTATTTATGGTCATATTTATTTTATTAAAAATTTCTTTGGTTTCATTCATAAAGTTATTTTGTTCAACTGTAACTTTTTTAGCTTCATTCATACTACTAACAGCATTATTTGATAAACTTTGAATTTTTTCTATAATTTCTTTTATGCTTTGAGTTGATGTAGTTGATTGTTCTGCTAACATTCTTACTTCTTCAGCTACAACAGCAAAACCTCTACCATGTTCACCTGCTCTAGCGGCTTCTATTGCTGCATTTAAAGCTAATAAATTAGTTTGTTCAGATATTTGACTGATGGTATCTGTTATAGTGCTTATCTCATTTGACATTTTATCCATTTTCTCTATTATATTACTTATATTTTCGACGGAGTTTTGAACATCTTTTGATTTTATAAATAACAAATTGAATTTATCAATACCTTCTTTATTGATTGAATTTGCATTATTTGCAAGTTCATCCATTTCGCTATTTTTTTCTGATAATATGCTAATGGAAGTAGATAAATCTTTTATACTAGTAGCACCAAGTTCAACATCTTTAGCTTGATCTTCAGTACCTTTAGCGACTTCAAATATCGAATTTGATATTTCTTCTGATGAAGATTTTATTTCACCAGACATAGAAAGTATTTTTGTAGATGAATCAAATAAAGTATTTGAAGAGTTTTTCAAATTATGAACCATAGTAGATAAATCAGTTCTTACTTTATCTATAGATTTTGCCAAAGTTCCAAGTTCATCGTTAGATTTTAAAAGTTTAGAATCAACTTTGTTTGTAAAATCTCCTTTAGCTATGGATGATATATTTTCTATAAGCTTTAATATTGGTTTGGTAAATTGATTTGAATAGAAAAATGAAGATATTGATAAAACTAAAACAGTTAATAAAGTTATTATAGATAGAGTTAAAATTAATCTATTGACTATATTTTTTAGTTCACTTTCTTCTTGTAATGCTATAAACTTCCATGAAGAACTAGGTGAAGTATATAGCTGTGCATAATAATTTATATCATTGATTTTTATTTTATACGTAGCTTCGTTCTCAGCTAAGACATCAAATTCTCCATCAACTTCTAAATCTTTTATATTAGTAAAATTAGTTTCAGGATTATTAGGATTTGCAAGGATAGTACCATCTGAATCTAAAAGCATTAAATAACCAGTTTCACCTATTTTAATTTGTTTTACTATATTAGTTAGTTCTCCTAAACCAACATCCAAACCTTGAACACCTATAAATTCATTATTATCGTCATAAATAGGAGCTACTGTACTGATATTAACAGCATCATCTGGTGCATAATAATATGGAGAAGTACGCACTAATTCAAAATTATTTTCTACAAGAGCTTCATAAAAAGGTCTTTTTCGAGGATCATAATTATCACTATTTGGACCTTCAGGCCATTGAATATAGCCACCATATTTAGTTGCCATATATACATATGCTGATTTTGGATGTGTTTTTGCAAAATTATCATAGTATTCAAAGATTTCTTGTTCAATTCCACCGTTTTGTGATGGTGTCATCATTGTTATATTAGTCTTGTTAACATATGAAGTTACAGTTTCGTCAGCTTTTATTATTTTAAAATCAGAAGCTAGCATATTTGTATTTTCTTCAATTGTTTTAAAATATATATTTATTGCATTATCTACTTGAGAAATTTCTTTTTTTGATGATGAAATAAAGTTTTTTTCTAATTGGGACTTTAAAGTATTTCCCATATAAATTGTTAATATTAAAGAAGGGATAAGAATTAATATAACAATTGAAAATGTAAGTTTATATCGTATACTTGAAGTTTTGTTCATTTTTATTCACCTCTCTACCATTTTTTTTTATAAATACCCAAAATAAATAAATTTAATTTTATTTTAAATTATTTTAAAAGATTAAAATTTTATTAATATTTTATTATCTTTATTGTATATTAGAATGATTTTAAATATAATTAATTCTAAAGAACAGTTTATGATGATATAAAAAAGATTATTATAATGGAAAGGAATTGCTAATATGAAAATTACAAAAAATAGATTGATATTTTATTTGTTTTGTATGGGTTTTTTATTAATACTTCTTATGAGTATGGTATTTAAATTTTTTTTGGGGACAAAAATAGGATTTTTGATATTATGCGGAATAATAATATATAATATTTTAAAAAAACAAAGATTTAGATTAGGATCAGAGGAAATTAATAGAGTTAATGATGAAAATAAAGTTAAGAATGTTTTTAATGATTCAAAAGATAAAAAATTTGGAGAGAATATAGAGATAATTGATGTAGATTATTACGAAAAAAAAGAAACACCTTAAGGTGTTTCTTTTTAGTATTCATAAGTATCTAAAGTATTTTCTTCAACTTCAGGAATTTCTATTTCATAATTTTTGTAATCCATTGAAACATTTGCGTTTATATTTGTTTTAAAGAAGATATTTTCTTCTTTAGAATCATATGATACAAACATGTTTACATCTTGATCTTGCAATTTACCATTTTTGTAATTATAATTTGAATCTAAATTAAATTCAGCTTTTTCAAGGAATGAATAGAATTCTTCTAATTGTAAAACATCCTCTTTTGTTTTATCTTTGCCATATTTTTCAACTATAGAATTGAATATATCAAGAGCTGTTTTTTTATCAATTTTATAACTAACATTAATTTCATCATCATCTTCTTTTAAAATCAATCTATCATTATTAACAAACATTTTAAATACATCATAAGAAATTAATAGATTATCATAAATATCTTTGTCCATATGTGAATTATACATTGAGCTTGAATTATTAATCATAAACTTTAATAATTCAGATGGTTTTTTCATTTGAACAAAATTTTTATCTAAATTAGGTTTAATTGGATAATTTTTATCTAAAGCTGTTTTTGTCCATTTATTAAACATTAAATTATTTTTCGAATAAGAATAATTTTCGTCAAATATAAAAGATTGACTAAAACCTTTTAGAATATTAACAGAATCTTTTAATTCTTCATCAGTAGAATCTATTTTTAAATCAGAAATTTTAAATGTCATGGCAAATTTAGGTAAATCAAATTTAATATTTCCGTTTAAAGCTATATCAAAATCAAATTTACCAGTATCTATAGTATCTACTGCACCTTTAATAGAATAATCTAAATTCATATTGAAGTTGTCAACTGTTTTGTTTATATCTAATAATTTTTTATAATTTGATAAATCTTTATCTGTTTCAAAAATTTTATCAATGGCAGTTAAATCTAAAATTATAAATGTTTTATTTAAAGAATCATAACCAGAAACAAATTCAAAATCTCTTAATATAACATTTACTGGAATATAATATTTGTCATTGTTATTGATTAAAGAATCTACATATAAATCTTTTTGTGATATTAACTTTTCTGTTTTTAAATCATAAATTTCTAACATTGTAGAATTTAATGGAAATACATATCTTTTATCATCTTTTTCAACAAAAACTGCTCTTTTAGTATATGAATAATACATATTAAAACCTAATGTTTCTAGTAAACTATCATTTGTAACATATACAAGACCATTTATATCTAATAGAGACTCATCTAAAGTAACTAATTTATCATTAATCTTGTAATTAACTTGTGAAATAACATTTTCTTGTTTCATCTCAATATCATTAATTTGCAATGTTTCTTCAGCAAAAGAAGATAGTGATAAAGAAAGTACTATTAAGGATATTAGTATTAAGCTAATAATTTTTTTCATCAAAAAACCTCCTGAATATTAAATGTCAAAAACATTTAATTAATAATTTTTTTATTTGTTTTAAATAGATAAAAGATTGTTCTATATATCATACTATATAATATATAAAAAGTCGATTTAATACATAGATATTTAATAAAACTGTAAAATAACAAAATTTTTATTAAATTAGAGTAAGATAGGATTTATATGATTTTTAGATACTAAAGGGGGTAAAAAATAAGTAAGACATTATGGAGGTGTTATGATGAAAAGATTAGCAAAAGAAATAATGAGAAGAGATATAAGTTTTATAAAAAAAGAAGCTAAGGTTGATTATATATTAAAAAAAATGAAATCAAGTGATTTAAAAATATTAATGGTTATAGATGATTATAATCATCCTATAGGCATAATAACTGACACAGATATTTTATTTAAAGAGGCTGATTTGGATTTTCCAAATACATATTCTCTTTTAGGATCTATAATATTTACCAATTTGTCAGAGACTAAGGAGTACAAAGAAAAATTAAGAAAAGAAGTTGCTATAGATGCTAATAATTTAATGAGCAAGAATTTGATTATGGGGGATATAAATTCTACTGTTCATGATATTTGTAATTTGATGATTAATAATAAAGTTAGCCATATTCCTATTATCAATGATGAAAATGAAGTTATTGGAATTGTGACTAAAAAAGAAATTATAGAAATAATAATAGACAATTATTTTGATTAAAAATTATCTAAATTAAGGAGATTTTTTAAAAGAGGTGTTTGTATGAAAAATAAAAAATATATTTTATTTTTATTTTTTATTTCGTTTTTACTATTAACATGTTATTCATATTCTGAGGATGTAGAGAATATTGAAAATAAAACCCTGAAAATTGCATATGCTAGGGATTTATATCCATATCATTTTACAAATGATTTTGGTAAGGCGGATGGAATATTAAATGATTATTGGAAATTATGGGCAAAAAAAATGGGTGTAAATATTGAATTTGTAGCAAGTACATGGGATGAATCTCTTTTGAATGTAAAAAATAAAAAAGCAGACATACATGCAGGTTGTTTTTATACTAAGGAAAGAGATGAATATTTAGATTATGCGAATAGGTTAAAAGAATCTCGTACTTTTGTTTTTTATGATAAAACTCTAAATATAGAGTCTATAAAAGATTTAAAAGCATTTAAATTAGGAGTTGTAAAAGGGGATTACGCAGAGTCTTATGCAAAAAATGTTTTGGATGATGTTGCGATTAAAGTATATGATAATTATGATGTTTTAATGCTTGGAATTAATAATGGAGAAATAAAAGCTTTTATAATGGAAGATTTAACAGGAATGTATTTTTTAAACAAATACAATTTAGCTCAAGAATATAAATATAACAGTAAAGATATATTATATAGTAACCCTTACTATGCAGCAGTAAAAGAAGGAGATAAGGAATTACTTGAGCTTGTAAAAAAAGGTATGGGGCTTATAACCGAAGAAGAAAAAATTCAAATAGAAAGAAAATGGTTAACTTATAAGAGCGTAAATAACGATAACCTTATAATTTCTTGTCCAAGGGATTATGCTCCAATGTCATTTATAGATGAGAAAGGAAATCCTAAAGGATTTTTAATAGATTTTTGGAATTTATGGTCATTTAAAACGGGTTATGATGTTGAATTTTATATAACTGATTTTGAAGATTCATTAAATGTACTTAAAGATAGAACTGTAGACATCCAGGCGGGTTTAATAGAAGATGAAAATAAAAATCAGTTTTTAGATTTTTCAAATAAGATATATGAAGTAAAAACTAAAGTTTTTTATAATCCTAATTTGATAGGTGTAGATAGTATAGAAGATTTAATAGGGAAAAAAATAGGTACGGTTAGAGGCTCATATCAAGAAAATTATATATCTAAAAATTATTCATATTTAGATATATTATCTTTTGATAGTACAAAATCTATGCTAGATTCAGGGTTTAACAATCTAATAGATGCCTTTATTGAAGAAAGTGTGGCTGTTAAAGTTAAGACTGTACAAAAAGAAGGTAAGGTTTACTTTAGAGAATTAAAAGAGCCAACACTTACAAATCAATTGAAAGCAGGCGTTTTAAAGGGTAGATATGAGCTTTTAGATAAAATAAATGATGGAATAAATAAAATAAGTATTGAGGAATTTAGAGAATTAGAAGAAGAATGGATTTTAGATGAAAAAGATAGAATTTATAATAAAAAAAATGAAATATATTTAAACTCAGAAGAAAAAGAATGGTTAAAAAACAATAATATAATAAAATTGGGAAGTAGTTTTGATTTACCACCATTTGAATTTTTAGATGCAAATGAAGAATTTAGTGGAATAGGAATAGATTTTGTGAATTATATAGCTGATAAATTAAAAATAAATGTGAAAATGATAAAGGGGAGTAGTTGGCCAGATATTTATAAATCAATTGTAAATAAGGAATTAGATTTAGCACCTGTTATGAAAAAAACAAAAGAAAGAGAAGCTTATTTTGAATTTACAAAACCGTTAATTGCAATTAAGAATTTAGCCGTTACAGGAAAGAATCTTGGAGATATAAAAACAGTAAAAGATTTAAAAAATTTAACGGTAGCAATAGAAGATGATTATTATAAAGAAGATTATTTAAGAAGTCTAAAAGATGTTGAAATTTTAGAAGTGGACAATGTTTTATCAGCGCTATTAGCGATATCTGTTGGAAAAGCAGATGTGTATATAGGAAATGAAGAGAGTATACTATATCATATAAGAAAAAATTCTATTCCAAATCTTAAAGTAAATGAATATGAAGATTTAGATGATTTTGATATAAGAATAGGATTTAGAAAAGATTATGGAATATTAAGAGATATTTTTGATAAGGTATTAGATGCAATGAGTGAAGAAGAAAAAATAGATATAATATCTAAATATATAGAAACAAAAGAGATAGCGGAAGAATTTTTAACAAAAGAGGAAAAAGATTATTTATTAAATACAAAGACAATAAGAATTGGAATTGACAGAAATTGGCCTCCGTTTGAGTTTGTAAATTTAAATAATACTTATGATGGAATAGGTGCAGATTATGTAAGAAAGATAAAAGAAGATTTGAAATTAAATATAGAAGTCATAAAAGATAAAGAATGGAATAAAATAATTGAAATGGCTAAAAAGGGAGAAGTGGATATTTTGCCCGCTGTTGTGAAAACTCCTGGAAGAACAGAGTTTTTAAATTTTACAAAACCTTATCTAAAAACACCTGTAGTAATTGCTACTAGGGATGATGTTTCAATTATTCCAGAAATGAAAGATCTTAAGAATCTAAGAATTGTTCTTATAAAGGATTATTTTATTGATGAATATTTAAAAAGAGATTATCCGGATTTTAACTATATATATGTTAAAGACATTGATGAAGCGTTAAAAAAGATTTCAAATAAACAGGCTGATGCTTTTTTAGGAAATATATTAGCGATAAATTATTCTATTAAAAAAAATGATCTTAAAAATATAAAAGTTTCAGGTTTTACAGATTATAATTTTGAACTTGCGATTGGTGTTAAGAAAGATAACCAATTATTACTAGGAATATTAAATAAATCACTTGAAAATATATCAACAGCAGAAAAAGAAGCTATAAAAAATTATTGGTTAAACACTTCGCCTCAAGATGGAGTAAATTGGGATAGAGTTGGCAAATATATAGTATTATTAGTATTATTTATAGGTTTTATATTCATGATTATAATACTTTGGAATAAGAGATTGAAAGAAGAAATAGAAGAACGAAAGCAAATGGAAAAAGAGCTAGTTAAAGCTAAAGAACGTGCAGATATAGGAAGTAGGACAAAATCTGAATTTTTAGCTAATATGTCACATGAAATAAGAACACCAATGAATGCGGTAATAGGAATGACACATTTACTTTCAAATACAAATTTGAACCAAAAGCAAAGGGATTATCTAAAAAAAATAAATCAATCAGCATATACTTTATTAGGTATTATCAATGATATTTTAGATTTTTCAAAGATTGAAGTGGGTAAATTAGAAATTGAAAAAATTAAATTTAACATAGAAGATGTATTAGAAAATATATCTAATATAATAGGAGTAAAGGCAAAGGATAAAAATATTGAGCTTATTATAGATAAAGATAGGTATTTACCAACCAATTTAGTAGGAGATCCTTTAAGAATCGGTCAAGTCATATTAAATATAGCTAATAATGCTGTTAAATTCACAAAAAAAGGTGAAATAATAATAAAAGTATTTGTTAAAGAAAAATATGAAGATAGAATAATAATTGGAATTTTGATTAGTGATACAGGTATTGGAATGAGTAAAGAACAGGCAAATAGAATATTTAATCCTTTTACGCAATCTGATACTTCTACAACTAGAAAATATGGAGGAACTGGCTTAGGTCTTAGTATTACAAAAAAATTAGTAGAACTTATGGGTGGAAATATAAAATTAGAAACTCAGTTAGGAAGAGGTTCAGAATTTGAAATTACCCTAGAATTAGAATATGTAAAAAATAGTGAAAGTATATACAAATATAATAATAAAGGATTAGAAGAATTGAAGGTATTGGTTGTTGATGATAATTTTACAACATTAGAGGTTTTAAAATCTTATATAGAAGATTTTGGTATGGATGTAATGCTTGTTATGTCTGGGGAAGAAGGATTAATAGAAGTTGAAAAAAACAATTATGATTTGATTTTATTGGATTGGAAACTTAAAGGGATGAATGGTCTTGAAACTGCTAAAATTCTAAAACAAAGAAAAGTAAAATCAAAAATTGCGATAATAACATCATTTGGAAAAGAATCAATAATAAAAGAATCAGAAAAACTTAATTTAGATGGTTTTATATTAAAACCAATAAATCAATCGACATTGTTTAATTTTATGAAACGAATTTTATTTGAACAAGATGATAGTAGTATAGAGATTATAGATTCGAAAGAAAATTCTAAATTCTTAAGCGGTAAAAATATATTGTTAGTTGAAGATAATAAAATAAATCAAGAAGTAGCAAAAGAAATTTTAGAAAATTCAGGTGCAAATGTATTTGTAAAAGAAAATGGAAAAGAAGCATATGAAGAACTTCTTGTAAATAAAAATTATGATGTAGTTTTGATGGATATACAAATGCCAGTTATGGATGGTTATGAATCCACAATGGAAATAAGACAAGAAAAAGATTTGGAAGATATTCCAATAATTGCAATGACGGCAGATGTTATGAAAGGTGTAGAAGAAAAATGCAAGGAAGTTGGAATGAATGATTATATTTCAAAACCAATAGATGTAGAAGAAGTATTTTTAAAATTGAAAAAATGGCTGAATATAAAAGGTGAGATGGTCATTGAAGATAAGGGTAGATTTAATATGGATTTTAAAACTTTAGATTATGAAAATTCGCTTAAACGATTTGGAGGAAATAAGGGATTTTATTTGAAGCTACTAAAAGATTTTTCTAGAGAATATGAAGAATTTGACTCATATGTTGAAAATAAAATAAAAGAAGAAATAGATGAAGATTTTATTAGGTATTTTCACTCATTAAAAGGTGTTTTAGGAACTATAGGTGCAAATGAGATATATGATGCAGCTGCTGATGTAGAAGATGCATTAAAAAAGAAATCAAAAGAAGATTTGATAGAAACTATAGATATATTGTCTTCAAAAATAAAAGAGCTTATTGAGGAAATAAAATTAAATTCCAAGGAAAATAAAACAAATAATTTAAAGAAAAATAAAATAAGTGATGAAGAGTTATTAAAGAGAATACATGAACTTAAAGAGTATTTAACAAAGAGAAGACCAAAACAGACAATAGAGATTATAAAAGAATTAAATACTTTTGAAATGGATGAGGATACTAGTTATTATTTTGAAACTCTAGAACTATATGCAGAAAAATATAAATTTAAAGGTGCGCTAAAAGAAGTAGAAAAAATAGTAAATCACTTAGAGAAAAAAGGTGTTTAATAATGGATATAAAAAATTCTAAAATATTAATAGTTGATGATACAAAGTCAAATATAGATATATTGTTAGAATCTCTTGGGATGACATATGACATATTTGTAGCTATGAATGGAGAAGAAGCTTTGGAAGCTGTAAGAGAAGAACTTCCAGATTTGATACTTTTGGATGTCATGATGCCAGTTATGGATGGCTACGAAGTTTGTAAAATTTTAAAAAAAAATGAAAGAACTAAAGAGATTCCTATAATTTTTTTATCTGCAATAAAAAATATACAAGATAAGACTAAAGCTTTTGAACTTGGTGCAGTTGACTATATAACAAAACCTTTTGAAATAACAGAATTAAAAGCCAGAGTAAAAAACCACTTAGAGCTTAAATTTGCAAAAATAATGTTAAAAAATCAAAAGGATAACTTGGCTAAATTGGTAAAAGAAAGGACTAAAGAGCTTTTAAAAACAAGATCTGCTATGATATATTCATTAGCAGCTCTTGCTGAAACTAGAGATGTTGAAACTGGAGAACATATAAAAAGAACTCAGTATTATATGAAATTACTCGCATTAACACTTAGAAAAATGAATGTTTATGCGGATTATTTAACTGATGAAACAATAGAACTCCTGTTTGAATCAGCACCTCTTCATGATATTGGAAAAGTAGGAGTTCCTGATAATATATTATTGAAGAAAGGAAAATTGACAAAAGAAGAGTTTGAAATAATGAAAAAACATACTATTTATGGAATGAAAGCTATTGAAACAGCTGAAAGAGAGCTTGGAAAGAATTCGTTTTTAAGATTGGCAAAAGAAATTGCATATACACATCATGAAAAATGGAATGGAACAGGGTATCCAAGAGCTTTAAAAGGAGAAAATATTCCTATTTCAGGGAGAATGATGGCTATTGTAGATGTGTATGATGCACTTATAAGTGAGAGAGTTTATAAAGAAGCGTATACACATGAAAAATCAAAAAATTTAATAATAAAAGAAAAAGGTAAACATTTTGATCCCCTTATTGTAGAAGCGTTCTTGAAATGTGAAGAAGAATTATATAATATAAAGGAGAAGTTTAATAAAAATAAATAGGGGGTTTTGGTATGTTGAAATGTGTAGGAATATCTGGTAGTCTGCATATTGATGATAATGGTTTGTTTGGAAGTAATGAATATAGTTATTCAAACAAAGATTATATTGATGCAGTTTTAAAATTAGGTTTGATGCCAGTTATATTACCGATATGTAAAGATGAAAAGATAATAGCGGAACAGATAAAAAAAGTAGATGCAATAATATTACAAGGGGGACATGATGTAAATCCACTTTTGTTTAATGAAGAACCAAAAAGAAATTTAGGAAAAACGTTGAAAGATAGAGATTTTTATGATCTAAAACTTATAGAATTTGCAATTAGAAATAATAAACCTATTTTGGGGATTTGTAGAGGTTTACAAATTTTAAATGTTTATTTTGGAGGATCATTGTATCAAGATATAAATGAAAATGAGGATTTTGATATAAAACATTTGCAAGAAGAACCAACATATGAGCCTACACATAGTGTTTTTTCTAAGAAGGGGAGTTTAATGAAAAAAAAAATAGGTGATAAATTTTTAGTAAATTCATTTCATCATATGGCAATAAAAGATATTGCAAAAAATTTTAAAATAGCAGCAGTTTCTAAAGATGGAATAATAGAGGCGATTGAGGATGCGGATAATAAAATTCTTGCAGTTCAATGGCATCCAGAAATGTTAATAAAAAATTCATCTAAAATGATTAAAATATTTGAACACTTAAAGGATGAGTATTATAATTAGATATTATTTAATATAAAATAAAAGGAATCTCAATGCAAATATGCATTTTGAGATTCCTTTTTATTTTGTAAGTATAGTTATTATATCACTTATAGATGAACCTTGCTTTATCTTATACTCCCCCACTTTTAGTGAGTTTTCTAAATTTTTATTTTTAAGTAATTTTAAAAATTCGTCTTTAGAGGATATTATATTTTGTTCATAGAGTTCATTAGCAACTTTAGAAGCTGTAGAGCCACTTTTTAAATTATAACTAAAAATTGAATTTGTAGAAGTATCATTAGAATTATTTTGAGAACTTTGATCAGAATTAGAGTTACTATTGGAATTATAATGAGAACTGTTATCAATTTTTATATCATTATTGGAATTAGATTCAGATTTGTGATTATTCTTATTTGAAATTTGTTCTTCTATTTCGTTATTTATATTGTTTATAATATTACTTGATTGTTTTGTATCTTGAGTTTTTTGTAAATTGAATATTCCGTAAAAATGAATACTTAAAACAAAGCACATTATAACAAGAACAAAGAATGCTAATAATAAATCACTAATATCGTAGATAAAATCCTTTATAATTTTCATAGTATCACCTCCTAAAATATATTTAGTAAAGACTATTGTTAATTTTTATTATAACATTTAAAATAAAATTTATGTTAGGTAATATTTAATTTAAAATAATTAAATATTGTACCAAATACATAGTGACTTTTGGTGTGTCTGAGGGTATTTATATAATAAATTGATATTTTGTTTTGACTAAATTATAATAATAGAGGTGGTAATATGGGAAGCATAGATCCAAAAAATGAATTTTTAATAACACATTTGATAGAAAGGTACAGCTATGATGGTGCACAATCGCTCTTAAAAGATTTAAAAATTGATAATGTGGATTTATATTATTTAGTAAGTTCCTGTAAATATGCAAGTAATTTTGATTTTGAAACCTCATTAGAAATGTTAGAAAAAATGTCTTCTAAAGTTAAAAATAGTAAAAAAATAAAAAAAATAAAAAATAATTTATTAGATTTAATTGAAGGAAATCCAGAAATCATATTAGAAGAATTTATAGAAAATATTAAAATAAAGGTTAAGAAGGATGAATATATAGACTTTTTAGGACGTGCATACAGATTTAAGGAAGCAATACTAAAATATATTTTTATAAAAAATGAGATGAGTAAAAAAGATGTATCGTTGTTAAGTAGTAAGGTATCTAAAAGAAATATTTTAAAAACACTTAAAAGGGATTTTAAAATATATACAAATAATTTAAGTTATGGTTTGACTATATATATAAATAAAAGAATGGGAAGAAAAAAAAGCATAAGAAATGTACTTGTTATTTTAAATAGCGAAAAGATGGAAAATTTAATGAGATTAAGGCACGAATCACCTGTTGGCCATGGTTTTAAAGGGGTTAGCAAACAGGATATTGAGGAGATTTATGATAGTCCCAAAGAAGTAATTAACGATTTTGTAAAGGTTTGTGGATATTTAGATATTGATATAAAGTACAATAAGTACGATAATATAAATGAGTCCATAAAAGATTTATTATACAAATATACATTTAAAATTTAAAGGAGATGAAGCACATATGGATAATTCTAATTTAAAAAAGGAAATTTTAGAATGGGTAAAAACAATAGCTGTATCGGTTGTTATTGCATTTTTTATAACATTGTTTGTAAGACCAACTTTAGTACAAGGAAAGTCGATGTATCCTACATTAAATCCAAACGATTATCTTATCGTAAATAAGATTGCATATAAAAGTGATATGCCAAAAAAAGGCGATATAGTAATATTTAAATCTGATTTAAAAAGAGAAGATGGAAAAACAAAGGATTTAATAAAAAGAGTAATTGGTCTTCCTGGAGATCATATTGTTGTAGAAAATGGAGATGTTTATGTAAATGATTTAAAATTAGATGAAAATTATATAAATGGAGATTATACACAAGGTGATGTAGATGTAGTGATACCAGAAAATCATTTATTTGCAATGGGAGATAATAGACCAAATAGTTTGGATAGTAGAAGTTCAAGTGTTGGACTTGTAGATAAAGAAGAACTTGTTGGGAAGGCATTTTTGAGATTGTTTCCTTTTAATAAAATTGGATTTTTAAAATAATAAAAATATATATAAGCTGTTTATAAAATAATTTAAAGTTGTTTTGTAAACAGCTTTTTAAATAGGAAAGATTAGAAAAAAGGGGTTGATATATTTGAAATTAGGAATTTCAATTTTAGCAAAGGATTTAAAAATAAAATTAGATTTATTAACAAAAATAAAAAATAAAATTGATTATTTAGAAATTGGAGTTGATAGACTTACAGATTGGAAGTATATAAAAAGATATAGCGATGAACTAAAAAATTTTGAAATAAATATACATTTACCTTTAGATATTGGAAATTTCATATATAAAAAAAATTATTTTGAAAAAATAATAAAATTAAATCTTAAGTTGGGTAGAAATTATAATGTAGTTTATTATAATATGCATTTAGGAAAAAAAATATATGAAGATGAGATGAAAAATTTAGATATGATAGTAGAAAAACTAAATAATATAAACAATCTAGCAATAAATGAATTTATTACTATTGAAAACATATATCAAGATAGTATGCTGGGAACTACAAAAGTTGAATTTGATTATATAATCAAAAATACTAAAAATAAAAATATAAAATTTTGTTATGATATAGGACATGACTTTATAACAAAGGAATATTTTTGTAATAATAGTTATATTTTAAAAAATACTAAAGTTATTCATCTTAGTAACAATAATGGAGAAATAGATCAACATTTGGGTATAAATCTATTAGAAAACGATATTGTTCACAAAGAATACTTAAAAAATTTAATAGAATTAAGTAAAGATTATTATTTATTAGAAGTGGAAGATAAATATATATTAGATGATTTAATGTTTTTTTCTTTCCTAAAAAAATAAGTGGGTGGTGTTTTTATGATTTTAAGAACTAATAATAAGGAATATAGTTTAAATAATAGCATTACAATTGAAGAATTTAATAACAAATATTTAAAAGAAAATAATATAGTAGCAGCAATTGTTAATAATAACTTAAGAGAACTTACTTATGAATTAAAATCTGATGGAGATATAAAATTATTAGATTATAAAAGTCATGATGGAAAAAAGGTATATATGAGAAGTCTATCATTTTTATTTATAAGAGCATGTAAAGATTTATATCCGCAAAACCATATAAATATAGAGCATACTATTAGTAAAGGTCTGTATTGTGAAATAAATGGAACAACATTATTGAAAGAAGATGTTGATAAAATAAAAGTAAAAATGAATGCTTATGTGAAAGATAATTTAAAAATAATAAAAAAGACTTGTAAAAGAGATGAGGCAATAAAGGAATTTAAAAAATTAAATAACCATAAAAAGGCTGAAATATTAAAATACAAAAAAGAAGATACTGTAACTATGTATGAAATTAATGGTCTAATAGACTATTTTTATGGTTATATGGTTCCTTCAACAGGATATTTAAAAACTTTTGATTTACAGCTTTGTGATGATGGTGTTGTTATAATAGGTCCTAATAAGAATGATTTTAATAAAATAGCAGATTACAAATATTTACCAAAATTATCTTATGTTTTTAGAGAAACTGAAAAATGGGCTCAAATTATGAATGTAAGAAATGTCAGTGATTTAAATAAAATCATTGAAAATAATAAATATTCTGATTTAATAAGAACGGTAGAAGCATTACATGAAAAAAAGATATCAAAAATAGCTGATATGATAGATAATCATGAACATGAAAAAAGACTTATATTAATAGCAGGACCTTCTTCTTCAGGTAAAACGAGTTTTTCCCATAGATTGGCAACTCAACTTAAAGTAAATGGACTAAATCCAGTTTCAATATCTTTAGATAATTATTTTGTTAATAGAGAGGATACACCTTTGGATGAATTTGGGAAGTATGATTTTGAATCTATTTATTCAATCGATTTAAAACTTTTTAATACTCATTTACAAAAGCTATTAAAAGGAGAAGAAGTTGAACTTCCTGTATTTAATTTTAAAAATGGAAAAAGAGAATATCATAATAATTTTTTAAAGGTAAATGAAACTCAACCTATAATAATAGAGGGGATACATGGCTTAAATGAGATGTTAACAGAGTCTATACCTCATAATAAAAAATTCAAAATATATGTAAGCGCATTAACACAATTGAACTTAGATGAACATAATAGAATACAAACAACAGATTTAAGACTTATTAGAAGAATGGTAAGGGATAAATCTTTTAGAAATAAGACTGTAAAAGAAACTATTGCACAGTGGAAATCTGTAAGAAGAGGTGAAGAAAAATATATATTCCCATACCAAGAAGAAGCTGATATTATGTTTAATTCCACTTTGATATATGAACTTTCAGTATTAAAAAAATATGCAAAACCATTACTTGAAAATGTTAAGAAAGATGAAGAAGAATATATTGAATCTAACAGATTGTTAAAATTTTTACAATACTTTGTGTCTCTTGAAGATGAAGCAGATATACCGCCTACATCTATATTAAAAGAATTTATTGGAGGAAGTAGAATAGTTCATTAAATTTTGACAATTGAATTTTAAAATAGTATAATATTAAAAAATTATGTTATATTTTAATTTTATATTGAAGTATATATATTTGTATTATATTTATTTAAAGTTAAAAAATTGTTAAGCTATATATGTTTTAGCATATATATAGTAATATAAATATAAGAAATTTTATATTAATTGTTTTAAATAATTTTTGGAGAGTGGTATTCTAATGAAAGATATACTAGTTTTAAGAGATTTAGAAGAAATAAAAGCAATATCTCACCCTTATAGAGTGGAAATATTAGAGGCGTTTGGAGAAGAACCTTATTCAGCAAAACAATTGTCTGAGATTTTGGGAGAACCTCATGCGAAGATTAACTATCATATAAAAACTTTATTAGGTGCAGGAATATTAGAATTAGTTGAAGAAAAAGTTAAATCAGGAATTATAGAAAAATATTATTTACCTAAGGCTAAAATGATAGTCTTAGATAAGAGTATATTAAATTCAAGCACAGATAGTAAGGTTACTCAAACTCTAAATCAATTTTCAATATCATTATTTGAAAAGATTAGTGATGACTTTTATAGAGCTGCAGAAAATAATGAAGTAAAATCAAAACATGTAAGACATCATAATGAATATTTTTTAACAGAAGAGGAAGCTAAAGAAATAATAGATGAAATAGCTGATAAATTACATGATATTTGCAAAGGCAAAAAAGATCCTAATAGAGAGAATGTAAGACCTTATAATCTAAGCTTTTTAGCAGTACCAGATATAAGAAGAGAAAGAAAAATAAAAAAAGATTAATAAAAAACAAAAATAAGAAATGCATATGCATTTCTTATTTTATTTCTTCAAAAGCTAATTTACTTTGATTACATGTTGGACATTTAAAATTATCACTTAATTCTTCGAACTTAGTACCTTTTTTTATATCCTTCATCCAATCACCTTTTTCTTCTTTGTAAATATAGCCACATACAGTACATTTATATTTTTTAAAATCCAAAAGATCACGTCCTTAGTTATAATCAATTTTAATTTGAAACCATTATAACATAATCTGAGTATAAATTAAAGTATGGGTAAATTTTATTTATTATGAGATTTTTTTTAATTCACCTTTATCAAAATCCCAAGGTTCTTTTTTTAGTAAGTTATCTGCAAATGGTAAAAATGTTGAGATAATAACACTTATAAGCATAAAATGTAAAAAATAAAGAAGTGGTATTATTTCAAATGGTGATACTTTTCCATTTGTAAAGCTTGTTAAAACAAGCATTTGAGCTCCATATGGAATATAACCTTGAAATATAGAAGAGTATGTACTTAAAAGTGCAGCACTTCTTCTTGGATCTATTTTGTATTTATAACATAGTTTTTTTGCAATTGGACCGTTTATTATTATAGCAACAGTATTATTTGCTACTGCTATATCTGTTAATGATACTAATGTAGCTATACCAAATTCTCCTGATTTTTTTCCTTTAATCATTTTCTGGATTTTATTGAGTAAATAATCTAATCCACCTGCTTTTGTAACCATTTGAGCTAACCCGCCAGTTAACAATGATAATAAAAATATATCAGTCATATTAGTAAAGCCTGTAAAAATACTTTGAGCATATGTAAGAGGTGTTAAATCTCCATAGAAAAGACCTATTGCACCAGATAATAAAGTACCTCCAGTTAAAACTAAAAATACATTAGAACCCTTAATAGCAAGTATTAAAACAAATAAATATGGTAATACTTTTATTATATTATAATCATAATTTGTGCTTTCTAGAGAAAAAGCAGGTTTTCCATATATAAATAATAAAACGATTGTCAATATAGCAGGCATTAGAGATAAATAAGAATTTATCTTAAATTTGTCTTTCATAGCACATCCTTGTGTTCTTGTGGAAGCTATTGTTGTATCTGATATTATAGATAAATTATCACCAAACATTGCACCGCCTAAAACACATGCTAAAGTAAGGGGTAAATTAAGACCAGCTTTTTGCGATACCGCAACAGCTATTGGACCTACTGCTGCAATGGCGCCAACAGAAGTACCAGTTGCTAATGATATAAAAGATGATATTAAAAACATACCTATCATTATGAATTTCAAAGGAATAAATGTAAGTCCTAAATTAACAGTAGAATCAACACCACCCATAACTTTGGAAACGTTTGCAAATGCACCAGCCAAAAGATAAATCATACACATTATCATTATATCTGAATTTCCACAACCTTTAATAAATGTTTCAAATTTTTCGTCTATACTACCTTTGTGTACGATAAAAGCACTTATGACACCACAAACAACAGCTACTGGAGCAGGAAATTGATAAAATGCCATTTCAACATTTTGTATTTGTAAAAAAATACCGCTACCTAGATATACTAAAATAAATACTAAAAATGGTACTAAAGCAATAAAATTAGATTTTTCTTTTTTTTCAATTGTCATATTTTAATCTCCTTTATGTCTATATTTATGATTTAATATAGATATACAAGCTAATAACGTGCCAATATTAATAAATATACATAGAAAAACAAAAACAAGCCTTATAAATGAATATTTATTTCATTTAAGCATTTAAATATTTAATGATTAAAAAATATGCCGGTAACTTTAAGTTACAAAAATAAAAATTAAATATAAAAAATTATTACCATCTGGAAACAATTATTTGCATCATAATTAATGAATATGATAATTAAAAACTATATATATTTAAAGAAAAATAGTATATTATTTATTAAGGAGTGATAATATGTGTATAAAATTAACTGATGAGGTTGTATTTATATTAAATAGATTAAATAAAAATAATTATGATGCTGGTATAGTGGGGGGCTGTGTTAGGGATTTTTTTATGAAAAAAAAACCTAAAGATTGGGATATTACAACCTCTGCAAAACCAGATGAAATAAAAGAACTTTTTAAAGAATATAAACAGATAGATGTAGGTTTAAAACATGGAACTGTCATGATAATTATAAACAATGAAGGTTTTGAAATTACAAGTTTTAGAATTGATGGCGAATATAGTGATTTTAGAAGACCAAATAGTGTGGAATTCACTAATGATATTATAGAGGATTTAAAAAGGCGAGATTTTACTCAAAATGCTATATTTTATAGTTTGAAAGAGGGTTTAATAGATCCATTTAATGGTGTAAATGATATAAAAAATAAAATAATAAAATCTGTTTTAGATCCAAATAAAAGATTTTTAGAAGATCCACTTAGAATATTAAGAGGTATTAGATTTGCTTCTAATTTAGGATTTGAAATAGAAAGAGAAACTAAAGATGCTATGATTAGATATGCGTATTTATTAAATAAAATTTCAAAAGAAAGAATAGCAAATGAATTTTTAAAAACTATAAAGGGAAGATATGCACCTAAAATTATAAATGAATACTTTGATATTATAAAAATTTTTATACCAGAAATAGTACCAATGCGCAATTTCAATCAAATGAATAAATATCATATATATGATATTTTTGATCATACAATAGAAACTATGAAATATAGTGATGATTTAATTATCAAGCTAACTATGTTTTTTCACGATATAGGTAAAGTAAAGAGTTTTACGATTGATGAAAACAATATAGGACATTTTTATAATCATAGTGAAATTTCTTTTATTATTGCAAAAAAAATTTTTAAAAGATTAAAGTTAGCTAGTTCACCACTTATAAATAATTTGGAACTTAAAAATATATTAGAACTTATAAAATTTCATAGTTTAAAAATAAATACGAATAAAAAAAGTATAAAAAAAACTATATCTAAATTGAATGGGGATTTAAAACAGTTTGAAAGATTACTTTTAGTAAAAAAATGTGATGTTTGTGGAAAAAATCCAAAGATTATAAATCTTCAAATGAAAGAGTTAGAAGAATTAGAACAAATTTTTTTACAGATAAAGAATGAACAGCCTGTTTTTTGTGTGAAAGATTTAGATATAAATGGACATAATTTAATAAATATAGGTGTTAAAAAGGGTGTTATTGTTGGTAAAATACTAAAAAAACTTCAAGAAGAAGTATTATATGATAATTTAAAAAATAATAAGGAGGTGCTGTTAGAAAGGTCTAAAGAAATACATAATTGTTTAAAGGAATTAAAATAAAATCTTAAATAGACTATATTATTTATATTTAAGATGAATAATTAAACAGCGAAGGAATGATATCATGGAAATTTATCTTATTATATTTACAATATTTATATTAGGAAGTCTTTTATATTTAAAAAATGGTAAAGTTGACAAAGATCATGTTCTAATAGTTCAAGATTATAAAGAAATTGGTAGAGCTATAGAAGTTTATAAAAAAATAAAAAATTCTTTACCACTAGACTTAATAAGTTTAGAAGATTATATAGAAAATCTTAATTATAAGTCAAAGTATTATGAATTAACTAGTGATAAAAAAGGTTTGATTGTTAAAAGAAGTTTAGCAGAGGAAACAAAAATATTTTTAAAAGATTTATTTAGAGATAAATTTTTTAAAAATAGAGATAATATAGTTTTATATTATAAAGAATATATGAATTTAAAAGAGCCAAAAGCAGTTATATCAATAAATCCAAAAGGTGATATATATACAACCACTAAGGTTATACTAAATTCTATAAAATCGTATTCAAAAGAAGGTATAGTAAAAGATGAAGAATGGATTAATAAAAAAGACTTCTACAGAAAACCAGGAGAATATGAAATAAAATTGAGAATAAAAGATAAAGATGGAATATGGTCTGATTTTGCAAGTGAAAAAATAGAAGTTAAGGAAGATATTTCGTATAAAAATATTTATAAAAAAAATGAAAGACTTTATATCTTAAAAAATAATGGATGTTTACATAAACTTATACCTGATTTAAATACAAAATTTCAATTAAAAGAAGTATACGATATAGAAAACATAAAAGATATAAGCATAGGAGATAGACATATTCTATATCTAAACTATAATGGCGAAGTATATTCTAGCGGAAAGAATAATAAAGGTCAATTAGGTAATGGTACTAATGTAGATACAGCAGATATAGAAAAATTAAAAACTATAAATAGAGTAAAAAATATATATACAGGAAAAGATTTCAGTTGTGTAAAAACTATAAATGGAGATTTATATTCTTTTGGATGTAATACATATGGACAACTTGGAGATGGAACAAATGGAAATAGAGAAAAGCCAACTAGAATAGAAACTTTAAAAAATATTATGGATGTTTCACTTGGAGAAAATCATAGTTTAGCAGTAGATATAAATGGTAATTTATATGGATTTGGATGTAATTCAAATGGACAACTTGGAGATGGGAGCAAGATAAATAAATTTAGACCGATATTGGTACCAGTAGAAAATATAGTTCAAGTCGAATGTGCAAAGGAATATACTATTGCTCTAAATACAAAGGGGATAGTTTTTGGATTTGGTAATAATAAAGATTTTCAATTAGGTGTAAAGGGAAGGAATCATTTAAAACCAATACAGATATTAGGTTTACCATCAATAAAGAAGATTTATGCAAAAGAAAGACTTTCTGTAGCTATTAGTAGTAATGGAAAGGCTTTTGTGTGGGGAACTTTTGATAAAAATAATATAGCTATAAAGGAACCTGAAAAGATTGAATTGGCTAAAATGATAAAAGATGTATCGGTGGATGAGTCAGGTATATATTTACTTACGACTGATGATTTTATTTATTATTGGGACAGTGCAACACAAAGTATTGAATATATATATAATTGCAAGTATGCAAAATAATAAAAATGTCTTAAATATATTAAAAAATATATTTAAGACATTTTTTAAATTAGAATTCTTTAATTCCTTTAACTACAATATCTTTAAAGAAAAAATAATTTTTTAATTTTATTATAATTTTATTATTTATAGTTTTTATATCTTTATCAATATAAACATTTATATCGTCTATTTTAAAATAAGTGTATTTTTCTAAAAAATTAGGTTTATTCCTTTTAACTAAAGGGATGTCTGGTTGAATTCAGCAAGTTTTAAATTCAGCTAATTCAATGGTTAAATCATTAATATGCTTATTTTTTAAATATTTTTTTAATTTATCGTCTATTTCGATATTCATAAAAAATCACCTCTTTATTAGATTTTACCATAAATTAATTATATTTAATTTTTGATTTCTTTATTTTCGTTGATAGTTATTATTTATATATGGTAACATAAAAGGGAAAAGGTTTTTAAATTTTAACGCTACTAGGGGGTTATCATGATAAAGAAATTAGAAGATATTTTAGAAAAGTCGAAAAATTTAAAAAAAGCAAGACTTGCAGTTGCAAGCGCAGAAGATTATGAAGTTTTAAAAGCTGTAAAAGATGCATATGAAATTGGTGTAATAGATCCAATTTTAGTTGGAGATGAAAAGAAAATAGTTGAATACGCAAAAGAAATTGATTTTAATTTAGATGATATAAAAATTATATCATCAAGTTCACTACAAGAATCAGCAATGGTAAGTGTAAAATTGGTTTCATCTAATGAAGCTGACTTTGTTATGAAGGGACTATTAGATACAGCTATCTTATTAAAAGAAGTTTTAAATAAAGAATATGGACTTAGAAAAGATAGTTTACTAAGTCATGTTATGATTTATGAAGTTCCAAATTATCATAAATTACTTATGTTAACGGATGGAGGTATGAATATAAATCCTGATTTTGAAGGAAAGAAGAAAATTTTAAAAAATTCAATTGAAACAGCTAGTGTATTTGGATTAGATAAAATAAAAGTAGCTTGTCTTTCAGCTAAGGAAAAAGTTAATGAAAAAATGCCATCAACAGTTGATGCAAGAAAATTACAAGAATTTTTTAAAGATGAAAAAGATGTAATAGTAGAAGGTCCATTAGCATTTGATTTAGCTATTTCTAATGAAGCTAGTAAGGTGAAAAATTTTAAAAGTGAAGTTTCTGGAGATGTTGATATATTATTAGTACCAAATATAGAAATGGGTAATGGAATAGGAAAAACATTAACATATATGGCAAATGCAAAATCAGCTGGAATTATAATGGGAGCTAAAAAACCTGTTGTTTTAGTTTCTAGAGCAGATACACATGAAACTAAACTATATTCCATTGCATTAGGAGCTCTTGTTTCTAATGGTAAATAAACGAATAAAAAAAATAAAATAACATAAAACGTACACCTTGTTTCGTATGAAAATTAAAAAAGTTTTAAAAATATAAGTTATATGGTATACTTTTTAAAAAGTCTTAAATGAGGTGATTATTTGAGAAATTTAGATGTTTCAATAATAAAGGATGAAGTTAAAAGATTATTTTTAGAGGCGAATTTTGATATTTCAGATGATATTTCAAACAAAATAAAAAATTGTTATGAAAAAGAAGTATCAATTATAGGAAAGTCTGTACTAGAACAAATAATGAAAAATCATGAAATAGCAAAAGAAGAAAAAATTGCAATATGTCAAGATACTGGAATGAGTGTTGTTTTTGTAGAGTTAGGTGAAGAAATTAATTTATTTGGTGGAAATATAAGTGATGCTATTAATAGTGGAGTTAAAGAAGCTTACGTAAAAGGTTATTTAAGAAAATCAATTGTAGATGATCCATTATTTGAAAGAAAAAACACAAATGATAATACTCCAGCAGTTATATATATTGATATCGTAAAAGGTGATAAAGTAAATATAAAGGTAAGTGCAAAAGGCTTTGGCAGTGAAAATATGAGTGCATTAAGAATGTTAAAGCCGGCAGATTCTATAAATGGAGTAAAAGAATTTATAATTAAAACTGTAAAAGATGCAGGACCAAATCCATGTCCACCAATTGTAGTTGGAGTAGGTATTGGAGGGACAGCAGAAAAAGCAATGCTTTTGGCAAAAAAATCTTTATTTAGAGAAATTGGAGAAAATAATAAAAACGAAAATTATAAAAAATTAGAAAATGAATTATTAGAAGAAATAAATAATTTAGGAATTGGACCAGCTGGTCTTGGTGGAATAAATACAGCATTAGCTGTTAATATTGAGTACTTTCCAACTCATATAGCAGGACTACCTGTGGCAGTAAATATTTGTTGTCATGCTTCAAGACATAAAGAAGTAACTATATAATAAAGAGGTGGAAATATGAAGGAGATAGAATTAAATATACCTATTACAGATGAAAATAATTTAAGAAAATTAAAAGCTGGTGATACAGTTTTATTAACAGGATATATGTATACAGCAAGAGACCAAGCGCATAAAAGATTAGTAGATTTAATAAATCAAAATCAAGAATTACCAATAAGTTTAAAAAATGAATTTATTTATTATGTAGGACCAGCTCCTGCTAAAGATGGCTATCCTATTGGACCAGCAGGACCAACTACAAGCTATAGGATGGATCCATATACACCTGCATTAATAGAAAAAGGTCTAAAAGGAATGGTTGGAAAAGGAACTAGATCTTTGGAAGTCATAGAATCTATCAAAAAAAATAAATGTGTATATCTTGCAGCTGTTGGTGGAGCAGCAGCTTTAATATCAAAAAGCATAAAAACTTGTGAAATTATTTTATATGAAGATTTAAAAACTGAAGCTATAAGAAGACTTAAAGTAGAAAAATTTCCTGCAATAGTTGTTATAGATTCAAATGGAAATAATTTGTATGAAACTGAAGTTCAGAAGTATAGAAAATAATAATTTTATTTATAAAAATTATTACAATATATGTATATTTAGGGGGAATTATTATGAGTATAAAGACAGATATTGAAATAGCACAAGAATCAAAGATGAAAGATATAAGAGAGATTGCAAAAAAAATTGGATTAGATGAAGAAAAAATAGAGTTATATGGAAAATATAAAGCTAAAGTTGATTATAATATATTAAAAACATTAAAACCAAAAGCAAAGCTTATATTAACAACTGCGATAAATCCAACGCCAGCAGGAGAAGGGAAAACTACTACAACAATAGGTGTTGCAGATGCATTATCTTCTCTTGGAAAAAATACAATAGTAGCATTAAGAGAGCCTTCTTTAGGTCCTGTGTTTGGGGTAAAGGGTGGGGCTGCTGGAGGTGGATATGCTCAAGTGGTTCCTATGGAGGATATAAATTTACATTTTACAGGAGATTTACATGCAATTGGAGTTGCTAACAATTTATTAGCTGCAATGCTTGATAACCATATACATCAAGGAAATGAATTAAAAATAGATACTAGAAAAATTTTATGGAGAAGAG
Source organism: Peptostreptococcaceae bacterium AGR-M142 (assembly GCA_045345765.1). Classification (GTDB taxonomy): domain Bacteria; phylum Bacillota; class Clostridia; order Peptostreptococcales; family Peptostreptococcaceae; genus JAOARY01. Next base: position 3,018,014 of record CP148265.1, read on the forward strand.
CTGTTGATATGAATGATAGACAGCTTAGAAATATAGTAAATGGAATGGGTGGAAAAGCTCATGGTGTTCCAAGAGAAGATGGTTTTGACATAACAGTTGCTTCAGAAGTTATGGCTGCATTTTGTTTATCAAGAGATATTGTAGAACTAAAAGAAAGACTTGGAAATATAATTGTTGCTTATAATGTTGAAGGTAAACCAGTAACAGCAAGAGAATTAAAAGCTGATGGAGCTATGACAGCACTTTTAAAAGATGCATTAAAGCCAAATTTAGTACAAACATTAGAACATACACCTGCTTTTATTCATGGGGGACCTTTTGCTAATATTGCACATGGTTGTAATTCTTTAATAGCAACAAAAATGGCGATGAGTTTGTCGGATTATGTTGTAACTGAAGCTGGATTTGGAGCAGATTTAGGAGCTGAGAAATTTATTAATATAAAATGTAAAGTTGGAGATTTAAAACCTGATGCAGTTATAATTGTTGCTACGATAAGAGCTTTAAAATATAATGGTGGAGTTAATAAAAATGATTTAGCAAATAAAGATTTAGATGCACTAAAAAGAGGAATACCTAATTTGATTAAACATATTGAAAATATAACAAAGGTATTTAATTTAAATGCAGTAGTTGCAATAAATGAGTTTCCTACTGATACTAAAGAAGAAATAGATTTCGTTAAAGAAGAATGTGAAAAATTAAATGTAGAAGTTGCAATTTCTAAAGTTTGGGCTGAAGGTTCTAAAGGTGGAATTGATTTAGCAAATAAGGTATTAAAGTTAACGGAGAAAGAAAGTAACTTAGAATTCGTATATGATCATAATGAATCTATAGAAGTTAAAATAGAAAAGATTGTAAAAAAAATCTATGGTGGTTCTGGTGTAGAATTTACGAAGAACGTATTAAAAGAAATTGATAACCTAGATAAATTAGGATATGCACATCTTCCAATATGTATGGCAAAAACTCAATACTCTCTTAGTGATGATCCAACAAAACTTGGGAGACCTACTGATTTTAAAATTACTGTAAGAGATATAAAAATATGTGCAGGTTCTGGATTTATAGTGGCACTTACAGGAAATATAATGAAAATGCCTGGTTTACCAAAAGTGCCATCAGCACAAAAAATAGATGTTGATGAAAATGGTGTAATTAAAGGATTGTTCTAAAGAAAATACTTATTATAAGAATTTTTTACTTGATATTTTATAAAAAAATAAATAAAATATAAAAAAGAAAAGAAAAATGCTTTTTAGTATTTTTCTTTTTTTTATAAATCATATAAGCGTAAATTTATCAAAAATACGCAAGAGGAAGGACGTAATTAATGAATTATCAAAATGATACAATATTAGAATTTAGCGAAAAATTATCATCAAAAGCTTCTATACCAGGAGGAGGAAGTTTAACAGCTATAGTTTCAGGTTTATCTACAAGTTTAATGTTAATGGTATGTAATATAAGCAAATCAAATAAAAATTTTTTAGAACATAAAACTGAAATTGAAGAAATAATATCAAAATTAGAAAAAATAAATAAGACTTTTTTTGATTTTTCTAATCAAGATGCAATTAATTTACAAAAACTTATGGATTCTTATAAATTAAAAAAAGAATCTAGTAAAGTTATAGATTATAGAAAAGAAGAAATAGAAAAAAACTTAAATAATGCAATAACAGTACCATTAAATATTTTAAAATTAACATTAGAAGTATTAGAGATATTAAAGACTATGCTTAATAAATCTTCTAAAATGTTGATTAGTGATATTGGAGTGAGTGCTTTTTGTTTTGAATCTGTGCTTAACAATGCTTATTTAAATATTCTAATTAATACAAAGTATTTTACAGATTTAAGTAAAAAACAGAAGATAAATTTAGAAGCAAAAGCTTTGTTAATGAAGGGATTAGAGGTTTTAAAATATATAACAAATGAAGTTCTAAAAGAAGTTGAGTAATAATAATGAGTGTGAGGTGTTTTATGGAGGGAAAATTAATACTTGGAAAAAAAACCGTAGACGAAATTGATAATAAAACAAAAGAAGAGATACTAAAATTAAAAAATTCAAATATTGAATTAAATTTATGCATATTAAGAATTGGAGAAAATCCAGATGATTTAGCGTATGAAAGAAGTATAATTAAAAAAAATGATAAATTAGGAATAAATACTACGATAAAAAAATTAGATAAAAATATTAAATTAATAGATTTAAAAAAAGAAATAAAAAAAGTAAATGATAATAATCATGTTCATGGAATTCTTATCTTTAGACCATTACCAAAACATATAAAAGAATATGAATTAAAAAATTTAATAGATCCTAATAAAGATATAGATTGTTTTAATCCACTTAATATGGCAAAAATAATTGAAAATGATGATAGTGGTTTTAAACCATGTACACCAGAGGCTGTAATAGAAATATTAAAAAGCTATGATATTACTATTAGTGGTAAAAACATTGCAATAGTAGGAAGATCACTAGTTGTAGGGAAACCTCTTGCTATGATGTTGTTAAATGAAGATGCAACGGTTTGTGTATGTCATTCTAAAACGAAAAACATAAAAGAAATATGCAAACGTGCAGATATATTAATTGCTGCTTTAGGTAAAGCTAAATATATTGATAAGGAATACATAAAAGAAAATGCTGTGGTAATAGATGTAGGAATTAATTTAGATGAAAATAACAAACTATGTGGAGATGTAGACTTTGATGATGTCATAAATACTGTATCTAAAATAACACCTGTTCCTAGAGGGGTTGGTGCAGTTACAACAAGTATATTAGCAAGAAATGTTTTAAAAGCATATTATAATAATATTAATGAGTAATTTTTTATAACGGTTTACTTAGGAGTTGAAATAATGATAAATACTATTAAAAATGGTTTAAAAAAAGGATTGGAAACAACTTTTATGTTAAGTAAAATATTAATACCGACATATTTTGTAATTACTTTTTTAAAATATACACCTATATTAAATTTTATTGCTAAGTTATTTGAACCGATAATGTCAATTTTTAATTTGCCAGGAGAAGCTGCCATTGTTTTAGTTTTAGGTAATACACTAAATATATATGCAGCAATAGGTGCGATAAAAGCAATAGATTTAGATGCATATCAAATTACAACTATAGCTCTTATGCTTTCGTTTTCACATTCATTAATTGTAGAAACCGCAATAGTAAAGAAAATAAATTTAAAAGCATACCAAGCGGTATCTATTCGATTAACACTTGCTTTTATTGCTGGTGTTGGTGTAAGTATGTTATATAAGGGGGTTTAAGATGGATATTATACATATTTTACAAGAAGCAACAATTAGTAGTTTATCCTCTATACTATCAATTGCAAAAATTGTAATACCTCTTATGCTTGTATTAGAATTTTTAAGAGAATATAAAATTTTGGATAAATTAAGTAATTTTTTAAATCCATACATAAAATTTTTAGGATTATCTAAAAATTCTTCATTCCCATTACTTGTAGGTCTGATTTTTGGGATATCTTATGGTGCTGGTGTTATAGTTCAATCTGCAAAAGAAGGAGATATATCTAAGCAAGATTTATTCTTACTATCAATATTCTTAATAGCTTGCCATGCTCTTATTGAAGATACATTGTTATTTGTTGCTATTGGCGCAAATGGAATTATTCTTATAACAGTAAGATTTTTTACCGCAATTTTAATAACTTATTTATTTTCAAGTAAATTTAAAAATTCTTTTAAAAATATCGAACAAAAAATAAATTAAAATAAAAAAATTATCAAAAAATACTTATAAATGAGATGAAAAATATCTTATCTATAGGTATTTTTTCTTTATTTAAGAATATATTTAAAATAGATAAACTATATAATGTACAATAAAAATATTTTATGATGGAAATCTTAAATTTATCTTAAATAAATTAAGATTAAAGTTATAAAAATGCATTTTTATGATATATTAATAAATAAATAGTAATCAAGACCTATATGAATATTGAAAGCTTTAAAATAAGTGTTTTTATAAACTTATCAATAGGTATAAATATATATATAATTAAGAATATATCGAGGTGAAAGGGATTGAAGATAATAAATAATAAATATAAAATACTAAACTTAATAGAAGAAAAACCTTTCATATCTACTTATAGGGTTTTAGATTTATATAACAATGATTTTATTTGTGAATTAAAAATATTAAATGTAAATTCTATTTCTGATAATTTTGAAGAGATGTATAGGGAAGAACTTTCAAAAATTACATATTTCAAAAATGATTTCATGCTTAAGTTTTATAATTTTAGCAAAATAACAATTATTGATGGTGAAAGAGTTGAGGATGAAAGATATTTATATACTTGTGAGACAAAAGAGGAAAAAACATCCTTAGATTATATTCAAATAGATGATGATAATTTTTATGATATTTTTACACAAATTGTAAAAATAATGATTTATATAAAAATATCAAATTATAATTATATGGATTTAAAATTAGAAGATTTTTATGTAAAAGAAAATAAGGTGTTTTTAGTTGATTTATTTTCAAAGCATATTAAAAACTATTTAAACAATTATGATTATAATTTAAAAGATTTAAAGAGGATATTAAGTGATCCAAAACATTATGTAGATATTTCGAATTTAAAGGGTATATTAAAAGATTTAGGTAGCAGTTTAGAGTTGAGTTTAAGACTAGAAAAGAAAATAAAAGAATTAATAGAAATTTTAAATGATATAAATTTTTATAAAAAATATAAGAATCCAAAGGCTTTTATAAATTTGATACAGGATTTATTTGATTCAAATAAGGAATTTGAATTAAAAGAATTTTTCTATAATATTAATAAAAATGCACAATATATAAATAATGAAAGAGAATTGAATCTAATAATAAATACTATAAAAAATGCTAAAGAAGATAATATAGATAATAAAATGATTTTTATAAAAGGAGAGTATGGAATAGGTAAAACTAGATTTTTGCAAGAATTAAAAAAGCTTTTAAATTTTTATGGTTTTAATAGTTATGATAATTTAGTAGTGGATGTTTATGGTAATATAAGATCATTTAAAAGAAATAAAATTTTTGAAAATATCTTAAATTTCATATTAAAAACCGTAGATCTAACAATTTATGAAATAGAATTGATAAAAAATTACAAATTAGGATTATTAGATGTTGGTGATTTAAAATCTTTAGAAAGATTAAATGAAATTATTCAAAATAATTTGAAGGATAGTTTTAGAATATTTTTGATAGATGATATAAAATATATAGATGATTTTTCTTTGGAACTTTTAAAATATTTAAATTATAACAAGACAAATCAAATGAAAAATATATTTATATGCAGCATAGATAGAAATGTCAAAAAAGACATAAGAAGAATTTCAAAGAAAATATATACAAATACAATTGATATAAGAACATTAACTTTAGGAACTACTATAGAGTTTTTAAAAAATATATTGAATACAACACAGGAATTGGATGAATTTGGAACTTTAATATATAAAGAAACTTATGGAAATCCAAAATCTATATTGTTTATGATTGAAAAATTAATTCAAAATAAATTAATTTATTTTGATGAAAATAAGTTTATATGGAATACAAATAAAGCAAAAGAAGAAAATTTAATTTATGATTTCTTTGAAGGTGATTACGAAGAAAAACTAAAAAATTTAACTTATAATGAATATAAAATACTTGAATATTTATCTTCGTTTAAAAATCCTATAGAAGAAGAGGTAATAAAGAATTTACTAAGTAATTTTAAATTTGATTATTTTATTGTTTTAAATAATTTAATTTCAAAAGGTTTTATAAATAAAAAGGTTCAAGATTTAGGTTATGCATATGATTTTTATAAAAAAAATATAAAAAATAATATATATAAAAATATATTAGATGTAGATAAGATTGATATTCATAAAAGTATCATCAAATCACTAAAAACTATATATGATGATGTAGATATTTTGAAAGATGATGAAATAATATATCAACTTGATAAATCAAATGAAAAAGAAGAGTTACTAAAATATTTAAGATTAATGGCAAAAAAAATGAAGAATTTAAAAATAAGAAACGAAGCTATAAAATATTATGAAAAAGCATATTATTTGATAGATGAAAGAGAAAAAAAATTTGAAATAGCAAAGGAACTTGGAGAATTATATTTTTTAGTGTGGAATAATGCAAAATCTATATATTTTTATGAAGAGGCTTATGAAATAGTATTTGAAAAAAATCTGCATAAAGATAGAGTAGATATATTAAACAGAATTATAGCACTTTATATAAATAGTAATTTTTTAAATTACGCACTTATATATTTGCAAAAAGTTGAAAAACTATTAGATGAATTTTTATATAATCACGGCAAAATTGAATATTATAACAATATTGTAAGGTATTATTTGAGAAAAGAAGATTATAAAAAATTAGAAACTGTTATAGATGATTTGAATTTTTTATTTGAAAGTGCAGATTTTAAACATAAAGGTAAAATTCTTTATATAAAATCAAAAATTGAACTAGAAATAGGTCATTATAAAAAAGCATTAGAATATTTAGATAATAGTTTAAAACTTTATTATAAGGCAGAATATTTATTTGGAGTATGCGAAAGTCTAATACTCTATAGTGAAATAACTTTAAATTATGAACAAGATTTTGATAAAGCTATAGATTTTTTAAATAGATCCTTAAATTTATCAATAATTCATGGGATTAATTATACGAAGATAAAGTCAAAAATATATTTAGCATATATAAGTTTTTATACTTTAGAATATAAAAAATCAGCACAACATATAAAAGATGTTATAAGAGAAATTAATGGTAATAGTATGCAAACTTATTTATTTGTTTCTTATGTAATTTTATCAAATATATTTTTTGAAAATAATTTATATAAACAAGGTTATAAATATTATAATAAAGCAAAAAAAGAATTGGAAAAATATCCAAATCAAGGCAGATGGATTGGAGAGTATTATAGATTAACTGCAATAGTAGATTTATTATTTGGAAATTTTAAGAAAGGTTTTAAGGAAAGTCAATTAAATTATAGTAAAATAAAGTTTAATAATAGAGTAAAAGTACATTATGATATAATTCAATATTATTTAAAATTATATTTGAAAGAAGATAGTAGTAAAGTTATTTTAAATGAGATAGAAAATTTAATAAAAAAAATTAAGAATAAAAGAGAAAAATTAAATTTATATCATCATTTATTTTATACTTCATATATACTAGGACTTAAATCAGATAGATTTTTAAATAAGTTTTTAAATTATTCAATTGGTTGTGAAGATAATGATTATGTACTTCTAAAAAAAGAGTATATGCTTTGTTTATATCATGAAGATGAAAGAAAAGAATATCATTTGAAAAAAGTACTAGAAATAAGTAAAAAATTAGAGAATAATAGAATCTATTGGTTTGCGAATATAATGCTTGGAGATTATTATTTTAAAAATAACAATTATTTTGATTCAATAAATTATTATTTAGAAGGAGCAATAAAGATACAAAGTTTACTTGAAAATGTAGAAGATAATGAACGTGAAAATTTTATAGATATAAATAATATAAAAAAAAGTATATGTAAAATTAGGAAATTAAAAGATTTAGATAAATATAAAGATTTACCAAATATAGATTGTACAAAAATTGAAATTTTAGATATTGACATATTTGATAAAAATTTTGTGGATATAGATTTTATGAATGCCGTTTTGAATAACAAGGTGTTAAAAGAAAATATAAAACAATTATATACAAAAAAATCCAATAATATCAAAGATATATATGATCTTATAGGTAATTTTAAAGATGATACAAAAAAAAATATAGATTTAGTTTTGAATTATATAGAATCTTTATCATATGCAACAAAGGGACTTTTGATAATCGAGGAAAATGGAAAATTTGATATAATAAATGGTGATAAAGATTTGATAGAAGATAATTTAAGTCATACAATACAACGAATTTTAAGTGAGGTAAGTTTTACTAAAAGAGCCTTTAGTATAAATTGTTTAGATTCTTCTAGAACCTATGAAAGTTTTAGTAGTAATTTTGATATAAAAGCTATTATATGTTTACCTATTTATTTTTCAAATAAAAATTTAAAAGAGAAGAGACAAAATAGAAATATAAAAGCTTATTTATATTTGGAAACTGATAAAATATTAAATAATTTTAATAATGATTTGTTTGAAAAGCTAAGGAAAATAAATAATTTAATATCTTTATTAGTGCAAAATTACAAATTTAAAACATATTCATTTTTGGATAAATTGACAGGAGCATACAATAGAAAGTATTTAGAAGAACATGTTTTAAATAATTTAAAAACGTATAAAAATGAATCTTGTATATTCATAATGGATTTGGATCATTTTAAAAATATAAATGATAAATTTGGTCATCAATTTGGTGATTATGTATTAAAAAGATTTTCAAAACTCGTAAAAGAAAGTATAAGAGATGGCGATTTATTTTGCAGATATGGAGGTGAAGAATTCTTTTTATTATTACCAAATACATCATTAAAAGAGGGTTTGATAATAGGAGAGAGAGTAAGAAAACATATATATAACAATTTATATTCTCCTAATAAAAAAAGTATAACAGTAAGTATTGGAATGTCAGTATATCCAATTGATGGAACAGATGGTCATGAAATACTCAAAAATGCTGATAATGCGCTTTATAAGGCTAAAAAAGAAGGACGAAATAGAATTGTAAGATGGGAAGAAGATGTGCTTGGAACCCAAGAAAACAATCATATGAAAAACAATACAAAAGACACTTCTTTAGCTATAGAAATATTAAATTTTATAGAAGATATGAATGAAGTATTAAATTATGAAATCAAAAAAGTAGATTTTATATTTAAATTTTTAAAAGATTTATCTAATAAAATAAAAGCGTATGAGGCTATTTATATAGAGTTTGATGAATATAAAATATATAAGGTAGACAATAGAATAAATAAAAACTATTTAAATCCTAATAATTTAGAAATAAATAAGAAAATATTAGATGAAATAAAAAAATCGTCCTATGGGATATATAAAATAGATTGGGATAATGTAGTTAGTAGAGATCCTAATACAGATATGCCGAATTTAAATTCTATATTAGGAGTTAAAATTAAAATAAGAGGAAAAGATATAGGTATTTTATATTTTAAATCTTTAAAAAGTCAAAAAGAATTTAAACAAAGAGATTTGCATATTGTTTCAAGATGCAATTATCTTTTAGGTATTGATTTTAATGAATAGAGTTTAGGGAGGGATTTTATGAAATTAAAAGGAAATGTTTTGGTTGCACAAGGTGGAGGACCAACAGCAGTTATTAATCAATCTTTAGTTGGAGCTGTTTTAGAATCTAGAAAATTTCAAGAGGTCGATAGAGTTTATGGTGCTGTTCATGGAGTTAGAGGAATTATTGACGAAGAATTTTTAGATTTAACACAAGAAACAACACATAATTTAGAACAAGTTGCCAAAACACCATCTTCTGCACTATTTTCTACAAGAGATAAGCCTGATGAAAAGTATTGTGAAAATATATTTAAGGTTTTTAAAGCTCATAATATAAGGTATTTTTTCTATATAGGAGGAAATGATTCTGCAAATACGGTGGAAATCGTAAATAGATATGCTAGTGAATCGGATTATGAATTTAGAGCTATTCATATACCAAAGACCATCGATAATGATATATATTTAAATGATCACACACCGGGCTATGGATCTGCTGCAAAATATGTTGCACAAGCTTTTGTAGGAATTAATTTAGATAATAGAGCTTTACCAGGTGTTCATATAGGTATTGTTATGGGAAGAGATGCTGGTTTTTTAACGGCAGCATCATCACTTGCTAAAAAATATCCTGATGATGGTCCTCATTTAATATATTTACCAGAAAGAGCGTTTGATAAAGAAGAATTTTTAAAAGATGTTAATAAAGTATATAAAAAATATAATAGATGTGTTATAGCTGTTTCAGAAGGAATAAGAGATAAAGATGGGCATCCAATAGCATCGAGTATTATAAGTTCTAAAAAAGAAATAGACAGTCATGGGAATATATTGTTATCTCAATCGAATTTAGGAAGTTTGTTATCTAATTATATAAAAAATAATTTGAATATAAAAAGAGTAAGAAGTGATACTTTTGGTTATTTACAAAGATCTTTTGCAGGATGTGTTTCAGATGTAGACCAACATGAAGCAAGAGAAGTAGGAGAAAAAGCAGCTCAATTTGCTATATGGCATGAAGTGAATGGTTCTATTACCATAAATAGGATTGGAAATTATTCAGTAGATTATAGATTAGCTAAGCTAAAAGATGTTGCCAATAAGACGAAAATAATGGATGAAAAGTTTATAAATAGCAGAGGGAATAATGTAACAAACTCATTTGTAAATTATGTAAAACCACTAGTTGGAGATATTTACGAATCACAAAGATTAATAGCGCCTACTGTTAAGAAAATATTAAAAATTTAAATTATAAAAAGAACAATGTATTATTTAATTTGGATTTTGATTAGAGGATATTGGTGAGAAAAATAAAAAAATAATATAATTTTTAAGGGGTTGTCGCACGAAAAAATCGAAAAATATATTGTGTTTGTTTTAAATTTGAAGCATAATATATTATTTGATTCGTTGATGTGATGTCCCCTTATTATTTTGTATTTTTTTATCAAATAGTATTTAAATATTAATTTAATATGATTAAAATTTATAAATTTTTTAAAAGAGATTTTGCTATTGAATATAATACATTTTCATAAACATAATCAAATTCTTTTAATAATATTGGATTATTACTAGGATAATAAACTTTATTTTCTTTTTTAGTTGTAGAAATTTCTATTTGTAAAGAATCGTTTTTATTTATTATATTAATATTTTCATAATATAATTTTAGATTAGGTATATTGGAATTTAAAGATTTTAGATTTATCCTTAATTTATTTTTTAAAAATTTATAATCATTTATAATTAAAAAATAACCTTTATTTTTAAGAATAAGTTCAAAATAAAAATTTTTATTTTTTAATATATTAAATTTTTCACATTCAATTTTTGATAAATATAATATATCTTCAAAATTATGAAGTAATATAAATTCTTTTAATTTTTTATTCTTAGATATTAAATATTTTTCATAAAGCAATACACTTTCTTTGCCAGAAAATTCATCTATTCTATTTATTCCATATAATTTTTCTATAGACTTTAATTTCAAAGAATCTAAGCATAGAGGTTTTTTTAATTTTCTAAAAAAATCCAATAAGTCAATATGATTGAAATCGTATATAGATTTACCCTTTAAATATTTTAAGAATTTATTTTCTATAAAAGGAATATCAAATACTTTTCCATTATAAGTTATTATATTTCTATAATGTGAAATTAATTTAAAAAATTCTTTTATGAGATTTTTTTCTTCAGATTTTTCATCACAAAAAATTTGAGTTATAAAATTGTGATTATTTTTTTTAAACAAAAAACCTATTAAAATTATTTTATTGTTAATCTTAGATAAGCCTGTTGTTTCAATATCTAAAACTATAGTTTTTTCATCTAAATCTAAACATAAATCTACTTCTTTTGTTATTATATCCAATAAAATCACCTTTTTCATACAGTTTTATAATATAATTATAGTATTCTTTTATAGTAAGAATCAAGCTTGAATGAAAATATATTATAAATTATTAAAGTTAATCTTAAACTATTATTTTATATTATAGCTTTTAATGTTATAATTTTTTTAAAAGTAATAAATAATTATAAGAAAGGATTATATAAGGTGAATAATCTAAACGAAAAACAATTACAAGCTGTAAATCACATAGATGGACCTTGTATGATATTAGCAGGACCTGGTTCTGGTAAGACTAGAGTTATAACATATAGGATTAAAAATTTAATAGATAAAGGTATTAATCCTAAACATATACTAGCAATAAGTTTTACAAAAAACTCAGCAAAAGAAATGCAAGAAAGAACAATTTCTTTAGTTGACGATGCTTCTAGGGTTTCTTTTGGTACATTTCATTCAATATTTTTTAAGATATTGAGATATTTTAAAAATTATGATATGGATAAAATAATATCTGAGAGTGAAAAATTTAAAGTTATAAAAAATATATTAAGGGGATTGAAAAATATAAATTCGGAAAATGAAGAGTTTATAAAAAACTTAATAAATGACATATCTAAGGCAAAAAATAATTTAGAAGAAGAAATTAATTTGAATAATAAGGAAATATCGAGTGATGAGTTTATTAAAGTTAAATCTTTATATGAATCTTATAAAAGTGAAACAAAAAAGATTGATTTTGATGATATGCTTGTAGATACTTATTATAGTTTAAAATCTAATCAGAACATATTAAATTCAGTTCAAAATAAATATAGATATATATTAATAGATGAATTTCAAGATATAAATAAAGTACAATTTGAATGTATAAACCTAATTGCAAATAAATTTAAAAACTTATTTGTTGTTGGAGATGATGATCAAACAATATATTCTTTTAGGGGTGCAAATCCATTTTTTTTATTAGATTTTGAAAAAAATTTTGATAATGTTAAAAAAATAAAATTGGATATAAACTATAGATGCAATAATAATATAATTGAAACTTCTAATATGTTGATAAAAAACAATGAAAATAGATTTGATAAAAATATAAAAGGCGTTAATTTTAAGAATAATACATTTAAATATATTAATTTTTTAAATGCTCAGAGTGAAGCTAAATTTATTGGTGAAGAAATATTAAGATTAAACAAAGTGGGATATGATTTTAGTGATATTTGTATACTATATAGAACAAATATGCAGTCTAGAGCTTTTGTTGATGTGTTTATGGACTTGAATATACCCTTTTACTTAAAAGATGCTATATTTTCAATTTATGATCATTGGATATCAAAAGACATATTATCTTATTTGAATATAATAAATGGAAATACATCACAGTTTCACTATAAAAGAATAATAAATAAACCTTTTAGATATATATCAAAAGATAATATTTTAAAAGCTTCTTTAGGAGATGGAAATTTTTTAGATGAATTATGTTATAAAAATCAATTAAAAAAAGGGCAGCTTAGAAAAATTCAAAAGTTTGAAGAAAATATAGATTTTATGAGATATATGGATTTAAAGGATATAATAAATCATATAAGGTATGAAATAAATTATGATGATTATATAATAAATTATAGTGAGAATAGAAAAATTAATGCTCAACCTATGTTTGATATTTTAAATGAATTTAGTGATTCTTGTAAAAAATTCAAAAATATATCGCAGTTATTTGAACATATAGAAGCTGTAAAAAGAACATTGGAAGAAAGTAAGTTTAAAAATAATTTGAAATCTAGTGTTATTCTAAGTACAATACACAGCTGTAAAGGACTAGAGTTTGAAAATATTTTTATAAGTGGTGCAAATGAAGGGATAATTCCATCGAATAAAACTAAAGAAGAATTAGTAGAGGAAGAACGAAGACTTTTTTATGTTGCAATGACTAGATCAAAATCAAATTTATATATATGTTCATATGATGAAAAATATGGAAAAAAGCAAGAGGTATCAAGATTTTTAAAAGAAATAAATTTTTTAAATAAAGAATTTAAAAAGGATGATATTGTAATGCATAAACTATTTAATAAAGGTCGAATTGAATCTATTAATAATAATAATATAATAATTGATTTTGAAGATAAAAAAAGGATTTTAAAATTAGATTTTTGTTTACAAAATAGCATGATAGAAAAATTAGATTAAATGTAATACTTTTTTATTTATAAAATATCTGTTATAATTTACTTAAAATCTTTCAAAGAAAAGTAAAAAATATATACTATTTATTTTCCAGGGAAGAGGTCGAATACTATGGGTTTAGTTGTTTATCAAGTTGACGCATTTACAGACGAATTTGGAGGCGGTAATAAAGCTGGTGTTGTTCCTGATGCTTCTAGGTTAGATGAAAAAGAAATGCAAAAGATTGCAAAGGAACTTGGATTTTCAGAAACTGCTTTTGTATTACCTTCTAAAAATTCAAAATCTCATTTTAATATTAAGTTTTTTACACCAGAACAAGAAGTTGATATTTGTGGTCATGCAACAATTGGGGCATTTCACGTATTGGCATCAAGAGGGTATTTAGAATGTAATGTAAATGCACAATGTCTAAAGAATAAAAAAATTTTAATAGAAGATACTAATGCTGGGATTTTTCCTATAGAAATAGAATATGATAATGGAGAGATTTTAAATATTATGATGACGCAAAAGAATCCATCTGAAGTTTTTTTTGTTGAAGATAATGAGATAGAAGAAATTGCTTCTTTATTTAATATTGATAAAAATAATATAGGATTAAAAGATTTTAAATGCAAGCCTACTTGTGTAGATTCGTCATTGAGAGATTTAATTTTGCCAATAAATTCTTTGGATTCATTAAAAAATATGGATCCAGATTTTAAAAAGATTATAAAGTATTGTGAAAAAAATTCAATAACAGGGATACATGCTTTTTCTTTAAATAATTTAAATGATGATTTTGAATATTTAACTACTGTTAGAAATTTTTCACCTAAAATTGGTAGAAATGAAGAATCAGCAACAGGAATATCAAATGGTTCTTTGGGATATTATTTATATAAGAATGATATATTAGAATTTGATGAAGATGGTATATTAGAATTTAATGTTTCTCAGGGAATTTATATGAATAGACCAAGTAAAATTAAGGTTATTTTAGAAAAAAAAGATGATGTTTTAAAAGTAAAAGTAGGCGGAAAATCATTTATATCGTTTGAAGGCATAATGAAGTGTAAGGAACAAGAATGCGAAATTGAATATTATTAAAAGTAGAAAAGCTTGGGATTTATCTTAGGCTTTTTTTATGTTTTAAATAAAAAGAAAAAAAAATCTTGTTACTTTTCCGACAAGTAACAAGATTAAAGAAAAAAGTCCGTTCAAAAGGGGTATTGGGAATAGAGATTTTGTTCTGGTTACCAGGGGGATAACCTTAAATAAAGTATAACAAAAAACGACAAAATTTGCAATGGATTTTTAAAAAAAAATTAAAAGTTATTAAATTAACACACCTTTTAATTCGTAAAAAACCTTTATTTCAACGATTTTTCTTAAGAAAAATATAAAATTATATCAAAATATATTAAAGTTATAAATTTAATGACAATAATTTAACTATGCATAATATATAAAATTCAATTTAATTTTATTTTATATATTATAAAAATAGGTGTAATAAAATTATAGTTTATTTTGGTTATAATTAATAACACTAGGATTCTTTTCTTTTTTATTCACTATTATTATTAGCAGATAGGTGATATAATATTAAAGATTAAAATATATAAAGGATTGATTTAAATGAATGTGTATTTAGATAATAGTGCTACAACAAAACCTTATAATAGTGTTTTGAATAGTATTTTAAAATACAATGATATTTACTATGCAAACCCATCTTCAATACATAAAATGGGTGTTTTGGTGTATAAGGAGATAAAAGACAGAAAACAAGAAATTGCAAAATTATTAAATGTAGAAGAAAATGAAATTATATTTACTTCCGGAGGTACTGAATCTACAAATATGGTTCTTCGTGGCCTGGCTTTTAAGTTTAAAAATAAAAAAAATCATATAATAAGTTCAAATATAGAACATCCTTCAACCTATGAAACTTTAGAATTTCTTAAGAAAAATGGATTTGAGGTGACATACTTAAAAGTAAATGATGAAGGTGTTATTAATTTTAAAGATTTAAAAGAAGCCATAAAGAAAGAAACTTTTTTAGTAACGATAATGCATGCGAATAATGAAATTGGTTCTTTGATGCCAATTGAAAAAATAGGGAGATATTTAAATAAATTAAATCAAGAAATTTATTTTCATGTTGATGCTGTTCAGTCATTTTTAAAATTAAATTTTAAACCAAAGAGATATAATATAGATTTTATGAGTATAAGTGGACATAAAATACATGGACCAAAAGGTATTGGTATTTTATTTAAAGATGAAAAAATTAAATTAGAGCCTCTTTTAACTGGAGGAGGACAACAAAACAATTTAAGATCTGGAACAGAAAATACCAGTGGAATAATAGGTATTTGTGAGGCTATAATAGAAGGTAATAAAAATTTAGAAGATAGAATAAATTATATATCTAATCTTAAAGCTTATTTAAGCAGTTTGATTATAAAAAATATAGAAGATGTGAAAATTAATACACCAAAAGAAAGTATATGTCATATTTTAAATATTTCTTTTTTAGGAGTTAAAGGAGAAATTTTATTGCACGCTTTAGAACAAAAAGGAATTTATGTTTCAACAGGATCTGCTTGTTCTTCAAAAAAGAAAAAGAGCAGAGTACTTCAAAATATAAAATTAACGGATGAAGAAGTTGAGGGTGCTATAAGATTTAGTTTGAGTGAATTTAATACCAAAGAAGAAATCGAATATGTAGCTGAAATTTTAACACAAGAAGTTAGGAGTTTAAGAGATATAATAAATAAAAAATAAATATGCTAGACTGAAAGGATGAAGATTTTGTATAATATAATAGTTGTAAGATATGGAGAAATTGCAATTAAAGGAAGAAATAGATATATATTTGAGGATAAATTAGTTACTAATATTAAAAATTCATTAAAAGATGTGGGTAATGTAAAGGTTTATAAAGGCGATGGAAGACTGTATATAGATGTAGATGATTTTAATTATATGGATATAATAGAAGAGGCAAAAAAAGTTTTTGGTGTATTTTCACTAAGTCCAGCAATAAAGGGAAAAAGAGATTTTGAAGTGTTAAAAGAAAATGCTAAAAAATTAATGGAAGATAAAATTGATATGGATGATATAAAGACTTTTAAAGTTGAATCAAAAAGACCAGATAAATCATTTAAATTAAAATCTCCAGAAATGAGTAGAGAAATTGGTGGATTTTTACTTGATAATTTTTCAGATGATGTGAGTGTAAATGTAAAAAAACCAGATGCAACAATTTATGTAGAAATGAGAAAAGATTGCAGTATAGTATATTCTGATAAAATCAATGGTTTTGGAGGACTTCCGCTTGGGACTAATGGAAAGGCCTTATTATTGCTATCTGGTGGAATAGATAGTCCTGTAGCGGGATTTTTGATTGGAAAAAGAGGTGTAGAAATAGAAGCAATACATTTTCATAGTTATCCTTTTACGAATGAAAAATCTCAAGAAAAAGTCAGAGATTTAGCAAGAATACTAGCTAAATACTGTGGAAAAATAACTATGCATAAGGCTAATATTTTACCAGTACAAAAACAAATAAATAAAAATTGTGAAGAAAGTCATATGACAATAATATCAAGAAGATTTATGATGCGAATTGCAAATCAATTGGCTAAAAAGGTAGGCGCAAATGCTCTTATTACAGGAGAAAGTATAGGGCAAGTTGCATCTCAAACTATGCAAGGACTTAATGCTACTAATGCTGTTATAGATATGCCTGCATTTAGACCATTAATAGGAACTGATAAGAGTGAAATTATTGATATAGCAAAAGAAATAAAAACATATGAAACATCAATAATACCAGAAGAAGATTGTTGTACAGTATTTTTACCAAAAAAACCTGTTACAAAACCAAGGTTAGAAAAAATAGAAAAATTAGAAGAAGCACTTGATATAGACGGTTTGGTTAATGAAGTTTTAGAAGATATAGAAACAATAGAAGTAACATATTAATAAATATAAAAAGAAGCTTAAAACTTAGTTTTAAGCTTCTTTTTATATTTATTAACCATTTATGAGCTTTAACTCTAATTTCTTTATTATAGAATCAAAACTTTCTATTTTTTCAGGAATATAATGAGATGTTCTTATTTTGAATTTTATTTTTTCATTCATAAAAATAAATTCATAGGTAGATAATGCTGTTTTGACTTTATTTTCCAACATCAAACAAATAGGTTTTTTAGTTTCTGGAACTATAATCATTATTTTTTCTTCAGACCATTTTATTATAATTTCAACATTATCTATATTTTCTTTTAATAAATTAGAAACAGTTTTTAGTATTTTTTCTTTTATTCCTTTTTTATACATATTATGAAGATCATAAAGATTTGAGATTTCTACTAATAATAATGAAAATTCTTTTAAATTTTTTCTAGAAAGTGATAGATTCTCTTTTATAATTTCATCTCCATAAGATCTGTTATAAAAACCAGTTAAATCATCTAATGATCCGAGTCTCTTTAGTTCCATTATTTGTGATTTGCTTAATATTTCCTCATCTAAATTTTTAAATATTTCTAATGCGCCAACGATATAATTTCCTTTATTAATAAGAGGAAAAATTTTTGATTTAACTCTAAATTTTTTATTTCCTTTTGTTTTTATTACATAATTATCACTTAAGTTTTGTCTACTGTCCATACATAGTTGAAGTGGATTTTTATTTTTATCTAATATTTTACCATTTTTATTTATATGAATTAATATATTATCTTCTATTTTTTTATTTAATACTTCTTTTTTTGAAAATCCTGTAATTCTTTTTGCTCCATTATTCCAATATACGATGTTTTTATATTTATCTATAACGACAACACCATCATATAGATCTTCTAGCATTTCCTCATTGTAATAATTAAACATTTAAAATCACCCTTTATTTAGATTTTTAGTATATAATCTAATTATACCTTTTTTTTTACTTATTATACATTGAAAAATAATAATTGTATTTTTATGACTTACAATATATTATTATTTTATAATTTATAAAGGAGTGATTTTTTTGAATATATTAAGAAATGATGAATTTTTAATCAATATTATAGATGATAAAGATACAATAATATTTGATTGTCGTTTTGATATGAATGATGTTTTATATGGGATTAATTCATATAATGAATCTCATATAAAACATGCTTTTTATATGGATTTAAATAAGGATTTAGCAGGAGAAGTAAAATTACATGGAGGAAGACATCCTTTACCAGACTTAGATGAATTTGTGGCTAAATTAGAGTCTTTTAATGTGGATTATAATAAAAATATAATAATATATGATGATGGTGAGCTTGCTATGGCAGGTAGACTTTTTATATTACTTAAATATTTATCATTTGAAAATGTATATGTATTAGAAGGTGGATTTAATAGATTTAAAGAAAAATATCCTGATTTTATAACAGATGAAAAAAGTATTAGTGATAAGAAATCAAATTTTGATTATAAATTAAATAAAGAATTAATTGTTGATATGGAGTATGTAAAATCAAAAATAGATATAAATAATACAGTCATAGTAGACTCAAGAAGTGAAGAAAGATATTTAGGAATAGAAGAACCTATAGATATAAAAAAAGGACATATAAAAAGTGCTGTCAATGTATTTTGGGGAGATTTAATAATAGACGGAAAATTAAAATCTAAGGAAGAATTAAATAAAATATATGAGGCTGTAAAAGGTAAAGAGGAAATAATAATTCATTGTGGTTCAGGTGTTACTGCTTCTGTTAATTTTATAGCTATGCTTAGTTTAAATATGGATCCAAGAATTTATTTAGGTAGCTTTAGCGATTGGATTAGTTATGACGATAATGAGGTGATTTCAGTTTAAAAAAGAAGATTAAAAAAGAAGAGTTTTTTTAAAACTCTTCTTTTTTATCAGTAATTATTAGTATAAATAGAATTAATAAAGATAATCCTAAAAAATTTTGTATTGAAAATAATTTTTTTTTGAAATGAGAAAGTCTTAATTTCTCATATAATTCAACTAAAAAACCTAAAGATGAAAATAAATAAATATTTAAGTTTTTTATGATTTTAAATTTATCTTTTCTAATAAAAGTATAATTTATTTTTTTATAATTTAAATAGTTGATAGAAAATAATAATAAGAATAATTTTTTTGCTATTACTCTTAGCTCAAAATAAGAATTAAAAAAATCTATTGATAAACTAAGAATTATAAGAATAGCAAAAATTTTAATTGTAAGTTTTATTATTTTTTTATTATTTACAATAATAGACATTAAGTATCCCAAAATTAAAAGAATATAAGAAAGTTTTAATATTATATCAGAAATTTGATATATAGATAAAAATTTTATAAACATTTGCAAATGTGGATTAATATCTATTAAGGATGATATGAGTGTTAATAATAAAAATATAATTAAACAAATTTTTTTCATTATTTGATATCACCAATTTCTATAGGGTTGTTATCAGGGTCTAAACTCCATACAAACCAACCATCATCAAATAAAGAAACATTTTCATATCCTAACATCATGGCATCGACTAATGTTAAACTTGCTCTCCAACCAGTACCGCAGTAAAATGCGATTTTATTATCCTTATTTAAACCTATTTCCTTATAATATGAATCAACTTCAGATAAAGATCTATGTGTTCCATCTATATCTTCGAAATTATCCATATCTTGAGAAGTTGTTCCGGAATTACACCAAACTGAATCTTTTATTCTACCTTTTCTATCGAAATAACTATAGCCACTTGTTTTACCAACATATTCATCATAAGTTCTCACACTTACTAATTTTCCATTTTCATCACTTAATATGTTTTTAGCTCCATCTACATTTATAACTAAATCTTTATTAGCAGGTTGAGTAAATGAAATTTTTTCATTATTTTTTCTACCCTCTGTAATTCTTTTTACATCTTTAGTATTGTCAAGTTCATATCCAGCACTAACCCAAGCATCTTTTCCACCATTAAGGACTCTAACATCTTTAACACCTAAATATTTTAAAGTAACAAAAACTCTTTCAGCACCCATTGAAGGTTTTCCGTAAACAATAACTGTAGTATCTTCATTAATTGAGTATTTATCTAATAAATCAAATAATTCTTTATCAGATTTTAAGTTCCAATTTGGACCTTCTTCTACGTAATTAGTATCTAAGAACATAGCATTTTTTACATGTCCATTTTCATAGTCCTTAAGACCATCATAAGTACATTCTAAGATTAAGAAATCATCACCATTATAACTTTCAACTTCTTTTCCATCGATTAAATCATTAACCCAAGATGGGGAAACTAAAATTTCGTAATTTGAATATTTAACAAGCTTTGTATTTTCTTCACTTAAATATTCTTTTATTGAATAATTATTAAGATTTTCATAACCTAAATCTTTTAATTTATTTAAAAATTTTTCACTTTTTTTACCTACATTACAATATGCAATTATGTTTTTATCTTTAGTTATATTCTTTTCGTTTAATAATGTTTGTAAATCTGAATCATCTTTAACTAAATCTAACCAAGTTATTGGAAATTGTATAGCCGACTTAATATGTCCACCAGCTAAATCTTTATTAGGTTTAAAACCATTGTAAGATGAATCATCTCTAACATCTATAACTATTGTATTTTCATCAGTCACAGCACTGTTAACAAGGCTTAAATCAGTTTTTTTTATTTCTATTTCTTTTTTAGTTTGTTGTTCTGTTTCTTTATTATTACATCCAATCATTGATGTAATAACCAATAAAGTTACCAAACATGATAATAATATTTTTTTCTTCATTTTTTTAACTCCTTAGTATTTATATTTTTTAAAAAATCCATTAATAAGAGTTTATAATTATATTTAGATTTAATCAAATAGAAAATAATAATAATTCCAAAAAAACTATAGATTTTATTGATAAAAGCCGATTAATATACTAAGACCTATAAAAATGGGTTAGCTTTATGTGTTTAATTATAAATATGTTTTATCACTTGAAGGGATGTGAGTTTTGTGAAAATTACGGAAGGGAATCCTTATATCAAAAACGATTATAAACCAATCAAAGAGGTAAAAGACAAAAAAATGGAACATGAATCAATTAAGGTGAAAGAAATTAAAAAAGAAAAAAATGAAGAATTTATAAAAAATGATATAGGAAAACATGAGGAAGTAAGTTTAAATTATAAAAAACCACAAGTAGATGAAAAAACTATACAAAAATTATGGGATGAAGTAAATAGACAGACTGAAAGTTTAAGAAGATTAGTAGAACAACTTATAAAAAAACAAGGATACACAGTAGAAGAAGTTTTAAAAAATAAAGAAATAAAAATAGAAATTGATGAGGAAACACAAGCTAAAGCTAAAGAAGCTATTAGTGAAGATGGCTATTTTGGAGTAGAAAATACTGCAAACAGAATAATTGAATTTGCAAAGGCTATTTCAGGTGGAGATAAATCTAAGATCGGTTTATTAAAAGATGCTGTGATAGAAGGATTTAAACAAGCGAAAGAGGCACTTGGAGGCGAATTACCAGAAATATCAGAAAAAACATATGATAGAGTTATGGAATTATTTGATGAATGGGAAAATGGAGAAACAACACAAAAAGTTGAAACAAATGTAGAATAAAAAAATGGGCTTAAGCCCATTTTTTTATTCTACATTTAGTTTTTTTATTTGGCAAACAGTATCTATTATGCTAAATATTAGTGCAGATGCTAAATTAGCTGTTGTATTATCTTGGTCAAATCTTGGAGAAACTTCTGCAATATCAAAACTTATTAATTTGTCAGATCTGATTATGTATTTTATAAATTTTAATGCTTTTTCTGGATTTATACCAAGTGGTTGTGTAGCACTAACTCCAGGTGCATATGCTGATGAAAATACATCTGTGCATATTGTTAAATAAATATGGTCATTTGATTTTATAAAATCATCAAGACTTTCAATTATTGGCCAAGTATTTTTATTTTGGATATCTTTTGCAAGAACATATTTTGCATTTAGTTTATCGGCGGTTTTAAATAAATCTAATGTATTTCTATGTTTTTGTATCCCCATGCAAAAATAAGAATATTTAGTATTGTTTTCTATGCACATGTCTGCAATTTGTCTAAACATTGTACCAGAATTACCTTTTTCAAAATAAGGTCTTAAGTCAAAATGAGCATCGAAATTTACAATTCCTATTTTAGGGTTTTCATTTTGTGTTTTTAAATTTTTATATATACCCTTATAATTTCCAAATGCAACTTCATGCCCGCCACCTAAAACTAGTGGAATTAAATTTAGTGATATTATTCGATCAACACAATAAGCTAAATCATCTTGTGCTTTTTCCAAATTAGAATCATTGCAATGTATATCACCAAAATCATATATTTTTACATCTTGTTTAAATCTACAAGGTAGATTTCTAAGTTCATTTCTTATAGCAAAAGGTCCTTTTTTAGCACCTTGTCTACCTTTATTTCTTTTTACACCTTCATCACAACAAAATCCAATAATTCCAAACCCTAATTTAATATCAAATGGTTTTAAATCATCAGTTAAATTTTTCACTTCAATCCATTGATGCCACCTAAATGCATCGTAATTAGTTTCACTGTCAATTCTCCCTTGCCAAAAATCCTTTTGAGTAGGAGAATAATTATAAGAAAACATTTTAATACTCCCTTCATATTTAAAACATAATTTATTCGACTTAATTATAACATAAGTTTGTTTTAGTGCAATATAAAAGCTTCATATTAATACATTTAGACTATTAATATGAAGCTTAAAAAACATCTATACTATATTTTTCTTGTGTAGTTTTTCAACCATGATTTTTCATCATCATTTAAATGTATACTTACTTTATCATATACCTTTTGATGATAATTATTTAGATATGTTTTTTCTTCAACTGTCAACATACTTTCATCTAAAGCATCTAAATCTATTGGAGCTAATGTTAATACATCAAATTTCATAAATTGACCAAATTCATTTTTCATGTCTTTTTTAACAACTAATTCATTTTCAATTCTAATACCATGTGAATTTTCTACATAAATTCCTGGTTCATTAGTTACAACCATGTTTTCTTCAAGTTTTTGAGAATTATATTGCCATCTAATTCCATGAGGTCCTTCGTGGATATTTAAAAAGAATCCAACACCGTGACCAGTACCACATTTATAATCTATAGCATTATCCCACATAGGTTTTCTTGCTAATATATCTAAATTTGTTCCTGTAACGCCATATAAGAATTTAGCCATAGACAAATTAAGCATACCTTTTAAGACTAATGTAAAATGAGTTCTTTGTTCTTTTGTAATTTCACCCAAGGCTATAGTTCTAGTTATATCAGTAGAACCATCTAAATATTGTCCGCCTGAATCAACTAGATATAAATCTTTAGCTTCTAATTTTTTATGACTGTCTTTAGTAGCACTATAATGCATAAGAGCAGCATTTTCTTTGTATGCAGAAATAGTTTTGAAACTTGGTTCTACAAATAAATCTTGTTCTTTTCTATATTCTTCAAGTTTTTCTTCTGCTGATAATTCAGTCATTTCTTTTTTTGTTATATTTTCTTTTAAGTATTTCATGAATTTAGTAAAGGCAACCCCATCTTTTATATGAGAATTTATAGCATTTTTTATTTCTATTTCATTTTTACAAGCTTTTAAAAGCGTTGATGGATTTTGTCCATCATGTATTTTGATATCAGAATTTAAATTTTTGCTTATAAAATAATTTACTTTAGTAGAATCTATAAGTATTGATTTATCTTTTAAATCTTTTATAAATGTATCAAATTCAATATAATCTTTTATTTGTACATTGTTTTCATTTAGATAATTTTTTATATCATCATCAACTTTATTTAAATCAATAAATAATATAGCTTCACTATTATTTATATAAGAATAAGCTAATGATACAGGATTATAAGATACATCATTTCCCCTAATATTATAAATCCAAGCTATATCATCTAATGTGGATAATATATGAGAATTAACTTTTTCTTTTTCTAAAACAATTCTAATTTGTTCTAATTTTTTTGAAGTTGATAAACCTGCATATTTTTCATCATGTAAAAAAGCATTTTTATTTGGTAAAGCAGGTCTATCTGTCCAAATCTCATTTATTAAATCCATATTATAAACTATATTTTTAAACTTGCTTTCAAATTCTAAACCTTTTTTAGTAGAAACAGTTTTACCGTAAAAACCTAAAACATCTTTTGGATCAAGATTTTCTTCTAAAAATTCTTCATAAGTTAAAACATTTTCCTCACCCATTTTATATAAATCAATAGAAGAGTCTTTTAGTTCTTTTTCAGCTTGGATAAAATATCTTCCATCAGTCCAAAGTCCGCATTTGTCTTTTGTAATAACAACTGTCCCAGCAGAACCTGTGAATCCAGATATAAATTCTCTTGATTTGAAATGTTCACCAACATATTCACTAGCATGATAGTCAGCAGAAGGAATAATATAAGCGTCTATATTATTTTCTATCATAATATTTTTTAATGCATCAACTCTTTGTTTAACAGTTAAATCTGTTTTTGTAGTCACAAAAAATACCCCCTTAAATTTTTTTTGTATATCTAAAAAATATTATACAACATATTATAACGTTTATAAAATATATTTGTATAAAAATTAAATTAGATTATTAAAAATAGAAAATAGTCTTATTAAAATAATATTATCGTAAATGATAATAAAAAATTATAATAAACAAAATAGTAGATTAATGTTATAATATTAAAGATTGCTAAAATAAAACAACTAATTAAGAAAGGAGTTTTTATGGATATCTTAAGTATATTTTTAAAAGAATTTTTTACTGTTTCTTCAAAAAGACCACTTAATCTATTTTCACCAGAACATATTATACCTATCGTTTTGATGATTATGGTTATTTTTTATATAAGGTTAAATAAACAAAAGATAAAAATAAATAATAATAGAAAAAAAATAATTGAAAAAACATTTATTTTCTTGTTTTTATCTCAACAATTTATGTTATATTTTTGGTATTTTTTTAATGGAAAGTTTGATTTAAGAGATTCTTTGCCACTTTATTTATGTAGAATTATAACGATATTATGTATAATAATGATAGCAAAAAGAAGTTTTAAAATATTTGAAATTGTTTATTTTTGGGGGTTAGGTGGAGCATTACAAGCTTTAATTACACCAGATACTAGTGGATGTAATTATTTTAGTGCTATGTACATACAGTTTTTCATAGCCCATTGTGGGATAATAATATCTATTTTTTATATGATGTTTGTATATGATTATATTCCTAATATAAAATCATTAAAAAAAGCAATCAATTGGAATATAATTTATTTAGTATTTACTTATGGTTTTAATTTCTTAGTAGATGGAAATTATTCATATCTTAGAAACAAACCACTTACACCAACTGTATTAGATTATTTCCCAGAATATCCAATTTATATTCCAATTGCGAGCTTAGGAATATTTTTTATATATTTTCTTTTATATCTACCTTTTTCAAAAAAACAATATGTTTATGAAACGAAATTATATGAAAATGATAGAGTAAAGATATAGATAAAATATAATTATATTTTATCTATATCCCCATCTTTAAAACTAGAAATATTATCTGTATTTCTAAAATCTTTCATATATACACTTATTCTCGATGCTATTATAAAACTCATTATACATGAAATTGAAGAATATACACCAATTTGTTTACCAAACAGTTCAAGGGCCAAAACACATGATGCAATTGGAGCATTAGTACAAGCAGCCAAAAGTGATACTATCCCACTTGCTGCAAATAAAGTTGTATTTTTATTAAATACTTGTCCAAGAAAATTACCAAATGATGATCCTATAAATAATATGGGTGATATAAGTCCACCACTACCTCCACAAGCTGTTGTAATTGATGTAAAAAGAATTTTCATCAAAAAATCAAATGGCATTGCATTTTTCCCACTTAAATTTTTTAAAATTTCATCTTCTCCTATATAAAAAAATTTTATCATATCGTATTTATCTTTAAAAATTAAATAAATCAATATAAGACTTAATCCACCTAGGAATCCTTTTATAGTATCATTTTTAATTTTAAAAAATATATCTTTAAAATAAGCAATGGTAAAAATAAAAATATAACCAACTATCCCAAGTGCTATTCCCATAAAAATAGATTCCCACAACAATAAAAAATCTTTGTCGTTTATTTTATAAAAATTATTAAAATGATAATTGTATCCCAAAAATTGAATAAATTTAAATGATGATATAGAAGATATTGCTGATAAAAACAATAAATTATAATGTATTTTGTCCATAGCTAATATTTCAACTGCAAATAAAGATGAAGCAATTGGTGCACCTAAAATAGTTGAAAATCCAGCACTAATACCGCATATTAAATATTTTTTATTGTTTTTTATATGAAAATTTTCTGTTATAAAAGATGCACACGCCCCACCAAGTTGGGCACTAGGACCAACCTTACCTAATGACCCACCAAAAGATAAAGTTATGATTGTTGCTAAAATTTTAGTTGGTATTATCTTAAAACCAATATGTCCTTTATTTTCACGTATTGCAGTAATAACTTTTTCTGTTCCATATCCTTTGGCATCTTTATCAAATTTATTTATTATATAATTATTGAGCATCAAACCTATTGGTAAAAACAAAAAAGATATATGCTCTTTTAATAAATATGTATTTAATATTTTTAATGAAGCTAAAAATAAAAAAACTACAATACTTGTAAATATACCAATACATGTTGCTAATAATGCTGATAATGTTACTTTTTTTATAGATTTAATATCATAAAAGATACTTTTTAACATTACAATAACTCCTTTTAATTTGATTAATATATTTATGATACCCTTAGTTTAATTTTAAAATAGCATTTGACTAAAATCAAACTTGAAATATTTAATTTTAAAATCAAATTATACAAATTTTAAATACGTATAAAAATTTTAATATAATAGTGTTATACTATTATTGTATTAATAAATATAAATTTATGGAGGTTTTATTAAATGGATTCTAGAATAAATATTTTAGCAAAAAATTTAGTAGCGTATTCATGCGAAATAAAAGAAGGAGAAAAAGTTTTAATAGAATGTTATGGAGATTCTCCAAAACTTCTTGTAAAAGCTTTAATAAAAGAAATTCATAGCAAAAAAGCATTTCCTTTCGTAACATTAAAAGATAATAGCATACAAAGAGAATTATTACTAGAAGGATCAAAGGAATTATACGATTCGATGGCTAAATATGAATTAGAAAGAATGAAAGAAATGGATGCTTATATCGGTATTAGGGGACATCATAATGTTAATGAATTATCTGATATAGATTCAAAAAATATGAATGAATATATGATGTATTTCAGTAAACCTGTCCATGGTATAGAAAGAGTAAATAACACTAGATGGGTTGTTTTAAGATATCCAAATGAATCAATGGCTCAAATGTCTAATATGAGTTTAGAAAAATTTGAAGATTTTTATTTTAATGTTTGTAATTTAGATTATGAGAAAATGTCAAAAGCAATGGATAATTTAGTAGAACTTATGAATAAAACTGATAAAGTAAAAATTATAGGGCAAGGAACTAATTTAGAATTTTCAATAAAAGATATTCCTGCTATCAAATGTGATGGTAAGATGAATATACCTGACGGGGAAGTCTTTAGCGCTCCTGTTAAGAATTCTATCAATGGTACTTTACATTACAATACATTTGCAAATTATCAAGGTACTAAATTTGATAATATAAAATTGGAATTTAAAGATGGAAAAATTATAAATGCAACAGCAAATGAAACTAAAAAAATTAATGAAATTTTTGATACTGATGAAGGTGCTAGATATGTTGGTGAATTTGCAATAGGAGTAAATCCATACATATTAAATCCTATGGGTGATACGTTATTTGATGAAAAAATAATGGGAAGTTTTCACTTTACACCAGGACAATGTTATGAAGAAGCACCAAATGGAAATGACTCAGCTATACATTGGGATTTAGTTTGTATCCAAACTAAAGAATATGGTGGTGGAGAAATATATTTTGATGATGTTCTTATAAGAAAAGATGGTTTATTTGTTGTAGAAGAGTTAGAAGCGCTTAATCCAAAAAATTTAATGTAATTGAAATATTATTATAATATAATAAAAGGTATTAAATAAATAGAAAATCAATAAAAAGATACATACTTTTTATTGATTTTTTATTTACTTAATAATTAAGAGGAAGTGGTTTTATGAAAAAAATAATTTTTGTTTCAATCATATTTTTATTGATTCTAGGTAATAATATATCATATGGAAATGATATGGATAGTAGTTATTACAAAAATAAAAAAACACTTATTCTAGAAAAAAATAATTATTATCAAAATATTTTTGATTTATTTAGTTTGAAATATGATAAAAATATTAAAAATTTAGATATAGAGACTCTAAAAAACTATGAAAATATAATAATTTCTAAACAAACAGAAGAAAATTTAAATTTTGAAGAAATTACAAATATTGCACAACATATAAAGGACGGATATAATATACTATTTGAAAAAAATTCGATTTTTTTAGATTTATTTAATATAGATTACTATGATGAATTTAGATATGATAATGAATACTATATAAAAGATTATGAAGAAATCGAATTTCCTTTAGATATGGAGTTAGAATATGTCCAAATTAAAGAAGAAAATATAGATAAAAAAATCTTTTCAAAGAAGTATAATGATGTTCTTTGCTTTTCGAAAGAATATAAAGGAGGTAATATAATATATATTGCAACATCTTTAGATATAGAAACAAAATCTAAAAATATAATTCCTTTTATTCACAGTATAATCATAGACAGTTTTGATCTTAATATATATAACTATAGAAAAGATATATTAGTTTATATTGATTATAAAAATTTAAAAAATATAGATCCTTTAAAATTAACTAGCAGCCTAAAAAAAGCAGGTGTCAAAGAAGTTAATTTTAGTACTTTCTATGAAGGTGATGATTACGAAAAATATATTAATGAATTTATAATACTAGCCCACCAAAATAGAATGCTTGTAAATGCATGGTTTAAACTACCAATGATAAGTAAAGAATTTTGGAATAATAATTTTGATTTGAGACAAAAAAACGGGAATTTAGAATATATATATAGTGATAATTATAATGATAATGATATAGATGATGAACTAAACAATAGTATCTATAATGAATATATGTATCCTATGGCTTTAGAAAATCCTATTTGTTTTGAAAAAGCTTTAAAAAGCATAGATAACAAATTAAATAGTCATAATTGGGATGGAATAAATATAGAAGGAACTAATTTTACACCTCAGGTCTTTGCAATCACAAATAAATTTAACTACACACCAATGTCTGATTATTTTAGAGAAGAATTTAAGAGCGAATACAATATAGATCCGATAAGTATTTTTGACGAGAGCATAGATTTAAATAACAGACAAGAATTAGTACCGTATATATTTAAAAAGAGAAAAGAATTAGTACAAAAAATTAATAAAAAATTATACAAACATCTAGTAACAAATCAAACTAACTTAAATATTAAAACAACACAGTTAGACGTACTAAGATACAAAGATATTGGTAACAGCACAGGTGTTGATATAGATATGCTAAGTGAATTAAATAAAGATTTTCCGCTAGAATTTATTATAGAACAACCCAATGAATATGATTTTATTCAAAATTTAGATATAAAAAATAATATATATACGAAACTAGGTTATAATAATAAGCAAATATATAATATATCTAATATAATCAATAAAGAAGGAGATAATAAGGAGATTTACGGTTCTTATCTACTAACTAGTATTAAAAATAATAGAGAATTATTCAATAACACAGCTATGCATTTAAATAGTGTTCCTTTTTACTATGAATACGAGCTAATAAAACACGTAGGAAACAAAGATATTAACATTGTAGAAGAAGATAATAAGTATTATTTAGAAAGTAAAAAAACATTTTATTTAAAAAATATGAATCCAACAAAATCAATATATCTAAATAACGAAAAATATCCAATAAAAGATAATTATATTAAAATACCTAAGGGATATAACTATATTGAGTATCGAGATGAAACAAAAAATGATAAAAAAGCATATATAAAGGATTTTATAGGTGAAATTATAAAATGCACTTATGAGGAGAATAACACTATTTCACTTATAGGAAAAGATATCCTAGTTCTTTACTTAGATTTTAAACCTAAGGAAATATTAAGTGACGGAAAACCCATTGACTATGAATTAGAAATAATGATGAATAATGGTTTAACGGAATATATTATACATCTAAATAAAAAAATTGATTTGATAAATATAATTTACTAAAAAAGACAAAAGAACATATGTTCTTTTGTCTTTTTTTATTGCCAAACTGGTCTTGCTTCAAAATTATCCTCTATTGAATGATTAGAATCTATAACTACAACAGAACCATCTTCATAAAGTTTAGTTTTTCTCTCTTTGCTTTTTTTATATTGTAATTGCTTTTTTGTAGACCATTTATAGTAATCCTTATCTTGTATCTTTCTTTCTCTATTCCATTGTTTAAAATGAGGATTATTAACGTAATTATAAGCTTTATAACCTTCTTTACCTGCTTCTATATCAAACATTACTAATACTTTTCCTTTGTATTGATTAGCTTCAGTAATTTCTTTATCTTTATTAATAAATATTGCATTACCTGGTATTCCATATCTAGCTTTCCATATTTGATTTTCTTCGTCTTTTATGGTTCTTAATGTTGTTGGAAAGAAAAACTCATTATGAAAACCTATTGGATGTATTTTTTCACCTTCATAATAAATCAAAGCTTCTTCTACAGTATCAAAGGGATCTCTTTTTCCATCAGGGTCAGTTGTTGCTTTAATCCATTTTTTAGCATCTTCTGATGAATGAGTTAAGAAGTACATATCAAGCTTTTTAGTGTATTTATTATGTTTATCCAAACCATAGAATGTTGGTCTAACTTGTATTGTATCTGTAAGGTAGTCTAGTCCTTTTGATGATATTTCAAAATATATACCATAGCCTTTTTTCATTAAATATGAATCAGGGTTTGAATCTTCGTCTATTGGAAGATTATTTACATATGATACTCCATCTAAATTATAATCATAAAAATGGTCTGTTATATTAGTTACATTAAAGTCATATAAAGAAACTAATATAATAGGTCTACTTGTTGTTATACTTTCATTTCCTGCTCTATCTTTTTGGTATATATGCAAATACCACTTGCCACCCTTAAAATCTCTAAAATCTTCTTTAGTAAGGTTATAACCTTTATAAGAATTAGTAGCATGATTTATATTTATATCAAATGAATTTGAAGTTGGTGCATTTATATTTTCGTTAGTTCCTTGATCTGTTAATATCATTAGATGTTTTGGTGGTGGAAGTTTTGTTTTGCTAAATAAGAATCTAGTTTCATTAATACCTGAAAGATTATCCCCAATAGTTACAGTAATCTTATTATCATATTCTGCCTTATATAAAAATATATCTTCATTTAATTCTTTAGAATAACGTTCATCTGCATTTATCTCATTATCTACACTAAATACTACATCAGTTGGATTTGTTTTGTCTATTTTATAATATGAAAAACTTGTTTGATGCACATTTTTAGCTATATCTTCAACTCTTGCATTTACTTGATAATATCCATCAGTATTAAGTTGTATATTCGCAGTTGCAGATTTTCCACCATAACTTCCTTTTCTAACTGATTGTGATGGATTATTATAATAAGATAAATCTTTGTAAGATACATAATTACCATTTGGGAAAAATCCTGATAATGCGTCACCTAATGAAACTGTTATATTAACACTTTTGTTTGTCCAATCACAAGATGAGGGACTTGCAGATATAGTACCTCTTGTCTTATCTATCTTGTAAATTCCTGAACTACCTGTATATGCACTTGGTGGCGTTTTTGATGCAACTAATGAAGAATCTCCTGTGATGCTTTTTACTTTCCAATTAGCAATACCTGATAATTTAAGATTTGAACCCTCTTTTCTTATTGTTACAGTATCTGTTCCTGTAGCATCACCACTCACATTAATACTTCCTATTTGCCAAGTTTTCGTGCCTTTTTTCTTATCTTCTTTTATAACCTCGCCTTTTGAATTTACTTCTTTTATTGTTTTTGTAACAGTTACACTATATTCTCTATCTCCTTGAATTTCTGCTTTTACATTTAATCTTCTATTTATCCAACTATCTCTATTTCCACTTACTTCGCTTGTAGAATTAGGAACAAATATAATTTTCCCATTTCCTCCGCTAGTTTCTTCATTTGTTTCTTCTTCTGTCGTAGGTTCGTCAGGGTCTTCACCTTTTTCATAATAAAAAATTACTGTCTTTTCTTTTTCGTCTTCTGTTAATGTAACCATCTGAGTTGATGGCTTTATAACTACATATTCACTTATTCTTGGAGCTTTAACCGTTATTTCCTCACCTATCGGCTGATATTCTAATTTTTCTTCTTGTAAAATATCATCCGTTTCTTTTTCTTTACATATAATATTTATTATCCCTTCGGGTGGATCTGTTTCCTTATATAAAAATATAAAGTGATAGTGATTTCCACCTTTTAGAACTTCGTGATGATAATTAACACTATCACCTGAAATATCTAAATCTCTATCTCTTGTTATATCACCATGGTATTTAAATGGGTATCCCATCCATCTTTCATACTTTTCATCATTTCTTAATGTCTGTATACTAAATATCTTATAGAATTTATCACCTCTTGTATAATAAGAACTTTGGCTTATAGTTCCATCTGTATTTTTAGCAACTATAATTTTTTCTTCACCTATTTTACTATCCATACTACGACCAAATTTATCAGTAGTAATCCCTCTTATTATTAAAGCATCTTGTGGGTCTGATTCAAAATAAGTTCTTATATTATAACTTTGCTTAACATCTTTTATCACATCTGAATTAAAAAAATCAGTATAATAAACTTCTCCTCTTGATATAGCTAAAGGGTCACCTGAATCAACACTACCTCTTTGAGTTCTAAATAAAAATTCATCTCTTAATTCTGATTTATCTTCTTTTGGCTTAGAATAAGGATAAATTCTATTTTCTTTATGCCTTCTAAATCCTCTTTCAATAAAACCAGATTGTGTTTCAGAATAACCCTCATCTGACTTATACTTCAAATCAAAATTATAACTTGTTTCTCTACCTGGATTATATACTTTTAAAGATGCAGAATCAGATTTTTCAATCTCTAAATTATTTTCATTTACATATTCAAACTTATAGCTTGTTTGATTTTTTACATAAACCAACCTTATAGTATCCCCATCTCTTACATCTAATGTTCTAGCTTGTTCAACATTAAATGTATTATCATAATAAGGTTTAAGACCTTTATCCGTCATTCTATCAGCTATTGATGCAACTAATATATAATCATCATTTGGAAATCTTAATTGATCAACATCAAAATCTCTTAAACTGCCTTTTAGTGCATATCTATGTCCAAATGTTGGATGTGATAATCCTGATTTCGCATCATCTCTTTTTCTTCTATAATTTTTATAAGCTTCATTTCCACTACCTGAAAGCTCATAAAACTCTAAATATCTAAAGTCTTCATTTGTTGCATCACCTTTTTGATAATAAACAGTTACAGACCTTCCTTCACCTCTAAATTCCTCAAAATCAAAACCACTTTTATTATATTTTAGATGTAAATTTCTTTTATCATTACAATCAACTAAACCATATTCATCCTTTTTAACAGATGATTTTACATACATAGAACCACTTTTAATAATAGATGAATTTCCATGTATACTGTTTTTAACGCTGTAATTATAATCATCATCTTTTTCAAGCCCATTATCTTTTAGCCTTGTAGTATCTGAAGAACTCGGTAAAAGTCTTTCAGGTACTGATATAGTCCTGCTTCCATACTTTTTAAACTTAATATCTAAACCCATAGAACCAAGCTTTTCATTAGTTTCTACATCTCTAAATGTAATCCTAACTCCACCTTCAACAGTTGGATCATCTTCTTTTTTAAGACTTGCATAATCAGTAGCATCATCAGTAAGTTTGTTTTGGTCTTCAATAACAACCTTTACATCCACTCTCATTTCATCATCAAATAAAATATCAATAGCAATCTTATCGTCATGCTTTGGTTCATAAATATAATCATCACTTCTATCTTCATATTTGACATACCATTTTCTTGATGTAATCTTTGTTGAAGAAGTTGATTTGGAAGAATCAAAAGTGACTGTTTCATCCATTTTTGGGGTATGTGTAGAAGCTTCCAAAACTGCTTTTATTCGTTTATCATCATTACCTTGTTTGTAATAACATTTAATAACAACAGATTCAAAATTCATAAATATATCAAACCGTTTATCAGTTACTTTCTCCCCTTTTTCATTAAATGAATGAGTATAAGTATAACCATCAATATCAGGTACTTTTATAGTATTGTATTCATTTACTTTAGGTGTTTGTTCGATACTCTTTAAAAGATTATTACTTTCATCGTAACATTCAATTTTAAGTTCTGAATCAAGTTTATACTCATATTCAACAACAACAGCTAAATATGTTCTAAAAACCCTATCTCCACTTAGTGGAATACATTGATTTTTAGGCTTAACTTGAAAACTTGCCGAAAATCGTACATTTCCAACCTGTCCAATAGAGCCTGTTGCATCTACTTTAGCACTAGATAAATAGTATCTATCTATTCTAGTTTTATCTACAGCACTATAGTGTAAATCATCCCAAGAACCATTATATTCACTATAATTATAAGCATCGGCAATAACATAATCATTACTTAATATACCAACAGGAAATTCATAATTATTAATCCATTGTCCTCCTGCACTTTCACCCTTTTTAGTAAATGAATGTCTATCACCGTGCCAATCCTCATACATCCAAGTCTTAGTATTTGGGTCAAACCAATATTCAAAATAAGCATTAATAAGCCTATATTCTTTCATTTTCATACCACTTGCAAAACTTTTATTAATATTTATATTAGATAATAAAAGCAGAAAAACAAGCATACAAGAAATAAATTTTTTCAACAACCTCACTCCTTTACAAATAAAAAAAGAACCTAGAATAATCTAAGTCCTTTATCTTATAATCTCAACATCTTTTATATCAATTTCTATAACTGTACCTTCTTTACTTTGTGTTGAATACAGATATATTTTAGAAATATCATCAAAACTAAACTGTGGTAAATCTTCATAATCTTTAGCTTCGTTAAATTTAAAAGTAGTATCTTTATTAGTTTCTATATCTTTGTATGTTATAGGCATATTTGGATGTGCTTTTAATGCTCTTTG
The DNA here is from genome assembly GCA_045345765.1 of Peptostreptococcaceae bacterium AGR-M142. Classification (GTDB taxonomy): domain Bacteria; phylum Bacillota; class Clostridia; order Peptostreptococcales; family Peptostreptococcaceae; genus JAOARY01. The sequence continues at coordinate 3,054,345 of CP148265.1, forward strand.
TAAAGTTTTATCTCCATATTCTGTTATTGCACCCGTAGAACAAGTTGTGTTTTCTTCACCTTTTTTATTAATCATATGAATTTCAAATATTTCAGGATAAAAATTATCTGTTCCTTCTAATTTAACTATATCAAATGTAAAGTAACCACATTTAAGTAGATTAGCCCATTGAGTATATAATGTTTTATCTCCATAATAATAAACATCTTTACTATATGGATAAAATTTTATATTTTTTATAATAACATCATCAACAACTATATCATTATCTTTTAAATTTGGTGCTTTTACCATATCTTCTGCAATGAATTGTGGTTTTTTAGCTATTCCCATATGCATGAAAAAATGTTCTTTTGTAAATCCTCTATCTTCAAACTCTATATGTTCAAGATCCTTTTCTTTTATTAATGTTTGTTTAACTCCATCCTCAACATTATAATAATTATCTAAATCCATCGCAAATGATGAAAATGCTGTACTCGATAAGATTATCAAACTTGCTACGAATGCTGTAAATTTATTCATAATAACACTCCTTTTATTTTTGAATTTTAATACTTAACTATTTTTTTAAATAAGATATCTTTCCAATCTTCTTTTAAAAAATGGTTTGCATAGATTAAAAAAACTTTGAAAGTGGGAAAAAATTTAATCAATCTATGCATTTACACATATAAAAATATACTTATAGTATATATACCCTAAAGCCTTATTAATACTACATCAAATACATTTTGTAACATAGTTTTAGTACTAATTTTTATCTTTTATCGTATCTATAAAAACAGAATCTAATTCAGCTTTTATATTTTCTTTAGTAACTTCTAATACATTGGAAAACCTTACAGGCATACCTTCTATGCAAAAGAAGTAATTTCTGTTATTTTTGTTATACGTTTTGTTTAACTCTTTTGTTAAATCATTTTTATAAGTTGCTGTAAGTGGTATTGATATATCTTTATAATACCAAGTATTTAATTTAGCATCCAAATGATCTCCAATAGCTTTCGCCATAAAACTATCTTCAACATATGGAACATCATCTTGTTTTGATAAAAGCTTAAAATAAACTCGACCTCTTGTTTCTTCTGATTCTAAGCCTGTCTTATCAAGAACAAATACACTAAATTTGACTATATCATATACTCTATAATAATCAAACCATTCATTTAATAATTCTTGATTTATATATCCATCATAATCCCTTAGATATTTTTTTGGCAACAATGATTTATAATTTTCTTTTAGATGTTTCATATAATTAAAATTATAAAGGTCAATGACTGCTTCATAACTAAAGTTTAGCATATAATCAATATCTTTATTTGTATAATTTTTAGCTTTCATTTCTTCTAATGGAAAAAATATTTCTTCTTCGTCATATTCTTTAGCTAAAAAATTATCTTCTAAATTAAAATCTATAACAAATTTTTTATTTTCTGCTACAGCTTCTTTATAAAAACTATAGCTTTCATATTTTTCTTTAAAGATTTCATAATTAGTGGTCTTATCTAAAAGCAAATCATCTTTTATATCCTCTATCGGATTTATATATTCACCATTAATAATAAAATCAATATCTTCATATTTCTTTTTTATATCCATAATCTTAGATTCATTTGTTGATTTAATCTTTAAATCAGCTATTTCCTCACAGTAAGAAATCTTATTTATCTTGATAAAAGAAAAAACTGTAAGTAATATACTAAAAACTAATAATCTTAGAATTACAAATTTCTTCATCACATCCACTCCTAAATAATAACATAAAAACAAAATATAATATATATTATTTTCAAATATTCCTATATAATCTATTAACAAATATAACAGTAAGCAAACCCATAAGAAAAGTTAATACTATATATAAATAAATCATATGAATATCAGATAATCCAATATTACTTAAAAAATCATACATAAAATCCTCCTAAAAATCTTTATTCCACCCCTATTATTAGTTTATTTAAATGCACCGCTTGAGTTAAAACCTTTGCTCTGCTAACTCTCGCTTATTACTAGCTTAACTGGTACTACGCTTTAATTTTTCAAAACAACCAGTTGTGCTAAAGCACATTTCTACAACGTATATTTTACCATTCTTTTTATTTCCTTTTAGGACTTATTTTATTTAATTTTCAAAGTTCAGTATTTTCTTTATTAAATAGTTATATTAAAAAATTAATAATTAATGTTAAAAACTACTTTTCTAAAAGTAAAAGCTCGCTTCCTCCAAATGCAAATAATCTTAAAAATGTATGTGTTTTATCTGCTGTTGATTTATAAGTATCTACTATAGCAAAAAATCCTGCACCATCAATCAATGAATTTTTTAGATTATAAACTTCTTTATCCTTTGTATAATCTGCATGTGCTAAATTAAAATTAAGTCCCTTATATAAAATATCTTTAGTTATTAAATTATCTTCATTTGAATATTTCTTTAAAAATTTATTTATAGTTTCAATTATTATATAATCTCTAAACTCTTCATTAGTCATATTCTTAGCTATTTGATTGATATCATCTATATTCTTTTTTATAAATTCTTTTTCATTATATTTTTTAATCTCAACCAAATCCCCTAGCGTAAAATTGTATATAACTTTATTTTTACTATCATTAAATGTATATGAATAAGGAATTGTATAACCTTCCTTTGTTTGTCCTATTATAAAATCATATGCAACAATTCCCGTTAGGGGTATATTTAAAGCCTTAGAAAAATCATAATCCGTTTCCATATTCTCATTTAAATTAATAGTCATTGACCTATAAAATCTATCTACTGCCTTAGAATAATCAAATAATATATTTTCATCTTCCTTTATAGATCCATCATAAGTTGTATTTAAAATATTTAAATCTCTTATTATTGAAGTTGCATCTTGTGATGCTGTTTTTAATGCATATTTAAATATCTTTAATTCTTCTTCATTTGTAAGTTCTTCAGCTTTAAAAATTAAAAAATGTATACAAAACAAAGTTATTAAAATTATTAAGATGGGTTTAATGATACTGTTCATTTAAAATAACCCCACCTTCTTTTGAAATTATTCTATCTTTATTTATTCCTAAACCCGTAAGAGCCTTTATATTTGCTTCAAAGAATGTAATTCCTCTTTTCCTTACCCTTATTACTATTTCATCATTTTTATTGAATTTATAAATATTATTCTTACTAATTTCATCTAATATTTCTTTTGTAAATACTGCATCTATAACATCTTTTTCAACATTAACATCTTTATTTTTTCTGTGTTCAAAACTAATAGAAACAGGAATATTAAACTTCTTTAAATATGAATAATACATCTTATCTGTAACAAATCCCTTATACCTTATAGTTTCAACAAAATCTCTATTTTGCTCTTTCATCAAAGATATATTATTAGAAGTAACATAAAAAGATGAAATCAAAGAAAAACCAATAAAAAAACTAAAAAAAGAAAACAGTAATAAAATCTTTTTAGCCATCAGATCACCTCTTATAAAAATAAGCCATCACCAATACTGATGATGACTTAAATATTAAATATATAATTTATACTGTTATATTTTTAGGTTACTTATTCTTGAACAAACTCAATTCCTGTAATAATATCATTATCATTTTTTGTCAAACTAGCTTCAAAATTAGCAGTTGGGTTTATAAAATCATTATCTCTTGAATCCGTTTCTGTATAGTCTGTAAAATCATCTTTTCCATCAACAAAACCGTATTTGTCAGTAGCTCCTTCTTTTGTCTTTACTTCTATTTCCAGCTTAGTATTAGATGATAAAGTCTTAGCATTTTTTATAGCTGATATAACAGTATCACCTGTTACTGTAGTTCCATTATAAGTTTCAAGTTCATAATCACTTGTCATAGATAAAGTATTACTAAGTTTTTTGTTTGCATTTGATGCAGTTGATAATAACCCCGAGTTCATAACAGCTAAAACTGCCACAAAAGCCAATGCAAATACTAAAGTTGCCACAATTAAAATTTTCTTATTCATATAAATCACTCCTATTTTTTTGTTTTATTATTTATTAATAGCAGCAACATGATGTTTTTTCATGTAGCAGCTATTAATATATTTTTTATAAATAATTATTGGTTTTTGAAAACATATCCATTACAGCTATTAAAAGTGGTGCAAAAATATAAAGAATTATAGTTGTAAATAATGAAAACATAGATAAAAACCTTATAATCTCTATATTTCTATTTATAAACTTTCTTGTGCTTCTCTCTCTTGATTTTTCTTGAAAATCTTTCTTTTGTTTTAGACCACAAAAAGCCTTTTTGATTTCCAAGCCTTCCTCACTTATTAAAAAAGCATCTATTAAATTATTAAAATACTTATAATTAGTAATCTTTTTTAAATCCTTTAAAGACTCTAAACTATAATTATCCAAAGCCTTTTGTAAATCCATTTTAAAAAGATAAGAAAAATTCTTCATATTATTTAATAAATCCTTTGGTGTTATATGTTTATTATTCAAAAGTAATATACAAACAGTATAAAGCCCCATAGTTTCATCATATAAAATATGCTCCTTATTTATAAAAGCTTTGGACTTTAAGATAAAATACTCTATATTACAAAGAATAAAACAAACAAAAATTATAAATAATAATCTTAAAAAACTAAATCTATTTATACTTATAATCTCTAATTTAGCAAATATCCTATCAATACCAACCTCATTAATACCATAAGATATATTATTCTTTTTCATATACTTCCTTATATAATCCTCTTGTTCATCCTTAGATTTACTTACAAAGTCCTTATTAGCCTTTAAATAATTTATAATCTTTTTATCATTTTCTAAAGCTTCATCTTTATAAGCTTCTATATTTTCATGTAAAAGAATTGATCTAGTAAGCAAATTCTTATTAACCCCAATATCCAAAGAAGAAATTACATTTAATTTATTAAAAAATATATTAAATGTAAAAATGCTTATTAAAATCATAAATGAAATAAAAAACACTAATACCTTTCTAAGATAATAAAATTTAGCATTATCAATCTTTGCACTTTTTAAAAGTAAATTATTAATACTTTGAACCTTATCTTTAATCAAAAACTCAACAAGCTTATCTAAGAATTTAAATCTCTTTAAAATCTTATCTTCAAAGAATACAGCTTTTTTTCTTATAATCACATCATCTGCTAAACATAAGTTTTTATAAAAAATATAAAAAACAAAAGTCAAAATAGCACAAAATATCATCACGCTATAACCAATATTAGAAAATATAAAATCTCTAATATAAGAAAACCCTTCAAAAGAAAAATAATTAAGCATATATGATTTTATTAATGGTAAAAAATAAAGTGGCATCACTATAAAAACTACTTCCAAAAAAGTTTCTTCCCTAATAATCAATTTCTTTTCAAGCTCATTATTAACTTCTCTTTGAAGTGATAAAAGACCCTCAACAAAAGCTGATTTATTATCTATAATTTCATCACCATATTTATAAGTTGTATAAATAAAATTACATAAAATCTTAAAATACTTATTTATGGCATTTTCACTATATTCTTGTAAGATAAAACTATCATCATCAGATAAACTAGCTTCCTTTACATAATCAAATAGCTTTAAAAAATGTTTTTTTATAAAATTATCATTATAAGTTGTTTCTTCAAGTTTTAAGAAAGTTTTATCTAAGTTACTTTCTGTCATATTATAATAATGAACAAAATCACTTAAAACTTCTTCTAAGCTCTCCAAGAATTTTACATCCATTTGATATTTTAAATCATAAATAGATTTAGTAATTATTATTGAAGAAAAGATACTTAATAAAATATTTTTAAAATAAAAAGCTAAACTTACAAAACTAATAACAAAAGAAAAACTTATAAGTGATATTACTTTTATAATTTCAACTAAAATCATTTTTTCATCCATTAAAAACCTTAACTTTAAATTGTTTTTGAAATTATAAATAAAATCCTTTAGAATTGGAATTTTTAACATTAGATTATAAAGTTTAAAAGATATACTCTCAAAAAAATCATAAAAAGCATTTTTATTTTTGATTCTTATGTCATTCATAAAAATCACTCTCCAAATTCATCAGTACAAAAAATTTCTTTTAAAAGTTTACGATCTTCATCAAGTGGTGATTTTCTATACAATTCTTTATAAAACTCTTTAGATATTTTATTTCTAAAAACATATTCTTTCTTATCTAAATCAAATTCAATTATAGGAACTACCTTAAAATCCTTATAATCATTTATAGGAATAAACTCATAAAAATTATAATATCTTTTCTTACTCTCCATATCCATTTCTATTTGCAAACATATATTAACTGTATTTAATGCAGTATATAAAGAATCTCTTAAATCCTTATAAATACCTTTACGTAGCAATGCATTTGCTATTTCTAATATGCATTTTTTAGGACTGTTTGGATGATAAGTAAATATAACAGACCTACCACCACGATTTGCAGTTCTAGTTATATCAACAACCATAGAATCAGAAGATGCTTCTTGAACAATGTAAATATCCCCTGTGGTTTTTAGTGAAAACTCATAAGCCCTTTCTAAATCCACATCTCCATACTCTTGAACAGTTAAAATATTTTTATTAGGATATTTATGTCTTAAATTAGATTCAAAGCTTGATTCGATAACTCTAATAGCATAAAAAGGTTGAATAAATTCAGCTAAACTCTCTAAAGTTGAAGTCTTTCCAACACCTTGGTAGCCACAAATAGGAAGTGATGCACCTGATTTTATAAATATTTGTGCTATTTGTTTAACCAAAGAAGCATTCTTATAATCTCCTAACATAGAATCAAAATCCATATTCTTAGCCGTAAATTTTCTAATCCATAAAGCAGAGTTTTCAGCAAACGGGTCAATACAAGCCATTCTTCTTGAACCATCCTTACCTCTTGAAAGCAAAAAACCTTGAGATTTAGAAAACTGTCCCTTTTGATTATAAGAAACTGATTCCTTAACAATATTTTTTAGATTCTTAAAGCTTTGTAAAGATAAGAATCTTAAATCAATTAAACTTCCCTTATACTTAATCCATACACCCTCATAACAAAATCTCTTATTTTGTTTGTAATATCTTGGTATAGTTTCACTTTGAAGTCCCGATAAACCTATACCAATATCATCAATATCTTGATGCATCAATTCATCTATATTTGAATTACCGTAAGTTTCTTCATAAATAAGCTGTACCAAAATATCTAAATGCATTTCATAATTAAACCCATAAGAATTAAAAAATCTTTCATCATTCTTACTCAAAATCTTACTATAAATATTAAATATATCTTTTTCATCAACATAATAACCCTTAGAACTATCTACCATTCTTAATTTAAACAAATCATTATCTTCAATCATCTTTGTAAAAGCTTTATAAAGAAAATCCTTTTTATATACATATAAGACAATTAGATATATTAAATAACGACCGATTCTATTACTATCAAGATCTATAAAATCTTTAATATTATTATTATTTATACAAACATTTTCTTTTAAGAAATTATTATTTGTAGTTATTAAAGTTTTTATATATTCTTTTACATACTCCTTATCTTTATCATCCCCAAACTTAGCATTTTTAAGATGTGTTCTAAGATATTCCCTTCTTTTTTTCTCTTTTTCCAATTCATTTATATCTTCTAATTCATTTAGATTTTCTTTAAGATATAAATCAATACTTTTTATTACATAAGTTTTTAGTTCCTCTAAATTACTTATCAAAAGCTCACCTACCTTTAAAACTAAAGCTAAAAATTATAAATAAACAATTAAACATTGTAAATTCATTTTATTTATAATATTTACAAAAACATTTCAAATAGTAAAATTAATAAGTAAAATCATTTTACTACTTATTAAATTAAGACGTTTTTTTAGTATTTTCTTTTTTGTTTGGACTAATTTTAAATATATTTTTAAAATCCAAAAAACCCTTATATGTATTATCTTTAGAACCATTTAAAATAAGAAAATACATATAATCTTTAATTTCATCTATAAATATCAAAAAATCACTCGAATCATATTTAAATTCATCTTGTAAAAACTCTAGTAAATTACTTTGCATACAAGCCTTATCTATAAAATTATTAGATGGAACAACAAAAAAATCATTTGATATTCCTTGAGATTTAAATATCTTTCTTATTACAGATTCATTTAAATGCGTATAATCTTTTTTGAACTTATTAATTATTATATTTCCCTTAGTATCAATATCTTTTAAATGGTCTAACTCTTTTTCTAATGTATTTAGATAATTATAGTTTTGATTTACTAAATACAAATAAAAATCACTTAATTTAAGTATTTCTTTTGAATATTTTAAATTAGAATCCAAATCAATAAATATATAGTCATAAAGTTCTTTTGCTACTTCTAAAATATTTTTTATCTGTGAATTTAGATTTTCCTTTAAATTTTTATCATCGCTTAAATTATCCAAAATATCTAAATTAGCAGATATTGATTTTGTATATAAATTAAATTTTTTAAAATCTAAATTTAAAGTTTTACTAAGAGTATATATTTCTGATATCAAATTCTTTTGATCTTTATTCTTAAACAAATAAGAAGAACAACCACAAGAAAAATCATTAGTTAAAATAAGTATTTTTTTATCCTTTAAAACCAAACTATAATACGCCCCTAAAACTGATGTTATTGTACTTTTTCCAACTTGTTTATACGGCGAATATATACTTACAATTGTGCCTTCATCTTTTTTTATATAATTATTATCCATTCCATTCATCTCCTATAAGATATTAAAAAATGATTTTTTTTGAATTTTAAATCCCAAAAAATTATCAGCATAAGTGCTTAACTGATTTTTTAAATCCTTATCAAAATTTTTTAATTCTTTATTTTTAAAATAATTATTTAAATCCTCTTGTTCATTAGATAAATCATAATTAATATAAAATATTTTAGATAAATCATAATCATTAAGATTAAGCATATTTAATAATTTTTCATCATCAAATCTTGAATTTAAATATTTATTAAAAATAATAGAATCAAAGTTTTTAAATAACGAAATTTCTTTTAATTCATCTGTAACCACTCTTTGGTCTAAAATAAGATTTGCAAAGAACTTAAAATCTTGATTTTTAAACGCAATATTTTTAAATTCAAAAAGCTTTTTAAAACTTCTTAAAGAACAATCAATAAAAACATAATCGTAATTAGATTTAAATTCTTCATAAAAATCAAATATACTAAAAAAATCTCCATCATCTAAATATTTATTACTTGTGTAAATATCTATATTTTTATAACAAAATAAAGGTTTTTCTAAAATACATATCAAATTCTCATATAAACTTTTAGACGCATCATTTGGTAATTCATTACAACTGTTCACTTTAAAAAAATCAAATAAATCATTATTATTATTCAAATCAATTAATGCTATTTTTTTATTATTCTTTGAAAGTAAAAATGATAAATTTCTTAAAATAAAACTCTTACCAACTCTCTTATCTCCCGTGAATATATGCATAATAACTCCTTTCTAAATAAGTTATAAAAACTCAATTAAATATAACAATATATTTTTAATCAATAATATTAGAATTTGAATTATTATCAACTTTATATTTATCTATATTTTTATTTGTATTTAAGCTACTTTCTTTGATTTTACTAGCTTCTATATCTTTTACTTTATTCAATTTAATATATTCATTTAAAGAATTTATTTCAATATCTCTTTTTTTATTTTCTTCTTCAATTTCTTTTAATCTTTTTCTTAATTCATCTTCAGATTTTTTTACTGCAAGTCTGTCCTTTTCTATTATTGCTTTTAACTGATCACTACCTTGATACGTTATTTTTGCTTTATCTTGTGTTTGTGGATTTACATACTTAGTAAAATAAATATAACTACTGTAATTAGCCATTTGATACACAGCACAACCTAAGTTTTGTATCTCTTCCTCATTTAATTTTAGAATCATTCTATCTTCATCAAATTCTAAAATCTTTTTCTTTGATAGAACTATTGAGTTATTGTATCCGTTTGTATTAACTATGTCATCATTTTTCGTATCAGGCTTTTCTTCGATACGAATGTCTATAAAATCACCCTTATTTAGATTAGAATAACTTAAATCCAAATAATCAATTTCAACAAGCCTAGATGATTGCAAAATATCTTGGTCTAAATAAGCAGTTTTAAAAAAATCATTTAGTATTACTGTGTTTTTAGGTATATTCATTACTGCTTTGTAGTTTTTAGATAAATTAATTTTAGATAAATCAATTAAATTATTTGGAACAATGTCTCTTTTGACATATACAAAATCAATATCTTCCATACTAATTGAATCTCCTAATCTTAAATCTGTATTTAATACAGGAATTTTAATAGTATTTTGTTTTAAATATAAATTTATAACTTCTTGCTTTTGATATGGAAGTATATATTTTTTAAAAATAATATAATTTGAAATCAAAATAAATAAAACTATAATAAAAATTAATAGAATTATTTTTAATTTTTTTTTAATTTTATAATTTTTAGAAAAATAATTTTTATTGGACAAATGCAAAATTTTAATCACCTACTTAAAAAATTTTTTATTGTTTAACTCTGTTTAAATAATAAGGGCTTAGTGTATTTTTTTACAATATTCAATAAAAAAAGTTATTCCATTTTTTTATTTTTTTGTTATAATTGGTTTTAGAAACTTTTTCTTAAGGGGGAACTATATTGGATATACTGGTTGCAATGTCTAATTCAAGGGATTTTGATCAAAATATATTTAAAAATAAAAATGAAAAAAAATATATTTTCAAATATACAAAAAGAGGATTTTATGAAGAGTTAAATAATCTTAAGTCAAAAAATAATAATTTAAAAATTATTATTTTTAAAAAATTAAATGATGAAGATGAGTTTAATTTATATGAATTGAAGGAATTGAAATCTACTAATAAAAATTCACAACTATTGATTATATTGGAAAATTCTTTGCAAAAAAATAAAGATTTCTTGCTGGAATTAACAGCATGCTATATTGATAATATAATATTTTATAAAGATTTAAAAAATTTAAATTTAGATGAAAAATTTAAATTAAAACATTTAGAGCTTTTAAGAAAATTAAATTTACAAGATGAATTACTAAATAGTACAGAATTAAAAGAAATTTATAGACAAATATTAACTTTGAAAAGTCAAAATGATTTGAATGATTATATAAAGGATTTATTATCCAAATATGATAGTAAAACTTTAGAATATATAATTAAAAACGCTCCTAAAAAGATAGAAAAGACACTTAAAAATAATAAAAATATGCTTTTTTTATACCCAAAGGAGAATATTTTTACATTAATGGCAGGAAAATTAATTAATTATAAAAATCAAACAAAAAATAAAAATGAAAAATTTATTACGCTTGTAGACAATCAAAGAATTTATTTAGTCTTTAGTAATAATAGTTGTGGATCTACAGAAATTGCATCAAATTTTTCTAATGGATTAGCAGAAATTCATAAAAATAAAAAGATAGCCTTAGTCGATTTAGATTTTTTTGAATTTTCATGTGCATATAATTTTTTAAATAACAATAAAAATTATAAACCATTTATCAATATAGATTTTTCAAATAAAGATATTTTTAATACAAATTTTATGGATTCTAAGAGTATTCATTATTTTAAATCTAAAAATTTATGTTTTTATACAAACATTTTAGAAAATGAAGATCAAAAGAACTTAATTAAAGATTTATCGAAAGAAAAAATATTAGATAATATGAAAATTTTTATAAATATTTTATTATTTAATTTTGATTATATAATAATTGATTTTAATCTAAATATAGATTCTAAGTTGATGGAATATCTATTTAGTTTAAATACAACTAAGTTGTTAGTAGTCGATGAGAATTTAAAAAATTTATTTTCTTTAAGAAAATATCTAATTCGAAATAAAAATATTTTTAAATATTGTAAGTTGAATTTAATTATAAATAAATCTAAAGAATATTTAAAATTAAAGGATTTGAAAAATTTTCTTATTAAAGAATCCCTTATTAATATATCTGTATTTATAAAAATTCCTTATGAATGTAAGATTCATAAATATAAATTAGAAAATAAAACTGTTTATGATTTTTCTAATGATGATTTTAAAAAATCTATAAAAAATATTTATCATAAATCTGTTTAAAATCAAGATATAAGTTAGAATATCGTTTAGCTTTAATCTTGTTTAATAATATTAGAACAAATAAATTAATGTATAAAGGGGAGATTGCTATGAAATTAAGAGAAAAAGATTATATTGAAAATGAACTTATACTATTGAATATGTACAGCAAAAGAGTTAATGTATTAAATCATTTTTTAAAAAGGTTGCTTTATTTTCATGGTGGGGAATTTGTTTATAAGATGATTTTAAAATGCGAAAACTGTGATGAAATAATAGAGCAAATGAGTAAAAAAGATTTCCAAAACATGTACTTAAGAATTCAAATGCATAGGCTCAAAAAAAATCAAAAATTTAAAGTAAAAATTAAAGAATTAAAAAAAGGAAGGGTATTTAAAGATACATATCGAGTATTAGAAAAACATCCACATTATATACTTTGTTATAATATCAATAAAAAAAGCAAAGAATGTATAAATCATAGTCTTGCATATAATGATCGTCCAGATATAAAAATAGAAATCACAATTTAAAAATAGATAATAAGAGCTATTAATAAAGAACAATTATAATAAATTTAAACAAGATAAAACTTTATAATTTATCTTGTTTAAATTTCTTTTTAATTAATAGCTCTTTAAGTTTAAATATATTAAATATTGCAATAAAATAATTTTATTATAATATTTTGTCTGTTCTGAAATTACTATTAAAAGTAGATAATAACCTTGCATAATATAATTCATAAGAGGTTTTTTCTACAAATTCATAAAAAATAGTATCCAATTCAATATCTAGCTCCTCATTTTCTAAATCATTATTATCAAATAAATCAATATTATTAAATTTCCAATCATTGTATAAATCTTCAGAAAGATTTCTATATGTAAGCCAAGCTTTATTTTGAGGAACATCTAAACTAGGTTTCCATTCATTAACATATACTTGTTCTAAAAATTTTTCTAATCTAGAACTATAATTATTTGTACTATTTAAAAGTAATTTTTTTAAATAAACTATATCTTCATATGTCATTTTTCTAATATCCCCAGAGTAATCATAAGATATCTTCCCACTATACGAATTAGCAAAAGGTTCTTCAACAATAAAACATACATAGGGTTCATTATCATTTATTGTTTTTATTATAAAATTAGAAATTATTAGATTTATATCTTCTTTGTTTAAATATGTCCCATCTTTTAATATATACATTGCAACTCCACCCCATAAAAATTATTAATATTTGAAAATAAAAAAACATTCGCTTTAATTTTATCATATTTTCAAAAAAATAACACTAAAAACTTTATATATATTTGTTGATAAATTATCTTCTTATAGTATAATTTGCTTAATTATATTTTAGGATTACGAAGAAATCCATATGGGTTATTTGTTGAACACTATATATTGCTTTTTTTATGAAAGTAGTTTTTTTATTATATGTAAAAGATGAGCATTAAAGCTCATCTATGAAAGTATATAAATCACTTACTTCTTTGTTCCTTATTAAACTTTCTATTATTTCTTTTTTCTCGCCTATTATTTTATTAGGCATAGTTTTGATGAATCTTCGAAGCTGTAAAAGAGCTAACAGATCGGAAGCTTCAACAATTTCAAAAATATTAGAAATTTTACTATTCTTTTCTAAAATATTATCTATTAACATGACATTTTTAAAAAATGAAAAGTCATCTGAATAGTATATTTTAAGAAAATCAAAAAACAGTTTTTTCTTTATATTTTTCAAATTACTTTTATACGAAACTAACCATTCTATCCATGATTCTATAACAGAAAAATATCTTAATTTTTCTTCTGCTGGATATTTTTTTAATTGTTTTTGTATTTCACCCATATAATCATTTGAATTTAAAATATCCTTAATAGAATATAATTCCTCTGGATCACAACCACTATCATCAGCTACAATAAACTCCTGCCCAGATAATACTTCCATATATTCAAGTACGTATCTAGTAGAAAGAGGATGTGTTGTATCATCAACAAAAACTAAACAATCAATCATACCTACAAAAGGCATCATTTCAATCAATTCATTTCGTGTAGAATTTTTTCTGATATTCAAAATCATAGTATTTTTCATACCATTTTCATTTACACAAAATTGTCTTTTTGATGGGACATCTGTACAAAAATCAAAATTTCTAATCTCCTTTAAATTTTTTCTTAAAGCAATAAAATTCTTTGTTTCTCTAATATTTTTCATTTTAAAACTCCCCTTCTTGTTATTTTTAGATATATAAAAAACCAATTCCTTTAATAGAAATTGGCTTTTAGACATAGTTAATATATTTACTTTAATTTTTATTAATTTATAATTACAAATTGGTAATCATATGTTTTGGTTAAGAAAAAGCTTTAATAAACTAATTTTTAATTTATTAAAGCCTTTTCTATTACAAAAATAAAACTGTTCCAAATATAGTATTTTTAGTTGATAACCCAGGATAAAAATCAGAAAATAAACTTCTATAAAGTCAATAGAAATTTTTACAAAATTAGGGGTTTTGTTTTTTCTGAAAAATGGTTAACACGACAATTTGATTTATTTGGAAAAATCAAAAAGTACTGTATTCCTATTTTTATCAAAGGCATCACTATATATAGATAACACCTCCTTTTACAATTATTTTTAGACATAAAAAACCAACCTCTAAAAAAAGAGATTGGTTTTACACGCGTTTTAATAATTAGCTTTAAATTTTATTTAGTTTTATTTTTGTTTGATTTAAGTATAAATAATAAAATGTAAAATGTCAACATATTATTTTATTTTTTTCAAAAAAAGAATAAAAATAAAATTAATTTAATTTTATCATTATTTATTTTTTTATTCCTATTATGTTATACTATATGTAATTGATAAAAAAGGAGTGATTGTATGGGGGGATGGCATATTGCTCATCGTTCAACAAATAATGATGATTTAATAGGAATTGTATCACATATAAAATTACCTGATAGATGTGATTGTCAAAATGATGACTATGGAAAATATAATGGTGTTTTTTTAGAATTTATACATGGTTTTTATAAATCATGTTATGGAATTGATATAGGTATTGTTTATAGAAATGAAAAATTTCAAATTTTTTATCATGCATTGAATGGTACTTGTGAGTATTCTGACCCAACACCATCTAATCCACCAGTTATACTAAATGTAAATAAGGGGGATTTAATAATATTAAGAAGTTATATAAATAGAAATGGACAGTCTTTGGTTTCTGAAGTTATTAAAGATGAAAAAATGATAGGCAAGTATGAAACTTATTTTACAAAACAAGCTTCAAAAGCATATATAAAAGGAGCTAGATTAAATAGAGAAATTGTTATGGCGGCAAATAGAAAGAATTACATACCAACAAATGCATTTTTTAGTGACACTAAAATGTTTAATACTATGCTTACAAATAGATATTATGAACATATTAAGCTTTCAAAATCAAATAGTGAGCTTAAATGTTTTTCAGATGAAAATAATATTGATTCATCAAAATATGGAATTATAGTAACGCAAGAAGATGGATATATTAACGATATAGGTTCTTGTGACTTTAGATGCTCAAAAAATTTAAGTGGAGTAGTTTAATTGCTAAATTATAAATTACACTAAAAAAGGAGTTGTTATTTTTGAAATTAGTAAGCTTACTATTATCATCTATTCTGATTATGAATACAATTGTATTAAAAGAGCTGTAAAAATGAATAAAAAATGGAGTTTTATAAGACATATAATTTTTAGTATTGTTTTGATTATTACATATGTAATATATGATACTATTAAGCATGTAATTAAAATTCAAAATTCTATTGGTGAAATCTCTGGACCTGTAGCATTTTTTAGTGCTACAAATAGTTCATATTTTTACTTAATATTCTTTAATAAATATTTTTTAGCATTAATTCTAGCAATTTTTATGTACAAACCAACAAAAT
Source organism: Peptostreptococcaceae bacterium AGR-M142 (assembly GCA_045345765.1). Taxonomy (GTDB): domain Bacteria; phylum Bacillota; class Clostridia; order Peptostreptococcales; family Peptostreptococcaceae; genus JAOARY01. The sequence goes on from CP148265.1 coordinate 3,070,500, forward strand.
ATATTATAAAAAAATTTAATACCTAATACAAAGTAGATATTAAATTTAAATTAATAATATTAAAAATAAAAAAAAGATGCCCAATATTAAGCATCTTTTTTTCTTATTTATTTAATTTTCAAACTCTACACTTGAAGATGGATATAATGTTGTTCCACCTATATAAACATTTATTTCTTTAGCTAGTGGTACATCATACTCATCTATTACTGTTCTCCACCATTCCCAAGCAAGACCAGTACATTCTCTAGCATATATTCTTATATTTCTTGAGTTCGCTGGTAAAGATATAACTGTTGAAAAATGTGCAGTTCTATCATCATAATTTCCATCCCAAGATCTATGTTCTACTATTTCATTTCCATTTTCATCATACGTAAACTCATCCCAGTTAACTGCAAATTGAGCAACATATGCACCGTAGTGGTCTAAATTAATTTTACCACTTGTATATTCTTTATAAGTTGTTTCAACATAGTCAGTTCTATTATTAATAGCAGCTATAGAATTATCCTTTAAGAATACACTTGTATAAGATATTGGATATGCAGGATTAGTAGCACTAAATGCTGCATTTTCTTTTATAACTTCTCTTATTTCATCAAAGTCTTTAGTTATTATTTTATTATGCTCATAAGCATCTCCACCTAAAACAACCGCGGTGAAAGTACTTTGATCTAAAACATCTTTGTATTCAGCTTTTGCTTCAATATCGCCATCTTTTAATACAGCTTTAAAAGCCGCTTTTATATCTTTACTATTTGATTCTGTTTCTAATTTTACAAATATTGTTCTACCATAAGCAACATTAGAAACCATCAATGGAGGTGAACTATCACTTACACCTTTTCTTTGTAAATCTTTAAAACTAACATCATCACCAAACACATCCGCTGGATTATTTGGAAGCTGAGAACTTACTGTGTAGAATATTTGCTTGTAACTAGCAATCATAACTTTCTTTTCTCCACTAGCAACAGCATCAAAATCTATTCCTAAAGAATTTTCTAATACTTTATAATTTACATTTAAAGCAGTAGCAATTTGAGATTTACTATAAACCATAGATTCAGAATATTGAGTTCTTGCTGGAACTGTATAAGTATCTGAATACTCACTATGCCATTTTGATACTAAATCATCAATAGCTCCTGAGACATTACCATAATTAACTTCATCTACAGTAACAGTATTTTCTTTTCTCATTCCTGGTAAATCTATACTTATATTCATTGGTTTTCTATCACACATAAGCACATCTGGCATATTCTCTACAAAAGATTGATTAGCCAATTGTAAAGCTCCAGGATAAGTTCTATCAGTAACTGAATCAATTATTGATATATCTACTGGAGATGTTGATAACGATTTCTTTTGTTTTTCAACAACTATGAATTTACCTGGTTCTTCCAAACCTTCTTTTGGTGTAAAGCTATCTATACTTTCTCCTTGAGTAGCTAATATTTCTCTTTTATCATAATCAAGACCATATATACCATCATTTATTTCATCTTCAAATGATATTTCTTGACTTGAGAAAGATCTATCAACTCTTTCTAAATCTTCATTAATTTCTTCATTTGAATTTGAATTGTTATCTATTTCTTTAATAATTTCACTTTCTTTTGACTCTTCTGATAATTCATCATCTTCTAAGTCCTCGTTACTTATCTCTTTAATTTCTTCATTAGTATCAACTGTTTCTTCTGCTATAGTTACTGCATCAGCAAAACTTGACATTGGTTGACCTAATAAGCACATAATACCTAAAGCACTTAACATAAATTTCATCTTTTTAAAAGCAAACATATTATTTTCCGTCGCATGGAATATAGACTAGAATATCAGATTTTCGAAAATACTGAAAATTATATTTTTTGTTTATATTTTGATATTCTGTCAAGCGACTCTCCTTCCCTTTTTAGTTTTTTTGTTATTAAATTTAGTTAATAACGACTATTCCTCTAGATATATTATTCCCAAAAAGAAAGCTTCTATTCCTTAAATGTAAAAAATTAAAACTTTCTTTCCTATAATTTATCACACCCAAGAAAATTTATCAATATTTTTTCGAAAAATAGTACCTTTAGTTCATTATGGTAAAATATAATATTAAATTACATTTTTAATCACGTTTTTATTTGTTGTTTTATGTCGAATTTTATTTTTTATAAATTTGTAAAGATTATAATTTAACATTCATTGCAAGTGATTTAATTATAAATTATGTAGAAAATAAATCTAATACTATCAATGTTCAAAAACCAAAGATAAATTATCCATTACATAAAAACTTATTAAGTAATATAGATTAGATAAGGTTGGAAATGAAATAAGTCTAAAAAATCAAAAAGGGATTGAATTATTTAGATAATTCAATCCCAAATATATTAGGCAGCTTTTAATTTTAGCATATTTCTCAATGTATTCTTTTGCATAATATATCCAATTATTATCATAACAAAATCAACTAATGGTTGTGTATACCATACAGCCATTACTCCAAAATATTTAGGGAATAAAAGTATACAAGGAACAAAGAATATTAATTGTCTTAATAATACTATCTTGCCTGCTTTTTTTCCATGTCCAATAGATTGGAAGAACGTAACATTCATAACCATTACCCCATATAATATATACACGCTATAAAACATTCTAAAATTATTAACACCGTTATTAATTATATTATCACTTACATTAAATATTTTTAATAAAGTTTGTGGAAATAACTGTGCTGGAATCCAAAATACTGCTGCTAATATAATTCCACCAAGCATAAATACATTCATAGATTTTTTTACTCTATTATATTGTTTTGCTCCAAAATTTGTTCCAACTACTGGCTGCAATCCTTGGCTCATACCCCAAAGAGGAATAAAAGAAAAACTATATAATCTCATGCTAGCAGCCATCAAAATACCACCATCTTCTCCACCATACTGGAATGCAACTCTATATAATAAGGTCTGTTGTATCATAAACAGTAATTGCATAAGCATTGCAGAAACTCCTACCATGAACATTTCACTATAAATTTCTTTTTCAAACTTAATTTTATTAATTTTAACATTTGTGCTTTTTTTTCTAAAATAATTTAAAGTCATCAAAGCCTGAATCATTTGAGCTAAAACAGTTGCGATTGCAGCTCCTTCTATTCCCTTATCTTTTAATACAATCATAAATATTGGATCTAATATAATATTTATGATTGCTCCCAAAACCATTATTTTCATAGCTTCCTTCATAAGTCCTTGTCCACGTATAACCATATTAGAACTTTGTGTGAAATTTACAAATACTGAACCTATAAAAACAATACGTAAATATCTAAATGCTAAAGCTGAAATTTCATCAGTTGCTCCAGCTACTGCTAAAAATTGTTTTGCAAAAGTTATTCCTAAAATAGTTATACATAAAGATATAAAAATTATCCAAGCAGTTAAATTACCCATAATCTTTCTAGTTATCTTTTGATTGCCTTCACCTAATGCACGAGATAATATAGAAGCTGAACCAACCCCGACTAATGTAGCTGTTGCAGTATTTAAAAAAGTTAAGGGCATTGAAATACTAATGGCACTCATAGCTTTTTGCCCTATAATTTGTCCTGCAAAGATTCCATCCATCAAGGGATAAAGTCCTATAACCAACATTCCAAGTACGGCTGGTATTGAAAGTTGAAGCATTAAATCTTTAGGTTCTTTTGTCAAAAGCTGTTTTTTAATATCCACTTTTTTTCTCCTTATTTTTTATTTTTATATGCACAAATTAAAATATTCTTTTAACCAATTTTCACATTGTGATGCTTCTTTCATCCATTTTACTTTTCCTTTTTCTAACAAGCAAACATGATTACATGTATTAGATACCAATTCTGGATCATGAGTTACAATTAAAATAGTCTTTCCTTCATCTGCTAAAGATCTTAAAATATTAGAAACTTCAAGCATATGTCTATAATCCAAACCACTTGTAGGTTCATCAAAAATAAGATATTCTCTACCTGATACAACAGCGCAAGCTATTGCTACTCTTTGTTTTTGTCCCCCTGATAAAGCCATTGGATGTGTTTTGTAGAATTTGTTCAAATTTAAAGAATTTAATACTTTTTTAGCATGACAATCATCATAATTATCAAAACTTAATTTTATTTCTTCTTCAACACTTTCTGTAAACAATTGATGATTTACATCTTGCATAACCATAAAAAATTCTTTACATCTTTTATTTCCAGATAGTGATTTTCTATTACATTCCATCATTCCACTAGGTTTCTTTACCAAACCACATAAATTTTGAACAAATGTTGTTTTTCCAGCTCCATTATCGCCTAAAATTGCTACGATTGAACCTTTTTTTATTTCTAATTTATCTATATTTAATACACATCTTTGTTCATATTTTTTGTAAAAATTCTTCAGAACAATTTTTTGTTCACATTTACTACAGTGCTGACATTTAAATGATTTTGGAGTTAATTGTCTTAATCCCATTTCATTTAGTTTTTTTCCATCTATTTTTTTAAATTCTTCAACATCAAAATCGTTTTTTATTTCGCCGTTATCCATATAAATCACTCTAGTTGCTATATCCATAAGATAATGTAATCTGTGTTCTGCAATTATTATAGTTTTGCCAGCGTCTTTCCATTGTTTTATTATTTTTGCTAATTTAGATATAGAAGCAATATCTAAATTTGATGATGGTTCATCCATTACAATAATTTCTGGAAGTAATGCTGCAACTGAACCACAAGCTATCCTTTGTTTTTCACCACCTGAAAGTTCAAATATACTTCTTTCTAATAAATCTTTTAAATCCAAAGGGGTTATAACATCATTAACACGTTTGCATATTTCTTTTGGATTCATACCTGCATTTTCACATCCAAAAGCTAATTCATCTGTTGTATTAACATTAAAAAACTGAGTTCTTGGATTTTGAAATACAGATCCAACTTTTAAAGATAATTCTTCAAGTAATACATTTTTTATATCCAAGTCACAAACACTAACATCTCCATTTAATTCGCCTTCATAATAATGAGGGATAAGACCATTTAGAAGTCTTGTTATAGTTGTTTTTCCACAACCAGATTCTCCGCAAATAAGTACTACTTCACCTTTTTTTATATCCAAATCTATATTATTAAGTTCCAAATTATTATTTTCTTCATCATCATTTTGATATTTAAATGATATATTTTTTAATGAAATCAAAAACTCACCCCTCTTAAAACACCATATAAAGTTAAACTTATAGATATTAATGCTAATAAATAATCATAAGTAGAAAATCCAATAACTGCAATACTTGTTCTTTTAACATCAACACCAAGTCCTCGAGTAAGTGCTGCTGCTGAAAGTTCTTCCCCTATTTTTGCTATTGAAATTAAAAGCGGTATTATTCTATATTCTATATAAAGCATTGGGTGTCTTAATGAGTAAAAACTACCAAATTGTAGTCCTCTCATCTTCATAGCTTTTTTTATTGCTTCAGATTCTTCTTTAATTGTGGGTAAAAATCTAAATAATACACATACAGGTATTATGAATTTATCACTAACTTTCCATTTTTTCATAGCTGCAACAAAATCTCTTACTGATGTTGAATCTATTATATAGTAACCAAACATAAATGTTGGAAATATTTTTACTACAAGTGCAACAGAAAGTATTACAATAGCATTTAATAAAGCTCCTAAAGTCCAAGTGTTATGAGCATAAGCTGCGAAAACACCAAAACTAAATAAACCTCCATAAATAATAGCTATTTTAAATTGTTTATTAATCAACAATAAAGCAAACGGAATTGATGCTAATAAAATTAGCATCAATATATCTTTACCAAAGACAACCAAAGAAACAGATAAAAAAGCCATAAAAAGTATTTTTGTTCTAGGATCTAGATAAAAACCTCTTTGTCTTTGAGGTTTAAATATATATTCTTTAACATCTTCCATTATGCTATACCTGCTTTTTTGAAATGTTTCTTTAACATTTTCTTACCTATTAAAGCTCCAATAACACAACCAATAAACAATAGTCCTACTCCTCCAAAAAGCATCCATTTAGGCATAACCATAGCTAATTGATTTGCATATTGGTCTCCCATAGAGCCTCTAACTTCAACAAGGTAATCTTTCATAAACCAAATAGGTAGTTGAATTCCTATTATTCCAGTTGAAAAAAACCAATATCCAATAACTATATATTTAAAATCTTTATAATTAGCTTTTTTGAATGCTAGTTCAGCTAAGATACCAGATATAAAATATGTAACTAAAACAGACCAAGGATAACCAATTAAAAACCAAGCTAAAGAAAGTATGATTGAAGAAATAAATATCATACCTGGCTTTTTGATTTTTGTCATATAAAGCATAAATGGTATTCCTGTTACTATAGGCCAAATTAAAAACAATGCTGGGTATATTATTGGTATAGCTGTTAATAGACCTACTACAAAAAATACTACTAAATAAAGCGCTGTGTATATCCCTATATTTATTAAATCTTTTACATTTAATGATTCTTTTTTCTTTTGCATGTTTTTTCCTCCAATAATTATTATTTATAATCTTTTACCAATGACCAATTTTGTGATTGTTCTCTAGCTTTAATAAAATTGTTATAAATTCCTTCAATATTTTTTAGACTACTGTGAGTTCCTTCTTGAACAACAAAACCTTTATCCATAACAATTATTTTATTTGCATTTTTTATTGTTGCTATTTTATGTGCAATTGTTATTACTGTTTTGTCTTTAGTTAGATTTTTCATAGCCTTTACAATCAAATGTTCATTTTCTAAGTCAACGCTGGATGTCATTTCATCCAAAATAATAATAGGAGAATCTTTTATTATAGCTCTAGCTATAGAAATTCTTTGTTTTTCACCTCCTGAAAGCGTTGATCCACCTTCTCCTATTACAGTTTCATAGCCATTTGGTAAATTACTAATAAATTCATGACAACAAGCCTTTTTGCAAGCATCAATAATTTCCTTCTTTGTTGCCTTTTTGTTTGCGAATTTTATATTATTTTCAATACTATCATTAAATAAGTACACATCTTGAAACACCATACTTATTTGTTTCATCAAACTATCATATTTTATATCTTTTATATCTTTGTTTCCTATTTTTATCTTTCCTGATTTGACATCAAAGAACCTACTAATTAGTAAACACAATGTGGTTTTCCCACTACCTGAAGTACCAACAATAGCAGTAGTTTCATTTGAATTTAATTTTATATTTATATTATTTAATGCGTTTTCATCTTCATAAGAGAAATTTACATTTTCAAATTCTATAGAGAAATCATTTGAATCAAATTCTTCACCTTCATCACTAAATATAGGAATATTCATAGTATCTTCTAATAAATCTAATTGATTATTTGTTCTTCTCGCTAAAAATACTGTGTCTCCCATATTTTCTAATTCTGAATATATAAAGAATGATGCTACTATAAATATACTTGCATAAGTTTTATCTATAATTTGATTAGCTAACATATAACAAGAACTTAAAACAATAAAACAAGATGTAATCTTAAATGTAAATTGATATAATCTAATCATTCCAGCCATTTGTCTTTCTTGTTTATAATCCATTTGTCTTTTTTGCTCAAAAGCTTTGCTAACACCATCTTTTTTTGTTCCAACTTTATTAAAACTCCTAAGAACGCTAATCCCTCTTATATATTCAATTGTTTTTATAACTAAATTATTTTGAACTATTTCAAGTTCTTTTGTACATAGTGAAGCTCTTTTGTTTACAATACTTAATATATAAAAAGCAATTGACATCCCTATTAAAGATATTAACCCTAGTATTAAAGAATTATAAAAAAGCATTATTAACATAAATAAAGTCATAGAAAATGATACTAATATATTTGATATAGTCATCATTGAAAAATTCTCAAGTCCTGTTATTGTAGTAGTCATTACCCCTTGAATTTTTCCAAGATTATTTTCATTAAAATAACTCATCTGTGCATTTTTTAATTTATCTGCTATTTCTAATCTATAATCTTTAAAAACATCAAAGCCAGCAGCTGTTATATATATATCTATTAACCATTGGAATATGAATCTAAATAAAACAGAAGCTAAAATTATATAGAAAGAATTCTTTATAATGTCTAAACTCAAATTATTTATATTTAAAAATATATAAAAAACTCCAAAAAACATAGTTCCTATAGAAAATGCTTTTAAAATATTAAACAAAGAACCTATTAATATCTTTTTTTTATTTTTTTTAGAAAGATTTAAAACACGTTTAAATATTTTATATAACATTTAAACCACCTCACTTCTATTCATAATTGCATCTTTTTCCCATAGATTCTTATATAAAATTGAACTTTTCATCAAATCGTTATGTTTATTTTTAGCTTCTATTTGTCCATCTTTTAACACAATTATTTGGTCTGCTCCAATTATAGTTGCTAATCTATGAGCTATAATAATTACATTTTTATTTTTTATCATCTCTCTTATAGCATTTTGTATCAAATAATCAGTTTCTGGGTCTGCATACGCTGTTGCTTCATCTAATATAATTGTTTTAGAATCTTTTAGTATCGCTCTAGCAAGTGTTATTCTTTGTCTTTCACCACCTGATAATTTTCCCCCAGCATCTCCAACCGTAGTTTCATATCCATTTTTTAAAGAAAGTATAAATTCATGGGCATTAGCTTTCTTACATGCTTGAATGACTTCCTCATAAGTAGCATCTGATTTACCCATTTTGATATTTTCTATAATGCTCATATCAAATAAGAAATTATCTTGAGATACATAACTTATTTCATCCATAAGTTGTTTTGTGGAAATATTTTCAACATCCACTCCACCATATTTTATAAAACCCTCATTTGCTTCCCAAAATCCAGCCATTAATTTTGCTAATGTTGATTTGCCAGAACCAGAAGGCCCTACAATCGCAGTCATTCCATTCGTTTTTGTTTTAAATGATACATTTTTTATTATATTTTCATCTTCATAAGCAAAAGATACATTATTAAATTCAAAACCTTCATCATTTAAATTTACTATTTCTTTAGGTCTTTGAATCTCTTTTATATCCAAAAATGATTTAATCGAGCTTAAACTTTCATTTATAAAACTTAATTCCTCCATAAAAACGGTAATTTTTAAAAGAGGACTTATAAATGCAAGTGGTAATACAATTGACAATAAAAAAGTTTCAATTGTAATTTGTCCAATCATATAAAAATATGAACTTAGAGGTAATGTAAAAAGTAATGTAGATGGCATTATGGCTTTTGAAGCTGCATTCCAAAACCAACTTTGCTTCCACCAGTTCATAGTCATTTGATGATAATCATTTACTGAAGTAAAAAACTTTTTATATGAACTTTTTTCTTCACTAAACATTTTTATTACTTTTATCCCATTTATATATTCCACCAAATTAGAATTCATATTATTAGAAACTCTAGTATAGTCTTTCATCTTTTGTTCATAACCATTAAACAAACCTATGTAAAAAAGTAAACCTATTGGGATTGATACTAAAGAAGCTAATCCAATTCTCCAATCAATCATAAATATATATATGATTGTACATAGTGGTGCAATAACATCAGAAACAAATTCAGGTAAAATATGTGCTATTGAATCTTCTAATTTAGATACCTGATCTACGATTAAATTTTTAAATTCTCCTACAGATTTGTCTAGTATATAACCCATTTGTACCTTACTCATCTTATTGGTTATTTTAAGTCTTATATTTTTTAAGGCTAAAAAAGCTATACTATGTGATATCAAGGTTGATTTATAGGTAAATAAGAATTTAAATATATATGCAAAAATACTATAAAGAATCAAATAATTGATATAATTTAAATCAACATCATTTTTAAGTACAAGTCCTACTATTTTAGCGATAAAATAATATGGCATCAGACCTATTATTTCTCCAATTGTAGCTAAAATCATGGAATATGTAATTTTTGATTTATTATCTACAAATTCCATTAAAGTTTTAAACGAACGGTTCATAATCTCCTCCTAATTTTTTATTTAAGATAACAAAGTTATCTAAGAAACTAAAAAAAAATTTCAGTTAATATATGTTGTTATAAGCAATATGATAACTTTGTTATCTTTTGCTTATAACAACAATCAAATTTACAGACCAAAAATACTTTTCCAACCAATTTTATAAAACTCAACAACCGTTTTTATGCATTTAAAGGCTTCTTCTTGACTATATTCATGTGCAATCACTTCAAATATTGAAGACATATAAGCATTTATAAGCATATGAATTTCTTTTTCTGAAAGCTCTTTTACATTATAATTTTTTTCTTTTAAAAATTTTATAAATTTTAAAGTATTTTTTGTTTCAATATCTGAAATATCATGTAAAAAATGTTCATACTTTGTTCCATCTGAAAATAAAAGAACCAATCTAAATTCATCATAATACTTATATATTAAATCAACAAAAGATAATATAGCTTCATCATTCATGTCCCAAAATTCATTTATATCTTGTTCTTCAATTGTTTTATATAGAGTATCTTCGCTAATATAGTAAATCTTTTTTAATTCTTTAATAGCCTTACTAACAAGTTCATCAAAAACTTCATCTTTTCCTTTAAAATGTCTATAAAATGCTCCTGTAGTAACATTTGCACCTTTACATATTGTTCTAAGATTAGATCTTTCATATCCAAATTTCAAAAAATTTAATTTTGCACTTTGTAAAATATCTTCATGTGTTTCATTATAACTATTTCCCATAAAATCTTTTCTCCTTATCAATAAGTTTATTAGTTTAGATTATACCATATCAATAAGGCAAATATATTTTCATTTTGTTCAAATACAAAAATTTTATAAAAAAATAAAAATAATTATTATCAGATGGAGATTATCAATATAAATTGATAACCCCTATCATTAATAATAATTAATTTATTCATTAAAATCAATACCTAATATAAATTTTTAAGATAATTTATGATTAAATTTATTTAATATTTTATATATTTACTACTTATTATACTGTTTAACTCCTTTATATTTGCACTTTCTAATATATCTTCTAATTCAATTTCTATATTATAGTTTAAATTTATTCTATCAATCATTTTCATAAGAATTATTGAGTCCCCACCAAGAGAAAAGAAATCATCTTCTAAATTTATATCTTCAAGTTCAAATATTTCTTGCCAAATATTTATTAAATCTTTATAATCACTTTCTATTTCTTTTTTTGATATATCATTTTTGACTTTTGAAATATATTTTTGAACAAGAGCTTTTCTATCTACTTTTCCGTTTTTAGTAAGCAAAAGTTCTGGTATTTGAATTATTTTTTTAGGTATCATATATTTAGGTAATTTCGCTTCTAATCTATTTTTCAAATCATTTACATCTATATCTTTATTTTCATTATTTAATACAAATGCTTTTATTTCATTGTTCTTAAATTTATCATCTTCATTATTTATAAATACTACAGAATTATCTATATTGCAAAACTTAAGTATTTCCTTATTTATTTCATCTAATTCAATTCTATGACCTCTTATTTTTACTTGATTATCTTCCCTTCCACAAAATTCTATATATCCATCTTCTTTAAATCTTCCTAAATCTCCAGTTTTATAAATCATGCCCAAAGTTTTATGATATATAAATGCCTTTTTCGTCTTTATTGGATCGTTTATATAACCTGAAGCTAGTCCAACTCCTCCAATATAAATATCTCCTTTTACATTAAATTCACAAAGATTTTTATTCTTATCAAGTACATACATATTTTGATTAGCTAGAGGCAAGCCATAAGGTATACTTTTCCAATCATCTTTAATATTTTTAATTGGATAATAAATAGACCAAATAGAAGCTTCTGTTGCACCACCTAAACTAAATATTTTAGAATTACTAAATATATCATATAATGAATTGGGTAGTTGTAATGGTATCCAATCCCCTGAAAGTAAAAACTGTCTTATTGAGTTAGTCATTTTTATATTGTGATTATTAATATATTCACTAAATAATGAACATATTACAGGAACAGAATTCCATATAGTTATATTATGTTTATTTACTAAATTGATTATTCCAGCCATATCTCTTTGGTCTTTTACAATAACTAAACTAGCAGATTTTTGGAATGTTCCAAACAAATCATAAACAGATAAATCAAAACAAAGCGAAGATATTCCAATTATCTTATCCTCTTTATTTAAATTTATTTTTCTATTTATATCTATTATGGTATTGCAAGCGGCACTATGTTTTATAAGAACACCTTTTGGATTACCTGTAGAACCAGAAGTATATATTATATAAGCTAAACTAGATACATTATAAATATAATTAATATTTTCGTAATCTTTAATATATTTTATTTTTTCATCAAATATTGTTGAATCAAGTAAAATTCCACAATTTGAATCTTTTAAAATATATTCTACTCTATCTTTTGGAAATTCTATATCTATTGGAACATAAGCAGCACCAGCTTTTAATATTCCTAGAATTATTATTATTGACTTAATATTTCGTTCTGCCAAAACTGCTACTTTACTAGAATTATTATAGCAATTATTATCAACTAAGTATTTAAGAACCTTATCTGACTCTTTGTTTAGATATTCATAGCTATAGCTTATATCATTATCAATTACTGCTATTTCTTTTGGATTTTTAATAGCATTTTTAATAAATAAATAATGTAATGTGTCTTTCTTTATATCTTCTTTAGTATTATTATATTTTTTCCAAATTTCTAAAGTTTTATCTTCTTTTGAATCTTTAAGAACCGTATTTATCTCATATATAAATTCATTAAACATTCTATTAATTGTAATATCTTCAAACAAATCTTCTACATAATCCCAAGAAATATTAAGTTCTTTATTCATCTCTATTATTTGATTATCTAACAATACTTGTGGTGTTTGCGATATTGCATAATTTAATTTACCAAATTCATCAAACCAATTTTTTTCATAATCAAAAAGTATACAAGTAAATACTATAGGAAGTACAGCTTTACCTATTTCATTATTATTATTTGCTATAGCCTTTATTATATAATCTCCATCAACACTAATATGATCTAATATTTCTAATACTTCGCTTTCTATTTCTAAAGCAAAGTCCCAAATATTTTGATTCTTTATTTTAGTTTGAATTGCTGCTAATTTAGTAAAATCACCGATTATATTACTAACTTCCTTATTAAATGGTAGTCTTTCGAATAGCGTCATATTAATAAGTGCTTGATTTTGATTACTCCATTTTGCTAAAACTTTAGAATATAATGCTAAAAGTAATGCAGATGGAGAAATTCTTCTTTTTTTACATTCTAATTTGATTTCTTGCCAAATTTCTCTTTGTATTATAGTATTTTTTCTTTTTGCAATATAGTTTTTACAAAGAGAAATATCTTTTTTAAATGGTAACTTTGGGAATTTTGAAAAACTCTTTACTTTTTCATCCCAATATTTTTTATCTTCTTCTAAATCATTATTTGTTTTTTTATAATTTTCATATTCATCAATATAATCTATATAAGAATATTCTAATTTAGGAAGATTAATATCTTCTTTTGCAAACTTAGCTAATTCTAAGAAAAATATATTAAGGCTATCACCATCACAAATTAATAAATTTATGCTAACAAATAATACACTTTCTTTTTCATTTATTTTTCTCATTTTAATACAAAATAACGGCCAATCATAATTGTCATAAGATTTATGAGATAATTCAGCTCTCAAACTTTTAATCTGTTTATCAATTTTTTCTTTATTTAAATAAGATATATCTAAATAATCTATATTATAGTATTTATGTTCATCTAAAATTGTTTGTGTTTGATCTTTATTAAACACGGTTCTAAACGCTTCATGTCTATCTATAATTTTGTTTATGGAACTTTCCATATTTTCTTTTGAAATTTCTGTGGTTATATCAAAATAATAATGAGCATTATAAGAACTCAATTCAAACTTATCATTTACTCCATTTAAATAAGCTCTTTGTATACTTGTCAAATCATGTGTTTTATTTTTAGTTGATTTTATTTCGTCTTTTTCTTTGGTAATTTTATTATTTTTATTTTTTATAAAATTAGATACGTGAGAAATTTGTCCATTCCTTATTATATCTACAAGCGGAATTTTAACATTATAATCTTTTATAATTCTTTGTCTTAATCTTTGGGCTGTAATTGAATTTCCACCAAGAGAAAAGAAATCATCTTCATAATTTATATTAGAAATTTCTAATACTTCTTCAAATAAAGATATTACATTTTTATCTATATCATTTAAATTATCTTTTTTTATCTCTTTCTTTGAGTTATTATATTCCAAGAGTTTTTTATAGTCAATTTTACCATTTGTATTTATCGGGAAGTTTTCTAAATTAATATATTCTTTTGGTATCATATAATAAGGTAAATTCTTCTTTAATTTAGTTTCTATTTTATCTTGACTTAATTCAATACCTTTATAATATGCAATTATTTTTGTATTTTTATTAAGAATTACACACTCTTTTATACCTTCTATATTATTTAAATGGAATCTAATTTCTTCTAATTCAACTCTATGACCTCCAATTTTTACTTGACTATCTTTTCTCCCCAAAAATTCTATATAACCTTCTTTTTTTAACCTTCCAAAATCTCCAGTTTTATAAAGTCTTCCAAGTTTTTCATGTTCTATAAATGAAGCTAAAGTTCTTTTTTCATCTCCTAAATAACCTTTAGCTAATCCTATTCCTCCAATATGGATTTCACCTGAAACTAAAGTTGGACATATTTCTAAGTTTTCATTTAATACATACATATTTTGATTTTTAAGCGAATAACCATAAGGTATACTATTTAAATTTTTATCTACTTTAATTATAGGATAGTTAATCGACCAAATAGATGCTTCTGTTGCACCACCTAAACTTACTACTTTTGCATTTGGAAAATATGTTTTTATTTTATCTGGCAAAATAACTGGTATCCAATCTCCGCTTAACATTACTAGCTTTAGATTTTCATTTTTATAATCCTTATCAAGATAATCTACAAGCATTTCCATAAATGCAGGTACACTATTCCAAATGATATTTTTATGATTTAATTCATTAAAAATTTCTTCTATATTTCTTGAATCCTCTATTAGTACCAAAGATGAACCTGCAATTAAAGTTCCAAATATATCGTATATTGAAAGATCAAAATTTAAAGATGAAATCCCCAAAATATTATTTTCTTTATCTATATCAAATCTATCATTAATATCTAATAAAGTATTTACAACACCTAAATGGTCTATTTCTACACCTTTAGGTTCACCTGTTGAGCCTGATGTATATATAACATATACAGAATCCGATTTGTTTAGATTTGGATAAATTATTTCTTTATTTCCTATTTTAGATAAATCCAAATCATTTATATCAATAATTTCTTTTGCATTAGAACTATTTTTAATTGTTTCTATTCTATTTTGTGGATAATCATTTGGAACTGGAATATAAACAATTCCCATTCTCACTAAGGCTATGATTAAAGCTATAGAATCTATATCCTTGTTTAGTTTTGTTATAACATAATCCCCTTTTTTTAAATCTAAATCATTTATATATCTTAAGTATTTTTCGCTTAGTTTTTCTAAATCAAAATATGTAATAAAATTACCTTCTGATTTAATAGCAATTTCATTAGAATGCTTCTTAAAAGAGTCTAAAAGAAGCTTATCCAAAGTTTTCATTTCAAAATCACTAGGTTTAAAGATTTCTATATTATTTTCTTCTTTAATTCTAGGAATTTTAAATTCTTGATTTACAAAAGATATTATAATATTTTTATAATAATCAAACATAGAATTTATAAGATTTTCATCAAAAATATTTTTCATAAAATCCCATATAATTATATAATCATCACCATTTTTTTGTACTTGATTATCTAAATATACTTGAGAAGTTTGTGAAATACTATAAAAGATATCTATTTTTGAAAGATTATCAAAATCATACAACATAGATGTAAATACAATAGGCATTAAAGATTCTTTATTAAGCTTTTGTCTTTTAGAGATTTCTCTTATTATTTCAACACCTTCAAAACTACTATGATCATAATATGAATATAATTTATCTCTTAATAATTGTAACTGCTCAAAGAAAGTCAATTCTTTCATCTTCCCACCGTAATAATCAAGTAATATATTTGTTGTAAAATCTCCAACTACATTGGACAAATCTTGATTTAGATTATTTCTACCATTTACAGTTATATTAAGAGAAAAGTCGACACTTTGACTAAATCTTTCAACAGTTTTAAATAAAGCATATATAAATAATATATTCGAACTAACTTGGTTCTTTATCGCAAATTTATTTATACTATCAAATTCATCTTTATCAAGTATATATTTCAAACGCTTTGATGGATTTATATCTTTTGTATTTTTTTTAGTTGGAATTGATGGCCCTATTGGAAAGTCATTTATTTTTTCATTCCAAAAAGCCTTATCTTCTAAATATTTATTATTTGTTTTATCAATCAGTTTTATATCTTCATATTTTATACTAATAGGGTCTAATTCTTCTTTTTTTATAAGTTTCATAAATTCTTTAGCAAGTATTTTTAGACTAAGCCCATCTAATATTATTAAACTCAAATCAAATATTAATATATTTTTATCCCTTCCTTCTATATTTAAATTTCGTATATCATATAGAGGCAGTTCTTTTGCTTTATATATTTTGCTTTGAGATTCTAATCTTGATTCATCTAAATAATTCATTAAATCAGCTTCATCTATATCTATATTTTTAACTTTGTAATCTAGTTCATTTACAATATTTAAATAATTATCATTCTCATAATAAGCTCTTAATATTTCATGTCTTTTTATTAATTTATTTATTGTTTCATTTATTAAATCAATATCTATATTATGTTCTATTTCAAAATAATAATGTGTTGTATTCTTTGCCTCAAAAAATATTTGGTCTTGACCAAGTATATAAGCTTGTTGAATTTTATTTAGAGGAATTTTCTTTTCATCTATTTCAATATTTAATGCTTTTAAAATAAAATCATTTAAATTCTTTATAGTCTTTTGTTTTATAAGGTCTAACATTCCAATATTTAAGTCAAATTCATTGTTTAATTTTTTTATTAGTTTAAACATATTGATAGAATCACCCAAATATCTGTATAATTCTTCATTCAAATCTATATTATTATCTATATTTAATATCTGTAAAAGTTTTTGTGATACATTATTGTAATTCATAATTATACTCCTTTAATTCTAAATAATATTTCATCAAACTTCCCTTACTTACTTTGCCTGATTTTGTAAATAATAATTTATCCATTAATACTACATCATTTACTAAAATACCTAATGATTTTCTAATTTCAAAAATTATATCTTCTTTAACTATATTTATTTGTAATTTGTCTATTTCTTCTTTAGAAATGAAAACACAAATTATAACTTCACTTTTATTTGGAATATTAATTCCACAAACAGCTGACTTTAGGTTGAATTTTTTTTCTATCAATCTTTCAATATCTCTTAAATAAATGTTTTTACCTGCTTTAAATATCATATCCTTTTGTCTTCCTACTATATATAACTCATCATTGTAAATAAATCCAACATCTCCTGTTTTTAGCCATTTATTTGTAAATGAATCTTCATTATTATTTGTGTAACCATTACAAACACAATCTCCACTTAATTGAACATAACCTATATTATTTTCATCTAATGTATTTTCAAATTCATCAACTATCCTCATATTATGATTTTTTAGAATCTGTCCCTGACAAACAATATCATCTATACTAAGAAATATATCTTCAAGTTTTAAATCTATTTGGCTCTTTAACTTTTTCTTATCAAAATATGATTTTTTTAAATTATTATTTAATACTATTACACAAGTTGTTTCTGTAAGACCATAAGCTGGAACAGTAATATTTTTTCTAACATTAAAATCTTTTATAAAATCTTCAAATTTATTTACTAATTCTTTAGAAATAGGCTCTCCACAATTAAATATCATTCTTAAATTAGACAAATCCCAATCTTTTATATTATCTATAGAACTAGCCATTTTGTAAGAAAAATTAGGTCCACTAGAAATACTCGCTTTATAAATATCCATATATTCAAACCATTTGCTTGGATCTTGAATAAATTCCTCTGATTTAAAATGTATTACTCTGCTTTTTTTAACAATTGGTAATAAAGTAAATAAAGTTAGACCAACTGTATGTTCAAGAGGCATCCAATTTAAAAATACATCATCTTCATTGATATCAAATTTAGCACTAATCCCTTCAATAAGATTTATAATATTATATTCACTAATCCTAATTCCTTTTGGCATTGAAGTACTACCAGATGAATAAAGGACAATAAAATCATCAGTAATCTTTTTTAAAGGTTTTAGATTGTTTATATAATTTTTAATATCAAAATTAGGATTAGAGTATCTATCATCATCTATATTTAATATTGATAAATTAATTTTTTTATTATTAAAAAACTCTATATATTCAAATCCTTCAAAATCACATATAATCTTGCTATTTTCTTTTGATGATATTTCAACTAATCTATTAAATTCAGCTTCATTTTTACATATTGGAACTATCATAGGAATAATCTCTAATTTAAGCAATGCCAATACTGTAGTAATGAATGCTTTATTATTATTTATTTGCAATATAAATCTATCTTCCTTATTATCTAAACTATTTAAAATATGATATGCTCTTGATGTATACTCTATTAAATCATATTGATTTAATTTATTTTCTTTAAAATTTTCAACAAATACTAATTCTTTATTTTCAAAAAAATAATCATAGACTGTTTTTAATAATTTTTTTTTGTTCAAGAAATTGCCCCCTTAAATTCATTGTTTTTATTTATCAATTTTTTTAAATCTAATAAATTTACTTTTATTAAGTCCATTTTTTTAAATCTAATAAATTTACTTTTATTAAGTCCATTTTTTTTGTGCTACAAGAACAAATGTAGTTTTTTTCATTCTCATAAATTCTAAATAATTTATTATCAAAAACAAATTCGTCCTCTTTAAAATTTGAAAAATCAAGTGATTTTAAATTATCTATAAGTCCACTACCTATGTTTTTTAGATAACTTTCTTTGATTGCCCAAAATTTTGTAAAAGTATTTTCTTTGATTTTACTATTTATAATACTTATTTCTTCATTTTTATTCATCACCATATCAATTAAAGATAAATGGTCTTTATCTATAGTTTCTATATCTATACCAACATTATTATCTGACACTATGCATACTACCCCTGTCTTACAATGAGATATATTAAAGAATGCATTTTTAATATAAGGTTTTTTATATTCTGAATAAGAAAATACAGGAGTAGAAAAATCATTTTTTTCTACTCTAAGTCCATATAAAAGTAAGATATAGCCTAAAAGAGATAATTTTTTATCTTTAAAAAATTTTAATTTATTTATCTTTAACTGTCTAAATTCAGGCAAAAATTCATAAAAATAATTAAATTCTTCTTCATTAAACTCTTTTATATCTTCAAAATAATAAATCATAATATCACCAACTTAAATTCCAATCATCTGCTTTGATAAGAGTTTTTATCATATTTATATTTTGTGAAAACAAAAGTTCTAAAAACTCTTTATCGAAAGCTTGGTCTACATAGTCCCAACTTAAAGATAATTCCTTTGTAAAATCGGTAACTTGATAATCCAAAAATACTTGTGGAGTTTGAGATACACTATAACCCAAGCTAACACCATCCATCAAATACTCATCTTTTGATTTTTTAAGTCCATTTAACACGCAAGTAAATACAATAGGCATAACTAATTTTTTTGGATCTTTTGTAAGTGATTTTATTATCTTTGTACCATCATAATCCTTAAACCTTACTAATTGCATAAATTGTTTTTGAATATCTTTAAATGAATTTAAAATATTTGAATCTTTAAACTCATGATGAATTAAAAATATATTAGTAAAATCACCCATAATATCAAATATATCTTCATTTACCATATTTCTATTAAATGTCGTTGAATTTATTGCGATATTATTAGTTGTATGCTTAGATATAGCTTTCATATAAATAGTTGCTATAACACTTGCTGGAGTAACTCTATTTTTTATACATTTTTTATAAAAAACTGTAGTATCCTCTTTACTAAACAAATGATTAATCCTTTTAAATCTAGGTTTTTCTATTTTATCTATTAGTTTCTCATCAATAAGTTTTGGGTAGCAATTCATATTTTTAAGTCTATTTTTAAAATATTCTTTTGCTTTTTTATCATCTTGTTTTTCAATCTTAGTTATATGAGTGTTTAGATATTCTTTAAAAGTATATTTTGGCCAAATAACATCATTTCCTTGATATAATGCAAATAGATTTTTTAAGAATATATTTATACTAAGAGCATCTAATATCATACAATCAAATGTAAAATGCAAAATTTCTTCATCATTAGATTTTGTATGTTTTACACTAAACATTGGCCATTTTTCTAATTCATGCATCTTAGATATTAAATTAGGTCTGTACTTAGAAATTTCTTCTTTTTTTATATCTAATTTTTCTATTTTAAATTTAGGAACATTATCAAATACCTTTTGATATAAATCTTTAAATACAATAGTTCTTAGAGCTTGATTGTTTTTTATAATAGTATTTATAGCATTTTCAATTTTTTTAATATCAAGGGATTTAAATTTAAGTTCAAAATAATAATTAGTACTTATTCCTCCTAGTTGATACTCTTTCTTTCGACCAAGTACATATGCACTTTGTATTGAAGTTAGAGGAAATGAATTTTCATCGAATTTTTTATAATTAAGATATTTTATCAATAATTCTTTATTTTCTTTTAACAAATCTATCATTTTTTTTATACTTGATTTATCTTTTGCCTTATACTTTAGCCTTCCATCTTCTTTAGATATAGTTATTCCTTCATTATTTAATAATTCAACAATTTTAAAAGCTTCATCATACTCCTGATTTGAAATATACATATATAATCTCCTTATTTTTAAAGCGCTTTTCTTATATAGTTCCCTAATTTACTAGCATGTTCTTTTTCTTCAATACAACTAAAATGATCTCCTGTTATCTTTGTTATATTCAAATCTCCAATACAATATTCACTCCATTTTTCTGCTAATATATCGAATTTTTCAAATAACCCTTTTCTTTGTGTAGAAAGATAATAATTTATATCTCCAAAATAAGGTATTGGCACATGACTAAGTGCTTTAAATGAATTTATAAAAACTTTTAAGAAATCTTTTACAAATTCATAATCTATTTTAGTTTCATTTTTTGAATT
Source organism: Peptostreptococcaceae bacterium AGR-M142 (assembly GCA_045345765.1). Lineage (GTDB taxonomy): Bacteria > Bacillota > Clostridia > Peptostreptococcales > Peptostreptococcaceae > JAOARY01. The sequence continues at coordinate 3,091,920 of CP148265.1, forward strand.
AGAAAGTTCTAAATAATACCTAAATCTTTCTTCTTGTGTCTTTGCTTTTAATTCATTTAAATTTTTCATAAATACTTCATCTTCATAAACATTTCTACTATTATCTAACATATCCAATACAGATTTTTTCATATGATTTGCATTATCACCCCATAAATCTTCTAATTCCAAATTTAAATGAGTTAAATAAAGTAATTCATATAGAATCTCTTCTTTGACATCTATAAATATACTTCCTCCATCTATTACTGATAATTTATCTATTATTTTTCCTATTTCAGTCATTTGATTTGCTATTTCAATAGCAATAACGGAACTAAAACAATAACCTAGCAGTTCATAACTTTCATAGTCTGTATCTAATATATGTTTAAAATATTCATTTGACAGTATATTTATAATATCTTTAGGATCTAATTGTATATATTGATCTAAATCTTTAATCCCTATAAAAGCAATATCTACATTTTTATTTTTCTTTAATTCTTGTACTAAATATTTATAATTATCAATACTTCCAACAGGTCCATGTACTATGACTAATAATTTTTTATTCTTATTTATTTCATCTTTGCTTATATATTTCATATACGATAAACCGTTTTTACCGACAATATCTTTTGATTCATTATTTTTTTCTTCTTCTTTGTTTAAGGCTTCCTCTTCTTTTGATATCAAATTAGAAATATCTGCAATGGTAGAATTATTTAATAAGTATCTTAGTATACTATCAAAAGGAATTTTTAAATTTAATTCATTTTTTATTCTAGTCGATATTTGAGCCATTAAAAGAGAATCTGCTCCATAATCATACAAATCATCTGTCTTTTTTAAATTTTCAACTTCTAATAACTCTTTACAAATTTTTATTATTTCTTTATCTGTTTTTGAATTTTGTATATTTATATTTGATATATTCTTTAATTTTCTTGTATTTTTTAATTTTTCTTTAGCTTTTTTTATAATATTTTTTCTGTTTACTTTTCCATTTAGCGTTAAACCAAACTCATCTAATATTATAAATTCACTAGGAACCATATATAGTGGTAACAAATTCTTAAGATATTTTTTTATATTTTCATTAAAATTATTATCATATAATTTAGTTTTATTTTTTTTAATAACAGCTATTAATTCACTTTTCTTATCATATTTATCTAAAAAAACAATAGAATTATCTATATTAGAATTACTATTTAATGAATTTTCTATTTCTCCTAATTCAACTCTATTTCCTCTTATCTTAACTTGATTATCTTTTCTTCCCAAAAATTCTATTTCTTTATTTTCTAAATATCTTCCCATGTCACCTGTTTCATAAATCCTTATTCCATTATGGTTTATAAATTTCTTATTTGTTAGTTCTTCATCATTTAAATATTCCTTAGCCAAACCTTCTCCATATATATATAATTTCCCAGGTACAAAAACTGGACAATCTTGCATATTTTCATTTAATATCTTAAAACCTTGATTCTTTAGAGGTCTTCCATAAGGAATACTCTTCCAATTCATATCTAATTTCTTATAATCATGAACATTTGACCAAATAGACGCTTCTGTTGCTCCACCCATACAAGCAATCTCTATATTATTATTTATAGATTTTATTTCATCTGGCATATCTAATGGAATCCAATCTCCTGATAATAATATTTGTCTAAGAGATGTATCATTTTCTTTATTTGAACTTTTTAATTCTGTTAATAACATCTTCATCAAAGCAGGAACACTATTCCAAATAGTTACATTGTATTTTATTATATTTTCACTCCATTTTTGAGGATTCATATATTCATCATGCTTTGAATAAACTATTGTCCCACCAGCACAAAGAAGTCCAAATATATCATATACAGATAAATCAAAATTAAGTTTAGAAATAGCAAATATACTATCATTTTTATCGATATCATATCTTTGATTAATTTCATATATAGTATTTAATGCAGCTTTATGTGAAATTACAACTCCTTTTGGTTTTCCTGTTGAACCAGACGTATATATAATATAAGCATTTTCATCATTTTTAATATTTCGTATAATAGATTCATCTGTTTTTTCATTTATAAATTTTTTGGTGTCAATAAAGATAGAATCATAATTACTTATATTTATATCTACATCTTTTAAATATATTTTTGCATTTGTATCATTTATAATATTTTCTATCCTATCTATAGGTTGGTCTTTATCTATTGGTACATAAACACAACCTGAATATAATATCCCTAATGTTCCTATTACTTTGTTTACACCATCTTTGACTAAAATAGGAATATTGCTTAAAAGATTAATATTACTCTTTGATATTAGTTTTGATATGTATAAAGCACCATTATGAATTTCCTCATAAGTATATGACTTTCCATTATCTATAACTGCTATCTTTTTAGGGTTTTGTTTTACATTTTGTATGAATTTAGTGTATAAAAGATCTGATTTATCAAATGAATTTATAATATCATTAGCTTTAACTTCCAAATCAAGATTAGATATTTGATTCCAATAATTTTCATTTTCACTAAGTTTAATAAGTTCTTCTTCAAAAGATCTAAACATATCTTCAATCATATTCTTAGGAAATACACCATCTCTGACATCCCAATTAATTTGTAATCCAAAGCTACCATCCATAACTTGACAATCTATAAATAATTGGGGTGTTTGACTTATACCAGCAATAATATCTCCTCTTAAAGGTCTTTCTCTATTTGAAAGTCCTATTGCACTAGTAAATACAAATGGCATAAAAGCATAATCTCTACCTTTTTCTTTGGATATTTCTCTTATAAATTCAACGCCACTAAACAACCTATGATCTAAATCTTCAAATAATCTTTTGTTTATATCTTTTGCTTGATCTAAAAAACTCTGTTTTTTAATATTTGTTTCTAAAAGATTTATAGAAGTAAAATCTCCAACTATATCTTTTATGTCTTTGTGTATATCCATTCTATTCAAAACAGTTAGATTTAAGCAAAAATTTCTATTACTACTCCATCTTGATAATATATTTGAGTATAATGTTAATAATGGAATAGTTGGTGTAAGACCTCTCTTTACTGTTTTATCTTTTATCAAATCCCATTTATCTTTACTCATTCTAAGAGTATGTCTAGTAAAAGTTTTTAAGGATTTATTATTTAATATTGGTAACATCGGTGCTTTTGGAAAATTATCTAATCTATCCATCCAATATTTTTTATCTTTTTCATAATTAACAGTTGTTTTTAATTTTTTTTCATATAATACATAATCTCTAAATGATATTTCAAAAATCTTATCATTTTTATATCCATCAAAATACATTTGTTCAAACTGATTTAACACCATCCAAATAGAAGCCCAATCAGCAATCAAAAAATCTATTGATAGGTGTAGACTACTAGCTTTATCTTCTGATATAGCAAGTTCAAACATAGGCCATTTGCCAAGTTCATATCTTTTTTTTGAAAATCTATTTTGTATATCTTCTAATTTATTTGTGTAATTATCCATCTTTGCATTTATATTTTCTATATTAAATCTAGGAACATCCTTTAACACCTTTTGGTTTCCATTTTCATATACAACAGACCTTAACATATCATGTTTATTGATAAGTTCATTCCAAATATCTTCTACTTTTTTATGTTCTAATTTTTTGTACTTTATCTCCATATATAAATGACAAGCCACTTCTCCATAATCAAATATATCGGTTCTTCCAAGCATATAAGCAGATTGAACATCTGTTAATGGAAATTCTTCATATCTCTCTTCTTTATTAGCACTCAATTTAAGATTTACAGATTCATTTAAATATTTTATTATATCTTCTTTATATTTTTTTAAATTCATAAGCAAATCTTTACTTACTTTATTAGAAGATGCTTTGTACTTTAATTTGCTATCTTCAACCCATAATTTTATATTATTATCATCACAATATAATACTATGTCTTTATAATCTTTAAAATTCATAAAAAATTCTCCTTATATATTTAATTGTTATAAATTATAATCATTAAGATATTAAAAATTTATATTTTTAAATCACATTATTTAATATATCTTTTAGATATTCTAATTTGATATTATCAACCTGACCCTTATCAACTAAATTTGCAAAACCAAAATGTTTTGTAAGATTAGACCAATTAGTCGAGCAAAGCAACTCTTTTTGGGATAGTTTCATATAATTCGTTTTTTTCTCTATTAAAGAAACTAAAGACATTAAATCTTTATATATAGCTTTTGGCCAATCTTTACTAATTATATTTTCATAAGTTTTTTCTTCAAATAAATCTAAAAAATTAACAGTATTATCTTTTAGATGTTTTGGATAATTATCTTTTAAGTTAGCTCTATCATATAGTGAATTTTCAACATGCATCTTAGGATGCCATATTGTAGGACCAAATGTATCTGATAATACTAAACGACCACTTTCATAAACAAAAGTTATTGAATGCAATAAATGCATATGATTATCTGGATCACTTGGATTTATATAGTTTTGATATTCTACAGTAGTTGGAATATCTCCAATATATCCTGTAAATAAATCAAAAGGTGCTTCTTTTGATTTTGATACATTTTCTAAATTTATATTTCTTATTGAAGGCATAGCTTCTAATAACATTTTCATTGCAGGATATGAAACTTGTGGTGCAAAGCTAGCTCGTGCATATAAAAGCTTATCATTTTTATTTAAAAACTTAGCACATTCTATAAATTTTTTAATTTCTATCATATTAGGATATAAGTTTCCCACAACATAATTTACTTTGTTTTTTAAAGATATTTTATAACAAGATTGCAAATCTTTTGGATGCATTGGTTGTTCTTGAATAACATGTATTCCTTTGTTCATAAGTTTTATAGCTAAATCTGTTCCGATTCCACCTATAGCACCAGACCTTATCACAACGCAAGCAATATCTACATCGTCTGGAATTTCATCAATATCTTTAAATAGAGGAACATTATTAAACTGAGCGCATTTTATCGAGCGATTGCTTCCACCAGCTAAGATTCCAACTAAATTTAAATTATCACTTGTTTTTATTGCTTCTATATAGAATTGACCAAATGTTGTACCACAAACAATTACATTGTATTTTTTCATCTAAATTTCACCTTCTTCAAAATTAAATATATTTTCAATTGAATCATCTAAAATATCTAATTTTATATATTTGTTATTTTTAAGTAGATTCTTAACAATAATTTTGGAATCTTCAAATTCAAAAAACTGCATATCATCAGTCTTTAAGTTGGTATCTTTATTTTCTAAGATTGCTAATACCAAAGAAGCCAATACTTCACCAGTCATTCTCGAAGGATTTTTTGATTCTAAAATCAAGGTTTTTACTATTTTTTCTTTATTTAAATATCCTTTTGCTTCTATCGTATAATTTAGCTGATCACCAAAATTTATACTATCTAAAGTAGATGCATTAACAAGTGTTTTTATTGCTAATTCTCTGTTTTGATTATATTTATTTCTAATGTCCTCCAAAGCTTTTGATAAATTAATACCATCCATCATTGTAAAGAATGAAGCGTTTTTTAGATTCAAATTATTCATTACATATTTGCATTCTTCATCAAAATAAGGATAATATTTAGATTTATTTTGAGAGTTTTGATTCATCAATTTATAATTAGGACTTTCATTTAAAATATTATAATTTTGATTTTTATCATCAACTTTTGTGAAATCTTTACCTAAAACACCATCTAAATAATCCGCTGCTGATGTGTGTGAAAATTTTCCAAGTCCTGAATAATAAAATTCCAAACTATTTATTTCATCAAATTCTTTAGATATGAAATCACATAAAACACCAGATAAACCTGGGATTGAACCACAAGAAAAAATACTTTTTCCATAAGTCTTAAAATCACTATGTCTTAAATTAACATCTATATAAATTCCTTTATACTTAAATTCAGCTTCATTTAATAGTCCTGTTTGACCACTACAATTTATAAGAACATCACATTTAAGTAGATATTTTTTAATATCTTCACCATTAAAAATATCAATATCTATAATCTCAATATTTTTTGAAAACTCTTCTTTATTAATAGAGCTTTTGGCATTTCTGCCCATTAAATATATTTTATTTTTATAATTTTTGCACAAAATATTAGTAGCATATTTTCCTATTTCTCCATAAGCACCTAAAATACCAATCATATTGCACCTTCCACCAAAAATTGATCTTCATCAATTTTATCTTTTACAAGTTTTGATATATCCTTAAATTTTGGATTATCTAAAATTTCTTTTAGCGTTATATTAATATCATATTCTCTATTTATATAAGCTATTAATCTAGTCGCTAATATACTATCTCCACCAACCATAAAGAAACTATCCTCTCTATCAAAATTATATATAGCCAATTCATTCTCCCAAATATTTGCCATATCTTTTTCAAAATCTTCAAATTCAATATTACTGTCTTTAATTTCTACTATATTTGATTTATAATATTCCAAAGCTTTTTTTCTATCTAATTTGCCATTTGATGATAATGGTTCATTTATTAAATATAAAATTCTATTTGGAAGCATATATAAAGGAAGCTTTTTTTCTAAATATGCTAAAATTTCTTTTTTATCATATTTACTATTTTGAATTTTATTCTCTGCTGATATAAATATAGTTGATTTTTTGTTTATATTTTCCATTGTTATATTCTTTAATTTTGAATTTTTAAAGTAATTTATTAATTTATTTAGTTTTATTAACGGATTTTTATTTTCCATATCAAAAAATCCATCTTCTAAAATAGCTGAAGAAATCATAGCAATAGGACTTAAATTTAAATATTCTATAAAGAATAATTTGGCATTATTTTTAGATAATATATTCATATTATCTAATATAGCTTGCGTGTTTTTATACGTATGAAGCGTTCCAAGAGAAACAACATAATCTAAATAAGCAATTTCTTTCGATATAAATATATCTTCATCTAATAATTTAAATTCTATTTGATCTAAATTACTCTCATCAGTTATATTTGATTTTGCTCTTAAAAGTAATCCTTTAGAAGAATCAAATACAGTAATCTTAGTATTTTTATTTATATTTTCTATTAAATAATTAAGATAAAAACCACTTCCAACACCAAATACTCCAATATGAATATCCTTAGTATCTTTAGCGCTATTATTTATACAATCTATTATTTTATTTGCATAATATTTTGTTTCTTCATCACAAAAAGAAGCATATTCTGGTGTTAATTCTAATTCTTCAAATAACTCTATAGAAGGTTTTTCTTTATTTAAAATAGTTTTTATAAAATCTATTTTTTTATAGAATTTATTAGTTAAATGATTATCGCTCATTAAATGATTTTTAACTTCATTATATCTAGTTGATTTTATAAATAGATTATTTTCTCTTTTTATAACATCCTTAGATACTAAATAATTAGTCCAATAATTAAATAGATTATTTTCTCTTTTTAACTTCTTTTTGTTAGTAACTAAGTTATCAATATTGCATAAATTAAATATTATTTTTAAAACATCTAATTCATATTTTATAAATTCATTAGTATCTATATCTGTAATATTATTATCTACTTTCAAATCTTTAGCTTCAAAATCCGCTATATAAGGACTAATTAAACTTATTATTTTTTCATTATCTACAAAGGATATAGAATTATTAATATATTCATTTGTTTTTGCATTGTTTTCAATTTCACCAAGTTCTATTCTATAGCCATTAAGTTTTACCTGTGTATCTTTTCTTCCAACAAATTCAATATTATCATCTTCATGATACATTCCTAAATCCCCAGTTTTGTACCAAATTTCATTTTGATATGACACAAATTGGTTCTTTGTAAGTTCTTCCTCATTAAAATAGCCCTTTGCAACACCTATACCACCAATCCAAAGTTCACCTATCTCTTTGTTTTGACAGTTACAATCATTCTCATTAACAATGCGGAATTTTTGATTAGCAAGAGGTTTTCCATAAAGAATAGTTTTTGCATCATCAGATATTTCTTTTACTACATTATATATAGACCAAATAGAAGCCTCTGTTGCTCCACCCATAGAAACAAAACAACATTCTTTAAAAGCTTTAAGTATTTTTCGACCTAAATCAACTTTAATCCAATCTCCTGATAAAAATACCTTATTTATATTCGTTTTACCTTCTAAGTCTTCAATACTAAGAAGCATATCCATTAAGGCTGGGACTGTATTCCATAATGTTATATTATATTTTTTAACAACATTTGCCCAATAAGATGGTTCTTTTTTATATTCTTCATCTACAACAAATATCTTTGCTCCTACTGACAATAGTCCCAAAATATCATAAACTGATAAATCAAAATCAAGTTCTGATATAGTAATTGCCATATCATCTTTTGTTACACCGAATCTAGTGTTGATATCATCAATTGTATTATAAGCGGATTTATGACTTATCATCACCCCTTTTGGATTTCCTGTAGACCCAGATGTATATATTATATAAGCAAGATCATCCAAATTAGATTTTTTGTACTTAATATCACTATCATAGTTATTTCTATTTTGAATATCTATAATATCTGCATTATATTCTCTTTCTTTTAATTCATTTGTCGTTAATATCTTTTTTATGTTTCCACTTTCTAAAATTCTATTAATTCTATTTAACGGATGGTTAAAATTTATTGGAACATAAACCGCGCCAGCTGATAAAATGGCTAATACTGCTATTACTTGCTCTATTTTTTTAGGCATTATTACAGAAACGTTTTCACCAACTTTAATATCATTATCAATCAGTAAATTAGTTGCTTTTAATACTTCTTTTCTTAACTCACCATATGTAAGTTCTTTAATATCATCATCTTTTTCATAAACTATACATATTTCATTTGGATTAACTTCCGCAAATTTGTAAAAATCCTCATGCAAGCATTTATAGTCTATTTCTTGATAAGTATTATTAACTTTTCTTTCAAATATTTTATCCAAATTTATCTACTCCTTTGTTTTTTTTACACAAACTCTTTAAATAAATTATCTTCGTATTCATCACCTAAATTAAAAATAAAAAAATGATTACCATCAAATTCCTTGATTTTAAAATCTTTATTTGTAACATTCGCCCATCTAGCCATGATATCATTATTCGCTTCGAAATCAGTATTTCCACTATGAGCAACTATATCTATATTTATTTTTTCACCATTATATATATAACTTTCATTTAGAGTGTATGCTTTTCTAAGATCTTGAATTACAATATTTAAAAATTCATCATTTTCTAACAGCTCTTTTGGTGTAGCTTCATATCTTTTTAATTCATCTATCAAAGCTTGATCATCCATATGAGTTTTAAATTCAATTTCATTTTCCTCGTTTGGAGGTTGTCTTCCTGCTACTACAATTTTTTTAGGTATTTTTAAATTTTTATCCTCCATATGTTTAGCCAAATAAAATGCTAATGCAGCACCCATACTATGTCCAAAAAAATAAAATTCACAATCTTTTGACTTTTCATGTATGTTTTTTGCTAATTCATCTATAAAATCTTTATAATCATATAAAAATTCTTCTTTTCTTCTGCTTCCAACGCCTGGCAATTCAACTGTAATTACATTTACATTCTGCTTTTTTAATGTCCATTTTCTATATGTCGATGCAGAACCGCCTGCATGAGAAAAACAAAAGACATTTTTCATTTTTGAATCGACTTTATTTTTATATGTTTCAAATGGAAACCACTTATTTTTTTCCACCACAAAACCTCCTATTTTTCTATTCTCACGATAACTAAGTTATCAATTCTATCTCATTATACTATTATTGATAATTATTATCAATGTTTTTTTATTTTAATTTTAAAATTTTATTTTTTAATTTTATTTTAAGTTGTAAAATTGTAATTTTACGAAGAATTTTGTCTAATTTTATAGCAAAAAATATATACAGGAACTCAAAAAAAATCAATTTGTTTTAATATTTTTTGAATAACTGTATATATTATAAAAACAAAAACATGAATAAGTTTACATAATAATGTTATCGTCTTTTATTTTTTATCTATAGCTTTATTTAAAGTTTCTTCCAAATCTTTATTATTTATATGTGTATATATTTGAGTTGTTGATATAGAACTATGTCCTAAAAGTTCTTGAACTTTTCTTATATCTATATCTTTTTTTATTAAAGAAGTTGCAAAAGTATGTCTTAATTTATGAGGAGTTATTTTTTTATCTAAATTTAATTTTTCTCTATAATTCTTAGTTATATTCTGAAGATTTCTACTGGTTACTCTTTTTTTATTTTTAGATACAAAAAAAGCATCATCTTCTATATTGAGTTTTATCCTATGATCAAAATAAGTTTTTATGTATTTTAAATAGGTATTATCCATATATACATCACTTAATGGTATTATTCGTTCTTTGCTTCCTTTTCCCATTATTGTTAAGCTCTTATTTTCAAATAAATTTTTTATATCTTTTATATCAATACTCAAAACTTCAGATATTCTAAGTCCAGCATTAATCATAAGTGCAAACATAGATACATTTCTATATTTATAAAGATCCATTCTTCTTTCTTTTAATAACTCATTCATAAAATAATCTATTTCTTCTTCATCTAAATAAGTTCTTGTTTTATTATATGATGTATTTTTACTTTTTATTATCCCTTCTTTTGGCATAGGGTTTTTGCCTGTATATAATATATTTTGCTCTAACATATAATCAAAAAATAATCTTAGTGATAATTTTTTTCGCTTTATAGATGTATGTGAATTTTGTTTTGTTGTTTCTAAATATTTATAAAATCTTGAAATCATAATCGTATTTATTTGATTAATTTCTTCAACCCTTTGATAATTTTCTTTGATAAAATCAAAAAAAGTCTTTAAATCATAATAATAAGATAAAATAGTATTAACTGATTTGTGAGCAGAAATTAATGCATCTATAAAAAATTCAAATGCATCACATATTTCATTAGGTAGATCTAATTCTTGACAAGGAAATAATTTTTGTCTTAATTTTACATCTTTAATTATATCATCAATTTTATAATTCATTTTTCACCTCGTAATTTCATTTTCATCGATATCTATTTTAGTTTACATAATAATATTAATGTTATTATTATGATTTTTAATTTATTTATTATTCTTCTCCTAAAAAACAATTGTTTATATGGTTATATATTCCTTTTTGGCTGTTTATTTTAGATTTTTTTGAGCTCTCAAAATCGTTTTTAAGCCTATTTATTTTTTTATTAATACTGTAAATCAAAAAACACAAATTTCCTATTATATGAAATATTAAATACATCCAGTTCTTTTTCTTTGATTTTTTACAATATTTGTACTTTTTCTTTCGTTTTTTTTATATTTTTTGCTTTTAATTTATTTTATTTTTATTGAAATATATTTTGCTTTTTTTTATTTTACTAAAGATATTAATTTCAGCCTTTTATTATCTTTAATACTTTTTACTTTGAATTTTATTTATAAAAACAGCTATCAAAATATAATTTTTTTATTATTTTTTATCTCATAATATTTTTTATTATTAAATATATAAATTATCTTATTTCTACAATTATTTTATCATATTTTAACCTCTTTGAAAATAAGTACGCATAAGGTATCTTATGCGTACTTATAATGCATATAATTTATCATTTTTAAATATCACCTTGATAAGTATTATTCCCTAATGATATACTTTTAAAGTTAGTATGTCTAATAAAAAATATTAAGAAGGTGTTTTAATTGAATTTCAAAAGAGATTTGCTTATAAATAATTTAGGTATCAAAGAAGAAGTTTTGAATTTATGCGAAGAATCAGAAAAAGAATTACAAGAAGAATTTGATAAATTAAAGGAAGTAAGAGAATATAATCAATATAAAGTTTTAAATGTTATGCAAGAATGTAGACTTAGTGATACTCATTTTAATTGGACAACAGGTTATGGATATAATGATATAGGTAGAGAAAAAACAGAAGAAATATATGCAAAATTATTCAACGCAGAAGATGCAATAGTAAGACCTATAATAGTTAATGGAACTCATGCGCTTTCATTATGCCTTACTGGTTTATTAAGACCAAATGATGAAATATTATCAGTAACAGGAAAACCATATGATACATTAGAAGAAACAATAGGAATAAGAGAGTCGAAAGGTTCATTAAAAGAATTTGGAGTTACATATAATCAAGTTGATTTCTTAGAAGATGGTTCTATAGATTATGATGGAATAAAAGAAAAAATAAACAAAAGAACTAAAATGGTATTCATACAAAGATCCAAAGGTTATAGTTGGAGAGATTCTTTATCTATAGAGGATATAAAAAAAGTAGTTGATTTAGTTAAATCTATTAATGAAAATATTATTATAATGACAGATAATTGTTATGGTGAATTTATTGAAACAAAAGAACCAACAGATGTTGGTGTAGATATAATGGCAGGTTCACTTATCAAAAATCCAGGTGGAGGACTTGCTCTTACTGGTGGTTATATAGTTGGGAAAAAAGAATTAGTAGAACTTATATCGTATAGACTAACTTCTCCTGGAATAGGTAAAGAATGTGGGCTTACATTTGGAACAACAAGAAATGTATTACAAGGATTATTTGTAGCTCCAAGTGTGGTTTCTCAAGCAGTTATGGGTGCTATTTTATGTGCTAAAATGTTTGAAAAACTAAATTATGAAGTTTGTCCAAAGAGCCACGAAAGAAGAAGTGATATAATACAAATAGTAAAATTAAACTCAGCTCAAGAAATAATAGATTTTTGTAAGGGCATACAAGCAGCAGCACCAGTAGATTCTTATGTATCTCCAGAGCCTTGGGCAATGCCAGGTTATGATAGCGATGTAATAATGGCAGCTGGAGCATTTATTCAAGGTTCATCAATAGAATTAAGTGCTGATGCTCCGATTAAAGAACCTTACTGCGTATATTTCCAAGGTGGACTTACTTATGAACATTCAAAATTCGGAGTTATGAAAGGTATTTCTCAAATAATAAAATAAATTTTTACATTTGAAACAATAAAAATATTATGTTAATTTATTTAAATAGTTCTAAATAAAAATAATTCGAGCCAATACAAAAGGTTTCTATAATTTTATTATGTAAACTTTCTGTATTGGCTCTTCTAAAACCTTCTGTCAAAATTCACGATCCAATTAATATGATTTCATAACTAATTGTTACATTATATATCCTATCTAAAATAACTTCCTCATGTTATGCTTTAGAAGCTTACTTAATAAAAATATTCTAAAGGAGTGACCTTAATTATGAAGATTAATTTCTCAAAAAAAATCAAAATTTCTCTTATCCTTGTTTTTACTATCCTTGTTTTAACTTCTTCATTGAAAAAATATATAAATAATAATATTATATTTGAATCCGAAGGCATATTCTTATTTAGAGAAAACAACTCATTATATTTAGGAAGTAAAAATACAAACCAAAAGATATTGGTAGAAGAAAATATAAATTATGATATTCCGCCTAAAATTGAATTTTTAAAAAGCACTCTTGACTATCAATATTTTTTAATTAGCTATGGAAAAATCTACTGCGGTGGTGCAGGAACAAATATGTCATTTTGTGTTATAAAAAATAGTAAGTCAAATAATAAAATGCATATATGTTTTAACCATAAAAACATTCCAATAAAATATACATATAAAGATAGTAAAATTATAACTTCCATAAAATCTAACAACTTAAAAGAATATAAAGTGATATATCCTATATCAAAATTTGACAATCTAAAGTTTAAGCAATATACAAAGCAAATAGAAATTACAAATAATCCTTTCAAATTAAAAATAAATGATAAACAACAGTTAATAGTTGGATTTTATCTAGTTGACAGTTATACTTCTATAGATATTGGTTGTTTATATTTAATCTTTGATATTTCTAATAAGGATATCAAACTCATAAAAGCTTTTAAATCTGACCTAAATCATTTTTCATAAAATAAAAAAGAATATAAATAGTTATCAAAAAAATCTACTTTGTAATTTTAGGGTAGATTTTTTTAATATTTTGTTTACATAATTAAATTACAGTACTATTTCTTCATCATTGTTTAACATTTAATTGAAATGGGAATATAATTTATGAAAAGATAACGTTTCTATTTCTCTTTTTATTTATTTTTACTTTACATTGAAAAAGTTTTTCTGTATAATAAACAATAAGTTTGAAATATATTCGTTATTTATTTTTATAAATAACGTGCATGGCGAACTTTTTTTATTAAAAAAAATAAATAGTTCGTTATAACTAGAATTGATTTTTAAGTAAATACAAATAATAAAAAACATTAAAAAATAATTTTTAGGGAGGATTATCATGTTTAAGAATTTAAAAAAAGGTGCTTTAGAAAATATGCTCTTTGCTATACCAAAAGGACATCATGATGCAGCATATCTAAAAGAATTATTAAATAAACATAAAGAAATAAGATTTGTATCATTAGTTGGGGTTGACTTGGGTGGTCAAGATACAGATGAAAAAATTCCAATGTGTGAATTTTTAAAAGATATAGATGCTTTCTTAGAAGAAGGTATTCAAACAGATGGTTCAAGTGTTTTCTTACCAGAAATAGCTGTTTTAAATGATGCTAAAGTTATGATAAAACCAGATTTAAATATAAATTGGATAATTGATTATAATTTTAATAATTTAGACAATGAAACAGAAATGCCTATTGGAACATTAAGAATCCCTTCATTCTTAATACACAATAATAAAAAAGTAGGATCAAGAGCAATTCTTAAAGATACTATTAAGAATTTCAAAGAAAAATTAATGGAAAATTTAAAAATAAACTCAAATCCTTTAGATGAACTAGGTATAGAAAGTATAAACGATATAGAAGATGTTATACTTACTTCTGCAACAGAATTAGAATTTTGGGTTCAAACTCCAAATGATAAAGCTGATGAAGAGTCACTTTCTACATCACAAACATTAAAGGAACAATATTGGAAAAGAACTCAAGGTATTGTTAGAACTGCATTAGAAACAACTATGGAAGTTATTAGACTTTATGGATATAATCCTGAAATGGGGCATAAAGAAGTTGGTGGGGTTAGACAAAAGTTAGGACTTAATAAAAGAGAAGGTCATATCATGGAACAACTTGAAATTGACTGGAAATTTGACGAAGCACTACAAGCTGCTGATAATGAATTATTTATAAGAGATTTAGTTAAAGATATATATAACCATCACGGTTTAGAAGTTTCTTTTAGAGCCAAGCCTATAGAAGGTGTTGCAGGTAGTGGAGAACATACTCATTTAGGTGTTGCTTTTAAACTTAAAAACGGTAAATTAGTAAATGCATTTTCACATAAAAACTTCAAAGAAGAATACATGTCTTCATTAGCATTTGGTGGTCTTATGGGTATTTTAAAACATTATGAAGTAATAAACCCATTTATCACATCTTCTAATGATGCTCTAAACAGATTAAAACCTGGGTTTGAAGCACCGGTTTGTATAGTATCTTCTCTTGGAGAAAGTGCAAAAATACCATCAAGAAATAGATCTATATTAATTGGACTTATTAAAGATTTATCAAATCCTTTAGCAACTAGATTTGAACTTAGATCACCAAACCCACTCTCTAATACTTATTTAGTAATGGCAAGTTCTTATCAAGTTATGTTAGATGGTATAACTCATGTAATAAAAGAAAATAGAAACACAAAAGAACTAGAAATAGAAATATCAAAGCCTTTTGGAGAAGAAGGAATCTATTTAGAACAAAATAGACAATATAGATCTGAAGAAGACGTATTTGAATATTATACAGAGGAAGAAAGAAATAAATTATTTGGAGTTCCGCCAAGAACAGTATTAGAAAACCTTAGAAATTTTGATTTATATGAAGATAAATTAAATGCCTTAATGATAGATGGAATATTCAACGAAAAAATAATAGCTTCTTATAAAATGACTGTATTAGAAAGATGGATAACTGAATTAGAAGGTAGAATATTAATCCAAGATATGAATATAGTAAGGAATTGCAAAAAGATACATTCTTCTGACGATATTTCTGATATGGATGTTGTAATGTGGAATAGAGTTGATGAATTAAGATGGAAACTTATGAAAGACACTGTTGATAAAAAATCTATGTTTACAAAAATAAGAGAAGCTCTAGCAGAAAAAAAATATGATGAAGCTTCAGATTTACAAATAGAAACAAAAGAATTAATAGCTAAATTGAAAGAATTATATTTAATTTATGCTAAAAACCAATTCTAAAAAATTTATATAATATAGATTTTTTAGACTAAAGATTATCATATATAAATAAAAAATATAAATTAATGAGTGTAAAAAAGAACTAGCAGTTTAATTTGCTAGTTCTTTTTATCTATCAAAATAAAAATAAATATTTATAAAACTATATATTTTTTATTTTGTATTTAAAATTTCATTTCAGTTTACAATAATAATGTTATTTAAACTTCTCGAGTAGTTGATTCAAAAATTTACTCTCAATTTTAAAAAAACTATCACTTTTTTCTTTAATTTCATATATCGGTATTTTTAAAATCTGACCCACAGTAATATTTGAGTTTTTTAGATTATTAATCTTCTTTACATTATAAATATATTCTCTTAAATCTATACTATTATTACAATACTCTTTAGAAATTGACCATAAATTATCACCAGCACAAACCCTAATATCGATATGATCTATAGGTTTTAATGAAGTTATATTGGTCGCTGCACTAGAAAAAGTAAATAAAAATAAAATAACAGAAATATAAAATAAATTCTTCATATTAAAAACCTCCCTTTAAACAAACGTATGTTCTATAATTAGAATAACAAAACATATGTTCTTAGTCAATAGAAAAAAGAACAAATGTTTGTTTTTTTTCTATAATGATGTTATAATCAAGATAATAGAGATATTATAAAAAATACTTATAAACTAAAAAAGAAAGGAGCGTTTTATGTATCCAGGATTAAGCGACAAACAATCAAAGATTTTAGACTTTATAAAAAGTGAGATAACACAAAAAGGATATCCACCATCAGTAAGAGAAATCTGTGTTGCTGTTGGTTTAAAATCAACGTCAACTGTACATTCACATCTAAAAAAATTAGAAAGTACAGGATATATAAAAAAAGATCCAACAAAACCAAGGACTATTGAAGTTTTGGAAAGTAGATTTAAAAATAATAATAAAGAAAAAAATAAAAAGAATGAAGATACTTTAGATATTCCAATAGTTGGTTCAGTAACAGCAGGAGAACCAATTATAGCAGTAGAAGATATTGAAGACTATCTTCCTCTTCCTAAAAAAATGGTAAAATCATTAGATTGCTTTTTATTAAAAATAAAAGGTGAAAGTATGATTGAAGCAGGTATTTTAGATGGAGATTTGATTTTAGTTAACAAAACTAATAGTGCAAAAAATGGTGATATTGTTGTAGCATTATTGAATGATAATGAATCAACAGTAAAAAGATTCTATAAAGAAGAAAATAGAATAAGATTACAACCTGAAAATTCAACAATGGAACCAATTTACGCAACAGATGTTAAGATTCTAGGTGTTGTAAAAAGTTTAATAAGAACATATCAAAAATAAATAAATACAAAATCATATAATAATTGAAAATATTTTATTAAATAGCAAAACTTAAATAAAAATACTTCTAAATAGCTAATCTTTTTAAAAAGATTCTATTATTAGAAGTATTTTTTATTTTCTTATAAAGAAGGTTGTAGCATTAACATGATTTTTTGTGTTAATGCTACTGCCACTTTTAATTAAAACAAATTTATTTTAAATTTACAATATATAAGATATAATGTGATTCAAAGGAGGCTTTAAATGAACAATAATTTAAAATATTTACAAAAAATATTTATCATACTTTTAATATTTTTTGTATTAAGATTAATTATGGCTTTTGGTATCATATTAAATATTGATGAACAAAACAATACTAATAATAAAACTGCTGCTGTTACATTAAGTATTAAAAATAATACAAACAAGGATATAGATTCACTTTATATTTCTTCAAATTATAAAGATTCAAAGAAAAAAATAAATATAATTAAAAATTCTAAAGAAATAACGAATGAATTTAAACTTTCTTATCTGGATGAAGGTTCTGCACTACTTTACTATACAGATTCAAATAATATTGAATATAAAAAAATAATAGTAGGCTATTTAATGCCCACTAATAAAATATCTATTGATATAAATAAAGCCAGTATTGAAGGTTTTGAAATAACTGTGACTAATCTATAAATTGTTATAAAAATTCAAAGTTGAATAATCTTTAAAGTAAAAAAGAGGCAGTTGACTATCTTAATCCAACGCCTCTTTTTTATAAATATATTCTTTATTATTAATTTTATTACTATAGAATCACTTACTTAATATATGACTTTTATAGAGCTATGGTAAAAATCTTTTACATTTATCAAACTATATCCAGATATATTATAAGCCTTTATAATTTCCGTATCATATGGATATTTAATTATTATATCTATATCACTATCATATATTAAACTAGTATTTTTTCTAACTGGAGAATCATAATAAGGTTTATTTTCATCCTTACTAAGTATAGTTATATTGTTCTTATCATCCCAAACTTTTTTATATCCCAAATTCTCCAAATCCTCAGAAACTATATAAATATCATCATAAACCTTATATGTTGGTATATAATAATTTCTTTCTGTCTTTAAATTATATTTATAAGCGCCTCTATTTTTATATAATTTAAATTCACCAACAATATCATTCCTATTTATATTATTAAGCAATCTACTATAATTAAAATATTTAAACTTTGAATCTGAAATATTTAAAATTCCAAAAATATCATATTTACTTAAATATAATTTATCGCTAATATATAACTTTCCTTTTAAATCACTTTTCTCTATTTTTAATTCCTCAAATTCATCGCCATTATAAGAGTAATATTTATCATAAGCTTTGAATACTAAATATTCATTATTTGCACTTTCAAACAACACTCTTGAAATTTCATTAGATACTTTTGTTTTAGCTTCATTTACTATATTTTTCAATTTATCATTAACTAAATCATAATAAACTATATTATCATCAAAAATTAGATACAATTTATCATTTGAATTTTTTAGAATTTCATCAATTTCTAATAATGGATCAATATCTAACTTTAGATATCCATTATTAGTTTTTACAAAATAATAATATTTCCAAATATAATCTTGTAATTTAACACTAATCAAATTCCCATCATCAAAATTATAACTTTTGACATCTAAAAAATAGTTATTGTTATAAAGATTATTATAAAACGTTGGGTTTGAATTTAAAATTTCTGTCATATCAATAGATTTATCATTGTCTAAATACAAAGCACTTGACTCTACTTTACTACTTGGATATGTAATATCTTCTACAAATCTATACTGCTTTTTATCAATATCTTCTAATTTCTTAATTAAATCATCATCTATAACAAATTCATAATCAGATTCAAAATCCTTATTTAATTTGATATAGCTATCTTTACTTTTCATATAAAGGTACTCACTATCATCATATAAAATATTGGTTATTGAGTTATATTCGTTCTTTTTGATTTCACGTAAATCATCTAGTGCATATGTGTGAAAACTTAAGATCATAAAAAATAAAACCGTTAAAATATATTTTTTCATTGTAAAAAACTCCTTTTTTGTATTTATAAAACTATGACCTCAATATTATACACCTATAATCTTAAATACACCTTAAAAAATCCTATAAAAAAGAATAATAAACTTATTCAATCTTATAGGATTTATTTTGATGTAATTAATTATTTTAACTTATTTAGATAATAAAAGCTTCATCATACTAGCTGTTTCATCTGTTGATGCTTCACTATGACCCTTTTCATTAGCAATCACTTTAGCTTTATGATTTTTTAAAAACTTGATTTCTTCACTTGTTAATGAACCTACTTGTTCATCTAATTTTCCATACACATATACAACTTTAGATAAATCAACATCTTTAAGTTCTTCCATAAATCTCTTATGCCCTATGCCTGCTGCTAATTTATACATATTACTTTCAGTTTGACTTTCTGCTTCAGTTATAAAAGGCTTTGTTCCTTCTTCATAACCGTTACCAAAAACCTATAAAAATCTATAAATTAAAGATTTTTGTTTCTTTCCTACTTCACAATGTCCCATTTTGCCGAAGCTACTTTGGTTTGCTATAACACTCCATAGGCTTTGCTACTTTTTTAGTAGTGGGTTGTAACGATTACCCAATTTAGAAAATCTTTAAAGTGATATTTCTAAACCATAATTAGCTAAGTTTATACTTGCATTTTTGTCTCTATCACAAGTAAAACCACACTCACATTTATAAATCCTATGTGATAATTTCAAATCCTTTTTTATTGCACCACATGATGAACACGTTTTGCTCGAGGGATAAAATGTCGGTACTTGAACAAATTCAATACCTTTGTATTCACATTTATATTTTATCTGATTTATAAAAGTATAAAAACCTTGTTGTTGTATAGCTTTTGATAAATGTTTATTCTTCATCATATTAGATACTTTTAAATCCTCCATAACTATTCTATATGGTTTGGCTTTCACCATTTTAGAAGTTGCTTGGTGGATATGATTTAATCTAATATACGATAATCGGTTGTGAAGTTTCTTAATCTTCAATTCGAGCTTTGCAATATTCTTAGTTTTTTGGTAACTCCCTCCTTTTTTATTCATAATATATTTTCTTGAACATTGTCTTTGTAATCTTTTTAATTTCTTACTTAACTTTCTAACTTTACTTGTTTTATTAATATTATTAATATCTAAATCATCTGCATTAGTTATTGCAAGTTGTTTAATTCCTAAGTCAATCCCTAAACTAAAATCATTTAACTTAGTTCTTTCTTTTTCAATTTTAATTCCTACTGAAAGAACCCACACTCTACCATTAAATTTCACTCTTGGATTACTAAATTTCTTTATAGAGGTTAAATCTATATCATAATCACATCTATATTCAACCTTGCCTATTTTCTCAAGATTGACTACTTCATTTTTGAAATAAATCTTGTCATATCTACTATAAAATTTAGGTTCTGATTTTTTTCTACTTTTAAACTTTGGATGTCCATTCAAATCATAAACACCAAGTGATCTACCAATTCTAATTGATTTTTGGATTTTAGCTTTCGTATATTTAGCATCTTTTTTCTGTTTATCAAAGAACCTCTTATAGGCTTTATCTAAATCTCTAAGACTTTCTTTTAATGTCGCATTAGAAACCTCATAAAGCCACTTGTGACCTTCTGTGTTCTTCAATTTAGTCATTTCTTTTCCTAAATCTGTAGTTGATATCTTCTTTCCATTTTCCTTAAAATTATCAATTTGCTTTGCTAATCCCCAATTATAAATAAATCTCATAGAACCTATATGTTTCCACATAAGCTTTTCTTGTTGCTTTGTTGGATATAGCCGTATATTAATCGCCTTTATCATTTTCCATTAACTCCTTAATCATCTTTTTAGCTTTGTTTAACTGTTGCTCACCTCCACCTTTTCCATAAATCTTTTACCGTTTCCTTATCATACTCTATAGCATCTTCAAAATTGATTTCTTCATCAATAAAATTCTAATTAAAGAATTATTTTTTATACTATTAATTTCATTACATATTATCCCTAAATAATCTAAAAGAACTATTTTTGTCTTTTTACACTTAGATAATTATATCCATTTTTAATATAAATAACAATTTTAAATTTTAAATATTATATAATTATATTTGTTAATAAAAAAATAATTATAAATTTGGAGGATTATTATGAAAATATTTTTAAAAGGTTTGATTGTATTATTAGCAATATACATCCTTACTGTATTAATAAAATTTAGACTTGGTTATGTTGAAGTTGCTATATGCGGATCTGTTTTAGGTGCATTCTATTATGGTCTTTTCTTTTTAGTTGATAAAATACCTAGTGCAAAAAAATAGCAAAAAACTGTTGCGATGACAATAATAAATTATTCTAATTCTACACTTATATAATACTCTATTATTTAATGCAACAGTTTCTTTTTTATTATTACTTCTTATCTATCTTTTCTTTCATCCAACGCATTCAATACATTTTTAACTTCCTTTAAGACCTTGCTTAATTTTCTAGTCTTTATAAAAGAAGTATTCATACCATGTTCCCTTATCTTGTCAATCCATCTTAATATCTTCTTCTTTGGATAACCCTTATTTAATAATGAATAATAAATATAGGCAAACTCTGAACTTACTGTTGTTTGGAATACTGAAGGATCATCTGAATTTATAGTAACAATCAAAGAATTACTATCATCCTCATCAAAATCCTCATTGTCCAAACTTTTTATATAATGGTCAAAAATATCATCAATCTCACCAAGAGCGCTATTTGATGTAGGATTTGTTTCTATTACAATTCCATCCTTACTAAGCCTTGATAATACATTGGTTTGAATTTCATTTATAATATCTGCTTCAAACGGTTCAACTTCCACAAATATCATCTCTTCCATTCTCTTTAGATATATCTTACAATGATAAGCCAAAAATAGTTTTTCATGACTCCATATATAAGAATTTTCTTTTTTTGTCTCACAACAAAATAAACAATCCCCGCTACCAATAGCATTTATAGTATTGCTATTCCTTGCATTATCGTATTTAATAATCTCATTACAAGCATCAATACTATAATTATTATTATAAAACTTACTTCTTATCTTATTCGAATCAACATCTTCAAACTTCATCTGATAAGCTCGCCACAAATCATATATAGTCATACCTTCAGTTCTAATATATATATAAGAAGCTAGTTCCATTATTTTTCGTTCCAAATATCTTTCATCAACCAAAGAACTAATACTCTTTTGTTTGCAAAGCCCCCAAATCCACAGCAGATTCTCAAGATACTCTATTCTAGGCATTATAACAACAGGATTATTGCTACACCATTTTTTAGAATCTATACCAATAGCAATAGCGTGACCAATTCTATCTCCAGACTTTAATCTTAAATGTTCATAAGCCTCGTGAACTCTTCTAATTCCACTAATCAAATGCCTAAAATCTTCACCTGCATGAAATGTAAACCCTATAGTTTGCATAGGTTCATTATCTTTATTATGAAAATCAGATGAATAAGTCTTAAAAAAATCAGATTCTTCACAAAAGCCCATAGATTTTTTGACCCTATAATCTCTAGCTTTTTTGTAAACTGGTGCAAATACCCAAGGTTCTGTATCATTTTCAGAACTTGCAGCATCAATCCCCACTATGAATTTATTTAAATCTTTGATTTCATATCTTAACTTAGATAGTGCAACAATTTGACTTTTGTAAATATATCTATTTTCGTTAAAATACAAATCATCACTATAAGACTTAAAATCATCAGATGCATATTTTAGCCAACATTTTTTATGAATTTTATCATCTTTTGATTTTATAAAATGATAAACAATACCCAATATAGGAACTTGTATATCATCCAAAATAAGCGCATCGAAAATGTCATTTTCTTCAAAAAATTCTTCTATACCATACTTTATATCTCTTCCTTTAGTATAATACTTATTGGTATTAAACTTATCACAATAATATTCTTTGTTCTTATCTAATGCAAACTTGATTTTTTCTTCTAGTATTTCTTTGTATGCAGTAAATATCGACTTTAATTCTTTTCTTAATTCTCTTGCAGATTCTTCCTTACTCTCTCCTGGTATGCCCTTTCTTATCTCTAGTTTTTTTATATTCTTATCTTGAAACTGATTCTTTAGTATAACCTTATACTTATCAACTTCATTTCTTTCTTTAAAAGAAGTTGAAGCAGCAAAATATTTTTTGAAATTCACAAGCCCTTTTACTTGGTTTTGTTGAACTACAAGGTTATAAACTTCATTTTTTATCCTTAGATACTGAAAAAACACATCATAAAAAAACGAATCATTTTTATTATTATCCATATATTTTAAAGACTCAAATATAAATAAGTTTTCCTCACTTGTATCATAGCATCTAGCATTATAAAAAGTATGCATCATAACCTTATAACTATCTTTATATTCTCGCCCACTCTCATAACTTTTTTTATCCTTATCTTCTTGCTCATCTTCATAATTAATAATTCCCTTTACGATATTTGAGTAATATTCAATAATTTTAGGATTCATAGTCGAAAATCCAAAAGCATCTGAATCATTTCTGTTATTTTCATTGGATTCCTTGATATCTTTACCACTTCTAAAATTATCAATCAATCTAAGAAACTCTTCTACCTTTTCATTCATATCCAAAATACCAGAAGTATTATAATGTCCATCTTTTAATTTTTGTTCAATATCCATATAATACTCACATAAAGTAAAATCACTAGAATCTAATCTTTTACGCTTATACATAAACAAACTTAAAAATACCCTAATAACACTACAAGCCTTAATATAAGGTAACAAATCAAAATCTTTTTTATAAAGAATAATATTTGTTTTTTTCTTGAATGTATTATAATAAGAATTAGCTCCACCATTTTCAGATTTGCTATAATTCATAAACATTTCCCAAGTTATATAAAAGTTTGTACCTGCTGATATATGAATATGGTTTTCACTAACACCCTTTTCTAATACTTTCCTTAGTTGTATGTCTTCAAGAGATATTTGATGATAGAATCCTCTTAGATATGATGGATCTGTTACATTTTTTGATAATAAAAATGAACAAACCAAAATATCTATACACATGAATCTATTTAGAGAGTTAAATAATAAAGCCTTGTATAATCCTTTATATGGCCCTAAGAAATTTCCTTTCATTGAGTCATATTCATCACAATAAATATATTTGCTATTCATTGTTGAGTAATCATTATATATACCCTCATCAGTTACATTGTCTTCATTAAAGTATTTGAAACTAATTTTACCATCTCTTTGTGTCAAAAATGATTTGGCTAGTTTTTTTATATGTTTTAGATAAAATATTTTTAATAAGTTATCAGATGGGTCTTTGATATAGCTTTTTCTTGATAACCATTCTCTTAGTTCATCTATTTCTTGCTTATTAAAATACTTCTTTATATAGAGATTTATTTCATCTAAGTTGTTGATTTTTTCGTTTTTCTTTATTATTTTGTATAGCTTATCATATATTTCTTTGTATAATGCATCAACACTTTCAAAATTCTTTTCCTTGTCTTTATCTTTATATCCTGTTATATCGAGATTATATTTTGTTAGTATCTCAAAATGATCTTTCTTATAAAATTCTATATTCGCTATTGGAAGTAACAAAATCCTTAATAATAAATCAACTTTACGACTGTCCATCTTTATCAAATCCTTTTTTTATTTTAGCAAATAAAGAATTTTCTTCTTTGATAACACCTTTAAATACATCACTTTCTTTAAATTCCAAAATTTCTTTTATTAAATCTTCATATGAATTTAAAGATCCTATATCATCGTCTTTTGATTCTCTATTGATATCAAATTCTATTTCTTTATATTTAATTAGATATAACTTAGTAAGAAGTCTAATTTTAGATACTTGCTCTAACCAATCCAAGTTAAAATAATATAATTCATCTTCTTTATCTAAAATTTCTTTATAATCTTTAAACTTTTCGCTTGATTTATAATATTCAGCTTCATTAAAAAGTTCAGTCTCAATATCTTCACATGTAAATCCTTTAAAAATCTCATTTTCAATTGCAGTTAAATTAACTTCACTTATATCTAATGTATTTCTATCAAATCCTAAATTGTTGATTAAATTAATTTCTGCCAATTCTTTTAGTAGGCTATAAGCTTTCTTTAAATCAAATTGTGATCTAAAAAACTCAAAATGTTTTAAATCCATATTTTCTTTTAATAATTCTTGATACTCTTTATAATGTTTAAATCTTAATAATTTTTGGTTTGATATTGATTTTGAGTATTTTTCTATATTCTCTATAAATTCATTTAGATTCTTAGTAAAATAAGCACTATCTTCAAAAGTTTTAGATAACTGATACATTTTACAACCTTCTAAATTATCTCTAATATCATTAAAATATTTTGATAGCTTATCCATGTTAATTTTATAATAATCATAAATACTTTCTAGTAGATTATATAATATATCTAAATTAGTCTTTTGTGATATGTTTGATTCATCTTTTTTGTATTTTTTATTTATATAAATATATATCTCATTTAATTCTTCTTCACTAAAATTATTAGTAAATAACCCATCTTTATATAAAATTATTTGGTTTAAATCTTGTTTTGTTAGTAATTCATATCCATCAATTATTTCATCTATATTCTTATTATCATTAATAGAACCTATTATTTCTTGTGTTTTTAATAATATTTCCAATATAGATTCTAAATCACTAAGAATATTATTTGTATTTATTAAGTCTAATTTTTCTTTTCTTAATGATTGTAAATCTAAATTTACTTTATCTATTCTGTTTTTTATATTTTTAGAATCATATTTTTTCAAAAGCTGTAATTCTCTATTCATAAAACTATAAATTATTGATTTTATAGAGCCATCATTATCACGTTTGCGATAAGGATAAAGCATATCATCTATTATCATAAAATTAGGATTTATATATTTTACATCCTTATTACCTATATTTGCTTTTTTAATAGCTTCATTTAACTTATTTATAAGATTTCCTAATCCAAAAGAACAATCTTCATAATACATTCTAATTGATTTAAAACTTATAAAATACAATAAGAAGTAATATAAATCATCTAAATCATAATTATTAATAAATAATGTAAAAAATTCTTCTATATATTTGTGAAAATCATTCCTATTAATTGTAGGTAATTCATTATCATTTAGTAATTCATTAAAACTTAGATATGAATAAGAATATAAACCACCTCCATGAGTTGTTTTTACATTATAACCATAATTATCACTAGGTGTTATCGCTTTTTCAAGTTCATCATTCATACTAATTTTATTACTGTTTGAATTTTCATTTAAAAAACATATTTCTCTTAATAATTCTTTTAACTTACATTTATATACATAATCTAATCTATTTTTTTCACCTTTATCTCTTGTTTTTTTTATATTATGATAATAATGCATTTCTTTTCTAATGTAATTATTATCACTTTTAGATAATATGTTTATATCATTTTTTATATTATTTATACCTTTATCTATATAATTATTCTTTATATATATATAATCTATATTCTGCTTGAAATTATTTCTCCATTCTCGATCATTTATTTTTCTAAACTTCTTTTCTATTTCAAATTTTTCTTTAGAAACTTCTTCTTTTGTTTCATTCTCAATACTTGTAAATGTTTTAATATAATCTAAAATCAAACTTTCCTTTGATTTATCATTGAAATAATCTAAATTATTATATAATCCACCATATATATTTATCATTTGTTCTAAAGTCATTTTAGTCGAAGCAATCATTAATTCATTGTTTATTTTATTTAATATATTTGATATATTAAATTTGGCATTTTTTTCATTTTCAATATGAATTTTTTTATCAATTAATTTTAGTATTAATACAATCATTATATTAATCTCAACAAAACTTTTTAAAATATTTATTCTTATTGAATAATCTTTTTCTTCTATTTTTTTATAATGTGCTTCAAACATAGAATTTAATAAATAAAAATCAAATTGCAAATTTTTAAAATCTATTGTTTTTAATATTTCAAGTTTAAATTGTTTAAAACCTTTTTTTGAATCAATTAATACATTTAATAGTTTTTCTAATTTAGAACAAATTTTTTCATTATAATTATCTATTATGTTATCTTCACCCAACATATCTAATAAATCATATAGATATGAATATGTATTTATTAGACCTCTTGGTTTATCATCAAAAATAGTAAAATAACCATTAACTAAATTTTGATGATTATTATCAATTAATTCGTTCAATAATGTTTCTAATGATTTTTCATCTTCAACTGGTTTATCATCCAATTTATTTATTATCTCTTGTTTGAAATGTCTTCTGTTATTTAAATTATAAGTTTCTAAATAAAACCTATTCTTTGGCAATGTTAATTTTTTTAGGAAATCTATAGCTAGATTATTTTTGTTTTCTAATATATTCAACGTATCTGTGTCTAAATAGTTATTTTTAGGATTAACAAAATCAATATCCATTAGTGACTTTCTTAAAATACCTTCTTCTTTAATATATTCCAATGTTATTTTTTCTAAAAAATTATTATAATCTCCTGCTATATATACGATTATATTCGGTAATGATAAATAAAATATTATAGATTCCAATATTTTAATACAACCATTTTTAATTAAATCCATATCATCAAAGAATATATGAATTAATGGTTCTTTGATTCCCTTTGAACAAAAATTTTTCTTAAAATCAATAAACTCTCTTATAAAAATTTTAAATTTTTCTAATACATTCACATCTGAATATAAAGAATCTTTAACATCGTCTAAATATTTATCTATATCACTATAAGCCATATTTGTAATCAAGTCTTTATAATTATCTTTTCTTTTTATATAAGAATATTGCAAATTCTTATATGCCTTACGAACAGGATTTTCATGTTCATACTCACAATAAGAATTTATTTTCTGATTATTTCTTCCTATATACTTTGTTTTTTCATGGATATTTAAATCATTCCAATATTTTTTTGTTTTTTCTACTTCTTTAAAAAAATAACCTATAAGCCAACCCAATAAATCATTATTTTCTAATAATTCAGGTTTTATTGTTGGCATAATTATATCAATATCTAAATTAGTTTTCTTTTCTTCTTTATTCTTATTTTCTTTGATATTTTTCCAAAAATCATCTAAATTAATATCTATATAAGCTTTACTTTCATCATATTTTAATTTTGAATAAAATTCACTTTCTACTATGTTTCTTATACTCATAAGAACAGATGATTTCCCAGATCCCCTAGCTCCTAATATAGATATTACATTGTCGTTTACATCAATATCTTTAGATTTTAAATTTGAATATTTTACCCTTATATTTTCAGTTATATTAATAATTTCATTATAATTTGGACAGATTTCTTTTAAACTGGCTTCCAAAAGAGGTGTAGCTCCTATTTTTATCTTATGCATTTTCACTAACCTCCTTAGAATTTTGTCTAAATCTCAATAAGTTAATTAATGCACTATATAACGTTATTTTAGTATTAGCAAATGTAAAAAACTTATGATTTGCTGAAATATTTGAACGCTTTGTTTCATGGTAGAATAAGTAAGCTTTTGTTTTGTCTATGCTCATTACATTTTCCATATATTCAATATCACTTTTTTCTTCACCATTAATTCCATTAAATATAATACAATCTTTACTTCTTAAATATGGATTTATGTTAGTTTCATTTTTTAATATATATTCTTTATTTTTAAATGAATTTAAACCAACCTTTATATTCTCTTCTTCTTCTTTATTTTCAGATATAATAAGAATATTTGATGTGTTAATTAAATATTCTTCATCATTTACATTGGTATTAGTAAATCTAGCCATAGATAAATTTATTCTTCTATTGGTATCTTCAATAATTTTATTGAACTTATCATACATTTCTTTATCTACTTTAGATATATTGCTTAGTTTTGTATTTTCTTCTGAGATTTTGTCCACTTCTATATTCACCTCAATTTTTTTGTGATTTATATTTATATAAGAATTTTCATCAATCTCGTTTGTAAATATTCTTAGCTTTTTACAAATATACTTTATAATTCTTACTATAAGATTCTTTATTGTTTTAACATTAAAATTTTTCATTATAAATCCTTATTGTTTAATTAAATTTTTTTTACTTAAATTAAATTGGTCTTTCATTTTTTCTATACTATCTATAAAAGAAAAATCAACCTCTATACTTTTTATTTTTAACTTTTTGTTATTTTTACAATGTTTATTTTTGAGCATTTTTGTTGGCTGTAATATATTTCTATATTGGAATCTTTTTAAATTCATATAGTTAAATTTCTCTTCATCATTCTTAACAATAGTAGTTTTACTAGTAAATAAATCTCTTAATTGTATATGCTGTTCTAAGCCAAAACTATAACCCGAGTTTAATTCATTAAATTTATTGATATATGATTGTTTTAAATTTTCAATATTCGTTTCAGTCAATTTTTTATACTTGTTTTCAAATTTTAATAAGTTAAATATACCCTTATCCAGCTTTACGCTATTAATATTAAATTCAACTTGACCAAAACCAAAAGGTTTTCCTTGACCTATATTTTCTCTACCTTCTTCAAATGGCTTTATAGAATATAATAATAAACCAAGTTCATCTTTAGTTAGATTTGAGAAATGTATTTTGCTTTCAAACTCCAAATTTCTATTGTTTTGTTTGTTATCTAATGCATTTATTCTAGTTTGAATTTTAGTATTATTCTTTGATCTTTGATCCAAATGTCTATCAGCTGTATATATATTATCTTTTAACCAATAGAATTTGTATCCTCTAAGCTCAAAGTTATCATCATTATAAATAGATAATCTATTTATATCATTATAATCTTGCGTAAGATAAAGTTGAAAAGATGTTATTTTTGGATTCGATAATATTTTATCATGCTTAGTTGTTTTTAATCTGTTATTCTTATGAGTTCTTATTATTCTAGCATTTTCAAAATAAACTCTTCCTTTATATGATTTACTATAGTGTTCTTCTTGTCCTGTTGATTTATTATCTTTAGTAAATTCTTTATTTGTAAAACCATAAATAGCATTTGAATAATCTATTTTATTTTTATTATCAATCAATTCATCTTTTATACCCTCTAAAACATCATTTTTAAATGGTAGTTTCATATATGGTGTAAAACCTATTGCTTTAACTATTTCTTTATTATTGTTTTGCTTATCTTTTTCCACTTTATAAAATACAGGAACTTTAATATTTTGATTCAGCTCTCTTAAATTAACTTGATTATTTTTATCATAATTCATAGGCATGTAACAATTTTTATTTTTTTGTTGATATAATACATTTGTTAAAAAGCTATCTATAATTTTATCATCAATTTCTAATCTTTCTTTACTGTCATTTGGTTTATATATTAGATAATGATTTTGCTTACTTCCCATTGAAGAACTATTCATAAGAATTCCATAATCTTTTTGATTATTATCTTTAATTTTTATATCTGATAACTTATTTTTGTAATCTACACTATAATTAACATCAACAAAATACGGCATATATGAAACATTTTGATATCGTCTTAAAATACCACCAATTTCTCTTTGTTTTTCAAAATTTTTCATTCTTTTATTTTGTTTGATATCATTAATTTCACCCCAAGGAGTATCATCTCTAAACATAAATATATTTTTATATTTTCTATCTTTTATTTTCTTTTTTAAATATGTTTCTTTTACTAATCGAAAACTATGTTCATTACCATTCTTATCTTTGTATCCAAACGCTTGTATTATCTCATATTTATTAGATTCATTTTTAATTAAATATCCCGCTTTAACAAAATTCGTAATTTCAGTAATTTCATTATTTTTAGAATTATTTTTTAGCAAATTTTGATAATCATTTCTTACTTTTTTTGATTTGTCAGCCAAACCTCTAAACCATAATTTTTGATTTTCTACAAACTCTGGATACGAATTTGATAGAATCTCTGTATTGGTTCTTATTTTTCCCCTTAATGTACTTCCTGGTATTACATATTCATCATTTATAGTAAAGAAATTCGGATTATCTTCATTCCCATCACTTATAAATAAAGGAGTGTGGCATCTTATACTATAATCAATAACTCCAGATAATAATTCTTCATTTTTCTCTGTTTTGTCTATTGATTTAAATTTTTTATTTGCTTGATTATTTGTATCTTCATTGTTATTTAAACCTAATCTATTGTTATGATTAGGTATATCATCCAAAGAATTATATCTATAGATATAATTCTTTGGAAAAGGTATAAAATTATAAGGTGAACAAGCATAATTATCATTAGAATTTTGATTGTTGTTTTGATTTTTATTTTTCGTATTATTTCCCCATTTCTTTGCCAATCTCTATACACCTACCCTCGTATTATAAAATGTTGCTATCTTTGATGTATCATCAACTTTATCAATATATGATTTTATAAAATCAACATAATTAGTATTCATATATTTATCTTGAGATCTATTTTTATCAACATATATTCTTATCCAATACAATAATTGAGTTAAGTTTTCAAAATAAGAAATATCAAATTCATCAACAGTAACTTCGTATTGCTTCATTAAATCTTCTATTAAAGACTTGATATAATAAGAATCTTCTTTTGTTAATAATTCTAATTCATTTAAT
Organism: Peptostreptococcaceae bacterium AGR-M142; assembly: GCA_045345765.1. Classification (GTDB taxonomy): domain Bacteria; phylum Bacillota; class Clostridia; order Peptostreptococcales; family Peptostreptococcaceae; genus JAOARY01. The sequence goes on from CP148265.1 coordinate 3,124,390, forward strand.
ATTTCTCTATATTCTGTTTCTACATAACCAGAACTTATAAGCTTATACCTAATATCTTTGATGAATTTAAGTAATTTAGCTTTCATTTGTACATCTTTATTTTTTATAATTTCATCAAAAATTTTAATATATTCATTTTTTTCATCATAAACAACTCTATTGATAAAAGGTTGCACTTTTGCTCTATAGTTATATAATTTATTTATAATATCTCTATTCTCTTCATTATTCAAATCTTCTTTTGAAGTGCTTTTTCTATTTAGAAAAACATACAAATCTTTAAAATTATTAGAGATTTTATTTTCATTAAATTTATTATAATAAGAGTCTTTATCTAATATATTATTTATTTTTGAATTTTCATTTTCTATTAATTCATATTCTTTAAAGCCTGCAAATATATCATTACTTTTCCTTTTTAAATCTTCTAAGTAGTCCTTTAATTTTTCTTTATTTTCTTTAAATAAATCAAATAAACCATTTAATCTAAAAACTGCACGTTTGGATAATTCATCTAATATATTTTCAATATCTATATATATATTATTTAAAATCCAAATACTATATTCTATAGTTTCTTTTAGTTGGCAATATATTAAATATCTATTTTCTTCTTTTGTTTTATCTATATCAAGTGATGAATCTTGACTATCCCTAAACAATTCCATCAATTCATTATATTGCTTATTTTGATACTCATAAGGCGTTATATTATCTATATAATTTGTAGACATATTTATTATCTTCTCTAATATTTCTATTTTATTAATATTTAGTTGTATACTTTCAAATAGTATATCTATATTTTTTTCTGTAAAAGTATTAACATTTAATAAATTATTTTGTATTTTATTATTATCAAATTGTTTTTTTATTAATATTTTTATATTATTTATATTTTCTCTATCAAAATCTTCAATTTGTCTTTTGTTATTTTCTTTTAAAATACTTTTTGAAAGATGTGAAAAATCATATAAATAAAATCCTATTTCATCACTTATATATTTATAAAAACAATCAAAAATATTTTCTACATTTGAATTTAGATTAGTTATATTCTTTAATAAATCTTTTATGTTCTTATCTGTATTATTATGGATAATATTATATTCATAATAATCATATTGCCCTTCATTTTTAATTTTTTTATTGATTAAATCTTCATTAACTTTAAAGCCAGAATTATGAAATATTTCTCTTAATCTATTTACATCTGCATCATTAGAATTATATTTTTTTCTCAAATTATAAACAGCTACTAATAGATTGAGTATAATTTTAATATCATCATTTTGTTCATTTAATAAAAATTCTATATTTTTAGTTTCATTAGTATCTTTATTTATAAATAAATTTATAGTTTCCAAATAAAGATTTGCTGCTTCTTTATTATCTACATCTTTATAATCATTATGTTTTAATTTATTTTTTAGTTGATATAACTCATTGTTACCTAAAACTTCAACATAAGGTGTTATATCTTTGAGTATAATATCAATTGTATCCCCTTGTTTTAATAAAATATAATTCATTATTTTTTCAAACCATATGATATCTTCAGAAAATAATTCAATTGAATATATTTTTAATAATTCTTCTACATTAGTTTTATTATCTTTTGTTTTATTATTTTCATCTTCTGATTTTATATTATTATCTTTTATTTTTGTTTTCATTTTTTCTTTATTATTTTCATAATCTATATTTTTCAAAATATCCAAATATAAATCTAGCGAATTTTGATTTGTCATAGTATATAGTTTGTCAAACATCAAACTATATATTCTTAGAATATCTTTTATATCCATTTGGTCATTTATAATATCAAATTCACTTTCCTTAAATTTAGTTGTATTTATAGAATTTATTATTTCCTTTAAATAAGTTTTTATTTTCATATTTTTAGCAATATATTCACTATCATTATGAAAATCTTTCCCTGATACTATCTTTGCCTTTAAATTTTCAAAAAATATAAATAGTATAAATATCTGCATAGTATTTTTCACAATTTGTATTTTTTCTTCTTTGTATTCATTTGTTAATGTTGTTTCTTCTTTATTTTCAAAATTGTGTTTCTTTTTTAATTTAAGTTCAATCTCTTCTAATTTATCTTTAAATATTTGATAAATATAATCGTAATCAAAGTCAGCATTAAAATCATTAATACGATTGTTTTCCAAGATATTTTTATAATCTAAATAATCGTTATTGGAATTTATAATAATACCAAAAAAATTATCTAAAAGCATTAGCTTTGAATCATAATAAATTTCTTTGTAGTATTTTTCTGAATCATTTCTTTTCATTAAACTTAATTCACTTGATAATTCTAATAACGCTGAATATATATTTATCATTCCTCTTGGTTTGTTAGGAAAAATAAAACTATATGCATCTATAAATTCACTGTTGTTATTTAAAAAATTATTTTTTTGGTCTTTCTTTTCTGTTTCTAAATTAACAATTTTCACCAAAGAGTTGATTTTTTCAAAAAATCCAATACCACCTTTATCTTTATTCTCATTTGATTGGAAGTTTATGATTTTATCTTTATTTAATTTAGATAAATAATATCTATTTTTTGGTGACATTATTTTATTTATAAAATCAATTGCTAAAGTATTGTATCTTTTCATTACTGATTTTTTATAATTAGAATATTCTACTTGAGAAGCATTTCCAAAATCAATATCTAATAATTCTCTTCTTAGTAGATTTTCTGAATTTAAATAATCCAATGTAAGTTTTGATTTAAGACTTTCTATATCAGCAGATATAAATACTATTATTCTATCAGTCATAAAAAAATTAAGAATTGTCTTTAATATTCGATCATGTCCATTATTACAAAGATCCATATCGTCAAAAAACATATATATACAAGTATTATTTTCTTTGCTTATATGTTCTTTAAAATCAATAAGTTGCTCTATGAAATCTTTGAATTTTTTAATAATGCATGCATCTGAATACAATACTTCTGTAATATCATCCATATATTTATCAATACTCTCAAACCCTTTTTCTCTTACAAGTTCTTCATATTCTTCTCTTCTTTTTATATACATACGTTGAAGTTTATTAAATTTATCTTTTACTGGATTTGATAAAGAATCACAATTGGTGGTTTTTTGTTCATTTTTATCGTTCAAATGTTTGTAATACTCTTGTTTTTCCGATTTGCTAAAATTTTTCCAAATTTCGCCTACTTCTTCTTCATGTTTTTTTAAATATCCAATCATAAACCCAAGCAAATCATTTTGATCAAATATTTCAGGTTTTACAATATCAATTATGATATCATTTTCAAAATTAATTTTACATTGCATATTTTTAATTGTATTATTTGTTAATATCCCTGTATTAATAGGACATTTTTTTATACATTCTATAGTTTTTATTAATTCACAATTGCTTTTAAAGTTACAATTTATACAGTATGTCTCTTCGTTGCTTCCATTCGTAATTCTAATATTCGCATTATTACCATCTAATATTTTCAAGAAAGTATAATCATTAACCATTTTATCGAAATCTTCATTTTTTTGTTTTTCCATTAATTTTAATTTTTCTATTATATATTTTACCGTCTTTAGAACTGATGTCTTTCCAGAACCACGTTCTCCGATAATTGATATAACATTATCTTTATTTGTTTCTTCACTATTTAAATTTTTATAAGCACAATTTCCAATGTCTTTTTTATAATTTAATTTTTGATTACTTATAAATTTAAATATTTTATCAACATCTTTCAATATTGATTTAATACCCTCTTCATTTAACACCTTTGAACCAATTTTAATATACTCTTTATTATCCATAGAAAAGTTTCACCTTTCATATTGTGATAAGAGGTTGTTTAATAAACAAATTCCATATAGTACACCATTTAAAAAATTCAAATAATGTAATGAATTTTTTTTTACAACAACCTCTTTTTTATCTATTCCTCTATATTTTTCCTATAAATCAGTAAGTCTATAATACTTCTTCTAACAGTTGATAATACTGAAGCATAACTATAAGTATAGCCTTCTTTTGTAAGATTTAACCTAACATTTTTATCATTAAAGTATAAATAAGCAACTTTTTTAAAAGCCATTGTGTTGTTAATTCTATTTTCTTCTCTTTCTCCATCCAAATTATTAAATAAAATAAGATCATATGAATTGTATCTTATTCTATTCAAATCTTGGATTAATATATATTCAACCCTTTTGAAATCCTTAATAGCTTTTCGTAACTTCTCTTCATCTTCCCTGCTATTTGAAATTACATATATATTAGAATTAAATAATATATCTTCTTCAGGCGAAAGAATCCTATTTTCATTTTTGCCTAATTCTAATAATTTCTTTAATCCTTCCAATTCATATTTTAAATCAGTTTGTTTCTTTAGATTTTCATCTACTCTTTGGTTCATCATAGGAAGAACTTTTCTGTCTTTAAAATCTTTTAAATTCATATAATTATATTTTTCGAAATCTTTTTCTTTTATTATCTTTGATTTACTTTCATATAATGCCCATAAAGTTGTATTGTTCTCAGAACTAAATTGTAATTTATATGTTTCTTTTGAGTTTATATCATTGAATTTATTAACAAACTCTTGCTTGAAGTTTTCTATTGTTTTTTCTAATAATACCTTTTTTTCATTTAATCCTATATTTTCTTTAGGCTCTACAAATTTAAAAAATTTAAGAAATCTATCTTTAGTATAATCATATTTAAATTCATAACTATCAAAATCACCATCAAAATGAATATCATCAATATTTAATTCCACTTGACCAAAACCAAAAGGTTTACCTTGACCTATATTTTCTCTTCCATCTTCAAAAGGTCTTATAGAATATAAAAGTAATCCTAATTCATCTTTAGTAAGGTTTTTGAAGTGAATTTTACTTTTAAATACCAGATTATTATCATTCGAACTCATCAAAGCATTTATTCTTGTTTTTATTTTCATGTTAATCTTTGCTTTTTGGTCTAAATGTTTATCAGCTTCATATATCTTTTCTTTTAGCCAATAGAATTTATATCCTCTTAATTTAAAATCTATATCATTATAAGTTTTTAGCCTATTGATATCATCATCTGTGCCTTTATCCCTATTTAATTTATTTATATTATAATTTTCTTGATTTATATACATTTGAAATGCTGTTATTTTAGGATTTGATAAGATTTTATAATAGTTATTTTCTTTATGACAATCTTTTGATTCATTTTCTAATCGAGCATTTTCAAAATAAACTCTTCCTTTATATGATTTTTTATTATTATAGCTTAATTCTTTATTGGTGAATCCATAAATTGCATTAGCATAATCAATCTTTTTATAATCATGATTATAGATATCTATACCATCTAAAATAGAATATTTAAAAGGTAATTTCATATATGGTGTAAAACCAATTGCACTAACAAATTTATTATTATTGTATTCGCTAAGCTTATAAAATACAGGTACTTTAACATCCTGTTTTAGATTTTTTAAATCTATATTTGAATTTGTATTGTAATTAAACGGCATATACTTATCTTTATTCTTTTGCTGATATAATACATTCATAGAAAAATTATCAATTACATCATTTGAAACCTCTATACGTTCAGAACTTTCCTTAAATACAAGATAGTGATTTTGTTTATTTCCCATTGAAGAACTATTCATAAGCATTCCAAAATCTTTTTTATCATTTTCTCTGATTTGTATGTCTGATAGATGATTTTTGGAATCAATACTATAATCAACATAAGCAAAATAAGGCTTATAATGATTATTTTGATAATCTTTTAAAATTCGACCTATTTCTTTTTGTTTCTGAAATTTTTGGATTCTTTTATTTTGTTTAATATCATTAATATCACCCCAAGGTGTATCTTCTTCAAACATAAACATGTCATGATATTTATTATCATTTATTTTATTTCTTAAAAATACTTCTGGAACTTGTTTAAAACTATTTCCATAATCATCTTCATTTGCTTTTATTATTTCATATTTATTAGAACTTGTTCTAATTAAATAACCAGCTTTAACAAAGTCAGTAATCTTTGCTTTCCTAACTCTTTGAAATTCTTCTTTCAATAACTCTTCATATTCATTTCGAATTTTTTTGGATTTGTCAGCCAAACCTCTAAACCATAATTCTTGATCTTCTATAAATTCAGGATAAGAATGAGATAATATCTCGCTATTTGTTCTTATTCTACCTCTTAATGTACTTCCTGGTATCACATATTCGTCATTTATATTAAAGAAATTTGGATTATCTTGATTTCCATCACTTATAAATAAAGGTGTAATACATTTTATTGAATAATCAATAACTCCTGTTAGTAAATTATTATCAAATCTTATGTTATGATTTGGTAAATTATCAAAGCTATCATATCTATATACTACTTGTTTTGGAAACGGAATAAAATTATAAGGAGATGTTGCATAACGTGTATAATCATTACTCAAAGTATATCCCTCCTTTCTTATTGTTTTTCATTATCTTTGTCTTCTTTATCTTCATATTGACGTTTATCTCTATATAGCCTATTCATAATTGAATCTATGACAAAAGCTTGACCATCATCATCATAATGCAATATATGTTTAAGCTCTAATAATATCTTAGATTTTTTATCTTTTTTTTCTATGATGAAATCAGAATGATTTTTGAATTTATGTTTTCTAAGAACTTGTTGTTCTTTTACAAAATATATTTCTTCTTCTTTTTTATTTTCATCTTTTTCTTCCATTTCTTCTATTTTTTTAGCAATACTTTTTTTATCTATTTTTTTTATATTTACTGTGTCTCTATTCAAAAATATTCTTAATTCTTTATCATCTTCACTTAAGATATCTTTTTGTTCTTTATCAATTTCTTTATTTTTATTGTGAAAAAATCTAATTTCAATAATATCTAATATATCTTTTCCTAATATATCTTTGATATTATTATTTTCTTCACTATTTTTAGTATTATCATTAGCATCAATAAACTCTTTTATTTTTTGTAATTCTACAATTTCTAAATACTCAAATGAATTTATATATGCATATTTAAATTCATCATAGATATTACATTCATTTTGTAAACCATTTATTAAATCTTCTATTTTGGTATTCTCTAATTTCTCAATTAAATTACTAATAGAATCACCCTCTAAATTTGTTTCAAAAGATAATTTATTCAATTTACTCACCTACTTTCTTAATTATTAACTATACTTTGTATTATTTTACTAAATTCATCTTCTGCATCTTTATTATTACTACTTTGTTCTTCGAAATAATATATATAATCATTTTTGTGTTTTGTAATTTTTAACGATACAGGATTTATAAAACCATATCCAACATTAGCACCAGAACCAATTGTTATTTTATTATTCGCAAGATCTCTTAATGCCATTAATATATATCCTTTTGCAATTTCATTTGCATTATTATCTATTTTTATTCTTATTTTTGGTTTATTATCATAATCCTTAGGTATAATAACAAGCTGTTCATTAAATAATGTTCCATTCATAGCTCCACCAGTAAATCTATCAATCTTTATTCTAGGTTTTGTAAATATTATTGGAATATTAGATTTGACACTACTTATATCTTCTGCCATCCTATAATTATCAAATTCTATATCTTCGAATTTTGCTTTTCCTTTGATATTAATATTTTCTGAAATTTCATCTACTGATCCACCAAATATATAAGTTATAATATCATCATATATATTTGCTATATCATAGTTATTATCTTGTTTTAATCTTTTAAGTGATTCATTTACACTATTAATTTGATTTCTAAGTATTCCTTTAATAGAAGATGACGGTATTATATAATTATCATTTTCTTTATATGAAGGTGTTACTGTTTTACCATTTATTTTTTTAGGATTTGAACTTTTTATCATCATTCCATCTTCGCAATAAAACTCTAATTCAAATATCATCATATTATCATCAGTATCCAAATCAACCGATAACGGTTTATAATCTTCACTATCTTCACTATCTTTTAATTTGTTGAAGTTAATTTCTATTTCACCTGATAATAAATTTTCTTGATCTGATAAATATTTTGATAAAACTTCTCTTTTTTCTTCTTTTTTCAGTTTTTCATTATTATCATCATAATCAAAATTAAATTCATAAAAATAAGATTCCCCATTGAACTTTCCGCAACCAAAGTTAGTCTTAGCACCTACTGAAATACTCTCATTTGTTAATTTATATATAAATAAGGACAAGTATTTATCTGTTAATTTATATATAGCTTCATCATTATCATTGTTATTTTTATTTTGTTCATTATTGTCATTATCGAATTTCCTTAAATCTATAAAACTAATAAATTTTAAACCTTTTGCTAATTTATATTGTTCAAATAAACTTCCAGCTTCTGTAGTGCCTGTTTTTTCATCCATTTTTGTGTGTGTTCTATTTAAATAATCCTTACCTTCTAATTCTTTAGTAGAATAAAAATCATAAAAATAAACCGTCGAATTTTTTTTGTTTATATTAACCAATTCTTTATCTATAATATTTTTGTCGCCAATAGATATAAACTCCGATTGTTCTATAGTCTGAAATACTGGTCTTTTATTTATATAATTTAGGTTATCTGTGATATATTCGTGATATACTGCTTTATAAACCTCTTGTATTTCTCTTATTACTTTTGAATCCTTTTCATTTTTAAGTATTTCAATAAGAAATGATCTAAATAATCCAGCTATACTACTTCCTTGTATCAACGCTTTCTTATCTCTAGTTAATAATCCTTCAATTCCATCTTCTCCAGTTCCAACTATTAACGGAGATACGTTTTTCATTTTTATAATATATCTTTTTACTTTATTTTGATAACTCATTTATATCACCACCTTTTTAATTCATTATTCTTATTTTGTAATAAAGCATTTCTTTAGCTAGTTTTAGTTCATACAATTCTTTATTTCTATTAGTTATTGAAAATAAATCAATTATAGCTTTTGTTTTTTCAAGAAATTCAATAACTTCTTTTTCTTTTACAGAATCCTTAATTATTTCAATATTTTCTTCTTTTGTTTGTGAATGTTTTCTATTTTTGAAATCTTTTATTTTAAACCCTTCAAATATTTCATAATTAAGAAGATCCCTTTTTGTTTCTCCTCTATCAAAGTTCCTAGTCAATTCACTTCCATCTTTAAGAAATCCTCTTATTTCTTCTATTGCTATTACTGGCTGTCCATCTTCTTTTTTTATACTATTTTCATCTTCAAATATAGCTTTAGTTAATGTATTTAAAAATTGATTTAATTGATTTTTTGTTGCTTTGTTTTTATTATCTTTATCATCATTTTGTTTATTTATAATTTTTGCTACTGTTTTTTCTATTGCTAAGTCTATATATGCATCTACAAATAGTTTTTTATTTTTAATATTTTCAATTTTAATATTATTATTTTTATCATCTTTAGAATCTTTATCTTTATCTATTTTATTAAAATTTGTATAATTTACAAAATCATTAAATTTCATAATACAATCCGAATCCATAAAACAAGGATTTATTAAAGTAAGACCAAAACCATCTTCTTTTCTATCTCCCAGCGAAAGTATATTTTTATCAAAGGCTTCATTTTCTAATTGATTATTAGCATTTTCATTCGTAATAATTCTTAAACAACTTCCATTTTCAACAGCTGCTAGTGAAGGTGTACTTGATTGCCATTTTGTATTAAATCCTTTTGCAATAGTTTTATTTATAGACGATATTATTATAGTTTTATTTTTATCATTATCTTTTTGATTCTCAGTTTCTCCAAAATCTTTAACTTGAGAAATATCTAAAGTAATATTATTATACTTATCTCTTAACAATGTATCTGTAAAGTAAAATAAATCCAAACAACTTTCATTTTTATTATTCATGCTTTTTTTATCACTTATTTTCATGAAATTCAACTTGTCTTCTAAATTCTCTACATATTCCAAATTAGTTATTCTTACTTTTCCATAACCAGAGTTCCTAGATCCACCTATATACATAGTACCTTTCTTAAAAACAGCTTCAATTTTTTCAATTAAAAAATTGGATTCTTTAATGTCATCATGATTTTTACTATCATTTAATAGTTTGCCAATATCTATAAAACCATAAAAACTTTGATCTTCTTCTAACGCTTCATATCTGTAGATATTTTCAAAATGTTCTCTTTTAGTATGGTGTATTTTATAAGTAGTTTTTGTATCAAAAGATAATAAATAATTATATTCATCATAGAAACATTTATTATCTATATTTATATTTTTATCTTTTTTTTCAATTTCTTTTTTTATTTCATTTTTTTTTGCTATATCCAAATAACAAGAAAACTTCCCTTTACTAAGACCATGAACAAAAGGTTCTTTTTCTCTTTTTATACTTTCTTGATACTTTAGCTTGAATCCTTCTTTTATTGACTCAATATTACTAATCTTTTCACTATCTAAGTTTAAATATCTTTTTATATTTGTATTTTTAGTTACATCTTTCGTTGTAACATATATATTTGGAGTTGGGAATGAATACAATTTTATATTTTCTAGCGAATCTATACCTTCAAATAACTGGACTAAAGGATAACAATTATAAAAATATATATTTTTAAGTAAATCTCTTTTTTGTGAATGATTAAGTTTATTACCGTCTTCGTTATTATTTAATATACTATTTATAACAAAACCTCTAATAGCAGATCCACTTATATATTTTTTTGTTTCCTCATAGTCATATTGTGCATTACTCGTTGCTATTTTAACGGGTTCGTCAAGTTTTAATTCATAAAATAAATATTTTACTTCTTCATTTTTCAAAGAATTAAATTTAGTCTCTTCAACTTCTTCATTTGGACTTTTCAAAGTTATTTTAACTAAGCCTTTTCCCCTACTTTTATTTACACCTACTTGAGTTAATGATTTTAATAAGAGTTCTAAATTATCAATATCATCTGTAGCTAATACTTTTTTTGTTTCTATATAGCCTTCAAATATAGCCCCTTTTTTTATTACTCTAGTGACTCTTAAGCTTTTATCTTTTGCTACCCCATCTTCATCCATCTTTGTACTTGTAATATCATCCATCAAATAAATCTCTATAAATCTTTTTAAATCTTTCTTTTTTAATGTTTTTCCATATTTATTTTCAAATAAAGATTTTATATTTTTCTTTAGTTCCTCATTCAACGTTATATTACTGAATTTAAATTCTCCATCATTTTCTTTTGAATAAATATTCTCATTCTTGTATCCAGCAATACCAAATTTTTTATTCAAAAACTCATCGCCCAAGATACCTTTTAAATATCTTTCATAAGATTCTCTTAAAAACCCTTTAAATGTTTTTCCGTGCAAATAAGGAAATCCATCACTATCTCTTAATACTTCTGTATTAACTACACCATTTTTAGATTCTCCACTTCCAAATGTAGTATCTGAAAGAAGTTCCATCTCAAACTTGTGTCTATACATATACATACCTCCCTTTCAGACTTAATTTTTATCATTTTTAATTTCAGGTTCTAATTCTAGTTCATCAAAAAAACCTTTTACTTCTATTGCATCATGTATTATTTTTCTAAGGTTTGTCATTCCTAAATTAATTTTATTTTCATCTTTTTTCTCATTACTTAAGTTATGTTTAAGTTCTACTAATAAAGCACTTTCTTGTGAATCTTTAAATGATCTCATCAATTTTGAATATATAGAATTTCTCTCTTCATCTTGTACTTCATTTTGAATATATTTTAGTAAAGATATATCAAATAGTATTTTTAACTCTTTAGTATCACTTCTATAATTTTTTTCTTTTTCTAATTGCTCTAAGAAAGAAAAATCATAACAATCACTAGCTTTAAATTTAATATCTTCATCTTTATTTATATTTTCTTTAGGTTTATAGTTTTTCTCATTTCTAGCATCATATTCATCATAAATAAGATAAGGTCTATTTGTTAAATTACTATTTCTAAATGAGTCAATATCTGTATTAGTATCGCCTCTTACTATTTGCCAATCCATTAAAGATGCATCATATTTTGATATAGTATTATCTTTTGTATTTGGTTTAATCATTACTAATTTAGTATTATTATCTTCTTTCTTTCTAATTGCTAAATTATGATACCAAGCAGATTCATTTTCAAGCTTATCCTTGAATGCTTTAAAAACAGCACTTTCTAAATAAGTATCATTTCTATCTTTAAATTCTACTGCTTCTAACTTTGTTTTTTTCATTGCTGTAAGTCTTTTCTTTGTACTACTTTCTAAAGCACTTGCAATCTTAACACCTTGAGCAAATGGATAATTTCTTGGTATTATTGCTGTTCCTGAACAAACATATAATTTCCCCATAATATAAGCTATATTTATATCTTTGTCATCAATAAAGCTTTGCTTACAAAGATGGTTTATATATTTTCTAGTTATTTCTATTGAATATTTTCCAAAAGATAAGAAAGATATATCATCTCCAGCTAATATAACTGGCACTATAGGAAGTACAGAACCATCTTCTTCATTATTTTTGTTTGATTCATGCTCATATTTATATTCGTATATTTCTCTTTTTAAATCTTCAAAAGCTTGTGTATAAGCATTCTTTATAGAGGTAGTAAAAATTATATAGTCCTTTAAATAATTTTGATTTGCTAATTTGACTTTATCAGTAATATTTTTTCTATCCTGATATTTTTCTAATAATTCTTCAATTATTGTATTTGCTCCATATTTTAGCCCATCATCTTGTTCATCTGAAGCTAAATTCTCTTTGTCTTTTACGACCATACTTGTTATTCCATTGCTAACCTCAAAAAGTAAATCATAACAATCAAAATCGTTATATATCTTTTTACATTCTTCTTTATTCTTTATTTCAGCTGTATTCTTTACAACATCTTTATCATCTTTAAATATATCTTTAGCATCTAAATTAGCAAACTCTCTTGCTATTTCTATTTTCTTATATTTTTCAGCACTATTTTTTTCATTTTGATTTTTAAATTCATCTTTATATTTTTCTTTGAACTCAAAGACTTTTACTCCCATAGAATTTCCATCTAAACAAGTAATACCAATGTAAGAACCTTCTGTTTTCTTGCCACTTAATTTATCTAATTCTACTGTTATTTCCTTTTTATCTTTTGAACTCAACTTATCTAATTTACCAAGTCTATTTACATTCTTAAATTCATAGAATCTATCAAATAGTTCTTGTAATGTAGTAGCTTCCAAATCATAATCAAAACTAATATCATTATTAAAATGTAAGTTTGCTTCAGCGTACATTCCTGAACGTTTAGTTGATATCTTATTACTTAATCTTTCTTTTATATTTAATTTTTCTTTGTTATTTTCTTTATCATTTTTGTTTTTTTCTTTTTCTTCATCTTTAATCATCCTAATTAAGTTAATCAAAAGATTATAAAATAACTTCTTATCAAATGCTTCTTTTGAAAGTATACTCGATCTAAATGCTTCATTTTCATAATCTGAAGGATAAACAACTTCATAACCAGCTGGATTTCTTGTATTTGGACAAAGTTCATTAAATCCAAAACTTAATGTATTTATATAATTATTTCTCTTATTCTTCTTTGCTGTTATCTTCTTTTCTATCTCATCAAAAATATCAATGATAAAATGAGCCTCTTCCTTATATCTTTGGATAACGCTTACAAGCTCAATACCTTTAAAGTATTTAAGAACAAATCTACTTACTCTCTTATTAAACTCCTGTGCATGTTCTTTTTTATTGAATATATACATAGCATTACCACCAGCTTCAAACAATACATTTGAATATGGATTATATGTATATTCTTTATCTCCCTCTTTGTATCCTTCTTCATATTTCTCAAAATAATACTTTTGGTCTTTAATTATCTCTAAGTTCTTATACTTAAACTTTTTCGTAATTTCATCTAGTTTTTTTTCACTTAACGAACTTTTAAAATCTTTGCAATCCTTTTCAATAGCATCAAGTTCTTCTTTTCGTTTTTTTGTATAGAAATCTGAAACCTTTTCAAAAGCCTTTTTATTTATGTCCTTCATATCTTTAACTTCTAAATTTTTTAGGAATTCATAGTCTTTATTAAAAGAATCCCTATTCATTTTAAGAAGCACATCTCGACCTAACATTTCTGTTATAAATTCTATAATCTTTGATGCCCCTATTATTTCTTGCAATCTATTTGAAGAATAAATATATTTTTGTTTTGAACTAATATCTAATTTGACAATATAATAATTCTTCATTGACTGTTGATTTTCATTTGACATTTTTCTTACACATCCTTTCTTTTTTATCTTTTAATCAAAAAATATACAACACATAGTTATTTTAGCATAATTTTTATAAATCTAAAGTCCTAGAAGCATAAATATTAATTTTTTTCATAAAAAAATATTTTTTTAAATTTTATATAAAATTCAATTTTTTATATTTTTTTATTTTCAAAAAAATCTTAAAACATTTTTAAAGGTAGTCATTAGTGAGCATAAAAATATTTTAGCTAAGTTAATACTAAATATATTTTTGGATAGATTATTTTTAGTTTGCAAAAAACAAAAATAATCTATACTTTTTATATGAATAAATATTAATTTTTCTATTAAAAAAACTGATTGGGTATTAACCCAACCAGTTTATTTTATCTGCTTCATTATTTATTTTCATAGTATCTCTAAAACAATTAGATTTCAAAAAATCATTTTCGTATTTAGAACTTGTTCTTGATGGATGTCTCGATTCATGCTTGATACCATTTATTATATCCTTACCTACATTCTGTGCATCATTTCCCCACAAAAACCAATTCGCTCGAGGTCTTTTTTTGTCGATAAACTTAATAAGTTTCTTGCTAAAACCACTCCAAATGTCCAAATGACTACCCGAATTATTGATTTCCACTGTCAATGTTGCGTTTAATAATAATACACCTTGTTTCTCCCAAGAATCAAACATATCACAAGGAGCTAATATATTAAACTTATTATCCTTAATATCTTTTCTTATTATCTTTAAGCTACCTATATCTGAATACTCTTTAATATCCATATATGTTTTATGAATCAGTTTAAATATATTTTGTAATGATTTATTGAATTTATCATCCCAGGAAGTATGACCACCAACTTGGAAACAACGCCCAATTGCTGCACCCTCTTGCGGATATGGATCCATTCCCAAAATCACTACTTTTATATTATCTAAATCATTTTCTAAGAATCTAAATACATATTCCTTTTTAGGATTATAATTATTTCCTATCTTTGATTCTATTTCTTTTAATTCATTTTTTATTTCATCTGTCAAAAATTCATCCCAAGAAGGATGTATTATTTTTGGTAATATACCTATATTCAAAATTTCACCTCTTTAATTTTTAATTTTCTATGATAGCATATTACAGTTATCAACTGCTAATATTTCAAAAATAAGTTTATTTAATACCTAAAAATTAAATTTTTAGATATCATTTTAGATATTAAATATATCTCTAAACTTATCTACAATCATATCTATTGGATTTGTTAGAGAATTTAACTCTTCTAATTTTTGATTTATTTTATTCATATATTCAATACTCAAACTATCATTTGGATCACTTCTTAAGTTATCATCCAAAAAGTCTTTTATTTGTCTATAATAAGGTACAGGATTTTTCATAACTTCATCTATTTCCTTTAGACAAATTTGTGAATGTTCATCATTAGGATTTAATCTCAATGATTTTAATATACTTTCTTTAGCCTCTTCCAAATCTCCAACCTTAAGATAATAATATGCATTTATCCTATTTGAATATGATGATAGAGGATTTAGATTGAGTGCTTTTGTTATGAATCTATTACCCTTATGTATATCGTTCATTTCTATATACAAATAAGCTAATAATGAATATGCTTTTTGATAATTCGGATCAATTCTTAGGCATTTTTCCAAATAATCTATCGCTTTATATACATCAGTATGACCTTTGCCTATAAACATCAATGCCATATTATAATAATTGGATTCATTATTAGGGTCTAATTCTAAGGCTCTATTCATATGTGTTAAAGCTTTATGATAATCATTTTTTCTTTTGAGGATTTGAGCGTACAGACTATGTATATAATCAGCTTCTTGATTTAATTTCAAAAACTCCTGCGCAAAATGATTAGCTTTATCTAATTCATCTTTTATATAATGTACATAACAACATACATACAAAGCATGTTCATTTGTTGGTTCCATAGATAGTATATTATAAGCATCCTTTATTGCCAAATCATATTTTTCGTTGTTAAATAAAAAATCCATCTTTGTTTCTATTTTATTGATATTCATACTTGAAGAAGAAAAATTCAATATTTTCACCTCTTTTATGACTCTTTATTTTTTTATATTAATATAGAGTTTCGTATTAATTAATACTTATTACTTTTTAGATATTCTAATATCTCATCATATATTCCACTTTCATTTGCATATGTTGCATAGTTTTTGGCAGTATTAAGCCATTCTAAAGTAGTTGCTTTACTATCATTTAAAGCCTGCATAAAGTAATGAGTATTTAATGGGATTATAGAGTTTGTTTCCATTGATTTTTTTATAGCCAAATCACTAGCTTTATCACATAATGCCTTTAAATCTGCTCCTGAAAAATCCTTTGTCTTTTGAGCTAAGAATTTAAAATCAACATCTGTATGAGGTCTATTTTGCAAATCCAATCTAAGAAGTTCAACTCTAGCTTCATAATCTGGTGGTGGAATAAGCATAACTCTATCAAATCTTCCTGGTCTTCTTAATGCATTATCAACAGACCAAGGCATATTAGTTGCTCCAATAACAAGTATCGAATCATTTTGTTTTCTTGTTTTATCTAATTCTATTAGAAGTTGATTTGTTAGCATCTTTAATGCATTTGTTCTTGATTCTTGTCTTGAACCACCAATAGCATCAATCTCATCTATAAATATTATTGAAGGTGCTTTTTTTCTAGCTGTTTCAAATATTTCATTTAGATTCTTTTCGCTACTTCCTATATACATATCCAAAATATCTGTTATAGAGATATTAAAAAAATGTGCATCACATTCACCAGCTGTAGCCATTGATATAAATGTCTTACCACAACCAGGAGGTCCATATAATAAAATTCCTCCACCAGCAGTTTTTCCATAAGTTTTGTATAGGAATGGATTCTTTATGGGTGCTATTATATTATTATATATATTTTCTTTTACTTTTCTTAATCCTGCAACATCTTTAAATCCAATATCAACTTTTTTATAATCTGTATTTTCATATAATGTATAATCTCTTTGATCTTCTCCATTTGAAAAATTAAGAACTTTTAATTTTTCCTTACTACCTTCATTGTTTCTATTTTTAGATTCATCATTTTTAGTTTCTTTTTCATTATTATTTTTTCTAATATTACTTAATTTTAATACTGGTCTTTTATTTTCGTTATTATTTGTATTATTCATATTCGAATTGTTATTTATATTAAAATTATCATTAGTACAAGTAGTGTTATTTTGATTAGTTCTTATATCATTATCTTTATTATCATTAGTATTTACTTTGTTATTACTACTTATATTTTGATTATTAGTATTTAGATTCATAAATCTTAATTCATATGTATAATCTCTTAGTATTTTATCGTATTTTACTGCTAATTCATAGTATTTTAAAGCATTATCTAAATCATTTGATTTATCGTATTCCTTAGAAATTCTTAAATATGCTTTTGCCCAATTTGAACTAGAATTTATTTTACTATCCACTATTTGTATTGCTTTATTTAGATCATTTAAATTTATTAAACATTCTATCATCAAATCTATTGTTTCTATATTTTTAGTCTTTTGATACAAAACCTCGTAATTATCATATGCTTCATTAAACATATTGTTTTCTATTTGTAATTTAGCCACATTATATCTTAAATTATGATTATCTGGGCTAGATTTTAATGCTTTCATAAGCAAATTTAAGCTAGACACAAAAATTCCCCCTCTTTTACTATCTGTTTTTTTAATATTTATTATTCCATCAAATCGCTAAAATCTACATATTCATATTCAGGTAGATGTTCTTCTAATATACATCTATTTAGATTAAACCAAGATTTGCATTTATCTAAAATTATTGCATCCGTTGTTATTACATTTTCTAATTTTTCTAATGTAGCATCTACATTTGGTATTATTATAATATCAAGTTCAAAATCATAATTTTTTAGCAATTCTATTATTTTAAGCTTTAATTTTCCTGAGTTAGATACAGGTGAATCTAAGTAGAACACAACTTTAGATGCCTTATATTTAACTAATGTTTGCCCTATTAATTTAATTGCTATATCTGTTTTGTCTATTAATTTGTATGTTCCTCTAAGTCCTGCCAAATCTCTAATTGTCTTGTCCATACATTTTAAAAGCAATGAATTTGATAAAGCTACTTCCAAAGTTATAATAGTATTAAATCCATCAATATATACTGTTTTATTTTCTAAGCTTTCTTTAATTTCTTTGTTTAGTCTGTATTTTATATTTTCTTTGGAAGAAATGGATCTAACCAAAGCTAATCTTTGATTCTTCGAAAGCAAATGATGATTACCTAAAAATGTAGAAGAATTTTTGATATAATAACCTCTGTTTAATAAATAATATAAATCCCTTCCTATTTCCTTTAATTTACTTATTGCTTTTTTGCTAAAATCTCTTTGTTCGTTCTCTAAATATCCTCGTTTTACAGTTTTGCTCATATAATTTCGTCCCTACTATTCTATATGTATTTTTTGATATACAAATTCCTAATAAATCATCTATCAACATATCAATTTTATACCAAAATAAACAGTTATTCTACTTTTTTATATAAGATTAGATATATTTTACTACTTAATCATATATAATTTTATTTTATAATCCATTCTTTACTTAAGCTGTTAATTTCATCAATAAAAACAAAACCTAGAAATGATATTTAATCACTTCTAGGTTCATTAGATTCATTCAAATTATAAACTTAATAATTATTAGTTTCTTCAAATTCATTCAACATATTAGTTTCCTCATCTTTTGATTTAAGCCTATTAATCCAATAAAAACAAGCTCCTAAAGGAATTCTAAAACCAAATATAATTGGACTATATTTCCCAGCATAACGTACTGAAAAATTCGGAAGCCCTACCGATAACATCTGCATACCCATATCTCCAGTTGACCAGTTTAATAAAAAATTCCACCCACCAACTAAAGATACTATAGTCCAAAAAATATATTTTTTTTCCTTTCTTGAAAATGCAATAGATGCTGTATAAAAAGATATTAATAAACTAAGAATACCAGCAAAAATAAATAAGTAAGAACTAATATCTTTATTTGTTAAATTTAATTTATGTGTCTCTTCTAATGACTCATTTAATATCATTGTATGTATATCTAATATCTTATATTTACCACCATTTTGACTATCTAATTTAACTTGATATAAAAAATATTTATTTTCACACTCAACTTGGTATTTTATTAATACTACATTTATATTCGCTCCACCTAAAACAGTAGTACTACTAATATTAACAGCTACTTTTTCTTTATCTTTAATATCACCACATGGTTCAATATAATCGTATACTTTATTTAATCTTTGATTAATATTTGTTTTACGCTTCTTCGTATTTCTAAGCAATAATGATAATTCTTCAAACTCTTTATTTTTTAATAAATCTAAAGATTTCTGTGATAATTCTATTGCTTCTTTTGGAACACTATTCATAATTTTTTCACTCATTTTCCCAAAACTTAAAAATAATATACAGGTCATTATTAAAAATATACTACTTATTATAATGAAAAAAATTTTTCCACGTTTATTCATACTTCCACCTCTAAAAAATTGTTATTTTATTAACACTATTGAAATTTACATTCTATTTTAATGTACACCATTAGTGGAAAAAATACTATATAAAAGCAATAAAAAAGTCTATTTAATAATATGGAATCATATAATAATAATTCCAACTATCTATTGTAATCAATAAATATAGAATCTATATACTATAATTTATCAATTTATTCTGAGTTTAATTTAGTAATCGTTTTTAGATATATATTCTAATTCATTAAATGTTTGGTAAAAATTATTATAGGTATAATACCATTAAGTTGAATTTATTATTATATTTAACTTAATATTTTATAATTAGGAGGATTTTTTTTATGAACAGTAAGACTTTAGAACGTGAAGGTTTAAAAAATCAGGTAACAACTATTGATGAATTTGTTGCATTAATTCAAGATTGGTATAAAAATAATACTAAAATTAATCCTGATTTTCCAAGAGGATTCAAAGATATGTTTGATAGCGCAGTTAGTGGTGTTAATCCTATACCATCTGGCACAGATCCATCAGTAATCTATAATTGGCAAAACGCTACAATAGATACACTTTGTTCATTCTTCAAAGAATGGTATGCTTGGAATCCAGACCTTACTACAGGTCTTGAATATATACAAAAATTTAGTTGGTTATACTTTGAAAATGAGGCTGGATTAGTATTTGTTGGTAATGACTCTGGTAGAGAAATGACTTATCAATTTGTTGAACTAAATGGTGCTAAAATGGATTCATCTGAATCACTTCCTCTAGTTAAAAAATGGGAAGCAGAAATTGGTTCTGGTATGGATGAGTATATCATTCCAACAGGTGGCTATAAGAACTTTAACGAATTCTTTAAAAGAGAATTAAAAGATGGTATGAGACCTATTAGTTCCCCACAAGATAGTTCTGTATTAGTTTCTCCAGCAGATGCAGTTGTAAATATGATTGAAGATAATCTAACTTTAGATACAAAATTACAAGTAAAAACTCAAAAATTAGATATCAAACAATTACTTAATAACTCACCTTTAGCTGACCATTTTGTAGGTGGAACAGCACTTTCTTGTATCCTTATGCCTGATGTATATCATAGATATCATTCACCAATTGACGGTAGCGTTGTAGAAGCAAACGAAGATGTTGCTGGTAATTATTTTGGAATCAAAGATTTTCCTGAGTTGATTCATGGTGGAAATGTAGGTTATGGATATGATTATAGTGTATTTGAACATTTTAGAAGGGGTTATATGATTATAGAGACTAAGGAATATGGTCATATAGCAATGATTCCTGTTGGTCTTAATACTATAGCTTCAGTTATATTTAAAGATGAATACAAGAATCTTCCTACAGGTAGTAATGTTCCTATCAAAAAAGGGGATGAAGTAGGTTGGTTCCAATATGGTGGTTCTTTAAATATATTATTATTTGAAGAAGGTGTATTCCCATCAGTAAGAATTCCTCAAGGTCAAATGCTTGGTAAACTTAATAAAAAAGCTAGTAATTCAACTAGAGCAGAATTTACTTTCTAAATTTTTTAAAGGAGGTTTTTTATGAATTTATTAGATACTATGTCAAGTAGTACAAAAACAAAAATAGATGATTTGGTAACAAGTATACCTTCAAATATAGATATGACTGGTACTACAAATCTTAATGTAAAATCATACGCAGGTTATGCTAATAGTTCTATTCATGGAAAAAAAGCAGGTATATTTTATTGGTTCTTTGAATCTCAATCCAAAAAAACTAAAGATACACCAATAATAATGTGGTTCAATGGTGGTCCTGGTGCTTCATCAACTTTAGGATTATTCTTAGAAAATGGTCCTTATACAATGAAGGATGATGGAAATATTATAGAAAATCCTTATAGCTGGAATAAAAATGCACATATTATTTACTGGGATCAACCAATTGGTACTGGTTATAGTATGGTTTATGATGAGAGTCCTCAAACTACATTTGTAGAAAATGAAGATGAATTGTCACAGATGTTATATGAAGCTTTTAATTCTTTTTTAGAAACTCATGATGAATATAGTGATTGTCCTATTTATATAATGGGCGAAAGTTATGGTGGAAAATATGTTCCAAATATTGCACTTAAATTTGATGAACATGGAAATAAGAATCTAAAAGGTATAGCAGTTGGTGATGGTTGGATAAATTCCCGATTACAAATGAAAAATTATATTGATTATGTATATACTTTGGGTTATATGGATTCCAAACAATATGAAATTATGAATAGTGAATATAAACAATTTGCTAAGTATTTAGATCTTAAAATATATGATAAGGCTTATACACTATCTAATGATATGGTAGATGAAGCGTCATCTTATGGTGGTAATTTTGATGTATATGATATTAGAAGCTTTAAATCAATCTCTATGGATAATGTAAAAACTTATATGTCTAACAAAAAGGTCAAGGAAATATTAAATGTTCCTACTGATAAAACTTGGGAATGTGCTGATAATACAGGACCTGTTGCCAGTAATCTTATAGAGGATAATATGATTGATTCATCAAATTTATATAGTGAACTTATCAAGCAAACTGATAAATACAAAGTTCTTATGTATGCAGCTACTTTTGATACAGCTTGTGGCGCATTGTCTACAGAAATGATTCTTAATGATATATCTAAATGGGGCAATGAGGAAGATAATGAAATGTGGTTTAATGCTAGTCGAAATATCTGGAAGGATGATGGTGATATACCTAGAGGATTTATAAAGAGTTATAAAAATTTAACTCAAATAATAATTCCAAATTCGGGACACCAAGTTCCATACTTCCAGCCTAAAGCTAGTTTAGATATGATAAATAGATTCATAAAATAATAAAAAAGACTTTGAATTGATGAATAAATTTTATTTAAAAGTTATTCATCATCAAAGTCTTTTTCTTTTAATTCATCTTATTATCTATTACTCTAAATATTAATAGACATAAAATACTTACAGTAGAATAAATTTTATATTCATTTTGTATATTTAAAGCAACTCCTAATAAAACCCCTAATACCATTAATCCCATTGCAATACTCGCTTTTAATACTATTTTCATATTGTCCTCCCTATTTTAAGAATAATTCATAAGTTATTTTAATATTTTTATTAAATATTTTTTCTATTTTGCCTTTTAGTAATTCTGGTAATTTTATTTTTTCTATTTCATTTTCTAAAAAAGCATCTTCTTTTATATTCTCTATATTTTCTTTAAACTCAATATATTTTATATTATTCTTTGCAAAACTCTTTGAACCTATTTCCTTAAGATTTTTTGGTAGTATCAATTTATCTATCGAATTACTATAGAAAGCCTCTTCTTCTATTACTTCTACCGAATCTGGTATTTCTATTTTTTCTATATTGTTTTTTGAAAATGATTTTAAGCTTATTATTTTTAATTCATTTGGTAATTTTACTGTTGTTAATTCATTCTTTGTAAATGCTGCTCTATTTATAATTTTTACTGTATCTGGTATATAAACTTCTTTTAATTTATTTTTTGCAAATGCCATTTCATCTATAGTATCTACAGAACTTGGTATTTCTAGTTCTTCTATTTCATTAATTGCAAATGCCTTAGAACCTATATATCTTAAGTTTTTTGATAATTTTATTTTTTTTAATTTATTTGATATAAATACGGATTCCTCTATTCTTTCCACTGAATCTGGAATTATTACTTCTTCTATCTGATTTTCATAAAATATCATTCTATTTAATAGCTTTAATCCATTTCCTAACTTTAATCTTTTAATTTTACTTGTTGCAAAAGCCATTTGATCTATTTTTTCTACTGAATCAGGTATTATTACTTCTTCTATTTCATTATTTGCAAATCCTTGTTCGCCTATATGCTTTAAGTTTTTTGATAATTTTACTCTCTTTAACCCACTTTTAAAAAATGCTGCTTCTTCTATCTCTTCTACCGAATCTGGTATTTCTATATTTTCTATTTCATTGTGTGAAAACACCATATGCTCTATTACTTTTAATCCCTTGCCTAGCTTTACTCTTTTTAGTTTACTTGTTGAAAATGCCATTTGATCTATTTTTTCTACTGAGTCAGGTATTATTACTTCTTCTATTTCATTATTTGCAAATCCTTGTTCTCCTATATATTTTAAGTTTTTTGATAATTTTACTTTCTTTAGTCCACTTCTAAAAAATGCTGATTTTTCTATATCTTCTACTGAATCAGGTATTATTACTTCTTCTATTTCATTGTGTGAGAACACCATATTCTCTATTACTTTTAATCCATTTCCTAATTTCACTCTCTTTATTTTACTTGTTGAAAAAGCCTTTTCATCTATTTTTTCTACTGAGTCAGGTATTATTACTTCTTCTATTTCATTATTTGCAAATCCTTGTAATCCTATATGCTTTAAGTTTTTTGATAATTTTACTCTCTTTAGTCCACTTCTAAAAAATGCTGCTTCTTCTATCTCTTCTACTGAATCAGGTATTATTACTTCTTCTATTTCATTGTGTGAGAACACCATATTCTCTATTACTTTTAATCCATTTCCTAATTTCACTCTCTTTATTTTACTTGTTGAAAATGCTTTTTCATCTATTTTTTCTACTGAATCAGGTATTATTACTTCTTCTATTTCATTATTTGCAAATCCTTGTAATCCTATATGCTTTAAGTTTTTTGATAATTTTACTCTCTTTAACCCACTTCTAAAAAATGCTGCTTCTTCTATATCTTCTACTGAATCAGGTATTATTACTTCTTCTATTTCATTGTGTGAGAACACCATATTCTCTATTACTTTTAATCCATTTCCTAATTTCACTCTCTTTATTTTACTTGTTGAAAATGCTTTTTCATCTATTTTTTCTACTGAATCAGGTATTATTACTTCTTCTATTTCATTATTTGCAAATCCTTGTAATCCTATATGCTTTAAGTTTTTTGATAATTTTACTCTCTTTAACCCACTTCTAAAAAATGCTGCTTCTTCTATATCTTCTACTGAATCAGGTATTATTACTTCTTCTATTTCATTGTGTGAGAACACCATATTCTCTATTACTTTTAATCCATTTCCTAATTTCACTCTCTTTATTTTACTTGTTGAAAATGCTTTTTCATCTATTTTTTCTACTGAATCAGGTATTATTACTTCTTCTATTTCATTATTTGCAAATCCTAATAAGCCTATATATTTTAAGTTTTTTGATAATTTTACTCTCTTTAATCCACTTTTAAAAAATGCTGCTTCTTCTATCTCTTCTACTGAATCAGGTATTATTACTTCTTCTATTTCATTTTTAAAAAATACCATATTCTCTATTACTTTTAATCCATTTCCTAATTTCACTCTCTTTATTTTATTTGTTGAAAATGCCTTTTCATCTATTTTTTCTACTGAATCAGGTATTATTACTTCTTCTATTTCATTGTTTGCAAATGCTAAATTCCCTATATACTTTAAGTTTTTTGATAATTTTATTTTTTTTAATCTATTTAATAGAAATGCAGATTTTTTTATCTCTTCTACAGAATCTGGTATTTCTATTTCTTCCAATTTATTCATTCCAAAAGCACCTGATTCTATTGCTATAACTGAATTTGGTATACTTATTTTTTTAAGTTCATTAAATGAAAATGCATCAGATTCAATATACTTTACAGAATTGGGTATTGTTATTGATTTTATTCCTTGTTTACAAAATGAGACTCTGCTTATTCTTGTAACAGGTTTTCCATATACTTCTTTTGGTATAACAATATTTTCTTTTTCTTTTCCTATATATTTATATATACTTGCTTCACCATTAGATATTGTATAAATATAATTCTTATCTATTTTAATAAAAAATGAAGATATTAAAATAAAAACAATAAATAATGAACTTAATATTAAAACATTTCTTACAATGTTGTTCATAATTCTATCATTCAACACATTCACCTACTCCGATATTTAATCTATTATATTAATCTCTCTTTCCTTATTATCTGAATCTTTTTCTACCTTTTCTTCTACTTTTTCATCTATTTTTTGATCTACTTTTTCTACATCATCTATATCTTTTATTTCTACTTTTTCTACATTATCTATATCTTTTATTTCTACTTTTTCTACATTATCTACATCTTTTATTTCTACTTTTTCTATTTTATATACATCTGTTGCTTTTATTTCTTCTACTTTTTCAACTTCACTCTCTCTATTCATATAATCATTTGCTACATCTATAGGATTATCTCTTTCTTTTACTCCACACCAAATAGTATTACCTGTCACATCTAATGCATTATCTACAGTATTTATCTTTATTTCTAGTTCAACATTGCTCAATGCTCTATTATTAGCTCTCATACTTTCTCCATAACGACTCCTAAACTTACCAAAACCTAAGTCAAATGCTACATTAGCTATCGCATATTTATTTGATTGATCCAAATCAAATTCAGTATCATTAACACCTGCATATATAATATCTGATCCTACTGAATTTACATAGCTTTCGATAAACTTTATAGGTACTTGCGTCATTGGTTTTGCTATTAAATACTGTGTACTTTGCATACTACTTATTCCATAATTAGCAATTCCACCTGTAGTATAGTATAACGCTCCACAAATACATCCTGTAATAGCAGATGCTATATATGTATCTACATCTCGTACTTCTTGGTGTGCTACATCGCTTAATGCTGTACCTAATACATACATAGTTCCTATAGCTGTAACTGAAATCCCCAAACTAACCATTACAGATCCTGCAAGCACTGCAAAAGTTCCTCCAGTAGCTATAGCTACTCCTGCAAATACAGCTATTGATACTCCTACAAATATGTTATTCATCAATTTTCCTAAATTAAATGCTTCTTTTGCTATAATCTCATCATCTGTAAAAGGTGCAAATCTAGTTCGATCTCTTCCTCCCAAAAATATCATATTACCAATTAAATCAATTTCATTTTCCATAGAAATACTTTGCATTGATGAAGGAACGCATATTCTTATATAAACTAAAGCTATAATATTAATATTCTTCTTAGTATAGAATCTAATATCATTTACAGCATCGAATTTAATATTTTTATGACTATAAAACTTAGCACCCATCGGATCTTCTAATAATATACCTAATTGCAAATTAGTATTGCTTTTAAATTCAATACTTGAAGGTTTTAAAGACATTTGGTTATTATTTTTAGTAGTCAAATATCTATTTTGTGGAACTTTGGTAAGGGAACAAGTCGAACCATTTTTTCTAACAGAATTTTTAACTTCAGCTTCTACTTCCTTATTTGAAGGAAAATATAGTCTTGCAAAAGTATTTTTTTCAAACATAAGATAAAATACATTATTAGAAATAGGTCCAACCTTAAACCAATGAGCAGTAGCTTTATCTTGTTTTTTATCAATATTCAAATGAAGTTTTACAAATTCATCCTTGCTATCAATAACCTTACCTTCTAAACTAGCACCTTTAATATTTTCATTATAAATTTTATTTTGTCTAACACCATTTATCCTAGAAAACCTATATGTAAAAATAAGTTCAGATTTTATAAATTCAGCTTTTATATGACTTATATATAATTTTTTATTTTTGAAATAAACTTCATCTTGTAAGTCATACATCTCTTTTGTTTTGACTTCATGATAGAATAAATCAGTATCCATAAGTTGTTCTATGGATAAATTAAGACTCTCAATATCTTTATTTGCTTTATAAAATAAATCTTGTGGAATACTAATGGTACTCTTTTTATTAAAACCAAAATAAAATCTAGGTTTGTTATCTTTAATATCACAAACCAAAACGCTATCAAAATGACTTGCCAACCTCTTTAAAAATTCCCAAGCTGTTTCATTATACTGAACTAATGGTTCTTGTATTTTTTTATCCATTAGATTAAATGCAAATATAGTTTGTGGAATATTAGAAATTGTAGTTGAAATAACTGAAGAATAAAGCATATTAATATCTTGAAAAGACCTAGACTCTACCTTTGAATCAAGTAAAGCAGTCGCACTTATAGCTTTAATTTCTAAAGTATATAAATTCCCCTTCCTAGAAACTTCAAAAGATTCTATAAGACCATTAAAAATAACATTATCAAATTTGGATAATTTGATAAAATCTTTAGTATTTGTCTTAATAAAAATTTGAAAATCATTATATTCTTCACATATTAATTTTAAATATAGAGTAGAATGCATATTAACACCGTGATTCATTTTTATATCTAATACAGATACAATATCATATGGACTCTCTATTTCTATATCATTAAATTTAAAACTTCCCATAAATCCCTCCTGACAAACTATATGTTTTTATATCATTAATTATATTACCAAGGTGTGTTATCACTATCTACCATATTTATATGATGACTATCTTGGCTATTATTTTCTTCATTCCCATAAACAATATCATCTGAAATATCCAAATTTTCCAACATATCTTTTTCTTTATTTTTTGGTTTTATTTCCTCTATTTTTGTCACAACTTCCTCTTCTTGACCAGATGAATAAAAACTTATCGTTCCTCCAAAATAACATACTATCTTTGATTTAGTTGTCAAAAATTCCTCATTTAATAAAAGTAAATCCTGTGCAAGCATATCTTCTTTATAATTTTTCCAAGGTTCTTTAAAAGTTGGATAGCATTTTTGACCTATAATGCTTTCACCAGTTTCTTCTTTTATAACTTTTATTTCCAAACTAATTTCTTTAGATATTGCAGAACACAAACCAAAATAAGGAATATTTGTATTGAATTTATCAATAGCTTTATCTTGAATTATTTTTTCTAAATTTTTTTTATTATTAACAGCATCCATTGCATCATTCACTTTTAACTCCGTAGTATAATCTAATTTTGTCATCATGGGTTTGTCTTTTATATAGGAACCATGGCTTATTGGTAAGTTTATTTTTCTTTTATGACTTCCGCAACTGCATATCATTTTAGCGCCTCTAACCACATATAATTCAGCTTCTTGTATCTCTTTATTTTCCTTTTGATTATAAGACTCTCTTCTTTTTTGTTCATACTCCTTACAAGCTTCTTCATAAGCTTTTTTTGAATTACCCCAAGTTGGTGCCATAAACTTTCACCTTCCTTTACTTTATTTTTAATCTTTTTAATTCTAAACCATTTATTTGGTTTCTAAGTAATAATTCTGCTATATATAGATTTACGACCAAAATATCTTTTTTAAAATTCTCTATATAGAAAGCTTCATCTCTTATATTTTCAATTTTACTCCTATCTAATATAATCTCTTTAACCATATTGAAGTCCAAATTATGCAATCTATTTACACTGATATCTTCATCAAAACTATTTAATTTGGTGTCATCACTCAAACAATCCACCCTATCCAAAATAGGATAATAATAATCCAATTGAGTCCCTATATTCCTATCCATTAATATTAAATTTTTTGTCTTTAATTCATCTATAAAAAATTCTTTAAAAATATCATAAAATTTTTGAGAAATCATAGGAAACTCAGTTGTATAAATATCTTTATACAACTTAAGTTTAAGATTTTCCTCAATATCTATACATTCTATATCTTTAGCTTTTGATAAATTAAAATCATATTTTTTTAATAATTCTTTATAATTTGTGAATTTTGGAAGCTTAAGAATCCTGTCTTCTCTCATATTTGCTTCTCTTACTAAAAAATACTCCATCATACATAATCCCCCTAGATTTCATATTCACATATTTTATATGCACTAGCTCTATAAAAACCAATATTAAATTCGATTTTCTTTCCTTTATTTAAATCTTTAAAAGATTGTAATTTTGTAATATCTCTATTGATAAATTGAACCATAATATCAGCAATAAAAATAAAGTATTTAACTGAACTTTCTAAAAGAATCATTGTTATATCTTCTTCCCTTATATATTCTCTATACTTTTCTTTTAATTCCATGAGTTCTTTAGCCTTGTTAAAATGGCTTTCATACACAAAATCAAAATCTAAAAGTATATTCGTTTCAACATCATCAAGAAAAATATTTTCATCAAAAGCTTCTATTAAAAACATACCTCTACCCTCTAATAATCTTGTTCTTAAAAATGACATATATATTTTCTCAATAGGCTTTTTTGTTCCATTTCTTTGTTTATCTATTATATTTTCAAATAAATTATTAAATGTTACTAATATATTATTTTTTATATTATCAAAATCATTTTCCATTCTTATATATATTTCTTGCAATTCATCTTCACTAAATTCCATATTTAAATGTTCTTTTGTTATATTTTTTAAAATCTCTATTTTTTTTTGTGAAAATTCCATAGCCTGTTTATTTAATCGCTCTAATTTCAATGTTGATTCATTTTTTAATTCATTATTATTTATCATTGGATTTTCACCAACCCTCCAGACATTGTTACATCTTCTTTTATTGTTATTGCACACTGTTGATTTTGAATTAAGTTTACACTTTCTTCACCTTCCATAGTTATATTCTTTCCACAAATATTTATATCTTCCTTGGCAAGAACATCAATCTTTTTATCACTAATAATCTCTATTCCTTCATTATCATTTAATTTGATTCTAAGATCTTTATTACAGATAATATCAATCTGTCCTTTTTGGAATTTTATTTCCTTTCCATACACAGTACACAGACTTTTTATATCTGGATTCTTTCTTCTTTGTACCTTTTTAGGTTTTAGATTTGCTGCACTTTCTACAAATGCTAACTCTTCTTTATTTTCTGGAACATATAATCTGATTCTATCCTTTAATTCAGGCATAAAATACCATCCACTTCCATCTTCCGTCGAATAAATTGTTGAATATTCAAAATACTTAAGTTTATCTAAAGGTCTTTTTTCATCTATATCTAATTGAACTTTGACTTTATCTTCTTTAATCTTTGCTACCTCACCATAAATGGCATTCCCCTTGATATTTTCATTATAAATATGTCTTTGCTTTAATCCGCTTTCATCACATAAATAGTATTTATTATAAAATATCGAATCCTTCATACTAATTTCGCATTTATATACATATAATTTTCTTCCTTTAAAATTAACACTTTGACATAAATCCAATATTTTAAAGCTTTCTATTATATAAGTTGTAAAATTTTGTTCCATTATCCCACTCACATAATTATCTTTTTTGTTAATAAAACTCATTAAATTTCTCGATATTTTATAATCATATTCTTCCAAATTGATTGTATTTAAACTAGATAGATTCCCTATATAGAATTTTGGTTCATAGAACTTTCTATCTGGAGCAATAAATGCATTAAAATGACTAGCTAGTCTTTTGGCAAAATTCCAAGAAGTCTCATCATATCTAATTATTAATTTTTCTATTTTTTTGCCATTTAATATCTCTTGTGAAAATGATCCATTATAATCTTTTATGCTATCATCTATAACATCTGTATATAGCATATCCTTATCTTGATAAGATTTTTTCTTTAATTTATTATCCATAAAGAAAGTAGCACCAACACCTATAATCTCTAATTCTCTTAAATTTCCGCCTGCTTTTATATCTATATTTCCAACAAAACCTCTAAAAAGAATTATATTACCTGACTCTCCACTTAAATTTATTTCAAAAGCCTGTTTTTGCCTAGCATCATCTACATATTTATCTATTAATTCTTCTTTTATAAATCCTCTTATATAAACCTTTGTGTGAGTAGATATCTCATCTACAACTTTTATATCTATAATCTTTTCAAATTCATATGGAGCTATTTGTACCAAATCATAAGTATATCCAAAAGACATTTAATTACCCCCTCTAGTTATTTCTATCTTGTTTTTTTTAATATAATACTTTCACACTATCCATCATCATAAATCCAAGGTCTTTCCAAATCTTATGCTTATCATATAAACAAGCTACTTTGCCCATAAGCACTTTGCCTTCAAATACCATAAAAAATATCAAATTATATATATAACCATCAATTGCAGTTGTCTTCATTTCCAAAAACCCTATATTTTTTGAATTTATATTTTTTAACCCTTCTGACAATATTAAATTTGATGGATTCATCCTCTTTAACATAGTTTTCATTCCTAAAGTAAGTTCATGTACTCTATCTTCTGTTATATCTTGATCTATAATCTTAAATGTAATATCTATTTCACTATTTTTATCTGTCTTTATAATTTCAGGACGATCTATATAAGGATATTTGATATCTTTTATTTCTTTAGCCATATCCACAAAGTCTTTTGGTATTTTCATATATAATCTATCTTCATAAAAATATCCATCTACAAAATCATACAAATCTCCTTCAATAAACACTTCACTTTCCTTTTTACTTTCTTCCTTATCCTTTAATCTTTTTTGTCTTTGATTTTCTTTTATAGCTTTTAAAATATCCATATCTTGTTTTTTAAAATCTTTATTATCCATAATCTACTCCTTAATCAATCAGTATTTTTTTATTAAAATAATTTGCATTCGAACTCTTTTTGCCAATTCCCTTTGTTGTATTTAGTATTTGTAAAAGGAAATTATATATATTTTTGTTATCAAAATTCATATCGTTATCTAAATTAAGTCTTATCTTTAAATAATTTATTATATATCTTCGTTTTAATAATTCATTATTAGATGCATTAAGACAAAAATTTAAATCTAAAGGGTTTTGAATATCATATCTTAACATCTCTTCGTGAAAAAATTTTATTATATAAGGATGTATTGTATTTTGTTCCATATTAGAATATGTAGTATTTATAAGATTAACTGTATTATACTCAGTATCCAAATCTTCAAAATCTTCATGATCCATTCTAAGTCTTGCTTCATTCTTTAATTTGAATCTACATATTTCTATTTCATCTTTTGTTTTAATATCTTGGTCTATATATATTTTTGTATCTTTTATTTTAAAATCCTTTGAATCTTTTTCTTCTAAGAACTTTATCTTAAGAATCATAAGTTTATCTAAATTCCGATTATCTTCACCATCTTTATATCTAATTACTACTCTTTGCTTGCTATGATATATTTTTTTATCAAAAACTATAATCCCGCTACTAAGTATGATATTATTGTCTTCAATCTTTATATCAAATCCTTTTAATATACCATTTGAATAATCTTTTAGAAAAATATTAAATATATCTAATGGAAAATCTCTTAGATGTTCTAACATTTCTATCTTTAATATTCTTCCTCGTTCAAAGATTGGATATTTATTTTCTATCAATTTAATTCACCTATCTTTTTTTCTATTTTAGTCCATCATAATAATCAAGTTCCCACGAATCATCTTCAAACAAATATACTTTTTTATTTCCTATATATAATTGTTCTTCATCTCTTAATATAGGAATTATATTAAATCCAAATAAATTAACATCTTGCCAAATAAAGAATTTGATTTCTTTATTTCTTATACTATCTGTCTCAAATTGATAGATAATATCTTTATATTTTGCTTCTATTTCTTTAGGTGTTATTTCTTTATAATCTTTTAATTTACTCTTATATATAAATTCTCTAAGTACTCTATCATCATTATCTTTTAGATATAATTTAAGTATTATACTTTCACCCATGAATCTCGATATATTATTAGTCATATTTCCTTGAAGCGCTTTTATTATTACTTTTTCTTGATTTGTATGGGTATAAGCTGTTATCTTGTATGGAATCTTTAAAATTTTTGATTCTATACTGTAATCTATGAATCCAAGTTTTTTGAGATATAAGAAATTTAGCGCACCTTTTATTGAATTTAATTTAAGTTCGTAAATATCTTTAGTATTTTTGAATTCAATAATTCTTCCTGGTACAAATTCTTTTAATACTTCTCTAAAAAGTACTATATTTGATGATAAACCTGTTAATTTTATGAGTGAATATTTAGGAATTTCATTATCAATATATAATTGTTCCAAGAAATCTTTCATCATCTTATAAATATCTGATTGAATTAATTTTTTTATCTCAAATATATTGATTTTTATATCTTCATATTCATCTAATTGGATTAATTTATCATCCGTTAATCTATTTAACTTCCACCTATCTATATAGAATTTATTTTTATTGTTTTTAGTTTGATTCTTATATCTTTTATCAAAACTAAGTATCATTTCATATACATTATTGTTTTTATAAAATTCTTCTTTAATTTTTTTGGCTAATTCCATAAGATAGTAGTAATTTTCTTTTATTTTATAATAATTTTTTAGATTGCTCTGCTTATAATCCCTATACTTTGTTGGTATTATATTTTGAGCTTCTTCATACAAAATATTAAAATTATGATCAATATCTTCTTTATCATCTACAAATCTATATATGTCTTTATCTAAATTACTGAGTAAATCAATATCTAAACCTGTATTTATATCTTCCTTATCATAATTATCCTCATAAAAAGCAGTATATTTTCTATGTACTACTTTATTTTCATTTAGTTTTATAATCTGGGCTAATTTGATTTTTAAATATTTAAGGATTTTATAATCTATACTATCTCCACCAAAATCAATTTTTGAATTTAATAGAGTAGATTTAATATCTATTTCATAAGAAATTCTTTTGTTATCTATTTTAAATTCACAAGAATTTAGATTAGACTTTCTACTTCCTATGTCTATAATGAGTGCTTTATAATTTTGATTGTTTTTATAGACATCTTTTTTTATCAAATTATGGATACTGTTAAATAAAGTTCCTGTTGTTTCATCTATTGAATTTTCATACTCTATATGATATTTTGCGTTAAGATTTTTCAAATCTTTTTTTATAATCTCCATATAACGCTCTTTTTCTTTTATAGAAAATACAAAATTTAAATTTTTAAAATCTTTTTTGAAATAATTTCGTCCTATTTCTATTAGATATTCTATATATTTTTCTATTATCTTAATTCTTTGTATTTCTATTTTATTACCATTATTATCCTTTATCTCTTCGTATTTATAAGGATTATTAAACCATCTTTTTAGATTAAAAAATAAATTAATCTCTTTAAATTCTTCTTTATATGTTCTTATCGCATCATATGAAAAAATATATTCTATATCGTGTATTTCTTCTTTTTGTGCATCTATTTTACTATCTTCTGGTTTTATATAATCTTTTATTTTTAATTTTTGCTTTTTTGCTATATTTATATCTTTTATCGCTATTGCTGTTGATATAAGAGGTGTTTTTATGATTTTGTTATCTTCTTCTTTTATAACTTTTGCTATTTTTATAGACAAATCGTCGTAGAGTTCATCTATATCAAAAGTTCCTATAGTAGAGTTTTTTGAACCTATATTTATAACCAAAGGGGCTTTTGATATTTCCAAATCCTCTAGCTTAAAATCAAGTAGGGGCAATTTGTAATAAATCAAATCTTTCTTTGGTTTTTTTGATAGATTTTCATATATGTCGTAAATACATTCTGATTCTTTGTTATCCAAGTATATAATGCTATAGTGATGATTATCATAAGTTTTTACTTTCATTGATTTGTCTTTGGTTATATAATATTCATCATTTACTTTTTTTAGATTAAGTATTGTACAAAGATTAAATTCATCATCAACAAGAAGTATATTTCCTTGGGACAAATCTTTGTTGCTACTTATTTTATAGTCGAATGTATAATCAATTTTTAGATTTTTAAATATTTTAATTTTTTCTTTATAATTAAAATTCATATCGTTTTGCTTAACTTTTCTAGTGTTCTTTACATATTCATATAAATTTATAAATGAATCTTTTTTATATTTTGTGATAAATAGATGTTCATCAATACCTCTATATTGCATTATTTTTTTTATCAAGGTATTTCTATCTAATTCTTTTATATTTGCTATAGTGATTCTTTCATTAAATGCAATCTCTTTTAACTGGTATGTGGTCATATTTTGTAACTGAGTTTTTTTGTAGTATTTTATTTTTTTCTTATCATCAAAATTATTCATATTATCCACCTATTTCATCTTTTTATAATCTTTTAATACTCCAATTCATATATAACTATATTATTTATATAATTTACTTATAATATAGTTATATATAATTTTTAATATATAACCATATTCTCTATTTTCATGGTATTATCTATACCATTTATCCCAAAATGATGTTCGAAATATAATAAAGTCTTGTATTTTATATTCAAAAACATCTCTATAAGCAAATCTATCTTCTTTTGTGTCATAAAGTTTTGATATTCACCCAAATATATTAGTATTTCATTTTTATTTTCTTTATTTAGATAGACTATGCTACTTTTAAATATCTTTCTTACTATACTTTTAAATAGCTCTATATTATTAGAGCTTTTGTAAAGCATTAGTAAGTGGTTTAATAGATTATCTTGTTCTTCAAATGTAAATATATTTATATGTTCTTTTAATCCGTCAAAATAATGTCCTTGTTTGATATCATTTAATATGAATCTCTTATAGAACTCTCCCTTATACAGTCCTTGTTTAATATCTATAAGAGCTAGATAATGGATTAATATATCAAATAATATTTCTCTAAAATTTTCATCTTCTTTATTGTCCAGTAAAAACATATTTTTAAATATTTTTTGAAATCTATAATAAGGATTAACTTCTATTTCTTTGTCTTCTTTTATATCTTTTTTATTTAGATCAATAAAAGATACTTCTATATACGGGCTATATCGCTTTGGATATTTAAACACTATATTATTTTCTATACTTTGATTTTTGGCTTTAATAAATACATCCCAAATATAATTCATATAAGTTCACCTACACATTTGTATTCAGGAAAATACATTTGAATTTCAGATACCAAAAAACTTAATTTATCTCTTTTTAAAAATTCCAACTTCTTATCTTCTTCGTTTATTTTTAATTTAAGTACCATTACTCTATTTGATTCACATTCTCTTATTTCATCTTCTATAAAATGATTCATATTATAGGTTTGAATTTCGTTATCATATTTATTTAAAATATCTAATTCAACAAATTCTACACCTTTTGATAATTCAAATGAATTTATTAATCTTTTTATTTCTGCTTTTGTTTTTATATTTGCATTATTATAATTACTAAGTCTATCTATAAATGCATTATTTCTTTGATTTGATACAAGAGTATAATCAAATCTATCTAATTTACTTTTTTTCTTTTTTACAAATCTTAATACTTCCCACTCTTTTGGTTTGTTTTGTTCATCAATTATTATCATTCCATTTTTTATTTGTCTTACATCCTTGATACTACTTTCTATATTATTAAGTAGATATTTTTCTTTATCTTGTTCACCTTTGATTTCTATTAAATGTTCATAATTTATCTTATCTTCACAAGGCATAGGAAAACCTGTTGTGCTTAATTTGTTATTTTGTACATTCCAAATAGGTATGATATCTTCTTTTATAAATTCTTTATAATCCAAAAAATTTATTTGATAATCAATTATCTTTTCTTCATAACTTATCTTTTGAACATCAAAATCCTTAAGATATATATCAAGTATTTTTTTTAGATATGTTTCGTTAAAAGTTTTCCATTTTATATTGTTTTTTATAAATATTTTGTATAAACGCTTGACCTTGTTTATAAAGTCTTTATTCATTTCTAATATAAACTGTGCATCATATGAATTTTTATCTGTTATTATCTTTCCATCAAAAACAATTTTTTTGTCCAAAAATTCTTTTAATTTTAGATAATCAAGTTCCAAAAATACATGATTTAATTTGATTTTATTTTTAATTACTGATTCTTTTATAATTTCGTTGATATCAAAATCAATATTATCTATAATTGGATGCAAGAAATAATTTAGTGGGTCATAATCAATTTTTGATACAACAGTTGTATATATGCTAAAATCATTGTCTTCGTATTCTATTTCATCAAATATTCTTTTGTTTAATGTTTCAAACATTAAATTATCATGTTCATATAGAGGAATTAATATGTCGTTTAATAATTCCTTTAGGGTTGCTCTATCTTTTAAATTATCCATCTCATTTATTCGTTTTTGAATCTTATCTAACATTCTAATCCCTCTTTATTATTTTTTATTATTACTTTTCTTATTAATCTTTTTTATTAATTATAATTTTTATTAGATTCTTCTTTAATCACTCTTAGTAGCCTTGTCTTACATTAAAATCATTCTTTATTAATTTCTCTATAAGTTTCATCTTTTGTTCTACTATATCTTGCATATCCTTCATTCCTAATTCTTCATAAAGCACTTGTGCCATCTTATAATGAATTAAAGAATCTTCGTATTTTCTTTCGTTATACAATTTATTAGCATCTTGATGGGCTTTTGTTGCACTTTCTTGTAATTTGATATTGTTCTTTAACTCTTCTTCCATCTCTTTTTTTAATTCTTCTTCTTGCTTTAATTCTTCTTCTTCTTGTTTTTTATCTTTTATTTTCTTTTTTTCATATATTTTATCTAATTTATCTATTGCTTCTTCTTTTGCTGATATAAAATATATTTCTCTAGCCAAATCTCTGGCTTTTATAAATTCCATTTCACTTTCATAAAGATTATCTAACAAAAATTGATTTTCACCTCTTTTTATCAAATCCAATACTTCTATATGTTTGTTTATCAAAAACAATCTATTATTCACATAGTCTAATGCAATATTGTCCAAATAATATGAATCATCTTTTACTTTTTTGAATTTTTCAAAGGCTTTTTCATATTTTTCTTCTTTGAATTCTTCATCCGCTCTTAAAATTAATTCTAAGAGTTTGACTCTTTTGTCTATATAATCACGTTCTTCTTCATCTCTTAATTTTTTTGCAAGGTTTAATGCGCTATTAAATTCTTCTTTTCCTCTTACATAATTATCTTCTTCTATGTATTTTAGAGCGCTTTGTTTGTAAAAATTCATATCTTCTATATTTTTTAGTTTTTCTTTATGTTTTTTATACGCAAAATAAGCAAATGTACCAATTATAAGGAGTAATATTATTGTTATTATAAGGATTTTTTTGATTAGTTTTTTTAGCTTTGGATTTGTATAAGTTTTGTCTACAAATATCGTTGCTATTGTGTAATTATCAAATTCATCCATATTTTTTACTAATATTAATTCTTCTAAATTATCATTTGCTTCTATTGGATCTTTTACTTCGTCTAATGCGTCTAGTATTTCTCCTTCTGATAAGTTCTCCCACATTCCTCTTGTGCAAAGCACTATGGTATCACTTTCTTCTAATTTGTATTTTCTTGATATATAAGGCGTTAGCCTACTTTTTTGTCCTAGATAACAGTATAAATTGTTTCTTTCTTCATGCTTTTGAGCTTTATCTTTTGGGATTTTTTCTTCATCCAAATACATCTGTGATAGAGATTGGTCTTTACTTTGATATTTTATAAATCCATCTCTTATAAGATATAGTCTTGTATTTCCTATTGTTGCATATCTAAATTTTGAATAATTTGATACTATTACTGTAAGCGAAGCTTTTAATGGTCTATCTATACTTGCTTTTTTTAGTTCTTCACTTGTTTTTTTTAAGATATTGTTTAGATATCTTTTTGAGAAACTTTGTTTTTCGCTAAATTCACTTATGACTTTTTTGATTGCTATTTTTGATGATGTTAAATCCTTGTCTTCATCTATCCCATCTGCTATTACATATATTGCGTATTTATCAAATTCTACAAAAGCAAAGTAATCTTTGTTTTGTAAATAAGTTCCTGACTCAGAAATGAAATTAGTCCTTATTTTTGAATTTTGTTTTCTCATTTACTACACCTTTACCTTTGCTATTTCTTATATTTCATCAAAATCACACTTCCATTGTCTTCTTTGTAATCTCTTCTTTTTTCAAATTCTTTTTTGATTTTGTAACAAGCGTTATCAAAATTATTTGATAGTATTTCTTCTATTTTTAGTAGAGGTATTATTTCACTTATCCCACTATTTAATATCACTATTACATCATCTTTTTTTAACTTTACGGGTCTATCGTAGTATTCTATATCTTTAAATCCATCTTGTCCCAAATAATTTAATAGTCTTTTGTCTTTTAATGCTTGTAATGCTACTTGTTTTTGTAATTGTCCTTTGTAGTATTTATCTTTTGCGTAGACATCTATTGTATGTCCTTCGCTTAGTGGAATTATTTCATCATTTCTAAATATTGATATGTTTACATTTCCACATACTGCGTAGTACAAATATCCTTCTTTTACTACTGCGCAACTTAAACTTGTTCCTCCCATTTCATCATCTATGTATTTTAGTATTTCTTTATTTGCTCGGTTAAATGCATTTTTGAAGAAATAATTTATATTGTTTAAGTTTTTATAGGTTCTAAATAAATGATCAAATGTTTGGATTGCTACTTTTGATGATTTTTTGCCTACAAAGTTTTTGCCATGTCCATCAGCCATTACTGCCATTATATTGTTATTGAAATGACTTACTAAATTATTAGTTTCCAAAAACTCTTTATTTCCTACAAAA
Organism: Peptostreptococcaceae bacterium AGR-M142; assembly: GCA_045345765.1. Lineage (GTDB taxonomy): Bacteria > Bacillota > Clostridia > Peptostreptococcales > Peptostreptococcaceae > JAOARY01. Next base: position 3,164,775 of record CP148265.1, read on the forward strand.
TCAATCATATCTATTTTTAGATTATTTATTATATTATTATTCTTTAGTTTATAGATTATTGTAATTCTATAGATTAAAAGTATTAGTATTAAAGTTGTTATTATATATATAAAATACGTCTTAAAAAATTCCATAAAAATATTCATTTTATTTCCCCTTTAATACATCATTCCATTCAAAATTATCTCCACAAAATCCTACAAATAAGAATTTACTATCTCCTAATTCTATTATGTCGTATTGACTTAGTGGTGTTGGTACATATACAGCTTCATTGTTCAAATACGCTATTCCACTTGCTTCTCCTGGTAATAATACAAAATTTCTTTTCTTTGAATCATAAACAATTACAGCGTGATTTTTTCTTGAAATTTTGTTATCTCCAAGTATTTGTATATCCATATGGTCAGATCTTCCGATAAAATTCTTGCCTTCTCTTATCTTATAATCCTTACCTTGTCTAACTCCTTCAACACATACAATCCAACCACAAACTGGTCTTATTTCTTCTTTTAATAATTCTTCTTCCAAATCTATCTGTTCTTTTTTTAATAAAATATCTTCTTTTGCCTTAGTTTCTAAATTACAATAAGGGCATATACTCCCATATCTTCTTGAACTAAACATATGTCCATTTTCGCATCTTATCAAGCTCATCTTAACAGCTCCTATTCATTAACTTATTAATAATCTAGTGTTTCCAATATGTAATATATCTTCTTTATCCAATATACATGGTTTATCTTTTGAGATTTTATAAAGATAATCATCATCCTTTTGTATTCTAATTCCATTTTTAGAATACAAATCTTCTATATACCATCTTTTATTAGCATAATTTAATACTGCATGTTCTATATCAATCAAAGAAGAATTTATACATTCATCTAAATTTATATCAACTTCTACTTCACCTTTATTCCTTCCAATAACTAAAGATGTTTCATCTAATATATCCCATTGTTTTATTATTTGATTTTCTTCATTTAATAAAGATATTTGTCTTATAACATCATCTATTTCAACTACATATTTTTTTTTATTAATATTTCGTATATAAAATATCTCACTTGCTAATATAAATAATATTATTCCATATTTTATTTTCAAATCAGTTATAGCAACGTTCATATATACATACAAAGCTAAAATAAATAGCAAAAACACTATTATATAATCTATTATTTTTAGCTTATTACTTTGATATTCCATACTAACCTCCTTTTAAAATCACTTTTTATTATATTTAGATTTATTATTAAAATTATACATAAATACAAATATATTAAAATTTTTTAGACTTAAAAAAACTTTCAAACATATCACTTGTATCTATTGGACTTTTAGTCTTTTTATTAAAATTCTTGTTAATATTTTTTGATTTTGGATTAAATCCAAAAAAGCTTTCAAATTCTTTTGAAATATTTTCAAAATCTATATTTGTTGTTTTATAAGAATTTTGCTTTGTTCTATTTTTATTTTCTTTTTCACCATAAAAATTACTCTCATTATTATTTTTATTTTTAAATTCTCTATTGTATTTTGATTTTTTAGTTTCATCTGAAAGTATTTCATAAGCATTTGATATTTCTTTAAATTTTTCTTCATACTCTTTATTATTTGGATTTAAATCAGGGTGATACTTTTTTGCTAATTTTTTATAAGATTTTTTTATTTCTTTTATATCTGCATCTACTGATACTTGTAACACTTCATATAAATTTTTCATGTATTTTACCTCTAAATTCTTATATATTTTTAGCTCATAATTTTTAAATCTACACTCTTTAACTTATAAATTCATATATGCTTTTTGGCTATAAATTTTATTATCAGCCATCTTAAATTTAATATAAGATGGCTGATAATTATTATTTATCTATTTATATTTTTTAAAATTTAAACTCCGTAGCCACCTTCTATAGCAACATTTGAAAGCTTATCTTTCTTTTGTCTTATTATAAGTTCAAAAGTTCCTACACCTTCTTCATCTCCAAAGCTTTCTTTGTAATCTACTACAAATGCATTTGGATATCTTATACTTCTTACAACTTGATCAGCTGATATAACATCTAATGTTACTTTTCTATAACAATCTGCTCTTTCAGCTGGAACTAATGACCATAATCCAATTTGTCTTGTATTATCAAATGGCTCTCCATCTACAGCAGTTAATATTTTTCCTGTTATAGTCATTGTAGAACCTAAATCTTTAGTTCTTGCATTTGAATCTATTGGTAAATCAGTCTTTAACTTTACTGTTTGTATACTTTCTTTGTTAAGCTCTATAACACCTGGGCCTTCTACTTTTAATCTAAATCCCATTTATTTCACTCCTTTTAAATTAATTACTGCGCAAATCCACCTTCTAATTTTATTTCTTTTGTTTTATCTTTCTTTTGTTTCATGTGTAAATAGAAAGTTCCTATACCTTCTTCATCTCCATAATCCTCTGTATAATCAACTATGAAAGCATTTGGAAGTTCAATTTGTCTTACAACTTGAGAAGCTGATATAACATCAACTTTTACCTTTCTATAACAGTCTGCTCTTTCACCTGGAACTAATGACCATTGTGCTAATCTCATAGTTTGATCAGCTGGCTCACCATTTACAGCCGTTAATATTTTACCTGTAAGTACAAGTGTTGTTCCTAAATCTGTTGATCTTGCGTTTGAGTCATCTGGTGTGTCTGTCTTGAATTCAACAGTTAATATATTTTCTATTCCCAAATGTATTGACTCAGGACCTTCTACATTTAATCTAAATCCCATTTTGAATCCTCCTTTTTGATATTTATATTTATATTAAAATAAAAGATTAAAAATAAATTCTTTTATTTCATAACTGATTAATTTTTACATTTTTTTACACAGCATCGTTTCTAGTTATCTCTACTTCTAAATTCTTAACTGTTCCATTAAATGTAATATCTATGTTACAGCAACCTGTTTTTTCATCTATATTAAAGTTAATATCATCGCCATCTTGAATGATTGAATTGATATATCCTTTATCGCTTAACCATTTACTCTTTTGAGAGCTTGGATTATTACTAAAAAACTTAACTATATTATCTTGTTTGAAATCATTAGTGTGGAATCTTAGTACTCTTTCTATATAACTGCTCATAAGTGTTTTATAAATAGAATCAAAATCATTTCCATTTAATTGTAAACTTCTTGCTTTATAAACTGTTATTTGTCTTATTTCTCTACCTTCAAATTGAGCATTCTCAGAAGAGAAAACAAATCCAAAACTCTTTCTATTTATTGAATTTTTGATACTGTTTGTAAAACCAGAAATCTCTTTGGCTAATGTTGTTTTGAATCTAAGTGCATAGTCATTTGCTTCTATATCAAATCTAACTCCTGGATATTTTGGCGTTGCTAATTTGAATGTATCTTTTAAATACTCTGGGCATTGATACGCCGCAACTATACCAGCCGCAACATAAGAAGCATCTATATAAACACCTTCTATCCAAAGTTTTAATATATCTTCTTTTTCCTTAGACATCTTAGCTAACCCTTTTTCACTTAATTTCATTTTGCTATCTAATATAACACCTGATTTATCTTTTGGTATTATTGTAAAGTTAGGCATACAAGGTATAGCATATTCGCTATAGTCTTTTTTCATCAAATTCTCACATAAATCAACATATTTATCTATTCCGTTAACAGCCATATTTGAGAATGTAGTTTCCTCACCTGTTTCAAAACTAAAGAATGTTTGAATTTTATAGTCTTTTAAGGAATTTAGAAGCATTGTAACTGATTCCAATGTATTCATACCTTCCTTTTCCTTCTTATTATTTCCTTTAAATCTCATTCTCTTTAATTTTGATTGTGATTGTTTTTGCATTTGAACTGATGGTACTATACCAAACCATATAGTATTATCAAAATCATTTTTATCATTTACTGTATTTAAATAAGTTGTTAATCTAGGTAGATTACTACTCTTTACAGTCATATCTAATTTATTATTTGTTATTATTAACGATGGCTTCATTCCTCTTGTTTCAGTATTGTATTGGTCAAAGAACATTTTTATACCAACAATTTTTTCAATAAGTGGCTTAACAGCTTTAACAAAATCATCCTTAGCTGTTTTATAAAATTCTAGGTATGTATTGTAGTTATTGACTTCTTTTTCTATATCGATGCTACTTTCTAATGTTGAAGTAAGTGGACAAAAAGTTCTAACTACTAAATCCTTTACATACTCACTTGGTGCTTCGTTGATGCTATCATAATCATCTTCAAATGCTGCTATAAGACCAGTATTTGCATTATCATCTAATGCTACCAAATCCGTTGATTGTTCTTTAGGTGCTTCTAGGATTTTAAGTTCTCCACCTTCACCCATACTAAGAATACCAAGCTTTAGTTCCTCATCATCACCTAAAGTTGAACCATCTCCTAATAATAATCTTGTTTTGATATCTTCGATAGCAAGTGGCAACATTGCCATTACATTGTTGTAATTATTACTAGCATCTTCAAACATATAGTTTAATTTATCTCCTAAATCTAATTTTTTAGGATCTTCTTCGTCTAATTCCTCGTATTTAGAATATACATATTGAATTTCTTTTCTTGATTGTCTTATATCATCCATTACTTTTTTAGGTGATATCATATCAAGTAAATTCTCAAATTTAAAATCTACATTAGCTATTCCTTGCGCTGTTTTTGTTTCGATTAAAGTAAATAACATATTTAAAAAATCATTTGATCTATTAATAGGTATTGTAACGATATGTTCTTCTGGTAAATTTTCAGGTTTTTTTAATGTATATACTACCTTTTGATTTGATGCATTATAAAAAGAATATACAACAGGTTCAAACTTATCCAAAAATTCATCAAAATTTTTGATTAAAAGTTTTTCATTAATCTCTTTTATCTTTTCATCATCTAAACTGTCTATTCCTTTTGTGTCTCCTACCAAAGATAGTAGGTCTAATTTTTCTGGGTTGATTTCTTCAAATAGAATACTTCTATTAGTTTGATTGATTATCTCCATTTCCTTGCCTCCTGATATTAATTATTTTATTGTATTTTTTATGATAAAAATTTATATGATAGTTAAATCTTTCTAAAATGAATTTCTAATTCCGTATAATTATCTTCGAAAGTTATATGTATGTTTGATTTATAATCTAGTATCTTACATTCATATTTTCTTAATATATTGGAATTAATCATCACAGTAGAATTAGAATGATTAACTAATTTTATTTGGTTATTGTAATAAGGTCTAAAGTATATTTTGTTTAAATTTATATTTTCAAATTCCAAATACTCTTTTTTAAAGAGTTCAAATAAGCTTAATTTTTTATAATTTTCATATTCATAAACATAGAAAGTAAGTGGTTCTATTTCGTTATAATCTTTGGTTCTTATAAAATACATATTTAGCTTTCCATTAAAATTCTTCTTATTTTCGTCTTTATACAATCTATAGATATAGACAATCAAAAGAGCAATTATACTTATAAAAACTAAAATTATATAATTTTTGTAATAATCTAATTTGCTAATAATATTTACTTCAATCAAATTAGTCTTATTTATTGAATTTTCATTGTCATAATATATAATTTCAAAATCAGATTTTTTGATTTTATTTATTTTTATAACTAATTTATTATTTTCTATCTTAATCTCTTCATCATCTGTTTTTAATTTATAGCTAATACTATCTTTATTAGGATCTTTAAAATATCTATCTAATTCAAATATCTTGTCATTTTGTGATATTGGTAATTTTATATTTTTATAAAAATCATTTTTTGGTTCATCATTTTTAACTATATAACCCTCTTTTATATAGTTATATTTCAAATATTTATTCTCAAACTCTAAATTTAGATTATAATCCCCACTATTAAGTACCTTATTTTTGAGAATTATTTTATAATCAAATATTTTCGGTACTAAATTATATTTGTTATTTTCATTTTCTAAATAAACATTTGCATCAAAATCTTCATAAAAATCTTTATCCTTAATTATCTTTCCACTTCTATCTTTAAATACTGCTTCAACAAAAAACTCTCTATTCTTTTCTATATAATTAGGAATTTGAATTTCTAATATTTTATTTAGATTCAGTTTTATATCTATAGTGTTATTTATTATTTCATTTAATTCATATTCAGGTGAAAATACATTATAATAAATTCCATTTGTTTCTTTTGTTTTCTGATCCAAAAAATTTGTATAGTTATTTAAATTAAAATCAATTGTAATCATTGGAATTTTATTTTCTTCAAAAAAATTAATAGCATCATTCATATCTTGTTTTGATTCTTCTAATGTTCTATTTGTATATTCAGGAACAGTTATTTCACCATCAGTAATCAAAACAACTATGAATTTATCTTTTTTAAATTCATTACTAAGTATTATTTCTTTTGATTTTTTGAGTCCCAAACCCAAATCTGAATATCCTCTATTTTGTTTTGAATGTAATTTTTTATAAAACTTATCCAATTCCTCATTTGAATTTATATTTAATTTTTTCGTAAAATTAATTATATTTTGATTATATGTAAGATATGAAAATTCAGTATGTTCATCATATAATTTACTTATAAATTCTTTTGTTATGTCTTTTATAATTTCTGTTTTTTTCATATTATTCATAGAATTACTTTTATCAACTACAAATAGTATATTGGTTCTATTCGTTGTAAATTCAATAGTTTCTGCACTTACAAACGAAATAGTTAGTATTATATATATTAGTATTACTGAAACTATGATTCTTATTTTATTTAATTTCATAAATGCACCACCGAAGTATTTTTTTATTTAGTTTTAATCAAGCAATTATTAATAATTATTCAAATAAAATTTTATTTAGTATTAATATACAATATTTTTAATAACTTTTTTAGCATTTTTATGAAAAAAAGTTATAATGATTCTTTAGTACGTTAATTTATATACAAATTCCATGTACAAAGAACTATTATTTTTGTAAACAATAGTCATTAAGTTTCTTCTTTATTTTTATATTATCATTTACGATAATATTATTTAAATAATATTATTTTCTTATTTTTTGTTAATAAAATCAAATTTTTTATTTCATTTGTATGAATTGTAGTTGATTTAACTCTTCATTTCATTGAATTGACTAAAGATTTAAAAAATTCTCTTTATTTTTACCTAAACCGTTTATTTACTTGCTTTTTTGGTATATAATATATAAAGAAAGGAGAGAATATATTATGGGTAAAGTTATAGATTTTGATAGAGCCAAAACTAAAATGATTCAAAAAAAGCAAAAGAAAAGCCAAATTATAAATAAATCCAATGTTGGTATTTATGAGGAAAAAGTAAATCATAAAATCTTAATAGGTTTCATACTTATAACTTTGCTTACATTTATGTTACTGTCTCCTCTTTTTACATCCAAGGATGATTATACTAATTTAAATAATATAAATGATAAAAATGAAACAACTATGAATGGAATTAACCCCCAGAACATAAAATTTCTTTATTAATTATTATTCATAAAGAAAAATCCTCCAAGTAGTTTTAATACTGCCTAAAAATTAAAAATATAAAGAATTAAGGATAGTTTCTTGCTCTATTAGCTTGAACTATCCTTAATTTTATTGTTTAGATTGATTAATATAATTTTGAGTATTATTTCAAACTAATTCTTTGCAAATATATATTAATTATATGTTCGTATCTTAATTGACTTTAAAATCTTAATATGTTAATATTTATTTTATTTGTATCATTTGATACATTTAAAACATTTATTACAGATAAAAATATTAAAATTTTAATATTTTTATCAAAATAGACTAAAAGGAGATGACTTTATGGGTATATTATATGAACCTACTAGTTTTATGGGTTTTGCAATCTGGTTTTGTGTTTTATTTTCATTGATCTTATTAAATGAATTTGGACGTTCTTCAAAATGGGGTGGAATATTTCTATTTTTTATTCTTCCTTTAGGACTTAGTATTTTTGTTTGGCCAAAAACAGCAGCTCCAGGAAATGAATATGGTACAGGTAATTGGTTTAATTGGGTAAAAACTTATTCAGTGTTGATTGGCTGCCTTGGATTTATGGCAATTCGTTATCACAAATCTTTAATAAATAAAAAGTGGGTACTTTGTTTTCCACCAATTATTTTAGCTGTTAATATATTCGAAGCTGCTATTCGTGATTTTGAATGTTATTCTTATGGTGCTTGGAATGGAGAGTATATAAATAATCTTTGGGTTATGTCAGGGTCTTGGAATATAATGAATGGTATTGCTGGATTTTTAAATATTATTGCCATATGTGGATGGTTTGGGATTTTTATCTCTAAAAATAAAACAAAAGATATGATTTGGCCTGATATGATCTGGCCTTGGATTATTGCTTATGATTTGTGGAATTTTGCGTATACATATAATTGTATAGCAGATCATTCTTTTTATTGTGGGTTGGCTTTGTTACTTTCTTGTACTATTCCTGCTTTTTTTATAAAGAAGGGTGCTTGGCTACAACATAGAGCTCATACTCTTGCACTTTGGATTATGTTTGTTATGAGTGTTCCATCTTTTGCAGACCGTATTGCACCTGTAGCAACAACACATAATAAAACAGCATTTTTTGTTGTAAGTTTGATATCTTTATTATCAAATGTTATATTGGTTGTATATCAGTTTGGTAGAATTAAAAAATATAGACTTAATCCGTTAAAGGATGAAATATATAGTCAAACAAAATCTTATAAAACTGTTATTTGTGAAAACAAAAAAATAAAATCTAAAAAAATAGTTAGCTAAACAATATAAATAAAACAGTTGTATTAAAAACAAATATTATAATCAATTATATTAGAAATAAAAAATAATTGATTATAATATTAAATGCCTAATACAACTGTTTTATAGTTTTAAATTATAAATTCTATTTTTATTTACCATAAGAAGATACTAAATTTCTTGTATCTTCTAGAGTTATAGGCACTCCTCCAGCACCAAAATCAAAATCATGAAGTGAATTTATTATACACCATACATTTCTCCCATTTTGTGCTTTTACTTTATTGCTTACTGAAATAAAAACATCAGTTATATCCTTAAATAATCTTTTTTTAATTTCTTTGCTAACTACATCTGAAAACATATGAATCTTTATTACAACTTTATCGCAGTTCCCATTTTGACCTCCAACGTATAAACAATCAAATTCTCTAATATCCAATAATGCGATTGATCTTGATATTGGATTATCAATTAATCCTTCACTGTCTAAAAGAATTTTTGTTAACTTCTGAGCAATAATCGATTTTTCTTCTTTCGTAACAAGATTTTTAGTTATTGAAACTTCTGCAAATGGCATAGTATAACCCTCCTATTTTAATCTACTTAATTTATATATTCATATATTTTTAATAAAAATTTTATTTACTAATATTTAAAATCATCATTAAAATAAATTTCAGCAGTTATATTTTTATTTATTTCTAGGTCTATCGCATTTATTTTTCTTATCATTTTAAATATCATATTTCATTTAAATCTACTAGCTGTTATATATTTATCTCCATAATTATTCATATCTATTACTTTTAATATATTTACAATATAATACTTCTTATCTAAACTAACATCTGATTCTAATTCTATTATTTCAACATTATCCTTTACGTAAGGCTTAAAATATCAAATTTATCACCTCCATACTTTTTGCAATTTAACTAATTATACCTACTATGTCAGTTTATGTTAAAACTTTATTCATACTAAAAATAGATATAATCACTTAAATATCAATATATAAATTAAATTACATTTATTCATCAGATTTGATTTATAGTTTCAACTGTTACTTTGTTAACTGAACCAATATTATTTTTTTTTAAAAATTTCAATTCCACTTCCTTTTGTTTACTTATTTTTTGTAATCTGTTATCCTCAAATTCAGTTATATTTTCAAATATAGGCCTATAAGACTCTTCTTCAAAACATTCAGATAAAATTTTTTTATACAGTTATATTTTTCTTTCTTGCATCTAATTCCTATTTTCATCATTTCAAATTGGTCAGCAGGTAATAAATAGGTATCTATTAATAAAAATTCATTTGTAGAATTATTTTTAAAAATATATATTTTTCCGGTACCATAAACCAAATTGTCAAATTTATTTCCTATTCCAAAAAAAATCTCATTCTCAATAAAATCTTGGCTAATTTCCACATCAATCATACTTGCTAGCTTAATTAATTTATCATCTTCTAAATTTCCTCTCTCATAATTTATTAATAATTCTTTAAACATTAAAAATCAATCCTTTCTATTCATAATATAAATTTACTTTTATTTTTTGAAATTTATCCATAAATCGAGATATAATACCCTTACAGCTTGAGCATGGCGTTAGTTTAGTATATATATCTACTTCTCCTCTTATTAATGAATTATATTCTAATATGTATCTAGTTTATAGCTACCATTTTAAGTCATTTGATTTTTTTCTATTATTTTTATTAAAAAATATATTTAATTTTCTAATGTATATATAACATCAAAAATATCTCTTCCTTTGAAAAAATCTTCATATAATTTTTTTATTTCAATAGAGTTTAATTCTATATTTTTAGATAACAAGACATCTAATTTTTCTAAAATTTGAAATTCGTGAAAAGAAAGAATTCTAAACTTAATTATTTTTGCTTTCAAATTTAATATACCTTTTGGCCAACAATCTTCGTATATATCAATATATGATTTATGAACTAGAGTTATAGCACTTATCTGGGAGAAGGTTCGACAATTATCATTCACTAATAATAAAAATTCTCCAATTATTCGACTTCTCCATTTTATTATATAGGCAAATTTTATTTCCTCAAAAAGATTTTTAAATTCTTGAGAAATTTGAGACAATTCTAATATATCAATTTCAGAAAATATGGATATAAGAAAATTTTTGTCTAGTTTTCTAGCTAAAGATATGAAAAGCTTTTCTTTATCAATCCCACAATCAATAAAACCCTTTAAACAAATAATAGCATCATCTATACTAGTTAGATGATTATCTAAACATATTATATATTCATTAAGAATCTGTTCTAGTAATTCTATTTTACAATCATAATCATAAAAAAATTGAACTAAAATTTCTATTAGTATCGTTTTTTTAGAATTATTTTGGGTTTGTTTTAAAATAGATATTAAATATTCAATAAATGAATCATCATAAATATCTAAAAAATTAGATTTTAATTTTATTGATTTTAATATAGTATAGAATAACTCTATTTTAGAATCTTGATTTAAATTTTTAACTATTCTTTCTAAAGACTCAGTCATAATAAATATCACTCCAAGGTTTTCCACCTTTTTCACATATAATATTATCAAAAGCTTCCAACGAAGAATTTCCTATCCATCCATTATTTCTATACATTTTCCCATTTTCTGAGATATACAAATATAATTCGAAATTTGATATTGCTCCTACAGGTAATACTTTATCTGTCATTCGATTACCTTCATGATCCACAAAATTATCCAATCCAAAATGAAAACTATCTAATATTCCTATAATATCTTTAATGCATGTTGTATGCTTTGCTATCTTAATAGAACCATCTATTCGCATTCTCTTTACAATTATATTTAATTCTCCAAATTCTTTCATAAATTCTGTCGCTGCATCAAAAATTTTAAATCCCCTATTTTTTAAAAAAATTAAATTCTCTGAAATGTCAATATTTCTTTCTTCATACCAACCTGATTCTCTTAAAATTTTTATGGTTTTTTCTTCCATAAACTTCCTCCTAATTATATCAAAGTAAAGAATGATTTTAATATTTTAACCATTCAAAAATTCACCATCTTCAAGTTTGATTCCCATTAAAAGGTTAATGGCATTATTTTTTCTAAAGATTCACTAATAATAAGAATATCTAAGATTCTATAGTTATTTTGTTTGGAAAAATTCTATTTTTTTTAAGAGTTATTGATGCAATTTTTTGAGCAGCTCTATTAACATAAAATTTGTTGGATATAGCATCTTTATTTATTGGCTCAATTTCAATAAGTTTATTGTGTGTTTTATTGTATTCAATTTTTCCCATAATATCTTTATTTGGACCATATTTATAAATTATTTTATCATCATCTTCATAATATTTTAGCAATAATACATATACTGCCATTTTTATCCACTCTCTTTCGTACAGAATCCCTGTTCTTCCTGATTTTATGGTTTTATCATTTACAAAGTAATCATCTAAAATAAGTAAAAATATTCTTTTTATGCTTTATCTTAATCTTGTAAACCTATAACTATCCATTCATCAACTACATCCCAAAAATTCAAATTATATTCAGGTTGATCATTTGACCACCATAAAGTTGCATTATCATTTTTACAATTTTCAATATCAACAGCTACATATCCACTTCCACCATTTTTAAAAAATCCAAATGTAGTTTTTAAATTTAATTGCAAAGGCTCTTTTAATATCTCTATTATCCCCCATTCATCATCATCAAAGTAAGTTACTTGTTCTAAGCTAACAAGACCCATTGTGCCAAAGAAACCATTATGTACATTTTCATAAAAGTTTTTTAGAGTTTTAGGCATTTTATCCCAACATTTAGCTAATGCTAAACTTTTTTTACTTGTCATTGGGTTTTTACCTTCATGGTAAAAAGGGCCTTTATTAGAATTTTTATCATGTATTGTGTATAATAATGAATATTCATCATATAACTGCATAATATCGACATCTATTAAAAAATCTTTCAAATAAGATATTGTATTTCTTAACTCATAACTTACATTCACTTCCCATATATCTAGTATTTTTTTTATTTTTATTCTATTTTCAGTTTCCATTAAAGCCTCATACCACTCAAATGGAATTTTCTTTTGGTCAATATTTTTAATATCATTTTGATTCAAAATACGTATATCTTTATTGTATTTTTTCAATGGATTTATTTTATTATTTACAGTAAATTTTCCTTTGTCTTTATCATATATTTTTAAATAATTTATTTTATTATTTATGAATATGGATTCTTCAATTTTATAATTTATTTTAAAAAACTTCATAAATATACTCCTTTGCTCTAATTATTTTAGCTATTTAGTATTACAACTTTATTTATACTTAATTGCTTTTAATGTCCATTTTCAAAGTTTAGTACCTAAATAAACTTCAAAATTATACAATAAACAATATTTCTAAATTATGATTCAAAACCCAAAACAAATAATTCATCAGCATATTTCCAAAAATCAACATTGTATATAGGTTCTGTTTTGTACGACCAAAAAACTCCATTTTTATTTTCACAATTATTTAAATCTATGACTAAGTAAGAACCCATACCATTTGTAAAAATTGTAATTGAAGAATCTAAACTAATATCTAATGGTCTTTTCAAACTATAAATTATACTCCAATCAAACTCATAATCAGATAATTTCTTTATCTGATTTATAGGAATGAAACCCATCGATTCACTCGCGTAGTAATAAAAACCATTATGTATTTTGTTATAAAAAGTTCCTATTTCTATTGGTATTTTAGTCCAATCTAAATTTAAATTGATATTATTTGCATCTAAAGGATTCTTGCCTTCATAGTATACAATCCTACCTTTAGTATTTTTGATAGTATATAAAATAGAATACTTATTATTAAATTCAATTATGTCAATATCAATAAGATTATGATATAAGTATTCTATTGTATTTATTAAGTTTTCTCTTATATACTTAGCCCATATAAGTAACAGTATTTTTTTTTGATTTTCAAAATCATCTTCTTCAATAATCAAGCTCCATTCTATTGGAATTAAATTTTCATCTATTTTTTTTGCATCTTCTATTGATAATAGATTTATTTTCTTATTATATTTTTTTAGATATTTCAATTTTTGATTCACTAAATTAACCTCTCGTTTCTTTGTTTATTATATCTATAACTTCCTTGGAATTATATAATGTATCTTTAACATCAAATACATCCTTATCTAAAGTATATCTAGAAGTATTATAATCACGAATAATCTCATAGTCATCTATATCTTTTCCAATACTCTATATTCACCTGTTACTATAACATCTATCATACTAGTCAAATTATCATATACTTCATTTTCATCACCATTTTTGTATTTTGAATATATTTGACCACCTTGATTTCAAAAATTTTATTATTATTTTTTTCTAAAACGCAAATAAGTATCCATTATTCTATCAAACATTTTATCAGTTTCATCCTTTTGATATTCATAATACATATCTATCCCATCGTGTATTATACGATAAAATGTTGGATCATTTTCTTTTTTTGTTCCTGCTATTAAAAGTTCTAAGAAAGATCCTGCTTGTTCTTTTGAATACTTAAATACCTTTATTAAAATAAATTCCATTGATACTGGTACTAAGTTTAAATCTATCTTTTCTTCTATTGCATACGCATTTATCATACCAAAAGAAAACACTGAAAGTATTTGTCTATCAAATTCTGTTGATTCTTCAAATTTTATTTCCATCACATCAAATAAATATGATGCCATCTTTTCACATTCTTTAATAAAAACTCTATTTTCTGTCAATTTTATCACCCTTTTAAAAAATAATTATTTTTCCTTCTGGATAAGTTCCTTTCCATCCACAAGGAAAATATCCTTGTTCATATATTTTTAATAATTCATCATAAAAAAAATCTTTAAAATATCCTTTTTTTGATTTACCATAAATATTTAAAACTAAAAAATTTAAAATAATAAATTTAATTTCACTTCTTATTTTTTCATTTTTATTATATCTATCAATCCATTTATTTTCTACATAATCTAAGAGTTCTGATAATACAAATTTTCTTAATATTCGTGTAATATCATTCCATTCATATTTACTTTCTGTTCTATACTCTTTTATACAAATCCTCATATTTTCTCTTCTATCTAAATTTAAATTTTCCCATCTAGTACTACTACAATGTTTTATACTACTATTTACACTATTACAATAACTAATATCAAATTTAGATACAACATTATATTGTTGACAATTTTCAAACCAAGGAATTTCTTTTAATTTTTGAATTATATCTTCCATATCTTTTAATATTAATTCTTCCATTCTAACATCTCCTAACTATCGCATTTAACCTTCCTTGCTATTTTAGGTATTTCATTGTTTTTAAATAAATTATGTCTTTATTGGTATTTAATTTCTTTCAATGTGAATTTTTAGAGTTGTAGCACCTAAATAAATAGCAGTGTTAAATAATCAAATTAATTTACACACTGCTATTTATTTTATTCTACTTTTAAATATTAAATTATTTTTTTTGCTAAAATTCTTTACTACAACTATTTGAATAAAGATAAGAAATTTATTTAATTATCCATTTAATCTTACATGGTTATGATAATACTGTTCTTCAAAAAGAGTATCTGATTCTTTAGCACTCCATTTTAAATAATAACTTAAACCATCATCTAAATTATTTTCTTTTGCTATTTTTAAGAATTCATCATTAAAACATATAAAAGGTTGATTAAATGTTTTTAGTACTCCATATTTAAAAATCATATTTTTACTGACCAAATTAGATATAATAGCTCTATTGTAGTTACCATATCTATAATATTCACCAAAATCAATTTTGTTTAATATATTTACTAGATAATATTTTTCATTAGGATAATCTACTAAATCTACTGGAATAAATTCTACAAGCTTATCTATATAAGGAGTAAATACATCGACAGCTTTTTGACTAAAAATCATAGAATTTGTTGGAAAAACTTTATACTTTTGTTCTCCATCAAAATATTTTTCTATTTCATTAAGCATTGTTATATGAGGTAATTTTGCTGGTAAATTTTCATCATATATAGCATCCATCTCTTTATGAGAAATATCCTGAAAACATATTTCAAAATCAAAATCACCAACATAATCTACCTTTATTTTCATGTCCTTAAATACTTCGTAGGCTTTATTTGTTTTACGATTATAATCATCTAGTAATCTTCTTAGACTCAAATCTTCTTGTTCCACAAGCCCCAAATTTTTTAGTTCCCCATATATATTTTTTTCCTTATCATATTTATAATAAGGTATGGAAGGTTCAAAATAATAAATATTTGTATCTATAATTTCCTTGGAATTATATAATGTATCTTCAACATCAAATATATCCTTATCTAAAGTATATATAGAAGTCTTATGATCACGAATAATCTCATAGTCATCTATATCTTTTAACTTCTCTAATTCTTTTAATTGTTCTATAAGATACTCCACTGAATTATTTTGTGCAATTTCTCTTTCTTTCCACGAAATTGGAATCACATTATAAAAATTTATCTTATTTCTAAGACCAATTACACATTGTCTTTTTTCTTCATCCTTTGGCAATACTGTTAAAAAACATGATAAACTTGTATGTAAATTAACATTTATAGGTGGCTCTCCATTTGGAATTATAAGATTTTTTGCCATAATTCCATCGTAATGATGCGGCATATATGCTAGCCTTTTTAACCATTCTAAAATCCAAAAATACTTTTTACTTTCAAAATTTTCTTGACTAATCTCCCATGACGCGGGTATTTTTACAACAAGTTCTGCAAAATCTAAATCTGGATTTTGATTCTTTATATCCATTGATTTATCACCCATTCCTTGTGTAATAAATGTAGTAAAATTATTTTTTTCATTTGGCAAAATAACGTGCACATCTATACCAAAATCATCACTTGCTACAATTTCTTTTATAGTTGTTTCTATCTTTCCATAATGTTTATTTATAAAAGCTTTGTAATTACTATCCCTATCTATTGGCTCATAAGTAAATTCTGGATTCAAACTTTTTAGATATTTTGCAATTTCTGGATTACCATTTGCAACAGCATATGTGTATGCATCTAAATTAATTGCATCTGTCCATTTATACGAAACTTTTATATCTATTCCTTTTTCAATTAAAAATTTAATAACTTCTAGATTTATTCCATTGATAGCTGCAATGATTGGATTTGTTGATGGTGTACTAGTGTCTAATTTCGAACCACAACTATACAAATACTTAACTATATCTAAATGACCTTCTCTAGCAGCACAAGTCAATGGATTACATCTAGATATCCCACAGATTAAGTTTACATCTAGTTTTTTTTCAACAAAATACTTCACTAATTCTAATTTACCTTTTTCTGCGGCTATATGCAACCACGAACCTAATTGCGTTTCTGCAAATAAATATTCTTGATGTTCTTCTATAAGTTTTCTAACTGAATCTATATCATTTTCTATTATAGACTTTCTCATTAAGTTTTCAAATTTATCTAAATTCATCCTAATATCTCCTTCGTATTATCATCTTTCTTTTGCTATATCACCCATTTTTTTTAATACATCTACAATTTTATCACGGGTTGCATTTGAAGTATCTACTTTTTTAAGTTCATCTACAACCCGTTTAAGTGCTGCTTCATCATGTTGACCAACAACACCATTTGGAGCCCATACCAAATTTTCTTTTCCTACAATCGGATTTATTTTATATTTTCTTAATATTTCTTGACCTTCTTTTACTAGTTTTTGTTGTTCTTTTCCATTCCCTTTTTTAAATAAAATATGATGCGCATGCATATTATCTATATCGGTTGGTTTTATCCCATCATCTATTTTCTCTAGATATTTCCCAAAGTCAATGTTTCTTAAAATATCATAATATTCTTCAGTTGCATCAATATCATCCATATAGTCGCTGATTTCTTCTATATATTTTGGAGAAATTTTATTACTTTGTATATCTAACTTTATCCTATTCATAGCTTCAAAATCTAATTTTTTCTCAAATATTACATTATCAACATAAGACCTTGCAGTATCACTTAAATTCTCAGTATTTTTGGCTACAAACTCTCTATTTCCTCTTTTAGCTTGCTCTACTTTGAATTTATATTTTTCATTTAGTAAATCATCATTGTTTTTTAATATTCTTTGTTTTTCGATATCATATAATTCTTTAACTTTATTATCATAATCTTTTGGATCAGTTTTCTTTAATGTTTCTAAAACTTTCTTATAAGATTCTTTAGCCTCTTCTTGTGTTCTATCTTTTCTATATAGAGAAACTAATTCTCTTTGATTAGGATTTTCTTTAAAAAAGTATCCTTCCACTTTATTTAAGTACTCTTCTGCTGATTCAAAATAATCAAGTTCACCCGTATCTTTAACTACTCCACAAATATGAGGATTTGCTTCTTTATTTCTTGCTGTCCTTGCAGCCTTTGCGGCTTTTTCTGCTGCTTCTTGAGTGTTATCCCCAAGAGAATTTGAATACATTATATTATTATTTGGTTTTTCAATATTTCTTCTTGCATAATTAGGACTTGCACTTGCAGTTTCTAAAGCGAAACCTCCATTTATGAAAATATCCATTTGTCTTCTAAAATCATCTATGTTTCTTCTTAAATTCACTATAGCATTTTCTGCTGAATCAACTACTTTATCAAACATATCATCATACCACTTAGGTGTCCAAAGTGATTTGCTGAATTTTTCTAGATTTTCTAATGTAAATGCATTCTTTAGGTTCTTACTAATATTATTTTTAAATTCATTAGCCTTATTTATTCTATTTGCTATACCCTCAACAATTTCTGTTGTTTTATCTGAAACCTTTTTAGATATATTTTTACCTGCATTTGTTTTAGAAAAAAACTCTCCACAACCCAAAGTAACAATTTCTATTCCAACATTAATACCCATTGAAATTGGGTCGAATTCACCTCTTATAATCTGTTCAATAGCATCAGAACCAATCGAAGAAAGCATTTGTACTCCTAGCTTTGCTTTAAATGCATTCGCCGCTGCAAATGCACCTTCAACTGCTCCTGAAAAAGCCCCGCAAACGGCTGCTATTGCACCATCCATCGCATAGAATTTGGCATCACTTACTTCGCCTCTAATGATATCTGTAGCAGCTTTAGCAGCTACTGCTATTCCACCTGCAACTGCTGCTCCTGTTGTAGCGGCACTTACAGTAGCAGCACTTACAGCTCCAGCAGCAACAAGTGCTGCTCCTCCAGTTGCAACAACTGCTGCTACAGCTGCCACAGCTGCTACCTCTGCTAATACTCCTAATGCTAACTTGCCCCAATAAAAGCCTTTTTTTATTGGAGTAGTTAAAAGTGGATCATCATTAATAGGTGCATAAATAGATCTATCTGCACCCTCTAGTAGTACATTATTTCCTAAATAATGAAACTCATTTTCCATAGTAAAACTTTGAGGATTTAATTTATTATCTCTATAAAAAAGTACATCTGTCTTAGCTGTGATATTTACCATATTCTTAGCATGAAAAGAAATACTTCCTTTAGAATTTAAATTAATATTTTTATGACTTATTAATTTAGCCCCAAAAGAATCCTCAACAAGAGTTGAGAGCTTGAGTCCTTCATTACTTTTAAATTCAACACTATATGGTTTTGTTTATATGTAAATATAAGTTCAGATTTTATAAATTCTCCTTTTATACTGGATATAAAAAGAGTTTTGTTCTTAAAATTAACTGTATCTTGTAATTCATAAACTTCTCTACTCTTTATTTCATGATAAAAAACATCAGTATCCATCAATTTATCTACAGATAAATTAAGTGATAATAAATCTTTGGATGATTCATAAAATAGTGAATTATCTATAATAAAATCTATTTAAATAAAAAAGTAGAACAAAAATAATATAAACTAATTATACCTACTATGTTAGTTTATATTATTTTTGATTCAAAAACTTTATTTATCTTAAAAATGGATATAATCACCTAAATAAATAGCAGTATATAAATTACTAAACTAATTCATATACTGCCACTATAAAACATATTTGATTTAAATGTTTTCTATATCTTTGTTCTGCTTTTAAATATTATATATTTCTTTACCAACACTATTTTACAAATAAGAAAAATTATACAATCTGAATATATTTAGTATATCTATTATATTTTTATCAATAGCAACCAATATTAAATTCTTTAAAAATTTATTTACATGGTAATATCTTGATATCCTACTAAAATCACATTTCCATCTACAAGTTGTACACCTACTCCATTCTCTTTATCCCATGTACAATCAAAAGTGATACCTACACCTAAACCATCAAAACACTCTCCATACGGTATATTTATTCCAACTAAAGTTATATTATTCATAAGCTCTTGAAAAGTTTCAATTAATTTGTACTTTTCATTAAATGTAATATCATATCCAAGTTCGCTTCTTTTTTCCTTATAGTAGTCTAATATAGATTTCACTATTTTATTTTGTATTTCATTCCAATTTTCTATCAATAAATTATACGCTTCATACTGTTTATTATCAAATTTTGCATTTTCTTCTCCATCTATAGATAATACTATTTCAACTTTTTTTCCAAAAAAATCTATTTCAACATCTTTAAACCACATATAATCATATTCAAGTTCTCCAAAAATTCTATCATTTATTTTCATAGATATCACTCCTTCACATATTGTTTATTGGCAAAATTGTTTTATTTAAATATTCCTGAATTTATTTCTCCAACTCCACCAAGATGACCAAATGTACTATTTATTTTTGTAAGAACAAGCTGTATTGTTTTAGCATCATTTAATTCGTGCCAAGTCAACTTATTGTCTACTCTATATTTTTTTATTTTACTTAAATTAATTTCACCAAATTCAAAACCAAATTCTTTTGCCAATTCAGGAGAATTATTAAGAATATTAAGTAACTTTCTATCAGCCTGAGAAAAATTAAATCTTCTAGCTTTATCTCCATTTTTAGCAATTCCACCAAGCATATATTCTATTTCAAATTCTACTTTTGCTACTGGCGAGAAATTTGGAATACCATTTTTATATTCAATTCCATCTATTCCTGCATCTGATAATATTTTTTTAATCTCAGGGTCTGGTGGTGGTTTTAATATACATAAAGATTCTCCGCGTACACCTTCAAAAGAAACCTTTTTATTTGCACTTGCAGGTGTTTGAGCAATTCTTTCTTCATATGAACTTGCAAATTCATCTTGTTTAAAAGCAGGAGAAGTTCCATCTCCTTGTTTCAATTCTAAACATTTTTCTTCAATATTTTGATTGGGTTTATATTTTCTTTTAATTGATTCTTCTGTATTTTCTAATATTCTTTGCTTTTCAATATCATATAATTCTTTAATTTTCTTATTATAATCATTAGGATCAACATTTTTCAATTCTTTTAATACTTTTTGATAAGATTTTTTTGCTTCTTCTTGTGTTCTACCTTTTCTAAAAATAGAACCTAAATTTTCTCTAGTAGGATTTTCTTCAAATATATATTCTTCTACTTTAGCTAAATATTCTTCTACAGATTTATATTTTCCAAGATGTGGATTTAAAATTTCTTCTTGAGCTTCTTTTATAATAGTGCTATTAGTTTTACCTGTAGATTCTTCAGCTGCATTTTTAGTAGTGGTTTTTACATCAATAAAGTTCTTTCCTGATTTGACAACTTTTTTAGTAGATTCAGCAGCAAATTGAGTAATACTTCCCTCATATAGAGGATTTGTGCTTTTTGGTATTTCACATTCGAATTTATAGTTATTAGAACCACCAACCAGTGCAAATTCGAATTGTGGACTATTAATCTTTGGAAGAAATTTTGATAATTCATCTACACCATTTTGTAAACCATCAGCAATTTTCTTTTGAATCTTTGCAATCCCTTTACTTATAGCCTTCTTAAATGAATTAATCTTAGCTAAACTATCAGCAATTTCTTTTTTGGCTTTGTTAGTAGCAGATTTTAATGCTTGTTTTACATCAATATTTTTAGGTATCAGCGAACGACCTTCAGCCTTCATGGCTTTTACTTTTACAACACCTTTACCTATACCATAAAATATAACTTCCATTCCAATAGTAAGACCAAAATCCATTGGACGAAACTCTCTGTCCATAATTTGAGTTGCACTTTCACCTATAACAGCAGCACCAATATTTATTTTTAATGCATCAGCAAAACCAAAAGCACCCATAACAGCACCACTTACAGCAGCACTAATACCCATTTTGAAAGATTCTTCTTGATTAAGTTCTACTCCACGACCTCTATTTATTCCTTCAGAAACAACTACAGAAATACCACCTACTACAAAAGCGCCCATAACAGCAGAGCCTACAGTACTCATTGCAACAACACCAGCTGCGGCAAGTGCAAGCCCACCAGTACCTACAACGACGGCAACGCAAGCAACACCTGCAAGTCCAGCGGCTACCCCTAAAGCAAATTTACCTAAACCATCAAGAATGCCATCAAAAAAACCTTCTCTTATAGGAGTAACTAAAAGGGGATCATCATCCAATGCTGAATAAGAAGATCTATCTGCACCTTCTAATAGTACATTATTCCCTAAATAATGAAACTCATTTTCCGTAGTAAAACTTTGAGGATTTAATTTATTATCTCTATAAAAAAGTACATCTGTCTTAGCTTTTATATTTACCATATTCTTAGCATGAAAAGAAATACTTCCTTTAGAATTTAAATTAATATTTTTATGACTTATTAATTTAGCTCCAAAAGAATCCTCAACAAGAGTTGAAAGTTTTAGTCCTTCATTACTTTTAAATTCAACACTAGATGGTTTTAGTGACATCTGATTCTTATCTTTAGTTGTAAGATATCTATTTTCAGGTTTTTTAGTAAGTGGACAAGTTGAACCATTTTTTCTAACAGAATTTTTAACTTCTGCTTCCACTTCCTTATTTGACGGAAAATATAATCTTGCAAAAGTATCTTTTTCATACATTATATAAAAGACATTGTTAGTTAGCTTCGCTACCTTAAACCAATAAGCTGTAGCCTTATCTTGTTTATCATCAATATTTATCGTGTTTTTTTGTTAAAACCAAAATAAAAAAGCAGAATAAAGATGAAAAAAATATCTTTATTCTACTTTTAAATATTATATATTTCTTTAGCAATATTATTCGACAAACATCTTAAAAATTAGATAATTTTCTTATTGATTTTTTATTCATATTTATAGAAATATGAATTTTGTATTATTTTAATATATTATTCTACTCCAAGGTTTTCCACCTTTTTCACATATAATATTATCAAAAGCTTCTAATGGAGAATTTCCAATCCATCCATTATTTCTGTACATTTTTCCATTTTCAGAAATGTACAAATATAATTCAAAATTTGATATTGCTCCTACAGGTAAAACTTTCTCTGTTATTTGATTACCTTCATGATCTACAAAATTATCCAAACCAAAATGAGAACTATCTAATATTCCTATAATATCTTTTATGCATGTTGTATGCTTTGAAATATGATGAGAAATAATAGTATCTGAGTACTCCACAATTATTTCCAATTCTCCGAAATTTTTCATAAAATCTATCGCTGAGTCAAATATTTCAAATCCTTTATTTTTTAAAAAAATTAAATTCTCTGAAATATCAATATTTCTTTCTTCATACCAACCTGATTCTCTTAAAATTTTTATAGTTTTTTCGTCCATAAGTGCCCTCCTAATTATCTATATTAAAAAAATCATAAAAAGTTACAGAACAATTTTTACAAGGTGGTGCAAAACCACCTAACTTATTTTCAGTTCTCATAATCATATTATTAAATTTTCCACCATTTAATATCAAGTCCCTACTACTCCATATTTCTGCACAATTTTCTATATGCCAGCCCGGTTCAAAACTAGGTTCTCCAAATTCGTTAAATTTCTTATTATCTGAAGCCATTTTTTTAGCCTTATTTATTTCTGTTCTTAATTTATTCATTTCCTCTTTTATACTTTCTTTATTTTTCCCTTTGAAGAAATTTTCCGGCAATGCATCTATATAATCATCTGTTAATAAACTTTTATAATATTGTACATAATCATCTGATGTATTACAAAATGTTTTAGGATTACGACCACTATAATCTTTTATAGTAGGATTGTATGACCAAATACCACTTCCAGCAACACCATTTATATGAGGATTTTCAATATCTATTGTACAACAAATTTTACTTACATTTTTACTATTTGGATCTTTTATTATTTTGTTTCTAAAATCACTTAAATTATTTTCCATTAGATATCTTGAATTTTGCAAATTTAATTGTTTTAGTCTATCCGATGTAAAACTATCAATATTTATATTTTTTTTATTCTTTAGGTTTTTAGATATATTCTTTTTAATATCCGATATCTTTTGAATTGTTTTTGTCTCTGACAAGGCTTGTATAGTTTTTGTTTCTGATAAAGTTGTTATTATTTCTTCAGTTTTATCTGAAACCTTTTTAGATATATTTTTGCCTACATTTGTTTTAGTAAAAAACTCTCCACAACCCAAAGTAACAATTTCTATTCCAACATTAATACCCATTGAAATTGGGTCGAATTCACCTCTTATAATCTGTTCAATAGCATCAGAACCAATCGAAGAAAGCATTTGTACTCCTAGCTTTGCTTTAAATGCATTCGCCGCTGCAAATGCACCTTCAACTGCTCCTGAAAAAGCCCCGCAAACGGCTGCTATTGCACCATCCATCGCATAGAATTTGGCATCACTTACTTCGCCTCTAATGATATCTGTAGCAGCTTTAGCAGCTACTGCTATTCCACCTGCAACTGCTGCTCCTGTTGTAGCGGCACTTACAGTAGCAGCACTTACAGCTCCAGCAGCAACAAGAGCTGCTCCTCCAGTTGCAACAACTGCTGTTACAGCTGCCACAGCAGCTACCCCTGCTAATACTCCTAATGCTAACTTGCCCCAATCAAAGCCTTTTTTTATTGGAGTAATTAAAAGTGGATCATCATTAATAGGTGCATAAATAGATCTATCTGCACCTTCTAGTAGTACATTATTTCCTAAATAATGAAACTCATTTTCCATAGTAAAACTTTGAGGATTTAATTTATTATCTCTATAAAAAAGTACATCTGTCTTAGCTTTTATATTTACCATATTCTTAGCATGAAAAGAAATACTTCCTTTAGAATTTAAATTAATATTTTTATGACTTATTAATTTAGCTCCAAAAGAATCCTCAACAAGAGTTGAAAGTTTTAGTCCTTCATTACTTTTAAATTCAACACTAGATGGTTTTAGTGACATCTGATTCTTATCTTTAGTTGTAAGATATCTATTTTCAGGTTTTTTAGTAAGTGGACAAGTTGAACCATTTTTTCTAACAGAATTTTTGACTTCTGCTTCCACTTCCTTATTTGACGGAAAATATAATCTTGCAAAAGTATCTTTTTCATACATTATATAAAAGACATTGTTAGTTAATTGGGCAACCTTAAACCAATAAGCTGTAGCTTTATCTTGTTTATCATCAATATTTAGATGAAGTTTAACAAGTTCTTCTTTGGTATCTAAGACCTTACCTTCTAAACTAGCTCCTTTTATATTTTCATTATAGATTTTATTTTGTCTAATACCTTTAAGTCTAGAAAGTTTATATGTAAATATAAGTTCAGATTTTATAAATTCTCCTTTTATACTGGATATAAAAAGAGTTTTGTTCTTAAAATTAACTGTATCTTGTAATTCATAAACTTCTCTACTCTTTATTTCATGATAAAAAACATCGGTATCCATCAATTTATCTACAGACAAATTAAGTGATAATAAATCTTTGGATGATTCATAAAATAGTGAATCATCTATGTTTATCGTGTTTTTTTTGTTAAAACCAAAATAAAATCTTGGCTTATTTTCTATTATATCACAGACCAAAACACTACTAAAGTGACTTACAAGCCTATTTATAAATTCCCAAGCAGTTTCGTTATACCGAATTATAGGTTCATCTATAGTCTTATCTTCCAAATTAAATAAAAAAGATGCTCCATTTATATCTTTTATACTTTCATTTATCACATTAGAATAAGTCATATTAACATCTTGAAAAGATTGTGATTTTATTTGTGAATCCAAAAGTGATGTAGCACTAACTGCTTTTATTATAATACTATACAAATTACCTTCTCTTTTGGTATTATAATAACCTATTAGTCCTTTAAATACTGTTTTGTCATCTTTTTTTAGCTTAACAAAATCCTTTAGAGTTGTTTTATAAAAAGGATCAAAGCTTTCTTCTTTACAAATAGCGTGTATTTCTAATGTTGAATGTATTGATATTTCATGATTTAATTTGATATCGAGTATGGATATTAGTTCATAAGGTGTTTCTATACTTATGTCATTAAATTTTAAAATGCCCATAACTACCCCCTATTTTTAGTCCTCATCCTCCTGTCCACTTGTTTCAAACTTTATAACTCCACCAAATACACAATATAATACCGAATCAGTTGTAAGTGCCATTTTATTAAGTAATAAATCTTTTTTGCAATTAGTCCATGGCATAGCAATTGTAACTGCACATTTAGTTCCCACAATAGGAAGTTTTGTTGTTTCATGTGCTAAAGTCAGCGGTATTTTTGTTTGGTTTAATGGGCTTGAACATATACCAAAATAAGGTATATTATTTAGTGGATTAGGTGGAAAATCAGGAACACAGTCAGTTTCAAGCATTACAGGTTTATCATTTATAAAAGAGCCATGACTTACTGGTAAATTTATTCTTCTAGGATGGCTCCCACAACTACATCTCATTCTTGCTCCCCTTACAATATAAGCTTTTTTGTCCAATTAAACTTCCTCCCAAACTAATCTAATTTAAGTCTTTTTAATTTGATTCCTTCCAAATTATTTCTTAAAATCATCTCAGCTATATAAAGATTTACAACCATATAATCTTTTTTGAAATTCTCGATATAAAAAGCATCCAAATCTAATTTCTTTAATTTTTCTTTATCGAGTATTATTTCACGAACCATATTTATATCCAAGTTTATCAATTTATTTATATCTATATCTTCATTGAAACTATTTACTTTGGTTTTACTGCTAAGACAATCCACCTTATCAAGTACTGGATAATAATATCTAAATTGAGATGTTATTATATTATCTGTTACAATAACATTCTTAAATACAACTTCTTCAAAGAATTCTTTAAAGAATCCATGAAATTTTTCTGATATTATTGGAAATTTATCACCATAAAAATCTTTATATTTTTTGAGATTAAAATCTTCTTCAACTATCAAAAATTCATCATTTAAAGCTTTTGAATAATCAAAATCATATTTGTTTAGAAGTTTTGAATAATTTGTAAAATTGGGAATTTTAAAAATTCTATCGCTTTTTAAATCCATATCTTCTAAGACTAAAAAATAATCCATAGAACCTCCTTTTATATAGTCCTTTTTAGTTAATATTTTATTAACTAATTTATTTTTGCTTTAATTAAAAAATCAATAGTAAATTTTTATTAAATCAATATTTTATAATTTATATTCTTTAATCAAAGTTGGTGTTGTTCTGTATTCACTTATTGTAAAAGTTAAATTATCTTCTTTATTTATATTTTTAAATGAATCTAGTTTTACAATATCTTTTAGAATTTGTTTCATAAATTCTACTACAAACAACATATATCGATTTGATTCTTGCATTGAAATATTTTTGATATCTTCATCCAAAACATATGGTGAGTATTTATCTTTTATCGAATATAATTCTTTTGTTTTATCAAAATGACTTTGGTATATAAATTCTAATTCGAGTTCTTTATTAATTGTTACATCATCTAAATAAAGGTTTGAATCAAAAGCTTCAATTAGATACACACCCTTTTGTTCTAATAATCTAGTTTTTAGAAAGGACATATTTATATATTTGATTATTCCTTTTTCATTATTTAATTGTTTTTCTTTTATTTCTTTAAATAAATCATCAAAAGTACTTATAATATAATTTTCTATAGCATCAAAATTTTCTTCCATCCTTAGATATATGGTTTGTAATTCTTCTTCATCGAATTCTATTTTTATATTTTGTTCTATAAAATCCCTTAACACAGTTGCTTTCTTTTTTGCATACTCATTAGCATTATCACAAAGTCCTTTAATTCTTGTTCTTTGCAATGAATCATCTACATTATTGTCTTGTTTAAACATTATTCGATATTCACCCTTCCACCAGACATAGTTATTTCATCTTTTAGTTCCAATTTACATTCTTCATTTTGCGTTACAATAACACCTTCTTCACCTTTTATGGATATACTGTTTCCACTTATGTTGATGCTATCATCCGCTTCTAAATTTATATTTTTATTACTTATTATTTGAATTCCACCATTGTCCTCAAGTCTTATATAAAGTCCTTCATTGCATATAATATCTACTTGTCCTTTTTGGAATTTAACTTCTTTACCATAGACTGTACATAAAGTTTTGATATCTGGATTTTTTCTCTTTTGTGGTTTTTTGGGTTCTAAATTTGCAGCACTTTCTACAAAGGCTAATTCTTCTTTGTTTTCTGGTACATATAATTTGATTCTATCCTTTAATTCAGGCATAAAATACCAACCACTTCCATCCTCTGTTGAATAAATAGTTGAATACTCAAAATACATAAGTTTATCTAACGGTCTTTTTTCATCTATGTCTAATTGAACCTTGACTTTGTCTTCTTTAATATCTGCTACTTCACCGTAAATAGCATTTCCTTTGATTTTTTCATTATAAATATATTTTTGTTTAAGTCCATCTTCATCTGATAAATAGTATTTATTATAAAATATTGAATCTTGCATTTGTATATCACATTTATATATGTATAATTTTCTTCCCTTAAAATTAATACTTTGGCAAAGGTCTAATATTTTATTTGTTTTTATAATATATGAAGTGAAGTTTTGTTCCATTATTCCACTTACTTTATTGTCTTTTTTGTTTGTAAAACTTATTAGATTCCTATCTATTTCATAATCAAATTCTTCTAAATTCAAATTATTCAAACTAGGTAAATTACTTATATAAAACCTCGGTTCATAAAATTTTCTATCTGGAGCTATAAAGGCATTAAAATGACTTGCAAGTCTTTTTACAAATTCCCAAGATGTTTCATCATATCTAATTATTAATTTTTCTATTTTTTTGCCACTTAATATTTGTTGTGCATAAGCGCCATTAAATTCACTAATACTATCATCTATTACTTGAGTGTATAACATTTTTATATCTTGATATGATTTTTTCTTTAATTTGTTATCCATAAAGAACGTAGCGCCAATACCTACTATTTCTAATTCTCTTAGATTTCCGCCTGCTTTTATCTTTATATTTCCAACAAATCCTTTAAATAAAATAATGCTAGAATCTTTGCCTTTTAGATTTATTTCAAAAGCTTGTTTTTCTTTTGCATTATCTACATATTTATCAATATCTTCTTCCTTTATAATTCCTCTTATATAAATCCTTGTATGTTCCAAAAGTGCATCTATTAAATGTATATCTATTATTTTTTCAAATTCATAAGGTGATATATCAACTAAATCATAGGTATATCCTAAAGACATATAGTTTCCTCCTTTTAGTACATAATTTTAATGCTATCAATTATCTTAAATCCAAGTTCTTTCCAAGTCTTATACTCATCATACAAACACGCTACTTTGCCCATCATCACCTTACCTTCAAAGACCATAAAAAATATCAAATTATATAAAAACCCATCTATAGCTGTTGTTTTTAATTCCAAAAATCCTATATTTTTTAGATTTATTTTTTTTAGTCCTTGGGATATGAATATATTGCTTGGATTTAAGTTCTTAAGCATATTTTTCATACCTATTGTCAATTCATATACTCTGTCTTCTGTTATTTCTTGATCTATTATCTTAAATGTAATATCTATTTCGCTATCCCTATTTGTTTTTATGATTTCTGGTCTATGAATATTTGGATATTTAATATCTTTGATATCTTCTTTCATATCTTCAAATCCCTTAGGAATTTGCATATATAATTTGTCATCATAAAAATAACCATCAACTAATTCATATATATTTCCATCAATAAAAACTTCATTTTCTTTTTTATTGTTTTGAATTTCTTTATTTTTTCTTTCTTTTTTCTTCGCTTTTATTTCTCTTAAAATAGCTATATCATCTTTAGTTTCCATAACACACCCCTTAATCAATTAGTATTTTTTTATTAAAATAATTAGGATTTTGATTTTTTTTGCCTAGTCCTTTTGTTGTATTTAATATTTGCAAAAGAAGATTATATATATCTTGATTATTAAAATTCATATCATCTGCTAAATTAAGTCGAATTTTTAAATAATTTATTATATATTCACGGTTGAGCAAATTAGAATTTGATGCATTTAGGCAGAAATTCAAATCCAATTGATTGCTAATCTCAAATTTTAACATTTCCTTATAAAAGAACTTAATTATATATGGATGTATAGTTTTATGTTCTATATTAGAATAAGTCGTATTTATAAGATTAACTGTATTATATTCAGTATCCAAATCCTCAAAATCTTCGTGATCCATTCTAAGTCTAGCTTTGTTCTTTAATTTAAATCTACATATTTCAATTTCATCAGATTTAATTTCCTTATCATCCATATAAATCTTTGTATCTCTTATCCTAAAATCCTTAATATCCTTTTGTTGCAAAAATTTTAATTTCAAAATTATTATTCGATTAAGATTTGCATCAGTTTCATTTTCTTTATATTTAATTACAGTCCTATCTTTGCTATAATATATTTTTTGATTATAGGCTATAATACCGCTACTAAGTATGATATTGTTATCTTCAATCTTTATGTCAAATCCTTTTAATATACCATTTGAATAATCTTTTAGAAAAATATTAAATATATCTAATGGAAAATCTCTTAGATGTTCTAACATTTCTATCTTTAATATTCTTCCTCGTTCAAAGATTGGATATTTATTTTCTATCAATTTAATTCACCTATCTTTTTTCTATTTTAGTCCATCATAATAATCAATTTCCCACGAATCATCTTCAAACAAATACATTTTTTTAGACCCTATATATAATTGTTCTTCATCTCTTAATATAGGAATTATATTAAATCCAAATAAATTAACATCCTGCCAAATAAAAAATTTGATTTCTTTATTTCTTATACTATCTGTTTCAAATTGATAGATAATATCTTTATATTTTTCTTCTATTTCTTTAGGTGTAATCTCTTTATAATCTTTTAATTTACTCTTATATATAAATTCTCTAAGCACATTATCATCATTGTCTTTTAGATATAATTTAAGTATTATACTTTCACCCATAAATCTTGATATATTGTTTGTTATATTACCTTGAAGTGCTTTTATTATTATTTTTTCTTCATTTGTATGGGTGTAAGCTGTTATCTTATATGGAATCTTTAAAATTTTTGATTCTATACTATAATCTATGAATCCAAGTTTTTTAAGATATAAGAAATTTAATGCTCCTTTTATTGAATTTAACTTAAGTTCATACAAATCCTTTGTATTTTTAAATTCAATAATTCTTCCTGGTACAAATTCTTTTAACACTTCTCTAAATACAGTTATATTCGAAGATAATCCAGTTAATTTTATAAGTGAATATTTAGGAATCTCATTATCTATATATAATTGTTCTAAGAAATCTTTCATCATCTTATAGATATCTGATTGAATTAATTTTTTTATTTCAAATATATTTATATTTAGAGATTTTAATTCGTCTAATTGAATCAATTGATTATCCTTTAATCTGTTTATTTTCCATCTATCTATATAGAATTTATTTTTATAGTTGTTTGTTTTATTCTTATATTTTTCATCAAAAGTAAGTATTATTTCATATACATTATTATTTTTATAAAATTCTTCTTTGATTTTTTTGGCTAATTCCATAAGATAATAGTAATTTTCTTTTATTTTGTAATAGTTTGTTAGATTGCTGTGTTTATAATCTCCATACTTTGTTGGTATTATATTTTGAGCTTCTTCATACAAAATATTAAAATTATAATCAATATCTTCATCATCATCTATAAATTTATATATATCTTTATCTATATTATTTAACAAATCAATTTGGATACTTTCATTTAAACTCTTTTTTATATCAATATTTTTTGGATTTTTATATCTATTTTTTTCTTTAATATCACTTAGTTTTATTGCATTTGCTAATTGGATTTTTAAATATTTAAAAATTTTATAATCTATACTATCTCCACCAAAATCAATTTTTGAATTTAACAAACTTGATTTAATATCAATTTCATAAGAAATTCTTTTATTTTCTATTTTAAAGTCACAGGAATTTAGATTGGATTTTCTACTTCCTATATCAATTATTAATGCTTTGTATTTTTGGTTGTCTTTATAGACATCTTTTTTTATCAAATTATGAATACTATTAAATAAAGTCCCTGTTGTTTCATCTATTGCATTTTGTTCTTCTATATGATATTTAGTATTTATACTGTTTAAATCTTTTTTTAAAATTTGCATATAACGCTCTTTTTCTTTTATAGAAAATACAAAATTTAGATTTTTAAAATCTTTTTTGAAATAAGTGCGTCCAACTTCTATTAAATACTCTATGTATTTTTCTATTAATCTAATTCTTTGGATTTCTATTTTATTTCCTTTATTATCCTTTATTTCTTCATATTTATAAGGATTATTAAACCAACGTTTTAAATTAAAAAACAAATTAATATCTTTCATATTCTCCTTATACTTATCTATAGCTTCGTAGGAAAATATATATTCTATTTCTTCTTCATTTTCTTTTTCTAAATTTATATCATTTTCTTGCCTTCTATATTTGTCAACTTTGAATTCTTGTTTTGAATTTACATTATTTATTTTTTTTATTCCTATTGTTGTCGATATAAGCGGTGTTTGTATTTTATGTTTATCTATATTTCTTGTTATCTTCGCTATTTTAATAGCTTTATTTGTATCTAGTTCATCTATATCAAAAGTTCCTAGTATTGAATTTTTAGAACCTATATTTATAACTAGTGGAGCTTTTGATATTTCTAAATCTTCTATTTTTAGATCTAATAAAGGCAATTTATAAAAATTAAATTCTTCTTTTAAATTTTTAGATATATTGTTGTATATATCATAAATAATTTCAGATTCTTTATTATCTAAATACAACAAACTATAATGATGATTATCATAAGTTTTTATTTTCATTGATTTATCTTTAGTTATATAATATTCATCATTTATTCTTTTTAGGTTCAAAATACTACATAAATTAAAATCATCATCTACAAGCAATATATTTCCTTGTTCTAAGTTCTTATCACTGCTTAGTTTATAATCAAATGAATAGTCAATTTCTAAATCTTTAAAAATTCTTATCTTTTCTTTGTAATTAAAATTCATATCATTTTGTTTAATTTTTTTTGCTCTTTTTACATATTCATATAAATTCAAAAACGAATTTTGATTATATTTTGTGATAAATAGATGTTCATCAATACCTCTATATTGCATTATTTTTTTTATAAGCAAATCTCTATTTAAATCTTTAATATTCGCTATTGCTATTCTTTCGTTAAATGCTATTTCCTTTAACTGATATGTAGTCATATTCTCTAGTTGATTTTTTTTATAATATTTTTTATTCTTTACATCATTTGATTTAAAACCGTTAAAATTGACCATCTAATTCACCTATTTCATATTATTTATATAATCTATTTATAGTATTTTTAATATTTCTAATATATAACCATATTCTCTATTTTCATTGTATTATCAATACCATTTATCCCAAAATGATATTCAAAATACAATAAAATCTTGTATTTTATATTCAAAAACATCTCTATAAGCAAATCTATCTTCTTTTGTGTTATAAAGTTTTGATATTCGCCTAAATATATCAGTATTTCATTTTTATTTTCTTTATTTAAATAAACTATGCTACTTTTAAATATTTTTCTTACTATACTTTTAAATAGCTCTATATTATTAGAACTTTTATAAAGCATTAATAAGTGATTTAATAAATTGTCTTGTTCTTCAAATGTGAATATATTTATATATTCTTTTAATCCATCAAAATAATTTCCTTCTTTGATATCATTTAATATGAATCTCTTATAGAACTCTCCCTTATAAAGACCTTGTTTTATATCTATAAGAGCTAGATAATGTATCAATATATCAAATAATATCTCTCTAAAATTTTCATCTTCTTTATTATCTAGTAAAAACATATTTTTAAATATTTTTTGAAATCTATAATAGGGATTAACTTCAATTTCTTTGTCTTCTTTGATATCTTTTTTATTTAAATCCACAAAAGATACTTCTATATATGGGCTATACCTTTTTGGATATTTAAACACTATATTATTTTGTATCTCTAAATTTTTGGCTTTAATAAATACATCCCAAATATAATTCATATAAGTTCACCTACACATTTGTATTCAGGAAAATACATTTGAATTTCAGATACCAAAAAGCTCAATTTATCTCTTTTTAAAAATTCCAACTTCTTATCTTCTTCGTTTATTTTTAATTTAATTACCATTACTCTATTTGATTCACATTCTCTTATTTCATCTTCTATAAAATCATTCATATTGTAAGTTTGAATTTCTTTATCATATTTATTTACTATGTTTAATTCAACAAATTCCATACCTTTTGATACTTCAAATGAATTTAATAGTCTTTTTAATTCTGCTTTTGTTTTTATATTTGCATTATTATAATTATTAAGTCTATTTATAAAACTATTATCTTTTTTATTTGATGTTATTTCATATTCATACCTATCTAATTTACTTTGTTTTTTCTTTATAAGCCTTAATACTTCCCACTCTTTTGGTTTATCTTCCTCAACTATTATTATCATTCCATTTTTAGTTTGTCTTATATTTTTTATATTATTTTCTATACTATTTAGAAGATATGATTCTTTATTTTCTTCATCTATTATTTCTATTTTATGCTCATAATTTACTTTATCTTCACAAGGCATAGGAAAACCTGTCGTGCTTAATTTTTTATTTTCTATATTCCAAAGAGGTATTATATCTTTTACTATAAATTCTTTATAATCAAAAAAATCTATTTGATAATCAATTATTTTTTCATCATAATCTATTTTTGAAATGTCAAAATCAATCATATATATATCTAATATCTTATTTAAATAAGTAGTATTAAAACTCTTCCATCTGATATTATTTTTTATAAATACTTTGTACAAATTTTCTATTTTTTCTTTAAAGCTTTTATTTTTTTCTAAGCTAAACTTTGCATCATATGAATTTTTATCAGTTATTAGCTTTCCACTAAAAATAATTTCTTTTCTTCGTAATTCTTTTAATTTCAGATAATCTAATTTCAAAAAAACTTCATCCAATTTGATTTTATTTTTGTTTAAAGCTTCTTTAATATCAGCATTTAAATCTTTATTCATTTTATTATTTATAATTGGGTGCAAGAAATAATTTAGAGGGTCATAATCAATTTTTGATACAACAGTTGTATATATGCTAAAATCATTGTCTTCATACTCTATTTCATCAAATATTCTTTTGTTTAATGTTTCAAACATTAAATTATCATGTTCATATAGAGGAATTAATATGTCGTTTAATAATTCCTTTAGGGTTGCTCTATCTTTTAAATTATCCATCTCATTTATTCGTTTTTGAATTTTATCTAACATTTTAATATCCCTCCCTTACATTAAAATCATTCTTTATTAATTTCTCTATAAGTTTCATCTTTTGTTCTACTATATCTTGCATATCTTTCATTCCTAATTCTTCATAAAGCACTTGTGCCATCTTATAATGAATTAAAGAATCTTCGTATTTTCTTTCGTTATACAATTTATTAGCATCTTGATGGGCTTTTGTTGCACTTTCTTGTAGTTTGATATTGTTCTTTAACTCTTCTTCCATCTCTTTTTTTAGTTCTTCTTCTTGCTTTAATTCTTCTTCTTCTTGTTTTTTATCTTTTATTTTCTTTTTTTCATATATTTTATCTAATTTATCTATAGCTTCTTCTTTTGCTGATATAAAATATATTTCTCTAGCCAAATCTCTGGCTTTTATAAATTCCATTTCACTTTCATAAAGATTATCTAACAAAAATTGATTTTCACCTCTTTTTATCAAATCCAATACTTCTATATGTTTGTTTATCAAAAACAATCTATTATTCACATAGTCTAATGCAATATTGTCCAAATAATATGAATCATCTTTTACTTTTTTGAATTTTTCAAAGGCTTTTTCATATTTTTCTTCTTTGAATTCTTCATCCGCTCTTAAAATTAATTCTAAGAGTTTGACTCTTTTGTCTATATAATCACGTTCTTCTTCATCTCTTAATTTTTTTGCAAGGTTTAATGCGCTATTAAATTCTTCTTTTCCTCTTACATAATTATCTTCTTCTATGTATTTTAGAGCGCTTTGTTTGTAAAAATTCATATCTTCTATATTTTTTAGTTTTTCTTTATGTTTTTTATACGCAAAATAAGCAAATGTACCAATTATAAGGAGTAATATTATTGTTATTATAAGGATTTTTTTGATTAGTTTTTTTAGCTTTGGATTTGTATAAGTTTTGTCTACAAATATCGTTGCTATTGTGTAATTATCAAATTCATCCATATTTTTTACTAATATTAATTCTTCTAAATTATCATTTGCTTCTATTGGATCTTTTACTTCGTCTAATGCGTCTAGTATTTCTCCTTCTGATAAGTTCTCCCACATTCCTCTTGTGCAAAGCACTATGGTATCACTTTCTTCTAATTTGTATTTTCTTGATATATAAGGCGTTAGCCTACTTTTTTGTCCTAGATAACAGTATAAATTGTTTCTTTCTTCATGCTTTTGAGCTTTATCTTTTGGGATTTTTTCTTCATCCAAATACATCTGTGATAGAGATTGGTCTTTACTTTGATATTTTATAAATCCATCTCTTATAAGATATAGTCTTGTATTTCCTATTGTTGCATATCTAAATTTTGAATAATTTGATACTATTACTGTAAGCGAAGCTTTTAATGGTCTATCTATACTTGCTTTTTTTAGTTCTTCACTTGTTTTTTTTAAGATATTGTTTAGATATCTTTTTGAGAAACTTTGTTTTTCGCTAAATTCACTTATGACTTTTTTGATTGCTATTTTTGATGATGTTAAATCCTTGTCTTCATCTATCCCATCTGCTATTACATATATTGCGTATTTATCAAATTCTACAAAAGCAAAGTAATCTTTGTTTTGTAAATAAGTTCCTGACTCAGAAATGAAATTAGTCCTTATTTTTGAATTTTGTTTTCTCATTTACTACACCTTTACCTTTGCTATTTCTTATATTTCATCAAAATCACACTTCCATTGTCTTCTTTGTAATCTCTTCTTTTTTCAAATTCTTTTTTGATTTTGTAACAAGCGTTATCAAAATTATTTGATAGTATTTCTTCTATTTTTAGTAGAGGTATTATTTCACTTATCCCACTATTTAATATCACTATTACATCATCTTTTTTTAACTTTACGGGTCTATCGTAGTATTCTATATCTTTAAATCCATCTTGTCCCAAATAATTTAATAGTCTTTTGTCTTTTAATGCTTGTAATGCTACTTGTTTTTGTAATTGTCCTTTGTAGTATTTATCTTTTGCGTAGACATCTATTGTATGTCCTTCGCTTAGTGGAATTATTTCATCATTTCTAAATATTGATATGTTTACATTTCCACATACTGCGTAGTACAAATATCCTTCTTTTACTACTGCGCAACTTAAACTTGTTCCTCCCATTTCATCATCTATGTATTTTAGTATTTCTTTATTTGCTCGGTTAAATGCATTTTTGAAGAAATAATTTATATTGTTTAAGTTTTTATAGGTTCTAAATAAATGATCAAATGTTTGGATTGCTACTTTTGATGATTTTTTGCCTACAAAGTTTTTGCCATGTCCATCAGCCATTACTGCCATTATATTGTTATTGAAATGACTTACTAAATTATTAGTTTCCAAAAACTCTTTATTCCCTACAAAATCAATCATATCTATTTTTAGATTATTTATTATATTATTGTTCTTTAGTTTATAGATTATTGTAATTTTATAGATTAAAAGTATTAGTATTAAAGTTGTTATTATATATATAAAATACGTCTTAAAAAATTCCATAAAAATATTCATTTTATTTCCCCTTTAATACATCATTCCATTCAAAATTGTCTCCACAAAATCCTACAAATAAGAATTTACTATCGCCTAATTCTATTATGTCGTATTGACTTAGCGGTGTTGGT
This sequence comes from Peptostreptococcaceae bacterium AGR-M142, assembly GCA_045345765.1. Classification (GTDB taxonomy): domain Bacteria; phylum Bacillota; class Clostridia; order Peptostreptococcales; family Peptostreptococcaceae; genus JAOARY01. The sequence goes on from CP148265.1 coordinate 3,203,075, forward strand.
ACATATACAGCTTCATTGTTCAAATATGCTATTCCACTTGCTTCTCCTGGTAATAATACAAAATTTCTTTTCTTTGAATCATAAACAATTACAGCGTGATTTTTTCTTGAAATTTTGTTGTCTCCAAGTATTTGTATATCCATATGGTCAGATCTTCCGATAAAATTCTTGCCTTCTCTTATCTTATAATCCTTACCTTGTCTAACTCCTTCAACACATACAATCCAACCACAAACTGGTCTTATTTCTTCTTTTAATAATTCTTCTTCCAAATCTATCTGTTCTTTTTTTAATAAAATATCTTCTTTTGCCTTAGTTTCTAAATTACAATAAGGGCATATACTCCCATATCTTCTTGAACTAAACATATGTCCATTTTCGCATCTTATCAAGCTCATCTTAACAGCTCCTATTCATTAACTTATTAATAATCTAGTGTTTCCAATATGTAATATATCTTCTTTATCCAATATACATGGTTTATCTTTTGAGATTTTATAAAGATAATCATCATCCTTTTGTATTCTAACTCCATTTTTAGAATACAAATCTTCTATATACCATCTTTTATTAGCATAATTTAACACTGCGTGTTCTATATCAATCAAAGAAGAATTTATACATTCATCTAAATTTATATCAACTTCTACTTCACCTTTATTCCTTCCAATAACCAAAGATGTTTCATCTAATATATCCCATTGTTTTATTATTTGATTTTCTTCATTCAATAAAGATATTTGTCTTATAACATCATCTATTTCAACAACTTGGCTTTTTTTTAATTTTTTAAAAAAATAAATTATTGCTATTAATATAAATAATATAATTGCGAATTTTAATATTTCATTTTTCAAATCTATTTTTAAATAAATATATAAACTCAAAATCATAAGAGAAAATATTATTAAATAATTTATAATTTTAAGTTTTTTATTGTAATCTTGTTCCATAATTTTCTCCTTTTTAGCTCTTATTGTTTTTAATTTTGATATTGTTTAAATTCTATATTGTTTAAGCATTATTTAAATTCAATTTACTACAAAGTTTATTTTAAACTTAAAAATTTTTTAGAATTTTTTTGCCTTAAAAAAATTATCAAACATATCACTTGTATCTATTGGACTTTTGCTCTTTTTATTAAAATTTTGATTAACTTTTTTTGATTTTGGGTCAAACCCAAAAAAGCTTTCAAATTCTTTTGAAATATTTTCAAAATCTATATTAGGTCTATTAGTGCTTTTACTTCTTGCCTTTGCACTGCTTTTAGTTTTATTATCAAAATCTTGATTAGTTTGATTACTTGATTGATTTTTGAATTCTCTATCATATTTTGATTTTTTTGTTTCATTTGAAAGTATTTCATAAGCATTTGATATTTCTTTAAATTTTTCTTCACATTCTTTATTATCTGGATTTAAATCAGGATGATATTTTTTGGCTAATTTTTTATATGATTTTTTTATTTCCTTTAAGTCTGCATCTACTGATACTTGTAATATTTTATATAAATTCTTCATAATCAACCCTCTTTTTTTTAGCAGTCCCAAAATATTTTAAATTTTGAGACTGCCTTATTTTAAGTTATAAAAGTTTAATCACTACTAAACTCCATAACCGCCTTCTATAGTTACATTTGAAAGCTTATCTTTCTTTTGTCTTATTATAAGTTCAAAAGTTCCTACACCTTCTTCATCTCCAAAGCTTTCTTTGTAATCTACTACAAATGCATTTGGATAATTAATACTTCTTACTATTTGGTCTGCTGATATAACATCTAATGTTACTTTTCTATAACAATCTGCTTTTTCAGCTGGTACTAATGACCATAATCCAATTTGTCTTGTACTATCAAATGGTTCACCATCTACAGCAGTTAATATCTTTCCTGTTATAGTCATTGTAGAACCTAAATCTTTAGTTCTTGCATTTGAATCTATTGGTAAATCAGTTTTTAATTTTACTGTTTGTATACTTTCTTTATTAAGCTCTATAACACCTGGGCCTTCTACTTTTAATCTAAATCCCATTTATATCACTCCTTTTAATTAATTATTGTGCAAATCCACCTTCTAATTTTATATCTTTTGTTTTGTCTTTCTTTTGTTTCATGTGTAAATAGAAAGTTCCTATACCTTCTTCATCTCCATAGTCTTCTGTATAATCAACTATAAAAGCATTTGGAAGTTCAATTTGTCTTACAACTTGAGAAGCTGATATAACATCAACTTTTACCTTTCTATAACAGTCTGCTTTTTCTCCTGGTAGTAATGACCATTGTGCTAATTTCATAGTTTCATCAGCTGGTTCACCATTTACAGCAGTTAATATTTTACCTGTAAGTACAAGCGTTGTTCCTAAATCTGTTGATCTTGCGTTTGAGTCATCTGGTGTATCTGTCTTAAATTCGACAGTTAATATATTTTCTATTCCCAAATTTATTGACTCAGGACCTTCTACATTTAATCTAAATCCCATTTTGAATCCTCCTTTTTTGTTTTTGTATTTAAATAAAAGATTAGAAATAAAATCTTTTATTTTTAACTTTAAAATAAAATTATAAAACTTATTATATATAATATTAATCAAATTATTTTTCATTGTTTTATAATTTTTTATGAAACAGCATCGTTTCTAGTTATTTCTACTTCTAAATTCTTAACTGTTCCATTAAATGTAATATCTATGTTGCAACAACCTGTTTTTTCATCTATATTAAAGTTAATATCATCGCCATCTTGAATGATTGAATTGATATATCCTTTATCGCTTAACCATTTACTCTTTTGAGAGCTTGGATTATTACTAAAAAACTTAACTATATTATCTTGTTTGAAATCATTAGTGTGGAATCTTAGTACTCTTTCTATATAACTGCTCATAAGTGTTTTATAAATAGAATCAAAATCATTTCCATTTAATTGTAAACTTCTTGCTTTATAAACTGTTATTTGTCTTATTTCTCTACCTTCAAATTGAGCATTCTCAGAAGAGAAAACAAATCCAAAACTCTTTCTATTTATTGAATTTTTGATACTGTTTGTAAAACCAGAAATCTCTTTGGCTAATGTTGTTTTGAATCTAAGTGCATAGTCATTTGCTTCTATATCAAATCTAACTCCTGGATATTTTGGCGTTGCTAATTTGAATGTATCTTTTAAATACTCTGGGCATTGATACGCCGCAACTATACCAGCCGCAACATAAGAAGCATCTATATAAACACCTTCTATCCAAAGTTTTAATATATCTTCTTTTTCCTTAGACATCTTAGCTAACCCTTTTTCACTTAATTTCATTTTGCTATCTAATATAACACCTGATTTATCTTTTGGTATTATTGTAAAGTTAGGCATACAAGGTATAGCATATTCGCTATAGTCTTTTTTCATCAAATTCTCACATAAATCAACATATTTATCTATTCCGTTAACAGCCATATTTGAGAATGTAGTTTCCTCACCTGTTTCAAAACTAAAGAATGTTTGAATTTTATAGTCTTTTAAGGAATTTAGAAGCATTGTAACTGATTCCAATGTATTCATACCTTCCTTTTCCTTCTTATTATTTCCTTTAAATCTCATTCTCTTTAATTTTGATTGTGATTGTTTTTGCATTTGAACTGATGGTACTATACCAAACCATATAGTATTATCAAAATCATTTTTATCATTTACTGTATTTAAATAAGTTGTTAATCTAGGTAGATTACTACTCTTTACAGTCATATCTAATTTATTATTTGTTATTATTAACGATGGCTTCATTCCTCTTGTTTCAGTATTGTATTGGTCAAAGAACATTTTTATACCAACAATTTTTTCAATAAGTGGCTTAACAGCTTTAACAAAATCATCCTTAGCTGTTTTATAAAATTCTAGGTATGTATTGTAGTTATTGACTTCTTTTTCTATATCGATGCTACTTTCTAATGTTGAAGTAAGTGGACAAAAAGTTCTAACTACTAAATCCTTTACATACTCACTTGGTGCTTCGTTGATGCTATCATAATCATCTTCAAATGCTGCTATAAGACCAGTATTTGCATTATCATCTAATGCTACCAAATCCGTTGATTGTTCTTTAGGTGCTTCTAGGATTTTAAGTTCTCCACCTTCACCCATACTAAGAATACCAAGCTTTAGTTCCTCATCATCACCTAAAGTTGAACCATCTCCTAATAATAATCTTGTTTTGATATCTTCGATAGCAAGTGGCAACATTGCCATTACATTGTTGTAATTATTACTAGCATCTTCAAACATATAGTTTAATTTATCTCCTAAATCTAATTTTTTAGGATCTTCTTCGTCTAATTCCTCGTATTTAGAATATACATATTGAATTTCTTTTCTTGATTGTCTTATATCATCCATTACTTTTTTAGGTGATATCATATCAAGTAAATTCTCAAATTTAAAATCTACATTAGCTATTCCTTGCGCTGTTTTTGTTTCGATTAAAGTAAATAACATATTTAAAAAATCATTTGATCTATTAATAGGTATTGTAACGATATGTTCTTCTGGTAAATTTTCAGGTTTTTTTAATGTATATACTACCTTTTGATTTGATGCATTATAAAAAGAATATACAACAGGTTCAAACTTATCCAAAAATTCATCAAAATTTTTGATTAAAAGTTTTTCATTAATCTCTTTTATCTTTTCATCATCTAAACTGTCTATTCCTTTTGTGTCTCCTACCAAAGATAGTAGGTCTAATTTTTCTGGGTTGATTTCTTCAAATAGAATACTTCTATTAGTTTGATTGATTATCTCCATTTCCTTGCCTCCTGATATTAATTATTTTATTGTATTTTTTATGATAAAAATTTATATGATAGTTAAATCTTTCTAAAATGAATTTCTAATTCCGTATAATTATCTTCGAAAGTTATATGTATGTTTGATTTATAATCTAGTATCTTACATTCATATTTTCTTAATATATTGGAATTAATCATCACAGTAGAATTAGAATGATTAACTAATTTTATTTGGTTATTGTAATAAGGTCTAAAGTATATTTTGTTTAAATTTATATTTTCAAATTCTAAATACTCTTTTTTAAAGAGTTCAAATAAGCTTAATTTTTTATAATTTTCATATTCATAAACATAGAAAGTAAGTGGTTCTATTTCGTTATAATCTTTAGTTCTTATAAAATACATATTTAGCTTTCCATTAAAATTCTTCTTATTTTCATCTTTATATAATCTATAAATATATATAATTAAAATCAAAATTGTAACTAAAAAACCAAACATTATATAGTTCTTATAATAATCTAATTTACTTAATATCTTTACAGTTATGGTGTTTGTTTGATTAATAGAGTTTTCATTGTCATAATAAATTAATTTAAACTCAAATTCTTTTAAACTATCTCGTTTTATATATAATTTATTGCCTATAAGTTTTAGATTTTCATTTTCTTTATCTAATTTATAACTTATTTCATCATTATCAATATCAACGAAATAATCATTTAGATCATAGATTTTTTCTAATTTTGATATTGGTAATTTTATATTTGTATAAAAATTATTATTTGGCTCTTGATTTGTTATATCAAAATCTTTTTTTATGTACTCATATTTCAAATAATTGTTTTCAAAACCTAGTTTCAAACTATAATTACCGCTATTTAATACTTTATTTTTTAGAAGTATTTTATAATCAAATATGTTTGGAATTAAATTATATTTATTGTCCTCATTTAAAAGGTATGCATTTATCTTAAAATCATTATAAAAATCTTTATTTTTTATGATTTTTCCTTTACTATCTTTAAATACTGCTTCTACAAAAAATTCTTGATTTTTCTTTATTTGATCTGGAATTTTTAACTTAAGTATTTTATTCATATTTTCCTTTATATCAATAGATTTACTAATAAGTTCATCTAATGAATAATCTTTATAAAATACATTAGAATAAATTCCATTTGTTTCACTTGATATCTCTTGCAAAAAGCTAGTATTTTCATTTAAGTTAAAATCCAAGGTTATAATGGGTATTTTATTCTCCTTTAAAATTTTAATACTTTCTTCTATATCTGCTATTGATTCTTCTTTTGTTCTGTTTTTGTACTTTGGTACAGTTACATCACCATCTGTCATAAGAACTATTAAAAATTTATCTTTTTTATAATCTTTAGAAAATATAATTTCTGTTGATTTTTTAAGACCTAATCCTAAATCTGAATAACCTGAATTTTTATTTGAAGATATTTTTTTTTCAAATAAATCCAATTCTTCTTGCGAATTAATATTTATATTTTTCGTAAAATTTATTATTTTCTGATTATAGGTAATGTATGAGAATTCAGTATTTTCATCATATAATTTATCAATTACTTTTTTGGATATATTTTTTATTATTTCTTTTTTATTTATATTATTCATAGAATTACTTTTATCTACTATAAATAATATATTCGTCTTATTACTTGTAAGTTCAACTGTTTGAGCAAATGCAAACTGCATACAAATTATTAAATTTATTATTATCCCTAAAATTATTTTCTTTACTCCATTTAATTCCATATACGCACCACCGAATATTTTTAAGTTTTTATTCTATTTTTATTTAAATTATTATTAATAATTTTTTAAATAATATTATATTACTTTTTAAATATACATCATTTTCTATTACTTTTTTAGCATAAATATGAAGAAAAGTAATTATAAGTCCTAAGTATGTATTATTTTGAGAATTTTGTATGTATATAGACCTATTTTCTAAAATTACAATGGTTATTATTCATCCTTTTTACATTTTATTATTATCATTTACGATAATATTAATTAAATAAATTACTTCTTTTTTTAAAAATTATTAATTTTATTTTCGAAAAAAAAGAACCCTAGATTTTTTTATCTAGAGTTCTTTTTTGGCTTATATAATAAATATTTATAAAAAATTTATTATTATTTATTCAAATTTTATTTTTTTAATATCATTAATCATTAATTTTTTTCTACTTCATTTTTTACTGCTTGTTCATTTTTTTCTTTGAATGTTTTTATTTCATCATTTATAGCTTTTGTCAAACTTGTATCATCTAATGTATCTTCATTTACATCAAATATCATTATTCCACCAGCTTTATTTAATGCTAAATTGGTCTTTTTTCTTATGGTTTCTATTCCATTATAATAATATGTTACTTCATCAATTATAGCTTGATCTTTATAAGCATTATCTTTATTTTCTTTAACAATATCTCTATATACCTTCCAAGTTTTATCTGTTGGATGAGCATAATACGGAACACCTAAAACTATATCTTCCTTACTAACACCTCTATTTAACCAATAATCTATTGAAGTATTGGCAAACCAAAAAGGGCTGTGGTCTTCATTATTCATATCATAAGCCATTATACTAATCCAATCAAATGCTTCTAAACATTTAGTTGATACAGCGTAAGATACACTTGGGCCTTCATCTTTAGACCATGCTCCATTTAATGCCGCAGTTAAGTTTTTATCTCTTTTAGCTAATTCTTCTTTTAATCCTAATACTAATTTTTCATAATTAAACATTGATTTTCCAAGGTCAGGATATTCCCAATCAAGTTCTACTCCATCCAAATTATATTTTTCCACAAACATAACTATATTCTTTATAAGATTATTTCTACTTTCTTCGTTTGCAGCAAGTTTTTCAAATCTTTGATCTAATGCTACACCAGATTCATCAAACCATCCACCTATTGCGATTAATACCTTAACATTATTTTTATGCCCTAATTCAACCAAAGTTTTTAAGTCTTCTTCTTTTTTTAGTGGCACTAAAGTTCCATCCTCTTTTGGTATCAAAAATGCATATATTGCATGAGTTATTTTATCAAATGGTATATTGTCTTCAATCTTATCATCAAATACATCTGAACAATATGCAATCACCTTAAAATCTTTTTCATCTTCAATTATTTTCACATCTTCATTTGTTTCTTTCTTTATTTGATTTTTATTATCTATTTGTGCATATGCTAAATTAGAACATATAAGTACAGATATTAAAATCATAGTTATTATTTTTTTCAAAATACACTCCTCCTTAGTCTTTTTATTCTTAGACATTATATCAAACAAATACTACAATAACCTTAAATTAGCTTTATCTTTAAGAATTCTGTAAATATTTAAATATTTTTTTAATTTATTTTATATAATTTATTATTACGGGGTATGAATATTATAAGTTTATAAATATTTCAAAGGGAGGTAGTATGTATGCTTAAAACTTATATCTCTTCAGTTACAGATGAGATGATTATCGAAGGGAATATGGATGATATTATAGAAATTGATTTGAGCGAAGAACCAGTACTAGGAATTATATGGCATATTAATATATTAAATGATGATATACTTAGGATTGTAGAGGATGAATATGAACCTTCTAATAATTTGGAACATGGTCAACATATATATAAATTCGTTCCTCAAAAATTAGGTGAAACTCATGTTGAGTTTAGCTCAAACGCAGATGTAAGTCCAAGAGATCCTGTTGTAAAGAAATTTTTGATTAAGATTGTAGAAAATAATAAATAAACATTTATGAAAATCATTAAACTTTGCTTTTTTAAGATTAAAAAGCAAAAGGGGCTGTTGCATTAACATAAAAAATTATGTTGACATGACAGCCCCTTTTTATTATGTATTTATCCTATAATTTCAGCTTCATCTAAGACTCTTATCATCTGTACAAGCTCTCCATTATCATATTCTTTTTCCAAAACATTAAATCCAAATTTTTTATATAAATCTATTAACGACGGAATATTTTTGCAAACAAAAATAGAAATAAGTTCTTCAGCCTTTGCCTCATCACTCATTTCTATTATTCTTTTTAGCGAAGTAACATTTTTTTTAATTTTTCTTCACCCCTTTTTTCATCTTGAGGTGACAATATCTTTTTATTTATCTTCATCCCTTTCAATGGTGTAGATAGAATCTTTTCAAAAGAATCCACAGCTAACTTAGTATTCAAAGTAAAATCTTTATTAAAAGATGATGTAGCCATTGTAAAACCTCCTCTACTATACCTTTATTATATATAATTATAAATATAATTATATATATAATGTCAAATTACCGATATTTTTTTTAATTCTATACTTCTCAAAAAAGCAATATGAGGCTGTTGTATTGATAAATTCAATCACTATATATTATAATTTTAATTTAAAATAAATATAATATATCATTCTGTTTTTTCTTAATACAAAACCTCATATTATTCTTTTGTTCTTATTTATAATTAACACCTTGATAACTATCTCTTAATTTTAATTCCTTATCAATACCATTTAATACAGCTCTTTTATTTAAGCTCCACCAAGGTTCTATGAGTGTTTCCTTACTACCATCACCCGTAAGACGATGTATCGTTATATTAGGATTTAACTTTTCTATCAAATCACATATAAAACTAATATATTCTTCTTGTTCAAAAGTTTTGAATTTCTCTTTTTCATAAATTTTTTGCAAATCAGTATTTTTTATTATATGCATAAGATGAAGCTTTACTCCATCTATATTTAGTTTTGAAACAGCATCTATTGTTTCTATCATATCTTTCTTCGTTTCATTTGGAATCCCTATTATTAGATGTAGTACAACATTTATATTTGCATCATTTAATTTCTTTAGTATTTTAAGAAAATAAGAGTAATTATAGCCCCTTCTTAAAAACTTAGCACTTTTGTCATGTATTGTTTGAAGACCTATTTCTAATGTCAAATAAGTTCTCTTAGATAAGTCTTTTAGATATTCTATAATATCATCTTCCAAACAATCTGCTCTAGTACCAATTGAAATACCTACAACATCTTCAAATTCCAAAGCTTGTTCATATTTAGATTTTAATTCTTCTAAATTTGCATAAGTGTTTGTGAAGTTTTGAAAATAAGCAATATATTTAGCATCTGACCATTTATCTTTTAATAAATCAATTTGTTGTTTTAATTGGTCTTTAATGCTCAAATGCTTATCTCCTGCATATTCTCCTGAACCTCTTTCACTACAGAATATACATCCACTTGTACTAATCTTACCATCTCTATTTGGACAAGTAAATCCACCATCTATTGATAATTTTATTACTTTTTTATCGAATTTAGTTTTCAAGTCATAATTAAGAGTGTGATACCTTTTATCGAACCATTTAGACATTTAGTTCCACCTTTAAGTCTAAATCACCTTCATAATTATTAAGAATTGGATCTATTGCTTCTTTTATAAATTCTTCAACTTGAACATTTGCTCTACCTATGAAATTCTTAGGATCCATTATTTTTAATAAATCTTCTTTTTTCATATTGAATTCTTCATCTTTTGCTATTAAATCAATTAAGTTATTATCAAGTCCATCCATCTTAACTCTTTTTCCAGCTTCCATTGAATAAATTCTTATTTTTTCATGTAATTCTTGTCTATCTCCACCATTTTTAACAGCTTCCATAAGTATATTTTCAGTAGCCATAAACGGAAGTTCATTCATAACATTTTTATTTATAACTTTATCATATACAACAAGTCCATTAGTAACATTTATTCCTATTTCTAAAATTGCATCTACAGCCATAAATGCTTCTGGTATAGACATTCTTCTATTTGCAGAATCATCTAATGTTCTTTCAAACCATTGAGTTGAATGTATAAGTGCTGGGTTTAGACTTTGAGCTATAACATATTTACATAAAGAAGATATTCTTTCTGATCTCATTGGATTTCTTTTGTATGCCATAGCTGATGAACCTATTTGATTTTTACCAAAAGGCTCTTCTACTTCCTTTAAGTTTTGTAATAATCTTAAATCATTAGTCATCTTGTGCATAGATTCTGCTATACCAGATAAAGCTTTAAGTACATTTGAATCTATTTTTCTTGTATAAGTTTGACCTGATACTTCTTGATATTTATCAAAGCCCATTTTTTGACAAACCAATTCATTTAACTGCTTTACTTTATCATGATTATCATCAAATAAATTAAAGAAACTCGCTTGTGTTCCAGTAGTTCCTTTAACCCCTCTAAATCTTAATGTATCTAATCTATATTCTAAGTCTTCAAAGTCTAAAAGTAAATCTTGCATCCAAAGTGTTGCTCTTTTTCCTACTGTAGTAAGTTGTGCTGGTTGAAAATGTGTAAATCCTAATGTAGGAAGGTCTTTGTATTCTAATGAGAATTTCTTTAGATTATTTAATAATATTAATAATTTATGCTTTATTATTTTTAAAGCTTCTTTTAAATTTATTATATCTGTATTATCTCCAACAAAAGCACTCGTTGCACCAAGATGTATTATACCTTTTGCATTAGGACACAAATCTCCGTAAGCCTTAACATGAGCCATAACATCATGTCTAACTTCTTTTTCGTATTTTTTTGCAACATCAAAGTTTAAGTTCTCTACGTTTTCTTCTAATTCTTTTATTTGTTGATCTGTTATATTTAGTCCTAATTCTTTTTCTGATTTTGCTAATGCTACCCAAAGCTTTCTCCATGTTGAAAATTTATTAAAAGGTGAAAAAACATAACTCATTTCATCACTTGTATATCTTGCATTTAAAGGATTTTCGTAAATAGAATAATTTTTCATTTTATTCCTCCTAGTTTTATTTTTATTATTGATTTTCTTAAAACCTAACATTCTTTTAATATTATACTATATAATTCGTGTTTTTGCCAGTTTTAAAAGTATTACCTCGGGGAATTTTTGCACTTCCTAAAAATATAGTTCGTATTTTCTTTGTAAGCATTAGAAAACCTCATTTCTTATTTTTTTAATATCTTACGTTTTTAATAGAAAAATGAGGTTTTTGTGACCTAAAGTATAAAGCTTTCTTATTATCTTTTTATTTTATAAATTTAACAATGTTTTTTTAACTACATTATTTATTTGGCTATTATTTATTTTGTTCTTCTAATGACTCTTTACTAAGAAGTATTCTTCTTTGAACTGATTTATCTTGATTAATTCCTAATAAAAGTATAGATTCATCCCAATTATAATTTTTATCTTTTAATTTCCATACATTATCATCTTTTTTTAATATATAATTTTGAGTTCTTAAAATATTATCCTTATTATAGTAATCTTTAAAAATAACTTCATAGGATACACTTATTCCTGTTATATTTTCTTCTTTTTTTAAATCAAATCTATCTATATTAATTATATTAAATTGTTTTATATTTTTTACATAGTCCAAAGTAAGTTCTATTTCTTTGTCTTTTAATTCTCTAATTGATATTTGTTCTATATTTTTTTCAAATTCACCCTTAACTATTATATCAAAATAATATAAGATTGAACTCTTTAAATCATTGTTTTTTAATATTATTTGTTTTGAATCTTTAGTTATAATTTTATTTTGGTTTAATAAGTTAATTTTTTCAAGCTCCACTTTTGTATCTATTTTTGGAATATAAAAATAACTAAAAATTATAAAAAGAGAAATAATAAAAAAACTTAAGTTTCTTTTATCTACTTCAACCTTCATAATAACACCTCCAGTTTTTTTATTCTTATATAAATCATAGCTCTAAACTATTATTATATTCATACCCCAAAAATTCTTATTCAGTATGAATTAAAACTAAAAATATAATGAATTTTAATAATCAAAAAAACTTCAAAAAATTTGTCAAATTTTTCGAAGTTTTTTATAATAAGTTTATACCAAAAATAATAGCAACAAGCTATTTTTATGCATTGTGCTAAAAGATTTTTGAATTTTATTAAATATTCTAAATATGTTCTATTATAATATCATATTTGCACTCAAATACTTCTTTTTTATCTAAGGCAATTATTCCTTCCTTATCTTTAAATTCTCCAGCGAAATCTATTTGATCAGCACAGCCATACCAAGGTTCTATACATATAAATGGTGCATCATCTGTTTTTGTCCATATACCTAAATATTTAAAACCTTCAAAGTTCATAGATATAATCTTTTGATTTTTGTTATTTTTTAAAGATATTTTACTTGAATCAAAATCTTTAAATACAATTGCATCATCTATAAATAATTCTCTATTTAAATTTATTATTTTTTGCTCTTCCATAAACTCTTTATACTCCCCAGTATAAAGACCTAATTTATTATCAACCATTTTTCTTTTTAGATTTTCTTTTTTATCAAATTCTAAATAATAATCTTCAAATTTTTCACCTTCTAATAATGGGCAATTAAATCCAGGATGAGCTCCTATTGAAAAATATATTTTTTTATCATCTAAATTATTTACTTTATATTTGATTTGTAATTTATTATCTATTAATTTATATTCAATAAGAAGTTCAAATTTATAAGGATATTTTTTTAAACTTTCTTCATTGTATTTTAATTTATATATTAAAATATCATCTTCATTTTTTAGTATTTCAAATTCACTATCTCTTGCAAAACCATGTTGATTTAGATTATATTCTTTATTATCTACTGTATATTTATTCTCCTTAACCTTTCCTACTATAGGAAATAGTATTGGTGCGTGTCTAGCCCAGTATTTTTCATTCGCAGTCCAAAGGTATTCTATATTTTCTTTATCCTTTATACTTTTTAACTGAGCTCCTAATTTATCTATTTTTATTTCTAATTTTTGATTTTTTAAAATCTCCATAAATTCTCACACCTTTCTTTTTCTTTATATTTGAAAACTATTATTAATTTATAATTATAAACTTCAATCAACAATTCCCAATATATTCATTTTTTTATTTTTTAAAAAAATAAGGAAGTGCAATTGCACTTCCTTATTTAATATAAGTAAATATTATTTATTTACTATTTCCTTAAGACCTTTTCCAGCCTTGAATACTGGAGCTTTTGAAGCAGGTATATCTATTACTTGCTTAGGATCTCTTGGATTTCTTCCTTGTCTAGCTGCTCTTTGCTTTACTTCAAAAGTTCCAAATCCAACTAATTGAACTTTTTCTTCTGAAACTAAAGCTTCTTCAACTGATTTCATAAAAGAATTTAATGCAGATTCTGCATCCTTCTTAGAAAGTCCAGTTTTTTCAGCCATACTTGCAACTAATTGAGCCTTATTCATATAAATCACTCCTGTTTAATATATTTTAAACTTCTTCAAGATTATTAAATCATATAATTAAACTAATTGCAAGGGTTATAGGACTATTTTATTATAAATTTAAAAAATTCTCTATTCTTTTTATACCTTCAACTATGTTTTCCATCGAGTTTGCATATGAAAGTCTTATAAAATCATCATCTCCAAAAGCAATACCTGGAACTACCGCAACATTAGATTTTTCAAGTAATTCATTAGCAAAATCCATTGAAGTTTCTATATCTTTTCCATTAATTTTACTACCTTTAACCTTGCTTATGTTAACCATTACATAAAATGCCCCCTTTGGAGCTATGCAAGATAAATTATTTATATTATTTATAAGTTCTATCATATTTTTTCTTCTTTTATCAAATTCTAATCTCATAGCTTCTACTTCATTTGCTGAATTTTTTAAAGCTTCTATACTAGCATATTGTCCAATTGTACTTGGATTTGAAGTAGCATGACTTTGAATATTTGACATAAGTTTTGCAATTTTTGTATTTGAAGCTGTATAACCAATTCTCCATCCAGTCATTGCATATGCTTTTGACATACCATTTATAACTATTGTTCTGTCTTTTATCTCTTTAGATAATGAAGCTATACTGATATGTTTTTTTCCTTCGTATATAAGTTTTTCATATATTTCATCAGATACTATAAATAAATCTTTTTCTATAGCTAATTTAGCTATAGCCTCAAGTTCTTCTTTATCATAAACAGATCCAGTCGGATTTGAAGGACTGTTTAATATTATAGCTTTAGTTTTATCATTTATTGCATTTTTTAATTCATCTATATCAAATTTAAATTCATTAGCTTCACTACATTTTACTATAACAGTTTCTCCACCAGCCATCTTTATAAGTTCTGGATAACTTACCCAATAAGGAGCTGCTACGATTACTTCATCGCCTTCATTTAGTATTGCTTGAAAAGTATTATAAAGTGAGTGTTTCGCACCATTAGATACAACTATATCGTTAGCATCAAATTCTAAATTATTATCTTTTAATAATTTTTCTTTTATTGCTTCTTTTAATTCCATCAAGCCAGATGCTGGAGTATAGCCTATTTTACCTTCTTCTAATACTTCCATAGCTCTTTTTCTTATATTTTCTGGTGTTTTAAAATCAGGTTCTCCAACACCAAAGCTTATAACATCTTTACCTTCTTTAACCATTTTTTTTGCCTTCGCACTTATAGCAAGTGTTAATGATGGCGATATTTTTTCATGCTTTTTTGATAAATTCATAATTATGGCCTCCAATTTAATTAATTCAATAATTTAATAATAAATCAAAGTTTTTTGATTGTAAAACAAAATTTTAAAAGTAGCTTTTACTACATTATAAATCTATTTTGTAGTATAATCAACAAAAAACCTTCTCTATTATGAAAAGGTTTTTTATTATATATTTTTTTTATTTTTTTCTTGAATCAAAATATTCTAAAATAGACTCTTTTGCAACTTTTATCATATAATCCATCTCTTCTTCATTTATAATATACGGCGGCATAAAATATACAATATTACCCAAAGGTCTTAATAATACACCCTTTTTAAGTGCAATCTGATATATTTTGTATCCAACTCTGTCTTTCCAATCAAAAGCTTCTTTAGTTTCTTTATCTTTTACAAGTTCTATTGCTCCAACCATACCAAGCTGACGATATTCACCTACATATTCCATATCTTTTATCGCTTCATTTACTTTATCATTTAACATTTTTGATTTAATTTCATTTTTCTTTAGAACTTCTTCTTCTTCAAAAATTTTAAGGGTTTCTACTGCAACTGCACATCCAAGAGCATATCCTGAATAACTATGACTATGCAAAAATGCTTTTAACGTTTCATAATCATCATAAAAAGCATTATAGATTTTGTCATTCATCAAACATAAAGATAATGGCATATATCCAGCAGTAAGCCCTTTTGATACACACATCAAATCTGGAGTAATCTGTGCATGATTACATCCAAACATTTTTCCTGTTCTACCAAAACCAACTGCTATTTCATCAGCAATTAAATTTATATCATATTTATCACATAAAGCTCTTAGTTTTTTAAGATATAATTTTGAATACATCTTCATTCCAGCAGCACATTGAATCATAGGCTCTATTATTATAGCTGATATTTCTTCATGATGCTTTTTAAATGTATCTTCCATATATTTAATACAATTAGCTTCACAGCTATCTTTATTTTCATCAAATTCACATCTATAACAGTCAGGCCCTTGTACCCTTATAATATCTAATAATAATGGTCTATATATTTCATTATATAATTTTACTCCACCAACTGATAAAGCTCCTAGAGTTTCACCATGATAAGCATCTGTTAATGCTACAAATTTAGTCTTTTTTGTTTTTCCTATTTGTTTATGGTATTGAAAGCTAAGTTTTAAAGCTATTTCTACTGCTGATGATCCATTGTCTCCAAAAAATATCTTAGAAAGTCCTTTTGGTACAACTTTTAATATTTTTTTTGCAAGATTTATTGCTGGTTCATGAGAAAAATTAGCAAATATAACATGCTCTAATTTATTTGCTTGATTATATAATGCATCATTAATTCTTTGATTTGAATGACCAAATAAATTCACCCACCAAGATGATACCGCATCTAAATATTTTTTCCCTTCAATATCTTCTATATAAACACCTTGACCCTTTTTGGCTATTATTGGAGGAAAATCTTCATAATCTTTCATCTGTGAACAGGGATGCCAAATATGTTTTAAATCATCTTCTTGTAGTTTTTTATTATAAGCTTTTAAATCCATCTATTATCATTCCTTTATAATTTTTTATAAGTAATTTAACTAAAATATTTGTAAATTGATTTATCTATATTCTTTTCATATTCTTCTTTTGCTAGTTTAATAAATTCTTTATCATTTTTTGCTTTTATTTTATTTAATACTGCTAAAATGTTAATATCAGTCATTTCCTCTATAACTCTTATATTATCATCTTCATAGAAATGTCCTTCATAATTGTTTATTATTATCCCTTTTATATCTATATTTCTTGACTTTAAGAACTCAACTGTTAATACAGTATGATTTATAGTTCCTACATTTGCTTTTGAAACCAAAATCACAGACAAATCAAGATCTTTTATTAAATCATATATATAATAATTATTTCTAATTATAGGTACTATAATACCTCCACTACCTTCACATACTATGTAATCATATTTCTTTTTTAGGTTTTGATATTTATTTATAATCAAATCTTTATTGATTTTTATATTTTCTATTTCTGATGCCAAATGAGGTGATACTGGATTTTTTAGACAATAAACATTCATATGTTCATATTCTTCATCCAAATTATTTATTTCTTTTACAAATTTACAATCATTAGATATCAGCTTATCAGATACCAATTGTCCACCACTTTCAATAGCTTTATATGAACAGACTTTTAAATTATTTTTTCTCAAAATATAATTTATACCAGCAGTTACAAATGTCTTTCCAACATCAGTGTCCACTCCAGTTATAAATATTCCTTTTGCCATGAAAACACCTTCCTTTAATAAATAGTTTTTTAGAAGTTTTATTTTTTTAGAAATTAAATCAATTGCAAGTAAATAAATAACTATTATTTGTATGAGAATAAAAATTGTTCTTTTTTATTCTATAATTACAAATGATTTTTGTCAACTTTATTAATAGTGGGGTTAACATTCCAATTACAAACAAAAAAGGTTGTTACATTAAGAAAAAACTACAATACATCATGTTTATTTAAACATTTTATATCATAATTTATTCTCAACGTAACAACCTATCTCTTAATATATCATTTATTTTTAGAAAAAATTTGATATATTGATTATATAATTAGTTTTTTATTTTTTTCCAATCTGCTTCTATATTTTTTGTCATTTTAGAAATCAAGCTTAGAATTATCTTTCGATCATCCTCATTAAAGCCATCAAAACAAATATTTATTTGTCTATTTTCTTCTGCTATTATATTCTCATAAATTTCTTTACCTTTTTTCGTTGGATATAATAAAAAAGCTCTTGCATCATTTTTATCTCTTGACTTTGTTATAAACTCTTCTTCAATCAATTTTTTTATAGTTTTTGCTGATCTTGTTTTATCAACCTTTAATAAATTAGAAAGCTCATTTTGATTAATTCCTTCATTTTCACATATTCTGCTTATATAAAGAAACTGCCCTCTTTTTAAACCATATTCTTTAAATTTTGGTTCTACTATAGCGTGTATAGTCCTTGTTAATTCACCTATTTTTCTTAATATTTCATGCTTTAATTCTGTCATTAATTTATCTTCCTAAGCTTTCTTACTAAATCTACAAATTCTTTAACTTTTTCTTCTTTTGTTGCCCAAGAAAAAACAAGTCTTATACAAGTCTTATCTTCATTAATTTTTTCCCAATCATAAAAATTAAAGCTCTTTCTCAACTCTTTTATTAGATTATTTTCTAATATGGGAAATATTTGGTTTGACGGTGAATCAACTAAAAATTCTATACCTAAATTTCTAAGCTCATTATTAGTATATTTAGCTAGATTATTAGCATAAGCACCTAATTTTAGATATAATTTATCTTCTAAAAGAGTCTTAAATTGGATTCCCATTATTCTTCCTTTTGCTAACATTGCACCCTTTTGTTTTAATATATGTCTAAAGTCTTTTTTAAATTCATCATTAGAAAGTATAAGTGCTTCTCCTAAAAGTGCTCCATTTTTTGTTCCACCAAGAAAGAATGCATCGCTATATTTATTTATAATCTCTAATGAAAGTTTCATCTCTTCTATGGCAATAGCCGATGCTAATCTTGCCCCATCTAAATATACTAATAAATTATTTCCCTTACAATAATCATAAAGTAATTTTAATTCTTCGTTGCTATATACAGTTCCAAGTTCTGTAGGATTTGATATATATACTACCCTTGGCTTTACTGCATATTCAAAGTTGTACTTTTGTAAAACAGGCTTCAATAATTCCTTATTTAATTTACCATCTTTAGTATCAACCATTACAACTTTATGACCTGTTGCTTCAATAGCACCTGCTTCATGTGTTGCTATATGACCAGTATTTGCTGATATACAAGCTTCATGAGGTCTTAAAACAGAACTTATAGCTAATAAATTGGTTTGAGTTCCACCTGATATAAAATGTATATCAACATCATCAGTGTTTAATTCTTGCTTTAATAATCTTATTGCTTCTTTAGAGAAACTATCCATTGAGTATCCATCTTCTTGGATTAAATTACTATTAACCAGACTCTCTATTATCTTAGGATGTGCTCCTTCACTATAATCATCTTTTAAATTATACATAATATCTCCCCCTTTAATTTTATAATCTATCCTAAAAGATTAAATCCGTCTTCTTTTAATCTTTCTTCTTGAGCTTTAAGTCCAGAAACTATAATTTCTACATGTTTTGCAAATTCTACTCCAAGGTCTTCTCTTGTTTGTTCAAGATATTCTCTATCCACAGCCTTTGCAAAAGCCTTGTCTTTCATTTTCTTTTTAACTGATTTTGCTTTTAATCCATCTAAACCCGTTGGTCTTAAAAGTGCTATAGCTAATATAAAGCTCGACATCTGATCTACCGCACTCAATGCCTTTCTTAAATTATTAGTTCTTAATTCTTTTGCATCAAGACCGTGTGATAATATAGTTTCTACAAAATCTTCATCTAAACTTGTATCTGCTAAAAGTTCTTTAGCCATTTTAGGATGTTCATCTGGATATTTTTCAAAATCAACATCATGCAGTAACCCTACATTTCCCCATAATTTTTCATCTTCATTAAAGTGTTTTGCATACGCAATCATAGCTGCTTCTACTGCCAAACTATGTCTATATAATTGTTCTGATTTAACATGTTCTTTTAATAAATTTAATGCTTCTTGTCTTTCCATTTTTCACCCTCCAGTTTTTCTCTTTATATTTTTAGCCCAACAAAAATAGTTGAACCTTCTACTAAATTAATCATATAACTTCTTAGTAGAAATTTCAACTATTTTTTTTATTTCAAATAAAAAAATATCTACAGATGACAATTTTAATGTCTAATCTATAGATATTTTTTCCATTTTTTTATTTATATATATTTATATCACATCTTTTATGTTTAAAAACTCTGCTTTTTTATCTTCATTCATAAAACTTAAATTTATACTATCTTGATAAATTTTATAAAAATCTTCCTTCGTAAAATTAAGTTTATTAAATAAATTATAATATTCATCTGTTAATGTTACATTTGATACAGTTCTATTATCTGTACTTATATTTATCTTCACTCCAAGATCATATAATTTCTTTATAGGATGATCCTTATAATCTTTAACTGCCATCGTATCTATATTAGACTTTGGACAAACTTCTAGCATTATATTTTCTCTTATCAGTTTATTTATTATTTCTTTATCTTTTATAGAATCTATTCCATGTCCAATTCTTTTGGCATGTAATAAATCTATAGAATCTGTAATATTTTTGGCAATTCCAGTTTCTCCTGCGTGAACTGTTATTTTAAATCCTTTTTTTAGCCCATAATCAAATAATTTTTGATGCAGATTTGGTGCAAAATCAGATTCACTTCCAGCTAAATCAATAGCCACAACATTAGAATTTAGATAATCTTTTGCTGCATCTATTAATTTTATATTCTCATCAAAACTTAAATGTCTCATATTTGACATTATAAGATTAGACTCTATATTAAAATCTTTTTTTGCTCTATTTATTCCTTCTATAGCACTTTCTATTATTTCATGTAGTGAATTATCTTTTGTTTTATGAAGTAATGGACAGAATCTAAGTTCAGAATACAAAACATTTTCCTTACTACTATCTTCCAATAATTCATATACTATTCTTTCGATATTTTTTGTATTTTTCATCAAATTTATAGGTATTTCAAATTTATTTAGATACTCTCTTAAATCCTTACAATCGTTATTAACCATAAGTTGCTTTTTTAAATCATCAATATTTGCATCATTCTTTAATATATTATCTTTTTTCATAAGTTCATACACAGTATCTACTCTAAGACTTCCATCTATGTGACAATGTAGTTCTACTTTAGGAATTTGTTTTAATATGCTTCTCAATTAATACACCGCTTTCTTATATTTTTATATTTCTACACTTTTAATACTTTTTATTTATATATATTTTTTTAATCAGAAAACTTTAAATGAGTTCTAAAAAAGCAGGTCTTTTGCACCTGCTTTAATCTTTAAGAGATATTATATAATAAAATTACGAATAATACAATTAAAAATATTCGTTTTTTTATATTTTATTTTATATTTTATTTTATATTTTATTTTCTAAATTTTTAGATATATTTCTTGTATTTATTTGGAATATAATCTATGAATCTTGATTTTTGCTTTTGTCTATCATTATCGTTAAGCATATTATATGAAATATATAATTTTTCTTTAGCTCTAGTCATCGCAACATAAAAAAGTCTATGTTCCTCTTTTATATTATTTTGTTTGATACTAAAATAAGATGGAAAATCATATTCATTACAAGATGCAATAAATACGTATTTAAATTCAAGACCTTTACTCTGATGTATTGTTATTATAGGAATTTTTTGTTGGTTAGAAATATATCTTTCAACATCATTACTAAGAGATACTATATTTAGTATTTGTTCTAAAGACCTAATAGGCTCTAAGTCTTTATCATCTAAATTCTTAAATATCATATATAATTCTCTTAAATATTCTAATTTCTTTTGATTATTTTTCTTTTCTAGCTGCTCTATTATTTTATTTTGTTTTAATATTTCATGTAAGAGTTCATACGGTCTTAATTGTTTTGATTTTTTCTTTATATCTTTTATCTTTGTTCTTATTATTTCAAAATCTAATAAAAATGAATTAACAAATTCTTCTCTTTTATTTTTTCCTTCTTGCATATCTTTTATTAGGCTTTCAAATATCATCTTAGTAGCAATTATATCATCCATTGCATTATGTGTGGGTTTATGATTTATTTTAAGTATATTTGAAAGTGTTTCTAATTTATAATCTATTGATTTTACATATCTCTTTGATATATCCAATGTATCAAAATAATCTATGTAATTATCAAAGTTCATATTTATTTTATTCATATTATTTTTTAATATATTTATATCATATAAAACATTATGACCAAGAAGTATACAATCTTTTATATACGAATTAAATTCTTTAAATACTTCTTCTTTTGAATGCCCATTTTTTTCTAAAAATTCATCACTATAACCATGTATATAAACAGATTCTAAAACAGGATTTTTGTTTTTTATAAATTTTTGAAATCTCGATATTTCTTTATCTTTATTAAATTTTATAGCTGCTATTTCAACAACTTCATCATTAAACACATCTAAACCTGTTGATTCAACATCAAATACAACAATCTCTTTATTTTTATAATACTCAAGCAAATCTTTAAATATATCTTTATTATAAATATCATCATTTAAAAAATCACATAATTTCATATTTGAAGCTTTTGAGTTATTTTTTATAAAGTCTATTTTTTCTTTATCTTCTTTAAATACTTCTAATAATACCCTTTCAAATGATATTTCATCTTTTTCATTTAATAAAATTTTTAAATATGCTATTAAATCCTTTATTTCTTTTATTCTAAAAAATTTCTGTTCATCTACTAAATATGTTCTTATATTTTGTTTTTCTAGCATCAAAGATATATTTTTATTTATTTTATTATTTCTACTTAATATCCCAATTTCACTTAATTTAACATTATTTTTGATTAATTTAGATATCTCATTACAAATCCAAAGTGCTTCATAATTTAAATTTCTTGCTTCATGACAGATTATATGATTATCTATATGACTTAAATTCTCTACAAATAATTTCTTACTTTGATCATATGCATTTATAAAATCTTTTGATGCATCTATAAGATCTTTATTTGCTCTATAATTTTTTTCAAATTTAATTTCTAAAACATCATCAAAATTATTTTTAAATTCGTCTATTATTTTCTTTGGATTTGAACCTCGCCATTCATATATAGTTTGATTTATATCTCCATAAAAAGAAACTATAGCATTTTTGCCTATTTTTCTTATGATTTCAAACTCTATTACATTTGTATCTTGAACTTCATCCACATTTATATATAAATATTTTTCCTGCCATTTTTTTAATATATTTTTGTTTTTTAATAGATTGTAAGTATTTATTACTAAATCACTAAAATCAAAAGCATTATTCTTTTTTAATATATTTTGATATTCAAATAATATTTGATTAAAATCCAAAAATATTTTAGAGTTATTTATAATATCCAAATTCTTTTTATTCATAAAATGATAAAATATTTCATTGATATCGCAATCATCAAACATACTAATTTCTTCTTTTGCTTTTTGCAAACCATTATGAATATCTTTTACAAAATATTCTCTATTTATATAAAGTTTTTTTAAATCAATAATCTCTTTTAATATCTCTTCTATTATATAAAAACAATCTTCTTCATCATATACAACAAAATTATCTTGAATATCTAAATTATTTATTTCTTTTTTTATTAGATAATGGCAAAATCCATGAAAGGTTTTTATCGTCAATTTATTTGTATTTATATCTTTTTTAATTCTTTTTTCCATTTCTTTTGCAGCTCTATTTGTAAAGGTTAATGATAATATTTTTTCTTCATCTATATTATTATCTATAAGATTTTGAATTCGCTTAGATATTACAAGAGTTTTTCCACTTCCAGCAGGAGAAAGTACTAATAAATTATTTTTGATATTTTGTATAACACTTAATTGTTCTTTGCTATATTTAATGCTCATAATAATCTCCTTTTTTATTTTTATATGTAGGATTTATAAGTAAAATTTTACTACTTTAATAATTATTTTAACATATTTAATCTTCTAATTATATTAATTTGATTATTGCCAAAAAAATTTTTTAGCTATTAAAATAACAATGTATAAATTCTTAATTAATTATAAATCTATACATTATTATTAAAGGAGTTGATTTTTTTGAAAAAATTTTTATTTATTCTTATTTTAGTTTTATCTATATCTGTATCTAAGCCCTTTATAATGCCAGTCTACACTTATGCAGATACTGCAAGTGATGTTTTGGATACTGATGCTAACCAATTTGAAGAATTAGAAGAAAAAATAAAAAAAGCAGGTTCATCAGGCTATAATGTACTTCTAAGCATTATAAAAATCGGTCTTTTTATTTCTATATTAATGACAGGTTGGATGTTTTTATTTGGAGGTTCAAAAGATACTGCTGAAGGTAAAAAACAATTACTAAAAATAGCTGTTGCATCCATATTTATATTTGGATCAGCTTGGATTTATAATACATTATCTTCTATGTTTAGTTCGCTTTAAAAATGAAAAATCTATTATCCAAAATTTTTTTAATCATTTTAGTTTTTAATTTCATAATATTGATTTCTTATTTAAATACATTAAATAAATGTGATAATAATTATTACGAAATTAAAAGATCAGATTATTTAAAAACTATTAGTAATTTTAAAGAATTAGAAAATGAAAAAATAAATTTATTTTTTTATAATTTATTCTTTTATGTTAATCAAAAAAATTATAAGGAATTAAAAAAATTCATATCCAATTCTTCAAATTTGGATATGAATTTTCTAAAAAATCATTTATTTTTAGACTTTTATATTGAATATGAAATTTTAAAAATAAATATTATAAAAAACAAATATTATATTAATATTTTGATATCTGACTTTGAATCAAACAAATCCATAACTAAAAAATTTGAACTAGAATGTATTGATAATAATATAAGTATTATATCTATAAAAAATTTATATTATTAAAAATAAATTTGAGTTTTATAGTTTGAATTTTTCTATTTCTGATTTTAGATTTTCACTAAGATTATTTAGATTTTGTATATATGTTGAAATACTTTTTATCTTATCAAAATAATCACTAGCTTTTTGGTTCATTGTGTCGGCATTTGCTGAATTTTCCTCTGAAAATGCCGATATATTTTGAACTATTGATATCGTATTATTCTTATCTTCCTTCATTTGGTTTCCATAATCCATAACCTCATTTGTTTTTTTAGATAATACATCAAGGTTTTTATTTATATTTTCAAAAATTAAATTAGTATCATTTGTGACTTTTGTGTTTTCCTTTGCTATTATTGTACTCTCCTCTATTTTTAAAACCGCATCTTTTGATTTCATTTGTATATCCTCTATCTTTCCTTTAATATCGTCTGTTGATATAGATGTTTGTTCTGCTAATTTTCTAATTTCATCTGCAACTACAGAAAATCCTCTTCCTGCTTCTCCTGCTCTTGCACTTTCTATTGATGCATTTAAAGCTAATAAATTTGTTTTATTTGCTATTTCATTTATTGAATCTATTATGCTTCCTATTTGATTTGAACTAATATCAACATCTTCAATTATCTGCTTTAAATCATTTGATTTTATCATATTCTCATTTGATACATCTATTAAATTTTTCATTATACTTAAACCACTATTTCCAAGTTCATCTATGTTGGATGTCATTTCTATTATTTCATTAGTATTCTCTATTATAATATCAATTTTATCTGATAATTTCATTATCTCTTCTAATGAATTTTGTGTTTCTATAGCTTGTTGTTCATTAGCATTTGTAATTTCACTTATTGTTTCTTTAATTTCATTAGTTGAAGATTTTGTTATACTATTTATTTCATTAAGACCATCAGATATATTATTTATTTCATTTGAAGAATTTCCAATTTCATTAATTGTTTGACTTAATTTTTCTTTCATCTGATCAATTGCATCATTTATTAATCTTATTTCATCATCATTGAATTTATAAGCTTTATTATTTGATTCAAAATCTAAGTTTTTTATTTTATTTATTTTATATAAAAGCATATCAAGAGGTCTAAAATACTTATCAAAAATATATATCATTATTATTGAAAATAAAATTAATAGTATAAATATATATATAAATGATTTTAATAATATATTTCTTATAATATTATTTATATTTGATTGCGGAATCCCAACATCTAACGCTCCATAGAGCTTACCTTCTTTATATACTGGAACCATAATATCATAGGCCATATATCCTTGTACATCAGCGTAAAATTCTGAAGTTTTTATATTTCCATTTTTTGAACCGTCTTTTGTATACTCATCATTATATACTTTTCCTATTTTTTGAACATCACTATGTACCACAGCTTTTACATCTTTATCTATTAAAACCATATAAGCAATATCGTTTTTTTTAGACATCTTATTAAAAAGTTCTTGGACAATCTTTAAATCTTCTTTTTCTATTATATATTCCACATTTAAAGCTATTTGTTTTATTTTATCAACTTCTTTTTCTATTACTAAATTTGTCATACTATTTTTTAAATTAAAACCAATGAGCGTGCTTGATACAATAAACATAAATACAAAAATAAAAATTGATATCAAAGTAATTTTAAATTTTAATTTTTTTAATTTCATAAAAAAATCTCCCTTTTTAATCAAATTTACAGACTTATATCTGTATATTAAAATAATACCATATTATAATCATAAAAAAATATTTTTTTAGTCCTATTGAACTATATATTATATATAAAATAGAAAATATATAAAAATAAATAGAAAAATGAAAGTTTTATTTACATTTATTCATATCAAAAATCATTTTTAAAAATTTTTAACATAAAATTTTTATTATATTATAGACTTTTTAATATTTTTAATGTAAAATATGTACTTGTGGAATAGTTTAAAGTATAAATTATAATAATATTGAATTTTCAGAAAATAAAATAAATTGATATGTTAAAAAAATTTTGATACAATTGTGTAAATTAATTTAATAAATATAAAAAATTTAAGGAGTGGTTTAATGTTAGATTTTCTTAGTAGCATTGTTTCTTTTGGAAACACATTATTATGGTCTTATATTCTAATTTTTTTATTAATATCTTTAGGACTATTATTCTCATTCAAAACAAATTTTGTACAATTTAGGTATTTAAAAGAAATGATATCTTTACTTACTGAAAAAGCAATCGGCTCAAAAAATTCTGAAAGTATTTCTTCTTTCCAAGCTTTTTGTATTAGTACTGCATCAAGAGTTGGTACTGGTAACTTAGCTGGAGTTGCACTTGCAATAGCAGCAGGTGGGCCTGGAGCTGTATTTTGGATGTGGCTTATTGCTTTAATTGGAGCAGCTTCAAGTTTTATTGAAAGTACATTAGCTCAAATTTACAAAGTTAAAGATAAAAATGGTTATAGAGGTGGACCTGCTTATTACATGGAACAAGCTTTAGGTAAAAGATGGATGGGTATATTATTCTCTATTCTTATAACTTTATGTTTTGGTCTTGTATTTAACGCAGTTCAATCTAATACAATATCGCTAGCCTTTAAAGAAGCTTTTGGAATTAATAGATCTGTTATGGCTTTAGTTCTAGCACTTATAACGGCTGGAGTAATCTTTGGTGGAGTTAAAAGAATTGCAAAAGTTGCTGAATCAATCGTTCCAGTAATGGCAATTGCTTATGTTTTAATTGCTGGATTTGTTATATTCAAAAATATAGGTCAAATACCTGCAATATTATCTTTAATTATCGGTAGTGCTTTTGGTCTTAAACCAGCAGTTGGTGGAGCTATTGGTGCTGCATTAATGCAAGGTATTAAAAGAGGATTATTTTCAAATGAAGCTGGTATGGGTTCTGCACCAAATGCAGCTGCAACAGCAGAAGTTACACATCCAGTTAAACAAGGTTTAATTCAAACATTAGGTGTTTTTACAGATACAATAATAATATGTACTTCAACAGCTTTTATGATTCTTCTTTCTGGTGTATATAAGCAAGGAGATTTAAGTGGTATTCAATTAACACAAAATGCTCTTAGTTCACAAGTTGGTGCTTGGGGTAATACATTTATAGCTATTTGTATATTATTATTTGCATTTAGTTCAATTATCGGTAATTATTATTACGGAGAAACTAATATTGAATTTATCAACACTAATTCAATATATCTGTTATTATATAGAGTTTTCGTTGTATTCATGGTTTGGTTTGGTGGAGTGGCTAAAATACAAATCGTATGGGATATGGCCGATTTATTCATGGGGTTAATGGCTCTTATAAATCTAATAGCTATATTCTTACTTGGAAAAATTGCTATATTAGCATTAAAGGATTACAAATCTCAAAAAGATGCTGGTAAAAATCCTATATTCTCAAAACACAGCATTGCTGGTCTTGAAAATGTAGAATGTTGGGATGATGAACACGTAAAAAGATTAAAAGCTAATTAATAAAACATAAAAAAGGAGAATGAATTTAAATATAATAAATTCGTTCTCCTTTTTCCATTTTTGTTTTTAATTTACCTTGTTCTATCATTTTGTTTGTAAAATAATATATATATTTATTAAAATCTTTAACTCCAATAAAACCTTTTACAGTTTTTATCTTTGTGTATTTTAAAATCTTTATAAATTCTTTTTTATTTAATCTTTCATTCTTCTTTATATGCTTTATAACTTTTTTATAAATTTTGTTTTCAAGTCTTAAGTTCCACTCTTGTGGTAATGTTTGACTTCTTTTATATGTAAAAACTAATATAAAAAATGTAGATACAAAAAATAATAAAGTTCCTATGACAAATTTAATACTAAATATCCCCATATTAAACCGCCTTTCTAAATTTTATAAGATCATTATTATATAAATATCTAAAAAATAAAATTAATCTATCTATTAATTTATCTTCATCTTTATCTAACTGCACTTCTATCTTTTTACTAATATCATATATACTTGATTGTCCATCTATCATAAGCCATGCTTTTGAACCTAATTCATCTAAATTAATTTTTAATTCTCTTGGTGTACTAAAAATTCTATTCATAAAATTATCAAAAAAATTATTTCTTTCTTTTACTAAAACAACTAAATTTTCTTCTTCTTTTGTTTTTATTTTTTCATTAGTTACTGGTATATAATTTATTACATTATCCATATTATCACCCTTTTTATTTTTATCTATATTATAAAATTTTTAAAAAAGCTATCTAGGATAAAATTTTGATATTATCCTAAGATAGCTATATTTTTATTCATTAATAAAACTTTTTAATCAAATTATTCTATGAAGCTTTCTTTTGTTTTTCTGGTAATTTTTTAATTACTACTTGATGATATAGATATACTCCCATTAACATGAACATTACAACAGGTAATAAATCTCCACCAGCTTTTGCAATACCAGTACCAAATGATTGTAATTTTCCAGCTAATTTGATAGGAGTTCCGTCAGCAGTTAATCCAGCAGGAATTACAGCAAGTACTGCTATAAATACTCCCATTAGGGCATCTCCAGCAACCATACCTGAAGATAATAATACTCCAGCTTCTCTTCTTTTTTCTCCTTCTTCGCCGTTAAATTTCTTATCAGCAATACCTCTTATAAGTCCTCCAACTATAGCCGGAGTTGAAAGATGTACTGGTAAGTAAAGTCCAACTGCAAAAGGAAGTACTGGAATTCCTAACATTTCAGCAGTAGCTCCAATACCAACACCTATAAATATTAGATTCCAAGGTAATGTACCAGTCATAACACCTTTAACAACCATAGACATTAGATTAGCCTGTGGTGCTGGTAAATCTTTAGAACCTATTTCATAAGCAGAAGTAAGTAAGAATATAACTCCACCAATAGCAGCAGCTGCTACAACAGTACCTATAATCTCACCAATTTGTTGCTTTCTTGGAGTTGCACCAAGTAAATGACCAGTCTTTAAATCTTGCGCCATATCCCCAGTAACTCCAACAGCTATACAAACAATAACTCCAACACTTAAAGCTGCAACCATTCCAGTTTCTCCTGAATATCCAACTTGTTTTAATAGTAAACAAGTAACTAAAAGTGTAGCTATTGTCATACCTGAAATCGGGTTATTCGATGTCATCCCAACTAATCTTGCTGCAACTGGTACAAAGAAGAATGAGAATAGCACAACTAAACTAGCTCTTAATATACCAAATCTAAGTGGTGGTAAGAATGCTATAAATATAAATACAGCAACAAGCATCCCAAATACAACACCCATATTCATATCTTCATCAGTTCTCTTAGTAGTACCTTTGCTACCAGAAGTTAAACTAGCAAATCCAATAGAGAATGACTTAACCATAACAGGAAGTATTTTTATAAAGCCCCATATACCTCCAAAAACAACTGAACCTGCACCAATATATCTAATATAACTATTCCAAATATCCCAAGCACCCATTTCATTTAGTGGTATTGTAGATGGATATAAAGGAGTAGTTGAAAGTGAACCAATTAATTTAATAAGTGGAATAATACCAATCCAACCTAAAACCCCACCAGCAAGCATTATTGCTGATATTCTTGGTCCCATGATAAATCCTAAACCAAGTAAAGATGGATATGCATCCAAACCTATAACTGCACCATCAAATCCTGGTATAGCCATCTCAGGTTCTTCTTTCCACATTCCAAGACCTTTCATACAAAATGCGTATACAGCAGATAATCCACCACCGATGAATAGAAGTTTTGCGTTCTCTCCTCCTTCTTCACCAGCAACTATAACTTCTGCACAAGCAGTACCATCAGGGAATGGTAAATTACCATGTTCCTCAACTGTTAAGTATCTTCTAAGTGGTAATAAGAAACATATACCAAGTAAACCTCCAGCTAGAGCCATTGCACTAACTTCTAATAAACTAACATCCATACCCCATACAATAAGAGCTGGAACTGTAAATATAACCCCTGCTGCTAATGACTCCCCTGCCGAACCAATAGTCTGACACATATTGTTTTCTAAAACATTTCCTCTTTTTAAAACCCCTCTTAAGATTGCCATTGAAGCAACTGCAGCTGGAACAGATGCACCAACTGTTTGACCTAGTCTAAGACCTAGATAAGCGTTTGCCGCTCCAAAAACTAATGAAAGTATAATACCAATAATAATAGATGTCCATGTAAGCTCAGGAATAACCTGTGAAGCTTTTATATAAGGTTTGTAATTATCTCCATGTGTTATCTCATAAGCACTTGGATCTAAACCTTTTCTGGATCCTTCTTTAATAGAACTTTTTTCTAAAGCCATATTAAACCCCTCTTTCAATATTATTTGAATTGTTATGTAATTCATTTTTATTATATATAAAATTATTTTTAATATCTACACAATAAAAAAAGTTCTCTATATTCAAAAAAATAAGAACTTTCTTTATTTTTTGAATTTTAATTTTTTTAATTTTTTAATTTCTTATTTATACGATTTTTTATAATCAAAACCTATGTTTTTATTACTTTAATTTTTTATTATTGAATAATAATATTTTTTATCCATCATTGTTACAATTTATTATTATTTCTATTAAATATTTTTAATATAAAATATAATACTTTAAAGAAAAATTTTGTCATATTTTTTTTATATAAGTATTTCTAATTGAATAAAACTTGAAATTTTTCCGATATAATTAATAGTTATTAAAAAAATAAAGGGAGGATTTATTATGAATTTTTTTCGTAAAAAAAATAAGAAAAAAAACGATGATAATATAAAAAATAAAAAAAATGATAATAATGAAGATAACATAGATATAAAAGTAAAACAAAATAAATTTCAAAAACAATTCAAAAAAATGGATGAAAGCCAAAAAGAAAAAATGATGGAAGCACTAGCAAATGCAATCAAAACATCAATGAAAAAAGATGACTAACTTCGTTGAAAATTAGCTTTTGAAATGATAAAATATTTGTATGTATTAAAAAGCTAATAAAGAAGGTGTTATCTTGAATAAAGATGATTTTATAGGAGTTTTTGATTCTGGTGCTGGTGGAATTAGTTTATTAAGAGAAGCTTTAAAAATCTTACCTAATGAAAACTATATTTATTATGGTGATTCTAAAAATGCACCATATGGAATAAAAACAAAA
Organism: Peptostreptococcaceae bacterium AGR-M142; assembly: GCA_045345765.1. Lineage (GTDB taxonomy): Bacteria > Bacillota > Clostridia > Peptostreptococcales > Peptostreptococcaceae > JAOARY01. The sequence continues at coordinate 3,235,240 of CP148265.1, forward strand.
GATGAGGTTGAAAATTTGACCATAAGTATTTGTGAAAAATTAATTAAAAAAAACTGCAAAGCTATAGTTATTGCATGTAATACAGCCACAAGTGCTGGTGCTAAAAAAGCCAGAAAAGTATTTGATATTCCAATACTAGGTGTTGAACCAGCTTTAAAACCAGCTGTAGAAAGCACTGATGATGGAAAAATTATTGTTTTAGCAACTGATATGACTTTAAAAGAAAAGAAGTTTGAAAATTTATATAATATCTATAGGGAAAAAAGAGAAATTATAAAAATTCCCGCACCAAAATTCGTATCTATGGTTGAACAAAAACATTTGGATGATGATTATGCAAAAGATATTATTGATTTTTATTTAAAAAAATATAAAAATGACAATATATCAGCTGTAGTTCTAGGTTGTACTCATTTTATATTTTTAAAAGATATTCTTTTTGATTATTTTAAGTCAAAACCACTTATTGTAGATGGTAATTTAGGTACTGTAAATAATTTAAAAAGAGTTTTGAAAAATAAAAATCTATTAAACAACAGTCTAGAAAAACCAAAATTAGAGATTATAAATTCTTCTAATAATTCTTATTTCGATGATTTATACAGATATCTTTTATATATTTAAATTGTAGCATTTCAAAAGTTAAAAAATTAAAATTTATATCTACAAGATTTAAACAAAAAAATATAAATAAAAATATAAAATAATTTTTTTATATTTTTATTTAAAGTTAAAGAGGCTATCAAATAAGGGAAAATACAAATATATTGTGTTTTAAATTTACAACACAGTATATAATAAATGTATCTCTTAATTTGATAGCCTCTTTTATAAAATTATATTATCATTTGATTTAAATGTATTTATTAATTTTTATCTGATTAAAATATCCTTCAATTTAGACAATTTTGAATTTTCTTTCCAGAAAAAAAGGTTGGTAACCCAACCTAAAAAATCAAAATAAATAATATAATTAAAATCCAACTTGCTCTAAATTACATATTAAAAGTTTGCTTCGATGTACTTTTCAGCACTAACTGAAGCTATAGCACCATCAGCACTAGCAGTTATAACTTGTCTTAATAACTTTTCAGTACAGTCTCCTGCTGCAAAGATACCTTCAACATTAGTTTTCATATTGCTATCAGATATTATATAACCTGAATCATTCATATCTATTAGACCTTTAAATACGTCTGTATTCGGAAGGTATCCTATAAAACAGAATAATCCCATAGTTCCATCTTCTTCTGGAGCTTTGATTTCAAAAACTTCTTCAGTTTTTCTATTTTTGAATACTATTGATTCTAATATTCCATCACCTTTTATTTCTTCAACAACTGTATCATACATGATTTCAAGCTTTTCATTTTTGAATGCTTTTTCTTGTATAGATTTAGCTGCTCTTAATTCATCTCTTCTGTGAACTAAAGTAACTTTTCTTGCAAATTTAGTTAAATACATAGCTTCTTCAACAGCTGTATCTCCTCCACCTACTGCAAATACTTCGAAATCTTCAAAGAAATCAGCATCACAAGTAGCACAATAAGATACACCTTTACCTGTTAATTCTTTTTCTCCTGGAGCTCCTAATTTTCTTGGAACTGCACCAGTAGCAATTATAACTGTTTTAGTCTTGTAAGTTTCTTTTTCACATTTAACAATTTTGTATTGTCCTTCAACTTCAATTTTTTCTACACTATCTTTTATTCTTGTAGTTCCAAATTCTTCACATTGTTCTACCATTCTAGCTATAAGACTTGGTCCGGTAGCATTTGGTATAGATCCTGGATAGTTTGCAACTTCATCAGTTGTAACTATTTGTCCACCAGTTTTATCTCTTTCTATTATTAATGTCTCTAATTTTGCTCTTGATCCATAAAGTCCAGCTGCTAAACCAGCAGGTCCTCCACCTATAATTATAATGTCATATATCTTTTCCATGTTATTCACCTCTATTACTTTTATATTAATTTTTTAAACTTCTTCTGTTGATAATACTTTATATAAGGATACACAAGCTGCAAGCATTATTATAATAAATGGGAATGCTGCTGCAACTGAAATCGTTTGCAGTGCACCAAGTCCACCTGATAATAATAAACCTGTTGCTAATGCTGATTGAACTAATCCCCAAAGGATTTTCTTTGGATTAGATGGGTTTAAGTCCCCTTCTGATGTGAACATTCCAAGTACAAAAGTTGCTGAATTTGCCGAAGTTATAAAGAATGTACATAATAATACTATAGCTACAAATGATAATATATTTCCTATAGGATAGTTTTGGAATGTTGCAAATAAACCTACTTCTGGTGCTGCCTTTATGCCTTCTAATACACTTACATCAACTATTTCTGCAAGATTTAAACTTAGTGATCCAAATACAGCAAACCACACGAAAGAAGCCATTGCAGGAGCTACTATAACACCTAATGTAAATTCTCTTATAGTTCTACCTTTTGAAATTCTAGCGATGAAAGATCCAACAAATGGAGCCCATGCAATCCACCAAGCCCAGTAGAATACAGTCCATCCATTAACCCATGAATTATCTCCAAAAGCTTCAAGATGTAAACTATCAAATACAAATGTATTTAAATAATCTCCCATACCACTTGTAAATGCTTGTACAGATTTTAAAGTTGGTCCTACTATAAATGTTAAAGCTAATAAAGAACCTGCTAATACAAGATTTATATCTCCAAGTGCCTTTATTCCTTTATCTATACCACTTACTGCAGTCCATATAAATATTACTGTAACAACTGCAATTATGATTATATTTGTAAATTGATTATTTGGTATACCAAATAAATAATTTAGTCCACTATTAATCTGAATAGTTCCCATACCTAAAGATGTAGCAACACCTGCAACAGTTGCAAATACTGCAAACACATCAATCATCTTACCTATAGGTCCTTTTACACCCTTTTCACCTAAAATTGGTGTAAATATACTACTCATCATAGCAGGCATGTCTTTTCTAAATTGGAAATATGCTAATGCCATACCGATGATTGCATAATTAGCCCAAGGATGGAATCCCCAATGCTTAAATGATGCTCTCATAGCAAAATTAGCAGCTTGTGGAGTTTGTCCTACAATTCCTAAACTTGCATCTGGTGATAAATAATGAGAAATTGGCTCTGCAACTCCCCAGAAAACTAAACCAATACCCATACCAGCTCCAAATAACATTCCAAACCATGAAGTATTACTAAACTCTGGTACTGAATCGTCTTTACCTAATTTAATATTTCCATATTTACTAAACGCTAAATATAAAGCGAAACAAACAAATATAAACATTGAAAGTAAATAAGCCCAACTGAAATTAGTTGATATAAATGCCATAAGTGCATCTGCAAAATTTGCAAAGTTTTGTTTAAACATTATTGCCCAAGCAACTATCACTAGAGTTAATACTAGTGAAACCACCATAACCGTATTATTCTTCTTCCCTTCAACCAAAAGCTTCACTCCTCTTCTTTTTACATTTAATCTTCACCGTTCCTTAAAATAAAAATTAAATTTTTTATTTTTGAAAAATTCTTTAAATATTAAACCCAAAAATCCTATAATATTTAAAGAGATATAATAATCCAAAAGAAATATATTTACATATAAATCTTTCGGATTATAATTTATTAACTTACATAATTTTTAGATTTTAAAATTTCTATGGATTTTTCTACATTAGCTTCACTTATCATGACCATAGGTCCTGTACAACCCATTCCACTTTCTGCATATATATTTTCTTTCCATAGTTCTTTTACTGCATCTTCTAAATCCATTATGTCTATACCTGCTATTGATCCTGTTACTACTTCTTTAGGAGGCATTTTTACTTCTTTTGTATCTTCTTTTTTCTCTTTTGTTAATTTTCCTATTACTTCTTCGTATTTTGCTTTTTTTACTTTCGCAAATTCTTCTTTTGCTATTTTCGTTATTTTTCCTTGCGATACTTCTTTTGCATATTTTATTGCATTTTTGATTACTGGACTTCCTGATGCTCTTGAGATTATTAGTATCTTTCTATCATAATCTTCTGCTACTCCTGGTCCATATCCATATCCTAATGATTCAAAACTTCCGCCTGTTGTAAATGACGAGAATATTTTCATTAGTAAGTTTCCTGTTAGTGTATCTGTTATCATTACATCTGGTGTTCCTGTTAATAAGTCATTTCCTCTCATTACTACTCCACCATCTGCTCTTTTTGATTCACTAAATTCTATTTCATATCCATTTTCTTTTAATTCTTTTAATGCTGTTTCTACTTGTCTTGCTCCATCTACATTTAAGATTCCTACTTTTGGACTTTTATTTCCTAATGCTTTTGCTGTTATTACTCCATATAGTCCATTTTTGATCATCGCTTCTACTCTTTTTGTAGATGATGTTCCTGTTGTTGTTGCTATTATCATTTCTTTTCCTAATCCTGGAGTTACTACTCTTCCTACTGTTGATACTCCTATTGGGAAATTATAATGCATTGTTACACATGCATCTATTTCTTTTGAGTCTAATAATTCTTCCATTTTCTTATGTTGTTCGTCTTCTGTATTTACTTCATAGATTTTTAAGTTTGTTTCAACTTTTGGTCCTATTAAAACTACTTCTAAATCTGTGTTTTCTACTTGAGCATCCTCTGCCCCTTTTAATACATTTTCTACTCCATGTTCGCTTCCTAAAAGTGTTATTGCAACTCTTGTTTTGTCACCAAATTCTCCACTTTCTATCGCATCTGCTATATTATATAGAGTTTTTCCAATCATATTCTTGATATTTTGATCGCTCATTTTATCACCTCTTTTTAGCTTTTACGCTTCTAGATTTTTAGCCATTTCTCTTATAGCTTCTGCTATTAAAGATTTTATCTTTTCTTCTGATACACCTTCGTTTGATTCTACTTTTCCGCTATTTCTTTCTAGAATTACAGATACTCCATCAAAAAGATTTGTCATTCTTCCTAAGAATAGACTTCCTTTTCCTACTATCATTGCTCTATTAAATTCACCTGTTGTTAAATCATCTTTAGCAAATCCTAAATATGGTACTCCTGATGGTATATGTCCTTGTGTTGGAGCCCATCCTGGCATTCCATGTTTTTCAACAAATGCAGCCATTTCTTTTCTTTCTAAGTCTCCTCTTTTTACTCCAAGTGCACCTATCATTTTGTAGTTTGATGTTGGTACATCTCCAGCTCCTGCTGGTTTTGTTACATCTGGATTTTGCATTTCTACTGAGTATTTATCTATATCAGTTATTTTAAGTCCTGCTTTATCTAATGGTGCAGTTATTAATGATGTTATTACAGCTTGAGGTGATGATCCTGTTCCTACTGTATGCTTTCCTATCATATCAGTTCTTACTATTGGGCTTACTCCATCATTTTCACTTACTAATATTGCAAATCCACCTAGTACGTCTTCTAATATTGGTAAACCTTTTTTAACATGGTCTTTACCATTCATACCAAGTTTCGCTGTTGCTCCACCTGCTACTATTACTACATTTTTATGTGTTCCTGCTTTAACAAAACTTGCTGCTTCTATTAATGCATGTGTTGGTGCAGCACAGAATCCTCTTGTATCTGAACCTGTTGCATTTTGGCATCCACAAACTTCTCCTATAGCTTTTGCGAAGTTTCCTCCACCCCTTTGGTTCATATCTCCACAAGCTTCTTCTGAACACTCTATTATATAATCTATATCATTTGGATTTATGTCATTTTTAGCAAGTAAGTTAAGCATTGCTATTACTCCTGATGCTTTAACTACTAAGTTTTCATATATTATATGCGATGTTAAGTTAGCATCTACATCATGTGCTCTTTTTACACAACCAATAAGTACATCATTGTGATATATTGGCTCTGCATGTTCTTTTTCTACTGCATGTTTTATTTCATCTATATTAACGCCTTCTTTTAATTTGGCGATCATTTCGTCTGTTATAAGTTTGTGATTTGCTAATGTTTCTTTACATTTAGCTGTAAATTCTGTTTCTAATAATACTAAATCAAATACATCTACTATTTTTAGTAATGCTATAAATTCATCTTGAGGCATTATCTCACCAAACTTACCATCACGAGTTGAGTTTGGCATTTTTTTGTCATGCCAAGGCATATCTATTTCCTTTAACTCTGCTGGTGTAACATTTCCTATATATGCTTGATTTGGATAATAACTAACTACATCCTCAAATGGTCTTATGTGCTTATGTAATTCCTTTAAATACTCTGATTCTGGATTTACTATTTTTTCAGTTGTTTGTGTTGTACCATTATGCATAATCATGTCTGGTGTATGAATTAAAACATAACCAGCTCCTTTAATTACTCCGTAAGACATAAAAAAACCTCCTCTTAATTTAAGCTATCTATATTAATATCTGAATTATTTTAATTTTTTTAATTTTAAATTTAAAGGAGTGAAAAATTCACTCCTTTAAATAATTTTATTGTTCTATTTGAAATTAAAGTTTATATTTACAGAATTCATCACGAATTTCTGTCATTTCACTTATAATATCATCAACATCAAGAACCATTTCCATCATACCAACTTGTTCTTCATAAACGTCAGCATCTAATTCATCTTTGATTTCTGGCTCTACTACATGATATACTCCAAGTCCTAACTGGACTCCTGCTAATGGACCAGCAAAAGTAGGATCTCCCGCAGTTACAGTTTCAGCTGCAAGTCCAGCAGCTTCACCTTCAGCAGCTCCAACGATAACAAGAACGTTTTCAGCTCCATATTGGTCTGCAAAATCCTTTACTCTCTTTTGATTCTCTAAATCCATAGCACCAGCAGCCGTTCAGACAAAACATTCAGTTGATGAAAAAACAACTTCTGCGCCAGTAGATTTTACACATTCTTCGATAGCAGGACCTGGAACACCGTCTCTGTCACCGATGATAACTAGTTTTTTACCATTTAATCTACTCATCATAGCACTTCCTTTCAATTTTTTAATTTATATAAATACATAAAGTATTTTTAGCTTTTTATTATTTTACTTTTAATATTAAGCGTACTTTTTAATCATTGCTTCTATATTTTCAACAGTAGCATCATCTTTAGTAAGCTCATCTATTTTTTCTCCATCTTTAAATACTGCTAAAGTTGGAAGTCCTAGAACTTTTTGCTTTATAGCAACTCTTCTAGCTTTTGAAGCATCTAATTTAGCAAATTTCATGCTTCCTTTATATTGTTCTTCTAATCTTTCAACATCTGGCATTAAAGCTTTACAAGGTTCACAACTTTCACTCCAAAAATCTACAAATACATAACCTTCAGCTTTTAATACTTCATCTTCAAAGTTCTTCTTATCTAATACAAACATTCTATCACTTCTTTCTATATAATTTGACTATTATCTAGAATTTAACCTTAAATACAGTTTGTTCTTTAATATCTGCAGTTAAAGCATCTAAAGCAACTTCTAATCTATGGTATCTTAATTTCCATTGTTCTTCTTTTGAAGTTGCAGGATCTCCTAGTGGGTATGGTATTGATATTGTTGGAACCATCTTATTAGCACCAACTGTTTTAGCAACTGGTATTAAGTTCGCCATTTGAACTACTGGGAAACCAGCTTTTTCAATTTCTTTAACCATCGTTGCACCGCAACGAGTACACGTACCTCACGTAGAAGTCATTATAACTCCGTCAACATTTCCTTCTTTTAGGTATTCTACTATTTCTTGAGCCATTCTTGCAGCTTCACCTTGAGTAGTACCTGTTCCTACTGTAGTATAGAAATATTCATGAGCTTTTCCTATTTTGCCTTCTTTTTCGAATGCTTTTAATGCATCTACTGGAACACAAACGTTTGGATCTGCATCTGCTGCTGCTGGGTCAAATCCTGCATGTATAGTTTTAAATACACCTGGCTTTAATCCGTCTTCAATGCTATATCTTCCCCATCTAGTTGCAGAAGCTGATTGAATTCTATCTGGATTATCAACTGGTACAATACCACTTGTAGTTACAAATGCTATATTAGCTTTGCTTAAGTCTTTTATTGGAGCTGCTATTTCAACTCTATCTAATTTTGGTATTGGAAGTTCAGTTTTGAATTCTTCTCCACTTAATTTCTTTATAAGCATATCAACAACTCTATCAGCTGCTGGAGTCTTATCTTCTAACCAAACTTGATGTCTTATTCCTCTTACATAATATCCTTCTTCTTCAGCAGTTCCTAATTTTTCTCCTGCTAATACTTTATCTCCGTAAGCTGCCATTTTTTTGATATCTTTTCTCATTGCAGCTGCACTCTTACCTCCAGGGAATATAATCATGTCTTTTTTAAACATTTCTACTCCAGGATTTTCTATATGCATTGAAGATATTACTGGTACATTGAATTTTTCTTTAACAGCTTTAGCTACAACTCCACAAGCATTACCGTATCTACCTGCTTGGAATGCTGGTCCTGCAAAGAATATATCAAACTCTTTATCTTCTAAAAATTCTAAGATTCTCTTTTTAGCTTCATCTTCATTAGAACCTATAAAGTTATCTCCACATATTATAGTGTGTGTAACTTCTGCATTTTGTAATCTCTTATCTAGTTCCATTGCTGGTCCAACAAGACCTTCTCTTATTTCTGGTTCAAAATCTGCTTTATCCTCTCCACCAATTTGTCCGAAGAATTGGTTTACGTATAAAATTGCTTTCATTATATATTCACCTCCTAAAATTCTTTCATTGTCTTAGTTGACCAACCTGAAACTTGGTCTCCACAGAACATTGCATTGTTTTCCATTATTATAGATCCATCTTCTTTTACTGATGCTCCTAAAACTTCATCATTTGACCATCCACCTGAAAGACCATCTCTAGCTAATGCTTCTAATTCTCCTATAACAGTCTCCATTGGAGGTAATTTTATTAATTCAGAAACGTTACCACAAGATACGATAGCGTCTGCTTTTTCATCTAATGTAACAAGTGGTTGTGACTTACCATCTCTACCTGTACATTCATTTGTTATACCAACCGTTTTAACTCCAGCATCTTCTAAAGCTACTATACAAGCTATAAAGTCAGCATCTGGGTTTCCGTAACCTTCTTCAGCAACTATAGCTCCATCTGCTCCTAAAGATTTTGCCATTTGAGCAACAAATAATGCAGCTCTTTCTTTTTGTTCCAATGCAACATTTAAGTTTGACATTATAACACCTAAGAAATTAAGAGTTTTTCCATGTTCCTTATAAAGTCTCTTTATTGTAGGGTTGTTTTGGAAGTCATATGTAGACCACTTAGAAGAACAAGGCATGAAACTTCCTGATATTAATGCTCCATCTAATACTTCATTTGGATTCATAAAAGTAGGAACAAATTTATTCATATCCCAACCATAAACTAAGTCATTGTATCCTAACTCTTCCATTTGTGATTGTGGTTGCATTACCATAACTACCTTTGGTAATTCATTAGTCTTAGCATCTCTATTTGTTATCGGTGCTAATTCAAAAGTTTCAATTTCTTCTGGCTCTAAATCTTTAACTATTGAACCAATGTATTCAGCTAATTTATGACCAGCCATTCTTAATGCTTTATTTTTCTTTTGTTGTTCTCTTGCTTCAAACTCTTCATCTGTAGCTCCAACAAGAACTATATTTTTAAGTTGTGAGAAGTATGTATACTTAGCTCCTTCTCCACTCATATCTATTAATCCATCTTGGAATCCACCCCAGTGTTGTCCAACAACTAAGATACTACATCCTTTTAAAGCATGTGTTCTTCCGTCACCAGCACTCACTACATCTCCTGTTACTCCAGGGAATAAAGGTTTTCCATCTAATTTTATTCTTGGCTCTATAGCTTCCTTTACAGGTACTAAACGAACGCTATCACCAGGCTTTACTATAACTAAGTCAGCTTTTGTTATGTGCTCATCTTCCATAACAAAATCTAAAGCAGCTTGCTTGTTTATTGTTAAGATACCATCTTTGTAAGAATGTTGCGCTCCAAAAACTATATCTTTAACAAAAAAATTACCTATTTCTAATTTCATCATGACACCCCTTCCATAAATTTAACTAAAATACAACTCTAAATCTTTCAACTAATGTAACTGATATATACTCGCTTGTTAGTTGAGGATTAATTAAACGAACATTCAACTTTTGCTCGTTTGTTATTTTTTCCTCAAGCAACTTTAGTTTATCATAATCGTGATTATTTTTCAATCATAATTATAAAACTTTTTTAAAATTATTCAGATTATTTTTATTGTTTTTCGCATTTTTCAACGCTTTAACCCAGGAAAACTTTTTCAAAGTTTTAAATAAAAATTTATTTTTAAGTATTTAAAAGGTAATTATACATTTAAATTACTTGGTATTTATTTAAATTTAATATATAAAAAATACATAAAAACTATTTTTTTTAGTTAGTTAAAAAAATACTTATATTAATTTTTCAATTTTCTGATATAATATTACTGGCTTTTAATTTAAATAAACGAATATGGTGGTAAAAAATTATGAATAAAGAATTAAAAAAAAATAGGGTAAAAAAATATTTTATTGAGGCTGCGGTTAAAATTATTGAAACTGAAGGTATTGATAAGATAACAATAAGAAAAGTCGCAGATTTATCTGGCTATAACAGTGCTACTATATATAATTATTTTGAGAATCTAGATCATTTAGTATTTTTAGCTGCATTAAAATTTATAAAACCATATACATCTGGTGTTGGTAAGTATGTAAAAGGTAATTATAGTGCATTGGAACGAAATTATAGAATATGGGAATATTATTGTTTACATTCTTTTAAATATCCTCATATATATCATGCTATTTTCTTTGCAAAGCTAAATAAACCTTTAGATAATTATATAATCTCTTATTATGAATTATATCCAGAAGAAATAGTTGTTGATGATAGAAATATCTCTAGTATGCTATCTAAACAAAGTATATATGAAAGAGCTCATGTAATACTTGAGCAGTGTGTTGATGAAGGATTTTTAAAAGAAGACGATTTGGATGATCTTAATGAAATGATACTTTATATCTATAAAGGAACTCTAAATAGGGTTCTTAATAAAGAAATTGATAAACCATTAGATGAAATAGTGGCTCAAACTATGAAATATATAAAAGTCTGTTATAGAGGTTTTTTACAAAAAAAAGAAGAATCAAAATAATTTCAAATTATTTTGATTCTTCTTTTTTTATTTTATATCAAGTTCTTTTATAAAATCTTTTGCTATATCATTTAATTCTTCTTTTTTTACATCTGCTCTAAAATTCAATTTTTGCATAGTCTCATCACTTATTTTATTTTCTAATTTTTCTAAAACATTCTGTATAGATGGATATTTTTCTATTGCTTTATTATTAACTATTGGAACTGCATAATATGGAGGAAAATAATTTTTATTATCCTCTAATATCTTTAATTTTAATTCCTCTATCTTTCCATCTGTTGAAAATGCATTAGTAACCTGTATTTTGTCTTCTTGTATAGCATTATATCTAAGTCCTGTTTCTAATGTTTTTATATCTTTAAATTCAAATCCATACAATTTCTTTAAACCATCATAACCATCCGGTCGTTGAATTAATTCAGCAGTAGCACCAAGAACTAAGTTACTCGAAGCTTTAGCTAAATCCGAATAAGAATTAAGTCCATATTTAGTAGCAATATCATTTCTTACTGCAAGTGCAAAAGTATTGTTAAAACCAAGAGGTTTTAACCATGATATATTATAAGTTTTTTCATATTCCTCTTTTAGTATATTATAAACTTTATTTGGATCTGTTAATTTATCTTTTCTTTTCAATATAGATGTATAAGCTGTTCCTGTATATTCTACATACATATCTATTTCATTATTTTCAAGAGCTTTAAATGCAGGAAAACTCCCACCAAGTTCTATAATTTTTGTATCTAAATCTGTAGATTTTTTTATGTGTTCAGATAATATCTCACCAAGTAATCTCGACTCTGTGAAATTTTTTGTACCAATAATTATAGTATTATCCTTTTTTAGAGTCTTTGTATAAAAAAGACCACCTATTAAAACTACAAATATACATGCAAAAGTAGCAACTCTTTTTAAAGCTTTTTTACTAGTTATTAAATGCCCTATTGAGTTTATTGGTATTTTTGTTTCAAAAAGACCTAATATAAAATCTACAAATAGAGCAAGTAGTGTTGTTGGTATTGCTCCAGCTAAAATCATACCTGTATCACTCATAGAGATTCCTCTAAAAATAAAATCTCCCAGACCACCTGCACCTATTAAGGATGCTATTGTTGCTGTACCTATATTTATTACAGTTGCAACCCTTATTCCTCCCATTATAATAGGAAACGCTAAAGGAAGTGTTACCATAAATAAAATTTGTCTCGATGTCATACCCATACCACGAGCAGATTCTACTATTGAATCATCCACACTTTGGATACCTATATACGTATTTTTTATTATCGGTAAAAGTGCGTATAGTAATAAGACTATAACTGCTGGACGATATCCTATTCCTCCTATTAATGGTAACGGTATTATGAAACCAAATAATGCCAAACTAGGTATCGTCTGAAATATATTTGCTACACATAATATAACTTTCCCCATCTTTTCACTTTTAGACACTAAAATACCTAAAGGTACCCCTATAATAATAGCTATTATAACAGCTATTATTGTAATTTCTACATGTTCTAAAAGTTTTTCTAATATAATATTAAAATTATTTGATAAATAATTAAAAATCAAAAATAATCACCTTCTTTATATTTTTATATTAAATTTTTAGTCTATTGTTATTAAATCTGATATAACATTTAGTAAACTACTCTTTGTTATTACACCTTTTACTTTTTTATTTGTATTTACTATTGGAATAAATCTAATTTTTTTATTTTTTATAATATCTATAACTTCTACTAAATTTGAATCTTCATGCACTGCAATATCTGTAGTATTCTTTAAATCTCTCATTTTAAATTCAGATGATTTATTTTGCAATTCTTTTCTTGTAACAAACCCATTATAATTTAAATCTTTATCAACTACGATTAAAAAATCTAACCTTTTTTCCTTCATTTTTTCTATTGCTTGCGCTGGAGTCCTACTTGTAAGTATTTTGGGGAAATCTTTAATCATTATATCTTTAGCTAATAAAAATTCCGGTTTTTTCCAAAGTCTATCTTTACCAACAAATTCTTCAACAAATTCATTTACTGGATTTGTTAAAATTTCTTCGGGAGAACCAAATTGAATTATTTTCCCATCACTCATGACAGCAATTTTATCAGCTAATTTAATGGCTTCATCCATATCATGTGATACTAGTACAATTGTTTTTCCTAATTCCTCCTGCAACCTAACCATCTCATCCTGCAATTGTTCCCTTGTAATAGGATCCAATGCTGAAAATGGTTCATCCATAAGTATGATATCTGGATTTACTGCTAATGCTCTAGCTATACCAACTCTTTGTTGTTGTCCTCCACTCAATTCATGTGGATATCTATTATAATATTCTTTATATGGCATACCTACTAAATCTAAAAGTTCTCTTGCTCTTTCTTTTCTTTTTTCAATATCCCAATGTTTTAACAATGGTATAAGTTCTATATTCTCACCTACACTCATATGAGGTAATAACCCAACTTTTTGAATTACATAACCTATATTCCTTCTCAATTCTATTGTATTTAATTTAGAAATATCTTTTCCATCTATAAATATTTGACCTTTTGATGGATTTATAAGTTTGTTAATCATTTTCATAGAAGTAGTTTTTCCACAACCACTTTCACCTATCAAAACTACAAATTCTCCCTTTTTTATTTCTAAATTTAAATTATCTATTACAATATTATCATCAAAAGATTTTGTAATATTCGAAAATTTTATCAATAGTAATAAACCTCCTTTTTTATTTTACTTATTTGAATCTTCATTTATATATGTATATTAAGAAAACTCACTTCATTTAAAGATGTGAATTACTTTAAAGAACAAAAAATGAAATTTTTGGACTCGATTTGTCCAAAAACTATAAGCTAAAAAATCCGTTTGCATTAAACTAAAAATAGTAAATTAAAAATAAATTATTGATTATTTTTTTAGATTCAATATTTAATACTAAATATATCAACTAAAGACATACTCTATAAAAGGATAGAGTATAAAGACTTATTTAATGATAGTTATAAGACATAACTAAATGGATAAATATCAATGGATATTTAACAGATATTAATAGTTTTTTTATCTAACATAAACTATTTTAACATTATGTAAACTTTTTGTCAAATCAGATGTCTGATATAGCCTACTATGCAACTTTTATATTTATAATTTTAAAAAAAATAAAACCTATAAATATAAATTTTTTAATATCTATAGGCTTTATTTTGAACATAAAAAATATTTTTTTATTTTTTATCCATTGAATAATCATATACTGATAACATATAGTCCATATATATATTCATATGGTTTATAAATGAATCATATTCCATTTTATAATTACTATTTTCTTGGCGAGCTAAGGCACCTTGTAAATAAGTTATTATTAAATCTTTCATTTCATTTCTTTCATTTTCAGATAGTTTTTTTTCTTCTGAAAATAAATCTATTGGCTCAAAAACTACATTTAAAAAAGATTTTTTAAATAAATTTTTTACCCCCTTAATCTCACTTTCTTTATAATCCTCTTCATATATTTGTAAAAAATTATTTAATATTACATCAAAATCTTTCGCATAATCAGAAAATATAAGATTATATATTATTTCACTTTTTAGATAACATAATTTTGATAAATTTATCCACGAATTCTTTATTTTAATTTTAATATCTTCATTTGATAAATCTTCTTGTTTTAATTCATTTATAAAAGAAAAAAGATGTCTTAAATTAGAATAATACAATAGATGATCTAAATTATCAAAGTAATTATAAAGAGTTGCACTATTAAAACCTGCTATACTTGCTATATTTCTTATAGTAATTGGTTTTTCTTCTTTATCTTCTAACAATTCAATTGTTGCATCTATAAAATATTTCATTTTTCTCTTTTTTTGTATATATTTTTTTTCTGTTCGCATTCTAAAACGCATTCCTTTCATTATAAAGAATTATCAATTTCAATATCAAATTCCTTAATCATATCCTCAAAATAATTTTTCTTTATTTTATCATCTTGCTCTGTATAAGTTTTTCTAATACTATCAAGTAATATAAAACTCATAATAATTAATATAATAGCAAAGGGAAGTCCCGTACTTATAACCGCTGTTTGCAACGCTTCTAAAGCTTCATTTCCTCCGATTAATAATAATACAGTTGCAATAACACCTTCTATCACTGTCCAAAATATTCGTTGAGGTATTGGTGTATTTATTTTTCCTCCAGAAGTTATATTATCAACAACTAAAGAACCCGAATCACTTGATGTTACAAAGAAAGATATTACAAGCAAAGTTCCCAATAATGACAGTATAGTTTGTAAAACGCCCTTAATCAAGGGAATATTTAAATACTTTATCATTTCAAATAAAGCTATAGGTAAATTTTTTTGAACTATATTAAATAATTCTCCATTAGATGCTTCATTTAGAAAGATTGACGTACTTCCAAAGACAGACATCCAAACAAAAGATAATAGTGATGGTACTATAAGTACAGCTAACACAAATTCCCTAACAGTTCTACCCTTTGAAACTCTAGCTATGAATATTCCTACAAATGGCGACCATGATATCCACCATGATAAATAAAATATCGACCAATTTGACTGCCAATTACTAGCATTATTTGAAATGAAAAAAGATGATTTTATAAAGTCGTTTATATAAATACCAAATGAATTACTAAATGATTTTATTATATATCCTGTTGGACCAATAATAGCTACAAATAACATAAAAATAAAAGCCATTTTTATATTTAATTCAGATAAAAACTTAACACCCTTATCTATACCTGAAACAACACTCATAGTTGCGATTATAGTAATAATTCCTATAAGTACAACTTGTATGTTAGTGCTATAGCCAATATCAAATAAGTAATCTAAACCACTATTTATTTGTTGTACTCCCAAACCTAATGAAGTTGCTAATCCAAATAAACATGCAACAACCGCAAGGATATCAATTAAATCACCATATATTCCAAAAATCTTATCTTTTAATACTGGATAGAAAACTGATCTTAAAGATAGTGGAAGTTTTTTATTGTATGAAAAAAATGCTAATGCTAACGATATTAAAGCATATATTCCCCAAGGATGAAAACCCCAATGAAAAAATGTAGTAGCCAATGCTTGTTGTGTATTAGAACTACTATCAAATATAGGTGGTGTTATATTAGAATGGTAAAGAGGTTCTCCAACAGCCCAAAACATAAGTCCAATACCCATACCAGCAGATAATAACATCGAATACCATGCAAAATTTGTAAATTCAGGTTGCGAATCTATACCTCCAATTCTAACTCTTCCAAACTTCGAAAAAGCTAAAAATAAACATACTAAAATAAAAAAATTACTAGCCAATATAAATAACCAATCAAATCTACTAGTAATTCCATCTTTTACTCTCGAAAATATTATATTTGCCTCTTGTAAATTAAATAATGCAAATAAAGAAAATGCTATTATTATAAATGCCGATCCCAATGTAACAGTAAGATTTAAATCTAAACCATATTTTTTAAAATTCCTACTGTATAACTTTTCTTCTAAAATTTTTGATATATTCCCTTTCATAAAAAACTCCTTCTTGTCAATTTTTTAACATTGTCTGTTAGAGCGTATTTTTCAAAAAAAATACACTCTAACTCCTCAAGAGTTAGAGTGCTTAAGTTTCGCTTTTTCAAACTCACTTTATACCATAAATTCATAGTATAGTACATTTCCTTTCGTACCTGTACAAGCCCCAGTTCTATCAAAAAAAGTTTTTCTATCAAAATTTCATTAATCTAAAGGTAAACTTACTAAAATCTATTAAATATCTTTTAACATACTTAAGCTCATAAACCAAATTACTCGAATGATATACTTCACTATTTACTGCCTAAAATTAACTTTTTAATTATTATGTCAATAAAATGATAACATCATATAATTATTATGTCAACTTTTAATTATATTGCATTCAAAATACAACACTTTAATTAAAAAATATTTTTTATAATTTTAAAAATATTTTCTTCTTTTTGTGTTGAATATTCGTATTTCATATAAAAATCATTTGTATAATCTACAGTAAATATAACTTTTTTCAAATATTCATCTGATAAAAATTCCTTTAGTTTTAATGCTGATTTTTTTAGATTTTTTGGATTATCGCTTGAAATTATAATATTATTATTTTCATTTAGTGCTAAATAATTCTTAAATGCTGTTGCTTTATTTTTTAAATATATATGTTTTTCTTTTTCATCATAAAAAGGAAATAATTTTCTACTTTCTATAGTTTCATCTATTTTATTAAAAATTTCGTTATAAAAAGTATTTACTAAAAAATTATTATCATTGTAATTAAATATATGGTAGTAGTTCTTAGGATTATAGGATTCTTGTTTATCAATATTAAAAAAATTATTTTTTTCAAGATATTTTTGCATATCCAAAAGCTTAAACTCTTCTATATTTGAAAATATGTTCAAAAGTGTTTGATTACAGATTAATATATTATAAAAAAACCATTCGGGAGACATGTGTATATACGGATCCATTTTATAGGGAAAGTCAAAATATTTCTTTACAACTATAGATGCTATAAATGTTGGTACATAAAAAGAATATATTGAAGGATTCTCGAATGAACAAAAAGTATAATTGCATAAAAGTCCATTTTTTACCAATTTATTTAAAATTAATTTTATTTCATCTTCAAAATCACTTAAATTTGGATTTAATGAATAAAATTTTATAAATTTGCTTTCCATCTTTATTTTCTTTAGTACCTGTCTTATTTGAAATGAAGAAAGAGCCTTATATTTGCATATTAAATACAAAACTACAAGCTCTTTCATGTTTATTTGTCCATTTCTTAGACTTCCATTTATTTCATCTGGAGTTTTAACAAATAAGTATTTATGAAGTTTATTTACATTAAATTTCATATCCTTTCCTAATAATGGACTTTTTCCTTTTTTAAATTCTTCTATTTTAATTTGTTTCGCATTATGCATATTTTTTTATTTGTCCAATTATACTCGAGCGATTATTCTTTCTTATTATCTCCACTATATAATTACCGCCCATTCTAACTGTAACATTATCATCTTTATCAGGGAAAAAGCATAGTATATCCACATCTAATCCTAGTACATTTCCAAATACACCCTTTGCATTTGTACTATCTGGTTTTCTATAATAATCAATAACTTTAATCTTGAAATAATCACCTGTATCAATCTTATCTAAAGCATTTAATTTTTCAATCATAGTTGCTGCTCTAGAACATATAAATATATCTCTAAATTTTTCATTTGATTCTTTATATTCTAAAACTCTAATATTAACTTTTCGCCCATTTTTTTTAATATATGAGTTCATATCAAAAAGTATAGATGGAACTCTTTTTCCTATAATCCAATGTTCTGCTGGAATATACCCCTTTACTCCATTACCTAAATCCAAAGAAATTGAAGAATCCATATTATTATATCCTATTATATTAGCTTCTATTTCATAACCTATTTTATTTTTAAGTTCATCTAGTTTTAATAAATATCTTTCTTCTAAATATGTTTCTCTAGCTTCTTGCATAGATAAATATACTCTATCATTTTCTTCATCAAATTCAACAATCTTAACTAAAAATTCCTTTCCAATATTATTTAACATAGATGATATTTCTGGAGTCTTACTAAACCCTTCTTCTTTAGTTATTATTCCTTCTATTCCTCCTGGAAATAAACTCACCATAGTAAAATCTTTTTTTACACTTGTTATTGTAGTCTTAAAAAATTCATTATTATTATATTTTTCATATAATTTTTGAAGTGAGTTTTCTCTTTGATTCTTAGTATCTTGACATTTAGGATATATATCTTTTATCTCTGTTAAATCTACATAGTAACCTTTTTTTCTAAATTCTTTGTGTTTAGAAGCATCTATTGCATTTAAAACTATAGTATTTCCACTTATATTACATTCATCTAATGTAAAATATATTTTATTTTCTATTATGCAATTATACTCATTTTGAACATTACAAATTATTTTTAAATTTTTATTATCAAAAATTACATAATCAAATTTTTCAGAAACATTATTATGTCTTTTGTCTAAAATATACCCCTTTAATACAATATTATTTTTCCCAAACTCAGTATATATCGTTACAAAAAATTCTTCTAGCGATACTATTTCATTCGTATATTTCTCAACAAGTTCCTCTAATTTTAATTTAACTTCCATAAAAACCTCCTGCTTTTTATAAATTTTAAATTCTAAATAATAATGGTGATAATGAATTTATAATCCAAATTAAAGGTGTTATAAATGAACAAAACAAATATATTCTTCTTTTATTTGGAACATAAAAATAAATAATGTGCATTGTATAAAATATAAAGAAAAAATATATATAAAATTTTAATTTTATAGTATTTATATAGTAAATAAGTCTATCTTTAATATCATATTCAAAAAATTTTATATATTTTTCATATAAGAAAAATTTATCACCAATATTATCTTCTTTTTTTAAATATTTTTTTTGAAAAATATTCTCTTTTTCTAGTTTAACATAATTATTTTCTGAATTGGAAATTTTTCTATGTTTTTTTATTAAAAAATTGTAATCATTATTATTTTTTACTATTTTAAATAAAAATTCAAATTCAGGTTTAACAATATCTATAAAACTATAAAATAAAGAAAAAAAATTTATAAAAAGAAATATTATTAAAAGCATTTTTATATATTTTTTTATTTCTATATTTATTTACCTCCTTTTAAATTATTTTATGGCACCACAATTCTATAAATATACTAATATCTTATAATATATTTTTACAATAATAGTTATTATTAAAATTATTATTGTAAAAATATATTATAAGACTTTATTATAAAAAAAGTAAAATATAAGTTTTTAAAGGTGGTTTTTTAATGAGTTTTAAATTATTTTTATTTATAATAAATTTTTATCTTTATTTAAGATTAAATAATAAAAAATTTAGTGATTACAATAAAATCATAATTTCTTTATTAATTTATTTTCTATTTTTAATTATCCTATATAAATTTATTTATATATCAATACACAATATATTTTTTAAAAATGAAATTTTTTATTTTTTCATGGAATATAAAGAAATAAACATAATAAAATTTTTATCTCTTTATATTTACTCTATTTTTCTATATTTTTCTACAATTAAAATCATTGAAAATAAAACTAAATTATATAAATTTTTAATTAATATTTCATTTGATTTTTCATTTAGAATAAAAGAAGATTACGATATAAAAATATGTAAGAATAAAAAAAATTCATTTTGGGAATATATTAAATTCAATGATAGATTTTTACATACAAATATAGTAGGTGCTACCGGAACAGGAAAGACTTCTAGCCTCATCATTCCAATTATTTATCAAGATCTTTTAAATTATAAAAATAATCTTATTAAATTAGAAAAAATTATTTTTAAAATGGGAAAAAAAGAAAAAATTATTTTTAATAAGAATTTTGATATAAATAATTTCAATATAGATAATATAAAAATAAAAGATGAATTTAGAAATGAATATAAACGAAAAATAAAAAATTTAAAATTTATGGGTATGACTATAATTGCTCCAGATATGTCTCTTATAAATGATGTTTACAAATTATGCATGGATTTAGATTTAGATGTACAAATATTAAATGCTAAAGATATTATTTTAAACTCTGAATATCAATATTATTATAATCCCTTTAATATAGAATTTTATGATATCAAAACCTATCAAAATAAAATTATAAAAACAAGCAATTTATTTGCAGATATCATGTTATTTACATTTGAATCTAATGGACAAATTGATCCATATTTTTCAAGCATCAATCGACTTTTAATAACAAATATTAGCATTTTAGTTATGTTAGGTCAAAAAAAATTAAATAAGTATAATAAGCAAAAATATGATTCTAAAGAAGCCAATATATTAATAATAAGAAATCTAATAAATGACTTTAATAAAATAAATGAATATTTTATTGATTTTAAAAAAATTGTACTAAAAGAAAGTATTCTAAACACTGATTTTTCTAAAATATTTGATTTATATAATAACAAAGGCTTAAAAATTAAAGATTTTAAAAATATCAATATTTATGATTTTAAAATTAAGGGTGTATTTGAATCTGTTTTTAATATCTTAGAAAATAAATTTAAAATTAATAAAGATAAAAATAATAATATAATAGAATCTGAATTAGAAAAGCACTCACAAGGTCTTAAAAATCAATTAAATAATTTTTTATTAGATACAAATATTCAAAGAATTTTATGTGGAAATTCTAAGATACAAAAATCTATAAACTTAGATGATAGTATTGATAAAGGTAAAATAACTCTTTTTAATTTTGAACTTGGTGATTTAGGTGCTATAAATTCAAAAGCCTTAGGAATGTTTTTTCTAAATAGTTTGGATCAGAGTATATTAAGTAGAGATATGAATAAAAAAAATCAATTCCCACATCATCAAATAATTGATGAATTTCCACTCTTATGTAATGATAATTCTACAAAAGGATTTACCTTATATCGAAAATATAATTGTGCTATAACAATAGCTATGCAAAATCTAAGTCAGATGGATAAAAACAAAAATATGAGCTATTTAAAAAATATTATTCTAAGCAATTGTTCTCATCATATAGTGTTTGGAAGAGGCACAATAGATGATAGCATGCTTTATTCTAAAATGAGTTTCATGAAAAAAAATAAAATAGAATCAAAGCAAATTTCAAAAGATTCTATTTTAGATGCTAATCCAAGTTTAAAAATATCAAAAAAAATCCAAATTAATTTAGAAAATGAATTTAATTATGAACATATTAGAAATTCTAAGTTTCAAGAAATTGTTTTTTATACTGTAAAAAATAATAGTTTAAAAAAACCAATACAAGGTAGAGTTTTTTTCTTAAATAAAAAAAATTATAATAAAAAATTAAAATACACGGTGAATTGGAATTCTATGTACAAAAAAGTTAAGCCTAATTCCTATAAATATAATTTAAATAAACTAAAAATAATGAAAAGTAAGTATAAATATAACAATAATCTATATATTAAATTAGAAAATACTCCAAATAACTTGAATGAAATATATTTCGATGATATTTAATGGAATTATTTACTTAATTTTAGTCTTTTATATTGTTTTTTTACACTATATACTTATAATGAATTTACTTTGTTACTCAATTTTAGGAGGTTGTTTAAATGAAAAATGAAAAGAGAAAAAAAATTTTTGCTGATGAAATCGTTTTGGAAATAAATGGTGATTTATATCTATTTAGAAAGTTTTTTTGGCAAGGATTGCATATGGGTTGTGAGTTTAAAATAAAAAACAAATTAGAATCAAAAGAAAATGATGGTTATTTCCCAGGTTGTATATATTCTAATAATCAATTTATAATACCTGATTATATTGATAGCCAATTCAAAGAAAATATTGAAATTAAGAAAAATAAAATTGTTGATAATTACATAGCAATATCAAAATCTATATTTGAAAACAAATTTAATAACACCAAATACTCAAATCACAAAGATTATAATTATTTAAATATTATTTATGATATTAAATTTGATAAAATCTATATATTCAAAACTAATTATATAAAAAATATAAATAAATTAAAAAATGTATTAGAAAAAAATAATGATAAATTACTACAATATCTATCCAATCATTTAAAATATATTGATACAAAATTTTATTTAGAACATTATTCAATAGGCATTAATAAACTAGAGGAAATTATCTTAAAATTATAAAAAAATAAATACAATATAATTTTGGCTGTCGCATTAAGAAATCCAGCTACAATATACTTAATTATAATTAAAACAAACACAATATATTGTTAGATTTTCTCTTAGTGCAACAGCCCTATTAAAAAATACATATTTGATACAAAATTACTTATATTTTAATGATCCATATTTTACTCTTCAAAAAATTTATAATTGATTCTGTAAAAATAATTGAAATTAGATGGATATATCTTTTTTAGAACACCTTTTTTTCCAACACATAAGTACACATCTTCTAATGTTGCTGGTCTTGAATCTTTACATATATTATAACTTAATACAACTCCTTCTTTTCCTTTGCAATGAATAAATACAGCCCTATTATTTTTATTATCCATCCCTAAATATATTCCTACATGTCTTCCTCCAGACCTATTATAAAAACCTATATCTCCTATCTTTAAATTCTTTAAAGTATTTTTACCTGCCCCTAGATACAATCCTGTTTCATTTAATATCCTTGCTTGATTTACTGTCCCATCTCCAAGTATTTTATTTAGACATTTTGAATCTTTTATAACCTGCATATACACCCAATATATAAAACCAGAACAATCTAAACCATAGGGATGATAAGTATTTATTTTATATGAATTTGAGCCTTTTGAAGTTATTTTTTTTAATTTTCCCCAATTTAAATTTTTCCCTATATGTGGGTACTTCCCTCCCCAAAAATACTCTATATGAGGATTTTTATTTAAAGCTAATGCAATTTTGGCTAAATCCAAACGTGTATATTTTAAAATTTCTTTATCTATTATTGGCTTTTTATCTATATTATTTAAATCATTGGTGCTATCATTCTTATTATAATCATTATTTTTAGAATTCAAAAATAAATTATTAAAATTGATTGACTTAACATCACTAAATTCAACTGAATTTCTTAATATTTTATCTTCCATATTTTCATCAAATAAAGATCTTAAATATTTGCTTAATTTATTTTCTGCACAAAATGAATAATAATAATTATATAAATCAATAAAAAAATCCTCATAATTAAGTCCTTTATCCTTTGCAATTATGGATATTTGATTATAATTATAAATATCAGTATTCAAATTAATTGCTCTTTGTTTTTCAAAATTTTCCAAACAACTAAATTCTTTATATTCAATCAAATCATCAAAAACAGTCTTTTTCTCTTTCATATATAAAATTGCATAATATACTTCTTCTTTTCCATCTTTATTTGTTTTTATAATCTTATTCTTTTTATATACTTTATGTCTTTTATAGTCATAACTAAGATCTTTATTTTTTATATTTTTTTTAATTTTATATTTTGTTATCTTTCCAAATACATCTTTTATATAAACGGGATATATTATTGGTGTTTTTATAGTATCTTTTGTATATTTATATTTATTTGATCTATAAAAATAATCTTTTTCTTCCTCAAATAAATTTTCTTTTACATATGCTACATAATATTTTTTTTCGATATAAGTTTTATTGTAATAATCACTAACTCTATAATCTTTTCCTTTAATTTTCTTTATACAATAAGCAAATTTTATTTGAGGTTTTAAATAATTATTTACAATATTTAATATATATTTATTTTCTTTATAATCAAAACAACTATCATTTAGTATATCCAAACACATAATCATTATGTGATCTACATTAAATTCATCCATATATTTTTTCATATTTAAATTTTCTTTTTTTATATTTATTTCTTCTTTTTCTATTCTTATTTCTCCCTCTTCATCATATAGAATTTCCCTAAACTCTTTATATTTTGCAAACTCTACATTCTTTAGCGCTTCTCTTTTTATTCTTTTATATTTATTTTCTTTATCTATCTTTTTATAACTTTCTTTTTTATTAAAACGATATGGACTATATATATTGTCCAAAAGTTCATAATAATAAGGTATTTTTCTCAAATCTAAATCCATTAATATTGCTTGTTTATATTCCAAAACTTCATCATCACTTAGATTTGTTAATTTATCTAAATAATTTTCTTTTTCCTTTATTGAATAATAATCTGAATCTAAATCTTTTAATGATATATTCATTTTTTTCGTTGATTTTAAAACATTATCTAAGTTAAAAATATTAAATATTATTAAAAAACTAAGAAATATTACAAATACTATTGATAAACAAAATATAATTATATATTTTTTAAATATACTCATCTTCCAAAACCCTATTTTTATCCTTAGCCTCTTGTTTTTGATAATCTAAAGCTTTAAATTTTTTAATATTTTCTTTTTTGACTATTCTTTTCGTATTTGTTTTTATCATATTTCCAAGATTTTTACTTATAGATTTAGTAATCTTATTTGTATATTCTTTACCTAATTTTAATCCAGTTAAGTTGTTACTTTCAAATTTCGAAAAAAATATAATATCTTTTATTTTATTTCTCGTTGGAATTATTGTAATTAGAAATAACAATCTAAATATGATTTCAAAACCATTATCCTTAAAGGAAATCTCTGATATAACATATAATATAAACGCATCTATTATTGGCATAAAAAAAGGAATTGATATATTTATAAACCATTTATCTAGAATATATTTAAATTTATTAGATAGTGCAAAGTAAAAAACCAATGGAGCTAATACAAACCCCCATATAAAAGATATATAATAAAAAGTATAAATATAAACATAGTAAATATTTATAAATACAGATATAAGATACATAAGAGCATTTGTTATTGTATTAGAATCTTCAAATCCTTGTTTTGAAATTTCAATTAAATCTATTGATAGATTTACATCATTAAAAAAAGCATCTAATATTTCTTGCCTAATATTAATTAATTCATTACAAAGACTAGGAAATTCATTTAATAATAAAAATAAGACTGTTATTTTTACCAAGTCTATTTTTAATCTAGCTAAAAAATTACTACTATCATTATTAAATAATATATTAAATGCTATATAGGTTATATTAAAAAAAACTAAAATATATGCAATTGATTTTAAAAGTTCATATATTGGTGAAATTATAATGTAAGTAGGATCTGTATTATAAAAATTTAGCTCAAATAAACTGTTTTTATAAAAAATAAGATTTACTATACTTTCAAAACCTAAGCTTTCTAGTATATAATATATAACATCAGCTATGACAGCTATTATATAGCCAAGTAATAAAGAGATTGTCTTTTGACCAAAACCCAAACTCCCTACAATCAACATAATAAATCTTCTTTCAAATACTTTTCTTCTAGCTCTCTTATTTTCTCAGGATTTGATTCTATTAATAATCTTTCTGCTTCTAAAACTTTTATATTAACTATGCTTTCCTTATTTGCACATTTTACATAAAAAACCCCCTTGTTAAAAGTAGTTGTTTTATTGGCTAATTTATCATTTATATTCAAAACTTCCTTTAGCCCATTTCTTTCAGATTCATCATGAACACCTATAAATTTTGTATTTGAATTTACCAAAACAGATTTTGCATCCTCAAATTCCAAAAAATCATTTATTCTTTGTGTTGCTATAATAGGTGCACAATTTCTTTTTCTGGCCCTCCTGTATATTATATTTACATATTCTCTACAATCTTTATAAGGCAAAATCAAATAAAATTCATCAAAAATAATACATATCCTCTTTATATTTTTTTTATTAGAATTTCTCTTTATTATGTTTTCCCAAAAAAAATTAAGAATAATATTCATAGCCAAAGGTTTTTCAAATTTTTCATTTAAATTTGATATATCCATATTATAAATAGGTATATCATCATCTAATTTCAAATTAGATTTGCCATCAAAATAAGATATATTCCCATTTTTACTTTTACAAAATTTTTTCATAACTCTATTCAAATAATAATATTGCTCCATATAAGGCATTAAGTCTTCTTTTTTACTATCTGATAAAAAAGCTTCTTGCAATTTCTCATACCATAACGATAATGTAGGCATACTTTTTTTTATATTATTTTCATATAATGAACTAATATCATTGTCATATATTTTATACTCATCATAGCAATCTTTCGTAATCTCTAATATTATATCCTTTGTTACCTGTGATATAAGACCATTATCGCCACTAGCCATCATCGAAATTATATAAGATATATCTGAAATTTTTTGATTTAAATTAAGCAATTCTTTTTCTAAATTATCTTCAATTATTATTTCTTTATCTAAGTCAAAAAAATTTATACAATTATTGGACTTATTTTTAAAACTAATATTTTCGCCACCCAATTTTTTTGTTATAGTGCTATATTCTCCTTCTGCATCTATTATCAAAAATTTTATTTCTTCTATATTTTTTAATATAATTTCCTTTATAAGTGTTGATTTTCCTGAACCTGATGAACCAACTATTGAAATTCCAAAATTTTTATTTTTTTCATCAAATAAATCAAAATTAAAACTCTCATTAGTTGAAATATTAACTCCAAGAGGCATCCCTTTTTTATGATTTATTGATGTTTTTGTATAATGATAAAAAGATGCAGATGCTTTTTTATCCATTATAAATCCATCAAAATAGCCCTTATTTTTGTCTATATTCATTGGTAAGATAAGCTTAAAAATATCTTCATGATTTGCATATGAAGATGTAATTTCTATCCCTCTTTTAGAACATTCTTTGTAAAATTTATTAAAAATTTGTTCTATTTCATCTTTATTATCTGAGTATATGCATGATATTAAATATACATTTATTAAATTATTAAAACCCATATCTATTTCATCTCTTAATTTTTGTACTTCTATTTTTTTATTTTCAAGCATCTCTATTCTATTTTCATCTTTTGCAAGTATTATTTCTGAATTTATATCACTTATATTTTTATTTAGCTTTTTAATAGCTTCATCGTTTTCTATAGGTTTAAAATATGTGGATGTTATTATATTCTCATAAGAAAAAAATTTTTCAAAAGTATTTATGAAATTTGTAAACCTTGGCATATAAGATATATATATCATTTTAAAATATGTGTTTTCTTTGTCTATTGTTTTTAAAAAATCAAATGAATTTGTATCTATATAATCAGGCATTAATATTTCATTGTAATATTCTTTTTTACTTTTCAAAATTATAAAATTTTCATTTTTCATAAAAAACCTCATCTTAGTATAATTTTTTTATCTTTTAATTCTTTGTGTTTAAGATAGTCACAGTCTTTAGATTTTATTGGATTTAATAACTTAAAATATATTTCTTCTAATTTAATTGTGTTTAAACTTGTAGCATTTAATTTTCGTGAACTAAAAATATTTTTTATACTATTAATTTCAGCACTTAATTTTAATTTAGCTTTATTAAGATTCTTTTCTTTATTTAAATTCTCATTCTTTATAGTATATTCAACAAATATAAATGATTCATATTTCTTTTTTTTAGAATTTTTAGCTTCATATTTTAATTCCTTTAACAGGGCTTCAAAAATAGATATTTTTCTATTTATTATATTTATTTTTTCTTTAATTTTGAAATCAAATTTCTCTATGCCTTCTTTTATATTTTCTTTTAATTCTTTATTTCGTTTAATATAATCTTGTATTTTCTTAATCTGATAAATATTTTTACTTTCTGTTGGATAATCTAACATCATTATATTTGATTCTAAAGAACCCATAAATTCTATCATCATTTCTTGATTTAAAAGTATTTCATTTTCAGTTAAAAGCTCATTATTTATACCTTCTATCTTTAACCCCATTATAAATTTAGTATAATTATTTAAAATTATCATATTAGAATTTATATCCTCTATATTAGACACGAATTCTAAACTGTTTTTATAATTAATCTTGTTCTTCTTTTTTAATCCAAAAAAATTAATTATTTTATTATTTTTTTTTAAAAATACAATAGTTATTATAACTATTAAAGAAATTATTATTGTAATATTTAAGAAATCTGATAATAATTTTATATAATAATTTATTTTAATACCTCCTTACATATAAATATTTTTCTTTTAATCTCTTTTTTATTATTCTTTTTACAAAAATACCCATGTTCATTCTTGAACAATTTGATGATTTTTTTGGTATATTTAACTCTCCAAAAATAATAATAATAATAAAAATAATAATAAAATTTATTGTAATTAATAATTTTATTAATTTTATTTTTATAAATGAAAAAAATAGATTAAATATAATTAACATAACCATCAAATTTAAAAACATATAAAATACAGTTTTTAAGGATTTAAATATAAAAAAATATCTATTCTGATCTTCATAAATCCTATAAATCATATGTCTAAAAATAATCTCACCACCCTTCTTTTAGATAATATACACTCAAGTATTTTTTTGTAAATAATAATCAGATTTTTTAATTGAATTAATTTATCACATTAACATAAAAAAATTATATTTATACGTAAAAAAAACTGCTACACTAATTATTTAGTATAGCAGCCTCTTTTATTTTAATTTTTGTAATATTCAAATGGCATTTTTATGGATTTTTCTAATTTATCACCATTTACTGATTGTATGCTATCTAATATATGAAGGTAATATCTCTTTCCATTTTCATAAGGTTGTATTGCTTGTATTACAAGCGTTTTTTTATCCTCATTTAATTTTGGTCTTTTAATTTGTACTCTTCTTCCTTCATTATCTAATAAATAAGCACAATCTAATGTTATTGATGTTTCATCTATTTCTCTACTAAAATTAACATTCCATACTTTATTTCTATTATTTGTAGTTTTTAAATCCATATCATTTCCAATAAATTCATATACAAATGTGTGTTTAAAATATCTATTGTAATTGGTTATATCAAATGTTACTTTATCATCCAAATATTCTACTAACTTATATCCATCAATATTTTTTGCATTATATTTAACACGACCAGTTCTATCTTTATATAAATCTTTCATAGATATTTCATTACCATCTGTATCAATATATCTAATTAAAATATTCCCCCTTATAACAGGTTTTGATGGCTTTTCAGGCTTTATTATTATATCATCATCATCTTCATCTTTAAATTTATCATCTTCTCCAGTTCCTTGGTCTTCTCCAGTTCCTTGATTTTCTCCAGCTCCTTGGTCTTCTCCAGCTCCTTGGTCTTCTCCAGCTCCTTGGTCTTCTCCAGTTCCTTGGTCTTCTCCAGTTCCTTGGTCTTCTCCAGTTCCTTGGTCTTCTCCAGCTCCTTGGTCTTCTCCAGCTCCTTGGTCTTCTCCAGCTCCTTGGTCTTCTCCAGCTCCTTGGTCTTCTCCAGTTCCTTGATCTTCCCCAGTTCCTTGGTCTTCTCCAGCTCCTTGGTCTTCTCCAGTTCCTTGGTCTTCTCCAGTTCCTTGATCTTCCCCTGTTCCTTGGTCTTCCCCAGCTCCTTGGTCTTCCTCAGTTCCTTGGTCTTCTCCAGCTCCTTGGTCTTCCTCAGTTCCTTGGTCTTCTCCAGCTCCTTGGTCTTCCTCAGTTCCTTGGTCTTCTCCAGTTCCTTGGTCTTCTCCAGCTCCTTGGTCTTCTCCAGTTCCTTGGTCTTCTCCAGTTCCTTGATCTTCTCCAGTTCCTTGATCTTCCCCAGTTCCTTGGTCTTCCTCAGTTCCTTGGTCTTCTCCAGCTCCTTGGTCTTCCTCAGTTCCTTGGTCTTCTCCAGATCCTTGGTCTTCTCCAGATCCTTGGTCTTCTCCAGCTCCTTGGTCTTCTCCAATATTTACATCTATAGATTCTTTACTTCCAGTATCATCATTTGTATAATAAAGTTTATTACCTTCTAGATATAAATCCTTCGAATGATTATCATTTAATTTAGTCATATTAAGACCATCTAAATCTGCCTTATATAAATAACCACCATTAGAGTAATTACTAAAATAAATTGAATCAGAAGTTACAACAAACGATTGTATATTTACATCCATAACTTTTGATTTATCAAATGTATTCTTATCTAATTTATATAATTTAAAATCACTACCTTTATAATATATACTATCATCTTTTTGTATTGGTGAATCTATATCCCAAAAAGGTTTATAAAATTCACTATTACAAGCTGGATACCTCTCTGGCTGCTCCCAATTATGATCGTTTTGTATCTGTGAATCACTTAGATTTAAATAATTATATCTTGTTTTTAATTTTCTATCAGGCGTTGGGTCATCCCATGTAACATCTACATGATAATATTCTCCATCAATATTTACAATGCTCCAAGCATGACCCATATTGTTAGATCTAACAACCATTGATTCTATTCCAACTTCATTTAATATTAGTTGAAAAGCTTCTGCATAACCTTCACAAACGCAAATCCTATTTATCAATGCTCCATATACATTATATGAATCTTTTGGTATTGTACCATTTTCATAATTTTCTTGGTCATATTCTATGTTTAAAACCAAATAATCATGTATTGCTAATTCCTTTTCAAATTCAGTCATTTCAGGCTTTATATTTTCTGATATTATCTCATTTACTTTTTGATCAATTTCATCTGTCATTGTTCTTATTTCATCTTTTGTATTTGTATATCCCAAATTTAATATCCCACTTGTAGAAGCAGAAGTTTTCGTATATTCTAAATAAAATATCTTTGGATTATCCTCAATTACTTTCTTCATCAAGTCAAACATATCATCAGTATTATTTGTATAAGCTGATAAATCTACTGAATCTTCCAAATTAATTAGCGAATCTCGCATTAAATTATAAGCTTCTTGATTATCAGTTATGCCTTCTGCATATGTACTAAAAGAGCTAAGTAGTACAAAAAACATAGATACTAATAAAAAACCTTTAAATTTTTTCATTCTATCCTCTCCTTTTTGTTATGTCTTCCCTAAAAGCCTTAATAAGGAAATAGTTATATATTTGCACCTCTATAAATCGGATATATGTCCTATTATATTTAATAATTTTAAAATATTAATTAAATATAGTTATAAAGTCATAAAAAAAACTATATCAAAATGATTAAG
This sequence comes from Peptostreptococcaceae bacterium AGR-M142, assembly GCA_045345765.1. Lineage (GTDB taxonomy): Bacteria > Bacillota > Clostridia > Peptostreptococcales > Peptostreptococcaceae > JAOARY01. The sequence continues at coordinate 3,267,203 of CP148265.1, forward strand.
AAATCACTTTGATATAGTTCTTATATATCATATTTATGATTAGCCACAATATATTTTTTGTTTGAATCTTAGAAATCTGCGCTACCAACTGTTCTTGGGAATGGTATTACATCCCTTATGTTCTTCATTCCTGTTAGGTACATAATTAATCTTTCAAAACCCAGACCATATCCTGAATGTATAGTTTCTCCATACTTTCTAAGCTCTAAATACCACCAATAGTCTTCTTCTTCCATACCATTTTCTTTTATTTTATCTTTTAACACATCATATCTTTCTTCTCTTTGAGATCCTCCAATAATTTCTCCTATTCCAGGAACTAATAAGTCCATAGCAGCAACCGTTTTTTGATCTTCATTAAGTCTCATGTAAAACGCTTTTATTTCTTTTGGATAATCTGTAACAAATACAGGTTTATTAAATACTTCTTCTGTTATATATCTTTCATGTTCAGTTTGTAAATCAATTCCCCACTCAACATCATATTCAAAATCAACTTTTGCTTCCTTTAGTATTTCTATTGCTTTAGTATATGTTATTCTTTCAAAATCAGAATTTACTATATTTAAAAGTCTATCTTTTAATCCTTTATCTATAAAGCTATTAAAGAAATCTATTTCCTCAGGAGCTTTTTCTAATACATAATTAATTACATATTTAATCATTTCCTCAGCAATATCCATATTATCTTTTAAATCTGCAAATGCCATCTCAGGTTCTATCATCCAAAATTCAGCAGCATGTCTTGCAGTATTTGAATTTTCCGATCTAAATGTTGGCCCAAAAGTATATACATTTCTAAATGAAAGCGCCATTATCTCTGCATTTAATTGTCCACTAACTGTTAAGAATGAATCTTTTCCAAAGAAGTCTTTAGTAGAATCAATTTTTCCTTCTTCAGTTCTAGCAGGATTATCTAAATCCATAGTTGTCACTCTAAACATCTCTCCTGCACCTTCACAATCTGAAGCTGTTATGATTGGAGTATGTGAATATACAAAATTTTTATTTTGGAAAAACTCATGTATTGCATGTGCTGCTATTGATCTTACTCTAAATACAGCTGAAAAAGTATTACTTCTAGGTCTTAAATGAGCAATAGTTCTTAAATATTCTAAAGTATGTCTTTTCTTTTGTAATGGATAATCAGAATTTGAATTTCCAACAACTTTTATTTCTTTTGCTTTTATTTCAAATGGTTGCTTTGAATCTGGTGTAATTTCTAATACTCCTACAACTTCTAATGATGTTGATATTGGTAACTTTTTAATTTCATCATAATTTGAAAGTGTTTCTGTTTCAAAAACTACTTGAATATTTTTGAAAAATGACCCATCATTTAACTCTATAAATCCAAATTTATTAGATGCTCTTAATGTTCTAACCCAACCTTCTAATTTAACTTCTTTACCTGCAAATTGTTCTTTATCTCTATAAATCTTTTTAACTAAAACCGTCTGCATATTCTTCACCTTCCTGTAATTTTTATTTTTTATAAAATCTATAAATCAAATAATTCATATAAATTCTCTTTTTAATAATTTTTTGCAATAAAAAAATTCCTAATCCAAAGAAACTACTAAAAAGTATTTTCTAGGGACGGAATTAAACCGCGGTGCCACCCTAATTCTATATAGAATCTATATAACACTCAACCAATTAACGCTTGACACGTTCTTCCTAATAAGTTTAACTTTTCAGAAGAAGGCTCAAAGATGTTCTTCAATAAAGGTTTATCTTGGTCTTTCACCATCACCAAGTCGCTTATATATAAATTCTCTTTATCTACTCTTCTTATCACAGCCACTAAATATTAAGATTTGGAATTAATTATAGTATTATTTTTTTCAAAAGTCAATATAAATCATAAAATTTATTTTATTAGGCAATAATATTAGGCAATAATTTTTTACATCTACTTCTAATTAATTGCATAAATTCTAGGTATAATTTATAATTTTATTGTAAACTTCAAAGTTTATTAATTTTAATTTGATAAAAAATATTTTTTATCAAATCAATTATATGAGGAGGATTTAATATGAAATTAGATTTTATATATAACAGACATAGTGTTAGAAAATTCAAAGATCAAGCAATTCCTAAAGAAGATATAGTTGAAATTTTAAAAGCTGCAACTTATGCACCATCAGGTAAGAACATTCAAAATTGGCATTTTGTTGTGATTCAAAGTAAAGAAAAAATCGATAAAATAGTAAAAATTATAGAAGATAAGCATGACTACTTAATAAATAATTGTGATGATGAAGAATTAAATGCAAGTTTTTCAAAATTCCTAAGATATTTCACATTATTTAAAAATGCACCTGTTTTAGTAATGGTTTTTGTTGGTCCTTATGGAGCTTCTGGTTTAGAAGTTTTACAAAAAGCTAATATTTCTGATGAAGAAATAAATTCTATACTGAGTAAAGCTCCTGGGATTCAAAACATTGGTGCGGCAGTTCAAAATATTCAATTATCTGCAACCGCTCTTGGTTATGGTGCTTGTTGGATGACTGGTCCTAATTTTGCTGCAAAAGAAATAGAAGAATATATAAATATAAACAAAAAAGATTATAGTCTTGCTTGTCTAGTTCCTATTGGTATTCCTGAGGGTGATTTAAAAAGTCCAAAAAGAAAACAGTTAGATGAAGTAGTTACTTTTATAGATTAATATCTAAAATTAGAATATAGAGACTGTTACATTAATAAATATATTATAATATATTGTTTGTTTTGCAAATTTAAAATCAATTCAATTTATTGTAAATTTTATGTATCACCTCTATATTATTTTTTGCTATTTTTTATAAAAAGTATTATCATTTAAGTTAATATCATTTATAATATATATAAGAATTAAAATTTTCAAAGGATGTGATTATATGACAAAGGAAAGAAATCACTTTGCACTACCTAGAAATGCTTTTAATATGAAAAAATTATATACACTTTATATATTAAAAGAATTGTCTCTAGGGAAAAAGATTTATGGAAAAATGATTTATGATAACGTAAAAGAATTTTTTATGGGTTACCCTGTATCTATTTCATACAGCACAATTTATAATACACTTCACAAAATGGAAGAAGAAAATTTTGTTGTGAGTCATTGGGATGAAAATTCATCAAGTACAAAAAATCGCTCAACTAGATATTATCGAATTACAGATGATGGTCTTCATTACTATAGAACTATAGAAAAAGATACGATTGATTCTCTTTTAAAAACCAAAGAAATTGTATCTAAATTTATAGAATTTTTGGAGTAATTTTATCCAAATTATTTTTATTTTCTAAATTTTTTTTATTTAAGATAAGAAAATGTTTTTTTCATCGCATTAAAGTTCTAAAATCAACTTTACCACTGGTATTAATAGTCTTTTTTGTATATAAAAAATATTTTTTTAATGATTTTTAAGCTACAGTATGTTATCATAGTACTAAATTTAAGTTAATAATTTTAGGAGGCGTTTAAATGAATTTATCTTCTCGTATTTTATCTATGCAATCTTCACCAATAAGAAGACTTGTACCATATGCTCAAAAAGCAAAAAAAAATGGAAAGAAGGTTTATCACCTAAATATAGGTCAACCAGACATAAAAACTCCAAAATCTTTCTTACAATCTATTAGAGATTTTGACCAAGAAGTTTTAGAATACTCAACATCTCAAGGAAGCGAAGAATTAAGAAATGCAATGATTAATTATTATAAAAATTATAATATTAACTTTGAATTAGATGATATCTTTGTTACAAATGGTGGTAGTGAAGCATTATTATTTGCTCTTATAGCTGTATGTGATCCAGATGAAGAAGTTTTAATACCAGAACCATTCTATACTAACTATAGTGGTTTTTCAGCTGCAATAAACGTAAATGTAAAACCAATAACTACATCAGGGGATAACGGTTTCCGTTTACCAACAAAAGAAGATATAGAAAAAACTATATCAACTAAAACTAAGGCTATATTAATTTCTAATCCTGGAAATCCAACTGGTGCTGTTTATACAAAAGATGAAATTATGATGTTAGCTTCTTTGGCTAAAGAATATAATTTATTTATAATTGCTGATGAAGTTTATCGAGAATTTGTTTATGATGGTCTTGAATACATAAGTTTTGGAAGCATAAAAGAAATTGAAGATAGAGTTATTATAGTTGATAGTGTATCTAAAAGATATAGCGCATGCGGAGCTAGAATAGGTTCTATAGCTTCTAAAAACAAGGATTTAATGAGAAATATATTAAAACTTTGTCAAGGAAGACTTTGTGTTCCTACACTAGAACAAATTGGAGCTACAAAATTATACGAAACTGATAAATCTTATTTTGAAGAAGTTAATTTAGAATACAAAAACAGAAGAGATGCTCTTTACTCAAGATTAATAAAAATTGATGGCGTTAGCTGTAAAAAACCAACTGGTGCATTCTATATAATTGCAAAATTACCAGTTGATGATGCTGAAGTTTTTGTTAAATGGATGCTTGAAGAATTTGATTTAGATGGAGAAACAGTTATGATGGCTCCAGCTGAAGGTTTCTATAAAACTAAAGGTCTTGGTAAAGATGAAGCAAGACTTGCATATATATTAAATGAAAAAGATTTAATTAGATCTGTAGAAATTTTAGAAGCTGGATTAAAAGCTTACAACAATAGATAATAAAAATTAAATTAAGTGAATTTTTTAATGGGACTGTCGCATCAAAAGAAAAGCTAAAAGATATACTTAAAATATTTTAATATCATATATTTTAAGTATATCTTTTTATATGACAGACCCATTTTTTAATGCTAAATATCATATTTATAAAATATTATTCAAATAATATTTTTAAATCCCCATTAGATGATAAACTCAAACAACTATCCTTTTAAATATTTACAATAAATTTAATTTTATTATTTTTTATTATAAAAAAGATTTAATTATGTTATACTTTTCAAGTAAGAAATAAACAAAAAGGAGATTTTATAATGGATATAATAAAAGTCATAATTTTATCGTTAGTTGAAGGGTTAACAGAGTTTCTACCAGTAAGTAGTACAGGTCATTTAATATTATTAAATCCCTATATTGAATTTAATCAAAATTTTAAAAATACTTTTGATATAGTAATACAATTTGGAGCAATACTTTCTGTTATTGTTTTGTATTTTAATAAATTAAACATATTTACAAAAGATAAAGTACATAATAAAGAAACTCTTGATTTATGGAAAAAAGTTATTGTAGGTTTTTTACCTGCTGTTGTACTTGGTTTATTATTCGGTGATATTATTGAAGAAAAATTCTTTAACAGATTGACAGTTTGTATAATGCTGTTTATAGGTGGTATTGTAATAATTATAATGGAAAATAAATCAAAAAATATAAGAATTAAAAACTTCAGTGACCTTAGTTATAAAATGGCTATTGCAATCGGATTTTTTCAGTGCATGGCAATGATTCCTGGTACTTCAAGATCTGCTGCAACAATAATTGGTGCAATGCTACTTGGTTGTTCAAGAGTTGTTGCTGCTGAATTTTCATTCTTCCTAGCAATTCCAACTATGGCAGGGGCAACAACTTATAAATTGTTAAAAAGCGGTATAAGTTTATCATCTTATGAATGGGGTCTTTTAGCAATTGGAACATTTTTGTCTTTTGTTTTTGCTCTTATTGTAATCAAATTATTTATGGGATATGTAAAGAAAAAAGACTTTAAAATTTTTGGTTTTTATAGAATAATACTTAGTGGTATAATCTTATTATCTATGTTATTAAAATTCTAGTTTATGCTAGAATTTTTTTATTTCTAAAATAAAAAACAACAATAAGAAAGCGGGGTGTAAACAAGCAATTTATAATAATTTTAATAAACTAATTACCTATAATAAATTATTATATTGCTAAATTTATGAAAATAGTCGGACTAATCGTTGAATACAATCCGTTTCATAACGGACATAAATTACATTTAGAAAAATCAAAAGAATTAACAGGTGCAGATTATAGTGTTGCCATAATGAGTGGACATTTTTTACAAAGAGGTGAACCTGCTTTATTTGATAAATGGACTAGAGCAAAAATAGCTGTTTCTAATGGTGTTGATTTAGTAATAGAACTTCCAACAATATATGCATCTCAAAGTGCAGAATATTTTTCTTATGGTGCAATAAAAATTTTAAATTCTTTAAATATAATAGATAGTATTTGCTTTGGAAGTGAAGATGGAGATATCGAATTATTAAAATTAGTATCCAAAATACTATTTGAAGAAAATGATGATTTTAAATCTATATTAAAAACTCATGTTAATCAAAATAACTCCTATCCTAGAGCTCGACAAAATGCCTTAATCGAATATATTTTTAGTCATGATAAATATAAAAACAAATATAATAAGGATGTTGTTTTGAATTTAGTTTCTAATCCTAATAATATTTTAGGTATTGAGTATATAAAAGCTTTAAATAAATTAAAAAGTAATATTAAACCTTTTACTATAACTAGAGAAAAAAGTGATTATAATTCTTCAAAATTAGAAGGTCATATATGTAGTGCTACAGCAATTAGAGAGTCTTTAAAAATTGATAATAATATAGATAAATTAAAGGACTTTATTCCTTTAAAAACCTATGAAAATATTATAGAAACTTTAAAATCTAAAAAAACCATTTTTGATGATGATTTTTATAATTATATTGTATATGAAATAATCTCACAAGGAAAAAATATTGAAAATGTATTTGAAATAAAAGAAGGTATCGAAAATAAAATCTTAAAAGAAATAAAAAACTCTAAAAATTTGAAAGAACTTCTTTCTAATATAAAAAGTAAAAGATATACCTATAACACATTAAAGAGAATACTAATGAATATATTGCTTAATATCGAAAAAAATGATGTAAGAAATCTTATGTCTGATTCAAATTATTGTAGGGTTCTTGCCTTTAATAATAATGGGCGTAAAATACTAAAAAAACTAAAAAAATCTTCTGATATCGAAATTATAAATAAATTTAAAAAAGATTCTATCAATACAAATACTTCTTTGAATTTGGATTTTAAAGCCACAAATATATATAATTTAATTTATAATGAAAATGACTATTCATTTAAAGATCTTTTGACTTCTCCATTATTTATAGATAATAAAATAGATAAATAAAAATAAATCTATAATAAAAAAAGATGAATTAAAGTAAAACTTTAATTCATCTTTTGTAATTCTTCTCTATTGCTCATAATTATCTTTAAGCTTCCTTCTAAGCTTCCTTGTACTTGCTTTAATATTTCATCTGCATATTCATTAGAACCCTGTCTTATTTGATTTGATACTTCATTAGCTCTATTTATAATCTCTTCACTTTCTTTTTTAGCTCTTCTTACTATTTCATTATCACTAATACGTTCTTTTGCATATAAATCTGCTTTATTTATAATCTCTTTAGCTTCAATATTTGCTTGTTCAATTATTCTTTCTTTATCTGTATTTATCATTTGTGCTTGTTTTATCTGCTTTGGAATTTGAAGTCTTATATCTTTTATAACATCTAAGATATCAGTTTTATCAACTATTATTTTGCTACTAAAAGGCATTGTTGAACTATCCTCAACAATATCCTCAAGTTCTTCTAATAATTTTATAAGCTCCATGACCTATCCCCTTTCAAAATTTTTCTACTAAATACTCACATGCTTTTTTAGGAACTAACTCTTCTATATTGCCTTTATATCTTGCAATTTCTTTTACTATACTCGAACTTAAAAATGAATACTTTGTGCTTGCTGTTAAAAATATAGTTTCTACATTATCTTCTAATTTTCTATTCATCTGAGCCATCTGCAATTCATATTCAAAATCAGAAACAGCTCTAAGTCCTCTTATAATAGCATTTACATTATTTTCTGTACAGTAGTCTACTAATAAACCACTAAAAGTTTTTACACATACATTGTCTAAATCTGAAATAGCATCTTCTATCATATGAATTCTTTCATCAAATGTAAATAGATTTTTTTTGCTAGAGTTTACTAAAACAGCAACAATTAATTTATCACATAATTTAGAAGCTCTCCTTATTATATCTAAATGTCCATTTGTAATTGGATCAAAACTTCCGGGATAAATTGCTATATTTGTCATTATTTCTCCTCCAATTTATAAAAAGATATCATAGTTGTTTTATTATATTTTTTTTCTTTGAATCTAATAAGATGTCCTAAAACTTCATCTAATACTTCTTTTGGATCGTGTTCTATTACAATTATTCCATCCTCATTTAAAATTTCATTATCATTTATGAGTCTTAAAACTTCCATACAAAAATCTTTATTATAAGGAGGATCTAAAAATATATAGTCAAATTGTTCACTACTATACTTAGATATTGCAGTTTTAACATCTATATTTTCTATTATACTATAATCCATCAATTTTGTTTTTAAAATATTTCTTTTTGTCATTTCAATACTTTTTTTATCCCTATCTACAAATACACATCTATTAGCACCTCTTGATAAAGATTCTATACCCAAAGCACCTGTTCCACAAAACAAATCAAGAACATTTGTATCAATTATGTCCATATTTATTATATTAAATAAAGATTCCTTTATCCTATCTGTCGTTGGTCTTACATTATCTCCAGTTGGACATTCTAATTTTGTCCCTCTTGCTTTTCCTGATATAACTCTCATCAAACTCTTCCTTTCTAAGATATAATCATATTTTCTTTATCTAAATCAAATCTTCTTTTTATTTCTATTTTTAAAGCTTCATTTATTTTTAAATTAGAATCTTCTTTTATAATTTTTTTTGCTTCATTTTGAGCTTTATTTAATATTTTTATATGTTTAAAAATATTTCCTACTTTAAGTTCTGGAACTCCATGCTGTTTAAGACCAAAAAACTGTCCTGGACCTCTAAGTTCCAAATCCTTTTTAGCTATTATAAAACCATCATTGGTTTGTTGCATAACATCCATTCTCTTTTTTGTTACCTCATTATTAGAATCATAAATAAGTATACAAAAAGATTCATAACTACCTCTACCAACTCTACCTCTTAATTGATGTAATTGTGCAAGTCCAAATCTTTCAGAGTTTTCGATTATCATTATACTAGCATTAGGGACATTTATTCCAACTTCAATTACAGTCGTTGCTATTAGAATTTTTATTTTATTATCTTTAAATTCATTCATAATAAAATCTTTTTCTTTATTTTTTAATTTTCCATGCAAAATTTCTATTTTTTCATCTTTAAAATACTTAGATTTTAAATCTTCATACAATTGGTATACCGATGTTAATTCATTTTCTTCATTATCATCTATAAGAGGACATACTATATATACTTGTCTACCTTTTTTAATTTCTTCTAATGCTTTTTTATAAGCCAAATCATTTTTTACCTTTTTAATCGCTATTGTTTCTATTTTTTTTCTACCAGGAGGAAGTTCATCAATTATAGAAATATCCAAATCACCATAAACCATAAGTGCTAAAGTTCTTGGAATCGGTGTTGCACTCATCACAAGTACATTTGTAAAGTCCCCTTTTAAATTTAGTTTTTTTCTTTGATTAACACCAAATCTATGTTGTTCATCTGTAACAACTAAAGAAAGATTTTTAAATTCTACATCATCATTAAATAAAGCGTGAGTTCCAACAACAATTGATATTTCTCCTGATTTGAGTTTTAAAAGCACATCTTCTTTTTCTTTCTTTTTCATATTCCCCTTCAAAATAGCAACTTCCATATTATAAATCGTTGCTATTTCTTTTAGATATTCATAGTGTTGCATTGCTAAAATCTCTGTTGGAGCCATAAATGCACCTTGATAATTATTAAAAGCACATTCAAGTAATGCTACTATTGCAACTATCGTCTTACCAGAACCAACATCACCTTGTATTAGCCTATTCATAGGCTTTTTAGACCCAAAATCCTCATAAACTTCTTTTAGTACATTATTTTGAGCCTTTGTCAGTTTAAATGGTAAATTATTTATAAATTCCTTAGTTCTTTTAGTTTCAAATATCAAATTTGATTCTTTTTCAATATTCTCTTCTTTTAAATAAAATAAACCTAATTGAAGTATAAAAAATTCATCAAAAGCAATTCTATACATAGCAATTTTTAAAGAATTTTTATCTTTTGGAAAATGAATATTTCTAAGAGCATAATCTAAATCGCATAGTTTATATGTCTTTCTTAAATCTTCACTTATATAATCCTCTATATATGTATTACTTTCAAATACATGCTTCAAAGCTGTTTTTATATCTTCATTCTTAAGACCAAAAGTTAATGGATATATAGGATTTATAGCTAAATTTTCTTCATTTTCATATTTAAAAGCTTTTTCTATCTTCTTTCCTTGTATATCAATTTTATTCATGAAAAGCTTTGCTTTACCAAATATATATACATCTTCATTTTCTTTAAATAATTTTTTTATATAGTTTTGATTAAAAAAACTACAATTACCTATATTTTCTTTCTCATCCTTTATTGTAAGCTTAACTATAGAAAGATTTGATTTTATTTTTTTTAATTCAATTCTTGTTATCTTAGCTTTTATTACTATATCTTCTTTATCTTTGACTTCATTTAAATATTTTTTATTATTGTTATCTTCATAATTTCTAGGAAAATAATATAATAAATCATATATATTTTTTATACCTAAATTGTTAAATAATTTTTTCTTCTTTGGTCCAATACCTTTTATATATTGAATTGATGAATTTAACTTCAATTAAATCACCCTTTAACTGTATTTTTCTTTGATTTTTTTTAGATAAGGTATTTCGTAAGCCTCTTTTATATCATTTAAATAATTTAATGATTCATCACAATATTCTATTATATCTTTTTTAATATAATTTGCAAAATAATCTTTTATATTCTTATCTTCATCCATCAATATTCTTATTTGCATTTTTATTTTCTTTAAAATACCTTTTTCATATGGACTTTTCATCTCATCTATAATTTTACTAGCCTCTATTAAGAATGATTTTGCGATTTTTAAATCACCATCTAATTTAATCTTTAAATAAGCAGCATAACAAAGTGATATTCCCTTGTTCCATTTAAAATAAGTATTATCATAATTATCTAATGATAATAAAAATGCCTCTAATGAAAGTTTATATTCTTTTAATTCAAAATAACAAATTCCAATATTTTTATATAAAAGAGCCATGGTTTTATATTCCTTGTAATCACCTAATAAGTCTATAGCCTTTTTGTAATGACTAATAGCTTTTTTATAATCTGTATTGTATTTATTTAAATCCCCTAAATAATTGTAACAAGCTGAAATATTTGCTATATATTTTTTATTATCTATATTCAATTCTTTAAATAAATTTATTGATTTTAATAAATATGATTTTGATTCTTTATATTCTCCTTTCATTATAAGATTAAGACCTTTTAATCTATACAATGATGCTAATTCCTCTTCAAATTTATTATTTATAGCAATCTTTAAACTCATATCTATATAAAATTCCATTTCTTCTTCTCTATGAAGTTGTATATAACTAAATATCAATTGTTTATATCCTTTTACTAAATATCTATCATCCTTAGTATTTTGACTTAAATTTATAAGCTTTTGAGCATTATTAATACCAACTATATATTCTCCTTCATTTATATAAAATCTCGATGATATATGATAATATTCTTTTTTCAATTTATCTTCATTTGAAACTTTTTTTAGTAAAAATAAATTCTTAATTTCATTTAATTTTTTTAATATTTTTCTCTTTTTTAGAGGTTCTGTTGTTATTATTTTATCATTATTAAAAATAGGATATACCTCATTATAAAAATCTAAATACTTCTTTAAATAATCTAATTTTTCTTCCAATTCCTTTTTATAATCTTCACCTTTATTATAATGAAATATTATTTTTTCATGATTGGATATATTTTTTTCTTCTGATAAAATCTGTGCTAGATTATTATGATAAATTTTTCTATCTTCATCAGATATTGTTTCATATATCATATTTTTAATCCTATCATTAATAAAATTAAGTTCACAAAAATTGGCTTCAACTTTTAAAATTCTTAATTTATAGAACTTTGATATACATTCTTTTATCTTATCTTGCTTTTTAAAATTCATATATTTATTTAATACATTTATATTTATGTTTTTATCAAAAACAGAAAGTTTTCTTAAAAATTCATTTTCTTGCTTATCATTATAGTAAAATAAATAATTCATATATTCAGTCATATAATTTTTATTCTCTAAATTATTTATTATAAAATTTAGATTTCCATCATATTCTTTATACAAAAGTTTAATTTCATCATAATTCGCATTTATATTTATAAAATCAAGCAAATTAAAGATTTCCTCTTCATCAAATTTTTCCATATACATATGCTTAAAATTATCTAAATGTGATGATTTTTTTATAAAATAGTTAACATCTTCTAAATAATATGCTGATGTTGTTGCAATTAAAAATATACTGTCTTCAAATTCTAATATTAACTCATTTAAAAGATCTAATGAATCCTTACTTACAAACTCTAAATTATCAATTAATATAATTATTTTTTCATCTTTCAAAAATTGACAGAAAAATTCATTTACAAATGATCTCAATCTATTAGGTGTAAACATCTTATTTAATCCATTAAATTTAACATCTAATAATCTAACATTATTATCTAATAATAATCTAGTTATCCTACTATTTATTTTATAATTCTTTGCTTTATTCAACCTATAAATTATATATTCAAAAATATAATATTCACTATTATCATTTAATAAATTTAATTTAAATATATTTGTTTCTTCTTTTTTTATATATTGATAAAATGAATTTAAAAATTTTGTCTTTCCAGCACCAAAGTCTGATTTAATAATAATATTCTTAAAATAATTATCATTTTTAAAAGAATAATATTCATTTAATATATCTGAAAATAAATCATCTCTAGAATATAATTTAAACAAATTTTCCTTATAAATTTTTTCAAACTCCCCTTTGCTTTCTTCTTTTTTAAAAATCCTATTTTTTAATGATTTTATCTCTAATTCGTTTTGTGTATAATTGTTGTTTTTATAATATTTTTCAAGTTCAGCATATGAATATTCATTTAAATCATCTAACTCAAGCAAAATTTCTTTTAAAAATTCAACTTGCTCCAAACTATAAATATCTAAATTTTTTAAAATTAAATTAATTAATTTTTTCTTCAAATCATCAAATATTTCTAAGAAATAATCATTAAAAACATCTTCATTTGGAATTTTATAATCAGAAAAATTACGTTTTTTTAACATGGAAAATATCAAATGTATATCATCCATTAAAATATCATAATCAAACTCTATATTCATCCTATCATCAAATAATAAATAATCTTTATTTCTTTTAATTATTGGATCCATATACATTTTATTTATTTCGTATATTGCATTTCTAAGGTTTTTTCTAGGATCTTTCAAATTACCCCAAAGAATTTTTGCAACTTCATTTTTGGAAATTTTTTTCTTTATTGCAACTATGTATAATATACCTTTTAGTTTTTCATATTTAAATTCTATTTTTTTATTATTTAAATAAATTTCTCTCTCTGTTAATATATTTATTTTTAAGCAGTTCATTTTTTCCCCCTAGATGCTGTTTATTTGTAAATTAGACACAAAAAATAAGAGCTATTGCTCTTATTTATTATAACAAAAAATTTATAAAGCTAAAAATAAATACACATTCTTATTTTTTAAACATTATTATATCTAACATCTCACAAATTCTTTCATATTCATATGTTTTCGTTTCTTCTAATTCTTCTAATAAATCACATATAAATACACCTTGCCAATACATCTTATTTAAATCTTCATCGTCCTTAATATCTTTGTGCTCATTTACATTTTCATAAGAAGAAATAAATTCCTTTATAAGTTTAAATATCTTGTCTTTAGCCTCAACCATTTTATCACCTCTTATAAACTTTTTAATCTTCCATAGAATAAACATGTTCTTTTTCTTTTAATTTTTGTTCTTCACAAGAAATTAAATCCTTACATTCTACCTTAACATTAAAAATATCACATTCATCATTTTTACAAATCCCAAAACCACCTTCACCTATTAACATTGTTTCTTCCTTGCATGAAGGACATAATTTTTTTTTCATAAAATCCACCTCCACTATATTTTATTAATACCCAAAAATAAAAAAAATATATATGATTTTTAATATTGGGTATTAATATGCAAAGGATGTGATATTATGAATAATAAAATATTTAAAGATTTTTTTGATTTTATAAAAGCAAGCTTAGATTTCAAAGAAAAATCTGATTCATTTTTAAAAAAAGAAGCAATTGATGAAATGGATAATTTTATATTGATTTGTTTTTCTGACTTACTTGGAATTCCAAATCCAATAGAATATTATTCTTTGGAACTACTTCCTTATATAGCTTCTGATTTAGAAGGATTTGAAATAAGAATACTCAATAGAAAAAGTGTAATTGGAGATAGATGGGGCGATTTTTGTTGCTAAAAAAAATAAATATATATAATAATTTTAATTCTTTATAAGAAAGTTAAAATTATTGTACAAATATAATTATTCAAAGGGGGTTTATTTGTGAAAAAAATTCTATTCTTTGGCGGTAAAGGTGGTGTTGGAAAAACAACATCATCTTGTTCTTGTGCTTATTATTTTTCAAATAATAATTTAAAAACACTTTTAATATCTACAGACCCAGCACATTCCGTTGGTGATTTATTAAATGTTAAATTAGATTCTTCTATAAAAAAAATAAAAGAAAATTTATATGGCTTAGAAATAGATCCACAGATTGAGCGAGATAAATATATAAATCGTATAAAATCAAATATTTCAAAAACTATAAGTCCAGTTATATTAAAGGAAATACAAAGACAATTGGATGCCGCTTCTATATCTCCTGGTTCTGAAGAATCTGCAATATTTGATAAATTAATAGAAATCATAATTGAAGAATCTAATAATTTTGATAGAATTGTGTTTGATACCGCTCCAACAGGACATACACTGAGATTAATGTCTTTACCTGAACTTTTGGAATCTTGGTTAGAAACATTAATAAACAAACGCAAAAAAGCTTTAAAACTTAATAATATGGCTAGTAATTTAGAAAAAAAAGATGTTGATGATCCAATAATAAATATTTTACAAAGAAGAAAAGATAAACTTATAAAAGCTCGAACTATCTTAATAGATAATAACTTAGCTTCATTTGTATTTGTACTAAATCCAGAAAAATTACCTATATTAGAAACAAAAAAATCAATAGAAATCATGAAAAAATATAATATGAATATAGAAAATATAGTAGTAAATAAAATACTTCCAAAAGATTCAAATAGCGATTTTTTGAATAAAAGAAGAGAAATTCAAGATAAATATTTAGATGAAATAGAAGATACTTTTAAAAATATTAATTTAATAAAAATACCTTTACTTGATAGAGATATCGACACTGAATATATCAAGGAAATATCTAATTATTTTTCTTTCTAATTCTAAACCTTGTATGCTATAATATGTGCTATAATGATTAGAGATTTTTATATCATTCTACTATGAAAGGAAGATTAAAATGTCAAAAGATTTAGATATCAAAATTGAAAAAGTTGTTACATGGTTACAAGAAAAAGTAAAGGAATCTCATACTAATGGATTGGTAGTTGGAATATCTGGCGGAATTGATTCTGCATTAGTTTCATTTCTTATAAAAAAAGCATTTCCAAATAACTCATTAGGTGTTATTTTACCAATAAATAGTAATCCAGATGATAAAAAAGATGCATTAGAAGTTGCTAAAAAATGTGATATTAAAAATATAACATTAGATTTATCTGATATAAAAATGAATTTATTGGATACTGTAACAAAAGAGTTAAAAAATTCGTCATTATTTAATCAAGATAATTTAAAACTTACAGATGCTAACTTAAGAGCAAGACTTAGAATGTCTACAATATATAGTGTTGCAAATAATCTAAATTATTTAGTAGTTGGTACAGATAATAAAGCTGAAGTCCACACTGGATATTTTACTAAATATGGTGATGGTGGTGTAGATATACTTCCAATAGCTAATCTTTCAAAAAGAGAAGTTTATGAATGGTCTAAATATCTTGGAGTTCCAAGTAGCGTCTTAGAAAGACAACCTAGTGCTGGTCTTTGGGAAGGTCAAACAGATGAAAATGAAATGGGTACTACATACGATATGATTGATGATTATTTAGAAGGTAAAGATATTCCTAAAAAAGATAAAGATATTATAGATAATCTTCATAAAAGATCTATGCACAAAAGAAAAATGCCAGATTCTTGTGAAATTTAATAAAAGATTAAATAAAAAAATATATCAAAATAATTAAATTATTTTGATATATTTTTTATATTCATTATAATAAACATCATTTATAAATCTTTTTTTATAAATCAAATCTGCAATTAATCCAATATCCTTTATAGTCTTTAGATTATAAATCCCTCCAACTAAAGAACCTGCAACAGGTATACTTTGCATACTTCTTGCCACAAAAATACTATTTGCTATTAATTTTGCGCAAGAAAAGACTTCTTCCTTTAAATCAAATTTCTTTATATAATCTTTATTTTCTAAGATATAAAATATTTCATTTAAAATTTTTATATCTTTAACAAAATAAAATTGTAAAAATTTAATCTTTATATATTTTTCAAATTCATCATCATAAGAAAATCCATAAGCATTTTTGATTTGTAAAATTAAATCATTTATTATTTTTAGAAATACTGGAATATCAGCAATTACAGTCGTAATTCCCATAAATCCAACAAAAATTCCTTCACATGTACAAATCAGATTTTTAGAATTTCTAAGCTTTTTCGAATCATTTATAATATTTTCATATTTTATCAAAGAAAAATTTGAATCAACTTCATAACTTCTATATCTTTTTTTGATTTCTTCTAATTTAATTTCATTTATCTTAAATTTTTCTTCTATAAATATACTATAGAAAGAATTTGCAAAAACATTTATAAATTCCTCTATTATTTTATTATTTTTGATTTGAACTTTATTCTTAAAAAAACTCTTATTTTTTTTTAGTTTGGAATATTTATATAAAGCTTTTTCAATTTTTAAATTTTCATCAACTATAAATTCTTTCAATTTAACACCCTCTTTAAAAACATAGTTTTATATAATAAATATATTATAAACTATTATTATTAAAATAGGATTAGAATTTAGTTGATTTATAGATTAACTATTCCTTCATGTTTATTGTTTATAACATAATAACATCTGCCTTCTTCTGGTTTTAAGTACATATTTAGTTTTTTGATATCTTTAATCAAATAACCTTTGTCTTCTCGCCAAATTCTTTTGATTTCTTTTTCTACTTCAATTAAATTGGTTTCGTTTGAATCAAATTGTAAAAAAGCATTAACTTTAGACATTCTAACCACTCCTTACATACATTAAATATATTTGTAATCCTTATATTATCAATATATTTATATACCCAATAAAAAAATCTCTATTCAAAAGTATAAATAACACTAGCATAAAAATGAGTTTTTTCATTTTCACACGCACCTTAAAAGATTGCACTATTTTCTTGCTAAAAATCTTTACCAACATCATTTGACAAAGAACCAATAAAAAAGGTAGTGTAAAAATTAATTTTTACACTACCTTTAAATTTTAATTATTATTTATTATATTAGTTATTTAAAAATGCTTTATATCCTCTATAAGCCATAAAACAGTCTACCTTACTAACAAGTTCTAATGGAGCATGCATACTCATAACGCCAACTCCACAGTCAATTACTTCTGCACCATAGTTAGCTAAGATGTATGCGATTGTACCACCGCCACCTTGGTCAACCTTTCCAAGTTCACCAGTTTGCCATACTATATTATTTTCATTAAATACATTCTTAACATGACTTACAAATTCAGCATTTGCATCATTACAGCCACCTTTTCCTCTAGCACCTGTATATTTAGTAAGAACAATACCTTTTGATAAATAAGCACAGTTTCTCTTATCAACAACATCTGGATAGTTTGGATCCATAATTGCTGTAACATCAGCAGATAGAACTTTAGAATTAGCTAATGATCTTCTTAATTTTAAATCATTATAATCTCCTTCTAAGTTTATAAGTTCAGCTACACAATTTTCAAAGAATCTCGATTGCATTCCTGTATTACCCATAGAACCAACTTCTTCTTTATCCATAAAAAGACCAACTTGAGTATATTCGCTAGACTCGTTTTCTAATATAGCTTTAAGTCCTGCAAAAGAACAAACTCTATCATCATGACCATAAGCACTAATCATAGATCTATCAAATCCTACGTCTCTTGCTTTAGATGCTGGAACTATTTCGATTTCTGCACTTACAAAATCTTCTTCTTCAATTCCATACATTTCATTTAATATTTTTAATACATTTAATTTTACTTTTTCTTTTTCATCTTTGTACTCTTCACCTTTAATTGGCATATTTCCTATTAGAAGATTTAACCCTTCTCCAGTTATTCCTTCTGATAATTTTTTAGCCATTTGGTCTTTTGAAAGATGTATTAATAAATCACTTATATAGAATATTGGATCTTCATCTTTTTCACCTATACAAATTTCAACTTTTTCACCATTTTTCTTGTATAAAACTCCATGCATACTAAGAGGTAATGCAGTCCATTGATATTTCTTTATTCCTCCATAGTAATGAGTTTTTAATAAAGCTTGGTCACTATCTTCATAAACAGGAACAGGCTTTAAATCTATTCTAGGAGAATCTATATGTCCTCCAACAACTCTCATACCTTCTTGTAATTCTTTATTCCCTACTAAAAATAATGCAACACTTTTATCTTTATTATTTGCATATATTTTAGCACCAGACTCTATTTTATTATTCTTAATAGCTTCCTCAAGAGATATGTATCCATATTTCTTTGCTTCGTCTATTATGTATTTTACACATTCTCTTTCTGTTTTTCCGTAATCTAAGAATTTTTTATATTCATTAGAATAGTCCATAACTTCTTTTACTTCATGTTCGCTTAAGCTTTCCCATGCGTTTTTAAATTCTTTTTTTAAGTTCAAAATAAATTCTCCTTCCAATATTTATTTTTATATATAAAAAATATTATATGTATCATTATATCATAACAATGCTTTCTAATCTATAATTATAAAGAAAAATTAGAATTTTATAAATTTTTATACTAACAATTCTTTAGTATAAATGTATTTTCTATCGTTATTTTCTTTATTTCATAACTAATCTTTAATAAAGATGCACAAAATAAAAGATAATATGAAAATTAGTATGTAAATTTTCATATTATCTTCAAAAATTATATTTTTATAAACTTCTTAATATCTTATCTTTTATTGATTTTTTATCTAATTTAAAATCTTTAAATACATCTTCCATCTTTCCTGATTTTCCAAAGCTATCAACACCAATAGAAATATTAGAATATCTTTCCCAACCAATAGTTCTACCTGCTTCTACTGATATTTTTAAAACATCATCCTTTAATATCTTATTTTTATATTTTTCATCCATCTTTTCAAAAAGTTCAAAAGACAAGAAACTTACAACTCTTATAGAGTAACCTTCTTCTTCTAATTCATTTGCAATATCAATCAAAGTACCTACTTCTGAGCCACTACCCATAAGTATAAGATCTAATTTTTCTTTGCCTTCCTTGACTATATATGCACCTTTTAGACAATCCTTATTAGTTCCTTCAAAATTCTTAACATTTTGTCTTGTTAATATTATTGCACTAGGATTTTTGCAACTGGAAAAAGCATCTATATAAGAATATAATGTTTCCTTATAATTAGCAGGTCTATAAACAGTTAAATTTGGTATTAGTCTTAATGACATCAAATGTTCAACAGGTTGATGTGTTGGTCCATCTTCTCCAACAGCTATACTATCATGAGTAAATATATAAACAACAGGTATATTCATAAGTGCAGAAAGTCTTATTGATGGTCTTTGATAGTCACTAAAAACCAAGAATGTTGAATTAAATACCTTAAATCCACCATAAACATATATTCCATTACAAATAGCACCCATTGCGTGTTCTCTTATACCAAAATAAATATTATCTCCATTTAGATTATCTTTTGAATAATCACCATATTCTTTTAAATATGTTTTTGTAGATGCATTTAAATCAGCTGAGCCACCTATTATATTTGGTATTAATTTTTTTAATTTATTTAAAACAATTCCACCCATATTTCTTGTTGAGTCTTGTGCTTTATCATGTGTAAACAAATCATCATCTATACCATCAATTTTAAATTGATGATTTAAATAACTTTCAAGTAAATTTGCATCCTCTTTAAATTCTTTTTTATAATTTAAATACATTTCATCCCATTTTAATTTCTTATCTATCTTTTCTTTTTCTGCATCTTTTATAAAATCATAAATTTCATTTGGCACTTCAAATTCTTTATGCTCCCAAGATAGATTCTTTCTTGTAAGTTCTATTTCTTCCTTACCAAGAGGCGAACCATGAACTCCTGATGTACCTTGTTTATTAGGTGAACCATAACCTATGATATTTTTTAAAATTATCATACTTGGTTTATCACTACTTTTTTTGGCTTCTTCTATTTTATTTTTGATATCATCTATATCATTTCCATCTTTAACTTCATATACATTCCAATTAAAGCTTTCAAAACGTTTTTTTATGTCTTCACTAAAAGATTTATCAGTCGAACCATCTATAGTTATCTTATTATCATCATAAAAGCATATTAATTTATTTAAATTCAAATGCCCAGCCAAAGACGCAGCTTCAGAAGATATTCCTTCCATCAAATCTCCATCTCCAACCAAACAATATATATAATGATTTATAAGTTCATAATCTTTTTTGTTAAACTCATTTGCTAATTTTGTTTGTGCTATTGCCATTCCAACAGCATTAGCAATACCTTGTCCAAGAGGTCCTGTTGTAGTTTCTACACCTAAAGTATGTTTATATTCTGGATGTCCAGGAGTTTTTGAATCTATTTGTCTAAAATTCTTTAAATCTTCCAAACTCACTCCATAATCAAATAAATGAAGTAATGAATATAAAAGCATAGAACCATGTCCAGCTGATAAAACAAATCTATCTCTATTAATCCAATTTGGTTCTTCTTTTTTATAATTTATATAATCTTTAAATAATAGATATCCAATACTAGCACAACCCATAGGAAGTCCAGGATGTCCTGAATTTGCTTTTTGTATTGCATCTATTGATAAAAAACGTACTGCATTAATTGCTTTTTGATCCATATTCATAAAAAAATCCTCCCCTTGTGATTAATTTCATATTTTATTTATTAATAACTACCTCTATACAATAAGAATTGCCCATAAATAAATTTTACCCAAATAATAAAAAAATAACTGATAAAAATAAAGGTAGTATAAAAATGATTTTTTTATACTACCTTAAACTATTATATTATTTTCTTGCTAAAAATCTCTACCAACACTATTTGACAAAGAACCAAAATTTTAGCCAATATTATTTAACAAAAATCTTTTATATTAAACTTCTTTTTGTAAATAATTATATCCCATATATTTAATTAATATCGCTCCAATTGGTGCAGTTATTACTATTGATAAAACAGCAAGTGCAAGGATTAAATCTCCGCCTTCTACACCAAATGAAAGTGGTATTGCACCAATAGCAGCTTGTACTGTTGCTTTTGGCCAATATGACACTATACAAAATAATTTTTCTTTTTGATTTAAATTCGTATTAAATATAGATATTATAACTCCTATACTTCTTGATATTAAACCCAGTATAATAATTACTATACCTATTTTTCCAGCCTCTAATGCAACACTTACATCTACTTGTGCTCCTACTAGAACAAATAATAAAATCTCTGCAAATATCCAAATTTTATTGAATTTATTTGCAAGTCTTTTAGCAAGTACTTCTTTTTTTTCTAATATGATAAAACCAATTGTCATAACACCCAAAAGAGCTGCTATTTCAATTTTATGCTTAAAGAATTGTTCTATTGAAGTTAAAAATATTGCAAAACTAAGAATTATTAAAACTTTTTTGGTATCTCTAATATGATATTTATTAAATATCTTAATCATTAAAAATCCTACAATTACACCCATTCCAATTCCTAATAATATTGATATGGGAATTGATAATAATTTGATACCTATATTGATATTCGATCCACTATATAAGCCTAAAAAAGTACTAAAAATAGTTATTGCAACAACATCATCAATAGAAGCTCCTGCTAATATTAATGTTGGTATATTTTTTTTTGTACCTATTTTGTTATTAGAAAATTCAAGCATCAAAGGTACAACAACAGCAGGCGAAACTGCTGCAATAATAAAACCAAGTATCGAACCTTGTATGAATGTAAAATCAAAAAATTTCATAGCAAAATAAGCAATAGTAAAACCTTCTAACACTCCTGGTATAAAACTCATTTTGATTGCAGTAAAACCAACTTCATTTAATTTTTCCTTACTTATTCCAAGACCTGCTCTAAGCAAAATAACTATTAATGCTAATTTTCTAAACTCTGCTGAAACATACATTAATTTTTCATCAATTAAATCAAACATATTAGGGCCAATCAAAACTCCTAATATAAGCATTCCAAGTAACCCTGGTAATTTCATCTTTGAAAAAATATAATTTAAAAAAAGTCCTCCTATTAAAATTAAACCTAAACTAGTAACCATACTAACCCTCCTAAATTTTGCATAAAAAAACTCCTACAAACATTTATTGTTTGTAGGAGTCATTAGCTTTACGCGGTTAAAGGTGAACTCCATCACCTTTAATTATTGTATTACAAATTTATTGTAATATCAAGTTCTTTTGCGATTTTTTTTCTTTTAATTTAGCTTGAGCTGCTGCAACTCTTGCAACAGGAACTCTATAAGGTGAACAAGAAACATATTCAAGCCCAATATTATGGAAGAATTCTATTGAAGAAGGTTCTCCACCATGTTCTCCACAAATACCAAGTTTAATATCTGGTCTTGCTTGTCTTCCTAATTCACAAGCCATTTTAACTAATTTTCCAACACCAGTTTGATCTAAAGCTTGGAATGGATCTTTTTCTAAAACATCTTTTTCTTCATATTCTCTAAGGAACTTATTTGCATCATCTCTTGAGAATCCAAATGTCATTTGAGTTAAATCATTTGTTCCAAAACTAAAGAATTCTGCTTGTGTTGCTATTTCATCAGCAGTAAGTGCTGCTCTTGGAACTTCAATCATTGTTCCTATTTTATATTTTAAATCTATATTACTATTTGCAATTATTCCATCACAAAGTTCTTTTATCATATCCTTAATAAGCTTTAATTCTTTAACATGTCCAACTAAAGGAATCATTATCTCAGGATTTACATTTACACCTTCTTTTTTTGCTTCTAAAGCTCCTTCTATTACCGCTCTTGCTTGCATTAAATAAATTTCAGGATAAGTTATTGCAAGTCTACAACCTCTATGACCTAACATTGGGTTAAATTCTTGAAGTTCTTCTATTCTAATATATAACTCTTCATATGAAATATTCATATGAGATGCTAATACTTTTATATCTTCTTTTTTCTTTGGTAAAAATTCATGTAGTGGTGGATCTAATAGTCTTATTGTAACAGGTCTATGCTCCATTATTTCAAAGATTTTTCTAAAATCTTCTCTTTGTATTGGAAGTAATTTATCCAATGCTAATTTTCTTTCCTCTACAGTTTTTGAAACTATCATTTGTCTTACAACTTCTATTCTATCTTCATCAAAGAACATATGCTCAGTTCTACAAAGCCCAATACCCTCAGCTCCAAATCTAACTGCTGTTTTTGAATCAAGTGGTGTATCTGCATTTGTTCTAATTTTTAGGCTTCTATAAGCATCCACCCAAGACATAAATACTTCAAAACTTCCAGATAAATCTGCTTCAACTCTTGGAATATTTCCTTCATAAACTTTTCCTGTTGAACCATTTAAAGATATATATTCACCTTCTTCAAATGTTCTTCCTAAAACTCTAAAATATCTTTTTTCTTCATCAACTTTTATTTCTCCACATCCAGCAACACAGCATTTACCCATACCTCTAGCAACAACTGCAGCGTGAGAAGTCATTCCACCTCTTGAAGTCAGTATTCCTTCACAGTTAACCATACCTTCTATATCTTCTGGAGAAGTTTCTGTTCTAACCAAAATTGCTTTTTCTCCTCTAGCTTTTGCATTTACAACATCATTAGCATTAAAATACACTCTTCCCGATGCTGCTCCTGGTGACGCTGGAAGACCTTTTGCTAATACATTTGCTTCTTCTAATGCTTTAACTTCAAAATTAGGGTGTAGAAGTTGTGATATATCATTAGGATTTATTCTTAATATAGCTTCTTCTTTTGAAATTATATCATTTTCAACCATATCAACTGCTATTTCAATTGATGCTTTTGCTGTTCTTTTACCATTTCTAGTTTGAAGCAAGTATAATTTACCTTGTTCAACTGTAAATTCAATATCTTGCATATCTTTATAATGATTTTCTAAAGTTTTTGTAACATTCATAAATTCGTCATAGACTTCTTTATTTACTTCTTCTAATTGACTTATATCTTTTGGTGTTCTGATTCCTGCTACAACATCTTCTCCTTGTGCATTCATTAAAAATTCACCAAAAACTTTGTGTTCTCCAGTTGCAGGGTTTCTAGTAAAAGCAACACCAGTACCAGAATCATCACCCATATTTCCAAATACCATAGATTGAATATTTACAGCAGTTCCTAAATTATTAGGAATATCATTTATTCTTCTATATATTATAGCTCTTGGATTATTCCATGATTTAAACACAGCTTCAACAGCTAATAATAATTGTTCTTTTGGATTTTGTGGAAAATCTTTTTTCATTTCAATTTTATAAATATTTTTAAATTCTTCTACTATAGATTTTAAATGATTCGTATTTAATTCTGTATCATATTCAAAATTATTTTCTTCTTTTACTCTTTCTAATACAGATTCAAATTTATATTTTTCAATTCCCATAGCAACATCTGAGAACATTTGAATAAATCTTCTATAACTATCATAAGCAAATCTTTCATTAGAAGTCTTTTTAGCTAAAACTCTAACAGTTTCATCATTAAGACCTAAATTAAGTATTGTATCCATCATTCCTGGCATAGATATAACTGCACCAGATCTAACAGAAACCAAAAGTGGATTTTCTTGACTATCAAATTTTTTTCCTTGAGCTTCTTCTAATGCAGCTATATGTTCATTTATTTCACTTAATAATTCATCCCAAATTTTTTCATTCTTTTCATAAAAGTCAATACAAGCCTTAGTTGTAATAGTAAAACCACCAGGAACAGGAAGTCCAATTTTAGTCATTTCGGCTAAATTAGCACCCTTCCCTCCAAGCAACGATTTCATTTCTTTAGAACCTTCATTAAATGCGTAAATGTATTTTTCCATTCCCTAAGCACTCCTTTTATTTTTTTGAGTTAATACTTTATATTAAATTTATATTTCATTTTTATAAACTTTGATACCATTCATTTTCAATATATCTATTATAATACCTGCTGTTTCTTCAATAGCTTTATCTGAAACATCAATTATAGGACAACCTATCTTTCGCATAATTTTTTCAGCATAATCTATCTCATCTAAAATTCTTTGCATAGATGCATAATTAGCCTCTCCAGAAAGACCTAATGCTTTTAATCTTTCTCTTCTTATACTGTTTAATTTTTCTGGTGAATTAGTAAGTCCAACAATCCTTTTTTTAGGTATTTCAAAAACTTCTTTAGGTAATACTGCTTCTGGTACAAGTGGTATATTTGCAACTTTTATATTTTTATTAGCTAAATACATACTAAGAGGTGTTTTTGATGTTCTTGATATTCCTAAAATAACAAGATCAGCTTTCTTTAAACCTCTTGGATCTTTTCCATCATCGTATTTTACTGCAAATTCAATAGCTTCTACTCTTTTAAAGTAACTATCATCTAATTTTCTAATTATCCCAGGTTCTCTCTTTGGCTTTTTATTAATTCTTTTTTCTATAGAATTTAAAATTCCTTCTAAAAGATTAATATGTGGTATATCATTTTCTACAGCAAAATCTGTTATAATTTTTGAATATTCGCTTTGAACAACAGTATATAAGATTACTGAATTTTCTTGTTTAGCTTCTTGCAATATCTCCTCTATCATATTTCTTGTCAAAACATATGAATATCTTCTTATTTCATAATCTGTAATATCAAATTGGCTAACTGCCGCTCTTGCTACTTGTTCTCCAGTTTCACCAAGAGAATCTGATATAACATATATAACTAAGTGACCCATAAAGCTCCTCCATTCTGATTAATTTGCCAAATCTACAAATAATTTTGTTATATTAGTTTTTGATAATTTTCCTAGTATTTTATAATATTCCTTATCATCTACAATTTCGACATCAACAACAGGTAATGAATCCACCTCATGCTCTATAATCTTTTTTGCAGCCTCTAAAACACTATCTTCTTTTTTTGCAATTATAACATTTGGCATTCTAGTCATAATAATACCCACTGGAACTTTATTTATATCAACTCCACCAATTGCATTTTTTAAAAGATCTTTTCTTGAAATAACTCCTGACAAACAATTATTGTTTGTCACAAAAATAGTTCCAACATCTTCTAAAAATATAGTAACAATAGTATCATAAACACTTGTTTCTTCTGTTACTATAATTGCAGGTGTCATTATATCCTTTACTAATTTTGATTTTATTGTTTTTGTAACAACATCATCATTTTTAAGTCCTACATAATAATATCCAACCTTAGGTCTTGCATCTAATATCTTAGACATTGTAAGTATAGAAAAATCAGGTCTTAATGTTGCTCTTGTAACTCCTAACATAGATGCTATACTCTCACTCGTTATAGGCCCATGTTCTTTTACTATCTCTACAATTTTCTTTTGCCTATCTGTTAGTTGAATAAAAATCACCTCTTTTCATAAATAGTATATCACATTCCATCTTTTTTGCAATATAGTATGTCATATTTTAAATATTTTTAATATTTAGTATCATTTAATTGTTGTTTTATAACATCTTTTTTAGCCTAAAACCCTCGAAATATAACCACTTTTTTTATTAACTCTTTTTTTTAATGCTTAGTTTTACTTATTTTCAGGAAATATAAAAAAGCAATCGACTGATTGCTTTTTTTATATTTCTTACACTATATATTATATCACATTAAATATATAATATAACATTTATTTTTTTATGTCATACTAATTATTCTTATAAACAATTTTTGATAAATCACAAATTTGTAACATCAAATCACTTATTGCTCTTAATAGATTTAATCTATTTGTTTTAATAGCTTCATCTTTATCCATAATCATTACATTATCAAGCATATTGTCAACAGGAGTTTTTATTTTTATAAATTCTACTAAAGCTTTATCATAATCACTATTTTCTAAAAGATTTATTACATTACTATTTATAAGTTTGTAATCATCAAATAATTTCTTTTCTTCATCTTCTTTTAATAAACTTTCATCAATATCTTTTTTGGATTCTAATTTAGATGCTAAGTTATTAACTCTATTAAATGCAACCAATGCTTCTTGTGTATCATTATCATCTATTACATTAACTAATTTTAATGCTCTTTGTCTTAAATTAAAGAAATTCGCATCTAAGTTTATTATCGAATCTATAACATCATATCTTATATTAAGATCTTCTAATATATTTTTAAATCTAAGTCTAAAGAAGTCTAATATTTCATCTAATACGTTTTGTTTATCAAAATCATGCTTAAATTCTTCTAATGAAATACTTATAATTTCCTTTAAATCAATATCTATTTCATTATCTATTATTATATTTAATATTCCTAACGCTTGTCTTCTAAGTGCATATGGATCTTGAGACCCTGTAGGTTTTATACTAAGAGAGAAAAATCCACATATACTATCAATTTTATCCGCAATTGATAGAGCTACTCCAAGCTTAGTCTTAGGAAGTTCATCTCCTGCAAATCTAGGTAAATAATGCTCATAAATCGCTTCACAAACTTCGCTATCTTCATTATTAAGCTTAGCATATTCCCTCCCCATAACACCTTGTAATTCTGTAAATTCAAACACCATATTTGTTACTAAATCAGATTTGAATAGTTTTGATGCTCTATTTATTTTTTCATCTTCTAAATTTAAATTTATTAATTTGTTTAATTTAGTCGATATTTCCTTTATTCTTAATGTTTTATCTTTTATTGTTCCTAATTTTTCTTGGAATACTATTTGATCTAATTTTTCAAAATATGATTCTAAATCATTTTTAGTATCTTCCTTAAAGAAGAATAATGCGTCAGAAAGTCTAGCTTCTAATACTTTTTCATTACCTTTTTTAACATTTTCTATTTTATAACTATCTCCATTTCTAACAGTTATAAAATTAGGTAATAAATTTCCATTAGAATCTAATACAGGAAAATATCTTTGATGTTCTTTCATAGGAGTTATTATAGCTTCTTTTGGAAGTCTTAAATATTCCTTATCAAAATCCCCGTAAAAAGCAGTTGGATATTCTAATATATAACTTACTTCATCAAATAAATCTTCATCTTCTAATAATGTTCCATTTAAATCTTTTGCAACATTCCTACATTGTTCTTTTATTATTTCTTTTCTCTTGTCTTGATCTACTATAACAAAATTCTTCTCTAATTTTTCAAAATAGTCTTCTATAGTATTTACCTCTATTCTTGACTCTCCTAAAAATCTATGCCCTCTTGTTATATTTGATGATTTAATTCCTTCTAAATCAAATTCTAAAACTTCATTATTAAATAATGTTAATAACCATCTTATTGGTCTAGCAAATTTTAAGTTCTTTCCGCCCCATTTCATAGACTTTGGATGGTTTATAGAAAGAATTATATTAGGAAGTATATTTTTTAATATATCCTTAGTTTCTTTTCCTTCTTCTCTTATTTTTGCATGTACATATTCATCTTTTCCTATAGTTTTAAAATATATATCATCTACACTAAGGTTTTTACTTTTTAAAAAACCTTCTAAGGGCTTCTTAGGATTATTATCTTCATCAAATGATATTTTTTTTGATGGTCCCTTTATTTCTTCTTCTAAATCTTCTTGTCTATCGCTAAGACCTTCTACTACTAATATAAATCTTCTTGGTGTCGCATTTATTTTTATTTCTTCAAATGAAATTCTATTTTCTAAAAATAATTTTTTTGCTGCGCTTTCTATTTGATTTATAGTACTCTTCATAAATCTAGAAGGCATTTCCTCTACACCTATTTCAAATAATAATCTACTCATTATTTTCCCTCCTTTAAAAGAGGATATCCCATCTCTTCTCTTTGTTCTAAGTAATTTTTAGCTACTTTTTTTGATAAATTTCTTATTTTTCCTATAAAACCAGCTCTTTGGCTTACACCAATAGCTCCTCTTGCATCTAAAACATTAAATGTATGAGAACATTTTAATACATAATCATATGCTGGAATTACAAGTTTTTTATCTAATAAATTATTTGCTTCCTTTTCATATGTATCAAAAAGATTAAATAACATTGTTGCATCACATTCATCAAAACTATATACAGAATGTTCATATTCAGCTTTTTTAAATACATCTCCATAAGTAAGTCCATTTGTCCACTCTAAATCATATACATTATCTTTTTCTTGAATGTACATAGCAATTCTTTCAAGACCATAGGTAAGCTCAGCTGATTCAAGTTCACAATCAATTCCTCCAACTTGTTGGAAATAAGTAAATTGAGTAATTTCCATTCCATCTAACCAAACTTCCCAACCAAGACCCCACGCTCCAACAGTAGGTGCTTCCCAGTTATCTTCTACAAATCTTATATCATGTTCCTTAGGATTAATTCCTATAGCCTCTAAACTCTCTAAATATATTTCTTGTATATTCTCAGGTGATGGCTTTAATATAACTTGAAATTGGTGATGTTGATATAATCTGTTTGGATTTTCTCCATATCTAGCATCAGCAGGTCTTCTTGAAGGTTCAACATAGCAAACTCTCCAAGGTTCAGGACCTAATGATCTTAGGAAAGTTTGTGGATTCATTGTCCCTGCACCTTTCTCCACATCATAGGCTTGCATTATAGCGCAATTCTTTTTTGACCAATAATTTTGCAAAGCCAAAATCATATTTTGAAAATTCATCTTATACCCTCCTGTTATGTTTTTATTTTACATTAAATAATTTATGCCTTTCGAAAAACGAAAGGCATAAATTGTCTAAAAATATATATTAAAAGCAATTTAAACTAAATCTATAACTTAAAATGTAGCAAAATAAATTTTATTTGTCAAGATTTATACTGTTTTCATCATTGTTATCATCTTCATTATCATTGTTTTTTTCGTCTGTATCAGTGTTTTTATTTCTATTTACTTTATTTTTTACCATATTTATCTTTTCTTCTGTCATTTCATTTAAATCTATTACTCCACCATCATCTTTTACTATTTTTATCTTATAGTTAGTAACAACAGCAGCAGAAGCACCTATAAGAGCTGCGATTGGAGCTAATACTAAACCTAATACTCCTACAGTAACAGGTAAATTTAAAATTACATCTCCCTCTTTTTCAACTATAACCTTTGTCACATTACCTTTTTTTAATACATCCTTTAAATTATCTAAAAGCTCATTTGTTTTTTCATTTAAAACATCATTAATATTTTTCTTTTCAACTTTTGTATTCTTTTCAATATAAATAAGTGCCTCTATTATATCTCCATTTGTTATTTCTAAAGCTTCTTTTGCTTGAGAATAAGTAACCCCAGTTCTAGTAACAACTTGGTCTATTTTTTCAAGTGTAATCTCCATAAATATCCCTCCTAAAAATTATTTAAATTCATATCCTTAAAATTATACCCATCTAAATGATCTGCTAAATGTCTAGTATTTATTATTTTTAATTCATCTAATAATATACTAGAAACTTTTGCTTTTAATATATCTTCTAATCTATATTTCAATATAAAATCAATAAGTTTTATATTTGAAGCATCTATACTCAATGAATCAAAAGATGTTTTAACACATTTTTGGCATAATACTCCTCCGCTTGAAGGACTAAATTTAGCATTTGTTAAATCTTTGTTATCGCAATTTGTACATTTATTCAGATTTGGTTTAATACCTATATAATTCATAAGTTGTATTTCAAATGCTCTTATTAAAAAATCTAATTTTTTAATATCTAAATCCAAAAGAATATCTAAGGTATTTAATAATAATTCAAATAATCTATTATTAGTTTGATTTTCATATGTTACTAAAGATATTAATTTTAATATATACGTCCCAACAAAAAATTTATCTATATCTTTTGATATATCAAAATAATTTTTTATCGGATCTATTGAACTTACTGTATAATTATTCCCATTTTTTTTAAGTAAAAACTCATTCAAGCTAAATAATTGAACAGCAGATGCCGTTTTATTTTTAGAAGTTCTTAAGCCTTTCCCATAAAACGATATCTTTCCTATTTTTTTAGTAAAAATAGTTATAATTAAATCCTTCTCAGAATATTTAACTGTTTTTAAAACTATACCTTCTGTTTTTATATACATAAAATCACCTTAATTCAATTATACCTTAAATTAAATAAAATTTAAAAAAAATCTTGGCTTAAACCAAGATTTTTATACATTTATTAAAAATAAAGTAGTAAGTGTAAAATATATAGTTACTCCTGTTATATCAAGTGCTGTTGATATAAATGGAGCAGAAGCAACTGCTGGATCTATACCAAATTTTTTAAATATTATAGGTACTATTGTTCCAACACTTGCAGCTGTAAACATATTTGCTGCCATAGCAACACCAACAACTGCACCTAATTTAAAATCTTTTAACCATAAAAATGAAACCAAACATATTATAAGACTACAAATAATTCCCACAGTAGCACCAACACTCATTTCTTGAAATATTGTTTTTACTGTATTTTTTGAATCTACATGGCCAGTTGCAAACCCTCTAACAGTAAGAGTTGATGATTGCGTTCCAACATTACCACCCATACCTGTAAGCATCGGCATGAAAAATGCAATAGTTGGAAGTTGAGCTAGTGTACCTTCATAATTTCTTAATATATTTGCAGATAAAAGACCACCAAATAAAGTAACTATAAGCCATGGTAATCTTGCTTTTACTGAACTTTTTATTCTTAAAAATACATCATCTTCCTCTAAATATTCCGTTTCCGATTCAGAAGTTCCTGCGAACTTATAAATATCTTCAGTAGCTTCTTCTTCAATAACATCTATGATATCATCAACTGTTATAATCCCTCTTAGTCTTTCTTGAGAATCAACAACAGGAATTGCAAGTAAATCATATTTAGAAACTTTTCTAGCAACTTCTTCTTGGTCATCACTTACACTAGCCTTTATAAGGCTTTCTGACATTATATCTTCAATTAAGACATTCGGTTTAGAAACTATTAATTCCCTTAAAGATAATACACCAACTAATTTATCATTTTTATCTAGAACATAAACATAATAAATAGTTTCTGCTTCTGGAGCATTTTCTCTTAGTTCTTCAATCGCTTGATATGCTGATATATTATCTTTAACAGATACAAAATCGGTTGTCATGATTCCACCAGCTGTATCTTCTTCATATACCAATAATTCTCTTATATCTTCTTTATCATCTTCATCTAAAAGATTTATTATCTCTAATTGTTCTTTTTCTTTCATTTCACTAAGAAGATCAACCATATCATCTTGAGACATCAAATCTAAAAGTCTTTTCTTTTGCTCTATATTTATTTTTTCAAATATATAGCTAAAAGTTTCAAAATCAAGTTCATCGAGTACCTTCCCTGCTAAATCCCAAGATAGTACTTCAAAAACCTTTGTCTTTTTTAAATCTTCTAATTCAATTAAAATTTCTGCTATATCTCGGGGGTGGAGTTCTTGCATATATTCATTTAGTTCTATTATTTTATCACTTTCTACTAGAGCTTTTATTTCATTTAATAAATCTTTTTTATTTATGTTTTCGCCCATAAAAGCACCCCCTATTATTTTATATCTTTATTTACTTTCGTATCCAAAGTTCTTTATAAAATTAGATTTATCCCTCCAATTTTCTTTTACTTTTACCCATACTTGTAAATTAACCTTCGTATTAAATAAAGCTTCAATATCTTCTCTTGCAGCCTTACCAATACCTTTTAATTTTCTACCATTTTTACCTATTATTATCCCTTTATGTGAATTTCTTTCACAATAAATAATTGCTGATACATCTATTATATCTTTTTCTTTTCTTTTTTTTATTTTTTCTATTTCAACCGCAATACCATGAGGAACTTCTTTTTCTGTATATCTTAATACTTTTTCTCTTATAAGTTCTGATATCAAAACTCTTTCTGGTTGATCTGTAATCATATTTGATGGGAAATACATAGGACCTTGTTTTAAATAACTTTTTAAAACTTTTAACACTCTAGAAGTATTTTTTCCATTAAGTGCTGATATTGGTATTATTTCTTTGAATAAATTAAGATTATCATACTTTTTCATAAGTTTAAATAAATCTTCATCATTTAATTTATCTATTTTATTTATTATAAGAATTATATCAACCTTTGCAGATCTTAAACTCTCTATTATAAACGAATCTCCTTTTCCTATTGATTTTGACTCATCTACAACATATAGTATAACATCAACATCTCTAAATGAAGATTTTGCTTCCTTAACCATAAATTCACCTAATTTATTTTTAGGTTCATGAATTCCTGGTGTATCCAAAAATACCATTTGAACTTCTTCTTCTTCATTTGTATAAACTGCGTGTATTTTATTTCTTGTAGTTTGTGGTTTATCACTCATTATTGCAATTTTTTCACCTATCAAATTGTTCATAAGAGTTGATTTTCCTACGTTTGGTCTTCCTATAATACTTATAAATCCTGATTTAAAAGCCATTTATTCCTCCTTAAGAATCTAAATCTTCCTTTGTAAAGCTAAAAGGCATCATTTCACTAGCCTTATATACTTTGTATTCCTTATTTGAATCTCCAACAATTATATCTATATCTAATCCAAACTCTATTATTACTTGTCTACATATACCACAAGGATAAGTATAATCATTTAAATCACTTGCAATTGCGATTGCTTTAAAATTTTGATATCCCTCTGATACTGCTTTAAATATAGCTGTTCTTTCTGCACAATTCGTTCCACCATAAGATGCACATTCAACATTACATCCAGTAAATATTTTTCCTTCATTTGTTAAAAGCGCTGCACCTACATGAAATTTAGAATAAGGTACATACGCATTTTCTTTTGCTTTTTCTGCCAATATAAGTAATTCTTTATAATCCATTTATATCATCTCCTATTTTTTGTTATATCTAACATTCCGCCTGATACGACTAATTTTATAGCTTCTTCTACTGACAAATCTAAATATATAATATCTTCTTTTGGTACCATCACAAACATTCCTGAAGTAGGGTTTGGTGTTGTTGGTATAAATATAGAAATACACACCTTATTTAATTCTTTTGAGATGAATTCAGGAGCATCTGCTGTTACAAAACCAATTGTATAAATACCTTCTTTTGGGTACTGCACTAAAATAGCACTTTTAAAACTGTTCTTTTGATTTATTCTAATAGCCTCTAATAACTGTTTTATAGATGCATATACAATATTAACAAGTGGCATCTTATGCATAAAATGATCAAATAAACGAAATATCTCTTTACCCAAAACATTCATAGCAAAAATACCTGTTAAAAATATTAAAATAACAGTTATCAAAAAACCTATTCCATAAATAGGAAATCCAATCAACCTTTCCAAAGGTTCCCTAAATACAATATCAATTTTATTTAGCAACCAAAATATAAGTGATATTGTAACTGATGCAGGCAAAATAGTTATAAAACCTGTTATAAATATTTTTCTTATAAATTTTGTTTTTTTATTTATATGTTTTCTCATACAAAAACCCTCCCAAAAAAATGGGTGCATTTTAGATTATATCAAATTATAGTCAATCATCCAATGCCTATTTAAAAAAAAGATAAATAAAATATTAGCATTAAAACAATACCAATTATTCCTCCTAGGATAACTTCTACTAGCGAATGTATCTTACCCTCTATTCTACTTTGTGCTACCAAAAGCGCTAAAAAATAACTAATTACAATTATCCCTATCTCTTTTGTCAAAAACAGTACACTTGTAGCAAGTGCAAATGCAATAGCACTATGACCACTAGGAAACCCACCTTTTAAATAATTTTTTGCATTATTTTTATTCTTTAAAATAACAACAAATATTACAACTGCTATTGCAGTTAAAAATATTATAAAATTAATATCTGGTACAACTTTTAATACAAGTTTTTCAGCTTTTAACTCTACTTTTTTAAAAAATACTAAAAAACCCACAATTAAAGCATTTAATGATGCTATTAAAACTACTCCTGCCGATATGTCTTTTATCATTTTTGCTAAAATAGAAAATTCTTGTTTTATCAAATCAACCATAATTTCCATAGCCGTATTTATCATCTCTGTTATAAGTACAAAAGAAATAGATATGAATAAAAGTAAAAATTCAAGTTTTGAAATTCCAAATAGATAACCTAAAATTAAAACCAAAATAGCTATAATAAAATGTATCTTCATATTTCTTTCTTGTTTTACTGCTGTAAATATTCCTGCTATAGCATGATTTAAACTAGCTATGAAATTATTATTTTTATATTTTTTATTTCTCTTATTCAAATAAAATCACATCCTTTATGCTTTTATTCTCTTTTTATACCCAATTTATTTAAAACTTTCTTTTCTTTTTCCCTCATTTCTTTTGTATTTTCATCTGTGTCATGGTCATAACCCATCAAATGAAACATACTATGGCAAACTAAAAATAACATTTCTCTTTTAAAACTATGATTGTATTCCTTACTCTGCTGCAAAGCACGCTCTAAAGATATTACTATATCACCTAAAGTCTTTTCTTCTATGAATTCTTCATCTTCCATCGGGAAAGATAAAACATCTGTAGCTTGATCTTTGTTTCTAAAATCTCTATTTAATATTCTTATTTCTTCATTATCAACAAAAGATAAACTAATTTCATAATTCAAATCAATTTTTTCTTCATTCATAGATTCTATTATTACTTTTTTTATATCCTCTATTAAATCATTTTCTACAGTTATCTTATCCTGTCTATCATCTATAAAAAGCTCCATTATTAATTCTCCTTTTTGTTATCAAATTCTTCATATGCATTTATTATTCTTTGAACTAATTTATGTCTTATAACATCTACTTTTTCAAAATAATTAACTTTAATACCTTCAACCTTATTTAGTATTTTTAATGCATGTACTAATCCCGAATTTTTATTTGAAGGTAAATCTATTTGAGTTATATCACCTGTTACAACTACTTTAGAACCAAAACCAATTCTAGTTAAAAACATCTTCATCTGAGCCTTACTAGTATTTTGCCCTTCATCTAGGATGATAAATGCATTATCTAAAGTTCTTCCCCTCATAAATGCAAGAGGTGCAACCTCAATTAATCCTCTTTCCATGTATTTATCAAATTTTTCAGCACCTAAAAATTCAAATAGCGCATCATATAAAGGTCTTAAATAAGGATCTACCTTATCTTTTAAATCTCCTGGCAAAAATCCAAGAGCTTCTCCAGCTTCAACAGCAGGTCTTGTTAATATAATTCTATTTACTTCACCTTTTTTAAAAGATTTAACAGCCATGGCAACAGCTAAATAAGTTTTGCCTGTTCCAGCTGGTCCGATTCCAAAGGTTAAAGTATTATTATTTATATTATCTATATATTGTTTTTGATTTATAGTTTTTGGTTTTATAGGTATTCCTTTTGTATTCATACCTATTATATAATCCAATTGTTCGTTTAAATTATCTTCTACTTCAAATTTTGATAATATATAAGATATATTTTGTTTATTTAATTTATTTTTATTTTCTACCTCTTTTTTTAATATATTCAAAACTTCAAAAGCTTTTTTTATATTATTTTCTTTACCTATCAAAACTATATTAGATTCTCTTAGAACAATATGTACATTAAGCTTTTGTTCTATAAGCTTTATATTTTCATCAAATTTTCCAAATAATTCTCTTTCAAATTCTTTATTATCTACTTTAAATTTCATTTGACTTTCCAAATTAAACCTCCAAATTCTTTCTGTCTTTTATATATTTTAATAAATACCGCCTTTTAAATTATAACACTTATATTTATTTTTTTCTTCTTTAGTTTTATTAATTTTTATAATAAAAAAACTGCTTTATAATGACTTTGTCATCATAAAACAGCTTTATCTACTAATTCATATCTATATTCTTTTTACAATTTGGACAGACTATATCTATATTAGAATCCAATAATATCTCTTCATCTAAATTTATAATTTCTCCACAATCACAATTTATAGAAATAAAATTAAAATCATCTTCTTCATAGTCATCTTCATCTTCTAAAAAATTCTCTTTTAAAAATTCATTTTCAGATTTAAGATCTGATAAAACATCATAAAAATCATCTAAAATATCTACAATATCTACAATAATTTTATTTTTAGTTTCATCTTTGGACATATCTAAAGATTTGGATAATACCTTTAAATTATTTAGTTTTTCTTCTAAATATTCCATATCATCCTCTTATACTCTTGATAAATATTCACAAGTTCTTGTGTCAATCTTTATCTTGTCACCTTCATTTATAAATAAAGGAACTTGAACTACTGCACCAGTTTCAACTGTTGCTGCTTTAGTTACATTACTAGCTGTATCACCCTTTACACCAGGCTCAGTTTCAGTAACAACAAGTTCAACGAAATTAGCAGCCATAACTTGGAATGCCTTTCCTTGATAGAATCTAATTACAACTTTATCATTTTCCTTTAAGAATTTGATAGCTTCTTCAACTTGCGAATGTTCTAATGGAATTTGATCATAAGTCTCTGAATCCATAAAATAATATAATTCTCCATCATTGTATAGGTATTCCATTTCCTTAGTTTCTATATGTGCCTTAGGATACTTATCATTAGGGTTAAAAGTTTCCTCTCTTATAGCTCCTGTTTTTAAGTTCTTGTACTTAGTTC
This sequence comes from Peptostreptococcaceae bacterium AGR-M142, assembly GCA_045345765.1. GTDB lineage: Bacteria > Bacillota > Clostridia > Peptostreptococcales > Peptostreptococcaceae > JAOARY01. Next base: position 3,305,557 of record CP148265.1, read on the forward strand.
TTACAAACGCAGCACCTTTACCTGGCTTAACATGTTGAAAATCAACTATTAAATAAGGTTCTCCCTTTATTTCAAAAGTAACACCTTTTCTAAAATCTCCTGCTGAAATCATAAAAAAATCCCTCCATATTTAATTGTATTTATAAAACTATAAATAGTTTCTTTTTTAAACAGTCACTATTTATAATACCACAAATCTTTTTAAAATAATAGAGTCTAAAGCTACTATATAATTGATATTAATAAAGATTTTATACATTTATATTATAAAGATATATTATCATATCAAAATCTTTTTTTATTTTTTTATGTTCATAGTAAAATTTAATTTGTAATAAATTTCTTTTTATTTTTTTTATCTGAATATCGTCTATAAATTCACTTATTTCATAATATCTATTATCATATAGTGCATTACCTTTATATATGAGTTTATTATCTTTTATGGCAATTGAAACTACATCTAAATTATTATAAAAATAAATTTCTTTTACAAAATCCTTTTTAAAGCTATCATAGCTTTTAAATTCATTTTCTTTAGTTTTTACTTTTAATATATTTTTTGTGTAAATTAATTTTTTATCAATAAAATTTTTTGTATTTATAAAATTGGTTAAAATTACGGTGTTTGAATAATTATTTTTAATATCCTTATTTGAAAATATAAAAATATTATAAGTTATAAGAAAACAAACTAAAATCACATTAAAAACCATAATTATCTCAAAAGATATAAACCCTTTGTTATTCATAAAAAACACCCTTATAAGAAATTCTTCCACTCATAGGAATTATCGTTATCTTGTATAATTTGTTATCTTTTTTATCCTTTATTATTATAGTTTCCCCCTGATTTAGATATCTACCATCCTTTGAAAACTTAATAAATTTTGGCGCTTTTAAAAAATTCAAATTAGAAATTGAATCTACAGATTTATTATCATCTTTATCAATAATAAAATTATAATTAATATAAGATTGATTATTATTTATAATAATCAAAGCTTCATTATTGCCTTTCATATTCTCTGATTTTATAATTTCCATATTTGTTACAAATTCTTTAATAAAAAAATCAATTTTCATATCTCTTAATCTATTTGCAAATATAAAAAATAAAAATATTAAAGATAATATAAATATATAAATAAGAACCTCAATCATAACAAACCCAGAATCAAAAGAACCCTTCTTCATTTTAGTCTAATCAAATATCCTTTTATCAAAATATTTTTCTCCTCCTTAAAATTATTTAATTTAATATCCTCATCAAAGATAGTAAAATATGTTTTATAACGATATTTTTTTTGATATTCACATATAATATTTATATCTATATTTTCCTTTAATACAGATATACTTTGATCTTCTAAATAAATATTATGTTGACATTGCTTTAAAATACTTTTAATATCATTTTCTTTAGATTTTAAAAACAATCTGTATTCCCTATTTAAATCAATTTCTTTTTCTTTAATATTTTTACTATCTTCATTTAAATCATTTACATAATCTAAAAAATCTCTATTTATATTTAACATTTTTTCATAAACTAAATTATAAGAATAATCAATTAGACTTCTTGCTAAATATTCTTCTTTTTTTAAAATATAATAATTATTTATTATTTTTTTGTTAAACTCTAAATTAATAAAAGAAAATGCAAGTATTAAAAATATCATATTAAAAATAATTACAAAAATTAATGAAATATTGCCTTTATCATTTAAAATCTTTGTAGATTTTAAATTCATATTCATCATTCGTTTTTTCTTTAAAAGAAATATATATTTCATAAAATTTAACTCCCTGTTTAGAATATATAATTTCCATATTATCATATTTATTATTTGCTAAATCTAAAAATTCCTCTTCATTACAAGAATTTATTATATTTATCTTATTTATAGCATCATTAAAAAAAGCCATCTTAGATAAATCACTTTTATTATTTATATTTTTCATATTTATAAAATTTAATGTAAAAAATAATATTAAAAAAAACATAGAAATAGAAAATAAAAGTTCTAAACTGACAAAACCATTATCGTTTAATTTTTTCATAATCGGTTTTAGCCTCCACAACAAAATTAAATTTATCCACATCTTTTTTTGCTACAAAATTAAATATATTATAATCTTCATTATTAAAAAAAATCATAGTGTCCAAAAATGAACTTAAATCACAATCAAATTCAACCTTTAATACTATATATTTTTTATCTTTTGGTTCCTTTATATAGTTCAGATTTTTAATAATTATTTTTCTTTGACTAAAAAAATCGTTTATTTTGTTTAATTCTTCCATCAAATCCTTATTTTCAGTTACTATTTCATTTGATTTTACTTCTTTTAATATATTTTTATACTCTTTTAACAAATATTGATTTTTTAATTGATTTATACTAAGTATTCTTAAGCTGCAACTTAAAAATATAAATAAAAATAATAAAATTATTAACTTAATTTTTTTATTCATATTTCGACCTCATAATTTATTTCAAAATAATCTTTTTTCTTTTCAATTTCATCTATGTTTGATTTTTGGTTTTTTAAATCTATTTTTTCATTCAAATCAAAAGTCTTTATTTTTAAATAATATTTCTTTTCATTATAATTCAGCTCTATAATATCCTTTTTCAAATCTATAATTTCTTTCAAAATTTTTATTTTTTCATCCATATTTGATAAATTTTTATTTTTTATACCATATTTATCTTTTGAGTTTTTTAATACAATATTTTTAGAATTTAATTTTTTTATTTCATCTTCTATATTGACTTTCGTTTTTAAAACTTTTATATTAAAAACTATAGATATGCAAAGAAAAATAAATAGAATAAAAATAAAATAATGCATATTTAGTTTGCTTATATTTCTTTGGATTTTAAATTCTTTATACAAATTTTTCAAAGTATTTCCTCCAAAAATAGATTATGCTCTAAATTGTTATTTATTTTTTTATTTAATTTTAATTTATATATAAATTCTCTATTAAAAACATGTTCAAAAAAATAAGTTTTTATATAAATTTCTTTATATTCTTTAAAACTAGATAACAAATCCGTTATAATATTTATTTTTAAATTCATATTTTCAAATAAATTTATCCATGTATATAAAAAATCCTTTGGTACTAAAATCAATAGACTATAATCAATATCTTTATATATTTTTTTATAAATGTAATAATTCTCATTGTCCAAATAGTTTTTTTTATAATTTTTTAGATATAAAAAATCTACAATTCTATTTTCTTTTTTTATTTTTTTTACCTTCATTTTGGATGTAAAAAAATAAAAATTTATCATATTATTGTTTAAAAAAGGTAATAATGCTTTTTTTATAATTTTTTCATCTATAATATATCCATTTTTAGCAATCGGCAAATTTATAAAACTTATATGTTTTTCCTTTATATATATTTCATTTTCAACCAGGTAAATATTTATATTATTCATAATCATTACTTTCCTTTTCTATTTTAAACAGACTTTCTTCTTTTTCATCATTTGATTTTAAAACTTCTATTTTATCCTCATCTACTTGTAATGAAAAATAATTAAATTTTTTATCTTGAGGCTTTACTACTTCTAACAAATAATTTTTTTTTATTAAAACTTCTATATTTTCACAATAACCATGATCTTTTATTTTATTGGGATTTGATCTTAAATCATTTTCATTTTCACTTATATAAAGTTCCGCTGATTTTGCTATAATTTTAGCTGTTGCTAAATCGCTTTTATCTTTTGATTTTTCAATAAGTCCGAATATATTAGGACTAGCAATTGCTATTATAAATGTTATTATAGTTATACTTGCAAGCATTTCCATGAGAGTAAAACCTTCATCATCCTCATTAAATTCTTTTAAAAATAATCTTAACTTTTTCAATAATATCCCACCTTTTAAAAATCAAAATTAGAAATCATAGTATACACAGGAATCAAAACTGATAAAATTATTAAAGTTATAAATAAACTTATTATTATTATTGATGTAGGTAATATTTTTTCTTCAATATTTTCTAATATATAATCCAGATTTTCTTCATATTCATTTTCTAATATTTTAAAAACTTTATTCTTATCACCTGTTTCAAAAGATATCTTAAAATAATTTATATATTTTTTATCTAATATCTTATATTTTTTTAATAAAGAACTCAAATCATTCCCTTTATAAAGCTCTTCTTTCATAAGAATTAATCTCTTGTCTTTTGTGTTTTTAGCTAAAAATTCTATGATTTGCAAACTATTTAAATTTGCTTTTTTTAAAAAACTTATTAATTTAATAATCTTATAATTATAAATTAATTTATTTAATTTACAAAAAAATATATTGTCCAAAAAAAATATTTTTTTATCATTAAATATCATAAATGTAAAAATAAAAGCCAACAATATAAATAATATTATATTTGTATTTATAATTTCTGAAACTTTAAATATAATTTTCAAAAAAATATTTATTTCTATATAGAAACCATCAATTAATAATTTTATATTTGGAATCAAAAAACCAAATATAAATAAAAAAACTAAAATCGATGTAGATATTAGTATTTTAGGATAAAATAATTTTGAGTTTAATTTTTTCTTATGTTTTTTCATCTTTTTATAAAATTTAATAAGATAATCAATTATCTCTTCTTTGGAATCAACAAATTCATTTAATTTTAGTATATTTAAATAATAATTATTTAACTTTGTTTTTTCCTTTGCAAAATCTGATAATAAAAGTCCTTTTTCTAAATATTTTTTTAATATCTTTATATTTTCATCTTCTAATATATTTAGTATCTTATTAAATGGGATACCTTTTTTCAAAAAAAAATTTATATCCTCTAAAATATCTATAAATTTATCTTCCTTTATTTGTTTTTCATCATAAAAATAATCTCTAATAATAAATAATATTTTTTTATCAAAAAAATATTTATTATTAAAAATTTCTTTTTTAGTTTGTAATTCAATAGGTATAAATTTTAATTTTGACTTAAAATAATAAACTATCAAATACTTTTTCATTCTAATCACCTATATAATATAGTGTTTTTAAATATTCTTTAAATGATATTTTTCCATTTAATACATACTTTTTTGCTTTTTGATTTATACTTACAAAACCTTTCTCATTTAACATAGCTTTAATATTTTCAATATTTTCATTTCGATCTAATATATTTTTTACAAATTCATCAAAATAAAATATTTCATACAAAGCCAAATATCCCTTTACACCACTAAAATTACAATTTTTGCAACCATTTTTTCTATAAAGAAATATATTATCTTTAATATCTAATTCTTTTTTTTCGTAATCTGTTATTTTATACGCTATTTTACAATCACACAAAGATTTAAACAACCTTTGTGAAATTATTCCCTTTATAGATTCTTTAATTAAATATCTATCGACTCCCATTTCTAAAAATCTAATTATTGAAGAAATTGAATCTTTTGAATGTACACTTGTAAGCACTAAATGTCCTGTTATTGAAGCTTTAAAAGCTAGATTCAAAGATTTTTTATCTCTAATTTCTCCTACCATTAAAATATCAGGATCTTGTCTTAACACACTTTTCATAATATTATCAAATTCAACTCCTATATTTTCATTTATCTGAATTTGCATAATATCATCAAACTTACATTCAATTGGATCTTCAACTGTCAAAATTCTTTTATCTTCTTTAGATATATTTTTTAATATAGTATATAATGTAGTTGTTTTCCCGCTCCCTGTAGGTCCTACAAATACAATAAGTCCAGAGCTTAAGTTAGTCATTTTCATTATCTTTTCCCTTGTTTTTTCATCCATATTTATTGACTTAAAAGAAAAATCTATATCATTTTTATTTAAAACTCTCATAGCAATACTTTCATCAGAAAGTACAGGTATAAAAGAAACTCTAAACTCATAATTTTTATATAAAAACTTACCATCTTGAGGAAGCCTTTTTTCTGTTATTTTTAAATTAGATATTAATTTTATTCTACTTTTTAAAAGTCCATATGTTTTTTTATTTTTATTTATTATATTTGTTATAACTCCATTTATTCTAAATTTAATTTCTACAAATTCTTCGTATGGATTAAAATGTATATCACTTACATTCAAATCTATTGCTGTTTTTAATATATTATCTAATAGTTTAACCGTATTTAATTCATTTTTTTCATCCATATAATTAAAATCTGAAAGATATAGATAATTTTTATTTTGATTTTTTAATTCCATCTCCTTAAAATAATTATCAAAATCAAATTTTTTAGCAATCATTATATTTATATTTAAATTTAATTCATACTTTATATAATCTATTAACCACTCTAAAAATGGATTTAACATTATAATATTTAATACTCTATCTTTTATATTTATTGGTATAAAATAATATATTTTCATCAAATCTAAGGAAAATAATTCTTTTAAATCATCTTCTATTTTAAAATTCTTATATTCAATATTTTGATAACCCAAATTCAAAAGTTTTGTATTATACAAATTCCAATTAATATCTTTATTTTTTATCAAATAATCAAAAAAATCATAATACATAAAATGATTATCCTTATACTTTCTCTTATGAGCATCTTCTTCTTTTAATATCTTGTTTTCAAATATAAATCCTTTTAAATTTTTTATAAAAAAAACCTCCTTCCATTCATAAATTATTTCCAAAAAAATATTCAATAAACATAATTTCACAAATTTACAAACAAAAAGATGGAGCTTTTTCATTATAAAATTCATATAAAGCATACTGTATTTGAAATTTAAAATAAATACAATACATCATTGAATTTTTTCTTAATAAAAAAGCTCCATATCTATTCTTTAAATATTTTTATTTATTCTTCTATCCAAGTATTCCAAAAACAAGGTTTAAATATATTTCTATATCCTTTTAATTTATTATTTTTAACATGCATTCTGCTATAATCTAATAAATTCATATATGGAACTGATTCCCAAGTTTTATCATAAAACTCTTTTACAATTTCAAATCTTTTATCAAAGTCTGTTTCTTCAATCATTCTTGCAAATATTTCATCCATTGTTTTTGAATCCTCATCATCCCAATTAGATATCCATTTATTAGTTCCTGTCCATGCATGCTGAACTTGTGGATCTGATACAGCTTTATAGAAATATGATAAATGTAAATGCCAAGTATCTTTTTTGGATCTATTTTCTACAACAGTAGGTCTATCAAATAAATTTAATTCAACATTAAAACCTATTTTTTCAAGTTGACTTTTAAGTGCAATAGCTCCTCTTTTTTCTACCTTATCATCTTGACCACTTAGTATAATTATCTTTTGTCCATTATAATTAGATTTTTTTAATAAATCTTTAGCCTTCTTTAAATCATATTCGTTATATATTCCTTTACCTGCATTCTCATCATACCAAATACTTGACTTTGGATATAAACATCCTTGTAAATCCCAAAAATCTTTATTTCCAATCATAGAATAACCTAAATCCTCTAAATCAATACCATATGCTAATGCCTTTCTAGCAAACTTATCATCAAATGGTTTATTTGCACAATTTATTATAAGCATTTCCATCCCATCTGGTTTTACAATAAGTGGTGTTACATCTTTATTTTTTAAAAGCATTTCATATTCGTCTTTCGAACCTTCTTCTGCAAATAAAAATTCCCCTGTTTTAACTCCAGCCATTCTAATCGCTTCTTCTTTTATTACTCTAAATTCAATTTCATCTATATAAGCTATTCTTTTTCCATAAAGCCCAGAAGTCTCATTTTCATTTGGAACATAATTATCAAATTTTTTCATTCTAACATATTGATCTAATATATAATCATCTAACATATATGGACCTGTTCCTATATGCTCTTTTATTATATTATCTTTATATTCATCTATTATTTTCTTTGGTCTTATAACAAGCTTTTGATTAGAAACATGAGATGCTAATATATTTATAAATGGAGCATATGGCTTTTTAAATTCAAATGTAAGTTTGTAATCATTATCTATTCTTACTTCTTTTAAATATGGTTTTACCATATTTCCAGCATCATTATTATCTAACCATCTATCAAACGATGCTAATACATCCTTTGCTTTCATATTTTCATTATTATGAAATAATACATCTTCTCTTAAAAAAATTTCATATATTTTTCCACCTTCTAAAACTTTATAATCTTTCGCCAAATGTGGCTTAGCTTCAAATTCATCGCTAAATTCAAACAATCCTTCATACACATGATTCATAACTGCTGCAATAGCCCAATCAGTAGATTTATCTGTATCTAAATGAGGTAAAGACATCTTTTGAGCTACAACTAATTTACCACCATATTTTGTAGTTTTTTTACTTTCTTTGACCTCTTTAGTTTGACAACCTGTCATAATTAAAGCCAAACTTAATATAAATATAAGTATTTTTTTCAATTTTAATCCTCCCTATCTCTTTTTTATTTTTGGATCTAAATAATCTCTAAGTCCATCTCCTAATAAATTAAGTCCCAAAACTATAATCATAATAAATATTCCAGGAAAAATTATTTGTAATGGTGCTATTAACATAAATTCTTTAGCTTCTGTTATCATTCCACCTAAACTAGGTTGTGGAAGTTTGATTCCAACACCTAAAAAACTAAGTGCAGCTTCATCAAGTATTGATGTTGCAAATATAAAAGTAGCTTGTACTATTATAGGTGCAAGTGAATTTAACAATATATATTTATAGATTATATAAAAATCATTTGCTCCTATGGTTCTAATAGAATCTACTGCTTCTGATTTTTTTATACTCATAACATTTGCTCTAACAATTCTAGCCATCGTAGGAAAATATGAAAAAGAAAGTGCAAGTATTATATTTCTTTTACCAAACCCCCAAACTGCACATAAGGTTATGGCTATTATTATTCCTGGAAAAGCCATGATTCCATCCAAAATTCTCATAAGTATATTATCTAAATAATCATAATATCCAGCAATAACTCCTATTAATATACCTAAAAAAGTCGATATAAAGACCACCAAAATTCCTATTGTAAGCGAATTTCTAATTCCATAAATTATTCTACTTAAAATATCTCTACCATATTGATCTGTTCCAAAAAAATGATTAAAACTAGGGCTTAAAAGTCTTTGACTTCCATTGACCTCAAGTGGATCATATCTTAAAAAATAAGGACCTAATAAGGCTATTATAATCATTACACAAATTATTAATCCACCAATTAATATATATGAATTTTCTTTGAAATTAATTTTTTTTACATTCTTTTTTAATAATAAAGACCCAAGCATAAAATACCTCCTTTTTATAAGGACTTATTTCTTTTCCATTAATTAAATTATGAATTTAATTTTACTTTTGCATTTATATAATATAATTTTTTACTATTTTAATCTTAACCTTGGATTAAATATGGCGTAAGATAAGTCTACAATCAAATTTATAAATAAATATATAAAAGCACTAAATATCATACAAGCTTGAATAACAGGATAATCTCTATTTATTATAGAGTTGATAGCAAGCGCACCTATTCCATTTATATTAAAAATACTCTCTATTACCCAAGTTCCTCCAAGTAAAACAGCCATACTAAAACCAATTATTGTAGCTATTGGAATCATAGCATTTTTAAGTGCATGAAAAAATATAACAAAAAACTCACTGATTCCTTTTGCTCTTGCAGTTCTTATATAATCTTCATTTAAAACTTCTAACATTGAACTTCTTGTCATCCTTGCTATTATCCCACTTTGCATAAAACCAAGTGCTATTGACGGCAGAACTAAATATTTAAAACAAGAAAATCCTACATCAAAAAAAGATTGATAGCCGTAAATTGGAAACCACATCAATTTTTGACCAAAAAATAATATCAAAAGTAATGAAAGAAAAAAACTAGGCATAGAAACTCCCAATAAAGATATTCCTATTGTCATTTGATCTATTTTTGTTTTATGATTTATCGCTGCAATTATCCCAAGTGGTATACCTATTAAAATTCCTATACTTTCTCCTAATATTGCTAGTAATATAGTTGGCTCTAATCTTGAAATCATGATTTCTTTTACATCCTTATGTAAAAATAAAGATACTCCAAAATCTCCTTTTAAAACTCCTTTTAACCAAATAATAAATTGTTGGTATAATGATTTATCATATCCTAATTTAATTTTTGCCTCTAATACTTGTTCTTCTGATGCAAAATCTCCAAGCATCATTCTTATTGGATCTCCTGGCATTATCCTTGTTATAAAAAATGATATTATCATAACCATAGTTATTATAGGTATTAATAAAAGAAATCTCTTTATTATATATTTTTTCATATACAAAACCCCTTCATAACTCTTTTCTTTAATTTCTACTTTTTAATATTTAACCTATTTTATTTATATTAATCAGATTTTTAAATAATATTATAAAAAATTAAATTTTTATAATATTTCCATATCAAAATAAAAAAGAATGTCTAAAAATATTTAATCAAAAATATTTTTACAACATTCTTTTTATATTTTATTAAAGCGCTCCTAAAGCAGCTACATTCAATGTATTCCAAGGTTTGTTATAATGTGGCTGGAAGAAGAAATCAACAAATGCTAATTCTTCTATAGTCATATTATTTTGAATACAAACAGATAATGTATTGATAGTCTGTGTTAAATCTGCATTAGAACAAATTTGTCCTCCAAGTATTTTCTTAGAATTCTTATCATAAACTAATTTTAATTTTACATGCTCATAAGTAGGCATAAATTCAGGTCTATTATTTTCTTCAATTATTATAGTATCTACATCTAAATTAAGTGCTATTGCTTCTTCCTTTGTTAAACCTGTTGAAGCCATATTATTTTCATATATTTTTATTCCCGAAGTACCTTGAGTACCCATGTATTTATATTTCGGCTCTTTCAAATTAAGTCCTACTAAAGTTCCCATTCTTATTGCATTAGTTGCAAGTGGTATATACTTTCTAGTATTTGTCGGATTATAATATACACTACAAGCATCTCCTGCTGCATATACATCTTTTTTGCTAGTTTGCATATATTCATCAACAATTATAGCTTTATTATCTAACATATCTAATTTTCCTTCAAATAGTTTAGTATTTGGTCTAAAACCGATACACATTATAACTAAATCAGCTTCATATTCGCCCTTTGTAGTTATAACTTTTTTGACCTTAGTATCACCTTCAAATTTAATTACAGTTTGATCTAATGCTAATTTTATTCCTCTTTTTTCAAATGAAGCTTGTGCAATATCTGTAAATTCTTCATCTAAATATTTTTTTAATATTCTTTTTTCACTATCTATTAATACAACTTCTTTGCCATTATCTTTAAATGCTTCTACAAGTTCTACACCTATATATCCAGCTCCAACAACTACAACTTTATTTATATCTTTTGCTCTTTTTATTATTTCATTTGAATGATCATAATTTTTGCAAAGTAAAATATTTTCTAAATGAGAGTTTTCTATTTTTGGTGTTATTGGCCATGAACCAGTTGTAATTATAAGTTTATCAAAACTATCTTCTAGGATTTCTCCTGTATTTAAATTCTCAACCTTTAAAACTTTATTATCTAAATCAACATCCAAAACATCATGTTTCATTTTTGTATCTACACCTAAAGATTTTAATTCATCTGGTGAGCTATAAAATAATCCTTGTGGATCTTTTACAACTCCACCTACATATAATGCTATACCACAAGATAAAAACGATATATTATCATTTCTTTCATACACTGTTATTGTTGCATCTTTATATAAATTTGCAGCATTCTTTATAGCTGCTGTTCCTGCATGAGTACACCCTATTACTGCTATTTTCATTTTAACGCCTCCAAAATAAATATTATATGCATTAAATTTAAATAAAATTTAATATAGATAAATTATAAACGATATCAAAATAAAATTCAACACCATTTTGTAATGATTTTATTTTAATTTCCATTACCATTTAAAATATACCCTTCTATTTCTATAAAAAATCATAATAAATTTATTATTTATATAATATTAATCAAGTATTTAGCATATTCAAAGTCACTTATTCTTTTCTATACAAAATAAAGGTAGCATAAAAATGAATTTTTTTCATTTTCATACTACCTTCAAAAATTAGATTATTTTCTTGCTAAAAATCTTTACCAACACCATTTGACAAAGAACCAAAAAAACACCCCGATTCTAAAATTGAGGTGTTTGTGTCACAAATACAAAAATCAAAACAAATTATATATATTTTTCTATTTCTCTTTTACAAGATAGGGTTATTTGATCATTTGGATTTAATTCATAAGCATAATCTATATATTCCTTTGCTTTTTTAACTTCATTCATCTGTAAATAAATCATTCCTATATTACAAAGTATTTCATAGTCATTAGGTCTATTTGCCAATGCTCTTGAAAAATACTCTAAAGATGCCTCTAAATCCATTTTTGAAGCATAACAAAGTGCTATTTCACAAAGAGTATCAGTTTGATTTTCATTTGCTGTTAATATTTTTTCAAAATAATAAATAGCTTGGTCTAATTCATTTAATTGTCTCTTTGCAAGACCTACGAAAAATATTAAATTCCACCAATCTGAATAATCTTTTAATAATGGTTCTAATTTTTCAAGTCCTTCTTTTGGATGTCCATTTATAACAAGATTATAACCTTCTTCATACTCAACTTTATATTCTAAATCATTTAATTCATTTAATACTTCAACTTTCTTATCATCGTCAAGCCCTTTAGCCACTGCATCTTCCCAATTTAATTTTGCTTTTATATATTGTTGATTTTTTAAGTATAAAAATCCTAAATTATAATAAGAAAGCGCAAAATCAGGATGCTTTGAAACTATATATTCTAATTTTTCTAAAGCCTCTTCAAAGAATAGATTTTCTTTTTCTTCATCCTTTGCTTTTGAATACATTTTTAATAAATCAATACAAACAACACAGTAATTATAAAGTCCATTTAAATTATTCGGATTTAAATATAATAAAGCTTTTAAATATATAAGTCCTTTTAAAAACTTTCTATCCTTTGCATACTCTAATGCTTTAAATCCTATATAATCTTCTATTTTTTCATCGTATAAATAAAGTATTTTTTTGTACTCTTCATTATATTTAAATTTAGAATCTATACCAAGTATATTTAAAATACCTTTGATTATAGATGATATTTTTATTCCTTGTTCATCATTTTTAACTACATCAACTAAATCCTCATTTAATATCGGAACTTCAAGACCATTTTTAGGTATGTTGTATCCCTTTAAATTGAATTCTGCATCTTCCTTTATAGTTATAAACGATATATTTTGTGTTCTGTCTATAAGAATTTTTTCTATTTTAAATTCCATAAAAAACCTCCTAATAATTAAGTTCTACTTTATAAAATCTAGCTTTTTCTATTATATCTTCTTTTAAGTCATATATAAATAATATATCATTTTGTTCTTTTTTAATATCTTTATAATTACTTTCTTTTAAATTTAATATATCATAAGAAAAAGTTTCAAAACTAACATCTTTTATTATAAATTTAGCAGGTACATCTACTTTATCTTTTAAATATTTTTCTAAATTATTTGTATCTTTTAAGAATTTATGACATAAATCTTTATAATCAACTACATCTATTTTATTAAAAATCTTTGGTATTTTATTTTTTTTGCCTAAAGTCATATAATCAAATTTAAGCAAATCCTTAAATAAATCTATATAATCAATCTTTGAATCAAATTTCTCTAATAAGTTCGACTCAAAATAATCTAATAATATTTCATATAATTTATTTATCCCTAAAGATATATCAAAATAATCCTTATTTTTAAAATACAAACTAAATTCATCAAAGAATAAAAATGGGTTATTTTCATATAAATTATTTATAACAAATCTTAAAGAAGTATTAAAATTCTTAGAATTCCAATAGATTTCTACAATTTCTTCAACCTCTTTTAATTTTTCTAATTCTTCGTATTTGATATATTTTGTTTGTAATATTTCATAAGTTGGATAATCTCTATATAAAAAACCATGAAGTTCTTCTTTTGCTTTAATTTTTGTTCCTTTTAAAACCTTTAAAAATCCTAATTGTACATGACCAACATCCAAATTAAAAACATCATTAAATGACATTTTAAATGATTCATAGTTTTCATATGGAAGCCCTGCAATTAAATCTAAATGCTGATGTATATTCTCATAAGATTTTATTTTTAAAACATTTTCTTTTAATTTATTAAAATCCTGATATCTTCCAATCTCTCTTAAGGTCTTTTCATTTGTTGATTGTACACCTATTTCAAATTGAAAAAGTCCTTTTCTTGCATATTTTAATCGCTCTATTATTTCTTTTGCTAAAACATGTGCTGCAATTTCTAAATGATAATTTATATCTCCATCATCTATTTCAATTAAAAAATCCAATAATTCTAATACTCTATTTTTTTCAATATTAAAAGTTCTATCTATAAATTTTATTTGTTTTACACCACTATTAATCAAATTCTTGATATCAGATTTAACCCTATCTAATGAAAAAAATCTGATTCCATCTAATGTAGATGATAAGCAGTATTCACAATTAAAAGGACAACCTCTTGATGTTTCATAATAGATTATTTTATTTTTATATTGATCTTTATCTATATTAGAATAAGGACTTTTTATTAAATCCAAATCCTTAATAAGTTCTCTATCTTCATTTTGTATTATTTTGTCATCTAATTTATAAGTCAAACCTTTTATATTACTTAAGGATTCGCCTTTAGAATATGCTCCTATAAATTCTTTGAATGTAAATTCACCTTCACCCCTAATTATATAATCAATACAATCATTTTTTAAAAACAAATCTTTTTCTTCAAATGAAACTTCAGGCCCTCCAAGCAAGATTTTTATATCTTTTTTTATTTTTTTTAAACTTCTTGAGATTTTTAAAGTTTCTTCTAAATTCCAAATATATGTTGAAAAAATAATCAAATCTGGTTTTTGTTCATATATTTTTTTTAATATGTAATTCAAATTCGTATTTATCGTAAATTCTTTCAATTCTATATCAATAATATCTTCAACCTGTGCTTTTAAATATCTTATCGCTAAGTTAGTATGAACATATTTTGAATTTAATGTTGTTATTAAAGCTTTCAATTAAATTTTCTTCCCTTCTTAAAATATAAAAATCCTCTTAAAAATGAGGATTTTTATATCAAAATTATATTTTTATTTAACTTTCTAGTCTTTTAATAAGCTCCCTTTCATCACTATCTGCAAGTATCGAAAGTTCACTTACTATACTTTTTCTTAAATTTATATATTCATCATCCCCAGTTTTTTTATACGTAAACTCTAAGGATTTTAATATTAATAGTAAATCTTTTCGAGATATTTCTTCCAAGGAAACTTTGTCAAAATTCTCCATAGTATCTCCTTCCTTAAATTTATTATTAAATTCAAACAAAAACTATGGTTTTATATTTTGAATTTAAATTTATAATACCCGGTTTTAGCTTTTAAATAAACATTTAATTTATTATCTTTCTTTATATCCAAAATTGAAACTTTGTTTAAAATTAAATCAACAAATTCATCATTAACTTTTGAGTTTTTTATTTTTTTTATATCTATTTTTGTATCAGTTTTTTTCGGGTTTATCTTTTTGATTCTAATTTTATAAAAATATCTATATAGATTTATAAAGAATTCACTATTCGAACCTCTGTAATCCATATCTTTAATTTCATATTTATTTAAGCTTGCTAATAGTGCTTTTGATATATTACAATTAGCTTTTTCTTCTTTCAAATTTTTAAGACCTATAAAAAATTCATTTTCATCATTATACATATTAAAATCTACTTTTATCAAATTATTTATAAAATTTATCTTAGCTTTTTCAAAAGCTATTTGACTTTTTTTATTTTCTTCTTCATTTTTAAGATTTTTTATATATTCAAGTAAGCTTTTGAAATGCTCTTTTATATCTAAATTTTTATTTTGAATCATATCTTTAAATATATGATTATATGAATAAAGGTATATCAGATAGGAATAAGAATATTCTAGACCAATTTCTTTAACATAAGATTCATATAAATCTTTTATTAAAATTTTTGATTCATCTAATTCTCTTACACAAAAATATATCGGAAAAAATGAATTTAAATCAAGAGATTTAAATTTTTCTTCAAAATAAAATTTGTAATAATAAATCTCATTTTTAAAGCGTTGCTTATCAATACTATAAGAATTATAAGAATTATTATAATATATGATTTTAGAGTTTATAATAAAAAAATCTTTATTAGTTTTGTCTAAGTTTGAAAAAAACCCCTTAAAGGCATTGAATAATAAATTTTCCATAAATCACCTCAAAAAAAAATGCAGCCGAAGCTGCCATAATATAGGGGGTGGTAGCAATACAAAATACCGCTACTACTCTGTCTAAAAATCTGTCCTTATTATTATATCCCTATATACACATGTTTAAACTTAAAATTTACATTTTTTGTGGAGCTTCTATTCCTAATAAATTTAATGTATTTTTTAATGTGTCTTTAAATGCTTTAACTAACGCAAGTCTAGCATTTTTTAAGTTCTTATCTTCAACATTTATATGATTATCATGATAGAACTTATTAAAAGCTTTTGCTAAATCAACAGCTAATCTTGATATATGATGAGGTTCACATTTTTTCATTGAAAGTTCTACAACCTCAGGTAATCTTTGTATTTCTTTAATTATATTTATGCTGTCTTCATTCGAAATACATGAATAATCTATATTTGTAGCATCAAATTCTCCTGCTTTTTCTAAAACAGAACAAGCTCTAGCATGAGCATATTGAACATAAGGACCTGTTTCTCCTTCAAATGATAATGTCTTTTCCCATGAGAATACATAATCTTTTATTCTATTATTATATAATTCTTGGAATAATACAGCGCCAACTCCAACTTGTTTTGATACTTCTTCTATATTTTCTAAATTTGGATTTTTTACATTTATTATTTCTTTAGTTTTTTCAATCGCTTTATTAAGGACATCTTCTAGGAAAACTACTTTTCCTTTTCTAGTTGATAATGTACCTTCTTCTAAAGCTACCATACCAAATTGTACGTGTAAGCAATCTTTAGCCCATTTGTGACCCATAAGTTCAACAACTTTCATCCATTGTTCAAAATGAAGTTTTTGCTGAGAACCAACAACATATATATTTTTATAAAAATCATAAGTTTGCTTTCTATATATAGCAGCTGCTATATCTCTAGTTATATATAAAGTTGAACCATCTTTCTTTTGTATAAGTGCTGGTGGCATATTAAATTCTTCTAAATCTACAATTTTTGCCCCTTGTGAATCTTTTAATATATTTTTTTCGTTCATTTCATCTATTACAGCAGGCATTTTATCTGAATAAAAACTTTCACCTGCAAAAGAATCAAATTTAATTCCAAGTAAATCATATACTTTATTAAATTCTAATAAACTTACATCTTTAATATAAGACCATAATTCATAAGCTTCTTTATCATTTTGTTCTAATTTTAAGAACCAGTTTCTAGCTTCATCTTCTAAACTCGGTTCATCTTCTGCAACTTCATGGAATTTGATATATAGTTTTAAAAGTTCTGGAATTGGATTTTGTTTAATTACATCTAAATCTCCCCATCTTTTTATAGCTACTATAAGCTTTCCAAATTGAGTACCATAGTCTCCTAAATGATTTATCGCTATTGTATTAAATCCATTTGCTTTGTATATATTATTTATAACATTTCCTATAACCGTTGTTCTTATATGACCTATATGGAATGGCTTTGCAATATTTGGAGAAGAAAATTCTACTACAACATTTTTTCCTTCACCTATATTATTATGACCATATTTCTCTTTTTTAGAAAATACATCATTTAATACTTCTTTAACTAATAATTCTTTATTAACAAAGAAATTTAAATATCCACCAAGTGGTTTTATTTCTTTTATTAAATCTTTTTTATCTATATTTTCGCTAAGATCTTGTGCTATCATATTTGGTGCTTTTCTAAATACCTTAGCTAATTTAAAACAAGGAAATGCATAATCTCCCATGTCCTTATTTGGTGGTATTTCTATTAATTCTAGGATTTCCTCTATAGTCATATCCTCTATATTTTCTTTTAATATATTTGCTAAATCTAATTTAAAATCTCTCATCATCTTCCTCCTATATTGGTACGCATATAAAATACATACTTTAAGATTATATATAAATACTTGCGATTTATCAAGATATAACAGATGAATTTATACTTTTTAGATTTTTACAACCTGTTAATATCATAGATTTATAAAGCTCATTTCTCATATTATCTATTATAAGGCTAACACCTTTATCCTGTCCACCAACAGCTCCCCAAATAATTGGACGTGCTGCTAAAACAAAATCTGCACCTAATGCTAGATATTTCAACATATCACATCCTTCTCTCACATTTCCATCTGCAATTATTATAATATCTTGATCTTTTAAGGCTTCTTTTATCTTAGGTAGTACTTCACAAGGAGCTTTTACATGGTTTAATACTCTTCCTCCATGATTTGATACAACTATTGCTTTTGCGCCCACTTCATTTGCTATTAGAGCTTCTTCTACGCTCATTATTCCTTTTAATATAACTGGTAAATTTGTTGAGTTTATAATTTCTATTAAATCATCTTTTGTTTTTGGTCCAACATATTGATTAAAAAGTCTCATAGTAACAAGACCCGCACCATCTAAATCAATTCCTACAGCCAAAGCATTTACTTCTTCTGCCATTTTAATTCTTTTTATTATTTCATCATTCTCTCTAGGCTTTATGATTGCAATTCCATTTTTATCTTTTATAGCTTTTAGCCCGTCTTCATAAAAAGAAGGGTCTCCACTATCACCAATCATTGCAATAGTTCCTGCTTTTAGTGAACCTTTAACAACACTATTTACATACTCCTCTTCTGTTAAATATCCACCAAAATTAACTTTACTACCTGTAACAGGGGCAGATATGAAAGGAAATTCTAAATCTACTCCTAAAAAATTAGTTTTTACATTCGGATCTTTTGCATCATGAATTGTTTTTAAGTTTAATTTTATATTTTTAAGTGCATTATAACTATGTTTAAATGCCTCACCAGTTCCAGCCCCACCCATTCCAGGAACTTTACCTGCGCAGTAAACTCCATTACATTCTTTGCATATATTACAATTTCCATTCAATCTATCTTTTGCATTTTTTAAAACTTCTTTTAATTCCATTTTAATCCTCCATAAAATTATTTTCGCTAAATAACTTAACACCCTCTTTTTGTAACAAGTATGCAGTTATCCCTTGTCCTTTTATCTTTTTAGAGCTAAAGCTTCCATCATATACAAAATTACTTCCACAAGAAGGGCTTCCTTCTTTTAATATTGCTTTTTCAATATCAAATAATTCAAGGTATTTTAAAATTTCATATCCACCTTTTAAAAACTCTTTTGTTACATCCTCGTTATCCTTAGATATAACAATTCCTTTATTTTCAATTATCTCTTTAGCACTAGATTTTAATTCAGCCATTTGTCTTGGTGTTTTTAGACCACCTAATTGTTCTGGACAAATTGGAATTATATCTTTTCCTTTCAAAAATTCTAAAAGTTCTTCGCTTTTATTATTTTCTCCACTATATTTACAATCAATACCTAATAAACATGCTGATACTAAAATTTTTTTCATAAGAGCCTCCATTAATATTCTATTTTTATGAAATAATTTTTAATCGATCTTTATTTTATAGTTACTATTGTAACTCCTATACCGCCTTCACCATAAGAACCACCTCTAAATTCTTTTACATGTTTATGTGTTCTTAATATTTCTAATACACCTTTTTTTAACGCACCAGTTCCAACACCATGTATAATTGTTACATTTTCTAAATTAGATATACACGCATCGTCTAAGTACTTATCTAATTCAATTCTTGCTTCCTCTATATTAAGACCTCTTAAATCAACTTCCATCTTAGTTGTTTTAGTCTTTTTCTTAATTATATTAGCTGTAGTTTTTGTTATATTATCTTCTTTTTTTCTTTTTATCTTTTCTAATGAAGCATAGGGTAAATTCATCTTCATTATACCTATTTGTACAATAGCTTTTTTCTTATTATCATCACAAGAAAGTACAATTCCCTCTTGATTTAAAGTAATAACTCTAACATAATCGTCCTTTTTTAATTTTTCTAATTTCTTTTCTCTATTTTTAGGTATTAATATATCCTTTGCATTATCAGAAAGACCTTCTATTGACTTTGTTATTTCTTTTCTTATATCTTCTATTTTTTTATTCTTATCTTTACCTGCCTTTTCTGATTCTAATTTTCTAAGCATTTTTATAAGTTCTTCACTTTTTTCCTTAGCTTCTTTTACTATTTCTAAAGCCTCTTCTTTTGCCTTTTTAACCATTTTTTCTTTTTTATTTTCTATCTTTTCTTTTTTGATTAAATATTTTTCTTTTAGTGCCTGCGCTTCTCTTTTAAGCTCTATTGACAATTCTTCATTTTCCTTAGCTTGAATTCTCTTTCTTTCTATATCAATCATCAAATCTTCAAATGCAATATTTTCACTATCAATAAATTCTTTAGCTTTATTTATCACAAAATCAGAAAGTCCAATTTTTCTTGATATCTCAAATGCATTTGATTTTCCAGGAACTCCAATCATCAATCTATATGTTGGACTTAGTGTATTTACATCAAATTCAACTGATGCATTTTCAACACCAGATTTAGAAAGTGCATAATTTTTAAGTTCACTATAATGAGTTGTTGCAATAGTTGTTGTTTTAAACGTATATAAATTATCAAGTATTGACATAGCAAGTGCTGCCCCTTCAACAGGATCTGTTCCTGCTCCTAATTCATCAAATAATACTAATGAATCTTGCGTGAAATTATTCATTATATCAACTATATTAGTCATATGTGAAGAGAATGTAGATAAACTTTGTTCTATACTTTGTTCATCTCCAATGTCTGCAAATATATTATCAAATACACATATCTTCGAACCATAATCACATGGTATATGAAGCCCACTTTGTACCATAAGTGAAAATAATCCAATCGTTTTTAATGTTACTGTTTTACCACCAGTATTTGGTCCAGTTATAACCAAAGTACTAAAACTTTCACCTATATAAAAATCATTTGAAACAACTTCATTTCTAGGTATTAAAGGATGTCTACCATTTTTAATATACATCTTTTTTTCTTCTAATATTTCTGGTTCTAATGCTCTTAAACTAATAGATAATTTACCTTTTGCAAATATAAAATCTAATTTTGCAAGTATTGATAAATTTGATATTATATAATCACTTACTTCACCTATGATAAGTGTTAGTTCCATCAAAATTCTTTCTATTTCTTCTTTTTCATCTACTTTTAATTGTCTTAATTCATTATTCATATTTACTATTGAAATAGGTTCTACAAACAAAGTAGCTCCTGAAGCAGATTGGTCGTGAATAATTCCTTTAAAATTCGACTTATACTCGCTCTTTATAGGTACAACAAATCTATCTTGTCTTATTGTAACTATAGCATCTTGAAGCATTTTTTCATTTGAGGATGAACTAATTATTGAATTTAATTTGTTCTTTATATTATCTTTTTTATTAGCAATTCCTCTTCTTATTTGCTTTAATTTAGTACTAGCATTATCACTAACTTCACTTTCACTTATTATACATTCTTCAATTCTCTCTTCTATATCTCTATATACATTTAAAGATTCGCTAAGCCCTTCTATTATTTCATAAAAAGGTTCATTTTCTTCCTTGCTTCTTATGAAATTTCTTAAAACCCTAGCACCTCTTAGATTATCTTTTACTCTTATTAAGCCTTTAGGATCTAAACAAGAACCTATTTTAGCTTTTTTTAGATAAATTTCTATATCACAAATTCCATCAAAAGGTACATAACCTCTTTTATATAATATGGACTGCGCTTCACTAGTTTCTTTTAACATTTGTTTTACATCATCTATATTTGTTTTTGGTTTTAATTCATCTAATACCCTTTTTCCTAACTCTGATTTTATATTATCATTCAATAGTTTTATTATTTTATAATACTCTAATACTTTAAGAGATTTTTCATTCATATAAATAACTCCTTTATTCTTTTTTCACAATAATAATTTTAACATAAAAAATATATAATAAGATGAATTTTTAAACTCTGTAATAAAGCTGTAATTTAAGATTATTTCAATAATTAAGCAAATGGTATATAATATTATTAAATGAGAATACAAGTATAATTATTCATATATGGAGGTGTATTTTTGAAAAAATATTTTTTATATGCTTCTTTAATTGCTTTAACTGGTGAAATTTATTTTTATCCATTTAATTTTAATTTAAGATTTTCTGCTGGTATCATAACTTTAAACGCAATAATACTTTTAAAAGATAATGTTAACTATAGTGTTTTAACCTTATTAACTGGTATGTTTGTATTTATTTTTCGAAGTTTGTTAAATATATTATTTGGAAAACCAATTTTAGAAAGTTTAGCTTCTAATTTTCCATCTTTCTATTACTATCTATTCTTTGCATTATTACTTTATATATTTGATTTTAGAAATAAAGATAGATTTCATAAATATAAATTTTTACCTATAATTTTTTCACTTTCCTTCATAGACATGTTTAGTAATATAATAGAAGCTTCCTCAAGAAATAATCTTAGTTCTAAAATGGTTAGATTTATAATTTTAGTTGCTTTTATACGCGCATTTTTAGGGTTTTTTATCTATTATATCTATAAAAAACGAGAAATTTTAATACTTAGTGAAGAACACGAAAAGCGATATTTGCAATTAAATATTATGGTATCAAATATAGAATCTGAACTTTTTTATTTAAAAAAATCAATGGATGATATTGAATCGGTTATGAGCAAATCCTATTTGCTTTATGAAAAAAATAAAGAAAATAAAGAATTAAAAGAAGAAATACTCGATATTTCAAGAGAAATTCATGAAATAAAAAAAGATTATTCAAGAGTTGTTAAAGGTTTTGAAAATTTCTTAAATAATTTTGAAAATAAAGAATTCATGCATCTATCTAAAACTATAGATATTATAAAAGCAAATACCTCAAAATATTTAAAAGAAAGCAAAAAAGATATAAATATAAAATTTTATATAGATAAAGATTTTAAGGTTAAATCCTATTATAATATTTTTACTATTTTAAATAATTTAATAATAAACGCTATTGATGCTTGTTCTAATTTTTCAAAAATAACTGTATTTATTTTAAACAAAGATGATTTTATTGAGTTTATAGTAAAAGACAATGGAAATGGTATAGATGCAGACTTTTTAGAATGTATATTTAATCCTGGATTTACAACAAAATTCGATAAAATAACAGGTAAACCCTCCACAGGTATAGGACTTTGCCATGTAAAAAATATAGTAGACGAATATAACGGTCAAATTTTTGTAGATTCAAAATTAAAAAAAGGTACGCAATTTAAAATTGTATTACAAAAAAAATATCTAGAAGGTGATTTTATTGAAATGTAATTTTTTAATAATAGATGATGACATAAATATAAGAAAAATATTAAAATTCATAATTAAAGAAAATAATTTAGGAAATGTTATAGGCGAATTGGAATCTGGAGAAGATGCTGTTAATAAAATAGAGACATTATCTCCAGATATAGTTCTTATAGATTTACTTTTACCTATAGAAGACGGTATTAGTATAATTAATAATGCTAAAAAAAGTAATTTCAAAGGAAAATTTATAATGATATCTCAAGTTGAAGATAAAAACCTGATCACAAAATCTTATGAATCTGGAGTTGTGTTTTTTATAGGCAAACCTATAAATAATATTGAAGTTATAAGCGTTATAAATTCTGTTAAACAAAATATAGAATTAGAAAAATCAATAACAATAATAAAGTCTACTTTGATGAATAATGAAAGTTTAAAAGAAAATATGCAAGAAAAATTTCATAAAAATCAATCCTTGCATGTTGAAATTTCAAAATTCTTCTTAGACTTAGGTATAAACTCAGAACTAGGTAGCAATGAATTATTTAGTTTAATAATTAACATTATGAATGAGAAACAAATTTCTAAATCATCATCATACAAACTACAAGCTATGTATCAGTCTATTCAAAAAGATTTAGACATGAATTTGAACATAAAGAGCTTAGAACAAAGGATAAGGAGAATAATATCAAAATCTTTAAGTAATATCGCCGAAAGAGCCTTAGAAGATTATTATGATCCTATATTCTGCGAATACTCCTCATTGTTTGATTTCAAACAAATCAGAAAAGAAATGCTTTATATACAAGGTAAATCTGACGAAAAAGGAAAGGTTAATATCAAAAAATTTGCAGAAGGCATTATAGATAAACTTCATTTTTTAGAAAATTGATAATTTATAGCAAAAAGAATTGTTTTTTTATTTTTTTTCGTAGTTTCTTGTAGGTTTTTGTAGGTTCATCTCTATAATTATTATAGAAAAGGATTTCACGAATTTTTTTCGAAATCATCTAATACATATTTATAAGAAATCCTTTCTAAAAATATTAATTTTGGGGGCGAATATTTATGGAAATAACTTTAGATAGTATTCAAACGCTTGCACTTGCAATTGTGGTTTTATCTTTAGGTAAATTTTTAAGAAAGAAAGTATCTATATTAGAAAAATTTTGTATACCTGCACCAGTTATAGGTGGAATTATCTTTGCAGTAGGTATATTAATAGGACATATTACTAATACTTTTAGTTTTAATATGGACGCAATGTTGAAGCCAATTTTTATGATAGCATTCTTTACTACTGTAGGTTTTACAGCAAGTTTTAAAATGCTTAAAAAAGGTGGAGTTCAAGTTTTTATATTCTTAGGACTTGCAATTATTCTTGTTACTATGCAAGATGTTGTTGGAGTATTACTTGCTAAGGTGTTTAACCTTAATCCACTTATAGGTTTATCTACAGGTTCTGTACCAATGACTGGTGGACATGGAACATCAGGAGCTTTTGCACCAGATTTCGAACTACTAGGAGCAACTGGAGCAACTACTGTAGCAATGGCATCAGCTACTTTTGGTCTTATAATGGGTAGTATGATAGGTGGACCAATTGGTAAAAACCTTATAGAAAAACATGATTTATTAAAAACAGCTGGTAAAAATAATTTAGATGGTGATGATAAAAAAGAAAATTCTATTAAGGATTTATTAAATCCTCAAAATTTCTCTATTGCATCTTCTCAAATAATAATAGCAATGGGTGTTGGTTCTATAGTATCAATGTTTTTAGGTAAGTTTATGACTTTCCCTCCTTATTTAGGTGCGATGTTTGTTGCAGCTATAATGAGAAATATTGCAGATTTTACTAATGCTTATGAAATAAAAGAAAAAGAAATTGATATCTTAGGTGGTATTTCACTTTCAATATTCTTAGCAATGGCTCTTATGGGTCTTAAATTATGGCAGTTATCTGATTTAGGTGGTCCTTTATTTGTTATGTTGGTATCACAAGCTCTACTTATGGGTCTATTCGCTTACTTTGTAACATTTAATGTTATGGGTAGAGATTACGAAGCTGCTGTTATGGCATGTGGACATTGTGGATTTGGAATGGGTGCTACACCAAATGCAATGGCTAATATGGAAGCTTTAACAGGTAAATATGTGCCTGCTCCAAGAGCATTCTTCATATTACCTCTTATCGGAAGTTTATTTATAGATTTCTTCAATGCCTTTATAATAAATGCATTTGTAGGATTCTTCTCATAAAATAATAAAAAAGTTGAGCTTTTGCTCAACTTTTTTTTATTTTACACCTTTATAAAAATGTCCCTTTATAATTTCATCTTCTATATACTTATTTTTTAATTCTTTTAATAATTTTTCATCTTTAGTGTAATATATATATTCTATAATATTATTTACTATCTTACCTATTTCTCTTTCATACAAAAATTCTAATCTAAATGTATTTATATTTAAATTCATAAGTTCTTCTATTTCTTCAATTAAAAATGTCTTTTTAGAATTATATATTATATTATTACAATTTTCATTTATATATAAATAAAAATCTTCTTTGTCTTCATTTTCCAATCTATAAATTTGCTTCTTACAATTTGTGCACTCATAAACAGAAGAAAGCAAGCAATATTTTAATATCATCATCTGTTCATTTGAATATATTGTATATTCAAAATTCATATCATAATCATCTTTTGTTAAATCTTCTATTTCATTTCTATTTAATTCACTAGAAAGACATATTGTATTTGCGCCTAAATTCTTAAGTGCTTTTATACCTTCTTTATTAAAAGTTTGTATTGATTTATCAATATTTAATTCGTTATTCTTAGCCCTAGATAGCAAGCCAATAGTAGTTATATTTATATTATCTTCTTTTATAAGATTAAATATTTTATCATAATCTATTATTACATTATGTGGTGAATATATTAGTTTAATATCGTATTTATTTGCTAAATCAACTGCTTTTTTATATTCTTTTAAATTCATAAAATAAATAAGATCTATATATTTTATAAACTCCTTATTTATATTTTCTAATAGGTTATTTAATTGTTCTAAATTCATAAGCTTTATTCTTATTTTATTATCTCTTTTTATAATCTCTTTAGATGATTCTTTATTTATATCTATATTAAATTTATCTATAACTCTTTTAACCTCTGCTCTTTTTTCCTTTAATTTTGATATTGCATTTCTTCTAAGTTCATTTAACTCCTTAATTCTAATCGAAGCATCATCATCTAAGGAAATCTCTAAATTTTTAATAAAATAGCATGTATCATTTAATTTAGATAATTGTGTTTTTATTTTTTCTTCTGTTATACTTACTTTCAAGGCTTTTTCAACATTTGAACTAGATTCTACCTCTATTTCATTATTTCTTTCATCTATAACTTTTAATACTGCTTTTTTGCCTATTTCTACTTTTACAAAAAACTTAAGTGGTATTTTAATATTTTCATTTTCAAATGTTGACTGTTCATAATCTAAAAGTTCTTGGTCTTTTGTTTTATATAATTTAAAACCTCTATTTACATCATTTAAATAATCAATTTCAATAATTTCGCCTTTTTTGGCTATAGTTTTTATATCTTTACCTTTTAATATTCTTCCAACTGTAGTACTTATATTTAATGAATCATTTTTTTTCAAAGTAGATTCTAATTTTATTTTTAATTTCTTGGTCTTTTTATTAAATGACATTACTTGCCCTATATATACACCTTTATTAGAAGGTTTTTCTTTATTTATCACATCTTTTTTTTTATCTTCAAATAAAAACCCTTTTGTAAAATCTCTATTAAATATAGATTTCATATTATATATGGCTAAATCCATATCTGATATTTTAGAATTTAATGCATCACAATAAGTTCTAACTGAATTAGAAACATATTCACTTTTTTTCATTCTACCTTCTATTTTCAATGAATCTACATGTATTTCTTTTAATTTTTGCACATGCTCTACAGTATTTAAATCTTTTAAACTAAGTAGATATCCGTTATCAATTATATTTTCCTTATCTTTTAATATATATTTTCTTCTACATGGCTGAGCACATTTTCCTCTATTTCCTGATCTATCTCCTAAAAAAGAGCTCATCAGACATTGTCCAGAATAGGACATACAAAGTGCTCCATGAACAAATACTTCAACTTCAATATCTAATTCTTCTTTTATCTTTTTTATCTCTTTATAAGACATCTCTCTTGCTGCAACAGCTCTTTTAAACCCTAAATCATTTAAATATTTAAAATCATAAAAACTATGATTATGCATTTGAGTACTCGCATGCACTTCAAAATCTGGATATAAATTTTTTATAATTTTAAATACACCAATATCTTGAACTATAAGAGCATCAACCTGTATATCATATAAAAACTTTATATAATCTCTTAAATCTTTTATTTCTTTTTCTTTAATAAGAGTATTTATGGTAACATAAATCTTTACATTTCTTTCATGTGCATAAACTATTGCTTCTTCTAATTCTTCATTTGAAAAATTTATTGCATAAGATCTTGCACCAAATTTTTCACCAGATAAATATACTGCATTTGCATTATTTAAAATTCCTGCTTTTAAGCTTTCCATTGAACCAGCTGGGGCTAGAATTTCCATATACATTTCTCCCTTACTTAAAAATAGCCTCTAGTAAACTAGAGACTATTTTTCTAATCAAAATTTATTTTTCCAATTCTACAATTTTCATCTGAAGTTCATATATCTTATTTTGGAAACTACTAATCATATCCTCAGCTTCAGATAATTTTGCATCTTTTTCCTTCAAAATCATATTCATATCTTCTTTTAGAAGCTTTATTTCTTCTTCTAAATTACTTTTTTCTACTTCATCTTCTTGTTTTTTTAATAATTCATTTTCTTCTTTAAGGGAAGCATTCTCTTCTCTTAATTTTTTTAATTCGTTATCAAATCTTTCAAGTAGAATCTTTGCTTCTTCAAGCTGTTCACTTTCTTCATTATGATTATTTTCATTACATTTAAAATAATCATCTGCAACATTTAAAGCAGTTAA
Source organism: Peptostreptococcaceae bacterium AGR-M142 (assembly GCA_045345765.1). Lineage (GTDB taxonomy): Bacteria > Bacillota > Clostridia > Peptostreptococcales > Peptostreptococcaceae > JAOARY01. Next base: position 3,334,247 of record CP148265.1, read on the forward strand.
AACAGCTGCCATACTAGTGCTGAGCTTTGGATTTACATCTATTATTTCTTTCATTTTTTCATCTACATATTCAGAGACTTTAACAAGGTATTCTATGCTTTCCTCACCTGTCATGATATATTCATTATTATTTATTTTGACTGCTATTTTATTCATCCGGCTCAACCCCTTAATATTTTTATAATATTATTATCTAAGTTTTCCACCTAATTTTTCTTCTATATCTTTTACTATTTTGTCATGTACTTTTGTAACTTCCTCATCAGTTAAAGTTCTTTCTTTATTTCTGTAAGTAATTGAATAAGCTACTGATTTGTAACCTTTTTCAATTTGGTCTCCTTTGTATAAATCAAATAACTCAAAACTCTCTATTATATTAGATTTATTCTTTATTATTATATCTTCTATATCTTTTACTACTATATCATCTTTTAATGTAATAGCCAAGTCTCTGCTACTAGATGGATATTTTGGAAGTGGCTTGTATTTAATAATTTCTTCCAAATTATTAAATACTTTTTCAAAATTAAATTCACAAACATAAACTCTCTTATCTAAATTATAATTTTCCATGACATCAGGATGTATTTCTCCTAAATATCCTATAATTTCATCTTCCATAACAATCTTTGCACATCTACCAGTATGGAACGAAGTATTATTCGTTTCTGGAAGTATTTCATAGTTATTAAAATTAATATGTGAATATAGTTCTTCTAATATTCCCTTTAATACGAAGAAATCCGCATCCTTAGAATAGAATCCAAAACAAAGATTTTTGATTTCTAAAGGTTCTTCTTCACCCTTAAAGAAAGTATTTCCTATTTCAAAACCTCTAAATTCTTTTATAGATTTAGAATTATTTGAAGATGCAACCTCAAGTAAATTAGGTATTAAAGTTGTTCTCATAACACTTGTTTCTTCCCCTAATGGATTTTGAAGTTTTATAAAATCTCTTCTCATATCATCCTTTGGCATTGCTATTTTATCCGCAATTTTAGGACTAACAAAAGAATATGTTAGAATTTCATTTAAGCCCATTGACGTTAAAAGATTTTTCATATTTTCTTCTAATTCTTGATCTTTAGTTTTTATTCCTAATGTAACCACACCATTTATTCTGCTTGATTTTATTTTATCATAACCATAAATTCTAGCAACCTCTTCTAATATATCGGCTTCTTGTGATATATCTAATCTAAATGTAGGAATTTTTAGTTCTAGTAAATCAGATTCTAATTTATTTGCTTTGATTTCTACTTTAGCAAGTAATTCTATCATAGTATCTGTATTTATATCTTCACCTAAAAGTTTATTAATTCTACTTGGTTTAACTTTTAAAAATTCACATTCTCTTTCATTTATATACACATCTTTTTTAACTTTTAAAACTTTTCCTGCATTTAAATTTTCTATTAAATGACAAGCTCTATTTATAGCAAGCTCTACAGTGTTTGAATCTATTCCTTTTTCAAACTTAGCAGAAGCTTCTGTTCTTAAACCTAATTTTTTAGAAGTCCTTCTTACACTATCATCACTAAAATTAGCTGATTCTAATAATATTTTAGTTGTATTATCGCTAACTTCTGTATTTTGTCCACCCATTACACCTGCTATTGCAATTGCACCATTTTCATCATTTATCATTAAATCATCTTTTGATAATTTTCTTTCCTCTGAATCCAAAGTAGTAAATACTTGATTATCTGATGCTCTTTTTACAATTATTTTATTTGACGCTAATTTATCTAAATCAAATGCATGTAGCGGTTGACCTATTTCATGCATTACAAAATTAGTAATATCAACAATATTATTAATAGGTCTAATTCCAGCCTCTATAAGTCTTCTTTGTAGCCAATATGGTGAAGGTTCTATTTTAACATCTTCAATAAGTCTTGCATAATATCTATTACAAAGATCTTTATCTTCGATTTGAACATCCACAGTTAAGTCACTTTCATGTTCTTTAAATTCCATATTTGGCATTTTATATTCTTCATTTATTGTAGCACTAGCCTCTTTAACAATACCCATAACAGATAAACAATCTGGTCTATTTGAAGTTATTTCAAATTCTATAACATAATCATCTAAATCTAATATTTCTTTTATATCTTTTCCTAGATTTGAATCTGTAGCTTTTTCGCAAAAATCAAGTATATAAATACCATCTTTACTCTTTTTGTCGACCATAGAAAAAGGAATTCCTAATTCTTCTGACGAACAAAGCATACCAAATGATGGTACTCCTCTTAATTTACCTTTTTTTATTTTCATTCCATTTGGAAGTTTTGCTCCAATAGTTGCTACAGGTATGAAATCTCCAATATTTATATTATTAGCACCTGTAACAATTTGTAAATCTTCTTCTTCATTTATATCTATTTTAGTTATAACTAATTTATCTGCATCAGGATGTTTTTCTATTTCTTTTATCTTTCCTAATACTATTTTATCTACACCTTCTCCAAGATATTCAACTTTTTCAACCTTAGAACCTGTCATAGTCATTTTATCTGCAAATTCTTTTATATCTTCATTTATATTTATATAATCTTTAAGCCATTTAACTGGTACTAACATTCTAATTCCTCCTAATTTCTATTAAAATTGATTTAAAAATCTCATATCATTTTCGAATAATAGTCTTATATCATCTATTTCATATTTAAGCATTGTTATTCTATCTACCCCCATACCAAATGCAAATCCACTGTATTTTTCTGGGTCTATTCCACAATTTCTTAAAACATTAGGATGTACCATACCAGCACCTAATATTTCTATAAAACCTTCTCCTTTACACATAGAACAACCTTCTCCATTACATTTAAAACAAGTAACATCAACTTCTACACTAGGTTCTGTAAACGGGAAATTATGTGGTCTAAACTTAGTTTTTGTATTTTCTCCAAAGAATTCTTTAGCAAATAATTCTAATGTTCCTTTAAGTTCGCTCATAGTAACATTTTCACCTACAACAAGACCTTCTATTTGATGGAACATTGGTGAATGGGTTGCATCTACTTCATCAAATCTAAAACATCTTCCTGGTGCTATAATCTTTATAGGTGGTTTTTCATTCATCATCGTTCTTATTTGAACTGTAGACGTTTGTGTTCTAAGTACTAAATTATCATTTATATAGAATGTATCACTTTTATCTCTTGACGGATGGTTTTTTGGTGCATTGAGTGCATCAAAATTATTAAAAACAGTATCTATTTCTGGTCCACTTGCAACACAAAAACCAAGACCCATAAAAATATCTTTAATTCTATCATATACTTTTGTAATTGGATGTTTCTTTCCTACAACGATTTTTTTAGATGGCATAGTAACATCTATTTTTTCTGATTCTAATTTCATCATTTTCTTTTTTAATTTCATTTCTTCTAATTTATTAGCTAAAGTAGTTTCGATTTGTATTCTAACTTCATTAACTAATTTTCCAACAACAGGTCTTTCTTCATTTGATAAGTCCTTCATTCCTTTTGATATCTTTGTAAGTTCTCCTTTTTTCCCTAAATAAGCTACCCTTATCTCGTCTAATGATTTTAAATCCATAGAAGAATTGATTTCATCTATCGCTTTTATTTTCATAGATTGTAATTGTTCTTTCATTATTTTCACCCTTTCTTTTATATAAAAAAAAGTTTTTCATCTCAAAATAGAGACGAAAAACTTCCGCGGTACCACTCTAATAATAGATTAAAATAAATTAATTATCAATCTATCACTTTATTATAATTAACGCTTATAAAACGTAAATACCTACTATATTCAGCATCTAAACTCCAGAGTGAATATAATCTTTATTAAAATGCTTTCAGCCATGACATTTTTCTCTTTTTTTTTAAAGATTTTTATGCTCTTTCACAGTTTATTATTATTTAATTGCAGCTAATTATAGCATATTTAAATTAAAAGTACAAGTTTATTTAACTTCTTTTATCTTATACATCATAATCGCACTTGCTATAGAAGCATTTAAAGATTCAACTTCTCCAAAAATAGGTATTTTAACCAATATATCTGATTTTGTAATAAGATTATCACTTATACCATTAGCTTCATTTCCTATTACAAGAGCCACTTTATTGGGATAATTAACCTCATTATAATAGTTATTTGTTTTTAAAAAAGTACTGACAATACTATAATCATTCTCCTTTAACAAATTTAAAGACTCTTCTTCTTCAAAATTAAATAATTTGATATTACAAATAGAACCCATACTAGACCTCAATGCCTTTTCGTTAAATGGATCAACACAACCTTTTAATAAGATTATTGTTTTTATGCCAACAGCATCAGCTGTTCTTATAATAGTTCCCATATTTCCAGGATCTTGGACTCTATCTAATATCAAAATAAATTCTTCATCAAAATTCATCTTCAAATCCAAATTCATTTTACAAATTCCCATAATACCCTGAGAATTTTTAGTATCACTTATTTGAGAAAATAATTTTTTATCCAAAAATATTTTATCAATTTCAGAAAAATTATCTTTAATCTCATCTATTTTTTCTTGTTCTAAAGAAGCATCTATAATTATCGTTTGAAGTAAATTTTTTTCAAAAATTTGTTTTATAATCCTATAGCCTTCTACTAAAAATTGTTCTTCTTTTAATCTATATTTTTTCTTAGTTAAGTTTTTTATAAATTTAAACTTAGAATTAGAAGGACTCTCTATAAAAATACTCATTATTTTTTATCCTCTTCTTCAATCTTCTTTATAACATCATTTTTACCTATTACAACTAAATTTTCACCTTCTTGTAATACAACATTTGCAGAAGGAGAAATATTAATTCCCTGAAGACTTTTTACAGCCATTACATTTATTCCATACTTGGCTCTTAAATCTAAATCTTTAATACTTTGATTTGACCATTTTTTAGGGACTATTATTTCAACTATAGAATAGTTTGGATCTAATTCTATATATTCAAGTACATTTTTAGAAACTAAGTTATGAGCAACTCTAACCCCCATATCCCTTTCTGGGAATACTACTTTATCCGCACCAATTTTATACAAAACTTTTGCTTGTAATTCTGTTTGCGCCTTACAAACAACATTAGAAATTCCAAGCTCTTTTGCTATTAATGTTGCCATTATAGATGATTGTATATCTGAACCAATACTTATAACTGCTGTATCGAAATTCCTAATACCTAAAGCTCTTAATGCTTTTTCATCAGTAGCATCAACTTGTGCACTATGTGTAACAAAATCTGCTATTTCCAATATTCTTTCTTCATTTCTATCTAAAATCATAACATCATGATCCATGCTATAAAGTGTTTTTGCTATTGAAGATCCAAAACGACCACATCCAATTATAACAAACTGTCTTTTCATATTATCTTCCTTTCTGCATTCCTTATTTATTTAGATTTAACCAACAACTACTTTATCTACTGGATATCTAAATAAAGCTTTCTTTTCTTTACTAGCTAAAGCCAATAATATAGTAAGCGCACCAACTCTACCAGCAAACATAGATAAAATAATAAATATCTTACCCACAATAGAAAGTGATGGTGTTATCCCAAGGCTAAGTCCAACTGTTCCAAATGCTGATACTGATTCAAAAAAGATATCTAAGAAAGTAAAACTATCACTTATCAATAAAACCATCGTTACAGTTATAACTATACTAAGACCGATACCCACAACTGCTAAAGCTTTATTTACAACTGTATATGAAATTCTTCTTTTAAAAACACTTACATCTTCTCTTCCCTTTATAAGTGCAAATATAGTAAGAATCAAAACAGCCAAAGTTGATGTTTTAATACCACCTGCTGTAGAAGCAGGTGACCCACCTATAAACATAAGTATTATGGTCAAAAATTTTGAACCGTCCGTTAAACTTGCTAAATCCAAAGTATTAAAACCAGCAGTTCTAGGCGTAACAGCTTGAAATAGCGATGCCAATAATTTATTAAATAAAGAAAGTTCACCTATAGTTTTTGGATTATTATATTCCAATACAAAAAACAAGAAGAAGCTACTCAATATTAAAAATAATGTCATAAGTATTACTATTTTTGAATGTAAAAATAATTTCTTAAAACTTTTTTTATTCAAAAAATCTAATAAAACAGTAAAACCAATCCCTCCGAGTATTATAAGCGCCATTATTACAATATTAATTACAATATTATCTACATATGGTGTTAAAGATCTTCCATTTCCAACTATATCGAATCCTGCATTACAAAATGCTGAAATAGAATGAAAAATTCCATACCACGAGCCTTTTAGGAATCCATATTCTGGAATAAAAACAAAAACAGCCATTATAAAAGCTGCTATAAATTCTATTAGTAAAGTACCAAATAATATATGTCTTGTAAGTCTTACAAGACCTGATAAATTATATTCATTTAGTGCTTCTTGTATAACTAATCTTTCTCTTAACGATATTTTTTTCCCTATCAGCATTGCAAACAAGGTTGCTATGGACATAAATCCAAGTCCGCCTATTTGGATTAATAAAAGTATTACTACTTTTCCAAACAAAGACCAATAAGTTCCTGTATCCACAACAGATAATCCAGTTACACAAACTGCTGAAGTCGAAGTAAATAAAGCATTTAAAAACCCTACTGATTTTAAATTATCAGATGCAATTGGTAAAGATAACAAAATTGCACCTAATAAAATCACTCCTGCAAACCCTAAAACAATGGTTTGAACAGGTGATAAAACTCTTTTGGTCAATTAAATCACCTTCTTTTCTTTTTATACGCCATTTTCTTAAAATAAAACTTAATTTTTATTTATAAAAAAAAATCCTAAAGGATTCTTTTATAAATAAAAAAAGATAGGCATAAGCCTATCTTTTAAGTATTTCTACGCGTTTAACTTAGACTTTGCAGTTTCTACTAATTGCTTAAATCCTTCTGGGTCATGTATAGCCATTTCAGAAAGCATTTTTCTATTCATTTGAATACCTGCATTCTTAAGTCCGCTCATGAATTTAGAATAAGATAATCCATTTATTCTTGTAGCTGCATTTATTCTTGTTATCCAAAGTCTTCTAAAATCTCTTTTCTTAAGCTTTCTGCCTATGTAAGCATTCATAAGAGCTTTCATAACAAATTGATTTGCAGGTCTAAATAATTTACTTCTAGCGCCTCTAAATCCTTTTGCAAGTTTTAATATTTTTTTATGTCTTCTACGAGCCGTAACTCCTTTTTTTACTCTAGCCATCTTTAATTTCCCTCCTTACATTAATTATTTCTTAAAGATATGGTAGCATAGGTGATATTCTTGAGAAATCTCCAGCACTCATCATACCAGATTTTCTTAAATGTCTCTTTCTCTTAGACGATTTTTTAGTAAGTATATGTCTTTTGAAAGCTTTATTTCTTTTAAGTTTTCCACTTCCTGTTCTCTTGAATCTTTTAGCTGCACCTCTATGACTTTTCATTTTAGGCATTGTAAATTCCTCCTTCCAAACTATAAATCTTTAGTCTTTCTTTGGTGATAAAATAACTACTAAGCTGTTTCCTTCAAATTTAGGTCTTCTTTCCGGAACACTTATATCTTCAATTCTACCTAAGAAATTATTTATAACATCAAATCCAAGCTCTTTGTGACCAAGCTCTCTACCTCTGAATCTAACGGTAACTTTAACTTTGTCACCTTTTTCCAAGAACTTTCTCGCTTGCTTAGATTTTGTTAGCATATCATGTTCTTCTATTCTAGGTCTTAATCTGATTTCTTTTACAGTTATAACCTTTTGTTTTTTTCTTGATTCTTTTTCTATCTTGGCTTGTTCATACTTGTATTTTCCATAATCCATTATTTTGCAAACTGGCGGTTTTCCTTTAGGAGCAATCTTTACTAAGTCAAGATTTTTTTCTCTTGCCATATTGTAAGCTTCTCTTCCACTAACAACTCCTAATTGTTCACCTGTACTAGAAATAAGTCTTACTTCTTTATCTCTTATTTGTTCATTAATTTGTAGATCTTTAATACCCTACACCTCCTAAATTTTCATACCAGCCGTTAAGCTTAATATATAAAAAATGCGAATAGCCTAAGCTACTCGCATCGATACTCAAAAATAAAAAGATAATTCAAATACCAAAATTCTGGTACTGACTTTTCTTATTATTAACCCCTTTACACATGTTTGGGGTGAGAAACGCGAAAGCTTCTGCTTTGTTTTACTCTATTAATTATAACAGCTTTAATTATATTGTCAAGTATTTTTATAAAGAATTTATTTTATTTTGTACTTCTTCTTCTATATTCGAAACAAATTCTTTGATATCTATATTCCCAAGTTCACCTTTATCTCTTGATCTTACAGATATAGTTTTTTCATTTGCTTCTTTTTCTCCAACTATAAGCATGTATGGTATCTTCTCTAATTGAGCTTCTCTTATTTTATATCCTATTTTTTCAGCTCTATCATCGATTTCTACTCTTATATCATTATCAAATAATTCTTTTTTAACTTCATTTGCATATTCCATATATTTATCAGATATAGGTAAAATCTTTACTTGTGTTGGTGCTATCCAAGTTGGGAATTTTCCTGCATAATGCTCTATTAGTATCCCAATAAATCTTTCAATACTTCCAAATGCGACTCTATGAATCATTATAGGTCTATGCTTTTCTCCATCCTTACCTATATACTCAAGTTCAAATCTTTGAGGTAATTGCATATCTAATTGGATAGTTCCACATTGCCAAGTTCTTCCTAAACAATCTTGTAAGTGGAAATCTATTTTAGGACCATAAAATGCTCCATCGCCTGCATTTAATTTATAATCTAATTCAAGTTCTTCTAACGCTTCTCTAAGACCAGTTTCTGCCACTTCCCATTCTTCATCACTACCCATAGAATCTTCTGGTCTAGTAGATAATTCTAAATGATATTTGAAACCAAAAGTACTATAAACTTCATCTATAAGTTTTATAACACCTTTAATTTCATCTTTTATTTGTTCTGGTAACATAAATATATGTGCATCATCTTGTGTAAACGCTCTAACTCTCATAAGTCCATGTAACGCACCAGAAAGTTCATGTCTATGAACTCTACCAATTTCTCCAACTCTCATTGGGAATTCTTTATATGAATGCATATTTGATTTGTAGTATAACATTCCACCAGGACAATTCATAGGTTTTATTGCAAAATCTTGTTCATCAATTTTTAAACTGTACATATTTTCTTTGTAATGATACCAGTGACCTGAAGTCTCCCATAATTCTCTATTTAATATAATAGGTGTTTCTATTTCAACATAACCAGCTTTTTTGTGTATTTCTCTCCAATAATTTAATAATTCATTTTTAAGTTGCATACCTTTTGGCATAAAAAATGGGAATCCTGGTCCAAACTCAGAAATAGTGAATAGACCTAACTCTTTACCTAATTTTCTATGATCTCTTTTTTTAGCTTCTTCTAGCATTTCTAAATGCTCATCTAATGCTTTTTTCTTTTCAAAAGAAGTTCCATATATTCTTTGAAGCATTTTATTCTTTTCGTCACCTCTCCAGTATGCACCTGCCACACTCATAAGTTTAAACGCCTTAATCTTCTTAGTAGTAGGAACATGTGGTCCCGCACATAAATCAACAAATTCACCTTGCTTATAAAAAGAAATTACAGCTTCTTTATCTAAATCATTTATAAGTTCTATTTTATAATCTTCATTTTTTTCTTTCATTAATTCTAGTGCTTCATCTCTGTTTAGAACAAATTTTTCAATCTTTAAATCTTCTTTTACAATTTTTTTCATTTCTTTTTCTATTTTTTCTAAATCTTCATTATTTAATTTTTCATCTAAATCTATATCATAATAAAAACCATTTTCTATAGCTGGTCCAATTGCTAATTTTGCAGCTGGATATAATCTTTTTATAGCTTGTGCTAATATATGCGAACTTGTATGTCTAAAAGCATCTTTTCCTTCTTCATCTTCAAATTTTAATAATTCTAAAGAAGAATCTTCATTTACTTGATGATATAAATCAACAACTTCATCATTTACCTTTGCAGCAAGTATAACTCTTGCTAAACCTTCACTTATTGATTTTGCTATATCCATTACAGATATTCCTTTTTCATACTCTTTTACACTTCCATCTTTAAGAGTTATTTTTATATTCTTCATCTTTTATCCTCCTTAAGTATTCATACTTTTTTATAAAATAAAAAAACTCCTCCTATCTAATGATAGGACGAGTTATCGCGGTTCCACCTAAATTAAATCAACTTAAGTAAGCTAATTTCAACTTTCAAAGGTCTTTAACGCAACCCATACGTGATTATTTCAATATATATCTACTAAAATCATGCTTTAGAGTAGTTTTTCATTTAGTCATAATAAGTCTACTTACAGCCGGTGATAGACTTTCTCTTTAATCTGTTTCTAAATTACTTTTCTCTAATAAACGCTTTTTTCATTTTTTTAAATTATAATATTAATCTACTAAATTGTCAATATATTATAAACTATATTTATAAAAAAATCTTTATATCAATTAATTTTAATAATATCTAATTTCTACAATTTTACCAAGACTTTTCAATTTTGAACTTATATTTTCTATAATATTTTCTCTTAATTTAATATTTTTAATTATATTTTCATGCGCTTTATTTGTTTTTCTTCCTAAAAATATATTTATTTTAGACGATTTTTCTATCATATATTCTAAAATCTTATAATCAACTTCGTCTTTTGACTTTCCCATGTATAAATCTTGTAAATCATAAATACCATTTATATATTTATCTAAAAAATCATCCACTTTTTGTAATGTTATAGCACCTTCAGTAACAAGGTCAATTCCCTTTAATTCATATGTTGGCGGTAAATTTGAATTTAAATTTAATATTTTTATATCTTCATTTAATATTCTTGCAACTATTTTGCTACTTGTTCCTCCGCAAATTATTTTATACCCACTCTTATTTAAAAATTCATTAACAAATTCATCATCCTTAGTTTTTTCTAAAGGTGGACCTGTTAAAATATTTAACACCCTCATTTTTTTCTTCTTTAACATTATAAAACTCGCATCATCAAAAGGTTTTGATTGATATATATGATTCGAAGTTGATATTACCTTTTTACAAACACTATTACACGAAAGTTTTATATGTTTTTCTATAAAACTATGTATTTTTTCTAATGACCATGAAAAATTCATCAAATTTTTGGCACCAGCATGAACAACACCATCTGAAAATGCACATATATAATCTTCTTCTTCTAAAAACCCTTTATAATAAACAATTTTATAATCCTCAATATTAATTTCTTCTTTTTTATAATCAAATTTAGTTTTTATAATTATATTAGGATTATCAAAATTTATTATTTCAAAATAATAATCGTCCGTTATTTTTATAAATGTAAATGTAGAATAAGATATTCCCCTTATTTTACAACTTGGCAATGAGTTTATTATTGTTTTTACAATTTCTTCTACACTTTGCTCATATAAAAACATTTTTGATCCTATTTTAGATGTTAAAGTCGAGGCTATAAAACCTTTAACACCAGAACCTAATCCGTCACATAAAGATATCACCTTTTTATTATTTATTTCTAAAAAATCTATAGAATCCCCACACAATTCTTCTCCATACTTTATAATCTGACATTTCCCGTAATCAATATAATTTTTATTCATATCAATTTCCTCTACCAATATCTTTTAGTCTACTTAATATAATTTTTGTCTCAGCAGTACTTTCTGCTAATAAAGATGTTATTTCCTTTGTTATTTCCATTTGTTTATTTATCAAAGTTTGAGAAGTCTTTAATGTATCTTCTTTCATTTCTAAAAGTATTTTTCTTTCTTTTTCAAGTTCACTAATATCTTTATATATAGCTATTATAGCACCTTCTTTTTTAAGATAGAAAACATCACCAACAAGATGTCTGTTTAATTTTTTAGAACTTAATTTACTTGATATAATTTGGTTTTTTTCATACAAAACATCTATAAAATCTTCCATTTCAATATAATGACCTATATACTCTCCTATTACATCTTTCTTTTCCTTATTTATAATATTTATAGAAGCTTGATTTAAATTAATTATCTTAAAATCAAAACTAACTATAAATATATAACTTGAAGTCAAATCAAAAATTTTATTATTTAAATTCATTTTATTATTATATATATTTAAAAGACAAGAATCTAAATCAATATAATTTTTAGTATATGCATCAAAAAAAGACTCACAAGTTTCATAGCCACAAGCTTTACAATTAATATTTTTTTTTATAAAATCATTATCAATCTTGTCTAACAAAATTTTTTTATATTCTATATTAATTTCCTCTTTAGGGTTTCTTACTTTACTAAAATCAAATTCATAATCTTTTAAATTATAATCTTTTAAACTATAGGTATTTTTATATACATAATCTTTAATATTTAAAAAATTAATTTTTCTATTTAAATAACTGTTCTTAAAAAATCCGGTTCCATTTAAACAACCATTTTCACACCAATATGCTTTTATATTTTTATCTAAAATATCAAAATCTTCTTTGACTATACTTCCCTTATATATAGCAATATTTTTATCATCACAATAAAAATCATAATCTAAATTAATATCAGTATTTTTATATTCACTTAAATCTAATTTATTATCTAATTCATAAAATAATTCTTCCAATTCATAAAAACTAATAACCTTATCGATAAATTTTGAATAATCATATTTTTTTACAAACCATCTACTTGCATCACAATGATTTATATATACAAGCTTACTATCTTTATATTTCTTTTTTATTTCCTTTGCATCTATTATAAATGGCGGATCTACATTTAATAATTTTTTCTTTTGATTTTTTTTATACTTTATTATATATTCATTAGAAATTGGGCAAAAAGAACTTATTTTTTGACTCTTTTCCATCAAATTATTAATTATAAAAAAACCTTCATTTTCAATATAAACTTCACTAAATCCTATATATTTAAGCTTTTTTAGTAATTTTGATATTATCAAATCAAAATTATTTTTATTTATGTTTTTGTCCAAAAAAATAAGAGGGTTTAAAAGAGCTATAATTTTTTCTTTTTTGATTTTGGATCTCTTTAAATACTCCTTTATTTCCCCTATATCCGATTTTAAAATTTTTGCATTAAATTCACATACTCTTACACATTCTAAACAACCAATGCATTTTTCATCTATTATATATGTTTTTTGATTTACTAATTTTATTGCATCTACAGGACATACCCTTAAGCATTTTTTACAATTTATACAATTTTCATTCGAATAATTTATAATATTGTCCATACGTCAACTCCATATTATCGTTTAATACCATTATAGTACAATTTAATTTTTAGACAAAGTTATTTTTATAAACTTTCATCTTTTTTTAAATAGATTCTTATATTTTCTTCAAATATATCTTTTAATAAACTTAAAAAAATACTTATTCTTTCTTCATTTATATTATGCACAATTGTCACTTTGGTAGGGTATACATTTAAAAGTATATTTATTATTTCATCTTCAAATGTCATTTCTTCCTTTATATATATATGCTCTAATGATAAATATTCTTTTTTTCTATTTTTGTTTTTATTATCAAGTATCTGCTTAATATCATTATCTTTTATACATATTTTAAGATGATTTTTTTTAGGATCTTTTTCTAATAAAAAACTCCTCATTATCTCAATAAATTCATCATATGCTTTTATAAGTTTATAATCATTTAATGCTTTTAATGCAATTTTTTCAATAAGTTCATAAACATCTTTCATTCTAAAATACAAAAAACCTTTTATAGATATTTCCTTATTATAATTAAAAAAGTCAAATATTACTTCATTTAATATTTCTTTTATTAAATTTTCATTTTCATAAAATGCTTGGCTTAAAAAAACTTGAAGCTCTTTCTTATTTGATATATTTTCTCTTTTATCTATCAATTTTATATAATCTAAAGAAAAATTTTGTTCTAAGTATTCTATTATTTCCTCTAATATTATTTTTCTAATCTTATCTGATATAGTTTTTGAATTATAATAATCCTCTTTTAAAAAAATATACTTTCCTTTTTCAAATTTTATATCATTAATACTCTTTATTCTATTTCTTATATTTAAACTTGTATTTACATAAAAAGTTTTATGAAGTTTATATTCATACATATTAATCACACCTTTTAAAAAGATTAAATTTCTAAATCCCATATAGTATATATTTCATACATATTAATAATTTATGATTTTATTATATTGTTTTTATACCCATAAAAATCTGTATAAATAAAAATACCTCATAGAACTTAAAAGTTCTATAAGGTATTAATTTCAATTTATCTTTCACCTTTTTCGTAAGGTTTTCCATTTGCAGCTGGTCCATTTGCGTTACCTACAAATAAAATCAATACTACAAGTGTTATTATATATGGTGCCATTGAAAGAATATTTTCAGAAACATTAAGTCCAATTTCTGGATTTCCAAGGAATATAGAAAGTCCAGTTGATGCCCCAAATAATAAGGACGCCAACATAGCACCTTGAGGTGTCCACTTACCAAATATCATAGCAGCAAGAGCAATGAACCCTTGACCAGATATAAGTGTTGGTCTAAATGATGATACAACTGCTAAACTCATAGAAGCTCCACCAAAACCAGCTAAAACTCCTGATAATATAACACATATATATTTTATATTATATACATTTATCCCCAAAGTATCAGCTGCTCGAGGATGCTCTCCAACAGCTCTTATTCTAATACCTAATTTTGTTTTATATAATATATACCATCCAAGCAAAACTAGTCCAAAAGCTATATAAACAGATACATATGAATTAAATACTATTCCTAAAAATGAATCATTATATGCACTTGCAGCTTCTTTACCTATTATCATATCAAATAATTTAGGTAATTTTTTATCCAAATCTAATGGTGTAGTCATTGCTGAACCATTGAATAATCTTCTACACATAAATAAGGCAAAACCTGGTGCCGCTAAGTTTATTGCAATTCCTGAAACAACATGATCTGCATTATATTTTATTGTAGCTAAACCATGTAAAAATGCAAATAATCCACCTGCAAGCCCTGCTATTAAAAATGCTAACCAAGGATTTCCTGTATAAACAGCAGCTGCCGCCCCAGCAAAAGCACCTATAGTCATCATACCTTCTAAACCAATATTTACAACACCAGCATTTTCAGAAAAAACTCCTCCTAAAGAAGCAAATATTAAAGGTGTTGAATACATAAGAGTAGTACTTAAAATTATTGCTAAATCTTTTATATCCATTAGTTTTCACCTCTTTTAACAGTCTTAAATTTAAACATAGTCATCTTTATAAGGTTTATTGCTGCTATAAAGTATATTATAGAACCCATAACTATATTTACAACTTCGGTTGGAGCACCTATAGAATTCATTTTTCTACCACCATATTTTAAAGCTCCAAAAAATAATCCTGCAAATAAACAACCAAGAGGTGTATTATTTCCTATTAGTGATACTGATATTCCATCAAAACCATAACCTTCTGACGCTGCCAAAACAGTTATCTTTTGTGAATAACCCATAACATGTAATGTTCCAGCAAGACCTGCTAAAAGACCTGCTATTGCCATTGATTTAATCATTGATGAGTTTACATTTATTCCACCATATTCTGCTGCAAATTTGTTAAATCCAACAGCTCTAAGTTCAAATCCTAATGTAGTTTTATTTAATATATATGCAATTATTAATATTGCAATTATTGCAAATACAATACCCCAGTTAACCTTTACAGGGCCTATAAAACTTCTAAGCCAATCTATTTTTATCATTGCTGTTTCTTGTATTTTATAAGAAGCTTCTGTATTAGGTTTTCTAAAACCTTCTAACATAGTTACATAATTAGATAAATAAAGAGCTATCCAGTTAAGCATTATTGTTGTTATAACTTCATTAACTCCATATTTAGCTTTTAAAAATCCTGCACAGCCTCCCCAAAGAGCACCAGCTAACATACCCGCCATTATAGTAAGTGGTATATGAACTATTGCAGGAGCTTTAACAAAATAACCAACTACAGCAGCTGCTAAAGCACCTACCATAAATTGTCCTTCAGCACCTATATTAAATAATCCTGTTCTAAATGCAAAAGCAACAGAAAGACCTGTTAATATTATTGGTGTTGCTGTAACAATACTCCAAGCTACAGAAGAAGGTTTACCAAATATCCCTAAAAAAACCACTGAGTATGCTTGTATAGGATTAATCCCTGCAACCATAAGTATTATAGACCCTACTATAAAACCTAATAAAATTGCAACCATAGTAAATTTAAAAGTATCATTAAATAAGTTCTTTAATTTATTCATTTTCTGCACCTCCTGCCATCATAAGGCCTAAAGTGTTTTCGTCTGCATCTTTAGCATCTACAATTCCAACTATTCTACCTTCATAAATAACTGCAATTCTATCTGAAACACTCATAACTTCATCTAATTCAAAGGATACTAAAAGCACTGCTTTTCCTTTATTTCTTTGTTCTACCAAAGATTTATGAACATATTCTATTGCTCCAACATCAAGTCCTCTTGTTGGTTGTGTTGCTATTAATACTTCAGGATCATTTGTAACTTCTCTTGCTATTATAACCTTTTGTTGATTACCTCCAGATAAAGCTCTTGCTTTTAAATTAATGTTTGTTGGTCTAACATCAAATTTTTCAACTAATTTATCTGCAAAATTTCTTATATTATCTTCTAATAATCTAAATCCTTTTGAAAATTCCTTCTTTCTGTAGTTTTCTAATACCATATTTTCAGCTACAGTAAAATCAAGAACCAGACCATGCTTATGTCTATCTTCAGGAATATTACATAATCCAGAATCAAATATATCTCTAGGTGTTTTATTTGTTATATCCTCTCCATTTATCAATACCTTACCCGATGTTGATTTTTTAAGACCAGTTAAAACCTCTACAAGTTCTGATTGTCCATTTCCATCAATACCTGCAATACCAAGTATCTCACCTTTTTTAAGTTCTAAATCAAAATTATCTAAAGCTTTTAGATTTCTTGAATCCAATGCTGTCAAACCTTTTATTTCTAAAACTGTCTCTAAAGCCTCTACTTCTTCTTTTTCAACCTTAAAATTAACTTCTCTACCAACCATCATTGAAGCTAAATCATTTTCAGTAACTTTTGAAACATCAACAGTATCTATATATTTACCTCTTCTTATTATTGAACAATAATCGGCTGCCTGTTTTATTTCTTTTAATTTATGCGTAATTATTATAATTGATTTTCCTTCTTTAGTTAAATTTCTTATAATTTGCATTAATTCTTGAATTTCTTGTGGCGTTAAAACCGCAGTAGGTTCATCTAATATAAGTATTTCTGCCCCTCTATATAAAGCCTTTAAAATTTCTACCCTTTGTTGCATACCTACACTAATATCTTGTATTTTTGCATTTGGGTCAACATAAAGACCATACTTCTCTGAAATCTTCTTAACATCTTCTATTGCTTTGTTTAAATCTAAGTAACCACCAGATTTAGTAGGTTCCATACCTAATATTATATTTTCAGCCACAGTAAATGGCTCAACTAACATAAAATGTTGATGTACCATTCCTATTCCATGTTCTATAGCAACATTAGGATCTGTTACTTCTATTTCTTTTTCATTTATTTTTATACTTCCTGATGTTGGCTGATACAGTCCATATAAAATATTCATAAGTGTTGATTTACCCGCACCATTCTCACCCAATATAGCATGTACTTCACTTTTGTGAACTGTCAAGTTAATATTATCATTTGCTGTGAAATCACCAAATTTTTTAGTTATGTTAATCATTTCAACAGCTTTGATATCAAAATTGATATTGCTTTGTTTTTCTAAATTACTCAACTACTATCCCTCCTTGATTATATTATTGGGAATTAAAAGACTTTAAGTCTTATAAAATTGTAATACTCAATATCTTATTTTTATATTTTTATTTATAAGGGGTTATTGAAAACATTTTCTAATATATAATTAAACATATGTTTATTTTTTTATAAGCTATTGATTATTCTTTTATTAAGATAGTTTTTATTATACTAAAAAAACATTGTGTTTACAACTATTTTAAATAATTGATAAAGAATAACCTTATAACTATTTTTTTATAATATTTAAAACTATATAGAATTTATTATATAAATAAATACTCTTAAACATCTTTATATTCTACCCTATTTAGACCAAAAGTAACATATTTTTTGTTTCTATTAAGAATATATGTGTTATACTTTTTATTTTTTTGAATGCGTTTGCTTTTGTAATTTTCTTTTTTTTTTATTTTTTCAGATAATTTTAATATTCTACTGTAACAAATTTTAAATTTAATTTAAACAACTTAAAAAAACACTAAACAAACTTAAGTTTATTAAGCTTTTCTTTATTTGTTTTTCTTCATTTCTACTATACTTACTATGATTATTTATCTTATATTTTTAAAAAAACATAAAAAAAAGACCCTAAAAGGGTCTCTTTTTATATTATTTATTGTTATTATATTCTTCTTCTGTACCTGGTACTACAACTTCACCAGCTATAATTTTAGCTTTTACATCATCAACTAATTTAATTACATCTTCTGGCACATTTTTAGATGTAGTTGGAGCTATATCTACTCCACCTTCTTTTAAACCGTAAACTACTGTAGAACCACCATCAAATTCTCCTTCTACAAGTTTTTTACCAATATCATATATTGCATTATCAACTCTCTTAACAGCTGATGTTATAACATTATCTGGAGCTTGAGAGTTTTGGTCTCTATCAACACCTATTGCAAATTTATTTAACTCCTTAGCTGCTTCTATCATACCATTTCCAGTATCTCCAGCCGCATGGAATATTATATCACAACCTGAGCTGTACATTTGGTTAGCAATAGCTTTACCAACAGCAGGCTTGTCAAATGCATTTGCATATTGATCTATTATCTCTATATCTTTATTTACTGATTCAACACCAGCTTTAAATCCATATTTAAATCTGTTTATAACTGGAACATCCATTCCACCTATAAATCCAACTTTATTAGTTTTAGTCATTTTAGCAGCTATAACACCAACTAAGTATGATGCTTCATGCTCTTTGAAAGTTACACCTATAACATTTTCTGGTGTATTTTCTCCATAAGAGAAATCTATTATCGCGAATTTATTTTCTGGATAGTTTTCTGCCGCTTCAGAAACAGCATCTGCCATCTTAAATCCTATTCCCCATACTAAATCATTTTCAGCATCTATTAAAGTTTGTAAGTTTGGTGCATAGTCAGCATCTTGAGTTGATTCTTGGTATGATTTTTTAATTTGGAAGTCTTTTTCCAGTTTCAAGAACCCTTCCCACGCTGATTGGTTAAATGATTGATCTGATATACCACCAACATCCGTAACCATAGCTATTTTTTTACTAGCATCCTTCGCATCATTGTTTGCATCATTGTTTGCATCTTGTTGTGAACCTCCACATCCCACTAATCCAGTTAGTGATAATGCTCCAGCCATAACTAAAGCAAGTAATTTCTTCTTCATTTTGACTATTCCTCCCTTTATATTTATATCATCGAATTAAAAAAACAAAAAACCTTTTCTTAAATCGACTCTGTATAAGACGAATATCGCCCTCATTTAAATTATCACTATTTTACTACTAAATTTCAAGTCTTTTTTTATCTTTTTATATAAATTCATAATTTTTTCATTAAAAAAAAGTCTTGAACTTCTTAATTTTCTGACGATTGAAACGCATTACATTTTTTTGTATTATTATTTCATTTAATCAATAAAAAGGATATTTTTAACTTACATAATTTTTATTTTTTAAAATTTCTATGGATTTTTCTACATTAGCTTCACTTACCATTACCATTGGTCCTGTACAACCCATTCCACTTTCTGCATATATATTTTCTTTCCATAGTTCTTTTACTGCATCTTCTAAATCCATTATGTCTATACCTGCTATTGATCCTGTTACTACTTCTTTAGGAGGCATTTTTACTTCTTTTGTATCTTCTTTTTTCTCTTTTGTTAATTTTCCTATTACTTCTTCGTATTTTGCTTTTTTTACTTTCGCAAATTCTTCTTTTGCTATTTTCGTTATTTTTCCTTGCGATACTTCTTTTGCATATTTTATTGCATTTTTGATTACTGGACTTCCTGATGCTCTTGAGATTATTAGTATCTTTCTATCATAATCTTCTGCTACTCCTGGTCCATATCCATATCCTAATGATTCAAAACTTCCGCCTGTTGTAAATGACGAGAATATTTTCATTAGTAAGTTTCCTGTTAGTGTATCTGTTATCATTACATCTGGTGTTCCTGTTAATAAGTCATTTCCTCTCATTACTACTCCACCATCTGCTCTTTTTGATTCACTAAATTCTATTTCATATCCATTTTCTTTTAATTCTTTTAATGCTGTTTCTACTTGTCTTGCTCCATCTACATTTAAGATTCCTACTTTTGGACTTTTATTTCCTAATGCTTTTGCTGTTATTACTCCATATAGTCCATTTTTGATCATCGCTTCTACTCTTTTTGTAGATGATGTTCCTGTTGTTGTTGCTATTATCATTTCTTTTCCTAATCCTGGAGTTACTACTCTTCCTACTGTTGATACTCCTATTGGGAAATTATAATGCATTGTTACACATGCATCTATTTCTTTTGAGTCTAATAATTCTTCCATTTTCTTATGTTGTTCGTCTTCTGTATTTACTTCATAGATTTTTAAGTTTGTTTCAACTTTTGGTCCTATTAAAACTACTTCTAAATCTGTGTTTTCTACTTGAGCATCCTCTGCCCCTTTTAATACATTTTCTACTCCATGTTCGCTTCCTAAAAGTGTTATTGCAACTCTTGTTTTGTCACCAAATTCTCCACTTTCTATCGCATCTGCTATATTATATAGAGTTTTTCCAATCATATTCTTGATATTTTGATCGCTCATTTTATCACCTCTTTTTAGCTTTTACGCTTCTAGATTTTTAGCCATTTCTCTTATAGCTTCTGCTATTAAAGATTTTATCTTTTCTTCTGATACACCTTCGTTTGATTCTACTTTTCCGCTATTTCTTTCTAGAATTACAGATACTCCATCAAAAAGATTTGTCATTCTTCCTAAGAATAGACTTCCTTTTCCTACTATCATTGCTCTATTAAATTCACCTGTTGTTAAATCATCTTTAGCAAATCCTAAATATGGTACTCCTGATGGTATATGTCCTTGTGTTGGAGCCCATCCTGGCATTCCATGTTTTTCAACAAATGCAGCCATTTCTTTTCTTTCTAAGTCTCCTCTTTTTACTCCAAGTGCACCTATCATTTTGTAGTTTGATGTTGGTACATCTCCAGCTCCTGCTGGTTTTGTTACATCTGGATTTTGCATTTCTACTGAGTATTTATCTATATCAGTTATTTTAAGTCCTGCTTTATCTAATGGTGCAGTTATTAATGATGTTATTACAGCTTGAGGTGATGATCCTGTTCCTACTGTATGCTTTCCTATCATATCAGTTCTTACTATTGGGCTTACTCCATCATTTTCACTTACTAATATTGCAAATCCACCTAGTACGTCTTCTAATATTGGTAAACCTTTTTTAACATGGTCTTTACCATTCATACCAAGTTTCGCTGTTGCTCCACCTGCTACTATTACTACATTTTTATGTGTTCCTGCTTTAACAAAACTTGCTGCTTCTATTAATGCATGTGTTGGTGCAGCACAGAATCCTCTTGTATCTGAACCTGTTGCATTTTGGCATCCACAAACTTCTCCTATAGCTTTTGCGAAGTTTCCTCCACCCCTTTGGTTCATATCTCCACAAGCTTCTTCTGAACACTCTATTATATAATCTATATCATTTGGATTTATGTCATTTTTAGCAAGTAAGTTAAGCATTGCTATTACTCCTGATGCTTTAACTACTAAGTTTTCATATATTATATGCGATGTTAAGTTAGCATCTACATCATGTGCTCTTTTTACACAACCAATAAGTACATCATTGTGATATATTGGCTCTGCATGTTCTTTTTCTACTGCATGTTTTATTTCATCTATATTAACGCCTTCTTTTAATTTGGCGATCATTTCGTCTGTTATAAGTTTGTGATTTGCTAATGTTTCTTTACATTTAGCTGTAAATTCTGTTTCTAATAATACTAAATCAAATACATCTACTATTTTTAGTAATGCTATAAATTCATCTTGAGGCATTATCTCACCAAACTTACCATCACGAGTTGAGTTTGGCATTTTTTTGTCATGCCAAGGCATATCTATTTCCTTTAACTCTGCTGGTGTAACATTTCCTATATATGCTTGATTTGGATAATAACTAACTACATCCTCAAATGGTCTTATGTGCTTATGTAATTCCTTTAAATACTCTGATTCTGGATTTACTATTTTTTCAGTTGTTTGTGTTGTACCATTATGCATAATCATGTCTGGTGTATGAATTAAAACATAACCAGCTCCTTTAATTACTCCGTAAGACATAAAAAAACCTCCT
>CP148266.1:0-4683 GCA_045345765.1 Peptostreptococcaceae bacterium AGR-M142
TGGGAAAAGCTAATGGAAAGTATTTAGGACAAAGTAAATGGATACAGCTTGACGAAAATAATAAACCAACAGGAGAAGTAAAGATTGTAGATGAATTTGAAGCTGAATTAGATACGCGAAGAAATGGATTTATGATTACTTATATGACTGCAATTATAAGTTTAATTGAAAAATTAGGAACAAAAAAAATGGCTGTTGTAAAATATATTTTTGAAAATATGAGTAAAAGTGAAAATACTTTAATAATTACAACAAGAGAACTTTCGGAAAAATCCAAAGTTTCCAAACCTGTCGTTATAGAAACTTTGAAAATATTAGAAGATGCAAATCTTATATCAAGAAAAACTGGAGCTATTATGTTAAGTGCAAAACTTATGCATAGAGGGAATCAAAATAAAGAACGTTATCTAATGACTAAATTTTCATCATTTAAAGATAAGGAAAAACCTTAAAAAAAATTTAAGGTTTTTTTATTTTATTGTTATGATATACTTTATTTGAAAAAAAAAACTTTTTAGGAGGAAAAATCTTTATGAGAAAAATTTTAAGTTTATTTCTAACAATAGGATTGGTTTTAAGTTTAAGTCTTACAGGATTTGCAAATGAAAATAACAATTTAGAAATTCAAAAATTTAAAAAAGAATTATCCGAAAAAGATTTATTAAAAGAAAAAAATAAAAAAATAGAAGAAGAAATTCTTAAAGAAATTGATAAATTAGGAAATAAAAAAGACTCAATACCTCAATGGGAATATAAAACAGAAGAAATTGATTCAGTTCAAAAATATGATTATCCAATGGGTTACGCAGGGAATCAGTCTCCACGAGGTGTTGCTTTTAAACAAAAAGGTGGACGTATTCATTGGAGAGATGAAGGAGTGGAAGAAAATATTACTTTTTCAGTTTCTGTTGCAGGAGGACCTATAAGTGTTGGTGTTTGTGCTGGAACAGGTGAAGTTTCATCAAAAGTTACAGAGTATAGTGCAGAAGTTCCTGATGAATATATAAATAAAAAAGTTAAACTATTTGTATATAGAGATTTTGACGTTACTATACACGAGATGAAACGTAGAAGAATATATGGAAACACTGGAAAATATGGAGATTGGGAATATGTAAAAACATTCCCAGTAGCATTAAAGGTTGGTATCGGATTAGAAATAAAAAAAGTCAATAATTAATCTTTTTTTCTAAAATCAATGGGGATTAATGCAGATGAACTTATTTTTATAAATTTGCATTGATCTCCATTAATTTTTATTGTTAAACTTTCTAATTCTGAATCTAAAATTATTTCATGATTATTTAGAGTTCCGTCTTTTAACACATATATTAATTTTGAATTGTCGCTCATACTATATTTTCCTTTTTCGTACTTGGTATTATCTAATTTTTTACTTATTGATTTAGTAGATAAACTTCTATAATAGTATGAAAAATCATCATTTTTATCGAAAGATAGAGTTACATAATTATCTTTTTCATATACAAATGTTCCATGCAGAATTGGTATGTATTTATCTAAAAAATATTTTTGATATAAATACATACTTAATATTATAAAAAATAATAAAAACAACAATATAAATATTTTTTTTATTGAAATGTAACTATTTGGTCTATTCATTAAAAAATCCTCCTTAATAATAAAGAATATATAAATAATTATAAAACAAAATGAGTAAAAAATATACTCATACACCTAAAATTTACATCGAAATTTTTTTTGATATCATATATAAAATAAATTTTTATTTAATTTTTTAAATCCATAAGATATATAAAACTTTTCTAAATCATTTCTAGTCATAGATCCATAAGGATTAATTTCTAAATATAAATCTATTTTTTCTTTTTTTAAAATATCTATAAGTTCATTCATTAAGATTTTACTGTAACCATTATTTCTGTGTGATTCTCTTACTTTAAGTCTATTAAAATACCAAGCTCCTTTACTTTCCTTGCTTATTTCTAAAGTTCCAATAATCAAATCATTATCTAATAAATTAATTGTTATATAGTTTGAATTTCTTAGTATTTCTTTTCTCATAGTAATTAACCCCTTTCGTTTAAATCATTTTTATCAAAGTATTTAGGTTTATATGCATCAAATAAA
Organism: Peptostreptococcaceae bacterium AGR-M142; assembly: GCA_045345765.1. Classification (GTDB taxonomy): domain Bacteria; phylum Bacillota; class Clostridia; order Peptostreptococcales; family Peptostreptococcaceae; genus JAOARY01. Next base: position 2,116 of record CP148266.1, read on the forward strand.
AATCTTACTACAGTTGAGTAATTAGAATTTTTTAAATCATTTTCTATCGCTATTAATTTGCAATAATCCATAATAAAATCTTTTTCTTTATTCGTACACCTTAGATTTAATGTTTTATCTTTTGAATTTTTATTATCTGTAAGTAATTTCAATACAATCAACTCCATTTTTATATTTAATAATATTATATGTATACACATTTTTGTATATACATAATCAAAAAAAATAAAAACAACTTAAAAAATATATTCAAGTCGTTTTTATTTTAATTTCTAATGCCGTTCAGATAAAACCTTTGCTCTGCTATCTTCACTATTTTTTATGTACGGTCTTAGTGTATCGAGCAAAATTATCAAAATAACCAGTTAAACCGTTCTCAACCGTCCCAATATAACGTGCATAGTTTAGCTTTTAAGGGTAAAATCCTTTAAAAAGATACTCCAAATAGAATATATCCCTAAAAGAGCTTGTAAATGAACGTAGTAAGGCGACAGCGTAAACCGTTTCGTAGAAACAACCGGACTTTTACTATTTTATTTGATGAAACCAGATAAGCTATAAGCTAGTGAGAGATAGCAGAGCAAAGGTTTTATCTCGAACGGTAAACGAAGCAAAATTTATTTAATGTGTAAAAATTAAACGCTAGTTATAGCATTATTATTTTTATTAAAATATAGATTGATGCTATTAACCCAATTAAAGAAATCATTGTTTTTATTATCTGAAATCCTAATTGCACTTTTAATTTTGTTAATTCATTCATAATAAAAATCCTTTCTAATTTAAAATTTTTTAATCAAATAAGCATACAAAAAAGAATACAAAAAAGCATACAGAATTTTTGTTGAAAATAAGGGGCTTTTAGGTTTTTTAAATTAAAAAAGAATACAAAGAAGAATACAAGAAAGAATACAAAAAAATATTTTAAAAATATAAAATTATCTTTCCAGATTCATCTCTTTTTCAATTCTTTTTTGTTTTTGTTCTTGAAGCAAATCTTTAATTTTTGGTTCTAGTTTGAAAATATTATTAATCTTATTTTCTAGCTTAAAAACTTTAATTCTTAGATTATAATTTGATGACTCTGCTCTTGATTTTTCTTTTTCAATTTTTTTCAATTGTGCTTTGAGTTCTTTTATAGGCTTAGCATTTTTTAATTCTTCCAATTCTTTTTTTAAAAATTCATTTTCTTTTTTATAAGAATCAGATAAATAGAAGTATTTAAGCTTTTCTTCCCATTTTTCAAGTGGTAAAGAAACATATTTTTGTTTATTGATTATACCCTTATTTTTTATTTGAACATAATCGGGATACATATCATAGGTTTGATTGTTATTTTTATATTGCCCTAAAAAGCTTTCTAATCCCCTATATTCCGTTTTTAACACTTCAATAGTATGTTTGGTCATCTCGACTTCATTTGTGGCTGATAATCGCTTTAATTCATTTATAGACTTATTTCCTTCTCTTGTTGCTTCGTTTAAAATTCCAATTTCCCTATCAAATGTTTTTTCTAAGTGTTTTTCTAAGTCCTTATGAAAAGTTTTAAGGTCATTTCTCGTTACTTTTTCTTTAGCACTAACTTTATAGATTTCTTTTTTCTTGTCATAGACTACTGGAACAAAAGCAAAATGCATATGTGGTGTTATCTCGTCTTTATGAACGTATGAAGATATAATATTCTCTTTGCCATATCTGTTTTCTAAAAACCTATAGCTTTCTTTAAAGAATAATTCTTCTTCGCTTTCTTTGATGCCTTGTGGTTTAGTAATAATCCAAGAACACATAACTTTTACATCTTTTCGATTTAAACATTTAACTTCATTGCACCTATTTTTAATAAATTCTATTTGGTCGGATCTATTAGGTGCAAGATTATAATTCAAATGAGTTTTATTCAAATCTATATTTTGATTTCCAAACTTAACATAGTTTCCGTCAATGTCTTGTTTTCTTTCAAAATGTGCAGCTAAATGTCCTGTTGCATTCCTATCAAATTTCTTTAAATGAGCCAAGTTCAAACCCCCAATCTTAATTATCTTCAATGTTATCATACCATAAAAATACGAAAGTACTAAAATGGTATAGCAAGTTATACCAAAATTACATTTTGGAAACTTGCAACTGCGTTGAGCCTTAAAACCATTCAAAACCCTAGATTTTATGTATGTATTATAGCTACATATCCAATTTTTAGGCGAGTCATTTAACCCTAAAAACCATTTATAAGCATTGATTTTACTTGTTTTAAAATGGTTCTTTTTTTGCGTAGCAATTTATTTTAAACAAAATCTAAAAAAATAAAGTTAATTTAAGCTTTTTTAAGACCCTTTATATATAGATAAGAGTAATTATATATATAATGTACATTAAAGAATTTAATTTACTAGTTTATACTATATTTTCCTTGGTCAAGTTTTTTTTATCATTTGGTCAAGTTTTCTTAACTATTTGGTAAAGTTTTTTTTAACCATTTTACCATTTGGTTAAAAAAAACTTTACTATTTTTTTTTTTTATGATTTAATTTATATAACATAAATATATTTATTTAAAGGTGGTTTAAAATA
>CP148267.1:0-2387 GCA_045345765.1 Peptostreptococcaceae bacterium AGR-M142
ACAAAACTACATCATAAGATATAATAAAAATAAAGTGAGTGTTGTGTTTTAAATATCTATGTTATAATTTTCTTAGATATTTAAAATATGATTTTCTATTAATCAATTTATAAGAAGTATCTAAAAGTAAGTCCTGCGGGTTCTCCAAAACTTCAGCAGGGCTTTCTTTTTGTCTTAAAATATTAAGATATTCGTTGTATTTCTGTTCAAAAAGTTCTAAATCAACATCATCTTTTATTCTATATAGACATCCATACCCCTGTATCTGTTTAACCCTATATAATCCATTATAAAGCGATTTAAAATTATCATAAGTCAAAACCTTACCCATCTCATCTTTTTCCTTTGTAACATACTTAAAAAGCTCTGCATATTGTTCTGGTGGAAACTTAACAATCATACAACTATAACCTAAGTCTTCAACTATCTTTTCCCCTAACTTACTTCTTACACACTCTATATTATCTATATTTTTCTTATTAACTCTCTGACCATTAACAAGAAGATACCAAACTTTCTGAATCAATATTTCTTCCTTGGTAAATAATCTAGATAACTTTCTAACTACACCCCTATTATTTATTGAATATCTGTTTTGAATACATCTCTTACTTAAAACATTTGGATCCATGACTAAACCAATATGAAAATGAGGGTGATAACTGTTCCCCTTAAATGTAACTTCCAAAGATTTAACAGCACCTTCATACTTCCAACAATTAAAATCAATATCTTTAGTAGTTCTATCTCCTCTAATATATTGAATTAAATATTTAAAGCATTTATTCATATGCTTTATAGTATCTTTTAAATCAGTTCCATTACAATTAGGAACAGTTAACACCATATGGTATAGTCTATCACTATATTTTTCTAGTTCCGGTATATATCTAGCCATACGAGCAGACTGCTTTACTTTCTTACAATTTGAACAAAATTTATCCTTACACAAATTCTGTCTTTTAACATCCTTAACTTTCTGAATTTCATACTTATCTAGCAGCCAAAACTTATTACAATTATCTATATTTATTACTTTATTCAATATTGTATTCTTATAATCATCTTCAAACTCACTAGCAAATTCACTATAATAATTTATTATTATTTTATTATATTCTTTATTTTCAATAATATTTTCAATGATTTCCTTATCTATTATTGCATTTTCAATATGTATAGACAATTTCATAACCCCCTTTTTAAGTATATAAATTTATTTTTGTACGGTTATTTCTAATATATCAAGTATAGGAAAAATAAAATCACATTTTCTTACGAAAATATGATTTTTTATAATATATTTTTTTAAATAAGTCCGATTTTTTTAATAAAATATATTTTCAATTTTACTAAAAAAATGGACACAATTATTTATTTAAAAAATCAAAATCAAACTTATCTACAAAAATAATATCCGAAAAAATAATTTCTTCATTTCCAAAACCCCCGATTTGCTCTAAAGAAACATCATAAATACCCGGAACTTCAGGGATTTTATTTAATAAATCTAAATCTTTTAAATAAAAACAGGTTGGAAGCAAACCTTTTTTGCAACTACAATCAAAATCATTAGAAAGAAAAAAAATTTTAGCACACTTTACTTTTTTCCCTTTCTCCTCAAAATCATAAACATCAATAGCAAAAATCAAACACCTAAACAATCAAATCACTCCAATACCTCAAAAACCCACCGTTCGAGATAAAACCATCGCTCTGCTATCTCTCTCTATTCCCTAAATTGACATTACAAATGCTCAAATTAACTAAAAGAACATATTTTTGCAATACATCTATTTTTTCGTGCACGTTATTATTCTTCTAGGTGAGTTTATTTTCAACTTACAACGAACTTTCTTGAACGAACTAAAAATAATATTTAAAGGGTGGGAGGGAGCGTCGCACAAGCTCCTACCCCCCCACCCTTTAAATATTATTTAGTCCTCATTCAAATTACTTTCATTTAACTCTCTTATGATAGATTTAAAAAAATCACCATCTAATTCATCTAAATCAATCTTATTATGTTTGATACCCATAATAATAAAATTCTTTAAATACTCTTGTTTCTTTAATTCCATTCTTTTTAATTCATTAAGTAAAAAATCAGCACTATAAGCAAATAAATAATCATCATCAACATCAAATTCTAATTGTGATGTTGCAATACTATACAAACCATGTAAAAGTATCTGAGTCCTATTCATATTGATATCTGTATCTTTCGATAAATAATCTAATAGTTCCTTTTCTTTTGGATCAACATTTAAACTAATTAGAATTTTCTTAGACATAATATCCTCCTTTTATTATATATATGCCATATATATATATATATATACTATATATATAACATAAAAAAAGTGAAGAAGTCAATAAACTTCTTC